>NZ_LIPF01000002.1 GCF_001905385.1 Streptomyces sp. CB02414 | reverse complement strand
AATTATTGCGAGGAAACCCCGCACCGGGAACGGTGCGGGGTTTTCTGCGTTTCCGGGGCGCTTTAGTGTCTCTGTATGCGCTACGACCTGGTTATCTTCGACAACGACGGCGTCCTCGTCGACAGTGAGCCGATCTCGAACCGGCTCCTGGCCGGCTATCTGAGCGAACTGGGGCACCCGACGTCGTACGAGGACTCCCTGCGGGACTACATGGGTGCCGCGATGCACCGGGTGCACGACCTCGTACTGGAGCGGACGGGGCGAAAGCTGCCCGAGGACTTCGACGACGTGTTCCACGGGCGGGTCTTCGCCGCGTTCGAGGAGGACCTCGAGGCCGTGCCCGGGGTCGTCGGCCTGCTGGAGAAGCTGGCGGTGGACGGGGTGCCGTACTGCGTGGCGTCCTCGGGGAGCCACGAGCGGATTCGGGTGGGGCATCGGAAGACCGGACTGGACCGGTGGTTCGACGACGGGCGCGTGTTCAGCTCCCAGGACGTGGGGCGCGGGAAGCCCGCTCCGGACCTGTTCCTGTACGCGGCGGAGCGGATGGGGGTCGCGCCGGAGCGGTGTGTCGTGGTGGAGGACAGTCCGCTGGGTGTGCGGGCGGCCGTCACGGCCGGGATGGACGTGTACGGGTTCACGGCGATGACGCCGGCCGGGAAGCTGGCCGAGGCCACCCGGCTCTTCCAGGACATGGAGGAGCTGGCGGGGTTGCTGACGACCTCACCGTAAAGCTGAGCAGAATTCATCTCTGGCTGGATCTACCCACGGGTAAGCGGGAGCTCTACGCTCGCCGCCATGACGGATGTGCTGCGGCGCGGCAGGGTCTCGTTGGCGTTCGGCTTCTTCGCCCAGGGCGTCGCCTTCGCTCTGCTGGTGACGCGGATCCCGGCCGTCCAGGACCGGTACGGGGTCTCCGACGCGCTGCTGCCCGTCTTCCTGGCCGCCGTGCCCGTCCTGGCGGGAGTCGGGAGCGTCGTGACCGGGCGCCTGGTGCGGCGGGTGCGGCCGAGCCGGCTGCTGCGGTGGTCCCAGCCGGTGGTGCTGCTGGCGCTGCTCGGTGTCGGCGCGGGGGACGGAGTGGTGGCGCTGGCCGTGGCGCTCGGCTTCTTCGGGCTCGCCGTGGGGGCGCTGGACGCCTCGATGAACATGCTCGGCGTGAGTCTCCAGCGGGCGTACGGGCGCAGCATCATGCTGGGGTTCCACGCGGCGTACAGCCTGGGCGGGATCCTTGGGGCCTCGCTGGCCTGGGCGGGGGCGTACTGGGACCTGGCGTTGTGGATGTCGTACCTGCCGGTCGTGGTGGTGCTGTTGCCGCTCGCGCTGGTGGGGAGCCGGTGGTACGTCGACGGGGAGGGCGCCGGGGCGGGTGGGCCGCGAGGGGTGGAGGGTGCGGGCGTCGGGCTCAAGGTGCTGTTGCCGTTGTGCCTGGTGATGACGTTCGCGTACATCGGGGACTCGACCGTTTCCAATTGGAGCGCCAAGTACCTCCAGGACGTACTGGGGAGTTCGGAGCAGCTCGCCACCGTGCCGTACAACGTGTACATGGTGACCACGCTGGTGGGGCGGGCGGTGGGGGACTTCGGGGTGCGGCGGTTCGGGGCCGTGGCGGTGGTGCGGGGCGGGGCCGTGGTCGCGGCGGGTGGGTTCGCCGTGGTGGCGGGGGCGCCCGGGGCCTGGTCGGGGATGCTCGGGTTCACGCTGCTGGGACTGGGCTTGTGCGTGCTGGTGCCGCAGACGTTCGCGGCGGCGGGGCGGCTGGCCGAGGAGAGGGGCGGCGGTCCGGGGGCGTCCGACGCGGCGGTGGCGCGGCTCAATGTGTTCAACTACGTCGGTTTCCTGATCGGTTCACCGTTGGTGGGGGCGCTCGGGGACGCTTGGAGCTATCGCGGGGCGATGCTCGTACCGATGGTGTTGGTGCTGGTGACGGTCGTGTACGCCCGGTCGTTCGAGGCTCAACCGGACCGATACGGTGGCGGGCATGAGCGGCCGCGCACAGCTGATGTGGGACGAGGCAGTAACGGGCTATGACTTCGGGCCGGAGCATCCGATGGACCCGGTCCGGCTCACCCTGACCCGGAGTCTGGTCGGTGCCCTGGGGCTCGACCGGGAGGTGGACGTCGTCGCGGCGCGGGCGGCGGGGGAGTCGACGCTGCGGCTCGTGCACCGGGAGGACTACATCGACGCGGTGAAGGCGGCGTCGGTGGAGCCGGACGCGGCGGACGTGTCGTACGGGCTCGGCACGGTGGACGATCCGGCCTTCGCGGGGATGCACGAGGTGTCCGCGCTGATCGCCGGGCAGTCGGTGGGGGCGGCGGAGGCGGTGTGGCGCGGGGAGGCGCTGCACGCGGTGAACTTCGCGGGCGGGCTGCACCACGCGATGCCGGGCGCGGCGTCCGGGTTCTGCGTGTACAACGACGCGGCGCTGGCGATCGCGCGGCTGCTGGAGCTGGGGGCCGAGCGGGTCGCGTACGTGGATGTGGACGTGCACCACGGGGACGGGGTGCAGGCGGCGTTCTGGGAGGATCCGCGGGTCCTGACGGTGTCGCTGCACGAGCATCCGCGGACGCTGTTTCCGCAGACCGGCTGGCCGGAGGAGACGGGGGCGGAGTGCGCGCAGGGGTCGGCGGTGAACGTCGCGCTGCCGGCCGGGACCGGGGACGCGGGGTGGCTGCGGGCGTTCCACGCGGTGGTGCCGGAGGTGCTGGCGGACTTCCGGCCGCAGGTGCTGGTGACGCAGCACGGGGCGGACACGCACTTCGAGGATCCGCTGGCGCACCTGGCGGTGTCGCTGGACGCGCAGCGGGCGGTGCAGGTGGCGTGCCACGATCTGGCGCACGAGTACGCCGGGGGGCGGTGGGTGGCGCTGGGGGGCGGTGGTTACGCCGTGGTGGACGTGGTGCCGCGGTCGTGGACGCATCTGGTGGGGATCGCGGCGGGGCGGCCGGTGGAGCCGGAGACGGTGATTCCGGAGGGGTGGCGGCAGGAGGTGTTCGCGCGGACGCGGCAGCTGGGGCCGATGCGGATGACTGATGGGCGGTGGCCGGTGGGGTGGGCGCCGTGGGAGGCGGGGTACGACCCTGCGGATCGGTTGGATCAGGCGGTGGTGGCGGCTCGGCGGGCGGTGTTTCCGTTGCGGGGGCTGTTGGCGTAGCGGGGTGCCGCTGGAGGGAGCGGGAACGTTACGCCGACCGTGGGTAGATTGCCGCGTTCCTCACCCGGGCGATGGCTGGGCCCGGCAGCATCGGGTTCGTGCTGACCCGTCGAGCTCTTCGGGCTCATCTTCTCGACGTTCGTCTTGCCGGGGTGGTGGCGACTTCCCGGGAGGTGAGTCTGCGGAGTTACCGGTTGTTCGCGGCGCGGGACCCGCGGGTGCTGATCGGGATCGATCCGGAGCGGGACTGGGGGCTCCGGGAGCTGCTCGGGCTGATGGCGGACAGATGCGGGGTTTCAGCCGATCCGTGTCGGACCGAGGGCCAGGACGTGATCGATCCGGACCGGACGCTGGCGGCTCTGGACGCGTTCGCCGGACGGCTCGCCGCCGTAGCTGAGCGTCGCGGTCCGGTGCTCCTCGGCACCGGGCACCCGCACCGGCTGCTCGGTTTCTACGTCGCCTTGGCCGAGGCGTTGTCGGCGGCGGGATGTGCCGTCCTCACCCCGGCGCAGGGTCGCAGTGTCGACATAACGACCCGGTTCGGTCTACGCACGTACAACCTCGACTACGTCCGGGGAGTCGCGTTGGTGCGGGAACCCGGCGCCGGGCGCGCCGGTGGTGAGCCCGGCGCGCACACGCATTCGCCGCTCCCGGTTCGTACCGCGCTGGCTGCCGCGGCCCACGTCGGCGGGCCGCTGCCCGAGTTGGTGATCGGGGACCACGGGTGGGCCTGCGGTGCAGGTCAGCTGGGGTTCGAGGCGATCGGGCCGGCCGATACGAACGATCCCGCGCTCTTCGTCGGTGAGGCCGAGGGGTCCCTGTCCGTGGTCGTTCCACTTGATGACGGTGTGCGGTCTGAGTACTACCGGCCGCTTACCCGCTACGTACTCAATCGGGCGTGTCTGTCACGGTAGGGATGTGATGGGTGCACCTCTTCCCCACTCGCATCACCCGCCCCTACATTGGGGAGTGAGCACGCAGCGACGAAGAGTCACCGGAAGGGGAAGCCGGTGGCCGTCGAGTGCGGAAGGTTCAGGTGTGTCATGGCTGCAGCTGGCGAAAGGCCTCTGAACGAGGTTCAGTTCCTTACCGTGGCGGAGGTCGCCTCGGTGATGCGCGTGTCCAAGATGACCGTGTACCGGTTGGTGCACAGCGGTCATCTGCCCGCGATCCGGGTGGGACGGTCGTTCCGCGTCCCGGAGCAAGCGGTTCACGAGTACCTCCGGGAGAGTTACGTGGGGGTGGAAACGGCCTGACGACCTCGATTACGACCTCAGCGCTCGGGCGGGTAGGCTGGCCCCTCGTAGGTCGTGTGGGCCCATGGCGCTCACCAACCGAGTGATGAGAAGTGAGCGAGGGTAGTCGTGGGCTCTGTTATCAAGAAGCGGCGTAAGCGGATGGCCAAGAAGAAGCACCGCAAGCTGCTGAAGCGCACGCGCGTTCAGCGTCGCAACAAGAAGTAAGCGACGCTGCGCCGTCAGCGTGGTCTGTGGCCCCCCACCGCATCCGGTGGGGGGCCACAGTCGTACCGGGCCCGGGCCGGGTGCGAATTCTCGTCACTTGCCGCGTCCGTCGGTCATCACAGCGCAACGCCGACCGGCTAAGTTGGCCCGCAGGCGGGGAACGCGGCAGGGTACGCAGCAGGGCGGAAGGAAGGCGCTGATCTTGGGCAAGGTCGTGCTCGTGACCGGAGTGGCCCGTCAGCTGGGCGGCCGGTTCGTCCGGCGCATCCAGCGTGATCCCGACGTGGACCGGGTGGTCGGTGTGGACGCCGTCGCGCCGGAGCATCATCTGGGCGGCGCCGAGTTCGTCCAGGCCGACATCCGGCAGTCGGCGATCGGGCGCATCCTCGCGGAGACGGGGGCCGACACCGTCGTCCACCTGGACGTCACGGGCACCCCGCTGGGCAGCGGCAGCCGTACGTCGGTCAAGGAGACCAACGTCATCGGCACGATGCAGCTGCTCGGTGCCTGCCAGAAGTCGCCGGCCGTGCGGCGGCTGGTGGTGAAGTCCAGTACGAACGTCTACGGGTCCGCGCCGCGCGACCCGGCCGTCTGCACGGAGACCACCGCGCCCAAGTCGCTGCCCAGCGGCGGCTTCGCCAAGGACGCCGTCGAGGTCGAGGGGTACGTGCGGGGCTTCGCCCGGCGCCGTCCGGATGTCGCGGTGACCGTGCTGCGGTTCGCCAACATCCTGGGGCCGGCCGCGGACACGCCGCTCGCCTCGTACTTCGGGCTGCCGGTGCTGCCGACGGTGTTCGGCTACGACCCGCGGCTGCAGTTCGTGCACGAGGACGACGTGATCGAGGTGCTGCGGATCTCCTCGCACGAGCCGCGGCGGGGCACGCTGAACAGCGGCACCTTCAACATCGCGGGCGACGGTGTCCTGACGCTCTCCCAGTGCTCGCGCCGGCTGGGCCGCCCGACGGTGCCGCTGCTGCTGCCCGCGGTCACCTGGGCGGGCTCGCTCGTGCGTACGCTGGGGATGACGGACTTCTCCCCCGAGCAGATCCGGCTGCTCACCCACGGGCGGGTGGTGGACACCACGCAGATGCGCGAGACCCTGGGTTTCCGGCCGAAGTACTCGACGGCCGGGGCGTTCGCGGACTTCGCGCGCGGCCGTGGCGCGGGTCTGCTGCCGCCCGAGGCCCTCGCGGGGGCCGTCGACCGGATCGCGGAGCTGTCCCTGCGGGGCAGCGGCCACCTCCCGACGCAGAGCGCCAACTGAGGAGCGCATCAACGATGGCGGACGCCAAGGTCATTCCGTTCGACGACGACCGGTCGCGGGGGAGCGGCGGCAGCGGGGGGAACGCGGCCCAGCGCCCGGCCCGGCGCCGGGGTACGGGGAGCCGGCGCAAGGGCTCGGCGGAGTCCGTGCCGGTCCGGGAGGTACAGCCGCTGCCGGTGCGGGGGGCCGCCGAGGACGGCGAGGCCGTGACGCCCGAGCCGCGGTCGTCCGAGGAAGGGGACGGAGGGCTGGAGCGGCGCGTGGCGGGCGGCCTGGCCTTCCTGCGCCGCCGTCTCACCGGTGATTACGAGGTCGACGACTTCGGCTACGACGCCGAGCTCACCGACCAGGTGCTGATGTCCATGCTCCGCCCGGTGTACGAGAAGTACTTCCGGGTCGAGGTGAAGGGCGTGGAGAACATCCCGGCCGAGGGCGGGGCGCTGATCGTGGCGAACCACTCGGGGACGCTGCCGCTGGACGGCCTGATGATGCAGGTCGCCGTGCACGACCACCATCCGGCCGACCGGCATCTGCGGCTGCTGGCGGCGGACCTGGTGTTCGTCCTGCCGGTGGTCAACGAGCTGGCCCGCAAGCTGGGGCACACGCTGGCCTGCGCGGAGGACGCCGAACGGCTGCTTGCCCAGGGTGAGCTGGTCGGGGTGATGCCGGAGGGCTTCAAGGGCATCGGCAAGCCGTTCAGCGAGCGTTACAAGCTCCAGCGTTTCGGGCGGGGCGGCTTCGTGTCGACGGCGCTGCGGCAGGGTGCGCCGATCATTCCGTGCTCGATCGTCGGCGCGGAGGAGATCTACCCGATGATCGGCAACGCCAAGACGCTGGCGCGGCTGCTGGGCTTCCCGTACTTCCCGCTGACGCCGACCTTCCCGTGGCTGGGGCCGCTGGGTGCGGTGCCGTTGCCGACGAAGTGGACGATCCAGTTCGGTGAGCCGATCCCGACGGACGGCTATCCGGCGGAGGCGGCCGAGGACCCGATGCTGATGTTCAACCTGACGGATCAGGTGCGGGAGCAGATCCAGCACACGCTGTACAAGTTGCTGGTGCAGCGGAGGTCGGTGTTCTTCTGAGACGAGGGTTCTTCTGAGACGGCGATGGGGGCGCCCCTCGTGCAGGGGCGCCCCCACGTGCTCACTCCGTGTCGTCCGCCTCGATGCCCAGGCCGGGCAGGAGGCCCGGGAGGAGGGGCGGGAGGGTGACGTCCGGCTGGGCGGGCGGGGTGTTGTCGCCCGTGGACGGGGAGGCGGGGCTGCTGGCCTCGGGCGGGTCGAGCAGGCCGCCCGTGCCGCCGCCGAGCAGGCCGTCGTTCTCCTGGCCGGAGCCGGTGGACTCGCTCGGCCGGCCGCTGTCCGTGCGCCCGCGCTCGGAGGTGCCGTCGTCGCCGGTGCTGGGCGCCGACGAGTGACCGCCGGAGCCGGGGGCGTCGCTGGTCGCCGATCCGGAGCTGCCCGGGCGGCCGTCGTCCGTGCCGCCGGTTTCCCGGTCCGGCGGCTGCGGCAGCATGGACTGCAGCGGCGCCACGTCGTCCTCTATGGCGTCGAACACCGACGACACCTGCTCGCTGACGTCCCCCAACTGCACGGGCAGCCGGTCGCGCAGGGCTCCCCAGGTCTCCCGGTGGGAGCGGGAGAAGGTGGAGAGGGCCTGCATGGGGGCCAGGGAGCCGGGGTCGCGTGCGTAGACCGCGCTGAGCAGCCGGTGGCCCTCGGAGGCGTCGTGCCGCATGCCGGACAGGGCGCGGCGGATCTCGCCGAGGGACTCGTGGTCGAGGGAGCCGCTGCGGCCGCGCTCCATCAGCCTGCGTGCCTCGTTCAGCCGGGTGGACGCCAGGTCCAGGTAGGCCCGGCCGCGCTCGTCGTCCCCGTCGGCGAGGCCGAGGCGGAAGTCCTCTATGCCGCGCTTGAGGCCGTAGAGCGAGTCACCGGGCAGGGCGTCCGAACTGGCTGCGGCGACTCCGCCGAAGGCTCCGGCGGCCACGCTCACGCTCAGCCCGCCCGCGGTGAGGCCCTTCGCCAGCCGCGAGCGCGGCCGGAACCTCTTCAGCGGGGCCGCCCGGTGGGTGCCGCGCGCCCGGCGCTGTTCGGGAACCGAAGGGTCCGCCGCTCCGCCCGCGGTGCCCTCCTGGAGCATGGCCTCGAACGCGGCCACCAGCTGGGCCCGCTGGACGACCTTGACCTCGGGATCAAGCTCGGGCCGCGGCAGTGTCTCCAGGCCGGTGGCAAGGGTCAACAGACGACCCTGCTCGGTCTGTTCCCCGGTGGATCCGGCGGTTGCCGGACCTCCGGACTGCTCGGCCGCCGCCCCGGGATCGGACTGCTCCTCCAGAGCCTGGGCGAAGGCGTTCGCCCGCCGGTGTGCCGATACGTTCGCGATCACTGGCGGCACCTCCTCTCGTCATGACGGTCGACTCCCCAGGGGGTCCTGAGGGTTGCACACCCCGACCGGAACCACCCGATCGTGTGATCGGAGTCGGCCAGGGGGTGACCACAGGGAGCCTGCATCCCGCACAACGAGTGGCGCGGCACTTGGGTTACGGACGGTGGATGATCGGACCGCTGTCTCAACGGACTTTCACCAGGGGTGACTTGGGGAACGCGAAGGGTGAGCGCCGGGAGAGCTCTCAGCGCGCGTCGTCCGGGAGGAGCCGGGCGAGGGTGCGTACGGCCCGGTACTGGAGCGTCTTGATGGCACCCTCGTTCTTGCCCATGACCCGGGCGGTTTCGGCGACCGAGAGGCCCTGGAGGAAGCGCAGGGTCACGCACTCCTGCTGCTGCGGGTTGAGCCGTCGTACGGCGTCCAGCAGGGCGGCGTTGGAGAGGGACTCGAGGACGGAGTCCTCGGGGGACCGCTCGACCTCGTTGGCGTCGAGCATCTCGCCGGTGGTGACCTCCAGCCGGAAGCGGCTGGACTTGAAGTGGTCGGCGACGAGGTTGCGGGCGATGGTCACCAGCCAGGCGCCGAAGTCGCGGCCCTGCCAGGTGAAGGTGCCGATGCGCCGCAGAGCCCGCAGGAAGGTCTCGCTGGTGAGGTCCTCGGCGGTCGCCTTGCCGCCCACCCGGTAGTAGATGTAGCGGTACACGGTGTCGCTGTACTGGTCGTAGAGCCGGCCGAAGGCCTCGGCCTCGCCGGCCTGGGCCCGTTCGACCAGGTCCATCATGCGGGCGCTGTCGCTGTCGGCGGCGGGGCGCCGGTGGGTGGCGGCGGCCCCGGACGAGGACGACCGCGCCCGTCTGCCGACGGCGGCGCCCGAGTCGGCCAGTGCGTAGCAAGGGCCGGCGGGGACGGTGGCCGTGGCGAGGGCGGGGACGGCGTACGCGGTGGGGACGAAGCCGCGCAACAGGTCTTGGGCTGTTTTGACCGTTGCGCGCAGCGTAGCCAGGCCCGAGGCGTCAACCCCGACGTGTGGGTACACGGGACTCCCAGAGGCAGAGCTTCCATCACGTGCAGTACGGAACCATTCACCCGTCGTAGCGAAGGTGGGGTGCCGGAATGCGTCTGAGGAGAATAACGCTTCGTGCAGGCACTGCTACGCCCAGTTGCTCAAATCATCGATTACGTCGCTTCCGTGCCCGATTGACGCTCGATCAGCTGCGACAGAGTGATCGGTTGATGACCGGATCGGTTCGGATTCCGTGTGACTACAGAGCGTGTTGTGGTCGATGTGAGGAAAGGGGACTGGAGAGGCTGCCTCGGGGGTACGTCACATCGATTGGCCCAACGACGGGGTGCGGTCAGCGGCGGCGGCGGTGCAGCGCGATGGCCGCCGCGGTGCCGCCGGCCACGGCGCCGACGCCCGCGGCCGCCGGGATGCCGACCTTGGCCGCCTTGCGGCCGGTGCGGTAGTCCCGCAGCCGCCACTCCAGCTCCCGGGCGTGCTTGCGCAGCTTGGAGTCCGGATTGATCGCGTACGGGTGGCCGACCAGCGACAGCATTGGGATGTCGTTGTGGGAGTCGCTGTAGGCGGCGCAGCGGGGCAGGTCCAGGCCCTCCGCCGTCGCCAGCGCCCGTACCGCCTCCGCCTTCGCGGGGCCGTGCAGGGGTTCGCCGACGAGCTTGCCCGTGTAGACGCCGCCGATCGACTCGGCCACCGTGCCCAGCGCGCCGGTCAGCCCGAGGCGGCGGGCGATCACCTGGGCGATCTCCACCGGGGCCGCGGTGACCAGCCAGACCTTCTGCCCGGCGTCCAGGTGGGCCTGGGCGAGGGCGCGGGTGCCCGGCCAGATCCGTTCGGCCATGTACTCGTCGTAGATCTCCTCGCCGATCGACCTCAGCTCGGAGACGCGGTGGCCCTTGACGATCGAGAGCGCGGAGTCGCGGGCGTCCTGCATGTGCTCCGGGTCCTCGAACCCGGCGAGCCGGAACCACGCCTGCTGCCAGGCGAACCGGGCGAGGTCGCGGGTCTCGAAGAACTTCCGCTTGTACAGACCCCGGCCGAAGTGGAAGATCGCCGCGCCCTGCATCACGGTGTTGTCGAGGTCGAAGAAGGCGGCCGCCCGCTCGTCGCCGTGGACCGGGAACTCGGGCTCCGCGCCGGTGTCGAGGGCGGTCGCCTCCGCGGACTGCGCGGATTTGCGTGCTGCCTCCGCCGAGGCCTCGCCTGCCAACACGCTCCGCGCCGTGGCGGAGCGCCTACGGGGGGTGAGCCATCGAAGAGCGGCCATGTCCGTGAGCATAGCCAGTTTGTTCGGGGGCTTCGGAGTCGAGAGGTTCGGAGGCTGTGAACTCTGGACGACCGCATCGTTACGAGGGCGGCCGCGCGCGGGAGAATGGCCGGCATGAGTCCCCTCTTCCGCCGAAAGCCCGCGACCGGCCCGCAGGCCCCGCGGGACCCGCAGCCGCACGGGACCCCGCAGGCGCACGGGGCCCCGCAGTCCGCTCAGTCCCCCGAGCACTCCGAGAACCATCTCGTCACCCTCATCCGCAAACCCGGCTGTCATCTGTGTGATGACGCACAGCTGGTCGTCGAGAAGGTCTGTGCCGACCTCGGTGTCCCCTGGGAGGGGAAGGACATCACCGAGGACCGCCAACTCCACGACGAGTACTGGGAACAGATCCCGGTCGTCCTGGTCGACGGCAGGCAGCACACCTTCTGGCGTGTGAACGAGGAACGCCTGCGCAAGGCACTGACCGACCAGTACAAGTAGTCCGGATGGTCGCTTAGGATCGATGGTGACTTGGTCTTGGGGGCGTTGATCGTGAGGAGCGTGTGCGGCTTTGCCCTCGATGGAAGAGGAACGCGTGCGTGTACGCGCCGGTTCCCGGTTCGTGCGCCGGGCGCGCGTGAGCCCGGTCACGTTGGCCGGGCAAATCGGACACCATCTTTGTGCACGCGTTCACAAAGACATAGCCTGCATTCGACGGGGCGGTCATGTAGGGACGTATGACCGCCTACAGCCCCGCTCTACCCGCAGGAGCACCGTGGCAACTGGCCGAGCACACCGACCGGCGACCCGCAGCCGAGGGATTCCCGAGGCCACCGTCGCCAGGCTTCCGCTGTACCTCCGCGCGCTGACCGCGCTCTCCGAGCGCTCGGTGCCCACGGTCTCCTCCGAGGAACTGGCGGCGGCGGCGGGAGTCAACTCCGCGAAACTGCGCAAGGACTTCTCCTACCTCGGCTCCTACGGGACCAGGGGCGTCGGCTACGACGTCGAGTATCTCGTCTACCAGATCTCGCGCGAACTGGGGCTCACCCAGGACTGGCCGGTTGTGATCGTCGGTATCGGTAACCTCGGCGCCGCGCTCGCCAACTACGGCGGGTTCGCCTCCCGCGGTTTCCGGGTCGCCGCGCTCATCGACGCCGATCCGGGAATGGCCGGAAAGCCCGTCGCGGGCATCCCGGTGCAGCACACCGACGAGCTGGAGAAGATCATCCAGGACGACGGTGTCTCCATCGGCGTGATCGCGACCCCCGCGGGCGCCGCCCAGCAGGTCTGCGACCGGCTCGTGGCCGCCGGCGTCACCTCCATCCTGAACTTCGCGCCGACCGTGCTGAACGTCCCCGAGGGCGTCGACGTGCGCAAGGTCGACCTCTCCATCGAGCTGCAGATCCTCGCCTTCCACGAGCAGCGCAAGGCGGGCGAGGAGGCCGTGGCCGACACCGGCGCCGTACCGCCCGTCGCCGCCCGCAAGCAGCAGCCCTCCACCGACCAGGGACCCGACGGGGACGTGCCCGCCGTGATGCCGGCATGAGCCTCCTCGTCGTCGGACTCAGCCACCGCAGCGCGCCGGTCAGCGTGCTGGAGCGGGCGTCCCTGAACGCGGACGCGCAGCTCAAGCTGCTCCAGGACACGGTCGCCGCCGAACCGGCCGCCGAGGCCGCGGTGCTGGCCACCTGCAACCGCATCGAGCTCTACGCCGACGTGGACAAGTTCCACGCCGGTGTCGCCGAGCTGTCCACGCTGCTCGCCCAGCACAGCGGGGTCGGCCTGGAGGAGCTCACTCCTTATCTCTACGTGCACTACGAGGACCGGGCCGTCCACCACCTCTTCTCGGTGGCCTGCGGGCTCGACTCGATGGTGGTGGGCGAGGGCCAGATCCTCGGCCAGATAAAGGACTCCCTGGCCCGCGCCCAGGACCTGCACACCGCCGGACGGCTCCTGAACGACCTGTTCCAGCAGGCGCTCCGGGTCGGCAAGCGGGCCCACTCGGAGACCGGCATCGACCGCGCCGGGCAGTCCCTGGTCACCTTCGGCCTGGAGCAGCTGGCCGCGGGAGCCGACGTCCAGACGTGGGCCGAGGGCAAGAAGGCCCTGGTGATCGGTGCCGGTTCGATGTCCTCGCTGGCCGCCGCGACGCTGGCGCGGGCCGGGGTCGCCGAGATCGTGGTCGCCAACCGCACCTTCGAGCGGGCCGAGCGGCTCGCACAGATCCTTGCCGAGGGCGACGACACGGACGTGCTGGCCCGCGCGGTACCGATGGACGCGGTGCCGGCCGAGCTGACACGTGCCGACGTGGCCGTCTCCTGCACCGGCGCGACCGGGCTGGTCCTCACGGCGGACGCCGTGTCGGCGACGGTGGAGGGCCGCACCGGCGCGCCCGCCGCGGAAGCGCCGGCCGTGGACAGCGCCGTACACGAAGCGGCCGTGCGCGAGGCAGCCGAAACGCCTCTGCAGGCCGCCGGCGGCGACGAGAACTGCCCGCTGGACCTGTCCGCCGTCCCGTCCGGCTTCTCCGTCATGGGCGAGGCCGCCGTGGCCGGCATGGACGCGGCGACGCTGGAGCAGCACGGGGCCTGGGCCGCGAGCGGTACGACGGTGGACCGGCCGCGCGAGACCGGGCGGCCGGGCGCCGAGGCGGACGCCGAGCTGATCACGGCGCTCGCCGCGACGGCGACGCGCGTCGGCCGCATCCCCGAGCGCCGCCGCCCCGAGCCGGTCGCCGAGGTGCCGCGCCCGCAGCCCGTGCTCTTCCTCCTCGACCTCGCGATGCCGCGCGACATCGACGCCGCCGTGCACCGGCTGGCCGGGGTGCGGCTGGTGGACATCGAGTCGCTCGCCGACGCCTCCGCGGACGCGCCCATGGCGGCCGACGTCGACATGGTGCGCCGGATCGTCGCCGACGAGGTCGCCGCGTTCGGCGCCGCCCAGCGGGCCGCGCACATCACGCCGACCGTCGTCGCGCTGCGCAGCATGGCCGCCGACGTCGTGTCCGGCGAGATCGCCCGCCTGGAGGGGCGGCTGCCGGGGCTCGACGACAAGCACCGCGCCGAGATCACCCAGACCGTCAAGCGTGTGGTCGACAAGCTGCTGCACGCGCCGACGGTGCGGGTCAAGCAGCTCGCCGCCGAGCCCGGCGGCGCCGGGTACGCGGACGCGCTGCGCACCCTGTTCGACCTCGACCAGGAGACGGTGGCCTCCGTCTCCCGCGCCGAAGACAGCACCACTGAGAAGAACCGAGGGCCGGCATGACTGAGAAGGCACTGAGGCTGGGGACCAGGCGGAGCAAGCTCGCCATGGCCCAGTCCGGGCAGGTGGCGGACGCCGTGAGCCAGGTGACCGGTCGGCCCGTTGAGCTGGTCGAGATCACCACGTACGGGGACGTGTCGCGCGAGCACCTGGCGCAGATCGGCGGCACGGGCGTGTTCGTCGCCGCGCTGCGCGAGGCGCTGCTGCGGGGCGAGGTGGACTTCGCGGTTCACTCGCTGAAGGACCTCCCCACGGCGCAGCACGAGGGCCTGGTGGTGGCCGCGATCCCGGAGCGCGAGGACCCGCGGGACGTGGTCGTCGCCCGGGACGCGCGCAAGCTGACCGACCTGCCGCGCGGCGCCCGCATAGGGACGGGCGCGCCGCGCCGCATGGCGCAGCTGAACGCGTACGCCCGCACCCACGGCATGGAGATCGAGACGGTCCCGATCCGGGGCAACGTCGACACCCGCATCGGATACGTCCGCAGCGGTGAGCTCGACGCGGTCGTGCTGGCCGCCGCCGGGATGAACCGGGTGGGCCGCATCGACGAGGTGACCGACTTCCTGTCGGTCGACACGGTTCTGCCCGCCCCCGGCCAGGGGGCCCTGGCGATCGAGTGCCCCGCGGACAACGCGGACCTGATCGCCGCGCTCGCCGAGCTCGACGACCCGTTCACGCGGGCCGCCGTAACGGCCGAGCGGTCACTGCTCGCCGCCCTGGAGGCCGGCTGCAGCGCACCCGTGGGGGCGCTGGCCGACCTTCTGGCCGACGGGCAGACTGTCAAGGAAATGCGCCTGCGCGGCGTCGTCGGCACGACCGACGGCTCGACGCTGGTGCAGCTGTCCACCACCGGTCCCGTGCCTGAAACGCA
The DNA here is from genome assembly GCF_001905385.1 of Streptomyces sp. CB02414. Classification (GTDB taxonomy): domain Bacteria; phylum Actinomycetota; class Actinomycetes; order Streptomycetales; family Streptomycetaceae; genus Streptomyces. Next base: position 1,008,305 of record NZ_LIPF01000002.1, on the reverse strand, counting down.
CGAGGCGGCTATGGCACTCGGTCGCGAACTCGCCACCGAGATGCTCGCCCAGGGCGCGGCCGGTCTGATGGGGGAGCGAGCACATTGAGCCCCACCACCTTTCCCGCCGGTCCGGAACAAGGGCACGTCACCTTCCTCGGTGCCGGACCCGGAGATCCGGGACTGCTGACTCTGCGCGCCGTGGAGGCGCTGGCGCACGCGGACGTCCTCGTCGCCGAGCACGAGGTGCTCGACGTCGTACGCACGCATGCGAGGCAGGGCGTGTCGGAAGTGCACACGGACGCCGATCCGTCGGATCCGGGCACAGGCGCGCCCCAGTTGAAGGTAGTTGACGGCACGTCAACGACCTCTGGTGTCCCCGCTGTGCGGGATGCCGCACATCTTGTCATGGAGGCCGCGCGGGGCGGCAGGCGGGTCGTGCGTGCGGTGACCGGGGACCCCGGGCTGGACGCGTACGCCGCCGAGGAGATGCTGGCGTGCGCCGCGGCCGGGGTGCCCTTCGAGGTCGTCCCCGGCATCGCGAACGCCGTCGGCGTGCCCGCGTACGCCGGTGTGCCGCTGCGCGACGCCGAGGGTGCCGACGTGCGGTTCGTGGACGCCCGTACGGCGTCGGCGCGGTGCTGGACGGAGGTGGGCGCCTCCGACGGGACGGTCGTGGTCTCGACGACGCTCGACTCGGTGGCCGCGGCCGCCGGTGAGCTGGTGTCGGCGGGCCGCAAGCCGGACACCCCGCTGACGGTGACGATCGCCGGTACGACGACCCGCCAGCGGACCTGGTCCGCCACGCTCGGCACGGTCGCCCAGACCCTGAAGCAGGCCAAGGTGCTGCCGTCGCCGGACGGTGGCCGCCCGGTGATAGCCGTGGTCGGCGAGCGTTCCGCGTCCGCCCGGCGCGACCAGCTGTCGTGGTTCGAGTCCAAGCCGCTGTTCGGCTGGAAGGTGCTCGTGCCGCGTACGAAGGAGCAGGCGGCGTCGCTCTCCGACCAGCTGCGGTCCTACGGGGCCGTCCCCAGCGAGGTCCCGACCATCGCCGTCGAACCGCCGCGCACCCCGCAGCAGATGGAGCGGGCGGTCAAGGGCCTGGTGACGGGCCGCTACGAGTGGATCGCGTTCACGTCGGTCAACGCGGTGAAGGCGGTCCGGGAGAAGTTCGAGGAGTACGGCCTGGACGCCCGTGCCTTCGCGGGCATCAAGGTCGCGGCGGTCGGCGAGCAGACCGCGAAGGCGCTCATCGCCTTCGGCGTGAAGCCGGACCTGGTCCCGAGCGGCGAGCAGTCGGCGGCGGGCCTCCTGGAGGACTGGCCGCCCTACGACCCGGTCTTCGACCCGATCGACCGCGTCTTCCTGCCCCGCGCCGACATCGCCACGGAGACCCTGGTCGCCGGTCTGATCGAGCTGGGCTGGGAGGTCGACGACGTCACCGCCTACCGCACGGTGCGCGCCTCGCCGCCCCCGGCCACCACCCGGGAGGCCATCAAGGGCGGCGGCTTCGACGCGGTGCTCTTCACCTCGTCGTCCACGGTCCGCAACCTGGTGGGCATCGCGGGCAAGCCGCACAACGTGACGGTGATCGCCTGCATCGGTCCGGCGACCGCCAAGACGGCCGAGGAGCACGGGCTGCGGGTCGACGTCATGTCCCCGGAGCCGTCCGTCACCAAGCTGGCGGAGGCCCTGGCCGACTTCGGCGCGCGCCGCCGCGCGGCGGCCGTGGAGGCCGGCGACCCGGTGACCCGGCCGAGCGAGCGTCGGCCGGGGGCGCGGAGGCGGCGGTCCTCCACGTGAGGTGACGTGAGGTGAGGCGGGGCGCTCCTTGGCGGGCGCCCCGCCCTTTTTTGGTTCAGTCGGCCCAGGTGGCCAGCAGCGCCGCCGCCTCGCGGGCCGGGGAGTGGGCGGTGGTGCCCAGGGACTCGGCGGCCGTCAGGAGCTCGGACAGGACGTGTGGGTCGCGGGCCTGGACGGCGAGGGTCAGCAGCGGGGCGAGCTGGTCGCGCCAGGCCGTGCGCAGGGTCGTCGGCGCGGTGCCGGCCTGTGCCGTCACCCGGCGCGCCCAGGCGCGGATCGCCGCCGGGTCCGCGCGCGGTGGCGGGGGAGTGCCGGTAGCGGGGCGGAGGGTGTCCGGCGGGCGGTGGCGGAGCGTGGCGGCGGCGAGCGCGGCGGCCGTGGTCGTGTGGTAGCAGGTGCCGAAGAGGTAGGCGGCGGCCTTGTCGCCGGTCAGGGCGGCCAGGGCTTCCGGGCGGTGCACCGGGCTGGGCACGGCGCCGTCGGGGCGTACCGCGCGGGCCAGCAGGTGCCAGCCCGCCCGTTCGGCCGGTGAGGTCTCCGGACCCTCGGCCAGGGCCCGCGTGCACAGCAGCAGCTCGGCGAGCAGGTCCAGGCTGCCCCTGGCGAGGTGTACGCCCAGCAGGACGCGCACCGTCTCGCGCAGCCGGGTCCGGGGCCGGGTGCCGAGGTCGAGGCGGTGGCGGCCGAAGTCGGTCGCGTAGAACACGGCGTGCGTGAGGGCGTACGTCTCGCTCTCGGTCAGTTGCAGGACGTCCGGGTCGAGCGCGGCGACGCTCTGCCGGAGCAGCGCCTCGACCGTGGGCAGGGAGGGCGGGGCGGTGACGCCGCCGCGGTCCAGGAAGTAGCGCAGCTCCAGGCGGTTGAGCACCGGCTTGTACGGGCGGCTGTGGCCGCCCGCGTCGGCGGCCAGCAGGGCCTCGCAGCGGGCCCGCAGCGCGGGCTGCGGGCGGCCCAGGTGCTCCAGCAGCGTGACGAGGTTCAGGTGGTACGGGAAGTAGGCGTCCCCGCGGCGCAGCGACCGTTCGAATCCGGGGTCCGCGGCGGTCTCGGCGGCGAGGTCGAGGGCGCGGCCCGGCAGCGCGGCGTTCCGGGGGAGGACGCCTTCGCGGTCCAGGACGCGGAGCAGGCCGAGGAGTTCGAGCAGGGGGCCGGGGCGGAAGGGGCGTGGGGGCAGGTACTCCTCCCAGCGCCGGGGGCGGAACCACTCCAGGTTGGCGTCGATCCAGCGCAGCGCGCCCGCCAGTACCCGCTCCGGTGCCGCGTCGGCGTCCGGCGCCGGGTCACGGCCCGGCGGCGGTGCGTCCGCGTCGTCCGTCGCGGCGTGTGCCGGGAGCGGCGGCCACGACGGGCCGTCGGACGGGGGCGGGGGCGGGGGCGGGGGTGACGGCGGGGCCGAGGTCGCCGGCGTGGTGCTCACCGGCCGCTCCGCAGGCGCAGGACGGCCAGGACCGCCGCCAGGATGCCGCACAGCGCGCCCAGGTCCGCCCACCACGGCAGCAGGCCGGGGGTGCCCAGCAGTGTCTGGCGGGCCAGGTCGACGGCGTACGTCATGGGGTTGATGTGCATGATCGCGGACAGCCAGCCCGGCGCGTCCTGTGCGCTGAACACCGAGCCGGACAGGAACAGCATGGGGAACATGGCCAGCTGGACGGTCGCCTGGAGGGTCTGCACCCGTTTGATGACGGTGGCCAGGCACAGGCCGATGACGCTGAACACCACGGCGGCCAGCGCGTAGCAGCCCATCGCGGCGGCGAACCGGCCCGGCGTCAGCTGCACCCCCACCGTCGGCGAGAAGGCGAGCATCACCGCGCTCTGCGCGGTCACCATGCCCGCGCCGGCGACGACCTTGCCCAGCGGCAGGCAGATCCGCGGCACCGGGGCGACGAGCAGCTCGCGCAGCACGCCGTACTCGCGGTCCCAGGCGTACGTCTGCCCGGACGCGACGCCGATCGAGACGACCTGGATGGCGATGATGCCGGGGAACACGTAGGCGCTGAACGGGACGTCGCCGACGGAGTCGATCATGCCGTCGAAGCCGACCGCGTAGACCAGGACGAAGAAGAGGATCTGCACGCCCTGGCTGAACAGCACGCCGGGGCGCTTGAACTGGCGCAGCAGGTCGCGGTGGGCGATGACGCCGACGGCGCGCAGGGCGACCCGCAGCCGTCCGTCGGCCGCGGCGAGCGGCGCCGGGGCGCCGACGGTGGTCGTGGTCACGGTGCGCTCACCCTCTCGGCGCGGGGGCCGGCCGCCGCCAGGTAGACGTCGTTCATGGACGGGTGGTGCACGGCGACGGTGAGGCCCTTGACGTCGAGGGCCCGCACCACGTCCGCGATCCGGGACTCCGGGTCGGCGCAGTGGACGGCGACGCCGCCCGGCTCGGACAGCGGCTCGAAGCCCGCGGCACGCAGCTGCCGGGCGGCGGCCTCGTCGTCGGCGCAGGAGACCACGATGCGGGAGGAGTCCAGGCTGCTCTTGAGCCGGGCCAGGCTGCCCTGGCGGACGACGCGGCCCTGCTGGAGGATGACGATCTCGTCGGCGTACTCGGCCTCGTCCATGTAGTGCGTCGAGTACAGGACGGTGACGCCCAGTTCGTCCCGCAGCCGCAGCAGGTCCCGCCAGACCACCGCCCGCGCGGTGGGGTCGAGGCCGTTGGTGGGCTCGTCGAGGATGATCAGGCCGGGGCGGTGCAGCAGGGCGCGGGCGATCTCGACCCGGCGGGAGAGGCCGCCGGACAGTTCCTCGACCGGCTGGCGGCGGCGGTCGGTCAGTTCGAAGAGGTCCAGCAGCAGGTCGATGCGGGAGCGGGCGTCGGCCCGTTTCATGCCGAACAGCCGTGCGTGGAACCACAGGTTGCGCTCCACGGACAGTTCCTTGTCGAGGGTCCGCTCCTGGAAGACCAGCCCGAGGCGGCGGCGCGCGGCCATCGGGGCCTCGCGCACGTCGTGCCCGAAGATGCGGACGTCGCCCGAGTCCGGCCGCGACGCCGTGGACAACACGCCGAGCAGGGAGGACTTGCCGGCCCCGTTGGGGCCGAGGAGCGCGGTGACCCGGCCCGGCGGGGAGCTGACGGACACCCCGTCGACGGCCCGGACCTTGCCGTAGCGCACCACGAGGTCGGTCAGCTCGAAGGCCGGCGGTACGGCCCCGGGCAGGGGGATGACGGGTGCGGCTGGTGGTTCGGGTGACGGCACGGGGGTTCCCTCCACGGTTCAGGCCAGTCCGAGCGTGCGGTCCCACGGCAGCGGCGCCGCGTCGTCGACCGGCAGGAGCGCCAGCGCCACCCCCGCCGCGCCCTCCAGCATGCCCGCGGTGTCCACGGCCCGGTGCGGGTGCGGCGAGCGGGCGGCGGCCGGGAAGCGCATGAGGTGGCGGAAGCCGAACGGCGCCTGTTCGTCGGCCAGTTCCAGGACCCGGCCGGTCAGTCGTGCGACGCCGTCCGCGAGGTCGGTTTCGTCGGGGACGGCGTGGGCGACGCGGGCCACGACGCGCAGCAGGCCGGCGTAGCCGTGGCAGACGGTGGCGCCCTCGACGGCCCACCGCGACTCGTCCCGCCGCAGCGCCGCCCGCAGCGCCTCGACGGCGGCCGTGCGCCACTCGGGGCGGTCCAGGACGGTCCCGGCCCGGAACAGGGCGGCGGCCACTCCGGGGGTGCCGTAGCACCAGGCGGTGCGGGTGAACAGGTGCGGCGGCCGGTCGGCGGCCACCTCGTCGGCGAAGCCGGCGCGGGCGGGCCAGTACGGTCCCGCCTCGTCGTGCAGCGTCCAGCCCAGCAGCCAGTCGGCGACGCGGTGCACGGCGTCCCGCATGCCCTCCACCTCGCGGCCCGCCGTGTACGCAGAGCAGAGCACCGCCAGGGTGCCGGTGATGCCGTGGGCCATGCCGAGGTTGAAGTCGCCGCGCGGGTAGTCGGCCCGGTCGCGCTCGCTGAGCTGGAGCTCGGCCGGCACCCACCAGCCGGGCACCTCGTGGCCGTCGACCGTGACCGGCGCGGTGAGCCGGACGAGGTGGTGGAGGGACTCGGTCAGGGCGGTCTCGACGCCGGGCCCGGCCTCCGCCGGGTCGGCCGCCGCGTCGAGCAGCAGCCGGGTCGTCCCCGACAGGCCGTTGATCAGGTCGTACGCGCCCCAGTCGACGCCGGGTCCGGTCCGGGAGCGGAAGACGGCCAGCCGCTCGGTCTGGTCGTCGGCGACCCAGGCGGCCAGCCGGTGGCGCAGCGAGGCGTAGTGCCCCTCGGGGCCGGCGCAGGTCTGCGCGGCGGCGAGCAGTGCGGCGGGGCCCGAGAACAGGCCCCGGCTGGGGGCGGAGTTCAGCGCCCGGCCGGCGGCGGCGAGGTGGCGGTGCGCGGTGGCCCGCCGGCCCTCGTCGGTGCGGGCCAGTTCGCCGTAGAGCAGGGCGGTGCCGGGCAGGCCGTTGGAGAGGGTCAGCGGCCCCCACATGACGGCGTCGTAGATCGGGTCCCGGTTGTCGTCGCGGGAGGCGACGGCGGCCACGTGCGCGGGGTCGGCGAGCCGTTCGGCGACGAGGGCGACGGCCTCCGCGGCGCGCGGGGCGGTGACGGCGTTCACGACTGGTGCCTCCGGCGGTTGAGGTGGTCCTGTACGGCGCCCCGGGCGATGCCGAGCACGGTCAGCTCGCGGGCGCCCTCGCCGCCGAAGAGGCGGTTGCAGACCATGTGCAGCAGGCTGCCGACCACCCGGCCCTCCGGCGTCGGCCCGGACCGCCGTACGGCGTCGGACAGTTCGGCCACCGCCCGGTCGCGGGCGTGCAGCGCGGCCAGCACCCGGGACCCGGCGGGGTCGGCGGCGAGGGCGGGCCAGCCGTCGTGGGGGTCGACGAGGCGGCGCCAGTGGGCGGCCCGGGTGCGGAAGACGGCGGGCAGGTCGCGGCGGGCGCCGGTCATGGACAGCCAGGCCGCCGCCGCGTCGTCGCCGCAGTCCTCGGTGACCAGCGGGTTGCTGGGCGAGGGCGGGCCGAAGGCGTGGGCCAGCGCGGCGCAGGAGATGACGGCCAGGTCGTCCGTCGCGAAGTCGTTCGCCGGGTCCCGGGCCACCCGCAGCAGTTCGACGGCGGCCTCGCTGTCGTGCTGGAAGACCCGTTCGGCGGCCGCCTGCGCCGCGGGGCCGCCGTAGCGCTCGGTCTCCGGGTCGTACTGCGCGACGGTGTGTCCGCGCACCAGGCCCTCGCGCTGCCAGCGGTCCAGCAGCGCGCCGACGGCCGGGGCGACCCGCCCCCACAGCTCCTCGGGGCGGGCGGCGTGCAGACGCAGCCGCAGGTGGTGGCCGGCCTCGTCGGTGTAGCGGATGAAGAACCAGCGGTCGGCGCCGTGTTCGGCGGCCAGGGTGACCAGGCCGGGTACGTGGTCGCGCAGCAGGTCGTCCTGGGTCCGCGCCGATCCGTGCACCTTGAGGTACAGCCACTCGCCGCCCAGGCCGTGCACCGTGCGGTCCGGCTGCGGGTGCCCGGCGTACGGCCGCCTGCGGGGCACGCCGTCGTCCCGGCGGGTCATGGGGACGACCAGCTCGCTGGTGTGCCCGGCCAGGGTGCCGTCCAGCCAGCCCTCGTCCTCGCCGGGAACCTCCTGCGCGATCAGGTCGGGGTGGCGCAGTACCTGGTCGAACAGGAGGGCGCGGTGCCAGGCGTCGTCGAGGTCGAGCAGCAGCCGCTGGTCGGTGGTGACGGCGAGCACGTGCCGGGGAACGGCCCAGTCCGCCCGCCAGTCGTCGACCGCACGGTCCCAGTCGGTGCGGGGGAGGGCGGCGGGGCGGTCGGTGGGGCGGTCGGTGGGGGAAAGGGGCTGCCGGTCCTCGACGGTGCCAGTGGTCCGGGCGGCCGGGTCCGCCGCCGCGCCCGGTGTCCCCGCGGCGGGCCCGCCCTTCTCGCCTTCGGCGCGCAGGCGTTCGGCCCGGGTGCGCAGGACGTCCAGCCGCCAGACCGCGCAGGCCAGGACGAAGCGGCCGTACCGGACGCGCGGGACGAACGGCGCGTCGGCGAGCGGGCCCCAGTTCCACGGCTCCCACAGGCGCTGCCCTTCCAGGCCGATCTCCCACAGCAGCCGGGCCGCGTTGGGTGCCTGGGCCGGCGCGCTGACCATGTTGCCGAGCACGGGCACGATCTCCCGCCCGGTCGGCAGGTGGACGGCGGTCAGCCGGTCCAGGGTGGCACCGATGCCGATGTCGGACAGGCGCAGTTCCTCGACGCCGCCGCCGGGGACGTCGGGGACGCCGACTCCGATGCGGCGGCCCGTGGCCGGGACGGTGTGGGCGAGGTTGGCGGCCCGGCCCGAACGGGTGCGGAAGGCGAGGTCGACGGGGACCGCGTCCTGTACGTGCACGGGGCTGTCGCGGTGCAGTGCCGCGAACGCGGGCCCCCAGTCCGGGTGCTGGTCGGCGAACCGGGCGAAGGTGGCCCCGGCCCGGTGCGAGCCCGGCGACGGCGACAGGTAGACCCGGAACTCGCCGTCGTCCAGCGCCTCCACCGAGGGCGCGACGACCTGCACCGTCACCTCGGCGGAGCCCTGGAGATCCGCGGGGTCGGCGGTGTCGTGGCACAGCTCGGCCACCTCGTCGTCGCCGAGGTGCACCTCCCGGGCGCCGGTCCGCTGCGCGGCGGCGACCAGCCGGGCCATGGCCCGGTCCCGGCGCGTGGTGCGGGGGTCCTCGGGAGGCAGGGGCGGGGCCTCGCTGTTCGGCCAGCCGTAGCCGGCGGGGGCGCCCAGGCCGGTCGACTCGTCCAGCAGGTCGAGGACCGGCACCAGCCGGTCGGCGCCGTACACGTCGAGGAAGCGGCGGTGGTAGTCCCGCAGCGCGAAGAGCCCCAGCTTCGGCCGGGACAGCCGCCACATCACGCCCATGGCCCGCTCGACGGTCTCGCGCACCGGGTACGGCAGGTGCAGCCCGGTGTCGAGGCGGGTGTCGATGTGCAGCGGCGTGTCGTCGGGCTCCGCCGACCGGGCGAGCCGCAGCAGCCGGTCCAGTTCCGTTCGGCCCCGGCCCGCCGTCCGGTCGTCGTACGCCCGCCGGGCGTCGTCGATCTCGCGCAGCGCCTCGTGGATGCGGCGGGTCTCAGGCGCCGGGTCGGTGACCGCCGCCAGCAGCCCGAGCACGTGGGTGAGCGGGTCGCCGCCGTCCAGCGGCGGGCGCAGCCCCGTCAGGAGCAGTTCCTGGCGCACCAACTCGGCGAGCAGTGCCTCGATCCGGTCCAGGGGCGCGCCGGGGAACGCCTCCGCGGTGCGCCGGACCAGTTCCCGGTACGGCAGCGGCGCGGCCGACTCCGCGAGGGCGTGGGCGACGACGGGCGTGCGGCGCACGGAGACGGTGGCGCGGGTCTCGCCGCCCTCGGTGAGGCGGACGCCCTGCGTGGAGGAGGCGGTGAGGACCACGCGGTCGCCGCGCACGGTCAGCGCCTGGTGCGCCTGGACGGTGAGCGCGGACAGCACCGCCCGGTCGCCTTCGAGGCGGTGGCCGAGCCGGGTCAGCCACTGCATGTCGACGTGGGTGCGGGTGCGGTGGTCGGGGCCGCGCTCCAGCTTGGCGGTGGAGTCGAAGCGGCCGGTCGACACACCGGCGAACAGGCCGAAGGGTGTCGGGCGGGTGCGCCTGCGGATGTCGTAGCGCAGCACGGCGAGCGCCGCGCGGCGCAGCTGCCCCGCCTTGATGCCCGTGGCGCCGCGCTCGGCGACCCGGCGGACCAGGGCGCTGAGGCTGGGGGAGGCGAGGTCGAGCGCCTCGGCGAGCAGCGGGTCGGCGGGGACGGAGGCGAGCAACTCGGCGCAGGCACTGAGGTCGTGCGGTCCGGCGGCGGGCAGCGGCAGCGCGGGTGATCCGCCCAGCGGCGCCCGGTACAGGAAGACGTCGTTCGCCTCGAAAGGTGTCCTGGGCGGCGCTTCCCCCATGGCTGTCCCCCTGCTCGTCCGGGCCTGCCGGTGTCCTGTGTCGTGTCCTGTGCCGTGTGCTGCCGGTGGGGCGGCCCCGTGGGGCCGGCGGGCCGCCCGCCGGCCCCACGGGTGTGCGTGAACCGTTGCCGTCGTCAGCAGCAGTGGCTGCAGCCGGAGCCGCCGCCCTCGCTGGTGCAGCCCGGGGTGCACCAGGAGACGCTGGTGATGGCCGGGCCGGCCACGGACTTCTCGACGCCGATCTCGAGGTCGAGGTCGAAGAGGTTCGCGTCGTTCTGTCCCGTGGCGGGGGCGTGAATTCCCATACTGACTCCTTCGTACAGGCCGAATGGATGTTCGTCGGGTCGCGATCCGTCGAACACGCAACCACGGGCCTCGGTGACGGCTCAACGGCTTCGGACCGGGCTGGCAGTAGGTGGCAGTCCGATGGCAGGCGGGACACCACCACCCGCACACGTGGCACGCCCCCGGCCGCCCGCCGGCCGTGCCCGTGATCTCCGGGGGCGGGTACCGGCCAATCCGTGCCGGCGCGGGCGGCCGGGGGGCTCCGGTGCTCCTGCCACCCCGTCCGACCGGTCCGCGGGGGCTGCCCTCCGGATTCTCCGGTTCCGCCCCGAACGTTCCCGGTCCGGAGCGTCGGGCGGGCCGGGCGAAGGATTCCGGCCAGATTCGGGAGGGCCCGGCGGTTGGACGTGAACCGGGCGGGCGGCGTCGGATACGTACCTACCGTGTGTTCGGACGAGGTTCTGCTCAGCGCCGTCGCCCGTGGCGACCAGGCCGCCCTGCGTGCCCTTTACGAGAGGCACGCCGCCGCCATGCTCCGCCTCATCCGCAGACTCACCTCGGACCGGTCGGTCGCGGAGGAGATCCTCCAGGAGACGTGGCTGGCCGTGTGGCGCTCGGCGGCCGGGTTCCGCGGCGAGTCCTCCGTACGGGGCTGGCTCCTGGGCGTGGCCCGGCGGCAGGCCCATAACCACCTGCGCAAGTCGCGGCCGCAGCTCGCCGACCTCGCCGAGGCGCAGGACGTGCCCGACCCCGCGCCGAGCGTGGAGGACCAGGTCGTGCGGGAGGCCGAGCGCGCCGAGCTGCTGGCCGCCGTACGCACTCTGCCCGGCCATCTGCGCGAGGTCCTCGCCCTGGTCCTGATCGAGGAACTGGCCTACCCGGAGGTGGCCACCGTGCTCGCCATCCCGGTGGGCACCGTCAAGAGCCGGATGTCCCACGCGCGCAAGCGGCTGTCCGGGATGCTCGCCGCCAGGCGGCTGGAAGGAACGGGACGACGATGACAGAACACCTCGCGGACGACGTCCTCGCCCGCCTGGCGCAGACCGCGTCCCGGGACCGGCGGGACGGCCGCCACCTCGACGCCTGCCCCGACTGCCGGGTGCGCCTGGCCGCCTGGCGGGACATCGGCACCGCCCTGCGCACGGAGGAGGCCGGGCCGGCGCATGCCCCGCCGCCCTTCGACGCGCTGCTCGGGCCCGTGCTGGCGCCACTGTCCGCCGACGCGCCGGCCGACGCGGCACCTCCGGCCGCTGCCCGTGAAGCGGCCGGACTCCGCGCCCTCGTCGGCCGGTTGGGCGCCGGCGTCCGGTCCCAGGGGCCCGAGCGGTCGCTGCGGACCGCCTGGCAACTGGTCGGGCGACAGGCCGCGCTGATGCCGAAGGCATGGGCTCCGCTGAGTGCCGGCGGGTTCGTCGGAGCCGCCCTGCTCGCCTCCGCGCAGGAGACGGACCGCTTCGCCCTCCGGCTGTTCGGCGCCGTGGTGGTGCTGCTGGTGACCTTCGGCGCGCTGGCGGCGGCCCTGCCCCGGCGCGACCCCCGCCACGAACTGCTCTTCACCCTTCCGGTGTCGCCCGGCGCGGTCTTCCTCGCGCGGCTGACGGTGGTGCTCAGCGCCGACCTGGCGATGGCGATGGCCTCCTCGGCGCTCGTGGACGGCCCCGGCTGGTGGCCGGTGGTGTCGAGCTGGCTCGGCCAGTCCCTGCTGGCCGCGTCCCTCGCGCTGGCCCTGGCGGTCAGACACGGCCCCGCGCCGGGTGCCGCGGCGGGCGGCGCGGTGTGGCTGCTGGGCGTCACGAGCGGCCCGCAGGGCCTGTTCAGCACCCCGGTGGGCGCGACGGTGGACGCGCTGCTGTCGACGACGCCCTGGACCGTCGCCCTGTCGGCGGCGCTGCTCGCCTGGGCCGCCGGTGCCATGCGGGCGTACGCGCCGCCGGAAGCGGCCGAACGATGACGGTGCGAACCGCCGGCGCCCCGGCCGCTACGTACTGGGTGTACCGCCGTTCCCGGCCGGCAATCCCCCGGCCGGCCGGAGCGGCGGTACATCCGCGCCGCACCCGGCGCGGGCGGCGCCCCGGAGGCCGGGAGCGCGGCAGGCCACGGGGGAGCACGGGAGGAGCCGGGCAGATGACGGTCGCCACTTGGTGGGCGTACGAGGTGCGCCGCTGCGGACATCAGCCAGTCACCCTTCCGGTGCTGGCCGCCGTGCTCGGATACGTGGGTGTGGCCGCCGGCTCCGAGGACGGCACCCTGCTCGGCCGGACCCTGCTGACCTGCGCGCTGCCCGCTGCCACGGCGCTGGTCTGCGCGGCGGTGGTGGCCCGCGAGCCGATGCCGGAACTCCACCTGTCGCTGCCCACCCCCTACCCGCGCACCGTCGCCCGCCGGCTCGCCTGGGTCGCCGCCGTCGCCGCGGTCACCGCCCTCGCGCTGGTGGCGCTGCTGACGGCCACCGGGGAACCGCTGGATCCCGGTACCGCCCTGCTGGAGCTGGCCGGGCTGGGCGTACTGCTGGGCGGGGCCGCGGTGTGGGCGACGGTGCGGTCCGGGGCGACGGCGCCCGCCGGCGGACTGGTCGCCGCCGGCGTCCTGGCCAAGCTGCTCCTCGTCGACCCGGTCGTTCCCGAGGGAGCCGGCCGGGCGCTGCCCGCGCTGCTGGCCGGCGGCTGGCTGACCGCCCGTGCCCTGCGCGCCCTGGGCCCCGGCGGCCCTCCGGGCGTACGGCTCGGCCGGGGCGGCGGACCGTACCCCGGCCCCAGGGAGGCGTGATGACCGCGCTGCTGTGGACCGTGCGGTACGAGGCGCTGATGGCGGCCCGCCGCAAGGTCGTCTGGGGCACGGTGCTCCCCCTGGCCCTGCTGAGCCTGCTGCTCGCCGCGACCTCGCCCGTGGTCACCGGGCACGCCGACCCGGCGGCACGGGTCGGTGCCGCCGCGGTCCTCGTCAACACCTTCTGCACCCTCGGGATCGGGCTCGCCCTCACCGACCGGCTGCGCCGCGCCCGTGAGGAGCACGGCATGCCGGAACTGCTGGCCGCCACGCCGACCGGCCCGCTGTCCCGCGCCGCCGGCGGCCTCGCCGGGCCGCTCCTGACCGCGCTCACCCCGGTCGCCGCGCTGCTGCTGCTCCACGCGGCCGTGCTGTCCGTGACCGGCGGGTCCCCGGCACCCCTGGGCTCGGCTGCGGTGGCCCTGCTGACGGTGATCCTGCCCGCCACGATGCTGGTCACGGCGTTCGGCGGGCTGCTGGGCGTCCTCCTGCCGGTGGCCGCCGCCCGTGCCGTCGTGGTCCTGGCGTGGCTGTGGGCCTGCCACTTCCCGCCGGCGTTCTCGCCCGTCCCCACCCCGACCGGCACGGTCCTGTCGCCCCTCGGCGGCTACCCGCTGGTCGCCTGGGCGCACGCGCCGCAGGTGTGGGCGGCCCGGGAGGGCACCGGCGCGCTGCGCCCCGCGGCCGACGACGCCACCGCGCTGCTCAACCTCACCTGCGTCCTCACGACGGCCCTGGTCTGCCACGCGCTCGCCCGGCTCGTCGGCACGATCAGACGACACGGAGCATCATGAACATCACCACGGAGCGACTGACGAAGGACCACCCCGGCGGCCGCCGCGCACTGGACGGCGTGGACCTGCACATCGAGAGCGGCACCGTCGGACTGCTCGGCGCCAACGGCGCGGGCAAGACCACGCTGCTGCGCCTGGTCACCGGAGTGCTGCGCCCCACGTCCGGCAGGATCGTCGTCGGCGGGCACGACCTGGCGACCACCGCGGGACTCACCGCCGTCAAACGCGGCCTCGGCTACCTGCCGCAGGAACTCTCCCTCTACCCGGACCTGACGGTGCGCGAGTTCCTCGACTACATAGGGGTACTGAAGGGCATCCACGACAAGCGCGCACGCCGCCGGCAGGTCGACGCGCGGATCGCCGAGGTCGGCCTGGAGGAACGGGCTCGGGACCGGCTGGCCGGCTTCTCCGGCGGCATGAAACGCCGGGTCGGCATCGCCCAGGCCCTGCTGGGCGACCCGTCACTGCTGATCGTCGACGAGCCCACCGCCGGCCTCGACCCGCACGAGCGGATGCGGTTCCGCACCCTGCTCGCCGGGCTCGGCCGGGGCCGCACCGTCCTGCTGTCCACCCACATCCTCGACGACGTCGCCCAGACCTGTCCCGAGGTGGCGGTCCTCTCCGCGGGCCGCCTGGTCTTCCACGACGCCACCGCCGCCCTGGTCAGCGAGGCCGCGGGCTGCACCTACGTGTACGGGCCGGCCGGCGCCGCCGGCGGACCGCCGCCCGGCGCCGAGGTGGTCAGCGCGGTGGCCACCGCCGACGGCCCCGAGTACCGCATCGTCACGCCCACCCCGCCCGCCGGCTCCCGGCCGGTCGAGCCGTCCCTGGAGGACGGGTACGCCGCCCTGCTCGGCGCGCACCGTGCGGAACACCGCGCGGGCACCACCGGAAAGTGAGGTACCGCCACATGACCACCACCGTCCCCGGCCGCCCCGCCGCCGACGAGCGCCCCGCCCCGCACCGCCGGCGAACCGCGCCGGGCGTCCTGGCCGGCCTCGCCGGTCTGTCCCTGCTCGTGCTGACCGCCTGCGGGGGCAGCGGCCGGACCGACCCCGACACCACCGACCCGGTGCCGCTGCCCAGCCCCACCAGCACCGCGCAGCAGATGAGCGAGAAGAACCTCGGCTACACCTGGCCGTTGACGGTCGATCACGGCACCGCCGAGTGCCGCGAGGGCGACCAGGCCGTGTTCACCGTGCCCGACGGCACCACCTACGCGCTCAACGAGCGTGCCCGGGAAGCGGGTTACCGGGACATCGGGCCGGTGCGCGCGACCGGCGACGGGGGCGACAAGGTGAGCCTCGGCCCGCTGCTCAGCCGCACGATGGGTCTCTGCCGGGTCTCGGGGTAGCCCAACAAGGTCCCCGTGTCACTGGGCTGACCGCCAGTGACCTCCGGAAGCCGAAGAGTCGAAGAAGCCGAACACCCAGGAAGAAGTCAGGACACCGCAACCAGGCAAGAACGATCAACTCGGGGGAAAACGCTGTGCAACCGCACGATCATGACCAGGATCAGCGTGACCAGCAGAACCGTCCCATACTCCACAGCCGCCACGCCGCGGACCCCACGACCGGGCCCGACGCCCTGGTCCACTCCGGCCTCGGCGACTACTTCGCCACGCCGTACGCCCCGCTCGGCCGGCTCCGCTCAGGCCTGCGCCGCGTGGAGTTCGTCGACGACGAGGACCTCACCGCGCCCGGCCGCCCGCTCGACCTGCCGGTGCTGGTGCCGGTGATCAGCGAACCCCAGGCCGACAGCCTGCGGGCCGTCCGGGCCCGGCACCCGATGTCCCTGCTCGTCGCCGTCACCCACGACATCTCCGGGCTGCGGACCTACTACGGGATCCGGGCCGGCGCCGACTTCGTCCTCAACCTCGCGATACCCGGTGACGCCCAGACCGACCTGCTGCGCGCACACATCCGGGCCCACCGCGTGACCACGGCGGCCCGCTCCGGCCCGGCCGCCGACCCCGCCACGACCCGGCTCCGCGCCATACCGGCCGGCCACGTCCGGCACCAGGGCGAAGGCCACGGCATCAAACACGGCGCCGACGACCGGCGCGCGGACCCGGCCCTGCGCGGCTCGCCCGAACCGCCCCCGGCGCCCGCCCCGCCCGAGTACGACGGGGAGCTGGTGCGGCTGCTCTGCACGGCCATGACCGTGACCGAGATCGCCCGCCACTACTACTGCTCGGAGCGGTCCATGTACCGCCGGATCCGCAAGCTGTACGACGCGCTGGGCGTCGGCAGCCGGGCCGAGCTGATGTCGGCCGCCGGCCGGCTCGGGCTGCACCGGCAGCGCCGCGACCGCGTCGGCTGAGCACGCGCCGACCGCCCGCCGACCGCCACCCGCCCACCGTCCGCCGACGGCACCGGAGACGTCCGGGCCGTCGGCGGACGGCCGGTCAGCCGACGCCGGCATCGGCGGTCTCCAGCAGCCGGAAGAACCCGGCCTCCACGTCCCCGTCGAGGGCCAGCCCCGCCAGCGAACCCTCGTACCGGGTGCGGCCGGCCACCAGCACCTGCACCCGGTCGCACACCTGGGCGACCTCGGCGAGCTGGTGGCTGGCGATCAGCACCGCCGCCCCCTCCGCGGCGAGCGAGCGGATGATGCCGCGCATCTCGCGGATGCCGACGGGGTCGAGGCCGTTGGTGGGCTCGTCCAGCACGATCAGCCGGGGCCGGGCCAGCAGGGCCACGGCGATGCCCAGCCGCCAGCGCATGCCGAGCGAGTACTCCTTGACCCGGCGCCCCCGCGCCTCGGTCATCGACACCAGCCGCAGTGCCGGTTCGATCCACTCCTCGGGCACCCCGCGCAGCCTCGCGTGCACCCGCATCGTCTCGTCGCCGGTCAGTGTCGGCCACAGCCCGGGCACCTCGATCAGCGCCCCCACCTGCGCCAGCGACTCCCGCCCGACCGGCCGGCCGAGGATCTCGATGGCGCCCGACGTCGGCCGCTGCAGGCCCAGCAGTGCCTTCATCAGCGTCGTCTTCCCCGCCCCGTTCGGCCCCAGCAGCCCGTAGACCTCCCCGGCGCCGACCGTGAGGTCCACGCCGGCCAGGGCGCGGTGGGCGCCGTAGTGCTTGTGCAGCTGGCGGATGACGAGCGCCGGCGTCGCCGGGACGCCCGCGCTGTGCGGTGTCGGCATGCTCACGGTCAGATCTCCTTACGGCTCATGTGCAGGCTGCCGGCGACCAGCAGGAGGGCGGTCAGCACGGCGGCCAGGGCCACCGCGAGCGGGATGGCCGACATCTCGGTCACCGGACTGTCGTCGGGCAGCGGCACCCCGTTGGGCCCGATCCCGGCCAGCGGCAGCACCACTCGCATCGGCCAGGAGAACGGCACCGCGTACCAGAAGGACTTGTCCGACACGAGCGCGCCGCACAGCAGCCCCGCGACGCCCACCCCGATGCCTGGGCCCATGCCCCACACCATGACGACCAGCACGGCCAGCGCGGTCATGGACAGCCCCACCAGCCACGGCAGGTACACCGCCGCCGCGACGGTGCCCATCGCCTCCGGGAACTTCCCGCTGATCGCCGCCCCCAGGGACAGCATGACCAGCAGCACGGTGGAGGAGACGAGACCCAGCACGCCGAGCATGGCCACCTTGCCGACGAAGTAGCGCCACCGGGGCACCCCGTAGGACAGCAGCAGCCGCCAGGCGTCCTGGTCGGCGCGGACCGACAGCGCCGCGGCCAGGCCCGCGGTCATCGGGACCAGCACGCCCCAGAACTCCAGCGTCACGTTCCGGAACACCTCGAAGGTCTGCCCGGCCTTCGCCTCGGAGGAGCCGAGGGAACCCAGGAAGAGCGGAACGGTGATGATCACCGGGGCGAGCAGGTGGTACCACGGCAGGAACCCCCGCTTGTTGCGGGCGAGCTCGGTGCTCACCACGGTCACCAGCGAGGGGTTGTCGCGTTTCCCCGGTGCGGGAGGGGGCTGGACGGCCGTCTCGTGCACGATGGTTCTCCTGCCTGGCCACTGTCGGTGACGCCATGGACGACGAGTACGTACGGGTACGTAGCGGCGACGGGAGGACCGGTTCACCGCCGGCGCGGTGGCAGTCGGCGGACAGCTGCCCGATGGTGTCAGCCGCCTGCCAATCGGCCCGGCGGACGGGGACAGGCGCCGGGGCCGGATGTGAGGCTCGTGGACGTTCCGGTTCCACTGCTGTCAAGGAGGGCCACGATGAAGAAGACGAAGCCGGGCGCGCTGCGCCGCACGCTCGCCGTCGGCGTTATGACCATCGCGCTCGGCGGCCTCGTCGCGCCCGTCGCGTCGGCCGGTACCGCGTCCGCCGCGCCCCCGGCGGCCGAGATGGGCGTCCTGAAGACCTGGCACGCCACCGTGCAGTGCCAGATCGTCCGCATCAGCGACAACAACGTCGTCGGGTACGACCGGGCGGACGGCTCCGGCAACTCCAAGGACGCGGCCATCAAGGACGCCAAGCGCAACGTGCCCGTCCCGTCGGGGCACTACAAGCGCCACTGCGACGCGAAGCGTGTCTGGTAGAACGGAGCGGAGGAAGAGGAAGGGGGAGACGCGTCTCCCCCTTCCTCCCGTCCGTCCCCTCCCGAACAGGAGAGAGTGCCCGTGTCCGAAGAGCGAGGCGTCTACGAGCTGCGGCTGGGCCTGTACGCGAGCCAGGAGGAGGCAGAGAAGATCAAGGCACGCGTCGCCGCCCTCCTGTGCCCGGACCCCGACCACGCGCCGCCGTGCCCGGTGCCCTGGTCGATGCTCCTGCTGAGCGAGGACCACCTGGACGAACCCGACGCGTACGCCGAGCTGGTCGAGCAGGCGAAGATCGAGGGCCGCTCCCAGCCGTAGTCACAGCCGTAGCCGTACCCGAATCCGCCCCATGCCGCAGCCCCGTCCGCGGCCGGGCGGATTCCGCGTTTTCGGACTGCGGTGCGTTGACAGCCGGCGGCGGGGTGCGTGTAATGAGGCTGGTGCCGCGTGGCGCCGGTCAAAGAGCAGTGGGCCGGCCGGCGATCGGGCGAGCGCCCTGGCAGTCAAGGGGTACGTGTTGAGTCACCACTCCGCGCCCTGACACGACGTAGCGCTTCCGCACGTCGTCGTCCTCTCCTCTCTCTTCTTCACTTCACCCTTTCCGGCACCGCGCCGCGCGCCGCGCGCCGCGGCCTGCCGCCATGGAGACACGGAACCGTATGCCCACGTCTTTCAACCAGTCCGTCATCGATGAATTCCGCGCCAACGAGGGGAAGGTCGGTGGTCCCTTCGAAGGCGGGGACCTGCTTCTGCTGACCACCACGGGTGCTCGGTCGGGAGCTTCGCGGACCACGCCGCTCGGCTACGTCCGGCACGGGGAATCGCTCCTCGTGGTCGGGTCCAACCTCGGTGGCCCCCGGCACCCCGGCTGGTACCACAACCTGCTCGCCCACCCCGTCGTACGGGTGGAGGTGGGCACGTCGAGCTTCGAGGCGCTCGCCGTTCCCGCCGAGGGAGCGCGGCGCGAGGAGCTGTTCGCGCACGTCGTGCGGGCCGTGCCCGGTTACGGCGACTACCAGGAGGGGACCTCGCGGCCGCTGCCGGTGGTGGCGCTGGAGCGGGCCGAGCCCGAGGGGTGGGAGGGGCCGGGGGAGGTGCGGACCCTGGCCGGCAAGCTGCTGGAGGTGCACACCTGGCTGCGGGGGCAGTTGCGGCAGGTGCGGGCGGAGACCGAGGCGTACTTCGCGGCGCCGGGACCGGCCGGTGCGCCGCCGGGACTCGGGCTGCAGATCCGGCAACGGTGCCTGGCGTTCTGCCAGGCGCTGGAGTTCCACCACGTGAGCGAGGACGGCCACCTGTTCCCGGGGATCGCCCGTCACCACCCGCACCTGACCGACGTCTTCGACCGGCTCGCGGACGAACACCGGGCCGTCGGCCGCGTCCAGAGCGAGCTGGCGGCCCTCCTGGCCGGTGTCGCCATCGCCGACCCCCGGCGCTTCCGGGCCGAGCTGGACGAGATGTCAGCGCAGCTCAACGCGCACCTCGACTACGAGGAGGAGGTGTTGCTGCCCTTGCTGGCCGAGGTGCCGTGGCCGCCGGCCGCGCCTCCGGCCCCGTAGGGCTCCCGGTCGGCGGCTCAGTGGTGCCAGGCCTTGCCGCCCGTGTTGTGGATGAAGCGCTGGAGCACCTTCATGGTGGTCAGGTACTCGTCGTCGGAGATTCCGGCGTGGCGTTCCGTCCACAGGTCGTCCTGGAGGGCGGCGGCCTTGTCGAAGAACGCCCTGCCCGCGGGGGTGAGGGCCAGGTGGCCGTCGGGGGTCTGCGTGATCCAGCCGTTGGTGACGGTCGCGTCGATCTCCGACTCCATCGACTCCGGGCCCGTGTCGAGGTAGTTGCGCAGGAGGGTGGAGATCTCGGCGCGGGTCTTCGGGGTGTCGGCGCGGGCCACCTGGGCCAGCACCCACCACTGGGGCTGAGTCGTGCCGAGTTCGGCCAGGGCGGTCCGGACGCGGGTGACGACGGCCTTGTAGGCGGCCCAGGTCCAGTAGCCGGCGGGCTGGCGGATCAGTTCGGCGTCGCTGTGCGAGTAGTCCATGGCGACGACCGTAGAAACTGAAGCTTGGTTGAGGTCAAGGGGGTCGAGGTGGGGCGAGGGCCTTCGTCCCGGGCCGACTCGTCGTCGGCAAAGGCACGGGTGGGGCGGGCGTAGCGTAGGTGGTATGTCGACGTACGGATCCTTTCCCGGTACGCGGCCCAGGCGGCTGCGGAGCACTCCTGTCATGCGTCGGATGGTCGCCGAGACCCGGCTGCACCCCGCCGACTTCATCCTCCCGGCCTTCGTGCGCGAGGGCGTGAGCGAGCCCGTGCCGATCGCGGCGATGCCCGGGGTCGTGCAGCACACCCGGGACACGCTGAAGAAGGCCGCCGCGGAGGCGGTCGAGGCGGGCGTCTCCGGGATCATGCTCTTCGGGGTGCCCGAGGAGGGGAAGAAGGACGCCGCCGGGACTGCGGGCACCGACCCCGACGGGATTCTGCAGGTCGCGCTGCGGGACGTGCGGGCCGAGGTCGGGGACGAGCTGCTCGTCATGTCCGATCTGTGTCTCGACGAGTTCACGGACCACGGGCACTGCGGGGTGCTCGACGCCGAGGGGCGGGTGGACAACGACGCCACCCTGGAGCGGTACGCCGAGATGGCACAGGTCCAGGCCGACGCGGGCGCCCACGTGGTCGGGCCCAGCGGGATGATGGACGGGCAGATCGGGGTCATCCGTGACGCCCTCGACCAGATCGGGCGGGAGGACGTCGCGATCCTCGCGTACACCGCCAAGTACGCCTCCGCCTTCTACGGCCCCTTCCGGGAGGCCGTCGGGTCCTCGCTGAAGGGGGACCGGAAGACCTACCAGCAGGATGCCGCCAACGTGCGCGAGTCCCTGCGCGAGCTGGCCCTCGACCTCGAGGAGGGCGCCGACATGGTGATGGTCAAGCCGGCCGGCCCCTACCTCGACATCCTCGCCAAGGTCGCCGAGGCCTCGGACGTGCCCGTCGCCGCCTACCAGATCTCCGGCGAGTACTCGATGATCGAGGCCGCCGCCGAGAAGGGCTGGATCGACCGCGACCGCGCCATCCTGGAGGCCCTCACCGGCATCAAGCGGGCCGGTGCGCGCAACATCCTGACCTACTGGGCCACCGAGGTCGCTCGCACCCTCCGCTGAGCGGCGACCTCGCCCGGTGTCCCGCGCAGGGAGTGCGGGCACCCCTTCAGTGGCCGAGGGCGGCGTCCATGTCGGTCTGCCAGTAGGTGACCGTCAGCGCGCTGTCGACGTACACGCCGCCGGCGGGCAGGGCGACGGTGGCGATGGAGCCGTCCTCGAAGGGGACGGTGAGGGTGTCCGTCTCGTAGCCGTTCTCGCCGCTGCCGTCGCCGGCCGACAGCACCACGCCCGCGTAGCCGGACTTGCCGGGCTCGACCCCGGTCAGGGACTGCGGCTTGGTCGCCTCCGCGACCGGCGGCACCGCCTGGGCCTCGCCGAAGCGGGCCGCCGGGTACGGCGGCAGCATGCACGTCTTCGAGCCGGTGTTGGTGGCGGTCAGCAGCAGGTGGTTGAGGGGGCGGGTCACCTTCGTCGCGGTGATCTTCACGTCGGCGGCGGAGCACTTGCCGGGCAGGTCGGAGTCGGAGGCGGCGTTGCTCTCTCCGGTGGCGGAACCCTCGTCCGGCTTGCCGGCGGAGCCGTTCGTGCCGGCGGAGCCGTTCGTTCCCTTCGAGCCGTTGGCCTCGGTGCCGCTGCCCGGCTCCTCCCCTCCGCCGGGCCGCTCGCTCTGCGCACCGGCCGGGGCGGAGGACGGCGGTGCCGAGGCGCCCGTGTCGGAGCTGTCGCCGCTCTCGCACGCCGTCAGGGCGAGTGCGGCCAGCGCGACCGTGGTGGCGGCGAACAGTCGGGTGCGGCGGGCGGTGCGTGTGGACATGAGTGGACCCCTTCGGGTGGAGTTGAGGTGAGCCGCTCGACCGTTCGCCGGGAGCGGCTGCTTGGATGACCACAGCTTGGGGCCGGGGCCGTCCCGGTCGCCAGAGCTGCCGGGGCATGCGGGACACTGGGATGCCGAGAACGGCTCTGACCTGCGGGAATGACCTCCCGCTGGGATGCGGTACGGGGATGCGGGAGAGGGAGAAACGGTGGCGGGGGACGACTTCGCGGGACTGCTGAGGGAACTCAAGGAGCGGTCCGGGCTGAGCTACGGGGCGCTGGGCAAGCGGCTGCACATGAGCGCGTCGACCCTCCACCGGTACGTCAGCGGGGAGGTCGTACCCGTCGAGTTCGCCCCCGTCGAACGCCTCGCCCGCGTGTGCCGGGCCACCCCGGAGGAACTGCTCGAACTCCACCGCCGCTGGATCCGCGCGGACGCCCTGCGGGGTGTGAAGAAGGGCGAGGGCGAGGGCGAGGAGCAGACCGGCGGCTCCGAGGAGCCGGACCCTCCGGTCGCCGTCGAGGAGCCCACGCCGCCCGCCCCCCGCCGCCGTGTCCCCCGCACCGCCCTCTACGCCGCTTCCGGCGTCGTCGCCGTCAGTGTCGCCGTGGCGCTCGTGGCGAACCTCGTGTCGGGCTCGGGCGACGACGGGCGGCGCGGTCCCGCCGGGGCCGCCGGTGCGGTGCCGCCTTCCCTGTCGGCGTCCGGGAGCGCCACCGCGCCGGCGACCCCGAGCGGCAGCGCCTCCGCGTCGGCGTCCCCTTCCACGTCCGAGTCCGCGAGCCCCTCGGCGTCCGCGACGGACGCCGGTGCCTCCGCGTCGCCGAGCCGCCGCGCGCCCGCCGACGGCCCGATGCTCACCGTCTCGACCACCCCGTACTACTGGGACTCCCCCTGCGACCACGCCTTCCTCGTCGACCGCAGCCCGAAGAACGTGCTGAAGCCCCCCGCCCAGCAGGACGCGGTCGGCTGGGCCGCCGCCCACGGCGCGGTCTCCGCGAACCGGCAGACCGCCGTCCTCACCGTGCAGGGCACCGGTCCGGAGACCGTCGTCCTGGAGGCCCTGCACGTACGCGTGGTGAACAGCGGGGCGCCGCTGGACTGGAACCAGTACGTGATGGGCAACGGCTGCGGCGGCGAGGTGAGCGTGAAGGCCTTCGACGTCGCGCTGGACATGGGCAACCCCCTGGCGATGCCGATCGGGGGACAGCGGGACTTCCCGTACTCCGTCAGCGAGTCCGACCCCGAGGTCTTCCACGTCAACGCGCACACCAGCGATCACGACGTCAGCTGGTACCTGGAGCTGGAGTGGTCGAGCGGCGGCCGGGAGGGCACCCTGCGCGTCGACGACCACGGCAAGCCGTTCCGCACCAGCGCCTCCAAGGACGGCTCCTACTACGCGTACCCGCTGGGCAGCGACGCCTGGGAGCGGGTCGAGGGCGACTGAACCGGAGCGCAAGGGGGACCGGGCACGGTCAACTGGGCCGGGGCGTTAGGTTGTTGACCACACAACGGTTCCCCGTCAGGAGACGCTCATGCCCGGTGACGCCCTCAGCCAGGACCCCGCGGAGCTGAGAAGGAGGATCGACAGCAGCAAGGCGCACCCGGCCCGCGTCTACGACGTCTTCCTCGGCGGCAAGGACCACTACCCCGCCGACCGCGACGCGGCCGCCGCCGGGCTCGCCGCCAACCCGCGCGGCTACCTCGACGTACGGCACAACCGGGACTTCCTGCGCCGCGCCGTCACCGCGCTGGCCGAGGAGGACGGCATCCGCCAGTTCCTCGACATCGGCACCGGCCTGCCGACCGCGGAGAACGTGCACCAGATCGCCCAGCGCATCGCCCCCGAGTCCCGGGTGGTCTACGTCGACAACGACCCGGTGGTCCTCGCCCACGCCCGCGCCCTGCTCACCAGCGGCCCCGAGGGACGCACGGACTACATCGACGCCGACCTGAAGAGCCCGGCACGGATCCTCGAACAGGCCGCCCAGACCCTCGACTTCAGCCGTCCCGTCGCGCTCTGCCTGGTCGCCATCCTGCACTTCGTCGAGGACGAGGAGGCGTACCCGATCGTCCGCGAGCTGGTGGACGCGCTGCCCGCCGGCAGCCGGCTGGTCCTCAGCCACCTCACCGAGGACCTCAATCCGGAGAACATCCGCGCGGTCCAGCGGACCTACACCGAGCGGGGGTTCACCTTCGTGCTGCGCTCCCGTGACGACGTCGAGCGCTTCTTCACCGAGGCCGGGCTGAAGCTCGCCGAGCCGGGCGCCGTCGTCCCGGTGCACCACTGGCGCCCGGACCACGCGGCGCCCGTGCCCGAACAGCCGGAGGAGTCCTACCTGGCCAGCCTGGAGGACATCGAGAAGGTCCGGTACAAGGACATCAACGACGTCACGGACGCCGACATCAACGTGTACGGAGGGGTGGGCGCGAAGGGCTGAGCGCCGGGCCGGCGTCCGGATCGCGGAAAGGCACTTGTAGCCGCCACGTACTTCTCTAGGGTGCGGGCATGACCGTGACCGAGACAGTGCCCGACAACGCGCCCGTCCCCGCCGCCCCCCTCCCGCCGCTCGCCGCGCGGGCCCGGTCGACCGGCGGTTCGCCGGTACGGGACATCCTCGCCGTCACCGCCCGCCCCGAGGTGATCAACTTCGCGGGCGGGCTCCCGGCGCCGGAGCTGTTCGACGCGGAGGGCATCGCCGACGCCTACCGGGCCGTCCTCACCGAGACGCCCGCGCGGGCACTCCAGTACTCCACCACCGAGGGCGAGCCCGCCCTGCGCGCCGCGCTCGCCGCCCGCACCACCGCGCGCGGACTGGCCACCGACGCCGACGACCTCCTCGTCACCACCGGCTCGCAGCAGGCCCTGTCCCTGCTGGCCACCGCCCTGCTCGAACCCGGCGACACCGTCCTCGTCGAGGACCCCTGCTACCTGGCCGCCCTCCAGGTCTTCGGCTTCGCGGGCGCCCGGGTCGTCGCCGTGCCGGGCGACGAGCACGGCATGGACCCGGCCGCCCTGGAGGAACTGGTCGTACGCGAGCGGCCCAAGCTGCTCTACACCGTGCCCACCTTCTCCAACCCCACCGGCCGCACCCTGCCCGCCGACCGCCGGGCCGCCGTCGCGGAGACCGCCGCGCGGCGCGGGGTGTGGATCGTCGAGGACGACCCGTACGGCGAACTCCGCTTCGAGGGCGAACGGGTGCCGTGGATCGCCTCCTGCGACGGCGCCCGGGACCGCACCGTGCTGCTGGGCTCCTTCTCCAAGGTCATGGCGCCCGGCCTGCGCCTCGGCTGGCTGCGGGCGCCCGCCGGACTGCGCCGGGCCTGCGCGGTCGCCAAGCAGGCCGTCGACCTGCACACGCCGACCGTCAACCAGCTCGCCGCCGCCCGGTACCTGGCCGACCGCGACCTGGACGCCCACGTCGCGCGCGTCGCCGCCGCCTACGGCGCTCGCCGGGACGCCATGCTCGCCGGCCTCGCGGACGCCCTCCCGGCCGGGTCGGCGTGGACCCGACCCGAGGGCGGCATGTTCGTCTGGGCGCGGCTGCCGGAACGGTACGACACCACGGCCCTGCTCCCCGAGGTGGTCCGGCACGACGTGGCGTACGTCCCCGGCGCCCCCTTCCACGCCGGCGAGCCCGACCGCGCCACCCTGCGGCTGTGCTTCGTCACACAGACGCCGGACGAGATCGCGGAGGGGCTGCGGAGGCTGGGGGAGGGGCTGCGGACGGCGTCGGACGAGTCGTAGGACCTCCAGCCCAGGTCAAAAGGCCGAGGACGGGCGGCGTGCCCGGACGTACGGTGAAGCCATGCCTGAGACCGCACGGACGCCGCCGCCCCTCGACCTCGACGCGTACTTCGGCCGGATCGGCTGGGACGGGGAACGGCGGCCGGACGCCGAGACCCTCCGCGGCGTCCACCTCGCCCACCTGCGGGCCATCGCGTTCGAGAACCTCGACGCCCTCGGCGGCACCGCGCCCTCCCTGGATCTCGCCAACCTCATGGCCAAGCTGGTCCACGGCCGCCGGCGCGGCGGTTACTGCTACGAGCACAACACCCTGTTCGCGGCGGCCCTGGAGGCGCTCGGGTTCCGGCTGACCCGGCTGGCCGCGCGGGTCGTCGTCGGCGCCGAGCGGTTCGAGGACCGGCCGCGCACCCACATGGCCCTCCTGGTCGAGGCGCCCGGCGACCCCCGGCCGTACCTGGCCGACGTCGGCTTCGGCGCGATCGGCTCCCTGCTGGAGCCGGTGCCGCTGCTGGCGGACACCGAGTTCCACGACGCCGGGCGCCGGCACCGGCTGGTGCACGCGCCGCACGGGGGGCCGCTGGAGATGTGGGTGCTTCAGGCGCACGGCACGGACGGCTGGGAAGACCAGTACGCCTTCACCCTGGAGCCGTTCGAACCGTCCGACTTCGAAATGATCAACTGGCACATCGCCACCAACCCGCGCTCCCCGTTCTCCCGGCGCCCCTACGCCCAGCGCCTGAGCCCGGCCGGGCACCTGCTGCTCGACGGCGACCGCGTCACCGAGACCCGCGACGACGGCACGGTCACCGAGCGGAAACTGGCGGACGAGGCGGACGTCCGCCGGGTGCTGTCCCGCGAGATGGGCCTCGACGTGCCAGAAGGGCTGACGCTACCGACGTGACGGCGGCCGGGTGGTGGCCGTGGCCCCGCCCACGCGCGCCTCGACACACTCCCGTTCGCCGTCGGCGGCCGCCGCGGGCCGGAAGCAGGCCCGCAGGACGGCTCCGGGACGCACCTCGGTCATGACGGTGTAGACGTACGACTCGGCGTCCACCGCGTCCGCGATCTCGGCCCGGCGGGTCGGACCACCCGCCGTCACCTCCAGCCGGTCGCCGACGCCCGTCCCCCACATGCGGGCCCAGCCGGCGCCGCACTTCTCGCTGTAGCGCAGCTCCAGCCGGGCCCCGGTGGCGGTGCGGTGGGTGGAGAGGGTGTCGGGGCCCCCGCCGCAGAACATGTGCATCGGGTCCTGGCCCTCGCAGGTGGCGCCGTGGCAACGAGGTCCGGGGGCCGCGCCGGCTGACGCACGAGGGGCTGCTCTCTCCCGGTCGGGGAGCAGGAGGAGTGCCGAGGCGACGCCGGCCACGGTCACGGCGCAGACGGCGACGAGCACGGCCAGGAGCCGTCGACTGACCCCGGGTTGCCTTGTCGGCGGCTGCGGCTTCGGCTGCGGCTGTGGCTCCGGGCCGGCAGGTGCGGGTGCCGGCTGGGCCGCGCGCCCGCTCCGCTCCGACTCCGCGATCTCCCACAGTGCCAGCGCCCGTCCCTCCGGTTCCCGGGCGAGCCGGCACAGGTCACGTACCGCCTGGCGCGGCGGCAGCGTCTTGCCGTTGAGGTAGCGCTCCCACGACGACTTGCTGTACGCCGTGCGCTCCGCCAGCGCCGCCAGGCTCAGCCCCGTACGTGTCCGCAGCTCTCTCAGTGCCGTGACCAGCCGGGTGTGCGCCGACGTCATGTCGGGGTCGTCCCGCGCAGGGCCTTCCAGGTGTGCGGGCCGACGATGCCGTCCACGACCAGTCCGTCGCGCTGCTGGACGCGCTTGACCGCGCGCTGCGTCAGCGGCCCGAAGATCCCGTCGATCTCACCCGGCGAGAGGCCCGCCCGTTCCAGCAGACACTGCACCTCCGCCACCTCCGGCCCGGCCTCGCCGTACGCCACGATGGCGTCCTCGCTGCGGCTGTTGCCCGCGTACCAGCGGCCGTCGGTCCGCTCCACGCGGCAGGTGTACGCCGTGGGGGAGCGGGACGCCGACGGGGTGGACGTGGTGACGGTGGCCGCCGCGGCGCTGCCGCCGCGCTCCGGGCCGCCGGAGCCGTCGGTGAGGCGCACGGCCAGCAGGACGGCCGCGGACACGGCCAGCACCAGGGCCACCGCCCCGGCCACGACCGCGACGCGCCGGGGCCGCCCCCGGCGCGGCTCGTCCTCCGCGATCTCCGGTTCCGCGGTCCCGAGCCCGGCGGGTGCGGCCCCCCTCGCCTGCCCCCAGTGCTCCGACGCCACCTCGTGCAGCACCAGCAGCCGGGCCGGATCGTCACCGGCGATCCGGGCCATCGCCTCGACGGCCTCCCGGGGCGGCAGGGACCTGCCGTTCAGGTACCGCTCCCAGGACTTCGCGCTGTACCCGGTCTTCGCGGCCAGTTGCCGCATGCTCAGTCCGCCGTGGTCCTTGAGCCTGCGTAATCGCACCACCAACTGGTGGACGTGCGGATGCAGTTCCGCGGGCAGCTCTTTCCAACGCGACATGTTCCCCCACTCGCGTTCGGGCTCGCCGGTCCGGGGTCCCGTCCCCCGGTCTCATTCTGCATCAGGGACCACGCGGCCCACCGGGCTGCGGTTCCTGCACCATTCGGAATCGGCCACGCCGCTTCGCCGTCCCGCCGTGCCGACTCCACAGAAGGCGTCCCTGCAGGTCAGAGGGTGGGATGTCCCGTGAGTACGTCAGTTCCGGGGCGACTGTGGCAGGCCGGTCCGACCGGGCTGCAGTCTCGTGGTCGACAGCACAGCGAACGCATCGGAGGGGAAACATGCGAGCTTTGACCAAGACACTCGTCAGTGTGACCACCGCGGTCGGTATCGCAGTCGGCGGCCTGGCCACCGCGAGCACGGCCATGGCGGCACCCGCGCCGGCCGGGCAGCAGGCGGTGAGCGCCGAGGCCGTCGCGCCGCTCGCGGTGAACAACCTGGGGCTGAGCAAGTCGCAGGCCAAGGGCGTCCAGCGCTGGCTGAGCGTCACCTGGGGTTACGGCGGTGACATCGACGGTCTGCTCGGCACCAAGAGCTGGAAGGCGCTGCAGCTGTTCCTCAAGACCCACCACGGGTACGGGGACGACATCGACGGCATCGTCGGGCCGAACACCATCACGGCGCTGCAGCACTTCCTGAAGTACAACGGCTGGGGCTACGGCGGCAGGCTCGACGGCGACGCCGGCCCGAAGACACGGGCCGCGTGGAAGACCTTCGCCAACTGGTGCGTGGCGAACTACTAGGACGTACGCGCGCGGCCCGTCCTCCCACCGGGGGAGAGGACGGGCCGCACGCGTCTGTCCGGGTGTTCAGAGCCGCTCGGGCGTCCTGATGCCCAGCAGGGCCATGCCCCGGTGCAGGGTGCGGGCCGTGAGGTCGCACAGGAACAGACGGTTCTCCACCTGCTCCGGCGTCTGAGCCTTCAGCACCGGGCACTTGTCGTAGAACGACGTGTACAGCGACGCCAGTTGGTACAGGTACGCGGTCAGCTTGTGCGGGGCGTACTCCGCGGCCGCCTCGAAGACCGTGTTCCCGAACACGTCCAGGTGCAGGCCCAGCGCCCGCTCCGCCTCGTGCAGCTCCAGCTCCGGGTGGGCGGCGGGGCGGACCTCGCCGGCCTTGCGGAGGATCGACTGGATACGGGCGTAGGCGTACTGGAGGTACACGCTGGTGTCGCCGTTGAGCGAGACCATCTGGTCCAGGTCGAACTTGTAGTCGCGGTTCGGCGACGTCGACAGGTCCGCGTACTTCACGGCCCCGATGCCGACCTGCGCGGCCCGCTCCTGGATCTCGGCCTCGGTGAGGTCCCGCGCCTTCTCCCGCACGACCTCCGCGGCCCGCTGCACCGCCTCGTCCAGCAGGTCCTCGAGCCGCACGGTTTCGCCCGCACGCGTCTTGAAGGGCTTGCCGTCCGCGCCGAGCACCGTGCCGTAGCCCATGTTGTGCGCGGTGACGTCGTCGTTCAGCCAGCCGGCCCGGCGGGCCGTCTCGAAGACCATCTTGAAGTGCAGCGACTGACGCACGTCGACGACGTACAGCAGCGTGGTCGCGTGCAGGTCGGTGACCCGGTTGCGGATCGCGGTCAGGTCGGAGGCCGCGTAGCCGAAGCCGCCGTCCGCCTTCTGTACGATCAGCGGCACCGGCTGGTCGTCCTTGCCGCGGATGTCGTCGAAGAACACCACGAGCGCGCCCTCGGAGCGCACCGCGACGCCCGTCTCCTCCAGGATGCGGGCGGTCTCGGGCATGCCCTCGTTGTACGCGGACTCGCCGACGATCTCCTCGTCGCGGATCTCCATGTCGAGCTTCTCGAAGACCGAGTAGAAGTAGACCTTCGACTCGTCCACGAACTGCTGCCACAGCTCGATCGTCTCCTTGTCGCCGGACTGCAGGGCGACGACCCGCTTGCGGGCCCGCTCCTTGAACTCGTCGTCCGAGTCGAAGACCGCACGCGACGCCTTGTACACCCGGTTCAGGTTCGACATGGCCTGCTCGCCGTCGACGTCCTCGGCCGGGGCCAGCTCGCCGGGGTGCTCGAACAGGTACTGGATGAGCATGCCGAACTGGGTGCCCCAGTCGCCGATGTGGTGCCGGCC
Source organism: Streptomyces sp. CB02414 (assembly GCF_001905385.1). Taxonomy (GTDB): domain Bacteria; phylum Actinomycetota; class Actinomycetes; order Streptomycetales; family Streptomycetaceae; genus Streptomyces. The sequence continues at coordinate 977,999 of NZ_LIPF01000002.1, read as the reverse complement.
GATCGTCCGCTCGCCGGTGAAGTCGAGCATGCCGCGCAGGGCGTCGCCGATGACCGCCGACCGCAGGTGGCCGACGTGCATCTCCTTCGCCACGTTCGGCTGGGCGTAGTCGACGACCGTGACGCCCGCGTCCTCCTTCAGCGGCACACCGAGGCGCTCGCCGTCCGCGTACCGCGCGGCCAGGTTCCCGGTGATCGCCCGGTCGGCGACGGTGATGTTGAGGAAGCCGGGCCCGGAGACCTCGACGTCCTTGATCAGCTCGTCGCCGGTGGTGATGTGGGCGACGACCTCGGTCGCCAGCTCCCGCGGGTTGGCCTTCGCCTTCTTGGCCAGGGCGAGGATGCCGTTGGCCTGGTAGTCCGCCCGGTCGCTGCGTCGCAGCAGCGGGTCGACGCCGGCGGCCTCGGGCCGGGTGGCCGTGAGGGCGGACGCGAGGTGCTGCTGGACGGAGTCGCTGAGGGACGTGACCGAGGCCATGGAGTGGCTGCCGTTCTGCTCGGGTTCCTGGAGTACTACGGAAACCGAGTATCCCACGCGGTGAAAAGCGGTTTTCGCGGATGTGGGCCGGGCTGGGAGAATGGAGCGGTCAGCCGTGCGACCGTACTGGCTGCCCGAGTCAGAAAGAAGGACGTGCCGATCGTGGCTCAGAGCACAGAGACCACCGACTGGGTCTCCCGTTTCGCGGACGAGGTCATCGCCGAGTCGGAGCGTCGTGCCCCGGGCGCGAAAACATCACTCGCTACCGCTCCGGTGGTCGTCGTAGCCTCCGGACTCTCCCCCTCCGGCCCCATCCACCTGGGCAACCTGCGCGAGGTCATGACCCCGCACCTGGTCGCCGACGAGGTGCGCCGCCGGGGCCACGAGGTCCGGCACCTGATCTCCTGGGACGACTACGACCGCTACCGCAAGGTCCCGGCCGGCGTCGCGGGCGTCGACGAGACCTGGGCCGAGCACATCGGCAAGCCGCTGACCTCCGTCCCCGCCCCCCATGGCTCCCCGCACGCGAACTGGGCCGAGCACTTCAAGGCCGCCATGGTCGACTCGCTCGCCGAGATGGGCGTCGAGTTCGACGGGATCAGCCAGACCGAGCAGTACACCACCGGCGCCTACCGCGAGCAGATCCTGCACGCCATGAAGCACCGGCAGGACATCGACGCGATCCTCGCCCAGTACCGCACCAAGAAGGACCCCGCCAAGAAGCCGCAGAAGTCGCAGAAGCCGGTCGACGAGGCCGAGCTGGAGGCCGCCGAGGGCTCCGGCGCCGCCGCCGAGGACGACGGCAGCTCCGGCTCCGCCGGGTACTTCCCGTACAAGCCGTACTGCGGCAACTGCGAGAAGGACCTGACGACGGTCACCGCCTACGACGACGGCTCGACCGAGCTGACCTACGCCTGCACCGCCTGCGGCTTCTCCGAGACGGTCCGGCTCAGCGAGTTCAACCGCGGCAAGCTCGTCTGGAAAGTCGACTGGCCGATGCGCTGGGCCCACGAGGGCGTGATCTTCGAGCCCAGCGGCGTCGACCACTCCTCGCCCGGCTCCTCCTTCCAGGTCGGCGGGCAGATCGTCGGGATCTTCGGCGGCCAGCAGCCCATCGGCCCGATGTACGCCTTCGTCGGCATCAGCGGCATGGCGAAGATGTCCTCCTCCAAGGGCGGGGTGCCCACCCCGGCCGACGCGCTCCAGATCATGGAGCCGCAGCTGCTGCGCTGGCTCTACGCCCGCCGCCGCCCCAACCAGTCCTTCAAGATCGCCTTCGACCAGGAGATCCAGCGGCTCTACGACGAGTGGGACCGCCTCGACGCCAAGGTCGCCGACGGCAGCGCGCTGCCCGCCGACGCCGCCGCCCACTCCCGCGCCGTCCGCACCGCCGCCGGTGACCTGCCGCGCACGCCCAGGCCGCTGCCGTACCGCACCCTCGCCTCGGTCGCCGACATCACCGCCGGCCATGAGGACCAGGCGCTGCGCATCCTCAGCGAGCTCGACCCGGCCAATCCGCTGGGCACGCTCGCGGACGCCCGCCCCCGGTACGACAAGGCCGAGGCGTGGATCAACACCCACGTCCCCGCCGACCAGCGCACCATCGTCCGCGACGAGCCCGACGCCGAGCTGCTGAAGTCGCTGGACGAACAGGGCCGCGCCTCGCTGCGGCTGCTGCTCGACGGACTCGCCGACCACTGGTCCCTGGACGGGCTCACCCACCTCGTCTACGGCGTGCCCAAGGTCCAGGCCGGCTTCTCCGCCGACGCCACGCCCAAGGAGCTGCCGCCGGAGATCAAGACCGCCCAGCGGTCGTTCTTCGCGCTCCTCTACCACCTGCTCGTCGGCCGCGACACCGGCCCGCGCCTGCCCACGCTGCTCCTCGCGGTGGGACAGGACCGGGTGCGGTCCCTGCTCGGGGAGTAGGACCGGCCGGTACGACGGCGAAGGGGGCGCCCGGCGAATGCCGGGCGCCCCCTTCGCCGTACGCCCGCTCGCTACGCGATGTGCTCTTCCTGAAGCTCCCGCATATGGCGCTCGGTGAACGCCTTCACCATGCGATCGGCCTCACGCGGAGCCAGCGGCACCCCGAAGGTCGCCTCCGCGTTCTCCCGGAACTGGGCGGTCGTGGGGTAACTGCCGTCGATCGACTTGCGAAAGACCGTGTAGTAGTCCTCCTCGACCGGCGCCGGCTCGGACGTACCGCCGCCATCACCCAGCTCGCGGGTACGACCCGGAACGACCGGTATCGGGAAGCTGCCCGTCTCCTCCGGCGAGGGCTCCTGGAGCGGAGGCTCCTCCTCGTACTGATCCCGGTACTGATCGGCCCGCCGCTGCTCCTCGTACCACTCGGCGAGGTGCTCCGCGGGGTCGTAGGCGGGGTCGTAGCCGCCCTGGTACTCGACCTGACGGGTGTTGAACCAAGGGCTCTGCTCGTCGGGCTCGCCCTCCGCCTCCGGAACGCCGCGCGCGGGCGGCGTCTTCGCCGCCGGCGCCTTGACCAGCTCGGGACGCTGCTCGGCCGCGGGCGCGACGGCCTGCGGTTCCCCGCTCTGCTCCCTGGGCGCCGGCGGCAGCAGCGCCGGCTCGATCCCCGCCGCCGCCAGGCCCGCCGGGGCCGTCTGCGCCAGCGGCACGCCGTACCGGGCCAGCCGCAGCGGCATCAGCGACTCCACGGGCGCCTTGCGGCGCCAGCCCCGGCCGAACCGCGAACGCAGCCGCGCCTGGTACACCAGCCGCTCCTGCTCCAGCTTGATCACCTGCTCGTAGGAGCGCAGCTCCCACAGCTTCATGCGCCGCCACAGCAGGAAGGTCGGACCCGGCGAGAGGATCCAGCGGGTGAGGCGGACGCCCTCCATGTGCTTGTCGGCGGTGATGTCCGCGATCCGCCCGATCGCGTGCCGGGCGGCCTCGACGGACACCACGAACAGCACCGGGATCACACCGTGCATGCCCACACCCAGCGGGTCGGGCCAGGCCGCCGCGCCGTTGAACGCGATCGTCGCCGCCGTCAGCAGCCACGCCGTCTGCCGCAGCAGCGGGAAGGGGATGCGGATCCAGGTCAGCAGCAGGTCCAGCGCCAGCAGCACGCAGATGCCCGCGTCGATGCCGATCGGGAAGACGTAGCTGAAGTCGCCGAAGCCCTTCTTCAGGGCCAGCTCCCGCACCGCCGCGTACGAACCCGCGAAACCGATCCCGGCGATGACGACGGCACCGAAGACGACGATGCCGATGAGAACGCGATGCGTCCGGGTCAGCTCTAGTGGCGCGGCCACCCGTACTCCCCTCCCAGTGCCAGTTGTTGCGCGCAACAGAGTGGCACATGTGTGCGGGGGACGGGTGGCCGGTGGGGTGATACGGCCCGTCAGCTCGTCTTCGACGACGGCGACGCCGACGACTCGGACGACTTGGACGGCGACGGAGAGGTGCTCGACGTGCCGCCGTTGGCCTTCGTCACCGAGGCCACCGCCTCCTTGGCCGCCTTCTGCGCGTCCTTCGACAGATCGGCGGCGTCCGGCGTCTCGTCACCGGCCAGGCCCGCACCGTTGTAGTCGACCGTGACGACGACGTTCTCGACGCGCGCCACCACCGTCTGCTGCTTGAAGGTGCCCTCCTTCTTCTTCAGCTCGTAACTGACGACGGAGGCCTCGTCACCCGTGCCGCTCACCGGCGCCGTCTTCACGCTCTTCGCGTTCTCGGCACCCTGGGCGTCCTGCACCTGCTTCGTGTAGTAGTCACGCGCCAGCTTGTCGCCCGGGCCGCGCGTCTGGTCCGACTCGAAGCGCAGCATCGACACGCTCAGCCAGCGGAACTGGGAGCCCTCCACCCCGTTGTCGTCAAGGCTGTCCCAGGAGCAACCGCCGCGCGTCGCCGTGTCGTTCGAAGCGCCCTCCTTGCCCTTGTCGGCCTCGGGCACCAGGTCTTCCAGCGTCTTCTTCGCCAGCACCGAACACGGCTCCGGAAGCTTCCCGTACGCCGCCGCCTCGACCGTCGGAGACGGCTCCGCGGACTTCGAGGCGGCCGTCTTCTCCGCCGCCTTGTCCTTGCCGTCGTCGGAGCCGGAGTCCGAGGAGCAGCCGGCTGCCACCAGCATCACGGGGACGGCGGCCGCGCAGACAAGGGCGCGGGTGAGTCGCTTCGCACGCGGATTCTGCTGGTCACGCTGGGCTCGTCGCTGCATGGTTCCTTCACTCATGGCACTCGTGGTTCCTGCGTTCGGAACGGGTCCGAGGGGTCACCGTACGCGGTGGGGAAACCGTGTGGTTCCTCCTCAGGTCCTCCGCACACGGCCGCCGGGGAGCCCGGAGCGGACTCAACCGCCCAGTGAATCGGCCAGCTGGGATGCCAGTTTCCGCGCCTTGTCCTGCATTTCCTCGCTGTCCGGCACGACTCCGAGCGTCGCCGACTGCTCCGCGTACTCGACGGTCACCATGACGTTCGACGTGCGGAACGCCACAGTCACCGTGCGCCGCTTCGCCGTGGAACCCGAGCTGCTCAGCTCGTCGTCCACGAACGCCTCGTCACCCAGGTCGTCCAGGAGCCGGGGCTGGAGTTCGGTGGGCGTGGCATCGGCGGACGCGCTCGACGAGGGCGCGGAGGGCGCGCCGCTCGGGCCGGAGCTCGGCTCCCCGGACGACGGGGCGCCGGAGGAGGGGGCGCCGGACGGGGACGCGGAGTCCGAGGCGGACGCGGAGTTCGAGGCCGCCGGTTCGGGGAGGTCGGCCCCCTCCACCTGCTGTGCGAAGAGCTGTTCGGCCTCGCTGTCGTCGCTCACGGCGTTGTCGTACGACACGACCCGCTCGAAGTTCACGAAGAGGTGGTTGGTGGCGTCCGCCGACTCCACCTTCCAGCGGCAGCCGACCTTGCGGTCCGTGTCGTAGGCGAGCGTCGGCTCACCCGCGTACGCCTTCTCGCGCTGCCGCTCGTCCGCGATCTCCTCGATGCCGGGCAGGAGCGAATCGAGCGCCTTCTCGCCGACCGCGCCGCACGGCTCCGGGAGGGTGCGGTACTTGCCGGGCTCGGCCTCCTCGGTCGTGACGCCGGGCCGGCCCGGGTTGGAGTCGTCCGCCGTGGCGCCGTCCCCCGAGGCGCCGGTGCAGCCGGCCAGCAACACCGCCAGGCAGGCGGCGACGCCGGGTACGTAGGCCTTCCGCTGCACGGTGCGGCTCCTCTCGCCGGGTGGCTGTGGTCGGTACGCCAGGTACTGGTACTCCAGTGTCCCCGCTGGTTATTCGCTTGCCGCGCGGGGGCGTCCCCTGCAGACAATGTGTATCGCACGCGCCGCCGTGAACGCCGGTCAGTCGTCCCTTTGGCTGCCCTTGGCGCCGGTTTTGCGCTTTGAGACTTCTGTTTGTTTTCCGGGGGAATGAGGACGATATGTCGTACGTGGAGATGCCGGGCGCGAAGGTGCCGATCCGGATGTGGACCGACCCGGCGACGGTCGAGGAGGGCGCGCTCCAGCAGCTGCGCAACGTCGCGACCCTGCCGTGGATCAAGGGCCTCGCGGTCATGCCGGACGTGCACTACGGCAAGGGCGCGACGGTCGGCTCCGTGATCGCGATGCGGGGCGCGGTGTGCCCGGCGGCGGTGGGCGTGGACATCGGCTGCGGGATGTCGGCGGTGAAGACGTCCCTGACGGCGAACGATCTGCCCGGTGACCTGTCGCGGCTGCGCTCGAAGATCGAGCAGGCGATTCCGGTGGGGCGGGGGATGCACGACAGTCCCGTCGACCCGGGGCGCTTCCACGGGCTGGCGACGGGCGGGTGGGACGACTTCTGGGGGCGGTTCGACGGGGTGGCCGAAGCGGTCAAATTCCGTCACGAGCGGGCCGGGAAGCAGATGGGAACGCTCGGAAGTGGGAATCACTTTGTCGAAGTCTGCACGGATACGACCGGTTCTGTGTGGCTCATGCTTCACTCCGGCTCCCGCAACATCGGCAAGGAACTCGCCGAGCACCACATCGGCGTCGCCCAGAAGCTCCCGCACAACCAGGGCCTGATCGACCGCGACCTCGCCGTGTTCGTCGCGGACACCCCGCAGATGGCGGCGTACCGCAACGACCTCTTCTGGGCGCAGGAATACGCGAAGTACAACCGCACCCTCATGATGGCGCTCCTCAAGGACGTGGTCCGCAAGGAGTTCAAGAAGGCGAAGCCGGTCTTCGAGCAGGAGATCTCCTGCCACCACAACTACGTGGCGGAGGAGCGGTACGACGGCATGGACCTGCTGGTCACCCGCAAGGGCGCGATCCGCGCGGGATCCGGGGACTACGGCATCATCCCCGGGTCCATGGGCACGGGTTCGTACATCGTCAAGGGCCTCGGGAACGACAAGTCCTTCAACTCCGCGTCCCACGGGGCCGGCCGGCGCATGAGCCGGAACGCCGCCAAGCGCCGCTTCTCCACGAAGGACCTGGAGGAGCAGACGCGGGGGGTGGAGTGCCGCAAGGACTCCGGCGTCGTGGACGAGATCCCGGGTGCCTACAAGCCGATCGAGCAGGTCATCGACCAGCAGCGCGACCTCGTGGCGGTCGTGGCGAAGCTGAAGCAGGTCGTCTGCGTGAAGGGCTGAGGCGCGCCGCCTCCTACGATTCCCGGTGCACCTTCGTGTTCGACGCCTGGGCGCGAGGGCGGACCACCAGGAGGTCGATGTTGACGTGGGCGGGGCGGGTGACCGCCCAGGTGATGGTGTCGGCGACGTCGTCGGCGGTCAGGGGGTCCGGGACGCCGGCGTAGACCTTGGCCGCCTTGTCCTCGTCGCCGCTGAAGCGGGTGAGGGCGAACTCGTCGGTCTTGACCATGCCGGGCGCGATCTCGACGACGCGGACCGGGCGGCCGACGATCTCCAGGCGGAGGGTCTCGGCGAGGACGTGTTCGGCGTGCTTGGCGGCGACGTAGCCCGCGCCGCCCTCGTAGGTGGCGAAGCCGGCGGTGGAGGAGACGACGACGATCGTGCCGTCGCCGCTCGCCTCCAGCTTGGGCAGGAGAGCCTGGGTGAGGTTGAGGGTGCCGAGGACGTTCGTCTCGTACATGCGGCGCCAGTCGTCCGGGTCGCCGGTGGCGACGGGGTCGGCGCCGAGTGCGCCGCCCGCGTTGTTGACGAGGACGCCGACCGTCTTGAAGGCGGTGGCGAACTCGTCGACGGCCGCGCGGTCGGTGACGTCCAGCGGGTACGCCGTGGCCTTGTGGCCGGCCGCCTGGATCTCCTCGGCGAGCGCCTCGATGCGGTCCTTGCGGCGGGCGGTGAGGACGACGCGGTAGCCGGCGGCGGCGAGCTGCCGGGCCGTGGCGGCGCCGATGCCGCTGCTCGCACCGGTGACGACGGCGATGCGGGAGGCGGCGGACGGGGCGGCTGCGGTGGCCATGGGCTGCTCCTGGGTGTCAGGGACTGTACGAACGGTCGCCGCCAGCGTAGTCAGCCGTCGTTGCGGGGCGCCCACATGATCGCGGCCATCCCGGCGAGGCAGACCAGGGCCCCGGTGATGTCCCAGCGGTCGGGCCGGTAGCCGTCCGCGACCACGCCCCACAGGATGGAGCCGGCGACGAAGATCCCGCCGTACGCGGCGAGGATGCGGCCGAAGTGGGCGTCGGGCTGGAAGGTGGCGACGAAGCCGTACGCGCACCCCCTGCCAGACCAGCCAGGCGCCGCCGATCTCGAAGAGGGCGGCGGAGCGGAGGACGAGCATGGGGGCAGGCTGGCACGGGCCTGTGGAATAACGGCCGGCGGCCGACCGTTGGGCGGGTATAGTTGAACCGTCAACAAATCGGAGGTTGAGCGACCATGCAGTTCGGCATCTTCACCGTCGGCGACGTCACCCCGGACCCGACCACGGGCCGGACGCCGACCGAGCGTGAGCGCATCAAGGCCATGGTCGCCATCGCGCTGAAGGCCGAGGAGGTCGGCCTGGACGTCTTCGCGACCGGCGAGCACCACAACCCGCCCTTCGTGCCGTCGTCCCCGACCACGATGCTCGGCTACGTCGCGGCCCGCACCGAGCGGCTGATCCTGTCCACCTCCACCACCCTGATCACCACGAACGACCCGGTGAAGATCGCCGAGGACTTCGCGATGCTCCAGCACCTGGCCGACGGCCGGGTGGACCTCATGATGGGCCGCGGCAACACCGGCCCGGTGTACCCGTGGTTCGGCAAGGACATCCGGGAGGGCATCAACCTCGCCGTCGAGAACTACGCCCTGCTGCACCGCCTGTGGCGCGAGGACGTCGTGAACTGGGAGGGGAAGTTCCGTACCCCGCTCCAGGGCTTCACCTCCACGCCGCGCCCGCTGGACGGCGTCGCGCCCTTCGTCTGGCACGGCTCCATCCGCTCGCCCGAGATCGCCGAGCAGGCCGCCTACTACGGGGACGGCTTCTTCCACAACAACATCTTCTGGCCCGCCGACCACACCAAGCGCATGATCGAGCTGTACCGCAACCGCTACGCCCACTACGGGCACGGCACCCCCGAGCAGGCGATCGTCGGCCTCGGCGGACAGGTGTTCATGCGGAGGAACAGCCAGGACGCGGTGCGCGAGTTCCGGCCGTACTTCGACGTCGCGCCGGTCTACGGGCACGGGCCGTCGCTGGAGGACTTCACCGCGCAGACGCCGCTGACGGTGGGCTCCCCGCAGCAGGTGATCGAGAAGACGCTCGCCTTCCGCGACTACGCCGGTGACTACCAGCGCCAGCTGTTCCTGATGGACCACGCCGGGCTGCCCCTGAAGACCGTCCTGGAGCAGCTCGACCTGCTCGGCGAGGAGGTCGTGCCGGTGCTGCGCAAGGAGTTCGCCAAGGACCGTCCGGCCGCCGTGCCGGACGCGCCGACGCACACGTCCCTGCTGGCCGCCGCCCGCAGGGAGCGCGAGGAAGGAGTGCGGGCATGAAGCTCGTCGTCGTCTCGGCGGGACTGAGCGTCCCGTCCTCCACCCGGCTGCTCGCCGACCGCCTGGCCGCCACCACCGCCGAGCGGACACCGGCCGAGGTCCAGGTGGTCGAGCTGCGCGACCTCGCCGTCGAGATCGCGCACACCTTCACCAGCGGCTTCCCGGGCCCGGATCTCGCCGCCGCCTTCGGCGCGGTCGCGGCGGCCGACGGCCTGATCGTCGTCACGCCGGTGTTCTCGGCGTCGTACAGCGGGCTGTTCAAGTCGTTCTTCGACGCGCTGAGCGTCACCGACGAGAACGCCCTCGCCGGGAAACCGGTCCTGATCGGCGCGACCGGCGGCACGGCCCGGCACTCACTGGTCCTGGACCACGCCCTGCGCCCGCTCTTCGCCTACCTCAAGGCCGTCGTCGTCCCGACCGGCGTGTACGCCGCCTCGGAGGACTGGGGCGCCGAGGGGCTGGACGGGCGGATCGAGCGGGCGGCCGGCGAGCTGGCCGCGCTGATGGCCGGGCTGTCGTCGGCCTCGCGACCGGACGGGAAGCCGGCGGACGACGCCTTCGAGGTCGTGCCCTTCGAGCAACGGCTCGCGGCGCTGCGGCCCACTGGGTGAGAGCTCGGTAAGAAGCCCGGCCGTCCGGTCACGGGCCCGGTCGCCTTGGCAGACTGGACGGGTGCCCCGGACTGTTCTGCTCGCCGAAGACGACCGCGCGATCCGGCACGCCCTGGAGCGCGCCCTGACCCTGGAGGGCTACCGGGTCACCGCGGTCGCCGACGGCACCGAGGCGCTGGCGCAGGCCCACAGCGGCCGGCCGGACGTGCTCGTGCTGGACGTGATGATGCCGGGCGTCGACGGCCTCCAGGTCTGCCGGGAGCTGCGTGCCGAGGGCGACCCGACGCCGATCCTGATGCTGACGGCGCTGGTGGAGACCGCCGACCGGATCGCGGGCCTGGACGCGGGCGCCGACGACTACGTGGTGAAGCCCTTCGACGTCGAGGAGGTCTTCGCCCGGCTGCGCGCCCTGCTGCGGCGTACGGACCGGGAGGACCGGGAGGAGAAGGGGGACAGGGGCGACAGGGGGGACGGGGAGGGCGCGGGCACGGCTCCCCCGGCCGCGGACGGGCCACAGGAGCCGGACGCCGCCGCCCGGTACCTGGAGGCGGCCGGGCTGCGCATGGACCCGCGGGCCCGCCGCGCCTGGCGGGACGGGCGCGAGCTGGAGCTGACCCGCACCGAGTTCGAGCTGCTGGAGCTGCTGGTGCGCAACGCGGGCGTCGTCCTCGACCACTCCACGATCTACGACCGCATCTGGGGCTACGACTTCGGGCCCGGCTCCAAGAACCTCGCCGTCTACGTCGGCTACCTGCGCCGCAAGCTCGACCAGCCGGGCGCGCCGCAGCCGATCCAGACCGTGCGCGGGGTGGGTTACGTGCTGCGGGAGGACTGAGTGGGCCCGTCCCCGCTCGGGCGCCGGCCCCGGCTGCTGTCGCTGCGGACGACGTTCGCGGTGTCCTTCGCGACGGTCACGGCCGTGGTCACTGTCCTCGTCGGGGTGCTGTCGTACAACGCGGCGGCCCGGCTGGTGCGGGTGGACCAGGAAACCGTCTTCGCGCAGGTCGTGCAGGACCTGCGGGCCGAGGTGCGCGAGCGGCGGATGTCGCCCGGCGACTTCGCCTCCTCCGCGCCGGGTCACGAGATCGTGCGCCCGGCCCGCACCGACGTGCAGGTCCTCGGGCCGGACGGTGAGATCTCCGATCCGGCCGGTCCCCGGCTGCCGGTGACCGACGCCGACCGGCGGACGGCGCACGCCGCCGTGGCCGGGCGGACGGTCGAGCACGAGGACGTCGGGGTCGGCGACGACGTCTTCCGGGTCGCGACGGTGTCGCTGGGCGGCGGCCGGGGCGCGGTGCAGGTGGCGCAGGAGTTCAGCGACACCGAGGAGCTGCTGCGGGCGTTGCAGCGCCGGACGCTGCTGCTGATGGCGGCGGTGGTGACGGCCGCCGGGCTGTTCGGCTGGTGGCTGGCGCGGCGCATCACCCGGCGGCTGGTGCTCCTGACCTCCGCCGCCGAGGACGTCGCCCGCACCCGCCGGCTGGGGGTCCAGGTGCCGGTGACCGGCCCGGACGAGGTGGGGCGCCTGGGCCGCGCCATCGACCTGATGCTGGTCCGCCTCGCGCAGTCGGAGGAGGACCAGCGGCGGCTGGTCCAGGACGCGGGGCACGAGCTGCGGACGCCGCTGACCTCGCTGCGGACCAACATCTCGCTGCTGCGCCGGATCGACGAGCTTCCGCCGGAGGCGCGCCGGGAACTGGTCGCGGACCTCGGCCAGGAGGCCCGTGAGCTGACCGACCTGGTCAACGAGCTGGTCGAGCTGGCGGCCGGGCAGTCCGCCGGGGAGCCTCCGCAGCGGGTCGACCTGGCTCGGGTCGCGCGGGACGTGGCGAGCCTGGCGCGGCGCCGTACGGGGCGGGACATCGGGGTGAGCGTCCGTGGGGAGACGGTGACGGAGGGGCGGCCCGCCATGCTGACGCGGGCGCTGTCGAACCTGGTGGAGAACGCCGCGAAGTTCGACCCGGGCGGCACCGGGCCCATCGAGGTCGCGGTCGCCGGGCCGGCCCTGGAGGGCCCGATCAGGGTGGAGGTCCGCGACCGCGGTCCGGGCATCGCCGAGGCCGACCTGACCCGGGTCTTCGACCGTTTCTACCGCGCCGCCGACGCCCGCTCCCGGGCCGGTTCCGGCCTCGGCCTGTCGATCGTGCGGGAGGTGGCGCTGGCGCACGGGGGAGCGACGTTCGCCTTCCGGCGGGACGGGGGCGGGTCGGTGATCGGGTTCACGGTGGGCGGGGGGCCCGTGGTGGGCGGGGACGGGGACTGAGGAGGGCGGGGTGCCGGGTCGTCGCCCACGCGGCTTTCACGTATACCCCCTTGGGGTATAGATTGACGGAGCGAGCCCGCATACCCCCATAGGGTACTCGGCCACCGGATCGGCCGGGTGTCCCCACCGATCACTCCCAGGAGGAAGAGATGTCCTGCTGCACCCCTGACGGCAGCTGCTCCACCACCGCCGCCACCGACACCACCGTGGCGGTCGCCGAGGGTGTCACCACCGTCTACGCCGTCTCCGGCATGACCTGCGGACACTGCGAGGCCACGCTCGGCAAGGAGATCGGCGCCCTGGACGGCGTACGGGCGGTCGAGGTCGACCGCGAGGCCGGCCGGGTCTCCGTCACCACTGAGGGGGAGCCCGACGACGCGCTCCTGGCGAAGGTCGTCGACGAGGCGGGCTACGAGCTCACCGGCCGCGCCGTCTGAGGATCTCCGTACGACGCCGGGCGGCCCCCGATGTTCCGGGGGCCGCCCGGCGGCGCGTTCGGACGGACGGCCGCGGAGGCGCCGTCAGTGGTAGGCGTGGACCACGGCGTGGCCCTTGCCGCGGCCGATCATCCACTTGTTGACCGGCGTGGTGATCAGGAACGCCACGGCGAAGCCGCCGAGCAGCGCGTACCAGAACAGCCCGTCCGACAGGTGCGCGTCCATCGCCCCCGGCGTCAGCGCGATGATGCCGTTGTCGACCAGCTCCATCACCGCGATGGACACGGTGTCGGCGGCCAGCGCCACCTTCACCGCGGCCTTCAGGGACACCCCCGCCCGCACCACCGCGAAGAGGGTGAACGAGTAGCCGAAGACGAAGGCGAGGCCGATCGCCAGGGCCATCGTCGGCACGTTGCCCCACAGCAGGGCGGTGCCGATGACCATGCCGAGGATCTCGCCGATGGCGCACCCGGTGAGGCAGTGCAGGGTCGCCCGCACCGCCGTCGCCCAGGTCGCGCCGTGCGCGTGCTGATGCTCCATGGCGTGTCCACCCCAATCGACATCTCGACCGTGGGGCCCGGGCTGGGCCCCACGGTCGGGAACCATATACCCCCACGGGGTATTCCGGTACCGGTTCCGGGTATCCGAGGGCGACGGATGGCCCGCCGGTGGATCAGCCCTTGCCGAGGAGCTGGTTCATGCGCTCGATCTCGGCGCTCTGGGACGTGATGATCTCGTCGGCCATCTTCTTGGCCGGGGCGAAGGCGCCGTCGGCCTGCTCGGCCTTCGCCATGGTGACCGCGCCTTCGTGGTGCTTGATCATCAGCTCCAGGAAGGCGGTGTCGAACGCCTCGCCCGAGGCGTCCTCGAGCCCGCTCATCTCCTGGTCCGTCATCATGCCGTCCATGGCGCCCGTGCCGTGCCCGGAGTGGTCCATGGCGGCGCCCTCGGCGGGCACCTCCTCGCCCCACGCCGTGAGCCAGCCGGACAGCGTCTTGATCTCCGGGTCCTGGGCCTTCTTGATCTCCGTGGCCAGCTTCTCGACCTCCGGCGACGCCGCCCGTCCGGGCGCGAGGTCGGCCATCTCGACGGCCTGGCGGTGGTGGGGGATCATCCCCTTCGCGAACGCCACGTCGGCGGCGTTGTGCTTGCCCTGCGAGGCCGGTGCGGACGCGGAGGCCGTCGCGCTGTGGCCGCCGTGTCCTGCGGAGCCGCCGGTGTCGCCGTCGTCGGCCCCGCCGCAGGCGGCCAGGGCGAGTGCCGCCGCTCCTGCGGCGAGGACGGCGGCGGTACGGCGTACGAGGGAACGCGTGTGCTTCATGCTGGGTGCAACTCCTTCACGCGCGCCTGCTCGCGGCGCGCGTCCGAGTGGATGTGCCTGGTGGATGCGAGGGCGTGCGGGCCGCTCTATATCCGCAGGAGCTGCAGTTCGGAGAGGTCGGGCGGACCCCGCCCGTCCTGGGGCGTTCCCGTGGCCGTCACGGCGGGGGAGGCGGCGTCGGGCGCGTCGGCCGTGGCGCCGGTCAGGGGCGGCGGCGTGTAGGCGGAGGCGGTCCCGGCGGCCGCACACGTGCCGTCGGCGTGGTCGACGTGTCCCGATCCGCCGTCCGAGTGTCCGCAGACACGGTCCGCGAGGGTCGCGGCACCGTCCGCGTGGGCCGCCATGGCGTCCGTGTGGTGTGCACCGGACGACGTTCCGGTGCCGGCGTGCGCCGTAGGCACTCCGGGAGCCAGGCCGTGCATGCCGAGCAGGCCGGCCAGTACGGCCGTCACCAGCAGCGTGAGCAGCCGCCCGGCCGGGCGGCTGATCGACGGGGTGCTCCTGGTCACGCACGTCATGCTACGGGTTCGGGTGGGAGAGGACGCGGCGGCCTCGGGCGGGGGAGCGGGGGGCGGCGGTCCCGGTCCGGCGCCGGGAGTTCACCGCCGAGTCACCCGGCTCCTATATCGTCTGCCGATATCGAGAACCGTAATCCAGGAGGGCTGATGGGCGAGTCTTCGACCGCCGCGGCGGGGACGCCGGACGAGTTGCGGCGGCGGCTGGGCGTGCCCGACGCCGTGACGATCGGGCTGGGCTCGATGATCGGCGCGGGGATCTTCGCGGCGCTCGCCCCGGCCGCCCGCGCCGCCGGCTCCGGGCTCCTGCTGGGGCTCGCGGTGGCCGCCGTGGTGGCGTACTGCAACGCCACCTCCTCCGCGCGGCTCGCCGCCCGCTACCCCGCCTCCGGCGGCACCTACGTCTACGGCCGGGAGCGGCTCGGCGACTTCTGGGGCCACCTCGCCGGCTGGGCCTTCGTCGTCGGCAAGACCGCCTCCTGCGCGGCCATGGCCCTGACCGTCGGCGCGTACGTCTGGCCCGGCCAGGCGCACGCCGTCGCCGTCGCCGCGGTGGTGGCGCTGACCGCCGTGAACTACGCCGGCGTGCAGAAGTCGGCGTGGCTGACCCGCGTGATCGTCGCCGTGGTCCTGGCGGTGCTGGCGGCGGTGGTGATCGCCTCCCTCGGCTCCGGCACGGCGGACGCCGCCCGCTGGGACGTCGGGGGCGACACCGACGCGCGCGGGGTGCTCCAGGCCGCGGGCCTGCTGTTCTTCGCGTTCGCCGGATACGCGCGCATCGCCACCCTGGGCGAGGAGGTCCGCGACCCGGCCCGCACCATCCCCCGCGCCGTTCCGCTCGCCCTGGGCATGGCGCTCGCCGTGTACGTCCTCGTGGCGCTCGCCGTCCTGTCGGTGCTCGGCCCCGAGGGGCTGGCCGAGGCCACCGCGCCGCTGTCGGACGCGGTGCGGGCCGCGGGCGCCGACTGGCTGTCGCCGGTGGTCCGGGCCGGGGCGGCGGTGGCCGCGCTCGGCTCGTTGCTGGCGCTGATCCTCGGCGTCTCCCGCACCACCCTGGCCATGGCCCGCGACCGGCATCTTCCGCACGGCCTGGCCGCCGTCCACCCGCGGTACAAGGTGCCGCACCGGGCCGAACTGCTCGTGGGCGCCGTGGTGGCCGTGCTCGCCGCGACGGCGGACCTGCGCGGGGCGATCGGCTTCTCGTCGTTCGCGGTCCTGGCGTACTACGCCGTGGCCAACGCCTCCGCCTGGACGCTGACACCCGCGGAGGGCCGCCCGCCGCGCCTGGTCCCGGTGGCCGGGTTCGCGGGCTGCCTGCTGCTGGCGTTCACCCTGCCGGCCTCCTCCGTGATCTCCGGGGCAGCCGTGCTCGCCGTCGGCGTCATCGCGTACGGCATCCGCCGGGCACTCGCCTCCCGCGACGCGTAGCCGAAGTCACGTTCCTGGTGAAGGCTCAGGGCGATGCCGCTCGTCGCCGAGCACCTCGCGGGCCAGTTCCTCCAGGGCCCTGCGGTCCTCGGCGAGGGCCGCCTTCCCCGCCTCGGTCGCCCGGTAGACGCGGCGCGTGCGGCCGTCCACCACGCGCTGCTCGGAGGCGAGCAGCCCGTCCGCCTCCAGGCGGTGCAGCGTCGGATAGAGGGTGCCGGGGCTGATCCGGTACCCGTGCCGGGCCAGTTCCGCGGTCATCCAGGCACCGTGGATCTCCTCCTGGGCCGCGTGGTGCAGGATGTGCAGCCGCACCGCGCCCCGCTGGAACTCCCGCACCCGGTCCACCTCCGACAGTGACGCAACCGATATCGGCCGTCGAGTCTACGAGTCCCGTCCCGGACGGTCCGGGACAGGACTCGTAGCGGGACCGGGGCGCCACTCGCGCCGGCGCCGCTGGGCTACCCTGGGCGGCAGCGGCCTGCCCCGTCCGGGTGGCCGCGCGGCGGTGGGGCTCGCCGTACCCGAACCGCGGCACCGACGCCGCCAACAGTCCCTACTGGTGACCAGGACCGTCCGCATGCCCGGGCGGCCGCACGAGTAGGAGACCCGCGTTGCGGAACACCCCGCGCAAGCCACCGCCGGTGGGCCCCGAGGGCCGCGAGCCCATCGACCCGGACGTCGACCTGTCGGTGCCCGCCCAGCGGCGCGAGCTCGCCGGCGGACAGGCGCCCGTCCTCCTTGCGGTCGCGGCCGGCGGTGCCCTGGGCGCCACGGCCCGCTACGCCGCCTCGCTGCTGTGGCCCACCGCGCCCGGCGCCTTCCCCTGGACCACCCTGCTGGTCAACGCGGCCGGCTGCGCGGTGATCGGCGTCTTCATGGTGCTCGTCACCGACGTGTGGTGCGCGCACCGCCTGCTGCGCCCGTTCTTCGGCACCGGCGTCCTGGGCGGCTTCACCACCTTCTCCACCTACGCCGTCGGCATCCAGCGCCTGCTCCAAGGCGGCGATCCCGGCACCGCCCTCGCCTACCTGGCCGCCACCGTGTCGGCCGCCCTCGCCGGCGTGTGGTGCGCCGCGAGCCTCACCCGACGCCTGATCCCCGGGAGGCGCAAGTGAACTGGCTGCTCGTCGTGACCGGCGCCATGGTCGGTGCGCCCCTGCGGTATCTGACCGACCGCGCGGTCCAGGCCCGGCACGGCACCCTCTTCCCCTGGGGCACCTTCACCGTCAACGTCGTCGGCTGCCTGGTCCTCGGCACGCTCACCGGCGCGGCCGCCCACGGCGCCGCCTCGGACTCGGTGCGGCTGCTGGTCGGTACCGGGTTCTGCGGAGCGCTGACCACCTACTCCACCTTCTCCTACGAGACGCTGCGGCTGGCCGAGACCGGGGCGCGGCTCCTGGCCGCCGCCAACGTCGTCGCCGGTGTCACCGCCGGCCTGGGCGCGGCCTTCCTCGGCGCCGCGATCGCGGACGGGGTCTGGGGCTGACCGGAGCACGGGAGCCCGCGCATCGCGTGTTCACCGGCGCCGTAAGAGATGCATCAAAGCCGCTCGGGCCGCCGTAAGGAAGCCATCAACGGCGGCCGAATCGGGTCGTACCGGGGGTCTCATCTCGTTGTCAGACTCTCGTTCGAACCTCACTAGGAGCTCGCGATGGCCGACGTGGCCTTCGTCGTCACCACGATCGCGGTGTTCGCGCTCGTGGCTCTCGTCGCCAAGGGGGTGACGAAGCTGTGACCGCAGAGAACGTCGTCGGCCTGATCGTGGCCGTCTCCCTGCTGGGTTACCTCGTCCTCGCCCTGATCCACCCGGAGAGGTTCTGAGCACCCCATGAGCCCCGTCCTCGCCGGCGTGCTCCAGATGCTCGCCCTGCTGGCCGCGCTGGCGCTCGCCCACGTCCCCCTCGGCACCTACATGGCCCGGGTCTACTCGTCTCCCCGGCACCTGCGGGTCGAGAGGTGGATCTACAAGGGCATCGGTGCCGACCCCGACACCCGGATGCGCTGGACCGCGTACCTGCGCGGCGTCCTCGCCTTCTCCTTCGCGGGCGTCGTCTTCCTCTACCTGCTCCAGCGGCTCCAGGGCGTGCTGCCCGGCTCGCTGGGCTTCGCCTCCATCGACCCGGACCAGGCGTTCAACACCGCCGCGTCCTTCGTGGCCAACACCAACTGGCAGTCGTACTACGGCGAACAGGCCATGGGCCACGTCGTGCAGACCGCCGGGCTCGCCGTGCAGAACTTCGTCTCCGCGGCCGTCGGCATCGCCGTCGCCATCGCCCTCGTACGCGGCTTCGCCCTCCCCCACTCTCGGCTTCGCTCGAGCGGGGGGACCCCCATCCGCACCGGCGAACTGGGCAACTTCTGGGCCGACCTGGTGCGCGGCGTCGTCCGCGTCCTGGTGCCGCTCGCGGCGGTCGGCGCGGTGGTCCTGGTGGCCTGCGGCGTCATCCAGAACTTCTCCGGCATCCACGAGGTCGGTCAATTCTTGAATGAGCACAGCACCGGCGGTTCGCAGCAGTGGAACGGCGGCGCGGTCGCCTCGCAGGAGGTCATCAAGGAGCTGGGCACCAACGGCGGCGGCTACTTCAACGCCAACAGCGCCCACCCCTTCGAGAACCCCACCCCGTTCACCAACCTGTTCGAGGTCTTCCTGATCCTGCTGATCCCCGTCGCCCTCACCCGGACCTTCGGCGTCATGGTCGGTTCGGTGCGCCAGGGCTACGCGATCCTCGCGACCATGGCCACCGTCTGGGCCGGCTTCGTCGCGTTGATGATGTGGACCGAGTTCGCCCACCACGGCCCCGCCCTCCAGGCGGCCGGCGGTGCGATGGAGGGCAAGGAGCTGCGCTTCGGCATCGGCGGCTCGTCGCTCTTCGCGGTGTCCACCACCCTCACCTCCACCGGCGCGGTGGACTCCTTCCACTCCTCCTTCACCGGCCTCGGCGGTGGCATCACCATGCTCGGCATGATGCTGGGCGAGATCGCGCCCGGCGGTGTCGGGTCCGGGCTCTACGGCATGCTGATCATGGCGGTCATCGCGGTCTTCATCGCGGGGCTCATGGTCGGGCGCACCCCGGAGTACCTGGGCAAGAAGATCGGCAGCCGGGAGATCAAGTTCGCCGCCTGCTACATCCTCGTCACCCCGACGCTGGTCCTCACCTTCACCGCCGCGGCGATGGCCCTGCCCACCCCGGGCGACTCGATGACCAACACCGGCGCCCACGGCTTCTCCGAGATCCTGTACGCCTACACCTCCGCCTCGAACAACAACGGCTCGGCCTTCGCCGGTCTGAACGCCGACACCCAGTGGTTCAACACGACCCTGGGCCTGGCCATGCTGCTCGGCCGTTTCCTGCCGATGGTGTTCGTCCTGGCGCTCGCCGGCTCACTCGCCGGACAGAAGCCCGTGCCCGCCACCGCGGGCACCTTGCGCACCGAGAAACCGCTGTTCACCGGCCTGCTCGTGGGCGCGATCCTCATCATCACCGGTCTGACCTACTTCCCGGCACTCGCCCTGGGCCCGCTCGCCGAAGGGCTGGCGGCATGACCACCGACACGACCGACACCCAGAAGCACGAGGACTCCATGTCCACAGCCACGTCCACGGCCACCGGCCCCCGGGCGCCGCACGACGACACACCGGCCGGGCACAAGCCGGGGGGCCGCGTCGGCGCGGGCCTCTTCGAACCGAGGCAACTGGTCAGGTCGCTGCCCGACGCGCTGCGCAAGCTCGACCCGCGGGTGATGGTGAAGTCGCCCGTCATGTTCGTCGTCCTCGTCGGCTCCGTCCTGACCACGGTGTTCTCCTTCACCGACCCCGGCGACTGGTTCGGCTGGACCATCAGCGCCTGGCTCTGGCTGACCGTGATCTTCGCCAACCTGGCGGAGGCCGTCGCCGAGGGCCGCGGCAAGGCGCAGGCCGACACGCTGCGCAGGGCCAAGACCGACACCGTCGCCCGCCGGGCCGACGGCAGCACGGTGGCCGGCACCGAGCTGCGCGTCGGCGACCTGGTCGTCTGCGAGGCCGGCGACGTCATCCCCGGCGACGGCGACGTCGTCGAGGGCGTCGCCTCGGTCGACGAGTCGGCGATCACCGGCGAGTCCGCGCCCGTCATCCGCGAGTCCGGCGGCGACCGCAGCGCCGTCACCGGCGGCACCAAGGTGCTCTCCGACCGCATCGTCGTCCGGATCACCACCAGGCCGGGCGAGACCTTCATCGACCGGATGATCAACCTGGTCGAGGGCGCGGCCCGGCAGAAGACGCCGAACGAGGTCGCGCTGAACATCCTGCTCGCCTCGCTGACCGTCGTCTTCCTGCTGGCCTGCGCCACCCTCCCGCCCCTCGCCGACTACGCGGGCACCGAACTGACGATGCCCGTGCTGGTGGCGCTGCTGGTGTGCCTGATCCCCACCACGATCGGCGCGCTGCTCTCCGCGATCGGCATCGCGGGCATGGACCGCCTGGTGCAGCGCAACGTGCTGGCGATGTCGGGCCGCGCGGTCGAGGCCGCCGGTGACGTCTCCACGCTGCTGCTGGACAAGACCGGCACCATCACGCTCGGCAACCGGCAGGCCGCCGAGTTCGTGCCGGTGAGCGGCACCACCGCGGCCGAGGTCGCGGACGCCGCCCAGCTCTCCTCGCTGGCCGACGAGACGCCCGAGGGCCGTTCGGTGGTCGTCCTCGCCGAGGAGAAGTACGGCCTGCGCGAACGCCCACCCGTCGCCCACCACCACCCTTCTGAGGAAGCGCTTCGCGCGCCTTTCTCTTCGGGCGAAATCGTCGGCGCCGAATGGATCTCCTTCACCGCCCAGACCCGCATGTCCGGCGTCGACGTCGACGGCCGGCGCGTCCGCAAGGGCGCCGCGGGCTCCGTCATCGCCTGGGTCCGGGAGCGCGGCGGCACGGTGGCCGGGGACGCGGACACGGCCGCCGAGCGCATCTCCGCCGCGGGCGGCACGCCGCTGCTGGTAGCGGTCGAGGACGAGCGAGGCGCCCGCGTCCTCGGGGTCATCCACCTCAAGGACGTCGTCAAGCAAGGCATGCGCGAGCGGTTCGCGGAACTGCGCCGCATGGGCATCAGGACCGTCATGATCACTGGCGATAACCCCCTGACCGCGAAGGCGATAGCCGACGAGGCGGGCGTCGACGACTTCCTCGCGGAGGCCACCCCCGAGGACAAGATGGCCCTGATCAAACGGGAGCAGGCCGGCGGCAAGCTGGTCGCGATGACCGGCGACGGCACCAACGACGCGCCCGCCCTCGCGCAGGCCGACGTCGGCGTGGCGATGAACACCGGCACGTCGGCCGCCAAGGAGGCCGGCAACATGGTCGACCTCGACTCCAACCCGACCAAGCTCATCGAGATCGTCGAGATCGGCAAGCAACTCCTGATCACCCGGGGTGCCTTGACGACGTTCTCCATCGCCAACGACGTCGCCAAGTACTTCGCGATCATCCCGGCGCTGTTCGCGGCCGTCTATCCGGGCCTGGACAAGCTCAACATCATGCGGCTGTCCTCGCCGGACTCGGCGATCCTCTCCGCGGTGATCTTCAACGCGCTGATCATCGTCGCGCTGGTCCCGCTCGCCCTGAAGGGGGTGCGCTACCGGCCGGTCAGCGCCGACCGGCTGCTGCGCCGCAACCTCACCGTCTACGGCCTCGGCGGGCTGATCGCCCCGTTCATCGGCATCAAGCTCATCGACCTGATCGTCTCGCTCATTCCCGGAATCGGTTGACCGCCATGAACACGTCCGTAACCAACACCGCCCGGCTGCTCGTGGCGGGCCTGCGCGCCCTTCTCGTCCTGACCGTCGTCACCGGAATCGCCTACCCCCTGCTGATCACCGGCATCGCCCAGGGCCTCTTCCCCGACCGGGCGAACGGCTCGGAGATCGAGGCCGACGGAAAGGTCGTCGGCTCCTCCCTGATCGGCCAGCAGTACAACCTCCCCCTGAAGGACGGCCAGGAGACCCCGGAACCCGACCTGAAGTGGTTCCAGGGCCGTCCGGCCAACGGCCTCGGCACCAACAGCGTCAACACCCAGTACGACCTCATCCTGTCCGGAGCCACCAACCGCTCCGCCGACAACGCGGAGCTGCTGCAGTGGGTGAAGGACGCCAAGGCCGCCGTCATCGAGGACAACTCCGTGGCCGGCTACACCGTCAACCCCTCCGACGTACCGGCCGACGCGGTGACCTCCTCCGGCTCCGGCCTGGACCCGCACATCTCTCCCGAGTACGCGGATCTCCAGGTCCACCGGGTCGCCGACCGCAACGGACTGCCCGCCGAACGCGTCCAGAAACTGGTCGACGAGCACACCGAGCCCCGCACGCTCGGCTTCATCGGCGAGCCCCGCGTGAACGTGCTGGAACTGAACGTCGCGCTGAAGGAACTCATGGCCGAGAGGTGAGAGCAGGCAGAAGGGGATTCTCCGGGATGACTCCCGAGGTCAGGCAGCGGCGGCAGGGCGCGGTTCGCCGTGGAAGACCTGCCGCGCATGCCAGTCGCGGTGAGCCGCGGCGACGGGACGCGAGCCGGGCTGCGGTCCGATGAGCGGGCGGCCCGCGAGGGCTATGACGTGCTCGCGGGCGGCGGGGCTGTGGCCGACGAAGCGCTGCGAGACCAGGATGCGCCGGTCGCCTCCCACGCCGAGGACGCCCTTGTCGAAGAGCTTGTGGTGCAGCGAGCACAGGCACAGCCCGTTCTCGGTCTCGTCGGGTCCGCCGAACGCCCACCACCGCACGTGGGCGGCCTCCAGCCCGACCGGCACCGCGCCGATCCTCCCGTCGTATCCGCAGAAGGCGCACCGGTACTCGTAGGCGGTCAGGACCAGCTCCCGCATCCGCGGGTCCCGCTGTCTGCGTACCGCCGAGAGCCGTTCACCCGCCCCCGGCTCCAGCTCCAGGCCGACGGCTTCGCACAGTTCTCCGTGCAGGGAGGGCGGGAAGTGCAGGTCGAGCAGCAGTCGCGTGATCCTGCCGAGCAGGTCCGGCTCACGTCGCAGCGCCGCTCGCAGATCCGGCGCGAGCCGCCCGGTGGCGCCCGTCTCCCGGAGGTCCCGCACCCCGCTGCCGGGGCTGCCCGGTCCGCGATCGGTGCGGACTTCCCATACTCCGTCGCTGACCAGGTGGTGGAAGGGATAGGCGGGTGTGGTCTTGTTCGGCGGCCCGTACTCGACCAGCAGACCCTGCAAGTCCCGCTCCACCGCGGTGTACCGCAGGCCGCCGTCGGCATCGTCCTGGAACCGGCCGAGGGCGTACAGGAGCAGCAGCGGCTTGTGCGGAGCGCGGGTGCCGCTCCTGGTCCACTGCCGCAACTTCGCGATCCGCTCCAGCCAGTCCATGGCGGCTGATCGTATACGGACCGGCCCAACCTCCCCGCGTCCTGTGCGAAGCACCCGCCATGGACGTCCTGGTCAGTTCCTACAAGCCTCACCGGCCGAAGTCGGGCGGCGGGGCCGACCGCTACCGGTGGGAGGACGTGCTGGAGCTGCTCGCCCCCGGGCTGTCCGCGCGGTAGCGATCAGCCCCCCGCAAGAACCCCCCGCTCAGGGCCACACCAGGCAATACGGCTGATGCCCCGCCTCATGCAGCCGATGGCTGAAGTCCTGCCACTCGTGCAGCGATTGAAGGCGGCGGGGCGTTGACCTGGGTATTTTCGATAAAATCCGCGTTGACCTGCGGAAAGTCGTCCCGGTAGTTCTCGCGGGTTAACGCCGTTTCCTGGGCTCATGTGCCCTGGATGTGCCCTCGAAAGTGATCGGCTGTCCACGGGGCAGGTGCCGCGGTGTGGCTTGCGGGGCGGCAGTCCGCGGTCGTCAGCAGCCCGCGCGAGGGCTGGACGAAGCTATGCACCACCCCCCGGGCCAAGCTGCCTAATCGCCGAGGGCGCGAGCTCCAGCGGAGAGGGCTGCGGCTTCGTCGGTTGGTGGAGGCCCAGTTGAGGGACCGGTCCGTGGATCATCTGTACCAAGTGGCCATGGACGCGTCATAATGGCGCGATGGGGCTTTCGTTACCTGACCCGAAGGGTCACCAGCGGGACGTCGTCTTCCTGAACGAACGCGGTCACTGCGTCGTTCTGGGCACGGCGGGCAGCGGCAAGACGACGATGGCGGTCCATCGGGCTCATTATCTGGCCACGGCCCCGGGTATCGGAGGCCGCACGCTGTTGGTCACCTTCAACAAGGCTCTCGTAACCTACCTCAGGGGAATGAGCGCCGCGTCTACGAACCTGCAGATCGAGACCTACCACACCTTCGCGCGTGGCTATCTCGCGCATCGCACCAAAGCGCCGGTGCGCATATGCAAGTCCAAGAAGCAAATGGTTGAGCGGGCGCTGGGGGAGGCTCGTGAGCGCCATCCCTCCCGGGCCGTGATTCACCGTCCGCTCGATTTCTTCCTGGATGAGCTGCATTGGATGGTCGGGCACGGCATAGTCGACCAGCAGACGTATGTGGAAGGCCGTGCTCGTCGGGTTGGCCGGGGCAGGCCACTTCAGCAACCCGATCGTGAAGTCGTCTTCGAGGTCTACCAACGGTACGTACAGTTGCGTGCCGAAGCCGGGTACGAGTACGACTTCGACAACATGGCGTCGACGGTCCTGGGCGCCCTGAAGGTTGATCCCACCAAGCGGCTTTACCGGCATGTCGTCGTCGATGAGGGCCAGGATTTTACACCCGAGATGATTCGAAGCCTGGCAGCGGCCATTCCTAGCGACGGATCACTGACTTTCTTCGGCGATTACGCGCAGCAGATCTACGGGAGCCGGATGTCCTGGCGTGCCCTGGGCCTTCATGTGTCAAATGTCGTGGAGTTCGCCCACAACTATCGCAACAGCCGTCAGGTCGCCCAACTCGCCCAGTCCCTTTCGGATATGCCGCACTTCAAGGATGACGTCGATCTGGTCCAGCCGACCGGTGCGGCGGCCGACGGCCCGAAACCCACCATCCTGGAGACCGCGGGCAAGGAAGAACAGCTCGTTCAGGCGGCGAGCAACGCCCTGGCGCTGGGCGCGGACCGCCAGGTCGCCATTCTTATGCGCACCCGGGTCCACGAGGACAAACTCAGATCTCTCCTCGACCGAGGTCGTGTCCCCATTCACCGCCTGCACCGTGAGCTTGCGCGGTGGACGGACGAGCCGGGGGTGTTTTACGGGACCTACTCTGCGGCGAAGGGCTTCGAGTTCGACTCGGTGATCCTCCCATTCTGTGATGCGGACGAGCTGCCGAAACCGAGTGAGGTGGAGGCTCACGGCCTCGACGAGGCCAAGGCGCGCGAGGCCCGGCAGTTGTACGTAGCCATCACCCGGGCTCGTACAGACCTCATCATGCTGCACTCAAGCAAGCTGACCGGTCTGCTGCCGCAGGAGATGTCTGACCTGTACGTGCGGGTGAGCTTGTGAGTGACGTCCTTGAGCAGGCCCGGGCCCGCGGTATCACCCGTCTGTGCCATCTCACCAAGTCGGCCAACCTGTCCCATATCCTCGAAACCCGGCAGATACGTCCCGTGGCCACCCTGCAGACAGCTGCGGACGCCTTTCGGCCTGCCGATACCCAGCGCCTGGACGGCGCACTGGAGTTCACCTTCCTGAGCGTGGAGTATCCGAACACCTGGTACCTGGCCCAGGCAGCGAGCCGGGACCGCCATTTTCAGGACTGGGTGGTTCTCACGCTGGACGTCGACCTGCTCGCCACTTCCGGCGCACGCTTCTGTCCCTACAACTCCGCACGAGACAGGAGCGCCGGCGCCCGGCTGGGTGCCGACGGCTTCAATGCCATGTTCGCGCCCACGGTGACCGGCAAGGTGACTCTGCGGCGAGAAAGTGGGCACCCGTCTTGGTGGCCTACGGACGACCAGGCAGAGATACAGATACCCGGGATCATCCCACTGTCCGCCGTACGTTCTGTCATCGTCCGGGACGAGAAGCAGGCAGAGCTGGAGCACTTCAGACATGCCCAGTTCGGGATGGCGGTTCTGCTGCCACCTCTGGTTGTCGCTCCCATGCTCTTCGACAAGTACGTCCTGAGCCGCTCGGTGCGCTCCGGCAATCGGCCACCGGAGAGCCCGTACATCCCCCGAACAACTCTGGCAGAGTGAACACGTGAACGCTGAGCTTCACCCATGGACCGACAGAGCCTGCGGCATGCTGCTAGGAGCAGCCGTCGGAGACGCCATGGGCTGGCCCTACGAGCGGCGGGACCGGACTCGCTCACTTCCGCCACTCAGCCAGGTCGCGGGTCGGTTTTTCGCCTGGCAGCGAACGGCAAGCAGCCGTTTCCGCCCGATCCTTGAGGACATCGGACCAGGCGAGTACAGCGACGACACACAGATGCTCATCGCCGTGGCTCGTGCTCGCCTCACTGCAGGAGACGACTGGCTTACCTGGTTGCAACGAGTCGAGTGGCCCTTCCTCCTCGATTACGAACGTGGTGCCGGGGCCAGCGTCAAGCGTGCCTGCCGCGCCTGGGAGAAGCATGAATCGGCCTGGGGCAAGAGGGCCGACGACCAGGAAAAGTACTTCAGTAGCGGGGCCAACGGCGCGGCCATGCGCATCGCGCCGCACGTCATAGTCCACCACGAGGGTTCCTTCGGCGACCTGGCGCACGACGTGGTCCGCGACGCCGCGACGACACACGGGCACCCGCGAGCCCTGCTGGGTGCCTTGGTGCATGCCTATGCCCTGTGGACCAGTTTGCGGCAACCTGCGCCATTGGCTTACGGCTGGCTCGTCGAAGCAACACTGGACGGTCTGAAGGACTGGCGGGAACCGGTGTGGCAGGGGCTGGACAGAAACTGGTTGGATGCCGCTGCGAAGGCGTTCCCCGGCGGCTACGAACAAGGCTGGGATGACGCCGTGCGGGAGGTGGAGGATCTCCTCACCAGCGCACGGTCCTCACTGAACAGCGGCGCGCTGAGTGCGCCCTCCGCCTTTCTCGAGCAACACGGCCTCACTCGGCCGAAGACGCGTGGGTCGGGGACGTTGTGCGCGGTGGCAGCCATTTACCTCGCGGCCCGTTCGGCCGCCAGCCCGGAGCGTGGCATCGGTGTCCCCGCGCGCCAGGAGGGCGCGGACACGGACACACTGGCATCTATGGCCGCCAGCCTGCTCGGCGCAGGTCTGGGCCAGGAATGGCTGGGCTCGTTCGGGCGAACTGTTCAGGATGCGGCCCTGCTCGTCACGCTGGCCGAGAATCTGCTCACTCCTGTCTCTCCGATCCTGTCCCTGCCTTCTCGCGCCGCGGCTGGCGAAGCTCGGTCGCGGTTCATCGAGAAGCTCGACAAGGCCGACAGCCGAGCTGATCTGCTGCTCCCGGACCGGCGCCAAGCACGCGTGGTCGCAGCTGGCACGCTGACGTCCGGCAAGTGGACGGCGCGACGTACACATATCGTCACCACGGACGGTCAGAATCTTTTCTTTATCCGCGGGATCCAGCGGGCGAATGCGGAATCGGAAGGTGTCGAGGAAGCCCCTCGTACCGATGCGGAGCCGGCTGACGAGCATCGATCGGTCTGGCCACCGAACCAGGTCCGGCTCCAAGGTGCCTATCTGCCCGTCGCCGACATCGGGCGCGTGACGGCGGCCATGTCCGCCCTCGGTTTGAGCGCGCACCGCCGCGGAAGCGACTGGGTCTCTTATGAGAATCTCGTGATCAGGCAGGCACACACCAGCAAAGTCGCTACGGGCGTTCCAGGCGTCCAACTTCGGGTTGCCATCGACGATGTCCAAGCGGCTTGGGAGCGTCTGCGCAGGCTGGGGTTCGACGGAGCAGTGCAACGTGAGGGCGGCGCCCTCTGGGCACAGATCGACCCGTACCTGATCGTCGCCGTCAACAACGCCGAGCCGCCCGCTCGCCCAACCCTGCAGTAGACCCGGCCGGACGCGATGGGTTGCTTTGCCACGTCAGTTCAAGGCGAGCCCACGGAAGGTGTTGCGAACCTCGGTCAACGGGCCACGTTCCCTTGTGTAGTAGAGCTTGTTGGTCAGGAGTACCGCCCAGCGGCACTTGGTGGGGGAAATCCACATGCCTGTGCCGGTGAAGCCGTAGTGGACCCAGACGTCTTCGTCGGCGGTCGTGCCGGGAGCGGGGTGCCAGAACAGGCCGCGAGCAGGTTGGAGCCGGCCCGTCTGGATTGTCAGGGAGCGGGTGATCCATTCGCTCCCGAAACCAGCCCGGAACTGGGAAGCGGCAGGGGCGAGCATGTACCGGAGGAAGGCGGCGAGGTCGTCGAGGACGGTGAAGGCGCCGGCGATGCCGCAGACGCCGCCCAGAAGGCGGGCAGAGAAGTCGTGGGCGACTCCCTTGAGGTGGGTGTCGGTGTCCTGGTCGAGTTCGGTGGGTGCGCAGCGGGCGGCGAGGTCGGCGGGCAGGGGGCCGAAGCGGGTGCCGGTCATGCCCAGCGGGTGCCAGGTGCGGGCGGTGGCCAGCTGGTCCAAGGGGCTGCCGGAGAGGTGTTCGGCGAGGTAGCCGAGGATGAGGGCGGCTCGGTCGGTGTACTCGACGGCTTCGCCGGGTGCCCGGTGGAGTGCCTCGTGCAGTACTCCGCGGCGGATGTCGTCCGGGTTGGTGCCGTAGAGGTTCTTCAGCTGGGCTCGCAGTGGGACGCCGGCGGTGTGCGTCAGCAGATGCCGGGTGGTGACGGCTCCGAGTGGGTGCCCGGTGACCTCCTGCCAGAAGCTGCCGAGCGGCTGGTCGAGGTCGAGGGTTCCGTCCTCGTACAGAGCGCCGACGGAGGACCAGACGGCCAGGATCTTGGTGAGGCTGGCGGCGTCGAAGACGGTTTCGGCGCGCATCGGCACGTCCGGCTCGTCGGGGTCGAGGACGCCGGTGGCACCCTGGTCGAGGATGCCGGTGGCATCGCCGAGGGCCCACACGGCGCCCGGGTACACCTTGTCGCGGACCCCCTCGTCGAGTAGGGCTTCGATGCGGTCGCGGTCGTACGTCATGGTCTCCCTCTTCGCCGGGGTGTCCCGTCGGTCAGCGTAGTGACGTTCGCGGAGCGGT
This sequence comes from Streptomyces sp. CB02414, assembly GCF_001905385.1. Taxonomy (GTDB): domain Bacteria; phylum Actinomycetota; class Actinomycetes; order Streptomycetales; family Streptomycetaceae; genus Streptomyces. The sequence goes on along the minus strand of NZ_LIPF01000002.1, from coordinate 949,068 downwards.
TCGGGTAGTGACGTGTCGGGGCGTCTGACGGTCGGTTCAGGTGAGCTGTCGGCCGAGGTCGGTCAGGGATCGTGCGGTTGCCGAGAGGGGGTAGCGGGCCGCATTGGCATAGCCCGCCTGGCGCAGGGCGGACAGCAACCCAGGGGTCTTCATCAGCCGGTCGAGATCCCGTGCGAGGGCGGCGGAGTGGGTGAAGTCGGTGGTCATACCGGAAGCGGCGAGCGCCTCGCTGAGGCCGGGGACAGGCTGGTAAAGGACGGGGAGCCCGCACGCTTGGGCTTCCAGCGCGACCAGTCCCATGGCCTCCAGGGTGGTGGACGGCACGACCAGCACATCGTGTTCGGTGAAGGCTTTCCACAGCTGTGGGCGGCGTAGCCAGCCGAGGTAGCGGACTCGTACGCCGGCTCGTTGCAGCAGCGGGGCCAGTGCGTGGAACTGGGCTCTGGGCGCGGCGACGCTCAGCTCGACACCGGGCACCGGGGCCAGACTCTTGATCAGGGCCTCACCACCCTTTTCGGCGGTCAGGCGTCCTGCGTACAGGAGCCGCAGGTGGCTGCTGGAGGTGCGTGCCGGCCGGGCGGGTGGGGCGGTGAGCAGGTGGTCGGGGATGCCCCAGGGGATGTGGGTGATCTTGCGGCGTTCGATCTGCGGGGCGAGCTTGAGGAGGCGGTCGGCCATTGCGTTGGTCGGGACCACGATGGCGTCGGCGGCCCTGGCTGTTTCGCGCAGCACTTGGAGCTGGTCTCGGTGGGTCTCGGCGAAGAGCAGGTCCGTGCCGTGGACGAGGGCGATCCGAGGATGCGTCGGCAGAGCGCGGATGAGGGCAGGAGTGGCGCCGAATGCGAGGTGCTGCAAGTGGAGGACGCCGATCTGCGTGGGATCGAGTATGGCTGTGAGCGCTCTGCGCAGGGTGGCGACGTAGCGGCTGAAGGCCGTTCCTTCCAGACATTTGCCTGCTACGGGGAGCACGCTGAGTCCGGCGGGTGGCCGAGGAGCGTGACCAGGTGGTGCGAGCATGAAGGCGCGGGCCGGGATGAGGGGTTGTCGGCCGGTGTAGAGGTCGAGGAAGAGCTCGACGCTGCCGCCGGGGCTTCCAACGGGGAGGTCCAGGAAGGTGGCAGCCATCGGGCCGGTGGCCGAGCGAGCGTTCACCGCGTGCCTCCGTCGATCTCCTCGTAGAGGCGCGAGACGTCGATACCTTCCGTGGACGCGTACTTGGCGGGCTGATGCTGGTAGCTGGCCGGGGCGCCGAAGGCAGTGAGGAAGACGAGCTTGCCGAAGGTCATGCCCGGATACACGCGCACCGGTCGCGTGGCGCGGATCTCCAGCGTCCAGCGGATCGCATGGCCCTGGTGTCCGAGCGGAGCCGAGACGTGAACCCAGATGCCCAGGGACCCGGTGGCGCGGTCGCCGTTCAGTAGCTGCGCGTACGTCTCCGAACCGGTCCGCTCCAGCGTAATGCCGAGGTAGAGCAGGTCAGGGCGCAGTACGAGGCCGGTGTCGGGGATGGGCTGCTCGCTGAAGGCGGTGGGGGTCGCGGCGTCGAGGTCGCCGTCGCAGACGCGGATCGTGTCCCCGAGCCGCCAGTCGTAGGCGTTGGGGGAGAGGCGGCTGGGTTCGTACGGGTCGATGGTGATCTCGTCGGCCTGGACGGCGGCGGCGATGGCAGGGCCGGTGAGGATCACGATGCCACTGCCCGGAGTCGGGCGAGGTCTCGCCAGTAGGCGGAGGGCTGCGGTCCTGCGGCGGCCTGGTACTTGCCGCGGTAGAGGTCGATGGCGCCGGTGGAGACGAAGAACATGATCTGCCCGATCTTCATGCCCTCGTATACGCGCAGCGGTCGGATCGGGGTGAGCATGAGCGTCCACTGGCCGTGAAAGCCGATGTCGCCGATGGGGGCGGTGATCTCGACGAACAGGCCGAGGCGTCCGACGGAGGAACGACCGAACAGCAGTGGCACGAAGGTGTCGGAGCCGACCTCTTCGAGGGTGTGGCCGAGGTAGAGCTCGCCTGGCTGGAGGATGTGCCCGTCCGAGCCGATGCTGGTTGCGTTTGTGGGGTTGGGCCGGTGTGGGTCCAGGACCGTGCTCGTGTAGGTGATCAGGGTGGGGCCCAGACGCACGTTGTAGCTGTTGGGGTTGACCTGGTCGGCGGCGAACGGGGTGATGCGGAGGCGGCCGTCGTGAGCGGCAGCGGTGATCTCCGGGCCGGTGAGGATCATTCGCTGTCTCCTTCCGCGGTGTCGGGAGCGGTGAGGACGTGCTGGACGGCCTGGTCCAGGCGCAGGCCGGCCTCGTGTGTGCGTCCGCCGAGGTAGGTGTCGGCGAGGTAGTCGGTGGTCAGCACGGTGGTGATGGCGTCCGGCAGGGGATAGGGGGCCGTGACGAGCGGACCGGACTGGGCGGTCAGATCTGACAGCAGGCCACGGAGGTCGCTGCGTGCCGGCTCAGGTACGTGGGCGTGCACCAGCTGGTTGGCGAACGGCTCGATGGAGAGCAGGTCGCCCTGGGTGAGTGTGTCGCCGAGCGGGACGGCACGTAGTGCCGTCTCGTTGAGGATGACCGTGTCTGACCCGAGTGCCGCACGCAGGCGGGCGGTGAGCTCCATGAGCAGGCTGCGCCGGTCGAGGGGCTGGTGGCGGTACGCCGGACTGATCGGGCCGAGGACGGCGGCCAGCTGCTGCTTGACGTTTTCGATGAGGGAGCGCAGATCCTCAAGCTCCATGGGAAAGCGGCTCGGGACCCGATTTGGGAAGGATGTAGTGCCGGCACCCCATCCCGTGCCTACGGGTGTCGCGATCGCATAGCCGTCGGCGAGTTCCCGACCCTTGGTGACCAGGGTGCCGTCGACTCGGACCGGTCCGTACTGATTGCTATGGCAGTGCCCGGCGAAGACCACGTCGAGGGACGGACAGGCTGCCGCGAGTTTCCGGTCCTCGTCGAAGCCGGAATGACTGAGCAGGATCCAGCTGTCCACCTCGTGATGGTGGGCGAGAATCACCTCGCGCAGGGACGGCAGGGGATCGGTGACGCATTGGCCGGCTCGCTGGGCAGCCGGGATCGAGTGGAAGGCTTGCCGGCCGATCACAGCGGTTACGCCGACGCGCCGTCCATCGATGTCGGCGATGTACAGGCGGCGGAACAGAGCGTCGCCGGTGTTGGCATCCACGGCATTGGCGCAGACAGTGCGCCGGTGAAGGTCGGGTTCGAAGTAGTGGGGCCAGCCGTGGTTGCCGGGGGCCAGCACGTCGTACAGCCTGAGCAGGATCCCCCGCTCGATCGTGCCGCGGGCGAGGCGGTAGTACCCGCTGCCTTCGAAGAAGTCGCCGCAGTCCACGATGAGGGAAGTCGGCCGCAGCGAGTGGAGGTGGGTCAGGAACGGCGCGGCGTTGTCGAAGGCGGAGTGGACGTCCGTTGTGGCAACGATCTGGCGCAGGTTGCGCCCGTCGGTGGTCATGGGGTGACCTCGCAGATGTCGGCGCCCAGGCTGTGGAGCTTGCCGGGCAGGTCAGCGTGGCCGCGACGGAGTTGGTCGAGGCCGCCGAGGGTGGTGACGCCGTGGGCGGTGAGGCCGGCGACCATGAGGGCGGATCCGGTTCGGATGTCGGTGGCCTCCACGCCCGTTCCGGTCAGCCGTTGCGGACCGGTAAGGCGGCACTCGGTCGAGGAGATTTCCTCGATATCCGCCCCGAGGCGGGCCAACTGCGGCAGAAGATTGCCGTGGCGACCTGGGTTGATGGCGTCGGCGAACAGGTGGGTACCTGGTAGGCCGAGGGCCAGTGCCATGAGTGGTGGTTCGAAGTCGGCGTCCAAGCCGCCCGGGCTGAGCGAGGCAGTGGCCCGTAAGGGGCGGCTGGCCAAGCGTCCGTCCTGGGCGTTCACGGTGAGAGTGTCCGCCTCGCTGACGGTGGAGATGCCCAGTCGGTGCAGGGCGGCCACGAGGGGGTCCAGGTCGTCGGCTCGCGCGCCTCGGATGCGCGCGCTTCCGCCGGTGGTGGCGACTGCGCAGGCGAGTGTCCCTGCCTCCACCTTGTCTCCCGGCACTACCCATGCGGCGTCGCTCGGTGCCGAGAGGGGCGGCGAGAGGGCGAGCAGGCGCTCGCCGGCCCGGGTTTCCCAGCCCGCCGCCTGCAGGGCCTCCAGCACATACAGCACTTCCGGCGAGAGATTGGGCTCGCCCAGCCGCAGAGGCTGGCCGGTGGTGACGGCTCGAAGCAGGGCGGCCACGGTCGCCCCGCGCGAGCGGAACGGCAGCACCAGGGACACCGTGCCATAGCGACGTCTGGCGGCCTCGACGCGATATCCGGAGTCATCCAAGACACTCCGGTCGCCGAACGCCTCGTACACCTTGAAGTGCAGATCCATCCCGCGTGCGCCGATCCGGCAGCCTCCCGGCCACGGCAGCCGTGCCTCTCCGTGCCGGGCGAGCAGGGCCGGCACCAGGTAGTACGAGGCACGGATACGCGCGGCCTGGGGCAGGTGGGGGCGCACGGGCTGGTTTTCAGTCGGCAGAATCACCGCCGCAGTCGGCTTCCCGACCGGCTGCACTACGTGCCAGCCCGACTCTTGGAGCAGCGCGAGCATGGTCTGCACGTCCGTGTTGGCAGGGATGTTGTTCAGCCTCACCGGACAGCCGAGGGCAGCCGCGGCGGCCACCAGCGGGAGCGCCGCGTTCTTGGAGCCGTCGACAGTCACAGTGCCGGTGAGTGGTGGGCCCGGACGAACGGCGATCACCTCGGCGGCCACGCCGGGGACGCGAGTGGTCGTCATCAGCAACTCCTCTGTGCAACAAGGGAGGACGCGATCGGATGTTCCGGATTGGTGGGCAGTGCGATCTCGGCCCAGCAGCACTTCCCGACCGCCGTCGGCTCGACGCCGTATCGATCCGCGAGCGCGGCCACGAGGAACAGACCTCGGCCGCTCTCGCTACACGGATCCGGGAGACCCGGCCGGGGCAGCTCCGGGCAGTCGTCGCAGACTTCGATCCGCAGTGACTGCTCGTCGAGACGGACGGACAGGGAGACCGGGCCGGCTTCGGCATGCCGGACCGCGTTGGTGACGAACTCACTGATCACGAGCTCGGCGGTGTGCACTACCTCGTTGCCCAGCACCGTGTCCCAGCCCTCTATCGCGTCCACGGCCCGGTGCCGGGCGGCGGTGACCGCGCTCGGTGTGGCGGATACGGAGAGTGCGAACGGGTGCGCTTTCACGAGCTGCCTCCAGGGTCGGTGCGGCTGCTCCAGGCAACCGCTCCGGAGGCAAGCGGGACCATGCCGTGTGCCGGGGCCGCATCACTTATGCAGGAGCTGCATCGCGGCCAATCGATGCTCGGTTACGCTCGGTTGAGCAGGCAGGATCGGCGACGGCAGAAGGGGCCGTGGCGCAGATGGCCGACGCACAGAGTGAAGCCGGACGGATCGGCGAAGTCATCCGTCAGGCACGCGTATTACAGCGGCGCTCGCAGAAGGACGTTGCCACCGCACTGGGCTACCACCAGTCGAAGGTGAGCCGCCTGGAGAACGGCAGGGGCACGGAGGACGTGCGCGTGCTGCGCGAGATCGCGAAGGTACTGGACATCCCACCGCAACGTCTCGGCCTCGCCGCTGCCCCCGACGCCAGCCCCAGCGACCCCGGAACCGAGGACATGCACCGCCGCACCTTCCTTGCCGCGAGCGTCGCCGCGCTCGCGGCAACGCCGACGCCAACCGTGGCGCACCACGACCTGATCCAGGTCCTGCTGCCGGGACCGAGCCCCGCCGCCACCGGTGACTCCTCCGGTATCGACGAGCTGCGGGAGCGAGCGCGGACCGTGCGCCGGCTGTTCTGCACGTGCGACTACGCGAAACTGGAGCAGGCCCTGCCGGGCCTGATCGCTGACCTGCGCCAGGTCACCGGCGGCTCCTCCGGTTCGGCGGAGGCGTCCGGGTTGCTCGCGACTGCCTACCAGACGTCGGTGAGCCTGTTGCTGAAGCGAGCCGACCAGGGCAACGCCTGGCTCGCGGCCGGCCGCGCCATGGCCGAGGCGGAAAGGTCCGGGGACCCTGTCGTCCTCGCCGCCAGCGTCCGCGTTCACGCTCACGTGCTCGTACGGGAGAAGCACACAGCCCAAGCCGTGAACATGGTGCGTCACACCGTCGACCAGCTCAGCGGCTCCTACGACCAACGCTCGCCCCGATATCTGGCGGCGGTCGGCCTGCTGCTGCTCCGCGGAGCAACCGCCGCCAGCAGAAACGGCGACCGCGAAACCACCCACGACTTCCTCACCGAGGCCAAAGAGGTGGCCCGCTACGTCGCATTCGACAGGCCGGACGCCTGGGCGAACTTCAGCCCGACCAACGTAGCCCTGCACGAGATCAGCGCGGCTGTCTCATTCGGCGACGCCGGAATCGCCCTCCAAACCGCTCGCCCCCTCATGCGGCGGCACATCCCCGTCCCCGAGCGACGAGCCGCGCTCTGGGTGGAGGCCGCCCGCGCCTACAGTCAGCAGGGCAGACTCGCCGACGGCTACCAGGCCCTGCGCATCGCCGAGAGCTGCGCGGCACAGGACGTCCGCCGCCCGGCCGTACGCGAACTGGTCGCCGACATGGCAGCCCGTGACCGTCGCCGGGCGCTGCCCGAGCTCCACCACTTCAGCCGCCAACTGGGAGTGCCCGCGTGAGTGACCAGCACGACAAGCCGTTCCTCCAGATCGTGGTCTGCGCGGCCGGGGTCGCCGCCGACGTCGGCCGGCTGATCACGGCAGCACAGGAACGGCACTGGGACGTCGGCGTCGTAGCCACCCCGCAAGGAGTCGGCTTCCTTGATGCCGAGGCGGTCGAGGCCCGGACCGGCCGCCCCATCCGCTCGGCCTGGCGGTCACCGGGCGAGCCACGCCCGAGCCGGCCTGCGGATGCGATCGCGGTCGCCCCGGCCACCTTCAACACGGTCAACAAGTGGGCCGCCGGGATCTCGGACAATCTCGCGCTGGGCATCCTGTGCGAGGCGCCCGCCATGGGTGTACCGGTTGCCGTGCTGCCGTACCTGAACTCCGCCCAAGCCGCCCATCCTGCGTACCGCCGGAGTCTGGACCTGCTGCGAGAGATGGGCGTCCTGATCGGCTCCTACGAGCCTCACCGGCCGAAGGCGGGCGGCGGGGCCGACCGCTACCGCTGGGAGGAAGTGCTGGAGCTGCTTGCCCCGAGGCTGTCCGCGCGGTCGTGATCAGCGCCGATGTGCTCGCGGCTGCGGGGGCGAGACGGTGGTTGCCTCGTGGGCCAGAGAGCCGGGTGTCCCATTGGGCCGTGCTGCGCTGTGGGCCTGTACTGCACGGGCGCGTGCGTTGGGCGTCGGCCGTGCGCTGAAGCGTTGAACTCGCCATGCCAACGTCCCTGCGGGGGAGCGGGCGTCATCCAGGGCACGTTGGTCGGCGGCCTGCCTGAGGAGGCGCTCAGGGTCGTACCCAAGCGCTTCCGCTTCGGCGAGTGCGGCAGTGAGGGCAGCAATCGAGGGATCTGCGAGGACGTGCTCCGAGTGCTCGGGTACGGCCCGACGGATGTGGTGGATGTGCCGGTCCCCAGTCGGTTGTGGCGGTCGGCGCCGGATGAGGGCGGTCAGGGGCGCGGTTGCTGCCTGGTCGTAGGCGGCTTGTAGGTGGAGCAGGGTCTGCTGGGCTGCGGCGACCTGCTGGTCGTGGTGGCGGAGCTGGTGCCAGCGGGAGACTGCGATGGTGACCAGGATCGCGGCATCGAGGAGCATCGCCAGCGCTGTACCGTCGCTTGGTGCGGGCTCGCGGAGCATCGCACGTGTGGCGCTTCGCAGGGCACGGGCGTGGTGGTGTTCGGCCTGAATACGGGAGCGCGTGGCGCGCTCGAAGGCGGAAGAGGCTTCACGGAGCTGGGCGCGGATGGGTGCGGGAGCGAGGAGGGGCAGGACGTCGAGGGCTTCACCGAAGGCGGCGAGGTGGGCCTGGGAGGCTCCATCGTCGTGACCGCTGAGGTGGTGCGGGATGCGCTCGGTAGCGGCAGTGGCCTGGTGCCAAGGGTTGGGAGAGCGAGGAGAGCGCCTGCTCGGCTGGTTGGCGGGCTCCGGATCGGTGGCCTCCAGGCGTGCTCGGATCCTGGGGAGGGACAGGTCCGGGGCGAGTGTGGAGCCGGAGTACCAGATGGGTTCCTTGCCGGCGGTGAGGTTGTCTTCGCTGGCGACCTTGTAGCCGCGTACGTCGCCGGAAGGGAAGTACACGGCTTCGACCAACACACCTTCGGTGCGGCTGAGCAGGCGGATGAACTCCTCGGTGCTGGTGGAGGCGGCCACGGCAGTGCGGACGATGGTGCGCAGGCGTTCACGAGCCGACTTGTCCCGGCCTTGGCGGTGTGCCTTTTCCTGCTCGGCGCGAGTGGAGCGTCTGGCGGCGGTGCGGTCTCCCCGGACGACTTGAAGGAGTCCGTACTCCTTTTCGATGGTGGCGAGTTCGCGGTCCGCGGTGAGGTAGTCGTTCCAGTGGCGGGCGGGGCGGAGGTCGCCGCGGACCTTGGTTGCGGCGATGTGGATGTGGTCGGGGGCGTGACGGACGGCGACCCAGCGGCAGCCGTCCGGGTCGTCTTGTGGCGCTATGCCGGTGGCGGCCACGACGCGGCGGGCTATGTCGGCCCACTCCTCGTCGCTGAGGTGCCGGTCGGTTGTGGCGGCGCGGAGGGAACAGTGCCAGACGTGCCGCTCGGGTGCGCGGCCAAGTCGGCGGGCTTGCTTGACGCGGAGGTCGAGGTCAGCCACGAGAAGCCGCTTTGTGGCGGTGAAGTCATTTGTGCGGCCGGGGTCGGGGGCGAAGCCGTCCCAGGAGGCGACGAGGTGGGGATCGGTGTGGTCTTTGGCCTTCATAGTGTCGAACAGGTAGCGGATCAGGCCGGCCGTGTCCTTTCCGCTGCTGATCTTGGCGATCACCGGGCGGCCTTGTTGATGACGGCCTGGTTTGCAGCCACGGCGATCTCGCTGATGGCCGCTCGAACCGCGCCCAGGGTGCGTTCGGCCTGAGCGAGGACGGAGGTATCCCCGGGATGTGGATGACCGCCGGAGTTGAGCTTCCGGGCGATCTGGTTGGCGTTGTTGCCGATCTTGGCGACCTGTTCGCGCAGGGCGGTCAGCTCGTCGATGTAGTCGTCCAGCGGGGTGCGCTGGCCCGGAAGGGTGAGGTCGCCGTGGATGTGGGCCATGACGACGGCGCCGACGTAGTGGGCGCCGGCGATGTTGAGGGACCGGGCCTTGGCGAGGATGGTGCTCTTCTCTTCGACGCTGTAGCGCACATCGACGCGTTCCTTGCGCTGGGTGTCTTTGCGCTTGCGGCGGCGGGCGATGCGGTGCAGGGCGGCGGCTTCGGCGGCACGCGGCAGGACGACGGGCGTGGCCTGGACGCGTTGTCCCTCCTCGGGTGCCCCCTGGCTCCCGAGAGTCTCCGCCACCCCCGGGGCGGAACTCCCGTTGGACCGGCCCTTGGACGGTCCAACGGCATACCTTGCTGGCTGGGTGAGGCCCGTGGTCATCTCCAGCTGTCCGGACAGCGGCTCACTCCGCGATGCGCGCATCGGTCGGCCCTTCTCGAGGTTGAGGTGGGTGGAATTTGGCTGGACCTTCATGAAGAGGCGTGCTCACGCGTGCGGTCGAGTTCGGCCTGCAGGCGGCGCGTGATCTCGGTGAGGCGGTCTTTGCCGACGGGGTGGCCCTGGGCTCGGATCGCCGCTTCGACGTGGCGGCGGGAGATACGTCCTTGGCGGCCCAGGGGCGTGGCGCGGCCGAGAGCCAGGAGCGTTTCCGTGGAAGCGCTGGGCTGCCGACCCTTGATTGGGCTGTGGGGCTGACGCGCCTCCGCCACTTCGGCCGGAGGGTCCGCCACGTCCGCGATGTCCTCCGCCACAACTTCATGCCGTGCTTGTGCCGCGCCCTTCGAGGCATCGGCCGTGCCGCTGTCCGGAGCGGGCCGCAGCAAGTCCTCGACGTGAGCGTGGCGCTGAGCACTGACCGGTTCAGTCGAGTGCCGTCCAGTGGGGTGGCGGCGTATGACGAGATCCAGGTGGACGGCTCCGGCGAGCGCGAGCGGGGCGATGGCCGACAGGGCGCCGACCGTGACGTCGTCCAGGTGGAGCCCGGCGGCGTCGCTCTCCTGGTTGAGACGGACGGCGTGCAGGGCGTTCGCCCAGATGCTCGTAAGGGTGGCGATGCCGACGAGGGCCCAGACGTAGAGGCGAGAGCGCCAGGGGGCGGCGCGCAGGATGAGCAGGGCCGCGACGCCGATGGCGATGAACCCGTCGATCACGAGCGGGAAGGCGTACGTCAGCACTCCGCGGATGTGGATGGCCACTGCCATCTGCCGCAGGGCGTCGTACGAGAGGGCGAAGCCGATCGTGCCGACCAGAGCGACTCCCAGACGGATCGCGACGGTCATCATCGGTACTGGGGTCGCGGTGGTGCGTACGGGCAAGCGGGTGCTCCAAGCGGGGAGGGATGGTGGGCAAAGAGGTAGCGGACCCGTCGCACCCGTCGCACGGCTGGTCAGAGCAGGTACGGGTGATCGTCGTGGTACGAGACGACTCGTCGCAGCGACGACACCCGTCACGGGGTTGACCTGCGATGCGACGGGTGCGACGAGTCTTTACGGGTGCGGGTCCGGGCCGATCGGGGCGCTCTCGTCACCGTTCCCGGAGGCGGACTCCTCCGGGCAGTACCGCGCCCAGGCGTCGGTGAAGCGGAGGCGCGCGAAGCCCTTGGCCTGCCTGCCGCCCTCGAAGCGGAGGGTGGCGGCCTTGATGTCGAAGTCCTTCAAGAGGAGCCCAAGATGGCGTGGGCTGAGGCCGGTAGTGCCGTACTCGGCCCACGGAGCCTCCTGGTCCTTGAGGAGTTCCTCCAGCAGGTCTCGGGTGCGCATGATGTCCGGGTCGCCGCAGCGGGCGAAGGCGCGCCGGATGTCCTGCAGCAGGCGGGTCTTGAGGTTGGACTCGTCGTCCTTGTCCACCTCGGCGGCGCACATGGCCGCGCATGCAGCGCGCGCGTCCTCGGGCCAGGTGCCGCCGGCCAGCTCCGCGACGATCACGAGCGGTTCCCAGGTGTCCGCCGCGCGGTCCTGCACCGGCATCCGCGGTACCAGGTCCTCGGCGGTGTCCAGGAGCGGACGGAGCCACGCCTCCAAGCGGTCTCGCAGAGCGTGCAAGGCTGGGATGTCGCGGCGGGAGCGGAACTGTTCGACCCGCTCTCCGTCCTTGCGGCGCTGCATGCGAATCACCACCGCCCGGTCCATGACCGTGTCCGGCAGGGCGCCGATTCCGGCAAGCGCGGCCATCGCGAAGGTGGGGAACTTCCGCGTCTTGTGCTCGGGACCGGAGATCCGCAGGGCGGGCCGGTTGCGCTGATGGCCGGCGTTGAGCAGGCCGCGCAGTTCCTCGTTCTTCTCGGCGGCCTTGACGCTGCCGAAGATGGTGTCGGCCTCGTCCACCAGCAGAGTGGGCGGGTCGTCACCGATGGCGCGGAAGACGACAGCAGGGCTGGTGTTCACGGTGATCAGCGGGTCGTGCGCCGTCTCCGTGATCACGTCCAGCAGGCGGGACTTGCCGCACCGCTTCGCCGGCCCGACCACAGCCAGGCGCGGAGCGTGCTGCAGTGCGGGCTGGATGTGCGTGGCCGCCACCCACAGCGTGACGGCGGTCAGCGCCTCGCCACTTGGCAGGATCACGTACCGGGCGATCGCTGCGCGCAGCTCGTCCAGCAGGCCGGCGCCTTCGTTGGAGCTATCCGTCCGATCACGCTCGCTGGATGAGGGATCGGACGCCGGGCCCTGGCCGGGGATGGCCACGGGTGGCCAAGACGGGGTGACGGCGGGTGCGGTGGGGGCTGGAGAGGTCGTAGATTTGTCCACAGGCGTTCCTCCGGGTGAGTTCGGACGGGCAAGGTCCGGACTCACCGAGACAGATCGTTTTCTGGCAAGGGGCGATGTGGGAAGGGGCCGCGCGGCTCCCGGCGGTGGCTCGCCGGGAGCCGCTTCGCTTTCCCGTGTGGTGGCCTCAGACGGCGAGGTCGTACGCGGCCTGGGCGTTGAGCCAGGCGTCCACCTCGGCCCAGCGGTAGCGCAGGTGGCGACCGACCTTGTGCACGTTCGGGCCGATGCCCCGGTACTTCCACTGGTAGAGCGTCTTGACCGGCACCCCGAGGTACTCGGCGACTTCCGCCGGGGTGGCGAGGGGGCCGCGTCGGTTGGCGTCGGCAGTGGTGTGGTCAGGGCGAGGGGAAAGGCTCGGCATAGGGCTCCCTTTTCGGTTTCGGACAACTGCGTGGACAACACAGCCACACCCTGGGCGGAGAAGTCCAGAGTTGGTTCTAGAAGGCTCCAGAAGTTCCCGTTGGTGAGCGCGGGAGGCAATACCGTAAGGGCGAATTGGCGGTTGGCCAAAAAGTCGGCACCAGGGTGATGTGCTGTTCGTAAGGCCAGGTGGTGGCCCATCGTCGAGAGGTGCGGTCAGCTACACTGCGCTCGCTTTTCGGTGGGCGGAATCGGCGGCGCAGCCTCCCCGGTGCCGCGTGTCGTGCATTAGCCGACGCAATTGTTGATCCGGCCGGGTGCGACTTCTGTAGGGTTTAAGAACCAACTCTTGCCAAAGGCTTCGGCTGCAAGTTACAGCTACCTGTTATGGCAACTCGACCTCTCGAAATAGGCCCCGCCGGCTTGCATACCGCCCGCGCTATCGAGCGCATGCGGCTGGCGCTCGGCCTCACCCAGCATCAACTGGCTGCTCACTGCACCGCGATGGGCCGCCCGATGACCAACACCGCGCTCAGCCGCACCGAGCGCGCCCATCGACGTTGCGACATCGACGACCTCGTCGTGATCGCCGAAGCCCTCGGTGTTCGTGCGACGGCTCTGCTGCCTGTCGGGGGCTGCCCCGCCCACCCTCGCCACTCCGAAGCAGACCTCTGCTGCGGTGCCCAGGGGGCCCTCCTTGGCTGACGTGTACGACCGCTGGCACAAGTCCCATCCCAAGCCGGACGAGGCCCAGTGCAGCGAGCACAAGAGCCGCACCCGGCGGATGGTCCCGACCTCTGACCACGGGATCGGTAAGCGCTGGCAGGTCCGGTACCGGGACCTGGACAACCACCAGCGCAAGGAGAACTTCCACACGAGGGCCGAAGCCGACAAGCGGGCGGCCGAGGTCGACGTCGAGATCCGGAGCGGCAGCTACGTCGTTCCCGCCGAGACGAAGCAGACGCTCGGCGCCTACGCCCAGAAGTGGCTCGACGGGAACTCGGTAGGCCCGACGACGGCCCTCCGCTACGAGGCCACCGTCCGCAACCACATCGTCGCCCACCTCGGCCGGCGCGAGCTGCGGTCTTTGAACAGGCCGTCGGTCATTCAGGGCTGGATTCGCGCGCTGCAGGACGGCGGCTTCGAGGTGTCGACGATCCAGGGCATCTTCGACATCCTCTCCAGCATCCTGGGCATGGCCGTGGAGGACGGGCTGCTGCCGAAGAACCCGTGCAAGTCGAAGTCGGTCAAGCTGCCGACCGCGACCAAGAAGAAGATCGTCCCTTGGTCCCTGGAGCGTGTGCGTGCCGTCATCGCCGGGCTGCCCGAGCGCTTCCAGGCAGGCGGCAAGCTCGCCTTCGGGTGCGGCCTGCGCCAGGGGGAGGTCTTCGGATGCGCCGTCGAGGACATCGACTTCAGGGGCGGCTGGATCCACGTCAACCGCCAGGTGCGGCTCGTCGGCACGAAGCCGGTTTTCGCTCTGCCCAAGGGCAACCGGATCCGGTCAGTGCCGCTGTCGGCGCAGCTGGCCACTGCCCTCAAGGGTCACATGAGGCGATTCCCGCCCACGGCGGTCACGCTGCCCTGGGCGAAGCCCGACGGCGAGCCCAAGACCTTCCGGCTGCTTTTCGTCGACGAGAAGGGCCGAGCGTACAACCGCAGCGTCTTCAACATGGGCGCCTGGAAGCGAGCCCTGGTCGCCGCCGGCGTGATCCCTCCCCGCGAGCGCGGGGCGAGGTACCTCCAGGCGGCTCCTGAGGACGGCATGCACGCCCTCCGTCACGCGTATGCCTCCGTGCTCCTGGACGCGGGGGAGAGCATCAAGGCACTGTCCGAGTACCTCGGCCACTCAGACCCGGGCTTCACGCTCCAGACGTACACGCACCTGCTGCCGTCCAGCGAGAGCCGGACCCGCAAGGCGATCGACGACGCCTTCACCGGCGGGGAGCCGCCGGAAACCGGAGAGCCCCAGGGCACATCACCATCCCCAGCAAAACCAATGTGCCCTCAATGTGCCCTGGCCGCCTGACGGCCCCTCCCCGGCACGAAAAAGGGCGAGGCCCGAAGACCCCGCCCGACCGCTACAAAACCCCAGCTCAGGGCCACACCAAGCAGTACGGCTGATGCCCCGCCTCATGCAACCGATGGCTGAAGTCCTGCCACTCGTGCAGCAACTGGTACACGTTGAACGCGTCCCGCGGCCCGCCGCGGTCCGGGACCGTCGACCAGATGAAGGCCGCCGCGCCGACCGCCTCCTCGCCGATGCCGCGCAGGGGGTCGACGACGGTCATCGGGAGTTTCACGACCGCGTAGTCGGGGTGGAGGACGACCAGTTCCAGCGGGGGCACTCTGTGCAGGGGCACGCCCTCGATGCCGGTGAGGACCATCGCGGCCATGGTCTCCGGCTTGATCTTGGTGAACATGCCGTTCATCCCGAGCTCGTCGCCGCCCAGTTCCTCGGGGCGCATGGAGATCGGGACGCGGGCCGCGGTCGCGCCGTCGGGCGCGCCGAAGTACTTGTAGGTCACCCCCACCCGACCACCATTCCTGCTCCCCGCCCCCAGCCGGTCGGCCTGTCCGTCGAGCCGGTCCGGCTCGTCCGGGGTGCCGTGTGCCTGACGTGCTTCGGTCGATTCCGCCGCCTCGCGTCGGTGCCTTCCCCGCCGGGCACGTCGAGGACCCAGGTCGTCGGTCCCCTCGCCCAGTCCGCCACCGCGATGCATATCTCCACCCGACTGCTTTTCTAGGACGCGTGGCCCCCGCCGCGCAACCCGATCATCGTGTCAGTGACCTCCCCCACGGCCGCTCGCCGAAACGTGCGGTCGGACATATGCCCGGCGTACGTCCGTCGTACGTCCGTCGCATGTCCGTATCCCCGTCTGCGGGACGGCCGGCGGCCCCTCTCCGCGCCGCCCGTGTGAGCTGCGTGGACGGCCTCCAGTCTGGCAGACGGCACGGCGGTCGGGTGGGTTGTCTACCCTGAATGAGGTCACCCAGGGCAACCAGGGGCCGAGCAGGGTCCGAGAAGTCGGAGAAGGTCGAGAAGGTCGGAGAAGTCGCAGGTCATGAGCGAACTGGCATACCCATACGAAGCACCGGCCTCGCAGGCTCTGTTCGACCGCGCGGCGGCCGTGACGCCCGGCGGCGTGAACTCCCCGGTGCGGGCCTTCCGCGCCGTCGGCGGCACGCCCCGGTTCATGGTGTCCGGCACCGGCCCGTATCTGACGGACGCCGACGGGCGCGAGTACGTCGACCTCGTGTGCTCCTGGGGCCCGATGATCCTCGGGCACGCGCACCCCGAGGTGGTCGCCGCCGTGCAGGAGGCGGTCGCGCGCGGGACGTCCTTCGGCACGCCCGCCGAGGGGGAGGTCGCCCTCGCCGAGGCGATGGTGGAGCGGGTCGCGCCGCTGGAGGAGGTCCGGCTCGTGTCGAGCGGGACCGAGGCCACCATGTCGGCCATCAGGCTCGCCCGCGGGTTCACTCAGCGCACCAAGGTGATCAAGTTCGCCGGGTGTTACCACGGTCACGTCGACTCGCTGCTGGCCGCCGCCGGCTCCGGCCTCGCGACCTTCGCGCTGCCCGACACCCCGGGCGTCACGGGCGCCCAGGCGAGCGACACGATCGTGCTGCCGTACAACGACCTCGACGCCGTGCACGCCGCCTTCGCCGCCCACCCCGGTGAGATCGCCTGTGTGATCACCGAGGCCTCGCCCGGCAACATGGGCGTCGTGCCGCCGCTGCCCGGGTTCAACCAGGGGCTGAAGGACGCGTGCGCGGCCCACGGTGCGCTGTTCGTCTCCGACGAGGTCATGACCGGCTTCCGTACCAGCCGTGCCGGGTGGTACGGGGTGGAGGGCGTCGTTCCCGACCTCATGACCTTCGGGAAGGTCATGGGCGGTGGGTTCCCCGCCGCCGCGTTCGGGGGGCGCGCCGACGTCATGGCGCACCTCGCCCCGGCCGGGCCCGTCTACCAGGCCGGCACCCTCTCCGGGAACCCGGTCGCCACCGCCGCCGGTCTCGCCCAGCTGCGGCTCCTCGACGAGGCGGCGTACGACAGGATCAACGCCACCTCTCGCCGCATCCAGAGCCTCGTCACCGAGGCGCTCGGCAAGGAGGGCGTCGCGCACACCCTGCAGACCGCCTCCAACATGTTCTCCGTGTTCTTCACGGACGGTCCGGTGCGGAACTACGAGGACGCCAAGGCGCAGGAGTCCTTCCGCTACACCGCCTTCTTCCACTCGCTCCTCTCCCAGGGCGTCTACCTGCCGCCGTCGTCCTTCGAGTCCTGGTTCGTGTCCACCGCCCACGACGAGCGGGCCGTCCAGCGCATCGCCGACGCCCTCCCGGCGGCGGCCCGCGCGGCTGCGGAGGCGACGGCGTGAGCCACGGCACCGACGACCAGAGGCTGACCGTCGTCCACGTCATGCGGCACGGCGAGGTGGAGAACCCCACGGGTGTCCTGTACGGCCGCCTGCCCGGCTACCACCTCTCCGACCTGGGCCGGCGCATGGCCGACCGGGTCGCCGAGCACCTCGCCCCCCGCGACGTGACGTACGTCGTGGCCTCCCCGCTGGAGCGGGCGCAGGAGACGGCGACGCCGATCGCCAAGGCGCACGGACTCGACCTCGCCACCGACGCGCGGCTCATCGAGGCCGACAACGTCTTCCAGGGCAAGACCTTCGGCATCGGCGACGGCGCCCTGCGCCGGCCCGGCAACTGGCGGCACGTGGTCAACCCCTTCAAGCCGTCCTGGGGCGAGCCGTACGTCGACCAGGTGGTGCGGATGATGGGCGCGGTGGACGCGGCCAAGGAGCGGGCGCGCGGGCACGAGGCCGTGGTCGTCAGCCACCAGCTGCCGATCTGGATCCTGCGCTCGTACGTCGAGCGGCGGCGCCTGTGGCACGACCCGCGCAAGCGGCAGTGCACGCTGGCGTCCCTGACGACGTTCACGTACCGGGGCGACCGCATCGTCTCCGTCGGCTACACCGAGCCGGCCCGCGACCTCGTTCCCGCCCACCTCCTCGCCGGCGCCAAGCCGGTCAAGGGGCAGCAGGGCAAGGCGTACGGGGCCTGACCCCCCGCCTGCCCCCCGCCTGACTTCCCGTCACGCAATCCGCACAAATTTCCGGAACCCGCACGTTCGTCACGTCCTCTCACCTAGTGACCACCAGAGGACGTGACGAACGAGGTTGCGATGCGCACTTCCACCCGCACTCTCACCCGCAGGGGGATGCTCGGACTCGGCGCGGGGGCCGCGGCCGCCGTCGGGCTCGCGGGCTGCGGTACCGGCTCCCACCCGTCGTCGGACGGCTCGCACTCGGCCGGCGGTTCCGGGAAGCCGTCGCCTTCCGGCAGCGAGAAGGCCCCCGCCAAGCCCATCGGGGACGGTTCGACGTCGTACACCGGCAAGCAGCCCCACCAGCCGGACGCGCCCGTGCCGCTGGAGCCGGGGCAGACGCCGCCGCAGTTCGTCGTCTTCTCCTGGGACGGGGCGGGGGAGGTCGGCAACGGGCTCTTCCCGCGCTTCCTCGACCTCGCCCGGGAGCACGGCGCGCACATGACCTTCTTCCTCTCCGGGCTGTACCTGCTGCCCGAGTCGAAGAAGCGCCTCTACGACCCGCCGAACAACCCGCGCGGCGCCTCGGACATCGGCTACCTCACCGACGCCCACATCAAGGACACCCTCGCAGGCGTGCGCCGGGCCTGGCTGGACGGCCACGAGATCGGCACCCACTTCAACGGGCACTTCTGCGCGGGCGGCGGCAGCGTCGGCAACTGGACGCCGGCGCAGTGGCGCAGCGAGATCGACCAGGCGAAGTCCTTCGTCAAGGAGTGGAAGACCAACAGCGGCTGGACCGACCTGCCCGCCCTGCCCTTCGACTACGACAAGGAACTGGTCGGCGGCCGCACGCCCTGCCTCCTCGGCCAGGACAACCTGCTGCCCACCGCCCGCGAGCTGGGCTGGCGCTACGACGCCTCCTCGCCCGGCGGCCGTCAGGTGTGGCCGGCGAAGAAGGACGGTATCTGGGACCTGCCGTTGCAGCAGATACCTTTCCCCGGGCACTCCTTCGAGGTGCTCTCGATGGACTACAACATCCTCGCCAACCAGTCCGTCAACTCCACCAAGGCGCCCGCCCACAACTACCCCGGCTGGCGCGAACAGGCCACGAACGCCTACATATCCGGCTTCAAGCGGGCATACGAGACGAATCGGGCGCCTTTCTTCATCGGCAACCACTTCGAGGAGTGGAACGGCGGCATCTACATGGACGCCGTAGAGAACGTCCTCAAGCACATCGCCAGGGAAAGGGAGAAGGGCGAGGACATCCGGCTCGTCTCCTTCCGCCAGTTCACCGACTGGCTGGACGTGCAGAAGCCCGAGGTGCTCGCCAAGCTCCGGACCGTCGAGGTGGGGCAGCGGCCGGCCGGCGGCTGGAACGCCTTCCTCAAGGGGACCGCCACAGGTACCTCGACCCCCTCGGGAAACGCCGCCTGAAATGCGGGTTTCCGCCCGTGAGGGGGGTGCGCAAGATCCCCGGAACGGACATGCGAAACTTTTCACATGAGTGCCGCCAGCCGCGCCCCCCTGCGCTCGAACCGCTCGAACCGCACCGCCGTCCGCGTCCGCCGTCGCGCCGCGCTCGCCGCCGCAGCGGCGGTCTCGGCACTGCTCGTGACCGCGTGCGGCTCCGGCGGCACCTCGGGCGGCGGCGGCCAGACCGGCTTCGTCACCGGCTCGGACGGCATCTCCACCGTCAAGGAGGGTGAGCGGGCCGACGCCCCCGACCTGTCCGGCGAGACGGTCGACGGCGGGCAGGCCGACATCGACGACTACAAGGGCAAGGTCGTCGTCCTCAACGTGTGGGGCTCCTGGTGCCCGCCCTGCCGGGCCGAGGCCAAGAACTTCGAGACGGTCTACCAGGACGTCAAGGACCAGGGCGTCCAGTTCCTCGGCATCAACACCCGCGACACCTCCGTCGGCCCCGCGCGGGCCTTCGAGGAGGAGTTCGGGGTCAGCTACCCGAGCCTGTACGACCCGGCCGGCAAGCTCCTGCTCCGCTTCGAGAAGGGCACCCTCAACCCGCAGGCCATCCCCTCGACGCTGATCGTCGACCGGGAGGGCAAGGTCGCCGCGCGCACCCTCCAGGCGCTCAGCGAGGAGAAGCTCCGCAAGATGCTGGAGCCGTACCTGAAGGACTCCTCCGGCGGGTCGGAGAAGTGACGTGAACGCTCTGTCCACGCTCGCCGTGGCGGGCAGCAACGGCACGGTGCTCAACGGCGCCCTGCTGGTGGCCCTGCCCATCGCGCTGCTCGGCGGCCTCGTCTCCTTCTTCTCGCCCTGCGTCCTGCCGCTCGTCCCCGGCTACCTCTCCTACGTGACCGGCGTCACCGGCACCGACCTCCAGGAGGCCCGGCGCGGGCGGATGGTCGCCGGCGCCTCCCTCTTCGTCCTCGGTTTCACCGCCGTCTTCGTCTCCAGCGGCGCGCTGTTCGGCTACTTCGGTGAGACCCTCCAGGACAACCGGAGCGTCCTGAACAAGGTGCTCGGCGTCTTCATGATCCTCATGGGCGTCTTCTTCATGGGCCTGATGCCCTGGCTCACCCAGCGCGAGTTCCGCTTCCATCGCAAGCCGGTCAGCGGCCTGATCGGCGCCCCGGTGCTCGGCGCCCTGTTCGGCATCGGCTGGACACCCTGCATCGGCCCGACCCTCTCCTCGGTGCTGATCCTCTCCTCCCAGCAGGGCACGGCGGGCCGCGGCGCGATACTGACCGTCGCCTACTGCCTGGGCCTCGGCCTGCCCTTCGTGCTCGCCGCGATCGCCTTCCGCAAGGCGCTCGGCGCCTTCGGCTGGATCAAGCGCCACTATGTGTGGGTGCTGCGGATCGGCGGCGGCATGATGATCGCGACCGGCCTGCTGCTGCTGACCGGCGCCTGGGACAGCATCGTCCAGGACATGCAGACCTGGTCCAACGGCTTCACTGTAGGGATCTGAACCGATGAGCGGCACTTCGAAAACGGCGACCGGCAAGACCCCGGCAGCCCCCGAGGACCAGGACCTCGGCACCGCCGGCTCCCAGCTGACCACCGCCCCCAAGGAGGAGGCCCCGAACCTCCCCACCCTCGGCGTCATCGGCTGGTTCCGCTGGTTCTGGCGGCAGCTCACCTCGATGCGGGTGGCGCTGCTGCTGCTCCTGCTGCTGTCGCTGGGCGCCATCCCGGGGTCGCTGATCCCGCAGGAGGGCGTCGACGCCATGAAGGTCGAGGAGTTCCGCGGGAACCACGACTTCCTCGGGCCCCTCTACGACAAGCTCGGCCTCTTCCACGTCTACAGCTCGGTGTGGTTCTCCGCGATCTACATCCTGCTGTTCGTCTCCCTCATCGGCTGCATCGTCCCGCGCACCTGGCAGTTCGTGGGCCAGCTGCGCGGCCGTCCGCCGGGTGCCCCCCGGCGCCTGACCCGGCTGCCCGCGTACACCACCTGGCGCACCGCGGCCGAGCCCGACGAGGTGCGCGAGGCCGCGCTGAAGCTGCTGAAGAAGCGCCGCTTCCGCTCCCACGTCGTCGGTGACGCCGTCGCCGCCGAGAAGGGCTACCTGCGCGAGGCCGGCAACCTCGTCTTCCACGTCGCGCTGATCGTGATGCTGATCGCCTTCGCCTGGGGCCAGCTCTTCAAGTACGAGGGCAACAAGCTGATCCTGGAGGGCGACGGCTTCTCCAACACGCTCACCCAGTACGACGACTTCAAGTCCGGCAACCTCTTCGACCCGGACCACGACCTGGTCCCCTTCAGCTTCAGCCTGAAGGACTTCCACGGCACCTACGAGGCCACCGGCCCCAACCGCGGCACCCCCCGCGTCTACGAGGCCGACGTCACCTACACCGAGGGCGCCTACGGCGAGCAGAAGTCGAAGGTCATCGAGGTCAACGAGCCGCTGGAGCTCGACGGCTCCAAGGTCTACCTCACCGCCCACGGCTACGCGCCGATCCTCACCATCAAGGACGCCGAGGGCAACGTCGTCATGGACAAGGAGGCCACGGCCCTGCTGCCGCTGGACTCCAACGTCACCTCCTCCGGCGCCGTGATGGTCCGCGACGGCTACCGCAACGCCGACGGCAAGAAGGAGCAGCTCGGCTTCAACGCGTTCTTCGTGCCGACCTACGGCGGCGAGGGCAGCGCGATGTACTCGACCTTCCCGGCGCTGCTCAACCCGACGCTCGCGCTCTCGGCCTACCACGGCGACCTCGGTGTGGACGCGGGCATCCCGAAGAGCATCTACCAGCTCGACAAGACCAAACTGAAGGAGTTCAAGGACTCCGACGGCGAGCTGTTCAAGAAGCTGCTGAAGCCCGGCGAGACCATGACCCTCCCGAACGGCGCCGGCACCGTCACCTTCAACGGCGTACAGGAATGGGCCAACTTCCAGGTCACCCGGCAGCCCGCCAGCGGCTGGGCGCTCGCCGGCTCCGTCGCCGCCATCCTCGGTCTCGCCGGTTCCCTGTTCATCCAGCGCCGCCGCGTCTGGGTGCGGGCCGTCAAGGGCGACGACGGCGTCACGGTCGTCGAGATGGCCGGCCTGGGGCGCAGCGAGTCCGCGAAGGTGCCCGAAGAACTCGGCGACCTCGCCGCGGTCCTGTACGAGCCGAAGAACGACGACGACACCCCCGATTCCCCCGACACCCACGTCGTACCTGCCGAAGGGCCTGAGAAGTGACTCTCGCCGCCGCAACCAACGAGAACCTCGCCAACATCAGCAACACGCTGATCTACTCCGCGATGGCCGTCTACACGCTGGCGTTCTTCGCCTACATCGCCGAGTGGCTCTTCGGCAGCCGCAGCAAGGTCGGCCGCACCGCCGCCGCACTCACCGCGTCCGGCGAGGACAAGGCCGAGGGCAAGGCCAAGGCGGCCCCGGCCGTCACCGTCAAGAAGGCCGGCGGCACCGCCGTACTGGAGCGGCCGAAGGTCGTCGTGCGTGCCGCCACCGGCTCCCGCGACGTGCCCGACGGCCCCGGCGCCCACGGCGGCACCGAGAAGGGCGACCTCTACGGGCGGATCGCCATCTCCCTCACCGTGCTGGCCTTCGCCATCGAGGCAGGCGGAGTGATCGCCCGCGCGCTGTCCGTGAAGCGGGCACCGTGGGGCAACATGTACGAGTTCAACATCACGTTCACGACGACCGCCGTCGGCGTGTACCTCGTACTGCTCGCCCTGAAGAAGAACGTCCGCTGGCTCGGCCTCCCGCTGATCACCACGGTCCTGCTCGACCTCGGTCTCGCCGTCACGGTCCTCTACACCGCCAGCGACCAGCTCGTCCCCGCGCTGCACTCGTACTGGCTGTACATCCACGTCTCCACGGCGATCTTCTGCGGCGCGGTCTTCTACGTCGGTGCCGTCGCCACGATCCTGTACCTGTTCAAGGACGGTTACGAGAACAAGCTGGCCTCCGGAGGCACCCCCGGCCGCTTCGCCGACTCCGTCCTGGACCGCCTGCCCTCGGCCGCGTCCCTCGACAAGTTCGCCTACCGCGTCAACGCCGCCGTCTTCCCGCTGTGGACGTTCACGATCATCGCGGGCGCGATCTGGGCGGGCGACGCCTGGGGCCGCTACTGGGGCTGGGACCCCAAGGAGACCTGGTCCTTCATCACCTGGGTCGCCTACGCCTGCTACCTGCACGCCCGCGCCACCGCCGGCTGGAAGGGCCGCAAGGCCGCCTACCTGGCGCTGGCCGCGTTCGCCTGCTGGCTGTTCAACTACTACGGCGTGAACATCTTCGTCTCCGGCAAGCACTCCTACGCCGACGTGGGCCTGGGCGCCCTCCAGTCCGTCGGGTTCTGACCCGCCGGACGGGAGGACCCGCCGGTTCCCCTAGGGGTGCCGGCGGGCGACACCCGCGACGATGTCCCGCAGCCGCTCCACGTACAGCCGCAGGTTCTTGTGCGCCACGTCGGTGTCCGGGTAGCGGGCGGCGAACCACAGGCCCTCGGGGAGCCGGGTGACCCAGGCGCACACCTGGTCGCCGTACGAGACCCGCAGCAGCGCGTACGCCGTGCGGTCCGGCCAGTTGCCGGAACCGGGGACGTCGCGGGCGTCGACGTACGACACGATCGAGTACAGGTCGGGCGAGGTCGGCTTGAAGTCCGTGCCGAGCAGGCGCAGCACCCGGTCGATGGGCATGCGGGACATCCGCCGGTTGGCCTGGAGCTGGGCGCGCACGGTGCGCAGGGCGCCCGTGAAGTCGCCGGCCCCCGCCACCGGGACCTCGATCGGCGCGCCGCCCACGTACCAGCCCACCGACTCCGACCACTGGGACCGCGACCTGGTGTGGAACGGCACGACGGTGCGGTAGACGGGCTCGCCGCCGATCTCGTGGACGGCCAGCGCGGTGGCGGCCAGGACACCGACCAGGCTGCCGCCGTAGGGACGGCAGTACGCCTCGAAGGCGGCGGCGTCGGCCGCGCCCACCAGCGGCTCGCGCACCAGCTTCTGCTCGGGCAGCGGGCCGCCCGGCTCCAGCCCGAGGTCGACGGGGAAGGAGGGCAGCCGTCCGTCGCAGCGCCGGATGAACTCCCGCCAGCGGGCGACGGTGTCGTGGCCGCCGTCGATCCGGTCCGCGTCCGCCCGCTCGGCCTCGCAGAAGTCGACGTAGCTGCCCACCCGGGGCCGGGGCACCGTCCGGCCCGCGACACCGGCCGCGTACAGCTCCTCGACCTCGGCGGGGATGCGGTAGATGGAGTAGGCGTCGACGTTGCTGTGGTCGAAGGCCATGTAGACGCTGACGCCGTCGTCGCGGACGACCGCCGTGTAGATGAGGTTGGGCCAGCGCAGCGCGTCCGCGACCCGGTCGAAGCGGTCCTGGAGGTGGCGGGAGAGTTCCGTCGCGTCCGGGAAGTCGCCGACGTCCTCGCGGTGCAGGGACACGGCGTCCGCGTCGAGGGTGAACCGCCGCATGGGGGCGCCGGGGGCGTCGCCCCACCGGAAGCCGCTGCGCAGCGTCTCGTGCCGCAGGGTCCAGGCGCGCAGCGCCTCCTGGAGCACGTCGAGGTCGACCGGTCCCGGGATGTCGAAGGCCGCGCCCAGCCAGGTCGGCACGAACAGACCGTCGTCGCGCACCGACCGGGCCGTCCGGATGTGTGACTCCTGGATGTACGCCGGTGGCCGCGTGTCCTCGGGCAGCCCCGCCGCGACCTCGACGGTCGCCGGACTGAGCGTCCACTCGACGAGGCGCCCGGGCCGGATCTCGCAGCGGTGGATGTCGGTCAGTCGCACGAGGGGTCTCCGTTCGCAGATGTAACAGACCCGACCAAGGGAATGCCGTGCCCGCGACCGCGCACATGGTGTGTCGGCAGGGTTCAACGGAACGGATGGCCCCTCGAACGGCGGTACGGGGGCCGCGCGGTCAGCCGCCGAGCAGCGCGAGGACGCTGTTCACGGCCTCGACGACGGGCTGGCCGACCGCTCCCACCGTGGCGGCGATCCCCGCGACCGCCATCAGCGCGCGGTGCCGCTGCTGCGGCTCGACACCGGTGGGCGCGGTGAGGTCCGGCAGGCAGTCGTCGATGGACTGCGCGCTGGCCGGCGGCACCTGGGCGCGCAGCTCCCGCACCAGCTCCACGAGCTGCTGGATCGCCGCCTCCAGGGCGGGCGACGCCTCGGTCCCGGCGGGAGCCGCGTGGTTCTTGACGATGCCGGTGTTGCCGAGACCGCCGTGCATCGAGACGCTGTCGCCGAAGTAGTAGTTGTCGCCGCTCATGAGTTCCCCACCCCTACGTTGCCCGATCCGCCGTACATGTTGACGTTGTCGCCGAAGTAGTAGTTCCTGGGGTTGACCAGGAGCTGCTCCACCTTGACCTGAAACTCCGCCTCGGGGTTCTCGATGGCCTGCACGATGGGCGCGACGAGCCGGTCGAGTTGGTGCGGGTCGGCGCTGGTCACCATCGCGATGGACGGTCCGGACGTCTCCATCGCCAGGACGTACTGGGCCGGTGCCGTCAGTACGGAGAACAGCTCCACGATGCTGAACACCAGCGCCGCGATGGCCCCCAGCCAGACGAAGGTGAGGATGCCGCCCGCCGTCGACGTGTCCGCGAACGCCGCCAGCCCGGCGACGATCGTCAGTCCGAAGGCCACCGACAGGATCAGCGCCGTGCGCTTCAGGAACAGCAGCGTGGCTTCCTTGCGCCGGGGCGTCATGGTGAAGGTGTAGACCCGGGTGATGTTCTGGAGGGGGTACGCCGCCGCCCCGACCCACAGCAGCCGCTTGCCGACCCGCAGGTCGATGGCCCGTACGGACCGCGGTGGCACGGCGGGCGGTGGCGGGATGTCGTACTGACCCGGTGGCTGGGCCGGCTGACCCGGTGGCTGGGTTCTCTGGCCGGGTGGCTGGAATCCTTGGCCCGGTGGCTGGTATTCCTGGTGCGGGGTGCTCTCCATCGCTCTCCTGACCCTCCGTCGGCTGATGGGCCGTCAGTGAGTGACCCATTAACCACGCAGGGTGTCCTCCGTGCAAGTCAGATATGTGTGCAGCCGGCCCGCACCCTCCAGGGTGGCCCGCGTACGGGCCGTCAGCGCCTGCTCCCGTGCGGCGATCGCCGTCCGCAGCGCCTCGCCGCCGCCCTCCCGGCGCAGGCCGTCCAGGACGGGCCGGATCTGGTCGAACAGGTAGTGGCTGCGGCGCAGCGTGTGCACCACCCGCGCGTCGCGCACGTCGGCGGGCCCGTACACGCGGTACTTCGTGTCCCGCTCCCGCGCGGGCGCGAGCAGCCCCGCCGTCTCCCACACCCGCAGCGCGGACGTCCGTACGCCGACCAGCGCGGCCACCTCGCCGATGCGCAGACCGCCGGTGCCCGCCACCGCTTCCGTCCTTCGCCCGGCCAGCACCTCCAGCGCCTCCCGCGCGGCCCGCAGCGAGACCCGCTCCTCGTGCAGGGCGGCGTGCGCGGCGTCCACGAGGGCCAGCGCGCCGGGGACGTCCCCCTCGTGCACGGTCCGCATGACCCGCGTCGCCGTCACCGGTCCGTACCCCTCCCGCAGCCCCCGGTACGTCAGCAGCGCCTGCCGGTGCCGTTCGCCGAAGACCCGGTACCCGGACTCGGTCCGCCCGGCCGGCGGCAGGACGCCGGCGTCCTCGTAGTTGCGGATCTGCTGCGTCGACAGCCCGGCCGTGCGGGCCAGGTCGACGGTGCGCAGACGGCGGCGACGGTCGTCGGTGTTCATCGGCCCGCAGCCTATGCGCGGTCCGCGCTCGGAGTCGGCGCTCCAGCACCGCGTGATCGGCGAAGCAGCGCCGGAGGCCGACGGCCCCGTACTGATGGCACTTGGTGGCCGTGGACCCCTCCTTCTACAAGTCGTACATCTCCGAGGAGATCCGGGACGAAGGCCGCGAGCAAGGCCGCGTCCAACAGGGCGCCCAGGACGTTCTGCTGGTCCTGGAGCAGCGCGGCCTCGCTGTCTCCGACGACGTCCCCGCCCCGGCGGCGCAGGTCTCCGGTGCGGGCAGGCGCACGGGCAGGTCCTAAGACCCGCCCGGTCCCCAAAACGCCGCGACGGCGCTCCGGACGAACGCGCGGACCAGCGGGTTCGGGTCGCCGTCGGGCCAGGCCACCACCGCACGGCTCGCCGGCATGCCGGTCAGCGGGACCACGGTCAGCCCCTCCGTGGGCTCGTGACCGACGAGGGTCATGCCGACCGTGCCGTTCCAGAGCACGGCCTGCCGGCACTCCTGCACGGTGCGGACCACCGGGCCCTCACGGAGCCGCCCGGCGCTCCAGTAGGCGCTCCAGAGCGGGTCGGTGCCCTCCGGGAACCGGAACCAGCGGCGGTCGGCCAGGTCGGCCGGCGTCAGGCCGTCGTGGCGGGCCAGTGGATCGTCGGCGCGCAGCAGTGCCCCCACCGGATCGGCGCGCAACTCGCGCACGGTCAGGCCGGTGGTGTCGAACGGCGCGCGGGTCAGGGCCACGTCCACCAGCCCGGCGGGCAGTCCGCAGGTGGGGTCGGTCAGGTCGGTCTCGCGGACGGTGACCTCGACCTGGGGGTGGCGTCGACGGTAGGCGGCGGCCAGCCGGAGGACGTCCGGGTCGGTGCTGTCGCCGAGGATGCCGACGGTGAGCGTCGCGGTGCCGGCTGCGGCGGCCACCCGTACCCGCATCCGGTCACTCCGGTCGAGCAGGTCGCGCGCCTCGTCGAGGAAGACTGTGCCGACCTCGGTGAGCGTGACCCCGGCCGGGTTCCGGTCGAACAGCGGAGCGCCGACCTCCGTCTCCAGCCGTCTGATCGCCCGGCTCAGCGGGGGCTGGCTCATGTGGAGCCGGGCGGCCGCCCGGCCGAAGTGGAGTTCCTCGGCGACCGCCACGAAGTAGCGCAGCGTACGTAGCTCCATGCAGCGACGATACCCGTGCGGTATCGCCTTCGTGGAAGAGGTCTTGGACGGTCGTGCCGCCCCGGCGGTGCAATCGGAGCATGACCGACCAAGAAGCGCGAACCAGTGAGACGGCCACGGCCACGGCCATGACCACGACCGGTGATCCCGCCGTGTCGGTGGTCGGGCCGGGGGACGGGGAGGTGATCCTCCTGGGCGGCACGCGGATGCGCGTACTGGAGGACGGCCGCAACACCGGGCACCGCCTCGGGGTGGCCGAGTCCGTCCTCGCCCCGCACACCCCGGGACCGCCGCAGCACCGCCACGCCGAGCACGACGAGGGCTTCTACGTCGTATCCGGCACGGTCCGGTTCACCATCGGGGACACGGACCACGACGCGACGGCGGGCACGTTCGTGCTCGTCCCGCCCGGCGCCCCGCACACCTTCGCCAACGTGACCGGTGAACCGGCCGTCCTGCTCAGCACCTTCACCCCGGACCTGTACGTGCGGTACTTCCGCGACCTGGGGGACCAGTACGCGGACGGCCGGGCGCCGACCCCGCAGGACAGCGTCCGCACCATGCGCCGTTACGCGACCGAACCCGCCACCGACTTCGCGGGGAGGGCGCGGTCGTGACTGTCGCCTACTGGATCGTCGCCGCTCTCCTCGCCGCCTTCTACCTCTACGGCGGTGTACTGAAGGCGGTCCGCAGCCGTGAGCGGCTGCGGCCGATGATGGCCTGGGTGGACAGCATGCCGATGCCCGCCGTCCGCGCCGTCGGGGTGGTCGAGGTGCTGGGCGCCGCCGGGCTGGTCCTCCCGCCGCTGACCGGTGTCGCGCCCGGGCTGGCCCCGGCCGCGGCCGTCGGGTTCGTGGTCCTGCAGATCGGCGCGACCGGCGTGCACCTGCGCCTGGGGGACCGGCGGATCGCCCTCAACCTCACCCTCCTCACCGTTGCCGCGGCCACCGTCCCGCTCGCCACGACCTGGCTGTGAGCCGCCGCCACCGCGCCGGAAAGGCGGGAGGCGGCCGGTCGGTGACACTGCATCGTCCCTGGCGTGCGGTCACCAAGGAACGAGGTGACGCCGACTCATCAGACGTATACGGCACTGCACTTGGGGGCGCCATGCTAAAGATGTAGCTTCCCGTGAGTGCTGTGACCGACGGTCCCACGGGCGCTCACGGCATCAGGCGAAACGGGGAGAAAGTTGAGTGAGGAAGCCGTATCCGGCCTCACGGGCAGTGGTGCCGAGCCGTTGGAGGACGACGACCCGCGCCGGATCGGACCGATCCCGCTGCTGGGCCGGCTCGGGGCCGGCGGCATGGGCCGCGTCTACCTCGGCGTCCACGAGGGCCGGTACGCGGCCGTCAAGCAGGTGCTGCCCTCGGTCGCCGGCGAGGACGCGGACTTCCTGCGCCGCTTCGGACACGAGCTGGACAACCTCTCCCGGCTGCCCGACGGGGCCACCGCGCCGCTGCTCGCGGGTGACCGGGACGCCCGGCCGCCGTGGTTCGCCACCGCCTACGTGCCCGGCATCACCCTGCGCGAGGCCGTCGACCTGCACGGGCCGCTGCCCGCCGAGGCGCTGTGGCTGATCCTGCGCGAGGCCGCCACCGCACTGGCGGCGGTGCACGCCCTGGACATGGTCCACCGCGACCTCAAACCGTCCAACGTCATGCTGACCCTGGACGGCCTCACCCTCATCGACTTCGGCGTCGCCCGCGCCGCCGAGCAGAGCCAGCTGACCAGGACCGGCATGGTGGTGGGCACGCCCGCCTACATGTCGCCCGAGCAGGCCTCCGGGAAGCGGGCGTCCAGCGGCGTCGTCGATGTCTTCGCGCTGGGCTCGGTGATCGCGTACGCGGCGTCCGGCCGCCCTCCCTTCGGCGACGAGTCCGGGCACGCCGTGCTGTACCGCATCGTGCACGAGGAGCCCGACCTCCAGCCGCTGCGGGACCTGGACGCCGAGCTGGCCGACGTGGTCGCGTCCTGCCTCGACAAGGACCACGAGGGCCGGCCGACCGCCGCCGAGCTGGCAGAGCTGGCCTCGGGACGCGGCCTGTCGGCCGCGCCGTCGTGGCCCGGGGCCATCAGCGAACCGCTCTCCGCACGCGCCGCCTTCGCCGCACGCACCCCGGACCCGGACGAACTCCCCACAGCGGGACCGGAGCCGGAGCACAAGCCGACGGAAAAGCCGGAGAACGAGCCGGAGGTGACGCGTCGGCCCGCGGGGCCCCGCAAAGAGCGCCGGCGCCGGATCCTGCCCGTCTTCGTCCCGATCGTGGTCGTCGTGACGGGCGGCACGCTGGCCTTCCAACTGCTGCCTCACGTCACCGACTCCGACGGCGCGGCGGGTCCCGCCCCCTCGGCGTCCGTCACGGTCGCTGCCCCGGTGACCCCCTCGGGGAAGCCGGACCGATCCACGAAGCCGGCGCCCTCCGACAGCGCGTCCTCCTCGAAGAAGCCGGAGCCCGAGGGCGAGGAGCCGGCGAAGGAGTCCGGGGCGCCCGGCGCGGGCACGGACCCGGACGGTGGGGACGGCACGGCCGGCGCGGACGGCAAGGAGGACAGCGGTTCAGGGACCGGAGCCGGGTCGGGCAGTGGCGGCAGCAGTAGCGGTGGCAGCGGCAGCGGCGGGGACCCCGAGCCCGACGCCCCGTCGGCGGGCGGCACCGTCCTGCGCAACGGCTCCACCGGACACTGCGCCACCGCCTCCAGCTATGGCGGCGTCCGCCCCGGCTCCTGCGCCACCGAGGCGGCCGCCTGGAACATCCAGGCCGCCTCCTCCGGCACGTACCGGCTCGTCCACAAGGCGAGCGGCAAATGCCTGAGCAGCTACGGCGCGATCCACAGCCAGCCCTGCAGCAATCAGAGCGGTCAGGAATGGCGCCTCGGCTCGGGCGGCACCATCGTCGCCCCCAAGGACGGCAAGTGTCTGGCAGAGGCCACGGCGAGCAGCATGATCATGATGCAGAGGTGCGACGGCTCCGCCGCGCAGCGCTGGGCCCGCTCCTGATATCCGGGCGTGGCCGGCCGTTCTCCGGCACTTTCGAGCCGTAGATGGCCGGATCTCCTTGTTGCTGTGGGGATTTGGTCACCCTAGTGTGTCAAGGAGTGGTAAAAACGGGGGCTGGGGGCTTGGTGCCAGGAAGAGAAACCGTCGACGTGCGTGTCAGCCGTCGCGTGCTGTGGCTGCGCGACGACGCCTACCCGCTGCAGAACATCGCTCGGGCGAAGACCGTCGAGATACCGACCCGACGAACCGGCGAAACGCTGAAGTTCCTCGCCGGTGGCGTGGGGATGACCCTGTTCGGCATCATCCTCATCGCGATCCTCGACGCACTGCCCTCGTGGGGCCTCGTCACCTTCCTCGGCTACGCGGTGCGCATCTGCGGAATCATCTTCTACCTGCTCCTGGCCTTCGCCCTGTACGAGATCCTGACCCGCAAGCTGCTGTACGCGTTGGTGATCGAGACGTCCGGAAACCCGGCCACCCTGGTGGCGAGCGAGGACCGCGCGGTCGTCGACAACCTCGTCGTCAAGATCATGGACGCGATCGACGACCCCGGCGCGGAGTTCCAGGTCTCGGTGGAGAACTTCCACGTCGGCGACAGGATCCAGCAGATCGGCAACGGCAACACAGGGGTGAGGCGATGAGCGGGGACATGCACTTCGGTGACCGGGTGAGCCAGTACGGCAACAACAACACGGGCATCGTCCACAACTACGGACCCGCGGACCCCGCAGTCGCCCGCGCCCGGATGATCGAGGCCGTCCAGGACCTGCGCACGCACCTCTCGGACACCGACCGCCAGGTTGTCGACCAGTGCCTGCCGGAGCTGGAGGCGGCCGACGGCAGCGACCCCACGCGTCTGCGGAGCGTGCTCGCGGCGGTGACGGGGATCGCGGTGCTGGTGGGGGACGTGGGGGCGCCCGTCGTCGAGGCCGTCCGGAACTTCCTGAACGCCCTCGGCGCATAGAGCGCGCCGTCCGCCCGGACGGCGTTCAGTCGGCCCGGGGGTCTTCGTCCTTCTCGTCGTCCTTGTCCAGGGACTTCAGGAAGTCGGGGTTGTCGTCCGGCGCCACCCACTGGCGGCGTCCGCCGCCGCCCCACGGCGACGAGCCGGCCGACTGCCGCTTCTTGCCCGCGATGAGCCAGGAGATCGATCCGACCAGCGGGAAGAGCAGCACGAGGATCGCCCACAGCGGCTTGGGCATGTGCCGGATGTCGCCGTCCTTCGTGCTGATGCAGTCGATGAACGCGTAGACGCTCAACGCCAGTGGGATCAGGAACATCAGCACCCGAAGCATGGAGCCTCTCCAGCGAAAGCGATGGGGTACAGGGTCGGTACAGGCCCAGGGTAGCCGCTCGGGGATACTGGACCGCATGGCTTACGACGATCTTCGCTCCCTGCTCAGGGCTCTGGAGCGCGAGGGCGACCTCAAGCGCATCAAGGCCGAGGTGGACCCGTACCTGGAGGTCGGGGAGATCGTCGACCGGGTGAACAAGGCCGGCGGCCCCGCCCTGCTCTTCGAGAACGTGAAGGGCTCCGACACGCCCCTCGCGATGAACGTCTTCGGCACCGACCGGCGCCTGCTCAAGGCCCTCGGCCTGAAGTCGTACTCCGACATCTCCGACAAGATCGGCGGGCTGCTGAAGCCCGAACTGCCGCAGGGCTTCGTCGGCATGCGCGAGGCCTTCGGGAAGCTCGGCTCGATGACGCACGTCCCGCCGAAGAAGGTCAAGGGCGACAGCGCGCCGGTGCAGGAGGTCGTCCTGCGCGGCGACGACGTGGACCTCGACCGGCTCCCCGCACTCTTCACCTGGCCCGACGACGGCGGCTCCTTCTTCAACCTCGGGCTCACCCACACCAAGGACCCGGAGACGGGCATCCGCAACCTGGGCCTGTACCGGCTCCAGCGCCACGACAAGCGCACCATCGGCATGCACTGGCAGATCCACAAGGACAGCCGCAACCACTACCAGGTCGCGGCCCGGAGGGGCGAGCGGCTGCCGGTCGCCATCGCCTTCGGCTGCCCGCCCGCCGTGACGTACGCCTCCACCGCCCCGCTCCCCGGCGACATCGACGAGTACCTGTTCGCCGGGTTCCTCCAGGGCAAGCGGATCGAGATGGTCGACTGCAAGACCGTCCCCCTCCAGGTCCCGGCGCAGGCCGAGGTCGTCATCGAGGGCTGGCTGGAGCCCGGCGAGATGCTCCCCGAGGGCCCTTTCGGCGACCACACCGGCTTCTACACCCCGCAGGAGCCCTTCCCCGCGCTGAAGATCGACTGCGTGACGATGCGGAAGCGTCCGCTGCTCCAGTCGATCGTGGTCGGGCGGCCCCCGACGGAGGACGGCCCGCTCGGCCGGGCCACGGAGCGGTTCTTCCTGCCCCTGCTGAAGATCATCGTCCCGGACATCGTGGACTACCACCTGCCCGAGGCCGGCGGCTTCCACAACTGCGCGATCGTCTCGATCGACAAGAAGTACCCCAAGCACGCCCAGAAGGTCATGCACGCCATCTGGGGCGCCCACATGATGTCCCTGACCAAGCTGATCGTGGTCGTCGACTCCGACTGCGACGTCCACGACCTGCACGAGGTCGCCTGGCGGGCGCTCGGCAACACCGACTACGCCCGTGACCTCACCGTCGTCGAAGGCCCGGTCGACCACCTCGACCACGCCTCCTACCAGCAGTTCTGGGGCGGCAAGGCGGGCATCGACGCCACGAAGAAGCTGCCCGAGGAGGGGTACACGCGGGACGGGGGGTGGCCGGACATGGTGCTGTCCGACCCGGAGACGGCGGCGAAGGTCGACCGCCGCTGGAAGGAGTACGGACTGTGACGTCGGCTTCCGCCGCGCTGCCGCAGCAGCCGGGGCGCACCAAGGCGTTCCTGCGCCTGGTGATGATCGAGCACTCGGTCTTCGCCCTGCCCTTCGCGTACATCGCCGCGCTGACCGCGATGTACATGTGGGACGAGAACATCCACTGGGGCCGGCTGCTCCTGGTCACCGTCGCCATGGTGGGCCTGCGCACCTTCGCGATGGCGGTCAACCGGATCATCGACCGCGAGATCGACGCCCGCAACCCGCGCACCGCCCACCGCGAACTGGTCACCGGCGCCATGTCGGTCAAGCACGCCTGGACCGGCGCGCTGATCGCCCTGGTCGTCTTCCTGGGTGCGGCGGCCCTGCTCAACCCGCTCTGCCTCGCCCTGGCCCCCGTCGCGGTGATCCCGATGGTGGTCTACCCGTACGGCAAGCGGTTCACGAACTTCCCGCAGGCCATCCTCGGTCTCGCGCAGGCCATGGGCCCGATCGGCGGCTGGCTGGCGATCAGCGGTGAGTGGTCCTGGGACGC
The DNA here is from genome assembly GCF_001905385.1 of Streptomyces sp. CB02414. Taxonomy (GTDB): domain Bacteria; phylum Actinomycetota; class Actinomycetes; order Streptomycetales; family Streptomycetaceae; genus Streptomyces. Next base: position 915,091 of record NZ_LIPF01000002.1, on the reverse strand, counting down.
CGTGATCCTCGGCCTCGCGGTCGGCATCTGGATCGGCGGCTTCGACCTGATCTACGCCTGCCAGGACGTCGAGACCGACCGGCAGGTCGGCGTGAAGTCGGTCCCGGCCCGCTTCGGCATCCCCGCCGCCATCTGGGGCGCCCGCGCCTGCCACACGATCACCACGGCCCTGTTCGCCTGGTACGCCGTCGCCACCGACGCGGGTGCCTTCTTCTGGCTCGGCCTGCTGATCGTCGCGGGCGCGTTCCTCTACGAGCACACCATCGTCCGCCCCACCGACCTGTCCCGCCTCAACCGGGCGTTCTTCAGCGTCAACGGCTTCATCGGCATCGCGCTGTTCGTGTGCGCGCTGCTGGATCTGCTGGTGCGGGGACTGACGGTCTGAGTGCTCCCGTGCGCCGCGGTGCGCCCCGTCCATGGCCGAGGAACGACTGTTGAAGGGGTTCGGAGGCGGGTAGGTCTTCGTTGACGTGCGGCGTTCTTCGGTCGCGCCTGGCGTTCACGGGGACGGGGGCTGTCAGGCGGCGCAGGTCCGGCGAAGGGCAGGTCGCCGATGGGACGCGGCAGCCCGGAGCGACGCAGAGGGGGCGGCTTTGGCCGAGGAACAGGGCGCGGTTGTCTGGCGGAAGAGCAGCTACAGCGGTGCCGACACGGACAATAACTGTTGCGAGGTAGCCGCCCTTCCGGACGAGATACGCATAAGGGACTCAAAGTCTCCGGACACCTCGGTGCTGAGCTTCGCGCCCGGTGTGTGGACGGCCGCGCTCGCGTGGTTGTCGGTCCGGAGCCGCACGGGCAGCGATGATTGACTCGGACCTCACAACGGGACGGGCTATGAGCAGCGAACAGCGGGCGGGTTCGACGGGCAGGGACACCGGCATCGTGAGTTACTGCCTGGTGACCGGTGTGATCGCGTCCGGCGCCGGAGCGGGAGTCTCCCTGCTGGGTGCGAGTACGTGGGCACGGGCGGTCCTCTGGGTGACGGTACTGGCAGCGGTGGCCGCCGCCGCGGGCTGGTGGTGGGCGAAGTCCCCGGCTACAGCGCGTCACTGGACGGTGGATCTTCTGGTGCGGCCGGCAGCGCGGAACGCAGCGTCTCGAAGAGCTTGATGAACGTTCTGACGAGCATCGGACCTCCGGTGACGGAACCGACCCAGCAGATCTCCGGTGGCACCCCCATCCGTATTCCGGCGTAGGCCACCAGGACCGATATGCCGGAGAAGAAGACCACCAGCGCCGCCAGGTTGCGGGCGACGCGCAGTACGTCGTTCACATGGGCCCGGCGGCGCCGGATGCGGGTGTCGGCCTCCGTCGTCTTCCACCGGAGTAAACGCCCGCAGGCCTCTCGGCTGCTGAGCACCAGTTCGACGAGTGCGGAGCTCGCCGGCCGTTGCCGGGGCCCGGGGACGGTGGCGGGACGTGCGGCGTCCGCGTCGGCCGCTGGGGGGTTCGACCCCTGCTCGCGGCGTTTGCCGCGGCCCTTGTCCGTTGTCATGGTTTCCCTCCCCCCGGCCCCGGTGGCACGCTGATCGGGTCTCAGTCGGTGTGGTATCCGACGACGAGACCGTCGAGCAGCGTCACGGTGTCCTCCTCGGAAAGGGCCTTGTTCCGCAGGTCCTCGAAGCACTCCTGGTAGCGGGCGACCGCCTCCCGGTCGTCCCGGATCGTGGACACGCCGCCCGGTCCGGCCACGTACAGCACGTCCTCGTCGTCCCGGAAGCCGAGGAGGAAGAAACTGCTGTCCAGGCTGTCGTGGGCTCCCGCGGTGAGGGGCAGCACCCGCAGGTTGGCCTTCTGCTGGACGACCAGTTCCTTGAGGAAGGCGAGCTGGCGGCGCATGACGGCGGGCCCGCCCACCTGGCGGCGCAGCGCCGCCTCGTCCAGGATCATCTCCACCGCGGGGCCGTCGTCCTGGAGCACCCGCTCCTGCCGGGCCAGACGGAGATCGACGCGCTGCTGGGCGTCGGGTGTGGGCCGGCCGACCGCGAAGAGGGCGTCGATGTAGTCCGCGGTCTGCAGGTGACCCGGGACCAGGCTCGGGTGGTAGCCGCGGATGTCGCTCGCGGCGCTCTCATAGCCCAGGTACTGGCTGAACGGCGGGGAGATGACGTCGTTGTACGGCGTCCACCACGACTGTCCCTTGCTGCCCCGAGCCGCCTCTTCCAGCTCGGCGACGACATCCGCGTCCTCGACGCCGTACTCGTGGAGCATGGCCCGCAGGTCGGTGACGGACAGGCTGACGGTTCCGGCCTCGATGCGGATCACTTTTGACAGCGACCATTCCAGAGCTTCCGCCGCGTCCCGCTGGGTGAGCCCCCTCTTGTCACGGGCTGCTTTGAGGGCCAGACGCAACTTGCGGCGATTGAGGCTGGGGTCGACGGCCGTGGGCATGGCGCTCCTTCGACTAGGTGACGGCGGCACCCGACACTTGGCGTGCCGAAACCTGCCCATCCTAGAGGCCTCGTTCGGCCGCTTGCACTCCGCTAGGGGCCATTCGGCCGCATGCCGGTAGACGCCGTCGACTGGCTTCTACCCAAAAGACAGGTGGCTAATCGACGTGGTCTGGCATAGACCTGAGAGTGGCGCAGGTCACAACTCGGCCTCGCCTCCCGTGGGGGTGGACCGGTCCTGAGGTCTGCCGTGCGCGCCGGTAGGCTCAAGATGTGAACCCAGGAGAAGCGCAGCGTACGCCTTGGATCGTGGGGGTCTCCGGAGCTTCCGGCACTCCATACGCCGCCGCCGTGCTGCGCGCGCTGCTCGCCGCCGGCGAGAGCGTCGACCTGGTGGTCAGCCGGGCCTCGCGGCTCACCCTGCTCGACGAGACCGGCATCTCCTTCCGTGACGCCCACTGGCGCGACGACCTGCACACCTGGCTCGCGCGCGGGGCCGACGGCAAGCCGGACACGTTCGACGTGGACGTCTTCGGCGACCGGGTGCGGCACTGGAGCGCGGGTGACCTCGCGGCCGGGCCGTCCTCCGGGTCGTACCCCGTCAAGGGCATGCTGATCGTGCCCGCGTCGACGGCCTGTGTGGCGGGTGTCGCCCTCGGGCTGTCGAAGGACCTGTTGCAGCGGTCGGCGAGCGTGACCCTGAAGGAGCGCCGCAAGCTGGTCGTGGCCGTCCGGGAGACCCCGCTGGACGGCCGGACCCTCAGGCACCTGGTGACACTGGACGACGCGGGCGCGACCGTGGTGCCCGCCTCGCCGGCCTTCTACGCGGGGGCGACGCACATCCAGGACCTGGTCGACTTCGTCGCCGGACGCGTCCTCGACGCGGCGGGCGTCGGGCACGGCCTCTACCGCCGCTGGAGCGGCGACCTCGGAGGGGCCCGCCCCACCACCTGAGCACCACCTCCCCCCACACGTTTGTTACCCACATCTTCAGAACTCTTCAGTGGAAGGCTTCGATCGCATGGACGCGGTGGACAGGCAGCTCATCCAGGCCCTGAGGGAGAACGGCCGGGCCTCGTACGCGGAGCTGGGGCGCCTCGTCGGACTGTCGGGACCCAGCGTCACCGACCGCATCAACCGGCTGGAGGCGGCCGGCGTCATCACCGGTTACCGGGCCACCGTGGACGCCGCCTCGCTCGGCCTCGGCGTCACCGCCCTCATCGGCGTCTCGCTCTCCGACGCGGCCGACCACGAGGACGTGGCGCAGCGGCTGCGGGAGCTGCGGGAGATCGAGGACTGCTGGTTCATCGCCGGCGACGACTCCTACATGCTCAAGGTGCGCGCGGCCGACGTGGACGGCCTGGAGAGCATCATCCGGCGCCTGTCGGGGACGAAGGGCGTCTCCCGGACCCGTACCACCATCGTGCTCTCCACGAAGTGGGAGAACCGCGTGGGCGAGCTGCCCGAAGAGGTGTAGCGAGCGGGGCGTACGGTTTACGGAGTCTGTCTCAGAAAGAGGTATCGCATGGACGCCGGGCTCAAGCGGGAGCTGGAGCAGAAGGTCCGCTCCGGGGAGCGGCTGACCCGCGAGGACGGCATCGCGCTGTACGAGTCGGACGACCTGGCCTGGCTCGGTGGCCTCGCGCACGAGGTGCGGACGCGCAAGAACGGCGACGTCGTCCACTTCAACGTCAACCGTCACCTCAACATGACCAACGTGTGCACCGCGTCCTGCGCGTACTGCTCCTTCCAGCGCAAGCCGGGGGAGAAGGACGCGTACACGATGCGCATCGAGGAGGCGGTGAAGCTCGCCAAGGAGATGGAGGGCGAGAACCTCACCGAGCTGCACATCGTCAACGGCCTGCACCCGAACCTGCCGTGGCGCTACTACCCGCGCTCGCTCAGGGAACTGAAGGCCGCGCTGCCCGACGTGTCGCTCAAGGCGTTCACCGCCACCGAGATCCACCACTTCGAGACGATCTCCGGGATGTCCGCCTCCGACATCCTCGACGAGCTGATCGACGCCGGTCTGGAGTCCCTGACCGGCGGCGGCGCCGAGATCTTCGACTGGGAGGTGCGGGAGCACATCGTCGACCACCGCACCCACTGGGAGGACTGGTCGCGCATCCACCGCCTGGCGCACGAGAAGGGGCTGAAGACCCCGTGCACCATGCTCTACGGCCACATCGAGGAGCCGCGCCACCGCGTGGACCACGTACTGCGCCTGCGTGAGCTCCAGGACGAGACGAACGGCTTCCAGGTCTTCATCCCGCTGCGCTACCAGCACGACTTCGTGGACCTGAAGGACGGCAAGGTCAGGAACCGGCTCCAGGCGCGGACGCAGATGGCGACCGGCGCCGAGGCACTGAAGACCTTCGCGGTGTCGCGGCTGCTCTTCGACAACGTCCCGCACGTCAAGGTCTTCTGGGTCATGCACGGCGTCCAGACCGCGCAGCTGGCCCTGCAGCACGGCGCCGACGACATGGACGGCTCGGTCGTCGAGTACAAGATCACGCACGACGCGGACGACTTCGGCACGCCGAACAAGCTGACGCGCGAGGACCTGCTCGACCTGATCCGCGACGCCGGGTTCCGCCCGGTGGAGCGGAACACGCGGTACGAGGTCCTCCGGGAGTACGACGGTCCCGACGCGGGGCGCCGGGAGTCTCCGCAGCCGATGCGGGTGTGACCAAGGGGCGGTTCGCGACCAGCCCCCACTCACCCGCAGCCGACACGGGTCCGAATGCCCATGGCGGGTAGTCGGACCGCATGGCCGGTACCGAGGACGCCTACACCGCCGCACCCTTCGTTCCGAAGCGCGGCGGCCTCCCCGCCCTGCGCCGGGCGGCCGCCGACTGCCGCGGCTGTCCCCTGCACAGGGACGCCACCCAGACCGTCTTCGGCGCCGGCAAGGCGACCGCCCGCCTCATGCTCGTCGGTGAGCAGCCCGGCGACCAGGAGGACCGGGCGGGCGAACCCTTCGTCGGCCCCGCCGGCAGGCTCCTCGACCGGGCGCTGGCGGAGGCCGGCCTCGACCCGGCGGACGCCTACGTCACGAACGCCGTCAAGCACTTCAAGTTCACGCGGGCCGAACCCCGCAAGCGCCGCATCCACAAGGCGCCCACCCTGCGTGAGATGACCGCCTGCGGGCCCTGGCTGGCCGCCGAGCTGGACCGGGTGGAGCCCGAACTGATCGTGGTGCTCGGCGCGACGGCCGGCAAGGCGCTGCTCGGCTCCTCGTTCCGGGTCACTCAGGTGCGCGGCACGGTGCTGGAGGAGGAGATCCACGGGCGTACGGAACGGCTGGTGCCGACCGTGCACCCGTCGGCGGTGCTGCGGGCCGAGGACCGGGACGGGGCCTACCGGGGTCTGGTCTCCGATCTGGAGGTGGCGACCCGGGCACTCGTCGCGTAATGGTTACGATGGGATCGTGTCCCTTACTTTCACCCTCGATCCCGCCCTCACCCCGGACCTGCGCGACGGCGTACTCGACCTGTGGACCGACGTCACCGACGCGGGCGGCTCCGTCGGCTTCGTCCCGCCGACGACCCGGGAGCACATCCGCCCCGAGCTGGTCAAGCACATGGTCGCCATGGCCGAGGGCCGCACCCGCCTCCTCGTCGGACACGACGAAACCGGCCGGGTGGCCGCCACCGCGTTCCTCACCCTGAACACCCACCGGCTGATGACCCACTGGCTGTGGCTCTACACGGTGATGGTCCACCCGCGCCACCAGGGCCGGGGCTACGGCCGGGACCTGATGGCCGCCGCCGCGGACGCGGCCCGCACCCTCGACGGTGTCGAGGCGATCCGGCTCACCTGCCGGGGCGGCCTCGGCCTGGAGCGGTTCTACGAGTCCTGCGGCTACAAGGAGGTCGGCCGGGTGCCCGGCGCGATCCGGGTCGCTCCCGGCGACGACCGCGACGACATCTTCATGCTGCTGCCGCTGGCCTGAGCCGACCCCCGTGCGGGACCGGCGGCCCGGCATGCTTCACTGGACAGTGCCTCTTTGTGCCAGAAACGGAAGAGTGGATTGAGATGCTCCGCTACACGCTGATGCGCCTCGGGGTCTTCGTCGGCTGCCTCGTGGCCGTCTGGGGACTCGTCTACGTCGGCGTGTTCCCGCGCGGACTCGGCGACTCCAACGGCATGTGGATCATCCTGCTCGCCCTGCTGGTCTCCGCCCCCATCAGCTACGTCGCGCTGCGCAAGGAGCGGGACCGGGCCTCGGTGCAGGTCGTGAACCGGGTGGACCGCTTCAAGACCAACCTGGAGGCCAACCGCGGCCAGGAGGACGTCGCCGACGACTCCGCACGGGCGCAGGGTCAGACCTCGTAACGTCCGTCACACACACGCGTACGCCCCGGTTGCCGCATTCTGCGGAAAACCGGGGCGATCTGCGTTTTACGGGCAGGAGTCGCCTCCAGCCTCTCAAAGTTAGGCTTTGAGGGTCCCAAAGCGCTGGTGTTAAAGTCGTGTGCATGAAGCACGCAGCCGCGCCCCACACACCCCCGAGCCTCGCGCTCGTGGCGCGCCTGCACGTGGACCTCTGTCGGTGCGCGTCCGCGAACTGTCGCCCCTGACGTTCCCCCTCATCCCGTCGTTCTCCACGTCAGCCCTGCGCGTCCGTCCCCCGCGTCCCGTCCCCAACGGAGTCTGTCCGTGTCCTCTTCCTCGCCCGCGAACTCGTCGCCCGCGAAGCCTTCCGCCGGGTCCCCGGCCAAGAAGTCCTTCAAGGTGCCCTTCTGGGCCCAGATACTCGCCGGTCTCGTCCTCGGTGTCCTGCTGGGCTGGCTGGCCCGCAGCCAGGACATATCCTGGCTCGTCACCACCTTGGAGAAGGTCGGTGACCTCTTCATCGGCCTGCTGAAGCTGGCCGTCGCACCCCTCGTCTTCTTCGCGATCCTGGTGTCGATCACCAACCTGCGGAAGGTCAACAACGCGGCCCGCCTGGCGTCCCGCACCCTCCTCTGGTTCATGATCACGTCGCTGATCGCGGTGGCCATCGGCCTCGTCATCGGCCTGGTCACCAACCCCGGTGCCGGCACCGGCCTCACCCCGGCCGACGGCGCCAAGCCCGAGAACACCGGGTCCTGGATCGACTTCCTGACCGGCATCGTGCCGACCGACGTCATCACGCCGTTCACCGACCTGAACGTGCTGCAGATCGTCTTCATGGCCGCCGTCGCCGGCATCGCCGCCCTCCAGCTCGGCGAGAAGGCCCAGCCGATCCTCAACCTGAGCGAGTCCGTCCTCGAACTCCTCCAGAAGGCCCTGTGGTGGGTCATCCGCCTCGCCCCGATCGGCACGGTCGGCCTCATCGGCAAGGCCATCGCCACCTACGGCTGGGACCTCATCGGCAAGTACGCCACCTTCACCGCCGACATCTACGTCGGCTGCGCCATCGTGCTGTTCGTGGTCTACCCGGCGCTGCTCGCCACCGTCGCCAAGCTCAACCCGCTGCAGTTCTTCAAGGGCGCCTGGCCCGCGATCCAGCTCGCCTTCGTCTCCCGCTCGTCCGTCGGCACCATGCCGCTGACCCAGAAGGTCACCGAGCGTCTCGGCGTCCCGAAGGAGTACGCGTCCTTCGCCGTGCCGTTCGGCGCGACGACCAAGATGGACGGCTGCGCCGCGGTCTATCCGGCGATCGCCGCGATCTTCGTCGCGCAGATCTTCGGCATCGACCTCGGCGTCGGCGACTACCTCCTGATCGCCTTCGTCTCGGTCGTCGGCTCCGCCGCCACGGCCGGCCTCACCGGCGCCACGGTGATGCTGACCCTGACCCTGTCCACGCTGGGCCTGCCCATGGAGGGCGTCGGCCTCCTCCTCGCCATCGACCCGATCCTGGACATGATGCGCACGGCGACGAACGTCGCCGGCCAGGCTCTCGTCCCGGTCATCGTCTCGGCCCGCGAGGGACTGCTCGACCGCAAGGCGTACGACGAGGCGCACAGCTCGCCGATCGACGAGCCGGAGCGGGAGCAGGAGAAGCAGGTGTCGGAGCCGGTTCCGGCCGCTGCCTGACCGTCGTTCCGGCAGGCGAACGGGCCGGTCCCCCTTCCCGCGCGATACGCACGGGAAGGGGGACCGGCCCGTTCTCGCTTCCCCGCCCACCGCGCCGTCCCCGGCGCCGCCACGGCCGCCGTCAGACCACCAGGACCCGGCGCCCGCGCGTGTGCCCCGCCCGGCTGTCGGTGTGCGCCGCCGCGGCATCGGCGAGCGGGTACGCCTTCTCGACCGGGATGTGGAGCCGGCCCCGCGCGATCAGGCCGACCGCCTCGGCGAGCGCGTCCGGCACGCTCCCGGCCGTACCGGAGAACCGGACGCCGAACTCCGGCGCGCCGAGGTCGGCGATGGAGACCACCCGCCGCGGGTCCCCGGTCAGCTCGACGAGCTCGCCGATCACCCCGGAGCCGGCCAGATCGAGCGCCGCGTCCACGTGGCCGAGCCCGCGCACCCGCTCGACCCATCCCTCGCCGTACGTCGTCGGTACGGCGCCCAGCTCCCGCAGGTAGTCCTGGTTGGCGGCACCGGCCGTGCCGATCACCGCGATGCCGCGGTCGCGGGCGATCTGCAGCACCGCCGATCCGACTCCGCCGGACGCGCCGCTGACCAGCAGCGTCTGTCCGGGCCGCACCCCCACCTCGCGGATGACGCGCAGCGCGGTCTCCACGACGGACGGGTACCCGGCCGCCTCCTCGAACGTCAGGCCCTCGGGCATCCGGGCCCAGGCCGACAGCACGGCGAACTCGGCGTAGGTGTCGACGCCCTCGCCGAACACCGGATCACCGGGCTCCACACCGTCGACGCCCTCGCCGACCTCGTCCACCACCCCGGCGGCGTCCAGCCCGACACCGGCGGGCAGCTCGATCGGATGGGCCCCCAGGACCTGGCCCTCGCGGAGCCTCCAGTCGACGGGATTCACGCCCGCCGCCCGCACGGCGACGCGTATCTGACCGGGGCCCGCGTGGGGCTCCTCGGCATCCAGGAGTTCGAGGACTTCCGGACCGCCGAACTCGGCGAAGCTCACTTTCCTCATGCGGCCGACCGTAACACTAACGGTTAGTGTTTCGGAACTGTTGCGATTTCGCACCTGGTAGCTTTGGCGCATGACCGTGCCGACCGGACGCCGTGAGCGCAAGAAGGCCGCGACCCGGCAGAAGATCGCCGACACCGCCCTGCGGCTCTTCCTGGAGCGCGGTTACGACGCGGTGGGCATCCGGGAGGTGGCCGCCGAGGCCGACGTGGCCGTCACCACGCTCTTCTCCCACTTCGCCGCCAAAGAGGCCCTGGTGTTCGAGCGGGACCCGGACTTCGAGCGGCGCCTCACCGAGGCCGTCACCGGCCGGGCACCGGACGAGCCGCTCATGCCCGCGCTCCGCCGCGAGGTGCACGCTCTCGTGGCGCACTGCGCGGCGCCCGAGGCCGCCCCGGTCTGGCGCATGATCGACGCGTCGCCCGCGCTGCGGCAGTACGAGGAGTCGATGAGGCTGCGCCACGCGGAGTCCCTGGCGGCGGCCGTCGCCGCCGATCTCGGCCTCCAGGGGACCACGACGGCCTGCCGGGCGATCGCGAGGTTCGTCGTCGACGCCCACGCGCTGGCCCGTGAGGCGGACGATCCCCGGGCGGCGGTGGACGAGATATTCCGGATGATCGAGGCGGCCTGGGAGGCCGCCGGAGCGCGGACGGCCTGATCACCGCCGCGCGGACCGTACGCTGATGCGTATGGGTGCAGGGAAGACCAAGCGGATGCCCCGGGCGGTCCGTGAGCAGCAGATGCTGGACGCCGCCGTGCGGATCTTCGGGCAACGCGGGTACATGGCGGCGTCGATGGACGAGATCGCCGAACTGGCCGGTGTCTCCAAGCCGCTGGTGTACCTGTACCTGAACTCGAAGGACGACCTCTTCAGCGCCTGCGTCCGCCGCGAGGCCCGGGCCCTCACCGAGGCCGTGCGCGCCGGTGTACGGCCGGGACTGCCCGCCGACGGACAACTCTGGTCGGGGCTGCGGGCGTTCTTCACCCACACCGCGCGCAACCCGGACGCCTGGCGGGTGCTGCACCTCCACGCCCGCACCCACGGCGAGCGGTTCGCCGCCGAGGTCGCGGCGATGCGCGAGGACATCGTCGCCTTCGTGACCCAGCTGATCGCGGCCGCCGCACGGGAGGCGCACGGCCGCCCGCACCTGCCCGAGGGGGAGGTCGCGGGACTGGCCGAGGCGCTGGTCGGCGCGGCCGAGTCGCTCGCCGACTGGGCCGGCGCCACCGAGGGCGTCACCGCCAAGCAGGCGGCGGCGACCCTGATGAACTTCGCCTGGGCGGGGCTGGGCGACCTGATGGCGGGCCGGCCCTGGGTACCGCCCGAGGAGACCGATCCGGAGACCGGTCCCGAGTCGGGAGCCCCGGCGGTCCCGGTTCAGGCCGGGTAGGGCCTGGCCTCCCCGGACAGGTGCAGCCGCCGCCCGTCCCCGCCGCGCAGCTCGAACCGCCCGCCCCCGGCCCCGTACGCCACCGTCCCCGGCAGCAGCACCGGCGCCCGGAACCGGGCCCGCACCACGGTCGCGTCCGGCGTGCCGTGCTCGGCGAGGCAGCGGGCCACGGTCCACATGCCGTGCGCGATGGCCCGAGGGAAGCCGAACAGGCGGGCGGTGAGCGGGTGCAGGTGGATCGGGTTGCGGTCGCCGGAGGCGGCACCGTAACGCCGCCCGAGGTCACCGGCGAGGCGCCACTCGGCGCGGACGGGCAGCGGCTCGGTGCCCGGGGTGGCCGGGTCGTGGTCCTGCGGGTTCGTGGTGGCCGGTTCGAGGTCCTGCGGCGCCGCGCTCCCGTCCACCCGGTGCCGCGCCAGGTACGTACTGCGCGACTCCCACACCGGCTCGCTCCCGCCGTCGGTCCGCAGCTCCGTCACCACCGCGGCCTCGGTGCCGCGCCGGTGCGGGGCCAGGCCCTCGACGTGGACGGTGAGTCCGTACTCGGCGGTCGCGGGCATGGCGGCCCGCCGGGTGATGCCGATCGACGTGTGGACGAGCCCGAGCAGCGGCAGCGGGAAGTCCCGCCCGCTCATCAGGCGCATGGCCAACGGAAAGCCCAGTACGTGCGGGTACGTCACGGGCAGCGCGTCCGCGCCGGTCGGGAAGCCGCACACCCTCTCGTACGCCGCCAGCCGCGCGAGGTCCACCCGCAGGCCGGGCAGTACCAGCCGGGTGCGGGGGAAGTCCGCGTCCGGGCGGGGGCGTTTGAGGGGCGAGAGCAGGGCGCCGCGCAGGAGGAGCGGCGCGAGGGCGGGCGGGCCTGCCGTGTGTGTCATCACGCCCCCAGCAGGCTCTGGCCGCAGACCCGTACGACCTGGCCGTTGACCGCGCCCGAGGCGGGGTGCGCGAGCCAGGCGGTGGTCTCGGCGACGTCGACCGGCAGGCCGCCCTGGCCCAGGGAGTTCATGCGGCGGCCGGCCTCGCGGATGAACAGCGGGACCGCCGCCGTCATCTTCGTCTCGATGAAGCCCGGCGCCACCGCGTTCACCGTCACCCCGTGCCCGGCGAGCGCGCGCGGCGCGAGGGAGCGGACCAGGCCGGCGATCCCCGCCTTGCTCGCGCCGTAGTTGGTCTGCCCCGCGTTGCCCGCGAGTCCCGCGATCGAGGCCGTCGCCACGATCCGGCCGCCCCGGTTGACCGCCCCCGCCGCGAGCAGCGCGTCCGTGGTGCGCAGGACGCTCGCGAGGTTGACGTCGAGGACGGAACTCCAGCGTTCGGCGGGCATGTTGGCCAGGCGCCGGTCGCGGGTGATGCCCGCGTTGTGGATCAGGACGTCCAGCCCGCCGGGCACGGCGGCGGCGATGCGCTCGCCCGCGTCGGCGGCCGTGATGTCGAGGGCGAGGGCGGTGCCGCCGAGGCGTTCGGCGAGCCGGCGCGCCTCCTGCCCGGCCTGCGGCACGTCGAGGACGACGACCCGGGCGCCCCGCCCGGCCAGGGTCCCGGCGACGGCGGCGCCGATGCCGCGCGCGGCGCCGGTGACCAGCGCCGTGCGCCCGGCGAGGGGCAGTTCGGCGTCGTCGGGTACGGCGGTGGGGGAGCCGGCCGCGGGGCCGACCTCGATCACCTGGCCGCTGACGTAGGCGGAGGCGGGGGAGAGGAGGAAGCGCAGGGTGGACTCGGCGGCGGGCGCGTCGGTGAGGCGGACCAGGTTGACCGTCCTGCCGCGTCCGATCTCCTTGCCGAGCGAGCGGGTGAAGCCCTCCAACGCCTGCTGCACGGAGGCCTGGTGGTGGTCGGCGGGGTTGAGCGGGGCGCCGAGCACCACGACCCGGCCGCTGGTGGCGACGGACCGTACGACGGGGTGCAGGGCGGCGTGCACCTCGGCGAGCGCGTCGACGTCGCGGACGCCGGTGGCGTCGAGGACGACGGCGGCCGGGTGCCCGTCCGTGTCCGGGGCGAGGCCCGTGCGGTCCAGTACGGACGCGAGGTCGAGGTCCGTCTTGCCGGCCGTGAGGTGCAGCAGGCCGCCGGTGAGCGCGTCGCGCCGCAGCTCCGCTGGCTGCGGCAGGCCGAGGCGCCGGGTGAGGAAGCGGCCGGGTGCGGTGCCGGTGAAGCTGAGATAGCGGTCGGCCATGTCCTGTCTCCCCAACGAGTCCAACGGCTGAGTAGGTGCATTGTCCTTACTCTGGAGTAAGGTTACCGGAGGTAAGCCTATGTCACGGGTGAGGAGAAGGTCGAGATGAGCCCCCTGAAGCCGCAGCCGCCACAGGCGCGCCGCGTCGCGGTCGTCGGCGGCGCACGCGTCCCCTTCGCCCGCTCCGACGGGCCGTACGCCACCGCCTCCAACCAGGAGATGCTCACCGCGGCCCTCGACGGACTGGCCGAGCGCCACGGCCTGACGGAGCCGGGCGCGGTCGGCGAGTTCGTGGCCGGCGCGGTCCTCAAGCACAGCCGCGACTACAACCTCGCCCGCGAGACGGTCCTCGGCTCGGCCCTCGACCCCCGCACCCCCGCCTACGACGTCCAGCAGGCCTGCGGCACCGGACTCCAGGCCGTCATCGCCGCCGCCAACAAGATCGCCCTCGGCCAGACCGAGTCGGCGGTCGCGGGCGGCGCCGACACCGCCAGCGACGCGCCGCTCGGCGTCAACGACCGCCTGCGCCGCATCCTCCTGGAGGCCCGCCGGGCGAAGTCCCCCGGCGGCCGGGCCAGGGCGCTGGCGAAGATCCGCCTGGCCCACCTGGTCCCCGACATCCCGCGGAACGCCGAACCCCGCACCGGCCTGTCGATGGGCGAGCACGCGGCCGTGACCGCCCGCGCCTGGGGCATCACCCGCGAGGCCCAGGACGAGCTGGCCGCCACCAGTCACCAGCGGCTGGCGGCGGCGTACGAACGGGGCTTCTTCCAGGACCTGGTGGTCCCCTTCCGGGGACTGGCCCGCGACCAGAACCTGCGCCCCGGCTCCACCGCCGGCAAACTGGCGGCGCTGAAGCCCGTGTTCGGCCTGGACACCCCCGGCCCCACCATGACGGCGGGCAACTCGACGCCCCTGACGGACGGTGCGGCGACGGTGCTGCTGGCGAGCGAGGAGTGGGCCGAGGCGCGGGGGCTGGAGCCGCTGGCGTACCTCACGGCGTACGAGACGGCGGCCGTGGACTTCGCCGGCGGCGATGTCGCGGGCGGCGAGGACGGGCTGCTGATGGCCCCGGCGTACGCGGTCCCGCGGATGCTGGAGCGGGCCGGGCTCGGGATCGAGGACTTCGACCTGGTCGAGATCCACGAGGCCTTCGCCTCCCAGGTGCTGGCCACGCTCGCCGCCTGGGAGAAGCGGGGCCTGGCCCCGGTGGACCGCGCCCGCCTGAACACGGCCGGGTCCTCCCTGGCCACCGGCCATCCCTTCGCCGCGACCGGCGCCCGCATCGTGGCGACGCTGGCCGGGCTGCTCGCCGAGCGCGGGGGGCCGGGACGCGGACTGATCTCGGTCTGCGCGGCGGGCGGCCAGGGCGTGACGGCCATACTGGAAAGAACGTGACTTACTGGCAGGTAACCCCCAAGACTGCACACCCCCGGCGCGGGACCGTCCCGGAACCCGCACCAACTCCCCACGAGGGAACCGTACGATCCCCACCTGACCGCCGGTGACCCACGTCCGCGGACCCGGCGATGAACGCCTCGGCGCGCGAGGCACGTACGTCATGCAGCAGAGCACCGCCGACCGCGCGGTCGCCAGCAGAGCAGTGTCGCCGCTGCACGTTCGCAGTGTCGCCGCTGCACGTTCCAGGAGCCGCCCGTGTCCACCCCGCTTCCCTCCTTCGCCGCGTCCGCCGCCTACGCCGACTCGCCCGGCCCCACCCTGGTGGCGCCCGAGACGCGGCGGCTGGACGGGGCCGTGCGGGAGGCGTACGTACCCCCCTTCGCCCCGCCGGTGCGGCGCGGCTCCCTCGCCGACCTGCCCTTCGACAACGCGGCGGCCGTCCCGGACCAGGTGGTCCTCAGCCGCAGGTCGCCCGAAGGGGACTGGTCCGAGGTGACGGCGGCACAGTTCGCCGCGCAGGTGCTGGCGGTGGCCAAGGGCATGATCGCCGAGGGCCTGACGCCGGGCGACCGCATCGCGATCATGGCCCGGACGACGTACGAGTGGACGCTGCTGGACTTCGCCGCCTGGGCGGCCGGTCTGGTCACCGTCCCCGTCTACCCGACCTCGTCCCTCTTCCAGACCCGCTGGATCCTCCAGGACTCCGGCGCGGTCACCCTGGTCACCGAGACCACCGCGCAGGCCGCGGCCCTCGGCCCCGAGCTGGACCGCATCCCCGACCTCAAACACCTGTGGGTCATGGACAAGGGGCACGTGGAGCGGCTGGCGGAGCTGGGGGAGCGGGTGCCGGACGCGGAGATCGACGTACGGCGCGGCATGCTCGGTCCGTCCACCCTCGCCACCCTCATCTACACCTCGGGCACCACCGGCCGCCCCAAGGGCTGTGCGCTCACCCACGGCAACTTCTTCGCCGAGGTCGACAACGCCATCGAGCTGCTCTACCCCGTCTTCAAGGCGAAGACGGGCGAGGAGCCCTCGATCCTGCTCTTCCTCCCGATGTCCCACGTCTTCGGCCGCATGGTCGCCGTGGCCTGCGTCCGCGCCCGCGTCCGCCTGGGCCACGCCCCGAGCCTGAAGCCCGAGGACCTGCTCCCGGATCTGGCCGCCTTCCGCCCGACCTGCCTCCTCACCATCCCGTACATGCTGGAGAAGGTCTTCAACAGCGCCCGCGCCAAGGCCGAGTCCGGCGGCCGGGCCGCCGCCTTCGACCGCGCCGTCTCGGTGGCCGTGCGCTACGGCGAGGCCATGGAGGCCCGCCAGACCGGCGAGGGCGGCGGCCCCGGCCGCGGCCTGAAGACCGCCCGCTCCTTCTACGACCCGCTCGTCTACCGCAAGATTCGCAACGCGATGGGCGGCCGCGTCAAGTACGCCATCTGCGGCGGCTCCCCGCTCGGCCGCCGCCTGGCCGCTTTCTACGCCGGGGCCGGCATCGAGATCTTCGAGGGCTACGGCCTCACCGAGACCACGGCCGCGGCGACGGTGACCCCGCCGCTCAAGCCGCGCCTCGGCACGGTCGGCTGGCCGCTGCCCGGCACCCGCGTCCGGATAGCCGCCGACGGCGAGATCCTGGTCGCCGGCGAGCAGGTCCTGCACGGCTACTGGGACCCGCAGGCGGGCGGCGTCGTCCCGGCCGCTCCCGACGGCTGGTTCGCCACCGGCGACATCGGCAGCCTGGACGACGAGGGCTACCTGACGATCACCGGCCGCAAGAAGGAGCTCCTGATCACCGCGGGCGGCAAGAGCGTGGCCCCGGCCCCGCTGGAGAACTGGCTGCGCTCCCACCCCCTGATCTCCCAGTGCATCGTGCTGGGCGACCGCCGCCCCTACGTCTCCGCCCTCTTCACCCTCGACGTCCAGGGCCTCGACCACTGGCGCCGCATGAACGGCAAGCACCCTGTGCCGCCGGAGCTGCTCGTCGACGACGAGGAGGTGCACGCGGTCCTCCAGCGCGCCGTCGACGAGGCCAACAAACTCGTCTCCCGCCCGGAGTCCATCCGCCGCTTCGCCGTCCTGCCGAGGGACTTCACGGAATGGGAGGGCCACCTGACCCCCTCGATGAAGCTGCGCCGCGACGTGATCATGCGGGACTTCGCGGAGGCGGTCGAGGAGCTGTACGAGAAGTAGGGCCGGGAGAGGCCGGGAGGGAGCTTCAGCGGCGGGCGATCAGGCAGGCCTGCGGGACCTTCGCGGAGGTGTCCTCCTCCTGCACGCGCACCGTCCGCGACAGCACGGTGAACCCGGCCTCCTCCAGCAGCCGGGCCATCGCCTCGGGCCGCCGCCGTTCGAAGTGCAGGGCGACCGGGCGGCCGAAGGGACGGTCGACGTGCAGCGGCTCGTCACCGACCTGGAAGGCGAGGAGGAAGTGCCCGCCCGGCGCCAGCACGCGCCGCACCTCCCCGAAGAGGTCCGGCAGCCGGTCCCACGGCGTGTGGATCGACGAGTACCAGGAGACGGCCCCCGCGAGGGCCCCGTCGGGCAGGTCCAGCTCCAGCATGGAGCCCTCCTCGAACCGCAGTCCCGGGTGCTCGCGGCGCGCGATCTCCAGCATCGCGGCGGAGAGGTCCAGCCCGAAGACGCGCAGGCCGAGCGAGGCGAGGTGCGCGGTGACCCGGCCGGGCCCGCAGCCCAGGTCGGCCACCTCCCCCTCCGGCCCCACCAGCTCGGCGAAGGCGCCCATCAGCGCCCGGTCCAGCGGGGTGCCGGCGCCCGTGGAACGGTGCAGGCCGGCGTAGTCCTCGGCGATGGTGTCGTAGAAGGTGCGGGTGGTGTCCAGGAAGCCGGTGTCGTGGGTCATGGCGGGACCCTAGGGCCTGCCACCGACAGCGACTGACCGTCTTCGGAATTCACCGAGAATCCGGGAAGGAGCCCGCCGGACCCCCGGAAAGGGCAGGAGCCCCGTCGCCGAAACCGGCGCGGGGCTCCTTGGGTACTGCTGTCGATCAGACAGGAGTGACATTCTCCGCCTGCGGGCCCTTCGGACCCTGCGTGACGTCGAAGGACACCTGCTGGTTCTCCTCGAGGGACCGGAATCCGGTCGCGTTGATCGCGGAGTAGTGGACGAAGACGTCGGGGCCGCCGCCTTCCTGGGCGATGAAACCAAAGCCCTTTTCGGCGTTGAACCACTTCACGGTTCCGGTAGCCATAAGCCCTCCTTGGGCCCAAAGGGTTGCCCTGCTCCAGAACCAGCAAGTGTGAAGACTGTGAATGCCGCACAACTGCATACGTCTGAGAACGACGAGAGCCCGCGGTCACATGCTCCGCAGGCTCTGTACTGCAAGGGAAACCAAACTGCAACTTGCTGTGAGCCTAGCACGCAGGCCCCCCGGCGCAACAGAGGCCAAGATCACTTCACCCGAATGTTTGAACCACCCGTCCGTTCGGCTGACGCCGGGGGTCGGCGACCGGCGGAAACGGGGGGAGGGCTAGCCTCGCGATGTGGACAATTCTCGCACCCGGCCGCGCGTCGGCCACATCCAGTTCCTGAACTGCCTGCCCCTGTACTGGGGGCTCGCGAGAACGGGAACGCTCCTCGACTTCGAGCTCACGAAGGACACCCCGGAGAAGCTCAGCGAGCAGATCGTCCAGGGCGATCTCGACATCGGCCCCGTCACCCTGGTCGAATTCCTCAAGAACGCCGACGACCTCGTCGCCTTCCCCGACATCGCCGTCGGCTGCGACGGCCCGGTCATGTCGTGCGTGATCGTCTCGCAGGTGCCGCTGGAGAAGCTGGACGGCGCCCGCGTCGCCCTCGGCTCCACCTCGCGCACCTCCGTCCGCCTCGCCCAGCTCCTGCTCGCCGAGCGCTTCGGGGTCACGCCCGACTACTACACCTGCCCGCCCGACCTGAGCCTGATGATGCAGGAGGCAGACGCGGCCGTCCTCATCGGCGACGCGGCGCTGCGCGCGAACATGATCGACGGCCCGCGCTACGGCCTCGCCGTGCACGACCTGGGCGCGCTGTGGAAGGAGTGGACGGGCCTGCCGTTCGTCTTCGCGGTCTGGGCGGCGCGCAAGGACTACGCCCAGCGCGAGCCGGTGATCACCCGCAAGGTGCACGAGGCCTTCCTCGCCTCCCGCAACCTCTCCCTGGAGGAGGTCGACAAGGTCGCCGAGCAGGCGGCCCGCTGGGAGGCCTTCGACGAGAAGACCCTCGCGAAGTACTTCACCACCCTCGACTTCCGCTTCGGCGGCCCGCAGCTGGAGGCGGTCACCGAGTTCGCCCGCCGGGTGGGCCCGACGACCGGCTTCCCGGCGGACGTGCAGGTGGAACTGCTCCAGCCCTGACACAGCCCTGTTTCCACCGGGGCCCGGCACGGGCGGCGCACTACCCTGCTCCCAGACACTGGCGTACGGGGGAGGGGTGGACGCCATGCAGCCGCTCGACGTCGACGAGCCCACGGTCGTGGGCCCCTACCGGCTGCTCGGCCGGCTGGGTTCCGGCGGCATGGGCCGGGTCTACCTGGGCCGCAGCGCGGGCGGCCGCACGGTCGCCGTGAAGATCGTGCACCCGCACTTCGCGCTCGACGAGGAGTTCCGCGCCCGATTCCGGCGCGAGGTGGACGCGGCACGCCGGGTCGGCGGCGCGTGGACGGCGCCCGTGCTCGACGCGGACCCGGACGCCCGCGTCCCGTGGGTCGCCACCGCGTACGCGGCCGGCCCGTCCCTCACCGCGGCCGTCACGGACGGCGGCCCGCTGCCGGACCACTCGGTACGGGCGCTCGGCGCGGGCCTGGGCGAGGCGCTGGCGGCCGTGCACGACCTGGGCCTCGTCCACCGTGACGTGAAGCCGTCCAACGTCCTGCTCACCCTCGACGGCCCCCTCCTGATCGACTTCGGCATCGCCCGCGCCACGGAGGGCACCGCGTCCCTCACCTCCACCGGCGTCTCGATCGGCTCCCCCGGCTACATGTCCCCCGAGCAGATCCTCGGCAAGGGCGTCACGGGCGCGGCGGACGTCTTCTCCCTGGGCGCGGTACTGGCGTACGCGGCGACGGGCGAGCCGCCCTTCCCCGGTGACTCCTCGGCCGCGCTCCTCTACAAGGTCGTCCACGAGGAGCCGCGGCTCGGCACCCTGGACGGTGAGGTGCGGGACGTGGTGGCCGCGTGCCTCGCCAAGGACCCCTCCGCCCGCCCGGCCCCCGGCGACGTGGCCCGGCACCTCGCCCCCGAGGGCGCGGCCCGCCTGGTCTCCGGCGGCTGGCTCCCGGGACCGCTGGTGGAGCGGGTCAGCCGGAGCGCCGTACAGCTGCTGAACCTGGAGGCGGCGGAGAGGTCGTCGGGGGCGGTGTCGGGGCCGGTGGGGTTCAGCAGGCCGTCGGTGGGGGCGGGGGAAGCGGGGGACTCGGGGGACTCGGGGGGCGGTGCGGCCCCCGGCGTCTTCGGGCCCCCGCCGGTGATGCCCACGCCGACGGCGCCCGGCACCGGCGTACCGGCCCCGCGCGAGGGCGACCGCGACCGCCCGCCCGGCAGGCTCTCCGTCTCCGTCGCGGCCACCTCCGCACAGGCGGGTGAGGGCCGCCGGGGCCGCCGGCTCAGCTGCACGGTGGCGCTCGCGGTGGCCGGCGCGATGGCGGCGGTGACGGTCGGGTCGGTCTTCGTCCTCGATCTGCTGCCGGGCGGCGGGAGCAACGACTCCGCGGACGGCGGCACCCCCACCCCGTCGGCGACCGCACCGTCCGACCCCGGAGCGGACAAGGGCGACGGCTCAGCGCGCGCCCCCGTCCCCGACCGCTACGTCGGCACCTGGGAGGGCCAGGCCGTCGCCGTCGACGGCAACCTGCCGCTCGGCACCTTCCGGCTGACCGTCCGCGAGGCCGCGGTCGGCGAGAAACTGGGCACCCTGCGCCACACCGACCTCTTCGGCGGCACCTGCGACGACGTACTGACCCTGAAGAAGGTCACCGACAAGCAGATCGTCGCCGACGCCGTGGGAGCCGAGGGCAACCGGAACGTCTGCAACCAGGCCCTCCACACCGTCCGCCTCACACCGGTCGGCGACGACCTCCGGTACGAGTCGGACAGCGAGGACTCGGGGCGGCCGAAGGCGCGGTTGTCGAGGGTGCGGTAGCCGCCGCGTCAGGTGTGCGGGAGGGCCGATGGGCCGCCGTCCCCCTGCAACCACCTCAGCCACCCCTCTTACTACTGTGTCTGCGACAGCGAACGTCCCTGTGCGAGGCGCGGCGTTCGCCCACGCTTGACGACGGGGAAGGCCGACCATGGACACACTGCAAGCGGACGATCCACGGGAGTTGGGCCCCTACCGCCTCCTGCGCAGACTGGGCGCCGGTGGCATGGGACGCGTCTACCTCGCCCGGTCCCCCGGCGGCCGTACGGTCGCCGTGAAGGTGGTCCGCCCCGACCTCGCGGCGGACGGTGACTTCCGGGCCCGCTTCCGGCACGAGGTCGAGATCGCAAGGGCGGTGTCCGGCCGGTTCACCGCGCCCGTCGTGGACGCCGACCCGGACGCGCCCCTGCCGTGGCTGGCGACGTCGTACGTCCTCGGTCCCGACCTGACGGACGTGGTCGCGGCCCACGGAGCGCTGCCGGAGCGCACGGTCCGCGCGCTGGCCGCCGGACTCGGCGCCGCCCTCCAGGACATCCACGCGGCGGGTCTGATCCACCGCGACCTCAAGCCGTCCAACGTCCTGCTGGCGGCCGACGGACCGCGCCTCATCGACTTCGGCATCGCGCGCGCCGTGGACGGCAGCCGGATGACCCAGACCGGCGTGGTGGTCGGCTCTCCCGGTTACATGTCGCCGGAGCAGGCGACGGGCAAGGACGTCGGCACGGCGGGCGACGTGTTCTCGCTGGGTTCCGTGCTCGCTTTCGCCGCGACCGGGCGCGGCGTCTTCGGTGACGGCACGGCCTCGCACGCCTCGTTGCTCTACCAGATCGTGCACGGCGAGGCCGACCTGACGGGCGTACCCCCGTCCCTGCTGGGGCTGATCCGCGCCTGCCTCATGAAGGACCCGGCGCAGCGTCCGGCGCCCACGGAGATCGTGACCGCGCTGGCCGGGCAGGGCATCGACGCCGCCCTGCACGACTGGCTGCCTTCGGCCGTCGCCTCGACGATCGCGACCCACGCCGCGGGGATCCTGGACCTGGAGGCACCCGACGCACCCCCGCACACCTCGCCGGCGCAGGCGGCGTCCGCGTTCGGTCCGGCGCCGGCGATGCCGGCCGGGACCCCGCCGGCCGGCGCGGCGCCGCTCGGGACACCGCCCGGCGGTACGCCACCGGCCGGATACGGCACGCCGCCCGGGGGAACGCCGGCACCCTCGCCCGGCTACGGCGCCCCCCTTCCCGGCACGGTGCGGGTCGGCGCGGGCGGGGCGCCGGGGCCGGACCGCTCCCGGCGGCGGGCGCTCGGCCTGGCGTTCGGCGCCGCGGCGGCCGTCGCGGTGGCCGGAGTCGGCGGCGGGTGGCTGTTCGCCTCCGGGGACGGCGCCTCCGACGACGCGACGGACGCTTCCGGCAAGGGCGGTTCGGCCGAGCCCGCGGACGAGACCTTCACGACCCCGCCCGCCGGAGTGGCCCCGCAGCCGCTGTGGCACAAGTCGGCGAAGGAGGACAGCACCAGCCCGCGTGTACCGCTCCTCACCCAGGCCGGACTGCTCCTGGTCAGCGGCGACCCGCTCGTGGCCTACGACGTCAGGACCGGCAAGGCCCGCTGGACCAAGGCGGGCATCTGCCGGCCCGGAGCCCGGCTCCTCTTCCACGGCGACAAGGTGTTCCTCGCCGACGGCGACTACGAGGGTGCCCTGGTCGCCTACGACGTCAAGACCGGCGAGGAGGCCTGGCGCAGCCGCCTCGGCAAGCAACTGTCCGTCGAGGACACGATCGCCATCGACGGCAAGCACGTCTACGTCACGGCGACCGACCACGGCCAGTCGAAGAGCGCCACCGAGTACCGCACGGCCGTCGCGGCCGTCAGCCACACCACGGGGAAGTCCGCGTGGGTCAAGTACCGGGACTGGGGCACGAAGGACTACGACGTCCAGGGCACCGCGTCCGGCAAGTACCTGGTCTACGCCGACTCGAACCTCAACCTCACCGTCCGGGACACCGCCACCGGCGGCCAGGTGTGGACCAAGAAGATCGGCGACGAGTGGTCCTGGCAGCCCACGGTCGCGAACGGTCTCGTCTTCCTGCCGGGCGACGAACTCAAGGCCGTCGACGTGGAGAAGGGCCGCACCGTCTGGACGCTCGACCCGGCCGGCCGCCGAGGCTTCGACAACCCGACGGTCTTCGACGGCGTGCTCTACGTCAGCGACCACGACGACGGCGTGTGGGCGGTGAACGTTAAGACCGGCAAGCGCACCTGGCTCTGCGACGAACTGGACGTCGACGGCCCGGAGTCGTTCCTCCGCGCGGGCTCGACCCTGTACGGCGCCACCGGCTCCGTCGACGGCGGCATCGTCGCCCTGGAGACGAAAACGGGCAAGCTCCGCTGGACGTACACCGACAGCAAGACGGTGGGCGAGCCGTGGCAGATCACCCTCGCCGGCAACCGGCTGCTGGCGACGCACGGCCACGAGATCTACGCGCTGCCGGCGGTGTAGCGAGGGCGTAGCCAGGACGACGGGCGGCCGGGCGGCGGGCGCCCGTCACATCGGCGTGGTCACCGTCAGATGCTCCCCGCTGCCGAGGTGCAGCATGCCCTTGCCCGGAGTGATCTGGCCGCCGACCATGCTCCGGTTCGTGCGGATGCCGATCAACTCGCCCGCGGAGCTGTCCTGCGGGGACAGCAGGATGCCGCGGCGGGCCTTCTTCATGTCGACCTGCCAACCGGAGAAGCCGTCGCAGATCTCCTCCTCGTCACCGGCGATGACGACGGCCAGGCCCTCCTCCACACCGCGTTCGACGATGCGCTTGAAGATGTCCTCGGCGTCGCAGTCGTCGTGCACCTCCGCGTCGTCGACCAGGACGACGATCGGCTGCCCGGGACTGGCCGACTCGATCAGCTCCTCCATCTCGTCCTCGTCGATGTCCCGGCCGGTGAAGACCTTCAGGACGCCGTCCGTCCCCTCCAGTTCCCGCAGCGGCGACGGGCGAGGCGCCGCCAGGATCAGCCGTACGCCCTGGGCGAGGCAGGAGCGCGCGACGCTCAGCAGCACCGTGCTGCGCCCGGACTTCGCGGGCCCGCCGATCACGAACGCCGGTACACCCTGCGCGAGGTCGGGGCCGAAGGCGGTGAGCTCGTCACCGCCGACACCCACCAGCGCCCACAGCGGCGAGGCGCTCGCCACCGGGTCGCGCATGGCCCAGGCGTCGGCGAAGGAGATCCGGCTCGGCAGGACGTCGACGCGGAACGGGCGGCGGGAGCGCGGCAGCCCGGCGTCCCGGGCGGTCGCCGCCTCGCCGATCGCGACGAGCGCGGCAGCCTGGCCCTGACCGGTGGTGTCCTCGGCCAGCAGGGCGAACTGCGTCTCGGTCGCCGTCCCGCTCGCGTAGCCGCGGCCGGGCGGGATCTCCTCGGGGAGCTTGCGCGCGTTGATGTCGAGCAACGAGAAGTCGCCGCGGTCCGCGAGGCGCAGACCGTACTTGTCCTCGGTGAGGGAGGAGATCCGCCCCGTCAGCAGCTGGCGGTCACCGGTGATCACCAAGTGCAGGCCGATGCTCGCGCCCTCGCGCATCAGCACCATCACCTGGTCGGTGAGGTCCCCGTGGTTGTACTCGCCGAGCGTGGGCAGCCAGCCCTCCCAGCGGTCGAGGAAGACCACGATGTGGGGCAGCCGCTCGTCCTCGGCCGCGGCGGCCCGCTGCTCCCCGATGTCGGCGTAGCCGTCCTCGGCCAGCAGATCCTGTCGCCGGGTGAGTTCGCCGGTGAGCCGGTTGAAGAACCGGATGACCCGCTCCTGCTGATTGCGGCTGACGACCGCGCCGCAGTGCGGAAGCCGGGTCAGCGCGTTCAGGGCGCCATTGCCGCAGTCGATGCCGTACAGATGGACGTCGGCGCTCGACACGGTGCGGGCCAGGGAGCCCGCGATGGTACGCAGCACCTGTGAGCGACCGCTGCGCGGGCCACCGGCGACGAGCAGATGCCCGAAGGTGGCGAAGTCGACGACCACCGGGCGGCGGGCCTGTTCGGCCGGCAGGTCCGCGATGCCGTACGGAGCCGCCGGCAGCGCCCCCTGACCGCGCACCTCCGGGATGTCGTCGAGCAGCAGCGACTCGTCCAGGGCGGGCAGCCACGGAGAGTGCTGGGCCGGAATGCCGAGGGCGGTGTTGGCCTCCCGGACGGCGTCCACCAGGACCTTCAGATCGGTGATCTCGTCGTCCTCCCGCGCCTCGGACTTGGGCTTGGTGAGCCCCGCCCGTCCCAGTTCCTCCCACGAGAGCTGCCCGGCCCACGGGGCGAGCGCCGCGGGATCGGCGGCACCCGGGCGGCGGCCGCCGACGCGGCCGGACTGGAAGGGGATCAGGGAGGCGTGGCCGAGACGGACATACGCGCGACCCGGCGTGCTCTTGGCGATGTGACCGGCGTCGGGAGCGTCGATGACGTCGGTCGACTCACCGGCGTCGGTCACGCGCAGGGCGATCCGGAGGTTGGTGTTGGCGCGGATCTCGGGCGACACGACACCACTCGGCCGCTGTGTGGCCAGCAGGAGGTGAATGCCGAGGGAGCGGCCTCGCTGGGCGATGTTGACGAGACCCGTCACGAAGTCGGGCAGGTCCCGGACCATGGACGCGAACTCGTCGATGACGATGAGCAGCCGGGGCACGGACGCGTGGGACGGGTCCCGGCGCACCAGGTCCTGGTAGTCCTCGATGTCCTTGGCGTCGGCGGCGGCCAGGATGTGCTCGCGCCGCTTCAGCTCCGCGCCCAGCGATTCCAGGGCGCGTTCGACGAGGTGCGCGTCGAGGTCGGTGACCATGCCGACGGTGTGCGGGAGCTTGACGCAGTCCTTGAAGGCGGACCCGCCCTTGTAGTCGACGAGGACGAACGTCATGTTCTCGGGCGTGTTGGCGACGGCGAGCGCGGCCACGATGGTCTGGAGCAGCTCCGACTTGCCCGAACCGGTCGTACCGGCGATGAGTCCGTGCGGGCCGTCGCGCCGTATGTCGATGCCGAACGGGCCGTCGTACGACTCACCGATGACCGCCATGGTGGACTGACCGCCCATGCGCCAGCGCGCGGCGACGCCGTCGTGCGTCGGGGGCTCCAGCTGGAGCACGTCGAGGAGCCGGCTCGAGGACGGGAGCGCGGAGTCCTCGGTCTCGCCACTGATGTCGCGCAGGGGCGACATCGCCCGCGACAGCCGGGCACACCAGGCAGGGGAGACGAAGTCGGGCCGTACACCGGACCTGCGCCGTGCGCCGGTCTGCTCGACGCGCAGCCGCAGCTCGGGAGCCCGCTCGGCGGCCTGCTGCGCCTGCTGGGCACCTTGGTGCCAGGCCTGGAAGGAGGGGAAACCCCCGGCGGCGGCCTGAGTGGAGCCGCCGGGCTGAGCGGTGACGGCGTCATCGTGGCGGCGCAGCGGCTCGGCGACGACGAAGGCCTGGCACTCGCCGGGCAGGAAACGCTCCTCCTCGTCCAGGCAGATCGCGTACATGGCGACCGCCGGCCCTTCCCGCAGCAGCCGCACGACACCCGGCAGCGACCTCAGCCGACGCGACCCGTCCCACACGACGACGATGTCCGGGTCGGAGAAGGCGGGACCGGCACCACTGCGGTTGTTCTCCTTGAGGGCCTTCTGCCGGGCGTCGAGCAACTGCGTCAGCTCACCGACCCGGGCGCTCACGGTCTCGGAGTCCGTCCCCACCATCACGTTGACGTCCTGGCCGTTCACCGGGCGGGCGTGCGGGAGCCAGCGGACCCAGTCCCAGCGCGGCTGCGCCTGGTTCTCGGTGAGCACGTAGAACTGGACGTCCATCGGGCTGTGCAGCACCGCCGTCTGCGCCACGGCCCACCTCGCCAGTGCCTGGGCCGAGTCACCGGGCCCCGCGACACCGATGACGCCCAGTTCCTGCAGCGGCAGCGCGACGGGCGAGTCCTCGATGTCCCAGGTGACCTGACGCTTGTGGTCGTCCTGCTCAGGATCATCGAGCACGACTTCGGACGGTACGCGGCCGGTCCCGACCCGAAGAAGCAGATGGTCGGCATCCGTGCGCCGCCGCTCCCACAACCGGGTACGAGGCCCGGTGCCGAAGGCGAGCACGGAGGCGGGATCGGGAACGGTACTGCGCCGCTCGAGCCGCTCCAGCCGCAGCGCGTCCTGGGCGTCCTTCTCGATCCGCTCCTTGGTCTCCTTGTACTCCTTGACCTGCTGCGCATGGGACTTGCGCCCGTGCTTCTTGTCCATGAAGTAGTTGCCGAAGAGCATGACCGGGCTCAGCAGCGCCATGATCATGTAGTACCAGCGCCCGAAGATCATGACGGACACGACGGCGCCGACCAGCGGGAACAGCGCCATCAGCCAGGGCAGTGGCCGGGCTTCGTAGTCCCTGGGCGGAGTAGGCAGCCGAAAGTGCGTCTCGCGCTCCGCCGGGCGCAGCCGCGGAGGCCGGTTGTAGTCGAGCCCGGCCCCGTCCTCCGACCACTTCAGGGCGGCGTTGGGAGGGGAGTAGGCGTCGATCTCGAGAAGCGTGTTGCGGAGGGCGAGTTGGGAGCCGAGGGGCCAGGTGCCGCCGTCGAAGTCGTCGCCGTCGAGCCGGGGGTGGTTGGGGTCGCGCTCCTTCTCCTCCTGCTTCTCCTCTCCCTTCCGCCTCTTCCTCCTCTTCTCCTGCGCCTCCTCCTGGACCCCGGTGTTCTTCTTCTCGATGCCGTGCAGGGTGACGTCGCAAGAGCCATCCATGGCGATGGACAAGGTGGCAGCACGCGCGGCGAGTTCGGGATCCTCGATACGGATGTGCGCGGCAGGCCCGCTGCCGATGTCGTACCGGCCGACGCCCAGCCGGTGCACGACACCGGCGGCGGGACCGCCGGCCACGCGGAACTCCACGACACCGGTCGGCTCACCGGCAACGCAGCCGGCCGGATCGTGCAGGCTGACGACAGCGCCCTCGCGCAGCGGTGAGCCGACGATGTTGGCGTCGGGATCGAGGGCGTAGCCGTCGACGAAGGCCTGCGGTGCGCCGCCGGGGCCGGGACGCCCGCCGATAGGAATGACCTGCGCACCATCGGCAACACCGACATGGCGTGCCAGCTCCCGAGTGATGTCGCCGACCGACGACTCCGGATCGGCGTCGAGCACCACATCGGCGCTGGCCCCGCCGATCGGGTCGACGACGGTCAGACTCAGGCGCACGTTCGTCCTCCTCGCTGGGCTGAGGCCGCCCCCGGAACGCTGAACACAGTGCAGCGACCTTAGCTGCCGCACCTTTCCCCTGTGCAACGGGATGCGCACTGTCACCGCTGTCACGGGCCCGTCCCGGATGGGCACCGGTTCATGCTTCCCTCGCCGGGCATCCCTGTCATCCCAACAGCCCCACCCGTAAGATCTTTGCTCGTGCGGACCGTCGGCACACGACCGGACGGCCCGCGTCGGGCAAGCCACGGGGGAAGGCCCTGCGGCGACCGCAACGGGAGGGAGAGCCGTCATGGCCAAGGACGCAGACCTTACTTATGCCGAGATGGAGAAGAAGGCCAACGACCTCATCAAGGCGATGGGCGACATGGAAGACATGTTGAAGGCCATCGAGAAGGGCGTCGAGGAACTCGTCGCCAACGGCTTCACCACGCAGAAGGCCTCCGGCGCCTACGACGAGTCCATCAAGGACTTCACCAAGGGCGCGGCCAAGACCGTGAAGGGCCTGGAGGGCCTGTCCAAGTTCCTCACGAACGCGAAGAAGGCGTACGAGGACCTGGACGAGCAGTTGGCGAAGAGCGCCAAGGGCTGAAGTCGGCGTCACCACGTTGTCCGGGCGCGAGGCGGCACGTACCGTGTCAGGCCGCGCCCGGGCGGGGTGGTTTCTGAGGAAGAAAGTCTGAACGGGTGGCAGACAGAACTCGGTACGACCTTGACCTGATCAAGGAATGCTCGAAGTCCCTGTACCGCATGCATCGCGAGTTCAAGGACAACGGCAACCCCGCCGACGAGTACGGCGACGCGCTGGGCAGCGAGAAACTGCGCGACGTCTTCGGCGATTTCTCGGACACATGGAAGAAGAATCGCAAAAAGCTCATGGAGGACATCGAGAACCTCGCCAAGTACACGGGCAACGCAGCCAAGTCGTACGAGGAGATCGACCATGAACTGGCGAACGCGCTCAGGGGCGCCAAGAAGAGCGGGAAGAAGGAGAAGCAGCAGTGACAGCCCGTCCGAAGGACTGGTCACCGATGTACGACTCCGACCCGGTTCCAGGTGACCCGTACGAGGTGGCGCGGCTCGGCAAGGAGCTGCGCGGTATGGCCGACGAGATCGACAAGCAGGCGCGCAACATCAAGGCGCTGGCCTCCGTCGACGGCTGGGACAGCGATGCGGGCCGCGCCTTTCACGAGATCGCGGGTGACACCAGCGGCCGTCTGAAGGACGCCTACGACCGCTATGACGAGGCCGCGATCGCGATCGGCACGAAGGTCCGGGAGGGCGACGGGGAGTCGTCCGAGTACGCCAGCGAGCTGCACCGGGCGCAGCTGCTGGCGGACAAGGGACTTCAGGAGTATCGGGCCGCCGAGGTCGACTACAAGGCCGCCAAGGAGGTCCTCGACTCGCTCAAGGGCAAGTTGCTGACGGGTGACGACGCAGTGCAGCACAGCAAGCAGCAGAAGAAGAGCGACGATGCCGCGCAACTGATGCTCGAAGGTCAGAAGAAGATCACGCAGGCG
Source organism: Streptomyces sp. CB02414 (assembly GCF_001905385.1). Classification (GTDB taxonomy): domain Bacteria; phylum Actinomycetota; class Actinomycetes; order Streptomycetales; family Streptomycetaceae; genus Streptomyces. The sequence goes on along the minus strand of NZ_LIPF01000002.1, from coordinate 885,867 downwards.
AAGGTCATCCGTGACGAAGCAGCACACGACGCCGCCCGGAAGATCAAGAACGTGATCCACCATGACAGTGTCAGGGATCCGGGCGGCATCATGAACTGGATCGCCGATCATGCGGACTGGTTCTCCGCTGCCGCGACGGCGCTGGCCGTCGCGGCTCTGGTCGCGGCGATCGTCCTGTCGGGCGGCACACTCGCCGTGGTCCTCGTCCTTGCTGCGGGAGCCATGAGCGCCACCGCTCTGTCGGGGCGCCTCTACGACGTGTTCGCGCGAGGTGGAAAGCTCGACCTGCTCAAGATAGGCCTGGACATCCTGGGTATTATCCCCGGTCTGGGTGCGCTCAGGGGACTCACAGCGGCGGCCAAGGGGGCACGCCTGCTCGCCGCGAAGAAGGCCATCTGGTCCGGCTTCACCAACGGTTTCGCCGTGAAGAACTTCAACAAGGGCGTTGTGTGGGCCTCGAAGTTCCTCACCAGTAAGGGAATCACCAAGATCAAGCTGCCGGCGGGGGGATTCGAACCGGAACTCGTCACGCGCTACATCAAGGGCGGCTCCGCGGTGAACCTCGGGGTGCAGAGCCTGATGCGGCTGAAGAACCGGTTCGACGAGGTCGGCGACTCGCCGAGTGAGGGCAGCGCACCCGGCGGCGGACCACAGCCGAGTCCGAAGCCGCCGTCGGCGTCGTTCCACACGGCTCTGGCGCCCGCTGCATAAGGAGACGACCCGTGAGCGATTACCATTCCCTGGATCCCGGGAAGTTCATCGACGACCAAGGCACCGAGCACAGCATGGTCCCCGCGTCCGTCGTGGCTTCCGTTCCGGAGGCCAGGGCCGCGGCGGAACGCTACGGCCGGGAGGTGCGCTTCGACTTCCTCGACGACAGGGCCGTCCACTGGATGCTGTTCCAGCGGCGTGAGGACACGGAGAAGGGCGGTTTCATCGGCTGCCTGCTCGCTGTCCCGCTGTTCGTCTTCGGCGTGGGGGCGTGGCCCTTCTGGGATCTGGTCGCCTCCCAGAAAACACGCCAGTTCCAGATTACGTTCATCGCGGTGGACGCCGTCATCTTGAGCGCCGTGATCCTCGGCGGATACCTCGTGCGGCGACGCAGCCTCCAAGACCCCGTCGCCCGTAATGTGCGTTGCCGAGCCCGCCTGTATCGCAAGATCGTCGGTGTCGCCCGCAAGGGCGGTGCCGACATCCCGCGCCTGTACCCCTATTACGGCATGTACGCCACCTCGCGGAAGTTCTTTCCCGAAGCGCCCGAACGTCCCGTGCCCGAGAAGGAACAGTCCCCGTGACCAGCCAGCCCGAACTCGCCGAGTTGATACCGACCCACCCCGCTCCGGTCGCACTGCACGCCGACGACATCCACGTGCGCTGGGTGATGCCGGAGATCTTCCACGACATACCGATCCACGAGACGGACGACGACGAGGCCGTGCGACTGCTGGGCGAGCTTGTGGAGAAAGCGCTGCCGGGCGCAGGGGACGAGGCTCAGACGGCGCTCGCGGTCACTTGCGCGCTGGGCGTCGACGACCTGCTGGCCAGCGGAGCGGAGTACGCCAGTATCTGCGTCACCGCAGTCGACGACTCGCCCTGCACCGCGACGGTGTTCGCCGGCCTGGTGGACAGTCCGGATGCAGCCGACGTAGCGGGCGCGGTGAAGGCGATTGCCCAGAGCCTGCGCGGTCTGGGCGATGCTGAGGTGTCCCGGATTGATACCCCCTGCGGATCTGCCGTCTCGTACATCGGTGCGCGGCACGACAAGCTACTTGGTGAGCTCACCGAGACGGGCGAAGACCTCACGTTCCCGACGTGGTTCATACGCGTCTTCGTACCGCTGCCCAACGGCACCACGTTCATGATGGAGATGTCGACCTCGACCATGGCAGGCTGGGACGTCTTTTCCACGATGTTCGGCAACACCATCAGCAGCATCCGGCTGTTCCACGCAGACGGTTCACCGGTCATCACCTCGTCGGCGGCAGCATGACGGTGCCCGAGCCCGAATTGCCGCCGTCGGACTACCGCCTCCTCGTCCCCCGCGACTGGTTCCGCGTCGATCTCACGAAAGAGCGCTGGCGTGGCCAGTTGAAGACCTTCGTGGACAAGGAATTCGCGGAAGTCCGTACCTCGGCGGAGACTTCCCGCAGCATCTGGACCACCCTTCGCAACACCGCCGAGCACGGCCTTTCCCGTGGTGCGCTCGAGTTCTTCCTGCGGACGGAAGTGCCCGGAGGGACCACCACTCCGGCCTCACTGCTGATCTCGTGGCCACCCATGCCCCGAGGCATGGCGCCGACACCGGAGGAGTTCGCCGCGGCGGTGGCCGAGCGGACAGGACCCGAAGCCGAGGTGGAAGTCGTCGGCCTGCCTGCCGGCCAGGCGGTGCGGCTCCGCAGGGAATCGAGTCTGGACTACCACGTACGGATGCCCGGCGATGTGGGGTACCTCCACCTGGCCTTCGCGGTACCGCTCAGTGGCACGGCCGGCCCCATGGGGAATCTGTGCGAGGCCATTGCCCATTCTCTCCGGTGGATCTGATGCTTTGCCCGGGCGATCCCGCTCCGCTGGATGAGGCCTTCGAGTGCACCTTTGAGTTCCAGCCCGGCTGGGTTGATCTCACGCTGCGCGACGGGACCAAGGCCGAGGCCGAGGTGCTGGCTACGGAGGCCGTGAACCGCCCTGGCCAACCTCATGGTCGGCTCCTACGGCGATGAGGGAGACGGGTTCGGCGGCCAGTCGACGCCTGACTCCTGAAGGACGCGCCTGTACTTCGCGTACCTGTGCCGTGCGATGTACAGGCCGGTCGCGAACAGCGCTGCGAAGAACAGCCAGATCGCCGCGCACACGAGAAGCGCCTGCTGCGTGAAGCCGGTCTGGGAGAGCGGAATGAGCATGACCACGGGAATGACCAGCAGGGCAGTCAGACCTCGTCGCCCATGGGTCCGGCTGTAGTCAACCATGATGCGGGCGTGCAGGAGCTCGACGTCACGCTGCGCCTCGGCCAGTGGACGCAGGCGAGTCCCGCCGGCCCGCATGCCGGGCAGCTGCCCTCCCTGTAGCGCGGTGGGGAAGTGCTGGGCGACCCAGGCGGACCGTTCCGGTGCGTCCGGCAGACGTCGGAAGGAGAAGTACGGGTTCGGGCTTCCCTTGGGCGAAATCGACGACAGTCCTTCATAGCGGTACCCGTACTGCTCGGCGACATAGGCGAAGGCCGCGAACTTGCGCCATGACCGCTGCAGGTTGCGGGCGTCGTGCCGTTCGACAACTTGCGCACTGTCCCGCAGCAGTGCTTTCAGCTGAGGCTGCAGGAACATCGAACCTCCTGGAGTGGGGCCGGGGCCGGGTCGTCGGAAGGTGTCAGGACACGGTTACCGTGTTCATCGGCGGCGGGGGAACCACTCGCCTCACGGATAGCTTCCTATCACTAGGCCAGCCAAGCCCCTAGCGGCGGGGGCGCGACATGTAGGGGGATGGCAGTGGGTTCGTCGAAATACCCCAACCTCGGGTTCGATCCGGCTCCGGGCGATCTGGAGACGGTGCGCCTGATGGTGTCCGCGATCGGCCGTGTCAACCGGGAGAGTGGTACGGCGCAGACCCAACTCGGCAAAATCGGCACGTCCGACGGCATCTGGGCCGGAAAGGCCGCCGAGGTGTTCACGGAGTCCGTCGACAAGATCCCGCCCTATCTCAAGCGGGCCCTCGACTCGGTCGGGTCTGCTCACCGTGCGCTGTCCAACTGGGAGACGAGTCTCGACGGGTTCCAGACACGGGCGCGCAAGCTGGAGGAAGAGGCGGCGGCGGCCGCACGCAAGGTGAGCAGTGCCAAGGGTGACCTCGACGGTGCCTCCGACGACACGTCACAGATGACGGACAAAGAAAAGGAAGAGTACGAGAAGGACAAGAAGGGCAAGGAGAGGGCGTACGACGCGGCGAATGACGAGTTGGAAGCCGTGCGGGCAAGGGCTAGCGCCCTGAACGTGGAGTACATCTCGGCGGCGGACGCGACGGCACGCACGGTCAAGGAGGCGGCGGACGACGCACCGCCCGAGCCCGGCTGGTTCGACGACCTCGTGGACGGTTTCACCGAGTTCCTGGCCGATGCCTGGAACGTCCTCAGCGACCCCAACTTCTGGAAGCTGGTCGGGGACATCCTCGCCGACATCGCCATGGTGATCGGTGTGGTCTGCCTGGTCGCCCTCATGCTCGGTACCGGCGTGGGAGCGCTGGGGCTCATCGGGTTCATCGTCGGTGTCGGTGCTCTCGCCGCCCACAGCGCCGCGATGATCGGTGGGGCGGAGGGTGTCACCTGGGAGACTCTGGCCTGGGACGCGCTTGGAGTCGTCGCCGGTGGCGCTTCCCTCGCCGGTGCGAAGCTGGCGCAGGCCGGGCGGGCACTCGTTCAGTCCGGCCGGTCTCTGAGGGCTTCCCAGGGCCTCATGGCCACCCTGGGCAGGATCGGGCCGGGGGCCTGGGGGAACATCGCGAAGATCCCCAGTGGCATGGCCGGCTCGCTGCGCGGATTCGCCAGAGCGGGGCAGGGTTGGGTGCACGTCGCCACGGGCAAGGCGCTCGATGTCGTCGGCACGGTGACCGGTGCGGGTTTCGCCATCGGTTCCAACACCAATGACGGCCGGTGGCTGGACGGCGACTGGAACATCTCCGACATACCGGTGGTCGGCCCGGGAGCCGGATTCGCCGCGTACGAGGCGCCGGACAACGAGCCGAATACGATGGCGCCCGGTCCGCTGGGGCCCCGGTTCGACACCGCCACCACACTCACATCGGCTGGCGAAAGCTTCACCAAGGGCTTGCAGCCCTCCAACTTCGGGACTGCCGCATGACACAGACGCCGATCGACGCGGCCGCTCGTCGCGCGGTTCCCTATGCCTTCCAGTGCACCGTTCCCGACGAGTTCGTCCGACTTCCCGATCCGGGAGCCGCCGACGGCTGGCGTGAGGCGCTTGCACGGCTGGTACCGGACGCCGACGAGCAGCAGTTGGACTCCGCGACGCAACAAATGCGTGCTGCCCTCCCCGGTTTCTCCGCAGGAGGCGATGACACCGTCGATCTGACGGCGATGTGTCTGGGGACCGAAAATGTCTCGGGCGAGGAGCGACTGTCCATGGGGCTGCTCGCGGTCACTGTGCGCCCGAGCGGGCACTACGACCGGCTCCTGACGGCTGAAGGCATTTACCGGGCGAAGTACGAGAAATTTTTCGCCGGCGAGAGTGAACCGCAAGAATTGGACTTCGACCTGGGCAAAGGCGCACAGGGGCGTCAGGACATGCTATTGGCAGCCAAACTGCCCTGCGGGCCAGGCGTGATGTCAGCGTCACTCCGCCTGCTCACGCTGCCGGCACGCTTCATGACGGAGAGCGGGGTCCTGGACGCCGACAGTCCCGTCGGGGCGCTTCGACCCACTCTGCCCGTGGCATCGCTCCAGCTGATCGTCCCCGCGCCGCGGGACTACTGCGTCTACGTGACCATCTCCACGCCCTCGGTATTCCTGCTCGATTCCTACTGTGGACGGCTGGCGCAGATAGGCCGCACGTTTACGTTCGACGTGGCGCAGCAGAACCGCTGAGCTCGGCAGACCGCCATATTTAGACTACTTACCGGACTCCGCCTGCTTCTTCTTCATCTCGTCATAGAGTTTCTGATCTAGCTTGGTGAATTCCTCCGACGCCTTCTTGGCGAACTTCGACACGCCTTTCGTCACTTTCGACAGCTGGCCGAAGCCGTAGTCCCAGGAGTCGGCGAAATCGTCACAGGCCGATTCGAGGCCGCTGTGGCCCATCTGTTTTGAGTCGGCGTGTTTCATCTCCTTCGAGGCGGACTTCATCTGGCCGCCACTGGTCTCGAGGGCCCCGGCCATGCCCATCACTTCATCGCTTGCAAATCGCAGAAAAGACACCGTCTGCTCCTCCCGTTCTTCCGTGGTCTGCCATCGACGCCTGAGCTGCTGAGTCTGTGGAATCCACCTTCAGAGCCGTCTGCTCACCGATTGACCGCCTGAACCTCCTGCACGGTGACCGCCTGGTTGTTGCCGAAGGTCCCGTCCGGCAGGTCGCCGCCCGTGCCGCCGGTTCCGGTCCAGGCGATGTCCCAGGTGATGGTGGCCTGGAGGTCGAAGGTGCCGTCTCCGGAGGAGCGGAGGTACTTGATGCCGCAGGGCGGTGTCCGCTCGGCCTTGCCCTTGGCGTACGGCTCCCCGACCGACCCGTCCTCGTCGAACGTGCACGCACCCGACCTGGGGTACGTCTCCGCGTCCGGCGTACCCGGCTCCAGCTTGAGTGACACGGGCTTGGCCGTGGTGGTGGCCTGGATATTGAGGCCGGCGACGTTGAGGGAGGCCGTGACCGACGTCTCCTTGAACTCGGATTTGTCCAGCCAGGCCCAGGTGGGAAGGTTGACCTTGGCTGCGTTCTCCGGAGCGAGCGTGACGCGGGTCTCGGGCAACTGGATGGCGCTGTAGGCGGCTTCGGCGAGCATCTCGGGTGTAACCGCCTGCTCCACGCCAGGATCCTCGTTGTTCTCCACCCAGAAGGGGAGCTTGTCGCATTCCATGCTGGCGGGATCGTCCAGGCGATCGGGGTTCTGGACGGCGACCCACCAAGCTCCTTCGTCCGCCTTTTCCTTGTTGTAGTCCTTGTACTCGCCGTCCTTGTACATGTCCCGGAACTGGCCGACCGCAGTTTTGGCGTAGCTGTGCTGGCCCGGTGTGTTGACGGTCTCCTCGTACATCGTCTCGACGTGCCGACTGAACTCGGGGACGGAACGCGGTTCGTACCAGCAGGCGGGCGGAGTCCAGTCGGACACGGGCTGCACGGCGTTGCCACCGCCGCTGGGGCGTGCAGAACCCGAGTACGTCACCCTTGAGATGAGGGTGCCGCCGCTGGAGCTTCCGCTCTGTTGGGTGTCGCCCTGGGTGCCCTTGCTGGGCGGCCAGTCTGCGGATGCCGTGCCGGGCACGGCGAGAGCGAGAGCTCCGGCGAGCAGGCCGGTCACTATGATTCGGCGGCGCATGGTCACGGAGTGCATGACTCGTGCCCCCTCTGCGACGTGAGCTTCGTCGTCTGCCAGACGCCTTGTGCGTTCTTCTCCAGGCGCGCGGTGTAGAGGACGTACGACTTGTCGGTCACCTCGGTCTTGAAGACCTTCTCTGACTTCCGGTCTTTGGCGTAGGCCTTGCCTTGATCCTCGCAGTAGACGACGCCTGCGGAGGCCGAGTCGAAGACGTCGACCTTGGCGTTGTAGTAGCGGTTCTCGCCCGTGATCGTGTAACCGTCGCCGACGATGGACTGAACCCAGTCCTGCGCTTCACCGAGGGCGGCACCGGTGTAGTAAAAGCGCAGCGCCGAGAGCTCGGGGTTCCCTTGGGTAATAGCGTAGTTGGTGGCGTCGATGCGTTGGGCGACATCCTTGAGGACCGCGTCCTGAGTGTTGTCCGCGGCCCTCCACCCCTGGAACGTGTCCGTGAGATCGTCCGGAAGCGCGATCTCGGGACGGTCAACTGCCCCCTCCGCCTCAGACGAGGCCGACGGCTTCGCCCCGCCTGTCTCCGCCCCCGCGATCGCGTCGTTCGTATCGGACTTGTCCTTCCCGTCGCCGCACGCGGTCAGCAGCAGTGCTGCTGATGCCGCCAGCGCGGCAGCAACGGGCAAAGAGTGGCGCTTCACAGTGGACTCCCCGTGAGACAAAGGTTCAGTCAAGAGCACAGACGTTATCGATGAGGTTGCTCGTTTCGCCAGAGCGAACTACCCCGAGAAACGGATCATTTCGGGTGTCCGGGGGCGATATGGCGTTGCAACTGTGTCCTGATTGTGCCAAGGCGGGGCGCGGCTCCGGGCGCAGGATGTGCTGCGTCCGGAGCCGTGGCCGGTGTTGTGAGTGTTCCGCTCTCGCTACAGGGTCGGTCGGCGCCCTGCGCACGTGCAGGGTGGATGTGCCCGTGAACAGGGGGTTGGCCCGGTGGGGGCGTCGGCGTGGACTTCGATCACGGGGTGGAGTCGGTCGCGGGCCCGTCCGTGTTGGCGTCGCAGACGCGGATCGTCAGGTGGGAGCGGCGGCGGGCGGCGGCGTCGAGGATCTCGAGGTCGTCCGGCATCGGCGGATAGTGCGGGGCGCACTCCGGGCATGCGTAGACGTTGAAGCCGGGGCCCGTGGCGGCGTGGACTTCGTGGACCAGAACCGGTTCGTCCGTGGTGCGCTGACAGCGGGCGCACATGCGCCGGGCGGGGCGGGTCATCGGGTGGCCGCCTGTACGTATGCGTTGTCGGGGTTGGGGATGTACTTCTGGCCCACAGTGACGCCGACGCCGATGCCGAAAGTGGCTGGGTGTCGGAGGTTGGGCGGCACCGGGACGTAGGCACGTACGAGGCGGGAGGCGTTGCCGTCGAGGGGTTCGGTGAAGCGGGGTGGCGGTGCGGGGATGAATCGCAAGGGCGGCTCCTCGACCAGGCGGTGGCGGCCCTGAGGGCCTGGTGTGCAGATGCTCAGCATCCACGCGAGGAAGCGGACGGTAAGGTCCAGCATGTTGGCGCTCCTTTGCAGCGTCGGCCATGCCCCGGGGCGGCTTGCCTCCGTCGCCGGGGTTTCCTGCAGCCTACAGTGCTACGCATGTCAGTGCATAGCAGTACGCTGCATCGCGCATATCGCTGCAGCTCAGGGCTGTTTTACGGTGGTTGGTATGGCTGCAGACTCAGGCGGTTCGCCGATCGACCCCAACAAGATCGCGTACGTCTACATGCAGGTGGCGGACCACATCGCTGCCCGTATCGCGTCGGGTGACCTGAGGCCGGGGGCGCGGCTGCCCGGTGAACGCGATCTCGGCGAGGAGTACGAAGTCGCGTACCTCACCGCCAGGCGGGCAGTCCGGGAACTCCGAGAGCGAGGGCTCGTCGTCACGCTCCCCGCCAAAGGCACCTTCGTCGCGTATCCCGAGGGCGCCAATGAGTCGCCGGTGCCTGAGCAGGGCGACGCCGAGCAGTAGCCCGGCCGGCTGTCGAGAGCCCTGCTCGCCCTGGCCGGGCCCGTCATACGCGGGGTAGGAGGTCAGCCGCCGTGTCCCTCATGAGCGAGCTGATCGAGCGGGGTGTCTTCCCCCAAGGGTTAGTGTGCGGTACGACCCGGAAGGCGTCGCCGGCCCGACGGACGACCCGGGCAGCAGCTCGTACGGAGGGTTCCTCGGGACCCTCATCGTGATGGCCGTCGTGATGGGCACCTGGGGCGGGGTTCGGCAGAGCAGGTGGGATCGTGAGTACGGCGGGGAGCGAGCAGGTGTCGGACGAGGAGAAGGCCGAAGAGGACGTCCCGACCCGGAAGCGGGACATGACCGGGCTGGTCCTGTACCTGGTTGTGGGCGTGCCGGTGCTGGTCCTCGCCATTGGGAGCATGCGGTGGTTCTCGCGTCACATCGCGCCGGCTGTGTACGACGTGTCCGGTGGCTCCTGGGCAGTCGGTGCCGCACTGGGAGTGCTGAGTCTTTTCGGGTGGACCGGTGTTGTGCCGGGCCGGTTCGGCGGCCAGGCCCGGCCCAGTGGCCTGGCGCGTGTGGTGTGCGTCGTTACCCGAGTGGCCTGCGTCGCGGCTGTGTTGGCGCCGGTCTCCTTCCTGATCAGTGGGCTGCCGGGCAAGAACTGCCGGTCGTACGAGCCGGGGTGTGCCTATATCCCCGGGGCAGGGTCGGCAGTGCTCGCGTATATCGCCGTCGCGGGTGGAGTGGGCTGGCTCTTCTACCGTTGGCGCCGTGCCGTCATCGAAAAGCGCCGTGCGCGGGAGCGGGAGCGCCTGCGGAGGCTGCGCAAGAAGGGGAAGGGCAAGAGTCGCCGCGCTGCCGCTGGGCGGTAACCGGTGCCGGTGTCTCGTGTGTCCATCGTGTGTCCTCCGATCGGCGTCAGACGCGATGCGGGGAGCGGCCCCTGGCTCACTGGGCGGGTGAGGTCTCCCGCACTCGGTCCGCCAGGCGGTTGATCCCGTCGCCGAGCACGGACAGGGGACTGCCCGCCGGCTCGTCGTACGGCACGCGCGTGCCGGACGGGCCCGGCAGGGTCAGCCTGCGTTCGCGCAGTTCGTACGGTGTGGCGTTGGCCGCGTCCAGGCAGAGCGGGCACAGCGACAGCCTGCGCCTGCGGTTGCCTTGCGCCAAGACGCGGACGTGGCGGCGGCCGGCCGGGGGGCCGTGGAGCGGGTTGACGGCGCAGCAACGATCGTTGGTGTCGCCGTCGAGGGCGTTGCGGGCTCCGCGGGCGAGGACAATGACGGCCAGGAGGGTCGCCGGGTCGGTACCCGGTGCACCAGGTGAGCTCATGCCTTCAATGTCGCCGTCGACGAGGAACATCGCGGCGTCGAAACGTTCCCAGGCGAGGGCGAGAGCCTCCCACCCGGCGTCGGTCTCGGTGATGGCCTGTCCCGCCGCCGAGAGTTCCGTACAAGCCGTACGGCGCAGGTACGCCTCGGACGGCTTGCTCGGTGCCGCCAGAGTCAGCGCCTGCGTCCGCAGCACTGCCGGAATACGTCGGCGCAGCACCGCCGCGACGATTCCGAGGACGCCCGCCACCAGCCCGAGCAGCAGCAGCGCCGCCACGACGCCGACGAACAGGCCCGGCCAGAAGTCGGTGGCGAAGAGCGGCGGGAGGGCGTTCTCTGCCTCGGGGCTGAGGGGGCGCGCAGGGTCGCCGGAGGTGGTCGGCTCGTCGGTGCGCGGTGACTTGTCGAGGTACGTCATCAGCGCGTCGAGGCGCTCGCCCAGGAGGTGGTCGTCTGCCTCGTCCGACCGGTCGTCTCCGTAGGAGATGAACTCGGGGATGTCGTAGAGGAGGCGGAGACTCTCCAGGCGCAGGCCGTGGTTGAAGACGTCGATGTAGCCGTCCAGCGGGTCGGCGACGACGTACACGCCGTCCGCCTCGCCGACCTGGTCCGCCTTGCTCAGTTCTGCCCGCACCGCGGCCGCGAACAGCTCCTCGTCACCGGCTGACTCGTCCTCCGGCAGGTGCGGCACGACGGTGACGTACACCGGGCCACCGCCCTCTGAGCGCCCGAACTGTTCGATGCGGTCGTGCAGCCGGGAGAGCTGAGTGGCGTCCAGAGCCTGTGGGCTCTCCGGGTCTACGTACACCGGGTCGCGGGCCAGGCCGTCTGCGACCCGTTCGACGCGTGCCGTCATGTCGGCGGCGCTGGGCAGCGGAGCAGCACTTCTTTTCGTCTGGTCGAAGACGAGCGGAGCGGTGAGGGCGATCGCTGCCGCGGCGGCGAGGGCGAGGCCCGGGGTGAGCAGACGCCGCCAGACGGGGCGGCCCGCGGCGGGGCGGGGCGGGGTCGCTCGTGGGAAGCGGCGATGGGCCCGCCGTACACACGGCGCCAGCAGCAGGATCGTCAGCGGTACGCCGGTGAGTGCGATGCCCGTGACGAAGGACTGGTTCTTGCGGTCGGCCGGGCCGATGTACATCTCCTCGGGCTCGTAGCCGTCCCGGAGCTTCTTGCCGGCCGCGGCCGCCCGCGCCTCCGCCTTCTCCGGGCCCTGCGCGACGACGTCCACGAAGCGTTCGAAGTTGCGCAGCGGGCCCGCGTCGTAGGGGAGTTCGTAAGCGGCGACCCTGCGGGCGGCCTCAGCGGGGGCGTTCACGCCGTAGGCCGCCGCCTTCCTCACGCCCGAGTCGTCGAGGAGCGCGTAGAGCCCGTCCCGCCCGAGCTCGTCGTGCACCGCGCCCAGCAGGTCCTCGCCGAAGCCGCTCTGGGACGGCAGGACGAGCACGTATGTCGGTACGTCGGTGCGCTTGGCGAGCCGGGCGAAGTCGGGTGCCATGGAGCGCGGGATCACGCGTGGGAGCTGGTCGGTGACGTGGACCGGGTTCTCGCGGAGGCGGTCGGCCAGGTAGGCGGCCTGGTTGGGCGGCTGGTTCGCCGCGGGGGCGTCGGCGGCGCGGGCCGGGGCGGCCATCAGGGTCGCTGCGGTGAGGAGCAGGGCGGTGAGGCCGCAGAGAGTGAGGAGCAGGCGGACCAGGCCGGCTCCGGTACCGGCGGCCGGTGGCCGTTCAGCCGTCGTGAGTGTGGTCACCGCTCGCACTGCCCCGTGTCCCCGTCCCCGGTTGTGGATTTCTCGCCCGCGGCACTCTACTGACGGCTTCTTCACTGCCGCGAAACCGCCCTCCCTCAGCCCAGCTTGGCGTTCTGCGCCTTCACGACCGCCGCGGACAGCTTCGCGTCGCTCGGCCTCGCGTTGACCATGGCCATGCCGTCGACCGAGAAGTACACGGCGACGACGTCACCGCTGCGTACGGCCTGGGTGTGCACGGTGTGGGTGGCGCCCCGGAACGTCAGCGTCGACCGGAAGGCGAGCGACTCGTCACCGGCCTCCGCCACGGGCTTCTCGGCGGTCACGGAGTCGTACGCGCTCGTGTTGCCGTTGGCCTTGGCGGTGAAGCCGCCGGTGCAGGCGTCCATGGCCTTGGACAGGCCGGTCAGGGCGGCCTCGGCCTTGCCGGACTCGTACGCCATGAGCATCACGTACGTGAAGGGTTTGGTGGCGTCGGAACTGAGGGAGCGCGTGAGGTCGGCCTGCGGCTCGCCGAGGGGTAGCTGGTTCATGGCGTAGGCGAGTGGGGCGCAGACGGGCTTCTCGACCGTTACCTCCTGCGGGGACTTGGCGAAGGCGAACTCGCTGTTGTCGGAGCTCGCCACGTCCGCGTCGGACACGGTCATGCCGGAGACGTCTGCCTTGGTGATCACCAGCTGCTTCAGCCGCTCCTCCGGCGTCTGCTGCTTCTCCTGTTGTGCGGTCGCTGCCGGCTTCTCCGACGAGTCCGTGTCCGAGCCGGAGTCCCCGCCGCAGGCGGTGAGCGCTGCGAGGGAGAGGGCGGACAGGGCGGCGAGTGCGGCCGGGGCGGCGCGCTTCATGGGGACTCCTTGGTGGGGGGTGGGGGGAGTTCGGTCCGGTCAGTCGTGTTGTGTTTCGGTCAGTTCGCGTAGCTTGGGCGGAAGTTCGGGCACTTTGGCCCCGGCTGCCTGCGCCGCCGCGACCTCCCGGACATAGGCCAGCGCCGCCTCCCGCAACCGTTCCTTCTCCCGGCCCTGCCGACGGCCGACGAGCCAGATGTACACGGCGAGGGGGACGAGGAGCAGGGCGCCGTAGGCGCCGGGTTCGTCCGACGTCGCGGCCCACATCGCCCCGCACGCGCCGGCCAGGAACAGCAGGCAGCCCGTCTCGTCGTGCCAGCCGCCGACGTCGGCCATCGTCTCGTACGCGCTGACGGCTTCGGGCTTCGGCGGCACGGCGACCGGTGCGGTGACGGGGGCGTCCGCCCCGCGGAACGGACCCGCACCCGACGGTGCCTCGACCGCCGCGTACGTCGGAATCGGCGCCGCGCCCTTGCCGCCCCCGGTCGACGACCGGCCCTCCAGCCACGCCGGTACGTGCGTCAGCGGAATGCCGTGTGCGCGGGCCACGCCGAGGACCTCGCGGTAGCCGGCGAGCGGTCCGTCCGTCAGCGCGCGCTTCCAGCGGACTCGCACGTGTACGACCATGGCCACGCCGACGACGAAGAGGCACCCGGCGGCGCCGAGCGCGGAGAAAAGGTGATCGGTCAGCGCTGGGACCATCGGGACGGCGCACGGCAGGAGCAGGCCGGCCGTCAGCGCGAGAACCCCCAGCGTTGCCGCCGGCCGTCGCTGCTCCGCAGTCAACGCCTGACGTCGCTCGGTAAGGAGCTCGGTCACCGCCGCGTCGTCGGTGTAGTCGAAGCCGTGACGCGTGCTGATGGCCCGGACCGCGGCCAGGGCTCTGGCGTCGGCGGCCAGCGCTGCCCCGTTCACCGGTAGCAGGTCCATCGTCTTTCCCCCTGTGTGCCGTGCCGGCCCTTCATCAGTCCGAGCGAAGATCATGGCACGGGGCCTCCGCGCCTTCGTGAGTGATTCGTGCAGGCATCATGGCCGCACCGTGACGAACGGCATGCGGACGGTGTCTCGCTGTAGCGGGAGCCTATTCGCACGCGCACAGTTGGAACGGGTGGCTCTCGGGCGGTACTCAAAGGGGCGGCGGCGGCGCGAAGTTGCTGAACGGTAACGGTGTGAGGCGTGAGGCCCGAGGGGGCCGGCGCGCCTTGAGGGGCTTATGTGCGGCTGATACGGTGCGATGGCTTGACACTCGCCTCGCTGCTGGCTATTCGCCCAGGTCGGGCGGGTGCGTCAGGGGTTGTCCCTGGACGCCACCGGTCGGGCGGGACGCGCGGAGTGTCCGAATTTACTGATGATTGCGCGCACTTGAGTGGTGACTGCTGCTCAAGCGAGTGCGCGGCAGACAATTTCTTGGGTGTACGGGGAGCGGTTGCGTGAAGATCCAGGAGCGTACGGGGGCGGGCGCGGGACGTTCCGCGGCTCCGGCTCAGCCGTCGGTCGGTGACCGGCTTCCCAGCCCTCCTCGCGAGCGCAAACCCGCGCTGGCCGCGCTGGCGGTGCTGCTGATCCTGCTGGGCGCGCTGGGGGCCACGATGCTGGTGCTGCGGGTCGGGGAACGGGTCGAGGTCGTCAAGGTGACGAAGGACATTCCGCCGGGCGGGAAGATCACCGATCAGAATTCCACGATCGTGATGGTCGCGGACGACCCGGGCATCCACTACATCAAGGAATCACAGCTCAAGACCATCCAGACCTACCAAGCGGTGACCATGATTCCCGGTGGCTCCCTCCCGGTCGGCGAGATGTTCGCCAAGGAGCCCAAGATGCCCGCCGGGAAGGCGTCCGTCGGCGTGGCTCTCAAGGAGGGCCAGTACTACGCGGACATCAAGGGCGGTGACACGGTCGCCGCGTACCGGGTCGGCTCCCGCGGTGCCGACAGCTCCGACTCCGATCAGGACTCCTCGTCGTCCTCCTCCGGCAACGCCCTGATCGCGACCGCCTCGGTGGAGAACGTCAAGGGAGACGGCGACGCCACCGTGAGTACGGGCAGCAAGTCCATCACCCTTCTCGTCGACGAAGCCGACGCGGCCGCCCTCGCCTCGGCGTCCTCCGCCGGCGAGGTGGCCCTCGTGCGCGTCCCCGGCAAGTAGAAGGCGACCCAACCACCCATGGCCCTCATCGCCCTCGCCGCCGACAAGGGTTCCCCCGGCGTCACCACCGC
Organism: Streptomyces sp. CB02414; assembly: GCF_001905385.1. Classification (GTDB taxonomy): domain Bacteria; phylum Actinomycetota; class Actinomycetes; order Streptomycetales; family Streptomycetaceae; genus Streptomyces. The sequence continues at coordinate 870,752 of NZ_LIPF01000002.1, read as the reverse complement.
GGCCGTCGCCCTCGCGGCGGTCTGGCCGCGCCGCGTCCTGCTCGCCGAGACCGACCCGGCGGGCGGCGACCTGGTGTACCGGTCCGCCGCAGCGCACGGTGGGCCGCTCAACCCCAACACCGGCATGCTGTCGATCGCCGCGACCGCGCGCCGCGGCCTCGTGCCCGACCAGCTCTGGGACCACGTACAGCCGCTCAGCGGTGGCCTGGAGGTCCTCGTCGGCCTCGGCATCTCCGAGCAGGCCGCCGGTCTCGCGGGCCTGTGGCCCACCCTGGGCCGGGCCTTCGCCTCCCTCGCCGACTCCCCGAACGCGCCCGCCGACGTCATCGCCGACTGCGGCCGCATCAGCGGCGACTCCCCGGCCACCGAGCTGTTCCCGCACGCTTCGCTCGTCCTCCTGCTCTCCCGTACCGAGCCGGAGGCCATCGCCCGCGTCCGTGACCGCGCCGCCGCCCTCAACAACAAGCTGCACGGCGGCCCGCGCGGCGCCGCGAGCCTCGGCATGCCGCTGATCGGCGTCGTCCTCGTCGCCGACACCAACAACGCCGCCAAGCTGTCGGGCCAGGTCAACGACATGCTGGTGGCCGCCCAGACCGGCGCCCGCGTGGTCGGCACCATCGCCGACGACCCGGCCGGCGCCGACCAGCTGGCCGGACGCAGGCGCGGCCGGCTGGAGAAGTCGCTGCTCATCCGCTCCGCCCGCAAGGTCACCTCGGACCTTTACCAGCAGTTCGGCGCCGCCTGGTCCATGCCGACCGGACCCACCGGTCCTGCTGGTTCCACCGGTCCCTCCGGTCCTGCCGGCATGGCCGGTCACGCTGGAGCCGGCCGATGACCGCAGTCGACCACTCGTTGGTCAAGCGGTTCCGGCAGGACGCCGGCGACCGCATCGCCGAGCAGCGTCGCCAGGACCAGGTCAGCGGCGTCACGCCGATGTCCACCGAGGACGAGCGGCAGTACGCGCGCGCCGTCATCGCGCAGATCCTGGAGGAGTACGCCCGCGCCGAGATCAACGCCGGGCGTACGCCGCTGGACGCGGAGACGGAGGAGGCGTACGCCGCCGCCGTGCACGCCGCGCTGTTCGGCGTCGGGCGGCTCCAGCCGCTGCTGGACGACCCCGAGGTCGAGAACATCGACATCAACGGCTGCGACCAGGTCTTCGTCGGCTACTCCGACGGGCGTGAGGAGCGCGGGGAGCCGGTCGCCGAGACCGACGAGGAGCTCATCGAGCTGATCCAGATCCTCGGCGCCTACTCCGGCCTCTCCTCCCGCCCCTTCGACTCCGCCAACCCGCAGCTGGACCTGCGTCTGCCGGACGGTTCGCGTCTGTCGGCGGTCATGGACGTCGCCCGCCGCCCCGCGCTCTCCATCCGCCGCGCCCGCATGGGCAAGGTCTTCATCTCCGACCTGGTCGGCAACGGCACCCTCACCCCGGAGCTGGGCCACTTCCTGGCCTGCGCGGTCCGGGCCCGCAAGAACGTCATGATCGCGGGCGCGACCAACGCCGGAAAGACGACGCTGCTGCGCGCCCTCGCCAACGAGATCCCGCCCAACGAGCGCCTGATCACCGTCGAGCGCGCTCTGGAGCTGGGCCTCGACACCTTCCCCGACCTGCACCCCAACGTCGTCGCCTTCGAGGAACGGCTGCCCAACTCCGAGGGCCAGGGCACCATCAGCATGGCGGAACTGGTCCGCCGGTCCCTCCGTATGAACCCTTCCCGCGTCATCGTCGGTGAGGTCCTCGGCGACGAGATCGTGACCATGCTCAACGCCATGTCGCAGGGCAACGACGGCTCGCTCTCCACGATCCACGCCAACAGCTCGCACGAGGTCTTCAACCGCATCTCGACGTACGCCCTCCAGGCCGCCGAACGGCTGCCGATCGAGGCCAGCCAGATGCTGGTGGCGGGCGCCGTCAACTTCGTCGTCTTCATCCAGCGGCGCAACAACTTCCACAGCGGCGGACGCCTCCAGCGCATGGTCACCTCCGTCCGCGAGGTGAACGGCGTCGACGGACGCGTGCTCTCCAGCGAGGTCTTCGCCGAGGCGCCCGACGGCCGGGTCGTCCCGCACGCCCCCATAGCCTGCCTGGAGGAACTCATCGCCTACGGCTACCGGCCCAACGGAACGTGGGGGTGACGCACATGACCACCAACGACCCCGGCCTCACACTCGCTGCGCTCGACTCCCTCGGCTCCATGGGCGGCCTGTTCTCCACCACCGTCCTGTACGCGCTCGGCTGCGGCGTCGCCGTCGGCGGCGGCATCGCGCTGCTCATGGTCGCCGTACGCGGTCTGCCCGCCAAGCCCGAGCACGAGAAGCGCCAGGCCACCGAGCGGGCCAACGAACTGATCCGCTGGGCGGGCCAGCGCGGCTCCCTCGCGGCCATCGTCGGCCTCGCCGTCCTGCTCGTCACCCGCTGGGCGGTACTGGGCATCGCCGCCGGCATCCTCGTCTTCTTCTGGGACCGCCTCTTCGGCGGCGCCGCCGAGGAACGCGCCGCCATGAAGCGGGTGGAGGCCCTCGCCTCCTGGACGGAATCCCTGCGCGACACCATCGCCGGCGCGGTCGGACTGGAGCAGGCCATACCGGCCTCCGCCCGAGCCGCCGCGCCCGTACTCCGCCCCCACCTGGACGCCCTGGTCGACCGGCTGCGCTCGCGCACCCCGCTGCCCGACGCGCTCCAGCACCTGGCCGACGAGATCGACGACGCCTCCGCCGACATCATCGTCGCCGCGCTGATCCTCAACGCGCGGCTGCGCGGCCCGGGTCTGCGCCAGGTCCTCGGCGCGCTCGCCAAGTCGGCGCGCGAGGAGGTCGACATGCGCCAGCGGGTGATGGCCCAGCGCGCCTCGACCCGCCGCTCGGTGCAGATCGTCGTAGCGGTGTCGGTGCTGTTCGTCCTCGGTCTGTCCATCTTCAACCGGGACTTCGTCGAGCCGTACGGCTCACCGGTAGGCCAGCTCGTCCTTGCCTGCGTGTGCGGGCTGTTCGCGCTGGGCTTCTGGTGGATGCGGAAGCTGTCGACCATCGAGACGCCGGAGCGCTTCCTGGTCCGGGACGGCTCGGACGTCCAGTTCGTGCGCCCCCGTACGCCGGGCCAGCCGGGCCACCCCGGCCAGCCGGCGGTCCAGACCGCGCAGCGCCTGCCGCAACCGTCCCAGCCGTCGCAGGCGTCTGGGGACGAGGGGGTACGACGATGAACCTGACGATGCCGGTCCTGGTCGGCGCGGTCATCGGCCTGGGCGTCTACGCCCTGGTCCGCGCCCTGATGCCGAGCAGGCGGAGCCCGGTCCAGCAGGTCGCCCGGATCGACGCGATGCGGGCGCGCGGGACGGCGTACGAGTCGTCGTCGCGCACGGCGAAGGACAACGGCCGCCTCGGCACGCTTCGCGCCCAGGTCGGCGCCCGCGTCGCCGAGCTGTACATGCAGCAGGGCTGGGAGCTGCGCTCGCTGCGCGCCGACCTGGCGGTGCTGGACCGCAGCTGGGAGAAGTTCCTGGCGACGAAGACGCTGCTGGCCGTGGGCGGCTTGTTCTTCGGCCCGTTCCTGTTCGCGATCGTGTGGCAGCTCGGGTTCGGCGACAGCCCGATCATCCCGGTCTGGCTGGCCCTGCTCTGCGCCGCGCTCTTCTTCTTCCTCCCCGACCTGGAGGTACGCCGGGATGCCGCCGATAAGCGCCGTGACCTGCGGCGCGTGATCGGCGCGTACCTGGACCTGGTCTCCATGAGCCTGGCCGGCGGCCGCGGCCTGCCCGAGGCCCTGATGGCGGCGGCGGAGGTGTCGGACGGCTGGGCCACCCACCGCATCCGCAACGCCCTGGCCGACGCCCGCATCACGGGCATCAGCCAGTGGCAGGCGCTCGGCCAGCTCGGCGAGGACCTGGGCGTCGAGGAGCTCAAGGACCTCGCCGCCTCCCTCGCCCTGGTGGCCGACGACGGCGCCAAGGTCCGGGAGTCCCTCGCCTCCCGCGCCGAGACCATGCGGCACCGCGAACTCGCCGAGATCGAGGGCAGCGCGGGCGAGAAGTCCCAGTCGATGCTCGTGGCCCAGCTCCTGCTGTGCGCCGGGTTCCTGGTGTTCCTGATCTATCCGGCGGCGATGCGGGTGTTTCAGGTGTGACGCGGCTTATCAGCTCCGGAGGCTCAAGAGGTCCAAGAGATCCAAGAGGCTTACAGGGGCTGCACGTGCTCCAGAGAGTTCTGAGGCTCCGGAGCGGCTTCGCTTCCAGAAACTGATACGAGAGGACAGAACCCACCATGAACGGACGGAACTTCCGCACCGGCACCACGGGCATCGTGCCCGTGGACTTCCTGATCACCTTCTTCCAGGCCCGCGTGGAGCGCGCCCGCTCCGGCGAACTGGACCGCGGCGCCTCCGCGGTCGAGTGGGTCATCATCTCCGCGGTCGTCGTGGCGATCGTCGGTGTCGTGGCCGCGATCATCACGCAGGCGCTGGACGACGGGGCCAACAAGGTCGGCGACTGCATCCGGGGCGCCAACGCGGAAGGCACCTGCTGACCGCACGAACGGGAACGACGGGGATGCCGGGGGTGCCGGGCAGCATGCTGAGACGGTTGCGCCGCAGAGTGGAGACCGCACGTGAAGAGGCGGCCACCCGCGGCGATTCCGGCATGACCGCGATCGAGTTCGTGTTCCTCACACCGGTCCTGTTCTTCATGATCTTCGCGACGGTGCAGTTCGGGCTGTACTTCTTCGCCGACCACGTGGCACAGGCGGCGGCCCAGGCGGGCGCGCGCAAGGCCCGTGCCACGGCCGATGCCCAGCCCGGAGCCTGGCGCGGCGAGGCGCGGGACGTGGTGGACAGCTACATCAGCCAGCTGGGTCCCCAGCTGGTCATCGCACCGGACGTGAAGATGCTCCAGCCGGAACAGGACACGGTCGGTGTGGAGATCACGGCCCGTATCCCGACGGTGTTCCCGGGACTGGACCTGACGGTGCACGCGGAGTCGATGGGCCCGGTGGAGCGCTTCGTCGAGGACGGGGTGAACTAGATGAGCGTGTCCCTGCGGGCTCTCGTAACGGCGCTCGAAGACGACCGTCGGGTGTCGGCGGACGACGACGGGCTGTCCACCATCGAGGTGGTCATCCTCGCCCCGGTGATGATCCTCTTCATCCTCGTCCTGGTGGGTTTCGGCCAGCTGGTCGACGGCCGCGGCGCCCTCGACGGCGCGGCCCGGGACGCGGCACGCGCGGGCTCGATCCAGAAGGACCACGGCACGGCGATCGCCGAGGCGAAGAAGGCCGCCGAGGCCAACCTCGGGGGCGTGTGCTCCGGCCCGGTCTCGGTCGTTCAGAAGAGTGCGGGCTTCGAGCCCGACACCCTCTTCACGGTGGAGGTCAGCTGCGAGGTACGGGGCCTGGCGATGATCGGTCTCGACATCCCCACCACGCTCTCGGCGACCTTCAGCTCCCCGCTGGACCCGTACCGGAGGACGGCGTGAGATCCCTCGTACGCGGCAGGATCGCGCCCCGGGTCGCCGATCGGGTCGCCGACCGGCTCGCCCGCCTGGACGACCGCGGCTCGGGCGCCGGCGCGGTCATCATCTTCGCCCTGGTCTTCCTCGCCCTCTCGGCCTTCGTCATCGACGGCGGCATGTCCATCTCCAAGCGGGAACGCGCCGCGGACATCGCCGAGCAGGCCGCCCGCTACGCCGCCCAGGACATCGACCGCGAGGCCCTCTACGACGACGTGGGCGGCCCCGCCCCCATCAACTACGAGAACTGCGACGCGAGGGTCAAGGCTTTCGCCGCCGAGATGAACATGACCGGCGCGGACATCGCCGGGACGCACTGCGTGGTGGCCGACGCGGAGCAGGTGCAGGTCGAGGTGCAGCTCACCTACTCCCCGGTCTTCACGGGGATGTTCTACAGCGGTGACGTGGTCGTCCACGGGCAGGCGGTGGCGGAGAACGAGGTGGGCTGACCCAACGCCGCCACCCTCCCGCCCCTCGCTTCCATCCCCCCACCAACGGAGGTACGACTCCCATGCGCACACGCCCGACCACCATCACCGCTGCCGCCGCCCTGACGGCGACGGTTGCCCTGCTGCTGACCGGTTGCGGAGGCACGGACTCCGAGGACTCCGGCAAGGACCAGATCGCGGGAGCGGACACGGGGGCTTCGACGTCCGCGTCGCCGTCCCCGTCGACGAGCGAGGACGGCATCGACCGACCCGAGGTGAGCCTGCCGGAGGGCGACAGCCTGGTCTTCGCGCCGGAGACGACAGGGGACGCCAAGGCGGACGCCGTACTGAAGGACAACGCGGAGTACCTCCGTGCCATCGACGAAGCGATCGGTAAGCAGAACCCCAAGTCCGAGGCCGTGGCCTTCTACAGCAAGGACGCGGCATACCTCGGCTCCGTGGAGTGGATCAGCGGTTTCGTCAAGGACGGTGTCACGGTCACGGGAACGGTCCGCTACTTCGACCGCAAAGTGACTTTCAGCAAGGACGGCTCGGCCGGGCTGGTCTACTGCGCGGACGAGTCCAAGGGCTACACCAAGGACGTCAAGACCGGCAAAGTCAACGTGACCGAGGCGAGCAAGGACTCGTATGTCCTCTACAACGACCGCCTGAGGAAGAATGACAAGGGGGTCTGGCAGACGACCAAGAGCACCTCCGAGCGCGGAAGCGAGGTCTGCCAGCCGTGAACCGCATCGCAAGGTCGACAACTCTGAGCACGACCGTTGCACTGCTGCTCACCCTGCAGGCCGCGCCCCTGGCCTGGGCCGACCGCACCACCACGAGCGGTGAGAGCAAGGACGCCGACGGCGGCCGCAGCGGCCGCACCATGTACGTCCAGACCAAGGTGCAGACAACGGTCAACGGCAGCAGTAGCACCACCGAGACCGGCACACTCTCGTCCGCCGACACGAACTGGACGCCCCCCGCTTGCTGGTACGAGCCTGCCTTCTCCCCCAAGGGGATCCAGGAGACCGTCAAGTTGTGGCGTGGCCTGGACGGACTGCCGCTCATCGGCGGCGTCGGGGAACTCGTCGGCGACCTGCTGGACCAGCGGTACAAGAACGGCCACCCGTACAAGGACTACAACCTCGACAAGCAGGGTGAGGGAATGTTCTGGGCAGCCGCGGTCAATCCCAATCGCAAGGATGATCCCGAGGCCAGCGCCTGCGACAAGCCCCCGTTCTGGGTGGACAACGGCGCAACACCCGACGAGCCCCTCGCCCTGACACCCCAAGTCCTCGCCGAGTACGCCTACGACGAACTCCCGGTCCCCGGCACGGAGATCGAAATGAAGCCGGCCGGAGCCACGAAGGTGAACCTCCCGACCTGGATATGGCTGGACAAGTCCAGGTTCAAGAAGATCTCGGTCACCGCCAGCCTCCCCGGCACAGGCCTGTCCGCCACCACCACCGCCGAGCCCGTCTCCCTGCACATCGACCCGGGCACGAGCGACGCCCGCACCTACCCCGCCTCGGGCGACTGCGAGATCAACGCTGACGGCAGCATCGGAGAGCCGTACGCGGACGGCAAGGCCAACGACACCCCGCCCTGCGGCGTCACGTACCTCCGCGCTTCCGGCTCCGACGGTGCGTACGCCTTGCAGGCGACCGTCACCTGGAAGATCTCGTGGACCAGCACCACGGGCGAGGGCGGCGACCTCCCGGACGGCACGTTCGGCGCGACGCAGGACGTGACGGTGCAGGAGATCCAGTCGGTGAACCGCTGAGGCTCAGGGCATCGAGCTGAGCGACTATGCCTGGTCCATGGATATCCCGAGATCTCGCGTAGCGATCTCGATGAGCCGGCTCTCCGGGACCACCGGAGGCGAATAGCCCAGCTCCCGGACCCGCGCGACGAAGTCGTCGGGCAGCGCCAGGTGATACGTGGCCAAGTAATACGACAGGTCCTCCCGCCAGACCCAGGCCCCGTCCGTGTAGAGCGACCCGGCGCTGACCAGCGTCGGGCCCTCGGCGTTCAGCACGTCGCGTTCCGCCCCCATCTCCGCCCAGATCCAGGCACCTCCCCGAAGGTACGAGACGACTCGGCTCTCGTCGGCCACCGCGGAGTCCCTCACCGCGTCCGTGATGGAGCCCGCGGCCGGAAAGCCCCAACCAGGCTGGAATTCGGCGAAGAAGCCGACAGGCCGGACCGTCCGCTCGCCCATGGTCACTGGGGGCTCCTCACGTCGGTACAGGTCGTCAGCCGATGTACTGAACGGACCTCTCGCGGCGAAAGCCCCTGCCTGCGCCACTGAGAAGCCAGGTGGGCGGCCAGCGTGACGAAGCCGTTGCTGGTGCGCGTCCCGTGGAAGACCTCGTCGCGCAGGTCGAGCCGGACGTCGCCGACAGCGTGCCCGCCCCCGACGAGCCTACTTCTCGCCACCGCCCTTGCCGCTCTTCCCTCCCCGCTGGTCCTCCGTCTTCACGGCGCCCTCGACCTTCTTGGTGAGGTCGTCGTCGAGCTTCTTGAACTCCCGGACCACGGCGTCCGACATGTCGGCGAGCGCGTCGAGCTGCTGGGTGATGTCCTCGCGGCCGTCCTCCCAGTTCGACTCGAAGTCGCCGAGGGCGTCATTCACGCTGCCGTCGCCGATGTCGTCCTTGTACGACTCGAAGAGCTTCTTGGTGTGGTTCAGCCGTGTCTTCAGCGACCGCAGCTGGCGCCCGTAGCCTTCCAGCTCGCTCAGCGGCAGCGCGAGGTCGCTCTTGCCCTTGCCCATGGCCCGAAGCCCCCAACTGTCAGACGAAACGGAAGGTGCTGGTCACCGCGTCGAAGATGTCGTGGAACGCCTCGGCGAGATCCAGTACCGGGCTGGCCCCGGAGACGAGAACGACCTGGTCGGTGGTTCCCGGCACGGGAATGTACGTCTGGGTCAGCACCATGCGCAGCGTACGACTGTCACCCTGGGCCACGGGCACGTCCTCGACGCCGTAGGTCCGCGCCGCCATGCCCACCTCCGGCAGGTTCACGGTCGTGACCGTTCGCCAGGCGTCCCCTTCACGACGAGGGGTGATCGTACGCAGGCTTTCGGCGATGGCACGGGGGTCGGTGGACAGAGCGACGCCCTGCTTGTTCTTGGCACCGAGGACCGAAACGGTGACGGTCGCGGAGAGCGGGACACCGTCGAAGTTCTCGGCCATGCAGCCCAAGTAGATCGCACCGGAGTCGTGGGCGTCCTTCGCCATCTTGCGGAGCATGGCGGTCAGTTCGGCGCGGTAGGGGGCGAGGTCGGAGAACTCGCGGACGCGCTCGTCGACGAGGCCACGGATGGTCGCCTCCCGGCCTTCCGGACGGATGTCGAACTCCCACCACGAGTCGGGGACCGCCAGCGACACACCGACGGGCGCCGGCGCCGCTGTGGGGTTCGTTTCCTCGTCGGGGTCCGGCTCGGGAGTACGGTGAGAACCGTCTGCCTCGGGCAGCCAGTCCCACGCCTCCTCGGAGCGTTCGGACGGGGCCGCGCCGGTGGTGAAGGACAGCGGCAGGGCCAGCGCCGCCACGCGCTGCAGACTGCGCGGTGAGACAGGGACGCGGGCGCGTCCGTCCACGTGACCGTTCAGGTCGATCTGCACCGTCAGCCCGGACTCCCTGAGCGACTGGATGCTCCGCAGCTTGCCGGAGACGAGGTCGGTCAACTCGTCCAGCGCACTGTCGAGACCCTGATCGGGTCGGGCGGTGACCTGGAGCGCCCAGATTCCCTCGCCGGGACGGAAGCGGGAAGCCGCCGTTGGCTCACGGGTGAGTGACGCAGTGATACCGAGCGCTCGGGTGACGTCCTGCGGGGCCAGGTCCTTACCGGAGATGAGCAGGGCCGCTGTCGGGCTGTCCCACGAGGGGGCCGAGATCGTCATCATTCTCGCTATCGGTCACTTGTGCTCGGAGAAACGGTGAGCGGCACGTTCAGAGCGGCCATTCGGGAGACCACATCAGGAGTCAGCACAAAGCTGCTGCCGTTTCCTACGAAACCCGTGACACTGATCGTGATCTCATATCCCTGTACGGCCAGGTGATTGATTCCTGAGGAGTACGGTTCGATTTGGGCGAGCAGTTCCAGGAATTGCTCGTTCACCCCTCCCGGGTACCTTTTGTGCACGGCCAGCGACCAGACGCCTTCCTGGGGCTGACCGGCCTGTCGGCTGTCCGCGTCCGGTACGGACAACGAGGTCGGGGACGTCCGGATCACCTCTGCGAGGAGGGAAGGGTCGAGGTCGGCCTTGCGGACGACCAACTGCACGCCTGTTTCCGCCCAGGCGCCTTCCTCGTGGTCCCACTGCATTCGCCCGTCTCCTTCAGAAGATCTCACGGCACGCCGCCCAGTGTACGTTCCCCATACCGGGCTGGAGCAGCTCGTCCAGCCTGGTCCGTTCAGCAACGGTGGCCGAGTTCTCGAATACGCTGAAGGAGCCGCCTCCGCTGCCTGCCGGGGCGGCCAGCGTGTAATTGGGAATGACGTCTCCGGACCGAGCCACTTGCAGTGCCTCTCCCGGATAAACTCCGGCCTCGACGGTGAGACCGTCCAGTCCGCCGAGCCGGTCGCCGTGTTCGACGTAGAACGACATGGACGTACCCTCCGGTACCTGAATGGTGCCCGCGCCTTCTTCCAGGAAGCCGTGGCCGGCCAGTACCGTCTCATCGGTTCTTCCGCCCTGGAAGACCCGAGTCGCGTAGTAGTGGCCCTGGTCGGACGTGTAGACCTTCTTCGAGAGCTGCGGGCTCAGCTGGACCAGGGCTTGCTTGATCTGGTCGATCGAGGGGAGAGGGCCCCCGGAACCTCTCGATGTCGCCTTGCTCAGCCATGATCCGTCGAGACCTCGAAATATGTTCCGAGTCCCCGCTCCGAAGCCGCGCAGCCCGCCGGCGAGGTTCTTCAGGCCGCCGCCGATGCCGCCCATGAACCCGGTGCCGAGCGCCTTCAGCCCGCCCGCCTTCCACAGCTTTCCGAGCTTCGCCAGGCTCGTGATGCCCTTGGTCGCGGGTATGCAGTCCAGTGCCGCCCATAGGAGATCTCCCCAGCCGGCCTCGCCTTTGATGACTTTTCTTATCGTGTCGGCCATCACCACGAGAGCCGCCGCGAACACCAGCCACCCCAGAGGACCACCGACGATCATCACGATGATCCCGAGGATGGCCACGACCCACTTGCAGACGGTGACGATCTCGTCCCAGTGGTCGGAGACCCAGTCGCCGATCTCCTCCCACCAGTGCCGGTTCGGGATACCGGCGTCCGACGCCTCCTGGAGCTTGGTCACCGTGCGGCGCGCGGCGTCCTCGCGCAGGCCCTTGGCCTGGGCGGCGAGCTTCTTGGCTGCGTCCAGGGCGTCCTTCGCGCTCTCGACGTTCCGCTCGGCCGCGGCCTGGCGGGCCTTCGCGTGCTGGGCGTCGCGGGTGGCGCGGCGTACGTCGGCCTCGTCGGGCTTGGGGACGTCCTTGCCGCCGTTCTTGGCGGGGTCGTAGGAGTCCACCTTCTCGGTCGCGGTGCGGACCCAGTCGTCGGCTCCCGACAGTGCCGTCTGTGCGGTGCTGAGTTCGGCGCGGGCCTTGCGGCCGTCCCGCAGCGCCTTGTCCGCCTTCTCCTGGGCGTCCTGGAGGTCTGGCCAGAAGGTCGCCAGCGCGTCACCCGCGAGGTCGTACGACTTCCTCAGCTTCCGGAGCTTCTTCGGGGCGTCCTCGAACTCCTCGGCGAACACGTCCGCCGTCTTGCCCGCCCACGAGAGGATCTCGTCCTCCTTGGCTATTCCCTTGAGGTCGCGGAGGGCTTCCGCGACGTCGTCGGCGAAGTCGTGCAAGGTGCCGGCGAGTTTGCGTATGCGTTGCGGATCGCCCGGGGTCGGGTCTTTCTCCAGGTCGAGTACGTGCCAGTCCGTCGGCCTGTGCGACACCGTGTTCTCAGGGGCGGGGGCTCGCGCTGGTGCGGGCGTGCGCCGACGTGTGGGGGTGGCAGCCGCTGGTCAGGGGCGGGAACCGGGGGAAGTACGTGTGGTGTGACCTTGTCGCGGCGTAGCGCGTTGATCGCCGTGAGGAGGGAGATCTGGAGGGGCCTGATGTCGGAGATCCGCTACTTCTTCAGCAATCCGGTGGCCGAGAAGGTGCGTGAGGAAGGCCGGGTGGAGGGGCGTGAGGCGGGGCGTGTAGCGGATCGGGCCGAGATGACCTTGCGCATCCTGGAGTGGCGGGACATCCCGGTGCCCGATGCCGTGCGGGAGCGGGTGCTTGCCTGCTCGGATCTGGACCAGCTCGAAGTCTGGGCCCAGCGTGCGGTGACCGCGGAGCGGGCCGAGGAACTGTTCAGCGGTTGATGGACTGGATCTCCTGGACCTCCATGTCCTGCGTCGTCTCGAAGGTGCCGTCCGGGAGGTCGCCCGCGGTTCCGCCGGACCCTTCCCAGGAGATCTCCCAGGTGACCGACGCCTTCAGCTGGTACGGCTCGCCGTTCGAGGCACGGAGGTAGCGGATGCCACAGGGCGGGGTCTCGTCGGCCTTGCCCTTCGCGTACGGCGTGCCGATGGAGCCGTCGGCGTTGATCTCGCAGTCGCCGGAGGCGGGAAGGTCTCCGCGTCGTCCGTGCCGGGTTCCAGGTGGAGGGCGACCGGTTTGGCGGTGGTCTCCGCCCACAGGCCCGTGTTCGGGAGCTCGGCGCGGACCTTGACCTCCTTGAAGGTGCCCTTGTCGAGCCAGACCCAGGTGGGGAGGTTCACGGTGGACTTGGCGGCGGGCTTCAGCTCGACCTCGGTTTTCGGTACGTCGATCTGGTCGTACGCGTAGGCGGCGAGCGTTTCGGGCGTCGGAGCGTGCTCGTCGTCCGGGATCGTTCCTGCGTCCTGCCAGAACATGATGCGGCCACAGTCCCAGGCCTTGGGATCGTGCTCGTGGCCCTTGCGGACCACGCTGCGCCAGAACATGCCGTCCTTGCCGGTGTTGTAGTCCTTGTAGCCCTCTGCAGTGGTGTTCTTGGACGAGTTGACGTCGAAGTTGTCCTGCGGCTCGCCCTCCTCGTAGTGGTCCACGAAGATTCCCGAGGTCCACCACTCGTGGGCGTTGACGGCGCCCAGGCCGCCCTCCTTCTTTAGGTTCGCGACCGCGGACTTGAGTTCCTCTGGGTTGAACACCGGCTCGTACCAGCAAGCGGGCGGCTCCCAGTTGGGGTCGACCGAGGTCAGGTCCTCCATCGATCCGCTCTCGGTCCGGCCGTCGGGGTGCGTGACCCGGATCCTCGACTGGGAGACCGAGGCGAGCAGGGTGCTGCCGTCGCTGTTGCCCTGCGATTGGTCGCTGTCGCCCGACGGTTGGGTGCTGCCGCCCACGGGTTTGTCGGCGTGGGCCACGCCGGCTGTCCACAGCACGGCGCTCGCGGACAGTGCGAAGACCAACTTCAAGCGTCGGGGGGCGATCAGCCTCGGCATTCCTCGGCCTTCCCCTCGACGGTGATCTGCTGAGCCCGCCAGACAGGGGAGTCCTCCTGGGGCGCCATGAGGATGCTGAACCTCTGATAACTGGCCAGGCTCTCCTCGGTGCGGTGCACCTCCCCGGTCTTCACTTCCTTGCCGTACGCCTTGGACTGGTCCTCGCAGAACGTGACGAGGATCGTCCTCGCCTTCTCGCCGTCGCCGACCGGGTTGGTCTCCGCCTGGTAGTAGCGGTCCTCACCCGTGAGGGTCCAGCCGCCGGCCACGTACTCCTCGATCTGGGACTCGGCGTACCGAGCGGCTCCCGCCGCCGAGTAGAAGCCGTACGCCGGGTCCTTCGCGTCCTGCTCGGTGATGCCGTGATTGAGCGCTCTGATGTAGTTGGCGGCGTCCTCAAGTGCCGCCGCCTGGTCCGCGTCCGACGGCTTCTCGAAGTCGAAGACCAGCTTCAGGTCGTCGGGCAGGCTCACATCCGGCCGCTTCACGTCGGACGCGCCCGAAGCCGAAGCAGACGGCGAGGAGCTGCCCGCCCCCGTGTCCGCCCCCTTGATGTCCTCCGACGACGAGTCGCCCCCGCCGCACGCGGTCAGGAGCAGTGCCGCCGTCGCGGTGAAGGTGGCGGCGGTGATCGAGAAGGCGCTGCGGGCCACGGTTGTTCCCCCCGGGTTACGGCGTTGCGACAGGGAACGAAGCTATCAGGGGGCGGTGCAGGGGCCCTGGGCGGTTTTTGTGGATTGTGTGGGGGCGGTGAAGGGGTTGACGGCGTTACGGGGTAAAGGGGATTAAGCGGGCGGGTGTTGCGCGGGTGCTTGTACGCGGGCCTTCGACGGTGCCGACGGGAGTCCATAAGATCTCTGTAGGCTCAGCACATCCCTCATACCGGACGCTCCCGCCGCTTCCGCCTCACACGGCCCACGACCCAGGACACCGCCCATGCCGCGACGCCGCACCTCAAGCTCCGCAAGCTCGACGGCTCCCTCGGCGGCACCGAGGAACCGTACGCCGCAGCCGGTGCGGGTGCGGCGGCGGTCGTTCGGGGACTTCGTCAAGGCGTTCCTCGCGTTCGTCGTGCTGCTCGTGCTGGTCGTCGGGGTGCCCCTCGCGCTGGCCACGCAGATCGGGTGGCCGCTGCCGGACGGGGTGCCCAGCCTCGACTGGCTGCAGCGTGAGATCACCGTCCATACCTTCCTGAACATCCTGACCGTCGTCGTCTGGTTCGCCTGGGCGCAGTTCACCGCCTGCGTGCTCGTCGAGGTCAAGGCCGCGCTGTCCGGCGTCGGGGTGCCGGGGCGGGTGCCCGGGTCCGGGCCCAGTCAGCTGCTCGCCCGGCAGCTCGTCGCCGCGCTGCTGCTGGTCGGCGCCACCGCGGCCAGCCTCACGCCCGGGCTGTCGCAGCTCGGGCAGAGCATCGAGGGGAACCAGAAGCCCTCCGTGGCGGCGGCCCAGCAGACGCCGGGGATCTTCGCCCAGCAGCAGGAGCAGGCCGCCGGCACCGCGAGCGCCCTCGCCGAGCAGGCCGGTCAGGCCGCGGCCAGCGCCGACGGTGCCTCCGCCGCGCACGGCGACACGAAGTACTACCGGATCCAGCCGCCCGAGGGACGTCACCACGACTCCCTCTGGGAGATCGCAGACCGGCACCTCGGTGACGGACGCCGGTACAAGGAGATCTTCGAGCTCAACAAGGACCGCGTGCAGCCGGACGGGTCCAAACTGTCCGAGGCCAGCCTCATCCGGCCCGGGTGGATCATGGAGATGCCCGGCGACGCCCGCGGCGGCGAGCTCGTCGAGATGCCCGACGAGGCGCCGAACGTCTCCGAGCAGGTGCAGCAGCAAATCAGCGACTACGCCCAGACCGGCGACCACGCGCAGGGCGGCGGCGGAGTCGGTTCCGGAGCCCAGGGCGCCGGTGGATCCGGCGCTCAAGGCGGCGACAACGCCCAGGTCTCCCTCCCCGAGCAGCGGCCCGCACCCGCCACTCCCGCGACGCCCGCCCCCAGCGCCGGGCAGGAGCACGCCGCCACCCCGGCAGCGGCGGACCACTCCTTCGGCCTCCCCGAAGCCCTCCTCGCCGCCCCCCTCCTCGCCGCCGGTCTCCTCGGCGCTCTCGGCCGCCGGCGCCGGCAGGCGCTGTGGCAGTCGGCGCTCGGCAGTGTCGCCGGGCGACGCGGCATGGAGCCGCCCACGCCCACCGGCGACGCCCAGGACGTGCAGGACGCGCTGCTCGTCGGCGCGGACCCCGAGGGCGTACGCCTGCTGGACATGGCACTGCGCGGGCTCGCCGCCGCACTCGCCGCCGAGTCGCGCCCGCTGCCCGTCGTGTACGCGGCGTGGATGGGCGGCAACGGCGACCTGCACCTGCAACTCGCCCAGCCCGCCGGGAAGCCGCCGACGCCCTGGCAGCTCGGGCAGGACCAGACCTTCTGGATGCTGGCCCGCGCCGACGCCGAGGGGTACGAGGACGCCGACACCGCCGCGCCCTACCCCGGGCTCGTCAGTCTCGGCACCATGGACGACTCCCGGCTGCTGCTGAACCTGGAGTCGGTGCCCGGCATCGTCTCGCTCGGCGGCAGCGAGGCCGACCGGACCGCCGTGTTCGCGTCGGTCGCGGCCGAACTGGCCACCAACGGCTGGTCCGACCGCATGACCATCACGCTCGTCGGCTTCGGGGACGACCTCACGCCGCTCGCGCCCAACCGCATCCGGCACCTCGACGGGTTCGAGGACCTCTTCGAGACCATGTCCGCCGAGACCCGGCAACGGCGCGGCGCGCTCGGTGCCGCCGGGCACGACTCCGTCCTCACCGGCCGTACCGGGCCCGCCCGGCACACGCGTTGGGCCCCGCACCTCGTCCTGCTCGCCGCCCAGCCCTCCGAGGAGGACGCCCTCCGGCTCGCCGAACTCGCCGCCGACGCCAGTCGCCTCGGCATCGGCTACCTCGTCGGCACCGAGGGCACCGACCTCCCGGGCGCCGCCTGGGAGATGCAGATCACCGGCGAGGGCAAGCTGCTCGCGCCGCTCCTCGGGCTGGAGCTGGAAGCGCAGATGCTGCCGGCCGCCCAGCAGCGGGCCGTCGTCGAGCTGTTCACCGACGCCGACCCCGAGCACGGGCCTGGCGGGTCCGGCGGGTCCGGAGGGAACGGTGGCCGGGCCAACCGCCCGCCCTTCCTCGTCGACATCAGCGAGCAGGGGCGGCCCGCGGTGTACGCCCGCCTCGTCGGGTCGTACGAGATCATCGGCCTGGACGCGCCCGACGGCGACCGCAGCGCCCTGCTGCACGAGGCGCTGGCGATGCTCCTGCTGCACCGCGAGGGCGTCCACCCGCGCGTGCTGTCCTCCGCGCTGTGGCCGCGCGGCGTGACGGCGGACGTGCGCGACGCGCTGCTGGAGCGGCTGCGGGCCTGGCTCGGCACCGACGCCGACGGCACCCCGCGGCTCGGCACCGACGCCACCGGACGGCTCACCCTCGCCAAGTCCGTCGTGTCCGACCTCGACGTCCTGCGCTCCCTCTACTACGAGGCCACGCAGGGCCGCGGCGTCGGCAGCCGCCAGGTGCGCGGACGGCTGCTCACCGACGCGCTGGTGCTGGTGCGCGGGCCGCTGCTCGCCGACCGGCCCGAGGGCCGCTACCGCTGGCTCACCCACGAGATCGTCGACGCCCAGCTCCCGCTGCTCGTCGCCGACACCGGACTGGCGCTCTCCGAGTTCCACCTGGAGAAGAACCGCGCGGAGAAGGCCATCGAGGCACTGAACGCGGCCCTGCGCACCGCCCCCGCAGACGAGCGCCTGTGGCACGAACTGCTGCGCGCCACGCACGCCACCGACGACACCGACCGGCTGCACGCCCTGGCCGCCGACCTCGTCGACCGCAGCGGCGCCCGCGGGCTGCCGCCGCGCACCGAGGCGCTGCTGGACGAACTGCTGCCGACCTGGCGCGACGGCGTCGCGGCGGCGGGATGAGCCTCGACCTCCTGATCGTCCTCGTCGCCGCGCTCTGGGGCCTGGTGACGGGGGCGCTGCTGCCGCGGGCCGCCTACCGCTTCTCCGCCCCCTCGGGTGAGGCGTGGCGCGAACGGTGCCCGCGGGAGCACCCCGTGCCGGGCTGGCTCGGACGGGCCCGGTGCGGGCAGTGCGCGACCGGCGGCACCGGCGGCACCGACAACTCCGGCAGCGCCGGCGGCACCGGCAATGCGTCCTACGGCCCCGGCACCGCCGCCCTCGCCACCGTCACCGCCCTCGTCTGCGCCGCCCTCGCCGCCGCCACCGGCACCCGCCCGGAGGTGGCGGTCTGGCTGCTGCTCGCCCCGGTCGGCGTACTGCTGGCCGCCGTCGACCTGCGGGTACGGCGTCTGCCCGACCCCCTCACCCTGCCGCTCGCCGGCGCCGCACTCGTCCTCCTCGGGCTCACCGCGCTCGTGCCCGAGCACGCGGGGGAGTGGACCACCGCCCTGCTGGGCGCCCTCGCCCTCGGCGGCGGCTACGGCGTGCTCTTCCTCATCAACCCGGCCGGGATGGGCTTCGGCGACGTCAAGCTCGCCCTCGGCGCCGGGGCCGTGCTCGGCTGGTACGGCTGGCCGACCCTGATGCTCGGCACCTTCGCCGGGTTCCTGCTCGGCGCGCTGTACGGCGGTGCCCTGGTCGTCGCCCGGCGGGCGGGGCGCAAGACGGCGATCCCGTTCGGGCCGTTCCTGATCGCGGGCGCCTTCCTGGGTGTCCTGGCCGGGGCCTACGCGGCCTGAACACCGACCCGTAAAAGGCCTGGCGTACGCTGGTCAGGTCCGTCCACAACCCTTACGAACCTTGCGAAAGGGACGCCGGTGACCGAGAAGGCCGACCTTCAGCCCATCCTCGACCGCGCCGCCGCCGGTGGGCGGATCACCCCCGAAGAGGCGCTCGACCTCTACCGGGACGCCCCGCTGCACGCGCTGGGCGCCGCCGCCGACGCCGTACGCAGGCGCAAGTACGCCGGCAGCGAGCACATCGCGACGTACATCATCGAGCGCAACATCAACTACACGAACGTGTGCGTCACGGCGTGCAAGTTCTGCGCCTTCTACGCGGCTCCGAAGGACACCAAGAAGGGCTGGACCCGCGACCTCGACGACATCCTGCGCCGCTGCGCGGAGACGGTCGAGCTGGGCGGCACGCAGATCATGTTCCAGGGCGGCCACCACCCGGACTACGGCGTCGAGTACTACGAGAAGCACTTCGCCGCCATCAAGAAGGAGTTCCCCGAGCTCGTCATCCACAGCCTGGGGGCGAGCGAGGTCGAGCACATGGCGCGGATCTCGAAGGTGTCGGTCGAGGAGGCGATCCAGCGCATCCACGCGGCCGGACTCGACTCCTTCGCCGGGGCCGGGGCGGAGCTGCTGCCCGAGCGGCCGCGCAAGGCGATCGCGCCGCTCAAGGAGTCCGGCGAGCGCTGGCTGGAGATCATGGAGGTCGCGCACCGGCTGGGCGTCGAGTCGACGTCCACGATGCTCATGGGCACCGGCGAGACCAACGCCGAGCGCATCGAGCACCTGCGGATGATCCGGGACGTGCAGGACCGCACCGGCGGCTTCCGCGCCTTCATCCCGTACACCTACCAGCCCGAGAACAACCACCTGAAGGGCCGCACGCAGGCCACGCTCTTCGAGTACCTGCGGATGATCGCCATCGCCCGGGTCTTCCTCGACAACGTCGCCCACATCCAGGGCTCCTGGCTGACCACCGGCAAGGAGGTCGGCCAGCTCTCCCTGCACTACGGCGCCGACGACCTCGGCTCGATCATGCTGGAGGAGAACGTCGTCTCCTCCGCGGGCGCCAAGCACCGGTCCAACCGGCTGGAGATCATCGACCTGATCCGCAAGGCGGGGCGCGTCCCGGCGCAGCGGTCGACCACGTACGAGCACCTCGTCGTGCACGACGACCCGGCGGACGACCCCGTCGACGAGCGCGTCGTCTCCCACATCTCCTCCACGGCCATCGCGGGCGGCACGGCCCACCCCGAGCTGAAGCTGCTCGCCCCCAACTGAGGCCGCCGTGCTCACGATCCACGTGTCCGAGGCCTCGCCCGAGGCGGCCGTCGTGGTCGACGGCGCGCAGCTCGCCGCCGTCGGCCCGTACGAGGCACTGGCCGCCGACCACCCGCGGGCGCGGGTGCGCCGGTGGCCCGGCATCCTGACGCCCGGGCTGCTCAACCCGTACGGCCCGGAACTGCTGGAGCAGGCGTACCACCCCGACCCGCGCGAAGCGGACCGGCTGGGCACCGAGCCGATCTTCGGGGAGCGCGCGCTCGCACTCCTCGGTGCGAACGCGTCCGCGCGGGGCGCCAGCGCGCGCCGCGGGGTGCAGCGCATGCTGGCGCACGGCACGGTCGCCGTCGCCGGTGAGCTGCGCGGCCGCGCGGCCCTGGACGCGGTGCGCGGAGCGGGTCTCGCCCTGGCGGGGCGGCCGGCTGGTCTGCCCGGGCCCGCGTCCCTCTCGCCGGTTCCGCTCGTGCTGCTTCCTGGGCTCGCGCCCGGGAAACCCGCCCGGTTCGCGGTGTTCGACGTACCCGACCGGACCGCGCTCGTGCGGGAGGGCGCGTCCACGTGCGTGGCCACCGTCGTGGGCGGGCGCCTGGTGTACCGGGGGCGCTGAGCCGGGCGTCTCAGGGGCCTCGGTCCCGGGACCGAGGGCCGCCGTGAGCCCGTCCGCGCCGGGTGGGACACGTGCTGCAACAATGGGCCCGTGACCCGCGCTTCCCTGAACAAGCAGCCGCACGAAGTCGCCTCGATGTTCGACCACGTCGCGGAACGGTACGACCTGACGAACGCCGTGCTCTCGCTCGGCCAGGACCGGGCGTGGCGCAAGGCGGTCGCCCGGGCCGTCGACGCCCGCCCCGCGCAGAAGGTCCTGGACCTCGCGGCGGGCACGGCGACCTCATCCCTGCCCTTCGCCCGCACCGGCGCCTATGTCGTCCCCTGCGACTTCTCCCTCGGCATGCTCCAGGTCGGCAAGGAACGGCACTCCTGGCTGCCGTTCACCGCGGGCGACGCGACCCGGCTGCCGTTCCGGGACGACACCTTCGACGCCGTCACCATCTCCTTCGGGCTGCGCAACGTCCAGGACACCGACGCGGCGCTGCGCGAGATGTACCGGGTGACGCGGCCCGGCGGCCGGGTCGTCATCTGCGAGTTCTCGCACCCCACCTGGACGCCCTTCCGCACCGTCTACACCGAGTACCTGATGCGCGCCCTGCCGCCGGTGGCCCGCGCGGTGTCGTCCAACCCCGACGCGTACGTCTACCTCGCCGAGTCCATCCGCGCCTGGCCCGACCAGCCGGCGCTCGCCGAGCGGCTGGGCAAGGCTGGCTGGTCGAAGGTGGCGTGGCGGAACCTGACGGGCGGCGTGGTGGCGCTGCACCGGGGGTTCAAGGCGGGCTGAGGACCGCGCAACGGTTCAAGGCGGGCTGAGGACCGCGCAGCACGGTGGTCCGCCCGCGTCCGGTCCGGCCGCGTCCGGCCTGCTGTGACCCGGCTCGGTCAGCTCCCTCCGCAGCCCGCCCCACGGCGGCCCCGGCACGCGCGGCTCGCGGATGCCTCCGCCGCCCTCGCCCTCCCCGAAGTCGAACCACACGTACACCTGCGAGTCCCGCGGCACCTGCGCGCCGGGCAGCGGGTACTGGCGTACGACGTGGTCGACGACGGCGAGGTGCAGGTCGGGCCGGTCCGGCGCGTGCAGGGACAGGCCCCGAGCGTGGGCCTCCTCCCGCGCGTCCACGGCCATCAGGCCGACCAGGCGCGGTACGCGTACGTCCTTCTTGGGTGCCAGGCGCACGGACGTCACCCCCCAGCGGTACCCGGCAGCGTAGCGCCGCCGCGTACCGCCCGGAAGCGGCAAGTGGCTTACTGTGACAGTTGGTTGCAGTGAGTCACCGACTGTGCAGTGGGAGCCGGTAGCAGTGCCCTTGCCGTCGCGAGGCCGGGGTGGTGAAGACCTCGGCGAGGCGCATGCCCAGCCGCTCCGTCACTGCGATGGACCGGGCGTTGCGGGCGTCGACCATCGCGACCACCTCCGCGACGCCCGCGGCGCGCACACGCTCCAGTGTCTGCCGGGCCGCCGCCGTGACGTACCCCTTCCCCCAGTGGGCCCGTCCCAGGCGCCAGCCGATCTCGATCTCGCCCTTGGGGCCCCAGTCCTGCGGCCACGGCTGGGCGCCGGTGAAGCCGATGACCGTGCCCGCCTCGTCCACCATGGTCCACAGGCAGAAGCCGTGCTCCGCGTCGTGCCGGCGCTGGCGGGCGGTGAGCTCCTCGTAGACGGACAGCTCCGCGGCCCTCCCGCCGTGGAACTCCATGACGTCCGGATCGTCGAATATCCGGTGCCAGGCGACCGCGTCCTCGTCGGTGGGAACGCGCAACCGTACAACGGGCAGAGCTCGGTTCACTGGGCAGCCCTTCAGCCGGGACATGGGTGTCGCTGAATAGACTGCCCATGACCAGTGCCGGTCGGCACGCAGATTTCGAACTTGGGGAGATCCCGCCGTGACCGTCGAGACTGAGCCACTCTCCGAGAACACCGCCGACGTGATCGTCGTGGGCGCGGGGCCGGCCGGCTCCACGACCGCGTACCACCTGGCCAAGGCGGGGCTCGACGTCCTGCTGCTGGAGAAGACCGCCTTCCCCAGGGAGAAGGTCTGCGGCGACGGCCTGACACCCCGCGCGGTCAAGCAGCTCGTGGCCATGGGCATCGACATCTCCGAAGAGGCCGGCTGGCTGCGCAACAAGGGGCTGCGCATCATCGGCGGCGGCTCCCGCCTCCAGCTGGACTGGCCGGATCTGGCCTCCTTCCCCGACTACGGACTCGTCCGCAAGCGCGACGACTTCGACGAGCAGCTCGCCCGGCAGGCCCAGAAGGCCGGCGCCCGCCTGTACGAGCGCTGCAACGTCGGCGCCCCCGTGATCGACGACCGCACCGGCCGCATCACTGGCGTGCACGCCAAGCTGGGCGAGGACAAGCGCGAGGTCACCTTCCGCGCGCCGCTGGTCGTCGCCGCCGACGGCAACTCCACAAGGCTGTCCCTGGCGATGGGCCTGCACCGCCGCGAGGACCGTCCGATGGGCGTCGCGGTCCGCACGTACTTCACCTCGCCCCGCCACGACGACGACTACCTGGAGTCCTGGCTGGAACTGTGGGACCGCCGCGGCGCCCAGGACCGGCTGCTGCCGGGCTACGGCTGGGTCTTCGGCATGGGCGACGGCACCTCGAACGTCGGGCTCGGGGTGCTGAACACCTCGGACTCCTTCAAGGAGCTGGACTGGCGCGAGGTGCTGAAGGCCTGGTGCGCCTCCATGCCGGAGGACTGGGGCTACACCCCCGACAACATGACCGGCCCGATCCGCGGCGCCGCCCTGCCCATGGCCTTCAACCGCCAGCCGCACTACACCAAGGGCCTGCTGCTCGTCGGCGACGCCGGCGGCCTGGTGAACCCCTTCAACGGCGAGGGCATCGCCTACGCCATGGAGTCCGGCCAGATCGCCGCCGACGTCATCACCCAGGCCCACGCGCGGGCCACGCCGGCCCAGCGGGAGATCGCCCTCCAGCGCTACCCGCGCGTCCTGAAGGACACCTACGGCGGCTACTACACGCTGGGCCGCGCCTTCGTGAAGCTCATCGGCAACCCGAAGGTCATGCAGATCGCGGCCCAGCGCGGCCTCACCCACCCGCTGCTGATGAAGTTCACCCTGAAGATGCTCGCCAACCTGACGGACCCGACGGGCGGCGACGCGATGGACCGCATCATCAACGGACTGAGCAAGGTCGCGCCGAAGGCCTGATCAGCTCCCGGCCTCGGCCTTTTCCAGCGTCCTGGCGTTGGCCGCCCGACGCGCGAACACCTCGTCGCGCCGGTCGGCCGACTGCCGCAGCGCCCGCTTGCGGTCCCGCGCGGAGAGCCGGTCCAGGTACACCTGACCGTTCACGTGGTCGGTCTCGTGGGCGAGGCAGCGCGCGAAGTAGCCGTTGCCCTCGACGACGAGCGGCTCGCCGTCCTTGTCGAGGCCCCGCACGACGGCCCGGTCGGGGCGTGGCACGGCCATCACGGCGCCCGGCACCGACAGGCACCCCTCGCCCTCGTCCAGCAGACGGCGCCCGGCCGGGTCGAGGGGATCCAGCACCGGGTTCACAATGTGCCCGACATGCCGGACACCTTCGTCGTCGGGGCAGTCGTACACGAACAGGCGCAGGTCGACCCCCACCTGATTCGCCGCCAGCCCGCAGCCGTCGGCCACGTACATCGTGCGGAACATGTCGTCGATGAGCGCGGCGAGGTCGGGTCCGAACTCGGTGACGTCGCGGCAGGGCTTGTGCAGCACCTCTTCGCCGACCTCGGTGACCCGTCGCACCGACCCGCACCGGGCCTCGGGTGCGAGCGGGGGATAGGCGGTGGCGGGCCGCCCCTGTACGAAGACGCTGGGCATGGTCTCTCCTTCGGCTCGTGGACGGGCCGGTGGAGGTCCGGCCCGTACCGAGCATGCCAGGAGCGACCGCGGGGCCGCAGCCCTCGAGCGGCTGCGGCCCCGTGCCCGGACGTGTCCGGGAGTTACAGCACCCGCACCGCGCCGCTCGGCGGGTCGTACGACAGCGGCTTCAGGGCCACGCCGGTGGACGGGTTCTGCGCGCCGACGAACATGCCGTCGCCGACGTAGACGCCCACGTGGTACGCGCTGCCCGCGCCACCCCAGTACAGGATGTCGCCCGGCTGGAGGTTGCCCAGCCCGACCTGTGTGCCGGCGGTCGACTGGGCCTGGGAGACGCGCGGCAGGTCGACGCCGACCTGCTTGAAGGCGGCCTGCACCAGACCGGAGCAGTCCCACGAGTTGGGGCCGGTGCCGCCGGAGACGTAGGCGTCGCCGACCTGGGCCTGGACGAAGGAGATGACCGCGGCGGCCGAACCGGTGGCCGACGAGGAGCTGCTGCCGATGCTGCTGCCCGAGCTGTCGGAGGACGACCCGGTGTCCGCGGAGGCGCTCAGGGTGGCGCGCTCGGCGGTGCGCGAGGCGCGCTCGGCGGCCGCCTTGCGTGCGGCCTCCTCGGCCTTCTTCTTCTCCTCCTCGGCCTTCTTCTTGGCCTCGGCGAGGTCTGCCTTGGCCTGCTTGGCGGCCTTGGCGGTGGCCGCGTCACGCTCGGCCTGCAGCTCGTAGCTCGCGGCCGCCTGCTGCGTGACGTCCGCGGACTGGGCGACCTGAGCGGCCAGGTCGGCCGTCAGGGTGGGCAGTTCCATGGTCTGCGTCACCGGCTCGGCCGCGCTGGCCGAACTCGACGCACCGGCCACTGCCAGGGTGCTGAGGACGCCACCGGCAACTCCGGCCCGCATCGCGATGGTCGACGCGCTGCGGCGGGGCTTCCGGTGGCTGCGTATGTGAGCGGTGTGGGACATAGGGACAACCGGTATCAGGAGCTCCTCCATACCTTCAAGAAACGTGTGCTGCGCCACAGTTGTTCAATCGGGCCCCGAATCCCGGGCGTGTCGCTCCTTATTGACGCCCTAATGGACATTGCGGGCGGCCCGTAACCACCCTGTGATCACGGACTTTGATCGTTACGTCCGAATTGCCCCGCGCTTACCACTTGTTGAGGCAGTTGGCCAAGCCCGGTTCTCAGACGCCTCTCATGAATGTGTCGCAGGTCACGGAACGGTTACCCCGTCGGCCGCGTCCGCCACGCGTGGCCGGCTCCCGTAGTCGCCGCCGAGCGCTCGTGAACGCGTGCACGTGTCCACATCGCACCCCGCCCCTCCCTCTGATGTGTGAACGCGCCCTCTATCAAGTGATCGTGTCCAGCGCCAGTTTGCATGCAAGGGAACCATCTTGATATTGAGACGTCCGCTGCGCGCCCCCTCTGGCCAGCGGCGACGATCGAAATTGTCACCTCTGGTGATCACCTGAACGCTTCTTGTGTGAAGATCACCGCTCATCCGACTTCATGATCCTTCGTCAGGTGGTGGAGATCACAAAGCTTGTGCAATACCCCGTGTCGCAGATCACAGAGGGTCGGGCATAAGATGCGAGGCAGTTGGGCTTGTGACCTGCTTCACATGTTCGCGATCTTCGCCGGGACGAGCGGGGCTCGTGGGGCTGTTGGGGCGGCTGTGAGTCCGATGCAACCGCCAGCAGTCAGTGCCGACTGAGAGGAGCGAGGAGCGGTGAACGCGTATGCGCCCATCCTCGTACTGGGAGCCCTCGGGGCAGGCTTTGCGATCTTCTCCGTGGTGATGGCCACGCTGATCGGTCCGAAGCGGTACAACCGGGCGAAGCTCGAGGCCTACGAGTGCGGAATCGAGCCGACCCCCACGCCGGCCGGCGGCGGGCGCTTCCCCATCAAGTACTACCTGACGGCGATGCTCTTCATCATCTTCGATATCGAGATCGTCTTCCTCTACCCCTGGGCCGTCACCTTCGACGCTCTGGGGATTTTCGGGCTCGTGGAGATGCTGCTCTTCGTGCTCACCGTCTTCGTCGCGTACGCGTACGTATGGCGGCGCGGCGGCCTGGAATGGGACTGAGGGGCCTTTGACATGGGACTCGAAGAAAAACTGCCGAGCGGCTTCCTGCTGACCACCGTCGAGCAGGCCGCGGGCTGGGTGCGCAAGTCGTCCGTCTTCCCCGCCACGTTCGGCCTCGCCTGCTGTGCCATCGAGATGATGACCACCGGCGCCGGCCGCTACGACCTGGCGCGCTTCGGCATGGAGGTCTTCCGCGGATCGCCGCGGCAGGCGGACCTGATGATCGTCGCGGGCCGCGTGAGCCAGAAGATGGCGCCGGTGCTGCGGCAGGTCTACGACCAGATGCCGAACCCGAAATGGGTGATCTCCATGGGGGTCTGCGCCTCCTCGGGCGGCATGTTCAACAACTACGCGATCGTCCAGGGCGTCGACCACATCGTCCCGGTCGACATCTACCTCCCGGGCTGCCCGCCGCGGCCCGAGATGCTGATGGACGCCATCCTCAAGCTCCACCAGAAGATCCAGACCTCCAAGCTCGGCGTGAACGCCGAGGAGGCGGCCCGCGAGGCGGAGGAGGCGGCGCTCAAGGCCCTGCCCACGATCGAGATGAAGGGGCTGCTGCGGTGAGCGACGCGAACAACACCGCGGATGACAAGAACAACACCCCGGGTGACGCGAACGGTGTGAACCCCGAGAAGGACCTGTCCGCCGAGAACCTCCCCGGTCAGCGCGGCCAGGGCGGCGAGGAGATCCGCGTCCAGCGCGGCATGTTCGGCGCCGCGGGCGGCGGCGACACCTCCGGTTACGGCGGCCTGGTCCGCTCCGTCCGGCTCCCCGGACCGGCGAGCCGGCCCTACGGCGGCTGGTTCGACGAGGTCGCCGACGAACTCGAGGGCGCGCTGGAGGAGCAGGGACTCCTGCCCGACAACGCCATCGAGAAGACGGTCGTGGACCGCGACGAGCTGACCTTCCACATCGAGCGCGAGCACCTGGTCCGCGTCGCCCGCACCCTGCGCGACGACCCGGCCCTGCGCTTCGAACTGTGCACCGGCGTCAGCGGCGTCCACTACCCGAACGACAAGGGCCGCGAGCTGCACGCCGTCTACCACCTGCGCTCGATCACCCACAACCGGCTGATCCGGCTGGAGGTCAGCGCGCCCGACGGCGACCCGCACATCCCGTCGCTCTTCTCGGTCTATCCGACGAACGACTGGCACGAGCGCGAGACGTACGACTTCTTCGGCATCGTCTTCGACGGCCACCCGGCGCTGACGCGGATCATGATGCCGGACGACTGGCAGGGCTTTCCGCAGCGCAAGGACTACCCCCTCGGCGGCATCCCCGTCGAGTACAAGGGCGCCCAGATCCCGGCTCCGGACCAGCGGAGGTCGTACTCATGAGCACTTCGCACGCCTCCCCTCGCGAGACCACCGAGGGCACGGTCTACACGGTCACCGGCGGCGACTGGGACGAGGTCGTCCAGGCCGCGGCCCGCGCCGACGACGAGCGCATCGTCGTCAACATGGGGCCGCAGCACCCCTCCACCCACGGTGTGCTCCGCCTGATCCTGGAGATCGACGGCGAGACGGTCACCGAGGCCCGCTGCGGCATCGGCTACCTGCACACCGGCATCGAGAAGAACCTCGAGTACCGGACGTGGACCCAGGGCACCACCTTCGTGACGCGCATGGACTACCTGACGCCGTTCTTCAACGAGACGGCGTACTGCCTGGGCGTCGAGAAGCTCCTCGGCATCGAGGACCAGATCCCGGACCGGGCCACGATCATCCGGGTCCTGCTCATGGAGCTGAACCGGCTCTCCTCCCACCTGGTGTGCGTCGCCACCGGTGGCATGGAGCTCGGCGCCACCACCGTCATGATCTACGGCTTCCGCGATCGTGAACTGATTCTCGACGTCTACGAGCTGATCACCGGCCTGCGGATGAACCACGCGTACATCCGCCCGGGCGGACTCGCCCAGGACCTGCCGCCCGGCGCGGTCGACCAGGTCCGCGAGCTGGTGAAGAAGCTGAAGAAGAACCTCCCGGAGTACGACAAGCTCTTCACCGGGAACCCCATCTTCAAGGCCCGCATGCAGGACGTCGGCTACCTGGACCTGGCCGGCTGCATGGCCCTGGGCGCCACCGGCCCGGTCCTGCGCTCCACCGGCCTGCCGCACGACCTGCGCAAGACCCAGCCGTACTGCGGCTACGAGACGTACGACTTCGACGTCCCGACCGCCGACACCTGCGACTCCTACGGCCGCTTCCTGATCCGGCTGGAGGAGATGCGCCAGTCGCTGCGCATCGTCGAGCAGTGCCTGGACCGGCTCCAGCCCGGCCCGGTCATGGTCGCCGACAAGAAGATCGCCTGGCCCGCCCAGCTCGCCCTGGGACCGGACGGACTGGGCAACTCCCTCGACCACATCAAGAAGATCATGGGCACCTCCATGGAGGCCCTGATCCACCACTTCAAGCTGGTCACCGAGGGCTTCCGCGTGCCGCCGGGACAGGCGTACACGGCGGTCGAGTCGCCCAAGGGCGAGCTCGGGGTGCACGTCGTGTCCGACGGCGGCACCCGCCCCTACCGGGTCCACTTCCGCGACCCGTCCTTCACCAACCTGCAGGCCATGGCGGCGATGTGCGAGGGCGGCCAGGTCGCCGACGTCATCGTGGCCGTGGCGTCCATCGACCCCGTGATGGGAGGCGTCGACCGGTGACCACCTCTTCTTCGGAGCGGGGCGTCAGCCTGGGCATGCCGGAACTGCCCGCGCCCGCCTACCCGGACGACGTCCGGGCCCGGCTGGAGACCGACGCGCGTGAGATCATCGCCCGCTACCCGGACTCCCGGTCCGCCCTCCTGCCCCTGCTGCACCTCGTGCAGTCCGAGGAGGGGCACGTCACGCGCACCGGTATGCAGTTCTGCGCGGACATGCTGGACCTCACCACGGCCGAGGTCACCGCGGTCGCCACCTTCTACACCATGTACCGGCGCGGGCCGAGCGGCGACTACCAGGTCGGCGTCTGCACCAACACGCTGTGCGCGGTGATGGGCGGCGACGCCATCTTCGAGTCCCTCCAGGAACACCTGGGCGTCGGCAACGGCGAGACCACCGAGGACGGCAAGGTCACCCTGGAGCACATCGAGTGCAATGCGGCCTGCGACTTCGCGCCGGTCGTGATGGTCAACTGGGAGTTCTTCGACAACCAGACCCCGGCGAGCGTCAGGCGCCTCGTGGACGACCTGCGCGCGGGACGGCCGGTGACGCCCACGCGCGGTGCGCCGCTGTGCACCTTCAAGGAGACCGCCCGGATCCTGGCGGGCTTCCCCGACGAGCGGGACGGCGCCGTCGCGGCCGGCGGCAGCGCGGGTCCCGCCTCCCTGGCCGGGCTCAAGCTGGCCAAGGGCGAGGCGTCCGCCGCACGCGTGGTGCACCCGCGGGACGGCGGACCGCACGACGCACCGCAGGACCGGGCCGTGCACGACCCGTCCCCGACGGAACACCTGAGCTCGCACGACGCGCCGCAGGACACATCGGCATCCGACCCTTCCCACCCGGCAGGGCCTACCGCCGAGGAGGGGGAGTGATGACCGTGGCAGCCGAGATCAAGGGCACCAGTCCGGAGAAGCTGCTCGCACCCGTGCTGTCGGCCTTCTGGGACGAGGACGAGTCCTGGACTCTGGACGTCTACCGGAGGCACGAGGGGTACGAGGGGCTCCGCAAGGCGCTGGCGATGTCGCCGGACGACCTGATCGCGTACGTCAAGGACTCGGGTCTGCGCGGACGCGGCGGCGCGGGGTTCCCGACGGGGATGAAATGGCAGTTCATTCCCCAGGGAGATGGCAAGCCTCACTATCTAGTTGTCAACGCCGACGAGTCGGAGCCGGGGACCTGCAAGGACATCCCGCTCCTCTTCGCGAACCCGCACAGCCTCATCGAGGGCATCGTCATCGCGTGTTACGCCATCAGGTCTTCGCATGCCTTCATCTATCTGCGTGGTGAAGTCGTCCCAGTGCTGCGGCGGTTGCACGAGGCCGTGCGCGAGGCCTACGCGGCCGGCTTCCTCGGCGAGAACATCCTGGGCAGCGGACTCGACCTCGAACTCACCGTGCACGCGGGCGCTGGCGCGTACATCTGCGGTGAGGAGACCGCACTGCTCGACTCGCTCGAAGGCCGCCGGGGTCAACCGCGGCTCCGTCCCCCCTTCCCTGCTGTGGCCGGCCTCTATGCCTGCCCGACTGTGGTGAATAACGTCGAATCCATCGCTTCAGTTCCCGCGATCCTGAACAAGGGCAAGGACTGGTTCAGGTCGATGGGCAGCGAGAAGTCCCCGGGCTTCACGCTCTACTCCCTCAGCGGCCACGTCGCGGGCCCCGGCCAGTACGAGGCCCCGCTCGGCATCACGCTGCGCCAGCTCCTCGACATGAGCGGCGGCATGCGCCCGGGCCACCGCCTCAAGTTCTGGACGCCGGGCGGCTCCTCGACGCCGATGTTCACCGACGAGCACCTCGACGTCCCCCTCGACTACGAGGGAGTCGGCGCCGCCGGTTCCATGCTCGGCACCAAGGCGCTCCAGTGCTTCGACGAGACGACCTGCGTCGTGCGGGCCGTCACCCGCTGGACCGAGTTCTACGCCCACGAGTCCTGCGGCAAGTGCACGCCGTGCCGCGAGGGCACGTACTGGCTCGTGCAGCTGCTGCGCGACATCGAGGCGGGCAAGGGCGTGATGTCCGACCTCGACAAGCTGAACGACATCGCCGACAACATCAACGGCAAGTCCTTCTGCGCCCTCGGCGACGGTGCCGCCTCGCCGATCTTCTCCTCACTCAAGTACTTCCGCGAGGAGTACGAGCAGCACATCACGGGCCGCGGCTGTCCCTTCGACCCGGCCAAGTCGACGGCCTGGGCCGACCGCACGGAGGTGAACGCATGACCGTGACCACCAATGCTCCCTCGGGTGGGGGAGAGGCGGCGGTCCCGCCGGAGGACCTCGTAACGCTGACGATCGACGGCGCCGAGATCAGCGTGCCCAAGGGCACCCTGGTCATCCGGGCCGCCGAACAGCTCGGCATCGAGATCCCCCGGTTCTGCGACCACCCCCTCCTCGACCCGGCCGGCGCCTGCCGCCAGTGCATCGTCGAGGTCGAGGGCCAGCGCAAGCCCATGGCCTCCTGCACCATCACCTGCACCGACGGCATGGTGGTGAAGACCCACCTGACCTCGCCCGTCGCGGAGAAGGCCCAGCACGGTGTGATGGAGCTGCTGCTCATCAACCACCCGCTGGACTGCCCGGTCTGCGACAAGGGCGGCGAGTGCCCGCTGCAGAACCAGGCGATGTCGCACGGCCAGGCGGACTCCCGCTTCGAGGGAAAGAAGCGGACGTACGAGAAGCCCGTGCCGATCTCCACGCAGGTGCTGCTCGACCGTGAGCGGTGCGTGCTGTGCGCCCGTTGCACCCGGTTCTCCAACCAGGTCGCGGGCGACCCGATGATCGAGCTGATCGAGCGGGGCGCGCTCCAGCAGGTCGGCACCGGTGAGGGCGACCCCTTCGAGTCGTACTTCTCCGGCAACACCATCCAGATCTGCCCGGTCGGCGCGCTCACCTCGGCGGCGTACCGGTTCCGCTCCCGCCCCTTCGACCTGATCTCCTCGCCGTCGGTGTGCGAGCACTGCTCCGGCGGCTGCGCGACCCGCACCGACCACCGGCGCGGCAAGGTCATGCGGCGCCTGGCGGCCAACGAGCCCGAGGTCAACGAGGAGTGGATCTGCGACAAGGGCCGCTTCGGCTTCCGGTACGCGCAGCAGCGGGACCGGCTGACGACGCCGCTGGTGCGAGGCGCCGAGGGCGAGCTGGAGCCGGCCTCCTGGCCGGAGGCCCTGCAGATCGCCGCGCAGGGACTGCTCGCGTCGAAGGGCCGGACCGGTGTCCTGGCCGGCGGGCGGCTCACCGTGGAGGACGCCTACGCGTACAGCAAGTTCGCACGCGTGGCGCTCGACACCAACGACATCGACTTCCGCGCGCGCGTGCACAGCACCGAGGAGGCCGACTTCCTGGCCTCCAGGGTCGCCGGACGCGGCCGAGACCTCGACGGCACGGGAGTCACGTACACCGCGCTGCAGAAGGCGCCCGCCGTCCTGCTGGTCGGGTTCGAGTCCGAGGAGGAGGCACCCGGCGTCTTCCTGCGGCTGCGCAAGGCCTGGCGCAAGCACGGGCAGAAGGTCTTCTCGCTGGCCACGCACGCCACGCGCGGCCTGGAGAAGGCCGGCGGCACCCTGCTGCCGGCCGCTCCCGGCACCGAGACCGAGTGGCTGGACGCCCTCGCGAGCGGCGTCGGCCTGGAGGACGGTGGCACCCAGGCCGCCGAGGCACTGCGCGCCGAGGGCGCCGTGATCGTCGTGGGCGAGCGGCTGGCGTCCGTGGCCGGGGGCCTCACCGCCGCCGTACGGACCGCTTCCGCGACCGGCGCGCGGCTGGTGTGGATCCCGCGCCGGGCCGGGGAGCGCGGCGCCATCGAGGCGGGGGCGCTGCCCTCGCTGCTGCCGGGCGGTCGCCCGGCGACCGACCCGCGCGCGCGTGAGGAGGTCGCCGCGGTCTGGGGACTGGCCGACCTCCCGCACCGCTACGGCCGCGACACCGGTGAGATCGTCGAGGCCGCCGCCCGGGGTGAGCTCCAGGCGCTGCTCGTGGCGGGAGTGGAGGTCGCGGACCTGCCCGATCCGGCACGCGCGCGTGCCGCACTCGCGGAGGCCGGGTTCGTGGTCTCCCTGGAGCTGCGGCCCAGCGAGGTCACCGAGAAGGCCGACGTCGTCCTGCCGGTCGCCGCGGTCGCCGAGAAGGCCGGGACCTTCCTCGACTGGGAGGGCCGGGTGCGTTTCTTCGAGGCCGCGCTCAAGCCCGACCAGATGACCCGCCGCCTCGCCCCCACCGACGCCCGCGTCCTGCAGATGCTGGCCGACGCCATGGACGTGCACCTGGGTCTGCCGGACCTGCGCACCACCCGCGCGGAGATCGACCGGCTCGGCGCCTGGGACGGGCCGCGGGCCGGCGAACCGCTGTACACCGCGGGCGCGCTGCCCCGGCCGGCCGCCGGTGAGGCGGTACTGGCCGGGCACCGGCTGCTGCTCGACCGGGGGCTGCTGCAGCAGGGCGACGAGGCGCTGGCCGGCACCCGGCACGCCGCACGCGCGCGGGTGTCCGCCGCCACCGCCGCCGAGGCCGGCGTCAAGGACGGCGACCTCCTGGCCGTCACCGGACCCGCCGGTGCCGTCGAATTCCCGCTCCAGATCACCGAGATGCCCGACCGGGTGGTCTGGCTCCCGCTGAACTCGGCCGGCAACGGCGTCGCCTCCGACGCCGGGGTGCTGCCCGGGACCCTCGTCCGCATCGGTCCGGCCACGCTCGCGGGCGAGGCCCCCAAGGAGGTGGAGGCATGAGCCCGTACCTCGCCGCTGAAGACCTCTCGATGTTCGGCACCGACCCGTGGTGGCTGGTCGTCGTCAAGGCGGTCTTCTGCTTCGCCTTCCTGATGGTGACCGTGCTGTTCTCCATCGTGTGGGAGCGCAAGGTCGTCGCCTGGATGCAGCTGCGCATCGGCCCCAACCGGCACGGCCCCTGGGGCATGCTCCAGTCGCTCGCCGACGGCATCAAGCTGATGCTCAAGGAAGACGTCGTCGTCAAGCGCGCCGACAAGGCCGTGTACATCCTCGCGCCGATCGTCGCGGCCATTCCGGCCTTCATGGCGATCGCGGTGATCCCCTTCGGGCCCGCCGGCAACGAGGTCTCGATCTTCGGCCACCGCACCGCGATGCAGCTCACCGACCTGCCGATCGCCATGCTGTTCATCCTGGCGGTCGCCTCGGTCGGCATCTACGGCATCGTGCTCGCCGGCTGGAGCTCCGGATCGACGTACCCGCTCCTCGGCGGCCTGCGCTCCTGCGCGCAGATGATCTCCTACGAGATCGCGATGGGCGCCGCGTTCGCCTCGGTCTTCCTCTACTCCGGGTCGATGTCGACGTCGGAGATCGTCGCCCAGCAGAGCGACCGCTGGTACATCGTGCTGCTGCCGGTCTCCTTCATCCTCTACATCGTCACCATGGTCGGCGAGACCAACCGCGCCCCCTTCGACATGCCGGAGTCCGAGGGCGACCTGGTGGGCGGCTTCAACACCGAGTACTCGTCGATCAAGTTCGCGATGTTCATGCTCGCCGAGTACGTGAACATGGTGACGGTCTCTGCGGTCGCCACCACACTCTTCCTCGGAGGCTGGCGGGCACCATGGCCGGTCAGCACCTTCTGGGAGGGCGCCAACCACGGCTGGTGGCCGCTGCTCTGGTTCGTCGTCAAGGTGCAGCTGCTGCTGTTCTTCTTCATCTGGCTGCGCGGCACGCTCCCGCGCGTCCGCTACGACCAGCTGATGAAGCTCGGCTGGAAGGTCCTCATCCCGGTCTCCCTGGTCTGGCTGATGCTCGTGGCGACCGTGCGGGCCCTGCGCAACGAGAACTACGAGTTCACCGACATCGCCCTCTACGTCGGCGGCGGCGTCCTGGTCCTGCTGGTGCTGTCCTTCGTCGTCGACATGTACCGCGAGAAGGGCAAGCGGGCCGAGGCCCCGCCCGAGGAACCGGCCGCCTTCGACCCGATGGCGGGCGGGTTCCCCGTACCGCCGTTGCCCGGGCAGGAGCTGCCGCCGGTGCCCAGGCGCCGTTCGCGCCGGGAGCGAGAGCTGATTGTCAGTGGTGGGCCCGATACTCACAGTGACGGATCTACGGGTGGATCTGCGGGCGGATCTACGGATGGAAAGGAGGCGTCCGATGGCTGAGGAACCCAAGGAGACCGACCCCGGTTTCCTGAACCCCGTGGCCGGCTTCGGTGTGACCTTCAAGGCCATGTTCAAGAAGCGGCTGACCGAGCAGTACCCGGAGCAGCAGAAGACCACCGCTCCGCGCTTCCACGGACGGCACCAGCTCAACCGCCATCCGGACGGACTGGAGAAGTGCGTCGGCTGCGAGCTGTGCGCCTGGGCGTGTCCCGCCGACGCGATCTACGTGGAGGGCGCGGACAACACCGACGAGGAGCGCTACTCGCCGGGCGAGCGGTACGGGCGCGTCTACCAGATCAACTACGCTCGCTGCATCCTGTGCGGCCTGTGCATCGAGGCGTGCCCCACGCGCGCGCTGACGATGACCAACGATTTCGAGCTGGCCGACTCCAGTCGCGCCAACCTCATCTTCACCAAGGACCAGCTCCTGGCCGGCCTGGAGGAGGGCATGGTCGACTCGCCCCACGCCATCTACCCGGGCACGGACGAGCAGGACTACTACCGGGGCCTGGTGACCGAGGCCGCGCCCGGCACCGTCCAGCAGGTCGCGCACTCCAAGGGAGAGGTCGTCCAGGAGGGCGACTCGACCTTCGGCGGGACCGAGCCGGCGTCGGAGGAGGTGATCCGCCGATGACCGGGCAACTCGCCGCGGCGGCGACTCTCTCCGCCGGCACCTCGACCGGAGAGGCCGTCCAGTTCTGGATCCTCGGCACCGTCGCGGTGATCGGCGCCCTGTGCACCGTCTTCATGAAGAAGGCAGTGCACAGCGCGCTCTGCCTCGCCGGAACCATGATCATCCTGGCGGTGTTCTACCTCGCCAACGGTGCCTATTTCCTCGGCGTGGTGCAGATCATCGTCTACACCGGCGCGATCATGATGCTGTTCCTGTTCGTGGTGATGCTCGTCGGCGTCACCGCGGCGGACTCCCTGAAGGAGACCATCAAGGGCCAGCGCTGGCTGGCTCTGCTTTCCGGGCTCGGCTTCGGCATCCTGCTGATCGGCGGCATCGGCAACGCCTCGGTCAGCGAGTTCACCGGCCTCGGCCAGGCGAACGCGAACGGCAACGTGGAGGGACTCGCGTCCCTCATCTTCACCAAGTACGTCTTCGCCTTCGAGATCACCGGCGCCCTGCTCATCACGGCCGCCGTCGGCGCCATGGTGCTCACCCACCGCGAGCGCACCGAACGGGCCGCGACCCAGCGGGAGCTGGCCGAGAAGCGCGTCCGCGAGGGCAAGTACCTGCCGCCGCTGCCCGCACCCGGCGTCTACGCCCGGCACAACGCGGTCGACATCGCGGGCCTGCTGCCCGACGGCACCCCCTCCGAGCTCACCGTCAGCAAGACGCTCCGCGACCGGGGACAGGTCCGCGACGTGTCGACGGACGCGCTCAACGACCTCAAGGCCCTGGAACAGCGTGCCGAGGAGCGCCTGGAGCGCACGGCGGTCGAGCCGGCCAACTTCAAGCGGTCCGAGGAGGCGTCGAAGTGAACCCGGTGAACTACCTCTATCTCGCGGCCCTGTTGTTCACGATCGGCGCCACCGGCGTGCTGATCAGGCGCAACGCGATCGTGGTCTTCATGTGCGTCGAGCTGATGCTCAACGCGTGCAACCTCGCGTTCGTCGCCTTCTCCCGCATGCACGGCAATCTCGACGGCCAGGTCATCGCCTTCTTCACGATGGTTGTCGCCGCCGCGGAGGTCGTGGTCGGGCTCGCGATCATCGTGTCCCTGTTCCGTTCCCGCCACTCGGCCTCGGTCGACGACGCCAGCCTGATGAAGCTGTGAGGGGTCGCTGAATCGTGGAGAATTTGATTGCGCTGCTGGTGGCGGCGCCCTTGCTCGGAGCGGCGGTCCTGCTGTGCGGCGGACGCCGCCTGGACGCCGTCGGCCATTGGATCGGCACGGTGCTGGCCGCCGCCTCCTTCGTGATCGGCGTCGTCCTCTTCGCCGACATGCTCGGCGCCGGCGCCGAGGACCGCACCCTGACGCAGCACCTGTTCAGCTGGATCCCGGTGGAGGGCTTCCAGGCCGACGTCGCCTTCCGGCTCGACCAGCTGTCCATGACGTTCGTGCTGCTGATCACCGGCGTCGGTTCGCTCATCCACCTGTACTCGATCGGGTACATGGAGCACGATGAGCGCCGCCGCCGCTTCTTCGGTTATCTGAACCTGTTCCTCGCGGCGATGCTGATCCTCGTGCTCGCCGACAACTACCTGCTGCTGTACGTCGGCTGGGAGGGTGTCGGTCTCGCCTCCTACCTGCTGATCGGCTTCTGGCAGCACAAGCCCAGCGCCGCCACCGCCGCGAAGAAGGCCTTCCTGGTCAACCGCGTCGGCGACATGGGCCTGTCCATCGCGATCATGCTGATGTTCCTGTGGTTCGGCACCTTCGCCTTCGGGCCGGTGCTCGGCGGTCACGGGGAGGCCGGGCTCGCGGGCTCGGCCGACGAGGGCAAGCTCACCGCGATCGCCCTGATGCTGCTGCTCGCCGCCTGCGGCAAGTCCGCCCAGGTGCCGCTGCAGTCCTGGCTCGGGGACGCGATGGAGGGCCCGACCCCGGTCTCGGCCCTCATCCATGCCGCGACCATGGTGACGGCGGGCGTGTACCTGATCGTCCGCTCGGGAGCCATCTTCAACGGCGCGCCCGACGCACAGCTCGTCGTCACCATCGTCGGCGCGGTCACGCTGCTGTTCGGTGCGATCGTCGGTTGCGCCAAGGACGACATCAAGAAGGCACTGGCCGGCTCGACCATGTCGCAGATCGGCTACATGGTCCTGGCGGCCGGTCTCGGCCCGATCGGCTACGTGTTCGCGATCATGCACCTGGTGACGCACGGCTTCTTCAAGGCCGGACTGTTCCTCGGCGCCGGTTCGGTCATGCACGGCATGAACGACGAGGTCGACATGCGCCGCTACGGCGGACTGCGCAAGTACATGCCGGTCACCTTCATCACCTTCGGCCTCGGCTACCTCGCCATCATCGGTTTCCCGGGCTTGTCCGGCTTCTTCTCCAAGGACAAGATCATCGAGTCGGCGTTCGCCAAGGGCGGCACCGAGGGCTGGATCCTCGGCGCCTGCGCCCTGCTGGGCGCCGCCATCACGGCGTACTACATGACGCGCGTGATGCTGATGACCTTCTTCGGCGAGGAGCGCTGGCGCAACGCCCCGACGCCGTCGCCGGCCCAGCCGGACGTGGAGCCCGCCGCCGAGACGCGCGGTGAGTACACCCCGCCGCACCCGCACGAGTCCCCGAAGAGCATGACGATCCCGATGATCGTGCTGGCCGTCGGCTCGGTGTTCGGCGGCGCGTTCTTCAGCATCGGCGACCGTTTCGTGCACTGGCTCGAGCCCATCACCGGGCACGACCACGGCCATGCGCCGATCAGCGCCCTGACCGTCACCGTCTCGACGGTCGCCGTGATGGTCATCGGCGTCGCGGTCGCCTGGGCGCAGTACGGCCGCCGTCCGGTCCCGGCCGTCGCTCCGCGCGGATCGCTGCTCACCCGGGCCGCCCGGCGTGACCTGCTCCAGGACGACTTCAACCACGTCGTACTGGTCCGCGGCGGAGAGCACCTGACGCGCTCCCTGGTCTACGTTGACCACACCCTGGTCGACGGCGTGGTCAACGGCACGGCGGCCTCGGTCGGCGGCCTGTCCGGGCGGATGCGCAAGCTGCAGAACGGGTTCGCGCGCAGTTACGCGGTCTCGATGTTCGGCGGTGCGGCGGTCCTCGTCGCCGCGACCCTGCTGATGAGGGCGGTCTGATACCGATGTCCTTTCCCCTGCTGACAGTCACGGCGGCCCTCCCGGCCGTCGGGGCCATCGCCACCGCCGCGGTGCCGGCCGCGAAACGCACCGCGGCCAAATGGCTGGCGCTGCTGTTCTCGCTGGCGACCCTGGCCCTGGCGATCGCGGTACTGGTCCGCTTCGACCCCGGCGGCGACCGCTACCAGCTCACCGAGTCGCACTCCTGGATCGCGGACTTCGGAGTCCGGTACGAACTGGGCGTGGACGGCATCGCGGTGGCGCTGATCGCCCTGACCGCCCTGCTGATCCCGTTCATCATCCTGGCGGGCTGGCACGACGCCGACCCGTTGGAGACCGGCAGCAGCCGCTGGCGGCCGACCCAGGGCTTCTTCGCCCTGATCCTGCTGGTCGAGGCGATGGTGATCCTCTCCTTCGAGGCCACCGACGTCTTCCTCTTCTACATCTTCTTCGAAGCCATGCTCATCCCGATGTACTTCCTCATCGGCGGCTTCGGGGACCGTGCCCACCAGCACGGTGAGAAGACGGCGGCGACCCAGCGGTCGTACGCGGCGGTGAAGTTCCTCCTCTACAACCTGGCCGGCGGTCTGATCATGCTGGCCGCGGTGATCGGCCTCTACGTGGTCGCGGGGAACTTCTCCCTCACCGAGATCGCCCAGGCGAGGGCCAACGGCGAGCTCGAGATGGCGACCAGCACCGAGCGCTGGCTCTTCCTCGGCTTCTTCTTCGCGTTCGCGGTGAAGGCGCCGCTGTGGCCACTGCACACCTGGCTGCCCAACGCCATGCAGGAGTCGACCGCGCCGGTCGCCGTGCTCATCACGGCGGTCGTCGACAAGGTGGGCACCTTCGCGATGCTCCGCTTCTGCCTCCAGCTCTTCCCGGAGGCCAGCAAGTGGGCGACGCCGGTGATCCTCGTCCTGGCCGTCATCAGCATCATCTACGGGGCGTTGCTCGCGGTCGGACAGCGCGACATCAAGCGGCTGATCGCCTACGCGTCGATCTCGCACTTCGGCTTCATCATCATGGGCATCTTCGCGATGACCAGCCAGGGCCAGTCCGGCGCGACGCTCTACATGGTCAACCACGGCATCTCCACCGCCGTCCTGATGCTGATCGCCGGTTTCCTGATCTCGCGGCGCGGCTCGCGGCTCATCGCCGACTACGGAGGAGTGCAGAAGGTCGCCCCGGTGCTCGCCGGTACCTTCCTGATCGGCGGACTGGCGACCCTGTCCCTGCCGGGGCTGGCGCCGTTCATCAGCGAGTTCCTGGTCCTGGTCGGCACCTTCACGCGCTATCCGGTGATCGGCATCATCGCCACCTTCGGCATCGTGCTCGCCGCGCTCTACACCCTCGTCCTCTACCAGCGGACGATGACGGGCCCGGTGAAGCCGGAGGTGTCGGCGATGCCCGACCTGCGGGTGCGGGAGCTGGTGGTCGTGGCACCGCTGGTGGCGCTGCTGATCTTCCTGGGCGTCTTCCCGAAGCCCCTTACGGACATCGTCAACCCGGCGGTGGAGCAGACCATGTCCGACGTACAGAAGAAGGACCCCCAGCCTGAGGTGGAGGCGGCCAAGTGAGCGCAACAGCCGTCCACAGCCTGTGGACAACGGCGGCGACGGCGGCCGACCCGATCGGCAAGATCGACGCGCCGAAGATCGAGTACGGGCAGCTGTCGCCCACCCTGATCATCCTCGGCGCGGCGATCATCGGCATCCTGATCGAGGCCTTCGTGCCGCGCAGGGCCCGCTACCACGTGCAGATGTTCCTGTCCGTCGTCGCGCTCGTCGCCGCCTTCGCCGCGGTCGTCGCGCTCGCGGCGGGCGGATACGGCACGACCAAGGCGGGCATCGCGGCGATGGGAGCCATCGCCGTCGACGGTCCGGCCCTGTTCCTGCAGGGCACGATCCTGCTGGTGGCGCTGGTCGGCCTGTTCACCTTCGCCGAGCGGCGGCTCGACCCGGAGGCGCACGGCAACCGGGTCGACTCCTTCGCCGCGCAGGCCGCGGCCGTGCCGGGCAGCGAGAGCGAGCAGAAGGCGGTCAAGGCCGGCTTCACCACGACGGAGGTCTTCCCGCTCCTCCTCTTCGCCGTCGCCGGCATGCTGATCTTCCCGGCGGCCAACGACCTCCTGCTGCTCTTCGTGGCCCTGGAGGTCTTCTCCCTCCCGCTGTACCTGCTGTGCGCGCTGGCCCGCCGCAAGCGGCTCATGTCGCAGGAAGCGGCGGTCAAGTACTTCCTGCTCGGCGCGTTCGCCTCGGCCTTCACCCTGTTCGGCATCGCGCTGCTCTACGGCTACGCGGGCTCCATGTCGTACGGCACGATCGCCTCGGTCGTCGACGGCACCGTGCAGAACGTCACTCCGGCGCTCGCCGACACCATGGGTAACGACGCGCTGCTGCTCGTCGGGTCCGCGCTGATCGTCATGGGCCTGCTGTTCAAGGTGGGCGCGGTGCCGTTCCACATGTGGACGCCGGACGTGTACCAGGGCGCGCCGACGCCGGTCACCGGCTTCATGGCGGCGGCGACCAAGGTGGCCGCCTTCGGCGCCCTGCTCCGCATCCTGTACGTCGTCCTGCCCGGCCTGCGCTGGGACTGGCGGCCGGTGATGTGGGCCGTGGCGATCGTCACCATGCTGGCGGGCGCGATCGTCGCGATCACGCAGACCGACATCAAGCGGCTGCTGGCGTACTCGTCGATCGCGCACGCGGGCTTCATCCTCGCCGGTGTCATCGCGACCACGCCGGAGGGCATCTCGTCCGTCCTCTTCTACCTGGCCGCGTACTCCTTCGTCACGATCGGCGCCTTCGCGGTGGTGACGCTGGTGCGCGACGCGGGGGGCGAGGCGACGCACCTGTCGAAGTGGGCCGGGCTCGGGCGCAGGTCACCGCTGGTGGCGGCCGTGTTCGCGGTGTTCCTGCTGGCCTTCGCGGGCATCCCGCTGACCTCCGGGTTCTCCGGCAAGTTCGCCGTCTTCAAGGCGGCGGCGGAGGGCGGCGCGGCCCCGCTGGTCGTGATCGGCGTGATCTCGTCGGCGATCGCGGCGTTCTTCTACATCCGCGTGATCGTGCTGATGTTCTTCAGCGAACCGCGCCCGGAGGGCCCGACGGTCGCGGTGCCGTCACCGCTGACGATGACGGCGATCGGTGTCGGGGTCGCGGTGACGGTGGTGCTCGGCGTGGCGCCGCAGTACTTCCTGGACCTGGCGGGACAGGCGGGGGTGTTCGTGCGCTGACACGGCGCTCGCCGGTTCGGACACGGCGGCGGCCCGGCATCCCGCAGGAGGGCAGCCGGGCCGCCGCCGTGTGCGCAGTGGGTCACTCGCCGCCGCGGCGCGCTTTGATGGCCGTCAGGTCCAGGTCCAGCGGGAAGGGCGCGCTCAGCTTCATGCGCTCACGGAAGATGCCGACGGCGACGTACGCCCCGGTGGCGGGCTCCAGCTCGAAGGCGTAGACGACGGCGAGACCCTTCTCGTTCTCCACCCGCCAGTAGTGGGCGATGCCCGCCCGGGCGTACTTCAGGGGCTTGGTCTCGCGGTCGCGGGAGACGGAGTCCGGCGAGACGACCTCCACGGTCAGTACGACAGCTGACGCCGGGACGCGCGTCTGGTCGGGACTTGTCAGCGCTTCTTCCCGCAGCACCAGCACGTCCGGCTCCGGCCTGTTCTGCCGGTCCACGTCGATGGTGAACCTGCACAGGACGTCGAGCCCTTGTGTTGCGGCTGCCGAGAGCTGCCGGCCGAAGAAGGACGTTGCCCGTTCGTGGAAGGTCGTCTGAGGGCAGGGGAAGACAAGTCCGGCATCGATCAGCTGCGTATGCGCCGGAAGGCTGGGGAGGCGGTCCAGATCGTCAGCGGTCCAGCCCTCGGGAGGAGGGGCCGGCCACTTTGTGGGTGAGACCTCGGATGCCACTCTGTGCGTCCCAGCGATAGGAGTGTCGGTTGTCACGCAAGGGTATCCAGTCGTGACGCTCGGCGATGGACGAAGCCTGTGGATAACTCCGGCGCTGTCGGCGCGGACCCCTATCGTTGAGGCAGTGGTCGGGACAGGGCGGACCAGATGGACAGGACGGACCCAGAAGGCCCGGACAGGCAAGGCAGGACGTACGGGGGACCAGGCGATGGGTGGGACGGGTGTGATCGGCGAGATGGCAGAGACAGCACAGATGACCGGCGTGGGCGGTGAGGCGCTGGCCGCGCTGCACCGGGTCTTCGGGTACGAGGCCTTCCGCGGCGAGCAGGAAGCGGTCGTCGACCACGTGATCGCGGGCGGCGACGCCGTCGTGCTCATGCCGACCGGCGGCGGAAAGTCCCTGTGCTACCAGATTCCGTCCCTGGTCCGGCCCGGCACGGGCATCGTGGTCTCGCCGCTGATCGCGCTGATGCAGGACCAGGTGGACGCGCTGAGGGCGCTCGGTGTGCGGGCCGGGTTCATGAACTCCACGCAGGACTTCGACGAGCGGCGCGTGGTGGAGGCAGAGTTCCTCGCCGGCGAGCTGGACCTGCTGTACCTGGCGCCCGAGCGGCTGCGGCTGGAGGGCACCCTCGACCTGCTCTCCCGGGGCAAGATCTCCCTCTTCGCGATCGACGAGGCCCACTGCGTCTCGCAGTGGGGCCACGACTTCCGGCCCGACTACCTGGCCCTGTCCCTGCTCGGTGAGCGCTGGCCGGACGTGCCCCGGCTCGCGCTCACGGCGACGGCCACGCACGCCACGCACCGCGAGATCACCGAGCGGCTGAACATGCCGACGGCGCGGCACTTCGTGGCCAGTTTCGACCGGCCCAACATCCAGTACCGGATCGTGCCGAAGTCCGACCCCAAGAAGCAGCTCCTGAGCTTCCTGCGCGAGGAGCACCCGGGCGACGCGGGCATCGTCTACTGCCTCTCGCGCAACTCCGTCGAGAAGA
The DNA here is from genome assembly GCF_001905385.1 of Streptomyces sp. CB02414. Taxonomy (GTDB): domain Bacteria; phylum Actinomycetota; class Actinomycetes; order Streptomycetales; family Streptomycetaceae; genus Streptomyces. Next base: position 827,411 of record NZ_LIPF01000002.1, on the reverse strand, counting down.
CCGCCGAGTTCCTCTCCCGCAACGGCGTCGAGGCGGTCCCGTACCACGCGGGTCTGGACGCGGGCACCCGCGCGGCGCACCAGTCGAGGTTCCTGCGGGAGGAGGGCCTGGTGGTCGTCGCGACCATCGCCTTCGGCATGGGCATCGACAAGCCGGACGTACGGTTCGTCGCCCACCTCGACCTCCCGAAGTCGGTCGAGGGCTACTACCAGGAGACCGGCCGCGCGGGGCGGGACGGCCTGCCTTCCACGGCCTGGATGGCGTACGGACTCAACGACGTCATACAGCAGCGCAAGCTGATCCAGTCCGGTGAGGGCGACGAGGCGTTCCGGCGCCGGGCGCAGTCCCACCTGGACGCGATGCTCGCGCTGTGCGAGACCGCCCAGTGCCGCCGCGGCCAGCTCCTCGCCTACTTCGGGCAGGAGCCCGCCCCGGCCGGCTGCGGCAACTGCGACACCTGCCTCACCCCGCCGGAGACCTGGGACGGCACGGTCGCGGCGCAGAAGGTGCTGTCGACGGTGGTACGGCTGAAGCGGGAGCGCGGGCAGAAGTTCGGCGCGGGGCAGATCATCGACATCCTGCTGGGCAAGCGCACGGCCAAGGTGATCCAGTTCGACCACGACCAGCTCTCCGTGTTCGGCATCGGCGAGGAGCTGACCGAGGGCGAGTGGCGCGGTGTCGCCCGGCAGCTGCTGGCCCAGGGCCTGCTCGCCGTCGAGGGCGAGTACGGCACGCTGGTGCTGACCGAGGCCAGTGGGGAGGTCCTGCGCCGGGAGCGGGAGGTGCCGCTGCGCAAGGAGCCCAAGAAGCCGGCTGCGGCACGGGCGTCGGGCGGCGGACGAGGCGACCGCAAGGCCAAGGCCGCCGCCGCCGAACTGCCACCGGAACTGGTTTCCGCCTTCGAGGCGCTGCGCGCCTGGCGCGCGGAGCAGGCGCGGGAGCAGGGCGTCCCGGCGTACGTCATCTTCCACGACGCCACGCTCCGGGAGATCGCCACCGCCTGGCCCACCTCGGTCGGGCAGCTCGGAGGCATCAGCGGGGTGGGTGAGAAGAAGCTGGCGACGTACGGGGAGGGCGTGCTGGCCGTGCTGGCGGCGCAGGAAGGGCCTGCCGTCGCGGCGGATCCCGCCCCGGGCCGTCCGTCGGCCGGTTCCGGCTCCGACCCGGGTGCGGACGACTGGCCGGAGATGGAGCCCGAGCCGGAGCCGGACGACTGGATATAGGGGCGGACGGCGGCGACCGGCCGCTGGTCGCCCGTCGCTCCCGTTGAGACGGGCCCTACGCCAGCGCCGTCAGCCCGGGAGCGAAGGTGATCAGCAGGGGGACGAGGGGCACGAGAGCGGCCGTCGCCGTGGTCAGGGCCCGGTGACGAGGCGTCAGGCGAGGCGGCGGTTCGAGGAGGCGGTCCACCCGCTCGCCGAGGAGGCGGTGGCTGGAGGCGCAGGACAGGACGCCCCGGTGCTGGTTCAGCTCGATCAAAGCCAGGGCCGTGGTCAGGTGGCCGCAGCGGCGTGAGGCGGTGTCGTCGGCGGCCAGTTCGACCAGGCGGTGGGTCTGGTCGCAGAAGTGGGCGAAGAGGGGGACTCGGGGGAAGCCGGTGGCCAGTGCGGTGGACAGGTGCAGCAGCCAGTCGTGGCGGGCGCGGGCGTGGCCGCGCTCGTGGGTGAGGACGGCGTCGAGCTGGTGGTCGGTGAGACGCTGCAGGGCGCCGGTGGTGACGATCAGCTGGGGCGGGCTGCCCGGCATCCACCAGGCGTCCGGGTACTCGTCCTCCAGGACCAGCAGAGGGCCGCGGGCGGCGGGGAGCCCGGCGGGCAGATCGGGGGCGCGCTCGCGCAGGTGGGCGCGGGACTGGGCACGGCGTCGGCGGGCCTCGACGAGTTCGCGGGCGAGCATGGCGGTCGTCCATGCGGCGCCGCCGGCCAGCAGCAGGGTGAGGGCGGCGGCCCAGGGCGGGCCGGCGGAGAGGTTGTAAGCGGCGGTCACCGCGGGCGGCGCCGGCGCGAAGAGCTGGGCGCGGACCGTCCCGAAGATCGCGGCGGCCCCGAGCACGAGTGCCGTCAGGCAGCACAGCAGGACGGTGGCGACCAGGCACTGCCACACCCACAGGGCGACGACCGGGTCGCGTTCGGGCCACGCGGACCGGGTCAGCGCGCGCGGTACCGGTACCGCGGCGGTCACGGCGACGACGAACAGCAGGAGCAGGCAGAGGGTCATGCCACGGGCTCCGGATCCTGGTCGGAAGGGCGGCTCTGGCTGTGGTGCGGTGGTGGTGGGCGGTGCCGGGGCTTCGGCGGGCCCCGGTGGCCCGGTGGGAGGCTGCTGTCACGGGTGCGGACACGCCGTGCCGCGCACACCGCCCGACGCCAGTATGACGGTGACGGGCGGTGTGAGTCAGTCCCCGGCGGGCAACCGATCCGGCGCATCGCGTCACACCGCATCGCACCGCATCGCGGCGCCGCCAGCGCGACCATCGGGCCGACGCGCGGTGAGGCTGCCGCCCGCGCGGATGCCGGGGCTTCGGCGGCCTGCCGTCTGCGGGAGTGCCGGAGTTCGCGACGGGGGCAGCGCACGCGCGAACACCGGGCCTTGCGACGGGCTGCCGTCCGCCGCGAGTGCGGGAGCCTGCGGCGGAACTGCCGTCCGCGCGCATACCGGGCCGGTGCGACGGGGGCGGTGCCCGCGCGGGTGCGGGGCGCTCGCGGGGCTGCCGTCCGTGGGTGGCGCGTGGGCTACCGGCCGGTGCGCGGTGCGGCGATCCGGCCGGTCACCTCGCCCAGACCCACCCGGACGCCGTCCGGGCCAGGTGCCCAGGCCGACAGGGTCACCACGTCCCCGTCCTCCAGGAACGTCCGCTTGCCGTCGGGGAGTTCCAGCGGGTCGCGGCCGTTCCAGGTCAGTTCCAGCAAGGAGCCGCGTTCCCGCTCCGTGGGACCGCTCACCGTGCCGGAGCCGTAGAGGTCGCCGGTGCGCAGGGAGGCGCCGTTGACGGTCATGTGGGCCAGTTGCTGGGCGGCTGTCCAGTACATGGTGGAGAACGGGGGTTCGGAAACGACATGGTCGTTGATCGTGACGGTGATCCGCAGGTCGTAGCCTCCGGGCTCGTCCAGTTCCGGGTCGGTGTCGTCGAGGTAGGGCAGCAGCTCGTGAGTGCGCTCCGGCGGCGCCACCCGTGCCTCCTCCAGGGCGTCCAGCGGCGTGATCCAGGCCGACACCGACGTGGCGAACGACTTGCCGAGGAAGGGGCCGAGGGGGACGTACTCCCAGGCCTGGACGTCCCGCGCGGACCAGTCGTTGAGGAGGCACAGCCCGAAGACGTGCTCGCGGAAGTCGCCGAGCGGCACCGGGTCGCCCGGCTCGGACGGCACACCCACCACGAAGCCGACCTCGGCCTCGATGTCCAGGCGTACGGACGGGCCGAAGACGGGTGCGGCGTCGGCCGGGGCCTTGCGCTGTCCGCACGGGCGTACGACGTCCGTGCCGGACACGACGACCGTGCCGGAGCGGCCGTGGTAGCCGATGGGGAGGTGTTTCCAGTTGGGGGTGAGGGAGTCGGCGGCGTCGGGACGGAAGATCTGGCCGACGTTCCGGGCGTGGTTCTCGGAGGCGTAGAAGTCGACGTAGTCCGCGACCTCGAAGGGCAGGTGGAGGGTCACCGACGAGAGGGGGTGGAAGAGAGGCTCCAGGGTCTCGCGGTGGGCGGGGACCGTCACCCAGGCGGTCAGGGCGCGCCGCACGTCGGACCAGGCGGTGCGGCCGGCCGCCAGCAGCGGGTTGAGGGTGGGCCGCGCGAGCAGGGAGGCGTACGGCGAGCCGAGCGCGTGGGCCGCTGCGCCGGCGTCGAGGACGTGGTCGCCGAGCCGGACGCCCACCGTCCGGTCCTGCGTGCCGGGGATCGAGAACACGCCGTACGGGAGGTTGTGCGGGCCGAAGGGGTCGCCCTCGGGGACATCGAAGGGGGGCATCGGGTGCTGCCTCGCTTTCGTGCTCGCCATGTGCGCCGTGCGCGCCGGGTGTGCCACGTGGTTCGTGGGCCGGGCCACACGTTACGGGTGTCATACCGGTGTTGGGCAGTGCATCGGGAGGTGGCGGTGCGTGGCGAGCAGAGTGCGCGCAGGTGTGCTGACGTGCGGGGAGTGGTCCGGCGGCCGGTGCGGGAGACGGGGAGAGTGGTTGTTGGGGCGGTGCCTCGGCAGTCGGCGCGCGCCCGCGTGGACGCGGGGAAATGTTGCGCTCCGCTTCCGTTTGAGTGCGGGAAGTTGTCCACAGGCCGGTACGCAATCTTGACGGAGCGGTGCGAACAGGGCGACTCTGGGCGGGTGCTGGAAGGCCTCGGGGAGGGGGCCTTCAATGGCACACCAGGGGGGCGGATGGCCATTGGGGAGGCCGGTCCGGGTTCGGTGCGGGATGGTTCGCAGCCGAAGAAGCGGCTGGAAGGGACCATGCGCGGCCGACTCGGCCGGGAATGCGTGTACGTACCGTCGTGCCGTTTCGGGCTGTACGCGGCACTGCGTCACTGGTGCCCGCCGGGCGGCCGGGTGCTGATGTCACCGGTCAACGACGACGTCATCTTCTTCGTGGTGCTCGCAGCCGGACTCCGGCCGGTGCAGGCCCCGTTGAAGCCGTCGGACGCGTCCATCGACATCGATGCCGTGCCCGAGGACGTGTGGGGTTCCCTGTCCGCCGTACTGACGACGAACCTGTACGGGAACCCGGACCCGGCCCCCGGTCTGCGGGCCCGTTGCGACGCGCTCGGCATCCCGCTGTTCGAGGACGCCGCGCACGCCATCGGCAGCGAGGTGGGTGGCCGGCCGGTCGGCTCCTGGGGCGACGCCTCCGTTTTCAGCCTGTCCAAGCACGTCGGCGCCAAGGCCGGAGGCATCCTCGCGTTCGCCGACCCGGGATTGCGGGAGGCGCTGGAGAAGGCCTGCGACGATCTGCTGCTGCCGCGCCGCACGACGGCCGAACTCGCCTACGCCGTACGGCCGTACGCGGAGACCGTCGTGCGCGGACTGCGGTTGCGGCGAGCCGCCTGGGCCACGATGCGGATGCTGGGCCTGATGGAGCGCGAGGAGATCCGGATGCCGCTGCGTCCGGAGGAGCTGACCCGCGCGGTCGCCTCGGCTCCCGACCTGGACGCCCACGACTCCTGGGTCCGCGTCGACATGCACGACTACCGGTTGCGGGCCGGCCGGTTCCGGCTCGGGCGCATCGGGCGCAGGCTCGACCGGCTGGACGACGTCCTCGCGGACTGCCGGGCGGGTACGGAACTGCTGTTGTCGACCCGCTGGGGACAGCCCGCGGGCGGACAAGCGCGGGCTCCCGTCCAGCCGTTGTTCCGGGTGCCGCTGCTCGTGGCGGACCGGGACGCGGCGGTACGTGCGCTGGCCCGGCGCGGCATCGTCGTCGGCTACCTCTACGACCCGCCGCTGGACGACTACGCGGGCGCGGCCTTCACCGACCCGTCCCCGTCGCCCGAGGGCGCGCGCTGGTTCGCGCGGCACGCGCTGCCGGTGGACCCGCTGCGGGCCCGTTCGGTGGTCGCGGCGCTGGAGGAGTCCGGGGTGGGGCCCGCCGAGGCGCCGGAAGGGCTGGTTCCGTCCGGTGGCTGAGACGCAGGTCCACGAGACGGCCGCGGCATCCGCGGGCGGCGGCCCGACGCCGGCCGGGCGCGGACGCGGCGGCGACTCGCTCTTCAAGAACGCCTACTTCCTCATGCTCAGCACCGGCGTCTCCGCCGTGCTCGGCCTCGGCTTCTGGCTCGTGGCCGCCCGCTACTACTCGGAGGAGGCGGTCGGGCAGGGCTCCGCCGCCATCGCCGCGATGCGGCTGCTCGCCAGCATCACGGCGACCACGATGATCGGCGCCGTCGTCCGATTCGTGCCACGGGCCGGCCGTGCGACCGGGCCCCTGGTGTGGCGGGCGTACGCGGCCAGCTCGGTGGTCGTCGCCCTCGCCGCGGTCGTCTTCCTGCTCACCCTCGACCTGTGGGGCGCGTCCTACGCCCCGCTGGGCACCGCGGAGGCGGGGGCCCTGTTCGTCGCGGCCTGCGTGGCGTGGGCCCTGCTCACCCTCCAGGACGGTGTGCTGACCGGGCTGCGCAAGGCGGAGTGGGTGCCCGCCGGGAACGCCGTGTTCTCGGTCGGGAAGCTGATCCTGCTCGCCGTCTTCGCCACCGCGTTGCCGGTGCTCGGCATCTTCGTGTCCTGGGCCGTGGCCATCGCTTTCTCCACCCTGCCGCTCGGCTGGCTGATCTTCCGCAGGCTCATCCCGCGCCAGGCCGCCGCCGACCACGACGTGGAGCCGCCCAAGGTCCGCGAGATGGGACGGTTCCTGGCCGGGGACTCGCTGGGCGCGCTGTTCAGCCTGGCGATGATCAACCTGCTGCCGGTGATGGTCGCGGTCAACTTCAGCGCCGCGGAGAACGGCTACTTCTACGTGGCCTACACCGTCGGCGGCACCATGGAGTTCATGGCCATCAACATGGCCTCCTCCCTCACCGCGCACGCCTCGCACGACCCGCGCCGCCTCGCCGACGGCGTCCGCGGAGCGCTGCGCCGCATGACGCTGCTGCTGGTGCCGGTCGTCCTCTTCCTGGTCGCCTTCGCCCCACAGATCCTCACGCCCTTCGACGACGGCTACGCCGAACACGGCTCCACGGTGCTGCGGCTGCTCGCCATCGGGGCCCTGCCGCGCATCGTGGTCGAGTTGTACATCGGCGTACTGCGCGTCCAGGGCCGCACCGGCGCACTGGCCGCCGTGCAGGGCACCATGTGCGTCCTGGTGCTGGGCAGCGCGGCGATGCTGTTCACACCGGCCGGGATCGCGGGCGCCGGCTGGGCGGTGCTGGGCGGCATGACCGTGGTCGCCATCGGCTGTGTGCCCGGACTGCGTGCCGTCCTGCGAGGCGGCGACGGGGGCGGGCGTCGCCCCGGAGGGAGCGGGGGGCCGGACGCGCTCCCCGCCGGCACCGCGACGCGAACCGGCGGCGAGCCGGGCCCCGGTGCGGCGTACGGCACTCGCTGGGCCCGGCTGAACGCCACCGCGGGGTACGGCACCAACTGGGCGCGGCGGGCGGCGTACGAGCACGGGCAGACCGACGACGCGGTGCGGGAGGACACGGTCGCCCTGTTCATAGGGCGTCCCGGGTACGAACGGGAGGCCTTGGAGGCGGACACCCTCGCGGTGATCGTCCGGCGGCCACGGGACGCCGGCGCGGAGCCCGGGACCGAGCCGGACGCCGACCCCCGGCCCGCGCCCGAGACCGACTCCGGGCCCGCGCCCGAGACCGACTCCGGGCCCGCGCCCGAGACCGAGCCGGGGTCCCGTCCGGACGCGGAGATAAAGCCTGAAGGTGAGTACGCGCCCGCGGTCGGCGCTGAGCATCCCGCCCCTTCACGCGCCGAGGCTGGCGCGTCCGCCGCGGACTTCGGCGACGACTTCCCCGACGACGGGGCGGCGGGCGGCGACGGGATCGGGGCCGTCCCCGAGCGGCTCCTGCGTCCTGCCCTGTGGCTGTTGCTCGGCATCGCCACCGTCGTCCTCCTGGTCGCGTCGCGCGAACTTCCGTGGCTGGGCGCCGGCGTGACCGAGGCCGAACTCACGGGCCGGGAGCTGCTGCGGGAACTGCCCCTGTCTGCGCTCGTCGCCGGAGCGGTGCTGCTCGTGGTGTTCGTGGCCTCGGTGACGTTGTGCGTGGCGACCGACCCGCGGCTGCCCGGCGCCGCGCTGGGTGCCGCCGTCCTCACCCTGCACGCGGCACCCGTGGCCCTCGGCCGGGAACCGGAGGCGGTCGGTGGGACGTTCTATACCGAGACGGCCGGTTTTCTGGCGGAAGCGGCGGGGCTCGACGGGCCCGCCCCGCTGCTCCGCTGGGCGCCGCTCGTCCTGCAGTTGCTGTGTCTCGTACCGCTGTGGCTGCTCCTCGCGAAGGCGGGTGGCCGGCTGCCGTGGCAGGGGCGCTGGGGGGTTCTGTATCTCGCCGCGGTGGGGGGCTGGGTCTGGCGCGCCGAGCTCGCGCCGCTCGCGCCGCCGCTGCTGCTGCTGCTCGTCCTCGCCGTCGTGCTCCTGTCGCTCCGCCGCCCCGCCCTGACGACGGACATGACACAGCCCGCGCACCACACCAGACCGAACGACACGTCCAGGGACTGATCAAGCGCAGAGCCGAATCGCCAGGGGGGAACCGTCGTGCGTCCGCCAGCAACTCCACGGGAGAGATCCGTACCAGAGCCCGTGCCCGGGCAGGAAAACCCGGACGCGCCGAACAGGGACTCCGCGACGACGCCCCTGGAGAAGCCGGAGACGACTGGGACGGCCGGGACGACCGCCGCCGTGTCCGAGCACGAACACGATCCCGAGCACCAACACGATCCCGAGCACGAACACGAGGAGGAGCAGGAGCACGGGCGCGGGCATGTCCGCGCGCGAGAGGCGACGGAGTCCCCCCGCGCCTCGCAGGAGACGGCCACCCGGACCTCGCAGGAGGCGTCCGCCCGGCCGGGTCGGGAGCCCGTCCCCCAGGGGCCCGCACGCGCCGCCCACCGACCCCCTACCCCGGAGCCCTCCGGCTCCGCCACCGAGCCGCCCGTGACGGATCTGTCCGAACTCGCCCCCGCCGCCTGGCCGGCCCGCGCGGCCGCCACCTGGCCGGCCCTGCCGCTGCTCGCCGCGCTCGCCCTGTGGGGCTACGCGCTACGGCACACCGACGTGTCCGCCCTGGACGACTTCGGTCTCGTCAGCGCCCTGCACCCCGCCTTCTGGGCCGGGCTCGCCGTCCTGACCGGCGGCTTCTGGTTCACGGTCCGCGATCCGCGCCGCCCGGGCGCCTGGTCGTTCGCGTACGTCCTGGGCCTGCTGGTCATGGAACGGGCCACCCAGGCCCTTCTCTACCCAACCCCGCTGTACGCGTGGGCGTGGAAGCACGACGCCGTCATCGACCACCTGCTCACCGCCGGCAGCCTCCAGGGCGCGGATCAGCTCGGCGACATGGCCGTCTACGACCAGTGGCCCGGCTTCTTCGCCGCCCAGGCCGCGCTGGTGCGCCTGCTGGGCGTGGACAACGCCGCGATGTACATGGCCTGGTGGCCGTTGGTCTCCAGCGTCCTGCTGCTGCTCCCGCTGCTGCTGATCTACCGGACCTTCACCGAGGACCGGCGGCTGATCTGGACCGCCGTGTGGCTGTTCTGCGTCGGCAACTGGGTCGGCCAGGACTACTTCTCCCCGCAGTCCGTCGCCTTCGCCCTGCACCTGGGCGTCATCGCGGTCGTACTGCGCCGCTACGGCCGCTCCGGCGGTCGGCGCGGCCGGCAGGGTCAGGCGGTGTGGACCGTGCTGCTCAGCGTGCTGGTCACGGCCATCGTCGTCTCGCACCAGCTGACGCCCGGCATGCTCGTCGTGACGCTCGCCGCCCTGGCCCTCACCCGCCGGTACCGTGACTGGGTCCCGGTCGTCACCACGGTGGTGATCTTCCTGGCCTGGTGCCTCACGGCCGCACTGCCCTTCCTGTCCACCGCCATGCCGGACATGATCCGCTCCATCGGTGACGTCGGCGCCAACGTCGAGACCGGATACGGAACCACACCCACCGGCACCGGCGCGGTGGCGACCTCCTGGGCGGCCCGGCTGCTGTCGGGATCGGTACTGCTGCTCGCGCTGGCCGGCGTCCTGCGCCAACGGGTGCTGCGGCACCGGGCGCTGCCGCTGCTGCTGGTCGCGGCGGCGCCGCTGCCGATGTTCGTGGCGAGCAGCTACGGCAGCGAAATGATCTTCCGGGTGCTGATGTTCACGCTGCCCGGCGCCGCCTTCTTCGCCGCCGCCGCGCTGCTGCCCAAGGTCCGTACCCTGGCCGCCGACGCTGCGGCGCTGGAGACGGCGGGGCGCTCGCCGAAGCCCACCACCGCCCGGCGGCGCCGGGTCCCGCTGCCCGCGCTGCCCTCGCTGCGATACGGCGTGTGGGTGCCGTTGCTCGTGCTGCTCGCCGGGACGCTGGCGTTCGTGCCGAGCTACTCCGGCAAGGATCGCGTCAACTACTTCCCGCCCCGGGAGGTCGCCCTCGTCGATCAGCTCTTCGGCCAGGCCCCCGACGACTCCCTGGTCGTCGCCGCCAACCGGAACTACCCGCTCGCCTACGAGCAGTACTGGAGAGTCGACCACTACTGGTTCCTCGACGACGACCGGCGCCACGTCGACGAGATCGTGCGCGACCCGGCCACCGTCCTGGCCCGCGACATGGCCGCCGTGGAAGCCCCGGCCCGCGCCTACTTCCTGCTCACGCAGGGGCAGGTGGCCAACTCGGAAATGAACGGCCAGCTGGACAAGGCCCAGTTGGACCGCATCCGGGAGTCCGTGGCGTCGTCGCCCGCGTTCGAACTGGTCGGCGAGAACGACGCCGGCGTGCTCTACGTCCTGAAACCGGCGAGCTGACGAGAGGCGGGCCGGACGATGAAACAGCAGAACGCCATGACACAGCAGGACGCCATGACACAGCAGGACGCCATGACACCGCAGGACCTCGTGATCCGCATGCTGCCCCCGTTCGGCGGCTGGCTGGCGCTCGCCGCACTCGCCCTACCCGGCGGCTCGCCGCTGCGCGGCGCGGCGGTCGCCGTCTTCCTGGCCGTCGGCCCGGGCGCGGCCCTGGTCGGGCTCTGCGGCCCGGCGCTGCGCACCCGCCGCGCGGAGGGCCCCGTCGAACGGCATGACGCCCGCTTCGAACGCCACTCCGACCTGCTCGAACGGCTGATGCTGGCCGTCCTGCTCAGTGTCGGCGCCGCGATGCTCGTCGCCACGGTGCTGATAGCCGCGCAGGCCTTCAGCGGGGACCGCGTCCTGCTGACGCTCACCCTGCTGACCACGCTGGCCGCGTTCTGCCCGCGCCTGCGGGCCTCCCCGACGCCCAGGACGGCGCCGGAGGCGCCGCCGAGGACACGGAAGGGTTCCACTCTGTGAGGTTCGCCCGTCCCGCTCGCCGTACACGCGGGGACTCGACGACGACCGGACAGCACCGCCGGCCCAGGACCCCGGAGGAACACCGGGCCCGGGGCCGGCGACGGCTGCTGATCACCTCCGTCACGGCCACCTGCGCGGTCCTGGTCGCGGTGCTCGCCCTGCGCGACGCCTCCGGCCCGGCCGACCCGGCCGACGACCCGAAGTGCCGCCCTACCGAGCTTCTCGAACCGCCCTGCGGAGCCTGGTTCGGCGCCTTCGTGCCGCACGACAAGCCCGACCTGGCCGAGAAGGTGTACGCCTACGAGGAGCAGGTCGGCCGCCGGCTCGACATCGTGTACACGTACCACGACATGTCCGCCGTCACGGAGACCCGCCTGGAGGGCCAGCTCCTCACCGAGCAGGAGCAGCAGGTCGGAGAGGACCGCATGCTGCTGCTGTCCTGGGAGAGCAAGTGGTGGGGCGGCACTAAGCGGCAGCAGCCCACCTGGAAGCAGATAGCCGCCGGTGACCTGGACGACTCCGTCATCGACGTCCAGGCGCGGCGGATCAAGGAGTACGGGGAGCGGACGGGGAAGAAGGTGTTCCTCTCCTTCGACCTGGAGATGGACACCCGCACTCCCGACAACGGCACCCCGGCCGAATACGTCCGGGCCTACCGGCACATCCACGACCGTTTCCGCGAGCTGGGCGTCGACAACGTCGTGTGGACCTGGATCATCACGGGCTACCTGAACCACGCCGACCTCTTCGAGAAGATGTACCCGGGGGACGAGTACGTCGACTGGATCGGCTACAACCAGTACAACTACTACCTCTGCCACGAGACGGACTGGCTCAGCTTCGCCCAGACCCAGTACGCCAGCCACGACTGGATCCGCGCCAACATCTCCGACGACAAGCCCCTGATGCTGTCGGAGTTCGGCAGCGCGTCCGATCCGAAGCGCCCGGACCGGCAGGCGGACTGGTACGCGCAGGTGCCCGGCGTGCTCAAGGACCTGGAGGGCGTCAAGGCGGCCCTCCAGTGGAACTACCGCGACCCGGGACCGCACTGCAATCTGGCCATAGCCAACGAGCAGGCGTGGGGCAGCCTGCGCAAGGTGGCCGCCGACCCCCACCTGAACCAGCCGCTCGAATGACGGGTGGGTCGTCGGCGAACCCGCGCGGTCGTCACCCGGCGAACTCGGGCCCCCGGACCATGGCCCGCCCCCGCCGGTACCAGCGCCACGCCACCGTCTTCGGACCGTCGCGGTAGGGAGCGATCCGGGCGCCCCCTCCCGCCAGCCACCCCGCCACGTCGGCGACCGTGTGGCTCTGCCGCACGATGAGCCGCGCGATGCGGTACCGCTCGTCGCGGTCCGAACTGAGCGCGTGCCGCACCGCGGTGGCCGTCTCGTACCCGGCGCGGGCCGACAGCGACCGCACCTTCGCGCTGTTGTAGCCGTGCGGATAGGCGAGGTGGCGCACCGGATGCCCGAGGGCGTCCTCCAGCACCGCCTTGGACCGGCGCAGTTCGTACGCCAGGTCCCTGGCGGACAGGGTGTCGAGCTGGGCATGGGTGACGGTGTGGCTGCCGATCTCCATGCCGGAACGTTCCAGCTCCGCCACCGCGTCCAGCGTCATCATCGGTGCGGGCGGCAGCAGGCTGCGGCCACCCGGGGCGATGGCGCCGGTGGTCAGATACGCGGTGGCGGGCATCCCGCGCCCGGCCAGCGCCTCGGCCGTGGGGCCGGGCAGGTCGGCGAAGCCGTCGTCGAAGGTGAGCAGCACCGGCCGGGGCGGCAGCGGCGCCCGCCCGGCGAGGTGGTCGGCGAGCACGCCGATGGTGATGGGCGTCCGGCCGCTGTCGGCGATGGCGGCGAGGTGCGCCGCGAACTCCTTGGGACGGACGGTGAACTCGGCGATCCACGAGGGCGGGTCGTCCATCACCGCGTGGTACAGGAAGACGGGTATGTGCGCGGGAGCCCCCTCGTTCATCTCGCCTCCAGCCCGACCGTGCGCAGCGCCCGGCGGGCGCGCAGATAGCCGACGGGGCCGTACAGCATGCCCCGGCGCTGCAGCCGGGACAGCCGCCGCGGCCAGGGATGCGTACGGGAGTCGTGCCCACCCGGCACGCCCGCACCCGCACCGGAATCGCCCCCCGCACCGGACGCCCGCACGGCCGTCAGCCCCCGCGCGTGCGCCAGCCCGCCCGGCACCCGCGCGAGGAAGGCCGGCAGCAGCGCGGGCCGGTTCACCAGGACCGCCGTGAGGTAGGCGGTGAGGCCGGCGCCGTAGCCGTACGCCTGCGTCTCCAGGTCCCGCCAGGTCTCCCGGTGGTGGTGCCAGACCAGCGCGCTCGGCGTGTACCGCAGCCGCCGCCCCTCGGTGAGGACGCGCACGAACCCGTAGAGGTCGTCGCCGCCCCGCGCCCGTGTGCCCGCGCCGGTCGCCGGGTCGAAGCCTCCCACCGAGCGCAGCACCGCCGTGCGGAAGGCCATGTTGGCGCCGGAGCCGAAGCGGCCCGCGGTGAACGGGAACAGCGGCTCGCCGGCGGGCGGGTGCGCCGGGTCGTACGTGCGCGGGGTGAACCCCTTCGCGAAGCCGCCGTGGCTCTCCAGCAGCACCTGGGCGGGGGTGCGCAGCCGCGCGGGCAGGATCAGCCCCGTGGCGCAGCCCAGTCCCGGGTCGGCGGCGAAGGGCGCGGTCAGTTCGGTGAGCCAGCGCGGGTCGGCGACCACGTCGTCGTCGGTGAAGGCGACCACCTGGCCGCGTACGGCCGCCAGGCCCCGGTTGTGGGCGATGGCGAGTCCGGGCACCGGTTCGCACACGTACCGCACCCGCTCGCCGTACTTCCGCTCGACCAGCTCCCGGGTCTCCTCGGTCACGGGCGCGTTGTCGACGACGACGATCTCGGAGTCCGGGTGGTCCTGGGCGAGCAGCGAGTCCAGGGCGCGGGCCAGTTGGCCGGCGCGTTCCCGGGTGGCGACCACGACGCTGGCGGACGGCGGCACGGGCAACGGCGCCGGCGCAGCCTGTGGGGGCAGCTCCCGGGCGAGCCCGGTCAGCACCGCCACCGGATCCGCGCCGTCGGGCACCTGCCCGAGGAGGGTGCCGACGGGCTGCCCCGCACGTCTGACCAGTACGAACACCGAACCGGACGTGACCGGTGCGCTGCCCGGCCCCGGTCTCAGCTCAACACCCTCGTCGCCAGGGTCGCCCCCCGCCCCCGCCGCCTCCCGAGCCGCCGGCAGATCCAGCTCGGCGACCTGCACCGGCCCGATGCTCAGGAACTGCTCGATCTCCCGCCGTGTCTCCTGCCGTGTCCCCTGCCGCGCACGCCGCCCACCGGCCATGCGCCCACCCCCTCGTGGTTGCCCTCGTCGCTGCTCTTCGTGTTGCCCACCGTCACGACCGGCCCTCGTCACGACCGGCCCCCGTCACGACCGGCCCCCGTCACGACCGGCGCAGCCGTGCCGCGCCCCGCAGCGTCCGCACCGCCAGCGACGCCAGCCGCGGCCGCTCGCGCACGAAGCCGTGCGCGCGGCGGACCGGTTCGCGGCCGAGCCAGTGCAGCGCGGCGCCCGCTCCCGGACGCGTCGCCGCGCCCTCGTACACGGGCAGTTCGCCGGTCTTCAGCGAGTCCTTGTACTCCGCCGGGCCCCGCCCCATGTCGAGCATGCCGATGCCCTCGGCGGCGGCGGCCTCGGCCATCCGCAGGTGCAGGATCAACCCCGGCGAGTACTTGGCGAACTCCGGGTCGTACGCAGGGAACCAGCACGCCAGGACCGTCGCCGAGCGCAGCCCGAAGTGGGCGGCGACCGGCCGTCCGCCGGCGTAGAGCACGGACAGTGTGCCCGTGCACTCCGGCGCCCGGATCCCGGCCAGCCGCCCGACGAGCCGGGTGATCCACTCCTGGGCGAACCGGTCCCGGCGTCCCGTCCTGCGGTACTGCGCCGACTTCCAGCCCATGAGGGTGCGCAGTGCGGCCGGGTCGCGCTCGTCGAAGACGAAGCGCACGTCCCCGGCCTGGCGGCCGAGCCGGCGCTCCTTGGCGAGGGTGGTCTTGAGGAACTTCGGCGACCGCGCGCGCAGCGCGCTCTCGTACGCCGCGTACCCCTGCTCCACGTCGATGACGTACGTGGCGTGCTCCTCGGCGGCGAGCGGCACGAACAGACCCTGGTCCGCCTCCAGGTTGTCGAAGGCGAAGCTGGACAGGGAGCAGGCCCGCAGCAGTCGGCGGGTGTCCGGGGCGAGGTCCTGGCGCAGCACCGCGCCCTGGCAGTCCGACACCCCGAGCCCGATCGCGCGGCCTTGTCCCAGGGGCCCGCGCTCGTGCGGCAGGAAACCCGCCGCCTCTCCGCCGTCGTACACCACCGCCACCCGCGCCCGCGGCCGCACCCGGCCCACGACGTCGGTGAATTCCGGTTCCATGAACGGGTTGCGTGGCACCGTCGACTTGGCGCGCAGCTCGCGCCAGCGTTCCCGTTCCCCCTCGCCCAGCTCCTCCGGCCTGAGCACACGCACACGTCCGCTGTTCAACCCGACCCCCCGATCAAGTCCCCCCTGGACACAAGGAAGGTACCTCCGGGGCCGCCCGGCCGGTAGGTAGCGGACCATCTTGTTGCCAACCGGTGCACAGGCCTTTAACCGGCTTTAGCCGATGATGTGCCAGGTTTCGGACACGATCGGGCGTCGTCGTGCGTTCTCGGACGTACTCGCTGCGTCCTCGTTCGGAAGCGGTCCGGAAGCGGTCGCGGGTGAGTCGGGCACGTGCCGCGTCCGTATTCTCTGATCATGGACCGCACCGCATATTCACTCGTCGCCACCGACCTCGACGGCACGCTGCTCCGCGGCGACGACACCGTCTCCGACCGGTCGCTGGCCGCGCTGGCCCGGGCGGCCGGCGCCGGTGCGCGGCACCTGGTGGTGACGGGGCGGCCGGCGCCCCGGGTGCGCTCCCTCCTGGACCGTCTCGGCTGCACGGGGCTCGCGGTGTGCGGACAGGGCGCGCAGGTCTACGACGCGGGCGCGCACCGGATGCTCTGGTCGGTCACCCTGGACCGGGAACTGGCCGAAACCGCGCTCGGCAAGATCGAGGCGGAGGTCGGGCAGGTGTACGCCGCGGTCGACCAGGACGGCGTCGACGGCCTCACCCTCATCGAACCCGGGTACCTGATGCCCCACCCGACGCTGCCCGCGGTGCGCGTCGGCCGGCGTGACGAACTGTGGGCCAAGCCGATCAGCAAGGTGCTGCTGCGCCACCCCGACCTGTCCGACGACGAGTTGGCGGCGACGGCGCGCGCGGTGGTCGGCTCGCTCGCCACGGTCACCATGTCGGGGCCGGGGACGGTGGAGCTCCAGCCGTGCGGCATCACCAAGGCGACCGGCCTCGCGCTGGCCGCCGAGCGCCTGGGGGTGGGCCGGCGGCGGACGATCGCCTTCGGGGACATGCCCAACGACATCCCCATGTTCCACTGGGCGGCCCACGGCGTCGCCATGGCCGGCGCCCACCCCGAACTCAAGGCGGTCGCCGACGAGGTCACCACGACGAACGAGGACGACGGCGTGGCCGTCGTCCTCGAACGGATCTTCAGTACCTCTTGATGCGGCTCGGTCCGCGCCCGGGTAGGGCTCAGTACGCGCCGAAGACGTTGTCGATCGAGCCGTAGCGGTCGGCCGCGTAGTTGCAGGCGGCGGTGATGTTGGCGACCGGGTCGTACGGGTCCCAGGAGGTGCCCTCGACGTGGTACGCCTGGAAGGTCGGGTCGATCACCTGGAGCAGGCCCTTGGACGGGGTGCCGTTGATGGCGTTGATGTCCCAGTTGTTGATGGCGAGCGGGTTGCCGGACGACTCCCGCATGATGTTGCGGTGGATGCCCTCGTAGGTGCCGGGGATGCCGTGCTGCGCCATGACGTCGAGCGACTCACGGATCCAGCCGTCGAGAGTGTTCGAGTACGTCGTCGTGGCGGTGGCGGCGGCCGGCGCGGCGGCCGGGGTGGCCGCGGAGGCGCTGGTGGCACCGATGAGCGGCAGGGCGAGCACCGCGGCGCCGGTGCCGGCCACAGCCAGCTTCCGGGCGAGACGGCCGGCGCGGGCGTGACGGTTCTGACCGTTGGCAGACATGCTGAGTCCCTCTCCTTACGCCTGCGAGGTGAGCTGTCGGGTTCGGGCGGGGAGGTGCCCGGCCGGGCCCTGACGGGCACGGCTTCACCCCGAGCCGCTCCGGTGGTGACCGGTGCGGCGACTTACCTGGGTCCCCCGCTCCTGCCGGCGAGTGTGTTGGCGGATGACTGCGTCCGGGCGGTGGCAGGATTCGGCGTCCGCCCGACAGGCCGGGAACGTATGCGAGAGCACATGTCCGGAACAAGTGCAGGAATCACCCAACACGCCTGTTGACCTTGGTCTGGGGCATTTGGGGTGCTTGATCCTTTGCGGCCGCCAAGCTTCAACTCGCTTGCGGGGCAAAGGGAGGGCGCAGTCGGCGGCCGGGTTGCCTCTGGGTGGCCTGAAGTGAGCCAACTCACCGGCCTCAACAAGAGCGGCAAATCGGGCATTCAGTTCAAGTATGAGCCAATCGCCCGCAGGTCGTGAGGGCTTCGGGGGCGGGCGGACTTCGGGATGGATGGACGGCTGGACGGCCGGTCCGGGGTGCCGCCGGGCGGTCTCCGCGCTCGACCGCCGTGCCGTCCGGTGTTCACGAGCGCGTCGTGCGGGCATGCGTTCGTATCGACAGAGGAGGGCCGAGTGGGTGACGTACTCGGAGTGCGGGCCGTTGGGAGGGGTGATGTGATCTTCGGTGGCGGCTTCCGGCCTCGAGGATGTCGATCGATATCTGCTCATATCGCCTGATCAAAAACATACCGCGCATGATCCGATACCGACCGGCCTGTAACGGTGGGCGCTAGCGGTGATCGAAACGTGACCGGATACGCTGACTTGAGTGGTGGCAGCGACCTATCGACAAACCAGGTAATCGCCAGTAGACACCAGCAGACAGGAGACCCCTCGTGACCGTCGTCGGGCCGTTCGGGCTGAGCGTGCGGGACCAGGCTCTGGAAGCCGATGTCCAGGCCGGATTGGTCGCGGTCGAGGAAGGGTTGCTTGAGGCAACCAAAAGCGAGGTGCCCTTCATCACGGAGGCCGCCCAGCACCTGGTGCGGGCCGGCGGCAAACGGTTCCGGCCACTGCTGGTGATGCTCTCGGCCCAGTTCGGTGATCCCTACGCCCCCGGCATCGTGCCCTCGGCCGTCGTCGTCGAGCTGACCCACCTCGCCACCCTGTACCACGACGACGTGATGGACGAGGCCGCCGTGCGCCGCGGGGTGCCCAGCGCGAACACCCGCTGGGACAACTCGGTCGCCGTCCTCACCGGCGACTTCCTCTTCGCCCGCGCCTCCCAGATCCTCGCCGACCTCGGCCCCGAGGCGGTCCGTGTGCAGGCCCTGGCGTTCGAGCGGCTGGTCACCGGCCAGATCCTCGAGACGGCCGGGCCGCAGGACGGACGTGACCCGGTCGACCACTACCTGGACGTACTGGGCGGCAAGACGGGGTCGCTGGTGGCGGTCTCCTGCCGGTTCGGCGCGATGATGTCCGGCGCCGACGAGACCGTCGTCGACGTGCTCACCCAGTACGGCGAGCGGCTCGGCGTCGCCTTCCAGCTCGCGGACGACGTCCTGGACATCGCCTCCGACTCCCACGAGTCCGGCAAGACGCCCGGCACCGACCTGCGCGAGGGCATCCCGACCCTGCCGGTGCTGCGGCTGCGCGAGCGCGCGGAGCGGCTGGGGCTCGCCGAGGACATCGCCCTGTCCGAGCTGCTCGACTCCGACCTGAGCGACGACGCCCGGCACGCCGAGGCGCTGCGCCTGCTGCGCGCCCACCCCGCGCTGGAACAGGCGCGCAAGGACACCGTCCGGTACGCCAGGGAAGCCCGGGCGGCGCTGGCCCCGCTGCGGGAGTGCGAGGCGAAGTCCGCGCTGGTGGAGCTGTGCGACGCCGTGGTGCACCGGGCCGGCTGAACGCGCGGTGCGGTGACCTGCCTCGCGTGGTGGGCGTACCCCGCCCCCTACGGGCCGGGGGAGCTGCCGCCCGTCCGTGTCATCCCGCAGGAGTACGCGGAGTTGAGCCCGCGGTCTGACGCTTCTCCCCGGCCGATTTGGTCAGATGGACACCACGGAACACACCAATCCTCACCGATTCGGGTGAGAATGGCGGCTCACGGGTGAGACGACGAGTGCGAGGTCGCGAGACAGCCGCCGCCGACGACGGAGGTAGGGCACAGATGGCACCGATCGATTCCGACGACAACAGGACCGCCGGGGAGGGCGAGGACTCGCGCGCCGGACGGCGCAAGGCCGCGCGCTACGTCGTACCGGTCGCGGTGATGGGAGTGGCGGCCGCGACGATCGGGCTCGTCCCCGCGATCGCCGACTCCGGGGACCCGGACCTCCCGAAGGTCACGGCGGAACAACTCATAGAGAAGATCGCCAAGTCGGACGTCGAGCAGTTGTCCGGCACGGTGAAGATCACCACGGATCTGGGCCTGCCGAACCTCGGCGGCCTGGAAAGCGGCTTGATGTCCGGTATGTCCGGTGCGCCGGGTGCGGCCGGTGAGGACGGCGGCTCCGCCGCCGACCCGTCGGCCAAGCTCACCGAGCTGGTGTCCGGCACCCACACGCTGCGGGTTGCGGCGGACGGCCCCGACCGGCAGAAGCTCTCCCTGCTGGAGAACGCCGCCGAGTACAGCCTGATCCACGACGGCAAGGACGTCTGGGGCTACGACAGCGCGTCCAACGAGGTCTACCACTCGACCACGTCCGAGGCGGCCGGGCAGCCGGAGAAGCAGAAGAGGCAGCAGAAGCCGGAGCAGGACGTCCCGGCCACGCCGAAGGACTTCGCCGACCAGGCGCTCAAGGCGGTCGACGACACCACCTCAGTCACCGTCGATGGCACCGCGCAGGTGGCCGGCCGGGACGCGTACCGACTGGTGATCGAGCCCAAGCAGGAGGGCTCCACGGTCGGCGCCGTCAGCATCGCGGTGGACGCGAAGACCGGTATGCCGCTGAAGTTCACGCTCACTCCGGCGAGCGGCGGCGCCGCCGTCGTGGACGTCGGCTTCACCCAGGTCAGCTTCGCGAAGCCGGACGCGTCGACCTTCGACTTCACCCCGCCCAAGGGTGCGAAGGTCACCGAGGCCGACGAGACGGCCGGGGCGCCGGAGCACGGGCGCGAGGCGGCCGGCGCCGACGTGGCCGGGGAGCTGGACGGCCTGGAGGTCATCGGCGAGGGCTGGAACTCCATCGCCACCTTCGACACCGGCGGCCAGGGCCTGCCCACCGCCTCCGCGGGCGGCGACGCCGGTGCCCTCGGCGGCTTCCTCGGCTCCTTCGGTGACCAGGTCAAGGGCGACTTCGGCTCCGGCACGGTCTTCAAGACCCGCCTGGTCAACGCCCTGATCACGGACGACGGCAAGGTCTACGCCGGCGCCGTCACCAAGGACGCGCTGGTGAAGGCGGCCGACGCGGCCCGGTAGACGCCGGACCGGAGCGGGAACGACGAGGAGAGGGAGCCGATGGCCGAGCCGTCCGCCACGGAGCCGGAGCACCCGGAGCGCGGGAGCGGGGACGACGCCGTCATCGCCACCCGCGCCCTCACCAAGCGCTACCGCGGCGGACAGCTCGCCGTGGACGGTCTCGACCTGACCGTCCCGGCGGGCAGCGTCTTCGGCTTCCTCGGCCCCAACGGCTCCGGCAAGACCACCACCATCCGCATGCTGATGGGCCTGATCGAGCCCACCTCGGGCACCGCCGCCGTCCTCGGCAGACCGGTGCCGCGCGACGCCCGCGCCGTACTGCCCCAGGTCGGCGCCCTCATCGAGGGCCCGGCCCTGTACGGCTTCCTCTCCGGCCGCGACAATCTGCTGCGCTACGACTCCGCCGACCCGACCGCCGACCCCCGCACCCGGCGCGAACGCGTCGCCGCCGCGCTGGACCGGGTGGGCCTCGCGGCGGCCGCCGGCAAGAAGGCGAGGGCGTACTCGCTCGGCATGAAGCAGCGCCTCGGGCTCGCCGCGGCGCTGCTCCAGCCGCGCCGCCTGCTGGTCCTGGACGAGCCCACCAACGGACTCGACCCGCAGGGCATGCGCGAGATCCGCACACTGGTGCGCGAACTCGCCTCCGACGGCACCACGGTCTTCCTCTCCTCCCACCTGCTGGACGAGATCGAGCAGGTCTGCACGCACGCCGCCGTGATGGCGCGGGGACGGCTGATCACCCAGGGCCCGGTCGCCGACCTGTCGGCCGGGGCTCGCGGCCGGCTGGTGGTGACCACGCCGGACACGGGGGAGGCGGCCCGGGTGCTGAAGGAGCAGGGAGCCGGTGACGTGACCGTCGCCGAGGGCCGGGTGACGGCGGAACCACCCGACCGCGACCTCGCCGACCTGAACGCCGCCCTGGTCACGGCCGGCGTCCGGGTCCGCGGCTTCGGCGTGGAACGGGCGTCGCTGGAGGACGCGTTCGTGGCGCTGACCGGGGAGGGCTTCGATGTCGCAAGCTGAGACGCTACGGCGGCCGACGCGCACCCCGAACCCGCTGTGGACCTTCGGGCTGCTCCGCAGCGAACTCTCGGTCACCTTCCGTCGCTGGCGCACCCTCGCCCTGCTGGGCGTGCTGGCCGCCGTCCCGGTACTGGTGGGCATCGCCGTGAAGATCGAGACGAGCGACGGCTCGTCCTTCGGCGGAGGCGGGGGCGGCGGAGGTGGCGGGGGAGGCCCGGCCTTCATCTCGCAGATCAGCAACAACGGACTGTTCCTGGTCTTCACCGCGCTCGCCGCGACCCTCCCGTTCTTCCTGCCGATGGCCGTGGGCGTCGTCGCGGGCGACGCGATCGCCGGCGAGTCGAGCGCGGGCACCCTCCGCTATCTCCTGGTCGCCCCCGCGGGCCGCACCCGTCTGCTGCTCACCAAGTACGCCACGGTGATCGCCTTCTGCCTCGCCGCGACCCTGACGGTCGCGGTCTCTGCGCTCGCGGTCGGCGCGCTGCTCTTCCCGGTCGGCGACCTGATCACCATCTCCGGCACCCGGATCACGTACGCCGAGGGCCTGGGACGGGCCCTGCTGATCGCCCTGGTCGTCGCCGCCTCACTCGTCGGCGTCGCGGCCCTCGGCTTGTTCGTCTCGACCCTGACCGGCAGCGGCATCGCGGCGATGGCGACCACGGTCGGGCTGGTGATCACCGTCCAGATCCTCGACCAGATCCCGCAGCTCGACGCGCTCCAGCCGTATTTCTTCTCGCACTACTGGCTGTCCTTCGCCGACCTGATGCGCGAACCGGTCTACTGGGACGATCTGACCCGGAACCTCGGCCTCCAGGCCCTGTACGCGGCGGTCTTCGGCTCGGCGGCCTGGGCGCGGTTCACGACGAAGGACATCACGGCCTGAGCCGCGGTCGGCGGGCTCGGCTGTGCCAGACGGCTCTCTCGCACCTGGAACGAGCCTGTGACACCCCGGTGACGCGAGAACCGGGAGCGAGCGGCGAGACTCGACGGTAGGTGTACGACAGGCATGACAGGCTCTGGACGGTACGGGCACCAAGCCGCCGACGGAAGCCGCCGATGAGTGGGGGAACGATGTCTCGACTCGGCCGTGACAGGCAACGGGAGCACGAGGACGCCGAGCGTTCGCCCGGCCCTGCGGTGGCGCCGATCGACGTCCGTGTGCCGGCGGTCGCGTCGGCCGCTTCCGGCGCGCGCAGCGCTTCGGTCGACGGCTCACCTGTCGTCGCCGCCCCCGGCGAGGAGATCCAGAACGCCGTCCTGAACCGCCTCCACCGCCTCGCCGTCGCCGCCGGCCGACCCGTCCTCGCCACGATCCACGACGAGCGCATCGGATGCTCCGTCCCGCTCCGGGTCGACCCGGACGGCTCCAGCCACCTCGCCGGGGAACCGGCGCCGACGAGTGACGAACGAGGTGCCGTACGGCCGGACCGGCCCACGCACGTCCTGCGCTCGGTGGCACCGGCAGGGGACAGCGCCCCGACGTTCCGTCTGGCACCGGTGCCCGAGCCGCGGCCCACGCCGGCCGGCGACTCCTCGCCGACCTTCACGCTGCGGGCCCTGCCGGAGCCGGCGGGCGGTGCGGAGACGGCCGCGGCGCCCGGGACGGTGGCGCCGCCGACGGGCGCCTTCGGGCCGCCGCCCCGGATGGACGGTGGCGTGGCGAACGGTGGCTTCGAGGACGAAGGCGTGGGCGGGGGAGAGGAAGCGTACGGGCGCGAGGGAGCGCGAGCGGCCGGCGGGCCGTTCCTCGTCGTGCCCGACGCGGACCCGGCCCCCAAGCCCACCCCCACCCCCACCCGAGGCTTCGACGCCGTCGCCGAGGCCGTGCTCGGGGACGGGCCGCTCACCGCCCCCGGGGACGCCACCGCCCCCGCGCTCCTCGCGGAGCCGACCGCGCGTATCAACGAGGCCGTCAAGGAAGGACGTACGGAGGAGGCGGCGCGGCTCGCGGAACAGGCCGTGGCGGACGCCTCCGGGACGCTGGGACCGGAGCACGCCGAGGTGCTCCGGCTCCGCGAACTCACCGCCTACATCGCCTACTTGTCCGGTGACCCCGACCGTGCCTTCCGGCTCTCCCTGGACCTTGCCCGGATACACCGCCGCGCGGGCGACGCGGAGGCCGCCTACGGCAACGTCCAGAGCGCGGCCACCGCCTGGCGCGCCGTACGCGACCCGGCACGCGGGCTGGAGCTCGGCCACGACCTGGTGGGCCTGTGGGGCGAACTGGCCGCCGAGGACGGCCCGGCCGCCGAGGACGCCGAGGAGCTGGAGTCGGCCCGTACCCGCATGGGCCGCCTCACCGAACGCGCCGCCCGCGCCCAGGCCGGCTGAGACCGGCCCGCGATCCGGCCGGACCCGTGATCCGGCCGGACCTGAGAGGCGGTGCTACTGCGACAGCTCCCACATCGCGTACGCGATGGCGTCGCTGTTGCGGTCCAGGGCCGTGTCGTCGATGTTGGCCGTCGTGTCGCACGACGAGTGGTAGCACCGGTCGAACGGCTGGCCCACGGTGCCGCCCCACTTGGCCGCCTGCGCGGACGTCTTCCGGTAGCCGGCGCCGCTGAAGAGGCCGCCGACCGGAACCCCCGCGTTCTTGAAGGGCGCGTGGTCGGAGCGGCCGTCGCCTTCGGTCTCGATCTCCGTGGGGACGCCGAGGCCGGCGAAGTAGTCCTTGAAGGTCTTCTCGATCGTGGGATCGTCGTCGTAGACGAAGTAGCCGGGGTTCGGCGAGCCGATCATGTCGAAGTTCAGGTAACCGCTGATCTTCGCGCGGCCCGACGAACCGAGGCTGTTGACGTAGTACCGGGAGCCGACCAGTCCCAGCTCCTCGGCGCCCCACCAGGCGAAACGCAGGTGCTTGGCGGGCTGGTGGCCGGACCGGGCCACGGCGAGCGCGGTTTCGAGGACGGCCGCCGATCCCGAGCCGTTGTCGTTGATTCCGGGACCGGAGGAGACGCTGTCCAGGTGTGACCCGGCCATGACAACCTGATTCGCGTCGCCGCCGGGCCAGTCGGCTATCAGGTTGTACCCGGTGCGGCCGGAGGCGGAGAACCGCTGGACGGTGGTGGTGAACCCGGCTGCGTCCAGTTCGGCCTTCACGTAGTTGAGCGACGCCTGGTAGCCGGGGCGGCCGTGGGCGCGGTTGCCGCCGTTCGCCCTGGCTATCGACTGGAGCTGCGCCAGGTGTGCCTTGACGTTGGTCACCGGTATGTCGGGCGCGGCGGCTGCCGCGGGGGCGGGAACGGCGGCGGGCGCCGCGCCGGCCACCGATCCGCCGGCCGTCAGTGTGGCGACGGCGACGGCGCCGGCCGTCAGCGCACGTCCGGAAAGGGGGAGCTTCATGTGGGGGGCTCCGAATTCCTGGGGAGTCCCTGGGGGCGGACTCCGCTGTGAATGGGGTGCCTGGATGGTGGGGCCGGGACTGACCGCTCGTCAAGACCGTTAACCGGCCATGATGTTGCGCATATCGGAGACCTGACCGGTCACCCGCGCCGCGCGGCCGTCTTGTCCCCGTTCCCCCTCCGCCCCCTAGTGCACGCAGAATTCGTTCCCCTCGGGGTCCGCCATCAACACCCACTCCCCGCCCGGCTCCTTCACGTGCCGCAGCACGCTCGCCCCCAGCGCCTCCAGCCGGGCCACCTCCTCCTCGCGCCGTCCCTCGGCCGCGTGCACGTCGAGGTGGACGCGGTTCTTCCCGGACTTGGCCTCCGGGACCCGCTGGAACAGCAGGCGCCGTCCCAGTCCGGCGCCGCTCTCCTCCTGATGGGGGTCGTCGGGGTGCCGTACGGCGGCCAGGTCCCGCCAGGCGCGGCGGCCGTGCGACTCGGTGGTCAGCTCGGGCGGTACGGCCCCGAAACCCAGCAGCTTCTCGATGAGCGCGCTGTTGTCCTCCACCTCGTAGTGCAGGGCGGCGGCCCAGAAGTCCGCCTGCTCGTGCGGCGCGGCGGCGTCGATGACGACCTTGAAGTGCAAGGGGGCGGGCCCCGGGGTCGAAGTCATGTAACCAGTTATAGTGGTTACGTGAGTGAGCGGGCAATGGAATCGCCGGACACGTCCCCCGGACTGACGCTGGTGTCGCACGAGGGCAAGCCGTACCGCTTCGACCCGGGTGCGCTGTGCCTGGAGTTGCTGACGACGGGCGGGCCGGGCGACTACGCGCGCTGGGAGGTGCTGCACCGCCCCGAGGACCTGGCCGCCTGGGCCGACCGCAGCCGGCTGCCGGGCGGGCTCGACCTGGTGGTGGAGCGAGCCGATGTCCGGCGGGCCCGGGCACTGCGCGATGCCCTCTTCCTGCTCGCCGCGGACCGCGCCCACGGACGCCCACTGCGGCCCGAGCACCTGGACGCGGTCAACGCCGCGGCCGCCGAGCCGCCGCTCGCCGCCCGCATCGAGGCGGACGGCACCCGCGGCTGGGCCCCCGGGGCCACGGGGGCGCGTCTGCTGTCGACGGTCGCGCGCGACGCGGTCGAGCTGTTCACGGGCCCCTACGCCGACCGTGTCCGCGAGTGCGGCGCGCACAACTGCAAGCTGCTCTTCGTCGACACCTCACGCCCGGGCCGCCGCCGCTGGTGCGCGATGGAACACTGCGGCAACCGCGAGAAGGCCAGGGCCCAC
Source organism: Streptomyces sp. CB02414 (assembly GCF_001905385.1). Taxonomy (GTDB): domain Bacteria; phylum Actinomycetota; class Actinomycetes; order Streptomycetales; family Streptomycetaceae; genus Streptomyces. Next base: position 801,315 of record NZ_LIPF01000002.1, on the reverse strand, counting down.
CGCGCCCGGCGGGCACCTCGGACGCGCTGAAGGAAGCAGGAGCCGTGAGGGAGGGGCGCTACGGCTTTCCCGCGGGGGCGTCGGCCTGTTCGTTGCCGGCCGGGTCCTGGGCCGGGACCCCGGAGGCCACGATCCCCTTCTCCCGGCCGGTGCCGTCCTTGGCCGGCGGAACGCCGCCCCCCGCCCGGTCCAGCTGGGCCCGGAGGGCCCGGGCGTTGCGGTGGGCCGTGCGCAGGGCGTCCCAGGTCAGCAGGGAGAGCGCCAGCCAGACCAGTGCGAAGCCGGCCCAGCGCTCGGGCGGCATGGCCTCACCGAAGTACAGGACGCCGAGCAGGAACTGGAAGACCGGGGCCAGGTACTGCAGCAGCCCCAGCGTGGACAGCGGCACGCGGATCGCCGCCGCGCCGAAGCAGACCAGGGGGATGGCGGTCACCAGGCCGGTGGCGGCCAGCAGAGCCGAGTGGCCGAAGCCTTCGGTGGTGAAGGTCGACTCGCCCTGCGCACCCAGCCACAGCACGTAGCCGAGCGCCGGCAGGAACTGGATCGCCGTCTCGGCGGCCAGCGACTCGACGCCGCCGAGGTTGACCTTCTTCTTCACCAGGCCGTACGTGGCGAAGGAGAAGGCGAGGCAGAGGGAGATCCACGGTGGCTGGCCGTAGCCGACGGTGAGGACGAGCACGGCGGCGAAGCCGGTCCCGACCGCCGCCCACTGCGCGGGCCGCAGCCGCTCCTTGAGCAGCAGCACGCCCATCGCGATGGTGACCAGCGGGTTGATGAAGTACCCGAGCGAGGCCTCGACCACGTGGCCGCTGTTCACGGCCCAGATGTAGACGCCCCAGTTCACGGTGATGACCGCGGCGGCCACGGCGACCAGACCGAGCCTGCGCGGCTGCCGCAGCAGCTCCCCTGCCCACGCCCAGCGTCGTACGACGACCAGGGCCACGGCGACGAAGGCGAGGGACCACACCATCCGGTGGGCGAGGATCTCCCCGGCGCCCGCGGGCTTGAGCAGCGGCCAGAACAAGGGGACCAGGCCCCACATCCCGTACGCCGCGAAGCCGTTCAGCAGGCCTATTCGCTGCTCACTCCTGGACGACCCGGCCACGGGCACCTCCTTCTCGCACACGGCATGCCGGGGACGGGGAGGCATGCCAGAACGAAGGTAGCGCCGCACCCACCCGCCTGTCATGCCCGTATCGCAATACGGTCATGACAGGCGGGCGGGTGTGTGTGGAGGGGGGCCCGGAGTCAGTCCTTGAGCGCGGCGGCGACGGCCTCCGCGAGCGGCGTCGTCGGGCGGCCGGCCAGCCGGGACAGGTCGCCGGTGGAGACGACCAGTTCGCCCTTGGCGATGGCGGCGTCCACACCCGCGAAGACGTCCGCGAGCGGTCCGGGCACCCCGGCGCCGGTCAGGATGCCGGTGTAGGCCTCGGCGGAGACGGGGTTGTAGACGATCTCCTTGCCCGCCTGCCGGCTCAGCTCGGCGGCGTACTCGGCGAAGCTCCACGCCTCGTCGCCGCCCAGCTCGTACGCGGTGTTCTCGTGGCCCTCGCCGGTCAGTACGGCGACGGCGGCGGCCGCGTAGTCGGCGCGGGAGGCGGAGGAGACCCGGCCCTCCCCGGCCGCCTGCACGACGGCGCCGTGCTCCAGGACCGGGGCGAGCTGCTCGGTGTAGTTCTCGTGGTACCAGCCGTTGCGCAGCAGCGCGTACGGCACGCCCGAGCCGACCAGCACCTCCTCGGTGGCGCGGTGGTCGTCGGCGAGCGCGGCCGTGAGGCTGCTGGGGGCGCTGGTGTAGGCGAGCAGGGCGACGCCGGCCTTCTTCGCCGCGTCGATCACGACCGTGTGCTGCCCCACGCGGCCCTTGTCGAACTCGTTGCCGGAGATCAGCAGGACCCGGTCGCCGGAAGCGAAGAGGCCGTCGAAGGTCTCGGGGGAGTTGTAGTCGGCGATCGCGAGCCGGATGCCGCGGGCGGCGAGGTCGGCGGCCTTGTCGCGGTCCCGGACGACGGCGGTGACCTGGTCGGCCGGGACCTTCTCCAGCAGTTGCCGCACGACGTGGCGGCCGAGGTGTCCAGTGGCTCCGGTGACGACGATGCTCATGGCTTCAGTGCTCCTGGTGGGGGTGTGTTGCCACTAACCCTAGGAGGTGCGCTATCTAAAAGATAGTGCCCACTTTGAAGTAAGGTACCTACCTCTGGGTAAGCGAAGGGCCCGGACGCTGTTCGTCCGGGCCCTCGTGTGCTGTGCGCGGCGGTCTGTCAGCCGACGACGGTCCAGGTGTCGCCGCCGGCGAGCAGTGCGGTGAGGTCGCCCTTGCCGTTCTGCTCGATGGCGGTGTCGAGCTGGTCGGACATGAGGGTGTCGTAGACGGGCCGTTCGACCGAGCGCAGAACCCCGATCGGGGTGTGGTGGAGGGTGTCGGGGTCGGCGAGCCGGGACAGGGCGAAGGCGGTGGTCGGTGACGTGGCATGGGCGTCGTGGACCAGGACGTCCGCTTCGTTGTCCGGCGTGACGGCGACGACCTGGAGGTCGCCGGTGGCCGGGTCCCGGACGACGCCCTTGGCGTTGTCGGTGCCGAAGCGGATGGGCTGTCCGTGTTCGAGGCGGATGACGGCTTCCTCGGCCTGCTGTTTGTCCTTGAGGGCGTCGAAGGCGCCGTCGTTGAAGATGTTGCAGTTCTGGTAGATCTCGATGAGGGCGGTGCCGGGGTGGTCGGCGGCCTGGCGCAGGACCTCGGTGAGGTGCTTGCGGTCGGAGTCGACGGTGCGGGCGACGAAGGAGGCTTCGGCGCCCAGAGCGAGGGAGACGGGGTTGAAGGGGGCGTCCAGGGAGCCCATCGGCGTCGACTTGGTGATCTTGCCGACCTCGGAGGTGGGGGAGTACTGGCCCTTGGTCAGGCCGTAGATCCGGTTGTTGAACAGGAGGATCTTGAGGTTGACGTTGCGGCGTAGGGCGTGGATGAGGTGGTTGCCGCCGATGGAGAGGGCGTCGCCGTCGCCGGTGACGACCCAGACGGACAGGTCGCGGCGGGAGGCGGCGAGGCCGGTGGCGATGGCGGGGGCGCGGCCGTGGATGGAGTGCATCCCGTAGGTGTTCATGTAGTACGGGAAGCGGGAGGAGCAGCCGATGCCGGAGACGAAGACGATGTTCTCCTTCGCCAGGCCCAGCTGCGGCATGAAGCCCTGCACGGCGGCCAGGATCGCGTAGTCACCGCAGCCGGGGCACCAGCGCACTTCCTGATCGGACTTGAAGTCCTTCATGGACTGCTTGCCCTCGGCCCTGGGGACGAGCTGGAGCAGTGCGTTGGCGTCAGCCATCGATGGCCTCCTTCAGGACGGTGGCGAGCTGTTCCGCCTTGAACGGCATGCCGTTGACCTGGTTGTACGACTCCACGTCGACCAGGTACTTCGCCCGGACCAGGGTGGCGAGCTGCCCGAGGTTCATCTCGGGGACCACCACCTTGTCGTACCTCTTGAGTACGTCGCCGAGGTTGTGCGGGAAGGGGTTGAGGTGGCGCAGGTGGGCCTGGGCGACCGCTTCTCCGGCCGTCCGCAGCCGGCGCACGGCGGCGGTGATCGGTCCGTACGTCGAGCCCCAGCCGAGCACCAGGGTCCGTGCCCCGTCCGGGTCGTCGACCTCCAGGTCGTCGACGTCGATGCCGTCGATCTTGGCCTGGCGGGTGCGGACCATGAAGTCGTGGTTGGCCGGGTCGTAGGAGATGTTGCCGGTGCCGTCCTGCTTCTCGATCCCGCCGATCCGGTGCTCCAGCCCGGGGGTGCCCGGCACCGCCCAGGGGCGGGCCAGGGTGTGCGGGTCACGCTTGTACGGCCAGAACACCTCGGTACCGTCGTCCAGGGTGTGGTTGGGGCCCTGCGCGAACTGCACCGTCAGGTCCGGCAGTTCACCGGTCTCCGGGATGCGCCAGGGTTCACTGCCGTTGGCCAGGTAGCCGTCGGAGAGCAGGAACACCGGCGTGCGGTAGGCCAGGGCGATCCGCGCCGCCTCCAGAGCCGCGTCGAAACAGTCCGCCGGAGTGCGCGGCGCGACGACCGGGACCGGTGCCTCGCCGTTGCGGCCGTACATCGCCTGCAACAGGTCCGCCTGCTCGGTCTTGGTCGGCAGACCCGTCGACGGCCCGCCGCGCTGGATGTCCACGACCAGCAGCGGCAGCTCCAGCGACACCGCGAGCCCGATCGTCTCGCTCTTGAGCGCCACCCCAGGCCCCGACGTCGTCGTCACCGCCAGCGACCCGCCGAACGCCGCGCCCAGCGCCGCGCCGATCCCGGCGATCTCGTCCTCGGCCTGGAAGGTGCGCACACCGAAGTTCTTGTGCTTCGAGAGTTCGTGCAGGATGTCGGAGGCCGGGGTGATCGGGTACGAGCCCAGGAACAGCGGCAGGTCCGCCTGGCGGGAGGCGGCGACCAGACCGTAGGCCAGGGCCAGGTTCCCGGAGATGTTGCGGTAGGTGCCGGGCGGGAACGCCTTCGACGCCGGAGCCACCTCGTAGGAGACCGCGAAGTCCTCCGTGGTCTCACCGAAGTTCCAGCCCGCCCGGTACGCGGCGATGTTCGCGGCGGCGATGTCCGGCTTCTTCGCGAACTTCGTCTTCAGGAACTTCTCCGTGCCCTCCGTGGGCCGGTGGTACATCCAGCTCAGCAGCCCGAGCGCGAACATGTTCTTGCTCCGCTCGGCCTCCTTGCGGGAGAGGTCGAACTCCTTGAGCGCCTCCACCGTCAGCGTCGTCAGCGGCACCGGATGCAGGTGGTAGCCGTCGAGGGAACCGTCTTCCAAGGGGGAGTCGTCGTAGCCGACCTTCTGCATCGCCCGCTTGGTGAACTCGTCGGTGTTGACGATGATCTCCGCACCGCGCGGCATGTCGCCGATGTTCGCCTTCAGCGCCGCCGGGTTCATTGCCACCAGCACGTTCGGGGCGTCGCCGGGGGTGAGGATGTCGTGGTCGGCGAAGTGCAACTGGAAGGACGAGACACCCGGCAGGGTGCCGGCGGGTGCCCGGATCTCGGCCGGGAAGTTCGGCAGCGTCGACAGGTCGTTGCCGAACGACGCGGTCTCCGAGGTGAAACGGTCGCCGGTGAGCTGCATCCCGTCGCCCGAGTCCCCCGCGAACCGGATGATCACCCGGTTCAGCCGGCGGACGTCTTTCGCTCCGGCCGGTTTGCGCTGCTCTCCCACGACGGTTCCGTCGGCCTGCTCCGCTGGGCTGCTGACCTGGCTGGTCACTGACTGGACCTCCCTCGAGGCGGCTGTCCGGGGAGTGGTCTCCCACCGACCATCCCAGGATCAACACTACGTCCGCAGGGGTTGGCTTCCGGTGGACATTCGCATGATGGACACGACCTCGAGATGGTCGGCCGCCTCGCAGTCCCACGGTTTCCGCGCCCCCCGGCGCCCGTGAAGACGCCCCCGGCTCGTGCTCCGGTTTCTCATTCGTTCGGATGAGCGGCCGGTCATTCCGGGGTGTGGGCTGCCGTGTCAGGAATTGAGATAGGTGAGGACGGCGAGCACCCGACGGTGATCACCGTCGCTGGGGGACAGCCCCAGCTTCTGGAAGATGTTGCTGACGTGCTTCTCCACGGCCCCGTCGCTCACCACCAGCTGTCTGGCGATCGCCGAGTTCGTCCGGCCCTCGGCCATGAGGCCCAGGACCTCCCGCTCCCGCGGGGTGAGCCCCGCGAGCACGTCCTGCTTGCGGCTGCGCCCGAGCAACTGGGCGACCACCTCGGGGTCCAGGGCCGTACCGCCCCCGGCCACCCGCACCACCGCGTCCACGAACTCCCGCACCTCGGCCACCCGGTCCTTGAGGAGGTACCCGACGCCCCGGCTGGAACCGGCCAGCAGCTCCGTCGCGTACTGCTCCTCCACGTACTGGGACAGCACCAGTACGCCGAGACCGGGATGCGCCTTGCGCAGCTGCACCGAGGCGCGCACGCCCTCGTCGGTGTGCGTCGGCGGCATCCGTACGTCCGCCACCACGACGTCCGGCAGCTCGCCCTGCGCGTCCAGCTCGGTGATGGTCTTGATCAATGCGTCACCGTCGCCGACACCGGCCACGACCTCGTGCCCCCGGTCGGTCAGCAACCGGGTCAGCCCCTCTCGGAGCAGCACTGAATCCTCGGCGATGACCACCCGCACCCTGTCCTCCACGATCCTCGGCCCCCCACAGCCCGTCCACCGCACGGCCCGCGCGGCCCACGCCGCGTCCACGAACCCGTCCGTGTGACAGGACCAGCATTCCAGCAACGGAGACCGAATGCGCTCGGGCAACGGGAAGAGGACGCGAAGCAGGGGGGTTCCGGCCGGGTCCGGCTGCTCGGCGACCGACTATCGGCCACCTTGGCCGGGTCCGGCTCGGTGACGCCGGTCGGGGTCCTGATCGGGCACGCCGGCCGGGGTGCGGCTGCCACGCCGATCGGGCTTCGGCCCGGTCCGGCATGGCACGGCATGGTCTGGCCCGGCAGGGGCCGGCTACGCCGGGACGGGTCCGGTACCTGCACGCCCCGCCTCCTCCGTCCAGCACGCGCGGTGCCGGGCGGAGGAGGCGGGAACCGGGCGGCTCAGCGGCCGGCCGCCGGCTCGCTCCGCCACGGCAGTTCCGCGGTCACCCGCGTCGGGCCGCCCTCCGGCGAGTCCACCACGAGGATTCCGTCCACGGCGTCGAGCCGTTCCGCCAGGCCTGCCAGCCCCGAACCGGCCGACACCTCGGCTCCGCCCGCACCGTTGTCCACGACCTGGAGCATCAGCCGGTTCTCCACGCGCCAGACCTCCACGAAGGCCGCCGTGGCCCGCGCGTGCTTGCTCACGTTCTGCAGCAGCTCCGAGACGGTGAAGTAGGCGATGCCCTCGATCGCCGACGCCGGCCGCTCGGTCAGGTCGACCTCCACCTGCACCGGGACGGTGCAGCGGGAGGCGACCGAGGAGAGTGCCGCGTCCAGGCCGCGGTCGGTCAGGACCGCGGGGTGGATGCCGCGGGCCAGGTCCCGCAGCTCCTGGAGCGCCGTCTTCACCTCGCCGTGGGCCTCGTCCACCATGACCGCCGCCGCCCGCGGGTCCTCCCTCAGCTTCTCCTTGGCCAGTCCGAGATCCATGGCCAGGTTGACCAGGCGGGCCTGGGCCCCGTCGTGCAGGTCGCGCTCGATGCGCCGCAGGTCGGCCGCGGCGGTGTCGACCACGGCCCCGCGGTCCGACTCCAGCTCCACCACCCGGGTGGCCAGCCGCGACGGCCCGAGCAGCCCGTGCACCATCACCCGGTCCACCGTCGTCAGCGCCCGGACGATCCACGGCGTCGCCAGCGTGAACAGCAGACCGACCAGCGCGGTCATGGTGATCTCGAACGGGTTGTCCAGGTAGACCCGGTGCGTCTCGTCACCGTAGAGCTGGAGCCCGTCCTGGCCGGCGTACATCGGGAACACCCAGAACCACAGCGGGTACGTGAGCATCGCCCACCCGAACGCCCAGACGTTCACGGCGACGACGAAGGAGAACACCGACCACGGGAACTGCAGCACCGCGTAGAGCAGGCTCCGCCAGGACACGCCGCTCTTCAGGACGGCACCCATCCAGCCCATCGCGCCCTGCTTCTTCATCCGCAGCGGCTCCGGGTCGGACACCCGCAGACCCAGCAGGACCCGGGCCCGTGCCCGCTCCATCGCACCGAAGCCCCGGCAGCCGGCCAGCGCCGCCGCCAGCACCGGCACGCCCAGGAACGTCACCAGCAGCCCCGCCCCCAGGGACATCATCGTGACGGCGTAGGTGAAGAGCAGGATGCCGATCGGCAGGCTCAGCAGCACATAACCGAACTCGCGCCAGCTGCGCGCCTCGAACGGCGCGCGCAGCCCCGCCGGCAACCGGTGGCGTCGCGCGGCGGTGTCCTCGGGAAGGCCGGACCCGCTCCCGAACCCGTAACTGTGTCCGTAATCCGTGGCCATCGGTGCCGTCCTTCTCCTCGTCCTATGGCTGTGCTGTCGTAACTCCACCCTGATCGACCGCCCGCCCACGGGCCATGGAGCCCGTCGGCGTCTCGAGAGGGGGGTTTTCCCCACCCCTCGGCGTGAGCCGGCCCGTGTGGCGCGCTCCCTCAGTGCCCGCGGGAAGCGCCGGAAGCGCGGGAAGCGCCGGAAGCGCGCGCGGTGGCGTCGTCGCCGGTGCGGTCGCGCCACGGCAGCTCGGCGGTCACCGTCGTCGGGCCGCCCTCCGGCGAATCGACGACGAAGAGACCGTCGACGGCGCTCAGCCGGTCGGCCAGCCCCTTCATCCCCGTACCGCCGTCGAGCCGGGCACCCCCGCGGCCGTCGTCGCTCACCTGTATGAGCAGCCGGTCGGAGGACCGCCACACCTCCACGGCGGCGGTCTTCGCCCGGCTGTGCTTGCTGACGTTCTGCAGCAGCTCCGAGACGGTGAAGTAGGCGATGCCCTCGATGGCCGCGGCCGGGCGCTCCACGAGGTCGACGGTCACCTTGACCGGCACGGTGCAGCGGGAGGCGACCGAGGAGAGTGCCGCGTCCAGGCCGCGGTCGGTCAGGACCGCGGGGTGGATGCCGCGGGCCAGGTCCCGCAGCTCCTGCAGGGCCAGCTTCACCTCGCCGTGCGCCTCGTCGACCATGGCCGCCGCCGCGTCGGGGTCCTCCAGCAGCTTCTCCTTCGCCAGACCCAGCCCCATGGCCAGGTTGACCAGGCGGGCCTGGGCCCCGTCGTGCAGGTCGCGCTCGATGCGCCGCAGGTCGGCCGCGGCCGTGTCGACCACGATGCCCCGGTCCGACTCCAGCTCGGCGATCCGCCGCTCCAGCTCGTCGGAGGGGGAGAGCAGCGCCCGCACCATCGCCCGGTCCGCGTTGGCCAGGCCCCGCGCGATGAACGGCAGCACCGGCCACAGCACGAACAGCGACGTCAGCGTGACGACGAAGGTCAGGATGCCCCAGGGGAGCCGTATGAAGTCGTACAGGACGGTGCGCCAGCCCACCGGGTCCTTCAGCGCCATCCACAGCTGGGGGAAGAACCCGCCCCCGCCGCGCAACGGAAGCCGGCTCGGCTCGTCCACCCGCACCCCGAGCAGTGCCCGGGCCCTGGCCCGCTCCAGTTTGCCCAACTGCCGCGCACCCATCAGCCCGGCGGCCAGCAACGGGAACCCGATCACCGTGACCGTCAGCCCGACGCCGGTGAACAGCATCGTCACCACGTACACGAATCCGAGCAGCGACGCCGGGAAGTTCGCCAGCAGGTGGGCGATCTCCATCCAGGTGTGCCGGTCGTAGGCGAATCGGGCCGGCGGCGGGCGGTCGCCGGGCGCGGCGCCGGTGTTCCCGCGAGGCGTCGGTGTCGAGAGGCGTTCGGTCATACGAGTCAGCGTGCCGTGCCGCGCGACGCCGCGCCATGAGGTGTACCGCCAGGGCGCACTGAGGAAAACCCCACCCCCCGTGGGCCCACCTTCCGCAGCCCACCCCCCACGGGCCCCACCTTCCGGAGCCCGCCTCCCTGTCCCAAGGTGTGACGGGCTGCTTACCGTCTCTTTATCAGGCCCTAGACTCCCGTGCGTACAGATCGTCGATCAGCAGCGTTCGGGACAGGGAGCGCGGGGAGCGAGGGACGGACGTGCCGGAACCGACCGTCGGCCTTGCGGCCGATTACTTCCAGTCCTACTCGGTCGTCGGACTGCTCGCCGTCGTCGGCGTGCTCTTCGTCGCCGTCGCCTTCGGAGCCGGGCGCCTGCTGCGGCCCGTGGTCCCGACGCCCGAGAAGCTGCTGACGTACGAGTGCGGCGTCGACCCTGTCGGCGAGGGCTGGGCCCACACCCAGGTCCGCTACTACGTCTACGCGTTCCTCTACGTCATCTTCGCGGTCGACTCGATCTTCCTCTTCCCCTGGGCGACGGTCTTCGCCGATCCTGATTACGGAGCGACGACCCTCGTGGAGATGTTCATCTTCCTCGGCTTCCTCGCCGTGGGCCTGCTCTACGCATACAAGAAGGGCGTCCTGTCATGGACGTGAACCCTGCCGAGAATCCTGTCGGGAACCCCGCCGAACCCGTGCTGCTCCCCGAGCCCAAGCGGCTCGGCGCGCTCGCCCGCCTCGCCCCCGAGCCGATGAAGGTCGTCCTGAACTGGGGCCGCCGGTACTCCCTGTGGGTCTTCAACTTCGGCCTCGCCTGCTGCGCCATCGAGTTCATCGCCGCGTCGATGGCCCGCCACGACTTCATCCGGCTCGGCGTCATCCCCTTCGCGCCGGGCCCCCGCCAGGCCGACCTGATGGTGGTGTCCGGCACGGTGACCGACAAGATGGCGCCGGCCGTCAAGCGTCTGTACGAGCAGATGCCCGAGCCGAAGTACGTCATCTCCTTCGGCGCCTGTTCCAACTGCGGCGGCCCCTACTGGGACTCCTACTCCGTGACGAAGGGCGTCGACCAGATCATCCCCGTCGACGTCTACGTCCCCGGGTGCCCGCCCCGCCCCGAGGCCCTCCTCCAGGGCATCCTCAAACTGCAGGAGAAGATCGCGCGGGAGTCGCTGGGGGAGCGGTACGCCACATCGCACCGGCCGTCGACGGCGGCGCTGCGGAGCGGCCTGGTACGGCCGCCGGCGCCGGACGCCACCGCGGACCGCGACGCGGGCACGGCTGTGGACCCGGCCGCGGACCCGGGGGAGGGCCGATGACCGCCGTCGGCTGGCTCCCCGCCGATACCGCGGAACTCTTCGGTCCGCAGGCCGAGGCCGACGAGTCGTACGACGTCCTGACCGTGGACGTGCCGCCGGCGTCCTGGATCTCCGCCCTCGAGACCGCGCGGGACCGGCTGGGCTGCACCTACTTCGACTGGCTGAGCGCGGTCGACGAGCCGGGCACGGGCTTCCGCGTCGCGGCGCACGTCGTGGCGCTGGGACCCGTGCGCCGGCTGCTGCTGCGCACGACGGTCCCGCACGAGACCCCGGTGCTGCCCAGCGCCGTCGCGGTCTACGCGGGCGCGGCCTGGCACGAACGCGAGACCCACGAGATGTTCGGCGTCGCCTTCGAGGACCACCCCGCGCTGGACCACCTGCTCCTGCCGGAGGGCTTCGAGGGCCACCCGTTGCGGAAGGACTTCGTCCTCGCCGCCCGCGTCGCCAAGGCCTGGCCGGGGGCCAAGGAGCCCGGCGAGTCCGACCACGGCGGTCCGCGTCGCCGGCAGATGCTGCCGCCCGGCGTCCCCGACCCCAACGAGTGGGGCCCGCTCAAGGGCCAGCTGCCTCCCGCTCCGGCCCGCCCGGCACGGGGAGCGGGACGCGCGGCGGGGGAACGCCCGGCCCGCGCTGAGGGGGACCGTCCGGTCCGCCGGTCCCGTACGGCGGCGGAGGGCTCCGCCAGTCAGGGTGCCCCCGCGCCCCGGCGTGCGCGCAGCGCGAGCGGGGGTTCCGCGTCCCAGCGGACGGGCGCGCCGGAAGCCGGGCCCGCCACGGAGACGGACACGAGCGCGGGGACCGGGCAAGCGGCTTCCGGGCCGACCGCCCGGCCACGACGCGCGCGCACCGCCGGTGAGGGCTCCGTGTCGCAGCGCCCCGCCTCCGACACCCGTCCGTCGCGGACGGACCCGGTCACGCAGGCGCCCGGCCCTGCCGCCGGCGATGACGCGGGCACGTCCCCGGTGCCCGAGGCAACGGCCCCGGAGCCGCCGGCCCCCGCCACGCCGCGCAGCGCGGACGCCCCGTGGCACCACGCCCGCCCCGCCTTCGACGACGCCGAGCCCGAACCCGGGCCCCGGTCCGAGCCGGACGCCGGCACGGAACGGCAGCCGGACGCGACCCCGGACGAGCCGAGCACCTCGGACGAGCCGAGCACCTCGGACGAGCCGAGCACCTCGGAGGAGAACGAGAACCCGGCCCGGAAAAAGTCCTTGGACCCGAACCGCCCGAACCCCCCAGGAGGCCCGCAGTGAACGACGCGCTCGACGTCACCCTGCGCCTCCTGATCGTCTTCGTCGTCTTCCTCGCCCTCCCCCTGATCGTCGGCCAGACCGAGCACAAGGTCATGGCCCACATGCAGGGCCGTCTCGGCCCGATGTACGCCGGCGGATTCCACGGCTGGGCGCAGCTCGTCGCCGACGGCGTGAAGTTCGCGCAGAAGGAGGACGTGGTCCCGGCCGACGCGGACCGCCGCATCTTCCAACTCGCCCCCGCCGTGGCCCTCCTGCCGTACCTCCTGGTCCTCCTGGCCATCCCGGTCGGCCCGGGAGAGGGCGCGGTCGGTCAGGTCGTCGACGCGGGCATTTTCTTCGTCCTCGCCGTCATGGGCGTGGGCGTCCTCGGCTCCCTCATGGCGGGCTGGGCCTCCGCCAACAAGTTCTCCCTCCTCGGCGGTCTGCGCACCGCCGCCCAACTCCTCGCCTACGAGCTCCCGATGCTGCTGACCGCGGCCTCGGTGGCCATGGCGGCGGGCACCGTCTCGCTCGTCGGCATCGTCGACGCCTTCGAGTGGTGGTGGCTGCCCTGGCAGATCGTGGGCGGGATCGTCTTCTTCGTCGCCGGGCTGGCCGAGCTGCAGCGCCCCCCGTTCGACATGCCGGTCGCCGACTCGGAGATCATCTTCGGTGCCTACACCGAGTACACCGGCCTGCGCTTCGCGCTGTTCCTCCTCGCCGAGTACGCCGGGATCGTCGTCCTGTGCGGCCTGACGACCGTCCTGTTCCTGGGCGGCTGGCACGGACCCTGGGGCGCCGACGGTCTCGGCTGGGTGTGGACGCTGCTGAAGACCGCCGTCCTCGCCTTCGTGGTGATCTGGCTGCGCGTGACCTACCCGCGCCTGCGTGAGGACCAGCTCCAGAAGCTCTCCTGGACTCTCCTCGTCCCTCTGTCCCTCGCCCAGATCGCCCTCACCGGCATCGTCAAGGTGGTGATCCAGTAACCATGCCCCCCATCCCCGGCTCGGGTCTGGCCAAGGGCCTGGCCGTCACCCTCCGCACGATGACGAAGAAGACCGTCACCGAGCAGTACCCGGACGTCCAGCCCGACCTCCCGCCCCGCACGCGCGGCGTGATCGGCCTGTTCGAGGAGAACTGCACGGTCTGCATGCTGTGCGCCCGCGAGTGCCCGGACTGGTGCATCTACATCGACTCCCACAAGGAGACGGTCCCGGCGCCGACCCCCGGCGGGCGCGACCGCAGCCGCAACGTCCTCGACCGCTTCGCCATCGACTTCTCGCTGTGCATGTACTGCGGTATCTGCATCGAGGTCTGTCCTTTCGACGCCCTGTTCTGGTCCCCGGAGTTCGAGTACTCCGAGACCGACATCCGCGACCTCACCCACGAGCGCGACAAGCTCCGCGAGTGGATGTGGACGGTGCCGGCCCCGCCCGCCCTCGACCCCGGCGCGGAGGAACCGAAGGAACTCGCCGCCGCCCGCAAGACCGCCGACAAGCTGGCCGCCCAGCAGGAGGCAACCGGCCCGGAGGCAACCGGCCCGGAACAGGAGGGCCGGGAATGACCTTCGCAGCAGCCGTCGGTCACCTCGCCGCGGACTCCACGAGCGTGGCCGCCGAATCGCAAGGCTTCCTCTCCCCGACCGGTGTCGAGATCGCCTTCCTCCTCGTCGGCCTGGTCACCTTCGGCGCCGCCGTCGTCACCGTCACCACCCGGCAGCTGGTCCACGCCGCCCTGTGGCTGGTGGTGGCCCTCGGGGGTCTCGCCGTCGAGTACCTGCTCCTCACCGCCGAGTTCATCGCCTGGGTGCAGGTCCTCATCTACGTCGGTGCCGTCGTCGTCCTCATCCTGTTCGGCCTGATGCTCACCAGGGCCCCCATCGGCCGTTCCCCGGACGCCGACTCCGGCAACCGCTGGGCCGCCCTCACGGTGGCCGTGGCCGCCGCCGCTGCCCTGGTCTGGGTCGTCGTCGACGCCTTCCGCACCACCTGGATCGACCTGGACGGCCCGGCGGCCGGCTCCACGGCCGTCACCGGGGCGAGTCTGTTCCAGAACTGGGTCCTCCCCTTCGAAGCCCTCTCGGTCCTCCTCCTCGCCGCCCTCGTCGGCGCCATCGTCCTGTCCCGCAGGGCGAAGACGGACCGTGCGACCGAAGCAGGCCGCCCGGCCGCCCCGAACAGCGCCGACAAGGGCGGTGACCGCTGATGCACCTCGCCTATCCCGCCGTCCTCTCCGTCCTCCTCTTCTGCACGGGCCTGTACGGCGTCCTCGCCCGTCGCAACGCGATCCTGGTCCTGATGTCGGTCGAGCTGATGCTCAACGCCGTCAACCTCAACCTGGTCGCCTTCGACGTCTGGCTCAGCAAGGCAGCCGAGGAGACCCTGCACTCCGGCCAGGCCCTGACCCTGTTCACCATCGCCATCGCGGCCGCCGAGATCGGCATCGGCCTGGCGATCGTGCTCGCCGTCCACCGCAACCGCGGCACGTCGGACATCGACAAGCTCCGCGACACCGCCGAAGGACCCGACGGCTACGGTCCCGACGGCGACGGCCCCGATGGCAAGGACTCCGACAGCGCGGGCCCCGGCACCGGTGGAGCCGCGACCGGGCCGGGCACCGAGAAGGCTGAGGCCACCGCGTGACCACGACCACCCTCGCCGCACTCGTCCCCGCCCTCCCCTTCCTCGGGGCAGCCGCCGGTCTCCTCCTGGGCCGCTCGGCGCCGGGCTTCGTCCGTCCGCTCGCCGTCCTGCCGACGCTGGCGGCCCTCGTCCTCGCCGTGGTCGTCGCGGCCCGCCAAGGCGGCGGCCGTGCCGTCGACGCCGTCACGGAGCTGACCCCCACCGGTTCCGTCCCCGTCGAACTCGCCCTGCACATCGACGGCTTCGCCGCCCTCGTCGCCGTCCTGGTCGGCTGCGTCGCCACCTGCGTGCAGATCTACTCGACGGGCTACCTGCGCGACGACCCGCGCTACCCCTCGTACGCCGCTCTCGTCTCCCTTTTCACCTCCGCCATGTTCCTCGTCGTCTACTCCGGCGACCTGATGGTGCTGCTGGTCGGCTGGGAGATCATGGGCATCTGCTCGTACTTCCTGGTCGGCCACTACTGGGAGACCCCGGAGGCCCGCGCCGCCTCCCTCAAGGCCTTCCTGGTGACCAAGCTCGGCGACGTCCCCTTCCTGATCGGCCTGCTGGCGCTGGCCACCGAGGCCGGCTCCTTCCGCATCACCAAGATCCTCGGCGCGGTCGCGAGCGGCTCGCTCGACCACCCGACGCTGATCGCGCTGCTGCTCCTGGCCGGTGTGGCGGGCAAGTCGGCGCAGTTCCCGCTGCACACCTGGCTTCCGGACGCGATGGCGGGCCCGACGCCCGTCTCCGCGCTCATCCACGCCGCGACGATGGTCGCCGCCGGTGTCTACTTCGTCGCCCGGCTCCTTCCGCTCTTCCAGGCCTCGCACGCCGCGATGGTCGTCCTCGCCGTCATGGCCGCCGTCACGATGGTCGGCTCGGCGCTCGCCGCGCTCGCCCAGGACGACATCAAGCGCGTCCTCGCCTACTCGACCATCGGACAGCTCGGCTACATGACCGGCGCCCTCGCCGTCGGCGACCGCGGTGCCGCCGTCTTCCACCTCCTCACCCACGGCGCCTTCAAGGCGCTGCTGTTCCTCGCCGCCGGCGTGATCATCCACGCCGCCGGCACCAACTCACTGGCCGCCATGTCCCGCATGCGGGGCCTGCGCGACCGCGTCCCGGACGCCTACTGGACGATGACCGTGGCGCTGCTCGCCCTGGCCGCGATCCCGCCCTTCAGCGGCTTCTTCTCCAAGGAGGCCGTCCTCGTCGTCGCCGAGCACACCGCCACCGGCCACACCGAGCACGCGCCCGGCGCCGCGGGCTGGACCGTCCTCCTCGCCGGCCTGGTCACGGCCCTGCTCACCGCCGCGTACGCGATGCGCCTGTGGCTCCTGGCCTTCCGCGGACAGGGCGCCGAAGCCCCCGACCACGGCCGGCAGCCCGTGGCCATGAACGCCGTGCTCTGGGTCCTCGCGATCCCGTCACTCGCCCTCGGCGGGCTCGCCTTCCGTCTCCTGCCCAACTGGTTCGACGGCCACGACCTCACCCCGACCCTCACCACCTCCGTGCTCGGCACGGGCGTGGCCCTGGTCGGCGGCATCGTCACCTACGCGGCCTGGCGCCACACCACGGCTCTTGCGGCCCGCCCTCCGCTCGGCGCGGTCGCGGCCCACCCGGAGGGCGACGCCGCGCTCGTGGAAGCCGAGGCCATCGCCAGCCACAAGCCGGCCTACGGAGACATCGCCTACGCCCCCGACCCGTCCGACCCCGGACGGCTCCTGCTGGGCCCGCTGCACCGGCACGCAGCCGTCGGCTTCCACCTGGACGCGGTGTACACGACCCTCTTCGTCCGCCCCGTCCAGGCCGGCGCGAGTCTCGTGCGGTTCCTCGACCGGGAGGTCGTCGACACCTACGTACGCGGGGCGGGCGCCCTGCCACGTGTCCTGGGAACCGCCGTACGCCGGGCCCAGACCGGCAATGTGCAGACCTATGTGAGCGCGCTGCTCGCCGGCACCGTCGTCCTCGCGGTCGCCGCCGTCCTCGTCGCCACGGGAGCGTGAGCAGGCGTGATCGATATCAACGAGTCCGTGATGCAGTTCCTTCTCGCATTGATCGTCGTCGGCCCGCTCATCGGTGCCGCCGCCGCTCTCCTGCCCGCCCCTCCCGGGCTGAAGGGGAAGTCACCCGACCAGGCCGTCCTGCGGCACGGCGTCACCGTCACCGGTGCCGTCCTCGTCGCCGCGATCGTCCTCGTGCTCGGCTTCGACCACGACCACCCGTCGAAGATGCAGGCCAGCACCGACATCAGCTGGATCCCCGCACTCGACGTGCGCATCCACCTCGGCATCGACGGCATCTCCCTCCCCCTGCTGGTCCTGACCGCGCTGCTGACCTTCCTCTGCGCGCTCTACTCGTACTTCAACATGCCGTCGGGCCCGTCCCCGAAGGCGTTCGTCGCGCTGCTGCTCGTCCTCGAGTCCGGCACCCTCGCGACCTTCGCCGTACTCGACCTGATCCTGTTCTTCCTCGCCTTCGAGATGGTCCTGATCCCGATGTACTTCCTCATCGCCCGCTGGGGCGGCGAGGGACGGGCCGGGGCGGCCTGGAAGTTCATCCTCTACACCCTCCTCGGCTCCGTCGTCATGCTGCTCGGCCTGCTCCTGGTCGGACTCGGCGCGGGCACATTCGACATGGTGGCACTCGCCACTGACAACGGCCGGTCGCTGACCACGTCCGTGCAGGTCATCGCCGTTCTGGCGATCGGGATCGGCCTCGCGGTCAAGACCCCGATGTGGCCCCTGCACAGCTGGCTGCCCGACGCCCACACCGCCGCCCCGACCGTCGGATCGGTCCTGCTGGCCGGCGTCCTGCTGAAGATGGGCACGTACGGGTTCGTGCGCATCCTCCTCCCCGTCGCGCCGGAGGGCTTCCACACCTTCGCGCCCTACCTCGCCGCCTTCGCCGTCGTCGGCATCATCTACGGCTCCCTCGCCTGCCTGGCCCTCGCCAAGCGGGGCGCGAAGGGCGACCTCAAGCGCCTCATCGCCTACTCCTCCGTCGGCCACATGGGCTTCGTCCTGCTCGGCATCGCCACCATGACCCCGACCGGCGTCAACGGCGCCCTGTTCGCCAACATCGCCCACGGCCTCATCACCGGCCTGCTCTTCTTCGTCGTCGGCGCCTTCAAGGACCGCACCGGCACCACCGACCTCGACACCCTGGCCGAGGAGACCGGAGCCGCCCTGTACGGCAAGGCGCCCCGCCTCGGCGGCCTCCTCGCCTTCGCCGCCGTCGCCTCGCTCGGCCTGCCGGGCCTGGCCGGCTTCTGGGGCGAGATGCTGGCCCTGTTCGGCGCCTTCGACCCCCACGAGGACCTCAGCCGCCCCGCCTTCCTGACCTTCATGGCGATCGCCGCGTTCGGCACGCTGCTGACCGCCGCGTACATGCTGATCGTGGTCCGCCGCGTCTGCATGGGCGCCGTACCGCGCGAGGCCCCGAAGCTCACCGACGTACGCACCTACGAGTTCGCCGCCTGGACGCCGCTCGTCGCCCTCACCGTCGTCGCCGGACTGTGGCCCAGGACCCTCCTCGGGCTGACCGACCCGGCCGTGCAGCAGCTCCTCTCAGGAGGCACCCGATGAGCTCCCCGGCCCAGCCGCTCACCGAGGCCCTGTCGCAGCCACTGGCCCAGAACCTCGTCCAGTCCGTCGACTGGCTCGCCATCGCGCCGCCCACCATCACGGCGGTCGTCGGACTCGCCGTCCTCGTCACCGACCTGTTCGTCAAGGACGCCCGCAAGTCCCTCCTCGGCTGGATCTCGGTCGCCGGACTCGCCGCCGCCGCGCTCATGCTGCTGCCCCTGGTGAACGACGACCGCTCGACGTTCTGCCTGACCGGCGACGCCGACGTGTGCAGCTACACCGCGGACACCTTCACCCTCGCCATCCAGTTCCTGGTCCTCGGCGGCGCCCTGGTGACCGCCCTGCTCTCGGTCACCGCCGTGAAGGACGCCGACCGCGGACTCCCCGAGGGCGAGTACTGGTTCCTGCTGCTCTCCTCCGCGGCCGGCGCCGCGCTCCTGCCCGCCTCCCGCGACCTCGCCACGCTGATCGTCGCCCTGGAGGTCGCCTCCCTGCCCGCCTTCGCCCTCGTGGGCCTGCGCCAGGGGGACCGCCGGTCCTCCGAGGCGGCCCTGAAGTTCTTCCTGTCCTCGGTCACCGCGACCGCGGTCAGCCTCATGGGCATCAGCTTCGTGTACGCCTCCACCGGCACCCTCTACCTCACCCAGGTGGCCGAACGCGTCCAGGACGTGGACGGACAGCTCACCACGCTCGCCCAGACCGGCGTCGTCCTCACCCTCGTCGGCTTCGCCTTCAAGACGGCCGCCGTGCCCTTCCACTTCTGGGTGCCCGACACCTATGTGGGCGCGCCTCTGCCGATCGCCGCCTACCTGTCCGTGATCGGCAAGGCGGTCGGCTTCTCCGGCCTGATCCTCGTCACGGTCATCGCCCTCCCGTCCTACGCCGACGTCTGGGGCCCCGCCCTCGCGGTCCTGGCCGCGCTCACCATGACCGTCGGCAACGTCGGCGCCCTGCGCCAGCAGTCCACGCGCGCGTACAGCGCGGTACGTCTGCTCGCCTGGTCGTCCGTCGGGCAGGCCGGCTACCTCCTCGTGCCGATCGCCGCCGCCGCGTACTCCGACGACCCGGAACGCTCGATCGGCTCCACCGTCGCCTACGCCCTCATGTACGCCGCGGTGAACCTCGGCGCCTTCGCGGTGGCCGCCCTCGTGGGCCGTACGAGGTCCCTGAACCGCGTCGCCGACTACCGCGGCCTGTACGCCTCCAACCCGCTCACCGCCCTGCTCCTGGCCTTCTTCCTGCTCTGCCTGGCCGGACTGCCGCCCGGCGTCATCGGCCTCTTCGCCAAGGTCACGGTGTTCTCCGCGGCCGTGGACGCCGGGCTCGGCTGGCTGGCCGTCGTCATGGCGGTCAACGTCGCCATCGCGCTGTTCTACTACCTCCAATGGACGGCCCTGCTGTTCCGGGCTCCCGAGGCGGTGACTGCCGGGCACCGCGTTCCGGCACCCCTCACGGCCGCGATCACCGTGACCGCGGTCCTCGCCGTCGCCCTCTCAGGTGCCCCCCAGCTGATCCTGCGCTTCGCCGACACCGGCCTCTTCTGAACAACGACCGCCTCCCGCCCCGACCCGGCGGGAGGCGCCGTAGCGCACGCGAGCGGCACCACGCCTGCCACCCGCGCGTACGGGCACCCGGCCTCCACGCGCGCGTGCCGCGCACCACGCCGTCACCCGTACGGACCACGCGCGCCCCCGCGGGCGCCGGGGAACTGGTCGCCCTCGCCTGGCGTTGACCAGTACGGAAGGGTCCACTGGACGTGATGCCACGGCACCGGTGGCTTCGGAGACCAGGAAGCAACCACAGCGAGCGACACCAGCAAGCAAAGGGTTCCCCTGCTGCACCACTTGGAGGGCGTACCGTGCACCGCCGGCACAACGGGCTCAGGACCGCAGTACTCCTCGGGGGACTGTCCGCGCTCATCATCGTCATCGGCAGCTTCTTCGGCCGAGCGGGGCTCGTCGTCGCCGTCCTCGTCGCGCTCGGCACGAACGCGTACGCGTACTGGAACAGCGACAAGCTCGCCCTGCGTGCGATGCGTGCCCGCCCGGTCAGCGAGTTCGAGGCCCCGGCGCTGTACCGCATGGTGCGGGAGCTCTCCACCCAGGCCCGCCAGCCCATGCCCCGCCTGTACATCTCACCGACGGAGGCGCCGAACGCCTTCGCGACCGGCCGCAACCCCCGCAACGCGGCCGTGTGCTGCACCGAGGGCATCCTGCGCCTGCTCGACGAGCGCGAGCTGCGCGGCGTCATCGGCCACGAGCTCAGCCACGTCTACAACCGCGACATCCTGATCTCGTCCGTCGCCGGAGCCCTCGCCTCGGTGATCATGTTCCTGGTCAACTTCGCCTGGCTCATCCCGATCGGCCGGTCCAACGACGATGACGGGCCCGGTTTGCTGGGCATGCTCCTCATCATGCTGCTCGGTCCGCTCGCCGCCACCGTCATCCAGCTGGCGATCAGCCGTTCCCGGGAGTACGAGGCGGACGCGTCCGGCGCCCAGCTCACCGGAGACCCGATCGCCCTCGCCGGAGCCCTGCGCAAGCTGGAGCACGGCACCAAGCAGCTCCCACTGCCCCCGGAGCCCCGGATCGAGACGGCGAGCCACATGATGATCGCGAACCCCTTCCGTCCGGGACAGGGCCTCTCGAAGATGTTCTCCACCCATCCGCCGATGGCGGAGCGAATCGCCCGACTCGAAAAGATGGCAGGTCGTCAGCAGTGAAGACCATCCTCAACGTCATTTGGCTCGTGCTCAGCGGCTTCTGGCTGTTCCTCGGCTACGTCGTCGCGGGCGCGCTGCTCTGCATCACGATCATCGGCATCCCGTTCGGCATAGCCGCGTTCCGCATCGGCGTCTACGCCCTGTGGCCCTTCGGGTACGCGGCGGTCGAGCGACGGGACGCCGGAGCCCCCTCCTGCATCGGCAACGTCCTGTGGCTGATCCTCGCCGGCTGGTGGCTCGCCATCGGCCACATCGTCACCGGCATCGCGCTGTGCGTCACGATCATCGGCATCCCGCTCGGCATCGCCAACTTCAAGCTGATCCCGGTCTCGCTGCTCCCCATGGGTCGCGAGATCGTCCGCACGGACCAGCCGTTCACGGCCACCGCCGGCACTCAGCGGACCGGCTGGTAGGAGCCCGCGGTGCTCCACAGGCGCGGAGTTGTCCACAGGCCTGCACGCCTGCCGGCCGCGGCCCGCATGATGAACCCATGACCGACGATCACCGAAACCGCTTGGCCGCGGAGAGAAAGGGCAGGGTCTGGGCATGACCGTCATCAGCTGGATCATCCTGGGACTGCTGGCCGGGGCCATCGCCAAGTTCCTGCTGCCGGGCCGCGACCCGGGAGGGCTCGTCGGCACCACCCTCATCGGCATCGCGGGCGCGTTCACCGGCGGCTGGATATCCGCCCGCTGGCTGGATCACCCGGTCAGCAAGGACTTCTACGACGGAGCCACGTGGGCGGCCGCGATCGGCGGTTCCCTGGTGCTGCTGATCGCCTACCGGCTCCTGTTCGGCAACTCACGCGACTGACGCCTGCCGAGCGGGCGGGCAGACGAAAGGGCGGGCACGCCGTCGGCACCCGCCCCTTCCGATACGACCGTTCAGCGGATCACCGGTAGTTGACGAACTGCAGCGCGAAGTCGAAGTCCTGGTTCTTCAGCAGGGCGATCACGGTCTGCAGATCGTCCCGGCTCTTGGAGGAGACCCGCAGCTCTTCACCCTGCACCTGGGCCTTCACGCCCTTGGGGCCCTCGTCCCGGATGAGCTTGGCCACCTTCTTCGCGTTGTCCTGGGAGATGCCCTCCTCGATCGACGCGAAGATCTTGTACTCCTTGCCGGAGAGCTGGGGCTCGCCCGCGTCCAGAGCCTTCAGCGAGATGCCCCGCTTGATCAGCTTGGACTGGAAGACGTCGAGGATGGCCTTCACCCGGTCCTCCGAGTTGGCCTCCATGAGGATCTTCTCCCCGGACCACGAGATCGAGGCGCCCACGCCCTTGAAGTCGTAGCGCTGCGAGATTTCCTTGGCGGCCTGGTTGAGGGCGTTGTCGACCTCCTGCCGCTCGACCTTCGAGACGATGTCGAAACTGGAGTCGGCCATGTCCTGTGGCTCCTTGTATCTGGGTGCGTGTCGGGCCGCGTATCGGCTCCGTACCGGCATGCGGCTACGGCCGCCGAGCTCCGCAGAGGTCCCCCGGCCGCATCCGGACAAGCCTAGCCACCCGCCGTCCCCCGGGCGGCGATCAATCGGGTGGCGAAGCACCCCTCCACATCAGGTATCGTTTACGTCGTTGCCACGGAGCGCCGCCGAAAGGCGGTTCGACGGGCAGCGAACCCCGGCGGTGTGCCCGAGCGGCCAAAGGGAGCAGACTGTAAATCTGCCGGCTCAGCCTTCCCAGGTTCGAATCCTGGCGCCGCCACAAGACCGAAAGGGTCTGTGAACAGCAGCAATGCTGATCACAGACCCTTTCGGCGTTCACGGGCCCGACCTGACCGTTATGACGCGTATGGGGCGCGTGTGGGGCAGGTGTGGGGCAGTGAGGGACAGGCGTGGACAGCTTTCGGGTTGCCGGCCGCCGCACGGCCACGCCTGTGGCCGGCGCGCGCGGCTGCCTTCTGCGGTTGCGCTCCGAAGCCGAACCAGGCGGACACGGCGGCGTGGCGAAGATCATACGGACGCTCCGGCGGCGGCGACGGGCCCTGAGCGGGCACGAGAAGGCGGCGGCGCGGCCGAACCGGCGTCGCGGTCCCTCTCCGCCGGGCCGCAACTGCTGCGCACGAAGCCGACGGCGGGATGCCCCCCCCGGGCGGTCGGTTGAGGCTCGTGAAGAAGGGCTGAGCCAGCGCCAGGACCGATGGGCAGGAAGCCGGTGCGCGATCTCGCCGCACCACCGGCATGGCGGCCGTCCGCGCGCGCAACGCCCGCTCGCGCGTTGGGGGCAGACTGGGGTCATGGTCCCGTCCTCCCGCCGCAGAATCTGCCCCGAGTGCCGTCGCGAGATCGCCGTGGTCGCGGGGCGGTACGCGCGTCACGACCCGCCCGGCGCGAGGGAGAGCGGCGAGCTCGTCTCCTGCCCCGGGTCGCGCCGGCCGGCGCAACTGGGAGCGGTACAGCCGTCCTTGGACGGGTACGCCGTCCCCGACTTCCCCGGGCAACTGCCCCTGTTCTGACCGATGCGCGCGGACCCCGCGTCACCCGTCCACGCCGGCTCCGCTTCCTCAGTTCCCGGCCACCGCTTTGACCGCCACCGACACCGGCGCCGAACCCGCGATCAGCTCCAGGGTCAGGCCCGCCGTGGCCGGCGTGTCGACCAGCTCCGCCAGCACGGCGGCCACGTCGTCGCGCGGCACGGGACCTCGGCCGGTGTGTGCTTCCAGGCGCACCAGACCGGTGCCGGCGTCGTCCGTCAGCATGCCGGGCCGCAGGATCGTCCAGTCCAGCGCGTCCAGGGAACGCACATGCGCGTCGGCCTCACCCTTGGCACGCAGGTAGACGTCGAAGATCTCGTCGCCCTGGTGCTCCGGGTCGGCGCCCATGGAGGACACGACCACGAAGCGCCGTACTCCCGCTCGGACCGCCGCGTCTGCGAAGAGGACCGCCGCCGCCTTGTCCACCGTGTCCTTGCGGGTCGCCCCGCTCCCGGGGCCCGCGCCGGCGGCGAAGACCGCGGCGTCCGCGCCCCGCAGCCGCTCCGTGACCTCCTCGGCCGAGGCCGACTCCAGGTCCAGGACGACCGGTTCGGCGCCGACCGCACGCAGATCGTCGGCCTGTTCGGCCTTGCGGATGATGCCCGCCACCTCGTCGCCGCGCGCGGCGAGCAACCGCTCCAGCCGCAGCGCGATCTGACCATGACCACCAGCGATGACAATGCGCATGTCTTCGACCGTACGCCGCGACGGCCGCCCGCGCCGTACGACTTGCACCATGTCCCACCGGCCGCCCGGCACACCGCCGACAGCTGTTCCCGGGACACCCGGCGCGCTCGTGCAGCGCCGCCTCCCCCCTCAACACCTCAACTCCTCAGCTCATCAGCCCCTCCCGGTCCCCCCGCGCCCCTGCCGCGGCAGCCCCAGGTCGGTCGCGGTCGCCGAGTCGCCGTACTCGCGGACCGCGCTCGTCCGCGCCACCACGCGCCCCCGGTGTACCACGATCCGGCTGTACGCCAGGGACAGCGCCCCGGCCAGCCGGTCCCCTCGCACCGCGAGGAGTTCGGCCGGGAAGCCCGCCTCCACCCGTACCTCGGGCAGGCCCAGGGCCGTCCGCGCGGCCGCGCTCACCGCGTCGTAGGCGTCCTCGGGGCGCATCCCGTGGCGCGAGGCCAGCAGGTAGGCCGCCTCCAGGGGGTCGCCGCGCCCGACCGGGTTCGACACGTCCCGCAGGGCGCCGCTCCCGGCGGTGACCCGCACCCCGGCCGCCCGCAGCAGCCGTACCGGTGCCGTGCCGTCGCGGCCCTCCACGGCACCGCAGGCGCCCTGCGGCAGGCACACCACGGTCACCCCGGCCGCGGCGAGGCGGTCCGCCGCCCGGGCGGCCACGTCGGAGGGGAGCCGGGCGAGGCCCTCGCAGGGGCCCAGGGTCACCCCGGGGCGCAGTCCGCCCGCCATCGCCGCCAGCCGGGCCAGCCGTGCGGGGTCGGCGGCGTCCGTGTGCAGGTCGACCGGGCAGCCGTGCTCGGCGGCGACCTCGAGGACCGCCTCCACGTACCCCGTCGGATCGGGGTCCAGGTCCGGGCAGCCGCCCACCGCGTCCGCGCCCATCTTGACCGCGTCCCGCAGCAGCGCCAGCCCGTCGGCGCCGGCCGCCCCAGTCAGCACCCTCGGCATCGCCACCGCGGTCAGGTCGGTCAGCCCGCGCAGCGAGCGCCGGGCCCGCAGTACGCCGGTCAGCGCGCCGAGTCCCGGAACGTCGCCCACGCGTACGTGCGCCCGCAGCGCGGTCGCCCCGTGCCCCAGCTGGAGCAGGGCGGCCTCGGTGGCCCGCCGCTGGACGTCCAGGGGGTCGCAGGAGACGGGACCCGGAGCCTCGGCCGTCAGCGCGGTGTCGCCGTGCACGTGGGGGTCGGCGGGGGCGGGCAGGAGCAGGTAACCGCCGAGGTCCACGCGGAGGCCGGGGCCGCAGGCGCGGGCCGGGGACAGGCTGCCGGCCGTGCCGACCGCCTCGATGCGACCGCCGTGCAGCCGTACGTCCACGGTCCGGCCGTCGGTCAGGCGTGCCCCGGCCAGCAGGAGCGAACCGGGACCGGCGGCACCGGAGGGGGAGGGCGAGGGGGACGGCTGCGGCTGGCTGTCGGGCATCGCGCTCCTCTGGGCTCGGGGCTGCGCAGTGGGGGACGCAAGATCACGCAGAGTGAGTCGAGCCTAGGACGGTGATCAGCTCGTGGCGCGGAGGAGCGCAATAGTCGTACCGGCGCGGTCCGCCGCTTCGCGTTGGTCGGGACGGGCCGGGGCAGGGGCGGCGAAACGGATTTGGGCGAACGGCGGGCGACCGTGTAATGTCTTCATCGCTCGCCCCAATAGCTCAGTCGGCAGAGCGTCTCCATGGTAAGGAGAAGGTCAACGGTTCGATTCCGTTTTGGGGCTCTGGTGTGAGAGGTTCCCGCCGCGAGGCGGGGCCCGATCGCATCACAGCGGTGTAGCTCAGTCGGTAGAGCAAGCGGCTCATAATCGCTGTGTCACCGGTTCAAGTCCGGTCACCGCTACTCCTAGTAGCCGATTGCGGGGTCGGTCCTTCAATCGGCTACTCTTTCTTGCGTTAATACCATCAATCCGTTCGTCAAGGAGTGCACTCACGTGGCTGCCACCGACGTCCGCCCGAAGATCACGCTGGCCTGCGTGGAGTGCAAGGAGCGGAACTACATCACCAAGAAGAACCGGCGTAACAACCCGGACCGACTGGAGATGAAGAAGCACTGCCCGCGTTGCAACGCGCACACCGCGCACCGCGAAACGCGATAAATCAGGCTCGTACGTGAGGCCGTCCCCGAAGCTCGGGGGCGGCCTCACGTCGTTTCGGCATCCGCAGGCAGACAGCAGCAGGCAGACAGAGACCAGCAGGAGGTACCGAGCCCATGGCGCTCGACCAGTCCTTCTTGGGGCGGACCTATCCGCCCACCGAGCCCTACGAGGTGGGCCGGGAGAAGATCCGTGAGTTCGCGGAGGCGGTGGGGGACGCGAACCCGGCGTACACGGACGCCGAGGCGGCGAAGGCGCTCGGCCATCCGGACGTGATCGCGCCGCCGACCTTCGTGTTCTCCGTCACGTTCCGTGCGGCCGCGCAGGTCATCGAGGACCCGCGGCTCGGTCTGGACTACAGCCGGGTGGTGCACGGCGACCAGAAGTTCGCCTACTCCCGCCCGGTCCGCGCCGGTGACCGGCTGAGCGTCACCTCGTCCATCGAGGCGATCAAGTCGATGGCGGGCAACGACATCCTGGACATCCGCGGCGAGGTCCACGACGAGGCCGGCGAGCACGTCGTGACCACGTGGATCAAGCTGGTGGCCCGCGCGGCCGAGGGGGCGTGAGCATTCGATGACGGCGAAGATCTCCTACTCCGACGTCGAGGTCGGCACCGAGCTGCCCGCTCAGAGCTTCCCGGTGGACCGCGCCACGCTCGTCCGGTACGCGGGCGCCTCCGGCGACTTCAACCCCATCCACTGGAACGAGAAGTTCGCCAAGGAGGTCGGCCTCCCGGACGTCATCGCGCACGGCATGTTCACCATGGCCGAGGCGATCCGCGTGGTCACCGACTGGACCGGTGACCCGGGCTCGGTCGTCGAGTACGGCGTCCGCTTCACCAAGCCCGTCGTCGTACCGAACGACGACAAGGGGGCCGTCATCGAGGTCAGCGGCAAGGTTGCCGCCAAGCTCGACGACCACACCGTCCGCGTCGACCTGACGGCGACCAGCGCCGGTCAGAAGGTGCTGGGCATGTCGCGCGCGGTCGTACGACTGGCCTGACGCCGGCAGGCATGTCCGGCACACGTAAGGGGCGTCCTCAATGGAGGTGCGCCCCTTACGTGTGCCCGCAGTCCCGTCAGCGGTTGACTAGTTAGTGATTGAGTACTAACTTACTCGTCATGGTCAGGATGAGCGCAGAAGAGAGGCGCGAGAGCGTCATCCGCGCGGCGATGAGCGAGTTCGCCCGGGGCGGCTACTACGGCACGTCCACCGAGGCCATCGCCAAGCGGGTGGGGGTCTCCCAGCCGTACCTCTTCCGGCTCTTTCCGGGCAAGAAGGCGATCTTCCTGGCGGCGGTCGAGCGGTGTTTCCAGGACGCGCGCAGTGTCTTCATGGGCGCCTCCGAGGGTCTCCACGGCGAGGAGGCGCTGCACGCCATGGCGAACGCCTACACGCAGCTGATCGCCGAGCAGCCCGAAAAGCTCCAGATGCAGTTGCAGACGTACGTGGCGGTGGCAGCGGCCGAGGCCACCGGGGACCTCGAGTTCGGCGAGATCGTCCGCAAGTACTGGATGGACCTCTTCGACGCCGTCCACGTGCCGCTCGGTGGCGACGTGGACGAGACGACGACCTTCATGGCGTACGGCATGCTCGTCAACGCCCTGGTCGGCATGGGCTTCCCGCCGGAGCACCGGATCTGGGAGGGCTTCTACATCTCGGCGAGGGCCAAGTCCGGTCAGGGCGAGGCGTAGCTTCACGGCGCCCGCGTGGCCGGACCTTCACTTGCCCTTCCGCATGACCACAAAAGTTAGTCATCAATTACTAATCAACATGCGTCCGACGCAAGCAGTGCACACCCTCTGGGGGAGAGATGTCACAGCACGGCACACAAGGGAGCGCCCGCCGCGGGGGAACGGCCTGGGCCCTCGTCATCACCAGCGTCGCCGGTTTCATGGCGGCCCTGGACAACCTCGTCGTCACCACCGCCCTGCCCGCCATCCGCGAGGACCTGGGCGGCGCGCTGCACGACCTCGAATGGACCGTGAGCGCCTACACGCTCACCTTCGCCGTCCTCCTGATGTTCGGCGCGGCCCTCGGCGACCGCTTCGGCCGCCGCAGGCTCTTCCTCGTCGGCATCACCGTCTTCACCGCGGCCTCCGCCGCCGCGGCCATGGCCCCCGGCATCGACTCGCTGATCGCCGCCCGCGCGGTGCAGGGCGTCGGCGCGGCCATCATGATGCCGCTCACCCTGACCCTGCTGACGGCCGCCGTGCCCGCCGAACGACGCGGGATGGCGTACGGCATCTGGGGCGCCGTCAACGGCCTCGCCGTCGCCTCGGGTCCGCTGGTCGGCGGCAGCCTGACCGAGCACATCTCCTGGCAGTGGATCTTCTGGCTGAACGTCCCGCTGGGCCTGGCGCTCCTGCCGCTCGCCCGCCTCCGCCTCGCCGAGTCCTACGGCACCGGCGCCCCGCTCGACCTCCCCGGCACGCTGCTCGCCAGCGGCGGACTCTTCGGCATCGTCTACGGCCTGGTCCGCGGGCCCGTCGACGGCTGGACCGGCCCGGTGGTGCTGACCAGCCTGTTCGCGGGCGCCGCACTCCTCGTCGCCTTCGTCCTCTACAGCACCCGGGCGAGGAACCCCATGCTCCCGATGCGGCTGTTCCGCTCCCGCGCCTTCGCCGGCGTCAACGCGGCGAGTCTGCTGATGTTCCTGGGGATGTTCGGCTCGATCTTCCTGCTCAGCCAGTACATGCAGAACGTGCTCGGCTACACGCCCACCGAGGCGGGCCTGCGCATGCTGCCCTGGACCGGCATGCCGATGCTGGTCGCGCCGCTCGCGGGAATCCTCTCTGACCGGATCGGCGGCCGCCCGGTCGTCGCGGCCGGCCTCTTCCTCCAGGCGGCCGGACTCGGCTACCTCGCCTCCGTGGTCACCGCCGACGTCACGTACGCCGCCCAGCTGCCCGGCCTGATCCTCAGCGGCATCGGCATGGCCCTCTTCTTCGCCCCGGCCTCCGCCCTGGTGATGTCCAGCGTCGTCCCGAGGGAACAGGGCATCGCCTCGGGCGCCAACAACGCCCTGCGCGAGGTGGGCGGCGCGCTCGGTATCGCGGTGATGTCCTCGATCTTCGCGGCCCAGGGCGGCTACGGGTCCGCGCAGTCCTTCGTCGACGGGCTGCGACCCGCGATCGCGGTGGGCGCCGCGGTCGTCGCCCTCGCGGGCGTCGCGGCCCTGCTGATCCCGGCCCGCCGCGGGAACGGCGCGGCACCCACGGACCGCCGCCAGGCCCAGTCGCTCACCGACCCGGCACCCCTCCCGCCCACCGAAGCCGCCACCCGCTGACCGGCGGAGCACTGGAGCGCCCGACCCGAACCGAGGAACGCCCCGGCCGACCGGCAGGGGCGTTTCCCGCTGCCCGGCCCTGTCACCGCCGTCTCGTACTCTTGACCGCGTGCAGGAACTCCACGACGCCCCCCTCGCCCCGCTGACCACCTTCCGGCTGGGCGGCCCCGCGACCCGCCTGATCACGGCCGCCACCGACGCCGACGTCATCGCCGCCGTCCGCGAGGCCGACGACACCGGCACGCCCCTGCTGCTCATCGGCGGCGGGTCCAACCTGGTCATCGGCGACAAGGGCTTCGACGGCACCGCCCTGCACATCGCCACGCGCGGCCTCACCCTCGACGGCACGACGCTCACCGTGGCGGCCGGCGAGATCTGGACCGACGCCGTGGCCCGCACCGTCGAGGCCGGACTCGCCGGCGTCGAGTGCCTGGCCGGCATCCCCGGCTCGGCGGGCGCCACCCCCATCCAGAACGTCGGCGCGTACGGCCAGGAGGTCTCCTCGACGATCACCGAGGTCACCGCCTACGACCGCAGGAACCGCGAGACGGTCACCCTCACCAACGCCGACTGCGCCTTCTCCTACCGCCACAGCCGCTTCAAGGCGGAGCCCGAGCGGTACGTCGTCCTGCGCGTCCGTTTCGAGCTGGAGGACGCCGACGGGCTCTCCGCGCCCCTCCGCTACGCCGAGACCGCCCGCGCCCTGGGCGTCGAGGCCGGCGACCGGGTACCGCTGACCGCCGCCCGCGACACCGTGCTGAAGCTCCGCGCGGGCAAGGGCATGGTTCTCGACCCCGAGGACCACGACACCTGGTCGGCCGGCTCGTTCTTCACCAACCCGATCCTCACGGACGACGAGTTCACCGCCTTCCGCTCCCGCGTGGCCGAACGCCTCGGTGACACCGTGGAACCCCCCGCCTTCCCCGCGGGCGAGGGCCGGATCAAGACCTCCGCCGCCTGGCTGATCGACAAGGCGGGCTTCACCAAGGGCTACGGCGCCGGCCCCGCCCGCATCTCCACCAAGCACACCCTGGCCCTCACCAACCGCGGCGAGGCGACCACGGAGGACCTGCTCGCCCTGGCCCGCGAGGTCGTCGCCGGCGTCCGGGAGGCCTTCGGCGTCACGCTGGTCAACGAACCGGTGACGGTCGGCGTCAGCCTTTAGGGCTCAGTAGGCCACACCCACACCCTGCTTCACGGTCGCCGCGTCCTCGGTCAACGCCAGCATCGCGTGGGCGACGTCGGCCCGGCCGACGAAACGCCCCTTGGCCGGGAAACCGCCGACCACCGTCCGGTACCGGCCGGTGAGCGGCTTGTCCTGCAGCCGCGGCGGCCGGACGACCGTCCAGTCCGTGCCGCTGCCCGCCAGCTCCTCCTCCATGGCGCGCAGGTCGGCGTACACGTCCTTCAGCACGGCGGAGACGATGCCGCGCACCGTCCGGTCCAGGGGGCCGTCGCCCTGCGGCGGCGGACCCACCGGGGCGGCGCTGACCACCAGCACCCGGTGCACGTCCTCCGCCCGCATCGCGCCGAGCACCGTACGGGTCAGCCGGGTCGCGACGCCCGCGTCCTTCCGGCTGCGGGCGCCGAGCCCGGACAGCACGGCGTCCCGCCCGGCCACCGCCGGACGCACCGAGGCCGGGTCGCTCAGATCAGCGCGGAACACCTCCAGGCGCTCCCCGCTCACGGACAGCCGCGCGGGGTCCCGGACGACGGCGGTGACGTGGTGCCCCGCGCCGAGCGCCTGGCGTACGACCTCCTGGCCGATGCCTCCGGTGGCGCCGAAGACGGTGAGTTTCATGGCGTGCCCCATCCGACGATCCGGTGGGTGAGTACTCACTCACCCAGGTCTCTCCTATGGTGAGTAAGTACTCACCCACGGTCAAGCCCCGACTGGAGCAGCCATGCCGCCCACCAAGCCGGCCCGGGAACGCCTCCTGGACGCCGCACACGAACTGATGCTCACCGTCGGGCTCGCCCGTACCACCACCAAGGAGATCGCCAAGGGGGCGGACTGCTCGGAGGCGGCGCTGTACAAGCACTTCGCCAGCAAGGAGGAGCTGTTCATCCGCGTCCTCTCCGAGCGGCTGCCCCGGCTCGCGCCCCTGCTGCACAGCCTGGCCGCCGAGCCGGAGCGGGGCTCGCTCGAGGAGAACCTCACGGAGATCGCCCACCGCGCGGCGCTCTTCTACGAACAGAGCTTCCCGATCGCCGCGTCGCTGTACGCCCAGACGGAACTGAAGCGACGGCACGACGAGGCGATGCGGGAGCTGGGCACCGGCCCGCACCTGCCCATCGAGGGCCTGGACGCCTACCTGCGCGCCGAGCAGGCCGCGGGGCGGGTCCGGGGGGACGCGGACACGTTCGCGGCGGCGTCGCTGTTGCTGGGCGCTTGTGCGCAGCGGGCGTTCGCGTACGACGCGGTGGGGGAGGGCGGGATGCCGGCGGCTGACGCGTTTGCGCGGCGGCTGGTGCGGACGGTGTTGGCGGGGATCGGCGGGGCGGGTGGGTGAGGGCACCCGGCGTTCCTGGTCACCCGGCGTGGGTGTGGGCGTCGGGGGTGGGTCGCGCGGCCCGGCGCTGCCGGGGTGCCGCTGCACCCACCCGTGCCGCCCTGGGGGTACCTCCCAGGCCGTTCAGGCACTGGGGGAGGCACGACTGCCCGCAGCTCGGCGGCGTGGCGGCCCGGCGCCCGCAGCCGGGCGCGATGACGAGGCCCCACGCGGAGGCGGCGCGCCCGCGTGGACGGTTGGCCGCGTACGGCGGGAAGGGGACGTGTCGGGGGGTGTCCGCCCGCAGCGGTTGGCGCGGCCGCGCCGTTCAGCCCCGTAGCCGACCGATTCCGCGCCGTTCCGAGGACGGACACCCCCCGGCGCGGCCCCGACCCACACCACGCACCGCGCTACCCGCACCCCCACCGAACCCGCAGCGGCGCCGCAGGCACCCCCGCCGCCCCTACCCCGCAAGCCACTCGTCCACCCCAGCCAGCAGCTGCCCCTTCACCTCCTCCGGCGCAGCCGACCCCCGCACCGACTGCCGCGCCAGTTCCGCCAGTTCCGCGTCCGTGAACCCGTGGTGCTCGCGCGCGATCTCGTACTGCGCCGCCAGTCGCGCCCCGAACAGCAGCGGATCGTCCGCGCCCAGCGCCATCGGCACCCCCGCCTCGAACAGCGTCCGCAGCGGCACGTCCTCGGGCTTCTCGTACACGCCCAGCGCGACGTTCGACGCCGGACACACCTCGCACGTCACCTGCCGGTCGGCGAGCCGCTTCAGCAGCCGCGGATCCTCCGCCGCCCGCACCCCGTGCCCGACCCGGTCCGCCTCCAGGTCGTCCAGACAGTCCCGCACCGACGCCGGCCCGGTCAGTTCACCCCCGTGCGGCGCGCTCAGCAGCCCCCCGTCCCGCGCGATCGCGAACGCCCGGTCGAAGTCCCGCGCCATCCCCCGCCGCTCGTCATTCGACAGCCCGAACCCGACGATCCCCCGGTCCGCGTACCGCACCGCCAGCCGCGCCAGCGTCCGCGCGTCCAGCGGATGCTTCATCCGATTGGCCGCCACCAGCACCCGCATCCCGATCCCGGTGTCCCGCACGGTCGTCTCGACCGCGTCCAGGATGATCTCCAGCGCCGGGATCAGCCCACCCAGCCGCGGCGCGTACGACGTCGGGTCCACCTGGATCTCCAGCCACCGCGACCCGTCCCGCAGATCCTCCTCCGCGGCCTCCCGCACCAGCCGCTGGATGTCCTCCGGTTCCTGCAGACACGACCGCGCCGCGTCGTACAGCCGCTGGAAGCGGAACCACCCCCGCTCGTCCGTCGCCCGCAGCTTCGGCGACTCGCCGCGGCCCAGCGCCTCGGTGAGCGTCTCGGGCAGCCGCACACCGTGCTTGTCGGCCAGTTCCAGCAGGGTCGTGGGCCGCATCGACCCGGTGAAGTGCAGGTGCAGATGGGCCTTCGGCAGTTCAGAGAGATCACGTACACGCTCCATTCCGTGATCCTGCCGCACGACACGCCCGGCCCGACAGCACTTTCCCCGTACGTGGTCTTGCTCGCACAAACAAACAGGGCACCCCGTGACGTCACGGGGTGCCCTCTCGCGGTGGGCGGGGATCAGTCCCGCGCCTCCGCCAGCAGCTTCTGGATCCGGCTCACGCCCTCCACGAGGTCCTCGTCCCCGAGCGCGTACGACAGCCGCAGGTACCCGGGCGTACCGAACGCCTCACCCGGCACCACGGCGACCTCGGCCTCCTCCAGGATCAGCGCGGCCAGCTCCACCGTGTCCTGCGGACGCTTGCCGCGGATCTCCTTGCCGAGCAGCCCCTTCACCGACGGGTAGGCGTAGAACGCCCCCTCCGGCTCCGGGCACAGCACGCCGTCGATCTCGTTCAGCATCCGCACGATGGTCCGGCGGCGCCGGTCGAAGGCCTCCCGCATCTTCGCCACGGCGTTCAGGTCGCCGGAGACCGCGGCCAGCGCCGCCGCCTGGGCGACGTTGGACACGTTGGACGTGGCGTGCGACTGGAGGTTCGTCGCGGCCTTGACCACGTCCTTCGGGCCGATGACCCACCCGACGCGCCAGCCGGTCATCGCGTACGTCTTGGCGACACCGTTGACCACGATGCACTTGTCGCGCAGCTCGGGCAGGACCGCCGGCATGGACACCGAGGAGGCGTCGCCGTAGACGAGGTGCTCGTAGATCTCGTCCGTCAGCACCCACAGCCCGTGCTCGACGGCCCACTTGCCGATCGCCTCGGTCTCCGCCTCGCTGTACACCGCGCCCGTCGGGTTCGACGGCGACACGAACAGGACGACCTTCGTCTTCTCGGTGCGCGCGGCCTCCAGCTGCTCCACGCTCACCCGGTAGCCGGTCGTCTCGTCGGCGACGACCTCGACCGGGACACCGCCGGCCAGCCGGATCGACTCGGGGTACGTCGTCCAGTACGGCGCCGGGACGATGACCTCGTCGCCCGGGTCGAGGATCGCGGCGAACGCCTCGTAGATGGCCTGCTTGCCGCCGTTGGTGACCAGGATCTGCGACGGGTCGACCTCGTAGCCGGAGTCGCGCAGCGTCTTCGCGGCGATCGCGGCCTTCAGCTCGGGCAGGCCGCCGGCCGGCGTGTAGCGGTGGAACTTCGGGTTCTTGCAGGCCTCGATCGCGGCCTCGACGATGTAGTCCGGCGTCGGGAAGTCGGGCTCACCGGCGCCGAAGCCGATCACCGGTCGCCCGGCGGCCTTGAGGGCCTTGGCCTTGGCGTCCACGGCGAGGGTGGCGGACTCGGAGATCGCGCCGACTCGGGCGGAGACCCGGCGCTCGGTGGGAGGAGTTGCAGCGCTCATGGCCCCATCGTTCCAGACCGGAAACTTCCCGGGCACAGGGGTTTCACGGACTGAGCAGAACCGGACCGGGACCTGATACCGGACCGGGCGGAGCCCTGAACATCAGTCCGGACGTCCTTTCTGTTCGACGCCCGGGCGTTGAGCACGTACACTCTCACCTCGTTGGCCTTCAGCGGCCCGCACTCATCCGGTGCACACCGAGCATCCGGGCGGATGCGGTACGTTGGGGACACACAAAGGGTCGTAGCTCAATTGGTAGAGCACTGGTCTCCAAAACCAGCGGTTGGGGGTTCAAGTCCCTCCGGCCCTGCTACACACACCTTCGCCAGGATGTGTGCGCATGTACGTACAGCAATGCACCGCCGTGCGGCTCAGACCGGGCGCGGCACGGCCACGACCCGGAATCAGGTGAGGACGAGTGACGGACGCCGTGGGCTCCATCGACATGCCTGATGCCGAAGACGAGGCTCCGGACTCCAAGAAGAAGTCCCGCAAGGGCGGCAAACGCGCCAAGAAGGGCCCGCTGAAGCGGCTGGCGCTCTTCTACCGCCAGATTGTCGCGGAGCTGCGCAAGGTTGTCTGGCCGACTCGCAGTCAGCTGTCGACGTACACCACCGTGGTGATCATCTTCGTGGTCATCATGATCGGCCTGGTGACTCTGATTGACTATGGCTTCTCTCACGCCGCCAAGTACGTCTTCGGCTGAGTCGAGAGCGAAGGGCGCCGAGGTACCCGGCGCCCCTTTCGCGTGTTCCACCCCTATGTATCCAGGAAGAAGCAGCCACAGTGTCTGACCCGAACGTGAACGACGCCATCGAGCCGGTCGAGTCCGTCGAGGACGAGCTCGGCACCGTCGAGGGCGCCGACAACGAGGACACCCAGGTCTCCGCCGAGACCGAGGCTGCCGACGACGCCGCCGCGGACGCGGACGAGACCGCCGAGGCCCAGGACGAGGCCGTCGAGGCGGGCACCGCGGACGACGGCGAAGCCGAGACGGACGCGGACGAGACCGCCGAGGCCGAGGCCGCGCCCGAGGAGCCGGAGCTCGACCCGATCGAGGCGCTCCGCCGTGAGCTGCGCGTCCTCCCCGGCGAGTGGTACGTCATCCACACCTACGCCGGTTACGAGAACCGCGTGAAGACCAACCTCGAGCAGCGCGCCGTCTCCCTCAACGTCGAGGACTACATCTTCCAGGCCGAGGTGCCGCAGGAAGAGGTCGTCCAGATCAAGAACGGCGACCGCAAGACGATCCGGCAGAACAAGCTGCCCGGCTACGTCCTCGTCCGCATGGACCTGACCAACGAGTCCTGGGGTGTCGTCCGCAACACCCCCGGCGTCACCGGCTTCGTCGGCAACGCCTACGACCCGTACCCGCTGACGCTGGACGAGATCGTCAAGATGCTCGCCCCGGAGGCCGAGGAGAAGGCCGCCCGCGAGGCCGCCGAGGCCGAGGGCAAGCCGGCCCCGCAGCGCAAGGTCGAGGTCCAGGTCCTGGACTTCGAGGTCGGCGACTCGGTCACCGTCACCGACGGCCCGTTCGCCACGCTGCAGGCCACGATCAACGAGATCAACGCCGACTCGAAGAAGGTCAAGGGCCTCGTCGAGATCTTCGGCCGCGAGACCCCGGTCGAGCTGAGCTTCGACCAGATCCAGAAGAACTAGCTTCTTCTGGACGTACAGCTTCCGAACAGGTCGGACGGGCCCTCGCTGCCCGTCTGACCTGCTCGGTTTTCAGCCGCACATCCATACCCGTTATCGTTGTGCGGTATGCCTGCGTCCGGGTGGTCCCCGAGACGCGGGCAGGACCCGAATCGAAAGGACCCGGAGAGCTATGCCTCCCAAGAAGAAGAAGGTCACGGGGCTCATCAAGCTCCAGATCCAGGCCGGTGCCGCCAACCCGGCTCCGCCGGTCGGCCCCGCGCTGGGTCAGCACGGCGTGAACATCATGGAGTTCTGCAAGGCCTACAACGCCGCGACCGAGTCGCAGCGTGGCTGGGTCATCCCGGTGGAGATCACGGTCTACGAGGACCGCTCCTTCACCTTCATCACCAAGACGCCGCCGGCCGCCAAGATGATCCTCAAGGCCGCGGGCGTGGAGAAGGGCTCCGGCGAGCCGCACAAGACCAAGGTCGCGAAGATCACGCGCGAGCAGGTCCGTGAGATCGCCACCACGAAGATGCCCGACCTCAACGCCAACGACCTGGACCAGGCGGAGAAGATCATCGCCGGTACCGCGCGTTCCATGGGCGTCACGGTCGAGGGCTGACCTCCACCCCCGTAAGCAAGCAGAAGTGGCGGGGCCTGCTCGGCCCGTACCACGACTCCTAAGAAGCCAACAGGAGCAGTAGTGAGCAAGCGCAGCAAGTCTCTCCGCGCTGCGGACGCCAAGATCGACCGGGAGAAGCTCTACGCCCCGCTCGAGGCCGTCCGTCTCGCCAAGGAGACCTCCACGACCAAGTTCGACGGCACCGTCGAGGTCGCCTTCCGCCTGGGTGTCGACCCGCGCAAGGCCGACCAGATGGTCCGTGGCACCGTGAACCTCCCGCACGGCACCGGTAAGACCGCCCGGGTCCTGGTCTTCGCGACCGGTGACCGTGCCGAGGCCGCGCGTGCCGCGGGCGCCGACATCGTCGGCGCCGACGAGCTGATCGACGAGGTGTCGAAGGGCCGTCTGGACTTCGACGCCGTCGTCGCCACCCCGGACCTCATGGGCAAGGTCGGCCGCCTCGGCCGCGTGCTCGGTCCCCGTGGTCTCATGCCGAACCCGAAGACCGGCACCGTGACCCCGGACGTCGCCAAGGCTGTCAACGACATCAAGGGCGGCAAGATCGAGTTCCGCGTCGACAAGCACTCGAACCTGCACTTCATCATCGGCAAGACGTCGTTCGACGACACCAAGCTGGTGGAGAACTACGCCGCGGCGCTGGAGGAAGTCCTCCGTCTGAAGCCGTCGGCCGCCAAGGGCCGGTACATCAAGAAGGCCGCCCTCAGCACCACGATGGGCCCCGGCATTCCGCTGGACTCCAACCGCACCCGCAACCTCCTCGTCGAGGAGGACCCGGCCGCGGTCTGAGCCCACGGCTCGCCCCACCGGTTCACGGGCCCCGCACCTTCCGAGGTGCGGGGCCCGTTCCGTTTTCCGTACGGGTGTCGCAGCCCTGCGTTAACGTGCGGGGCAGGGGGTGGGGCGGATGAGGGGCACGAGCAGCACCAGGCCACGCCGTGCGGTCGCGTCGGTCGCGGTGACGGTGGCGCTGGGGTGCGTCACGGCCTGCACCTCCTCCGACGGGCCCGCCGGCTCCACGGCGTCCGCCGACCCGTCGACCGCGCCCCTGCGGTCGGTGGAGCGGGCCACCGCGCGGGCGGGCTCCGCGCGGGTCGAGTCCACGACCGTCATGGGCGGTGAGCTCTCCCTGGAGGCCACGGGCGCCCTCGGCTGGGACGGCGGTCTCACCGGCACCCTGAAGATCACCTACACGGGCGGTACGACCGCCGAGACCATGCGCCGGCTGGGCACCACCGCCATGGAGGCCCGGTACCTGCCCGACGCCTACTACGCCCGGATGGGCGACGAGTTCGCCGACCGGGTGGGCGGCCGGCACTGGATCAAGTACGGCTACGCCGACCTGGAGGACCTCTCGGGCGGCGCGGCCGGTGTCGCGGACGGGATGCGCCGCACCACGCCCGACCGGACGGTGAAGCGGCTCCTGGCCTCCGACGACGTACGCAGGGTGGGTCAGGAGACGACCCGCGGCCGGCGCACCACGCACTGGACCGGCACCGTGGGCGGCACGGCCGGGCAGGCCGGTCAGACCGTCGACATCTGGGTGGACGACCGGGACCTGCTGGTCAAGAAGGTCGAGCGGGGACGGACGGAGACGGGGGAGCTGACCCAGACCGCGTACTACAGCGACTACGGCGTCGAGGTGGCCGCCGAGCGCCCGCCGGCCTCCGACACCGCGGACTTCACGGAGCTGCTGCGGTCGGCACAGGACAACGGTTGAGCCACAGATGGCACAGGACCGGTCGCAAATCACAAGATCGTTCGAACCATTCCGGATAAGCTCACGTCCTCGCTGTTGAGCGGCAGCTGTCTGAGAGGCGGCTGTGGGGAAGCGATCTCCGTGCTGTGGAGAAGCCGTCTGTCCCCCGTGCTCACTGATTCCCGTGGGGGGAAAGCATGAAGACTTCCGTACGCATGCCCGTCGGTGCCGGACTGGCCGCGCTGCTGCTCGCCGCCGGTGCGGTGGGCTGCTCCAAGGAGGACGAGGCCGGTGAGTCCCCGGAGATGACGCCGGCGGCGGCCGTGGCCGAGGCGGCGAAGAAGACGGAGGAGATCGACTCCTTCAGCTACCGCATGACCGGAAAGGCCCCCGAGGAGGGCCGGGTCGAGGCCGAGGCCCAGATGCAGATCGAGCCCACGCTCGCGATGAGCATGAAGATGACGGCGCTCGACCAGGGCGCCGACGCCAAGGCGGAGATCCGGATCGTCGACAAGGCCATGTACATCGGCGGCGGAGCCGCGGCGGCCAAGGAGATGGACGGCAAGAGCTGGATGAAGTTCGACCTGGCCGCGATGGGGGCCGGCGACGAGCTGAACCAGATGGGCGGAGCCTCCCAGGCCGACAAGAACCCGGCGACCGAGTCCACCTTCCTCACCGGCGCCAAGGACGTGGAGAAGGTCGGCACCGAGACCGTGGACGGCGTCGAGACCACCCACTACAAGGGCACCGTCACCCTCGCCGACCTGGAGAAGTCCCTCGCGGACGAGGACAAGGCCACCCAGGAGAAGCGGCAGAAGAGCATCGAGCAGTACGAGAAGATGGGCATCGACAAGCTCACGATGGACATGTGGGTCGAC
Source organism: Streptomyces sp. CB02414 (assembly GCF_001905385.1). GTDB lineage: Bacteria > Actinomycetota > Actinomycetes > Streptomycetales > Streptomycetaceae > Streptomyces. The sequence goes on along the minus strand of NZ_LIPF01000002.1, from coordinate 761,762 downwards.
GGCGACGACCAGACCAAGCAGTTCCGGATGCGCGGCGACGCCGACAAGGGCCCGCTGGACATGACCATCACCTTCCTCGGCATCAACGAGCCCGTGAAGGTCACCGCCCCGCCGGCCAAGGACACGGTCGACCTGGCGGAGATGATGAAGGAGGCCCAGCAGGGCTGAGACCCGGCAGGGCTGAGTCGCCGTACGGGTGGATTTGCTTGACACTGCCCCGTTCACGTACGCTCTTCCACGAAGCCAAAGACCGCTGGTCGTTGCCGTGTGCTCGCGAGAGTCACGGTGGCCGAAGGATCCGCTGAACTGCGGACGACCCGCGCAGGTGACTGTGGATGAACTCCCGGAGTACGCGCCCCGCGCGTGTGCCGACCGGTCGAGTCACGCCCCGTGCGCCTGCGCCGGGGCGTTTCGTTTTCCCCAGTCCTCCTTCGGGTCCGCGCGGTCCGAATCACCCGGAAGGAGGCCGAGGCTCTATGGCGACGCCCGAAAAGGCTGCCGCGGTTGCCGAGCTGACGGACAAGTTCCGCAGCTCCAACGCCGCCGTGCTGACCGAGTACCGCGGTCTCACCGTGGCGCAGCTCAAGACGCTGCGCCGGTCGCTCGGTGAGAACGCCCAGTACGCCGTGGTGAAGAACACGCTGACCAAGATTGCGGCCAACGAGGCCGGGATCACGCTCGACGACCAGCTCTTCGCTGGTCCGACGGCCGTCGCCTTCGTCACCGGTGACCCGGTGGAGTCGGCGAAGGGTCTGCGCGACTTCGCCAAGGACAACCCGAACCTCGTCATCAAGGGCGGTGTCCTTGACGGCAAGGCGCTGTCCGCCGACGAGATCAAGAAGCTTGCGGACCTCGAGTCCCGCGAGGTTCTGCTCTCCAAGCTGGCCGGTGCCATGAAGGGCAAGCAGTCCCAGGCTGCCTCTGTCTTCCAGGCGCTGCCGTCGAAGCTCGTCCGCACCGTGGACGCGCTCCGTGCCAAGCAGGACGAGCAGGGCGGTGCCGAGTAATTCGGCTCGCTTTCTGACCCACGCCGCCTAGCGGCACGGGTCGCAGCGGGCCCGACGTACGCCCGCCTCACCCCGTACATCCGGCACCTGCCGAATTAGTGGAAGGACCGCCATCATGGCGAAGCTCAGCCAGGACGACCTGCTCGCCCAGTTCGAGGAGATGACCCTCATCGAGCTCTCCGAGTTCGTGAAGGCCTTCGAGGAGAAGTTCGACGTCACCGCCGCCGCTGCCGCGCCGGTCGTCGTCGCCGGTGGTGCCGGTGCCGGTGCCGCTGCCGACGCCCCGGAGGAGAAGGACGAGTTCGACGTCATCCTCACCGGCGCCGGCGACAAGAAGATCCAGGTCATCAAGGTCGTGCGCGAGCTGACCTCCCTGGGTCTGAAGGAGGCCAAGGACCTCGTCGACGGCACCCCGAAGCCGGTCCTCGAGAAGGTCAACAAGGAGGCCGCTGACAAGGCCGCCGAGTCCCTCAAGGGCGCCGGCGCCTCCGTCGAGGTCAAGTAAGACCGCACCGGCACCACGGATCCGTCAGGGTCTGTAACGCCGTAGCACCGAAGAGCGATCATCCATCCGGGTGGTCGCTCTTCGGCGTACCGGGGGTTGGGCGGCGGCTGCCTTGCACGTGTGACGGCGAAGAGTATGGTGATCTTCGTCGTGCCGTCTCCGGGGCCCTGAGAGCCGCTGGAGGCAACCGGTTCGGGCCAAGGGGGGCCTTGACGAACCGCACGCAGCGCGCAATTCTCAGGGCGTCGTCAAAGGATCCGAATCCGAGGCATGGATCGACGGCGAAGAGGGCAGTATCTGGGTGCGTTGAGGGCGAGGCCTTGCCGCACAGGTGGTGAGAACAACGAGGAGTGAACACGGTTCCCGAGGACCGCACTGGACATCAGTGTGCCAAGTGGCTACACTGACCCTTTGCGCTGCCTGTTAGCTGCCCCCTGCCCGTCACCAGGGGTCTGCCCTCGCCCGAGCACTGACGATCAGAGCATGCCCGACCTGGCTCTTTAGCCACATCAGGCACCCCCTGTCTCCGTGCACGGAAGAGGGGCCGGTACGCGCGTAGTGAGTCCGAGCCCTCGGAAGGACCCCCTCTTGGCCGCCTCGCGCAATGCCTCGACCGCGAATACGAACAACGCTGCCAGCACCGCCCCGCTGCGCATCTCCTTTGCAAAGATCAAGGAGCCCCTCGAGGTTCCGAACCTTCTCGCGCTGCAAACCGAGAGCTTCGACTGGCTCCTCGGCAACGACGCCTGGAAGGCTCGCGTCGAGTCGGCTCTGGAGTCCGGTCAGGACGTCCCCACCAAGTCCGGTCTGGAGGAGATCTTCGAGGAGATCTCGCCGATCGAGGACTTCTCCGGGTCGATGTCGCTGACGTTCCGCGACCACCGCTTCGAGCCCCCCAAGAACAGCATCGACGAGTGCAAGGACCGTGACTTCACGTACGCGGCCCCGCTCTTCGTCACCGCCGAGTTCACCAACAACGAGACCGGCGAGATCAAGTCCCAGACGGTCTTCATGGGCGACTTCCCGCTCATGACCAACAAGGGCACCTTCGTCATCAACGGCACCGAGCGTGTCGTCGTGTCGCAGCTGGTCCGTTCGCCGGGTGTCTACTTCGACTCCTCCATCGACAAGACGTCCGACAAGGACATCTTCTCCGCCAAGATCATCCCGTCCCGGGGTGCCTGGCTGGAGATGGAGATCGACAAGCGCGACATGGTCGGTGTGCGCATCGACCGCAAGCGCAAGCAGTCCGTGACCGTCCTCCTCAAGGCCCTCGGCTGGACCACCGAGCAGATCCTCGAGGAGTTCGGCGAGTACGAGTCCATGCGCGCCACCCTGGAGAAGGACCACACCCAGGGCCAGGACGACGCGCTGCTCGACATCTACCGCAAGCTGCGTCCGGGCGAGCCCCCCACGCGTGAGGCCGCGCAGACGCTTCTGGAGAACCTGTACTTCAACCCGAAGCGCTACGACCTCGCCAAGGTCGGCCGCTACAAGGTCAACAAGAAGCTCGGCGCGGACGAGCCGCTGGACGCCGGCGTGCTCACCACCGACGACGTCATCGCCACCATCAAGTACCTGGTGAAGCTGCACGCCGGTGAGACCGAGACGATCGGCGAGTCGGGCCGGGAGATCGTCGTCGAGACCGACGACATCGACCACTTCGGCAACCGCCGTATCCGTAACGTCGGCGAGCTGATCCAGAACCAGGTCCGTACGGGTCTCGCCCGTATGGAGCGCGTCGTGCGCGAGCGCATGACCACCCAGGACGTCGAGGCGATCACGCCGCAGACCCTGATCAACATCCGGCCGGTCGTCGCCTCCATCAAGGAGTTCTTCGGCACCAGCCAGCTGTCCCAGTTCATGGACCAGAACAACCCGCTGTCGGGGCTGACGCACAAGCGTCGTCTGAACGCCCTCGGCCCGGGTGGTCTCTCCCGTGAGCGGGCGGGCTTCGAGGTCCGCGACGTGCACCCGTCGCACTACGGCCGTATGTGCCCGATCGAGACGCCCGAAGGCCCGAACATCGGTCTGATCGGCTCGCTCGCCTCGTACGGCCGGATCAACCCCTTCGGCTTCATCGAGACGCCTTACCGCAAGGTCGTCGACGGCCAGGTCACGGACGACGTGGACTACCTGACCGCCGACGAGGAGGACCGCTTCGTCATCGCGCAGGCCAACGCCACGCTCAACGACGACATGCGCTTCTCCGAGGCCCGCGTCCTGGTCCGCCGCCGTGGCGGCGAGGTCGACTACGTCCCCGGCGACGACGTCGACTACATGGACGTCTCGCCGCGCCAGATGGTGTCGGTCGCGACCGCCATGATCCCGTTCCTCGAGCACGACGACGCCAACCGTGCCCTCATGGGCGCGAACATGATGCGTCAGGCGGTGCCGCTCATCAAGAGCGAGTCCCCGCTGGTCGGCACCGGCATGGAGTACCGCTCCGCCGCCGACGCCGGCGACGTGGTCAAGGCCGAGAAGGCGGGTGTGGTCCAGGAGGTCTCCGCGGACTACATCACCACCACCAACGACGACGGCACGTACATCACGTACCGCCTGGCCAAGTTCTCCCGGTCCAACCAGGGCACCTCGGTCAACCAGAAGGTCATCGTCGCCGAGGGCGACCGGGTCATCGAGGGCCAGGTCCTGGCCGACGGTCCGGCCACCGAGAACGGCGAGATGGCGCTCGGCAAGAACCTGCTGGTCGCGTTCATGCCGTGGGAGGGTCACAACTACGAGGACGCGATCATCCTGTCGCAGCGCCTCGTGCAGGACGACGTCCTCTCCTCGATCCACATCGAGGAGCACGAGGTCGACGCCCGTGACACCAAGCTCGGCCCCGAGGAGATCACCCGGGACATCCCGAACGTCTCCGAGGAGGTCCTCGCCGACCTCGACGAGCGCGGCATCATCCGCATCGGTGCCGAGGTCGTCGCCGGCGACATCCTCGTCGGCAAGGTCACGCCCAAGGGTGAGACCGAGCTGACCCCGGAGGAGCGCCTGCTCCGCGCGATCTTCGGTGAGAAGGCGCGCGAGGTCCGTGACACCTCCCTGAAGGTGCCGCACGGTGAGATCGGCAAGGTCATCGGCGTCCGCGTCTTCGACCGCGAGGAGGGCGACGAGCTGCCGCCCGGCGTGAACCAGCTGGTCCGCGTCTACGTCGCGCAGAAGCGCAAGATCACCGACGGTGACAAGCTCGCCGGCCGCCATGGCAACAAGGGCGTCATCTCCAAGATCAACCCGATCGAGGACATGCCGTTCCTGGAGGACGGCACGCCCGTCGACATCATCCTGAACCCGCTGGGTGTCCCGTCCCGAATGAACCCGGGACAGGTCCTGGAGATCCACCTCGGCTGGCTCGCCAGCCGCGGCTGGGACGTCTCCGGCCTCGCGGAGGAGTGGGCGCAGCGCCTCCAGGCGATCGGCGCCGACAAGGTCGAGCCCGGCACCAACGTCGCCACCCCGGTCTTCGACGGTGCGCGCGAGGACGAGCTGGCCGGCCTGCTCCAGCACACCATCCCGAACCGCGACGGCGAGCGCATGGTGCTCCCGTCCGGCAAGGCGCGGCTGTTCGACGGCCGCAGCGGTGAGCCGTTCCCGGACCCGATCTCGGTCGGGTACATGTACATCCTCAAGCTCCACCACCTGGTCGACGACAAGCTGCACGCCCGGTCGACCGGCCCGTACTCGATGATCACCCAGCAGCCGCTGGGTGGTAAGGCCCAGTTCGGTGGCCAGCGCTTCGGTGAGATGGAGGTGTGGGCGCTGGAGGCTTACGGCGCCGCGTACGCCCTCCAGGAGCTGCTGACCATCAAGTCCGACGACGTGACCGGCCGCGTGAAGGTCTACGAGGCCATCGTCAAGGGCGAGAACATCCCTGAGCCCGGCATCCCCGAGTCCTTCAAGGTGCTCATCAAGGAGATGCAGTCCCTGTGCCTCAACGTGGAGGTGCTGTCCTCGGACGGCATGTCCATCGAGATGCGTGACACCGACGAGGACGTCTTCCGCGCTGCGGAGGAGCTCGGCATCGACCTGTCGCGGCGCGAGCCGAGCAGCGTCGAAGAGGTCTGACGGGAGTCAGGCGGGGCCTCCCACCCGGAGGCCCCGCCGATCCCGCGACCCCCGTTTCAGACCACAGACTTACAACCCTGAGAGGGATTGACGCATAGTGCTCGACGTCAACTTCTTCGACGAGCTCCGGATCGGTCTGGCCACCGCTGACGACATCCGTCAGTGGAGCCACGGCGAGGTCAAGAAGCCCGAGACCATCAACTACCGCACCCTCAAGCCCGAGAAGGACGGACTCTTCTGCGAGAAGATCTTCGGTCCGACCCGGGACTGGGAGTGCTACTGCGGCAAGTACAAGCGCGTCCGCTTCAAGGGCATCATCTGTGAGCGCTGCGGCGTCGAGGTCACGCGCGCCAAGGTGCGCCGTGAGCGGATGGGCCACATCGAGCTGGCCGCCCCCGTCACCCACATCTGGTACTTCAAGGGCGTCCCGTCGCGCCTGGGCTACCTGCTGGACCTGGCGCCGAAGGACCTCGAGAAGGTCATCTACTTCGCCGCGTACATGATCACCTTCGTGGACGAGGAGCGCCGCACGCGCGATCTGCCCTCGCTGGAGGCCCACGTCTCCGTCGAGCGCCAGCAGATCGAGCAGCGCCGCGACTCCGACCTGGAGGCCCGCGCCAAGAAGCTCGAGACCGACCTGGCCGAGCTGGAGGCCGAGGGCGCCAAGGCCGACGTGCGCCGCAAGGTGCGCGAGGGTGCCGAGCGTGAGATGAAGCAGCTGCGCGACCGTGCGCAGCGCGAGATCGACCGCCTCGACGAGGTGTGGAACCGGTTCAAGAACCTCAAGGTCCAGGACCTGGAGGGCGACGAGCTGCTCTACCGCGAGCTGCGCGACCGCTTCGGCACCTACTTCGACGGCTCCATGGGTGCGGCTGCCCTGCAGAAGCGCCTGGAGTCCTTCGACCTCGACGAGGAGGCCGAGCGCCTCCGCGAGATCATCCGCACCGGCAAGGGCCAGAAGAAGACCCGTGCGCTCAAGCGCCTCAAGGTCGTCTCCGCGTTCCTGCAGACCAGCAACAGCCCCAAGGGCATGGTGCTGGACTGCGTGCCGGTCATCCCGCCGGACCTGCGTCCGATGGTGCAGCTGGACGGTGGCCGCTTCGCGACCTCCGACCTGAACGACCTGTACCGCCGTGTCATCAACCGCAACAACCGCCTGAAGCGGCTTCTCGACCTCGGCGCGCCCGAGATCATCGTGAACAACGAGAAGCGCATGCTCCAGGAGGCCGTGGACGCCCTCTTCGACAACGGTCGTCGTGGTCGCCCGGTGACCGGTCCGGGCAACCGCCCGCTGAAGTCCCTGAGCGACATGCTCAAGGGCAAGCAGGGCCGCTTCCGTCAGAACCTGCTCGGCAAGCGAGTCGACTACTCGGCGCGTTCCGTCATCGTCGTCGGCCCGCAGCTGAAGCTGCACCAGTGCGGTCTGCCCAAGGCCATGGCGCTGGAGCTCTTCAAGCCGTTCGTGATGAAGCGCCTGGTCGACCTGAACCACGCGCAGAACATCAAGAGCGCCAAGCGCATGGTCGAGCGCGGCCGCACGGTCGTGTACGACGTGCTCGAAGAGGTCATCGCGGAGCACCCGGTTCTGCTGAACCGCGCGCCCACGCTGCACCGCCTCGGCATCCAGGCCTTCGAGCCGCAGCTGGTCGAGGGCAAGGCCATCCAGATCCACCCGCTCGTCTGCACCGCGTTCAACGCGGACTTCGACGGTGACCAGATGGCCGTCCACCTGCCGCTCTCCGCGGAGGCGCAGGCCGAGGCCCGCATCCTGATGCTGTCCTCGAACAACATCCTCAAGCCGGCCGACGGCCGTCCGGTGACGATGCCGACCCAGGACATGGTCCTCGGTCTGTTCTTCCTCACCACCGACGGCGAGGGCCGCGACCTCAAGGGCGAGGGCCGTGCCTTCGGGTCCGCCGCCGAGGCGATCATGGCGTTCGACGCGGGCGACCTGTCGCTCCAGTCGAAGGTCGACATCCGCTTCCCGGTGGGCACCATCCCGCCCCGCGGCTGGGAGCCCCCGGCCCGCGAGGAGGGTGAGCCGGAGTGGCAGCAGGGTGACACCTTCACCCTGAAGACCACGCTGGGCCGCGCGCTCTTCAACGAGCTGCTGCCCGAGGACTACCCCTTCGTCGACTACGAGGTGGGCAAGAAGCAGCTCTCCGAGATCGTCAACGACCTCGCCGAGCGCTACCCGAAGGTCATCGTGGCGGCGACGCTCGACAACCTGAAGGCGGCCGGCTTCTTCTGGGCCACCCGTTCCGGCGTGACCGTGGCCATCTCCGACGTCGTCGTTCCCGAGGCGAAGAAGGAGATCGTCCGCGGCTACGAGGCGCAGGACGAGAAGGTCCAGAAGCAGTACGAGCGCGGTCTGATCACCAAGGACGAGCGCACGCAGGAGCTCATCGCGATCTGGACCAAGGCGACCAACGAGGTCGCCGAGGCGATGAACGACAACTTCCCGAAGACCAACCCGATCTTCATGATGGTGAACTCGGGCGCACGAGGCAACATGATGCAGATGCGTCAGATCGCCGGTATGCGTGGTCTGGTGTCGAACGCGAAGAACGAGACGATCCCGCGTCCGATCAAGGCCTCCTTCCGTGAGGGCCTGTCCGTGCTGGAGTACTTCATCTCCACGCACGGTGCCCGTAAGGGTCTGGCGGACACCGCTCTGCGTACCGCCGACTCGGGTTACCTCACGCGTCGTCTGGTCGACGTCTCCCAGGACGTCATCATTCGCGAGGAGGACTGCGGCACCGAGCGCGGCCTCAAGCTGCCGATCGCCTCGCGCGACGCGGACGGCACGCTGCGCAAGACCGAGGACGTCGAGACCAGCGTCTACGCCCGCATGCTCGCCGAGGACGTCGTCATCGACGGCAAGGTGATCGCGCCGGCCAACGTCGACCTCGGTGACGTGCTCATCGACCAGCTCGTGCGCCACGGTGTCGAGGAGGTCAAGACCCGCTCGATCCTGACCTGCGAGTCCCAGGTCGGCACCTGCGCCATGTGCTACGGCCGCTCGCTGGCCACCGGCAAGCTGGTCGACATCGGTGAGGCGGTCGGCATCATCGCCGCCCAGTCCATCGGTGAGCCCGGTACCCAGCTGACGATGCGTACCTTCCACACCGGTGGTGTGGCCGGTGACGACATCACCCAGGGTCTGCCGCGTGTCGTCGAGCTCTTCGAGGCCCGTACCCCGAAGGGTGTCGCCCCGATCTCCGAGGCCTCCGGCCGTGTCCGGATCGAGGAGACCGAGAAGACCAAGAAGATCGTCGTCACCCCGGACGACGGCAGCGACGAGACGGCGTTCCCGATCTCGAAGCGTGCCCGTCTGCTGGTGGGCGAGGGCGACCACGTCGAGGTGGGCCAGAAGCTCACCGTGGGTGCCACCAACCCGCACGACGTGCTGCGCATCCTGGGTCAGCGTGCCGTCCAGGTCCACCTGGTCGGCGAGGTCCAGAAGGTCTACAACTCGCAGGGCGTGTCGATCCACGACAAGCACATCGAGATCATCATCCGGCAGATGCTGCGCCGCGTGACGATCATCGAGTCCGGCGACGCCGAGCTGCTGCCCGGCGAGCTGGTGGAGCGCTCGAAGTTCGAGACCGAGAACCGTCGTGTGGTCCAGGAGGGCGGTCACCCGGCCTCCGGTCGTCCGCAGCTGATGGGTATCACCAAGGCCTCGCTGGCGACGGAATCCTGGCTGTCGGCCGCCTCCTTCCAGGAGACGACCCGAGTCCTGACGGACGCGGCGATCAACGCCAAGTCCGACAGCCTCATCGGCCTCAAGGAGAACGTCATCATCGGTAAGCTCATCCCGGCCGGTACGGGCCTGTCCCGCTACCGCAACATCCGGGTCGAGCCGACCGAGGAGGCCAAGGCCGCGATGTACTCGGCCGTCGGCTACGACGACATCGACTACTCGCCGTTCGGCACGGGCTCCGGCCAGGCCGTTCCGCTGGAGGACTACGACTACGGTCCGTACAACCAGTAAGCGAGCAGTCGCTTGATCGCATGAAGGGCGGTCACCCCACGGGGTGGCCGCCCTTCGGCGTGAGCGGTGTCACCGGGTGTGGAGCACCGAGATCAGCAGGCCGTAGGTGGGGCTCGGGGTCAGGAAGACGCCGGTGGTCTTCAGGGTCAGGTCGGGAACGAGGGTGCCTTCGGGGAGGAGCCGGGGGGTGCCGGTGGAAAGGTCGACCTCGGCGGTCTGCTCGTTGTCCGTGCGCGTGTCGTCGAGCGTGCCGTAGGCGGTGCCGCCGTCGGCGATCGACCAGATGTACACGCTGGCCTTGCGTTCCGCACCCGCGTCGAGGCAGTGGCCGCTGCGCCGCTGGAGGTCGAAGGCGACGGTGCCGGCGGCGACGAAGCGGCCGTCGGGGGAGGCGACGGCCTTCTCGCCGTCCGGGCGGTCGCAGACGACGCTGGTCTCCAGCTTGCCCGTGGTCGCGTCGTGCAGGGCGGTCAGGGGCTGCACGACACTGCCGGACTCGGCCTGCCACCGGGTGAGGAGACGACCGCCGGCGACGCCCACGAACTCGTTGCTCGCCGTGTCGTCCGGGTACGTGGCGCCGGGCGGGGCCGCGTCACGGATGTCCCAGACGCCGGGCATCGACACGGCGCCCTGGGAGCGGTCGGAGACGACCCAGCCCTCGTCGGTCCCGATACGGCCGATGCCCTCGGCGCAGGCGTCCGCGCAGCGGTCGAGCGTACCGCTGGTGACGTCCACCGCGACGGCGTTCCTGTCGGTGTTCTCCGACTCCCAGTGGACCTCCAGACCTGTGCCGAAGTCGGCCACCCGGAGGCGGTCTTCGCCGAATGCCGACAGTTCGACCGGGATGTCGATCTCGCGGGCCGGAGCCACCGCGCTGCCCGAGGCGTCGGCCGGAAACACCTGGAGGCGGACGGACTGCTTGCCCTTGTTGAGGGCGTCCCCGCCGGTCTCGCCGTGGGCCCACAGCACGACGTACTCACGACCGTCCTGGACAGCCGTGGCCACGGAGGGCAGCAGCACCGGGCCACTCATCAGGCCGTCGGCCTCCGTGGGGGCGGGGGGATCCCAGGGCCGACTCGTGAAGCGGACCGCACCTGTGGAGGCGTCCCGCACCTGAACGACGTACCCGTCCTCGGTGGTGTCCACATAGGCGACCGTGTCGGTGCGGGTGCCGACGGCTGTCAGGGGCTGCGCGGCGTAGTCCTCCGGCATCCAGTCCAGAGTGTGCTGCCAACCCCGCTTCGGGTCGTAGGCGGAGGGGACGGTCAGCAGCTCCGAGGGACCCTCCGGGTCGGGGGACGTTCCGCGGGACGGCGAGGCGGAACCCTTGTTCGCGTCCGTCGCGTCCGGGGAGCCGCCTCCGCCGCAGCCGGCCAGTACCAGCGCCGCCAGTGTGGTGCTCACCACGGACATCGTCCTGCGCATGCTCCGCACGTCCTCTCGATGGTCAGTACCGCCGGGGCCGGATGATCATACGGATGAGCCGTCCGCGCCGACCCGGGAAGGGTCTGGTTCCGGCCCGTCCACTCGCGCCCCTGAGGCATTTGTTTTGACCGCAGCAAATGCGATAGGTACGCTCAGACCTTGTGCCTGGGGTGTGCCCTGGCCCTCGTGCGTGCCTACGACCGCACCGGGGCGTGCGTGGCCACCGTAAATCGCGTCTTCTTCCGCCCTGCGGCCGGAGCTCGCGGCTTCGACACACCCGACCGCGTGGGTCGGCGATGTTCCAGGTTAGCTTTACCATTCGGCACACAGAAACCGGAGAAGTAGTGCCTACGATCCAGCAGCTGGTCCGTAAGGGCCGGCAGGACAAGGTCGAGAAGAACAAGACGCCCGCACTCGAGGGTTCCCCTCAGCGTCGCGGCGTCTGCACGCGTGTGTTCACGACCACCCCGAAGAAGCCGAACTCGGCCCTGCGTAAGGTCGCGCGTGTGCGTCTGACCAGCGGGATCGAGGTCACCGCTTACATTCCGGGTGAGGGGCACAACCTGCAGGAGCACTCCATCGTGCTCGTGCGCGGCGGCCGTGTGAAGGACCTGCCTGGTGTTCGCTACAAGATCATCCGCGGTTCGCTCGACACCCAGGGTGTCAAGAACCGCAAGCAGGCCCGCAGCCGCTACGGCGCCAAGAAGGAGAAGTAAGAATGCCTCGTAAGGGCCCCGCCCCGAAGCGCCCGGTCATCATCGACCCGGTCTACGGTTCTCCTCTGGTGACCTCCCTGATCAACAAGGTGCTGCTGAACGGCAAGCGCTCCACCGCCGAGCGCATCGTCTACGGCGCCATGGAGGGCCTGCGCGAGAAGACCGGCAACGACCCGGTCATCACGCTCAAGCGCGCTCTCGAGAACATCAAGCCGACCCTCGAGGTCAAGTCCCGCCGTGTCGGTGGTGCGACGTACCAGGTGCCGATCGAGGTCAAGCCCGGTCGCGCCAACACCCTCGCGCTGCGCTGGCTGGTCGGTTACTCCCGCGCCCGTCGCGAGAAGACCATGACCGAGCGTCTGCTCAACGAGCTCCTCGACGCCTCCAACGGCCTCGGTGCCGCTGTGAAGAAGCGCGAGGACACGCACAAGATGGCCGAGTCCAACAAGGCCTTCGCGCACTACCGCTGGTAGTCGCTACCCACATCGAGACCGAGAGAAGACTGAAGCCTTATGGCTACCACTTCACTTGACCTGGCCAAGGTCCGCAACATCGGGATCATGGCCCACATCGACGCGGGCAAGACGACCACCACCGAGCGGATCCTGTTCTACACGGGTGTGTCGTACAAGATCGGTGAGGTCCACGACGGCGCCGCCACGATGGACTGGATGGAGCAGGAGCAGGAGCGTGGCATCACGATCACGTCTGCTGCGACCACCTGCCACTGGCCGCTCGAGGACAACGACTACACGATCAACATCATCGACACCCCGGGGCACGTCGACTTCACCGTCGAGGTGGAGCGTTCCCTGCGTGTGCTCGACGGTGCCGTGACCGTGTTCGACGGTGTCGCCGGTGTCGAGCCGCAGTCCGAGACGGTGTGGCGTCAGGCCGACCGTTACGGCGTGCCGCGCATCTGCTTCGTCAACAAGCTGGACCGTACCGGCGCCGAGTTCCACCGCTGCGTGGAGATGATCTCGGACCGCCTGGGCGCCCAGCCGCTCGTCATGCAGCTCCCGATCGGTGCCGAGGCCGACTTCCAGGGCGTCGTGGACCTCGTCCGCATGAAGGCGCTCGTGTGGTCCGCCGACGCGGCCAAGGGCGAGATGTACGAGACCGTCGACATCCCGGCCACGCACACCGAGGCCGCCGAGGAGTGGCGCGGCAAGCTGGTCGAGGCCGTCGCGGAGAACGACGAAGAGATCATGGAGCTGTTCCTGGAGGGCCAGGAACCCACCGAGGAGCAGCTGTACGCCGCGATCCGTCGTATCACCATCGCGTCCGGCAAGTCCGACGAGACCACCGTCACCCCGGTGTTCTGCGGCACCGCGTTCAAGAACAAGGGCGTCCAGCCCCTGCTCGACGCGGTCGTGCGCTACCTGCCGACCCCGCTCGACGTCGAGGCCATCGAGGGCCAGGACGTCAAGGACCCCGAGGTCGTCGTCAAGCGCAAGCCGTCCGAGGACGAGCCGCTGGCCGCGCTCGCGTTCAAGATCATGAGCGACCCGCACCTCGGCAAGCTCACCTTCGTCCGGGTCTACTCGGGCCGCCTGGTGTCCGGCACCGCCGTGCTGAACTCCGTCAAGGGCAAGAAGGAGCGCATCGGCAAGATCTACCGCATGCACGCGAACAAGCGTGAGGAGATCGAGTCGGTGGGCGCCGGCGACATCGTCGCCGTCATGGGCCTGAAGCAGACCACCACCGGTGAGACGCTGTCCGACGACAAGAACCCGGTCATCCTGGAGTCCATGGACTTCCCGGCGCCGGTCATCGAGGTCGCGATCGAGCCCAAGTCCAAGGGCGACCAGGAGAAGCTGGGTGTCGCCATCCAGCGTCTCGCGGAGGAGGACCCCTCCTTCCAGGTGCACACCAACGAGGAGACCGGCCAGACCGTCATCGGCGGTATGGGCGAGCTTCACCTCGAGGTGCTGGTCGACCGGATGAAGCGCGAGTTCAAGGTCGAGGCCAACGTCGGCAAGCCGCAGGTCGCGTACCGTGAGACGATCCGCAAGACCGTCGAGCGCGTGGACTACACCCACAAGAAGCAGACCGGTGGTACCGGTCAGTTCGCCAAGGTGCAGATCGCGATCGAGCCGATCGAGGGCGGCGACGCCTCGTACGAGTTCGTGAACAAGGTCACCGGTGGCCGCATCCCGAAGGAGTACATCCCTTCGGTGGACGCCGGTGCGCAGGAGGCCATGCAGTTCGGCATCCTGGCCGGCTACGAGATGACGGGCGTCCGCGTCACGCTCATCGACGGTGGCTACCACGAGGTCGACTCCTCCGAGCTCGCCTTCAAGATCGCCGGTTCGCAGGCCTTCAAGGAGGCCGCGCGCAAGGCTTCGCCCGTGCTCCTGGAGCCGATGATGGCCGTCGAGGTCACCACGCCCGAGGACTACATGGGTGAGGTCATCGGCGACATCAACTCCCGCCGTGGCCAGATCCAGGCCATGGAGGAGCGTGCGGGCGCCCGCGTCGTCAAGGGCCTCGTGCCCCTGTCGGAGATGTTCGGCTACGTCGGCGACCTCCGCAGCAAGACGTCGGGTCGCGCAAGCTACTCGATGCAGTTCGACTCCTACGCCGAGGTTCCCCGGAACGTCGCCGAGGAGATCATCGCGAAGGCCAAGGGCGAGTAACGGACTACTCCGTTTAACGGACCCCGTAAACACGCTTTAGGCTTGACCCCGGAGCCTGCATGGGGCATTCCGCCGTGAACCGGCGGAATGCCCCCGGCACCCGGGCTTTCCAGCAAAGATCACCTGGCGCCGATGAGTAAGGCGTACAGAACCACTCCACAGGAGGACCCCAGTGGCGAAGGCGAAGTTCGAGCGGACTAAGCCGCACGTCAACATCGGCACCATCGGTCACATCGACCACGGTAAGACGACCCTCACGGCCGCCATTACCAAGGTGCTGCACGACGCGTACCCGGACCTGAACGAGGCCTCGGCCTTCGACATGATCGACAAGGCGCCCGAGGAGCGCCAGCGCGGTATCACCATCTCCATCGCGCACGTCGAGTACCAGACCGAGACGCGTCACTACGCCCACGTCGACTGCCCCGGTCACGCGGACTACATCAAGAACATGATCACGGGTGCCGCGCAGATGGACGGCGCCATCCTCGTGGTCGCCGCCACCGACGGCCCGATGCCGCAGACCAAGGAGCACGTGCTCCTGGCCCGCCAGGTCGGCGTTCCGTACATCGTCGTCGCCCTGAACAAGGCCGACATGGTGGACGACGAGGAGATCCTGGAGCTCGTCGAGCTCGAGGTCCGTGAGCTCCTCTCCGAGTACGAGTTCCCGGGCGACGACGTTCCCGTCGTCAAGGTCTCCGCTCTGAAGGCCCTCGAGGGCGACAAGGAGTGGGGCAACTCGGTCCTCGAGCTCATGAAGGCCGTGGACGAGGCCATCCCGGAGCCCGAGCGCGACGTCGACAAGCCGTTCCTGATGCCGATCGAGGACGTCTTCACCATCACCGGTCGCGGTACGGTCGTCACCGGCCGCATCGAGCGTGGTGTCCTCAAGGTCAACGAGACCGTCGACATCATCGGCATCAAGACCGAGAAGACCACCACCACGGTCACCGGCATCGAGATGTTCCGCAAGCTGCTCGACGAGGGCCAGGCCGGTGAGAACGTCGGTCTGCTGCTCCGCGGCATCAAGCGCGAGGACGTCGAGCGCGGCCAGGTCATCATCAAGCCGGGCTCGGTCACCCCGCACACCGAGTTCGAGGCCCAGGCCTACATCCTGTCCAAGGACGAGGGTGGCCGCCACACGCCGTTCTTCAACAACTACCGTCCGCAGTTCTACTTCCGTACGACGGACGTGACCGGCGTCGTGACCCTCCCCGAGGGCACCGAGATGGTCATGCCGGGTGACAACACCGAGATGAAGGTGGAGCTCATCCAGCCCGTCGCCATGGAAGAGGGCCTGAAGTTCGCCATCCGCGAGGGTGGCCGGACGGTCGGCGCCGGCCAGGTCACCAAGATCAACAAGTAAGCTCCGCTTGCTTGTCGGTCAACTGACCTGACATGGGCTGATGCCTGAGGAGGGGCCCGCACGACTTCGGTCGTGCGGGCCCCTTCGTCGTTGCCGGAGGCCTGCGCGCGTCAATGGTGGCGGCCCAGTTGTCACTCGTCCGCGGTAACGATCGGCATATGTACCTGGCAATGTCCGGTGCTCTTCTACATTCGCCGCATGGTCAGTTCATCCCACGAGGCGCTGCACCGGATCTTCCAGGAGGATCCGGCGCTCTTCGCCCGTGCCGTCAAGGCGCTCGGCGTCTCCTTCGCCGAACCGGTCTCCGCGGTACCGCTCACCACCGACCTCACCGAGAACCGCCCGGTGGAACGGCGCGTCGACACGCTGCTGCGCATGGAGACCGGCGACAACGGCAGCTTCCTGCTCGCCGTCGAGTCGCAGGGAAAGCAGGACCGCGACAAGCCCGCGAGCTGGGCGTACTACTTGTCGCACCTGCACGCCAAGTACCGGCTGCCCCCGGTCCTGCTGGTCGTCTGCGCCGACCGGCGTACGGCTGCCTGGGCGTCCAGGGAGGTCGACATCGGCCCACCGCAGTGGCCCTCGCTCACCGTGCGGCCACTGGTCCTCGGGCCGGACCAGCTGCCCGTGATCGACAGCCCCGACGAGGCGGCGCGGGACATCCCGCTGACCGTGCTGTCCGCGGCGCTGCACCGCCGGGACCCGGACGCCGATGCCATACTGAAAGCGCTGGCGTCGGCCCTGAAGGGCCTGTCGGCCGACGACGAGAACACGGCAAGCATCTTCATCGAGCTCACGGAACAAGGCCTCGGCAAGACGCCGGCCGCGGAACTCTGGAGGCAGATCATGGCCGCCGACCTTTCCTTCTTCCAGTCGGAGACCGCGCAGAATCTCAGGGCCGAGGGGCGGGCCGAGGGGCGGGCCGATGCCATTCTGCTGTTGTTGGAGCGGCGGGGTGTTGTGGTGTCCGAGGGAGAGCGGGCGAGGATCGCCGGGTGTACCGACATGGGTGTGCTGGACGTCTGGTTCACCCGGGCGATCACGGCCTCGTCGGCGTCGGAGGTGTTCGGAGCCGAAGGGGAGTGAGCCGTCGTGCGGGAGTGCGAGGTCACTCCCGTGCTCCCGCCAGTCGCACCGCCCGGCGCCGCAGGGCCAGGGCCGCCGGCAGCACCGACGCGATCACCGCCAGTACCGCGCAGGTACCGATCACCCCAGCGAGCGCCGTCCACGGCAGGTCGGGAGTGCTGTGTACGGACAGCAGGCGCAGCGCGCCCCACATCCCGGCGAGGTTGAGGACGGCCACGACCAGTCCCAGTACCGCGCCGACCGCCACCACCGTCAGCGACTCCGCGCCGGTCAGCCGCAGTACCTGCCACCTGGTGGCACCCGCCAGCCGCAGTGCGGCCAGGTCGCGCGTCCGGTCGGAGGTGGCCATCACCATGGTGTTGACCAGCGAGATCCCGGTGTAGAGCAGGGCGATGCCGAGGACCAGGAGGAGGCCCGCCCGGGTCGTGGTGCCGGTCTCGGGGTGCGCGGACGCCAGCCATGCGACCCGGTCCGACACCTGACCGCCGGCCGGTCCCACCGCCCCGCGCAGCGCCTCGGCCACCGCATCGGCGTCCGAGCCGGCCGCCACGGTGACGTCCACCCGGTCGACCGGCGCGCCCGGCGCGTTGGCGGAGGTGACGTAGACCCCGTTGTCGCCGGTACCGGTGGGCATCACGGCGGCGATGCGCAGCGTCCTCTCCGTGCCGTCGCCGAGCCACACCCGTACGCGCTCGCCGACCGAATGCCGCTCCCACTCCTCGTTGACGATGATCGAGCCGTCGTCCAGGTCGGTCACCTTCCCCGCCGCCAGCGGCAGCCGGGTGGTGGCCGCCAGCGCGGCGGGGTCGGCGACGGCACGCGCTTCGGAGCCGATGAGGGCCACGTCCTCCTCCAGGATGTACACGGCGGTCGGGGAGGCCGGGGAGACGGCGGCCGCTCCCGGCACCGCGCGCAGCCGGTTCACCGTAGCCGCGTCGAAGCCGGTGTCGTCCGGTGCCGTGACCACGAAGTCGGCGGCGGTCCGGGCGCGCACCTGGGTGGCGCCGGCCTCGTTCAGTGTCGCGGTGGCGCCGAGGAGCGAACCCGCGAGGGCGACCGTCACCAGTACCGGTGCCGCCACGGCGGCCGTACGGCGCGCCCCGGCGGAGGCGTTCTCCCGCACCAGCATCCCCGCCGCCCCCGGGAGCCGGGCCGGCAGCCAGGTCAGCAGCCGGGTCAGAGGCCGCACCACGACGGGGGCGAGCAGCGCCGCCGCGCTGATCAGCAGCATCGGGCGGCTCACGTACGTCTTGCGGTGCAGGAGCTCTCCGGGATTGTCGACGAGGGCGACGGTGAGCGTCACCAGCGCGGTCAGCAGCAGGGCCACGCCGCACAGCCACCGCCCCCGGGTCATGCCCCGGGCTTCCATGGACGCCTCGCGCAGTGCTTGCGCGGGGGCGGTCCGGCCGGCCCGCCAGGACGCCGCGACCACGCCGCCCAGCGCGACGAGCAGCCCCGTCCAGAAGGCCGCGTGGTACGGCCACGTGTGGTCGCCGATGGTGAACCAGGCCGGTGCCAGGCCCTCGTCGACCACCCATGCGGCCAGGTGCGGGGCGCCGTACGACCCGAGCGCGCAGCCGGCCGCCGACGCGAGGACGCCCACCGCCAGCCCCTCGGCCAGCACCGTCCGGCGCACCTGCCCGGGCGTGGCCCCGGCGGTGCGCAGCAGCCCGAACTCCCGCCGCCGCTGCGCCACCGCGAAGGCGAAGGTGGACGCCACGACGAACACCGACACGAACGCGGTGACGCCACCGGCCGTGCCGAACAGGGCGTTCATCGCGGTCAGCGCCTCGCGGTCCCGCTCGGGACGGGCGTCGGCGTCCCGGCGGTCGTCCCCGGTCAGCACCCGCACGCCCGCGTCGCCGCGCACCGCCTCCCGCACCGCTGACGGGTCCGCCTCGACCACGAGTTGGAGGCTGACCGGGGAGAGCCGGGCGGCCTGGGCGTCGGTGTAGAAGACGGCGTTCTCGAAGCCGCGGTCGGGCACGGTGCCCACGACCTCGACCACGCCCCGGTCCGTACGGAGCCGTTCACCGGGCGCGGCCCAGCCGCCGCTGACGACGACCTCCCCGGCGGCGCGCGGCGCGCGGCCCGCGGCGATCTCGTACGGGGCGAACGCGGCGACGGACCACGGGTGCCCCACCAGGTCACCAGGCCAGTCCTCGGTCCGTTCTCCGGGCCCGCCCGCGACACGCACCGGGAAGGACCGGTCCTCGACGACCCGCCCGAGCCGCCGCAGCACGGCGACCGTCCCGGCGGGCACGGCACGCGGCCGGGCGAGCTTCTCCGTACGGTCGCCGACCGGCGTCGGCACCCGCAGCGTGTCCTGCCCTTGGACCACGACGGGCGCGGCGGCGAACCGTTCCGGCGCCCGGTCCGGCGCGGCCGACGAGGAGGCGAGTGCCAGTCCCGTCACCGTGAGCAGCGCGACGCCCAGACTCAGGGCGACGAAGCTGCCGGTGAAGGTGGTCCAGCGGGAGCGCAGGGTGTGGAGGGCGACGGTCAGCACGGGGCGGCCTCCAGCCGGGTCATGCGGGTGGCGATGGCGTCGGCGCCCGCCCCGGTCAGCTCGCCGTCCGGCCGGCCGTCCACGAGGAAGACCACACGATCGGCGTAGGCCGCTGCCACCGGATCGTGCGTGACCAAGACGACCGTCTGGCCCTCGCGGTCGACCATGCCGCGCAGCAGGGCCAGTACCTGGCGGCCGGTCCGCGAGTCCAGGGCGCCGGTCGGCTCGTCGGCGAACAGCACCTCGGGGCGGGTGATCAGGGCGCGGGCCAGTGCGACCCGCTGCTGCTGGCCGCCCGACAGCTCCGTGGGCCGGTGCCGGGCGCGGTCGGCCAGGCCGACCCGGTCCAGCGCCTCGCGCACCCGGGACCGGGAGGGGCGGCGGCCGGCCAGGCGCAGGGGGAGCGCCACGTTCTGCGCGGCGGTCAGGGACGGCAGCAGGTTGAACGCCTGGAAGACGAAGCCGATGCGCTCGCGGCGCAGCAGTGTCAGCCGCCGCTCGCTCAGCCCCGTCAGCTCCGTGCCGCCGACGACCACCGACCCCGACGTGGGCCGGTCCAGGCCGGCGGCGCACTGGAGCAGCGTCGACTTGCCCGAGCCGGAGGGGCCCATGACGGCGGTGAAGGTGCCGCTCGGGAAGTCGAGGGAGACCTCGTCGAGGGCCGTCACGGCGCTGTCGCCGGACCCGTACCGCCTGCTCACGGAGCGCAACTGGATCGCGTCGTCGGTCACTCGTACCCCACCCGTCGTTCGGTTTCTCGGTGCCTCCAGCCAACCGCGCGGGGCGTCACCGGCGCAGTGCGGCAGGGGCGAGAGCGGGGGTATGGCAGGCCATACCCCGATCACTCCTCCTGGGCCGATGGCCCCGCCGCGCACCGCGGTCCTACGGTGATCCGCATGCGCCCTCGAAACGTGTGGCAGGCCATGTCCGCCCCCGGCTTCCTGTTGTCGGCTTGGCCCTGGCGCGCCGTCGCCCACCTGCTGACCGGTGCGGTGACCGGCGCCGTGACCCTGGTGGGGCTGGTGGTCCTGGTGACCGTCGGGGGAGTCCTCTCCGTCGTCGTCGTGGGTCTCCCGCTGCTGGTGCTCACCGCCCTCGCGGGCCTGCCCGTGGCCCGCCTGGAAAGGCTCCGGCTGCGCCTGGCCGACGACGCCCCCGCCCCCGGCCCGCCCCGGCGGCAGCCCGCCGCCACCGGCCCCTGGCCCTGGCTCACCACCCGCCTGCGCGAGCCCGCGACCTGGCGGGACCTGGGCCACGCCCTGCTGCTCGCCACCGTCCTCTGGCCGCTGGACGCCCTCCTCGTCACCGCCGCCCTCACCTTCCCGCTGGCCACCGCCGCCACCCCTCTCCTGATGGCCACCGTCGGCGACGGCGAGGAGGCGAAGGTGCTCAAGCTGTGGACGGTCACCACCTGGCCGACGGCGTGCGGCGCGGCGGTCCTCGGGCTGCTGCTGCTCATCCTGGGCGCGTACGCGCTGGCCCTGGCGGCGGGCGCACGCGCCGCCCTCACCCGCGTACTCCTGGGCGGCCCGCGCGAGGCGGACCTGGACGCACGCGTCGTCGAACTCACCCGCTCCCGCGTCCGGTTGGTGGACGCCTTCGAGGCCGAACGCCGCCGGATCGAACGCGACCTGCACGACGGCGCCCAACAGCGCCTGGTCGCCCTGACGATGACACTGGGCCTGGCCCGCCTCGACGCGCCGCCCGGCCCGCTCGCCGACCAGCTGGCCAAGGCCCACGGGGAGGCGGGCAGGGCCCTGGAGGAACTGCGCGAGCTGATCCACGGCATCCACCCCAAGGTCCTCGCCGACCACGGCCTGACGGCGGCCGTCGACGACGCCGCCGACCGCTCCGCCGTCCCCGTGGACGTGCGCCTGGAACTGCCCGGCCGGCTGCCCCAGGCCGTCGAGGCCGCCGCCTACTTCGTGGTTTGCGAGGCCCTCGCCAACGTGGCCAGGCACAGTGGCGCCGACCGGGCCCGGGTGACCGGCGGGCACCGCGACGGCCGACTGCACCTGGAGATCCACGACGACGGCCGGGGCGGTGCCGAGGCAGGTACGGAGGCCGGTACCGGTGCGCGGACTCGTGGGGGCAGCGGCCTGACCGGGCTCGCCGACCGGGTGTCGGTCCTGGATGGCAGAATCTCGCTGTCCAGCCCGCCGGGCGGACCGACCCTGTTGCGCGTGGAGATTCCTTGCGAGTGGACCGAACGCTTCGCGTAGTACTGGCCGAGGACAGCGTCCTGCTGCGGGACGGTCTGGCCGGTCTGCTCGCCCGCTTCGGCCACGAGGTCGTGGCGTCCGTGGGCGACGCGGAGGCGCTGGTCGCGGCCGTCGGCGAACACGCTCCGGACGCCGTCGTGACGGACGTCCGCATGCCGCCCGGCTTCCAGGACGAGGGCCTGCGCGCGGCGGTGGAGCTGCGGGAGCGGCGTCCCGGTCTGCCCGTGCTCGTACTCAGCCAGTACGTACAGCGGTCCTACGCCGCCGAGTTGCTGGACTCCGGCGACGGCACGGGTGTCGGCTACCTGCTCAAGGACCGTGTCGGCCAGGTCGAGGAGTTCGTCGACGCGCTGGTCGGCGTGGCGGACGGCGGCACGGTCGTCGACCCGGAAGTGGTACGCCAGTTGCTCCGCCGCCGCCGGGACCCCCTGGAGCGGCTCAGCCCGCGCGAGCGGGAGGTCCTGGCACTGATCGCCGAGGGCAAATCGAACGGCGCGATCGCCCGCCGGCTCGTCGTCTCCGATGCGGCCGTGGGCAAGCACATCGGCAGCATCCTCACCAAGCTCGACCTGCCCCCGGCGGACGACACGCATCGCAGGGTGCTGGCGGTGCTGGCGTATCTGCGGGCGTGACGCCGCGCCGCAGGCAGGTCAGTGCGGCAGGGCGACACCGAACGCGTCACCGTCGCTGCCCGCCGCCCACCCCAGGTCGACCTCGGCGAGGGCCTTGGCCGACTCCAGCGTGCCGGGCCTCACCTTGAGCACGGTGACCGTGCCGGCGCTGTTGCCGGGAGCGCCGACCAGGGGCTCGACCCGGCCGTTGCCGTCGGTGTCCAGGGCTCCGACCGTCCAGCCGAAATGGTCGCCCTCGGACACGACTCCGGGCACACCCGCCGTGTCCTGGTCGACCCACACCGCGCCCTTCGTGGTGATGCCCCCGGTGGCGTTGCCGAAGAGGACCAGGGCCGCCCCCGAGCCCTTGGCCGAGCCGATGGCCTCACTTCGCATGCCGACCACCAGGTCGTCCACGCCGTCCCCGTCGAAGTCGCCCGCGGCGAGGGAGCCGGCGAAGTAGTCCTCGGTCTCGGGGGCGCCCGCGATCCCGGGGGTGTCCTGGTCGAAGAGCTTCACGCGGCTGTTGGCGGACAGTCCGTGCGCGTCGCCGTAGAGGACGGCGAGGCGGCCTGCGGCGCCCTTGTCGCCGGCCTGCTCGTCGGACACGCCGACGGCCACGTCCGCGTACGCGTCGTCGTCGAAGTGGCCCACCGCCAGGGCGCTGCCCGCGAACTCGCCGATGCCGGTGACGTTGCCCGAGTCGACGTAGTCGCTGTCGGCCGGGGCGTCGTCGATGGGGCCGGACAGCACGTGCAGCGAGCCGCGGTCCGAACTTCCGGAGATCTGCTCGCCGATGGTCGCCACCACGAGGTCACCGATGCCGTCGCCGTTGACGTCGCCCACCGCCATCCGTTCCCCGAAGCGGTCCTCGGCCTCGGGGGCGCCGGGCACGTTGGCCGTGTTCTGGTCGAGCTGGACGGTGTCGGCGGCGTTGAGGCCGGAGGCGGTGCCGTGCATGAGCTTGATGGTGCCGGCGTTGGACTTGCCGCCAGCGAGGTCGAGGGGCTGGCCGACGGCCAGGTCGCAGTAGCCGTCACCGTTCACGTCGCCGGCGGCGAGCGAGTAGGTGAAGACCTCGTCCCAGCCGACCGTTCCGGGGTAGGCGGCGGTGTCCTCGGAGAAGGTCTCGGTGGTCCCGTTGTAAATGCCCCCGGAGCCGCCGTAGTGCACGCTGAGCATGCCGGCGCCCTCGGTGGTGCCCATCATCTCCAGGGGTGAGGACACCGCCAGGTCCGCGTAGCCGTCCGCGTCGAAGTCGCAACTGGCGACGGACTGGCCGAAGCCGTCGTCGGCCTCGGAGGCGCCGCCCACGCCGGGGGAGTCCTGGTCGATGCGGACCGAGGTGCTCGCGGGCCCGGTGGAGGTGCCGTTCGCGATCACGACCGAACCGGCCCGTGGGTGGCCGCCGACCGAGTTGCCGGGCAGACCGACGACCAGGTCGGGCTTGCCGTCGCCGTTGAGGTCGTACGGTGCCGCGGCGCCGCCCGACCCGGCGGTGAGGACGGCCGCGCCCGCACCGGCCGCGCAGACCAGCAGTGCGACGGCCGCGTACCAGACCCGGGGACGGCGCTTGGACGCTTTCTCTTCGGCCATGACTGCCTGACTGCCCTTCACTTCACTGCGGCCGTACGGAGGTTCCGATTGGCGCAAAAGTGCCGCCCGGGCCTCGTGACGGAGGTGTGGACCGCTGTGGGGGAATGCCCGCTCCACACGATGACGCCGCAGGTTATCCAGGTGATCGTCTCGACTTGATCACGGTCGGAGGGCGGATCCGGTGGCTTGCTGAGCCCTGGCTGAATTTGTTTATCGCAGGTCAGGGAGGGTAGCGGCCCCTCTGGAGATCCTGTGACCGGCCTGTGGAGGGTGGTCATGTCGGGGGATGTCGTTATAAATCCGTTGTCATGGTCATGGTTCAGTGGCCGCCTGATCATCTAGCGTGTACGCCGCCCGGGTGCCTCCCGCCTCTTCCGGTACGAGCGCACCCGGCCCCCTGCTTCCGGCCGATCGCCCCACGTGCGGGCGATCGGCCTTGTGGTTCCAAGGAGTTCCGTGCCCAGCCGCCCCCGCCACCGCTCCGGGCGCGCCACGCGTGCCGTCGTCCTGACGTCCGGCAGCCTGCTGCTGGCGCTGGGCGCCACCCTGCTGCCGCCGCCCGGGCTGACGCCGTTCGTGCACTCCGCCCAGGCCGCGCCCTGGGCCGACAGCGCGCCGCCCGAGCAGCGCACCGGCACCGCGGCCGGTCGGAAGCACGAGGTAAACGCGGGACGCACCGACGCCAACGGGCGAGGCGAGGCCGACCTCGCCGACCTGGCGGTGGACGAGGACGCGCTGGCCCTGCACGACCCGGGCGCCGCGTTCACCCCCGTCGAGCCGAAGATCAGCACGCCCGCCCTGGCCCCCCGCACCACGGACGCGGACCCGCAGGCACCCACCGGTTACGACCCCGCCGCCGGCGTCGAGCTGCCCGGCGAACGCACCGTCAACTCCAAGGAGTTCCGCAACACCGACGGCACCCGCACCACCCGCGTCTACACCGAGCAGGTGCACTTCCAGGACGCGGACGGCACCTGGCAGCCGATCGACACCTCCCTCGTCCCGGCGGCCGACGCCAAGGGCGCCCCGGAGAGGGCGAAGGCCGGCAGCGACCGACTCGCCGCCGCCGCCGACGACACCGGGCTCACCCTGGCGCGACGGGGCGACGACCCCCAACTGGCCACGCTGCGCGTGGACGAGGGACGGCACGAGGTCGGCTTCGGCCTGTCGGGCGCGTCCGGTGCCGAGGCCGACGTACGCGACGACAGCGCGCACTACGCGGACGTCCGCCCGGACTCCGACCTCGTCCTGGAGGCCGAGCACGGTGCGGTCAAGGAGACGATCGTCCTCAACTCGCCCGACGCGCCCGCCGAGTGGACGTTCCCGCTGCACCTCGACGGCCTCACCCCGTCGCTCGACGCCCATGGAGCCGTGCTGCTGAAGGACACGGCCGGCCAGGTCCAGGCCGTCGTCCCCAAGGGATGGATGGAGGACTCGGGCCACGACGCGCAGACCGGCGGCCCGGCCCTGTCCGGCGACGTCGACTACCGGCTCGTGGAGAGCGACGGGCACTGGTCGCTGAAGGTTCTGCTGGACGAGGCCTGGCTGGATTCCCCGGACCGCGTCTACCCCGTCCAGGTCGACCCCAGCGTCGAAGACATCGACGACAACGGCGACTCCTTCGTCCAGAACTCCTGGCCGGACAGCAACTTCGCCGGCGACGACGAGCTCAAGGTCGGCAGCTACGACGCCGGCACCAGCCGCGCCATCAGCTACCTCAAGTTCGACAACGTCACCAGCAGGCTCAAGAACCGGTACATCCTCGACGCCGACCTCGGCCTGTACAACGTCTGGTCCTCCAGCTGCAGCGCCCAGAAGATGACCGTCCACCGGGTGACCGGCTCGTGGAGCTCCACCACGGTCACCTGGGACAACCGCCCGCCCAGCTTCAATCACCTGATCGCCTCCGACTCCTTCGCCTACGGCGAGAACTGCGGCGGCTCCAAGTGGCGCGTCCTCGACCTCGGCAAGAAGGGCACCGACCTCATCGAGGGCTGGGTCAACGGCTCGATTGCCAACCAGGGCCTCGCCCTGTGGGCCGACTTCGACACCAGCGGCCCCTGGAAGCGGTTCGGCAGCGCCAACTCCTCCAACAAGCCGTACCTGTCCGTGACCCACAGCCCGTGGGGAGCGCAGTACACCGTCGGCTCCCAGACCGCCCCGCTGACCGGCGGCCAGAGCGGCGAGGTCAGCGTCAAGGTCAAAAATCTCGGCGACTTCACCTGGGAGCCGCTCGGCTGGAACGAGGTCCGCCTCGGCACCCGCGTGCGCAACTACAGCACCGGCGCGCTGATGGGACAGGCGGCGTTCACCCGCCTCAACGAGCGCCTCACTCCGGGCGACGACACCACGCTGAGCGCGCGGATACCCCCGCTGCCGCCGGGCAAGTACAAGGTCAACTTCGATATGCAGCGGCTGCGGGACCAGAAGTGGTTCTCCAGCGAGAGCGTGCCCGTGACCACGGTGACCGTCACCTCCCAGGACGTCGGCCCGCGCATCACGAACGTGTACCCGACCCCGGGCGGTCAGGTCGGCAGCCTCACCCCCGCGCTGTTCACCGGCTCGGAGAGCGTCGACCACTACCCATCCGGGGCCGGCATCGAGCACTGGTTCGAGGTCTGCGCCGGCACTGAGAAGGCCCCCACCGACTGCGTCAACTCCGGCTGG
The DNA here is from genome assembly GCF_001905385.1 of Streptomyces sp. CB02414. Taxonomy (GTDB): domain Bacteria; phylum Actinomycetota; class Actinomycetes; order Streptomycetales; family Streptomycetaceae; genus Streptomyces. Next base: position 735,342 of record NZ_LIPF01000002.1, on the reverse strand, counting down.
ACCGGGAAGCGCACCTGGAACGTCCCGGCCGGGAAGCTGACCTGGGGCAAGCAGTACCTGTGGCGGGTCAAGGCACGGGAGAACGGCCTGTCGACCCCGCTCAGCCCCTTCTACACCTTCACCACCGCCGTCGAGCAGCCCGCCGTCACCTCGCACCTGGGCGGCCAGGGACCCGGCGGCTCGGGCCGGGAGATCGACCCCGGCATCGGCAACTACACCACGACCGACACCGACGCCACCGTCGCCACGGTCGGCCCCGGCCTGACCGTCACCCGCACCTACAACAGCCGTGACCCGCGCGCCGACAACGCCTTCGGTGCCGGCTGGTCCACCCGCTACGACATGCGGATCGAGCCGGACGACGACGGCACCGGCAACGTGGTCGCCACCTTGCCCACCGGCCGGCAGGTCCGCTTCGGCAAGAATCCCGACGGCACCTACGCGCCCCCGTACGGCAGCTTCTCCACCCTCACCGCCACCACCGGCGGCGGCTGGCGGCTCACCGATAAGGAGCAGACCGACTACGTCTTCGACGCCGGCGGCCGGCTCACCGGGGTCACCGACTACCGGGGCCGCGCCCAGTCCCTCACCTACGACGCGAATGACGACCTCACCACCGTCACCGCCACGGGCGGCCGAGCCCTGCACCTGACCTGGGCCGGCGGCCACGTCGCCACCGTCAGCACCGACCCGCCCACCCCCGGCGCCGACCCGCTGACCTGGGAGTACACGTACGACGGCGACCGGCTCACGCTGGTCTGCGGCCCCGAGGACACCCTCGGCGCCTGCACCACCTACGGCTACGGCGACGGTTCCCACCACCGCACCGTCGTCCACGACGCCGGGCCGTTCTCCTACTGGCGCCTCGACGAGAAGGACGGCGCCACCGACGCGGCCAGCGACCTGCCGCTCGACCGCGACGAGCACGCCGCCACCTACCGCGACGTCACGCTCGGCGGCGCCGGCGCGCTCGCGGGCAGCCCCGACACGTCGGCCGCCTTCAACGGCAGCACGTCCTACGTGCAACTGCCGGACCAGGTGGTCTCCGACACCCCGTACCTGACCGCCGAGTTGTGGTTCCGCACCACCGGCAGCGGTGTCCTCCTCAGCTACCAGGACCACACCCTGGAAGAAGCCACCACCGGCAAGTACACCCCTGCGCTTTACGTCGGCACGGACGGCAAGCTGCGCGGCGAGTTCTGGAACGGCACCTCCGCGCCCCTGACCTCCGCCGCCCCCGTCAACGACGGCGCCTGGCACCACGCGGCGCTCACCGCGGCCGGCAACACCCAGACCCTCTACCTCGACGGCAAGAAGACCGCCAGCCTCAGCGGCGAGATCACCCAGTACGACCAGCGCTTCGTCTACCTCGGCGCCGGCTACTGGAAGAACTGGCCCGCCACCACCGGCACCGTCGGCCACTTCACGGGCGACATCGACGAGGCCGCGGTCTACTCCCGCCCCCTGGGCGCCCGCACCGTCGCCGAGCACCACGCCGCCGCCGACGTCGCCCAGCAGCTCACCAAGGTCACCCGGCCCGACGGCCGGGTGCACGCCGAAGTCGCCTACGACACGGTCCACGACCGGGTGTCCTCGTACACGGACGCCCACGGCGGCACCTACCGGCTCTCCGACCTCGCCGTCACCGGCACCGAGGGCGCCCCCGCCACCGACGACCAGCCGGCCGTCGCCGGGACCACCACCCTCACCGTCACCGTCACCGGCCCCGGCGAAGGGAAGTCCGGCTACACCTACGACCCGCTGCAGGGCAACCGCCTGATCGCCCAGACGGACGCGCTCGGCCACACCGCGCGCTTCGCCTACGACACCGGCGGCTTCCTCGCGGCCACCACCGGCCCCGACGGCTCGGTAACCCGGTTCGGCAACGACGAACGCGGCAACCGGATCTCGCAGACGACCTGCCGCGAGACCGGTGACGACGGCACCTGCCACACCTCGTACAACAGCTACTTCCTGAACGCCGACGACCCGCTCGACCCCCGCAACGACCAGCTCACCGCCGTCCGCGACGCCCGCTCGGCGAGCGCGACGGACGACACCTACAAGACGACCCACGCCTACGACGCCCACGGCGACCGGACCTCCACCACCACCCCGGCCGGCACTGAGTCGTTCACCTTCACCGATGGCACCGAGACCGCCGTCGGCGGCGGCACCGTCCCGGCGGGTCTGCTCGCCACCAGCACCGACGCCCGGGGCGCGGTCACCCGGCGCCAGTACACGGCGGCCGGCGACCTGGCGAAGGTTACCGACCCCCGCGGCGCCGTCACCGAGTACACCTACGACGCCCTCGGCCGCGAGACCGGCGCCAAGGCGGTCTCCGACGCGCACCCGGACGGCGTCACCACGACCACCACGTACGACGGCGAGTCCCGCCCGCTGACGGTCACCGGCCCGGTCACCACGAACCGGGTCACCGGCACCGAGCACCGCGCCCGCACCACCTACACCTACGACGACGACGGCCGCGTCCTGACGGAGTCCGTCGCCGACCTCCTCGGCGGCGACACCGCCCGCACCACGAAGCGCGCCTACGACACGCACGGCAGACTCGCCGTCCTCACGGGCCCCGAGGGGGCGGAGGAGACCTACACCTACGACATCCAGGGGCGGCAGACCAGCCGCACCCTGCCGGGCGACCGGACCTTCCGGTACACCTACACGGCGCTGGGCTCCCTCGCCACGGTCACGCTGACCGACTTCACCGGCGACCCCGGCGATCCCTCCGATCCCCGCGACGTGGTGCTCGACTCCTACGCGTACGACCAGGCCGGCCGTCTGGCCGAGCACACCGACGCGATGGGCCGCACCACCCGCCACACCTACTACGACGACGGCCTGCCCGCCCAGGAGATCCTCACCGGTTTCCACGACCCGGACGGCACCACCCGCGACCTGGTCCTCAGCGACCGCTCCTACGACGCCGCCGGCCACCTGGTCCGCGAGACCACCGGCGACGGCGCGGTCACCACCGCCTACGAGGTGGACGCCGCCGGACGCGTCACCGCCGAGGTCCTCGACCCGGGCGGCCTGGCGCGGCGCACCGCCTACACCTACGACGCCGGCGGCGCCGTCCGGACCGTCACCCGCACGGGCGCGGGCGGCGCCCGCACCGAGAAGGTCACCTACGACCGCGACACCACGGGCGACCTGACCCGGCAGACCGTGGAGAACGGCACCGCCGACCTGGTCACCACCTACGAGGTCGACGACCGCGGCCTGGTGGTCGCCACCACCGGCCCGCGCGGCAACGCCACCGGCGCCGACCCCGCCGCGTTCACCACCGAGCACGCCTACGACGTGCTCGGCCGCCCGGTCCTCACCCGCGAGGCCCCGGTCACCGCCGAGACCCGGCAGACCGAGGCGGTGACGGTCCGCCCGGCCACCACCGTCGGCTACAACGCCTTCGGCGAGACCACCGACGTCCGCGACCCGAACGGCCACGTCACCCACACCGCGTACGACCGCGCGGGCCGCGCCACGAGCACGACCCTGCCCGACTACACCCCGGCCCGGGCCACGTCCGCGCTGCCCGGCACGGCGACCCGCGCGTACGACGCGGCGGGCAACCTGGTGAGCGAGACCGACCCCCTGGGCCGGGTCACGTCCTATGCCTACGACCAGCTCGGCAACCTCGCCCGGGTGACGCTGCCCGCCCCCGAGGAGGGCGCCCCCGCCCCGGTGTCGACGTTCACCTACGACCTGCTGGGCGAGCAGCTGTCCGCCACCGGCCCGACCGGCGTCCGCACCGAGGCCACCTACGACGACCTCGGCCGGCAGATCACCTCGACGGTGCTCGAACGCCGCCCGGCGCCAGGCGCGTTCACCACGACGTACACCTACGACGACGCGGGCAACCTGCGCTCGACGAAGAGCCCGACCGGCCTGACCACCACCGGCACCTACAACGCGGCGGGCGACCCGCTCACCATCACGGACACCGCGGGCGGCGTCACGGCGTACGGCTACGGCCCCACCGGCCTGCCCACCTCCGCGACGACCCCGCAGGGACGCACCACGAGCACCACGTACGACCCGGCGGGCCGCGTGACGCAGGTCCGCGACGAGGACGGCGCGGGCACGGTCCTGCGCACCACGACCTCCGCCTACGACGCGGCCGGCAACCCCGTCGCCGTCACCGACGCCCTCGGCCACACGGTCCACCAGACGTTCGACGCCGCGGGCCGCCTGACCGAGCTGGTCGAGCCGGTCGACGCCGACACGTCGATCACCACGACGTACGGCTACGACGCGGCGGGCAACCGCACCCGCCTCACGGACGGCAGGAACAACACCACCTGGTACGGCTTCACCAGCCGGAACAGACTGGAGTCGGTGCTGGAACCCGCCACCGAGGCCCACCCGGACGCGGCGGACCGCACCTGGACGACCGTGTACGACGCGGTCGGGCTGCCGGTGAAGGAGCTCCAGCCGGGCGGTGTGACGGTCGAGCGGACCTTCGACGCGCTGGGCCGCGTCACCCGGTCCACCGGTTCGGGCGCCGAGGCGGCGACGAGCCCGGACACCTACGGCTACGACGCCACGGGCAACCTCATCTCGGCGAGCGCGCCCGGCGGCACGAACACCTACACCTACGACGACCGCGGCAACCTGCTCTCCGCCGACGGCCCGTCCGGCACGGCCACCTTCACCTACGACGAGGAGAGCCGCCTGACCGGCCGCACGGACGCGGCGGGCGACGGCACCTTCGGCTACGACGCGGCAGGCCGCCTGGGGACGGTCTCCGACCCGCTGACGAAGACGACCCGGACGTACAACTACGACACGGCCTCGCGCCTGACGTCGGTGGCCTACGGCGGCACGGGCGCGACGCGTGTGTACACCTACGACCCGTTGGACCGCGTCACCTCCGACACCCTGAAGGCGCCGGGCGGTACGACGACGGCGTCCGCCGCCTACGACTACGACGCGGCCTCGCGCCTCACCGGTGAGACCACCACCGGCACGGTGGGCGCGGGCTCCCAGTCCTACGGCTACGACTGGGCGGGCCGCCTGACCGGCTGGACCGCCGCCGACGGCACCGAGACGGCGTACACGTGGGACGCGGCGGGCAACCGCACCGGCGCGGGCGGCGTGACGGCGACGTACGACGCGCGCAACCGCCTGCTGGCGGCCGGAGATGTCACGTACACGTATGCGGCGCGCGGCTCCCGCACCGGCAGCAGCGACGCGAGTGGCACTCACTCGGCGCAGTTCGACGCGCTGGGCCGGATGGTGTCGGCGGACGGCACGGCGTACCGGTACGACGCGCTGGGCCGCCTGGTACGACAGGGCGACGCGTCGCTGACGTACGCCGACCAGTCCAACGACCCCGTGGCCACGGCCGCAGGACCGGTCTTCCGCGACCCGTCCGGCGAGGCCCTGTCCACGGCGCACCCGGACGGCACGAACGCGGCGGCCCTGCTGTCCAACCTGCACGGCGACATCGTCGGTGCCTTCACCGCCGCGACCGGCACGGTGGCCGGGTCGAAGGGCTACTCGCCCTTCGGCGAGGTGACGGGTTCCGCGGGCAGCACGGGCCCGCTGGGCTACCAGGGCGAGTACACCGACCCGGGCACCGGGCAGGTCAACATGCACGCCCGCTGGTACGACCCGGCGGCCGGCGGCTTCTCCTCCCGGGACTCCTGGACGCTGAGCCCCGCCCCGTCCGTCAACGCCAACCGGTACACCTACGCCGGCGGCAGTCCGCTGCTGAACACCGATCCCAGCGGGCACGACACCTGCTTCCTGGGCGTGTGCGTCGACACGGACTGGATCAGCAAGGGCATCGACGAGGCCGAGCGCTACGCCAACTCCGCGGGCCGGGCAGCCAAGTCCGGCGTCCGCTGGATCGCTCGGCACCCCGGCAAGGTACTCAGGTTCGCCGGCAAGCGGGCCCTCGGACCGATCGGCTGGGCCTGGGACGCGTACGACCTGTACCGGAGCCTGACGAACAAGCCCAGGACCCACTTCGCCCCGATCCGGCCGTACAACAATTACTCCACGGGCCCGTACCGCGGCTCCCAGGTCAGTCCGGGCGGCGGCTACCGCATCGGTTACCTCGGCTCCGGCGGTGGTGGCGGCGGTGGATACGGCCCCGGCGGCGGGCTCGGTCCGTGTGTCTACGGCTGCGTGGACGCCGGGCCACCGCCGCCCCCGCCCCCGCCCCCGTGGGCGGACATGATCGCCGATGCGCTGAGAAAGGAGGCGCCCAAGCCGCCGAGCAAGGCCGAGGTGGACCCGGAGCACGAGAAGTTCGTCGACGACTCGTTCACCACGTCGGTCAAGGACCTCGTTCCGCCCACGCCCTACGAGGCGACCACCCCCGGCTTCGCCGCCGAGTACGACAAGTCGCGCTGGCTCACGCCGAGCAGCGACTACGAGTTCGACACCGCGACGGATTCCCCGGTCCGGCGGGAGAACTGCCGCAAGGGCAACACGGCGGTGCACTACCTGCCGCTGGACAGCCTGGGGCGCGCCCAGGGGGTCGTCGCCTGTCTGAACAAGGGCGACTACAACTATGTGTCCACCGAGAAGGTGGACGGCCACCTCGGTGTGGAGTCCGAGTGGGTCCTCGACAGCAAGGACACACGGATCATCGGCTCGCCGACCCAGTACCCGGTGGACTACAACCACATCCCCCAGGGCTACCGGGGAAGTGCCGGCCTGCACCGCGGCCACCTGCTGGCACGGCAGCTGGGCGGCGACGGCAACGACCTGCGCAACCTGGTCCCGCTCCACGCCAGGGCCAACACACCCAGGATGAGCAAGTACGAGAGCGCGCTCGAGAAGCGGGTCCAGACCGGGGAGACCATCTTCTACCAGGTGACCGCGCACTATTCGGGGGACAACAAGGCGCCTGATTATCTGACGCTGAAGTGGGCCGGTAATCTCAAGGGCGCCGGCAGCGCCCGGATCGACAACGTGCCGTGACAACAGTGGGGAGCAGCCGAATGGATTGGGTCAACCGGCTGGCGGATGCGGTCGGCCGCGATCACCGCGGCGTGAGCGTCGACTGGCCCGTGATCGAGAGGCGCGTCGGCACCGAGCTGCCCGCCGACTACAAAGCGTTCTGCGAGACGTTCGGCCGGGGAGAATTCCAGGAGTACCTCACCGTCTACTCCTCCGGGGGCGGCACGGACTCGCAGGTGGCCGACATCCACGAGGAGAACCGGCAGATCGCCGCAGAGGACGAGGCGGGGGCCGAGTACTACCTGCCGCAGGGGCTGTACCAGCCGGGGGCGGGTTCCGGGCTGCTCCAGTGGGGGGCGAGTGCACGGGGCGACGAGTTCTTCTGGCTCGCGGACGACTCCCTGTCGCCGGACGCCTGGACGGTGCTGGCCCGTGACGACGCCCAGCACGCGCGCGGCTACGACATGTCCATGAGTGAGTTCGTCCACCGGCTGCTGGCGGACGAGTCGTTCGAGGGCTTCGCAGGATTCGGGGCGACCGGTCGCACGCCGCCGTTCTACACCCCGTACCCGCTCTGAGACTCTCGTCGACTCTCGTCCGATCGGCATCGGCACACGTTTCGATGTGAGGTAGTACATGGCTGATGTCCCGTCCTCCGAACGTCCCGGCCCGTCCGACGAGCCGCCCTTCCTGTCAGACGAGCAGGTGGAGTCGTTCCTGCGGGACGCCGCCGAAGGCGGTGGCGCCGCAGCGCCAAAGGAGCCGTCGGCGCGGGCGCGGATGGTGGCGGCGCGGCTGCGTGAGCAGGACGAGCCGGCGCCCTGGCGTGCCCCGCAAGGCGGCCCGAAGGGCGGCGGCCGTCGGCGCCGGTGGGGCGCGGTCGTCGGCGTGGTGGCGTTGTCGGCGGTCGCGGTGATCGCCCTGAGGCCCTCGCTGGTCACGGACCATCTCCCCGGCGGAGAGGCGGAGGCCGCCGCCTCTCCGGCGCCGCTGCCCGCCGAGACGGCGCGGCCCACCGGCGCGCCCGGGGACCCCGCCGGGTCGCAACAGGCCACGCGCGAGCACCCGTTCCGCGGCTCGCCCGCCCTGCGCTGGGCCGACGGCGCCGACGCCATCGAACTGCCGGAGGCCAGGGCGGTGGCCGGAATGAGCAAGGCCGACGCGGAGCTGGCCCTGCGGCGCACCAAGGAGTTCCTGGTCGCCGCCAACCTCGACCCGGACGTGATCGCGGGCGGACGGCCCGACAAGGCGCTGGACCTGCTCGACCCCGAGGCGCAGAAGGACCTGCTGCCGGACCAGCGGCGGGGGCTGCGCGAGCCGTCGCGCGAGTACGACCCCGTGGGGCTGTTCAGCCGGTTCGATCCGGACGAGGTGCGGCTCGCGGGCGACGTGGTCAAGGTGCGCGGCCGCATGACGCTGGCCGGGGGAAAGCCGGGCGAGATAAAGGTGCACGCCGACTACACCTTCGTGTACCCGCTGGTGAGGTCGGACGGGGGCGACCACGTCGAGCGCACCATCGTGCGCCGCGAGATCACGACGCTGCTGCTGGACCCGGACCGCTGGTACGCCACGCCGGGCAAGCTCGCGATCGAGGAGTACAAGGTCAACACGTTCAACACCGCGTGCGAGGTGTTCGACGGCTACCTGCACCCCGTCTTCCCCGAGGACCGGACGCGGGCGACGGGTCCGTCCGTCGACCCGTACGACCGCAGCGGGGAGATGAGAGAGACGCAGGGGGAGGAGTGCGGCACGGTCACCCGCACCTGACCCACCCCCGTCGGCCGTACGCCGACGCGACCGGGCCCGGGCGCTCTCCCTTCGCGCGCCCGGGCCCGTCCCCGTCACCCCGTGGGCCGTACCCCCCGCGGGCCGTCCCAGGGGCCGTCCCCCGTGGGTCATTCAGCCGTACATCCAGCCGTTCACACGCGCTGCCACAGCGCCGGAACGTTCGGCGGCTCCCAGCCCGCGTGGGCCTGGTGCCCCTGGATGCAGCGGTAGGTGGCACCGCCGTACGTCACCGTGTCGCCCGGCTGGTAGACGCTGCCGGCCGCCCAGGTGCCGCCCTCACCGGGCGGCGGCTCCTCGCCGCCGTCGTCACCGGTCGTCTTCAGGGTGAGCCCGTAGTTCTGGAGCAGCGGGTTGATCGGCTGGAAGAACGTCGTGCCGCCGGTGCGGCAGTCGCCGGAGCCGCCCGAGGTGACGCCCTGCGCCTGGCTGCCGGAGATGTACGAGCCGCCGGAGTCGCCGGGCTCGGCGCACACCGTCGTGCGGGTGACGCCGGAGATGGTGCCCTCGGGGTAGGTCACGCTCGTGTTGTGCTGCTGGACGGTGCCGCAGTGCCAGCCGGTGGTGGAACCGGAACGGCACACCGACGCCCCGACCGGCGCCTGGGTGGACCCGGTCACCTGGACGTTCTGGCCGCCGGCGCCGCTGACGTACGGGGTCGCCCGCCAGTTGGAGTTGACCGCCACCCACGCCATGTCCCGGCCCGGGAAGATCGAACCCTGGAAGGTGCCCTGCGCCACCCGGTTGTACCCGGTGGTGCTCGCCCCGGTCCGTCCGCAGTGACCGGCCGTGGCGAAGCCCTCCTGGCCGCCCTTGGTCACGGGGAAGCCGATCGAGCAGCGCCCGCTGTTGTTGATGTAGTACGCCTCGCCGCCCCGCAGGTCGTACAGCGGACGCGGCTTCTCGGCCGCCTTCTCGACGCGTACGGCGCCGGCGCCGACCCCGGCCGCGTCGACGAGGGCACGGGCGGCGGACGGCCGCGTGGCCTGCACGGTGACCGTGTTCGTCCGTACGTCGACGTACCGGACGGCCGCGTCGCGGGCGTCGCCGCCCCGCTCGGCGGCGGCCCGGTCGATGCGGGACTTGGCCGCGTCGAGGTCGGCGAGCGAGTGCCGCACGACCTTCGCCACGGCGCCCTTCGCCTCGATCGCGGCGACGTCGGCCGCGTCGGTCGTCGCCACGGTCAGCGTGCCGGACTCGGCGCCCCGCACCCACGCGCCCGCGAAGTCGGCGCCGAGCGCGGCACGGAGCCGGCCCACGGTGGCGCCCGCGTCGGCCTCGTTGGCGAGACGGCGCTCGGCCTGCTGCCGGTCGAGACCGAGGTCGCGCTCCATGGCCCGGAGCAGGGCGGGCGGCGCCGCGTCGGTGCGCAGGGTCTCGGCCGCGGTGGGGGCGGAGTCGGCGGGTGCCGTCCCGGCGCTCGCGGAGCCGCTGAGCCCGGCCACGAGCAGGGCGGCCGCTGCCACGGCGGCGGCACCCACGGCTCTGGTGTGTCGGTGACGGTGGGGCATGGGGGATCTCCTCGGTTTCGGTGGGGAGGTGCCGAAACCGTAGGGAGGGCCGACCGTCCGCCGTAAGACGTCGGTCGGCCCTCTCCCCGGCGTTATGGAAGGTCTGGCGGGGGCCTCAGGGCACCCGGTGCGCCGCCATCCACTCGGTGTAGCTGTCGCTGCTCGCCGCCACCCCCGCGTGCGCCATGCGGGCCTGCGCCAGCACGGTCGCGGCGGTGTCCTGCCGTCCGGTCACCGCGTGCCAGCCCAGCAGGTGCCGCCAGGCCAGCGGCGTCCCGGTGAGCGGCCGGGTGACGATGCCGGGTGTCGTCGGGAAGGTCGCCCGGCACAGGCCGACCGCCCGCCCCACCTTCACCAGGTGCACCAGCGAGGCGGTGTCCGTCTCGTACATGCGGCGCGGCGTGAACCCGGCGCGGGCGCACGACGCGGTGAAGCAGTCGCCGAAGCAGCCGTCGCCGGGCACGCAGGCCCACTCCTCGCCTGCCAGCTCGGTCAGGTCCACCTCGGCGCGCGAGGCGAGCGGATGCCTCTCGGGCACCATCACGAACACCGGGTCGACGGCTACCTCCCGCCACACCAGCCCCGCCGCGCCGGGCGGCTCGGCGGAACCGCACGTCCCCGCGAGCGCGAAGTCCAGTCGCCCCTCCGCCAGTTGCTCGGCCAGCTCCCGCTCCGACCACGACGTGCAGGTCGTCATCCGGGCGTCCGGCGCCACGTCCGCCAGCCGGTCCACCAGCGCCCCCAGCAAGGGCCCGTGCGTCCCGCCCAGCCGCAGGTGCCGTGCCGTCCGCGGCGCCCGCGCGAACCGCGCCGCCTCCTGCTGCAACTCGGTCACCGCGGGCAGCACGATCCGGCTCCGCTCCAGCACCAGTTCTCCCAGCGCGGTCGCCCGCACTCCGTGCCGGCCCCGCTCGAACAGCGCCCCGCCCAAGGCCCGTTCGATCCGCTTCAGTTGTGCGCTCAACGCGGGCTGCGCGAGCCCGAGCACCGTCGCCGCCCTGGTGAGGCTGCCGGCGTCGGCGATGGCCCGGACCGTCTTGAGATGCCGCAACTCCAGCTCCATATGGGGAGCTTGCGACGCCTCGTCACCGAGGGCAAGAGGCTGGTACAGACCAGTGCGGGTCGGTTTTCCCCGGGCGCGCGGGCCGCGTCAGATCCGGTGCACCGTGTGCAGCGTCCTCGCGTACGTCCCGGAGCCGTCGAGGAGCGAGTTGCCGCCCAGGTCGGACATGGTCGGCCCGTTCACCGTCTTGCGGCTGGACAGGAAGCGGCGCCCGCCGGCGGTGTCCGCGCCGAGGTAGATGCCGACGTGGTCGGTGGTGGCCACCTCGTTGTCGTCGCCCGAGTCGGCGTTGAACAGGACGAGGTCACCGGGCTGGAGCTGCTCGGCCGCGGGCGGCTTCGTGCCGTCGGTGCGGGCGACGCGCACGCCGGGGGAGTGGTCGGCCATGTCCCGGGACCTGCGGGGAAGGCGGGTGCCGGAGGTGTCCTGGCCCGCGGCCATCGGTACGCCCATGTGGTAGCCGTAGACCATGCGGGTGTAGCCGGAGCAGTCGAGGTTGCCGCTCTGCTTGCTGGACGGGCCGGTGTGGGCGCCGTCCGGGAAGGTCCAGCCGGTGTTCATGTACTCGTGGAAGTCGGCGCCCTCGTAGCGGTAGCCGTGCGGGTCCAGGTAGCCGTACCCCGCCTCCCCCATGACCTGCTTGCCCTCGGCCGGTCCGGCACCGGCCGTCACGGGGGCCGCTCCGGCGAGGAACATGGCGGCGTGGGCCAGGACGTCCGGGACCGTGGAGCCGGACCAGCCGCGGACCACACCCTCCAGCTCCGGTGTCCAGACGCCGTCGAAGGGCTCGGGCAGCACCCGCACCCAGTCGGAGTGGGTGACGGTCGGCGGCTGGTCCCAGTTCGCGGCGTCCACCTGGAACCGGCTGACGCTCAGGGTGACCGGCAGGTTCGTACAACCTCGGTTGGCCAGCACGCGCAGGCCGACGCGGCCCTTGCCGAAGGTGGCGTCGGTGACGTCGAAGGACCACGCGGACGGCTCGGTGCCCGCGGAGGGCCACGCCTTGGCCCGGATCCGGGTGCCCTCGCGGCGGACCCGTATCGTCCAGTCCGTGCCCGCCGGGACACCGGAGGCGAGGGCCACCGCGGGGGCGAGCTGGGTGACCGCGTCGTCGACCTCCTTCTCCACCCGGAGCTGCACCGCGCCGGAGGTGGTGAAGGACAGCCGGGCCCGGTAGTTGTTGTGCGTGTTCTGGTAGCCGAACGAGAGGGCGTAAGAGCAGGCGTCGCCGGCCGGCACCTTGTCGAACCGCGCGACGGACCGTACGTCCACGTCGGTGATCTCGCCGTCCCGGAGGCTGGCGTGGCGGCTGGCGTAGTCGGTGGTGAGGGAGATGATCCCGGTGCCCGGCACCACCGAGTAGTCGGTGTCCACCGGCCCGAGGGTGGACCAGCTCCCCCCGCCCGGCGAGGTGCCCCAGTACGCGCGGTCGCCGGCGGGCAGCGACGTGTCCGGCAGCGTCCGCGTGAAGTCGTCCACGAACGGCTTCTTGTTCTCGGTGAACGTCCGCTCCGGGCCCGGCAACAGCACGGTGCGGGCCCCGTGGGTCAGCAGCGCGACGCGTCTGCCGCCGGAGGTGACCTCGGTACGGGCCGGGGTGCCGGGCAGCACGGTGGCGGTCAGCGAGGACGCCAGCGTGAGGCCGCTGAAGTACGCGGGGTTCAGCGGCGGGAGCGTCACCGAGGAGCGGGCCGCGGCCGACGTGGCCTGCGCGGCGAGCGGAGCGACCGGCGAGGCCGTCGGCGGGGTGGAGCGCGAGGGGGAGGCGGCGGCCGTGCCGCCGAGCGGGATCGTGGCGGCCGAGGCCGCGAGGGCTGCCAGTACGTTGCGCCGTGAGGTGTGTGTCATACGGCCATGATCGGGCCCGGCTCACTCGGTGAGCGGGTCGGGATCAGATGTGGGTTCGGGCAGCCGGCGTCCGGCAGTCGCGGCAGCGGTCCTCTGTTCCGGTGGCGCGGAAGCCGCGGTCGCAGCCGTCGCAGTTCCGCAGCTCGTGGCGGGGTGGCGGCGACGCGGTCGCAGAGGGCGCGCGGAACGGCGCCGGTGGCGGGAGCCGGTCGGTGAGGCGGTGGGCCAGGAGGGCGGCCGGGCGGCGCAGGGGCTCGTCCGGGAGGTCGGCGGTCAGGGCGCGGCGTACGGCGCCGGGGAGGACGTCCCTTTCCAGCCAGGCGGCGACGCCGGGCGCCAGGTGCGCGGTCTCGGCGGCGGAGAGCACCAGGCGGGAGTCGTGTCGGCGCAGGTCGGCGAGGAGATCGGTGGCCGCCCGGAAGAGCGCGGGGACCTTGCAGTCGGGCTGCGGTACGGCGGGGAGCGCCTTGCGGGGGCGGGGTTCGCGGGGGCGGGAGGGGCGGTCCGGGCAGGTCGTGGAGGACTCCGTCCGGCGGGCGGCCCTCGGCTGGTTGCAGGAGACGGTACGGGTGACGATCCGGCCGGTGGACGTGCGTACGCGCTCGCGGCGCAGGTAGCCGTGGGCCTCCAGCTCGCGCAGGGCGGCGGCGATGCGGGTGGCGCCCTCGGGGAAGCGCGCGGTGAGGGACTTGATGTCGGCGCCCGCACCCGTGGGCAGCGACTGGAGGTGGCAGCTCAGGCCGATCGCCAGCAGCGACAGCTCCTTGTGCTGGGCCAGGTGGTTGCCGATCACCACGAAGCGGGTGGTGTGGCGGGTGTTGTCGTGGGTGATGCCGCCGCCGTGGTGACGCGTACGGGTCGGGTTGTCGGCAGGGGCTGACTGGGCGTGGGAGGGCGCGTTAGGGTTCTGGGTACCCATCGGGAAGGTTTCCTTTTCCTTGCTTCCTTGGTGGTAGGCCCTCGTATTGGGATGGCAGTCCCGGCGGGGGCCGTTGTATGTCTGCGGTCGTTTGCGCTGAGCGTAGGGGAGTTGGGGGTTCGGAAATCCAGCCCAGGCGGTGATGTTCACCCGCCCGGGTGATTACGCGCCTCGGGTGGAAAGGCGGGGCTTGGTGGGGTGCTTTCTCCCCGGGTTCTTTCCTTGGTAGGGCACCGGCGGCACCGAAACCTCAGAACGCGGGTTCCGGTGGTGTGCAGGGCAGTTCCGCCCACACGGTCTTGCGCGGGAAGCGCTCCTCGGTCACTCCCCAGCGGTGCGCCAGCGCCTCGACGAGCAGCAGGCCACGGCCGGTTTCGGCGTCGAGGGCGGGTGTCTGCGGGCGGGGGAGTTCTTCGCCCCGGGTGTCGGTGACCTCGATGCGGAGGGTCGCGCCGACGACGTAGAGCGTGAGCCGGAAGTCGCGGCCGGGGACGCGTCCGTGGGCCGCCGCGTTGCTCGCCAGTTCGGCGACGAGCTGGCGGGCCGGGTCGAGCGGGAGGCCCCAGGCGCGGAGCTGTTCCGTCGCCAGCAGACGGGCGAGGCGGGCGCCGCGCGGCGTGGGGGAGAGCTGCACGCTGAAGTTGCGGACGAACGTCGAGAGTTCGGCGGATTTCTGGTTCACGTCACTCAGCGTGGCGGTGCGTGCGTACGGTGAGAAGTGACTCAGCGGGTACGTACGGTGACTGTCCGGTTGTTGTCCGGTGTGTCCGGGGCTGTCGCGGCGGTCGGTACGGGTAGGGCGCTGGTGCATCCGATACGGGTACGACGGAGAGGCACGGCATGACGGTCGAGACGGACACGGGGCGGCTCAAGAGCGAGGCGGACGAGCCAGGTTGGGAGGTCGACCCGGACGACGAGTGGGGAATCGCCGTCATCACGACCGTCGGTCGGCAGCTGAAGCTGCGCCGCGAGGCGGCGGGGATGCGGGCCGCCGAGTTCGGGGCGGCGGTCGGGTACGGCGAGGACATGGTCTACAAGATCGAGGGCGGGAAGCGGATTCCCCGGCAGGAGTACCTGGACCGGGCCGACGAGGTGCTGGACGCGGGCGGGCTGATCTCGGCGGCCTGGGAGGACGTGAAGAAGGTCCGGTACCCGAAGAAGGTGCGGGAGCTGGGGAAGCTGGAGGCGAAGGCCGTCGAGATCGGGGTGTACGAGTGCAACATCGTCGCGGGGCTGTTGCAGACGCCGGAGCATGCACGGGTGCTGATCGAGGCTGCGCAGCCACCCTACTCACCCGACGATGTCGAACGCATGGTGGCAGCCCGGTTGGCCAGGCAATCGGTGTACGAGCGCGATCCGGCTCCATCGATTCATTTCGTGTTGGAAGAGGCGCCCCTGCGTCGGCAGATCGGGGGCACAATGGGATGGCGACGGCAGCTCGAACGTCTGTTGGAGGTTGGCAGGTTGGCCAGTGTCACGCTCCAAGTCATGCCGACCAACGTTGACGCTCATCCAGGGCTCGACGGCAGGATCGAGTTGTTGAAGTTCCAGGACGGTACAGCGGTGGGGCGCGCCGACGGCTTGTTCAACGGACGTCCCGTCTCTGAACCGAGGCAACTCCGCGTCCTGGAGTTGCAGTACGGAACCATCCGGGCGCAGGCACTCCCCCCTAGGGAGTCGCTGACCTTCATCGAGAAACTGCTGGGAGAAACATGATCCGCGAGGCCGAACTGGTCTGGTTCAAGAGCACCTACAGCGGCGGCACCAACGGCGAGTCCTGCGTCGAGATCGCGACCACCCCCGGCACGATCCACGTCCGAGACTCCAAGCACGTACCAGGCGGTGGCCCCCGCCTGGCCCTCACCCCGACCGCGTGGGCGAACTTCCTCCCGTACGCCTCGGAGGGCTGACCACCTCCTGCGTCCCCACCACCGCCAACAGCTCCAGCAACCCCGCGCTCTCCGTCCCCACGGCCGGCGTGAACCAGAGCAGTCGTTGCCGTCCGTCCTCGCTGAAGAGATGGAGGCAGTTGACCTCGATCACGCCGAGCGCGGGATGGACGAGGCGTTTGCGGTCCTCCCGCCGGAAGGCCACGTCGTGGTCGGCCCACAGCGTGGCGAACTCGGGGGAGACGGCGAGCAGCGTACGGATCATCGATGCGACCTCGGGGTCCTTCGCGTCCCTCCGTGCCGCCGCGGCCCGCAGGTCGGCGACGAAGGAGCGGGACTGGCCCTCGTGGTCGGCCTCCGGATACAGGCGCCGGGCGTCGGGTTCGGTGAACCACCGGTGGACGAAACTGGCCCTGGGCCCCCGGAATCCGGAGTGGTCCCCGAGCAGCGCCACCGCCAGCGGATTCTGTACGAGCGTAACGTGCAGGTCGGTGATCACCTGCGCCGGAGTGGCGGGCATCCGCCCGAGCAGGTCGAGCATGCCGGGGTGCACGTGCGAGGCAGCGCCGCCCTGCACGGGCACCGGCCGGTCCGCGAGCCGGTACAGATAGTCCCGCTCGTCTGCGGAGAGCCGCAGCGCACGCGCCAGCGCGGCGATCATCTGCTCCGACGGCTGCGACCCGGCCCCGCGCTCCAGCTCGTTGTAGTAGTCCACGGACGCCCCGGCGAGGTGGGCGACCTCCTCGCGCCGCAGCCCCGGCACCCGGCGCCGCGGCCCGGCCGGAAGCCCGACGTCGGAAGGCCGAATGCGCTCCCGCCGCGACCGCAGGAACGCTCCCAGCTCGGCGTACTTCACAGCGCTCATGCGCTCCATTCTGCGCCGGGCGGGGACGGTGACCCATGGGATGACATCCCCTGGCTGCGCGAGCGGGGCGGGCGCATCGTGAACCCATGACCACGAACACGAATCAGAACCCAGCGGCGGACACCCGCGTAGCGATCGTCACCGGCGGATCGCGCGGCATCGGCCGGGCGGTCTCGCGCAAGCTCGCCGAGGACGGCCTGGCCGTCGTCGTGAACTACGCCAGCGACGCCGCCTCCGCCGAGGAGACGGTGGCGGCGATCACCGGGTCCGGCGGACGGGCGATCGCCGTGGCGGCGGACGTGGCGGAGGAGAAGGAGATCGCCGCGCTGTTCGACCGGGCGGAGGCGGAGTACGGCGGCGTGGACGTCGTCGTGAACTCGGCCGGCCGGATGACCCTGTCGCCCATCGCCGACCTGGACCTGGACGCTCTGGACGCCATGCACCGCACCAACATCCGCGGCACCTTCGTGGTCGCCCGGGAGGCGGCCCGGCGCCTGCGGGCGGGCGGCGCGTTCGTGGGGTTCTCGACGTCCGTCGTCGGCACGCAGTTCCCGGCCTACGGGGCGTACGCGGCGAGCAAGGGCGCGGTGGAGGCGATGACCCTGATCCTCGCCCGTGAGCTGCGCGGACGGGACATCACCGTTAACACGGTCGCCCCCGGCCCCACGGCCACGGACCTGTTCCTCACCGGCAAGACGGAGGAACAGATCGACCAGCTCGCGAGGACGCCGCCCCTGGAGCGGCTGGGCACCCCGGAGGACATCGCCGAGGTGGTCGCGTTCCTCTCCAGCCCCGCCGGTCACTGGGTGAACGGCCAGATCCTGCGTGCCAACGGGGGGATGATCTGAGATGCCCTTCGCCCACTTCAAGGTCCCCGAGGGCACCCTCACCCCGGAGGACAAGCGGAAGATCGTCGAACGCACCACCGACCTCTACGCGGAGATCTACGGGGAGCGCGCCCGCCCCACCACCGTCGTCCTCGTCGACGAGGTCCCGGACGGAGGATGGGGCGTCGCCGGAAACGTCCTGACGGCCGCGATGCTGAACGGCGACGCGTGAGGAGCACCCCCAACCACCCGGGTGATCTTGGAGGTGACCTTCGTCTCATACATCACGAAAACCCCCGATATGCGAAAGCGCGGTCTCACATAGTGGTCGCGCGGGGCACCGACTGCTGGCCATGACGTTTACATGGGCGTAACACTGAAGTGTCCCGCGCGCGGCAACGGCGCCGAGCGCCCACCACCGGACCGACCGAACCAGGGCCCCACTCCCCCCGGGGCTCGCCCGGTCTCCGGTGTCAGCCGTGCCAGAAAGGGCCCCTGTGACGACGCGAAGCGAGACCAGGACCGCGCTCGACCACCTGCTCACCGAGATCGAGCACCGCAACCCGGCCCAGCCCGAGTTCCACCAGGCCGCCCACGAGGTCCTGGAAACGCTCGCGCCGGTGATCGCGGCCCGCCCCGAGTACGCGGAGCCGGGCCTCATCGAGCGGCTCGTCGAGCCGGAGCGCCAGGTGATCTTCCGGGTGCCGTGGCAGGACGACCAGGGCCGCGTTCACGTCAACCGGGGCTTCCGCGTCGAGTTCAACAGCGCGCTGGGCCCGTACAAGGGCGGCCTGCGCTTCCACTCCTCCGTGAACCTGGGCGTCATCAAGTTCCTGGGCTTCGAGCAGATCTTCAAGAACGCGCTGACCGGCCTCGGTATCGGCGGCGGCAAGGGCGGCAGCGACTTCGACCCGCACGGCCGCAGCGACGCGGAGGTCATGCGGTTCTGCCAGTCGTTCATGACGGAGCTGTACCGGCACATCGGCGAGCACACGGACGTTCCGGCCGGTGACATCGGCGTCGGCGGCCGCGAGATCGGCTACCTCTTCGGCCAGTACCGCCGCATCACCAACCGCTGGGAGGCCGGCGTCCTCACCGGCAAGGGCCAGGGCTGGGGCGGCTCGCTGATCCGCCCGGAGGCGACGGGCTACGGCAACGTGCTCTTCGCGGCGGCGATGATGCGGGAGCGCGGCGAGGACCTGGAGGGCCAGACCGCGGTCGTCTCGGGCTCCGGCAACGTGGCGATCTACACCATCGAGAAGCTGGCCGCCCTCGGCGCCAACGCCGTCACCTGCTCGGACTCCTCCGGCTACGTCGTGGACGAGAAGGGCATCGACCTCGACCTGCTGAAGCAGATCAAGGAGGTCGAGCGCGGCCGCGTCGACGCGTACGCGGAGCGCCGGGGCGCCTCGGCCCGCTTCGTGCCCGGCGGCCGCGTCTGGGACGTCCCGGCGGACATCGCCCTCCCGTCGGCCACGCAGAACGAACTGAACGAGGCCGATGCCGAGACCCTGATCCGCAACGGCGTCAAGGCGGTCTCCGAGGGCGCCAACATGCCGGCGACCCCCGAGGCCGTCCACCTCCTCCAGAAGGCCGGCGTCGCCTTCGGCCCCGGCAAGGCGGCCAACGCGGGCGGCGTCGCGGTCAGCGCCCTGGAGATGGCGCAGAACCACGCCCGTACGTCCTGGACGGCGGCGCGCGTCGAGGAGGAGCTGACGCACATCATGAACGACATCCACACCACCTGCCACGAGACCGCCGAGCGCTACGACGCCCCCGGCGACTACGTCACCGGCGCGAACATCGCGGGCTTCGAGCGCGTGGCGGACGCGATGCTGGCGCAGGGCGTCATCTGAGGGACGTCACCGGTATTGCCCCGGACGGCCCTGTCGGCCGTCCGGGGCGCCCGGCGAAACTTGCGCCATGCGCAAACTCTCCCTCGACGCACTCGCCCGCGAACACCTCGAACAGGCCGCGTTCGCGTCCAACGGCCGCAGCGCCACCACGGTCCACGGCGGCCACGAGCACGTCCTGCGCCAGACCCTGCTGGCCCTGATCGCGGGCACGTCGCTGGCCGAGCACGAGAACCCCGGCGAGGCCACCGTCCAGGTCCTTCGTGGCCGTGTCCGCCTCACCAGCGGCGACACGTCCTGGGAGGGCCGGACCGGCGACCTCCTCCTGATCCCGCCGGCCCGCCACAGCCTGGAGGCGCTGGAGGACGCGGCGGTGCTGCTGACGGTGGCGAAGCGGGGGTAGCCCGGCGACCCGGTGAGGCGATCGGTGGGACGATGTCGAAACATCGGATCGACTGACGAGCTACTGACGAACTGACGAACGGGGAGGCCGGGTACACCATGGCTCGCTACACGGAGGCGCTGACCGTCGAGCGCGGCGGCTTCCGCATCAAGGTGCCGGAATCCTGGTGGGAGTTCGACGTACGCCCGGAGTCCCGGGACGACTCGATCCGCCGCATGGTCGACGACCGCGTCCGCCAGTACCCGGAACTGGCTCCCTCCCGCTCCGCGTACGTCACCTTCCTTCAGAAGGCGGCGTCCGACGCGTGGAAGTCGGGCGCGCTGTACTGCGGTTGCATGGCGGAGAGCTTCGGCGGCGACACCCCGATCACGGGCTCGGTCACGGTCTCCCTGGTCGGCGGCCGCACGTCCTCCGGCGACCCCCTCCCCAACGACCCGGCTGCCATCGCCGCCCAACTCGCAGTCAAGGAGGCGAGGAAGCCCGGCGACTCCTGGCGCAAGGTGACGACGGTCGACATCCCCGGCGTGGGCCCGGCGGCCCGCACCCAGGGCGTCGAGGACATCCCCGTCCCCGGCGACGCCCTGAACCGCACCGTCCGCGCGGTCCTGATGCAGACGTACATCCCGGTCCCCGGCCAGGAGGGCAAGGTCGCCCTGGTCGCGGGCAGCAGCCAGGTCCTCGACCTCGCCGACTCCTTCTTCGACATATTCGACGCGATCACGTCCACGTTCCGGTTCGTGGGCTGAACTGAGGGGAACAGGGCGCTTTCCGATGACCGAGGAGTTCGTACTCGACCTCGACGAGGGCATGCTGGAGTACTTCCGGGACATGGCGGACGTACTCGTCGAAAGCTGCGGCATCTCCCGCCCGGAGGCCGTCGCCAGGATCAACAGGCAGTACGCGAACTCGCGAATCGATCCGTACCCGGACCTCATGTGCCACGAGCACCCGGAGTTCTGGGCCCTGCCCGCCTATTACGGCCCGGACGAGCACCACCACCAGTCCCGCCCGCCGGTCCACCCGGCCCCGGCGAAGGACTCACCGTTCTGGACGCTGCCGGAATGACACCGACCTGGCGCGACATCATCGAGGAGTTCCCGTCGGCGCTCTCCCGCGAGCCTGTGGAGCTCCAGGCCCTGCAACGGCTCGAGCAACTGCTGGGACTCGCTCTCCCGGGCGAACTCACCGCGTTCCTCCTGGAGAGCGACGGGCTGCTGGACACGTACGGCACCGAGGTGGTCTGGCCCGCGGAACGGATCCTCAGCGACAATCTCGCCTTCCGCGGTGACGATCAGTTCCGGTCGCTGTACCTGCCCTTCGATTCCCTCCTGTTCTTCGGCGACAGCGGCGGCGGAGACCAGTTCGCCTTCGCCTGCCGGCCTCATCGCGCAGGGGTGTTCGTATGGGACCACGAGACGGACGAGCGGTACTTGGTGTCGCCAGCCCTCGAATCCTGTGTTCGCAGCGCCCTGTCGAGCGACGGAGAAGACTGGTATCGGGCCCCGGTCCGTACTGCCTGGAGCAGATGAAGCAGTGAACGCGCTGGAAGCAGGGAGTTGACCTTGACGCCCGACTGGAATTGGCAGACCGGAGAACGCCTGCTGGCCCTGAACGATCCGAAGGAATGGGACGCCGCGTTCGAGCGCGGAGAGATAAGCCTCGGCACGGCTGCCATCGGGCTCGCCTTCAACTGCTCGCTGGAGGAGGCGTCGCCCCGGATCGTCAGGGCGACGCGACTCCCGGATGTCGCCCAGCGAGGGTTCGCCTTCACCGCGGCAGGGACGGCGGCTCGCCTCAACGGCTCACTGACGCCGGAGCTGTACGCCGCACTGCGGGCGGAAGGCCTGGGTCGCAGGAGCGCCGCGATCAACGCCATCGACGACACCCTGACCTTCGTACCGTTCCGACGACTGCCGACGTGGCTGAAGTGCTGGAGCGTCGTCTCAACGGTGCGGAACAAGCTGGACGCGTGGCGACTGAGCTCGACCTACGCGGTGATCGACGCCTGGAAGACGGTGAGCAGCCGATGAACCCGCGTCCTCCACACCCGCACTGCACGGTGTCTCGGACTGCTTGAGTGACCTGTGCGGAGCGGTCACGGGCGGAGCCCGGATCGTGGACGTCATCCACGACGCGGACCGTGCCTATGCGTCGACGGACCTCGATGGCTTCCCCTCGGACCGCCCCACCCTCTCCGAGCACTTCCACTTCGAGATCCGACACTTCGATCCCTAGAGGATGGTAGGAGTCGATCACGTCGCGGCGGCCCTGATCCCCGAGGTATGGCACTGACCGGCTCCGAGCCCGCCCGAGAGGACATGAACACCCGTGCACCTGATCAGGGAGGAAACATGGACGTCCGCGCCACAGTGACGGCATTCCCCGGTGTGGTGCCGCTCCCGGGTCTGCACGACTGAGCCTGCTGAGACCGGTGCTCCGTGAGTCGAACTAGGAACGGGAGCGCCTTTCATCGAACCGCCGCCCCTTGTAAGTTCACATGTGCGTACGGGTGGTTGCTGATGCGACATGTGAGCTGACGGGGGTAACGGGGATGGCGGGCCACAGGCCGAGTGACTGGCATGTCCTGGACCTGGACAAGGACCCGACCCCCGGTGATCCGCAGCGGGTGCGCACGCTCGCGAAGACGCTGCACGACTTCGCCGACGACGTGTCCGAGGCGTTGCGTCTGGTGAAGGGGATGGCGGGGGAGGGCGCGCTCGAGGAGTGGGCGGGCAAGTCGGCCGCCGTCTTCAAGGAGGAGTTCTCGGGCGTACCGAAGAACCTGAAGAAACTCGAGAAGTCCTACGGCATGTGCGGCGACGCCCTCGCCGACTTCTGGCCGAAGCTGGAGCGGGCGCAGACCCTCGCCGACAAGGCGCTGCGCAAGGCGCGGGAGGCCCGGGACGACCTCACCTCCGCCCAGTCGAGGCTGTCCTCGGCCGAGTCCTGGGTGACGCGGGCGTCGAAGGAGGCCGACAAGTACAAGGACGACCCGACCGGCAGCAAGTCGGACGCCGACAAGCCCGACGAGGCGAAGGTCCGCGCCGCCACCCGCGACGTCCAGCACGCCAGGACTGCCCAGACCAACGCCCAGTCGGCCGTGGACGACGCGCAGAGCGCGCTGGACGCGGCGAAGAAGATGGCCGAGGACGCGCGCAAGATGCGCGAGGACGCGGCCCGCGAGGCCAAGACGAAGATCGACGAGGCGTCGGACGCCGGCATCCAGAACCGGTCCTGGTGGGAGGAGGTCGGCGACTGGTTCACCGACAACTGGGACGAGATCGTCGCCGTCTGCAAGGTCGTCGTCGCGGTCGTCGGCATCGTCGCGATGATCATCGGCGGCCCGATCCTGGGCGCGATCGTCCTGGTCGCGGCCCTCGTCGTCCTCGCCGACACGCTCAACAAATACAGCAAGGGCCAAGCGTCACTATGGGATGTCGGGTTCGCCGCGCTGGACTGCATACCCGGTATGAAGGGGCTCACCTCTCTAGGTGGTCTCGCAAGGGGGGCGAAGGCGCTGGGCGCGGGTGGCCTTAAGGCCATGGCAAAGGGGCTTGGTAAGGGGCTGCGCAGGGAAGCCGATGATGCCGCGGCCAAGGCGAAGCCATCCAAGGGCCGTTGCAAGAACGGCGACCCGATCGACATGGTCTCCGGTGAAATGCTCATGGAGCACACCGATGTCGAACTTCCCGGCCTGCTCCCTCTGGCCTTGCGCCGCACTTACCTGTCCACGTACCAGTGGGGGCGCTGCTTCGGTCCGTCTTGGGCCTCCACCCTGGACGAACGCCTGGAGCTGGACGACGAAGGCGCCGTCTTCGCCACCGAGGACGGCATGCTGCTCTTCTACCCGGTGCCTCGACCGGGCACCTCCGTCATGCCGATGGAGGGCCCGCGCTGGTCACTGGACTGGGACGGCACACCGGGTGCCCCTCTTCGCATCGCCGATCCCATCACGGGAATCACTCGTCACTTCGCGCCTCAGTCACGGTCGGCTGCGAAGGACGAGGTGTTCACACTGCCCCTGGCCGCGATCACCGACCGCAACGGCTACCGCGTCGACTTCGTTCGCGACCCCGACGGCACCCCAGTGGCGGTGCGCGACTCCGGTGGTCGACACGTGCACGTTGACACATCCGACGGACGTGTCACCCGCCTCCGGCTGCGCAACACGGAGGACGGCCCCGAGGGCACGCTTCTACGGGACTTCGGCTACAGCCCTGAAGGAAACCTCACCGAAATCCACGACTCGAGCGGGCGGCCACTGAGGCTCTCGTACGACGACCGTGCTCGCATCACGTCGTGGACCGATCGAAATGGCTATTGGTACCGCTTCACCTACGACTCCCTGGACCGCTGTGTTCGTGGTGAAGGCGCTGACGGGAGCCTTTCCTGCACGATTGAGTACGACACCGACAACCGCGAGACGCACTACACGGACGCGCTCGGCGCCACGACGACGTACAGGTACAACGAGCTGTACCAACTGGTCACTGTGTGCGATCCCCTCGGTCACAACACACACACGGAGTGGGACCGGTTCGGACGGTTGCTCTCCCGTACCGACGAGTTGGGCAACACCACCCGTTTCACGCTGGACGCGCACGGCCAGCCGCTCCGGATGGACCGACCGGACGGGACTAGCGTTCAGTTGGAGTACGACGATGCGCTGCCCGTCGCCATCACGGAAGCGGACGGTGCGCGCTGGGAATGCGCCTACGACGATCGAGGCAACCTCGTCACCAGCACTGATCCGCTGGGTGCGGTGAGTTCGTATACCTACGACGACCGTGGCCACCGGGTCGCGCAGACCGACGCGCTGGGCAACACGTTCCGCTTCGAAACGGATGACGCCGGGCTCCAGGTGCGCGCCGTTGACCCGCGCGGGAGCTTCGTCACCGCACACCGGAACGCGTTCGGTCGTGTCGTGCGGATCGACGACCCGGTCGGCGGAAGCGTGAGGCAGGGGTGGGATCCGGAAGGTCGGCTGCTGTGGCGGGAGCGCGCCGACGGCGGTCGGGAGACATGGTCGTACGACGCCGAGGGCAATCTCACCTCGCACCGCGACGCTGGTGGCTTCGTCACCGCCTTCGAGTACGGCGCTTTCGACCTGCCGAGTGCCCGGACCGACCCGGACGGCACCTGTTACCGCTTCACACATGACGCGGAGCTGCGAATTGTCGGTGTGACCAACCCGCTCGGCGAGGAATGGAGTTACCAGTACGACACGGCAGGCCGTCTGATCGGCGAAACGGACTTCAACGGTCGCACACTCGGCTATGTCCTCGATCCCACCGGCCGCCAGATCGAACGGACCAACGGCGCCGGGCAGAGGGTTCACCTCGCCCGCGACACCGCCGGGCGGGTGTTGACGGCGCGGACGGACGACGGTGCCGTCACCTCCCTGAGCTACGACGTCGTCGGCCGCCTGACCGAAGCCGTGAATTCCAACAGTAGGGTCGCCTACACCTACGACACCCTGGGCAGGATCGTCACCGAGACCGTTGACGGTCGGACGGTCACCAGCCAGTACGACCTGCTGGGCCGACGGACACGGCGCACTACGCCGTCCGGCGCCACTTCGCGCTGGTCGTACGACTCGGCGGGCCTGCCCACGTCGCTCGTCACCGACGGCGGAGAGCTGACCTTCACCCACGACGCGGCCGGCCGGGAAACCGCCCGCGGCCTGGCCGGGGCAGCGATGCTGACACAGTCCTGGGACGCCGGGCACCGCCTCGTCGAACAGGCCATCAGTGCCGGCACGCAGGGGGGTGCCGACGTGCGCCAGGTCCGCTCGTACGCCTACCGCGGGGACGGCCACGTCACCGCGATCACCGACCGGCTGGGAGGCACCCGCAGGTTCGGCCTCGACCGCGTCGGCCGTGTCACCCACGTGTCGGCCAGTACCTGGACCGAGACGTACGCCTACGACGAGCTGGGCAACCTCACTGCCGCCACTCACCCCGCTCCTGGTGGACAGGACGCGCAGGGCACACTGCGGCACTCCGGCACGAAGGCCACGGCGGCGGGCCGTAGCACATACGAGCACGACGCCCAGGGGCGCGTGGCCCGAGTGATCCGGCGAACGCTGTCCGGGCTGCGCAGGATCTGGACGTACACCTGGGACGCCGAGGACCGGCTCATTGAGGCCGAGACGCCGGACAGTGGTGTATGGCGCTATCGTTACGACGTCCTCGGGCGACGCACCGCCAAGGCGCGGCTGGACGAGAACGGGGCGGTCGCCGACGAAATTCTCTTCACCTGGGATTCCACCAACCTCGCGGAACAGCAGACGCTCCGGAACGGGCTGGTGGAGACCGACACCTGGGACTGGGAACCGGGCACCCACCGGGTGGCTGCCCAATTGCGGAGGCGGTGGCGCACCGACGGCCAGGGGGACGTCGACAGGCAGTTCTACGCGATCGTCACCGACCTGGCCGGTACCCCCAGCGAGCTGGTCTGTGAGGACGGCGCAATCGCCTGGCGGTCCGCCACCAGCCTGTGGGGGAGGCCTCTGACCGACGACGGCGGCCTGTGTCCGCTGTCCTTCCCCGGGCAATACCGCGACGCGGAAACCGGCCTGCACTACAACCTGTCGCGCTACTACGACCCGGACAGCGCGAGCTACCTGTCACCCGACCCGCTCGGCCTGGCTCCCGCTCCGAACCACCAAGCGTACGTCGACAACCCGCTTCGCTGGAGCGACCCGCTCGGCCTGGAGGACGACGCCGGCCCGGAACGGGTCTACGACGACTCGGAGTACAGCAAGCACGGCGCAGGCTCCAGCTCATCGGCCAAGGGCGAGGTCAGCCGTGCACCCAGCAACGGCCAAGCCGCGCTGGACCGGTCCATCGACATGGACCCGAACAACCCTGACGTCACCCGGCGCCTCGGCGTGGACCATGTGAACAACGAGATCGTTGTGCTGGACCGGCACCGGGCGATCACCGACAAGGAAGGCAATATTGTCAAGGAGCTCTACCACGGGCACGTTCAGTCTTCTTATCCGTCGAAGAGCGTCACGCAGGGTGATCTCACCAAGCTCAAGAAGGCAAAAATGATCGACAACATCAAGAAGCAACGGGTGCTTCCGCCGCCCAAGTGTGACAAGTGAAAGACGGAAAGAAGGGGCGGTAATGGCCTCCGAGTGGGACTGGGAGAGCGGCGAGGGCCTGTTGGGCATCAACGAGCCCGCCGAAGTGGACGCCGCCTTCGAACGCGGAGCGGATCACCTTGGCACGGCCGTGATCGGACTGGCCTTCCACTGCTCGTTGCAACAGGCGTCTCCCCGCATCATCAGGGCGATGCGCTTGTCCGACCCCGCTCAGCGAGGGTTCGCCTACACCGCCGCGGGCACTGCGGCCAGGCGCAACGGTGAGTTGACCCCCGAGCTGTTCGCGGCCCTGCGCGCCGAGGGCCCCGGCGGTATCGCCGAGCACCCGATCAGGGACACGTTGGCATTCGTGCCGTTCCATGATTTGCCGCCATGGTTCAAGCGGCGGTGGGTGTACATGACGGTGCGGAACAAACTGGAAGGCTGGTGGCTACGGACCGAAGATGCCA
Organism: Streptomyces sp. CB02414; assembly: GCF_001905385.1. Lineage (GTDB taxonomy): Bacteria > Actinomycetota > Actinomycetes > Streptomycetales > Streptomycetaceae > Streptomyces. The sequence continues at coordinate 707,886 of NZ_LIPF01000002.1, read as the reverse complement.
TTGAGAGCGCCTGGCGGGCTCTACGGGGGCGCCGGTCGTAGGTGAGACGGCGCCGGTTGGCGCGTCGTCTCCCGGCGGGTCCGGTCCCCACCTCGGCCCAGACGGTTTTGCGCGGAGGCGGGCCGGGGACGACTCCCCAGCGGTCGGCGGGGCGTCCACCAACAGCAGGCCGCGGCCGGACTCGGCGTCGGCCGCGGTCTGCTGCGGGCACGGGAGCAGGTCACCACGCGTGTCGGTCACCCTCGATGCGGAGCGTGTCGCCGACGACGTACATCAGCAGCCGGAAGTCCCGGCCGGATACGCGGCCATGGGTGGCTGCGTTGGCCGCGAGCTCCCCGACGATGAGCTCCGCGGGGTTGCGTGGGCAGCCCCCACAGGCGCAATTGCTCGGTGGCCAGCAGCCGGGCGAGACGGGCGTCGCAAGGTGTCGGTGACAATTGGAGGCCGAAGTTGCAGATGAGACCGGTGAGGCGGCGCGGAGGCTCACTGATCTCTTGGTTCACGTCACTCAGCGTGGCGGAGCCTGCTTCGGTGGATGGGTGACAACGCCTGCACGTACCGTCACTGACCCGGCTTTTGTCTCGGCTGTCTCGGCTGTCCCGGGCGTTGTACGAGTACGAGTACGCGTACGCGCCGGAGGAGGAGCCGTGGACAAGGGTGTCGACGAGGCGGGCTGGGACGTCGAGCCGGGCGATGAGGTCGAGCCAGTGGTCCAGGCGGTGGGCCGCCTGCTCAGGGTCTGCCGGGAGGCGGCCGGGGTGAGCGTGTCCGAGCTGGCGGAGTCCCTCGGGTACGGCGAGGACATGGTCCGCAAGATCGAACGCGGGGCCCGGATTCCCCGGCCAGAGTACCTGGACCGGGCGGACCAGTTACTGAAGGCACAGGGGCATCTGAGGGCCTTCATGGAGGACATGCGCAAGGCGCGGTATCCGAAGAAGGTGCGGCAGCTGGCCGAACTGGAGGAACGGTCGGTGGAGATGCTGCTGTACAGCAACCACAACATCCACGGGCTGTTGCAGACGGAGGAGTACGCGCGCACGCTGTTCGAGATGACGCAGCCGGCGCTCGCCGACGACGTTGTGGAGCGGGAGACTGCTGCCCGCGTAGCGCGGCAGGCCGTTCTCAGGAGGGAGCCCCCACCCACGCTCAGCTTCGTCCAGGAACAGGTGACGCTCGGACGCCCCTACGGTGGGAAAATGGTGCTGCGTCGACAGCTGGAACACATCCTGGAAGTGGCGCAGTTGAGGAACGTAACGCTTCAGGTCATGCCGACCGACAGGCAGGAGCATGCCGGATCGCAAGGCATGATCGAGGTGCTGAAGTTCGCCGACGGCACGGCGATGGGACGTTCCGACGGGGCGTTCAGCGGCCGTCCGGTCTCAAGCCCCAAGGACCTCCGGATCCTCGAACTGCGCTATGGCATGATCCGGGCGCAGGCTCTCACGCCGCGGGAGTCGCAGGCCTTCGTCGAGCAAGCACTGGGGAGACTATGAGCACCGCTGAACTCCACTGGTTCAAGAGCAGCTACAGCAGCAGCGGCGAGCCCGGCGACTGCATCGAAGTCGCCCCCGCCCCCGCCACGGTCCACGTCCGCGACTCCAAGAAAGCGTCCGGCCCGCGGCTCGCGCTCACGCCGGAAGCGTGGGCCGCGTTCGTCGCGCCGTTCGGCTCGGTGGGTATGCGCGACTGATCGAGACGATGCGGGTTCCGTGCTCTCCGTGACCCCGTTCTTCCCTTACGGCATCATGGGCATCGGGAGAAGGTGCCTTCACCGCACCTTCACGGACGGGATCAAGGGATGCGGGGGAAAACGGGGATGCCTTTGCGGGGTCGGCTCCGCCTCGGTGATCTGACGGCGGGGCGGACCGTGTCGGGCATCGTTACCGACGGCGACGTCACGATCGTCGCGGTGCGGATGTACGGGCTGACGGCGGCGCAGGTCACCTACCGTCGGCCCGACGGCACCGTGGACGAGAGGATCCTCTACCAGGACGACGAGGCGGGGCTGGCCGAGTCCGCCCCCGGAGCGGAGGGCGGCTTTGACGCCGACCCTGGGCTGTACCGGCTGGCGGCCGAGGCGCTGCGAATCAGGATGGCGGCGCGCGGTGACGCCATGCTCGCCGCCGACATCTTCTCCGCCTCGGGGGTGACGTTGCCTGCTCCGCAGGCAGTCATGGTGGCGTGATCCCATTGTCCGTTCGAGCCTCGACTCGAGAGATGTGGGCGCCGGTGTCCCGAGGAGCGGGAATCGTCCCGTCACCCACCAGCTCCGCCACCGCGTCGCCATGGTTGCGGACCAGGTAGTCCATGGCGTGCTCCGTGGAGGACTGGTATTCCAACTGCTCGCTGTGGAAGCGCAGGCGCTCCTGACAGTCCTCGATGATCTCTCCCCACGTCTTCACCATGATCCGGAAGCGGGGGGCGGAGACTGCGCATCCAGGGACGCGGTCCGTCTGGTGGGCCAGCTGCCGCAGGGCGTTGTCCATGGCGTTGCCGACGAGCCAGAAGTCCCAGGTCACTGCCGGATCACGGAACCGGTCGTCGGACATCACCGCTTCCGCGTAGCTGCTGATCTGGCTGAACTCCGCCATGCCGAGAACGACGGCGGGGCGTTTCAGTTCGACGACCAGATGATGGCGTTCTCCCTTCCGGTGCCGTGCGGCGCGGGACAGCATGAGATCGACCCGGCCGGGCCGCCCGTCCTCGCGCAGTACGGGCCCTGGTGCGGGAGCGTCGCGGCCGAGCAGCCGGCAGTGCTGGACGAGTACCTCGTGGAGGCTGCGATCACTGACGTGCAGTGCGTACTCCTCGCCGAACACCCAGCAGCGGTCCTCCAGGATGCGGTGGAGTTCGTCCCGTTCCTTGACCCGCGGCTTCGTCTCGGGAGCGAAGACGAGGTGCTCCAGAGCAGTGAGGAAGTCGATGCGGTCGGCCACTGCGGTCGAGGCCTTGATCAGTGCCGAGAGGGTGGTCCTTTCCAGGAGCCGGATCAGCTCGTCTCTCTCCTGCTTCGAGAGCGCGAAGAGCTCGTCCGCGATCCGCAGCACGTCCGAGGGTTCGTGCGAGAGCACGGATCGCAGGAGTGCGAAGGTTGTTCTGCGCGTGCCCTTGGATTTCGGCAGGTGCCGGAAGACAGTGGTGGCCACGGCGTCGAAGGTCTCGCGCTCCGCCCGCTGCCTCTCGTCGGCTGGGTCGGTGGCGTACGGGTAGATGCCATCACGTCGCCACTCGGCGACCTGCTCGCGTCGCCGTTCGTCGACACGGGCCCGGAAGTGCGTGCGCAACTGTTCACGGGCTGCCGCGAGCATCTCGGTCAGAGGGCCATCAGGCGCCCAGTCGGTGAAGGCGAGCTGCTCGGAGTCGACGTCCTCGAAGCCGCCCCAGCTCAGGTGAGCTGTGAACTCGAAGCCAGGAGCCTGGATCCCCGGCTTGAGCTGGGCACGGGACATGCCTTCGGCGTCGCACAGAAAGAGTGCGCGGGGGACCGGTCTGCGCCACTCGACGACCCTGAGCCTCGCGGGCTCGCCGCCTCCGCCGGAGGACGCATCGAGGACGTAGTCGCCGGCGTGCAGCTGCTCTGCCGCCGGGTCGAGATCACGGCCGTCGTAATCGATACGCACGTCCGGGTACTTCTCCAGGTAGGTGGCGAAAGCCGCGGTGAGTGAGGACCTGGCGCGCTCGTCAGCGAGCACGTCCAGTTCCTCGCCGCCGAATGCCTCGCACAGCGTGCCCCGGGGTTCGGTCGTCGGCTCGGCCTCACCGATGTCGAACTCGTCCATGGAACGCCTGTCGGCCTCGATGACGAGTTGTCGTCTCCCCAGCGCCGTCTCGCTCACGCTGGTCCAGCGGACGTAGGCACCCAGGGCGAAAGCGCGTACCCGACCCCGTCCGTTCTTGCCGTGCAGCGCGCGGTTCCTGACCGGCGTGCCCTCCGCCCGCCTCTTCCAGGACGAGCCGATGGGCCGGAAGTACTCCTCGCAGTCCTTGGCGGACATCCCGTAGCCGTCGTCCTGGATCCGGACGCGGTCCACACCACCGAGGTCGTTGCGTTCCAGGGTGACGACGACGCGTGCGCAGTCTGCGTCAAGGGCGTTCCACACCAGCTCTTCGACCGCGCCGACCGGATCCCGCAGGCGAGCAAGCTCGGCGACATGCTCACGACTGGTCTCCAACCGCACCCTGACCATGACCGGGCCCTTCTGTGCTGTGATCGTGGGGGCAGTCTGCCCTGCTCCCACCGCACCGCGTGCCGCAACCCGGTGAGGTCGCCCGAAGGAGGAGGACGCGTCCGCAGGCCCCGGGTTTGATCTCCGCCACCCCCGGGGTATTCTCTCCGGCCCGATTGGCCAGCATCCCGCCCCGTATGGCAGACTAACGGGGTTGCTCGGTCGAGTGCCGATGCTGCGCGCCTCCCGCCGGGAGGACCGGAAGCGAGTCCCACAGTACTCGTCGTCCCTGATCAGGGGCGGACGTACGGGAATCTTCCGGGAAGTGTCAGCGGGGTACCGGCCAGGCGCCCGGTGGGCCTCTCGCCCCCGGTCCGCGGTACCGGAAGGGCCCGCACCTCCCAGAGCAGGGATGTTCGAACAAGGGACATCTGTGTCAGCGGGAGTGCGACACGCCCGACCGCGTGGGTCGGAGGGGGAGCGGGACTGCAAGGAACCGCCGGGTACCAGAGCGTTACGAGAGACAGGACTACGAAGTAGCCATGGCGGGACAGAAGATCCGCATCCGGCTCAAGGCCTACGACCACGAGGTCATCGACAGCTCGGCGAAGAAGATCGTCGAGACGGTGACCCGCACTGGTGCGTCGGTCGCGGGCCCGGTGCCGCTGCCCACTGAGAAGAACGTGTACTGCGTCATCAAGTCGCCGCACAAGTACAAGGACTCGCGCGAGCACTTCGAGATGCGCACGCACAAGCGCCTGATCGACATCCTCGACCCGACCCCCAAGACCGTTGACTCTCTGATGCGACTCGACCTCCCGGCCGGTGTCGACATCGAGATCAAGCTCTGAGGCCGGTGATCTGAAGATGAACAAGCAGATCAAGGGCATCCTGGGCGAGAAGCTCGGCATGACGCAGGTGTGGGACGAGAACAACCGTGTTGTTCCGGTCACCGTCGTCAAGGCCGGCCCCAACGTCGTCACCCAGGTCCGCACGAACGACGTCGACGGCTACGAGTCCGTCCAGATCGCGTTCGGCGAGATCGACCCGCGCAAGGTGAACAAGCCCCTCAAGGGCCACTTCGCCAAGGCCGACGTCACCCCCCGCCGCCACCTCGTCGAGATCCGCACGGCCGACGCCGCCGAGTACACGCTCGGCCAGGAAGTCACCGCCGAGGTCTTCGAGGCCGGCATCAAGGTCGACGTGACCGGCAAGAGCAAGGGCAAGGGCTTCGCCGGTGTCATGAAGCGTCACAACTTCAAGGGCCTCGGCGCCGGACACGGCACCCAGCGCAAGCACCGCTCGCCCGGTTCCATCGGTGGCTGCGCCACCCCGGGCCGCGTGTTCAAGGGCCTCCGCATGGCCGGCCGTATGGGCAACGAGCGGGTCACCACCCAGAACCTGACCGTCCACGCCGTTGACGCGGAGAAGGGTCTGCTGCTCATCAAGGGCGCGGTTCCCGGTCCGAACGGCGGCCTCGTCCTGGTCCGCACCGCGGCCAAGGGGGCCTGAGGTAACCGATGAGCACTGTTGACATCCTTTCGCCGGCGGGCGACAAGGCCGGCACCGTCGAGCTCCCCGCGGAGATCTTCGACGTTGAGAAGGTCAGCATCCCGCTGATCCACCAGGTCGTCGTCGCGCAGCTGGCCGCTGCCCGCCAGGGCACGCACAAGACCAAGACCCGTGGCGAGGTCCGCGGCGGTGGCAAGAAGCCGTACCGCCAGAAGGGCACCGGCCGCGCCCGTCAGGGCTCGACCCGTGCGCCGCAGTTCGCCGGTGGTGGCGTCGTGCACGGTCCCGTGCCGCGCGACTACTCGCAGCGCACCCCGAAGAAGATGAAGGCTGCCGCCCTGCGTCACGCCCTCACCGACCGGGCCCGTCACAACCGCATCCACGTCGTCTCCGGCGTCGTCGAGGGCGAGAGCCCGTCGACGAAGGCCGCCCGAACGCTGTTCGGCAAGATCTCGGAGCGCAAGAACCTGCTCCTGGTCGTCGACCGCGCCGACGAGGCCGCGTGGCTGTCCGCCCGCAACCTGCCCCAGATCCACATCCTGGAGCCGGGCCAGCTGAACACGTACGACGTTCTCGTCTCGGACGACGTGGTCTTCACCCAGGCCGCCTTCGAGTCCTTCGTGTCCGGCCCGAAGGCCAATGACACCGAAGGGAGCGAGGCCTGATGGCCATCCGTCACCCCGCCATCGCCTCCAAGGCCGCGAAGAAGGCCAAGGAAGCGCGCGTCAAGAAGGCGCGTCGGCACGCCGCCGAAGGCAAGAACACCGTCGTCACCCCGGTCAGCAAGTCGTTCACGGACCCCCGTGACGTGCTGCTGAAGCCGGTCGTGTCCGAGAAGAGCTACGCGCTCCTCGACGAGAACAAGTACACGTTCATCGTCGCGCCGGGCTCCAACAAGACCGAGATCAAGGAGGCCGTCCAGGCGGTCTTCTCGGTCAAGGTCACCGGGGTCAACACGATCAACCGCCAGGGCAAGCGCAAGCGGACCCGCACGGGCTTCGGCAAGCGTGCCGACAGCAAGCGCGCGATCGTGACCCTTGCCGAGGGCGACCGTATCGACATCTTCGGCGGTCCGACCTCCTGACGGAGGTCCGGATCGTCCGAATATCGGACGAGGACTGAGAAATGGGAATCCGCAAGTACAAGCCGACGACGCCGGGCCGCCGTGGCTCCTCCGTCGCCGACTTCGTCGAGGTCACGCGGTCCACGCCGGAGAAGTCGCTGGTCCGCCCGCTGCACAGCAAGGGCGGCCGTAACAACGCCGGTCGTGTGACCGTTCGCCACCAGGGTGGCGGACACAAGCGCGCCTACCGCGTGATCGACTTCCGTCGTCACGACAAGGACGGCGTGCCGGCGAAGGTCGCGCACATCGAGTACGACCCCAACCGCACCGCGCGCATCGCGCTGCTGCACTACGCCGACGGCGAGAAGCGCTACATCCTCGCCCCGCGCAACCTGCAGCAGGGTGACCGCGTCGAGAACGGTCCCGGGGCCGACATCAAGCCGGGCAACAACCTGGCCCTCCGCAACATCCCGGTCGGTACCACGATCCACGCGATCGAGCTCCGTCCCGGTGGCGGTGCCAAGTTCGCCCGCTCCGCCGGTGCCTCCGTGCAGCTGCTCGCGAAGGAGGGCCAGATGGCCCACCTGCGCATGCCGTCCGGAGAGATCCGCCTGGTCGACGTGCGCTGCCGCGCCACCGTCGGCGAGGTCGGCAACGCCGAGCAGTCGAACATCAACTGGGGCAAGGCGGGCCGCAAGCGGTGGCTGGGCGTTCGCCCGACCGTCCGTGGTGTGGTCATGAACCCGGTGGACCACCCGCACGGTGGTGGTGAGGGCCGGACCTCCGGTGGTCGTCACCCCGTGTCCCCGTGGGGCAAGAAGGAAGGCCGTACTCGTTCGCCCAAGAAGGCGTCGAACAAGTACATCGTCCGCCGCCGCAAGACGAACAAGAAGCGCTAAGGACGGGTTGAGATGCCTCGTAGCTTGAAGAAGGGGCCCTTCGTCGACGACCACCTGATCAAGAAGGTGGACGTCCAGAACGAAGCGGGCACCAAGAACGTCATCAAGACCTGGTCCCGTCGCTCGATGATCGTCCCGGCCATGCTCGGCCACACGATCGCGGTGCACAACGGCAAGACCCACATCCCGGTGTTTGTCACCGAGTCCATGGTCGGCCACAAGCTCGGCGAGTTCTCGCCGACGCGCACCTTCCGGGGTCACGTCAAGGACGACCGGAAGTCGAAGCGCCGCTAACAGCGGGGTGGAATGACCATGACAAACACTGAAGGGACAACCATGGAAGCCAGGGCCCAGGCGCGGTACATCCGCGTCACGCCCATGAAGGCCCGCCGCGTGGTGGACCTCATCCGTGGCATGGATGCCACGGAGGCTCAGGCGGTCCTGCGTTTCGCCCCGCAGGCCGCGAGCGTGCCGGTCGGCAAGGTGCTGGACAGCGCCATCGCCAACGCCGCGCACAACTACGACCACACCGACGCCGACAGCCTCTTCATTTCCGAGGCCTACGTCGACGAGGGCCCGACCCTGAAGCGGTTCCGTCCGCGCGCCCAGGGCCGCGCCTACCGGATCCGCAAGCGGACCAGCCACATCACCGTGGTCGTCAGCAGCAAGGAAGGAACCCGGTAATGGGCCAGAAGGTAAACCCGCACGGGTTCCGGCTCGGTGTCACGACCGACTTCAAGTCGCGTTGGTACGCCGACAAGCTGTACAAGGACTACGTCAAGGAAGACGTCGCCATCCGTCGGATGATGACGTCCGGCATGGAGCGCGCCGGCATCTCCAAGGTCGAGATCGAGCGCACCCGTGACCGCGTGCGGGTGGACATCCACACCGCTCGTCCGGGCATCGTCATCGGCCGCCGCGGCGCCGAGGCCGACCGCATCCGCGGTGACCTCGAGAAGCTCACCGGCAAGCAGGTCCAGCTGAACATCCTCGAGGTCAAGAACCCCGAGACGGACGCTCAGCTGGTTGCCCAGGCCGTTGCCGAGCAGCTCTCCTCCCGCGTCTCCTTCCGCCGTGCCATGCGCAAGAGCATGCAGTCGGCGATGAAGGCCGGCGCCAAGGGCATCAAGATCCAGTGCGGTGGCCGCCTCGGTGGCGCCGAGATGTCCCGCTCGGAGTTCTACCGCGAGGGCCGTGTGCCCCTGCACACGCTCCGCGCGAACGTGGACTACGGCTTCTTCGAGGCCAAGACGACCTTCGGCCGCATCGGTGTGAAGGTCTGGATCTACAAGGGCGACGTCAAGAACATCGCCGAGGTCCGCGCCGAGAACGCCGCCGCCCGTGCGGGCAACCGCCCGGCCCGTGGTGGCAACGACCGCCCGGCCCGTGGTGGCCGCGGTGGCGAGCGTCGCGGGCGCAAGCCGCAGCAGCAGTCGGCTCCGGCCGCCGAGGCCCCCAAGGCCGAGGCGCCCGCCGCTGCCGCTCCGGCTGAGAGCACCGGAACGGAGGCCTGACCGTCATGCTGATCCCCCGTAGGGTCAAGCACCGCAAGCAGCACCACCCGAAGCGCCGTGGTCTGGCCAAGGGCGGTACGCAGGTTGCGTTCGGCGAGTACGGCATCCAGGCCCTCACGCCGGCGTACGTGACCAACCGCCAGATCGAGGCGGCCCGTATCGCGATGACCCGCCACATCAAGCGTGGCGGCAAGGTCTGGATCAACATCTACCCGGACCGCCCCCTCACGAAGAAGCCGGCCGAGACCCGCATGGGTTCCGGTAAGGGTTCTCCGGAGTGGTGGATCGCGAACGTGCACCCGGGTCGGGTCATGTTCGAGCTGTCCTACCCCAACGAGAAGATCGCCCGTGAGGCGCTGACTCGTGCGGCCCACAAGCTGCCGATGAAGTGCCGGATCGTCAAGCGCGAGGCAGGTGAAGCGTGATGTCGGCCGGTACCAAGGCGTCCGAGCTGCGCGAGCTGGGCAACGAGGAGCTTCTCGCGAAGCTCCGCGAGGCCAAGGAAGAGCTGTTCAACCTCCGCTTCCAGGCGGCCACGGGTCAGCTCGAGAACCACGGCCGTCTCAAGGCGGTCCGCAAGGACATCGCCCGGATCTACACCCTCATGCGTGAGCGTGAGCTCGGCATCGAGACGGTGGAGAACGCCTGATGAGCGAGAGCAACGTGACTGAAGAGACGAAGGCCGCCCGCGGCTTCCGCAAGACCCGCGAGGGTCTGGTCGTCAGCGACAAGATGGACAAGACCGTCGTCGTCGCCGTCGAGGACCGCGTCAAGCACGCGCTGTACGGCAAGGTCATCCGCCGTACGGAGAAGCTCAAGGCGCACGACGAGCAGAACGCCGCCGGTGTCGGCGACCGCGTCCTCCTCATGGAGACCCGGCCGCTGTCCGCGACGAAGCGCTGGCGCGTCGTCGAGATCCTCGAGAAGGCCAAGTAATTCCCGTAAGGGAATTCATTGAGCAAGGTATTCCTGCGGGGCAAACCCACGCAGGTCAGTTCCGCCAGGCTCGGCAGGGGTCCTCGTACTGAGGCCCCTGCCGGGAACCGGCAGACAAACAGGAGATAGACGTGATCCAGCAGGAGTCGCGACTGCGCGTCGCCGACAACACTGGTGCGAAGGAAATTCTTTGCATCCGTGTGCTCGGTGGCTCCGGTCGCCGCTACGCGGGCATCGGTGACGTCATCGTCGCCACCGTCAAGGACGCGATCCCCGGTGGCAACGTGAAGAAGGGTGACGTCATCAAGGCGGTCATCGTTCGCACCGTCAAGGAGCGTCGCCGTCCGGATGGCTCGTACATCCGCTTCGACGAGAACGCCGCCGTCATTCTGAAGAACGACGGCGACCCCCGCGGCACCCGTATCTTCGGCCCCGTCGGCCGTGAGCTGCGCGAGAAGAAGTTCATGAAGATCATCTCCCTCGCGCCGGAGGTGCTGTGAGCATGAAGATCAAGAAGGGCGACCTGGTCCAGGTCATCACCGGTAAGGACAAGGGCAAGCAGGGCAAGGTCATCGCGGCCTTCCCCCGCGAGGACCGCGTCCTGGTCGAGGGTGTCAACCGGGTCAAGAAGCACACCAAGGCCGGGCCGACCGCTCGCGGTTCGCAGGCCGGCGGCATCGTGACCACCGAGGCCCCGATCCACGTCTCCAACGTCCAGCTGGTCGTGGAGAAGGACGGCAACAAGGTCGTGACCCGCGTCGGTTACCGCTTCGACGACGAAGGCAACAAGATCCGCGTTGCCAAGCGGACGGGTGAGGACATCTGATGACGACCACCACCACTCCGCGTCTGAAGACGAAGTACCGCGAGGAGATCGCCGGCAAGCTGCGTGAGGAGTTCTCGTACGAGAACGTCATGCAGGTTCCGGGCCTCGTCAAGATCGTGGTCAACATGGGTGTGGGCGACGCCGCCCGCGACTCCAAGCTGATCGAGGGTGCCATCAAGGACCTCACCACGATCACCGGTCAGAAGCCGGCCGTCACCAAGGCCCGCAAGTCCATCGCGCAGTTCAAGCTGCGTGAGGGTCAGCCGATCGGTGCCCACGTCACGCTCCGTGGCGACCGCATGTGGGAGTTCCTGGACCGCACCCTGTCGCTCGCGCTGCCGCGCATCCGCGACTTCCGCGGCCTGTCCCCCAAGCAGTTCGACGGCCGTGGCAACTACACCTTCGGTCTCACGGAGCAGGTCATGTTCCACGAGATCGACCAGGACAAGATCGACCGCGTCCGGGGTATGGACATCACCGTGGTCACCACGGCGACCAACGACGCTGAGGGCCGCGCGCTCCTTCGTCACCTCGGCTTCCCGTTCAAGGAGGCGTGAGCGAGATGGCGAAGAAGGCTCTGATCGCTAAGGCTGCTCGCAAGCCCAAGTTCGGTGTGCGTGGCTACACCCGCTGCCAGCGCTGCGGCCGCCCGCACTCCGTCTACCGCAAGTTCGGCCTGTGCCGCGTGTGCCTTCGTGAGATGGCTCACCGTGGCGAGCTGCCGGGCGTGACCAAGAGCTCCTGGTAATCCGGTAATCCCGGGTTATTCAGACTCTCGGTAAGCATCTGGGTCGGCAGAAGGCCCAGCCCCCATGCCTTAGGCTTGTGGGGTTGGGCGTCTGCCGCGCCCGTACGACTTACTACGCCGTAGGTCCACCGCGCCGCACCCGTCCCGTCTCGGATCGGGGAGAGGGATGGCGCACCAGGAAACCCCGGCGAGAGAGGCCGAAGGCCAATTCATGACCATGACTGATCCGATCGCAGACATGCTTACGCGTCTGCGGAACGCGAACTCGGCGTACCACGACTCCGTGACGATGCCGGCGTCCAAGATCAAGTCTCACATCGCGGAGATCCTCCAGCAGGAGGGCTTCATCACGGGCTGGAAGACCGAGGACGCCGAGGTTGGCAAGAACCTCGTCCTCGAGCTGAAGTTCGGCCCGAACCGTGAGCGCTCCATCGCGGGCATCAAGCGGATCTCCAAGCCCGGTCTCCGGGTGTACGCGAAGTCCACCAACCTGCCCAAGGTGCTGGGCGGCCTCGGCGTGGCGATCATCTCCACGTCGCACGGGCTCCTCACCGACAAGCAGGCCGGCAAGAAGGGCGTGGGTGGGGAAGTCCTCGCCTACGTCTGGTAGCGGAAGGGAACGGAGGAAACAGCTATGTCGCGCATCGGCAAGCTCCCCATCGCGGTTCCCGCCGGCGTGGACGTCACCATCGACGGCCGTACGGTCGCGGTCAAGGGCCCCAAGGGCACGCTGACCCACACCGTCGTGGCGCCGATCGACATCGCCAAGGGTGAGGACGGCGTGCTGAGCGTCACCCGCCCCAACGACGAGCGTCAGAGCAAGGCCCTGCACGGCCTGTCCCGCACGCTGGTGGCGAACATGATCACCGGCGTGACCCAGGGTTACGTGAAGAAGCTCGAGATCAGCGGTGTCGGTTACCGCGTTGTCGCCAAGGGTTCGAACCTGGAGTTCTCCCTGGGCTACAGCCACCCGATCACCGTCGAGGCCCCCGAGGGCATCACCTTCAAGGTGGAGTCCCCGACCCGCTTCTCGGTCGAGGGCATCGACAAGCAGAAGGTCGGCGAGGTTGCGGCCAACATCCGCAAGCTGCGCAAGCCCGACCCGTACAAGGCCAAGGGCGTCAAGTACGAGGGCGAAGTCATCCGCCGCAAGGTCGGAAAGGCGGGTAAGTAAGCCATGGCATACGGGCAGAAGATCCTCAAGGGCGACGCCTACAAGCGCGCCGCGATCAAGCGCCGTCACATCCGGATTCGCAAGAATCTCTCGGGTACGGCGGAGCGTCCCCGTCTGGTCGTTACTCGCTCGAACCGCCACATCGTGGCCCAGGTGATCGACGACCTCAAGGGTCACACCCTTGCGTCGGCGTCCACCCTGGACAGCTCGATCCGTGGCGGCGAGGCCGACAAGTCCGCGCAGGCCAAGCAGGTCGGCGCCCTGGTCGCCGAGCGCGCCAAGGCCGCGGGTGTCGAGGCCGTCGTGTTCGACCGCGGTGGCAACCAGTACGCCGGGCGCATCGCCGCTCTGGCGGACGCCGCCCGCGAAGCCGGTCTGAAGTTCTGAGCCGGTTCCGTAGCTAGCGGAAACAGAGAGAGGTAATTCCAATGGCTGGACCCCAGCGCCGCGGTGGCGGTGCCGGTGGCGGCGAGCGGCGGGACCGGAAGGGCCGTGACGGCGGCGCAGCTGCCGCCGAGAAGACCGCTTACGTTGAGCGCGTCGTCGCGATCAACCGTGTCGCCAAGGTTGTGAAGGGTGGTCGTCGCTTCAGCTTCACCGCGCTGGTCGTGGTGGGCGACGGTGACGGCACCGTGGGTGTCGGATACGGCAAGGCCAAGGAGGTGCCGGCCGCCATCGCCAAGGGCGTTGAGGAGGCCAAGAAGCACTTCTTCAAGGTCCCCCGCATCCAGGGCACCATCCCGCACCCCATCCAGGGTGAGAAGGCTGCCGGCGTCGTGCTGCTCAAGCCCGCGTCCCCGGGTACCGGTGTTATCGCCGGTGGTCCGGTGCGCGCCGTGCTCGAGTGCGCCGGCATCCACGACATCCTGTCGAAGTCGCTCGGCTCCGACAACCAGATCAACATCGTGCACGCGACCGTGGAGGCCCTGAAGGGCCTGCAGCGTCCCGAGGAGGTCGCGGCCCGCCGTGGTCTGCCGCTCGAGGACGTCGCCCCCGCGGCTCTTCTCCGTGCGCGTGCCGGGGCGGGTGCGTAATCATGGCGCAGCTCAAGATTACGCAGGTCAAGTCCTACATCGGCAGCAAGCAGAACCACCGTGACACCCTGCGTTCCCTTGGTCTCAAGGGGATCAACACGCAGGTCGTCAAGGAGGACCGCCCCGAGTTCCGCGGCATGGTGCACACCGTCCGCCACCTCGTGACGGTCGAGGAGGTCGACTGATCATGGCGGAGCAGAACCCGCTCAAGATCCACAACCTCCGTCCGGCCCCCGGCGCCAAGACCGCCAAGACCCGTGTCGGTCGTGGTGAGGCGTCGAAGGGTAAGACGGCCGGTCGTGGTACGAAGGGTACGAAGGCCCGTTACCAGGTTCCGGAGCGCTTCGAGGGTGGCCAGATGCCCCTCCACATGCGTCTTCCGAAGCTGAAGGGCTTCAAGAACCCGTTCAAGACCGAGTTCCAGGTCGTGAACCTCGACAAGCTGGCCGCGCTGTACCCCGAGGGTGGCGAGGTCACCGTCGAGGGCCTGGTGGCCAAGGGTGCCGTTCGCAAGAACAGCCTCGTCAAGGTCCTCGGCCAGGGCGAGATCTCCGTGGCGCTGCAGGTGACGGTCGACGCCGTCTCCGGCTCCGCCAAGGAGAAGATCACCGCCGCCGGCGGTACCGTCACCGAGCTCGTCTGAACTACTCAGGCGTGTCGATGACATGAGCGATCCCAACCGGGGATGCCCCACAAAAGGGGTATCCCCGGTTGGTCGTTCCAAGGGAAGTACTCCCGCCGGTAAGGTGGCCTGCGCTGCCCTCTTTCACGGGTGCGTCACATGAGGCACCCTGAGCGGCAGTTGACCGTTACTTACTTTGTCGTCAGTCGAACCTCAAGACCGTCACCCTTGACGCAGTAGCGCGGGGGTCGCAGGAGGCACCGTGCTCACCGCGTTCGCCCGGGCGTTCAAGACGCCCGACCTGCGCAAGAAGCTGCTCTTCACGCTCGGCATCATCGTGGTGTACCGGCTCGGTACCCACATCCCCATTCCAGGCGTCGACTACAAGAACGTCCAGGAGTGCGTGGACCAGGCGTCCGGCAACCAGGGTCTCTTCGGCCTGGTCAACATGTTCAGCGGTGGCGCCCTGCTGCAGATCACGGTCTTCGCGCTCGGCATCATGCCGTACATCACGGCGAGCATCATTCTGCAGCTGCTGACCGTGGTGATCCCGCGTCTGGAAGCCCTGAAGAAGGAGGGCCAGGCGGGTACGGCGAAGATCACGCAGTACACCCGCTACCTGACCATCGCCCTCGCCATCCTCCAGGGCACCGGCCTCGTCGCCACCGCCCGCAGCGGCGCCCTGTTCTCCGGCTGCACCGTCGCCGGCCAGATCGTTCCCGACCAGGCCATCTTCACCACCGTCGTCATGGTCGTCACCATGACCGCCGGTACGGCCGTCGTCATGTGGCTCGGTGAGCTGATCACCGACCGCGGCATCGGCAACGGCATGTCGATCCTGATGTTCATCTCGATCGCCGCGACCTTCCCCTCCGCCCTGTGGGCCATCAAGCAGGAGGGCGACCTGGCGGGCGGCTGGATCGAGTTCGGCATCGTCATGCTGGTCGGCTTCGTCATGGTCGGCCTGGTGGTCTTCGTCGAGCAGGCCCAGCGCCGCATCCCGGTGCAGTACGCGAAGCGCATGATCGGCCGCCGTTCCTACGGCGGTACGTCGACGTACATCCCGCTCAAGGTGAACCAGGCGGGCATCATCCCCGTCATCTTCGCCTCGTCGCTGCTCTACATCCCGGCGTTGATCGTCCAGTTCTCCGGCTCGACCGCGGGCTGGGCCACCTGGATCCAGAAGAACCTCGCCGACCCCGAGGCCGCGCCGCACATCGTCCTGTACTTCCTCCTGATCGTCTTCTTCGCCTTCTTCTACGTGGCCATCTCGTTCAACCCCGAGGAAGTCGCGGACAACATGAAGAAGTATGGTGGGTTCATCCCGGGCATCCGGGCTGGCCGACCGACCGCTGAGTATCTGAGCTACGTACTCAACCGGATCACCTGGCCGGGTTCGCTGTATCTGGGCCTGATCTCTCTCGTACCGACAATGGCGTTGGCCGGTTTCGGGGCAAACCAGAACTTCCCGTTCGGCGGGACCAGCATCCTGATCATCGTGGGTGTCGGCCTCGAGACGGTGAAGCAGATCGAGAGCCAGCTCCAGCAGCGCAATTACGAAGGGTTCCTCCGCTGATGCGAATCGTCCTCGTCGGGCCTCCGGGTGCTGGGAAGGGTACGCAGGCCACCCGCCTTGCCGAGACGCTGCACATCCCGCACATCTCCACGGGCGACCTGTTCCGCGCCAACATCAGTCGGCAGACCGAGCTGGGCAAGCTCGCGAAGTCCTACATGGACGCCGGCAACCTCGTACCCGACGAGGTCACCATCGCCATGGCGAAGGACCGCATGGAGCAGCCCGACGCCGAGGGCGGCTTCCTGCTGGACGGTTTCCCGCGCAACGTGTCGCAGGCCGAGGCGCTGGACGAGCTGCTCGAGACCGAGGACATGAAGCTCGACGCGGTGCTGGACCTGGAGGCTCCCGAGGACGAGGTCGTCAAGCGGATCGCCGGCCGGCGCGTCTGCCGCAACGACTCGGCGCACGTCTTCCACGTGACGTACACGCCGCCGAAGCAGGAAGGCGTCTGCGACGTCTGCGGCGGCGAGCTGTACCAGCGGGACGACGACTCCGAGGAGACGGTCCGCAAGCGGCTGGAGGTCTACCACACGCAGACCGAGCCGATCATCGACTACTACAAGGCGCAGGGCCTGGTCGTCACCATCGCGGCGACGGGACCGGTGGACGAGGTCACGGGCCGCGCGCTGGAGGCGCTCAAGCGCGACCAGTAGTCTTCTCAGCCTGGCTGCAGCCGCGGTCCCTCACCCGGGGGCCGCGGCTGCGCTGTGTGGGGTGGGTGGCGCCCGCCCCGTATCGTTGGAAGCGTCCCCGGGAACCCCGTCTCCGGGACGTGTACCCGCCCTCACCGGTCCAGAAAGGCCGCAGTTCCCATGGTGCAGATCAAGAGCCCCGAGCAGATCGCCAAGATGCGTGAGGCGGGGCTGGTCGTCGCCGCCATCCACGCGGCCACGCGCGAGGCCGCCGTGCCCGGCGCCACGACCAAGGACCTGGACCAGGTCGCCCGCAAGGTCCTCGCGGACCACGGCGCCAAGCCGAACTTCCTGGGCTACGGCGGTTTCCCCGCGACCATCTGCACCTCCGTGAACGAGGTCGTCGTCCACGGCATCCCGTCCGACGACGTGGTCCTCAAGGACGGCGACGTCATCTCCATCGACTGCGGCGCGATCATCGACGGCTGGCACGGCGACGCCGCCTACACGGCCTTCGTCGGCTCCGGCCACTCCCCGGAGCTGGTCGAGCTCTCCAGGGTGACGGAGGAGTCGATGTGGGCGGGCATCGCGGCGATGAAGCAGGGCAACCGCCTGGTCGACGTCTCCCGGGCCATCGAGACGTACATCCGCCGCCAGCCGAAGCCCGGCGGCGGCAAGTACGGGATCATCGAGGACTACGGCGGCCACGGCATCGGCACCGAGATGCACATGGACCCGCACCTGCTGAACTACGTCGACCGCAAGCGCGGCAAGGGCCCCAAGCTGGTCCCCGGCTTCTGCCTGGCCATCGAGCCGATGATCTCCCTCGGCACCCCGCGCACCGAGGTCCTCGAAGACGACTGGACCGTCATCACTACGGACGGCACCTGGTCCTCCCACTGGGAGCACTCGGTGGCCCTGACGGAGCAGGGCCCGCTGGTCCTGACGGCGGTCGACGGGGGCCGGGCGAAGCTGGCGGAGCTGGGCGTCGCCGCTGCTCCGGACCCCCTCGCATAACGATCAGGTATCCGGGGCAGACTTCCCCGTTTCGCCTTTCCGGGTTCGCTGACGTAGACTGACTCGTCGGCTCTGGTGCACCCGCATGTCCGCATGCGAACGCTACAACGCACGGGAGTCGATCAAGGTAGTCGATTCGAAGGGCGAAGCGTGGCCAAGAAGCAAGGTGCCATCGAGATCGAAGGCACTGTCGTCGAGTCTCTTCCGAACGCCATGTTCAAGGTGGAGCTCCAGAACGGCCACCAGGTCCTGGCACACATCAGCGGCAAGATGCGCATGCACTACATCCGCATCCTCCCTGACGACCGGGTCGTGGTGGAGCTGTCTCCGTACGACCTGACGCGTGGCCGGATCGTCTACCGGTACAAGTAGATCTTGCCCACGTCCCGTGCGCCCCGCGCGCGGGTCCGCCGGCAACTGACCCGGAGAACCTCACACCCATGAAGGTCAAGCCGAGCGTCAAGAAGATCTGCGACAAGTGCAGGGTGATCCGCCGTCACGGTCGGGTCATGGTCATCTGCGACAACCCGCGCCACAAGCAGCGCCAGGGCTGACGCCTGACCGTTCCCTCCGCGATTCGCATGACTTCGCGCGACGCGAGCTGAACATGTTCATACGCAGGACCCGGGCGGAAGACCGCCTGACACCCCCGGTTCGGAGGCCGGGGACCCGTGCCGTACCAAGCCTTCGCAGAGAAGGTGCCGGCGGCCGGGATCCGGTTCTGTGGAAGACCTCCGACAATCAACTGGAGCCATTGAATGGCACGCGTTTCCGGTGTTGACATCCCGCGCGAAAAGCGCGTGGAGATCGCCCTCACCTACGTGTTCGGCATCGGCCGGACCCTCTCGCAGCAGACGCTCGCCGCGACCGGCGTGGACCCGAACACCCGTGTTCGGGACCTCTCCGAGGAGCAGCTCGTCGCGATCCGCGAGTACGTCGACAACAACATCAAGACCGAGGGTGACCTCCGTCGCGAGATCCAGGCCGACATCCGCCGCAAGGTCGAGATCGGTACCTACCAGGGTCTCCGTCACCGTCGCGGTCTGCCCGTCCGCGGTCAGCGCACCAGCACGAACGCTCGTACCCGCAAGGGCCCGCGTCGCGCCATCGCCGGCAAGAAGAAGCCGGGCAAGAAGTAGTCCGCAGCGGACTCGCCGTCCAGCGGTCTTCGCTGTAGGACCGACCACCTCCCGTAGGAGAACGACATGCCCCCCAAGGGACGTCAGGGCGCGACCAAGAAGGTGCGCCGCAAGGAAAAGAAGAACGTCGCTCACGGCCACGCGCACATCAAGAGCACGTTCAACAACACGATCGTGTCCATCACGGACCCGACCGGCAACGTGATCTCCTGGGCCTCCGCCGGCCACGTCGGCTTCAAGGGCTCCCGGAAGTCCACGCCGTTCGCCGCGCAGATGGCCGCCGAGTCGGCTGCCCGCCGCGCGCAGGAGCACGGCATGCGCAAGGTCGACGTCTTCGTCAAGGGCCCGGGTTCCGGTCGTGAGACCGCCATCCGCTCCCTGCAGGCGACCGGCCTCGAGGTCGGTTCCATCCAGGACGTCACGCCCACCCCGCACAACGGCTGCCGTCCGCCGAAGCGTCGTCGCGTCTGATCTCGCTTCACCTGCTTCACCAGGGTTTTCGGGCGGTACGGCTCTTTCGGGTCGTATCGCCCGTACCCTTGCAGTACTAGTCGGGCGTCAAATAGCGGGCGCCCCTGACTGAAGGATCACCACATGCTGATCGCTCAGCGTCCCTCGTTGACCGAAGAGGTCGTCGACGAGTTCCGCTCCCGGTTCGTCATCGAGCCGCTGGAGCCGGGCTTCGGCTACACCCTCGGCAACTCCCTCCGCCGCACCCTCCTGTCGTCGATCCCCGGCGCTGCTGTCACCAGCATCCGCATCGACGGCGTCCTGCACGAGTTCACCACCGTGCCGGGCGTCAAGGAGGACGTCACCGACCTGATCCTCAACATCAAGCAGCTGGTCGTCTCCTCGGAGCACGACGAGCCGGTCGTGATGTACCTGCGCAAGCAGGGCCCGGGTCTGGTCACCGCCGCCGACATCGCGCCCCCGGCCGGTGTCGAGGTGCACAACCCCGACCTCGTCCTCGCCACGCTCAACGGCAAGGGCAAGCTGGAGATGGAGCTGACCGTCGAGCGCGGTCGCGGCTACGTCTCCGCCGTGCAGAACAAGCAGGTCGGTCAGGAGATCGGGCGTATCCCGGTCGACTCGATCTACTCGCCGGTTCTCAAGGTCACGTACAAGGTCGAGGCCACGCGTGTCGAGCAGCGCACCGACTTCGACAAGCTGATCGTCGACGTCGAGACCAAGCAGGCGATGCGTCCGCGCGACGCCATGGCCTCCGCCGGTAAGACGCTGGTCGAGCTGTTCGGTCTCGCCCGCGAGCTGAACATCGACGCCGAGGGCATCGACATGGGCCCGTCCCCGACGGACGCCGCGCTCGCCGCCGACCTGGCGCTGCCGATCGAGGAGCTGGAGCTCACCGTTCGGTCGTACAACTGCCTCAAGCGCGAGGGCATCCACTCCGTGGGTGAGCTGGTCGCTCGCTCCGAGGCCGACCTGCTGGACATCCGCAACTTCGGTGCGAAGTCCATCGACGAGGTCAAGGCGAAGCTGGCCGGCATGGGCCTGGCCCTGAAGGACAGCCCGCCCGGATTCGACCCGACCGCTGCGGCCGACGCGTTCGGTGCCGACGACGATGCTGACGCCGGTTTCGTGGAGACCGAGCAGTACTGATTCGGCTGCCGGCCCGTCGTGGCTGGTCGCGCAGTTCCCGCGGATCCTCCGGGGCGCTTGAAAAGGTGCCCCGGATCTCCGACAGGCGACCGCCTGCTCGGATACTGACTCCGGTACCTGATACGGCCGGGGCAGACACCTAGGAGAAACACCATGCCGAAGCCCACCAAGGGTGCCCGTCTGGGCGGCAGCGCCGCGCACGAGAAGCTGCTCCTCGCGAACCTCGCGAAGAGCCTCTTCGAGCACGGCCGGATCACCACCACCGAGGCGAAGGCGCGCAAGCTGCGTCCGTACGCCGAGCGTCTGGTCACCAAGGCGAAGAAGGGCGACCTTCACAACCGCCGTCAGGTGCTCCAGGTGATCACGGACAAGAGCGTCGTCCACACGCTCTTCACCGAGATCGGCCCGCGCTACGAGAACCGTCCCGGTGGCTACACCCGGATCACCAAGATCGGTAACCGCCGTGGCGACAACGCGCCCATGGCCGTCATCGAGCTGGTCGAGGCGCTGACCGTGGCGCAGGAGGCGACCGGCGAGGCCGAGGCAGCCACCAAGCGCGCCGCCAAGGACGCCGAGGGCTCCGCCGAGGGGTCCGTGGCCAAGGTCGACACGACCAAGGCCGACGAGGCTCCCGCCGAGGAGTCCAAGGACGCGTAAGCGTTCTGCCGGGGGCTGTGTGGTCGCGGCTGCGGCTTTCGTCGTGGTTGCTCGCGCCCGCGCGGCGGAGCCGCTAGTCGAGCACAGTCCCGCGCCCCTTCAGGGCGTTGCGGGTCCGTTCCTTTCGAGGGGCGGGCCCGCTTTTTCGTTGGTGAGAGGATTTCTGGGTGAGTGACGAAGTAGAGCCCGGGTTCGTGCGGGTGCGGCTGGATCTTTCCTACGACGGGTCCGAGTTCTCCGGGTGGGCCAAGCAGGCCGGCGGGCGGCGGACCGTGCAGGGGGAGATCGAGGAGGCGCTGCGGACGGTCACGCGGTCCGGGCGGACGTACGACCTGACCGTGGCCGGGCGGACCGACGCGGGCGTGCACGCGCGGGGGCAGGTCGCACACGTCGATCTGCCGCACGAGGTGTGGGCCGAGCACCACGTGAAGCTGCTCAAGCGGCTCGCGGGGCGGCTGCCCAGGGACGTGCGGGTCTGGGCGCTCCGGGAGGCGCCGAGCGGCTTCAACGCCCGGTTCTCCGCCGTCTGGCGGCGCTACGCCTACCGCGTCACCGACAACCCCGGCGGTGTCGACCCGTTGCTGCGCGGGCACGTCCTGTGGCACGACTGGCCGCTCGACGTGGACGCCATGAACGAGGCCGCCCGCGGGCTGCTGGGGGAGCACGACTTCGCCGCCTACTGCAAGAAGCGGGAGGGGGCCACGACCATCCGGACCCTCCAGGAGCTGAGCCTGGTCCGGGGCGACGACGGGATCATCACCGCCGCCGTCCGTGCCGACGCCTTCTGCCACAACATGGTGCGCTCGCTCATCGGCGCCCTGCTCTTCGTCGGGGACGGCCACCGCACGCCCGACTGGCCGGCCAAGGTGCTGGCGGCCGGCGTGAGGGATTCCGCCGTGCACGTGGTGCGGCCCCACGGGCTGACCCTGGAGGAGGTCGGCTACCCGGCGGACGAGCTGCTGGCGGCGCGCAACCGCGAGGCGCGGAACAGGCGGACGCTGCCGGGGAACGGCTGCTGCTGAACGCATGATGCACAAGGGGCCCCGCTAGACTCCCGTTCGACGTCGTCTCGTCCGTGCCGTCCGCCGGAATCCCGCCGACGGGACGGCGAGGCCGTCGGGCCGCCACGACTTCTTTACTGGACACCGGACGCGCCCTTGGGGGGCGGCCGTCCGGTGTGTCGCGCGCGGCCGGGTCCGATCCGAGCTGGGGGCACTATGAGCAGAGCGAGAAAGCATTCGGCGACCGCCGACAGAGATTCCAGGGCGAAAGTGGGCCGCCGTTCGGCCCTCGGCCTGCTGGGGCTCGGAGGTCTGCTGACGGCCGGCGGCGTGGCCGCGGGCGTGGCGGGCAGGGACCTGATCCTGCCCGCGTCGGCGGAGAGCGGCACCAGGGCCGTCGACCTCGGTGTGGGCGGGAGCGCCAAGAACCTGACCCCGCCGACGTACGCCCCGACCGGGCGCCGCCCGCAGTACCGGCGGGCGACCTGGAGCGAGCAGTTCCAGGAGGGGCACGAGTGGTCGGCCGGCGGTGAGGGCACCGCCTCCTCCGACTCCGACGCCGAGGTCTTCACCCGAGGTGACCGGTCCTGCCGGGTCACCACGCGCGGCGACGGTGTCCAGTCCTTCGTACGCCGTACCGGCATGGAACCGATGAGCCTCAAGGGGAAGATGCTCCGTCTCGTCTTCCAGGTGGAGGACGTGGCCCACCTGGAGCGGATGGAGTTCTACCTGGGCAGCGGGAAGCTGGCGGACAACTTCAGCTGGGTCTTCCACTACCACGCGGCCAAGGGCACCAACTACGTGCAGTCGGGGGAGTGGGTCACCGTCCACCTGCAGTGGGCGGACGTCACCGGGGCGGCCGGCGACTACGAGCTGTCGTCGCGCGGTGAGCCGTCGGACCGGTCCGGCTTCACCGACATGTCGTTCGCTGTGTACGACGACGCGAAGGGGCCGGTCACCTACCGCCTCCAGGCCGTCGAGGTGGTGCCGGACACCACGGACGTCTTCCCCAAGGGCGTCGTCTCGATCACCTTCGACGACTCGCACGGGTCGGTGCACGATTTCGCCCGCCCGGTCATGGACCGGTACCAGATGCCCGGCACGCTCTACAACATCGCCGACGCGATCGACACCGAGCCCTTCATGAGCATCGGACAGATGCGTTCCCTGCAGGACTCGTCCGGCTGGGAGATGGCCGGACACGCCTACTCGCTCAAGGCCCATGAGGCGAGCTACCCGAAACTCTCCGCGGAGGAGGTCGACGACGACTTCCGCAAGCTGCGCGAGTGGCTGGTCGGCCGGGGTTTCACCAGTGAGCACTTCGCCTATCCGCACGGGGCGTTCGGCAAGACCCGCGACGGTGTGCCCGTCGACCTGCTGGCCGCCCGGCACTTCACCACCGCGCGTTCCATCATCTCCGAGACGACCGAGAGCTTCGCCCCGGCGATGCCGTACCGGCTCAAGGCGCTGACCGGGATCAACGACGGGAAGGAGATCGGCGGCGAGACGCTCGCCGACGTGATCGAGAAGGGTGGCGCGCTGGACCGCTGTGCGAGCGGCGGCGACTGGCTCATCCTGTGCCTGCACCGGATCGTCCAGGGTGTTCCCACGCAGAACACGGAGCTGAGCACCGAGGGCCTCGAACGCCTGATGCGCGAGATCGACAAGCGGGGCATCGAGGTGCTGACGGTGCAGGAGGCGATGGCGCACTACACCTGAGCGGCCTTGGGGCCGTCCGCACGACGACGCCGGGGGCGCCGCACAGGATCTGTGCGGCGCCCCCGGCGTTCGTACGTGTGCGGCGTGCGGTCAGGAGCGGCGTGCCCGCCTGCCGCCGCCGGCCGCCCGGCGGTCGTGCCGGCTCCGCTTGACGGAGAGTATCCAGCCCAGCAGGGTGAGGGTGACGGCCAGGCACGTGAAGCCGAGGACGACGATCTCGACCTGGGTGACCTTCGTGACGGTGTAGGCGATGCCGGCGAGGACCGCGCAGGCTCCGAGGCCTCTGAGGGTGTTCATTCTTCTACTTCCAGGCGGACACACGCGTCACGTAGGACTTGAGGATGGACGACACGAGCCAGTAGGCCCGTACGACGGTGTAGACCAGCTCGGGGATGAGCAGGGCCTCGACGAGCATCGCCTTCCAGCCCAGGGTCCGTACCCGCAGCGCGGGATAGATGATCCAGAAGGCGAGCAGGGCCCACAGCAGCGGGTGGGTGCTCAGGCTGTACTGGGCCGCGGCGACGAGCTGCCGGGCGCCCCAGATGAAGATGTACGAGAAGCCGAACAGGCCCAGGACCATCGTGATGATGGAGTGCCAGGTGAACTTGGTCCAGCCACGGCGGCGCAGTGCGTCCACGGTGCCCCGGCTCCACCGCTCGCGCTGCTGGATCAGCTCGCGCAGGGTGGGCATGAGGTCGGTGTACGCGATGCACAGCTGATTGGCCGTGACCTTCCAGCCGGACTCCTTGAGGGCCAGCGTGGTCTCGTAGTCCTCGACGAGGTTGCGGTGGTCCTCCCAGAACACCTCGCCGCGCCAGTCGATGAGGCCCTGCAGTGCCTCGGCACGGTAGAAGGAGCCGGCGCCCGACATGGTGTGGACGTCCTTGCGGAAGCGCGAGTTGGCCGCCCGGCCGTACTCGATGATCTGCATGCCGAGCAGGAACCGCTGCCAGGGGCTGCGCCACAGGTCGGTACGGCCGAAGCAGGCCGCGCTGACACCGCCGATCTCGGGATCGGACGAGATGACGTTGCGGGCGCGCTCGATGAACCGGGAGTGCAGTTCGGTGTCGGCGTCCATGACGAGGATGTGGCCCACGCGGCCGTTGAGACGGCCGCCGACGGCCTGCCTGAGCCAGCTCAGACCGTAGTTGAGGGCGCCCGCCTTCTTGTGGGGGTTGTCCGGGAAGTTCAGCACGACGGTCGGCGGCGTGCTCTCGTCCTCGGCGAACTGGAGCGCGTAGTCCTCGGTGCGGTCGGTGGAGTTGTTGACCACCACGACGATCAGGTCGGGCCGGCGGGTCTGCTGGGACAGGGACTCGAGAGAGGTGAAGACGCCGACCTCCTCGTTCCTCGCGGGAACGAGGACGACGGTCTCGTAGACCATCGTGGTCGTGGTGGGGGCTGCGCGGACGTCCCCACCGCGGCCTCTTCGGTGACGGCTCCGGGCCGCCGGCTGCGACTCAGCCCGGTCGTGGCCCGTGTCGATGACGGACAAGGCGATCCCCCCACCCTGTTTTCTTTTGAGATGACACACCCACTCCGTGTGGGCAGTGCGAAGGCGCTTGTGAAGATACCGCAAGCATGTCCGACTGCTGAGTGCTTGAGCAGGTCACTACTTGTGGGGGTATCCGACGCAAATTGGACACGGCGTTAGTCCCCCGTTATCCCTCATCGGTTTGTGAACCCAAGCAATTCAGGCAATCACGGCAGGGGTTGTGCTATTTCGGCGTGATGAAGGTCACTCCAGTGACCGGATGGGGTTGGTTGTGAGGGTGAGGTGAGCGTGTGCCTAAGATTCGCACGACAGTCGGCCGTCGAATCTGGGGTATTCCGTGTCCCATCGCAGTAAATCATCTGGTAAAGGGCGAAGCGCCCTTATCATTATGTTTGTGGTGGTCCTTCTGGCCGCCGCCGGTGCGGCCGCCTATCGATGGTGGCCGTCGGACGAGGAGTCCACCGCCCTGACCGTCCGTTATCGCACCGAAGGTTCGACGGTGACGGACGCCGCCAGGCCGTGGCTGGAAGTCGTCAATACGTCGGACAAGGCGGTCGACCTCGCCGACGTCACCGTCCGGTACCACTACACCGCCGACGACGGCGCCCAGTTCGCGGCCAACTGCGTGCAGACGTCCCTCGACTGCTCCAAGGTCACCCTGCACACGGCCCCCGCGCAGAAGGCCGGTCCGAAGGCCGACCGCTATCTGGAGATCGGCTTCACGGGAGAGGCCGGCACCCTGAAGCCCGGTGGGACGACCCAGGCGATAGGGCTCCAGCTGTACCGCGTCGACGACAAGAAGCTGGACCAGGCGGACGACTACTCGTTCGACGCGGAGAAGACGTCGTACCAGGAGTCCGAGCGGGTCACCGCCTACCTGGCCGGGGCCCAGGTGTGGGGCGAGGGACCGCAGGGGGAGACCACGGGGTCGGGGAAGCGCGCGAACGCGGGAGCCCCCGCCGAAGCGGTGCGGCCGCCCGACGGCCTCCTCTTCGACGACTTCGCCTACACGGGCCCCGAGGACCCGGCACTCGCCGCCAACGGCTGGGAGGTGCGCGACGGCGCGGGCGGCCCGGGCGTCGAGGACTCGTGGTCGGCGAAGGGGGTCACGTTTCCCGCCGGCGAGAAGGGTGAGGGCGGCCAGGCGCTGCGGCTGGAGGCCCGTACCGACGGCACCGAGAAGGGCACGGTGCAGTCCGAATTCCACACCGCGCGCCCGGTGTTCCGCGAAGGCACATTCGTCGCCCGCGTGTACTTCACCGACGAGCCGGTGACCGGTGAGGACGGTGATCATGCTTCCCAGTCCGTCTTCGCCATCTCGCCGGACCACAGGTCGAAGAAGTACAGCGAACTCGACTTCGAGTACATGGCGAACGGCGGCTGGGGCCGCTACGGCCCGATCCTCGACACCACCAGCTGGCGCAGCAGCGACCTGGGCGACCGGGTCACCGAGCCCCACCAGCGGAAGCTCGGCGGCTGGCACACCCTGGCCATGACCGCGGCCGACGGCAAGGTCACGTACTCGGTGGACGGCGAAACGCTGTTCACCAGTGGGAAGAAGTACCTCCCGCGCGAGCCGATGAGCATCAACTTCAGCAACTGGTTCATCGACCTTCCCTTCAAGGGGGAGCGTTCCTGGGAGATGAAGGTCGACTGGGTCTACGTCATGTCCGGCCAGGCCGTCGCCCCTGACGACGCGGCGAAGGCCGCCGCCGACTACGCCGCCGCGGGCACGAGTCACGTGAACACGCTCGCGGGGAGTGACTGACCGGGCGGAGGTCAGCCCGCCTGGGCCGCCTCCGACGCCTGGGCCTCGCCGCGGCGGCGGATCTGGCGGAAGGCGAACTCGGCCAGGTCGTCGCCGGCCTTGAACACCTCGGTGGTCTTCTCCGTCACGTCCTTGCCGTCGGTGAAGCCGGCGACGGTGAAGTAGGCGTAGCGGCCGTAGGAGTTGGTGGTGGAGCGGCAGACGGCGCCGGTGCAGAAGGACTTCACGCCGCCGCCGGACAGGGAGCGGATGATGCTCTTCTTGTCGGCCTGCTGCTTGGCCTTGACGGCCTGCGCCTCGGTGTCGAAGACGGCTACGCCGACCGTGACCGCCACGTCGCCCTGGGTGTAGGTGACCCGCATCATGCGGGTGCAGTCGTTGTCGGTGAGGACCTTCGGCAGCGTCTTCTGGGCCGCGGAGCCGCAGGTGCGGGTGTCCGCCGTCGGGCCCTTCTTGTAGACCGTCCCGCTCATGGTGAGCTGGGTGCCGGGGAAGAGCGCGTCGGGGCTGAGGGGGGCCTTGTCCTTCTTGACGCTGGAGATGAAGTCCTTGGGGTCCAGCGGCGGCGGGGCGCTGGTCGGCGCGAACGACGGGTCGGTGGCCGAGGCGCTGGGTATGTCCGCCGTCGCGGGCAGCTGCGAGGAGGGGCCGTCCGACGCCTGCCCGGAGCCGTTCGCCGAGACGACGGCCACGGCGACGGCACTGGCGATCGCCACGGTGGCCAGGGCGCCGCCGCCGATGAAGAGCAGCCGGCGACGCTTGGCGCGGGCCTCGGAGGCCTCGGCGAGGGCGGCCCAGTCAGGGGTGTTGTCGCCCTGGCCGCTGTTCCAGGGCTGCTGGGACGGCTGCTGCGATTGCGGTTTCCAGGGATCCCACTGCGACTGAGGTCCCCCCTGCCCAAAGCTCATGGGCGGCATCTTAGACGGGCCGTGCGGCGTGCTGGTGCGGCTGTGGAGGCCCCGCAGGACCTAGCGTTCCGTCCATGCGGACGGGCAAAAGCGACATCTCCGGGTGGTTGGTGCGGCCGGCGGGCGGGCCGCTGTGGGCGGTGCTCCTGGCGGTGCTGGCGGCGTGCGCGGGGCACGCGGCGCGGGTGACCTCGGACGGGGGGATGGACAACGCGATCGTCGTGCGGGCCGCCCGCACCTGGCTGGCCGGCGGCTCCCCGTACGACGATCCGCACTTCCTCTACCTCCCGAGCGCGGTCCTGGCCGCCGCACCGCAGGCGATGCTGCCCGGTGCGGTACTGCGGTGGCTGGTGCCGTGCGCGGTGACCGCCCTGCTGGCGGCGGGCTGGGCGTGCGCGCTGCGGCTGCACCGGGTGCCGCTCGGCAGCAGGCTCGCGGTGCTGGGGCTCACCGGGCTCGCGGCGGGCTTCGCGCCGTTCGGGCACCTGGTGCGGCTCGGCAACTGGACGGTTACGGCGGCCGTGGCCCTGCCGCTCGCCCTGCTGCTCGCGAGCCGGGGGCGGTGGACGGCGGCCGGAGTGGTGATCGGCGCGGCGGTGGCGCTCAAGCCGCTGCTCGCGCCCGTCGTCCTGCTCCTCGTGTTCGCCGGGCGGTGGCGGGCGCTGGCGACGGCCGTGGCGCTGCCCGCGCTCGCCTCCGGCGCCGCGGCGCTGCTGATGCCCGACCCGGCCGGCTTCTTCACCCGCACCCTGCCCTTCCTCCTGCACGGCGACGACGGCTTCGTCCGGCTGTACGAGGCGTCCCCGGCGGCCGTGCTGCCCCGGCTCGGGGTGCCGGAGGCGCTCGCCCAGGCGCTGGCGGTGGCGGCGGCCGGAGCCGGGGTGCTGTGCGCGTACGTCCGCTGGCGCCGCGCCGACCCCGGGCCGCTGCGGCTCGCGGAGACCGGCGCGGGCCTGATGCTGGCGGCGTTCCTCGTCTCCCGGCCCTCCTACGACCACTACCTCCTGGTCGTCCTGCCGCTGCTGCTCGCCGGACTGCCGTACGCCGGTTCGGCGGCCCGCGTGGTCTGGTTCTGGATCTCCCTGGTGCCGCAGGTGCCGGGGGTGACCTGGCCCTGGCTGGAGTCGGAGAAGCGGCGGGCCTTCCGGGACGCGTTCACACTGTGTGTGCTGGCGGTGACGGTAGCCCGGCAGTCGAGCGCGGGGCGGGCGTCCGCAGACGGAGTCGATGAGGTGCGCGCCGGGACCGGGCCGACGAGCGCGCGGGCCGCCGCGGCTCCGTTTTGACCAGGCTGTGCCACCCCGGGTACTCTGCACAATCGTATGTGTATTGGCTTGCTCATTCTCACGTGAGGGGCCCTTACACCGGTCCACCGGGACCGATGACCAGCGACCAGCACGCGGTTTGCGTCACCGCGGTGCGGTCAGGGCTGTCGTGATCGTCTTCGGTGACCATGTCAGGACCACTCACTGAAGAAGCGAAGGCTACGAACCGTGCGTACGTACAGCCCCAAGCCCGGCGATGTGACGCGCCAGTGGCACGTCATCGACGCTCAGGACGTCGTCCTGGGCCGTCTCGCCACCACTGCCGCCACCCTCCTGCGCGGCAAGCACAAGCCGATCTACGCGCCGCACGTCGACGCTGGTGACTTCGTCATCATCATCAACGCCGACAAGGTGCACCTCTCCGGCAACAAGCGGACCCAGAAGATGGCGTACCGCCACTCCGGCTACCCGGGCGGTCTCCGCTCGGTGCGCTACGACGAGCTGCTGGACAAGAACCCGGAGAAGGCCGTCGAGAAGGCCATCAAGGGCATGCTCCCCAAGAACTCCCTGGGCCGTCAGATGCTCTCGAAGCTGAAGGTCTACAAGGGTGACCAGCACCCGCACGGCGCGCAGCAGCCGCAGCCGTTCGAGATCACCCAGGTCGCGCAGTAAGTCCGGCCACCCCCTAAGACTGAAGAGAATCTGAGGAGCATCGTGGCCGAGACCACTGCCGAGCAGCCGCTCGAAGAGATCGACATCGACAGCTACACCACCGAGTCCGAGGTCCCCGTCGAGGGCGAGTACACCTCGGAGTCCATGGCCTCCGCCTTCGGCGAGCCCCAGCCGGCCGCCGGCCTGGGCCGTCGCAAGAACGCCATCGCCCGTGTCCGGATCGTCCCGGGCACCGGCAAGTGGAAGATCAACGGCCGCACCCTTGAGGACTACTTCCCCAACAAGGTGCACCAGCAGGAGGTCAACGAGCCCTTCAAGGTGCTCGAGCTGGACGACCGTTACGACGTCGTCGCCCGCATCGCCGGTGGCGGTGTCTCCGGCCAGGCCGGTGCGCTCCGTCTCGGTGTCGCCCGCGCCCTGAACGAGGCCGACGTCGACAACAACCGCGGCCCGCTGAAGAAGGCCGGCTTCCTCAAGCGTGACGACCGTGCGGTCGAGCGCAAGAAGGCCGGTCTGAAGAAGGCCCGCAAGGCCCCGCAGTACAGCAAGCGCTAAGTCGTACCGGCTGGTACCGGCTGTACTCCGAACGCCCCGGCGGCACGCCACTGTGCTGCCGGGGCGTTCGTTTATCCCGGCCGTTGGGCGTATAACGGCACAAGACGTTCTTAGGTTCATGTGATCGGATGCCGGGCGGTGTGCGCCCGGGACGGCGGGAGCCCGCTGCGTGGGCCGCACCGGCAGCGCTCCCGTCCGTGACGTTTCCTCAGGAGGACAAGTGGGACGACTCTTCGGCACGGACGGCGTGCGCGGCGTCGCCAACGCGGATCTGACGGCAGAGCTGGCGCTCGGTCTCTCCGTCGCCGCGGCGCACGTACTGGCCGAGGCGGGCACCTTCGCCGGACACCGGCCGACCGCCGTGGTCGGGCGGGATCCGCGCGCCTCCGGGGAGTTCCTGGAGGCCGCCGTGGTCGCCGGCCTGGCCAGCGCCGGCGTGGACGTGCTGCGCGTCGGCGTGCTGCCGACGCCGGCGGTCGCCCACCTCACCGGTGCGCTCGGCGCCGACCTCGGCGTGATGCTGTCCGCGAGCCACAACGCCATGCCCGACAACGGCATCAAGTTCTTCGCCCGCGGCGGCCACAAGCTCGCCGACGAGCTGGAGGACCGCATCGAGTCCGTCTACGCCGACCACCGCACCGGCGCCCCCTGGGACCGTCCGACCGGCGCCGGTGTCGGCCGGGTGCGGGACTACGACCAGGGGCTCGACCAGTACGTCGCCCACCTCGTCGGCGTCCTGCCCAACCGCCTCGACGGGCTGAAGATCGTCCTCGACGAGGCGCACGGCGCCGCCCACCGGGTCTCGCCCGAGGCGTTCGCACGGGCCGGCGCCGAGGTCGTCACCATCGGTGCCGTGCCGGACGGCCTCAACATCAACGACGGCTGCGGCTCCACCCACCTCGACCTGCTCAAGGCCGCCGTCGTCGAGCACGGCGCCGACCTGGGCATCGCCCACGACGGCGACGCCGACCGCTGCCTGGCCGTGGACCACACCGGCGCGGAGGTGGACGGCGACCAGATCCTCGCCGTGCTCGCGCTGGCGATGCGGGAGCGGGACGCGCTGCGGTCCGACACTGTCGTCGCGACCGTCATGTCCAACCTGGGCTTCAAGCTGGCCATGGAGCGCGAGGGCATCCGGTTCGCGCAGACCGGCGTCGGCGACCGGTACGTCCTGGAGGAGATGAAGGAGCACGGCTACGCCCTCGGCGGCGAGCAGTCCGGGCACGTCATCATCCTCGACCACGCCACGACGGGCGACGGCACGCTGACCGGTCTGATGCTGGCGGCGCGGGTGGCGCAGACCGGGCGTACGCTGCGGGATCTCGCGGCCGTCATGGAGCGGCTGCCGCAGGTGCTGATCAATGTTCCGGACGTGGACAAGTCGCGGGTGACGAGCTCTGCCGAGCTGGCCACCGCGGTTTCCGAGGCCGAGCGGGAGCTGGGGAGCACCGGGCGGGTGCTGCTGCGTCCCTCCGGGACCGAGCCGCTCGTGCGGGTGATGGTCGAGGCGGCGGATATCGAGCAGGCTCGGGCTGTGGCGGGGCGGCTGGCGGATTCTGTCAAGTCGGCGCTGGGGTAGTTTTTCGGTTGCCGGGTTCGGGGTGGGGGTTCTGTGTGTTGCGGGCTGCGGCGGCGTTGTGGCTGGTCGCGCAGTTCCCCGCGCCCCTAGGTGGGTTTTGTCATCCGGCGTCTTTGGGTCGCCCACAGGGCCTTCTGGGCGAGGAGAGTCAGGGTGCCTGCCAGGATGATGGCGGCCAGGTTGAGCAGTAGCTGCTCGGTCGAGCGCCAGGCCTGGTGGGCGTCCTCGTAGAAGAGGGCTACGGCCGCGTTCGCGGCGGCCGGGACCGTGGTGACGGAGATGGCGACGCCCACCAAGGCGCCGGACTTCGCCGAGGTCAGCGACAGCGTCCCCGCGATGCCGGCGAGGATCGCCACCACGAAGGAGAACCAGTCGGGGGCGTACACGAACCCGGTGTTGGGGCGTTCCGCGTCCAACTGGGCTTCGCTGAAGAGGTCCACGGCGTCCATGAAGAGGCTGAAGCCCACCGTCACCGCCATCGCCACCGCGAACCCCGCCAGCAGGGCGATCAGTGAGCGCAGTGCCAGCCGCGGGGCCCGCTGGACGATCGCCGTGCAGATGCCGGCCAGCGGGCCGAACTCCGGGCCGACCGCCATCGCGCCCACGATCAGGATCGCGTTGTCGAGCACCACACCGCAGGCCGCGATCATCGTGGCGAGCGTGATGAAGGCGATGTAGGTGATGGAGAGGGTCGACTCCTCGTGCGTCGCCTCCTCCAACTGCTCCCACAGCACCGCGTCGGCGGGCTCACCCGGCGCGTCCCGCTCCGCCCGCTCGGCGTGCTCGGACAACGACAGGTCGATGTTCTCGGCGGTGATGGCGCCGCAGCTGTCGATGCGCAGGGAGCGGAGGCGGTTGATGAGCTCGTCGCCGGCCTCGCGGGCCACGTCGCACATGACCACGTCGCCCACCGGATCGCGGGCGGCGCCCGGCAGGACGACCAGGTGCGTGGTGCCGACCGTCCGGTCGATCAGGTGGACGACCTCGTCGGTGCGGTCGGCCGGGGTGATCAGGCGCAGATGCAGCATCCGGTATTTCTACCGTGGGCCGGGCGCCGTCACAGTTTGCGCAGGCTCAGCCGCTGCACCTTGTGGTCGGGTCCCTTGCGCAGGATGAGGGTGGCCCGGCCGCGGGTGGGGGCGACGTTCTCCACCAGGTTGGGCTTGTTGATGGTGCGCCAGGTGGTGCGGGCGTAGTCGAGGGCCTCCTCCTCCGACACCTGGGTGTACTTGCGGAAGTACGAGGACGGGTTCTGGAAGGCGGTCTCGCGCAGCTTGCGGAAGCGGCTGAGGTACCAGCGCTCGATGTCCTCGGTGCGGGCGTCGACGTACACGCTGAAGTCGAAGTAGTCGGCCAGGCCGACCCTGGTGCGGCCGTCCTTGCCGGGCAGTGCGGGCTGGAGGACGTTCAGGCCCTCGACGATCAGGATGTCCGGGCGGCGGACGGCGAGCTTCTGGTCGGGGACGATGTCGTAGATGAGGTGGGAGTAGACGGGCGCGGTCACTTCCGCCTTGCCCGCCTTGACGTCCGCGACGAAACGCGTCAGGGCCCGGCGGTCGTAGGACTCGGGGAAACCTTTCCGCGACATCAGGCCCCGGGCCTCCAGCTCCTTCGTGGGCAGCAGGAAGCCGTCGGTGGTGACCAGTTCCACGCGCGGGTGCTCGGGCCAGCGGGAGAGCAGCGCCTGGAGCAGGCGGGCGACGGTGGACTTGCCGACGGCCACCGATCCGGCGACCCCTATGACGAAGGGGGTGCCGGACTGGGAGCCCTGTTCGCCGAGGAAGGTGTTCAGCGCGCCGCGCAGGCCGTCGGTGGCGCCGACGTAGAGGTTGAGGAGCCGGGACAGCGGGAGGTAGATGTCGCGGACCTCGTCGAGGTCGATGACGTCACCGAGGCCGCGCAGCTTCTCGACCTCCTCGGCGGTCAGCGGCAGCGGCGTCTTGTCGCGCAGCGCGCTCCACTCGGGGCGGGTGAGGTCGACGTAGGGAGTCGCCTCCGGGCGGTGCCGGTGGGCGCTCCGGGGCATCGAGGAGACCGGAGAGATCACAGTCCATTGTTAACGGAGTTCGAACGGGGCGGCAGGTGGGGTGTGTCACGTCGGCCGGACCGCCGCCGATCGACGGCTCCGCCGAAGTTACGGGCGGGTACGGATGGCTGGTTATCGATCATAGGTGCGATTGTCGTGTGTACGGTGCACAACTTCGAGCGGAAACCGTCTGCCCGCCCCGGCAGACCTCGACGTGATCCGACACGATCCGACACGTGATGCGACATCACCCCGATGAAAGAGTGCCGACGTGAGAACGACCGCTGTCCGCCGCACCGCCCTCGCGGCCTCGGCCGCCGCCCTTGCCCTGCTCGTCACCGCCTGCGGAGGGTCGTCCGACGAGGGTGGCGATGACGCCAAGGCCACGTCGGACCAGTCCGCTCCGGCGGGCGACGGCAAGTCGGAGTCGGAGCAGGCAGCCCCGGCGGGCGACGCGCTGGGCGCCGCGGAACTGGAGAAGATCGCTCTCGCGCAGGCCGACGTCAAGAGCGGCGAAGTCGCCACCGAGATCCCGGCCGACGAGGACGTTTCCAGGGACAAGGTCTCCACGGACGACAAGGCCTGTCTGCCGGTCGCGCTCGCCGTCGCCGCGGTGGCCCAGGGTCAGCCGGGTGCCGAGGTGAAGCGCTCCTGGGAGGGGCAGACGGACACGCTCTCCGAGGGCTCGGGCCCGGACGGCCAGGACATGACCGAGGTCCAGGTGAACATGATCAGGCTGAACCTCGCCTCCTACGCGGGCGGCGGCGCCGAGCAGGCGCTGACGGAGCTGAAGACGGCCACCGAGACGTGCGCCGGCGGCTTCACCGCGACCGTGGACGGCGAGAAGATGCGGGTCGCCGAAGTCACCACGACCGCCGCCCCCGAGGGCGGGGACGCAGGCGTCGCCGCCACCATCGGCATCGACATCGGCAAGGAGGCTCCCTCGCCCATGAAGATCGTCCTGGTCCGCAAGGGCGGCACGCTCGCCACCTTCAGTGCCACGAACCTCTCCTCCATGATGAACGGCGCGGACTTCGAGGTGCCGATGGACGTCGTGGACGCGCAGGTCGCCAAGCTCGGCTGACGCGGGGTGTGCCCGGTGGCGTTCGTACCCCGGTGGGAATTTCCGATTTCGGGCACGGGAAGGCCGGTTCGCGATCGAAACTGATCGTAGGCTGCCCGTCATGTGCGGAATCGTGGGATACGTGGGGTCTCAGTCGGCGCTCGACGTCGTGATGGCCGGGCTGAAGCGACTCGAGTACCGGGGATACGACTCGGCGGGCGTGGCCGTGCTCGCGGACGGCGGCCTCGCCACCGCCAAGCGCGCCGGGAAGCTCGTCAACCTGGACAAGGAACTGGCCGAGCGGCCACTGCCGAGCGCCGTGACCGGCATCGGTCACACCCGCTGGGCCACGCACGGCGCGCCGACCGACGCCAACGCCCATCCGCACCTGGACAACGCGGGCCGGGTGGCCGTCGTCCACAACGGCATCATCGAGAACTTCGCGCCGCTGCGGGCCGAGCTGGAGGAGCGCGGCCACGCGCTGGCCTCCGAGACCGACACCGAGGTCGTCGCCCACCTGCTCGCCGAGGAGTTCTCCGCCTGCGCCGACCTCGCCGAGGCGATGCGGCTGGTGTGCCGGCGTCTGGAGGGCGCGTTCACGCTGGTCGCGGTGCACGCGGACCAGCCGGACGTGGTCGTCGGCGCCCGCCGCAACTCGCCGCTCGTGGTGGGCGTGGGGGAGGGCGAGGCCTTCCTCGCCTCGGACGTGGCGGCCTTCATCGCGCACACCCGCAACGCCGTCGAGCTGGGCCAGGACCAGGTGGTGGAGCTGCGTCCGGGCGGCGTGACGGTCACCGGCTTCGACGGCAGTCCGGCCGACGTCCGCTCCTACCACGTCGACTGGGATGCCTCGGCCGCCGAGAAGGGCGGCTACGCCTCCTTCATGCTCAAGGAGATCGCCGAGCAGCCGCAGGCGATCGCCGACACCCTCCTGGGCCGCATCGACGGCTCCGGCACGCTGAGCCTGGACGAGGTGCGCATCCCCGCGGACGTGCTCCGGGAGGTCGGCAAGGTCGTCGTCGTCGCGTGCGGTACGGCCTTCCACGCCGGGCTGATCGCCAAGTACGCCATCGAGCACTGGACGCGGATCCCCTGCGAGGTGGAGCTGGCCAGCGAGTTCCGCTACCGGGACCCGATCCTCGACCAGCAGACCCTGGTCGTCGCGATCTCCCAGTCCGGCGAGACCATGGACACCCTCATGGCCCTGCGCCACGCCCGCGAACAGGGCGCCAAGGTGCTGGCCATCTGCAACACCAACGGCTCGACGATCCCCCGCGAGTCCGACGCCGTCCTCTACACCCACGCCGGCCCCGAGGTCGCCGTCGCCTCCACCAAGGCCTTCCTCACCCAGCTGGTGGCCTGCTACCTCGTCGCCCTGTACCTCGGACAGGTGCGGGGCACGAAGTTCGGCGACGAGATCCGCGACGTCGTGCGCGACCTCTCCCGGATCTCCGGCGCCGTCGAGCAGGTCCTGGAGACGATGACGCCCGTGCGGGAACTGGCCCGCTCCCTCGCCCACAAGAACACGGTGCTGTTCCTGGGCCGGCACGTGGGCCACCCGGTCGCCCTCGAAGGCGCCCTCAAGCTCAAGGAGCTGGCGTACATGCACGCCGAGGGCTTCGCGGCGGGCGAGCTGAAGCACGGGCCGATCGCGCTGATCGAGGAGGACCTGCCGGTCGTCGTGGTCGTGCCGTCCCCGCGCGGGCGGTCGGTCCTCCACGACAAGATCGTGTCCAACATCCAGGAGATCCGCGCCCGCGGCGCCCGCACCGTCGTCATCGCCGAGGAGGGCGACGAGGCGGTCGTCCCCTACGCCGACCACCTGGTCCGCATCCCGGCCACCCCGACCCTGCTCCAGCCGCTGGTGGCCACGGTGCCGTTGCAGGTCTTCGCGTGCGAGCTGGCGACGGCACGGGGCAACGAGGTGGATCAGCCGCGGAACCTGGCGAAGTCGGTGACGGTGGAGTGAGCGGCGCAGTCCGGCGCCGGTGTGGGACGAAGGTCACCGGGCGTACCTCTGTGCGCATCAGGAGATGATCGCTAGAGTGCGGGGGTTTGCGGCTGCTCCGGTGGTGAGCTTGTTTCTCCCGCCCGGCCGCCTTTGGCACGCGGACACGACTGGCGGACCTTCATGACCACAGCCCCACCGGCACCCGCGAAACGGACCGTGATCTGGTCCGGACGCACAGACGGGGCCAAAGCGTTGCCGACGCGTCTGGCCTCGCTGACCAGCCTGCGCTTCTTCGCCGCTTTCGCGGTCTTCGTCCACCACTTCAACGGTGTGGGACCCGGCGGTGGTGTGTGGCAAGTGCCGGATCTCTTCCCGTACTCCAAGATCGGCGCACACGGGGTGACGTTCTTCTTCGTCCTCTCCGGTTTCCTGCTCACCTGGAGCCACAAACCGGGCAACGGCAAGAAGGTGTTCTACTGGCGGCGCTTCGGCCGTATCTACCCCGCCCACCTGGTCGCCGCCGTCGCCGCCGTCGCCGTCTTCTACGGCATGGGTGACGACCGCACGGACGCCGTCAGCTTCGTCGCCTCCCTGCTGCTGGTGCAGGCGTGGCTGCCGGACGCGGTGCCCACGCTGCCGGGCAACCCCGTCACCTGGACGCTGAGTGTCGAGCTCCTCTTCTACGCGCTCTTCCCGCTGGTCATCGGGCGTCTGCGCGCGCTGCGTACGAGAAGCCTGGCCGTGTTGACGCTGGCCGGCCTGGCCGGGATGTGGGCGGTGCACATGGCGGCCGACCACTACCTCAACGGCCATGACGCCTCCTGGGTGATGCGGCACCCGGTGGTCTACCTGCCCCAGTTCCTCATCGGCGTGACCTTCGCCATCGCGCTCCGGCGCGGTCACCGGGTCCCCGTGCGGCCCACCGCGGTGGTCCTGGTGTTCTTCGTGTACGCCGTCGTCTACACGCGCGCTTCCGACTGGGCGAGCCCCTTCGTCGCGCACCAGATGGAGGGCACCGTCCGCCCCGTCGTGGCGATCCTCTCCGTACTGCTGATCGCCGCGTGCGTGCAGAACGAGGGCGCGGGACGCTCCCGGCTGCTGACCAACCGGTCACTGATCGCGCTCGGGGCCAGTTCCTACGCCTTCTACCTCGTCCACCAGACCGTCAACCAGTTCATCCGCGAGTACTGGCCGCACCGCATGGAGCCGAACAACGAGGCGATCGTCTTCCTCCTGGGCACCTTCCTGATCTCCCAGGCGCTCGCCTGGCTCCTGTACCGGTGGGTCGAGGAACCGGCCCAGAAGTGGTGGACGAGACGGGGTCCGAAGTCCCGTCCCGCCGGCGTGCCGACGAGCCCGGCGGCGACCGTCGTCCAGGGCAAGCCCTAGGTGCACTGCCTCGTGAGCGGGCCTCCGGAGGTCCGCTCACGAGTCCGCTCAAGGGTTCCGCAGCACCTCCCGCACCCGCCGCCACGCCCCCGGAATCGCCCCCGCCACCTCATGCGCCCCCACCGGCGCCCCCTCCGCCGCGAACCGCCCCGCCAGCCCGTGCAGATACGCCCCCACGCTCCCCGCGTCCCGCGCCGACAGCCCCGCCGCCAGCAGTGATCCCGCGAGCCCGGACAGCACGTCCCCGCTGCCCGCCGTGGCGAGCCAGGACGTCCCCGTCGAGTTGACCCGCACCGGCCCGCCCTCCGCCCCGGCCACCACCGTCGTCGAGCCCTTCAGCAGCACCGTCGCCCCGTACCGCCCCGCCAGCTCCCGCGCCGAGGCCAGCCGCGCCCCCTCGACCTCCTCGCGGCCCACTCCGAGCAGCGCCGCCGCCTCCCCGGCGTGCGGCGTCATCAGCGTCGGCGCCGTGCGCGCCCGCACCGCCCCGGCGTCGGCCAGCCGCAGCCCGTCCGCGTCGACCAGCACCGGCACCTCGGCCGCCAGCACCTGGGCCACGGTCCCGGCGTCGTCCCCGGCCCCCGGCCCGACGACCCACGCCTGCACCCGCCCCGCCCGCTTCGGGCCCTGGTCCGACACCAGCGTCTCCGGGTACCGCGCGATCACCGCGTCCCCGGCCGGACCGACGTACCGCACCGCCCCCGCACCGCCCCGCAGCGCCCCCGCGACGGCGAGCACGGCCGCGCCCGGGTAGCGCGCCGACCCGGCGGCGATGCCCACGACCCCCCGCCGGTACTTGTCGCTCTCCGCTCCCGGCACCGGCAGCAGCCGCGCCACCTCCGCGTGCTGCAACGCCTCCAGCTCGGCCGCGTCGTCCGGCAGCGGCAGCCCGATGTCCACCAGCCGCACCGACCCCGCGTACTCCCGCGCCGGATCGACCAGCAGCCCCGGCTTGTGCGCCCCGAACGTCACCGTCAGGTCGGCCCGCACGGCCGCCCCCTGCACCTGCCCGGTGTCCGCGTCGACCCCGCTCGGCAGGTCCACCGCGACGACGGACGCCCGGGACCGCGCCGCCGCGTCCGCGAGCGGCACCGCCTCCTCGCGCAGTCCGCCCTTGCCGCCGATCCCGACGATGCCGTCGACGACCAGGTCCGCCCGCTCGATCAGGTCCCGGGCACCGGCGCTCTCCGCGACCCGGCCGCCCGCCCGGCGCAGCGCCGCCAGCCCGCCGCCGTGCGCCCGCCGAGGGGAGAGCAGCACCGCCGTCACCCCCGCCCCGCGCCGGGCCAGCCGCGCCCCGGCGTACAGGGCGTCGCCGCCGTTGTCCCCGCTGCCGACCAGCAGCACCACCCGGCCGCCGTAGACCCGGCCGGCCACCCGGCCGAGCACCTGGGCACAGGCGACGGCCAGCCCCGCCGCCGCCCGCTGCATCAACGCTCCCTCGGGGAGCCGCGCCATCAGCTCCCGTTCGGCGTTCCTGACCGTCTCCACGCTGTACGCAGTCCGCATGGCGTCGAGTCTTCCCCGTACGCCGTGATCACGCACGGCACCGGCCGTCCGCGATAAGGGACAGTTGTTGCATGGGCGACGTGAGCGACGTGGGTGACGAGGAGACGGCACAGGTGATGACCTCGCTGGGGGCCCGCCTGCGCGCCATCCGGCAGGCCCGGGGCCTCACGCTGGCCCAGCTCGGCGCCGTCACCGGCATCTCCGTGTCCACCCTGTCCCGGCTGGAGTCGGGACAGCGCGAGCCGGGGCTGCGGCACCTGCTGCCGCTGGCCAGGGCCCACCGGCTGCCCCTGGACGAACTGGTCGGCTCCCGCACCGGCGACCCCCGCGTCCACCCGCGCCCCTTCACCCGGCACGGCCAGACCTGGGTCCCCCTCACCCGCAACCCCAACGACGGGCTGCACGCGTACAAGCAGATCCTGCCCGCCCCCGCGACCGCCCGCACCGAGTGGACCCCGCGTCCCGAACAGGGATCGCACGAGGGCCACGAATGGATCTACGTCCTCTCCGGCCGCCTGCTCCTCGCCCTCGGCGACCACGACCTCGTCCTGACGGCCGGTGAGACGGCGGAGTTCGACACCCGCGTCCCGCACGGCATCGCCAACGCGGGGGACCGGCCCGTCGAATGGATCGCCCTGTACGGAGCACAGGGCGAGCGCATGCACATCCGCGTCCAGCCGGCGGGAAACTGACCCCGCCGGTCCGGATCACCCCTCCGCGATCACCACCGCCGACGCCACCCCCGCGTCGTGGCTGAGCGACACGTGCCACGACGCCACCCCCAGCTCCGCCGCCCGCGCCGCCACCGTCCCCGTCACCCGCAGCCGCGGCTGCCCGCTGTCCTCGACGTACACCTCCGCGTCCGTCCAGTGCAGCCCGCCCGGCGCGCCCAGCGCCTTCGCCAGCGCCTCCTTCGCCGCGAACCGGGCGGCGAGCGAGGCGACGCCCCGACGCTCCCCGCCGGGCAGCAGCAACTCGCTCTCCCGGAAGAGCCGCCGCGCCAAGGCCGGCGTACGTTCCAGCGACGCGCCGAACCGCTCGATCTCGGCCACGTCGATCCCGACCCCGATGATGCTCATGCCGGGCACCCTAACCACTCACCGAAGGCCCGCGGTGCGTGGCGGAAGCGGGCGGCGGGTGCTCTGAGAGACTGGGGCCACGATGAGTGAGACAGCTGCTCGGCGGGACGCGGGGACGCGGGCCCGTGCCGAGATCGACCTGGCCGCCCTGCGGGCCAACGTCCGCGCACTGCGCGAACGGGCCCCCGGGGCGGCTCTCATGGCCGTGGTCAAGGCCGACGCCTACGGTCACGGCGCGCTCCCGTGCGCCCGCGCGGCCGTCGCGGCGGGCGCGACCTGGCTCGGCACCGCCACCCCGCAGGAGGCCCTCGCCCTGCGCGCGGACCCGGCCCTGCCGGACGACGTGCGGATCATGTGCTGGCTGTGGACGCCGGGCGGGCCCTGGCGGGAGGCCGTCGAGGCCGGACTCGACGTGTCCGTCAGCGGGATGTGGGCCCTGGAGGAGGTCGTCGCGGCGGCACGGCGGGCCGCGGTGCCCGCGCGGGTGCAGCTCAAGGCCGACACCGGGCTCGGTCGCAACGGCTGCCAGCCGGGCGGGGACTGGGAGGAACTGGTCCGCGAGGCCCTGCGCGCCGAGAGCGAGGGGCTGCTCCGCGTCACCGGCCTCTGGTCGCACTTCGCCTGCGCCGACGAACCCGGCCACCCCTCCATCGCCGCGCAGCTCACCCGCTTCCGGGAGATGACCGCGTACGCGGAGCGGCAGGGCGTACGCCCGGACGTGCGGCACATCGCCAACTCGCCGGCCACGCTCACCCTGCCCGAGACCCACTTCGACCTCGTACGCCCCGGCATCGCGATGTACGGCGTCTCGCCCAGCCCAGAGATCGGCGCCCCCGCCGACTTCGGACTGCGCCCGGTGATGACGCTGTCCGCCTCGCTGGCCCTGGTCAAGCAGGTCCCCGGCGGCCACGGCGTCAGCTACGGGCACCACTACACCACCCCCGGCGAGACCACCCTCGGCCTCGTCCCCCTCGGCTACGCGGACGGCGTCCCGCGCCACGCCTCGTCCGCCGGGCCGGTCCTGGTCGGCGGCAAGTGGCGCACGGTCGCGGGGCGGATCGCGATGGACCAGTTCGTCGTCGACCTGGGCGGGGAGCGGCCGGAGCCGGGCGCCGAGGCGGTGCTGTTCGGCCCCGGCGACCGCGGCGAGCCCACCGCCGAGGACTGGGCGCAGGCGGCCGGCACCATCGCGTACGAGATCGTCACCCGGATCGGA
The DNA here is from genome assembly GCF_001905385.1 of Streptomyces sp. CB02414. Taxonomy (GTDB): domain Bacteria; phylum Actinomycetota; class Actinomycetes; order Streptomycetales; family Streptomycetaceae; genus Streptomyces. The sequence goes on along the minus strand of NZ_LIPF01000002.1, from coordinate 665,559 downwards.
TCACGCGTTCCGCGCGTCTACGTCAACGAGTGACACGCACGGTCCGCACTTTCAGGTTCAGGTGAGTCAACGACCAGCGGGTATCCGCACAGCAGTCCGCGGGCCCGGCGAAGAGGAGCGGTGTACGTGAGCGAGAGCAACGCGGAGGCCGTCGCGTCGGCCGTCGCCTCCGCCACCGAGGCCGCCACCGAGGCCGCCGCGGGCGGCTGGCGCCGGGCGACCGGCATCGCCGGCGTCGCGATAGGCGTGGTCGCGGCCGGTGCCGCGGCCGGCGTGGCGATAGAGCGGCTGACCGTCGGCCGCGGTATGCGCCACAAGGCGCGGGTCGCCCTCGACTCGGCGGGGCCGTACGGCGGACTGCGCGGCACCCCCGGCAGGGCGTTCGCCGACGACGGCACCGAGCTGTACTACGAGGTCGACGACGTCGAGCCGGAGACGGAGTCCGCGCTCACCGGGCGCCGACGGCGGCTGTTCGGCCGCAAGGCCCCCGCCCCCGTGACCGTCGTCTTCAGCCACGGCTACTGCCTCAACCAGGACTCCTGGCACTTCCAGCGGGCGGCCCTCAGGGGCGTCGTCCGCACCGTCCACTGGGACCAGCGCAGCCACGGCCGGTCCGGCCGGGGCGTGGCCCAGGTGCGGGAGGACCGGCCGGTCACCATCGACGAACTGGGCCGCGACCTGAAGACCGTGATCGACGCGGCCGCCCCCGAGGGCCCGATCGTGCTGGTCGGGCACTCCATGGGCGGCATGACGGTGATGGCGCTGGCCGACGCGTACCCCGACCTGATCCGCGAGCGGGTCGTCGGCGTCGCCCTCGTCGGCACCTCCTCCGGGCGGCTCGGCGAGGTGAACTTCGGGCTGCCCGTGGCCGGGGTAAACGCGGTGCGGCGGGTGCTGCCGGGCGTGCTGAAGGCGCTGGGGCAGCGGGCCGAGCTGGTGGAGAAGGGGCGGCGGGCGACGGCGGACCTGTTCGCCGGGATCATCAAGCGGTACTCGTTCGCGTCCCGGGACGTCGACCCGGCCGTGGCGCGGTTCGCCGAGCGGATGATCGAGTCGACGCCGATCGACGTGGTCGCCGAGTACTACCCGGCCTTCAACGACCACGACAAGACCGACGCCCTCGCCCGTTTCGCGGATCTGCCGGTGCTCGTGCTGGCCGGGGTGCGGGACCTGGTGACGCCCAGCGAGCACAGCGAGGCGGTCGCCGGCCTGCTGCCGGACGCGGAGCTGGTGCTCGTGCCCGACGCGGGCCACCTGGTGATGCTGGAGCATCCGGAGCTGGTCACCGACCGGCTCGCCGACCTGCTCGCCCGCGCCGGTGCCGTCCCGGCAGCCGCTACCGTGAATGGCTATGGAAGCACCAGCAGCACACCAGGACCCGGCTGAACCCTCCGGGTCCTCCCACTCCGCCCCCGCCGTCGAGATCACCGTCACCTCCCCGGACCAGATGCGGGAACTGGGCCGCAGGCTCGCCAAGGTGCTGCGCGCCGGTGACCTGCTGATGCTCAGCGGGGAGCTGGGCGCGGGCAAGACGACGCTGACCCGGGGACTCGGCGAGGGCATGGGCGTGCGCGGCGCCGTCACCTCCCCGACCTTCGTGATCGCCCGCGTCCACCCCTCGCTCGGCGACGGCCCGCCGCTCGTCCACGTCGACGCCTACCGGCTCTCCGGCGGCCTCGACGAGATGGAGGACCTCGACCTCGACGTCTCGCTGCCGGACTCGGTGATCGTCGTGGAGTGGGGCGAGGGCAAGGTCGAGGAGCTGACCGACGACCGGCTCCAGCTCCGGATCCACCGGGCCGAGGGCGACACCACCGACGAGGTGCGGCACGTGACCCTGGCCGGGATCGGTGAGCGCTGGACCTCGGCCGACCTGGGCGTGCTGGCCGTCTGAGCCGCCGGTCCCGCGCCCGCCGCGGGGCGTTCCGTCGAGGCGCCGATGTTCCGACAAGACGTCGGCAAGATATTGCGTTCCGGGTCTTGCGCGTGGTCACATGGTACCCAGCTCGTAGTTAGGCAAGCCTAACTACGCCCGCCCCCGACCATGAGGAGGCGTCCATGCCGGAGACCAAGCCGCAGCCGGGGCCCGCGCCGACCGGTGTGTCCATGTACGACCTGCTCGCTTCCTGCGCCGCCGCCGCGGCGGTCTCGACGCCGCCGTGCGCACCCGAGCCGGAGGCCCGCCGGGCGCCCGTCCCGGAGCACCGCGAGGCCGCCTGACCCCGCGGTCGCCCAGGTGGAGGGCTCAGCGGACGACGACGACCTGCTGCCCGATCGTCGCGAACCGCCACATCGCGTCGCCGTCCGCGCGGGTCTCGCGGATGCCGCCGGTGCGCTCGTCCGGGTCGGGTTTCGCCGTCGAGCCGTCCACGGCCGCGCTGAACCCGATGACCACGCCGTCGACGCTGGTGAAGCGCACGACGTGCTCGACCGGGATGCCGTCCGAGCCGGTGACGCGGTTGGACCGGGACGTGACCGCGTAGGTGCCCGGCGCCGGGTCGACCGTGCTGGGCGTGACCTCGAAGGTGCGCTGGACCCGGTTGTCCGGGCCGACCAGCCACACCCGGTCGTCGTCCACCGAGTACACCACCCGTTCACCCCTTCCGGTCCCCGTCGGCAGCGCTTCCGGGTGCCGTCGGTCGCGGGGTGCCTTGGAGGCGCCGGGGGCGGGTGTACTGCTCGCGTGCGCCCGGCCGAGGTCGTGCGGGGCGGCGACCGAGGCCTGGTGGGTGAGGTAGCCGATCGTCGCGAGCGCCGCCGCCGTGAGCCCGGCGACGAAACCGGCGCTGCTGCTTGCCACTGGCGACCACCTCGTCGTCGTACGTCGGTGCGTGTCCGTGCGTCCCTCTCCGGCGAAGGTAGCAGTACGTGACCGTGCGAACGCGGTGCGCAACACGGAGGGGGCGGCGGCCGACGCCGGCCCGCCGGCGCGACCCGGGTGCGCGCCCCCGCCGTCCGCCGCGCACCGCCCACCGGGCGTCCGACACGGGCCCCGCGGCGCCGTAGGCTGTTTGCGTGCTCTTGCTCGCTCTGGATACCGCCACGCCCGCCGTGACCGTCGCGCTGCACGACGGTACGGACGTCATCGCCTCGTCGAGCCAGGTCGACGCCCGCCGCCACGGTGAGCTGCTGCTGCCCGCCGTCGACCGGGTGCTCGCCGAGGCCGGACTGCGCCTCGACGCCGTCACCGGCATCGTCGCCGGCACCGGCCCCGGCCCGTACACCGGGCTGCGCGTCGGACTGATGACCGCGGACACCTTCGGGCTCGCCCTGGGCGTCCCCGTGCACGGCGTGTGCACGCTGGACGGTCTCGCCCGGGCCGCCGACCTGGAGGGCCCCTTCGTGGTGGCGACCGACGCCCGCCGCAAGGAGGTCTACTGGGCCCGGTACGCCGACTCCCGCACCCGCCTCACCGACCCGGCGGTCGACCGTCCCGCCGACATCGCGGAGCGGGTCGCCGGGCTCCCGGCCGTCGGCGCGGGCGCGCTGCTGTACCCGGAGACCTTCCCGAAGGCCCATGAGCCCGAGCACGTCTCCGCCGCCGCCCTCGCGTGCCTGGCCGCGGAGAAGCTCGCCGCGGGCGAGGAACTGCCCGCGCCCCGGCCGCTCTACCTGCGCCGGCCCGACGCCCAGGTCCCCAAGAACTACAAGGTGGTCACCCCCAAGTGACCGAGTCAGCCACCGCCGCCGGGCCCTCCACCGCCGCACTGCGCGAGATGCGCTGGTGGGACATCGACCCCGTCCTGCGGATGGAACGGGAGCTGTTCCCGGAGGACGCCTGGTCCCGCGGCATGTTCTGGTCCGAGCTGGCCCACGCGCGCGGGCCCGGCGCGACCCGGCGGTACCTGGTCGCCGAGACGGACGGGCGGGTCGTCGGCTACGCGGGCCTGGTCACCTCCGGCGAGCAGGCCGACGTGCAGACCATCGCCGTCGCCCGCGACCAGTGGGGCACCGGCCTCGGCGCGCGGCTGCTGACCGAACTGCTGCGGGCGGCGACCGCCTTCGAGTGCACCGAGGTGCTGCTGGAGTGCCGGGTCGACAACACCCGCGCCCAGCGCCTCTACGAGCGTTTCGGCTTCGAGCCCATCGGCTTCAGACGCGGCTACTACCAGCCGGGGAACGTGGACGCCCTGGTGATGCGCCTGACCGACCCTTCCACCTCCGTACCGGGAACCGAACGAGGAACCGACAACCATGCCTGACGAACCTCTGGTCCTGGGGATCGAGACCTCCTGCGACGAGACCGGTGTCGGTGTCGTCCGGGGCACCACCCTGCTGGCCGACGCCGTCGCCTCCAGCGTGGACGAGCACGCCCGCTTCGGCGGCGTCGTCCCCGAGGTGGCGAGCCGCGCCCACCTGGAGGCGATGGTCCCCACCATCGACCGCGCCCTGAGGGAAGCGGGGGTGAGCGCCCGCGACCTCGACGGCATCGCCGTCACCGCCGGACCCGGCCTCGCCGGCGCCCTGCTGGTCGGTGTCTCGGCGGCCAAGGCGTACGCCTACGCCCTCGGCAAGCCCCTGTACGGCGTCAACCACCTCGCGTCCCACATCTGCGTCGACCAGCTGGAGCACGGCCCGCTGCCCGAGCCGACGATGGCGCTGCTGGTCTCCGGCGGCCACTCCTCCCTCCTGCTCTCCTCGGACATCACCTCCGACGTCCGCCCGATGGGCGCCACCATCGACGACGCGGCCGGCGAGGCCTTCGACAAGATCGCCCGCGTGCTGAACCTCGGCTTCCCCGGCGGCCCGGTCATCGACCGCTACGCGCGCGAGGGCGACCCGAACGCGATCGCCTTCCCGCGCGGGCTCACCGGCCCCCGCGACCCGGCGTACGACTTCTCCTTCTCCGGGCTGAAGACGGCCGTGGCCCGCTGGATCGAGGCCAAGCGGGCGGCGGGGGAGGAGGTGCCGGTGCGGGACGTGTCGGCGTCCTTCCAGGAGGCGGTCGTGGACGTGCTGACCCGCAAGGCGGTGCGGGCCTGCAAGGACCAGGGCGTCGACCACCTGATGATCGGCGGCGGCGTGGCCGCCAACTCCCGGCTGCGGGCCCTCGCGCAGGAGCGCTGCGAGACGGCCGGCATCCGGCTGCGCGTGCCGCGCCCCAAGCTGTGCACGGACAACGGCGCGATGGTGGCCGCCCTCGGCGCCGAGATGGTCGCCCGGGGCCGGGCCGCCTCCGACTGGGACCTGTCGGCCGACTCCTCGCTGCCGGTGACCGACCCGCACGTGCCGGGGCACGCCCATGAGCACGTGCACGAGGTCAGCAAGGAGAACCTGTACTCGTGACGGTCGCGCTGATGTGGGAGGCGCGGGCGGTGCCCGGCCGGGGCGAGGACCTGCTCGCCTGGGCGCGGGCGCAGCCGCTCGCCGGCGCCCCGGTCCGCCGGGAGGTGCTGTGCGCCCCGCAGGACCGGGTCCTCGTCATCACCTGGTGGGACGCCGCCTACGACGCCGAACTGCCGGAACTGCCGGAACCGGACGGCGGTCTGGTCACACGCGCGGTGCACCGGTGGCGGTTCGAGTCGGTGGCCGCTGACTGACGACCGCTCCTTGAACGGCAGAATGTTTCGGAGCGTATGGCGAATGTGCCGATGCTCCGTCGCCGTCCGAGGACTGCGTCAAGAGGGCCCGCAGGGTTACGATCGCCGCCATGACATCCCCGCAGCCCGCTGGAACCCGGACGCAAAGGCGTTCCGCGCAGACCGCGACCCTCGCCGAGATCGCGCGTGAGGCCGGCGTGTCGGCGCCGACTGTTTCGAAGGTCCTCAATGGCCGCGCCGACGTCGCGCCCTCCACCCGGTCCCGGGTGGAGGAACTACTGCGCACCCACGGGTACCGGCGCAGGCGGGCCGAGGCGACCCGCTCGCCCCTGATCGACCTGGTCTTCCACGAACTGGAGAGCGCCTGGGCGATGGAGGTCATCCGCGGCGTGGAGAACGTGGCGCGGGACGCGGGGCTCAGCGTCGTGCTCTCCGAGAGCGCGGGACGCCTCACCCCCGGCCGGAGCTGGGCCGACCAGGTCGCCGCCCGCCGCCCGCACGGCGTGATCCTCGTCCTGTCCGGCCTCGACGAGTCCCAGCGGGCCCTGCTCACCAGCCGCTCCATCCCGTTCGTGGTGATGGACCCGGCCGGCGACCCGGGCGCCGACGTGCCGTCCATCGGCGCCACCAACTGGCAGGGCGGACTCGCCGCCACCCGGCACCTGGTCGACCTCGGTCACACCCGCATCGGCGCGATCAGCGGACCCACCCGGATGATGTGCAGCCGCGCCCGCGTCGACGGCTACCGGGCGGCCCTGGAGACGGCGGGGCTGCCGGTCGACCCCGGCCTGATCGTCACCGGCGACTTCCACCACGAGGCCGGCTACCGCCAGGGCCTGGAGCTGCTGCGCCGCCCCGACCGGCCGACCGCCGTCTTCGCCGGCAACGACCTCCAGGCGCTCGGGCTGTACGAGGCCGCACGCGAACTGGGGCTGCGCATCCCGCAGGACCTGAGCGTGGTCGGCTTCGACGACCTGCCGGTGGCGCGCTGGGTGGGCCCGCCGCTGACGACCGTACGGCAGCCGCTGATGGAGATGGCCGAGGCGGCGGCCCGGCTGGTCCTGGACCTCGGGCGCGACGACGGTTCGGCGGCGGCGACCCGGGTGGAACTGGCCACCAGCCTGGAGGTGCGCAGCAGTACGGCGGCGCCTGCGACGGGCTGAGAAGTCTGAGAATTCCCGCAGAATGCGGTCCCGCATGTTCCTGATTTCAACAATTCAGACGTATGTTCCTGTCGACGGGGCACTCGGGTGGGGACGCGAACGGAACCGGGAACGGCACCGGCACGAGCGGGGGCGGACGCATGGCGGGACGGGACGCGCACGGCGCGCGACAGAGGCGGCCCAGCGGGCGCTCGAAAGGGCTGCGGGCCGCCGGTCTCGCCCTGGCCGGCGCCCTGCTGCTCGGGGCCGGCGCGGCGGGCTGGGCCTACTGGCACCTCAACGACAACATCAGAAGCGTCGACATCAACGGCGCGCTCGGTGACGACCGCCCCGCGAGGCCGGTCACCGTCCCCTCCGCCTCGCCCTCCGCGTCCCCGGTGCCCACCGGCGCCCTCAACATCCTGGTCCTCGGCTCCGACTCGCGCAGCGGCGAGGAGAACCAGGAGCTCGGCGGCGGCGACAGCGAGGGCGCCCGTTCCGACACGGCGATGGTCGTCCACCTCGACGCCGGCCGGACCGCCGCCACCGTCGTCAGCATCCCCCGCGACACGCTCGTCGACCGCCCCTCCTGCCCGCTGCCGTCCGGCGGAACGACCCCCGAGGCGAGCGGCGCGATGTTCAACACCGCCTACGCCGTGGGCGGGCCGGTCTGCGCGGTCAAGACCGTCGAGTCGGTCACCGGTGTCCGCATGGACCACTACATGGAGATCGACTTCTCCGGCTTCGCCGACCTGGTCGACGCGCTCGGCGGGGTCACGGTCACCACGGACGTGGACATCGACGACGACAAGAGCCACCTGCACCTGGACGCCGGCACCCACCACCTCGACGGCACCGAGGCCCTGGGCCTCGCCCGCACCCGGTACGGCCTGGCGGGCGGCAGCGACCTCGCCCGCATAGAGCTCCAGCACAAGCTGGTCGAGGCGCTGCTGGAGCAGATCTCCACCACCGACCTGCTCACCGACCCCACCCGCCTCTACCAGGCCGCCGACGCGGTCACCGGCAGCCTCACCACCGACACCGGCCTGGACTCGCTGAGCGAGCTGGTGAGCCTCGGCCGCAGCCTCGGTGACCTCGACGCGGACGACGTACGCACGCTGACCATGCCGGTGCTGCCCGCACCCTCCGACCCCAACCGGGTGGTGGCGGACCAGCCGGAAGCCGCCGACCTGTGGGAATCGCTGCGCTGAGAGGTCCTTCGGAAAAATCTCGCGGCGGGTGTCGATCCATGCCCCGCCCGTTCGACGCACGGGTGAGAGGCCGGGACGGACCCGGCACCGAACCACTCGAGGAGTCACCATGCCCCGCTTCCTGTCGCTGATCCGCATCGAGGAGAACGACGCCCTCTCCGGCGGCCCCAGCCCCGAGCTGGTGCAGCGCATGGAGAAGCTGATGGAGGAGATGACCAAGGCCGGCGTGCTGCTCGACACCGCCGGGCTGACCCCGACCGCCCAGGGCACCCGCGTCCACTACGAGGGCGGGCAGCTGTCCGTCACCGACGGGCCGTTCACCGAGTCCAAGGAGGTCATCGGCGGCTACTCGCTCCTTCAGGCCAAGGACAAGGCCGAGGCGGTCGAGTGGACCAAGCGCTTCCTCAAGGTGCACGAGGAGTACTGGACGGTGACCTGCGAGGTGCGGGAGCTGATGGAGGGCTGAGTTCCGTTTGGCTCCGGCGGCCCGGCGGTGTTGCATGGTGGGCTGTGCGACCACAGCCCACCGAGGCCGTCGAGACGGTCTTCCGCCTTGAGTCCCCGCGCGTCATCGCCGGCGTCGCCCGCCTGGTCCGGGACGTCGGCATCGCCGAGGAGCTCACGCAGGACGCGATGGTCGCGGCCCTGGAGCAGTGGCCCCGGGACGGCGTGCCCGACAACCCGGGCGCCTGGCTCATGGCCACCGCCCGGCGCCGCGCCGTCGACCTCATCCGGCGCCGCGAGAACTACGCCCGCAAGCTGGCGGAGATCGGCCGCGACCTGCCCACCGCCACGGCGCCGCCCGAGGAGCCCGCCGACCCGGAGGACATCGACGACGACCTGCTGCGCCTGGTCTTCACCGCCTGTCACCCGGTGCTGTCCGCCGAGGCCCGCATCGCCCTCACCCTGCGCCTGCTCGGCGGCCTCACCACACCCGAGATCGCCCGCGCCTTCCTCGTCCCGGAACCGACGGTGGCGCAGCGCATCGTGCGCGCCAAACGCACCCTGGCCCGCAAGAACGTCGCCTTCGAGGTGCCGTACGGCCCGGACCGCGCCGCCCGCCTCGGCTCGGTCCTGGAGGTCATCTACCTGATCTTCAACGAGGGCTACGCCGCCACCGCCGGCGACGACTGGCTCCGCCCGGCCCTGTGCGAGGACGCCCTGCGCCTGGCCCGCGTACTCTCCGCGCTGATGCCGAAGGAACCCGAGGTCCACGGCCTCACCGCCCTGCTGGAGTTCCAGGCCTCCCGCACCGCCGCCCGCACCGGCCCCGACGGCACGCCCGTCCTCCTGAAGGACCAGAACCGCCGCCGCTGGAACCGCATGCTCATCGCCCGCGGCGTCACCGCCCTCGACCACGCCCACGCGGCCAGGGACGCCGGTCCCCCCGGCCCGTACACCCTCCAGGCCGCGATCGCCGCCTGCCACGCGACGGCGTACACCTACGAGGAGACCGACTGGCCGCGCATCGCCACGCTCTACGGCCTGCTCGCGCACCGCGCCCCGTCACCGGTCGTCGAACTCAACCGCGCGGTCGCCGTGTCGATGGCCGAGGGCCCGGCCCCGGCCCTCGCCCTCGTCGACGCCCTCGCCGCCGAACCGGCCCTGCGCGACTACCACCTGCTCCCCAGCGTCCGCGGCGACCTCCTGCTCCGCCTGGGCCGCCGGGCGGAGGCCCGCGCGGAGTTCGACCGCGCCGCGTCCCTCGCCCGCAACGAACGCGAACGCGCGCTCCTGTCGCGCCGGGCACGGGAGGCGGACACCGCTTAGCGGACGGGGTGCCCGATCAGCATCGTCGGTGCCCCGGTGACCCGGGTCATGAACACCGTCGCCGCGTTCGGCCCCTGCGGCTTGACCTTCCTGCGCAGCTCCTCCGGCTCGACGGCCGAGCCCCGCTTCTTCACCGTCAGCGTGCCGACCTCGCGCTCCCTCAGCAGCGCCTTCAGCTTCTTGACGTTGAACGGCATCCGGTCGGTGATCTCGTAGGCGCTGGCGTACGGCGTATTGTGCAGTTCGTCCGCGGTGACGTAGGCGATGGTCGGGTCGATCAGCCCGCCGTCCAGCTCCTCGGCGACCTCGGCCACCAAGTGGGCTCGGATGACGGCGCCGTCCGGCTCGTACAGGTACCTTCCGACCTCCCGCACCTCGGGGTCCGGGAGCATGGTCTCGGGTGTCGCGTAGATACCCGCATGGGCGGGCAGCAGCGTCGCCCGCCGCGCTCCGGGCGTCACGTCCGGGCCGAACCACAGCATGGCCTCCTTGACGTCCCCGCCGTCCGAGATCCACTCGGCCGTCGCTTCCGCGGGGATCGCCTCGTGCGGAATGCCGGGCGCGATCTTCAGCAGGCCCAGCGGCGCCCCGAGCGCGGCAGACACCGCCCAGGACAAGGGAGGGGAGTAGGCCTCCGGATCGAAGATCCGGCCACGCCTGGAGGAACGCCGCGCGGGATCGACGAACACGGCGTCGTACGAGGCGGGGTCCACCTCCGTCACATCGGCCTCGCGCACCTCGATCAGCTCGCCCAGCCCCAGCGCCTCCGCGTTGGCACGGGCCGCCGCGGCCGTGGCCGGGTCCCGGTCGACCGCCAGTACCCGGATCCCCGCGCGCGCCATCGCCACCGCGTCGCCGCCGATCCCGCAGCACAGGTCGGCGACGGACCGTACCCCGACCGCCCGGAGGCACTCGGCCCGGTACGCCGCCACGCTCGCCCGCGTCGACTGCTCGACCCCGTTGGGCGTGAAGAACATCCGCCCGGCGTCCTCGGCCCCGAACTTCGCCACCGCCCGCTGCCGCAGCCGCGCCTGTCCGAGCGCGGCCGACACCAGTTCCGCGGGGTGCGTGCGCCGCAACCGGGTCGCGACCGCCAGCTCCTGTGCCGGGTCGGTGTCGCGCACCTCGTCGAGGAGGGCGCGGCCCTCGGGGGTGAGCAGGGCGAGGAGGGCGTCGAGGTCGTTCACCGGAACATTGTGGGCCAGTCGGTGGATGGTGTGCCTCCGGCGCGGTGTCGGGCCGGGTCCGGGGGCCGGGGACTGCGAGGATCCCGCACCATGCGAGCAGTCGTACAAAATGACAAGAGCCGGGTGTTCAGGGCGTATCGGGCGCCGTTCGCGAGGCTCCGGACGCGCGGCGGCGCCGCCGTCCTCGCCGTCGCCGCCCTCGCCTCCGGCTGTGCGCAGGACGCCTCCGAGGTGCGCGGCGCCTCCGGCCAGCAGCCCCTCCAGGCGCCCCCGGCCCGCGCGCTGGACGCCTACGCCTCCAAGCTGGGCGCGGCGCACGCCGCCCGGGTCGCCGCCGCCAAGCGCTGGAAGCTGAAGAAGGTCCCGCTGACCGCCCCGCCGCCCCCCGCGAAGAAGCCGGAGATCAAGGCCCGCAAGGGCTTCGAGGTGGACGGGCAGGAGAACCTCCCGCCGGTCTTCACCTCGGTCCCCACCAAGGAGAAGATCGTCTTCCTCACCATCGACGACGGCGCCGAGAAGGACCCGGCGTTCCTGCGGATGATGAGCGAGCTGAAGATCCCGTACACCGCCTTCCTCAGCGACTACCTGGTCAAGGAGGACTACGGCTACTTCAAGAAGATGCAGGACCGCGGCGTCACCCTCAACAACCACACCCTCAACCACCCCTACCTGCCCGGCCTGTCCTACACCGAGCAGAAGCGCGAGATCTGCGGCATGCAGGACGTGATCGAGAAGCGCTACGGCAAGCGCCCCACCGTCTTCCGCCCGCCCTACGGCAACTACAACCGCGACACCCTGCGCGCCGCCAAGGCCTGCGGCATCGAGTACGCCCCCATCTGGAACGAGGAGGTCTTCGCCGACCACTGGGACTACCGCGAGTGGGACCGGAAGATCCACCCCGGTGACATCGTCCTCACCCACTTCCGGGGCGAGGACGACTGGGACGGCACCATGCGCGACATGGTCCGCGAGTTCCTCGACAAGGTCACCGCCGAGGGATACGCCGTGGCCCGGCTGGAGGACTACCTGTGAGGCGCGGGCGGCTCCGGCCGGCCGGGGCCGCCCTGGCCGCCGTACTGCTCACCGGCTGCGCCCAGTTCGCCGGACCCGCGCAGCCCCCGGCGGGCGCGGAGCCCGCCCGGGGCAGCGACCGGGGGCAGCGCCTGCCGCCCGTCGTGGACCACGTCCGCACCACCGACCCGGTCGTCTTCCTGACCTTCGACGACAGCGCCGAGCGCGACCGCCACTTCGCCGACACGGTCCGCGAACACCGGCTCCCGGTCACGCTCTTCCTCACCGACACGGTCGCCGGACCCGCGTACGGCCACTTCGCCCGGCTGCGGTCGGTCGGCGCGAGCCTGCAGAACCACACCCTCGACCACCGCTCCCTGCGCGGCCTGCCCTACGCCGGCCAGCGCGCGGAGATCTGCGGCCAGCAGACCAAGCTCCGCTCCCGCTTCGGCGTCCGCCCCCACCTGTTCCGCCCGCCCTACGGCAGGTACGACACCACGACCCTGCGCGCCGCCGCCGACTGCGGCATCACGGCCGTCGTCCTGTGGCGAGCGGCCCTGAACGCCGACGGCGACCTCACCTACACCCGCGGCGAACACCGCCTGCACCCCGGCGACATCGTGGCCGTCACACCGGACCACCCGACGGGCACCGGCCTGAGCGCCCGCACGGAAGCGCTGCTGGAGACGATCGAGGAGCAGGGGCTGAGGGTGGCGGACCTGGGGGACTACCTCTGAGCTCCAGCCCCTCCGGCGCTTGAGGACGAGGCCGTCCAGGCCGATTTCCCCGCCGACGCGCCGTCGGCATTGGCACTCCGCTTGACCGAGTGCTAATCGCGGTCATAGTCTCGGCTCTGGCACTCCCCACCGGAGAGTGCCAACACAGCGACGGGCAGGTCCGGCACCCGCGACGACGGATCGACCTGGTCGCCACCTCAGACAGTTAACCCCGTGAGATCTCCGAAGGGGGAGGTCGGATCGTGACGACCGCCAGCTCCAAGGTTGCCATCAAGCCGCTCGAGGACCGCATCGTGGTCCAGCCGCTCGACGCCGAGCAGACCACGGCTTCGGGCCTGGTCATTCCGGACACCGCCAAGGAGAAGCCCCAGGAGGGCGTCGTCCTGGCCGTGGGCCCGGGCCGCTTCGAGGACGGCAACCGTCTTCCGCTCGACGTCAGCGTCGGCGACGTCGTGCTCTACAGCAAGTACGGCGGCACCGAGGTGAAGTACAACGGCGAGGAGTACCTCGTCCTCTCGGCCCGCGACGTGCTCGCGATCGTCGAGAAGTAATTCACCGAAGCACCCAGCAGTTCAGCTGCGCCCCTGGCTCCCGCGACCATAAAAAAGCCGGGCGCCCGGGGCGCAGTGCCGTATAACCCCAAGATTTCCGGAAGAGGGCTCACGCTCCCATGGCGAAGATCCTGAAGTTCGACGAGGACGCCCGTCGCGCCCTCGAGCGCGGCGTCAACAAGCTCGCCGACACGGTGAAGGTGACGATCGGCCCCAAGGGCCGCAACGTCGTCATCGACAAGAAGTTCGGCGCCCCGACCATCACCAACGACGGCGTCACCATCGCCCGTGAGGTCGAGATCGAGGACGCCTACGAGAACCTCGGCGCCCAGCTGGTGAAGGAGGTGGCGACCAAGACCAACGACATCGCGGGTGACGGCACCACCACCGCCACCGTCCTGGCCCAGGCGCTGGTCCGCGAGGGCCTGAAGAACGTCGCCGCCGGCGCTTCCCCGGCGCTGCTGAAGAAGGGCATCGACGCGGCCGTCGCCGCCGTGTCCGAGGACCTCCTCGCCACCGCCCGCCCGATCGACGAGAAGTCCGACATCGCCGCCGTGGCCGCGCTGTCCGCCCAGGACCAGCAGGTCGGCGAGCTGATCGCCGAGGCGATGGACAAGGTCGGCAAGGACGGTGTCATCACCGTCGAGGAGTCCAACACCTTCGGTCTGGAGCTGGACTTCACCGAGGGCATGGCCTTCGACAAGGGCTACCTGTCGCCGTACTTCGTGACGGACCAGGAGCGCATGGAGGCCGTCCTGGAGGACCCGTACGTCCTCATCAACCAGGGCAAGATCTCCTCCATCACCGACCTGCTGCCGCTGCTGGAGAAGGTCATCCAGACCAACTCCTCCAAGCCGCTGCTGATCATCGCCGAGGACGTCGAGGGCGAGGCCCTCTCGACCCTGGTCGTCAACAAGATCCGCGGCACCTTCAACGCGGTGGCCGTCAAGGCCCCCGGCTTCGGCGACCGCCGCAAGGCGATGCTGCAGGACATGGCCGTCCTCACCGGCGCCACCGTCATCTCCGAGGAGGTCGGCCTCAAGCTCGACCAGGTCGGCCTCGAGGTGCTCGGCACCGCCCGCCGCATCACCGTCACCAAGGACGACACCACGATCGTCGACGGTGCCGGCAAGCGCGACGAGGTCGAGGGCCGCGTCAACCAGATCAAGGCCGAGATCGAGTCCACCGACTCCGACTGGGACCGCGAGAAGCTCCAGGAGCGCCTCGCGAAGCTGGCCGGCGGCGTGTGCGTGATCAAGGTCGGCGCCGCCACCGAGGTGGAGCTGAAGGAGCGCAAGCACCGCCTGGAGGACGCCATCTCCGCGACCCGCGCCGCGGTCGAGGAGGGCATCGTCTCCGGTGGTGGCTCCGCGCTGGTCCACGCCGTCAAGGTCCTCGAGGGCAACCTCGGCAAGACCGGCGACGAGGCCACCGGTGTCGCGGTCGTCCGCAAGGCCGCCGTCGAGCCGCTGCGCTGGATCGCCGAGAACGCCGGCCTGGAGGGCTACGTCATCACCTCCAAGGTCGCCGAGCTCGACAAGGGCCAGGGCTTCAACGCCGCCACCGGCGAGTACGGCGACCTGGTCAAGGCCGGCGTCATCGACCCGGTGAAGGTCACCCGCTCCGCCCTGGAGAACGCGGCCTCCATCGCCTCCCTCCTCCTGACGACCGAGACCCTGGTCGTCGAGAAGAAGGAAGAGGAAGAGCCGGCCGCCGCGGGCCACGGCCACGGCCACGCCCACTGAGCGCTGCGCTGAGCTGAGCCGAACGGTGCCCGGTGCCCCTGCGGGGGTGCCGGGCACCGCGCGTTTCCTCGCTCACCTCCACCAGCACGCGCCCCGGTGACCGCGAAGGAGGGACGCCGGTGGAAGCACAGAGGTGCCGCGTCACCGAGTAGCCGTCACAGCAGCCCGCTCAGCGGCAGTACGCGCTCGGTGAGCCGCCCGCGCAGCCGGTCCCCGGCGGTGTCGGCCTCCTCCGCGAGCCAGCCCGCTGCGACCAGCAGCCCGACGTGCTCGGCGACGTCCTCGGGCCGCAGCCCGCAGAACGAGGCGACCACGTCCAGAGCGAGCCCGTCACCCTCCTCGCCGCAACCTCCCAGGTGCCCCTCAGGACGGCTGTGGGCGGCGGTGTACACGGCGAGGAGCCGCGTGGCGGGCCCAGCCTTCTTCTTCCGCAGCTTCCGGTCGCCCACCACCTTCTGCGCCCACCCCGAGAGCCGAGC
Organism: Streptomyces sp. CB02414; assembly: GCF_001905385.1. Taxonomy (GTDB): domain Bacteria; phylum Actinomycetota; class Actinomycetes; order Streptomycetales; family Streptomycetaceae; genus Streptomyces. Next base: position 650,186 of record NZ_LIPF01000002.1, on the reverse strand, counting down.
CCGGGTGACCTTGCCGAAGAAGAACGGGCGGGGCTGGGTGGGAATCAGCGTGGGCACCGTGATCTGGGTGGGTTCCTCGGGCCGGGACATCAGCGCATCGTCGGCGGTGACGTCCTCCGGCAGGACCAGCCAGCCCGCGTCGGCCAGCTCCTGCAACACCTGCTCGGCGTCCGACGCCAACCAGCCGCTGAGGTCCTGCCCGGTGACGTTCCCGGTGCCGGCGCGCGCCGCCCGCAGGGTGAGCATGAGCACCGCGAGCCGCTCCTGGGCGCCGGGGAGCGGTGCCTGCGTCCTGATGTGCTCCAGCACGCGTCGGGCGTGGGCCCCCTGACCCCGGGTCAGCAACCGCTCCACCCCCGGTCCGTCCCCGTCCACCGGGACGCCGAGGCGGTTGGCGTTCATCTCGCGTGTCGTCCGCGCGGCCGTCTCCGCCCGTTCCGCCTCCTCGCGCAGGGTCGCGTCGTCGGTGACGGTGGCCCACACCGCGAAGGCGCGGGCCTTGCGGTCGTGGAGTTCGGCGAGGAGGGCCAGGTCGGGTTCCGGCCGCCGCTGGTAGGCACGGAACGCGTCCCCGAGTTCGACCAGTTCGATCCGCAGCGCGTCGGGCTGGAGGTCGTCCGGCACGATCCGCTGCGCGATCGTCGCCGCTCGCTGCTTCGCACGCCGCGACGACCCGCCGCGCTGGGCGGCGGTACGAGTTTGGGTCAGCGGTGCGGGCCGGGGGGCCGGGATGGGGGTGCCGGAAGGAGGTGCGGGAGGGTCGGAAGGAGACGAGGGGAAGCCGGAAGGAGCGGAGTCGAGGTCGGAGAACATCATCGCCCCACCGCCGTTCACCGCCCCCCGCCCCGTGGTCACCTTGTCCGTACGACCCCTGCCGGTGCCGTCGACGAACAGCCCGTCCCGGCCACCCGTGCCCGCGCTCACCCGATGCCACCTTCTCCCTTGCCGGCCTGCGACCTCCCGCCCGCTGCGGGCGCAGCCACCTGACGCTACGTCCCACCGGCGCCCTGCCAGGGCGGGACCGGAATGGACCACACGTTCGGGTGACATCCGGCCCCTACTGCGGCCCGTACTTCCGCCCCGTCCGCGAGGTGATCCCGCCCAGCACCCCCCGCGGCACCAGCTTCGCCGCGCCCATCAGGGCCTTGTAGCGGGGGTCGGGGATCGACAGGGACTTGCCGCGCGCCAGATCGTCCAGCGCCGCCGCGACGACCTTGTCCGCGTCGAGCCACATCCAGCCCGGGATGTTGTCCGTGCCCATGCCCGCCCGCGCGTGGAACTCCGTGCGCACGAAGCCGGGGCACAGGGCCATCAGGCGCACCCCGCTGCCGGCCAGGTCCTTCGCCACGCCCTGCGTGAACTGCACGACCCACGCCTTGGAGGCGCCGTAGGTGCCGCGCGGGACGAAGGCGGCGACCGAGGCGACGTTGACGACACCGCCGCGGCCCCGCTCCCGCATCGACTCCGTCGCCGCCGAGGTCAGCCGAAGCACCGCCTCGCAGTGCACCTTGAGCATGGTCAGCTCGTCGCCCATGGAGACGTCGAGGAAACGGCCCTTGTTGCCGAAGCCGGCGTTGTTGACCAGCAGGTCGACGGGGCTCCTGCGCTCGCCCAGCCGGGCGGCCACCGCGTCGATGCCGGCGTCCGTTGCCAGGTCGGCCGTCAGCACCTCCGCCTCGATGCCGTGCCGGTCGTGCAGCTCGGTGGCCTGCTCGCGCAGCCGCTCGGTGTCGCGGGCCACCAGCACCAGGTCGTGCCCGTCGGCCGCCAGCCGCCGCGCGAACGCGGCGCCGATGCCCGCCGTCGATCCCGTAATCAATGCCGTTGTCATGGCGCAAGGTTATGGGGCCGGACCGGGCACGTCCGCTTCGCTCACATCGTGATCGCCGATCGTGAAGAACCGGTGACCAGCGCATGGTGAATGGGGGTCAGGAGGTCCGTTTCGCGACGTACTTCCGAGCCGTCGCCAGCGTCTCCGGGTGCAGCGCCTCGCCCGCCGCGAGCAGCCGGGGCAGCAGCTCCCGCTCGGTCGTCACCGCCCGGAACTGCAGGGCGACGGTCACCTCGTGGCCGGGCCGGTGGACGATCTCGACCGGGTCGCCCTCCCGTATCTCCCCGGGCTCGATCACCCGCAGGTACGCGCCCGGCGCCCCCTTCTCCGTGAAGCGCCTCACCCACCGCTCCTCGCCCAGATGGCCCTGGAAGGTGCGGCAGGGGATGCGGCCGGAGGTGACCTCCAGGACCAGGTCGGGGCCGATGCGCCAGCGCTCGCCGATCCGGGCGCCACAGACGTCCACGCCCGTCGTGGTGAGGTTCTCGCCGAAGGAGCCGTTCGGCAGCGGGCGGCCCAGCTCGCGCTCCCAGTCGTCCAGGTCCTCGCGCGCCATCGCGTAGACCGCCTGGTCGGTGCCGCCATGGTGCCGGGTGTCGCAGACCGTGTCCCCGGCCAGCCCGCTCGCCCCGGTGCCCTTCGGCCCGGGAGCGGTCACCCGTACGGCCCCGTCCGCCGGCCGCTTGTCGATACCGGTGACGCCCTCGGGCTGGTCGGTGTACGGCACGGCCTTCGCGCGGCCCAGATTGACGGAGAGAAGCTTCATGGCCGAACGGTAGGACAGCCCTCATCAAAGCGTCGACGCATTATTCGCCGTTCGGTCAAAGGGTCGCTTATCCTCGGTGGTGTGATCGAGGCTCGTCATCTCCGCGTGCTGCGCGCCGTGGCATCGACCGGTTCCTTCTCCGCCGCCGGGCGCGAACTGGGCTGCACCCAGCCCGCCGTCAGCCAGCAGATGAAGGCACTGGAAACCTCCGTCGGCACTCCGCTGCTGGTACGCACCGGCCGCGAGATGCGGCTGACCCAGGCGGGAGAGGCGCTGGTGCGGCACGCCGCCGGGATCATCGCCGGGCTGACCGCCGCCGAGGAGGAGGTCGCCGCCATCGCCGGGCTGCGCGCCGGACGGGTCCGCCTCGTCTCCTTCCCCAGCGGCAGCTCCACCCTCGTACCGACGGCGCTGGCCGCACTGCGTGCCGCGCACCCCGGCACCCGGGTCTCCCTGGAGGAGGCCGAGCCGCCGAGGTCCGTCGAGCTGCTGCGCGAGGGCGACTGCGACGTGGCGCTGGCCTTCCGCTACGAGGGGGCGGCGGGCGCTGAGGAGTGGGACGACCTGGTCGTACGGCCGCTGCTGACCGACCGGCTGGTGGCGCTGGTGCCGGAGGGGCACCGGCTCGCGAGGACGGAAGCGGAATCCGCCGGTTCAGTGGCCATCGGGGAGTTGGCGGGGGAGCCCTGGATCGCGGGCTGCCCGCGCTGCCGGGGCCAGCTGGTCGAGGTCTGCGAGGGGGCCGGTTTCACGCCCCGCATCGACTTCGCCACCGACGACTACCCGGCGGTCGTCGGCCTGGTCGGGGCCGGCCTGGGCGTGGCCGTGCTGCCCCAGCTCGCCGTCGAGTCCGTACGGCCCCGGGGTGCGCGCACGGTGACGCTGGAGCCGGCGGTGCGGCGGGAGATCGTCGCGCTCACCCTGCCCGACCTGGCGCAGGTGCCCGCGGTCACGGCGACGCTCGACGAGCTGGCGCGGGCGGGCGCGCGCCAGTCGGCGGCGCGCTGAGGGCAGGGCGCACTACCGCGTCCGCGCTATAGAGAAACGTTCCTTCAGTGGTGCGCGGCCGCCTCCCCGCCGACCGACGCCGATGCCGATGCCGTCGCCGCCACCAGGCGGTGGCGGGCCCGGCCCATGAGCTCCTCGCGCTCGTCCTCCGTCAGTCCGCCCCACACGCCGTACGGCTCGCGCACCGCCAGCGCGTGCGCCGCGCACTCGGCGCGGACCGGGCACCTCATGCAGACCTCCTTGGCCGAGTTCTCGCGAGCACTCCGCGCCGCTCCCCGTTCGCCCTCCGGGTGGAAGAAGAGCGAGCTGTCCACCCCGCGGCACGCAGCCAGGAGCTGCCAGTCCCACAGGTCCGCGTTCGGTCCTGGAAGGCGGGAGAAATCTGCCATTGCGTGACCCCTTGTAGCCGATATGGGTAGATGCGGGATACAGCGTCCGCAACCGTACAACTACGATCTAAGGAGATGAAAATATGACTCATTGCGAATCTAGCCGCAGACACCAGCGAAGTGGAAGAAAAGCGGCTAAATGGGGCATGGGATGTGATGAAACGGGGCGGGTCCGACGCGCATGTCTGCTGCGTGGCCGCCCCCTCACGTAGAGTGCCGAAGACGACACACAGCCCCGTAACTCTTTCGAGTGACCGTCGTTGAGAGTGCGGAGGCGGTTGAAGGAACAAGTGCTCGGGCGGGCGTCCGGGACGGTCGACCGCACAGGTGACGATTTCGTACCAGCCTGGAGGCTCAACGTGACGCGCAAGAGCTGCGGAGGACGGCCATGACTTCCGTCCTCGTCTGCGACGACTCCCCGCTTGCCCGAGAGGCGCTCCGCCGCGCGGTCGCGACCGTGCCCGGCGTCGAGCGCGTGACGACGGCCGCCAACGGCGAGGAAGTCCTCCGCCGCTGGGGTGCCGACCGCTCGGACCTCATCCTGATGGACGTGCGCATGCCCGGCCTGGGCGGCGTCGAGACCGTCCGGCGGCTGCTGTCCGCCGACCCCGGCGCGCGCATCATCATGCTCACCGTCGCCGAGGACCTGGACGGCGTGGCCCTCGCGGTCGCCGCCGGTGCCCGCGGCTACCTGCACAAGGACGCCTCGCGCGCCGAGCTGCGCGCCACGGTCACGCAGGCCCTCGCCGACCCGACCTGGCGGCTCGCCCCGCGCCGGCTGCGCTCGGCCGAGATGGGCGCCGCGCCCACCCTCACCGCGCGTGAGATCCAGGTGCTGGAGGGCATGAGCCACGGCCGCTCCAACGCGGAGATCGGCCGCGAGCTGTTCCTCTCCGAGGACACCGTCAAGACCCACGCCCGGCGGCTCTTCAAGAAGCTCGGCGCCTCGGACCGGGCACACGCGGTGGCGCTCGGCTTCCGGTGGGGCCTGGTCCGCTGAGGCCGTGCGACGGAGTCCGAAGGGACCCGTCGGGGGAGCGGCGATCCCCGCTTATCGCGAGGTGAGCGGGGGTGACAAGGCGACCCGCCGGGTGCCCACTGCTCGTTTCGGCGCGGATGACGCATCCTTGAGGTGTGGAGTTCCTCGGGGACGAGTCGGTCGAGCGGAAGGGGAGGGCGCAGGGGATGAGTTCCGGCGCACCTGCTCATAACGCTTCGGTGCACAACAACGGGCACGAAGCCACGGATCGGACGGCCGCAAGGCACCATGGACCGATGCGTGACGACGAGGCGGCCCCTGATCAAGGGACGGTCGGCGGGCTCGTGCACCGCGCCGTCGACGGGGACGAGCAGGCCACGCACGACCTGCTCGCCCATGTCCACCCCTTGGCGCTGCGCTACTGCCGCACGCGGCTGTCCCGCCTGCCCGGCGACGCCCGGCACTTCGTCGAGGACCTCGCCCAGGAGGTCTGTGTCGCGGTGCTGCTCGCCCTGCCCCGCTACAAGGACACCGGCCGCCCCTTCGAGGCGTTCGTCTTCGCCATCGCCGCCCACAAGGTCGCCGACCTCCAGCGCGCCGCGATGCGGCACCCGGGCTCGACGGCCGTCCCGTCCGATGAGATGCCCGAACGCCCCGACGACTCCCTCGGCCCCGAGGAGCGCGCGCTGCTCAACAGCGACGCCGCCTGGGCCAAGAAACTGCTGGCCAACCTGCCGGAGAACCAGCGCGAGCTGCTGCTGCTCCGCATCGCGGTGGGCCTCACGGCCGAGGAGACGGGGCAGATGTTGGGAATGTCACCCGGCGCCGTCCGGGTCGCCCAGCACCGGGCGCTGAGCCGGCTGCGGGCCCTGGCGGAGCAGTAACGCCGGGCGTGAACGGGCGGCGCGTTCTGCTCGTAGGAAGATATGAACGCCGGTGGGATGCTTGATCGTGGAATGAGACACCTCCGCTTCCCGTTAGCATGGACATCCGCACCGAGCAAGGCCATTGGGGAAGGTGTCATGACTGCCAACGTCGACGGAGTGCCCGAAAAGTTCGCGACACTCGGGCTGACCTACGACGACGTGCTGCTGCTGCCGGGTGCATCCGAGGTGCTCCCCAACGCGGTCGACACCTCGTCCCGCATCTCCCGCAACGTCCGGGTGAACATCCCGCTGCTCTCGGCGGCGATGGACAAGGTGACCGAGTCCCGCATGGCCATCGCCATGGCCCGCCAGGGCGGCGTGGGCGTCCTCCACCGCAACCTCTCGGTCGAGGACCAGGTCAACCAGGTCGACCTGGTCAAGCGCTCCGAGTCCGGCATGGTGACCGACCCGATCACGGTCCACCCCGAGGCCACGCTGGCCGAGGCCGACGCCCTGTGCGCCAAGTTCCGCATCAGCGGTGTCCCGGTCACCGACCCGGCCGGCAAGCTGCTCGGCATCGTCACCAACCGCGACATGGCCTTCGAGTCCGACCGCACGCGCCAGGTGCGCGAGGTCATGACGCCGATGCCGCTGGTCACCGGCAAGGTCGGCATCTCCGGCGTGGACGCCATGGAGCTGTTGCGCCGCCACAAGATCGAGAAGCTTCCGCTGGTCGACGACGCCGGTGTCCTCAAGGGCCTGATCACGGTCAAGGACTTCGTCAAGGCCGAGCAGTACCCCCACGCCGCCAAGGACGCGGAGGGCCGGCTGCTGGTCGGCGCCGCCGTCGGCGCCAGCCCCGAGGCCCTGGAGCGCGCCCAGGCGCTGGCCGCGGCCGGTGTGGACTTCCTGGTCGTCGACACCTCGCACGGCCACAACAGCAACGCGCTGAGCTGGATGGCGAAGATCAAGTCGAGCGTCGGCGTGGACGTGATCGGCGGCAACGTCGCCACCCGCGACGGCGCCCAGGCCCTGATCGACGCCGGCGTCGACGGCATCAAGGTCGGCGTCGGCCCCGGCTCCATCTGCACCACCCGCGTCGTCGCCGGCATCGGCGTCCCGCAGGTCACCGCCATCTACGAGGCGTCCCTGGCGGCCCGCGCCGCGGGCGTCCCGCTGATCGGCGACGGCGGCCTGCAGTACTCCGGCGACATCGGCAAGGCGCTGGCCGCCGGCGCCGACACGGTGATGCTGGGCAGCCTCCTCGCGGGCTGCGAGGAGTCGCCGGGCGAGCTGCAGTTCATCAACGGCAAGCAGTTCAAGTCGTACCGCGGCATGGGCTCGCTGGGCGCCATGCAGTCCCGCGGCCAGGGCAGGTCCTTCTCGAAGGACCGCTACTTCCAGGCCGAGGTGGCCTCCGACGACAAGCTCGTGCCCGAGGGCATCGAGGGTCAGGTGCCCTACCGCGGTCCGCTGGCCAACGTGCTGCACCAGCTCGTCGGCGGTCTCCGCCAGACCATGGGGTACGTGGGCGCGGCCACCATCGAGGAGATGGAGTCCAAGGGCCGCTTCGTGCGGATCACCTCCGCGGGCCTCAAGGAGAGCCACCCGCACGACATCCAGATGACGGTCGAGGCACCGAACTACAGCCGCAGCAAGTAGGCGGCAGCCTTCCGAGGGCGGTCCCGGACCATCCGGGGCCGCCCTCTGCGGTGCCCCGCCGAGCCCGTCGGGGATACTGGAAGGCGCTGCAACGCATCAGGGAAAGGCCACAGACGTGACTGAGATCGAGATCGGGCGCGGCAAGCGCGGCCGCCGGGCGTACGCCTTCGACGACATCGCCGTCGTCCCCAGCCGCCGTACGCGGGACCCGAAGGAGGTCTCGATCGCCTGGCAGATCGACGCCTACCGCTTCGAGCTGCCGTTCCTGGCCGCTCCCATGGACTCGGTCGTCTCCCCGGCCACCGCCATCCGCATCGGCGAGCTCGGCGGCCTCGGCGTCCTGAACCTGGAAGGGCTCTGGACCCGGCACGAGGACCCGCAGCCGCTGCTCGACGAGATCGCCGGCCTCGACCCGGAGACCGCGACCCGCCGCCTCCAGGAGATCTACGCCGCTCCGATCAAGGAGGAGCTGATCGGGCAGCGCATCAAGGAGGTGCGCGACTCCGGCGTCGTCACCGCCGCCGCGCTCTCCCCGCAGCGCACCGCCCAGTTCTCCAAGGCCGTCGTGGACGCGGGCGTCGACATCTTCGTCATCCGGGGCACCACCGTCTCGGCGGAGCACGTCTCCGGTTCGCACGAGCCGCTGAACCTGAAGCAGTTCATCTACGAGCTGGACGTCCCGGTGATCGTCGGCGGCTGCGCCACCTACACCGCCGCCCTGCACCTGATGCGCACCGGCGCCGCGGGCGTCCTCGTCGGCTTCGGCGGCGGCGCCGCCCACACCACGCGCAACGTGCTCGGCATCCAGGTCCCCATGGCGACCGCGGTCGCCGACGTGGCCGCCGCCCGCCGCGACTACATGGACGAGTCCGGCGGCCGGTACGTGCACGTCATCGCCGACGGCGGCGTCGGCTGGTCCGGCGACCTGCCCAAGGCCATCGCCTGCGGCGCAGACTCCGTGATGATGGGCTCCCCGCTGGCCCGCGCCACCGACGCGCCGGGCAAGGGCAACCACTGGGGCATGGAGGCCGTCAACGAGGAGCTGCCCCGCGGCAAGAAGGTCGACCTCGGCACGGTCGGCACCATCGAGGAGATCCTCACCGGCCCGTCCCACACCCCCGACGGTTCGATGAACTTCTTCGGCGCCCTGCGCCGCGCGATGGCCACCACCGGCTACAGCGAGCTCAAGGAGTTCCAGCGCGTCGAGGTGACGGTGGCGGACTCGCAGCACCGGCGGTAGTCACCCGTACGCAGTAGCGAGGGGCCCGGAGCGATCGCTCCGGGCCCCTCGCGTGTGTGCGCCTAGAAGTCAGAGCCGGTGCGCCGCCCCCGTGGGCGTCGCCCCCCGCGTGTCCAGCAGCAGCTGGGCCTTGACCGACAGGCCCTGGAGGTCGTACGTGCGGTGCTGCTGGAGGAGGATCGTGAGGTCGGCGTCGGCGGCGGCCTCGTAGAGGGAGTCGGCGCGCGGGACGGGGCGGTCGGCGACGTTCCAGGACGGGATGTGCGGGTCGTGGTAGCTGACGGCGGCGCCCATCGACATCAGGCGGGTCGCGATCTCCTCGGCCGGGGTGGCCTGCTGGTCGGCGAGGTCGGCCTTGTAGGTGACGCCGAGGAGGAGGACGCGGGCGCCGCGCGCGGACTTGCCGTGCTCGTTGAGGAGGGCGGCGGCGCGCTGGACGACGTAGCGGGGCATCTGGCCGTTCACCTGCTGGGCCAGCTCCACCATGCGCAGACTGTGCGGGGCCCGGCCGGTCAGGTCCTGGGGGACGGAGTGGCCGCCGACGCCGGGGCCGGGGCGGAAGGCGTGGAAACCGTACGGCTTGGTCTCCGCGCAGCGCAGCACGTCCCACAGGTCGACGCCGAGGTCGTCGCAGAGGACGGCCATCTCGTTGACGAGCGCGATGTTGACGTGCCGGAAGTTGGTCTCCAGGAGCTGCACCGTCTCCGCCTCGCGGGGGCCACGGGCGCGGACCACCTTGTCGGTGAGGCGGCCGTAGAAGGTGGCGGCGGACTCGGTGCAGGCGGGGGTGAGGCCGCCGATGACCTTCGGGGTGTTGGCCGGGGTGTGCTCGCGGTTGCCGGGGTCGACGCGGCTGGGGGAGTAGGCGAGGTGGAAGTCGCGGCCGGCGCGCAGGCCGGAGCCCTGCTCCAGGAGCGGACGCAGGAACTCCTCCGTCGTCCCCGGCCGCACCGGCGACTCCAGGATGACCGTGGTGTGCGGGCGCATGTGGGCGGCGAGGGTGCGGGCGGCGGCCTCCACCTGGGTGAGGTCCAGGCCGCCGTCCGGGGCGGGCGGGGTGGGCGCGCAGATGACGGCGGTGCGGACCCGGCCCAGCTCGGCCGGTGTGGCGGGGGTGCGGAAGCCCGTCGCCAGCATCCGGCGGACCTCGGCGGGCGTGAGCGGGTCGGCCTCGGGGCCGGTGCGGTAGCCGAGGGTGGGGATGCCTGCGGTGACGGCGGCCTGGGCCAGGGGCAGGCCGTACGGGCCGAGACCGATGACGGCGAGATCTGCGGGCATGGCGTGGGCCGTCCTTCCCAGTAGCCGAAGCGGGACAGGTGCGCAAGCCCGGTGGACAGGATGGGCGAGCACAACGTCAGACTAGGAGTAAATATGACCGATTTGCGGGATTGGTCGGCCTGGTTTCGGCGAGTGTCGACGGCGACCCGCGGGGAGGTTGTCCACAGGCTGGGGCCGCGCGAGGCCCGATGTCGGGCGAGCGGGTCAGAATCTGGGCATGGTGGGTACCAGGAACCGGGCTTCGCCCGACGGGTGTGTTGGCCCGGCGGGCGCGGCCGACGCGACCGACAGCGGGAGGCAGCAGTGAGGACAGCGACCCTGGGGCCGGCGCAGCGCGCCGAGTCGCTCGCGGCCATGGCCGAGCGCGAGCTGGACGTTCTGGTGGTGGGCGCGGGCGTGGTCGGCGCGGGCACCGCCCTCGACGCGGTGACCCGCGGCCTGTCCACCGGCCTGGTCGAGGCGCGGGACTGGGCCTCGGGCACCTCCAGCCGGTCCAGCAAGCTGATCCACGGCGGCCTGCGCTACCTGGAGATGCTCGACTTCGCCCTCGTACGGGAGGCGCTGAAGGAGCGCGGGCTGCTGCTGGAGCGGCTCGCACCGCACCTCGTGAAGCCCGTGCCGTTCCTGTACCCGTTGCAGCACAAGGGCTGGGAGCGGCTCTACGCCGGCTCGGGCGTCGCCCTCTACGACGCGATGTCGATGGCTCGCGGCCACGGCCGGGGACTGCCGATGCACCGCCACCTGAGCCGGCGTCACGCCCTGCGCGTCGCCCCCGCCTTGAAGAAGGACGCGCTGGTCGGCGCGCTCCAGTACTACGACGCCCAGATGGACGACGCCCGGTTCGTGACGACCCTGGTGCGCACCGCGGCCGCGTACGGTGCCCATGTCGCCAACCGGGCGCGCGTCACCTCCTTCGTCCGCGAGGGCGAGCGTGTGGTCGGGGCACGGGTGCAGGACGTCGAGGCGGGCGGCGAGTACGAGATCCGCGCCAAGCAGGTCGTGAACGCGACCGGGGTGTGGACCGACGACACCCAGTCGATGGTGGGCGAGCGCGGTCAGTTCCACGTCCGGGCCTCCAAGGGCATCCACCTGGTCGTCCCCAAGGACCGCATCCACTCCACCACCGGGCTCATCCTGCGCACCGAGAAGTCCGTGCTGTTCGTCATCCCCTGGGGGCGGCACTGGATCATCGGCACCACCGACACCGACTGGGACCTCGACAAGGCGCACCCGGCCGCGTCCAGCGCGGACATCGACTACCTCCTGGAGCACGTCAACTCGGTGCTCCACGTGCCGCTCACCCGCGACGACGTCGAGGGCGTCTACGCCGGGCTCCGCCCGCTGCTGGCCGGCGAGTCCGACGCCACCAGCAAGCTCTCGCGCGAGCACACCGTCGCGCACCCGGTGCCCGGCCTGGTCGTCGTGGCCGGCGGCAAGTACACGACGTACCGGGTGATGGCCAAGGACGCCGTCGACGAGACGGTGCACGGGCTCGACATGCGGGTCGCCGACTGCGTCACCGAGGACACGCCGCTGCTCGGCGCCGAAGGGTACCGGGCCATGTGGAACGCGCGGGCCCGGATCGCCGCGCGCATCGGCCTGCACGTCGTACGCGTGGAGCACCTGCTGAACCGGTACGGCGCCCTGACGGAGGAGGTGCTGGGGCTCATCGCCGACGACCCCTCCCTCGGCGAACCCCTGCACGCCGCCGACGATTACCTGCGCGCCGAGGTCGTCTACGCCGCCTCGCACGAGGGCGCGCGCCACCTGGACGACGTACTGACCCGGCGCACCCGCATCTCCATCGAGACCTTCGACCGGGGCACCCGAAGCGCCCGCGAGGCCGCCGAGCTGATGGCGCCGGTGCTCGGCTGGGACAAGGACCAGGTCGAACGGGAGGTCCAGCACTACGAGAAGCGGGTCGAGGCCGAGCGGGAGTCGCAGCGTCAGCCCGACGACCTGACGGCCGACGCGGCACGGCTGGGAGCGCCGGACATCGTGCCACGGTAGGGGCCGCCGGGGCGGGTGTGACGCAGGGTCACCCCGCCGTGCCGCCCGCCCGCTCGCCCGGCCGGCGCCAGGGGCACCCTGGGCGTCGAGCACTTGTCGGGTGAGGGACAATGAAGGCTCTGTCAGGGCGGGTTGCATGAGGGGACGCATGTCGGAGGCGGAGCGGGCGGGGACACCCCGTACGGACAAGAGCGCACGTCTCCTCGCCGGGCGGTACCGGCTGGGAGACGTGCTCGGCCGCGGCGGCATGGGGACGGTGTGGCGGGCGGAGGACGAGACCCTCGGACGCACGGTCGCCGTCAAGGAGCTGCGGTTCCCGGGCAACATCGACGAGGAGGAGAAGCGGCGCCTGATCACGCGCACCCTGCGTGAGGCCAAGGCGATCGCGCGGATCCGCAACAACAGCGCCGTCACGGTCTACGACGTCGTCGAGGAGGACGACCGTCCGTGGATCGTGATGGAACTCGTCGAGGGCAAGTCGCTCGCCGAGGCCATCCGTGAGGACGGCCTGCTGGAGCCGAGGCGCGCCGCCGAGGTGGGCCTCGCCATCCTCGACGTGCTGCGCTCGGCGCACCGCGAGGGCATCCTGCACCGCGACGTGAAGCCGTCCAACGTGCTGATCGCCGAGGACGGCCGGGTCGTGCTCACCGACTTCGGCATCGCCCAGGTCGAGGGCGACCCGTCCATCACCTCCACCGGCATGCTCGTCGGCGCCCCCTCCTACATCTCCCCGGAGCGCGCCCGCGGCCACAAGCCCGGCCCGGCCGCCGACCTGTGGTCGCTCGGCGGGCTGCTGTACGCGGCGGTCGAGGGCACCCCGCCCTACGACAAGGGCTCCGCCATCGCCACGCTCACCGCGGTGATGACGGAGAACCTGGAGGAGCCGAAGAACGCCGGCCCGCTGCGGGACGTCATCTACGGCCTGCTCAACAAAGACCCCGCGCTGCGGCTCGACGACGCGGGCGCCCGCGCGCTGCTCAACAAGGTCCTCCACGCCCCCGACCCGGCGGACGAGCCGGCCGACGCCACCAAGGTCGTACCGCTGCCCGCCCAGCCGGACGAGCGGTCCCGCAGGGGCGGTCCGGCGGGCGCCGGGGGCAAGCGCGGCGAGGAGGCCGGGGAGCGGCTGCGCGGCGCGCTGCGTTCCGTCCGCAAGGCCGCCGCCGGTCCGGCCACCGCTTCGGCGTCCGCCGGGGCGGCCGTGAACGCGTCGGTGCGGGGCGGCGGGCCGGGCACCGGTACGGGCTCGGGTGCCGGTACGGGTGCCACCTCCGGTGCCCGCCCGGGTGCGGGCGCCGGAGCCGGTGCGGTTTCCGGGGCGGCGAACGCGCCCGCGGGTACCCGCAGCTCCGGCTGGCCCGTCGTGCCGCCCCCGGACCTGCCGCCCCGGCCCGCGCCCCGGGCGCCGCTCACCGACGTGGTGCCGCGCCGGACGCTGGTCGTCATCGCGGTGGTCGTGGCGCTCGCCGTGCTCGGCACCGTACTGGCCCTCACGCTCGGCGGCGACGACGACAAGGGTGCCCAGGGCGGAAACGGCGACAAGACCGTCGCCACCGCGGGCGCGAGCGGCGACACGAAGCAGGACGACGAGGGCGGGGCCCGCACCGACGGCTCCGCGTCGCAGGAGGCGACGGACGGGGGCTCGGCCGGCGCGCCGGACTCCGGCGCGAGCGCGTCCGGCGACACCGGGGCGGACGGCGCCGGCCAGGGTGACGCGGGCAAGGCCGACGACGAGGGCGCGGCGGCCACCCACCAGGGCGCCCAGGGCTACTCCATCGGGCTGCCGGAAGGCTGGAAGTACCAGGCCAAGGGCTCGGCGGGGGACCGTTTCACCGGTCCGAACGGGCAGAAGCTGCTCGTCGCCTGGACGTCCACGCCCAAGGACGACCCGGTCGCCGACTGGAAGAACCAGGAGCGGTACATGGTCCGCTCCCAGTACAAGAAGATCCGCATAGAGAAGGTGGGCTACCGCGGCTGGAACGCGGCCGACTGGGAGTTCACCTACACGGACGACGGCACCAAGTTCCGCACCGTGGACCGGGGCTTCGTCGTCAACGACCATCAGGGCTACGCGCTGATGTACACCGCGAAGGCCGGCGACTGGGACAGCGACCTGCGCCGCGACACCTGGCGGACGCTGACGACATCGTTCGAACCCAAGTCCTGAACCGGGCGGGCCGGGTTTGCGCGGTCCGATATCTGGCATCCCCTCTTTGCGGGTTGCCTCCGGCACGTATCGTGAGTGCTTGCGGACCGTACGCAGCCGGAACGGCCCGCCGGGCGAACGGAATTGACCGACGGGCTGCCGGGGGTGGCGACGTGGACGACTATGCGGGACGGGTGCTCGCCGACCGCTACCGCCTGCCGCTGCCGCCGTCCGACGAGTACGAACTCACCGAGACCCGGGCCTTCGACACCTACAGCGGACAGGAAGTCCTGGTCAGGCAGGTGCCGTTGCCCGAGGTCGTCGAGGCCGAGGTGCTCGACGCGGACGGCCTGCCCGACGGGTTCACGGCCCGCGACGGCGCCTTCAGGCACGCCGGCGGCCGTTCGGCGGCAGCGCGCGGCGGTTCCCGCAAGCCCGCGGACCCGGTGGTACGCCGTGCCGTCGAGGCGGCGCAGGCCGCGGCGGCCGTACCCGACCACCCGCGCCTCGACCAGGTCTTCGACGTGTTCGCCGAGGGCGGCTCCCTGTGGATCGTCAGCGAGCTGGTGACCGCGAGGCCGCTGGCCGCCCTGCTCGCCGAGCAGCCGCTGACGCCCTACCGGGCGGCCGAGGTGGCCTCCGACATCCTCCTGGCGCTGCGGGTGCTGCACACGTACGGCTGGGTGCACCGCAACATCACCGCGCGCACCGTGCTCGTCTGCGACGACGGGCGCGTGGTGCTGACCGGCCTGGCGGCCGGGGCGGCGGAGGAGGCGCTGTGCGGATACGACCCGGTGCCGGCCCCCGACGACGAGGAGAGCGGCAGCGCCCCGGTCGCTCCTGACGGGACCTTCGGGCGGGGCGGTGGGGGTGCGCGGTCCGGGGCCTCCGGGTCCGACGGCTGCGATCCCGAGGCCGCCCGGCGGGCCGCCATCGAGGCCCGGGACGTGGGCGGGCTGCCCGCCCCCCAGGGCCCCGGGGGCACCGTCTCCGGGCTCGCTCCCGCGCCGCTGGAGACCAGCGGGGACGCCCGCGCCGCGCGCGCCGGAGCCATCGCCGCCTACCGCGCCGGCGCCCGTGCGGCCGCCCGCGTCCAGGAGGGGAGGAACGGCCGCGCGGCCCTGCCCGGCGCCCGCCCCGCCCCCGACGACGGTCCCGGCGGCCCTCACCTCGCCGTCCCCCGGCCCGCCGACACGGCCGGACAGGAGGCACCGGCCGCCGCCCCGCCGGGACAGATCGCCGACCCCTACGGCGTACGCACGACGACCTCCTGGCACGGCGCCGCCCCCCGCGCCACCGGCGAACCGCCCGCCCCCGCCCCCGCCCCGGCGGCCGGGCCCGCCCTGACCCCCGCCCCGCGCGGCCCGGCCACCGCGCTCGCCGCCGAACGGGCCCGGCAGACCCGCATGGCCGTGGTCGGACCGGTCACCGAGCGCTGGGCCCCGGAGCAGGCCGGGCCCGTGCACGAGAACTGGCAGCTGGCCGCGCCCATCGGACCCGCCACCGACCTGTGGGCGCTGGGCGCGCTGCTCTTCCGCGCCGTACAGGGGCACGCGCCGTACCCGGAGGAGTCGACCGCCGAACTGGTGCAGATCGTCTGCGCGGAGCCGCCGGCGTTCGCCGAGGAGTGCGGGCCGCTGCGGCCGGTCGTGGAGTCGCTGCTGCGTCAGGACCCCACCGAACGCCTCGACATCGAGGAACTCCGCGGCTGGCTGCGCTCCCTCGTCAGGTCGGCGCCCGAGCCCGAGGCCGGCCTGCACGTCGTCTCCGCGCCGCCCGCCGAGACCAGCCGCCTGCCCATCGTGCGCCGCCGTGGCGAACTGGTGCGCAAGCGGCGCGCCGGCCTGCCCGCACACCACGGACGGCACAAACGCGACCGGCGGGAGAAGGCCCGCTCCCCGCGCAGCCTCGGCCGCACCCTGCTCCTGCTGATACTGCTCGCCCTGGCCGGAGCGGTCGCGTACGCCATGCTCTTCATGCCCAAGAGCGGCACGGACGGCGCCGGCGACCGCACGGGCGCCGCCGGAGAGGCGAGCCAGGCGCCGCCCGAGCGGACCCCGGACGGCGGCGCCGAGCCCCGCCCGGAGCAGACGTCACCGGAGAACGACCCCGCCCCCTCCAGGTCGGCGTCCGGTGGCACCGAGACGCAGGGCGACACCCCCGCCGCGGCCGACGGGTTCACCCTGCGCGAGGACGACGAGGGTTTCCGCGTCGCCGTCGCCGAGGGCTGGGAGCGCACGCCCCGCAACGGCAGCGGGCAGGTCGCCTACAGCAAGGGCGGCTTCGAGCTCATCGTCGTACCGGGCCGGGACCGCGCCGCCGAGTACGGTGACGACCCGATGGCCTACCAGCGCGACTCCGAGCCGGAGTTGGCCTCGTACCGAGCCTCCAGCTGGGCCACCTCCAGCGGGCTGAAGACCATCGAGGTCGGCGGACGGACCATGGCCGAGGGCCAGTTCACCTGGACCGGCGCGGACGGCGAGCTGTACGTGCGCAACCTCGCGATGCTCGTCGACGGCCGTTACCACGTGGTGCAGGTCCGCGGTCCGGTGTCGGAGCGGGACGAGGTGTCCCGGCTGTTCGAACAGGCCTCGGCCACCTACCGGTACACCGGCTGACCGCCCAGGGACCCATCCCGGGCGGGTGGTTGAGCCGGAGCGAGGAAAGCGACAACCGTCACAGAGCTGTTTCCATACCACCCCACCCGTTCCCCGCGGGGTGAGCGGTCCCTAGTCTGACCTTTGACCAGATCATTGCGGGGCAACGTGAATCAGATGCAGGGCCGGCTCGTCGCGGGCCGTTACCGGCTCAGCGACGCCATCGGCAGCGGCGGCATGGGCCGGGTGTGGCGCGCACACGACGAGGTACTGCACCGGGCCGTCGCCATCAAGGAGCTGACCGCCGCGCTCTACGTCTCCGAGAGCGACCAGGCGATACTGCTGGCGCGCACCCGGGGAGAGGCACGGGCGGCCGCACGGATCAACCACTCGGCCGTCGTCACCGTGCACGACGTACTCGAACACGACGGCCGGCCGTGGATCGTGATGGAGCTGGTCGAGGGCCGCTCACTGGCCGACGCGGTCAAGGAGGAGGAACGGGTCGAGCCCCGGGAGGCCGCCCGGATCGGCCTGTGGGTCCTGCGGGCCCTGCGCGCCGCGCACACCGCGGGCGTGCTGCACCGAGACGTCAAGCCCGGCAACGTGCTGCTCGGCGAGGACGGCCGCGTACTGCTCACCGACTTCGGCATCGCCCAGATAGAGGGCGACTCCACCATCACCCGGACCGGAGAGGTCGTCGGCTCCGTCGACTACCTGGCCCCCGAGCGCGTCCGCGGCCACGACCCGGGCCCCGCCTCCGACCTGTGGGCACTGGGCGCGACCCTGTACACGGCGGTGGAGGGCAGATCGCCGTTCCGCCGCACGTCACCGCTGACCACCATGCAGGCGGTCGTCGAGGAGGAGGCCACCGAGCCCCGGTACGCCGGTCCGCTCGCGCCCGTCATCGACGCCCTGCTGCGCAAGGACCCGGCCACGCGCCCCGACGCCACCGAGGCCGAGCAGATGCTCGCGGAGGCGGCGGAGGGGCGGCAGCCGAAGTCCGCCCAGGCGTATGTGCCGACGCGGTACTCGGGCCCGTCCTGGCAGGACGGCACGGTCCACCAGGGGGCCGCGGGGCCCGCGGGTGGGACGACGGCGACGCCGTACCGGACGGCCACCGGCCCGACCGCGGTCGGCCCGGCACCCATGGGACACGCCGCGCCCGGCCCCACCGCGGCGGGACACCCGTACCCGCCGCCGGCCACCACCGGGCCGCGCCCCCGTCGCCGCCTGCGTACGTTCGCCCTGGTCGTCGCCGTGGCCGCGCTGATCGGCGCGGGTACCGCCGTGGTGCTGCAACAGCGGGACGACACGGGCTCGACGGCCGGCCCGGACACCACCCACTCGCCCTCCGCCTCCCCGTCCGCCACGCAGGGCAAGGGCCCCGGTGGCTCCGTTCCGGCCGACTGGGTGCGCCGCGACGACCCGCTGGGTTTCAGCCTGTACCTGCCCGAGGACTGGCAGCGCACGGACTTCGGCGGCGACAGCGGCGAACTCCGGCAGATCGACTACACCCCCGACGGCGGCGAACACGTCCTGCGCATATCCGTCGACCGCGCACCCGACTACAACGACCCGTACGCGCACCAGCTGGACCTGGAGGTGCAGCTCCAGCGGCTGGTGGACTACCGGCGCGTCGTCCTGGAACCGACCGGCTACCGCGACCGCGACAGCGCCCGCTGGGAGTACACCTGGACCGCGCTGGCGAAGGACACCCCCTTCCCCGGACCGCGCCGCGCGGTGTCGCAGACGTACATGTCCCGGGACGGCGTCGAGTACGCCCTCAACATGTCGGGCCCCGCCGACGACTGGGAGACCACACGGCAGCGGTTCCGCACGGTGCTGCAGAGCTGGCAGGAGAAGACCAGGACCGCCTGACCTCCCCCGCACCGGGTGGCGGGCGGACGGTGGCCGGAAGTCGTCGCAACGGCGTTCGTACGTCCGTCGGTTGTCGGCCACCCTGGTGACGCCGCCCGGAGCCGATGCGTCCGGTGGGGCATGATGGGGCGCATGGTGACCGAGGGGGCGGGCGGGCGTGTCATCGCGGGCCGTTACCGGCTCCACGAGCGGCTCGGCCGCGGCGGCATGGGCATCGTGTGGCGGGCCACCGACCAGCTGCTCGGCCGCGAGGTGGCCGTGAAGGCGCTCCCCCTCGACGAGACGCTCTCCGCGGCCGAGGCCCGGCGGCGCCGCGAGCGCACCCTGCGCGAGGCCCGCGCGGTCGCCCAGCTCAGCCACCCCCACGTCATCGTCGTGCACGACGTCGTCGAGGACGACGAACGCGCGTACATGGTCATGGAACTGGTCGACGGCGGTTCGCTCGCCGACCGGGTGCTCGGCCAGGGCCCGGTCGACGCCGCCGAGGCCGCCCGCATCGGCATCGCCCTCCTCGGCGCCCTGCACACCGCGCACTCGGCCGGCATCCTGCACCGGGACGTGAAGCCGTCCAACGTGCTGGTGTCCGAGGACGGCCGGGTCGTGCTCACCGACTTCGGCGTCGCCCAGGTCGCCGGTGCCACCACGCTCACCGAGACCGGCTCCTTCGTCGGCTCCCCCGAGTACACCGCCCCGGAGCGGATGTCGGGCGCCGGCACGGGCCCGGAGTCCGACCTGTGGTCGGTGGGCGTGCTGCTGTGCGCGGTCCTCAGCGGCGCCTCACCCTTCCACCGGGACTCGCTGGGCGGTGTCCTGCACGCCGTGGTCACCGAGGAGATCCGCCCGCCCGCCGAGGCCGGGCCGCTGCTCCCGGTCGTCCGGGGCCTGCTGGAACGCGATCCGCGACGGCGTCTGGACGCGGCGGAGGCGGAGCGGATGCTGCGCGCCTTCCTGGCCACGGGCCGTGCTCACCGCCGTACTGCTGGTGGTCGCGGCGGCCGGCGCGGGCGTCACGGCGGCGGCCCTGCTCGCCGACGGGGACGGCGGCGACGGGGGCGGCGCGCCGACGCGTTCGCCGTCCGCCACCTCGACGACGGAGCCCGCGTCCCCGACGCCCTCAGAGGCCTCCGCAACACCCTCAAACGGGAGATAAACGGCAGCCGTGCGTCACGGCTCTGTGACCGCCGCGCACGGGTGGTGGATGCGGGTACGTCCGGCACGGTATGCATGGACCCATGAGCAGCAACGGGGGGCCGCACAACGGGCCGGACGAGCCCACGAGTTTCGGCCTGCAACCACCGAACCCGCCCGTGGCCGTGCCCCGTCCCGGCAACCCGTACGCGGCACCCACCCAGGTCGTGCCGCCGCAGACGCAGGCCCGGCCGGAGGCCCGGGGGCAGTCGGAGAACCAGGCACCGGCGCCGCCCCGTTCCGCGGGCGCGCCGGACCCGGGCGCCGGGCGGCTCATCGCCGGCCGCTACCGGCTGATCGCCAGACTCGGGCACGGCGGCATGGGCACGGTGTGGCGGGCCAAGGACGAGACCGTGGACCGCGAGGTGGCCGTCAAGGAGCCCCGCGTCCCCGACCACCTTCCCGAACGCGAACGGGCCAACGCCTTCGAGCGGATGCGCCGCGAGGCCCGCGCCGCCGCCCGGCTCGACCATCCCGCCGTCGTCGGCGTGCACGACGTGGCGGTGGTGGACGACCAGCCGTGGATCGTGATGGAACTGGTCCGGGGCCGCTCGCTGGGCGACGCGTTGCAGGAGGGCACGCTCGGCGCCCGCGAGGCGGCCCGGATCGGCCTGGAGGTGCTCGGCGCGCTGGAGGCCGCGCACGCGGCCGGCGTCCTGCACCGGGACGTGAAGCCGGACAACGTCCTGCTCGGCCGGCACGACCGGGTCGTCCTCACCGACTTCGGCATCGCCCGGATCGAGGGCGAGACCAACCTGACCGACACCGGCGGATTCGTCGGCTCGCCCGAGTACATCGCACCGGAGCGGGTGCTGGGCCGGCGCCCCGGCCCGGCGAGCGACCTGTGGTCGCTGGGCGTGGTGCTGTACGCGGCGACGGAGGGCGTCTCGCCGTTCCGCCGCAGCAACACCCCCGCCACCCTCCAGTCCGTGCTCAACGCCGCGCCCGCGCCGCCCGCCGCCGCGCGGGGACCGCTCGCCGAGCTCATCACCGGCCTGCTCGACAAGGATCCGGCACGCCGCCCGGACGCGGCCCGCACCCGCGCCCTGCTGGAGGCCGCCGCGAACCCGCCCGAGCCCGCGCCCACCCGCGTGGTCCGGGGCGACGGGGCGGACGGGCCGGACGGTGTTGCCAGGTCGTCCAGTGCCGGATCCAAGTGGGGCGTGCGGCTGGGCCGCAACGCGTGGATCACCCTGGGCGCGGCGGTCGTCGCGGCGGCCCTGGCGTCGTACCTGGTGGTCGCGGAGCCCTTCGCGGGGCCGCTGCCGAAGGGCTGGAGGACGCACGAACTCGGCGCGAGGACCGGCATCAGCGTCGCCCTGCCGACGGCGTTCGTGAAGGCGGAGCACGCCGACGACTGGGACGGCACCAACGAGACGTTCGCCGACCCGAGCGGCGCGGTGACCGTCTTCGTCGACCGTGACATCAAGGCCGACGACGAGGACGGGAAGATCCCGGACACGGCGGCGGCACAGGCGTGGGCGGACTGGGACGTGCTCAAGGACGGCGAGTACTCCTGGAACTTCGCCGACGAGCCCGCGCCCAGGGGCGAGCCGAGCGAGACCGAGTACCGGGGCGAGAAGGCCACCGAGAACGTCATCGCGTACACGACGACGGACTCGCAGGACCCGCGCGAGCGCGAGTTCCACATCCTGTACTACCGGGCCGCGAACGGCGACATGTACCGGCTGTGGATCGACTACCCCCGCAAGGGCTACTTCGCCGACGAGGGACGCGAGATCGCCCGCACGGTGATCGCCAACTGGGAGGTCGCGGAGCCCTGACGGAGCCCGACCCGGCGGACCGCCCCGGGTCGTGGAAACCGTCAGGTGCGACGCATCCGCGTAACGCCCTGATCAGCGGGTTTGTTGCCAGCGATCACTGGCAATGTGTGAGCACTCGGTGAATCCCGATTACCGACGGGTACACAAAGCCGTCGCGGCGTCATACCCTGCGGCTCATGACGGACGCGCAGGCCCCGGAAATCACCGGCACCAACCCCCTCGCCCCCAGCCCGGCGGGCGCCCGCACCGCTGCGGACGTGGTCACCCCCGAGCTGGTCGCCCAGCTCACCAAGGGCGTGGCCGGTTCCGGCCGCACCGCCAACCACACGCCGTTCACCGGCGAGAAGCTCGCCGACCTGCCCGAGTCGACGCCCGAGGACGTGGCCGGCGCCTTCGAGCGCGCCCGCGCCGCACAGGCCGTGTGGGAGCGCACACCGGTACGGCAGCGCGCCGCGGTCCTGCTCCGCTTCCACGACCTGGTCCTGCAGCGCCAGGCCGAGGTCCTCGACCTCATCCAGCTGGAGACCGGCAAGGCCCGCCTGCACGCCCACGAGGAGGTCCAGGCCGTCGCCGTCGCCGCCCGGCACTACGGCCGCAAGGCCCCGGCGTACCTGCGCCCCAAGCGGCACACCGGCGCCGTACCGACCCTCACCAAGGTCACCGAACTGCGCCACCCGCGCGGCGTCGTCGGCCAGATCGCCCCGTGGAACTACCCGCTGGAGCTGTCCGTCGGCGACGCGCTCCCGGCCTTCGTCGCGGGCAACGCGGTCGTCATGAAGCCCGACACCGAGACCTGTCTCACCGCCCTGTGGGCCCGCGACCTGCTCATCGAGGCCGGCCTGCCCGCCGAGGTCTTCCAGGTCGTCCTCGGCGACGGCCCGGTCGTCGGCCCCGAGGTCGTCAAGCACGCCGACTACGTCTCCTTCACCGGCTCCACCCGCACCGGCCGCGAGGTCGCCCAGGGCGCCGCCGCCCGTCTGGTCGGCGTCTCCCTCGAACTCGGCGGCAAGAACGCCATGCTGGTCCTGGAGGACGCCGACATCGAGAAGGCCGCGGCGGGCGCCGTGCGGGCCTGCTTCTCCTCGGCCGGCCAGCTCTGCATCTCCATCGAGCGGCTCTACGTCCACGAGTCGGTCGCCGACGCCTTCCTGGACCGCTTCGCCGCCCGCACCAAGGCGATGCGCCTCGGCACCTCCCTCTCCTACGGCGCCGACATGGGCTCGCTGGTGGGGGAGCGGCAGCTTCAGACCGTGAAGGCGCACGTGGCGGACGCCGTGGAGCGGGGCGCGAAGCTCGTCGCCGGCGGGGTCGCCCGCCCGGACATCGGCCCGTACTTCTACGAGCCGACCATCCTCGACGGCGTCGTGGCCCCCATGACCGTGTGCACCGAGGAGACCTTCGGCCCGGTCGTCTCCGTCTACCGCTTCAAGACCGAGGAGGAGGCGGTCGAGCAGGCCAACTCGACGCCGTACGGCCTGAACTCCTCGGTCTGGACGAGGGACGCCCGGCGCGGCCACGAGGTCGCCGCCCGGATGCGCACCGGCACCGTCAACATCAACGAGGGATACGCCCCCGCCTACGGCAGCGCCCAGGCCCCGATGGGCGGCATGAAGGACTCCGGCCTCGGCCGCCGGCACGGCTCCGAGGGCATCCTCAAGTACACCGAGGCCCAGACGGTCGCCCACCAGCGGCTGCTGCCGATGGCGCCGTCGCTCGGCATGGACGACGAGAAGTACGCGGCGTTCATGAGCCGGAGCCTGCGGCTGATGAAGGCATTCCGCTTCCGCTGATCCACCCAGGCAACCCCCGACCCCCGCCCGTTCTCAACGAGGAGAGCACGTGTCGCAGGAGAACTCCGCCCAGACCCGGGACGAGAACGGGTACGACTACGACGTCCTCGTCGTCGGCTCCGGCTTCGGCGGCTCGGTGTCCGCCCTCCGCCTGACGGAGAAGGGCTACCGGGTCGGCGTCCTGGAAGCGGGCCGCCGCTTCACCCGTCAGTCGCTGCCGAAGAACTCCTGGGACCTGAAGAACTACCTGTGGGCGCCCAAGCTCGGCATGTTCGGCATCCAGCGCATCCACCTGCTCGGGAATGTCATGGTCCTGGCAGGCGCGGGCGTCGGCGGCGGCTCCCTCAACTACGCCAACACCCTCTACGTACCGCCGAAGCCCTTCTTCGACGACCCCCAGTGGCGGGACATCACCGACTGGCAGGACGAGCTGACGCCGTACTACGACCAGGCCAAGCGCATGCTCGGGGTCCGTCTCAACCCGACCATGACCCCCTCCGACGTGCACCTGAAGGCCGCCGCCCAGCGGATGGGGGTCGGCGACACCTTCCACATGGCGCCGGTCGGTGTCTTCTTCGGCGACGGCGAGGACGCCGACGGCACGGCGAAGGCGAAGCCGGGCGAGGAGATACCCGACCCGTACTTCGGCGGCGCGGGACCCGACCGCAAGGCCTGCAACGAGTGCGGCGAGTGCATGACCGGCTGCCGCCACGGCGCGAAGAACACCCTCAACGAGAACTACCTGTACCTCGCCGAGAAGGCGGGCGCGGTCGTGCACCCCATGACGTCGGTCGTCTCGGTCACCGAGGACTCGCGCGGCGGCTTCGCGGTGGCCACGCTCCCCACCGACCGGAAGAAGAAGGGCGCGGGCCGCACCTTCACCGCCCGCCGCGTCGTCGTAGCAGCCGGCACCTACGGCACCCAGACCCTGCTGCACCGCATGAAGGCCAACGGGCAACTCCCGCACCTCTCCGACAAGCTCGGCGAGCTGACCCGCACCAACTCCGAGGCCCTGGTCGGCGCCCAGACCGACGACCGGCGCTACCGCAAGGCCACCGGCGAGTCCCGCGCCGACTTCACGCGCGGCGTCGCCATCACGTCCTCGATCCACCCGGACGCCAACACCCACATCGAGCCGGTCCGTTACGGCAAGGGCTCCAACTCCATGGGCGGCCTGTCCATCCTCCAGGTCCCCTACGCCGGCCACACCGCCTCCGGCGCCTCCCGCGTCCTGGGCTTCCTGGGCCACGCGGCCAAGCACCCTCTCCTGGTCCTGCGCTCGCTCTCCAACCGCAAGTGGTCGGAGCGCACCATCATCGGCCTGGTGATGCAGTCCCTGGACAACTCCCTGACCACGCACCTGAAACCGACGGGCGTCGGCAAGGGCCTGCTCACCGCCCGCCAGGGCCACGGCTCGCCCAACCCCAAGCAGATCAAGGCCGCCACCGAGGGTGCCGCAGCCCTCGCCGCCGAGATCAACGGCTTCGCCGGCTCCAACGTCGGCGAACTGATGGGCACCCCGCTCACCGCCCACTTCCTGGGCGGCTGCCCCATCGGCGCCTCCCGCGAGACCGGTGTCATAGACCCGTACCACCGCCTCTACGGCCACCCCGGCATCTCCGTCGTCGACGGCGCCGCGGTCTCCGCGAACCTCGGCGTCAACCCGTCCCTGACCATCACGGCGCAGGCCGAGCGCGCGATGTCGTACTGGCCCAACAAGGGCGAGGAGGACCCGCGCCCGGCGCAGGGCACGGAGTACCGGCGCCTGACGCCCGTCGAGCCCAAGTCCCCGGCGGTTCCGGCGGAGGCCTTCGGCGCGCTGCGGCTGCCGTTCCTCGGGATGCCGGCGGTACCGCCGAAGAAGTAGCGGACGACACAGAACAGAAGGACCTGCGCCCCCCTCCGAGCGCAGGTCCTTCTCGTTCTGTGAAGCCGTACCGTCGGCTACGCCTCGACACCGGCCTTGCGGCGACGGACGGCGAACACCGCACCGGCACCCGCGACGACGGCGATCCCGCCGACGAGGCCGATCATCGGCAGTGCCGAGCTGG
The DNA here is from genome assembly GCF_001905385.1 of Streptomyces sp. CB02414. Classification (GTDB taxonomy): domain Bacteria; phylum Actinomycetota; class Actinomycetes; order Streptomycetales; family Streptomycetaceae; genus Streptomyces. Next base: position 624,723 of record NZ_LIPF01000002.1, on the reverse strand, counting down.
AGCCGGTCTCGGCGAGGCTGCCGGTGACTTCGGGCGTGTCCGAGGCCGGCTTCTGGACGGCCACGGGAGCCTTGCCGCCTTCCTGCGGCTTGGTGCCCTCGGTGTCCGTGCCGGCGGCCACGATCCGGAACTTGTAGGCGACCTGACCGTAGCCGGTGCACTCGCCGTCCGCGTCGCCGTAGATGGTCGCGCCGAGCGTGAAGCCCGCGCCGACCGGGGCGGAGGCCTTCACGTTGACGCGCATGGGGATGGCGACCTCGTAGTCGGGAGCCAGCTCGTCGGTGTAACCGACATAGCCGACCGCGTAGCCGAACTCGTTGAGGTCCTCCCAGACCTTGTCGTCAGGGTTCCAGGCCTGAAGGCTGACCTTCTTGCTCTCGAACAGCTCCTCGCCGTCGCGGTCGGCGGAGGCGCCGGCCAGGTAGTCGAGGTTCTGGAGCGTGGAGTCGGAGTTGTTGGCCACGTTCAGCGAGAACTCGTGCCAGCCGCTGCCCGCCGCGATCCGGCCGGGCAGACCCGTGATGCTGACGTCGACCTTGCTGTCCTCGCACACCGACGGCTCGGGCTCCGGGGTCTGTGACTCCTCGGGCGCCGACGTGCTCGGCGACGGCGAGGCGGGCGTGGAGGTGGACGTGCTGGGCGCCGGGGACTCGGGCGCGGAGGTGCTCGGAGAGCTGCTCGGGGAACCACTCGGGGAACCGCTCGGCGAGTTGCTCGGCGCCGGAGCGGTCTCGCTCGTGGACTGGCTCGGGGACGGGGCCCCGGTCGACGGCGTGCTCCCCGGGGCCGTCGTCTCGGTGGAACTGGCCGGCGACGGCGTGCCGTCGGTCGCGTAGGCGGCGGGAGCCGCGAGCAGTGCCAGCGGGGCGATCACTGCCGTGGCGGCCGCAGCTGCCATGGCGCGACGAAGCTTCATGAAGACCTCGGGTGGTCCGGCGTACCGCACGCGCGGCACGGGAGAGTCAGGGAGGCCTCCGCGTGTGGGGCGCGGGAGTGCCCTTGGTGCGATCCGTACGCCTGTTTGATCTGTGAAAGCTGTGAATGGTTGCCCCCGAACTCACAGAACTTTTATGTGGCGCTCGTCACCTCTGGCCAAGGGGGGAACGGCATGGCGAAGGGCCCCGCGGGCTGCGCCGCGGGGCCCTTCCTCAGCCAGCACCGGCGTCAGGGCTGCGCCGGTGCCTCGGAGCGGCGCCGGGGGGTCGCGCCGCTGGTCTGTCGAGCATGCGGTTGTCGAGGGGAGGGGCGTCCCGGGCCCGGGCATTTCCCGTCGGCCGGCCCCGGGCGTCCCCGGAGCCGGCCGTTCTCATGGGTGACCGGGCTGCTGTCCCCTGCCGTCCGGTCACTTCCTGGGGCGAGGTCCCACGACGTACGGCACGATCCGTACGTCTCATCGCCCCAGCGAGCCACGCGTGGTTCTTTCGGGCCCGCCCCTGGCTGGCACGGACACCGGGACCAACGAAGCGTCCCGCGCGGCGGTCACGCGCCGTACGGGTGAGAAGTGGCCCGAACTCAGATACGACGTTCAGACGCGCCCCCGGCACAGCTCCAGCAGCGTCATCGCCAGCGGCGTACCAGGCTTGCCCAGCGCCTCGCTGTAATGGCCGAGGACCTCCATCTCGCGGGAGAGATTCACGCGCCGGCCGCCGGAGGTGATCCGCGCCTGCTGGATGACGGCGGAGACGGCCATCCGTTCCTGGATCAGGCCGATGATCCGGTCGTCGAGCGCGTCGATGCGCTCCCGGGCGCCGGTGATCACGTCGGCGGCCTCGGCGGTGCGGGCGCCGGTCTTGTCTGCGGTGGTGACGGTCATGTCGGGGGCTCCTCGCCGGGAAGGGGGTGGTGGCGGTGCCCCGGGGCGGCAGGACCCGGAAACGACAGGCGCCCCGGGCCTTGTCGGCCCGGGGCGCCTGGGAAGTTGTCGCTCGTCAGTTGCTCAAGCAGCACGACCATGGCAGCCGGTAGGCCGGTTGCCATAGATAAAGCTGAACACCTGGTACTTGCGCATGGCGCCAGTATGCCCTGCGAACGGTCCGTGGCCAACCCGGTTCGCATGGTGATCCGAAGGTGATCCGAAGGTGATCCGAGTCGATCCGCATGGTGAGACGTGCCACTGGGGCGGCGCCGGGCGCCACGGCCGGGAGGGGGCGGCCGTCCGCCTCGGTAGAATCGGGAGCACAAGACCCCCGCCCGACCGCCGGAAGGCACCCCGTGTCATCAGCGACTCCCGCTGCCGCCGCCCCCGACACCGTCCTGGTCGTCGACTTCGGCGCGCAGTACGCCCAGCTCATCGCCCGCCGTGTCCGCGAGGCGCGGGTCTACAGCGAGATCGTGCCGAGCTCCATGCCGGTCGAGGAGATGCTCGCCAAGAACCCGGCGGCCATCATCCTGTCCGGCGGCCCCTCGTCGGTGTACGAGCCGGGCGCCCCCACCCTCGACCGCACCCTGTTCGAGGCGGGCGTCCCCGTCTTCGGCATGTGCTACGGCTTCCAGCTGATGGCGCAGGCCCTCGGCGGCACCGTCGACAACTCCGGCGCCCGTGAGTACGGCCGTACGGATCTGCACGTCTCCAAGAACTCCTCCACCCTCTTCGAGGGCACCCCGGCCGAGCAGGCCGTGTGGATGTCCCACGGCGACGCCTGCTCCGCCGCCCCCGAGGGCTTCACCGTCACCGGCTCCACGGACGTCGTCCCGGTCGCCGCCTTCGAGAACGACGAGAAGAAGCTCTACGGCGTCCAGTACCACCCCGAGGTGATGCACTCCACGCACGGACAGCAGGTGCTGGAGCACTTCCTGTACCGCGGCGCGGGCCTCGCCCCCGACTGGACCACGGGCAGCGTGATCGACGAGCAGGTCGCGGCCATCCGCGAGCAGGTCGGCGACAAGCGCGCCATCTGCGGCCTGTCCGGCGGCGTCGACTCCGCCGTCGCCGCAGCCCTCGTCCAGAAGGCCATCGGCTCCCAGCTGACCTGCGTCTATGTCGACCACGGCCTGATGCGCAAGGGCGAGACCGAGCAGGTCGAGAAGGACTTCGTCGCCGCGACCGGCGTGCAGCTGAAGGTCGTGGACGCCAGCGAGCGGTTCCTCAAGGCGCTGGCCGGGGTCTCGGACCCCGAGGAGAAGCGGAAGATCATCGGCCGCGAGTTCATCCGCGTCTTCGAGCAGGCCCAGGCCGAGATCATCGCCGACCAGGGCCCGGCCGTGGAGTTCCTGGTCCAGGGGACCCTCTACCCGGACGTCGTCGAGTCCGGCGGCGGCACCGGCACCGCCAACATCAAGTCCCACCACAACGTCGGCGGCCTCCCCGAGGACCTCGAGTTCAAGCTCATCGAGCCGCTGCGCAAGCTGTTCAAGGACGAGGTCCGGATGGTGGGCCAGGAGCTGGGCCTGCCGGACGAGATCGTCCAGCGCCAGCCCTTCCCGGGCCCGGGTCTCGGCATCCGCATCGTCGGCGAGGTCACCAAGGAGCGGCTCGACCTGCTCCGCGAGGCCGACGCCATCGCCCGCGAGGAGCTGACCGCGGCCGGCCTCGACCGCGACATCTGGCAGTGCCCCGTGGTGCTGCTCGCGGACGTCCGCTCCGTCGGCGTCCAGGGCGACGGCCGCACCTACGGTCACCCGATCGTGCTGCGGCCCGTCTCCTCCGAGGACGCGATGACGGCCGACTGGTCGCGGCTGCCCTACGACGTGCTCTCCAAGATCTCGACCCGCATCACCAACGAGGTCAAGGACGTCAACCGCGTCGTCCTCGACGTGACCTCGAAGCCGCCGGGCACCATCGAGTGGGAGTGACCGGGTAACCCCTAGGCGCGCCTGACGGCGCGCAGGGGCTTCCCGGGCTGCCAGATCTGGACGGCGAGGTACGCGTCGTCCTCCACGCAGGTCCGCACGACCTCCGTCAGCTCGGTCCGGAAGAGGTGGAACGGCTCCGGCGGTTCCACCTCTTTCACGTACCGGGCCCGCGTCGCCGCGTCCTCGACCTCGACCGCCCGCCCGCCGATCCGTACGTCCCCGCCGCCCATCCCGGTCCCGTCCCCCGGGTTCGCCTGCAACGCGAACCGCGGGTCACGGCGCAGGTCGAGCGCCTTCACCGAGCCCGGCATCATGCCGAGCCACAGCTCGCCGCCCAGGAAACGCACCTCCAGGCCGGTGGTGCGCGGCGAGCCGTCCTTGCGCAGGGTGGCGAGGACGTGGTGGGTGTACGCGCCGAAGCGCGCCTCGACGGTGGCGGCGAGCGCGGGTTCGGCGGTGGCGAAGTGCGACCAGTTCACGGTGGGGCCGGGTGCGGTGCCCGGTGCGGCGCTGTCAGTCATACGACGAGTGTGAACCCGAAAGGCGACATCCTGTGTCCGGTATCGCAACCGGGTCCCTCGTCTGTCGTCGTCTGTCCGTCGTCGACCGGTCGCCGGTTCGCCCGGTCGGGTCAACACGGCGGGGCCGCGTGTCACCCGCGCCGGGCAGTGCGGGCCGGGGCGGCGGGCGCGCAGGGGGCTCCGTACGGCACAATTCGCTTCCGTCCCACGGGACTTAGGGCTTCCGCCGCGGCCGGCGCGGTGGAAGCCCGGGCCGGTGCCGTGCGGACGTCGCGCGCATGTCGTGCGGGTGTCGTTGCTGGGTTCCACCGCGGTGTGCGCGGGGTTGTCGCAGGGGTCGGGGAAGGCGGGCGTCGGGCGTGGCGGTGCAGGAGGCGAGACGCGGGAGCGGCTCGGGCAGGGGCGCGTACGGAGCTGCGCACGGGGGCGGCTGCACCTGCGGGGACTGCCCGCACGGCGCCCGGGAGGGGCATCGCCGGGCGGTCGCGGCGTTCCTGTCGCGGCGGGACGAGTTCGCGGCCGGGCAAGGGCTGCCGGCCGCGGTGGCCCACTCCGCCTCCGCCTCCCGGCAGTGGGTCTCGGAGGAGCTGACCCAGTCCGCGGAACAAGTCGCCGAGCGGGGCCGTGCCGAGGGCGAGGCATGGCTCGCGGGCCTCGGGCGTCGCACGGTGACCGTCGTGTGGGGCGGGGTCGTGCTGCTGCTCCTCGTACAGGCGCTCACCGCCGTCGGCGGCGGCTGGACGGCCGCGCGGACCGCGGGGCTCTCGGCGGCGCTGGTGGTGGCGGGGGCGCTGACGGCGGCGTCGTGGTTCCACCGGGCGCGGGGCGGGGCGCTGGCCCCGGTGATCGGTGAGGACAACCGCCTCTCCACGTCCCGCGCCGTGGCGGCGGCCTGGGTGCTGTTCGTCGCCTACGCCGTGCTCGTCCTGGCCGGACAGCTGGCCCTCGCCTCGGGGCACGCCCGGCGCGACGCGCTGGTCTCCGGGCTGGAACTGGCCCGCGGAGCCGGTGCGGTGACGGTGCTCGCGGTGGTGTGCGGGATCGCCGTCCTCGTACGGCGGGTGGTCGGACTGCGGGTCCTGGCCCAGCGGCTGCAGAAGGTACGGGCGGACCGGCCGCGCGCCTCCGATCTTCTGACGGACGACGCCGGACGCGGCACCTTCGCCGACATCCAGTACGTCGTGATCAGCACGGTCGCCCTCGTCTTCGCGGCGGTACGGCTGGCCCGGCGCCCGGACCAGCTGCCCGACCTGCCGTGGGGTCTGGCGGTGGTGGTGCTGGTGTCGGCCGCGACCTACGTGGCCGGCAAGTACGCGGAGGGCGGGCGCCCCGTGATCCTCTCCGTGGTCCGGGCCCGGGAGGCGGGCGACCTGGACGCGCCGATCCGCACGGGGGACGACATCGAGATTCGTGGTGCCGGTTTCGTACCGCCGGGTGCCCAGCGCGCGGACCGCCTGTCTCGCATGGTCGTCCGCATCGGCGCGGTCAACGTCCACGTACCCCTGGTCCCGGTCACCGGCGGCTTCAGCAACCCCACGGACGACCTGCTGACGGTCCCCGTCCCGGCGGACGTCGAACCGGGCCGGGTGGACGTCCAGGTCGTCACGAGCGCGGGGGTGGAGACCAACCGGTACGCGATCGACGTGACGGACTGACCGGCGCGGGCGTGGGCCGGGGAGGGTGGTCCTACCGGTACCCGCCCGTCCTCCGGTGTCGTCGGGAGCGCAATGCGGCGTCCAGTGACAGCAGCGGGGCGCCCGCCAGTACGAGGGGGATCCAGGCCATGAGGTAGGCGAGATCGTTGCCGTAGTAGTAGGGGTCGGAGGCCCAGCTGACGGTCAGCCAGAGGCTGAGCGAGATCAGGGCGCCGCCGAGCGCGGCGAGCCGGGTCAGCAGCCCGAGCAGCGTGCCGATGCCGACGGCCAGCTCGCCCAGGGCGATGGCGTAACCGAACCCGGAGGGGCTCTTCAGGGCCAGGTCGACCAGGCCCGGGATGGCCGAGGAGTCGCGGACCGTCCGCATCATGTCGCCTACGGAGCCGGCCCCGGAGTCCTTCATGAAGGCGCTGTCGGTGAGCTTGTCGAGACCGGCGTAGACGAAGGTGACGCCCAGGAAGATCCGCAGCGGCAGGAGGGCGTAGCGGGTGGCCTGGTCCCGCCAGCCTCCGCCGCCGTCCGGATGTGAGGTGTACGCATCCGTCCGCATGCCGTGAGTCATCACTGCCAGCCGCCTCTCGCCCGCGCGTGCCGAGACCCCCTCATAGGTCCATACGTACGACGCCGAGGCGCCGCTCAATCCTCCTCCGGCCGGTTTCTTCCTGTCGGTTTCGACAGGCTTCCGTCCAGGTGGGCTGCCGGTGCCGGTGCCGGTGCCGGTGCCGGTCGGGGTGGCAGGACGGTGGACGTCAGCCGGGCAGGTCCGCCCGCGGCCCGTCCGCCTTCGCCCGGAGCCTTCCCCGGCGCCGGTGCACGGACCGGGCCAGGACGCCGACCGCTCCCGCCGTGCAGAGGCCGCCCACCACGAGGGGGATCACGACGAACCACGGCGTCTCCCAGAGCCCGCCCGCATCGCCCGCGTAGACGACGCCCGCCAGGGTCAGGAAGAAGCCGGCGACCAGCCGTCCGGGCTGGAACCTATGACGCAGCACGGGTCACCTCCGCCTGTCCGACGCCGACCTGGAGGTCGAGGTCGAGCGTGCCGGCGTTCTCGCCGTCCGCCGTGGGGGGCAGGGTGACCTCCTTGTGCTTGCCCGGCGCCACGTCCACGTCCTTCTTGTCGTCGCCGGGCAACTGGATGTCGCCCACACCCACCTCGACGCTCAGCCGCACGGTCACGTCCGGCGGCACCACGACCTGTATTCGGCCCATCCCCACGTCGGCCCGGGTGGTCACCGTCTGTCCCTCGGCCAGATCCAGCCGGGACAGGTCCAGGGTGCCGGTACCTGCCCCGATGTCGTACTGCTCGCGCACGCCGGCCACGGTCGTGGGCTCCCAAGTCCTTCGGACCCAGTCGGTGCCGACGTCCTTGGGCAGGGTGGCGGAGCCGGCCAGCAGGCCTGCCGTGATGATCGCGAGGAAGATGGAACCGGCCCCTGTGCGCCCCAGGAAGGCGCTGACCGCGATGCCGACGCCGAAGACGGCGAGCGCGCAGGCCAGGCCGGTCTGCAGGCTCGTGCCGAGCGGCTGCTCGTCCCACGTCAGGCGGGTGCCGAGGAATCCGGCGAGCAGCGCGAGGAGGAAGATCCAGCCGCCGATGCCGCGAGGGCCGCGCGGCTGCGGGGTGCGGGGGCGCCGGTCGCCCACGGGGACGCGGTCGCCCGGGGCACCGCGACCGATGTTGACGGCCGCCGCGATGTCACGGTCCTCGGAGTCCGGCGGGCCCCACAGATATCCGGTCCCGCCGACGTGGCTGCCGTCCTTGACTATGGGCTCGCGCCACCAGGAGGGCCAGGTGTACATGATCGGCGGTGCCTGAGCCTCGGGCGGGGCGTCGGCGACGGCCTGAGTGGCCAGGGGGTCGGGGTCGGGAGTGCGCCGGTGCCGTGACCAGTACCCGGCGCCGGCGAGAACCAGGGACAGCACCACGGCGAAGGTCAGAACTCCGCCGTTGTTCAGCATCGTCAGGAAGACCCCGCAGCCGACCAGGGCGAACAGCACGGCCGCCAGGGCCTGGCCGTCGACTCGGCCGGTCAGCAGCTTGCGCAGCTCGTTCTCCTCCTCGTCGTCGTACGGGACGAAGAGCCAGGCGAAGCCGTAGAAGATGAGGCCGATGCCGCCGGTCGCGGAGAGCACCGCGAGCGTGATCCGGAAGATCACCGGGTCCATGTCGCACTGACGCCCGAGGCCGGCGCACACGCCGCCGAACGTCTTGTGCCGCCGGTCGCGCCGGAACCGGTGAGGCGGTCCGGGGGCGTCGCCGTCGGCTCCGGCGGTGGCGCCCGGGGCGGCTCCGGCACCCGTGGCATCCGCGGCGGGCGCGGCATCCTGCGGCCCGGTGCCCTGCGGTGGGCGCGGGCCGGGGCCGGGTCCCGGACCCGTCGCGGCGTGCTCGTGATCTGTCATGAGTCCATGGTGACGGGCGCGGCGCCGAGGCGGCAGTCGGTTCGACCCTGGTCGGACCCTGATATCGGCCCTGAGCCGGCGCCGGGGGAGCGTTCGAAGGGCCCGCGGTCCGAAGATCAGGGGAGTCTAGGGGGCCGACCCTGATGCTCCGGCTCCCGGGGCCGTGTGACCATCAGTGTCATGCCGGAAGCCGCAGCAGCGCCACTCGTCGAACCGCGGCCGCCGCGCAAGCTCTACCGCAGCAGCGACGGACGCTGGCTCGGCGGGGTGGCGCGGGGGCTCGCCGGGCATCTGGGGCTGCCCGTCATCTGGGTGCGGTTCGCCTTCGTCGGCCTGTTCATGGCCGACGGGCTCGGCGCGCTGTTGTACGCGGCGTTCTGGTTCTTCGTGCCGCTGGGTGTCGGCGGCGTCGACTCCCAGAAGCCGCCGTCCCTCGTCACCGCGGAGACCGCGCCGGACGGCCGGCGCAGACTCGTCGCCCGCAAGCCGGACAAGGGCCAGATCGTCGCTCTGCTCCTCATGGTCGTCGTGGCCCTGGTCTTCGTGGGCAATGTCGACCTCGGCGGCGGAGCGAAGGCCTACCTCTGGCCGACCGTCCTCGTCGGTGCCGGTGTCGCCCTCGTCTGGCGCCAGGCGGACAACGCCCGCCGGGCCCGCTGGGCCGAGGTGGGACGCCACCGGCGGACCGTCACCCTGCTGCGCTCCGTGGCCGGCGTCCTGCTGGTGACGGCGGGCGTCACCGGCATCTTCGTCCTCCAGGGGTCCGCCGCCCACCTCGGCTCCGTGCTCCAGGCCGCGCTCGCCGTCCTCGTCGGTATAACGCTCCTCGCCGGCCCCTACCTGGTGCGCATGACCCAGGACCTCTCCGAGGAGCGGCTGATGCGCATCCGCGCGCAGGAGCGGGCCGAGGTCGCCGCCCACGTCCACGACTCGGTGCTGCACACCCTGACCCTGATCCAGCGCAACGCGGAGAACGCGGGGGAGGTGCGCCGCCTCGCCCGTGCCCAGGAGCGGGACCTGCGCGCCTGGCTCTACAAACCGGAGGGCAACGGCAAGGACGAGGACGACGAGCCCACCACCCTCGCCGAGGCCGTCAAGCGCAACGCGGCCGAGGTCGAGGACAAGCACGGCGTCCCCATCGAGGTGGTGGTCGTCGGCGACTGCCCGCTCGACGAGAGGATCGGGGCACAGATGCAGGCCGGACGCGAGGCCATGGTGAACGCCGCCAAGTACGGTGGCGAGGGCGGCGCCGTTCAGGTCTACGCCGAGGTCGAGGGCAGGACGGTCTTCGTGTCCGTCCGGGACCGCGGTCCCGGCTTCGACCTCGACTCGATACCCGCCGACCGGATGGGTGTCAGAGAATCGATCATCGGCCGCATGGAGCGCAACGGCGGCACGGCGCGGCTGCGCGCGGTGCCGGACGGCGGCACGGAGGTCGAGCTGGAGATGGAGAGGGCGGAGAAGACGTCATGAGCGACCCGACCGAGGCGAACGGAACGGCGGCGGGAGAGGCGGCCGAGCCCGCACAGCCGGCGAACGCGGGCGCGGGGGAGCGTCACGTGCGTGTGGTGCTCGTCGACGACCACCGTATGTTCCGCACCGGCGTCCAGGCCGAGATCGGTCAGACCGCGCAGACCGGTGTGGAGGTCGTCGGTGAGGCCGCCGACGTCGACCAGGCCGTCACCGTCATCACCGCCACCCGGCCCGAAGTGGTGCTGCTCGACGTCCACCTCCCCGGTGGCGGCGGCGTCGAAGTGCTGCGCCGCTGTGCCCCCTTGATGAGCGACACGGAGCGGCCCGTCCGCTTCCTCGCCCTCTCCGTCTCGGACGCGGCGGAGGACGTCATCGGCGTGATCCGCGGCGGTGCCCGGGGCTATGTGACCAAGACGATCACCGGCACGGACCTGGTCGATTCCGTCTTCCGCGTGCAGGAGGGCGACGCCGTCTTCTCCCCGCGCCTGGCGGGGTTCGTCCTCGACGCGTTCGCGTCGACCGACGCCCCGCCGGTCGACGAGGACCTCGACCGCCTCACCCAGCGCGAGCGCGAGGTGCTGCGCCTGATCGCCCGCGGCTACGCGTACAAGGAGATCGCCAAGCAGCTGTACATCTCGGTGAAGACGGTCGAGTCCCACGTCTCGGCGGTGCTGCGCAAGCTCCAGCTGTCCAACCGGCACGAGCTGACCCGGTGGGCGACGGCGCGGCGGCTGGTCTGACTCGGTCACGCCACCCGCGCGGCGCCCGCGAACGGCATCTGGTCCACGGGCGCCACACGCACCGGCGCCGACGGGTTGGGGGCGTGGATCATCTTGCCGTCGCCGACGTAGATGCCGACGTGGCTGATGCCGGAGTAGAAGAAGATCAGGTCGCCGGGGAGCAGTTCCGAGCGGGCGACGCGGCGGCCGGCGTCGATCTGGGCGTAGGTCGTGCGGGGCAGGGAGACGCCCGCGGCGCGGTAGGCGGCCTGGGTGAGACCCGAGCAGTCGAAGGCGTCGGGGCCGGTCGCGCCCCAGACATAAGGGCTGCCCAGCTTCTGGTAGGCGTAGGCGACGGCCGCCGCCGCACGGGAGTTGGGCGCCTGGGCCGGGGCGGAGAGGCCGTCCCGGGGGCCGGGCGAGGAGCGGGAGGCACGGTCACCGGTGCCGTCGCCGAGGCGGGCGCGTTCCTCGGCGGTCAGCCGGGACAGCAGGCGGCGGGCGGTCGCCAGCTTGCCGGTGATCGTCTCGCGGTGACGTTTCAGCTCCTCCCGGCGTGATGTCAGCGACGCCACCTCGACGCGTGCGGCGCCGCGCAGTTGCTGGATCTCCCGCAGTTCATTGCGCGCCCGGCCCACGGTGGCCTGCTGCCGGCTGCCCGCCCGCTCGGCGAAGGCGGCGCCGTCCAGATACCGGTCGGGGTCGGCGGAGAGCATGAGCTGCAGGGCCGGGTCGAGGCCCCCGCTCCGGTACTGGGCCGCCGCGACCGTTCCGAGGTCCTCGCGCGCCGAGTTCAGCCGGTCCTCCTTGCGGGCCACCTCGTCCCGCAGTTCCTCGAGGCGCTGTTCGGCGGTGTCCGCCTTCTCCTTGGCGCCGTTGTACTTCTCGGTGGCGACCTCCGCCTCCCGGTAGAGCTTGTCCACCTTGGCCTTGACCTGAGCAGGTGTCGGCTCCGGGTCGGCGTGGCCGGTGCCGCCGCCCAGGCCGGTCGCGGTGGCCGCACCGGCCAGGGTGATGGTGGCCGCCGTACGGACTCTTCCGCCGCCCGTCATGCGCTGCCGCGGCCTGCGGTGCGTTCCCACTGCGCTCCACGTCCTTCCGTACGACTCGGCCCGGCTGGGCCTGCCCGGGGGAGGACGCTAGGCGTGACGGTAACGGCCCGGTGACGGGTTGTGCGGAACTGGCGGTACCGGTCCGTCGGGCGACCGCATGTGACCGTGGGCCCGCCCCGCGGCCGTCGTCTTCACGATGGGTGATGACCGATGTGCCGGATCGGGGGCGGGAGGGGAAGGTGAGGTGCTAGGCCCTGTCGTCAAATTCCCGCCTGCCCGGCGGGCGGACGACGGGAATTTGACGACAGGGCCTAGGGGACGCATATATGCGCCCGAGCTCGGCGTGCGGCGCCGCGGTCCGGACGGGCCGGTGTCGGAGCGTGTCCGGCCCCCTGATTAGGCTCCGGCCTCATGGACGTACTCATCCACATTTTCGTCGGTCTGCACATCATCGGCATCGCGTCGCTCCTGGGCGGCTTCCTGACCCAGATGAAGGCCATGGGCCAGGGAACGGCCCGTTTCGTTCCCGCGATGCTGCACGGCGCGCTGACGATGCTGGTCACCGGCGTCGTCCTGATCGGCCTCAACCAGGCCGACGACCAGTCCGTCGACAACATCAAGATGGGCGTGAAGCTCGCCCTGCTGATCGTGATCCTCGGACTGGTCTACGTGAAGCGCGACGACGAGAAGGTGGAGAAGCCGCTGTTCGGGCTGGTGGGCCTGCTGACCGTGGCCAACATCTTCATCGCCGTGCTGTGGACCTGACAGCCGCCGGGCCCGCGCCCGCCGACCGCAGCCCGGCCCGGGCCTGGAAGAGTGCCCCCGCCGCGACCGCCAGCCACGCGGCGACCGCGACCCACAGCAGCGCCTGACCGGGCGCGTCCAGCCACGGCACGTCGACGACGGCGGCGACGGACAGCGTCGCCGCCGCCGTCATGCCGAGCGGGAAGACGGTCGACCAGCGGCGCACGTCGTAGCGGAGCCGCGGCCACGCGATCTCGGCGGCGAGCAGGACGGCGTACCAGGCCAGGTCGAGAACGAGCAGGAAGACGGTCACGTCGTGCAGTACGGCCTGGTCGTCCGCGTTCCACAGGTACATGCCCGTCCCGGCCGCGGCGAGCAGCTTGGCGCCGGCGAGGGCCGAGATGGCGAGCGCGCCGCCCGCCACCCAGTGGTCCCCGGAGCCCCGGGCCACCTGCCGGAGATCGAAGCGGAACAGCGCGATCAGGTAGAGCACGATGCCCAGCCAGAACGGGACCAGGGACGCGTGCGCCAGCCACGGTGTCGTCGTCGCCGCCGCGAGCGTGGCACCGAGCACGGCGAGTCCCTCCGTGGCGACGCACCCCAGGAACACCGCCCCGGGCATCCGGCGCCCCCAGTGCTGTACGACGAGGAACAGCAGTCCGGGCCACAGCAGTGCCGCCAGCGCCAGCAGCACCGCCGCCAGGGGCGTCCAGCCGAGCAGCGAGAAGCGGGTGCCGAGCACGGTCGTCGCGGCCACGGCGGTGAGCGCGCCCGGTGTCCCCGCCCGCGTCACCCACTGCGCACGCTCGACCAGCAGCAGGTAGACGAAGTTCGCCGCCAGGGTCAGCCAGGCGGCGCAGGCCAGCACCAGGGCGATCCGGGACAGGATCTCGTGGCCGGTGAGGTGCAGGCCGACCGACAGGATGCCGGTCGCCATCACCGCGGCCCCGGCCGCCGGCGGGCGCTGCGCCCACCAGGCGCGCAGAGGGTAGGGGGAGACAGGAGAGGTGGGAGCGGCGCCGGATGACATGCACCCGATGCTAGAGAGCCTCGCGGGTCAGGCCGGACGCACCACGCTGTGGATGGACCCCTCGCCGTCGTAGTAGATCGACTCCTCGCGGACGTACGCGCCCGGCTTCGGGGCGTGGATCATCATGCCGTTGCCGATGTAGAGGCCTACGTGGCTGAGGTCGTCGTAGAAGAAGACCAGGTCACCGGGTTGTGCCTGGGAGACGGGGACGGTCGTGCCGGCGTCCACCTGGTCGTAGGTGGTGCGCGGCAGGGTCACGCCCGCGGCCTTCCAGGCGGCCTGGGTCAGGCCCGAGCAGTCGTAGGAGCCGGGGCCGGTGGCGCCCCAGACGTACGGCTTGCCGATCTGGGCGCGGGCGAAGGCGAGTGCCTTCTCGGCCTTGGTGCCGTAGGAGGCGTCCGGTGCGGAGGGCTTGGTCGTGCCGGTGCCTGAGGATGTGCCGCCGGAACCGCCGGACCCGCTCTCCTGCCGGTCCGCCTGCTCCCGTTCCCGCTGCTGCCGCTCCCGCTCCTCCGCCTGCTGCTTCGCGAGTTCGGCGGCCTTGCGGGCGGCCTCCTCCTGCTTCTTCTTCTCGATCGCCGCGAGTCGGGCCTTCTCCTCGGCGGTCAGCTCCGACAGCAGTTCACGGGCGGTGGCGAGCTTCTTCTGGACGGTGGCCTTGGCCGTCTTCAGGTCGTTCTGCGAATCGGTGAGCGTCTCGAGGCTCTCGGTGGCCTCCCGGCGCTTCTTCATCGTCTCGGACTGCTGCGTGACGTAGTCGTCGACCGCGTCCTTCTGGCGGCTGGTGAGCCGGCTCATCAGCTGGTTCTGGTCGAAGTAGTCCTGCGGCGAGTCCGCGAGCAGGAAGGTCGCGGTCTGCGGGAGCACGGCGCCCGTGCGGTACTGGGCGGAGGCGAAGGACCCCAGTTCCTCGCGCGCCTCGTTGAGCTTCTGGGTGCGCTGGGCGACGTCGTTGAGGAGGTTGTTGACGCGCTTGCGCTGCTTGGCGGTCTTCTCCTTGGCCGCGTTGTACTTCTCGGTCGCCGAACCCGCCTGCCGGTAGAGGTCGTCGACCTTCTTCTCGACCTCTTCGAGGCTCGGCTTGTCCTCGTCCGACGGCGTGGCGCTGGCCGTCTGGGACAGCAGCGCCACAGAGGTGAGGGCCGCCGTGGCGAGGGTGGGGGTCCGTATGCCTGCGACGCGCGTACCCGTGGGGCGCGGCTTGCGGTGCGACGCCAAGGAGGCGACTCCTTCCAAAGATCCGCCTACCGGGTTAGCTGTCGGGTTCGGGCGGAGTGGATCCGGAAGGGTTGCCCTACGGCGTGCGCCCCGACGAGGGCGCGTGTGCCGATTCACCCCAGGGTTCTCGGTTGGGTCCCCGGCTCCGGGCGCCGTGCGGGCACGCCGGACTCGGCGGAGGCCGCGCGGCCCGGCGAGGTTCGCCGGAGGGGGTCGTGCGGCCTGTCCGCACCGTAGCCAACTCGTGTGGCGGCTGTGAAGGTTGGTGGGTGATATGCCCGATACATTTTCGTGACCTTCGGTGAGAGGGTCACGCAAGGTGTGCCGTTCGGTCGCGGGGCGTGTCCGGGGCGGGGAGCGCGGCCATTTTCCGGGGCGGGAACCGGTTGTCGGTGGGGCGCCCTAGACTCGGAGAGCGATGAGCAGCCTCTTTGACGACAGCTTCCTGGCGAGCCTCCAGACCCCCCGCGGTCACGAGGAAGAACCTCCGCCGCCGCCCGAGGACGATCACGGACCGGAGCCGGTCCCGCACGATCTGTTCGGCGGGAAGTTCGACGTGCCTCCGGACCGGGACCAGTACTACCGGGACGGCGCCCCCCGCCCCGCCCTGGACCCGGCCGCGCTCCTGGAGGGGCTGAACGAGAACCAGCGCGCCGCCGTCGTCCACTCCGGCTCCCCGCTGCTCATCGTGGCCGGTGCCGGCTCCGGCAAGACGCGCGTGCTCACCCACCGCATCGCCCACCTGCTCGCCGAGCGCGGTGTCCACCCCGGCCAGATCCTCGCGATCACCTTCACCAACAAGGCCGCGGGTGAGATGAAGGAGCGCGTCGAGCAGCTCGTCGGCCCGCGGGCGAACGCGATGTGGGTGATGACCTTCCACAGCGCCTGCGTCCGCATCCTGCGCCGCGAGTCGAAGCGGCTCGGCTTCACGTCGTCCTTCTCGATCTACGACGCCGCCGACTCCAAGCGCCTGATGGCCCTGGTCTGCCGCGACCTCGACCTGGACCCCAAGCGCTTCCCGCCCAAGTCCTTCAGCGCCAAGATCAGCAACCTGAAGAACGAGCTGATCGACGAGGAGGACTTCGCCGCCCAGGCCGCCGACGGCTTCGAGAAGACGCTCGCCCAGGCGTACGCCATGTACCAGTCGCGGCTGCGCGAGGCCAACGCCCTCGACTTCGACGACCTGATCATGACGACGGTCAACCTGCTGCGGGCCTTCCCGGACGTCGCCGAGCACTACCGCCGCCGCTTCCGGCACGTCCTGGTCGACGAGTACCAGGACACCAACCACGCCCAGTACGCCCTGGTGCGCGAGCTCGTCGGCACGCCTGCCGAACACCCCGTCGACGTGCCGCCCGAGGCCGAGGTCCCGCCCGCCGAGCTGTGCGTGGTGGGCGACGCCGACCAGTCGATCTACGCCTTCCGCGGCGCCACCATCCGCAACATCCTCCAGTTCGAGGAGGACTACCCGGACGCGACCACGATCCTCCTGGAGCAGAACTACCGCTCCACCCAGACCATCCTCAGTGCGGCCAACGCGGTCATCGAGCGCAACGAGTCCCGCCGCCCCAAGAACCTGTGGACCAACCAGGGCGCCGGCTCGCAGATCACCGGGTACGTCGCCGACACCGAGCACGACGAGGCCCAGTTCGTCGCCGACGAGATAGACCGCCTCACGGACGCGGGCGAGGCCAAGGCCGGCGACGTCGCGGTCTTCTACCGCACCAACGCGCAGTCCCGCGTCTTCGAAGAGGTCTTCATCCGCGTCGGCCTGCCCTACAAGGTCGTCGGCGGTGTCCGCTTCTACGAGCGCAAGGAGGTCCGGGACGTCCTGGCCTACCTGCGGGTGCTGGCCAACCCGGAGGACTCGGTGCCGCTGCGCCGCATCCTCAACGTTCCCAAGCGCGGCATCGGCGACCGCGCCGAGGCGATGATCGACGCCCTCGCCCAGCGCGAGAAGATCAGCTTCGCGCAGGCACTCAGGCGCGTGGACGAGGCGTACGGCATGGCCGCGCGCTCCGCCAACGCCGTCAAGCGGTTCAACACCCTCATGGAGGACCTCCTCACCGTCGTCGAGTCCGGCGCCGGACCGGCGACCGTGCTGGAGGCGATCCTCGAGCGCACCGGCTACCTCGCCGAGCTCCAGGCCTCCACCGACCCGCAGGACGAGACCCGCATCGAGAACCTCCAGGAACTCGCGGCCGTCGCCCTGGAGTTCGAGCAGGAGCAGGGCGAGGGAGAGGGCGAGGAGACCGGGACGCTGGCGGACTTCCTGGAGAAGGTCGCCCTCGTCGCCGACTCCGACCAGATCCCCGACGAGGAGGACGGCGACGGCGTCGTCACCCTGATGACCCTGCACACCGCGAAGGGCCTGGAGTTCCCGGTCGTCTTCCTCACCGGCATGGAGGACGGCGTCTTCCCGCACATGCGCGCCCTCGGCCAGACGAAGGAGCTGGAGGAGGAGCGGCGCCTGGCGTACGTCGGCATCACCCGTGCCCGTGAGCGGCTGTACCTGACCCGGTCCACACTTCGCAGCGCCTGGGGCCAGCCGTCGTACAACCCGCCCTCGCGCTTCCTGGAGGAGATTCCCACGCCCCACCTGGAGTGGAAGCGGACCGGGGCGAACGGGCCCGCGCCCGCCGCGCCGGTCTCCGCGGTGGCCGCCTCGCTGTCGTCGTCCCGCTCCCGCTCCTCGGCGTCGGGCGCCTCCGGCTTCGCCACCCGCCGGTCCGCCGCGGCCGACCAGCCGACGGTGTCGCTGGCCGTGGGCGACCGGGTCACGCACGACCAGTTCGGGCTCGGCACGGTGGTCGGGATCAAGGGCACGGGGAGCAACGCCGAGGCGACGATCGACTTCGGGGACACCAAGCCGAAGCGGCTGCTGCTGCGGTACGCGCCGGTGGAGAAGCTCTGAGGGTGTCGTGTGCGGGGTGAGGGTTCGGGCCGGAGGGCTCGGACCCCGCTCGGCGTGTTGCTGAGACGTTACTCCGCTACGCCGGATTGAGGCCGTGGCTGCGCAGCCAGGAGAGCGGGTCGATGGCCGAACCGCCCGAGGGGCGCACCTCGAAGTGCAGGTGCGGACCGGTCGAGTTGCCCGAGTTGCCGGAGAACGCGATGGCGTCGCCGGCCTTCACCGTCGTACCGGAGGGCACCTGGTAGCTGGAGAGGTGGCAGTACCAGGTCTCCGTGCCGTCCTTCGCGGTCACGATCATCATGTTGCCGTACGCGGAGTTGTACTGCGTGCGGACCGTGCCGTCGGTCGCGGCCATCACCGTCGTGCCGTACGCCACGGGGAAGTCGATGCCGCTGTGCACGGACATCCAGTTGATGCCGGCCTGGCCGTAGTACGCGCTGAGACCGTGTTGTTCGACGGGGAGTGCGAATTTCGGGCGCAGCCGCTCCTTGCGGGCCGCCTCCTGCGCCGCCCGCTTCTTCTCGGCGGCCTGCTGGGCCTTGAGGTCGATGCGTTCCTGGGTCCGGCTGGCCCGGTCGGCGAAGTCGTCGGCTCCGGCGGCGAGGCTGGTGAGCTGGGTGTCCAGCTTGTTGTTGGCGGCCGACGGCCTGACCGGGGCCGCCTTGCCCTCATCCGTGTCCGCGTCCGCCGCGGACGCCGCGGCCTCCGTGCCGTCGTCGCCGCTCAGGCCGCCGACGGAGGCTGCCGCGATTCCCGCGACGCTCATCACGCAGGCCGACGGTACGGCGATGGTCATCAGCGCCGAGCGCTTGGCGGGCTGGCGACGGCGGGAACGGGCGCCGCTGCGGGAGCCGGCGCGGGGGGCCGGGATGTGGGCGGCCGGGGCGACGACCTCCTCCTGGTCCTCCAGGAGGGCGGTCACCGTGGGGAGTTCGCCGGTGGCGGTCAACTCGACGTCGCGTGAGTCGGGGTCCGAGCCGGTCGAGCCGGTCTCCTGGGGGGCCGGTGTGGCGTCGGGCGCGGCGTTCTCCGGAGCCTCGGGCATCTCCGGGGCGGTGCCGGCCGAGTTCCACTGCGTGGCGTCGTAGGCGCCGGTGTCGAACGTGCCGGCGTTGAAGGTGCCGGTCGTGAACGAGCCGGTCTCGAAGGTCTGCGTGCCCCAGTCCCACTGCTGGGTCCGGTCGGCGGGATTGCCGGACTGGTCCGGCTGGTCCCAGGCGCCCGTGTCCCACTGCCCGGTGGCCTCGGCGCCCGCCGCCTGCGGCTGTACGGGAGCGGGCTGCTGGTACTCGGCCGCCCAGGCGGTCGTGTCGTAGGCGCCGGTGTCGTAGGCGGCGTGGTTCTGGTCCGTGTAGGCGTCGTAGCCGGGCGTCTGTCCGCTGCCGGTGGACCACTGGGTGGCGTCGTACGAACCCGTGGTGTCGTAGGTACCGGCGCCCTGGCCCGGGAGGCTGCCGAAGAGGGGGTCCGCGTCGAAGGCCGCCGTGGCGGTGGCGCCGGTGGAAAAACCGGTGGTGCCGTAGCCGCCGTACGTGGTGAGGTCGCCGTACTGGGCCTCCCCTGTGCCGTACGACGCGTACTGCGCCGGATCGGCGTCGGAAGCCGGGGCCGGGGTGGTCATGGTCCCCGACGGGTGACGGTCGTTCACCAACTTCTCTTTCGCCTCGACAACAGGGGCTGCCAGAGCAGTGCGGCGACTGTACCCGGCGGTATACGGGCACGACAATCTTCGTCAGGTTTCGCGCGCGCAGGAAACGGGCAATCGGCCGTGTTTTGGGGGACGGCAGGCACGAGTTTGGCTTTGAATTCGATTCTTGTTCGAATCTGATCGGGTGGTGGCCGCGCGGTTTCGGGCTCTCCTGTCGGCTGAGGCGGGTCTCAGGCGACCGTCAGGCCGCCGGTGTCTTTGCCCGTCCCCGTGCCCGCCTGGGGTGCGACGGCGTCGAGCGCCTCGCGGATGCCGGTGGCCACGGCGGGGTGCACGGGCAGAGCCAGGTGCCCGATGCCGCTCACCCGTACGTTCTGCACGGAAAGATCGGGGTGGTCCAGGCAGGCCGTCTCGAGTGGGTCCATCACGCGGTCCAGATCGCTCCAGAAGCTGACGAACCGCGTGCGGCAACCGGGCGACGGCCGGGTCAGCTCCTCGATCACCGCGGAACCAGGGCGCATCTGGCGCACGATCGGGTGCGCGTTCGCCAGGGGGACCACCCGGGTGCCGGCGTGCGGGGTGCCGAGCGTGACGAGCGTCCGCACGCGGAGGTCTCCGCCGAGGCGCTGCACGTAGTACCGCGCGATCAGCCCGCCGAGGCTGTGCCCGACGACGTCGACCCGCTCGCTGCCCGACCGCTCGCAGATCTCCTCGATGTGCCGTCCGAGCAATTCGGCCGCGGTGCGGATGTCGCAGGTCAGGGGCGAGTAGTTGAGCGATTCGATCTGATGCCTGCCGTGCTGGGCCAGGCTGCGGCGCAGCAGGAGGAAAACCGACCGGTTGTCGATGAAACCGTGCAGCATCACGACCGGGGGGCTGGCGGGGGCGGGGAGCCGAGGGGTGGGGGGTGAGGTTTCGGCGTCGTGGGAGTCCGTCGGCGGGAGGGCGCAGGCGGAGCGGCGCTCCTGGATGATCCCCGAGGGGTAGAGCAGAAGATGCCCGGCGAGGATCGCGACCTCCAGGGCGCTGGCCTTCAGGAGGGTCATGGAGAGCCCGGTCAACCGACCCGGGAGACCCGTCAGACTCGTCAGCCCTGGCAGTCCCGGCAGGCCGGGGAGCCCCGGCAGGCCGGGCAGGAGACGCTGGCAGAGCGGGAGAAGGGGCAGTGCTGCCGTGGTGACCTTCATAGGCCGACCTCCTGTCGGCACGCGCAGGGACGCCTCTGTCCCCCGTGTGCCCTCGTGGAGAGTCGTGACACCAGTGACCGGTGATGTTTGCGAGGTATGCCTGAATGGGGGTGCCGAAGTGACACCCGGTGCTCAGGTGCTCTGTGAGTCCTGTGGTGTCGGTGAAACGGCGATGAGGCGGGCTGCTGTCCGGGCCTGCCCTCGCTGTAGCTCTCCGTACGCGTGATGCCGCCGCGCCCTGTGAACGGTGCGCGGCGAACGTGTCCCACCGTGTGATTTCCCCCTCTGTATCCACCGCGAAACTGCCGGTTGCGGGATGCTGGCGATAACGTGCGTTCACTTCCCCGGACGACGTGGTGCGGGGTGTCCGCGCCGGCGAGATGTGCGGTACTTGTCGGTACGGATGGATGTAGTCGCTTCATGGAGGCAGTGATGGGTGTGGCAGCCGGTCCGATCCGCGTGGTGGTGGCCAAGCCGGGGCTCGACGGCCACGATCGCGGGGCGAAGGTGATCGCGCGGGCACTGCGCGACGCCGGTATGGAGGTCATTTACACCGGGCTCCACCAGACACCCGAACAGATCGTGGACACCGCGATCCAGGAGGACGCCGACGCCATCGGGCTGTCCATCCTCTCCGGCGCCCACAACACGCTCTTCGCCGCCGTGATCGAGCTGCTCGAGGAGCGGGACGCGGCGGACATCCTGGTCTTCGGCGGCGGGATCATCCCGGAGGCGGACATCGCCCCGCTGAAGGAGAAGGGCGTCGCGGAGATCTTCACCCCTGGCGCGACGACGGCGTCGATCGTGGACTGGGTACGGACGAACGTGCGGGAGCCGGCGGGGGCGTAGCCGTGCGGTCCGGCGGTGCGGGCTGACGTGTGGCCCGACCGCGTGGTCCGACCGCGTGGTGCGGTGGTGTGGTGGTGCGTCCGCGTGGTGTGAGTCGCGCACCGGTGCCGGTGCCGGTGCCGGTGCCGGCAGCTGGAGCGCGCCGGATTCGGTCGCCGGGTGCCGGGGTGCTGTGATCGCCTGGGCGGCGGGCCGCGCGGTGGCGCGACCGGCGTGCGACGTCGCGCGTCTCCACCACCCGCCCCGCCGCTACTCCGCCTCCAGTTCCTCGGCCATCGCCGCACGCAACCGCAGTGTCGTCATGAGCCGTTGGAACGCCTCCGCCCAGTACCCGCCGGCTCCCGGCGAAGCGTCCTCCGGTTCGTCGGGTATCGCCAGCAGGCCGTCGAGGCGGCCTGCCTCCGAGGGGTCGAGGCAGCGTTCGGCCAGACCCATGACACCGCTGAAGCTCCAGGGGTAGCTCCCCGCGTCCCGGGCGATGTTGAGCGCGTCGACCACCGCACGTCCGAGCGGCGGGGCCCACGGCACCGCGCACATCCCGAGCAGCTGGAACGCCTCCGACAGGCCGTGCGTCGCGATGAACCCGGCGACCCACTCGGCCCGTTCGCCGGCCTGCAGCGTGCCGAGGAGTTTGGCCCGTTCGGCCAGAGACACCGCACCCGGCCCCCCGGCCTCGGGCGCCGTGGGCGCGCCCAGCAACGCCCTCGCCCACGCCCCGTTCCGCTGCCGTACCGCGGCCCGGCACCACGCCGCCTGCAGATCGCCCTGCCAGTCGTCCGCCACCGGCAGGGCGACGATCTCGTCGGCGGTACGTCCGCCGAGCCGGGCCGGCCACGTCCCGAGCGGCGCCGCCTCCACCAACTGACCGAACCACCAGGACCGTTCTCCCCGCCCCGAAGGCGGCTTGGGAATGACGCCGTCCCGTTCCATGGCCGCGTCGCACTCGTGTGGAGCCTCGACGGCGATCGCCGGTGGGTCCAGGGAACGGTCGAGGGACACGCAAGTCGCCGCGCGCGCCGCCATGCGCGCGGCGAGCGCCGACTCGGGCAGCGCCGACAGCAGCTCCGCCGCTGTCGCCCGCACGTTGCGGCTGCGGTCGGCCAGCGCCTGCTCCAGGAACGGCTCGTCCGCCGCCTCCAGCCCCGTCCGCAGTGAGTCGAGGAACATCAGCCGGTCCTCGGCCCGCTCCGTCACCCACGTCGAGGCGAGCAGCGTTCGGGCCGCCACGGGATCGCGGGCCCGCAGGGACGCCAGCAGGGCCACTCGCTCGGCGAAGAGCCCCTCCTCCCACAGGCGGCGTATCCGCTCCGCGGCCTCCGGGCCGGGCAGCGCGGTGCCGCCCCCCGGCGTCGCCCGCAGGGCGAACCGCCAGTCCGGGTTCAGCCGGGCCAGCCACAGGGCGCGGGGACCCGCGAACGCCAGTGCCGCCGGACGCAGGTCCGTGCGACCCCGTGCGGCGTCCAGCAGGGCCGGGACCGACTGGGGCGGTGCCGCGAAGCCTCGGGCGTTCGCCGCTGCCAGCCACTTGGGGAGCAGTTCCATCAGGTCGGGCGCGGTGCCCCGACGGCCGCCCGGTGTGCCCGGCCGGTCGGTGAGCAGCATCGTGAGCCGCTGCGCCGCGGCGGCCGGCAGGGGCGGGCGAGGGTCCTGCGGAGCCGGTTCCGGCCGCCCGGCCGCGGGGACCGGGCACAGCCCGGCACGCCTTCGGAGGGTCTCGGCGGCGGCCGCGTCCAGCAGTGCCGCCGGCGCACGCGCCCCGGGCTCGCAGCCGCGGGGAGTGCGCCGGTTGGTACCGAGCAGCGCTGCGGTGACCAGGTCCTCCCAGAGGCTGGGTGCTGGCGCGGGTGTGTCCGCGTCCGCGCTCGCTGGCGTCCTGGTCATGCGGTTCCCTTCCGGTTCCGTGTCGTGGGGCGGGTCAGCAGGGGTGGGTCAGCACAACGGCACTGCACGGCACGGCCCGTCCGGCCAGGCGGTCAGCGGCGTGAAACCCCGGTGGCCGCACTCACCGAACACCGTCACGGGTGCGCCACCGGCCAGGGCGACGAGGCGCCACAGCCCCCTGCGGTTGCCGACGGCCTGGTTGAGTGGCAGCGCCGTGTCCTCGGCGGCGTCCGCCAGTTGCCAGGAGTCGCCGTCCGGCACCGGAACGACACGCTCCAGAGTCACCGGTACCGACTCCAGCCACGGATCGTCACGGAGGGCCCTGCCGTAGTGGGCCACCGCCTGGGAAGTCGTGACACCTTCCGGGCGTATCTCCGCGGGTGCGGGCGGCGCGAACTGTTCGCCCAGGGCCGCCCGCTGCCGGCCGGCACCCGGATACGCCGACAACTCCGCGTCCAGGCTCAGCCCCACGGGCAGCGTCAGCTCCGGGGCCCGGCCCGCGGCGCCGTAGGAGAGGAGCAGTGCGGAGCGGCCCGTCTCCGTGCCGGACAGCCAGATGCGACGTGTCGTCAGCCGGGCGTCGGCGGTGTCGTACTGAGCGAGGACCAGCCAGTCGTCCCGCACCGGAGGGCCGTCCGCGGCCGACGGCAGACCGACGCGGGTGCGGACGGTCGCCGCGAGATCCTCCGGCAGCCGATCGCGCCGCAGCCAGCCCTGGTCGAGGAGGTGGAGCAGAGCGCACTCCTCCAGCAGCCGGACCGGCCAACCGGGACCGGACGACGGTATCGACCCCAGTTCACGCACGCGGGAGGCGAGCCCCGGCGCCTGGGCGTCGACCATGCGGGCCGCCGTCTCCTCCCACAGTCCGTACCCCGCCCGTTCCGCTTCGGCCAGGCCACCGCGCAACAGGTCCGCCAGGCGTTGCTCCAACTCCGTCGCGCCCGCGGTGACCCGCTCCGCCCGCTGTGCGGCGCGGCGCCGCGCCGCCGCCGGGTCACCGGACCGAGTGCCGGACCCTGGCGGTCCCGCGGCCGTCCTCTCCGCCGCGCGCGTGCGTCGCCCGGAGACCCACTGCTCCGCCCAGCCCGGCGGCTCGCCCGCCGGGACCGCACCGTCTCCGCCCGCCCAGAGCAGCAGCAGCCCGAGCGCGTGCTTGCACGGAGACTTGTTGCTCGGGCAACCGCACGTGTACGCGGGCCCGGACACGTCCGCGATGTCGACGACCGTCCGGTACGGCCGGCTGCCGCTGCCCTGGCACAGCCCCCACACCGCCCCTTCCTCGGAGCTCCCCATCTCCGACCAAGGGCCGACCGTGGCGAGCCTGCCGCCTGCTCTGCGTGACGCCGCGTCAGGTGCCAGTGCCAGCACCTGGTCCGCGGTCCAGCGCACCCCCTGCTGAGTCATGTCATCGAAGGTAGATCCCACCACTGACAATCGACTCCGAGCGAGTATTTGTGCAGGTCAGAGCGATTGTCAGTGGCGTGGTGCACCGTGGATGACAGATCGAACCGGCCGAGCTGGAGGGGGAATCAGCCATGCCTGTGTCCGTAGCGCCGACATCCGCGGCACCGACGTCCGTCGACCCGAGCCGGGACGGCGCCGCACCGGGAGCGGAGGTCTTGCGTCCGCACGCCGAGAACGAGTTCGCGGCCGAACTCGACGCGCTGGCGGCGCAGGACGACCGCCCGCGCCCGCCCCGTTGGAAGCTGTCGCCGTGGGCGGTCGCCACCTACCTGCTGGGTGGCACCCTGCCCGACGGCACGGAGATCTCGCCGAAGTACGTGGGCCCGCGCCGCATCGTCGAGGTGGCCGTCAGCACGCTCGCCACCGACCGCGCCCTGCTCCTGCTCGGCGTGCCCGGCACGGCGAAGACCTGGCTGTCCGAGCATCTCGCCGCGGCTGTCAGCGGTGACTCGACCCTGCTGGTGCAGGGCACGGCCGGCACTCCCGAGGAAGCCATCCGCTACGGCTGGAACTACGCGCGGCTCCTCGCCCACGGCCCCAGCCGCGACGCCCTCGTGCCCAGCCCCGTCATGCGCGCCATGGCGGACGGCATGACCGCCCGGGTGGAAGAACTGACCCGCATCCCGGCCGACGTGCAGGACACCCTCATCACCATCCTGTCGGAGAAGAACCTGCCGATACCGGAGCTGGGCCAGGAGGTGCAGGCGGTCCGCGGATTCAACCTGATCGCCACCGCCAACGACCGGGACCGCGGGGTCAACGACCTGTCCAGCGCCCTGCGCCGGCGTTTCAACACCGTGGTGCTGCCGCTGCCCGAGACCGCGGAGGCCGAGGTCCGGATCGTCTCGCGCCGCGTCGACCAGATCGGCCGCTCCCTCGACCTGCCGACGGCGCCGGACGGCGTCGACGAGATCCGCCGTGTCGTCACCGTCTTCCGTGAGCTGCGCGACGGTCTGACGGGCGACGGGCGCACGAAGGTGAAGTCGCCCAGCGGCACGTTGTCCACGGCCGAGGCCATCTCCGTCGTCACCAACGGCCTGGCGCTGGCGGCTCACTTCGGCGACGGGGTGCTCCGGCCCGGTGACGTCGCCGCGGGCATCCTGGGCGCAGTCGTCCGTGACCCGGCCGCCGACCGTGTCGTCTGGCAGGAGTATCTGGAGACGGTCGTCCGGGAGCGCGACGGGTGGAAGGACTTCTACCGGGCGTGCCGGGAGGTGAGCACGTGAGCGGCATGCGGACGTGGGCGCCGCCGCGGACGGGCACCCCGGCGCCCGGCGTCACGGCGGTCGACGAGGACTCGTCCTGGTCCCGTAGGCGAGGGGGGCGGTGTGGCGGGCGCTGAGAGCACCAGGAACGGCCGGCCGGGCGGGAACGGGCGCGGCGACGCCGGGAGTGACGAGCCCGGCGGGGGCACGGGGGCCGGCGGCGGGCCGTTGCTGCTGGGCGTACGCCATCACGGGCCGGGGTCGGCGCGGGCGGTCCGGGCGGCGTTGGAGGCGGCCCGGCCGGGGACCGTGCTGATCGAAGGGCCGCCCGAGGCCGACGCCCTGATCCCGCTGGCCGCGGACGAGGACATGCGTCCCCCGGTCGCGCTCCTCGCCCACGCCGTGGACGAACCCGGGCTCTCGGCGTTCTGGCCGCTGGCCGAGTTCTCCCCGGAGTGGGTGGCCGTCCGCTGGGCCCTGGACCACGACGTACCGGCCCGCTTCATCGACCTGCCGGCGACGCACACGCTGGCGTGGCGGGCGTCCGAGGGCGAGGAGGACGAGTCCCCAGGCGGCGAGGGGGGCGAGTCGGGTGCCGCCCTCCCCGGCCTCCGGGGCGATCCGCTCGCCGTGCTGGCCGAGGCCGCGGGCTACGACGATCCCGAGCTCTGGTGGGAGGACGCCGTCGAGCACCGGGACGCGGGCGACGGGGACGTGCTCGCACCGTTCACGGCGCTGGAGGAGGCCATGACGGTGCTGCGGGAGACCGAGGAGGGCGGCGGGCACGACCGGGAGCCGCTGCGGGAGGCGTACATGCGGCTCCAGGTACGGGCGGCGCAGCGCGAGTTCGGCCGGGGCGTCGCCGTCGTGTGCGGGGCCTGGCACGTGCCCGCGCTCCGGCGCAAGGTCGCCGTCGGCGCCGACCGGGCGCTGTTGAAGGGGCTGCCCAGGACCAAGGTGGACATGACCTGGGTGCCCTGGACTCACCGCAGGCTGTCCCGGGCCAGTGGGTACGGGGC
Organism: Streptomyces sp. CB02414; assembly: GCF_001905385.1. Taxonomy (GTDB): domain Bacteria; phylum Actinomycetota; class Actinomycetes; order Streptomycetales; family Streptomycetaceae; genus Streptomyces. The sequence goes on along the minus strand of NZ_LIPF01000002.1, from coordinate 597,946 downwards.
CGGTGTCGAGTCGCCGGGCTGGTACGGGCACTTGTTCGACGCGCCGGACCGGCCCGTGGAGCGGTGGCTGACCAAGGTGGCCGGGCTGCTGCGGGCGGAGGACCGGCTTGTCTCCTCGGCGCACGTCATCGAGGCGGTGCGGCTGGCCGAGACCCTCGCCGTGCTGCGCGGCCGCCCGCTGCCCGGGCTGAGCGAGACGACGGAGGCCGCACGGGCGGTGATGTGCGAGGGCTCGGACGTGCCCCTGACACTGGTGCACGACCGGCTCGTCGTCGGTGACGTGCTGGGCGAGGTGCCCGCCGGTGCGCCCGCGGTGCCCCTCCAGCGTGATCTGGCCCGGCTGCAGCGGCGGCTGCGGCTGAAGCCGGAGGCCCCGGAGCGGGAGCTGGAGCTCGACCTGCGCAAGGAGACCGACGCGGGGCGCAGCAGACTGCTGCACCGGCTGCGGCTGCTCGGCATCGGCTGGGGGGAGCCGGCCTCCTCGCGGGGCAGCACGGGTACGTTCCGGGAGACGTGGCGGCTGCGGTGGGAGCCGGAGTTGTCGGTGCGGGTCGCCGAGGCCGGGGTGTGGGGCACCACGGTGGTGGCCGCCGCGACCGCCAGGGCGGAGGCGGACGCCGTCACCGCACACACCCTCGCCGAGGTCACCGCGCTCGCCGAACGCTGTCTGCTGGCCGAACTGCCGGACGCGCTGGGCCCGGTGATGCGGATACTCGCCGACCGCGCGGCGCTCGACGCGGACGTCGGTCACCTCGCCCGGGCCCTGCCGGCCCTCGTCCGTTCACTGCGCTACGGCGATGTGCGCGGCACCGGCACCGGCGCGTTGGCCGAGGTCGCCGCGGGCCTCGCCGAGCGGATCTTCGTGGGGCTGCCACCGGCCTGTGCCGCGCTGGACGCCGACGCGGCGCGGGAGATGTGCCGGCACGTGGACGCCGTGCACGGCGCGGTGGGACTGCTCGGCGACGCCGCGGCGCCCGGCGACGGCGACCTGCGAGCCCGCTGGCGGGCCGTGCTGCGCACCCTCTCCGGCCGGGACACCGTGCCCGGTGTCATCCGGGGGCGGGCCGTCCGGCTCCTGCTGGACGACGGCGATCTCGCGCCGGACGAAGCGGCGCGGCTCATGGGCCTGGTGCTGTCCCCGGGGACGCGGCCGGCGGACGCCGCGGCGTGGATCGAGGGCTTCTTCGGCGGCGGCTCGGGCGGCGGCATGCTGCTCCTCCACGACGAACGGTTGCTCGCGCTGGTCGACGGGTGGCTGACCGGTGTACCGGCGGAGGCGTTCACGGACGTACTGCCGTTGGTGCGGCGCACCTTCTCGGCGTACGAGCCGGGAGTCCGCCGCGGCATCGGCGAGCTGGTCCGGCGTGGCCCGGGAGGCCGAGCGGGGGTGACGGCGACTGATGGCGGCGCACCCGGTTCCGCCACCGGCTTCGACACCGGGCGGGCCGACGCCGTGCTGCCGGTGGTCCGGTTGCTGCTCGGCCTCGAGGGCGAGGGCGAGGGCGAGGGGGAGGCGGTGGGCGAGGCGGACACGGTGGGCGAGGCCCGTCCGACGGGCCCGGTGGACCGGGCGGGCCGGACCGACCCAGCGGGCCCGGCGGAATCAGCAGGCCCGGCGGTCCCAGCGGGCGCGGCGGAATCAGCTGATCAGGCGGGCACGAGCGCCGTTCCCGTGGGCTGCGCCGTCAACGAGCCAGTGGAGGTGGACGCATGACGACCGATCCGGTGGACGCCGAGGCGGCACAGGAGCGGCTGCGGCGGTGGCGGCTCGTGCTCGGTGGTGACCAGGCCGACGGCACCGGCCACCCGCTCTCCGGACCGGACGCCGCGATGGACGGGGCACTCACCGCGCTCTACGGGAAGGGGGCGGAGCCACGGACGGGGCGGGACCGCTCCGGGGGGCTGGGGGCCTCCGCGCCGGCCGTGGCACGCTGGCTCGGGGACATACGGACCTACTTCCCTTCCTCCGTCGTCCAGGTCATGCAGCGGGACGCCGTCGACCGGCTCGGCCTCGCCACACTCCTGCTGGAACCGGAGATGCTCGAGGCCGTGCAGGCGGACGTGCACCTCGTCGGCACCCTGCTGTCCCTCAACAAGGCGATGCCGGAGACGACGAAGGAGACGGCACGTGCCGTCGTCCGCAAGGTCGTCGAGGACCTGGAGAAGCGGCTCGCCGGCCGTACCCGGACCGCCCTCACCGGAGCCCTCGACCGCGGTGCGCGCGTCAGCCGGCCCCGCCACCACGACATCGACTGGAACCGCACGATCGCGGCCAATCTCAAGCATTACCTCCCCGAGTACCGGACGGTCGTGCCGGAGCGGCTCGTCGGCTACGGCCGCGCGTCCCGCTCCGTGAAGAAGGAGGTCATCCTCTGCGTCGACCAGTCGGGATCGATGGCGGCGTCCGTCGTGTACGCCTCCGTGTTCGGGGCGGTGCTCGCGTCCATGCGGTCGATCGGCACGCGGCTCGTGGTCTTCGACACCGCGGTGGCCGACCTCACCGAACAGCTCGACGACCCGGTCGACGTGCTGTTCGGCACCCAGCTCGGCGGCGGCACGGACATCAACCGCGCGCTGGCCTACTGCCAGTCGCAGATCACCCGGCCCGCCGAGACGGTGGTCGTGCTGATCAGCGACCTGTACGAGGGAGGCATACGGAACGAGATGCTCAAGCGGGTCGCGGCGATGAAGGCGGCCGGCGTGCAGTTCGTGACGCTGCTGGCGCTGTCGGACGAGGGGGCACCCGCGTACGACCGGGAGCACGCGGCGGCACTCGCCGAGCTGGGCGCACCGGCCTTCGCCTGCACGCCCGACCTCTTCCCGGAGGTGATGGCCGCGGCCATCGAGAAGCGGGCGCTGCCGATACCGGATGCCGGGTGACGATTTGTCGACCCGCGTGGCCCGATTCCGCCCGTAAAAACGGACATGACTGGTCATCGGTGCGGCCAGGCTTGCGTGACCTACGGAGGCACGTGCGAGGATCGCGCGTCGTATCGACAGGTCGTGTGCATACGACGCGTGAACCGTTCCGCCGCACGGGAGGAATCTCCCCCTCTTGATCTGGTCAGCAGTTCTGCCCGAGGCCGCTTGGCGCGTGATGCGCACGGCGGCCGGGCGGCGTGCGTTGCGCGTGACGCTGCTGGTGGGCGGGTTGTTCGTGCTGGGGGTGCTCTGCGGAGAGCGGGCACAGGCCGCAGAGGGCGTTCCGTCGCCGAGGGGCGTCACCGGTCGGGTCGTCGACGTGTCCCAGCAGCACCGGGTGGACGTACCCGACCTCGGGCTTCGACACGTGACCGAGGATGTCGTCCAGCCCGTGGCGGACCGGCCCGTGGCGGACCGGCCCGTGGCGGACCGGGTCGTGCGGCCGGTCGTCGACGTGGTGGAGACGGTGGCGGACGGGCTCGGATCGGCCGCGCAGGCGGAGGTTCCTCCGTTGGAGAGCCTGACCGCCCCGCTGGAGAACCTGACCGCCCCGCCCGGCCTGGGTGACCTCCCCGATCTGACCGGCCTCCCCGGTCGGGTGGTGCCCGCCGACCCCCTCCCGCAGACCCTGCCGTCGATCACGGAACCGGCCGCCTCCGACGCGGTCGGCGCCGAGGATGAATCCGCAGCCTCCGCAGCCTCCGCGGCCTCGGCAGCCGTCTCCGACGCCCGGTCCACCGAAGAGGCCGCGGGCCGGATGGCCGCTGCCTTCGGCCCGCGGCCCGCCACGTCCGCCGCCTGGCCCGCGGCGCACGACGCCACCGACCGCGCCGTGTCGGAGTCGCCCGCGACCACCCCGAGCCCCGCCCCCGCCAGCCAGTCGCCCACCGGTGATCCGGACGGCGCGCTGGGCGCAGGTGCCGGTGCCGACCACGGCACACCCCGCCACGGTGACGCGCACGCGGTCACCCCGCATCCCCGGATCCCGTTCCGACTCGTGCCCGGCGCCCTCGTGCGCGCCGACGCTGCCGAGACACGGGACCGGTACCGGGACATTCCGGTCTCTCCCGCCTAGCGGCGGGACCTTTCCCCGCCGCAGACCCGCCGCCCGGACGCCGCCGGCCGCTGCCCCGAGCCGCTCGCCCTGGTCCGCCCTCAGGGGCCGACCCCAGTGGCGCGACGCCGGCCAGGCATCCGGGATTCGGAATGTCCCAAGCTCAGCTCTTCGAAGGACCTGACACACCCATGAACAAGAACATCCGCCGTTCCATCGTCATCACCGCCGGCGTCACCGGCGCCTGGGCACTGGGCTCCGCCGTGGCCAGTGCCGATGAACTGCCCGCCGCCTCCGTGTCCGTCCCCGACGCCCCCTCCGCGTCGGACACCGTCCCGGCCCCCGTCCCGGCCCCCGACACCGCCTCCGTGACGACCTCCGTCGAGACCCCCGTGCCGGACGCGGACGCGGACGCGGCCACCGCCGACATCGACTACCTCTTCGGCCCCCTCTCCGCCTTCGCCCCGGAACTCGACCAGGCACAGGCCGCCGCCCAGGAGACGGCCGGCACGGTCACCCCGCCGGTCGCGGAGCAGGCGGTGAGCGGTGCCGTGCCGGTCGCCGAGGGGATCGTCGGCGACGTGCGGCCGTACGCCGCCGGGCTGGCCGGTGAGGTCACCGGCGACACCGGGGACGCCGTTCTGCCGCCGGTCGCGAACACCGCCGTGGACGGTGCCGTGCCCGTCGCCGGGCAGGCCGTCCGGGACGCCGGCGTCCTGGCCGACGGGGTCGTGGGCGACGTACGCCCGTTCGCGGACGGTGTCGCCGGGACCGTGCCGCCCCTGGCCCAGGGCGTGACCGGGCACGCCGGGGCGTTCGCCGGGGGTGTCGAGGGCGCTGTGCGCCCGGTCGTCGACACCGTGGCCGACACGGTGCGGCCGGTCGTCGGGGGCGTCGGCGAGAGCGCCACGACGCTGGCGTACGGCGTCGCCGGGGAGGCGGCCCCCTTCGCGTACGACGTCACAGGGCAGGCCGTCCCCTTCGCGCAGGACCTGACTGGCACCGTCCAGGGCACCCCGCTGGCGGGCAACGCCGTCACCGGCGCGCAGAACGTCGCCGAGTCGGTCACCCCGGGCTACGCCCAGGACCTCCGGGACGGCGCCTACGGCGCGCTCGGCAACCCCTACGGGGCCTGACGACCGCCTCCGCCATCAGGCCGGCTTCGCGGAGCGCGCGGCCCGGACGGTCCGGCCGAAAGCCGTCGGCCCCCGTCCGGCCGTAGCTCCGCGGACCGGGCCGGCCGGTCCCCATTGGGGTGGGGACCGGCCGCCCGCACCCCGGACGGCCGCACTCCCGCGGCCCTCCGGGGCGTTCCACGGGCCTCACCGGGTCAACCCCAACCCGGTGAGGCCCTTCCCTGCGTTTTCCGCCCCTCACACCAGGCACCCCGTGCCAGTGAGCGCGGCATCATGTGACAGGCATCACCGCTCAGGTGTGACCCACGATTTAGAGACCCCCCGCAAGCGGCGATAACCTGCGAGACGGACATGCCGCGCGCTCGGACACCGTGTGCGCCTCCCTTGTGACTCACAGCGGACGTCACGTTGCCCTTCGCGGCACGCCCACGCATCCAACGAACCGCGAGATCACTGATAGGGACGGAAGCGCGTGGACCTGTTCGAGTACCAGGCGAGGGACCTCTTCGCCAAGCACGATGTACCGGTGCTGGCCGGTGAAGTCATCGACACGCCTGAGGCGGCGCGCGCGATCACCGAGGGTCTGGGCGGCAAGTCCGTCGTCAAGGCTCAGGTGAAGGTCGGTGGCCGCGGCAAGGCCGGTGGCGTGAAGCTGGCCGCCTCGGCGGACGAGGCCGTCGCCCGCGCGACGGACATCCTCGGCATGGACATCAAGGGCCACACGGTCCACAAGGTGATGATCGCCGAGACCGCCCCCGAGATCGTCGAGGAGTACTACGTCTCCTTCCTCCTCGACCGTGCCAACCGCACCTTCCTCTCCATCGCCTCCGTCGAGGGCGGCGTGGAGATCGAGGAGGTGGCGGCCACCCGTCCGGAGGCCGTCGCCAAGACGCCGATCGACGCGATCGACGGCGTGACGCCCGCGAAGGCGCGCGAGATCGTCGAGGCCGCGAAGTTCCCGGCCGAGGTCGCCGACAAGGTCGCCGACATCCTGGTCAAGCTGTGGGACACCTTCATCAAGGAGGACGCCCTCCTGGTCGAGGTCAACCCGCTGGCCAAGGTCGTCTCCGGCGACGTCATCGCCCTCGACGGCAAGGTGTCGCTTGACGACAACGCCGAGTTCCGCCACCCGGACTTCGAGGAGCTCCACGACAAGGCCGCCGCCAACCCGCTCGAGGCGGCTGCCAAGGAGAAGAACCTCAACTACGTCAAGCTCGACGGCGAGGTCGGCATCATCGGCAACGGCGCGGGTCTCGTCATGAGCACCCTGGACGTCGTCGCGTACGCCGGTGAGAAGCACGGCGACGTCAAGCCCGCCAACTTCCTGGACATCGGTGGCGGCGCCTCCGCCCAGGTGATGGCGAACGGCCTGGAGATCATCCTCGGCGACCCGGACGTCCGCTCCGTGTTCGTCAACGTCTTCGGCGGCATCACCGCCTGCGACGAGGTCGCCAACGGCATCGTCCAGGCGCTGAAGCTCCTCGAGGACCGCGGCGAGAAGGTCGAGAAGCCGCTCGTCGTCCGCCTCGACGGCAACAACGCCGAGCTGGGCCGCAAGATCCTCACCGACGCCAACCACCCGCTGGTCCAGCGCGTCGACACCATGGACGGCGCGGCCGACAAGGCCGCCGAGCTGGCCCACGCCGCCAAGTAAGCACTCAGGACGAGGACACCAACACACCATGGCTATCTGGCTCAACAAGGACAGCAAGGTCATCGTCCAGGGCATGACCGGCGCCACCGGCATGAAGCACACCAAGCTCATGCTCGGCGACGGCACCAACGTCGTGGGCGGCGTGAACCCGCGCAAGGCGGGTCAGTCCGTGGACTTCGACGGCAACGAGGTACCGGTCTTCGGCACCGTCAAGGAGGCCATCGAGAAGACCGGCGCCAACGTCTCCGTCATCTTCGTGCCGGAGAAGTTCACCAAGGACGCCGTCGTCGAGGCCATCGACGCCGAGATCCCGCTGGCCGTCGTGATCACCGAGGGCATCGCCGTGCACGACTCGGCCGCCTTCTGGGCGTACGCGGGCAAGAAGGGCAACAAGACCCGCATCATCGGCCCGAACTGCCCCGGCATCATCACCCCGGGCCAGTCCAACGTCGGCATCATCCCGGGCGACATCACCAAGCCGGGCCGCATCGGCCTGGTCTCGAAGTCCGGCACGCTGACGTACCAGATGATGTACGAGCTGCGTGACATCGGCTTCTCGACCGCCGTCGGCATCGGTGGCGACCCGATCATCGGCACCACGCACATCGACGCGCTCGCCGCGTTCGAGGCCGACCCCGAGACCGACCTGATCGTCATGATCGGCGAGATCGGCGGCGACGCCGAGGAGCGTGCGGCCGACTTCATCAAGGCCAACGTGACCAAGCCGGTCGTCGGCTACGTCGCCGGCTTCACCGCGCCCGAGGGCAAGACCATGGGCCACGCCGGCGCCATCGTCTCCGGTTCGTCCGGCACCGCCCAGGCGAAGAAGGAGGCCCTCGAGGCCGCCGGCGTCAAGGTCGGCAAGACGCCGACCGAGACGGCGAAGCTCGCCCGGGAGATCCTGGCCGGCTGAGCACCTTCCGCGCCACGGCGCACAGCGCACCACACCGAGTGGGCCCGTCCTCGTCAGAGGGCGGGCCCACTCGGCGTACGTCATCCGATCCGGGGCGTCAGCCGTTCCGGGCCGTCCTGCAACTGGTCCCGCAGCTTCTGCCGCAGCTCCAGCTGCTCGTCGGACAACGGTCCCGGCGCGACCCTGGGCGGCACCCCGCGCACCGTCTCCCCGGGGGAGACGGGCGGTTCGTAGTGCGTGGGCGCGGTACGCAGGGTCAGGGCCGTGGTCCCGATGAGGGCGACCGTGAAGGCGATCGCGGCCCGGGTCAGGAAACGCGCCCGGCGTTCACTGCCCGTGCGCACCGCCGTCGGTTCGGCCGCCCGCAGCCGCTCGGCCGACGCCAGCTCGGCCAGCCGCCGGTGCAGCACCTGCGGATCGGCCAGCTCGGGCAGCCGGCCGGCGAGGGCCTCGCGGGCGCGCATCAGCCGGTTGGCCGCCGCCGGGGTGCTCGCCTCCGTCTCCGCCGCGGTCTCGGGCAGGCCCAGGCCCACGCCGTCGTACAGCAGGAGCGTGCGGCGGTGTGGCGGGGGGAGTCTGAGCAGGGTGTTCAGCAGAGTGCGGTCGCCGGGATCGGCGGGGGGCGGCTCCGGGTGCCGGTGGCGCAGCCGGAACCGCTGCCAGGGCGAGAGCGCGTACTCGTACGCCGCCGCCCGCACCCAGCCCATCGGGTCGCGGTCGCGGGCCACCTCGGGCCAGTGCTCCCAGGCGACCTGGAAGGCCCGCTCCACCGACTCGCGCGCCAGTTCGCGCCGGCCGGTCAGCAGGTAGGCCTGTCGCACCAGGGACGGGGCACCGAACTGGTACAGGGCGTCGAAGGCCTGAGCGGGGGTCAGGCCGTCCCGGCCGGGGAGCGCTGCCCCGGGCACCGGCTCCGAGTGGGGTTCCGTTTCCGTGCTGCGGTCCGGCTGCTCCTCCGGACCTCGCTCTTCCAGCGGCTTCGCGGGGAGTACGAGACTGTCGACGGCCTCCTCGGCGGGGCTCGGGGCCCCGGCTCCCACGGCCACGACGACGGGCACCGGTGACTGTTCCGTTTCGGGCTCCGGCCTCGGCTCCGGCTCCGGCTCCGGCGTGAGTGTCGGTTTGGCCCGCCGTGCCGCCGCCTCCTCGGCCAGGGTGCTCAGCAGCTGCGCGTACGCCTCCCGTTTGCGGCCGCGCGGAGTGGTGCGGCCGGACTCCCACGCACGGACCGTCTCGCGGGCGACCCCGACTCGCGCCGCGAGCTGAGCCTGCGTCAGCGCGGCGGACTCGCGCAGGCGTCGGCGTGCCTTGGGGGGAGGGAGCGGGGTTGCGGGGCTCCGTGTCACAGGACGCCCCTTCGTACGAAAAAGTACATAAACATATATTGAGCGACACAGCGGGGCTTCGCCTGTTACGCCGGGAAAGCGCGTGTCGTTGGGAGCATGGCGGCGTGATGCAGACGACCGCTCGTCCAGCCCCGCTGTCCCTGCTGCGCACCCGGTGGCGCGACCGGTCGCCCGGTCTGTCCGACGGCCTCCTCGGCGGCGCCGTCGCGGCCGGGCTGGGACTCGCGTCGTGCGCCGTGCTCGTGACGGTGCTTTGGATCAGTTCGCCCTACCCCGACAACGGCCCCGGCGGCACGCTGCACGTCGCCGCGGCACTGTGGGTGCTCGCGCACGGGGCCGAACTGGTCCGTGCCGACACGCTCTCGGGTACTCCCGCGCCCGTGGGCGTCACCCCGTTGCTGCTGCTCCTGTTGCCGGTGTGGCTGCTGCATCGCGCGGCCCGGGACGCCACCGACCCCGGGGACGGAGTGGGGGTGGCCGTGGGAGCCGGCGCGAAGGCGGGGGCCGTACGCCTGGGCGCGGGCGGGCGCCTGCGGGACGCCGGGCCACCGCCCGTCTCCGCGCGCAACGCCTGGGCGGGGGTCGTGCTCGGCTACCTCGCCGTCGCCACGCCCGTCGTGCTGTACTCGGCCGACGCTGCCCTGCGGCCGTCCTTGTGGTGGGCGGCGATCTGTCTGCCGCTGGTCACCATGGGTGCGGCGGGCGCGGGAGTGTGGACGGCGTTCGGCCGTCCGGGCGGCCCGGTGGGCCGGGTGCTGCGGGTGCTGCCGCGGAGCCTGCGGGAGCTGATCGTGGAGCCGGACGCGCGCCTGGGCGCCGCCACGCGCGCCGCGGGCGCCGGTGCGGCGGTGCTCGTCGGGGGCGGGGCGCTGTTGCTCGCCGTGTCGCTGGTGTGGCACGGGGGCGCCGCGCAGGAGGCGTTCCTGCGGCTGACCGAGGGGTGGTCGGGGCGGTTCGCCGTACTGCTGCTCTGTCTGACCCTGGTGCCGAACGCGGCGGTGTGGGCGGCGGCGTACGCCCTCGGCCCGGGGTTCGTGCTCGGCGCCGGTCATGTCGTGGGCCCGCTCTCCTCCGCGCCGGCACCGCTGCTGCCGCCGTTCCCGCTGCTGGCGGCGGTGCCGGACGAGGGGCCGGGCACGCCGCTGCACTGGGCGGCCGGGACGGTGCCCTTGGTGTCGGGGGTGGTGGTGGGGTGGTTCACGGCGAGGGCGGCCACGGCGGGTGTGGGCCGGGAGGCAGCGTCGGCGGGCGATGAGGCCGCTGCGGTGTGGTCGTGGCGGCGAACCGTCGGCGCCGCCGTCCTGGCCGCCGTGCTGTGCGCGGTGCTGGTCGCCCTGCTGGCCGCGTTGGCGGGCGGTCCGCTCGGCAGTGCCGCGCTTGCCCGGTTCGGGCCGGTGTGGTGGCAGGTCGGGGGTGCGGCGCTGGGGTGGATCGCGGTGGTGGCGGTGCCGGTGGCGGTGGTGGCGCGGGGGGCGCGGGTGTGGCGGTGGCGGGGGTGGGGAGTTGCGGCGGGAGCCGTGGCGGAGGGCGCGGTGGAGGCGCCGAGGGCGGGAGCGGAGGCGGGCGATGCCGGTGGGCGTCGGTGGGGGTGGGCGCGGTTGCCGTTCCGGGGGCGGCGTGGGGAGGGCGGGGGTGTGGGGGAGGAGCCGGCTGACGAGGGCGCGGTGCCGTACGATCTTCTGCCGGTCGACTTTGCTCGGGAGCCGCCTCGGGCGCCGTGAGTGGTGGGGGCGGCGGGCCCGGATAGGGGGCCGGGAGGTTTGTTCGCCCCCGCCGCCCCTTCCCGTCCCGTTCCTGGGGGCTGCCGCCCCCAGACCCCCGCTTCGGCCTGAACGGCCTCGTCCTCAAACGCCGGACGGGCTGAAGCGGCCCCCCGCCGTCTCAGCCCTCCGTGCCCAGCAGATCCCGCAGCTGTTCCGGCAGGTGGCGGTCGCACGCCTGTTTCGCCTCGTTGGTGAGGGCGTCGTTGCGGCAGGTGTAGTAGTCGTTGTAGACCAGCTGGGCGCCGAAGGACGCGGCGACCAGGAGGACGGCCAGGGAGGACGTGACCAGGCCGCTGATCGCCGCGGTGCGCTGCGGTCGGCCGGTCTGGTCGGCGGGCCGGGCCGGAGTGTCCGGGTCGGAGGCGGCGCGGGGCTTGGCGCGCAGGGAGCTGATGCCCCAGTACAGGGCGAGTGCGCCGAGCAGCAGGGCCACGTACGGCCAGGTGAACAGGGCGAAGAACAGGGCCCACATGCCGCTCAGCAAGGCGTAGCGGGCACGTCGCTGGACCGGGTCCGTCGGGTCCCAGCGCGGACCGGGGCCGCCGCCCGGGCCCTCGGGGCCGGAACCGGAACCGGAACCGCCGGGACGCTCGCCGAAGCCGCCGGAGGACCGGCCGGGCTGCCGGTCGCTCCACTGGCCGCCCCACGGAGAACGTCCGCCACCGCCCTGGGAGTCGTCGTCGCCCGACGGGTGCCGCGGCTGCCAGGGGCGGTCCGGCGTGCCCTCCGGGGGCGGTGCGAACGGATTGTCCCTGTCGGCGCCCCTGCCGGCGTCCTTGTCGGCGGCGCCGTCCGAGGGAGAGTCGGGCGGTGAGGAGGGACGCTCCCGCAGCAACACGGTGCTGCGCTCCCCTGGCTGTGCCGACTGCTGGGGGAGCGTGAGCAGTCGCAGGCTGCGGTCCGGCATCAAGTGAGCGTCTTCCCCTTGGCGATCTTGACGGTGAGGCACGGGCGAACTGGTCGGCCCGACCTGTGAACGCGTGACGCGCGGGCCGCGTTCCCGGTCCGGCTCCACGCAGACGCTACCTTCCGGCCACGCCCCCGTCCCGAGGGGGCCGCCCGGTGTGCCGGTATCGTTGCTGACGGTCGACCGCTTCGTAGACTTCCCCGTATCCCGGGGCGCGAAGCATTCGTACGACCGCACAAACGGATGAACGTACAAAACGTACGGCCGTGAAGACCCGCTCCCCCGAGAAAGGCCCCCACCGTGGCCGCCAAGCCCGTGGCCCAGCGAGCCAAGCGCCTAGTGGTGCTGGTCTCCGGATCCGGCACCAACCTGCAGGCGCTCCTCGACGAGATCGCCGCCACCGGCGTCGAGGCCTACGGCGCCGAGGTCGTCGCCGTGGGCGCGGACCGTGACGGCATCGAGGGACTCGCGCGCGCCGAGCGCGCCGGCCTGCCGACCTTCGTGACGAAGGTCAAGGACTACGGGACCCGTGACGCGTGGGACGCGGCGCTCGCCGAGGCCGTCGCCGCCCACGAGCCGGACCTCGTGGTCTCGGCCGGGTTCATGAAGATCGTGGGGAAGGAGTTCCTGGCGCGGTTCGGCGGACGGTTCGTCAACACCCACCCCGCGCTCCTCCCCAGTTTCCCGGGAGCCCACGGTGTGCGGGACGCGCTCGCGTACGGCGCCAGGGTCACCGGCTGCACCGTCCACTTCGTCGACGACGGCGTCGACACCGGGCCGATCATCGCGCAGGGCGTGGTGGAGGTCCGGGACGAGGACGACGAGAGCGCTCTGCACGAGCGCATCAAGGAAGTCGAGCGAAGGCTGCTCGTCGATGTCGTGGGGCGGCTCGCCCGCAACGGCTATCGCATTGAGGGACGAAAGGTAGTTATCCAGTGACCGCCACCGCCACCGCCGGGAGCAACAAGCGGGCCATCCGTCGCGCGCTCGTCAGCGTCTACGACAAGACCGGGCTGGAGGAGCTGGCGCGCGGGCTGCACGAGGCCGGCGTCGAGCTCGTCTCCACCGGCTCCACCGCCGGGCGGATCGCCGCGGCCGGCGTGCCCGTCACCAAGGTCGAGGAGCTGACCGGCTTCCCCGAGTGCCTGGACGGCCGGGTCAAGACCCTGCACCCCAAGGTGCACGCCGGCATCCTCGCCGACCTGCGTCTGGACAGCCACCGGCAGCAGCTCGACGAGCTGGGCGTGGCGCCGTTCGACCTGGTCGTGGTCAACCTCTACCCGTTCCGCGAGACCGTCGCCTCGGGCGCCACCCCCGACGAGTGTGTCGAGCAGATCGACATCGGCGGCCCCTCCATGGTCCGCGCCGCCGCCAAGAACCACCCCTCCGTCGCGGTCGTCACCAGCCCCGCCCGGTACGCCGACGTGCTGTCCGCAGTGAAGGACGGCGGCTTCGACCTCGCCGCCCGCAAGCGGCTGGCCGCCGAGGCCTTCCAGCACACCGCCGCGTACGACGTGGCCGTCGCCTCCTGGTTCGCCGCCGAGTACGCCCCCGTGGACGAGTCCCGGTTCCCCGACTTCCTCGGCGCCACGTACGACCGCGCCCACACCCTGCGCTACGGCGAGAACCCGCACCAGCCCGCCGCGCTCTACACCGCCCCCGAGGGCGGCGGCCTCGCGCAGGCCGAGCAGCTGCACGGCAAGGAGATGTCGTACAACAACTACACGGACACGGACGCCGCCCGCCGTGCCGCGTACGACCACGCCGAGCCGTGCGTCGCGATCATCAAGCACGCCAACCCGTGCGGCATCGCCGTCGGCGCGGACGTCGCCGAGGCCCACCGCAAGGCGCACGCCTGCGACCCGCTGTCCGCGTTCGGCGGCGTGATCGCGGTCAACCGCCCGGTCTCCAAGGAGATGGCCGAGCAGGTCGCCGAGATCTTCACCGAGGTCATCGTCGCGCCGGACTACGAGGACGGCGCCCTCGAAGCCCTCACCAAGAAGAAGAACATCCGCGTGCTGCGCGCCCCCGAGGCCCCCGCCGCCCCGGTCGAGGTCAAGCCCATCGACGGCGGCGCCCTCCTCCAGGTCACCGACCGCCTCCAGGCCGAGGGTGACGACCCGGCCACCTGGACCCTCGCGACCGGCGAGGCGCTGTCCGAGGCGGAGCTGGCCGAGCTGGCCTTCGCCTGGAAGGCGTGCCGGGCCGTCAAGTCCAACGCGATCCTCCTCGCCAAGGACGGCGCCTCCGTCGGCGTCGGCATGGGCCAGGTCAACCGCGTCGACTCCGCGAAGCTCGCGGTGGAGCGGGCCGGCGCCGAGCGCGCGCAGGGGGCGTACGCCGCCTCCGACGCGTTCTTCCCCTTCCCGGACGGCCTGGAGATCCTCACCGCGGCCGGCGTGAAGGCCGTGGTCCAGCCCGGCGGCTCGGTCCGTGACGAACTGGTCGTCGAGGCCGCGAAGAAGGCCGGCGTGACCATGTACTTCACGGGGACGCGGCACTTCTTCCACTGACCAGAAGACTGATTGAGAAGAACGACTGAGAAGAACGACTGAGAAGAGCGTGAACACCTCGCTGGGAGGGGTTCACGCTCTTCGTGCCCCGGTTCGGAGGGCGGGGGACGGGCAGCCGGTCAGCTTTCCCGGCCCTCGCGCAGCGCCCGCCAAGTCGCCGGCCCCACCATCCCGTCCGCGTCCAGGCCCGCCCGCTTCTGGAAGATGACGACCGCGCTCTGGGTCTTCGGGCCGAAGTCGCCGTCCACCTCGCCGACCTCCGTGATCCCGTGGAGGTGGCGGAGCAGGCACTGCAACTCCCTGACCTGGCTGCCGCCGTCGCCGCGCTTGATGGTGAAGTCCCAGGTGCCGCTGTGGCCCGCCATGTAGCCGCGGCCGTCGGAGCTCTCGTACACCACGGGCCTCTCACAGGTGGGCGGCGCCGCGGCGGCCGGGGCCGATTCCCACGGGGCCGTGTAGGCGAGGCTCACCACGCCCACGATCGCCGCAGCGGTCGCCGCCGCCAGGGCGGGGCGGCGCCACCGCCGGGGGCGGAGCCTCGGGAGCCGGGCGGACCGGGAGGCGCCCGCGGCCTCCTCGACCCTGCGCAGCAGCGATGCGGTGTCGGTGGTGCGCTCCGCGTGGCTCGGGGCCAGGCAGTCCCGCAGGATGCCCCGCCAGGCGTCCGGAAGGCCGGGGGACAGGCGCAGTTCCTCGTGGCCCCGGGCGTAGCGCGTCGCCGCGTCGGAGCGGGCCTCCGAAGTGCCGCCGGGCAGCGGGAACTCGCCGGTCAGCACCACGTGGGCGAGGACGCCGAAGGCCCACACGTCGGCGGACGGGCGGATACGGGTGCCGCGCTCGTCGACCTCGGGCCACAGGAGTTCCGGCGGGGTGTAGTCCGGGGTGGCGAAGACCGGCGCGTAAGCGTGGGTGCCCTCCAGCTCCGCGGCCAAGTTGAAGTCGGCGAGGCGGGCCGAACCGTCCGCCATCAGCAGAACATTGGCCGGTTTCAGGTCTCCGTGCACCCAGCCCGCGTGGTGGAGCTGGTGCAGGCCCTCGCAGATCTGCGCCAGCAGGGCGGGCCCCGACTCCGGGTTCGGTGTCCGGGCCAGTACCGCGTCCAGGGAGCCCTCGGCCAGCTCCAGGACGAGGACGGTCGCGCCGTCCAGCTCCGGATGGTCCGGGTCGTCGACCGTCAGCGTGTCGTACATGCGGATCAGCCGGGGCGAGCGCAGCCGCCGCAGCAGTTGCACCTCGCGTTCGGCCAGGTCGCGCAGGTGGTGCAGTTGGCGCGGGGTACGGGTGCCGGTGGGCAGGAACTTCAGTGCCGCCCGGCGTGGTGGCCCACCGCCGTCGGAGGCGCGGTCCGGTCCGGCGGAACCGTCACGGACCGCCTCGTAGACCGTGGCGAACGCTCCGGACGCGAGCGGCTCACGCACCTCCCACGGCCCGATCCGGTATCCCCTCGGCACCGGGACCGCGTACGGCCGCCCGGTCACCGCTGCGCCCCGCTCGGGACCGGCTCCAGCACCACGAGGTCGTCCTCGCGGACCAGGTCGAAGCGGAGGGCGAGCGAGGCCAGGGACTCCTTCTTGCCGTGGGTGCGCCGACCCGGTTCCGCAGTCTCCGGGCCGGGTCTCAGCCGCAGCTTGACGGCGAGGTAGTCGATGTTCCAGTAGACGGCGGAGCGGCTGACCCTGGGCCAGCTCGGGCGCAGCCGTTCCACTATCTCCTCGACGGCGGGCAGCGGGGCGCGGGGCTCACCGCGCAGGCGCCGCTCGCACAGCGCGGCCAGCACCGCGAAGTACCGTTTGGTGCGGTCCAGCGCGAACGCCGGTACGGTCCCCGTCCCCTCCAGACCCCCGCGCTCGACGCTGCGGAAGACGTGCCGCGGTGCCCAGACGTCGAAGGTGAGCAGGTCACCCGCTGCGGGCAGGGTCACCCGTGCCAGCTCGAACGGTACGGGCGCCTCCACGCGGCCCGGAGCGACCTTGATGTGTTCGCCGGCGCCCTCCGGGTTCTCCACCACGTAGGTCTGATCCTCGCTGAGGTTGCTCAGCAGCCAGAACGTCCGGTGCGCCGCGATCTCCCCGGCGACCCGGGGCACCCCCTCGTGGGCGATGGTGAGCCCGCCGCCGGATCCGGCCCTGCCGAACTCGACGCGCTCACCCGCGCTGATCCTCAACTGGTCGGCCACACTGCCGCACGACGGCGGCACGACGATGACGCTGTACATGGAGTCGTCCCCCTCCCCCGATTCCCCTCGGGGTCAACCTTCCCCAGTCCAACAAGGGGCAGCGTACGGGAGGCGAGTGAGGGCGCCCCAAGCATTCGGACGGCTCGGCGGGTCGGTGGAACGCGGAGCCGAAGCGGCCCCCGGTCCCCTCCGCGGAGGGGACCGGGGGCCGTCGTCCTGCCGGCTCCGGTGGGGCGGATCAGCAGGGGCGCAGCGACCAGATCGGGTCCCAGGTCGCCGTGCCCGCCTGGTAGGCCGTCGACGTCCAGCGGACGCTGCCGTCCTTGTTGAAGAACTTGGCGACCGTGCCCGGCGTCTGGTTGTTGGTGAACGGGCCGTCACCGGTCCAGTTGGTGAGGTTCCAGGTCTGGCACTTGTAGAAGTCGAACTTGGTGCCCTTGACGATCATGCACAGGTGGCCGTATCCGCAGGCCAGGTCCTGGGCACCCTTGGTCCGGGGCGCCTTGGTGACGGTCAGGCCCTCGTACTTCACCGCGTCGGCGGTCACGTGCAGGGGCTTCGGGTTGTCGGCCAGCACCTCGTCGGCCGCCTGCTGCAGAGCGGTCACCCGGGTGCCGCCCGGGGCGTCGCCGGCGGCGGCCGTGACCGTCGAGCCGGCGACCAGGGCCGAGGCCGCGAGGAGCAGCGCGGCGGGCTTGAAGATGTTCACTGTGGTTCCCCCATGAACGTCGGTCGGTGTCGCACCGCCGAAGCGGTGTGCTCACACCGTGCCCGCCGCCCCCGCCGGGCGGTACCTCACAACTCTCAGGGTCACTTCCTGCCCGGCGGCGTGTACTCCTTGAGGTGGTGAGCGACGCGGTCGGCGTAGTCGCGGTACTTCGGGGGAACCCCGCCCGCGTCGTTCACCTTGTCGTACGACGTCCGGTAGGCCACGGCGATCAGCACCCGGCGGTCGCCCGGCAGGCCGGCGTCGAGGCGCGGAGTGATCCAGCACAGGTAGCGGCCCATCGCCGGGATGGACTCGGCGGGCGGGAACGGGGGTTCGGGGACGGTCTCGCCGGGGGTGCCGTCCTCGTTCATCCACCAGCGCAGCACCTTCGGCGTCCAGCGGGCGATGCCGTACTCGTCCTTGGCGGGGTCGGAGAGGCCCGGGTCGAAGTCGCTCTCCACCTTCAGCATGGCGGCGATCAGGGGCGGACTGACCTCCTTGCGATCGCAATCGTGGGCCGTCTCGACGATGAGCAGACGGTAGGCCGCCGGCACGCCCTTGTCGGTGCGCAGCTCGCCGGCGCCGTAGGAGGCGGCGGAGACATTGGACGCGCTGCCGCCGGCGCCCGGGACACCCTGGCCGGGGCCGCCGCCGTCGTCGCCGTCGACGAGGACGGTGACGCCGTAGCCCAGCGCGGCGACGGCCGCGGTGGCGGTCGCCGCGGCGAGGACCGCCCGCCGGGAGCGGGCCCGGCGCGGCAGGAAGGACCGGACGGTGCCGGCGACGGTGCCGGTCCCGGCGGCCGCCGCCACCCGCCGGGCCAGGGCGTCCGTGCCGATGCGCTCGGCGTGCGTCCGGGTCAGGCAGGCGCGCACGACCTCGCGCCACGCCTCGGGCAGCTGGGGCGACAGGCGCAGCTCCTCCGTGCCGCGCGCGTAGGCGGCCGCGGCGTCGCGGCGGGCGGCCGGGGTGCCGCCGGGCAGCGGGAAGGAGCCGGTGAGCACGAGGTGGGCGAGGACGCCGAAGGCCCACACGTCGGCGGAGGGGCGGATGCGCCGGCCGCGTTCGCCGATCTCCGACCAGAGCAGTTCCGGCGGGGTGTAGTCCGGGGTGGAGAAGGCGGGTGTGTAGGCGTGGGTGCCCTCCAGTTCGGCGGCCATGTTGAAGTCGGCGAGGCGGACCGAACCGTCCTTCATCAGGAGCACGTTGGCCGGTTTCAGATCCCCGTGCACCCATCCGGCACGGTGCAGCTGGGCCAGGCCCTCGCAGATCCCGGCGACCAGCGCGGTCCCGTCGGCCGGGCGGGGCGCGGCGGACAGCAGCGCGGAGAGGGAGCCCTCGGCCTTCTCCAGTACGAGGACGGTGGCGCCGTCGAGCGCGGGGCGGGCCGGGTCGTCGACGACGAGGGTCTCGTACATCCGCACCAGCCGGGGCCGCCGCAGCCTGCGGTGCAACTCGACCTCGCGCTCCACCAGTTCCCGCAGGTGTGTCAGCTGGCGGGGCGTGCCCGTGCCGGTGGGCAGGAACTTCAGGGCGGCCGTCCTGGGCAGCCCGGCCCCGTCGTCGCCGACCCGGCGGGCCTCGTACACGCTGCCGAAGGCACCCGTCGCGATCGGCGCCCGCACCTCCCAGTCGCCGACCCGGTAGCCCTTCGGCACCGGGACGGCGTACGCCTCGGTCACCGGGGCACCCGGCGCGGCGGCGCGGTCAGGACCACGAGGTCGTCCTCCCGGACCAGGTCGAAGCGGAGCGCCATGGCCACCAGGGACTCCTTCTTGCCGTTGAGCCGCGCGCCCGCCTCCGCCGTCTCCGGGCCCGGCTTCAGCCGCAGCTTCACCGCCAGGTAGTCGATGTTCCACTGCACGGACGTGCGCGACGCGGCCGGCCAGAGCGGCCGCAGCCGCTCGACGACCTGCTCGACGGTCGGCAGCGGCGCGTGCGGTGCCCCGCGCAGCCGCGGCTCGCACAGGGCGGCCAGCACCGCGAAGTAGCGCTTGGTGCGGTCGACGGAGAAGGCGGGGGCGGTCGGTTCACCGTCGGTGCCGGCCGGTTCGCCGTCGGTGTCCTCCTCGGCGCGCAGGTAGTCGTGGCGCGGCGCCCAGACCTCCAGCGGCAGCAGGTCGCCGGCCGCGGGCAGCACGATCCGCGAGAACTCGAAGGGCACGGGTGCGTCCAGCCGGCCCGGCGCGACCTTGATGTGCTCGCCGGCGCCCTCCGGGTTCTCCACCACGTAGGTCTGGTGGGCGGAGAGGTTGCTCAGGGTCCAGAAGGTGCCGTGGGCGGTGATCTCGCCGGCTCTGCGGGACACTCCGTCGTGCCCGATCAGCAGTCCGCCCTCGGGCACGGACCGCCCGAAGACGAGCCGTTCGCCGGGTGCGAGCCGGTACTGGGTGCGGGTGGGTTCGTCCTCCGTGGTCGGCGGAGGTACCACGATGATGCTGTACAAGGTGCGTCTCCCCGTGCCTGACGGCTACCCGCGTCAGACTATTGCGACGCACCGGGGCCGTGCCTCCCCTCGTACGGGTGAGACACGGCCCCGGGTCGTGATTGGCGCGAAAGCGCTCAGCGGTGCGTCAGTAGCGCGGGCGCTTGAACCAGGCGGCGCCGTTGGAGTTGCCCGCGAACACGGCGATGAGGATGCCGAGCACCAGGTGGATGATGCCGAAGACGAGGAACGGGTAGATGGCGAGGACCGCGGTGAGGACGCCGAACACCAGGGCGGTGATGCGCAGGCCGTTGCCGCCCGCCTTGAACTTCACCGCCAGGACGGCCGCCCAGACGCCCCACGCCAGCGCGAGCACCGCGATGCCCCACAGCGCGCCGGTCGGGTAGTCGGCCAGTTCCTCGAAGGCGGGGTCGTCCTTGGCCTGGTCGACCGCGACGGCCGAGAAGGCGAACAGGATCGTGCCGATCACCTGGAGGCCGACGATCACCCACAGCATGACCCGGGCGGCACTGACGGTGCCCGGCATCGTGGTGGGGGCGCCGCCGCCGTACGGCTGCTGCACGGGCGGCGCCGACGGGTAGCCGTAGCCGGGCTGCTGCCCCTGGGGGTAGCCGTAGCCGGGCTGGCCCTGGGGCGGCTGCTGGTTGCCGTAGCCCGGCTGCTGGCCCTGCGGCGGACCGTAGGGGTTGTTCGGATCGCCGAAACTCATGGCGGGACTTCCTCCGTAGCTGTCACGTGCGGGGACGGCGCGCGGCTCGGCTCGGAGGAGGTACTTCGTGCGGTTCGTCCCCCCGGTACGGCCCCGCGGCACTGTGCTACTGCCCAATCGTTCTTGACCTATCTCTTACTTGTCCAGTCCGGCCGCAAGGTGTTGTGCAAGTGCAACAACGCCGATCATGCGCGGGTACGGGCGGACGCGTCCCGTGGCGTCCGTACGACGGCCGGATTGGAACCCGGGGCCGGTCATCCGCGAGGATGGGGGCATGACCGCCCAGATTCTCGATGGCAAGGCCACCGCAGCCGCGATCAAGTCCGAACTGACCGCCCGCGTGGCGGCGCTGAAGGAGAGGGGCGTCACGCCCGGCCTCGGCACCGTCCTGGTCGGCGACGACCCCGGCAGCCAGAAGTACGTCGCCGGCAAGCACCGCGACTGCGCCCAGGTGGGCATCGCGTCCATCCAGCGCGAGCTGCCGGCCACGGCGACGCAGGAGGAGATCGAGGCGGTCGTCCGCGAGCTGAACGACGACCCGGCCTGCACCGGCTACATCGTCCAGCTGCCGCTGCCCAAGGGCATCGACGAGAACCGCATCCTGGAACTGATGGACCCGGACAAGGACGCGGACGGCCTGCACCCGATGAACCTGGGCCGTCTCGTCCTGAACGAGCCCGCCCCGCTGCCCTGCACCCCCAACGGCATCCTCACCCTCCTGCGCCGCTACGGCGTGGAGATCAAGGGCGCCGAGGTCGTGGTCGTCGGCCGCGGCGTCACCATCGGCCGGCCGATGCCGCTGCTGCTGACCCGGCGCAGCGAGAACGCCACCGTGACCCAGTGCCACACCGGCACCCGGGACCTGTCCGCCCACCTCAAGCGCGCGGACATCGTCGTCGCCGCCGCCGGCTCCCCGCACCTGGTCCGCCCCGAGGACGTCAAGCCGGGCGCCGCCGTCCTCGACGTCGGCGTCTCCCGCAACGCCGAGGGCAAGATCGTGGGCGACGTCCACCCCGGCGTGGCCGAGGTCGCCGCCTGGATCTCCCCGAACCCCGGCGGCGTCGGCCCCATGACCCGTGCCCAGCTGCTCGTGAACGTGGTGGAGGCGGCGGAGCGCAGTGCCGGCTGAGGACACCCATGGGGGGCGCCCGGGAAACCTGGGGCGCTCGCGGAGCGCGGAGAGCGCGGAGAGCAGCCTCGAGCCCGGCGAGACCCCGGACCCCGACGGCCCTTCCGACTCCGACGACCTCACCGTCCGCGACCCCGTCAGCGCGCCCGACGCCGAGGGCAGGCCGCGCCGGACCACCCGGCGTTTCCCGCTCTTCACCCGCGACACCGCGCGCCCCGAGGGCGGCGGCCGGGCCGCGGCCGGTGACGCGCCGGCGCCCGCCCGGCAGTGGCCCGTGCTCACCGTGGTGCTGCTGGTCGGCCTGGGGCTCCTGCTGACGGCGCTGGACGTGTTCCGCTGGGGGACGTTCCTGGTCGGCGCCGCGCTCCTGGTCGGCGCCGCGCTCCGCTGGACGCTGCCCGACGTCGGCATGCTCGCCGTGCGCTCGCGCTTCACGGACGTCGCCACCTACGGCGTCCTGGGCCTCGCCATCGCCTTGCTGGCGCTGATGGTCCAGCCGAAACCGGTGCTGAAGCTCCCGTTCCTCCAGGACATCCTGCACTTCACGGTCAGCTAGCGCTGGTCCGGTACGGCGGCCCGTCCTCACCCCCGTGAGAGGACGGGCCGCCGCCGGGACCAACCCTCCTGCACGGCGAAGGCCCTGTTCAACGCCTGTCAGGGCGCTGTGGCACGGAAGTGACCGTTCCGCTACTCCGCTACGTGCCCCCACCGCACGTGTCGTGAAAAACGGGGTTCGGTTCCGGGCACGGCAGAGCCGGTGGGACACTGGACCCCAACCGCTGGGCGTGCGACGGTGCATGCTCGCGGCCTCTGTGCTCCTGTGCGCCCCCACCCCGGGAACTGAGATCCTGACCGGGCGCATCCCTGTGGGTAGCCAGAACGGGGACTTCGCGCGGGACGCCGCGCGAGAGGACCAAGCGGGGAACGAACAGCACGTCGCCGGGGGTAAGAGGGGGGAAGCAATGCCTCGTTGGAAGGCCTTGCCGGAGGAACTCGATCCGCAGATCAAGGAGTTCACGAGCCAGCTGCGGCGGCTCGTGGACCGCCACGACCTGAGCATCGCGTCGGTGGCGGACGCCACCGGCTACAGCAAGACGTCATGGGAGCGGTATCTGAACGGTCGGCTGCTGGCGCCGAAGGGCGCCATCGTGGCCCTGGCCGAGGTGACGGGCACCAACCCGATGCACCTCACCACCATGTGGGAGCTGGCCGAGCGCGCCTGGAGCCGCTCGGAGATGCGTCACGACATGACCATGGAGGCCATCCGGATCTCCCAGGCGCGTGCCGCGCTCGGCGAGCTGGGCACGCCCGCCGCCAAGTCGGGCGGCGCCGGCCGGGGCAGCCGGGCCGGCCGCCACGCCGGCGGCGCGACGGCCAAGCCCGGCGTCGCCGGACCGGCCGGTGTGGCGCCCACGCTGCCGCCGTCGGTCCCGGCGCAGCCGACCGCCGCCGACAGCGCCGACTCGGCCGTCGGCACGGCCCGGGGCGGCGCCTCACCCGGCGCGCCCTCGGTCCCTTCCTCCGGCGGGGCGGCCGACGGCAATTCGTGGGGCCTCGCCGGTTACCGGGGTCCGGCACCGGCCGGCGACCGTACGGCGCGGCTCGGCACGCGGGCCGACCGCGGGGACGCCGCGGGCCCCGCGACGCCACCCGCACAGGCGTCCGTCGCCCCGAGCGGTCACGGCCGCACGAACGCGCGCGGCGAGCCTCCGCGCGGCGGCTCCCGGGCCCGGGGCGGCTCCTCGGGGGGCGGAGGCAAGCGGGTGACCACGTTCGTCGCGGGTGTCGTCGGCGTGCTCGTGGTGATCGCGGGCGCCTTCTACGTCATGAACGAGGAGGGGGGCAAGAGCGAGGGCGCCGAGCCGTCCCCGTCTCCGACCGTGACCACCGACGCCGCCCTGCCGCCGGGCGTGAAGTGCAGCGGCGACGCCTGCACCGGCAAGGACCCGGAGATCATGGGCTGCGGCGGCGACCTGGTGACCACCGCCGCGACCGCCACGGTCGGCGCGGCCTCCGTCGAGGTCCGCTACAGCAAGACCTGCGGTGCCGCGTGGGCCCGCGTCACCCAGGCCACGCAGGGCGCCGAGGTCGAGGTGAGCGCGGACGGGGCGAACCGCCAGACGGGCGCGGTCACCGGGGCCACCGACACCGTCGCGTACACCCCGATGGTGGCCGTGAAGTCCGCGGCCGACGCCAAGGCGTGCGTGACGCTGGCCGCGGGCCAGAAGGGCTGCACGGAGTGACCGGCGCGACCGGGGACGGGCCGCACCGCGCGCCGTCCCCGGGCCGGCCCCGCGTCGGACCGTCCTGAAGAAAGTCCCCCGGCGCCAGGCATGGCCCTCCCGGGGGCGGGCACGCGAGAAGTACCCCCACGGGAGTCCGGCAACGGTATCCCCGAACGGCGGTCGCCTTCGTCCCCCCTCTCCCGGACAGGCGGCCGCCTCCTCATGCCCGCGCGTACCCCCCCGCGGCGGGCGTGGCGTGCTCCGACGGTGGCCCTGTGGGCCGGGCCACACCGACCCGGAGGTGCCGGGCACCGCGGGCGCGATAGCCTGACCGCTGGATCGATCTCTTGATACCAAGAGATCGATCAAACGCCCGGGGCCGGGACGCCCCACCGCCAGCTGTCATACGGAGAACGCCATGACTCGCACTCCCGTGAACGTCACCGTCACCGGCGCGGCCGGCCAGATCGGTTACGCCCTGCTCTTCCGCATCGCCTCCGGCCAGCTGCTCGGCGCGGACGTGCCGGTCAAGTTGCGCCTCCTGGAGATCACCCCGGCGCTCAACGCCGCCGCGGGCACCGCGATGGAGCTGGACGACTGCGCGTTCCCGCTGCTCCAGGGCATCGAGATCACCGACGACCCGAACGTCGCCTTCGACGGCGCCAACGTCGCCCTCCTCGTCGGCGCCCGCCCCCGCACCAAGGGCATGGAGCGCGGCGACCTCCTGGAGGCCAACGGCGGCATCTTCAAGCCGCAGGGCAAGGCCATCAACGACCACGCCGCGGACGACATCAAGGTCCTCGTCGTCGGCAACCCGGCCAACACCAACGCCCTGATCGCCCAGGCCGCCGCCCCGGACGTACCGGCCGAGCGCTTCACCGCGATGACCCGCCTCGACCACAACCGCGCGCTGACCCAGCTCGCGAAGAAGACGGGCTCGTCGGTCACCGACATCAAGCGCCTGACCATCTGGGGCAACCACTCCGCCACCCAGTACCCGGACATCTTCAACGCCACGATCGCCGGCAAGAACGCCGCCGAGACCGTGAACGACGAGAAGTGGCTGGCCGAGGACTTCATCCCGACCGTCGCCAAGCGCGGCGCCGCCATCATCGAGGCCCGCGGCGCCTCGTCGGCCGCCTCCGCCGCCAACGCCGCCATCGACCACGTCCACACCTGGGTCAACGGCACCGCCGACGGCGACTGGGCCTCCATGGGCATCCCGTCGGACGGCTCCTACGGCGTCCCGGAGGGCATCATCTCCTCCTTCCCGGTCACCACCAAGGACGGCAAGTACGAGATCGTCCAGGGCCTGGAGATCAACGACTTCTCCCGCGCCCGCATCGACGCCTCCGTCAAGGAGCTGTCGGAAGAGCGCGAGGCGGTCCGCGCCCTCGGCCTCATCTGAGCCACCCGCGTTCCGGGCCGCCCGCGGCCCCGCAGGCCCCGCACGGGCCCCGTTCCGGTCACGACCGGAACGGGGCCCGTTTCCGTGCCCTTCGACCCTTTTGCAAGTGATGCGCCGCACTTTCGGACACCGATTCGGCATGCATACCGGGCCGTGGGGCAGGGGCTCACGGTCCCCGAGAGTGACACGCGTGTGACACAGGGGTTGATCAGGAACGAAAGGCATTTCCCACCATGGCGAACCGAACGGAAACCCAGGCGGAGCGGGGTCACCGCACCATTCACGCGGGCGGCGAGTGGCTGGCGGCGTCCTCCGGCGCCACCCGCGACGTCCTCGACCCGGCCGACGCCCAGCCCTTCGCCGTGGTCGCCGAGGGCGACGAGAAGGACACCGACCTCGCGGTGGCCGCCGCCCGGCGCGCCTTCGACGCGGGCGAGTGGCCGCACACCCCGGTCGCCGAACGCGCCGCCCTGCTGCGCCGTGTCGCCGACCTCCTCGTGCGCGACCGGGAAGCGCTCGGCCTGCTGGAAAGCCGCGACGCGGGCAAGACCGTGGAGGAGGGCCGCGTCGACATCGACTGCGTCGCCGACGCCTTCCGGTACTTCGCCGACCTCGTCGCCGGCGAGGCACCCGGCCGGGTCGTCGACGCGGGCTCGCCGGACATCCACAGCGTCGTCGTGCACGAGCCGGTCGGCGTCTGCGCGATGATCACCCCCTGGAACTACCCCCTCCTCCAGGCCAGCTGGAAGATCGCCCCCGCTCTCGCTGCCGGCAACACCTTCGTGATCAAGCCCAGCGAGATCACGCCCATGACCACCGTCGCCCTGATCGACCTGCTGACCGAGGCCGGCCTCCCCACCGGCGTCGCGAACATCGTCACCGGCCCCGGCCACACCGTCGGCGCCCGGCTCGCCGAACACCCCGACGTCGACCTGGTCTCCTTCACCGGCGGCCTGGTCAGCGGCACCAAGGTCGCCCAGGCCGCCGCCGTCACCGTCAAGAAGGTCGCCCTCGAACTCGGCGGCAAGAACCCCAACGTGGTCTTCGCCGACGCCTGCGAGACCGAAGAGGGCTTCGACACCGCCGTCGACCAGGCCCTCAACGCCGCCTTCATCCACAGCGGCCAGGTCTGCTCCGCCGGCGGGCGCCTGATCATCGAGGAGTCGGTCCGCGAGCGCTTCGTCGCCGAACTCGCCCGCCGCGCCGCCAAGATCCGCCTCGGCCGCGGCACGGAGGACGGCGTCGAGTGCGGCCCGCTCGTCTCCGAGCAGCAGCGCGCCAAGACCGAGGACTACGTCGCCTCCGCCCTCGCCGAGGGCGCCGTACCGCGCTGCGGCGGCAAGCGCCCCGAGCCGTCCCCCCAGCGGCCGGAGACGGGCTACTTCTACGAGCCGACCGTCCTCGACCAGTGCCACCGCGAGATGCGGGTCGTGCGGGAGGAGGTCTTCGGGCCGGTCCTCACCGTCGAGACCTTCCGCACCGAGGACGAGGCCGTCGCCCTCGCCAACGACACCGAGTACGGCCTCGCGGGCGCCGTGTGGACCGCCGACGCGGGCCGCGCCCGCCGGGTCGCCGGCCGGCTGCGCCACGGCACCGTGTGGATCAACGACTTCCACCCCTACCTGCCGCAGGCGGAGTGGGGCGGCTTCGGCAAGAGCGGCGTCGGCCGCGAACTGGGCCCCGCGGGCCTTGCCGAGTACCGCGAGAGCAAGCACGTTTACCAGAACCTCGCACCGCAGCCCGTCCGCTGGTTCACCGGCTGACACTCCCGTTTCCGTACGTCCCCGCACCATCCGCTCGCCCCACTGGAGTACCCCCATGTCCGAGACCACTCACGAATACGACTACGTCGTCATCGGCGGCGGCACGGCAGGCTCCGTCATCGCCTCCCGCCTCACCGAGAACCCGGACGTCACCGTCGCCGTCATCGAGGGCGGCCCCAGTGACGTCGGCCGCGACGACGTGCTGACCCTGCGCCGCTGGATGGGCCTGCTCGGCGGCGAACTGGACTACGACTACCCCACCACCGAGCAGCCGCGCGGCAACTCGTACATCCGGCACAGCCGCGCCCGCGTCCTCGGCGGCTGCTCCTCGCACAACACCCTCATCGCCTTCAAGCCGCTGCCGTCCGACTGGGACGAGTGGGAGGCCGCCGGCGCCAAGGGCTGGGGCGCGGTCCAGATGGAGGCGTACTTCGCCCGGCTGAAGAACAACATCGTCCCGGTCGACGAGAAGGACCGGAACGCCATCGCCCGCGACTTCGTCGACTCCGCGCAGAAGACGCTGGAGGTCCCCCGGATCGAGGGCTTCAACAAGAAGCCGTTCAACGACGGCGTCGGCTTCTTCGACCTCGCCTACCACCCCGAGAACAACAAGCGTTCGTCGGCGTCGGTGGCGTACCTCCACCCGGTGATGGACGAGCGCCCCAACCTCACGATCATGCTGGAGACCTGGGCGTACCAGCTCCAGCTCGACGGCACCCGCGCCGAGGGCGTCCACGTCCGCACCAAGGACGGCGAGGAGATCCTGGTCAAGGCCCGGGGCGAAGTGGTCCTGTCCGCCGGCGCCGTCGACTCCCCGCGCCTGCTGATGCACTCCGGCATCGGGCCGAAGGACCAGCTGGAGGCCCTCGGCATACCCGTGGCGCTCGACCTGCCCGGCGTCGGCGAGAACCTGCTCGACCACCCCGAGTCGGTGATCGTGTGGGAGACCAACGGCCCCATCCCGGACAACTCCGCGATGGACTCCGACGCCGGTCTGTTCGTGCGCCGCGACCCCGAACACGCGGGCCCCGACCTGATGTTCCACTTCTACCAGATCCCGTTCACGGACAACCCGGAGCGACTGGGCTACGAGCGCCCGGAGTTCGGCGTCTCCATGACCCCGAACATCCCCAAGCCGAAGTCCCGCGGCCGCCTCTACCTCACCAGCGCCGACCCGTCCGTGAAGCCCGCCCTGGACTTCCGCTACTTCACCGACGAGGACGACTACGACGGCCGCACCCTCGTCGACGGGATCCGCATCGCCCGCGAGATCGCCAAGACCGAGCCGCTGGCCGGCTGGCTCAAGCGCGAGGTCTGCCCCGGCCCGGACGTCACCGGCGACGAGGAGCTGAGCGAGTACGCCCGCAAGGTCGCCCACACCGTCTACCACCCGGCGGGCACCTGCAAGATGGGCGCCGCCACCGACGAGTCCGCCGTCGTCGACCCCGAGCTGCGCGTCCGCGGCCTGCAGGGCATCCGCATCGCCGACGCCTCCGTCTTCCCGACGATGCCCGCGGTGAACCCGATGATCGGCGTCCTCATGGTCGGCGAGCGCGCCGTCGAGCTGATCGGCGGTGACGCCCGATGAGCGCGACCGTCACCGACGCCGAGACCGTGGCCGAGCGTCCCCCGGTCTTCTCCGTGGACGGCCTGTGGAAGGTCTTCGGCCCGAAGGCCGCCAAGATCCCCGCCGACCCCGGGCTGGCCGCCCTGAGCCCGGCCGAGTTGCGCTCGCGCACCGGCTGCACCGCCGCCGTCGCGGACGTCTCCTTCGACGTGCGCAAGGGCGAGGTCTTCGTCGTCATGGGCCTGTCCGGCTCCGGCAAGTCCACCCTCGTACGCTGCCTGACCCGGCTCATCGAGCCGACGGCCGGGTCCATCGCCATCGACGGCGAGGACGTCCGCGCGATGGACAAGTCCCGGCTGCGCGAACTGCGCCGCCACCGCGCCGCGATGGTCTTCCAGCACTTCGGCCTGCTCCCGCACCGCACGGTCCTCGACAACGTCGCCTACGGCCTGGAGGTCCAGGGCATGGGCCGCGCCGAGCGCCGCGAACGGGCCGCCGCCGTCGTCGCCAAGGTCGGCCTGGAGGGGCTGGAGCACCGCCGCCCCGGCCAGCTCTCCGGCGGCCAGCGCCAGCGCGTCGGCCTCGCCCGCGCCCTCGCCGTCGACCCCGAGGTCCTGCTCTTCGACGAGCCGTTCAGCGCGCTCGACCCGCTGATCCGGCGGGACATGCAGGAGGAGGTCGTCCGGCTGCACCGCGAGGAGGGCCGCACGATGGTCTTCATCACCCACGACCTCCAGGAAGCCCTCAAGCTCGGCGACCGCATCGCCCTGATGCGGGACGGCCGCGTGGTGCAGCTCGGCACGCCGGAGGAGATCGTCGGCTCGCCCGCCGACGACTACGTCCGCGAGTTCGTCCGCGACGTCCCGCGCGAGCAGGTCCTGACCGTCCGCACGGCGATGCGCCCCGCGACCTCGGCGGACGAGGCGGGCACGGGCCCGGCGATCCGGCCCGAGGCCACGGTGTCGGAGGCCATCGAGGCGGTGGCGCGGGCCGGTTCCCCCGCCCGCGTCATGGACGAGGGCCGCTGCCTGGGCGTGGTCGACGCGGGGGATCTGCTCGGTGTCGTCGCGGGTACGGCCGTACCCGCGGAACGCCCCGAGGGGGCGGCCGTGCTCCCGGGGGAGGCGGAGCTGCCCAAGGAGGCGGTCTGATGGCGACGATCACCGCGGCGCCCGCCAAGGCCGCCCCGCCGGGCGTCCTCACCCGCCCCGCCGTCCGCAAGCTCCTCACCCTCGCGGTCGCCGCCGCGATTCTCGTCCCCCTGGCCGTCACCCAGTGGGGCGGCACCACCTGGCCGAGCGCCCTCACCGTCGACCTCTCCGAACCCCTCGGCAAGGCCAGCGACTGGATCATCGACAACCGGGACAGCCACCCGCTGTTCCTCTACTTCTTCGGGCACGTCAGCAACGTCGTCGTCATCGCCGTACGCGCCGTCTACCTCGCCCTCCTCGCCGTCGGCTGGGCCGGGGTCACCGCGATCGGCGCGCTGGTCGCATGGCGCGTGGCCGGCGTGAAGCTGGCCCTCGGCACGGCCGCCGCGTTCCTGGCCTGCGGCCTGCTCGGCATGTGGGTGCCGACCATGCAGACCCTCGCGCTCATGGTCGTGGCCGTGCTCGCGTCGGTCGCCGTGGGCGCCCTGCTGGGCCTGGCCGCCGGCCTCTCCGACCGCATGGACCGCGTCCTGCGCCCGGTGCTCGACACCATGCAGGTGCTCCCCGCCTTCGCGTACCTGCTCCCCGTCGTCCTGGTCTTCGGCATCGGCGTCCCCGCCGCCGTCCTGGCCACGGTCGTCTACGCCGCCCCGCCGATGGCCCGCCTCACCGCCCTCGGCCTGCGCGGCGCCGACAAGGAGGTCCTCGAAGCCGTCGAGTCCCTCGGTACCACGAGCCGCCAGCGCCTGCTGACCGCCCGCATTCCGCTGGCCCGCAAGGAACTCCTGCTCGGCGTCAACCAGACGATCATGATGGCGCTCTCCATGGCCGTCATCGCCTCCGTCATCGGCGCCGGCGGCCTCGGTGACCGCGTCTACCAGGCCCTCGCCTCGGTCGACGTCGGCGCGGCCCTCGCGGCCGGCATCCCGATCGTGCTGCTCGCCGTCGTCCTGGACCGCGTGACCGGCGCGGCGGGGGAGCGGCTCGGCGAGCCCGGGAAGCCCCCGCTGACCTGGCTGTACGCCCTGGCCGCCGCCGCGGCCGTCGCGGTCGCCGGACGTCTCGCCGGGTTCCTGGAGTGGCCCGACGGCTGGGAGCTGAACATCGCCGAGCCCGTCAACCGGGCCGTCGACTGGATGACCGCCCACCTGTACTCCGGCGTCCCCGTCGTCGGCGGCACCGCCGACTGGGCCGCGCACTTCACCAACTGGGTCCTCAACCCGCTGCGGGACGGCCTCCAATGGCTGCCCTGGTGGTCGGTGCTCCTGATCGTCGCCGCACTGGCCTGGCTGATCGGCACCTGGCGCACCGCGCTCACCGCCGTCCTCGCCATGGCGGCGATCGGCGTCCTCGGCGTGTGGAACCCGTCCCTGGACACGCTCTCGCAGGTCCTCGCGGCCGTCGCCGTCACCCTGGTCATCGGCTTCGCGACCGGTGTCGCCGCCGCCCGCAGCGACCGCGTCGAGCGCGCGCTGCGGCCCGTCCTGGACGTCTTCCAGACGATGCCGCAGTTCGTGTACCTGATCCCTGTCGTCGCCCTCTTCGGGGTCGGCCGGGCGCCCGCCGTGGCCGCCGCGGTCGTCTACGCCCTCCCGGCCGTCGTCCGTATCACCGCCCAGGGCCTGCGCCAGGTGGACCCGGCCGCCATGGAGTCGGCCCGCTCGCTCGGCGCCACCAGCGGCCAGCAGCTCCGCCAGGTCCAGCTCCCGCTGGCCCGCCCGGCCCTGCTGCTCGCCGTCAACCAGGGCGTCGTCCTGGTCCTCGCCGTCGTCATCATCGGCGGCCTGGTCGGCGGCGGCGCCCTCGGCTACCAGGTCGTCTTCGGCCTGGCGCAGGGCGACCTGGCGACCGGCCTGGTGGCCGGCGCGGCGATCGTCTGCCTCGGCCTGATGCTCGACCGGGTCACCCAGCCCACCGAACGCCGTACGACGAAGAAGGGAGCCTGACATGCGACCGCGTATGCGTACGACCTCCGCGATCGCCGGCGTGGCCGCGCTGACGCTGCTCACCGGCTGCGGCGCCGCCGACATGACCAAGCAGGCGTCCCCGTTCGCGAACGCCCAGGGCGCCAGGACCGTCACCCTGTCCGTGCAGTCCTGGGTCGGCGCCCAGGCCAACGTGGCCGTCGCCCAGTACCTGCTGGAGCACGAGCTCGGCTACCGCGTCGACACCGTCCAGGTCGACGAGGTCCCCGCGTGGGACGCGCTCAGCCAGGGCCGGGTCGACGCCATCCTGGAGGACTGGGGCCACCCCGAGCAGGAACAGCGGTACGTCGAGGACAAGCAGACCATCGCCCCCGGCGGCGACCTCGGCGTCACCGGCCACATCGGCTGGTTCGTGCCGACGTACTTCGCGAAGAAGCACCCGGACGTCACGGACTGGAAGAACCTCGACAAGTACGCCGACCAGATGCGTACCGCGGAGAGTGGTGACAAGGGCCAGCTGATGGACGGCTCCCCGTCCTACGTCACCAACGACAAGGCGCTGGTCAAGAACCTGAACCTGGACTACAAGGTCGTCTTCGCCGGCTCGGAGGCCGCCCAGATCACCCAGATCCAGCAGTTCGCCAAGGAGAAGAAGCCCTTCCTCACCTACTGGTACACCCCCCAGTGGCTGTTCGAGAAGGTCCCGATGACGGAGGTGAAGCTTCCGCCGTACGAGGAGGGCTGCGACGCCGACCCGGCGAAGGTCGACTGCGCCTACCCGGTCACCGAGCTCCAGAAGTACCTCAACGCCGACTTCGCGGAGAACGGCGGCGAGGCGGCGGAGTTCCTGAAGAACTTCAAGTGGACGACCGAGGACCAGAACCAGGTCTCCCTGATGATCGCCGAGCAGAAGATGCGGCCCGAGGAGGCCGCGAAGAAGTGGGTGGACAGCCACGAGTCCGTCTGGAAGCAGTGGCTGCCCTGACCCTCACCTCACCAGTTCCGCCGCGATCTCCCGCAGCGCGCCCTCCGCGCGCCGCTGGAGGCCCGGCCCGAACGTGATCCGGGTGGCCCCGAGTTCGCCGAGCCTCCTCAGCTCGGCGGACGCGGGGCCCTCCCCGGGCCGCCCGCCGACGTTCACCGGCCCCTGGATGCCGGACCGCAGCAGCGGCAGTACGCCGACGGGGGCGCCGATCGGATACACGCAGTCGGCGCCCGCCGCGACGTACAGCGCGGCCCGCCCGATCGCGGCGTCCGGGTCGGCGACGCCCCTGATGAACGTGTCGATCCGGGCGTTGACGAACAGCCGGTCCCCGGCCGCCGCCCGCACCTCGCCCAGCCACTCCGCGTGCTCGCGCGGGTCCTTGAGCACCCCGCCTGCGGAGTCCTCCAGGTTGCAGCCCACGGCGCCCGACTCCAGCAGCCGCTCCACCAGCTCCTTCGGCGCCAGCCCGTACCCGTCCTCGACGTCCGCCGAGACGGGCACGTCCACGGACCGCGCGATCCGCGCGACCGCCGCGAACATCTCGTCGGCCGGGGTCGCCCCGTCCTCGTACCCGAGGGACGCCGCCACGCCCGCGCTGGGCGTGGCGAGCGCCGGGAACCCGGCGTCCGCGAAGACGCGGGCGCTCGCCGCGTCCCACGGGCCGGGCAGGACGAGAGGGTCGCCGGGCGCGCGGCCGTGGTGCAGGGCACGGAAACGGTCCGCATCCGTCACCGGCCGCGCCGTACGGTCGGTCATCCGTGCTGCCCCGGCGTGTAGTGCCCCGGCGTCAGCCGGCACGTCACACCGAAGCGGTTCCAGGCGTTGATCACCGTGATCGCGGCGATCAGGTGGGCCAGCTCGCTCTCGTCGAAGAGCTTGGCGGCCCTCGCGTACACGTCGTCCGGGACGAAGCCGTCCGTCAGCACGGTGACCGCCTCGGTCAGCTCGATCGCCGCGATCTCCTTCTCCGTGTAGAAGTGCCGCGACTCCTCCCACGCGGAGAGCTGCACGATCCGCTCCACGCTCTCACCGGCCGCGAGCGCGTCCTTGGTGTGCATGTCCAGGCAGAAGGCGCAGTGGTTGAGCTGCGAGGCGCGGATCTTCACCAGTTCCTTGAGCTTCGGGTCCAGGCCCCGGCCCGCCGCCTTCTCCAGCCCCAGCATCGCCTTCCAGACCTCGGGGGCGTGCTTGGCCCACTCCAGCCGGGCGGGCTCCTCGGGGGCGAAGGCATCGGTTGCGGTGTTCTCGTTCGTCGTCGTCATGCCGTCGAGACTATGGGCGAGGCAGCCCACGGGTATGGTCCATTCCCATGGCGAAACCATGGGCCACTTTCGGCGTGGACCTGCACCTCGACCGGTCCGGCCCCGGACTGCGCCGGGGTCTCACCGACGCGCTGCGCGAGGCGGTCCGCGGCGGCCGGCTGGCCCCCGGCACCCGGCTGCCCTCCTCCCGCTCCCTCGCCGCCGACCTGGGCGTGGCCCGCAACACCGTCGCCGAGGTCTACGCCGACCTCGTCGCCGAGGGCTGGCTCGCCGCCCGCCAGGGCTCCGGCACCCGCGTCGCCGACCGCACCCCCGCCACCCCCGACGACCACCCCGCGCCGCACCGCCGGGAACCGGCCCGCCCCGCCTACGACCTGATCCCCGGCACCCCCGAACTCGCCTCGTTCCCCCGCACCCAGTGGCTGCGCGCCGCCCGCCGCGCCCTGACCGCCGCCCCCGACCGGACCCTCGGCTACGGCGACCCGCGCGGCCACGCCGTACTGCGCACCGCGCTCGCCGGCTACCTCTCCCGCGCCCGCGGCGTGCACGCCGACCCCGACCGCATCGTGGTCGTCGCCGGTTTCCTCGGCGGCCTCGGCGTCCTCGCCGACCTGCTGCGCCACCGGGGCACCCGCTCCGTGTCGGTCGAGTCCTACGGCCTGCCCCACCACCGCGGCCTGCTCACCCGCGCGGGCCTCGCCACGCCGCCGCTGCCCTTCGACGACCGCGGCACCCGGCCGCCCGAGGAAGACCCGGACGGCGACCCGGACGCGGGCACGGGCGCCGCCGGGGCCGTCCTCCTCACCCCCTCCCACCAGTTCCCGATGGGCCTGCCCCTGCTCCCCGAACGCCGCACCGCCCTGATCGACCGCGCCCGCCGCACCGGCGGACTGGTCCTGGAGGACGACTACGACGGCGAGTTCCGCTACGACCGCCAGCCCGTCGGCGCCCTCCAGGGCCTCGACCCCGACCGCGTCGTCTACCTCGGCACCGCCAGCAAGTCCCTCGCCCCCGCCCTGCGCCTGGGCTGGCTGGTGCTGCCGCCCGGGCTCGTCGAGGACGCCATGGACGCCATGGCGGGCCGCACCCCCGGTGTCCTGGACCAGCTGACCCTCGCCGAGTTCCTCGCCTCCGGCGACTACGACCGTCACGTCCGCGCCGCCCGCCTGCGCTACCGGCGCCGCCGCGACGCCCTGGTCGCCGCGCTGGCCGAACGTGCCCCCGGCGTCCGCGTCACCGGCATCGCCGCCGGACTGCACGCCGTACTCCGGCTGCCGCCCGGCACCGAGCAGCAGGCCGTCCGTTCCGCCGCCTGGCACGGACTCGCCGTCCACGGCCTGTCCACCTTCCGCCACCCCGACGCGGACGTCGCCCCCTTGGACGCCCTCGTCGTCGGCTACGGCACCCCGCCGGACCACGCCTGGGCAGGGGCCCTGGACGCGCTCTGCCGGGCGCTGCCGTAAAGTCCCCCGGCGACGGCCGTACACTCGATCGGCTCAACTGTCTTACCGGAAAGCGGACAACGGGGGAGAGACGGACATGGCGGAGACCCGGCGACGGCTGCGGTCGAGCACCGTGGTGCTCGGCGGCATGGGAGTGCTCGCGGCGGCCCTGAGCGCGTGCGGGTCGGACCCCGACCGCCGCTGTGTGGACCGCGACAGCTACGACTACATCAACGGCTACAAGGTCGTGGCCGACAAGAACTGCAAGTCCGGCTCCACCGGCGGCTCGTACGGCAAGGGCGGCAAGAAGAAGGGCGCCAAGGGCGTCGACGACGCCGACTGGTACTACGACGCCGACGTCAGCAACGGCTGGGCCGACTACGGCACCTTCAGCCGTGACGAGGCCGTCGACCGCGGCGGCTTCGGCTGCTCCGGCTCCGGCAGCGGCGGCGGCTGAGCCCGGACCATGGAACGCCGCACCACCGAACCCCGCCCCGGCTGGCAGCAGACCGTCGAGGAACAGGGGTGCATCTACCCCCTGACCCGCTACCCCGACGACACCCTGCGCCCCTACTGGGACGAGAGCGCCTACTACGTCTTCTCCCTGCCGGAGGTCGAGGCGCTGGAGGAGGTCGTCGAGGAACTGCACCGCATGTGCCTGGCGGCGGCCGAGCACATCGTCACCGCGAACCGCTTCGCCGACCTCGGCATCACCGACCCGCGCGTGGTCCGCGCGGTCACCGAGGCCTGGCACCGCCGCGCCGAACTCCCCTCCGTCTACGCCCGCTTCGACCTGCGCTACGACGGCACGGGGCCCGCCAAGCTCCTGGAGTACAACGCGGACACCCCGACCTCCCTGGTGGAGGCCGCCTCCCCGCAGTGGTTCTGGATGGAGGAGCGCTTCCCCGGCGCCGACCAGTGGAACAGCCTCCACGAGCGTCTGATCGACGCCTGGAAGAGGCAGGCCGCCCTCCTCCCGCCCGGCACCCCGCTGTACTTCGCGAACTCCGAGGCCGACGAGCTGGGCGAGGACCTGATGACGGTCGCCTACCTCAAGGAGACCGCCGAGCAGGCCGGGCTGGCCACCGAGTGGATCTCCATGGAGGAGATCGGCTGGGACCGCCTCTCCGGCCGCTTCGTCGACACCAAGCTGCGCTTCATCCGCAGCATCTTCAAGCTCTACCCCTGGGAGTGGCTGACCACCGACCGCTTCGCCGACCACGTCCTCGACACCCTCGACAACGGCGGCGGCACCGGCACCACCCTGTGGATCGAGCCCGCCTGGAAGATGCTGCTGAGCAACAAGGCACTGCTCGCGATCCTCTGGGAGCTGTACCCGGACCACCCCAACCTCCTCCCCGCCTACCTCGACGGCCCCCGCGACCTCGCCGACACCACCGGTTACGTCGCCAAGCCCCTCCTCGGCCGCGAGGGCGCCGGCGTCACGATCCACCGCCCCGGCACCGAGGCGCCCGAGCGCACCGAGCCCTGCTGCTACCAGGAGCTGGCCCCCCTGCCCGACTTCGACGGCAACCGGGTCGTCCTCGGTGCCTGGGTGGTGGAGAACGAGTCGGCGGGCCTCGGCATCAGGGAGTCGTCGGGCCTGGTGACGGACGAGTACGCGCGCTTCCTGCCCCATGTGATCCTCTGAGCACCGTCGCTCGCATGGTGGACGCCGCACCCCGGCACTCCGGGCCGCCCGGTAGGCTGCCCGTGGGCCGTGACTGGCGCGCTGGGATGGGACCGACCATCGGGGAGCGGCTCGAACGACGAGTGCCGTGCGCCTGGGCCGACCCGAACGCCGACCACACCGTCCGGAGGTCCTCATGCCCGCAGAGCTCACCCCCGAGTCCACCGCCTACCGCGCCGCGCTCGACGTCATCCGCGGTGTCGAGCCCCGCGTCGCCGACGCGATCGGCCAGGAGGTCGCCGACCAGCGCGAGATGCTCAAGCTGATCGCCTCGGAGAACTACGCCTCCCCGGCCACGCTGCTGACCATGGGCAACTGGTTCAGCGACAAGTACGCCGAGGGCACCGTCGGCCGCCGCTTCTACGCCGGCTGCCGCAACGTCGACACCGTCGAGTCCCTGGCCGCCGAGCACGCCCGCGAGCTCTTCGGCGCCCGCCACGCCTACGTCCAGCCCCACTCCGGCATCGACGCCAACCTCGTCGCCTTCTGGGCCGTGCTCGCCGACCGCGTCGAGGCGCCCTTCCTCCAGAAGACCGGCGTCCGCCAGATCAACGACCTGACCGAGGCCGACTGGGCCGAGCTGCGGCAGGCCTTCGGCAACCAGCGGATGCTCGGCATGTCCCTGGACGCGGGCGGCCACCTCACCCACGGCTTCCGCCCGAACATCTCCGGCAAGATGTTCGACCAGCGCTCCTACGGCACCGACCCGGCCACCGGCCTCATCGACTACGAGGCCCTGCGCGCCCAGGCCCGCGAGTTCAAGCCGCTGATCATCGTCGCCGGCTACTCCGCGTACCCGCGCCTGGTGAACTTCCGGATCATGCGCGAGATCGCCGACGAGGTCGGCGCGACCCTCATGGTCGACATGGCGCACTTCGCGGGCCTCGTCGCGGGCAAGGTCCTCACCGGCGACTTCGACCCGGTCCCGCACGCCCAGATCGTGACGACCACCACCCACAAGTCCCTGCGCGGCCCGCGCGGCGGCATGGTGCTGTGCGACGACTCCCTCAAGGACCAGGTCGACCGCGGCTGCCCGATGGTCCTCGGCGGCCCGCTCCCGCACGTCATGGCCGCCAAGGCCGTCGCCCTCGCCGAGGCCCGGCAGCCGGCGTTCCAGGACTACGCCCAGCGCATCGTCGACAACGCCCGCGCCCTCGCCGAGGGCCTGATGAAGCGCGGCGCCACCCTGGTCACCGGCGGCACCGACAACCACCTGAACCTGATCGACGTGGCCTCCTCCTACGGCCTCACCGGCCGCCAGGCCGAGGCCGCCCTCCTCGACTCCGGCATCGTCACCAACCGCAACGCCATCCCCGCCGACCCGAACGGGGCCTGGTACACCTCCGGCATCCGCGTCGGCACCCCGGCGCTCACCACGCGCGGCCTGGGCACGGCGGAGATGGACGAGGTGGCCGGCCTGATCGACCGCGTGCTGACCGCCACGGAGCCGGGCACCACGAAGTCGGGCGCCCCGTCGAAGGCCTCCCACGTCCTCGACGCGAAGACCGCGGACGAGATCTCCCGCCGGGCGACGGACCTGGTGGCGGGCTTCCCGCTGTACCCGGAGATCGACCTCGGCTGACCGCTGCCGACCGGGGGACGAGCCGCCGGTGGAACCTGAGAGAATGTCGGGCATGGCGAATGACCGACCCCGCGTGCTCTCCGGTATCCAGCCCACCGCCGGCTCGTTCCACCTCGGCAACTACCTCGGCGCCGTGCGCCAGTGGGTGTCGCTCCAGGAGTCCCACGACGCCTTCTACATGGTCGTGGACCTGCACGCGATCACGGTCCCGCAGGACCCGGCGGAGCTGCGCGCCAACACCCGCCTGGCCGTCGCCCAGCTGCTGGCCGCCGGACTGGAGCCGGACCGCTGCACGCTCTTCGTCCAGAGCCACGTCCCCGAGCACGCGCAGCTCGCCTGGGTCATGAACTGCCTCACCGGCTTCGGCGAGGCGTCCCGCATGACCCAGTTCAAGGACAAGTCCGCCAAGCAGGGCGCCGACCGCGCCTCCGTCGGCCTGTTCACGTACCCGGTCCTCCAGGTCGCGGACATCCTGCTCTACCAGGCCAACGAGGTCCCCGTGGGCGAGGACCAGCGCCAGCACATCGAGCTGACCCGTGACCTGGCCGAGCGCTTCAACGGCCGCTTCGGCGACACCTTCACCGTCCCCTCCGCCTACATCCTCAAGGAGACGGCGAAGATCTACGACCTCCAGGACCCGACGGTCAAGATGAGCAAGTCGGCGTCCACGCCGAAGGGCCTCATCAACCTCCTGGACGAGCCCAAGGCCACCGCCAAGAAGGTCAAGAGCGCGGTCACCGACACCGACACCGTGATCCGCTTCGACCGGGAGAACAAGCCGGGCGTCAGCAACCTCCTCTCCATCTATTCGGTGCTCACCGGAGCCGACATCACCGAGCTGGAGGAGAAGTACGCGGGCAAGGGCTACGGCGCGCTCAAGACCGATGTGGCCGACGTCATGGTCGAGTTCGTGACCCCCTTCCGGGACCGCACCCAGCAGTACCTGGACGACCCGGAGACCCTGGACGGGATCCTCGCCAAGGGCGCGGAGAAGGCCCGTGCCGTCGCCGCCGAGACCCTCTCCCGGGCGTACGACATGGTGGGCTTCCTCCCCGCCAAGCACTGAGCGCCGCGCCACCCCCGGTGCTGCTCACGGCACCCGCCGCCCCGCCCGTGCGCCCCGGCACGCCGCCGTAGCGCTGCACATCACTCCGGTTGCGCCTGCCCCGGGCACGGTCGTGGCCGTACAGTCGATAACCGGGTGTCCGACTCAGCGGCACCCACCGAGTGACACGTAACGACAGGAGACGACGTGGGGACCGTAACGATCGGCGTGTCGATCGCGGTCCCGGAGCCACACGGCAGCAAGCTCCAGCAGCTGCGCGCGGGCTTCGGCGACGCCGCGGCTCACGGCATCCCCACGCACGTCACCCTGCTGCCGCCGACCGAGGTCGACGGCGGCGCGCTGCCCGCGATCGAGGCGCACCTGGCGGAGGTCGCGGCCCGCGGCCGCCCCTTCCCGATGCGCCTGTCCGGCACCGGCACCTTCCGCCCGCTGTCGCCCGTGGTCTACGTCCAGGTGGTCGAGGGCGGCGCGGCCTGCTCCTGGCTGCAGAAGCGGGTCCGCGACGCCTCCGGCCCGGTCCCACGCGAACTGCAGTTCCCGTACCACCCGCACGTCACCGTGGCGCACGGCATCGACGAGGCGGCGATGGACCGCGCCTACGAGGAGCTGTCCGACTACGGGGCCCAGTGGCCCTGCACCGGCTTCGCGCTGTACGAGCAGGGCGCCGACGGGGTGTGGCGCAAGCTGCGGGAGTTCCCGTTCGGCAGCGCCACCGTGCCCCCGCAGGCGGACCGCGTCGAACGCGACTCCCTGCCCACCCGCTAGTCCGGGGCCTTCACACCGGCAGCCGCCGGAACACCCCCCGCGGCAGGTGCCGCAGCGCCGACATCACCACGCGCAGCGCGCCCGGCACCCACACCGTCTCCGAGCGCCGCCGCAGCCCCAGCTCGATCGCCGTGGCGACCGCCTCCGGCGTCGTCGCGAGCGGCGCCTCCTCCAGACCCTCGGTCATCCGCGACCGCACGAAGCCGGGGCGTACGACCATGACGTGGACGCCGGTGCCGTGCAGCGCGTCGCCGAGGCCCTGCGCGAAGGCGTCCAGGCCGGCCTTGCTGGAGCCGTAGATGAAGTTGGCGCGGCGGGCCCGCTCGCCGGCCACGGAGGAGAGCACCACCAGTGAGCCGTGGCCCTGGGCCTGGAGCGCGCGGGCGCTGATCAGGCACGTCGAGACCGCGCCGGTGTAGTTGGTCTGCGCCACCCGCACCGCGTTCAGCGGTTCCCGCTCGTCGTGCGCCTGGTCGCCCAGGACGCCGAAGGCGAGCAGCACCATGTCGATGTCGCCCTCGGCGAAGACCTTGCCGAGTG
Organism: Streptomyces sp. CB02414; assembly: GCF_001905385.1. Lineage (GTDB taxonomy): Bacteria > Actinomycetota > Actinomycetes > Streptomycetales > Streptomycetaceae > Streptomyces. The sequence continues at coordinate 557,198 of NZ_LIPF01000002.1, read as the reverse complement.
CCGCCTCGTGGGACTCGGGGTCGAGCGCGTCGAAGGCGACGGTACGGACCTCGGCGCCGAGGTCGCGCAGCCGCTCCGCCGACCGGTCCAGGGCGGGGGAAGGGCGGCCGGCCAGCCACACGGTGCGGGTGCGGCGGGTGACGAGGCGCCGCGCGGTGGCGAGCGCGATCTCGGACGTACCGCCGAGGACGAGGAGGGACTGGGGGATGCCGAAGGCGTCCTTCACGACAGCTCCAGGGGGTCAGAGGGCGAGGCGACGGGCCAGGTCGGACACGAACACCCCGCGCGGATCCAGCTCCGCGCGCAGCGCGCGGAAGTCGGTGAGGCGCGGGTACATCGCGTCGAGCAGTTCCGGCCGCAGCCGGGAGTCCTTGGCGAGGTAGACCCGCCCGCCCGCCCGCGCGACCTCCTCGTCGAGGCCGTCGAGGAAGGCCCCGAGGCCCGGCAGGCCGGCCGGGACGTCCAGGGCGAGGGTCCAGCCGGGCACGGGGAAGGAGAGCCAGCCCGGGTCGGCCTCGCCGAAGCGTTTGAGGACGGCCAGGAAGGACGGGCAGCGGTGCTCGGAGATGCGCCGCACGATCCGGCGCAGGTCGTCCGCCCGGTCGTGGCCGACGACGAACTGGTACTGCACGAAGCCGCCCCGGCCGTAGACGCGGTTCCAGTGCGGGACGCCGTCCAGCGGGTGGAAGAAGGTGGAGATCCGCTGGAGCCGGCCCCGGCTGAGGCGGGGCGCCTTGCGGTACCAGACCTCGTTGAACAGGCCCACCGTCGTCCGGCTCAGCAGGCCGTCCGGGACCAGGTCGGGGGCGGCCGGCAGGCGGGAGGTGCGGAAGGCCAGCGGGTCGCGCCGGGCCCGCGAGCGCTCGGGGAGGGCGTCCAGCGGGGCGTGGTCGCCGCGGGTGAGGACCGCCCGGCCGGTTTGCGCGCCGCGTGCGAGGAGGTCGATCCAGGCGACCGAGTAGCGGTAGCGGTGGTCGGTGGCCGTGAGGCGGGCCATCAGGTCGTCGAGGTCGGTGGCGCGCTCGGTGTCGACCGACATCAGCGCCGTCTCGACCGGCTGGAGCCGCACGGTCGCGGTGAGGATCACGCCGGTCAGGCCCATGCCCCCGGCGGTCGCGTCGAACAGCGGCGTGCCCCGGTCCACGGTGCGGACCCGCCCGTCGGCGGTGAGCAGCTCGAACGACAGCACGTGCCGGGAGAACGAACCCGACACGTGGTGGTTCTTGCCGTGGATGTCGGCGCCGATCGCCCCGCCGACCGTCACATAGCGGGTGCCGGGCGTCACCGGCACGAACCAGCCGAGCGGCAGCAGCACCTCCATAAGCCGGTGCAGGGAGACACCCGCGTCGCAGAGCACCGTGCCGCCGTCGGCGTCGATGGCGTGGACGCGGTCCAGGCCCGTCATGTCGAGCACCGCGCCGCCCGCGTTCTGAGCCGCGTCCCCGTACGCCCGCCCCAGCCCCCGCGCGATGCCCCCGCGGGCCCCGCACTCCCGGACGGCGTCGGCGGCCTCCTGGTAGGTGCGGGGGCGGATCAGCCGGGCGGTGGTGGGCGCGGTGCGGCCCCAGCCGGTGACGGGCCCCCAGGTCGTACCGGGGTCTCCTTCGGCGGCGGGAACGGTGTCGGCGGACATGCGGGCGACCGTATCGCCCCTATACAGGCGATTGGTCCAGAAACATCCCCCACATCCCCGAAACGGGTGATTAATGGTATGTCGCCCGATCGTGCCGGACTTCCGCGCCGCGGGGCGTGAACAGTGAGTCCACATGGACGACCTCGACATGGACCACCGGATCGTGACGGCGCTCAGAGCCTGCGGCACGGACCCGCGCGTGGCCGGTGCCGCGCGTGCCCTGTCCTGGGCCGGGGAGCACGGAGCGCTGTGGCTGGCGGCGGGCCTCGCCGGAGCCGCCGTGGACGGCCCGCGGCGCCGGGCCTGGCTGCGCGGCACCGCCCTCACCGCGGGCGCCCACGTCGTCAGCATGGGCGTGAAGCGGGTCGTGCGCCGTCCGCGCCCCGCGCACGTCGTGCCCCTGGTGCGCACCGCCGGCCGGCACTCCTTCCCCAGCTCCCACGCCACCTCCGCCGCCGCGGCCGCCGTCGCCTTCGGCGCGCTCGGCGTGCACGCGGTCTGGCCGCTGGCCGCCGCGGTGTGCGCCTCCCGGCTGGTCGTCGGCGTCCACTACCCCTCCGACGTCGCCGCGGGCGCTGCCCTGGGCGCGCTCACGGCCCGGCTCGGCGCCGACTGGATGCGCGGAGGCCGGCCGTGACCGACACGACCGTCCTGCGGCAACGCGCCCCGCAGCAGCGGCCCGACTCCGCGCCGCCCCGCCGCAAGGGGCTCCTGGCCGGTCTGGTCAGGACCGCCCGCCCCCGCCAGTGGGTCAAGAACGTCCTGGTCGTCGCCGCCCCGGCCGCCGCCGGCGAACTGTTCGCCCCGAACGTCCTGAGCCGGCTCGCCCTGGTCTTCGTCCTGTTCACCGCCTGCGCCGCCGCCGTCTACCTCGTCAACGACGCCCGCGACGCCGAGGCCGACCGCGCCCACCCGGTCAAGCGCCACCGCCCCGTGGCCGCCGGACAGGTCCCGGTGCCCGTCGCGTACGCCGTCGGGGGCGCCCTGGGCGTCCTCGCGCCCCTCGCCGCCGCCTGGCTGTGCCCGCCCGCCGTCCCCGCCCTGCTCACCGCCTACCTCGCCATGCAACTGGCGTACTGCATCAGCCTCAAGCACGTCCTGGTCGTCGACCTCGCCGTCGTCACCACCGGCTTCCTGATGCGGGCGATGATCGGCGGACTCGCGCTCGGCATCCCGCTGTCGCGCTGGTTCCTCATCACGACCGGCTTCGGCGCGCTGTTCATGGTCTCCGCCAAGCGCTACAGCGAAGCCGTCCAGATGGCCGGGAAGGCGGGCGCCACCCGCGCCCTGCTCACCGAGTACACCACCGGCTACCTCCGCTTCGTCTGGCAGCTCGCGGCCGGTGTCGCCGTCCTCGGCTACTGCCTGTGGGCCATGGAGGAGGGCGGCGTCCCGCACACCAGCGTGCTGCCCTGGCGCCAGCTTTCCATGGTCGCCTTCATCCTCGCCGTCCTGCGCTACGCCGTCTTCGCCGACCGCGGCACCGCCGGCGAACCCGAGGACGTCGTCCTGCGCGACCGGGCGCTCGCGCTGATCGGCGTGGTGTGGGTGGCGATGTACGCCCTGGCGGTGGCCAATTGGTAGACGGCACCACCAAGGATGCCCGGCGGCGCGAACTGACCGGCTTCGCCGCCGCCGGCCTCCTCGCCTACGCCGTCGACCTCGCCCTCTTCACGCTCCTGCGCGGCCCGGCGGGCCTCGACCCGCTCACCGCCAAGGCCCTCTCCTTCGTCGCCGGCTGCTCCGTCGCCTACGCGGGAAACGCGCTGGGCACCTACCGCCACACCCGGCCCCGGGGCCTGCGCCCGTACGCCGTCTTCTTCGCGGTGAACGCCGCCGGAGCCGCCGTACAGCTGCTGTGCCTGGCCGTCAGCCACTACGGCCTCGGCCTCACCTCGCAGCGCGCCGACACGGTCTCCGGAGCCGGAATCGGCATGGTGCTGGCCACCATCCTGCGTTTCTGGGGCACAAGAACACTGGTCTTCCGCACCGGGGACGGAACCGGTGGCACGACGGGATCATGGACCGGGACGAGCGGGGGCAGGGTCGGATCATGGACTGGCTGAAGAAGCTCCCCGTGGTGGGGCCGTGGCTGGCACGGCTGATGACCACGCACGCGTGGCGCTCCTACGAACGACTCGACCGGGTGAAGTGGACGCGGCTGGCCGCCGCCATGACCTTCACCAGCTTCGTCGCCCTCTTCCCGCTCCTCAGCCTGGCCGCCGCCATCGCCGCCGCCACCCTCAGCAAGGACCAGCAGGACCAGCTCCAGGACAAGATCGCCGAGCAGATCCCCGGCATCTCCGACCAGCTCAACATCCAGAGCCTGATCGACAACGCCGGCACCGTCGGCCTCATCGCCGGTGCCCTGCTGCTGTTCACCGGCATCGGCTGGGTCGACGCCACCCGGGGCTGCCTGCGCGCCGTCTGGGAGCTGCCGGACGAGGAGGAGAACCCCGTCCTGCACCGGGCCAAGGACGCCGGCGTCCTCGTCGGTCTCGGCGGCGCCCTCCTGGTCACCGTCGCCATCTCCGCCGTGGCCTCGGCGCTGGTCGGCTGGATCGTCCGGCAACTGGGCCTCGACGGCGGCGTCGGCAGCGTGCTCCTGTACGTCGCCGCGTTCGCCGTCGCCGTACTCGCCGACTTCCTGCTCCTGCTGTACGTCCTGGCCCTGCTCCCCGGCGTACAGCCCGCGCGCCGCCGGCTGGTGGTGGCCGCGCTGATCGGCGCGGTCGGCTTCGAGCTGCTGAAGCTGCTGCTGAGCGGCTACATGCAGGGCGTCGCCGCGAAGAGCATGTACGGCGCCTTCGGCGTCCCCGTCGCCCTGCTGCTGTGGATCAACTTCACCTCGAAGCTGGTGCTGTTCTGCGCCGCATGGACGGCGACGGGCAGCAAGGAGCAGGAACTCGGGGACGAGGACGGCGGCGAGCAGGGCGTCAGGGGCGCGTCCGGCGACGGACCAGGTCCGGCAGCGGCCACCGCCGGTTGATCAGCCACGCCCCGCCCGCGAGCAGCACGAGCACCCCGGCGGTGATGCCGGCCGCGACCCCGACGCCGCCGGAACCCTCCCCGGCCGGGGCTCCGGCCACCGGCTGCGCGCCCGCCGCGCCCTTCCCGGTGCCCCCGGCCTGCCCGGAGGACGACGCGTCCGGCCGGGGGCTCGCCTGCGCGGCGCTCCTCGGCGGGACCAGCTCACCCACCGGCTTCACCTTGCCGACCGCCTTGAAGCCCCAGTCGAAGAGGCGGGCGGTCTCCTTGTAGACCTCGTTGTGCTCGTCCTTCTGCGGGTTCATCACGGTGACGAGCAGCACCTTGCCGCCCTGCTCGGCGACGCCCGTGAAGGTGTAGCCCGCGTTGGTGGTGTAGCCGTTCTTCACGCCCGCGATGCCCGGGTAGACCTCCACGTCGGAGTCGCCGGCCAGCAGGCGGTTGGTGTTCTGGATCTCGAAGGACTCGCGGGACGTCTTGCCCTTCTTGTCCTTCTTCGTCTCGCCGGGGAACTGCGAGCGGACCGTCGAGGCGTACTCGCGGAAGTCCTTCTTCTGGAGCCCGGAGCGGGCGATGAGCGTCAGGTCGTACGCGGAGGAGACCTGGCCCGGCGCGTCGTAGCCGTCCGGGCTGACCACGGTCGTGTCGAGGGCCTGGAGCTCCTGGGCGTGCGCGTTCATCTCCTCGACCGTCTTCTTCACGCCGCCGTTCATCGCGGACAGCACGTGCACGGCGTCGTTGCCCGAGCGCAGGAAGACCCCGAGCCACAGGTCGTGGACGGTGTAGGTCTCGTCCTCCTTGACGCCGACCATGCTGGAGCCCGCCCCGAGGCCCGCCAGGTCGGAGGGAACGACCTTGTGCTTGGTGGTCTTCGGCCACTTCGGCAGCAGCGTGTCGGCGAAGAGCATCTTCAGCGTGCTCGCCGGGGCCAGCCGCCAGTGCGCGTTGTGCGCGGCGAGCACGTCGCCGGACTCGGCGTCGGCCACGATCCACGAGCGGGCGGTGAGGTCCTTCGGCAGCACGGGCGCCCCGCCCGCCAGGTCGACCTGCGTCCCGGGCTTGCCCAGCCGCGCGCCGCCCATGATCGACATGGACGCGGGCGGAGTGACGGAGGGACTGGCCGACGGGCTCGCCGAGGGGCTGGGGGCGGCGAGCGCGGCGGGGGAGAGGAGACCGAGCGCGGTCAGGGCGGCGGCGGTGACCGTCAGGGAGCGCCTGGCGGTCTTCGTGGGTGCGGGCACGAGCGAGAACGTACCGCCCGCGTGCGACGCCTTCCCACCCCGCTCCCCACCCCGCGCACGGTTCCGGACACGCGGCGGCGATACTGAAGGCATGAAGCTCAGCCGCCCCGTCTCCTGGTTCCTGCTCGCTTTCGGGGTGTGGAGCTGGATCATCTGGATCACTTTCGTCAAAAATCTGATCAAGGACAGCAGTGGGCTCGCGTTCGAGGACGGCGACCCGACGGCGTACTTCTGGGTGCACCTGCTGCTCGCGGTCGTCTCCTTCGTATTGGGGACGGTCGTGGGGGTCATCGGGTTGCGCGGGGTGCGCGCGCTGCGCCGAACGTCATAGGCGTCACGGACGCCGCAACTGAGGGGAATCGACGGCATGGTGGTCGTCTTCGCGCTCGTCGCGCTGGCCGTGGTGGGCGTCATCGCGACGGCCAACTGGTACGTGTGGCGGCGCCTGTTCCGCGACACGACCCGCGGTCCCGGCCCCGTACGCCGCATCGGCGCGGTGGTGATCGCCGGAGGCTGGGTGCTGGCGGTCGGCGCGCTGGTCGCCGAGCGCGCGGGCGCACCCTTCTGGCTCCAGCGTGTCCTGGCCTGGCCGGGCTTCCTGTGGCTGGCACTGTCGATCTACCTGCTGCTCGCCGTGCTGGCGGGCGAAATCGTACGGCCGCTGCTGCGGCGGTTCCTGGAGCGGCGGGCGGCCGGGCGGCGGCAGGCGGAGCCGGAACCCCGCACCCCGGCCGCGGACACCAGGCGCATACCGGCCGGGACGGCCCCGCCCAAGACCCCCGAGGCCCCGGACACCGGCACTCCTGACGCCGACGCCGACGCCGACGCCGACGCGGGCACCGGCACCCCGGCCACCCCGCCCGAGAGCCCCCTCGCCCTCCCTTCCCGCCGCCTCTTCGTCTCCCGCGTCGTCGCGGGTGCCGCCGCCGCGGCGGCCGTCGGGACGGTCGGCTACGGCACGTACGGCGTGCTGAATGGCCCGAGCGTGAAGCGGGTCACCGTGCCGCTGGCCAAGCTCCCGCGCGCGGCGCACGGCTTCCGCATCGCCGTGGTCAGCGACATCCACCTCGGCCCGGTGCTCGGCCGGGGCTTCGCGCAGAAGGTCGTCGACACCATCAACTCCACGCAGCCCGACCTGATCGCCGTCGTCGGCGACCTGGTCGACGGCAGTGTGAAGGACCTCGGCCCGGCCGCGGCCCCGCTGGCCCAGCTCAAGGCGCGGCACGGCGCGTACTTCGTCACCGGCAACCACGAGTACTTCTCCGGCGCCGAGCAGTGGGTCGCCGAGGTGCGCCGCCTCGGCCTGATCCCGCTGGAGAACGCCCGCACCGAGCTGCCCCACTTCGACCTGGCCGGCGTCAACGACGTGGCCGGCGAGGACGAGGGCCAGGGCCCCGACTACGCCAAGGCCCTCGGCGACCGGGACCGGGCGCGGGCCTGCGTGCTCCTCGCCCACCAGCCGGTGATGATCCACGACGCCGTCGACCACGGCGTCGACCTCCAGCTCTCCGGCCACACCCACGGCGGCCAGCTGTGGCCCGGCAACCTCATCGCGGGCGCCGCCAACCCGACCCTGGCGGGCCTGGAGCGCTACGGCGACACCCAGCTGTACGTCAGCCGGGGCGCGGGTGCCTGGGGACCGCCCACGCGGGTGGGGGCCGAGTCGGACATCACGGTGGTCGAGCTGGCGTCCCGTCAGGCCTGAGGGCCGGAACCCCCCGCCGGCTTCTTCGCGGGGTCCGGCAGCGCCTTCGTCATCCCCGGCAGGAAGTCCGTGAACAGTTCGTGCACCTCGCGCACCAGCGGGCGCAGCACCCGGAAACGGGCCAGCACGACGCCCCGCGCGGTGAGCCGGGCGCCGCGCTCGGCGAGCCGGTAGCTGCGCTCGCGCCCCTCCGTGCGGTCGAAGATCCAGTACAGGACCAGGCCCATCTGCGAGAGCCACATCAGCTCGGGCAGGATTTCCCGCAGGTCGTCGGGGACCTTGGTCTTCGCCCCGGCGAGCACCGCGCGGTGGATGCTGATGGCCTCCGCGCGGGCGTGCTCCGACTCCGGGGAGAAGGGGCTGAGCGGGCTGTCCGGGTCGGCGGCGTTCTTGAAGAACTGCACCGCGAACTCGTGGTACGGCGTGGCGATGTCCAGCCAGACCTTCAGCACGCCCGCCAGCCGCGCCTCCAGGTCGCTCTCGCGGGCCAGCACCTCCCGGACCGCCGCCTGGTGCTCGGCGGCGATCCGGTCGTAGAACCCCTGGATCAGGTGCTCCTTGCCGGCGAAGTAGTAGTACGCGTTGCCGACGGAGACCCCGGCCTCCTGGGCGATGGCCCGCATCGTCGTCCGGTCGTAGCCGCGTTCCTGGAACAGCCGCATGGCCGTCTCCAGGATCAGCGCGCGGGTCTGCTCGGACTTGCTGAGGTGGGCGCCGTCGTCGGGGCCGTCGTTCTTCGCGGGCACGGCACCGAGCCTAGCGAGTCGCGCAGGAGCCGTCGGCACAGCCGGGTCCGGTGTAGACCCACCCGAGCCGCGGCTCGTAGGCCCACCCATCGGATCGGCGGTACCCGGCGCCGCCCCACCGCTGCTGTCCGCCCCGCCACTTGGCGGCGGCGAGCACGGCTCCCCGGGCCAGCACCGCACCGGTGGGCGTGCTGAGCCGGTGGGCGAGCCTGCGGTACCCGCGCAGCGCCCACAGGACGACGACCCAGGCGGCGGCGCCCCGGTATACCTGGCCGGCGTCGCCGACGGCGGTGACCTCGTCGAAGGTGGCCGCGTGGTCGAGGCCGGGGAAGCGCCGCCGTGCCTCGTCCGACCCGGCCGGAACCAGGTCCAGCGGCACCAGCCGCGGCTGCCGCAGCAGCCAGTCCCGTACGTGGGTGCACAGCGAGCACTCGGCGTCGTAGAGGACGGTGAGCCGGCGCACGGGGGCGCCGGCCGTCCCGGGGGCGTGTGCCATCGGCTCAGGCCCCGGCCGTCGGAGCCACCCAGCCCTGCGGCGGGACCGGCGGCACCTGCTCCCGCTCCATCATCCCGCGCCGCCGGATCTTGTTGAGCACCCAGACGTTGCCCAGGTGCATCACGCCGAGCACCAGCAGTACGACGCCCAGCTTGGTCGACAGGGCCTCGAAGATGCCGCGGGTGTCGGCGATGGTGTCGTCGCCGCTCAGGTAGAGGGCGACGAAGCCGAGGTTCACCAGGTAGAAGCCCACCACCAGGAGGTGGTTGACCGCGTCGGCGAGCTTCTCGTTGCCGTGCAGCACATCGGCGAGGAAGATCCGGCCGTTGCGGCTGAGCGTGCGGGCCACCCAGACGGTCAGACCGATGCTGACGACCAGGTAGATGACGTAGGCGATGACGGTGCGGTCCATGCCCCACCCCTTCTTGAACGCGTTCAAAACGCTGACAGAGGTGACTGTAGACCTCCTTTTGAACGCGTTCAACTCGGCGGCGGAGTGGTCCGCGTCACGGTCGCCGGCCCAGCTCCGGCCGCTTGCTGTAGTCCGTGAGGCCGATGACGTTCCCCCACGGGTCGGCGAACTCGACGGTCCAGCCGGTGGCGACGGGGAACGGCTCGTCGAGCGGCGGCACCCCGGCGTCGCGCAGTTCGCGGGCGGCCCTGCGGGCGTCCGTCACCTCCAGCCACACGCGCGCGGAGGGCCACATCGGCGGCTGGCGCCCGAACTCCTCCTCGTGGCGCAGCAGGAGGCCCGGTGTCTCGACCCCCACCTTCAGCAGGGCGATCCCGGCCTCGTCGAGCCGGTAGGCGACCGGGAAGCCGGCCCGCTCGTAGAAGTCGACGGCCACGCCGAGGTCCCCGACGGGCAGCAGCACGTTGTCGAACCCGAGCAGTTCGTACGACTCATGATCTGACATGACGTCACATTAGGTGTGCGCGGAGCGAAGAGAGCGCAACCGGCGACACGACGGCGCCGGGGTCACTCGTCGGGCGGACCGGTACTCCAGGGCCCCGACTTCTCTTTGTTCGTACAGTCCTGCAATATGACCGGCAGTTTTCCGCAACGTCCAGGAGTGACACCACTGTGAGCGAGCAGCCGCAGCAGCCGAACCAGCCGCCCGGTTACGGTTACCCGAACCAGGCCTCCGGCCCGACCGATCAGGCCGGTCCCTACGGCTACCCGCAGGGTGGCTACCAGCAGCAGCCTCCCGGCGGCTACCAGCAGCCCGCCGGCGGCTACCAGACCCCCTACCAGCAGGCGCCCGGCTACTACGCCGCGGACCCCAACGCGCCCTACGGCTACGACCCCTACGGGCGCCCGGTCTCCGACAAGTCGAAGATCGTCGCCGGCGTGCTCCAGCTCTTCCTCGGCAGCTTCGGCATCGGCCGGTTCTACGTCGGCAACGTCGGCATGGGCATAGCCCAGCTCCTCACCTGTGGCGGGCTCGGCTTCTGGGCGCTGATCGACGGCATCATGTACCTGGTCAGCAACGACCGTACGGACGCCCAGGGGCGGATCCTGCGTGGCTGACGCGGCCCGCACCGCACCGTCTGCGAGGCGGCGCCCGTCGTGGCATCCCGCGGCGGCGCCCCTCGCGGTGCTCGTCGCGGGCGCCGCGGGGGCCGGGTACCTGTGGTTCACCGACCCGCACGAGTCCGGGCACCTCCTGCCCCAGTGCCCGTTCCGGTACGTCACCGGGCTGCTCTGTCCGGCCTGCGGCGGCACCCGCATGACGTACGACCTGATGCACGGTCACTTCGCGGCGGCCTGGCTGGACAACCGCGTCCTGCTGCTCGCCGCGCCGTTCGCGCTGGCGCTGTGGGGCCGCTGGACGGTGGAGGGCCTGCGCGGGCGCTTCTACCGGCCCCGGATCGCTCCGTGGGTCCAGGCGCTGATCCTGCTGACGGCGGTGGCGTGGACGGTGGCGCGCAACCTCGTCTGAGACGCCGGGAGCACGGCGCGGGTTGACGATCGTATGATCACGGAATGGGAACGTTCGCTCGAATCCACTCCCGTCAGTCCCATCAGTCTCTCTAAGCTCTCCTCGCACAGGGGGGACGTCCACGGCGCTACGTGGACCGCCGTGCAATTCCGTGCGCGATCAGCGGTGTTCCTTCCTGGGCCCCCGGGCGGCCGTTCCGTCCCGGCCCGTTCCCACCTCTCCCCAGGAGCACCACCATGACCGTCCCTCCGAACCCCGCCGCGCCCTACGGCTTCGACCCGCAGGGCCGCCCGTACTCCGACAAGTCGAAGATCGTCGCCGGTCTGCTCCAGATATTCCTGGGCGGCCTGGGCATCGGCCGGTTCTACGTGGGCTCCGTCGGGGTCGGCGTCGCCCAGCTCCTCACCTGCGGCGGCCTGGGCTTCTGGGCGCTGATCGACGGCATCCTCTTCCTGACCAGCAAGGACCGCACCGACAAGGAGGGCCGCGTGCTGCGCGGCTGACGCCGCGTACGGCCCCGTAGCACGGCCGAGGGCCCCGATCGTCACGATCGGGGCCCTCGGCCGTGTGCTCGGCGCGTGCGGGTCAGAAGCGGCGCGTGATCAGCGCCCGCTTCACCTCCGCGATCGCCTTGGTGACCTCGATACCGCGCGGGCAGGCGTCCGTGCAGTTGAAGGTCGTGCGGCAGCGCCAGACGCCGTCGCGGTCGTTGAGGATCTCCAGCCGCTGCTCGCCGGCCTCGTCACGCGAGTCGAAGATGAAGCGGTGGGCGTTCACGATCGCGGCCGGGCCGAAGTACTGCCCGTCGTTCCAGAACACCGGGCACGAGGACGTGCACGCGGCGCACAGGATGCACTTGGTCGTGTCGTCGAAGCGCTCGCGGTCCTCGGCGGACTGCAGGCGCTCGCGCGTCGGCTCGTTGGTGTCCTTCGTGATCAGGAAGGGCATCACGTCCCGGTACGCCTGGAAGAACGGCTCCATGTCGACGACCAGGTCCTTGAGGACCGTCAGGCCCTTGATGGCCTCGACCGTGATCGGCTTCTCGGGGCTGACGTCCTTGATCAGCGTCTTGCAGGCGAGGCGGTTCTTGCCGTTGATCCGCATGGCGTCCGACCCGCAGATGCCGTGCGCGCAGGAACGGCGGAAGGTCAGGCTTCCGTCCAGGTCCCACTTGATCTTGTGCAGCGCGTCGAGGACACGCTCCTTCGGGTCGATCTCCAGCTGGAAGTCTTCCCAGGTCGCCTCCGCCGAGACCTCCGGGTTGAACCGGCGGACGCGGAAGGTGACCGTGATGTACGGGGAGTCGGCGAACCCGGGCTCGGGGGCCGAGTCGTTCTTCTCCATGACAGGGGTAGCCATCAGTACTTACGCTCCATCGGCTGGTAGCGGGTCTGGACGACCGGCTTGTAGTCGAGCCGGATGGACTCGGCGCCGTCGTCGCCCACCTCGCGGTACGCCATGGTGTGGCGCATGAAGTTGACGTCGTCGCGGTTGGGGAAGTCCTCGCGGTAGTGACCGCCGCGCGACTCCTTGCGGGCGAGCGCGGACACCGCCATGACCTCGGCCAGGTCGAGCAGGTTGCCCAGCTCGACGGCCTCCAGCAGGTCGGTGTTGAAGCGCCGGCCCTTGTCCTGGATCGCCACGTTCTTGTAGCGGGCGCGCAGCTCGCCGATCTTCTCCACGGCCGTCTTGATCGTCTGCTCGGTGCGGAACACCATGACGTTGGCGTCCATGGTCTCCTGCAGCTCGCGACGGAGCGTCGCCACCCGCTCGGTGCCGGTGGAGGAGCGCAGCCGCTCGATCTGCTCGACGACCAGGGACTCCGGGTCCTCGGGCAGCTCGACGAAGTCCGCCTTCTGCGCGTACTCCGCGGCCGCGATGCCGGCCCGCTTGCCGAAGACGTTGATGTCCAGCAGCGAGTTGGTGCCCAGGCGGTTGGCGCCGTGCACCGACACGCAGGCGACCTCGCCGGCCGCGTACAGGCCCGGCACGACGGTGGTGTTGTCCGCCAGGACCTCACCCTCGACGTTGGTCGGGATGCCGCCCATCGCGTAGTGCGCCGTCGGCTGGATCGGAATCGGGTCCGTGTAGGGCTCGATGCCGAGGTAGGTCCGCGCGAACTCCGTGATGTCGGGCAGCTTGGCGTCCAGCTGCTCTGGCGGCAGGTGGGTGAGGTCCAGGTAGACGTGGTCGCCCTCGGGACCGCAGCCGCGGCCCTCGCGGATCTCGGTGTAGATGGACCGGGAGACGACGTCACGGGACGCGAGGTCCTTCATGACCGGCGCGTACTTCTCCATGAAGCGCTCGCCGTCCTTGTTGCGGAGGATGCCGCCCTCACCGCGGGCGCCCTCCGTCAGCAGGATGCCCATGCGCCAGATGCCGGTCGGGTGGAACTGGAAGAACTCCATGTCCTCCAGCGGCAGCCCGCGCCGGTACACGGCCGCCTGGCCGTCGCCGGTCAGCGTGTGCGCGTTGGACGTCACCTTGAAGAACTTGCCGGTGCCGCCGGACGCGTAGATCACGGACTTCGCCTGGAAGACGTGGATCTCGCCGGTCGCCAGCTCGTAGGCCACCACGCCGGCGGACTTCTTGACGCCGTCGACCTCGGTGATCAGCTGGTCCAGGACGTAGAACTCGTTGAAGAACTCCACGCCCTCCTTGACACAGTTCTGGTACAGCGTCTGGAGGATCATGTGACCGGTGCGGTCGGCCGCGTAGCAGGAGCGGCGGACCGGCGCCTCGCCGTGGTTGCGGGAGTGACCGCCGAAACGGCGCTGGTCGATCGTCCCGTTCGGCGTCCGGTTGAACGGCAGGCCCATCTTCTCCAGGTCGAGGACCGAGTCGATGGCCTCCTTCGCCAGGATCTCGGCGGCGTCCTGGTCGACCAGGTAGTCACCGCCCTTGACCGTGTCGAAGGTGTGCCACTCCCAGTTGTCCTCCTCCACGTTGGCCAGCGCGGCGGCCATGCCGCCCTGCGCGGCGCCCGTGTGGGACCGGGTGGGGTAGAGCTTCGTCAGGACGGCGGTGCGGCTGCGCTTCGTCGACTCGATGGCCGCGCGCATGCCGGCGCCACCGGCGCCGACGATGACGGTGTCGTACTTGTGTACCTTCATGATTTTCGCAGCCCCGTGCCTAGCGGATGTTCGGGTCGAAGGTGAAGATCACCAGCGTGCCCAGCAGGATGGTGAACACCGTGGCGGTGTAGAGCAGGCCCTTGAGCCACAGGCGGGTGTTCGGGCGCTCCGCGTAGTCGTTGATGACCGTGCGCAGGCCGTTCGCGCCGTGCAGCATCGCCAGCCACAGCATCAGCAGGTCCCAGACCTGCCAGAACGGCGAGGCCCAGCGGCCGGCCACGAAGGCGAAGCCGATCTTGGACACGCCGCCGTCCAGCACCAGCTGGATGAGCAGGTGGCCGATGACCAGGACGACCAGCACGACGCCGGACAGGCGCATGAAGAGCCAGGCGGCCATCTCGAAGTTGCCGCGCGTGGACTTCGGGGACTTCTTGGTCCGCTTGCGGGGCGGCTCGATCAGCGGCGCGGGATTGTCCACGTCGTAGACGGAGGCGCCGGCGCCCTCGACGGGGCCGATGCCGGAGGCGGTGGTTTCAGTGGTCGACATGCGCGTCAGCTCCCGAACAGTTCACGAGCGGCGTGGCCGAGGACGGGGTAGATCGCCCCGAGCATCAGCACGACCCACAGACCGACGACGGTCCAGAGCATCTGCTTCTGGTAGCGGGCGCCCTTGACCCAGAAGTCGACGGCGATGACACGCAGGCCGTTGAGCGCGTGGAACAGGATGGCGGCCACCAGGCCGTACTCCAGAAGCGCGACGATCGGCGTCTTGTACGTGGCCACGACGGTGTCGTAGGCCTCAGGGGACACACGGACGAGAGCGGTGTCCAGCACGTGGACGAACAGGAAGAAGAAAATGAGGACGCCGGTGACTCGGTGAGCCACCCAGGACCACATTCCTTCCCGGCCGCGGTACAGCGTTCCAGCCGGCACGGAAGTTTCCTCCGGGAGCGGGGATTGGGGCCGCGCCGGCTTTCCTTGTCGGTCGGGCCCGGCCGGGTACGGTCCACCGGCCCCCAGCATCGTAGCGACGGTTGCCTGCGGCGCTTACGGGGGGCCTGCTTGTGTGATCAAAGTTGCACTCAAAGGAGCAGTGGGGTGAGTGCGGGGCGGCTACCGGGGTGGGGGGTTTGGGTGGTTTGCCGGGTGCGGATCGTCGGTGGCTGGTCGCGCCCGCGCGGCGGAGCCGCTGATGTCACGGTCCCGCGCCCCTGAAAGTTGGACCAGTCGGCCCCTTGCCAAGCGGCGCAGTTCCTCGGAGGCGACGAGGCGCTCTTCGTCCGGATCGTTTGCCAATCGTGACCGGATGCCTGCCAGTACGTGGTCCAGGGCCTCGTCCGCGTCCATGCCGTCCAGGCACATGACGAACACATGCCCGAAACGCGCCTCGTACGCGGCGTACGCCGCGTTCAGGGCCGTGTGGGCTGCCGCGTAGGTGTCCTGGGGGAGGGGTGGGAGGGTTTCCGCGGCCAGGGCCTCTGTCAGGTCGTCGGGGGAGAGGTCGTACGCCGCCTCGTCCGCGGCCGCCAGGAGGGACGGGAGGTCGGGGTAGGGGCGGTGGGAGGTGAGGCGGTGGGCCCAGTGGCGGCTGTTCAGGCAGGTCAGAAGGGTCCGGGCGGCCTCGTCGGAGGGCGCTGTGTTGAAGCGCTCCAGCGAAGAGGGTGTTACCGGTGTGGCGCGGGTTTGCGCTTGTACCGGTATGGCCACTCGGCCGGGGAAGTCTGGGAGACGGTGCGCAGGCAGCGTGGGTCCTCGTGGGCGTCACGTGTGTGTCGGCAGGGGATTGTGCGAAGGAAGTGGCGTCACGTTATCGAGTGACGGCATGGCGTGTCCGACCGATGCCCGAATTTCACCTGAACGGGAGAGTTTCAGAACATGTGGTGGACGCATGGTGGAGCTCGCGGCCCTAGGTTGGCGCTGTGAGCCAGCACGGACGCCGGATACCGGCGCACAAGGTGAGGCAGCGGGCCGTGATCGCCGGCACGGTGGTCGCCGCCCTCGGCGTGGGAGTCGGCCTCTGGGCCACCGACGGGGACGGCGGACCGGGAGCGCCGGCCGCCCGCACCTCGGAGGAGGCCGCGGCCCCCAGCCCCAGCCGCTCGTACCCGCTCTCCGAGGAGCCGCGCACCATACCGGCGGTGCGTGAGCACACCCCGGCCCGCGGCCCCGGCTGGCAGCCGGAGAAGGACCACCGCGTGGTCGTCGCCGACGCCTCCCTCGCCGACGAGGGGCGGCTGATCGCCGGCGAGCTGGGCATGGCGTACGCGGGGGAGAAGGACGACGAACGCGCCGGGGACCTGCTGCTGGACGTCAAGCAGGACAAGGGCGCCGACCCGGAGTCGTACACCATGACCGTGCGCGACGGCCGGGTCACCGTCACCGGGCCGGCCGAGGCGGGCGTCTACTACGGCACCCGGACCCTGAAGCAGGCCGTGGACGGCGGCGGCACCGCGCCGGAGGGCGAGGTGAAGGACGAGCCGGCCAAGGAGCGGCGCGGGTTCATGCTCGACATCGCCCGCAAGCACTACGACGCCGACTGGATCAAGGACCGGATACGCGAGCTCGGCGACCTCAAGTTCAACGAGCTGGGCCTCCACTTCTCCGACGACCAGGCCTTCCGTATCGAGTCCGACTCGCACCCCGAGATCGTCTCCGACGACCACCTGACCAAGGCGCAGGTCAAGGAGATCGTCGACCTCGCCGCCGCCCACCACATCACCGTCGTCCCCGAGATCGACTCGCCCGGACACCTCGGCGCCGTGATCGCCGCCCACCCCGGCCTCCAGCTGCGCAACGCGCAGGGCACGCCCACGCGCGGCGCGATCGACATCTCGAAGCCGGAGGCCGGCGAGATCGTCGACGACCTGCTGAACGAGTACGCCGACCTCTTCCCCAGCTCGCAGTGGCACCTGGGTGCCGACGAGTACCAGGCGCTCGTCGTGCCCGACCCCGAGGCGTCCTACCCGGACCTGGCCGCCGCCGCCCGCGAGGCGTACGGCCCCGGCGGCACCGTCGCCGACCTCACCACCGCCTGGCTCAACGCCCGCGCCAAGACGGTCATGGCCCACGACCGCACCCCGCGCGCCTGGAACGACGGCTTCTTCAAGGACACGTCCGTCGAGCCGCTGAAGGAGATCCAGGTCGCCTACTGGACCGGTAAGGAGATAGGCGCCCGGCAGCCCGCCGAGTACCTGAGCGCGGGCCGGAAGGTCATCAACTACAACGACGAGTTCCTCTACTACGTCCTCGGCGAGCCGCTGACCTTCGTCTACCCGACCGGCGAGCGCATCTACGAGCAGTGGACCCCGCGCGTGATCCGGGGCACGGAGGCGGTCGACGCCAAGTACGACGACCAGATACTCGGCGGCAGCTTCGCGGTCTGGGGCGACATCCCGGACGCCCAGACGCAGGCGCAGGTCGCCGAGGGCATCCGGCTGCCGCTGGCGGCGACGGTCCAGAAGCTGTGGGACCCGGAGAAGCCGGAGCTGTCCTGGGCCGACTTCAAGGCGCTGGCGAACCGGCTCGACTGACCGCCCGGCACGAGATTGTCGGATACGGCTGCGAACTTCCGTACGGCTGTGGTGGTCTTTTGGCGAGCCGAACGGACACGCGGGGGGAGCCGGGACATGGGCTACTGGGGCTATTTCGTCGTGGGCCGGGCCGAGCGGCCGCTCACGGAGCTGGACGCGCTGTCGGGCGCCGCGGACATGACGCTGCGCCGGTCGGCGCCGGACGGCTGGCAGGTGTGGGAGTTCCCGGGCGGCGACGGCGACGTCGGGAACATGAACGACCTGGCCGGGCAGACCGGCGCGCCCGCGCTGTTCGGGTACGTCATGGACAGCGACTGCGTGGTCGTGGAGGCGGCGGCGCCCGAGAGCGGGGCGTGGACGACCTGCCTGGCGCGGTCCGCGATGGCCGGGTACCTCGGCGCGGAGAAGGAGGGGCTCACCCTGGAGGACTACTTCCTCGAGCCCCGCGACGCCGCCGAGCGCGCCGTCGCCTGGGCGGCCGAGGCGGGGCGCGCCGCGAGCGCGGGGGAGCTGACGGACGTGCTGGCGGCCGACCCGGGCACCGCCGGTGCCGAGGGCGGAGCCGCTGACGGCGTCGCCGGTGACCCGGTGGCCGAAAACCTCTTCTTCCGGTTCCTCGACCGGCTGGGCGTGGTGCCGCTGTGACACTCCCGGGCCGTCGCACGCAGTAGGGGAAAGTGCGGGCTCCGTGGTCGTGAGCGGGGCGGAACGGCAGAAACAGGGAGGCACCGGATGAGCCTGGTGGAACTGATCGCGCGGGCCGACGCACGCGGACTCGCCGGGAGCGGACTGGCTTGTTTGGATCGCTGCCTGCCTCTGCTGGACGGCGGTGACGAGGTCCTGCGACCCCTGTGGGCCACCCTCGCCGCCGACGTCCCCGCCGGGGCCGGCTGGGCGCGGGAACTGGAGCGGGTGCGCGACGCGCTCGCCGGGCCCGGCGCGAGCGGCGAGGACGAGTGCGTGCTGCTGGCCCGCCGGATGCTGGACGCGGCGCCCGCCGAGTGCTCCGGGGCCGGACTGCGGACGTGGGCCGACGCCTGTTCCGTCGCCTCGCTCCGCGTCCACCGGCTCCTCGACCCCGCGACGGACGCCGCCCTCGGGGACGACGTCCGCGTCACGGGCGGCGCGGAGTCGCAGTCCCCGCTCGTCGCCGCCGAACTGCGCCGCCAGCTCACCGTCCTGGACGCCCTCACCGGCCACGGCCCGGCCGGGCTGCGCCGCGCCCTGGAGATCTCCACGGAGGGCCGCCGGGTACTGCGGGCCGTGGTCTCCCGCCGGGCTCGCGGGCGGGGCTGACCACAGGTCCCGCCGCCGGCGCGGTCGGCGTGCTGCGGGCGGGCCCGCCTGTGACCGTCATGCGCGGGACGCGCGACGGTGGTGCGGTGGTCGTGGGGGAGGCGGGGTGGTCCTGCGCCGGTTGCGGGGCGGGCGGCGTACGCGTGTGACGAAACACCGGCCGGCGGCGCTCTAGCCCATGTGACGACAGCCCGTGTGACGACTGTGACCAGCGGACCGACGACCCGGCAGGAGACCCGGCCGCCGGCCGCCGCCAAGCCGGTGCGGTGGGCGGCCGACGCGGTGGCCGCCCTGCGCGAGGGCGCCCGGCTGCGCCTGGACCACTCCGCGCAGAGCCTGTGGCGCGTCGACCGCGTCATCGACGGCATCCGGCGCGAGGGAACGCCGTACGCCGCCGTGGAGCCCGTGCTGCGCGGACTCGGCGCCTACGCCGGTGAGGTGATCGTGCGTGAGGCGGGCGGCGAGTGGTGGGCGACCGGCGGCGACCACTGGGTCCGCACCCCCGACGGCCGCCTGTGGGACCCGATCGACGAGGCCCGCCGCTGCTTCGCCGGCGACGGTTCGCTGCGGCTGCTGTGCTGGGACGCGGCGGCGGACGGCTGAGCCGCCGGCTGTGACACTTCCGTGCGCGCCGACGCTGATGACCGTGGGGGCGGGCTCAGCCGAGCACGCGAGGACTCGGTACGGACTAGGACGGTTCTTGGGCCAGCGAGGGGAACCCCGGCGCGTACAGACGTACGACGGGGAACTGGGCGCGGCCGTCGCGCGGGCCCAGGACGGTGACGAGGCGGCCTTCGCGGTCGCCTACCGGCTCGTGCAGCCGGGCCTGCTGGGCTACCTGCGCGGGCTGGTCGGGGACGACGCCGAGGACGTCGCGTCGGACGCGTGGCTGGAGATAGCCCGCGACCTGCGCCGTTTCCGGGGTGACGGGGCCGGCTTCCGGGGCTGGACGGCGACGATCGCCCGGCACCGGGCGCTGGACCACCTGCGCCGCCAGAAGGTACGGCCCCGGCCGGCCACGCTGGAACAGGGCGTCCTGGACCTGCCCGGCCCGCATTCGACGCACGACCAGGCGCTGGAGACGCTGTCCACGGAGGCCGCCCTCACCCTGATCTCGGGACTGCCCCGCGACCAGGCCGAGGCCGTGCTGCTGCGGGTCGTCGTCGGCCTCGACGGGCCCGCCGCCGCGCGTGTCCTCGGCAAGCGGCCGGGCGCGGTGCGCACGGCGACGTACCGGGGCCTGAAGCGGCTGGCACGGCAACTGGGCGCCGACGGTGTGACGGATGACGTGCCCGGGACGCTGGGGGAGTCGACATGACGGGCACGGGCGGCGCCGGCCCGCCGGACCGAGCGGGAACGGAGGCGGACATGGGCGCGCAGCACGGCGACGGCGGCACCGGCCACCGCCCCGGCCACCACGGCACCCCGCAGACGGAGGCCCTGCTCGCCGCCGCCCTGCGGCGGGACCACATCGACGACGAGGGCGAACGGCGGGCCGTGGCCGCGTTCCGCACCAGCCGCGAAACGGAACCGGGCCGGGCGGCCCGCACCCGCCGGCGGGACGACTGGCGCCCGCGCGAGCGGCGGCGGGCCGGACGCCCGCTGAAGACCGCCCTGTCGGTGCTGCTGGCGAGCCTCACCCTGGGCGGCGTGGCCTACGCGGCGATCGGTGCGGGCGGCTCCGCCGCCGACGTCGCCCGGCCGGACCGCCCGCGTCCGTCCGCCACCACGGAGGCCGGGGACGGCGGGGGTGGCGAGGGCACGGGCGCCGTGACCGGCCCCGAGGTCCGGCCGGTCCCCACCCCGCGTCCCCCGAGCACCGCCCCGGACGCCTCCGCCCGGTCCGGCCCCCCGGCTTCCGCATCGGGGAGCGAGGCGGCCTGCCGTGCCCTCCAGCGGCTGGACGGTCGCGGCAAGGCGCTGGACGCCGCGGTCTGGGAAAGGCTCGTCGCGGCGGCGGGTGGCGAGGAGGAAGTCGCCGGCCACTGTGCCGAGGTGGGTGCCGCGGACGCCCGGAGGAACGCCGTGGACGGGCGTGTCCCCTCGGCCGTCCCGGTCACCCCGGAACCGACAGGGGTCCCTGCGAACGGAGCGGGCGCGGCCCGCGGGAACGGCCAGGCCGACGGCAATGACCAGGGCGGCGGGATCGGCCGGAGAGCAGGCGACGGCACGGCGGGCGGCTCCGTCGCCGGGCGGGCCGGTCCGGCTCCGGGGACGGACGGATAGCCCTCGGCCGGGTCGGGGCGCCGGGGACGACCGGGGCCGCCACCCCCCACAGGAGAGGCCCCGGCCGCCGCGCGGCACGGGCCGCGCGGCGGCCCGTACTCCCTACAGCGCCGCGACTGCGTTTTCTGTCACACCCCACCGCGTCACGGCTTAGTTGCATCTTGTACGGCAATGCGATGGGGACATGGACGAGCGGTGGTTTCAAGACGTAACGTGCCATTCGCGCCGGGGGGTCGCGGGAGACCACCGCGACCATCGATCGAGGAACCACGACGGCGAGGACCACGTCCGCGAGAGCGGCGCCGGTTCAGGCGCAGAAAGGCCTTCTCGGTGCTGGGGGACGACGCGGAGCTGACCGCCGCGGTGCGGGCGGCGCAGGACGGGGACGAGACCGCGTTCCGGACCGTGTACCGCGCCGTGCATCCGCGACTGCTGGGATACGTGCGGACGCTGGTGGGCGATCCGGACGCGGAGGACGTGGCGTCCGAGGCCTGGCTGCAGATCGCCCGTGACCTGGAGCGGTTCGACGGCGACGCCGACCGGTTCCGCGGCTGGGCCGCCCGTATCGCCCGCAACCGGGCGCTGGACCACATCCGCATGCGCGGTCGCCGGCCCGCGGTCGGCGGCGACGAGACCGAACTGACCGGCAAGCCCGCCGAGTCCGACACCGCGGGCGAGGCCCTGGAAGCCCTGGCCACCGACAGCACCCTCTCCCTCATCGCCCGGCTGCCCCAGGACCAGGCCGAGGCGGTGGTCCTGCGCGTGGTGGTGGGCCTCGACGCCAAGAGCGCCGCCGAGACGCTGGGCAAGCGGCCCGGTGCCGTCCGTACGGCGGCGCACCGCGGCCTGAAGCGGCTGGCCGAACTCCTCGGCGGCGATCCGGAATCGGGTGGCGGGCTCGGCGCACTGCCGCCCCAGCGAGAACCGCACCGTCGTGCGG
Organism: Streptomyces sp. CB02414; assembly: GCF_001905385.1. GTDB lineage: Bacteria > Actinomycetota > Actinomycetes > Streptomycetales > Streptomycetaceae > Streptomyces. Next base: position 535,380 of record NZ_LIPF01000002.1, on the reverse strand, counting down.
TGACGTCCGCGAGTGTGACGCATACGCGTGCGCGGACGCAGAAGGACATGTGATGGCCGACGAGCAGGACAGGTGGCTGGACCGCGAAACGGCGGAGATCTTGCTGCGCGGAGAGTCACTGGAGGCTGTCGACCCCGCGGCCCGCGACCGGGCCGAACGGCTCGCCGAGGCCTTGGGCGCGCTCGCCGCCCCACCCGTGCCGACCAGCGAGGAACTCCCCGGCGAGGCCGCCGCGCTGGCCGCCTTCCGCAAGGTGCGCGCCGAGCGGGCCGACGAGGCGGCGGGGGCGCCGGCCGGGCACGGACGCGGCGCCTCGGCTCCGCCCGCCGACGCCGGGCTGATCCGCATCGGCCCGCGCGGCGATGGCACCCGGCGCCCCGGGCGGTTCCGTCCGCTGCGCCTCGGGCTGGTCGCCGCACTGACCGTCGGCATGGTCGGCGGGGTCGCGGTGGCGGCCGGAACCGGAGTCCTGCCGCAGCCGTTCGGCGACGCCGGACCGGACCCCGCCGCCACCGTCTCCGCAGCCGCGTCCCCCGACCGCCCGCTCACCTCGCCCTCGCCGCCGGCCGGTGTACGGGGCGGTTCGGTGCCCGGCGGTTCCACGACCGGCGAACCCGGCCGCGACGAGCGGGCGGACGGCGAGGACGAGGACCGCGACACCGGCACCGGCACCGGCACCGACTCCGGGGACCGGGGGACCGGCGACCACCCTGGGGGAGGACGGCAGACCCTCGTCGCGGCCTGCCGCGACGCGCGGGCCGGCCGCGAACTCGACGACGCCCGCAGGCGCGCCCTGAAGGAGGCCGCCGGGAGTACCTCGAAGATCGGCAAGTACTGCCGGAACCTCCTTTCCGGTTCCGGCGCCGACGCCCGGGACCGCGACACCGGACGGGACGCCGGGGACAACGGCGAGGCGGCGCGGGAACGGAAGCCGCACAAGGACGCGGGCGGCAAGGGCGACAACGAAGGCCGGGGGAACAAGGGCGGCAAGGGCGACCACGGCGGCGAGGGCGGCAAAGGCTCCACGGGCGGCAAGGGCGGTGGAAAAGGCGGCGGCGACAAGGACGGCAAGGGCGATGACGACGACGGCGGCCACATAGCCCCGCCCGTCGGGCACCACGGCCCGCACGCCCTCCCGGCCCTCCCGCGCCTCCACCGGCAGGGCCCCACCCATCTGCCGCACCACCGGCCCGCCATCGGCGACACCCTTTCTGACCTGCGCGTTTCCTAGGCAGACAGATTTTTCTAGCGAGGGTGTGACACTTTCGGGCGCCCGGGCGCAGTAATGAGTGAGCCGACTGGTCATCGGCTTTCGCACCGAGCCGGGGTTCCCCCCGTACCTACGGCTCGTGCACCTCGGCGCGGGCGGGACACGTTCCCCCGGTCCCGCCCGCGCCCATTCCGCTCCTCGCGCCTCACCGGTACACGACGACCTTGTCGCCGTCGCGCACCTGCGCGTACAGATCGGCGATGGCCGCCTCGTCCCGCACGTTGACGCAGCCGTGCGAGGCGCCCGCGTAGCCGCGGACGGCGAAGTCGTACGAGTAGTGCACGGCCTGGCCGCCGCTGAAGAACATCGCGTACGGCATGGGCGAGTCGTAGAGCGTCGAGACGTGGTGGCGTGACTTCCAGTAGACGTGGAACACGCCCTCGCGGGTCGGCGTGTACTGCGAGCCGAACCGAACCGGCATCGTCGACACGGTCCGCCCGTCGACCATCCAGCGCAGCGTCCGGCTCGTCTTGCTCACGCACAGCACCCGGCCGCTCAGGCAGCGCGGGTCGGGCGGGTCGGCCGGCTGCCCGCCCATCAGATACAGGTCCCACTTGCCCGGCTCGCGCGTCATGTCCAGCAGCCGCTGCCAGGTGACGGTGTCCGTCCTGCCGGTCCTCGGCAGACCGCGCTTGCCCTGGAAGCCGCTCACCGCCTCCTCGGTCAGGTCGTCGTACGTCCCGGTCGGGCCGTCGACCAGCCACTCGACCTGGCGCAGCCGGGCCTGGAGTTCGCGCACGTCCCGGCCGCTGTCGCCGGGCCGCCACAGCACCGGGGCCACGGTCCGGGTGGGCGGCGCGCTCGACGGCCGGTCACCGGCCGGTGTGCGCTTCGGCCCGTCCGCCCCCTCCGCGCCCTGCGGCGTCTCCTGTCCCTCCTGCCCCGCCGGCGGGGCGCTGGTGACATCTATGCGCACCGGCGCGCGCCCCTTGCCGTCCGGCCCCGTGCCCTGCACGGTGCAGCCGCCGACCGCCAGCACGACCCCCAGCGCGACCGCGACCGCCCTCCCGGTACCGCCCACGCTCCCCATGCCCGTCATACGCATCACGACCCCCCGCCGTCTCACCGCCCCGCACGGGCGTCCTCTGAGATGTTCCCCGCGGATGACGCGCCGCGAACGGCGCGGCATCGTTGTGACCGGGACCGCAGCGAGCTTGTGAGCAAGGTCCCAGCGTGCGCCCCTCCACGGGTGGTGCGTGCGCCGATACAGTCCGTCGACAGGGTCGTTCTGTACTGGCGAGTAATTGACGGGTAGTTCGAACAGTTCGAGCATGTGCTCAGCGGGAGGCAACACACCATGGCGCGCGAGTCGGAGTCCGGACTGCCCATCGAACCGGTCTACGGGCCCGACGCCCTCTCGGGCTGGGACGCGGCGGAGAAGCTGGGCGAGCCGGGGAAGTACCCGTTCACGCGGGGCGTGTACCCGTCGATGTACACCGGCCGGCCCTGGACGATGCGCCAGTACGCCGGTTTCGGCACCGCGACGGAGTCCAACGCCCGCTACAAGCAGCTGATCGCCAACGGCACGATGGGTCTGTCGGTCGCCTTCGACCTGCCGACGCAGATGGGCCACGACTCCGACGCGCCCATCGCGAGCGGCGAGGTCGGCAAGGTCGGCGTGGCGATCGACTCGATCGACGACATGAGGGTGCTGTTCGGCGGGATCCCGCTGGACAAGGTCTCCACGTCGATGACGATCAACGCCCCCGCCGCCCTCCTGCTCCTGCTCTACCAACTCGTCGCCGAGGAGCAGGGCGTCAGCGCCGACCAGCTCACCGGCACGATCCAGAACGACGTGCTGAAGGAGTACATCGCGCGGGGCACGTACATCTTCCCGCCGAAGCCGTCGCTGCGCCTGATCGCGGACATCTTCAAGTACTGCAAGGCCGAGATCCCGAAGTGGAACACCATCTCGATCTCGGGTTACCACATGGCGGAGGCGGGTGCCTCTCCCGCGCAGGAGATCGCGTTCACCCTCGCGGACGGCATCGAGTACGTGCGCACGGCGGTCGCGGCCGGCATGGACGTCGACGACTTCGCACCCCGCCTCTCCTTCTTCTTCGTGTCCCGTACGACGATCCTGGAGGAGGTCGCCAAGTTCCGGGCGGCCCGCCGGATCTGGGCGCGGGTGATGAAGGAGGAGTTCGGCGCGAAGAACCCCAAGTCGCTGATGCTGCGCTTCCACACCCAGACGGCCGGCGTGCAGCTGACCGCCCAGCAGCCCGAGGTGAACCTGGTCCGCGTCGCCGTGCAGGGCCTCGGCGCGGTCCTGGGCGGCACCCAGTCCCTGCACACCAACTCCTTCGACGAGGCCATCGCGCTGCCCACCGACAAGTCGGCCCGGCTCGCCCTGCGCACGCAGCAGGTCCTCGCCTACGAGACGGACGTGACGGCGACCGTCGACCCCTTCGCCGGTTCCTACGTCGTCGAGAAGATGACCGACGACGTCGAGGCGGCGGCGCTGGAGCTGATGGGCAAGGTCGAGGACCTGGGCGGCGCGGTCAACGCCATCGAGCACGGTTTCCAGAAGAGCGAGATCGAGCGCTCCGCCTACCGCATCGCCCAGGAGACCGACTCCGGCCAGCGGGTCGTGGTCGGCGTCAACCGCTTCCAGCTCGACGAGGAGGAGCCGTACGAGCCGCTCCGCGTCGACCCGGCCATCGAGGCCCAGCAGGCCGAACGCCTGGCACGGCTCCGCGCGGAGCGCGACCAGCAGACGGTGGACACGGCACTGGCGGCCCTGAAGAAGGCGGCCGAGGGCGAGGACAACGTCCTCTACCCGATGAAGGACGCGCTGCGGGCCCGGGCGACGGTGGGCGAGGTGTGCAACGCGTTGCGGGAGGTTTGGGGGACGTACGTGCCTTCGGATGCCTTCTGAGCTGGGATGTCACCTCCGTCACCGGACGCTCCCGACGTTGCCGGCCGACTTCGCGACCCCCGATTTCCCTGTCGTCGACGAGGACTTCCGCGACGCCCACGTCACCAAGAACAGCCGTCGGAGCGCAGCCGGCCTTGGTGATCGCGGGGACCGGGAGGCCTACGGCCTCGACTGACCCGTACCGCCCGCCTTCGCCCGCTGAACCGCCCGGTACCGGCGCACCGCACGCGTCACGACCGGCGGCAGCACGTCCAGGGCGAGCCGGCGGGCGCGGTCGCGCGGGGTCCGCGGCCGGGGCGGACGCGTCTGCGCGGGCCGGGCCTGCGCTCGCGGCGCCGGCGTCGGGGCCGCCGGTGTGGGCACGGGCGCGGGCGCCGGGTGCCGCGAGGCCGGCAGGGACGGCGGCTGCATCCGCTTCACCTTGGCGCGGGCCCGGACCAGCCGGTGCCCCGCGGCCTGCTCCACGGTCACGGCGACGTCGTCGCGGTCGCGCAGGGCGGCCATCAGCTCCTCCTGGAGCGGCTCCGGATCGCCCCAGGTGCCGTACAGCTTCTGGCTGCTCAGGCAGACGGGCCGCAGTCCACGGTTGAGCACCGCCTCCCAGGCGGCGACCGCGACACCCGGGGTGTGCTCGCTGCGGAAGTCGTCGAGGACGACGATGCCGTCGGGCAGCAGCAGGTCCCGGGCCGCGCCGATGTCCCCGTGCACGTGCTCGTACAGGTGCGAGGCGTCGATGTGGGCGAAGCGGCAGGTGCCGGGCGCGACCTCGTCGGTGATCGTGGAGCTGACGTCCTGGACGATCGTCGGCAGGGAGTCGTGGAAGGAGAGGTAGTTCCGCTCGAAGGCCTGCCGGGTGAGCGTGGAGTACGACTGCGCCGCCTCCGCCCGGTTGGCCGCGTCCGGCGGCTCGGTCCCGAACAGGTCGCAGACCGTGAGGGTCTCGCCCTCCCGCAGGTGGTGCCCCAGCAGGATCGCGCTCTTGCCCATGTAGGCGCCCAGTTCGAGCAGGTCGCCCTCGGTGCCCTGCCGCTTCTGACGCTCCAGGAACCAGGAGAACAGAACCTGGTCGAGCGGCCAGAACCAGCCGGGTACGTCGTTCAGGTCGCCGGGGTACTTGTGCGTCTCTTGCGCAGTGGCCATGGCCCGAGGATGCCTTCTCGGCGCTCACCACGTAAGCGGCACGCGCGATCTCATCGAAGGAACATCACACAAATGACCCAATGTGACCGGAGGAATACCTTCCGGTCGCGGTGTCGCGCTTCTCGTGGCCACCTCCGGTACAGGCCGATTTAAAGAACTGGCGATTACATGACGTGTTCACGATGGTGTGTCGTGAATGACGACAGGAGTATGAAAAACATGATGAAGAGTGCGAGACCCGGCGTCTGGCTCGCAGCGGTACTGGTGGCGGCGGGAACGCTGGCCGCGACTCCCGCCCGGGCGACCGTGGGGGAACCGGTCGGCGACGGGGAGAAGCCCTATGTCGCGAGGATCGAGATAGGTGACACGGGCCGTGCCTGTTCCGGCGCGCTCGTCGAGGCCCGCTGGATCGTCACCGCGGCGAGTTGCTTCGCCGAGGACCCCGCACAGCCGACCACGGTCCCCGCGGGACCGCCGTCCCGGCCGGCCGAGGTCACCGTGGGGCGCACCGACCTGACCACGACGGCCGGCGTGGTCCGCGACATCGTGGAACTCGTCCCCCGCCCCGACCGCGACCTCGTGCTGGCCCGGCTGTCCGCGCCGGCGTACGGCGTCACCCCGGTGGCCCTCAGCGCCGAGGCACCCGTCGGCGGCGAGGCGCTGACCGTCGCCGGTTACGGCCGCACCGCGGACGAGTGGGCGCCCCTGCGGTCGCACGTGGGGACCTTCACCGTCACCGGCACCCGCGGAGCCGAGCTGGACATCGAGGGACAGGACGGCGCCGCGGTCTGCAAGGGCGACGCGGGCGGCCCGGCGGTCCGTTCCGGTGCCGCCGGCGACGAGCTGGTCGCGATCAGCAGCCGCTCCTGGCAGGGCGGGTGCTTCGGCTCCGAGGAGACCCGTCGCGGTGCCGTCGAGACCCGCCTCGACGACATCACGGACTGGATCGGTGTCCAGGTCGCCCGCTGGTCACTGAAGTCGGAGGCGAACGGCAAGTACGTGAGCACCGCCCTCGGCGCCACCGGCACCCACGAGGGCAAACTGCAGGCACGCGCCGACACGGTGGCGGGCTGGGAGCAGTTCTCGCTCCACACCCGGGACGGCGGAACCACGGTGGGGCTCCGTTCCGCGGCCAACGGCCTCTTCGTCGCCAGTGAACTGAACCAGACCGGCGCCTACGAGGGCATGCTGCGCGCCCGCAGCGAGTCCCTCGGCGGCTGGGAGCGGTTCACGCTCGTTCCGCAGGGCGGCCAGAAGTACGCGCTGCGGTCGACGGCGAACGACAAGTACGTCGCCACCGAGGCCAACTCCACCGGAGACGACGCCAACCTGCTGCGGGCCCGTTCCGCCAGCGTCGCCGGCTGGGAGCGCTTCACCCTGGAGCACGCCGACAACTACCGCGTCACGGGCGTCGCCCCGGCCGGCCCGGCTCCGCTCCCCGTGAGCTGACCTCGCCGCCCACACGGCACGCACTGACCGGGGCCCGGGGCGCGATCCGCCCCGGGCCCCGGAGTCCGGGTCAGCGGGACCTGGACAGCGCGGTCCGCATGAGCGGGGTGAACTTCTTCTCCACGTACCGGTTCAGTAGCCAGGCCAGTACGAGCATCGCCGCGACGGTCAGCAGGAAGGTGGCGTACGACGGTATCCCCAGGTCCTGGTGCAGGACCTCGATGACGACCCAGCCCAAGTGCTCGTGCACGAGGTAGAACGGGTAGGTCAGCGCGCCCGCCACCGTCAGCCAGCGCCAGTCGGCCCAGTTGAGCCAGCCGAGGGCGATGACGGCGACCAGGGCGAAGCCGAGGGTGACGACCAGGACTATCCCGAACGCCGTGCGGTTGGAGAACGCGTCCGGGGAAGGCGGATGCCACAGACTCTGGACGGCGGCGTGCTGGCCTGTCAGCCAGCTCACGGCGACGATGCCCCAGGCGTACGCGTCCCGACGGTTCCGGTACACCAGGTACAGACCGATTCCGCCGATGAAGAACGGGGCGTGTTCGGGCATCAGGACCAGGTCGAGCAGCGGTTCGTCCGCTGCCTGCGTGATCGCCGCCGCCAGTGTCCAGCAGGCGCAGAAGAGGATCACCCGCTGCCGGCTGGCACCCGGCAGGACGACGCAGAGTGCGAACAGGGCGTAGAAGCGGATCTCCACCCACAGTGTCCAGTCCACGCCCAGGACCCGGTCGGCACCGAGCGGCTGTTGCAGCAGTGTCAGGTTCACCAGCCCCTCGCTCGGCGAAACCGCCGCGTAGGCGACGGCCGGCAGGGCGAACACGGCCGTCACGAGGGCGACCGCTACCCAGTAGGCGGGCAGCAGCCGGGAGGCACGCGAGGCGAAGAAGGAACGCAGCGACCGTCCCCACCCGCTCATGCAGATGACGAAACCACTGATCACGAAGAAGACCTGCACGCCCAGGCACCCGTACGCGAACAGCGAGTGGAGAGTGGGGAACTGGAACTCGGGCGACGTCCCCCAGGCCGCGGTCACGTCACCGCCGCGGCCACCGTAGTGGTACGCCGCCACCATCAGCGCGGCCACCAGCCGGAGCCCGTCCAGGGCGCGCAATCGCCCTGGCGCGGTCTTGCGCGGCTGCGGTGCCGGGCCGGAGGGCGCCGGAGGGAGAACGGCCGTCACCGGCCGGGTGGTCGACGTGGTCACGACCGTCTTGGTCACGCTCGTACTACTCCTTTGACCGCTTGTCCGGTCGGTTCGGTTGCTCAGGACGCCCGCAGGTACGCCGAGCGCGCGGCCTTGCCCAGGTAGGTGAAGCGGGTCTCGCCCTTCAGGTGGTCGTCCAGGGCGTCGCCGATGCCCGGCCAGTTGGGGTCGCCGTAGTCGTCCAGGACGACGATCCCGCCCGGCGCGGCGATCTCCTCGGCCCATTCGAGGTCCTGGGCGACGCCCTTGGCCGAGTGGTCACCGTCCACGACGATCACGCCGTAACGGCGGTCCGAGACGGCGGCCCGGGTTTCGGGGTCCTCGGAGAACCCCTGCTGGATGCGCGCCGCCGCGCCCGCCGGGCCGGCGAGGCCCAGGTTGGTGCGTACGGCGTGTTCGTCGACCGGCGTGCCGGTGGGGTCCGGTCGTTCGTCGGTGCCGGGCTGGAGCTGCACGCCGGCGAACGGGTCGACGATGGTCAGGTTCGGGCTGCGGCCGTCGCGCTCCATCATCCGCACCAGACCGGCGGAGAACATGCCGTACAGCGTGCCGATCTCCAGGATCTCGTCGTTCGGCGGGTCGAGCAGCGGGATCGCGCCGAGCTTGCCGCAGATGTTCATGGTGCCGCCCGCGATCCGGCCGACACCCAGCGACTCCAGCGCGACCAGCAGCCGGAAGGCGGCGGAGACGTTGCGCACCGCCGCGTCACGGTCGCCGGACAACTCGGTGACCTCGGCGTACAGACGCTCCAGCGGAGCCTCGGCCACCATGCGGGAGATGCCGCGGCCGCGCGGGCCGCAGAGCAGCTCGAAGGTGAGCTGCCCGTGCTTGAGCAGCTCGACGTCCCGGGCCAGCCGCTCGGCTTCCGGACTGCCCTGCGCCCCCTGGGTGACGGTGTTACGGGTGGTGGCCGAGCGGAGCTGCCGCTCGATGCGCTGGTCGATCAGGTCGGCGACCGGACGCAGCAGACGCCGGGAGATCGAACTGCGGAGGAGAGAACGACTGTTCATAGGTCAAGGGCCTCTGTCCGTCACGGAGTTGAACGTAAGTACGAAGAACACGTGTGGGGCGGATGAGGCAAAGGCTAAGCACGGGCACGACCGGGAGAAGAGCGGCGGAGCGGGCCATTGGAAGAACTTCCGCGGAACTCCGGATGTCCGGTGGGAGAGAGCCGACGGCGGGAACTCCGCGTTCACGTTCCCGACACCGGCGGCCCTCTCACCGTTTGATCGACCGTCGAATGGCCCGCGCCCGTCTGACGACCTTGCGTGCCGCGGAATTCCGGGGCAGGAACGCCAGCCGCTCCGGAAGGCCGCCGGGCAGCCCCAGCGACGTGAGCCGCCGCTTCTTGAAGTAGCGCCGGGTGCTCTCGTCCAGACTGCTCCGCAGATACTCCTCGGCCGCCGGCCGCAGCTCCGGCAGGATCTTGGGCTGCATCGCGAACCCGACGGCCCGCACCAGCGCGGCCAGGGCGTCGGTGTCCAGTCCCCACCGCCCCTCGGCGACGGCCTCGGCGTCGGCCGGCTCCGGCAGCAGCGCGTCGACGACGGTGACGGGGACGCGGTTGCTGTTCTCGTACGGCGTCAGCCGGTCCAGCAGAGTCTCGGTGCCGACCCGGGCGACCGGCAGCCGGTACAGGACGGACGCCGTGAGCAGGGCCGTGGAGAAGCAGCCCACGACCAGTGCCGGACGCATCCGCTGGTACAGCACCTCCGCCAGGACCGGTGTGTCCAGCACGGTCAGGTCGACCCCGAGCCTCTGAGCCTCCTGCTCCAGGGTGCGGGTGAAGCGGGCCGGGGCCGTGGGGTGCGGTTTGAACACCACACGGGTGTGGCCGAGTCCGACCGCGCCCGTCAGCATGCGCACATGCAGGTCCTCCTCCTCCTCGGCGGAGAGGATGCCCAGTGCCGACAGGTACTGACCGAGCAGCAGCGCCGGTTCCTCGAGGTCCGGCAGACCGGTGCCGGTGTCCGCCAGTTCGGCCAGCACCTTGGTGAACGCCTGGGTCGGCACGACCTCGGGAGCGACGCCGAACTCGGTGAGCAGCAGCGGCGTCAGCCCCGGCACCAGGTCGAGGTGGAGCAGCCGCTCCACGCGCGTACCGACCAACGGGTCGAGCTTGTTGCGGGTGGGGCCGTAGCTCATCAGCCCGTCCGCGTAGACGGTGAGCGGAGCGTCGGTGAAGATCTGCGCCACCCCCAGCGCCGGGTGCACCTGGATCGACTCCACGGCGAGCGCCACGTCGTCGTCGCCGAGCCCCCAGGCCAGCCGCAGATACCTCTCCCATATGGGCGCGTCGTCCACCCGCGGCGACCAGCCACCCGGATGGAAGGGGAAGATCGTCTCGTTCCACGACACCACGTCGTCGAAGCGCGACCGCAGTTGCTCGAAGCCGGGCATCGCGTCCAGGGCGGGCGTCGTCTCGGGCGTCGCCGCGTTGTTGGAGACCAGCAGGATCCGCCGGTCGGCCGGGGGGAAGCTGCCGGCGTCCAGGGCCGCGGCGAGCGTGGCGGTGCCGTACAGGGTCGATGCCAGGAAGATCTGCGTGCTCACGCGGCCACCTCCCCGGCCGGAACCGCACGACGGCGCAGCCGGCGCAGCAGGGTGGCACGCTCGGTGTCCATCGAGGCGAGCACCGAGTCGAGCGCGTCCTGCGGCATCCGCCGCAGTGCGGCGGCGCTCATCGCCTTCAGTTTGCGGGCCACGGCAGGCTCGAACCTTTCGATGGAACCGAGATGGTGGGAAATGATCGCGCAGTAGGTACGTACGGCCTTCGGGAGCAGGTTCTCGGCGTCGGGGTCGTCGGCCGCTCCCGCGACGACCTCGTCGAAGGCGCGGATGAAGTCGAGCTGGCGGACGTCCCCGATCTGGGTGAGCGAGGACGCCACCCCGCGCCGGTAGAAGACCCCGAGCAGTCCGGTCACCGCGAAGGACTCCGCCTCCCGGTGCAGCTTCCAGATCCAGGGCCGGTCCTCGGCCGTGCGCAGCCCGTCGGTGAAGTGGAGCAGACCCCGCTCGACCAGCCGGCGGTGGTAGATCCCGGCCCAGGCGAAGGCGTAGTCGACCGAGGTGGACCGGTGGGCCGGCAGTATCGCGTCGCGTGGCCGCAGGACGACGTTGCGGCGGCCGTGCGGCACCCGGTGCACCGTGCGGGCCCGTGCCGTGCACTGGACGTGGTCGGTGCGCACGAAGTCGCACCCCAGCCCCTCGATCGCGGCGACCAGCCGGTCGTAGTGGCCGGGCGCCAGCCAGTCGTCGCCGTCCAGGAAGGTGAGGTACTCGCCGCGCGCCCGGTCGATGCCGGTGTTGCGGGCGGTCGCCAGGCCGCCGTTCCGTTCGTGTGCGACCAGTACCGCCCCGGGCAGGTCGTGCTCCGCGCGCGCGAGGAGGTCCGCGGTCCCGTCGGTCGAGCAGTCGTCGACGAGAATGAATTCGAAGTCGTCCCGCGCGTTCGCGCGCAGACTCCGAAGGGTGTCGGGTGCGTATTGCCGCACGTTGTAGAACGGCACGATGACGGAGAGCTTTGGCACGTGAGAGACGCTAGGGAGCGGTCCGGTATTCGGCTTTACCCGTAACTTGCTGCGAGGTGAACGAGGCATGGCGAAGCCGTGAAGCGGACGCTTCTTCGGGCGTCCGGCGACCCGATTCGCCATTCGGTGTTGTGCTGTTCACCGTTTGTTGGATTCCGGTTGGGCGGTTCCTAGAAACGCCTTCCTAACTTCTTCGGCGTGCCAGCAAGTGCAACGAAGGCCCTGCGAGTGGCCGTCCTGGCGGACTCCGACACCCGGTGGAAATGGGGCGCGCTCACCGCGAGCCGAATGACACCGGACGACACGGAAATCAGCCTCGACGGATACCTGCTGCGCGGCCGAGCCACCCCCACCCCCCGCCAGCTGAGGGAAGTCGGCGTCACCGCGGACTCGCTCCGCGAGGTGACCGCCGTCGAGTTCCTGCGTGCCATGGGCGACGCGAGGGGCGAGGACTCCTACGACGTCCTCGTCCTCGCCCTGGTCGGCGGCGGCGTCCAGGCGATGCTGCACGGCCTGGGACGGGTCTGGCAGGACCGCGCCGAGCGGCCCGTGGTCGTCACCGGATACGTCGGCGTCGTCTACGAGAAGCTCGCCGACGGCCTGCTGCTGCGGCACGGAGCCGACGTCGTCCTCGCCAACTCCCGCCAGGACGCGGACCGTTTCCGGGCCGTGTACGAGGGGGTCGGCGCCGACGCCTCCGCGGTGACCGAGGTCGCCCTGCCCTTCCTGGGCGGAGCCGCCTACGCCGGGGAGCCCGGGGCCGGTGAACGCCCCCACACGGTGGTCTTCGCCGCCCAGCCCTCCGTGCCGGACAACCGCAAGGACCGTACGTACCTCCTCGACCGGCTGATCCGGCACGCTCGCCGGCATCCCGAGCGGGAGGTCGTGCTCAAGCTGCGCTCCAAGCCCGGCGAGCACACCACCCACATCGAGGAGCTGCCGTACCAGAAGCTGGTGCAGCGGGCCGACCCGCCGCCCAACTTCCGCCTGGTGTACGGCCACATGGGCGAGGTCCTCGACCGCACCGACCTCCTGGTCACCGTCAGCTCCACGGCGGCCCTGGAGTCCCTGCACCGCCGCATCCCCACGGCCGTACTGACCGACCTCGGGGTGCGCGAGGCGCTCGGCAACCACCACTTCGTCGGCTCCGGGTGCCTCGCCTCCTGGGACCAGCTCGACGAGGGGCACCGCCCGGTGCCCGACGCCGAGTGGATCGCCCGGCAGGGCGTGGCGGCCGACGGCGGCGCCTACGAGACCGCCTTCGACCGGGCCAGGGAGCGCATCGCCGCCCTGCGCGCCCGCCCCGGCGGCCTGCCCCCGCTGGCCCCGTACTACACGACCGTCACCGCCCCCGGTTACCTCCCGGGCATCCTCGCCCGCCACCACCTCGCCCCCGACGGCACCCCGCTGCCGGGCGCCCCCGCCGCCGACAAGGCACCCGGCCCGGTGCGCCAGGTCGTCCGCCGGGCCGCCCGCGGGGCCTACCGCCACGGCGTCCAGCGCGTGGCCCCGGTGATCCGGCGGATGGGGGAGCTGTGAACGCCCCGAACCGTCTCCAAGGAGTTCCGTCCATGTCCCAACCGGAAGCGGGCCGGGGCGCCGAGGTGCGCCGTGTGCTCGCGGTGATTCCCGCGCGCGGCGGCTCCAAGGGCGTGCCCGCGAAGAACCTCGCCCCCGTCGGCGGCGTACCGCTGGTGGCCCGCGCGGTGCGCGAGTGCCGGGCCAGCCGTCTCGTGACGGACGTCGTGGTCTCCACGGACGACCAGACCATCGCCGCCGCGGCCCGCGAGGCCGGTGCCGAGGTCGTGCTGCGGCCCGCCGCCATCGCCGGGGACACCGCCACCTCCGAGGCCGCCGTCCTGCACGCCATGGACGCCCACGAGGCCCTGCACGGCGCCGTCGTCGACGTGGTGCTGCTCGTGCAGTGCACCAGCCCCTTCATCGTCCGCGAGGACATCGACGGGGTGGCCGGCGCGGTCGCCGAGAGCGGCGCCGACACCGCGGTGACCGTCGCCCCGTTCCACGGCTTCGTCTGGCGCGACGGCGCCGGCGAGGAGGGCGGTCACGGCGTCAACCACGACAAGTCCCACCGCCCCCGCCGCCAGGACCGCCCCCAGGACCTGCTGGAGACCGGCGCCGCCTACGCCATGGCCGCCGGCGGCTTCCGCGAGCACCGGCACCGCTTCTTCGGCCGCACCGAACTGGTCCGCACCGACCCGGCCCGCGTCCTGGAGATCGACGACCCGCACGACCTGGCCCGCGCCCGCGCGCTGGCGCCCTTCTTCGACGCCGCCCGGCCCGGCGCCCTTCCCACCGCCGACGACATCGACGCGGTGGTCCTCGACTTCGACGGCACCCAGACCGACGACCGGGTGCTGATCGACTCCGACGGACGGGAGTTCGTCTCCGTGCACCGCGGCGACGGACTCGGCATCGCCGCCCTGCGCCGCAGCGGCCTGACGATGCTCATCCTGTCCACGGAAGTGAACCCGGTCGTCGCCGCCCGCGCCCGGAAGCTCAAGCTCCCGGTGCTGCACGGCATCGACCGCAAGGACCTCGCCCTCAAGCAGTGGTGCGAGGAGCAGGGCATCGCGCCCGAACGCGTGCTCTACGTCGGCAACGACGTCAACGACCTCCCGTGCTTCGCCCTCGTCGGCTGGCCCGTGGCGGTCGCGAGCGCCCACGACGCCGTACGCGGCGCGGCCCGCGCGGTCACCACCGTCCCCGGCGGTGACGGCGCCATCCGGGAGATCGCGAGCTGGATCCTCGGCCCCTCACTCGACGTACCCGACTTCCCCGGCGTACCCGACTCCCTCGAATCCCCCACGATCACCCAGTCCAGGTAAGGAAATCCCCGCCATGAGCACCAACTCCCGCATCCGCACCTTCGGCACCCGCGAGGCCGGCCCCGGCCGCCCCGTCTACATCACCGGCGAGATCGGCATCAACCACAACGGTGAGCTGGAGAACGCGTTCAAGCTGATCGACGCCGCCGCCGAGGCCGGCTGCGACGCCGTCAAGTTCCAGAAGCGCACCCCGGAGATCTGCACCCCGCGCGACCAGTGGGACATCGAGCGCGACACCCCGTGGGGCCGGATGACGTACATCGACTACCGCCACCGCGTGGAGTTCGGCGAGGACGAGTACCGCCAGATCGACGAGTACTGCAAGACGAAGAACATCGACTGGTTCGCCTCCCCGTGGGACACCGAGGCCGTCGCCTTCCTGGAGAAGTTCGACGTCCCCGCCCACAAGGTCGCCTCCGCCTCCCTCACCGACGACGAGCTGCTGCGCGCCCTGCGCGCGACGGGCCGCACGGTCATCCTCTCGACCGGCATGTCCACCCCGAAGCAGATCCGCCACGCGGTCGAGGTCCTCGGCTCCGACAACATCCTCATGTGCCACGCCACGTCGACGTACCCGGCGCAGGCCGAGGAGCTGAACCTCCGCGTCATCAACACCCTCCAGCAGGAGTACCCGAACGTCCCGATCGGCTACTCCGGCCACGAGACCGGCCTGCAGACCACCCTCGCCGCGGTCGCCCTCGGCGCCACCTTCGTCGAGCGCCACATCACCCTCGACCGCGCCATGTGGGGCTCCGACCAGGCCGCCTCCGTCGAGCCGCAGGGCCTGACCCGCCTGGTGCGCGACATCCGCACCATCGAGGCGTCCCTCGGTGACGGCGTCAAGAAGGTCTACGACTCCGAGCTCGGCCCGATGAAGAAGCTGCGCCGCGTCACCGGCGTCGTCGCCGAGGCGGAGATCGCCGACGCCGCGGGCGAGCCCGTCACCGTCTGACCACCGCCCACCGAGTCACCCACCACGGGACGGTCCCACACCGATGAGCCCCCGCGCCGGGAACGCCGGCCCCCGCACTCTCGCCTTCGTCGAGAGCCCGGTACAACTGCTGAACGTGCTGGAGTGGGCGCACACCCGCGCACCCGGCGCGGAGCTCACCCTCGTGGTCCTGTCCCCGGTCGATCCGATGACCCGGGGCCAGCTGCGCCGCATGGCGGAACTGGCCCGGCAGGAAGGGCACGAGATCCGCTGGGAGGAGGCCCGCGGCGGCGCCACGGCACCCTTCCGCACGGTGGGCGGCCTGGCCGGCGCGCTGCGCCAGGCCGAACGGATCGTCATGGGCGACCCGTTCTCCCGCTACGTACAACTGCTCCTGACCATCACCCGCGCCCACGACCTCGTCGTCGTCGACGACGGCACGGCCACGATGGAGTTCGTCACCCAGCTGGCGCAGGGCGAGCGCCTGGTCCGCTGGCACCGCAAGGGCAGCCGCCCCGGCCCCCGCGACCTCCTCTTCGCCCCCGTCTCCCGCTCCGCCCGCCACCGCCTGACCCCGACCCCCGACCGCCAGGTCACCGTCTTCTCCTCCATGCCGATCGAGGACGTCCCCGACGGCGTCACCGTCACCGCCAACGACTTCGCCTGGACCCGCGCCCGCTTCGGTCCGCCCCGCGTCACCCAGGGCGCCGACATGGTCGGCACGTCGCTGGTGGAGACCGGTGTCGTGGACGCCGACCGCTACCTGGACGCCGTACGCGGCCTGGCACGGACCCACGGCGCGGCCCGCTACTTCGCCCACCGCCGGGAGAGCACGGACAAACTCCACCGGCTGGCCGTGGAGACCGGCCTGGAGATCGTCCGCCCCGACCTCCCCCTGGAGCTGATCGCCCGCCGCGGCCCGATCGGCCGCACCATCCTCAGCTTCCCCTCCACGGTCGTCCACACCCTGCCCCTCGCCCTGGCCGGCACCGAGGTCCGCGTCGCCGTCTGCGACATCGACCCCGCCTGGCTCACCCAGCACGCGTCCCCCCGGGCCCGGGGGTTCCTGAACGGCGTGACCGGGTCGGCCCGGGGCGCGCACCGGCTGTCGGCGGTGGCGGGCGCCGGGTAGCCGTTCGTGCGGTGCGTCACGGCGGTGACGCTCCTCGTGACCGCCGGGCGTGGGGCGGGCGTGGCGTGGTATGCGTGAGTACAGCAAGGAAAGGCGGAGAACGGACATCGTCGCGGTGCGGGAAAGGCGGCGATTTTACCCACCTCCGGCGACACCCATGCGCCGCACGGCCAACTTTTCTTCCCCTAACGGGCTGAACTTTTGTTGATCGCGGGACAGTTGACCGCCCCGGCGTCCTACCCTTCAGAGGGTGAAGCAACTGATGTCCCTGTCCCGAGAGACCGAGGCCGACCCGTCCGGGGAAACGGTGCTTCCCGGCACCCTGCCGGAGGCGCTCCGCGCGGAGCTCGTCGCCTTCCGCCGCGACCTGCACATGCACCCCGAGCTGGGCAACCAGGAGTTCCGCACCACCGCCGCGATCAAGGAACGGCTGGAGCGGGCCGGCCTCAAGCCGCGGGTGCTCCCCGTCGGGACCGGGCTCGTCTGCGACATCGGTACCGGCACCGACTCGGGGCAGTGGGCCGGCGGCCCCCGCATGCTCGCCCTGCGGGCCGACATCGACGCGCTTCCCATCCCGGACACCAAGAGCGAGTGCGAGTACCGCTCGCGCGTCCCCGACCGCGCCCATGCCTGCGGGCACGACGTGCACACCACCGTCGTCCTCGGCACCGGCCTCGTCCTGGCCGCCCTGCACGAGCAGGGCCTGCTGCCCCGGCCCGTGCGGCTGGTCTTCCAGCCGGCCGAGGAGGTGCTGCCCGGCGGCGCCGCCGACGCCATCGAGGGCGGCGCGCTCGACGGGGTGCGCCGCATCCTGGCCGTGCACTGCGACCCCCGGGTGGACGCCGGGCGGATCGGCCTCAGGGTCGGCCCCATCACCTCCGCCTGCGACCGGCTGGAGATCTCCCTCGACGGCCCCGGCGGGCACACCGCCCGCCCGCACCTCACCACCGACCTGGTCACCGCCGCCGCCCGCGTCGTCACCGACGTGCCCCCGCTCGTCGCCCGGCGCGTGGACAGCCGCAGCGGCCTCGCCCTGACCTGGGGACGGATCGAGTCCGGCCACGCGCCGAACGTCATCCCGCAGCACGCCGAACTCGCCGGCACCGTGCGCTGCCTCGACCTCGACGCCTGGCGGCAGGCTCCCGACCTGGTGGTCGGCGCCATCGACGAGATCGCCAACCTCTACCGCGCCAAGTCCGAGATCACCTACGTCCGCGGCGTGCCCCCGGTCGTCAACGAGGTCACCAGCACCGAACTGCTCCAGGCGGCCATGGTCGCCCGGCGCGGCACGGACTCCGTCGAGCCCACCGAGCAGAGCCTCGGCGGCGAGGACTTCTCCTGGTACCTGGAGCACGTGCCCGGCGCCATGGCCCGCCTCGGCGTCCGCCCGCCCGGCGAGCGCGTGATCCGCGACCTCCACCAGGGCGACTTCGACGTGGACGAGGCGGCCATCACCGTCGGCGTGGAGATGTTCACCGCGGCGGCGCTGATCGACGCCGTGCAGTGACCCCGTAGCGGCGAACCCGTCCGCCGGGGTTGCGGCCCCGGCGGGCCGGGGGCAGCCTGATGCACAAGCGCACGAGGCCGCGCCGCACGCCCCTGGCGCGCGCGAAGCACGCCCCTGGCACTCCGCGGCACGAATGGATAACGGCGCCGCGGAACCCCGTTCCCAGGAGTTTCTACGCGCGTTAATCTGCGCCGAACCGAGCACCCGCTGCGGGGCTTTGGAGAATGGGGAACTTCAGATGCGTCGGATATCGAGACTGACCCGCGCCGCGGTGGGGGTCGCGTCGCTCGCACTCGCCGCCACGGCCTGCGGCGGCACCAGCAGCGAAAGCAACAGCGGCGACGAGGGCGGCAAGGACGACAAGGGCCTCGCCATCGCGTACGACATCGGCGGCGAGGGCGACCAGTCCTTCAACGACGCCGCCCACGCGGGCCTCAAGAAGGCGGAGAAGGAGTTCGGCTACAAGACCGCCGCCATCGAGCCCACCGACGGCGAGACCAACGCCGACAAGGAGCAGCGGCTCTCCTCGCTGGCCAAGCAGGGCTACAACCCCGTCATCGGCGTCGGCTTCGCCTACGCGCCGGCGATGAAGACGGTCGCCGAGAAGTACCCGGACACCACCTTCGGCATCGTGGACTCCGTGGTCGAGGGCAAGAACGTCGCCTCCCTCGTCTTCGCCGAGAACGAGGCCTCCTACCTCGCCGGTGTCGCCGCGGCCAAGGCCACCAAGACCAACGTCGTCGGGTTCGTCGGCGGTGTCGACGTCCCGCTGATCCACAAGTTCGAGGCCGGCTACGAGCAGGGTGTCAAGGACACCAACCCCAAGGTCAAGGTCATCTCGCAGTACCTGACGCAGACCGCGGAGGAGGGCGGCTTCTCCAGCCCCGACAAGGGCCGCGCCGCCGCCGAGGGCCAGATCGAGAAGAAGGCCGACGTCGTCTACCAGGCCGCCGGCCTCTCCGGCCAGGGCGTGATCGAGGCCGCCGCGAAGGCGAAGGTCTGGGCGATCGGCGTCGACTCCGACCAGTACAAGCAGGAAGCCCTCGCGGCGTACAAGGACTCCATCCTGACCTCCGCGCTCAAGGACATCGACGGCGCGGTGTACGCGCTGGCGAAGTCGGTCGAGGACGGCAAGCCGCTGACCGGCGTGCAGACCTTCGACCTGGAGTCGGACGGTGTGGGCCTGTCCGACGCCAACCCGAAGTACGCCGAGATCCCGGGCCTGACGGACGCCGTGGCCAAGGCCAAGGAAGGCATTATCTCCGGCTCCATCAAGGTGAAGACGGAGTAGCCCCGCACAGCACCACACGAAGCGGGCGGGCGCCCCGGGCGCCCGCCCGCTTCGGCATGCCGCGACCGGCCGTCCGCGCCGCCCCGGCGTCACTCTCCGCCGTCCCCCGTTTGCGTCCGGCAAGCCCCGCGGGCCCGCCCCGGCCCCCTTGCTCACGGGCGGATAACAAGAAGGACAGAAGGGGTTTTCAGGCAGGTCTACGCGCGTTAATCTGCGGCGAAGCCAGCGCCGTACCCGAACCGTCCCCGGCGCTTGTACGACAGGAGCACCAGACATGCGCCGGATTTCCCGGATCACGGTCGCAGGCGCAGCGACCGCCTCCCTGGCCCTCGCCCTGACCGCCTGCGGTGGCACCTCGACCTCCTCCGGGTCGTCGGAGTCCAAGGGCGACAAGGGTCTCGCCATCGCCTACGACGTCGGCGGCGAGGGCGACCAGTCCTTCAACGACGCCGCTCACGCCGGCCTGCTGAAGGCGGAGAAGGAGTTCGGCTACAAGACCGCCGCCATCGAGCCCACCGACGGCGAGACCAACGCCGACAAGGAGCAGCGGCTCTCCTCGCTGGCCAAGCAGGGCTACAACCCGGTCATCGGCGTCGGCTACGCGTACGCCGCCGCGCTGAAGAGCACCGCCGAGAAGTACCCGGACACCACCTTCGGCATCGTGGACGACGCCACGATCGAGGCCGACAACGTGGCCGACCTGGTCTTCAACGAGGAGCAGGCCTCCTACCTCGCCGGTGTCGCCGCCGCCAAGACCACCAAGACCAACACGGTCGGCTTCGTGGGCGGCGTGGACATCCCGCTGATCCACAAGTTCCAGGCGGGCTACGAGCAGGGTGTCAAGGACACCAACCCCAAGGTCAAGGTCATCTCGCAGTACCTGACGCAGACCGCGGAGGAGGGCGGCTTCTCCAGCCCCGACAAGGGCCAGACCGCCGCCGAGGGCCAGATCGAGAAGAAGGCCGACGTCGTGTTCGCGGCGGCCGGTCTCTCCGGCCAGGGCGTGATCGAGGCCGCCGCCGCCAACAAGGTGTGGGCGATCGGCGTCGACTCCGACCAGTACAAGCAGGACGCCCTCGCGAAGTACAAGGACTGGATCCTGACTTCGGCCACCAAGGACGTCGCCAAGGCGGTCTACAACCTCGCGAAGTCGGTCGAGGACGGCAAGCCCGAGACCGGTATCGTTCGGGGCGATCTGAAGTCCGGCGAGGTCGGCCTCTCGAACTCCAACCCGAAGTTCGCGGACAATGCCGAACTCCAGGCAGCCATCAAGACGGCCAAGGAGAAGATCGTCAGCGGCGAGATCAAGGTCAAGAGCAGCTGATCACCAGCAGTACCTCGAACAGCGTGTAACCGCGGTGGTCGCACCGCTCGACGGGGTACGGGGAGGACGCCCCCGGGTCCCTCCCCGTACCCCGTCGTGTCGATGTGCCGCCGCCGCTTTTAGATGCCGTAGGGGCGCTACGCGCGTAGACGGCCCCCGTCCCCAGGAGAGTGCGCCATCAACGCGTCCAGCAGCCCTCCGGCCAAAGCGGCGGTCAACGAATCGGTGACCGCCGTCGAGCTCGCCGGGATCACCAAGCGGTTCCCCGGCGTCGTGGCCAACCACGACATCCACCTCACCGTCCGCAAGGGCACCGTCCACGCCCTCGTCGGCGAGAACGGCGCCGGCAAGTCCACCCTGATGAAGATCCTCTACGGCATGCAGAAGCCGGACGAGGGCACCATCACGGTCGACGGCGAGAAGGTGAGCTTCTCCTCGCCCGCCGACGCCATCGTCCGCGGCATCGGCATGGTCCACCAGCACTTCATGCTCGCCGACAACCTCACGGTCCTCGAGAACGTGGTCCTCGGCAGCGAGAAGCTCTACGGCATCGGCGCCAGGGCCCGCCGCAAGATCAAGGAGATCTCCGAGCGCTACGGCCTCGGCGTGGAGCCCGACCGCCTGGTCGAGGAGCTCGGCGTCGCCGCCCGCCAGCGCGTGGAGATCCTCAAGGTCCTCTACCGCGGCGCCCGCACCCTCATCCTCGACGAGCCCACCGCCGTCCTCGTGCCCCAGGAGGTCGACGCGCTCTTCGACAACCTGCGCGAGCTCAAGGCCGAGGGCCTGTCCGTCATCTTCATCTCGCACAAGCTGGGCGAGGTGCTGTCCGTCGCCGACGACATCACCGTCATCCGGCGCGGCACGACGGTCGGCACCGCCGTCCCGTCCGAGACCACCCCGCGCCAGCTCGCCGAGCTGATGGTCGGCAGCGAGCTGCCCACCCCCGAGACCGCCGAGTCCACGGTCACCGACCGTCCGGTCCTCGCCGTCGACACGCTGCGCCTGGCGGCCCCCGGCGGCAAGGCCCTCCTCGACGACATCTCCTTCACCATCCACGCCGGCGAGGTGCTGGGCATCGCCGGCGTCGAGGGCAACGGCCAGACCGAACTGGTCGACGCCCTCATCGGCCTGCGCCACGCCGACTCCGGCACCATCCGCTTCCTCGACGAGGACATCACGGCGCTGCCCACCCGCAAGCGCCGCGAGCAGGGCGTCGGCTACATCCCCGAGGACCGCCACCGCCACGGCCTGCTCCTGGAGGCCCCCCTCTGGGAGAACCGCATCCTCGGCCACGTCACCGAGAAGCCCAACAGCAAGGGCGTCTGGCTCGACCTCAAGGGCGCCCAGGACGACACCCGCCGCATCGTCGAGACCTACGACGTCCGCACCCCCGGCATCGACGTCACCGCCGCCTCCCTGTCCGGCGGCAACCAGCAGAAGCTGATCGTCGGCCGCGAGATGAGCCACAAGCCGCGCTTCCTCATCGCGGCCCACCCCACCCGCGGTGTGGACGTCGGCGCGCAGGCCGCCATCTGGGACCACATCCGCGAGGCCCGCCGCGAGGGCCTGGCCGTCCTGCTGATCTCCGCCGACCTGGACGAGCTGATCGGCCTGTCCGACACCCTCCGGGTGATCTACGACGGCAAGCTGGTCGCCGACGCCGACCCGGCCACCATCACCCCCGAGGAGCTGGGCTCGGCCATGACCGGTGCCGCCTCCGGACACCTCGAACACGAAGAGACCCCGGCCGACGGCGGCCCGGGCGCGGAAGACGAGGCCCGCTGATGAAGAAGTTCGACAAGGAGCGCGTGCTCCTCGCGGTGGCCGGACCGGTCATCGCGCTCGCCGTGGCCTTCGTGCTCAGCGCGATCGTCCTGATCGCTTCGGGCAAGAACCCGGTCGAACCGTTCGCCCTGATGTTCGAGCAGGCCGGATTCTCCGACATCCAGGTTCTGATCATCAACCAGGCGTCGATGTACTACATCGCGGCCCTCGCGGTGGCCATTGGCTTCCGGATGAACCTGTTCAACATCGGCGTCGACGGCCAGTACCAGCTCGCCGCCATGATGGCCGCGATCGTCGGTGCCCACGCCAACCTGCCCGCCTTCCTCCAGATCCCGCTGCTCCTGCTGACCGCCGTCCTCACCGGCGCCTTCTGGTCCGGCATCGCCGGTGTCCTCAAGGTGACCCGGGGCGTCAGCGAGGTCGTCGCGACGATCATGCTGAACGCGATCGCCACCTCCGTCATCGGCTACCTGTGGCTGCCCGACGTCTTCGGCGTCAAGATCGGCAACAACAACACCACCGGCGAGATGCACGAGTCCGGCTGGATCCCCGGCATCGACATGGGCGCCGCCGGCGAGATCTACGGCCTGGTGATCCTCGCCGTCCTCCTCGGCATCGGCTACTGGGTGGTCCTCAACCGCACCCGCTTCGGCTTCGACCTGCGCGCCTCCGGCGCCTCCGAGTCCGCCGCCGCGGCCAGCGGCGTCAACCCGAAGCGCATGGTGCTCACCGCGATGCTGCTCTCCGGCGGCCTCGCCGGCCTCGCGGGCCTGCCGATCCTCCTCGGCGACACCCACACCTACAGCCTCAACTTCCCCACCGGCATCGGCTTCCTCGGCATCGGCATCGCCCTGCTCGGCCGCAACAGCCCCGTCGGTATCGCCTTCGCCGCCCTGCTGTGGGCCTGGCTCGACAAGGCCAGCCCCGAGCTGGACTTCCACGGCTACGACAAGGAGATCGCGGTCATCATGCAGGGCCTGATCGTGCTCTCGGTCGTCGTCTCCTACGAGGCCGTCCGCGAGTGGGGCCTGCGCCGCCAGCAGCGCCGCGTCGGCGCGGAGCTGGCCGCCGGTCACGTCCTCGGCGCCACCGACAACACCAAGAAGGAGGTGGCTGGCCGATGACCACCGCAACCGACCTCAACCAGCCCACGCTGGAGCACGGGGCCCCGGCCGGCCGCCGGATCTCGCTGCCCGTCCTGCTGCTGATCATCGCCGGCGCCCTGGCACTGACCTCCATCGTCCGCCTGATCACCGGCGCCAACGGCATCACCAACGTCAGCCAGATGTCCACCGCGCTCCAGCTCGCCGTGCCGATCGGCCTGGCCGGTCTCGGCGGCCTGTGGGCCGAACGCGCGGGCGTCATCAACATCGGCCTCGAGGGCATGCTGATCCTCGGCACCTGGTTCGGTGCCTGGGCCGGCTTCCAGTGGGGTCCGTGGACCGGCGTCCTGATGGGCATCGTCGGCGGCGCGCTCGGCGGCCTGCTGCACGCCATCGTGACGATCACCTTCAAGGTCAACCACATCGTCTCCGGTGTGGCCATCAACATCCTCGCCCTCGGCGCCACCCGCTACCTGGCCCCCCTCGCCTTCGAGGGCCACCAGGGCGGCTCCGCCAAGCAGTCCCCGCCCGTCGACGACCTCGGCCACTTCTCGGTGCCGGGCCTTTCCAGCGCCCTGGAGAGCCTCAACGACCAGCACTGGTTCTTCGTCTCCGACATCGCCGGCCTGCTCGGCGGCCTGGTCACCGACGTCTCCTGGCTCACCCTGATCGCCGTCGCGCTCATCCCGGGCAGCTGGTACGTCCTGTGGCGCACCCCGTTCGGCCTCCGCCTGCGCTCCTGCGGCGAGAACCCGGTCGCCGCCGAGTCCCTCGGCGTCAACGTCTACAAGTACAAGTACCTCGCCGTGATCATCTCCGGCGGCCTGGCCGGCCTCGGCGGCGTCTTCCTCTCCATCGTCGCCAACCCCTTCTACCTGGAGGGCCAGACCAGCGGCCGCGGCTACATCGGCCTCGCGGCGATGATCTTCGGCAACTGGATGCCGGGCGGCCTCGCCATCGGCGCCGGCCTCTTCGGCTACACCGACAGCCTCAACCTGCGCGGCGGCTCCGCCAACGTCCACGCCCTGCTGCTGCTCGGCGCGCTGCTGCTGCTCGCCGGCGCCATCTGGCTCGTGATCCGCAAGAAGTACGTCAAGGCCGCGATCACCGTGGTCATCGGCGCCCTGGTCTTCGCCTGGTACGCCACCACCGACGACGTCCCCAACCAGGTCGTCTCCGCCACGCCGTACGTCGTCACCCTCGTCGTCCTCGCTTTGTCCGCGCAGCGGCTGCGGATGCCGAAGGCGAACGGCATGCAGTACCGGAAGGGACAGGGCAAATGACCGACGTCGACTGGGGCGCGCTGCGCACGGCGGCCCGCGAGGCGATGGGCCACGCCTACGCCCCGTACTCCGGGTACGCCGTCGGCGCCGCCGCCCTGGTCGACGACGGCCGCACCGTCACCGGCTGCAACGTCGAGAACGCCAGCTACGGCATCGGCCTGTGCGCCGAGTGCGGGCTCGTCTCCCAGCTCCAGCTCACCGGCGGCGGCCGGCTGACGCACTTCGCCTGCGTCGACGGCCACGGCGAGATCCTCGTCCCGTGCGGCCGCTGCCGGCAGCTGCTGTACGAGTTCGGCGGCCCGGAGCTGCTGCTGGAGACGCCGGAGGGCATCCTCCCCCTGTCCCGGATGCTCCCGCAGGCCTTCGGCCCCGACCACCTCACCAAGTAAGGAAGCGAGCCTCCATGGCCATGGACGTCATCTCCGTCATCCGCACCAAGCGGGACCGCGGCGAACTCAGCGACGAGCAGATCGACTGGGTCATCGACGCCTACACGCGCGGCGCGGTGGCCGACGAGCAGATGTCCTCGCTCGCGATGGCGATCCTGCTCAACGGCATGAACCGGGGCGAGATCGCCCGCTGGACCGCCGCGATGATCGCCTCCGGCGAGCGCATGGACTTCTCGTCCCTGTCCCGCCCGACCGCCGACAAGCACTCCACGGGCGGCGTCGGCGACAAGATCACCCTGCCGCTCGCCCCGCTGGTCGCGGCCTGCGGCGCGGCCGTCCCGCAGCTCTCCGGCCGTGGCCTCGGCCACACCGGCGGCACCCTGGACAAGCTGGAGTCCATCCCCGGCTGGCGCGCCCTGCTCTCCAACGAGGAGATGATGGACGTCCTCGACGGGGTGGGCGCGGTGATCTGCGCGGCCGGTGACGGTCTGGCCCCCGCCGACAAGAAGCTCTACGCCCTCCGGGACGTCACCGGCACGGTCGAGGCGATCCCGCTGATCGCCTCCTCCATCATGTCCAAGAAGATCGCCGAGGGCACCGGCTCCCTGGTCCTGGACGTGAAGGTGGGCAGCGGCGCCTTCATGAAGACCATCGAGGACGCGCGGGAGCTGGCGTCGACGATGGTCGGCCTCGGCACCGACCACGGCGTGAAGACCGTCGCGCTCCTCACGGACATGGCGACGCCCCTCGGTCTCACCGCGGGCAACGCCCTGGAGGTCCGCGAGTCGGTCGAGGTCCTGGCGGGCGGCGGCCCGGCGGACGTGGTCGAGCTGACCCTCGCCCTGGCCCGCGAGATGCTCGACGCGGCGGGCCTGCCCGACGCCGACCCGGCGAAGGCCCTCGCCGACGGCTCCGCGATGGACGTCTGGCGCCGCATGATCGCGGCCCAGGGCGGCGACCCGGACGCGGCCCTGCCCACGTCGAAGGAACAGCACGTGGTGAAGGCGGGCGCCTCCGGTGTCCTGACCCGCCTCGACGCCTACGACATCGGCGTCGCCGCCTGGCGCCTGGGCGCGGGCCGTGCCCGCAAGGAGGACCCGGTGCAGGCCGCCGCGGGCGTCGAACTCCACGCCAAGCCCGGCGACACGGTCACCGAGGGCCAGCCCCTCCTGACCCTCCACACCGACACCCCGGACCGCTTCGAGTACGCCCTCGCGGCGGTGCAGGGCTCCTACGACGTGGCCCCGGCGGGCACGGACTTCGAGGCATCGCCGGTGGTGCTGGAACGTATCGCCTGACCAGGGGTTTCCTCGATCGGGTGAACGGGACCGGTGGATGTCCGCCGGTCCCGTTCGGCATGTTGACTGACGGGATGCGGGAATTCGAGGGCGACTACATCCTGGCCGACAACGCGTGGGACGAGATCGTCTGGGTCTGGCGTCAGACGGAGGCGCCCAAAGGGTGCAAAGTGGAGATCGTCGAAGGGCTCATCACGGTCACGCCCCTCTCTTCCGTCGCGCACAACGACATCGCCGAACGCGTGCAACGACGCCTCTACGACGTCATCCCGGAACACTGGGGCATCTACCAGCGGCTCCCGCTCGCCGTGCCCGGTCGACTCGGTCTCTTCGAGCCGGACCTGGCTGTGGTGCCGGAGGCGTTGCTGCGTAGGGGAGACGAGCACCTGATCCCCGCGTCCGAGGCCGAACTCGTCGGGGAAATCGTCTCCTCGGCCACGGCGACCAACGACCGCGTCCACAAGCTCGCGGGCTAGGCCCAGGCAGGCACCCCGCTGTACCTCCTGATCGACGGCCTGGCGCCGGGCGGCCCGACCGTCACGCTCTACGGCGAACCCGACGGCGAGACCTACCGGGTTCTGTACGCAGGGAAAGTCGGCGATCCCGTCGTGCTGCCGGCGCCCTTCCAATGCGCGCTGGCCACCACAGAGTTCCCTGGACGCTGACTCACCCCAGAACCGCCGCCACCCCCACCAGCACCGGCACCGAAACCACCGTCGACACCAGGATCGCGTCCCGCGCCAGCCGCTCGCCCACCCCGTACGTCGACGCGTACGTGTACAGGTTCTGTGCCGCCGGGAGCGCCGACGTCACCACCACGTCGAGCAGTTGGGCGCCCCGCAGACCGAACACCCCGGACGCCAGCGCCCAGGCCACCGCCGGCTGACCCACCGTCTTCAACGCCACCGCCAGCAGCACCGGCCGCCGTTCCACGCCCCGCAGCGGCATCGTGGAGCCGCACAGGCCGATGCCGAAGGCCAGCAGGACCGCCGGGACCGACATGTTGCCGATCAGGGTCACCGGGTCCATGACCGCGTCCGGCACCCGCAGCCCACTCGCGGCGACCGCGACCCCGGCCAGCGAGCCCAGCGCTATCGGATTGCGCAGCGGCGTCAGCAGCACCCGCCACAGCGGGCCCTTCCCGCCGTCTCCCGACAGGTCGAGGACGGTCACCGCGATCGGCGTCACCAGCACCAGCTGGAACAGCAGCACCGGCGCCACCAGCGAGGCGTCGCCCAGGACGTACACGGCGATCGGGATGCCGAGGTTCCCGGAGTTGACGTAGCCGGAGCACAGCGCGCCGACCGTAGTCCGGCCCACGCCCCAGCGCCGTACGACGCCCACCGCGACGAAGACGCCGACGACCGCGACCGTGGACAGAGCCGTGACCAGGAGCCGGCTGGAGAAGACCACCGAGAGGTCGGCCGTCGCGAGGGTGGTGAACAGCAGGGCGGGGGAGGCCACGTGGAAGGCGAGCTTGGTCAGGACCTCGCGTCCCTGGGGGCCGAGATGACCCCGCAGGCCGAGTACATAGCCGACGGCGATGACGACCGCGATGACCGCGAAGCCGGTCAGTACTCCCTGCACGGCACCTCCCCGCCGCGTGGGCGGGCCTGGGACGGCATGGCACGGGGAGGGGATGCGTGGGGCATGCAGCTAACCCTCCGGCGGAGGGGACGCGCACGTCAATGTGATCTCGGCGGGCGGACACCGATGAATTCCCGGCCCGCCCCGGGTCTACCGCACGTGGACGCCGTGACACCCGCCGTACTCGTGCTGCCGGGGCCCGTCTCCCGAGGGGAGACACCCCGGCTCTGCGACGAGGTGCGCGCGCTGATGGAAAGCACCCGGGCCGGGGTGGTCGTCTGCGACGTCGGCGGGCTGGGACCGCCAGGGCTCGCCGTCGTCGATCTGCTGGCCCGCCTGGAGCTCACCGCCCGGCGGGCCGGTGGCCGGATCCGGCTGCGCGATCCCGACCCCGCGCTGCACGCCCTACTGGACCTCGTCGGCCTCCGCTTCGAGACGGAGCGGCAGGTCGAACAGCGGGAACCACCGCTTGGTGTCCAGGAAGCAGTGGAACCCGGTGATGCGGCCGTCTGAGATCTCCAGCACCTGCACCGCCCACGGCGCGTAGCCGCCCGCCTCCGGGTCCGGCTTGTAGTGCGCGAACCCGGGCAGCCCGTTGGCGTTGACCGGCAGCAGCCGAGAGTTCGCGCACGCGGCGCCGAGGGTCGTCATGAAACCGGTGATGTCCGCCGAGCCGGACAGCCACAGGTCGAACGGCGGCATCGTCATGATGGCGTCCTCGTGCAGCAGCGCCGTCAGGGCCGTCATGTCGTAGCCCTCGAAGGCCGCGACATAGCGCTCCAGGAGCTTCTGCTGCTCCTCGTCCAGCGGGTCCGAGACCGCCGCCCCGTCACTGTGCTCCGCCCGCTCGGCGAGGGTCGCTCGGGCGCGCTGGAGGGCGCTGTTGACGGAGGCGACCGACGTGCCGAGCAGCTCGGCGACCTCGCTCGCCCGCCACGCCAGCACCTCGCGCAGGATCAGCACGGCCCGCTGTTTGGGCGGCAACTGCTGGAGCGCCGCCATGAAGGCGAGCCGCACCGACTCCTTGGCGACCGCGGCCTCGGCCGGGTCGGCGGTCGTGGGCAGTACCCGGACGTCCGGCATCGGCTCCAGCCAGGTGTTGTCCGGGCGGGGGGAAAGGGCGGCCTGCGCGAGGGGTGTGGAGTCGGTCAGGTCCATCGGGCGGGCCCGCTTGTTGCCCGCGGTCAGCATGTCCAGGCAGACGTTGGTCGCGATGCGGTAGAGCCAGGAGCGGAGGCTGGAGCGGCCCTCGAACTTGTCGTAGCTCCGCCAGGCGCGGACCAGGGTGTCCTGGACCGCGTCCTCGGCCTCGAAGGAGGAGCCGAGCATCCGGTAGCAGTACCCCGTCAGCTCGACCCGGTGCTTCTCCAGCGCGGCATCCAACTCCGTCGTCACGGTGCCGTTGGTCATCGTCCACCCACCCCTGTGGCTTTCCTGTCGTGCGCGTCTTCGCGCCTCGCACTTCGGAAGCTACCGCAGGGGACTGACAATGGCCTGTGCAGTCGGGAAACGTGCAGGTCACAGAGATGTGCCCGACGGCACCTCCGGCGCTTTCAGGCCCGCGCCGGCACGCCCCCGCCCGTGCGCCGCGCCGCCAGCGAACCGGCCACCGTGATCGCCACGACGCCGGACACCGCCAGCAGGCCGACGCCGACCGTCCCGGCCCAGCCGCCGGAGTGGAAGGCCACCGCGCCGACCGTGCTGCCCGCGCTGGAGCCGATGTAGTAGGCGGACTGGTACAGCGCCGAGGCCTGCGCGCGGCCGTGCGTGGCCGTCCGGCTCACCGCCGAGGAGGCCACCGCGTGCCCGGCGAAGAAGCCCGCCGTGATCAGCACCAGGCCCACCAGGACCAGCGGGAGGGAGGGCGCGAGGGAGAGCAGCAGGCCTGCCGCGGTCGTACCGCCGCCCAGGTACAGCGCCCCGCGGCGGCCGAGGCGGCCCACCAGGCGGCCCGCGGTGGACGCCGAGACCGTGCCCACCAGGTACACCAGGAAGATCGAGCCGATCAGGCCCTGCGGGAGCGAGAACGGGGCTTCCGCCAGGCGGTAGCCGATCACGGTGTAGACGCCGCCGAACACCGTCATGAACAGCGCGCCGATCGCGTACAGGCGGCGCAGCAGCGGGTTGGCGAGGTGGTCGCGGACCGTGCGGGCCAGCACCCTCGGGCGCAGCGAGCCCGGGGTGAAGTGCTTCGGCGCCGGCAGCAGCATCCGGAAGGCCACCGCGCACGCCACCGCCACCACGCCGATCACGCCGACGGCGACCCGCCAGCCCCACTCCTGGGCGACCCAGCCGGTGATGACCCGGCCGCTCATCCCGCCGACGCTGTTGCCCGCGACGAACAGGCCGATCGCGGTGACCAGCGCCCGCGGGGTGACCTCCTCCGCCAGGTAGGCGGTCGCCGAGGCGGGCAGCCCCGCCAGCGCCGCGCCCTGCACCGCGCGCAGCGCGACCAGCGCCGGCAGCGACGGGGCGAAGGGGACCAGCAGCCCGACGGTCACCGCGACCGCCAGGGACGCCGTCATGACCGTACGCCGTCCGAACCGCTCCGACAGCGCGCTCATCGGCAGGACGAACACCGCGAGGCCACCGGTCGCCGCGGCCACCGTCCAGCTCGCGTCGCCCGCCGTGACGCCCATGCCGCCGGAGATCAGGGGCAGCAGCGCCTGGGTGGAGTAGAGCAGCGCGAAGGTCGCTACGCCCGCGAGGAAGAGGGCGAGACTCATCCGGCGGTAGCCGGGGCCGCCGGGGGCCATGCGCGACGCGTGGACGTCGGGTGTGCCGGGGACGTCGGGAGCGGAGACGGAAACGGCGGCGCCCACGGTGGTGGACGCCCCGGTATCGGCGGGAGTCATACCGTGACCGTACGGAGACCGCGACTCATCCGTCCAATGCATGGAATGGCCATAATCGTTCCCATGGTGCATCAGCAAAGCTCACAGGGTCGCCTGTCACCTTCCGGTGACACAGAAGACATCGTCGCGCTGCTCGCGCCCCGCCTCGCACACTTCGCCGGCGTGGCCCGTACCGAGCACGTCACCCGGGCCGCGCAGGAGATGAACGTCCCCCAGTCGACGCTCTCCCGTGCCCTCGTCCGCCTCGAAGCGGACCTGGGTGTCGACCTGTTCGTCCGCCGCGGCCGCACCCTCGCGCTGACCGTCGCCGGGCGCACCTTCCTCGGCTCGGTCGAGCGTGCCCTCGCCGAGGTCGAGCGGGCCGCCGAGGAGGTCCGCGCGGACGCCGACCCGGCCACCGGCAAGGTCGCCTTCGGCTTTCTGCACACCATGGGCGCCGAGACCGTCCCCGGCCTGCTGCACGCCTTCCGCGCCGACCATCCCCGGGTGCGCTTCAGTCTCGTCCAGAACTACGGCGAGGCGATGCTGGAACGCCTGCGCGCCGGCGAACTCGACCTGTGCCTGACCTCCCCGGTCCCGGACGCCCACGACCTGGTCGCCCGCCGCCTGGACGAGCAGAAACTGCGCCTGGTCGTCCCCGCCGACCATCCGCTGGCCGGCCGGCGGCGCATCCGCCTCGCCGAGGCCGCCGACGAGAACTTCGTGACCCTGGAGCCCGGATACGGCCTGCGCCGCATCACCGACGCCCTGTGCAAGGAGGCGGGTTTCCGGCCCCGGGTGGCCTTCGAGGGGGAGGAGGCGGAGACCCTGCGGGGCCTGGTCGCCGCCGGTCTCGGCGTCGCGCTCCTGCCGCCGCCCGCGGTGCCCCGCCCCGGCGTGGTGGAACTGACGGTCACGGCGCCGCGCGCGGCCCGGGAGATCGGCGTGGCCTGGCTGGCGGGGCGCACGGACACACCGCCGGTGGCGGCGTTCAAGAAGTTCCTGCTGTCGAGAAGGGGCCACCTCCTCCCGACCTGACCGCAGCGTGCGGCTACCGCCGCAGCGACTTCCCGAACCCCACCGCCAACGGCATCCGCAGCCCCAGGGGCGGGGGAGCGGCCAGCGCGTCCTCCAGCGGGCGGGAGAAGGACTGCCCGAAGAGCGCACCCATCACGAAGTCCTCCGCGAGCGCGGCCACTTCCTCCCGGTAGTGACGCAAGCCGTGGCCGTCGGAGTGGACTTCGAACCGGCACACGGCACGGTTGGCCTTCTTCGCCCGGGAGGCCAGCCGGAACGACAGCTCGGGGTCGCTGCGTTCGTCGTTGGTGCCGTGCACGATCAGCACCTGCCGCCCGGCGAGCTGCTTCACCGGCTCCGGCGACGCGGCCACGTCCTCGTCGGGCAGCCAAGGGGCGATCGCCAGCACGGAACTGACGGCCTCGTGTCCGGCCGCCCGCAGCGCGGCCCGCCCGCCCATGCCGAGGCCGGCCAGGCAGACGGGCACGTCGCCGTAGCGCCGTACGGCCTCGTCGGCGGCCCAGTCGGCGTCGCGGGCGAGGTGGGCCTCCGCACCGTTCCAGCCGCGGTAGCGGTAGTGCACGACATGCGTGGCCAGGCCCTCGTCCCGCCCCGCGCGCGCGAGCCGGCGCCCGAGCGTGCGCACGGAGGCCGCCGTCAGCAGCGGAGACGGTCTGCGGCTGGACACCTCGTCCCCGGCGGGGAGCAGCAGCACCACCCCGCTCACCGCCGTCCGCTCCGGACCGAGCGTTCGCCCCAGCCGGGCCCGACGGACCGGCGTCGCTTGCTGTGCCATGGCAGAACATTCTCAGAAGACCGGGTGTACGCCACCCGTCTTCGCAGTCACCGTTACATATCGGCCGGTTCGTAAAGCTGTGTGTCCGGGCGTTCACCCGGTGCTCTACGCGCGTAGGGGCTAGAGTGCGGAAATGACGAGCCAGAGCACCGCGAAGACCAGCGCGAGGACGCCGACGCCGGACCACATCCGCCGGGCGCCGAAGGTTCTGCTGCACGATCACCTCGACGGCGGGCTGCGCCCCGGCACGGTCGTCGAACTCGCCCGCGCCACGGGCTACTCGAACCTCCCGGAGACCGACGCCGACCAGCTCGGCACCTGGTTCCGCCAGGCCGCCGACTCCGGTTCCCTGGAGCGTTACCTGGAGACCTTCTCCCACACCGTGGGCGTCATGCAGACCCGCGACGCCCTGGTCCGGGTCGCCGCCGAGTGCGCCGAGGACCTCGCCGAGGACGGCGTCGTCTACGCCGAGGTGCGCTACGCCCCCGAGCAGCACCTGGAGGGCGGACTCAGCCTCGAAGAGGTCGTGGAGGCCGTCAACGAGGGCTTCCGGGAGGGCGAGCGGCGGGCCAGGGAGGGCGGCCACCGCATCCGCGTCGGCGCCCTGCTCACCGCCATGCGGCACGCCGCCCGCGCCCTGGAGATCGCCGAACTCGCCAACCGCTACCGCGACCTCGGCGTCGTCGGCTTCGACATCGCGGGCGCCGAGGCCGGCTACCCGCCCACCCGGCACCTGGACGCCTTCGAATACCTCAAGCGGGAGAACAACCACTTCACCATTCACGCGGGTGAGGCCTTCGGGCTGCCGTCCATCTGGCAGGCCCTCCAGTGGTGCGGCGCCGACCGGCTCGGGCACGGCGTGCGCATCATCGACGACATCCAGGTCCACGAGGACGGCACGGTCAAGCTCGGCCGGCTCGCCTCGTACGTCCGGGACAAGCGCATTCCCCTGGAGCTGTGCCCCAGCTCCAACCTCCAGACCGGCGCGGCGGACTCGTACGCCGAGCATCCGATCGGCCTGCTGCGCCGACTGCACTTCCGTGCCACGGTGAACACGGACAACCGGCTGATGTCCCACACCAGCATGAGCCGCGAATTCGAGCACCTTGTCGACGCGTTCGGTTACACGCTCGACGACATGCAGTGGTTCTCCGTCAATGCGATGAAATCAGCGTTCATTCCTTTCGATGAACGACTGGCCATGATCAATGACGTCATCAAGCCCGGATACGCGGAGCTGAAGTCCGAATGGCTGTTCCAGTATACCGCTTCCACCAGCGCATTTGCCGAGGGCGAGGGCTGATCGAGGGAGGACGGTAATACGGAAATGCGGACGGGCTTTCACAATCCGTCCGCATTTCGATGTTTGCCGCCGGGGGCGGTACGTGTTTACGGTCAAGGACCGCTCACATCCCCGTCATCCCATTCGAGGACGCATTTCATGAAGCAGTCTGCTGCCAAGACCCTCGGTGTCGCCGCCCTCGGTGCCGCCTTCGCCGCCGCCGGCGCGGGCGCGGCCACCGCGGCCCCCGCGCTCCCGGACACCGCCCAGACGGTGGACTCCGTCGCCCGGACGCTCCCCGCGGAGACCGTCTCCCAGGTGGTACCCGGCGCCGGCAACATCGTGGAGCAGGGCCGGAAGGTCTCCGCCACGGGCCTCACCGCCGCGCAGCCGGTCGTCGAGCAGGTTGTCGAGCAGCAGCTCTCCGAGGGCCCGACCAAGCCGGTCGCCGGACTCCTCGGCGGTCTGCCCGCGAAGGGCCTGCCCACTCAGGGCCTGCCGGTCAACGGCCTCCCGATCGGCGGCTGACCCAGGGCTCCAGACGCGCCGGAAGGGGCGCACCCGGTGTCGCCGGGTGCGCCCCTTCGGCGTACCAGAGGGGAGGTACGTCCATCGGGCGCCGTCACCTTCGGTGCGGGCCGGTCACCAGGCCGTCCGCGCGGCCTTCTCCTCGGACGGCAGCAGGATCCACAGCGCCAGGTAGAGCAGGAACTGCGGGCCGGGCAGCAGGCAGGAGGCCACGAAGATCACCCGCATCGTGGTGGTGGAGGTGCCGAAGCGCCGGGCCAGCGCGGCGCACACTCCGCCGATCATGCGGCCGTGGGTGGGGCGGGCGAGGCGGGACATCGCGGCTCCTTCGTCAGCGTGTGCGGGGTCTGCCCTGTCGGCTTCCCCTTCATCTGCCCTCCACGCTACGGAGACGAACGGAACAAAGCGTCGCTCTACGGGGCGATACCGACCCTGGGAATCGTCGGGGTCCGACCCTGAGCGGGCTCCTCCTGGGGAACGTCCTCCCGCGGCGCCCGCTCGGACCAGCGACGGACCCGGGCGCGGCCCGCGGGCACGACGGCGAGGTGCACGAGGGCCACGCCCGCCGTGTTCAGCAGCAGCGAGTCGACGTCGACGACCTGGCCGGGCACCCCGGTCTGCAACAGCTCGATGCCCAGCGACAGCAGCGCCGCCGCGGCCGTGGTGCGCAGCAGCGAGCCCAGCGGAGAGACGGCGAGCCGGCCGCTCGCCGCCGGCAGCAGCACGCCCAGCGGCGCCAGCAGCGCCAGCGACCCGCCGATGGCCCGGGCCGCCGCGGGCCAGCCCAGCGCCAGATCGGCGCGGATCCCGTCGAAGGGGTGCAGGTTCGGCGGCAGCACCCAGGGCACGTCCAGCGGCCGCAGCGTGTACCAGGCGACGAACGCGAGATGTGCGACCAGGAGGACACTTCCTGTCACACGGATGCGGAGCGCGGCGCTGCCGCCGAGGAACCCATGACGCTGCACGCCCCCCTAGACGCGGCCGCCGCCGCGCGCGGTTCCGGCCCCTCCCACGCAAGGGTGAGGCTTGCGCCACACGGCCCGCACCGCCCGGCCCGCACCGCACGGCCCACACCGTACGGCCCCGCCGGCCCGTCAGCCGTCGTTGACCTCCGTGGACGGTGGCTCGTTGCTGCCCGGCCGGGTGCGGACCTCGTCCGTGCAGGAGTAGCGGCGGGCGGGCGCGTCGGACGGGCCGGCCAGGATGACGGAGCCGTCGCCCTCGGCCGCCGCCGAGTCGG
Organism: Streptomyces sp. CB02414; assembly: GCF_001905385.1. GTDB lineage: Bacteria > Actinomycetota > Actinomycetes > Streptomycetales > Streptomycetaceae > Streptomyces. The sequence continues at coordinate 499,733 of NZ_LIPF01000002.1, read as the reverse complement.
AGAAGGTGCACACCACCTGGGCGAGCGAGTACGAGGTGAGGTCGTCGGGGGCGGTGCCCAGGCGCAGCGTGTCCTCGGGGTCACCCGGCCGCGGGCCGCTCACGGTGATCCCGTCGCGCACGTCCGTCGTGTAGCCGGCCTGCTTCTCCGCGGCCGACGGCGACTGAGCCAGCTCGTCGAGCAGCCCCTGGGCCACCCGCGCCCGCCGCCCGGAGTCCGCAGCGGCCTCCGGCACCCGCACCGTCCGGTCCACGGCCACCAGGGACGAGCCGCACAGCAGGAACACCCGCACCGGCATCCCGGGCGCGGCCTGTTCCGCCGCGTCCGGCCCGGCGAGCGAGCAGCGCGCCCGCGAGGGCGCCGGACCGAAGTCCGTGGGCACCTCGGTGGCACGGATGCCGCACCCGGTGAGCAGCAGGGCCGGCACGGCCCACAGGACCGCCCCGCGCAGTACCGGCCGACGGCGTACGGTCATCAGACCTGTCCCTCCGGGTCCTCGCCCTTGCTCTCGTCCCCCGAGGAGCCGTCGTCACCGTCCGCCGGCGGCGACGGGGCCTGCGGCAGCCGCAGCACGAACACCGCACCCCCCTCGGGATGGTTCTCGGCGCTGATCTCACCGCCGTGAATGTGCGCGTTCTCCAGGGCGATGGACAGGCCGAGCCCGCTGCCCTCGGAGCGGGGCCGGGACGCGCTCGCCTTGTAGAAGCGGTCGAAGACGTGCGGCAGGACGTCCTCGGGGATGCCGGGCCCGTGGTCCCGCACCCGGATGACGATCTCGTCGTCCGCCCGAGCCACCGACACCCGCACCGGCGACCCGCCGTGCTTGAGCGCGTTGCCGATCAGGTTGGCCAGGATGACGTCCAGCCGGCGCGGGTCGAGCCGCGCGTGGATGCCGCGTTCGGCGTCCAGGTCGACGGCGTCCAGCCAGGCGCGGGCGTCGACGCAGGCGGTGATCTGGTCGGCCACGTCGACGTCGTCGAGGACCAGCCGGGCCGTGCCCGCGTCGAAGCGGGTGACCTCCATCAGGTTCTCCACCAGGTCGTTCAGCCGCCGCGTCTCGCTGACCACCAGCCGCACGGCGGGCTCGACCATCGGGTCGAAACTCCCGCCCTCGCCCTCACCCTCGTACTCCAGCTCCTCCTCCAGTACCTCCGTCACCGCGGTGAGCGCCGTCAGCGGCGTACGCAGCTCATGGCTCATGTCCGCCACGAAGCGCCGCGACGCCTGCTCCCGGCCCGCCATGTCCGCGACCCGCTTCTCCAGGTTCTCGGCGGCGCTGTTGAACGTGCGGGACAGATCGGCCAGTTCGTCGGTGCCGGAGACGCGCAGCCGGGTGTCCAGCTTGCCCTCGCCGAGCCGCCGCGCCGCGACCCCGAGCCGGTGCACCGGCTTGAGCACGGTCGTCGCCAGCGCCTGGGCCAGCAGCGCGGAGCCGAGCAGCGCGAGCCCGGTGGCGATCCCCAGCGACCAGGCCAGCGAGTTCAGGTCCTTCGCCTCCGGCTCCAGCGACTTGAGCATGTATCCGGTCGGCCCGCCGCCGATCACCTTCGTGCCGGCCACGAGGTACGGGGTGCCGTCCTCGGTGGTCCGCTGCCAGTACAGGTGGTACGGGTGCTCGTTGGCCGAGGTGAGCTTCTGCTCCTTGTTCACCGCGGTGCGCAGCGACTCGGGCACGTCGGCCAGCGAGAAACCGCCCAGCCCGCCGGAACTGCCGTACACGGTCTTCCCGTCGGAGTTTTCGGCGACCAGCAGCACGCTGAACCGCTGGCTGCTGGCCGCCATCTGCCCCGCCGTGTGCTGCAGTTCGTCCTGCGAGGGATGCTCCGGCAGCGCGCCCGCGCGGTTCTGCATCTCCTGCTCGAAGCCCCGCAGCACGGCGTCCTGGGCACGCGTCAGCACCGCCTCCCGGTTCAGCCAGTAGGCGATGCCGGACGCGGAGACGGCCGCGGTGAGCGCGACCAGACCGAAGACGAGGACGAGCCTGAGCCGCAGACTGGTGAAGAGCAGCCCGGACCAGACTCCCTTGCGCGCCGCGGCCCAGCCGCGTGAACCCCCCTGGTGTTCCTGTGTCACTGAGGCGGATCCAGCCGGTAGCCGACACCCCGCACGGTACGGATCAGGGTCGGCGACGACGGCACGTCCTCGACCTTGGCGCGCAGCCGCTGCACGCAGGCGTCCACCAGCCGGGAGTCACCGAGGTAGTCGTGCTCCCACACCAGCCGCAGCAACTGCTGCCGGGACAGCGCCTGCCCCGGCCGCCGGCTCAGCTCCAGCAGCAGCCGCAGCTCGGTCGGCGTGAGCTGGAGGTCCTCCCCGTTCTTGGTCACGGTCATCGCGGAACGGTCGATGACGAGGCTGCCGAAGCTCGCCGAGTCGCTGGACTCCCGCTCCCCGCGCCGCAGCACGGCCCGGATACGGGCGTCCAGCACCCGGCCCTGGACGGGTTTGACCACGTAGTCGTCGGCGCCCGACTCGAGACCGACGACCACGTCGATGTCGTCGTTGCGCGCGGTCAGCAGGATGATCGGCAGCTGGTCGGTGCGCCGGATGCGCCGGCACACCTCGAACCCGTCGATGCCGGGCAGCATCACGTCCAGCACGATCAGGTCCGGCCGCTGCTCGCGCAACAGCTTCAGACCGTCCTCGCCGCTGGCAGCGGTGGCCACCCGGTGACCCTGGCGCGTCAGTGAGAGCTCCAGGGCCGTGCGGATGGCGTCGTCGTCCTCGATCAGCAACAGGGAAGGCACGGGCTCATTCTGGCCCATGGAGGGGGTGCGGTTCGACCTGTGGGTCCACAACGGTGCCCGCCCCGCCGCCGGACCCTGTGAAGGAACCGTGCGGCACCGGTGACGGATCCCTGTGACAGGTCTGTGACAGTCGGCGGACACGGCCATGAAGTCGCCCCGGCAAGATTTTCGGCACAGGCAACACCGGAAGTCCACGACGGGAGGCGCGAGATGAACACGCTGCACGGCACCAGCACCAGCGCAGTGGTCACGCGTCTGCACGACGTGCACACACACCGGTCCGAGAAGTCCGGTGCCGTGAGCGGGCGGGGGTGCGCTCGCGGCACCGGGCGGCAGCACACCACCTACATGACGGTGGTGGACGCCGCCAAGGGGGGAACCCAGGGGGGACCGCACGGGGGAACGGCGTACGGGGAGGCAGAGGGGGAGCGCCGCTCGCTGTCGGAGGCGGAGTTCACCGCCTACGTCCAGGAGCGCCGCGCCTCCCTGTACGCCACCGCCTACCACCTGACCGGCGACCGCTTCGAGGCCGAGGACCTGCTGCAGAGCGCGCTGTTCTCGACCTACCGGGCGTGGGACCGGATCAGCGACAAGGCCGCGGTCGGCGGATACCTCCGCCGCACCATGACCAACCTGCACATCAGCGCCTGGCGGCGCCGCAAGCTCAACGAGTACCCGACCGAGGAACTGCCGGAGACGGCCGGCGACACGGACGCGATGCGCGGCACCGAACTGCGCACGGTCCTGTGGCAGGCGCTGGCCCGGCTGCCCGAGCTCCAGCGCACCATGCTGGTCCTGCGCTACTACGAGGGCCGCACGGACCCGGAGATCGCGGACATCCTCGGCATCAGTGTCGGCACGGTGAAGTCCAGCATCTGGCGGTCGCTCCGCCGGCTGCGCGAGGACGAGGTCCTCAGCTTCGGCCGTGACCGGGAGGACGCCTTCGGCGAACTCGTCGCCTGAAGGCCAGGAGGTCCGGGGGGACCTCCGGAAGGACCCGTGAAAAAAGTTCGAGCCGGGGTGTATCAGGGGGAGGGGACCGGGCTCTTACTCACGGGGAAGCACCACGGGGGAACAAGGGGGGACACGGGGGAACAGCACGGGGGGAACGGGGAACACGGGGGAGCACGGGGGAAGAGAGCGGGGCTGGAGGGCCGGGGGGTCCGTCCAGTCCCGCTCTCGCGTGTACCGCGTTACGCCGCCGTACGGGCCGTCGTGCACCGTCCCGCCGCCGCAGCCGCCAGCCGGCCCATCGCCTCGTCCCGGTCGCAGGCGTACGCGCCCAGGGCCGTCTGCCGTGCGATGAGCGACCGTTCCTGCCGCATCAGCCGCCAGCCGCGGCGCAGCAGGAACGGCACCGACTTGCGGCTCTCCCGCAGGTCCCGCACGAAGCGCCGGCGGAAGGTCGTCACCGGGCCCCGGCTCAGACACAGCGCGTCGGCCAGGACGCCCAGCCCCCGGCAGCGTGCCACGAGTTCGGCGGCGAAGATCCCCTCCGCGAGGAACAGCGGGGTGCGCCCGATGTCGACCGCCTCCTCGCCGGTGCGCGCGCTCAGCGAGATGTCGTAGACGGGCACCCGCGTACGGCCCGACCGGCACAGCTCCGTGATCGCGGCGACGGCCGCGTCCGCGTCCCACGAGTCCGGGTGGTCCCAGTCGATGTCGGAGCTCTGCGGCACCAGCGGCAGCGTCGGGTCGGTGCCCTCCTTGTAGAAGTCGTCGAGCCGCAGCACCGGGAGGCCGGAGTGGGCGGCGAGGAGGGACTTGCCGGAGCCGGAAGGGCCGCAGAGCAGCACGACTCGGGTCGGTATGGGCGGATGGGAGCTCACGGGACACCAGTCTGAGGCATCCGGCGGCCGCCGTACGACCCCGCGGGGGGACTTTGCCGCGCGGGTCACATCCCGATCGCGCTGCGCGGTGACCTGATCACGGTGCGCGCTGTTATCAGGGCAGTCCGTAGCAATCCACACCAAGAGGTGGCTCACCGATGGCCCGACACGCATCCCCCCGCACCACCACCGCCCGCCGTGCCCTGGTCCTGCTCGCGACCGCGGGGGCCGCCCTGGGGGCGGGTGCGGCCACGGCCTCCGCGGCGGAGGGCGGCGGCGAGACGATCGCCGGCCTGGCCCACACCCGCCCCACCTCGCTGGGCAACATCGACCCGCAGGCGGGCGTCCAGGCGGTGACCGGCATCGTCGGCCACGTCACCGGCCCGGTCGCCGGCCTCAAGCCCAACCCGCTGGCCGGCACCGGTGTCGACCCCCTCGACAACGGCGTCGGCACGAAGGTCGCCGACTTCCAGCCGCTGACCTCGACGGCCCTGACGGGGCCGGTCGCCCAGGCGCAGTCGCTGGGCGCCGTGCCGGTGGTGGGGCAGGCGACGGAACTGCTGCGCTGACGCGACCGGCCCGGCGGGGCGGGGGGCGTCCGCCAGTTCGTCGAGCCCCAGCCGCCGGCGCACCTCATCCATGGGGGCGCCCTCTCCGAGCGTCCCCTCCGCCTTGCGCTGCTGATAGTCCGCTGCTGCCGGCGCGTCCTCCGCCGTGACTGCTCGTCACGAGGACTCCACGGCGCGGCATCGCGGCCGTCTAATCTTGGTGAACCACGTTTCGCGCAAGAGGTGCCAGGGGGCCGTGTGCACAACGACGACGGAATCAACGGGACCGGTGGCGGCGCCGGCGGGCATCCCGAAGATCGTGCTTCCGCCCCCCACGCGGTGATCGAGGGTCGCTACGAGCTGCTGCAGCCCATCGGCAGCGGCGGAATGGGCGAGGTCTGGAAGGCCCACGACCGACGGCTGCGCCGGTTCGTCGCCGTGAAGGGACTCCTCGACCGCAGGGCCATGACCCCGGGCACGCAGCAGGACGCGATGCAGCGGGCCCGCCGTGAGGCGGAGGCGCTCGCCAAGATCGAGCACCAGAACGTCGTGACGGTCCACGACCAGATCGAGACCGCCGACCAGGTCTGGATCGTGATGAAACTGCTCGAAGGGCGTTCGCTGGCCGACCTGTTGAGACGTGACCGGGTCCTCGGCGTGCCCAGGGCCGCGGAGATCGGCCTCCAGATGGCCCAGGGCCTGCGGGCCGTCCACGAGGCGTCGGTCCTGCACCGCGACGTCAAGCCGGGCAACGTCCTGGTGCGGGACGGCGGCCGGGTGGTTCTGGTGGACTTCGGCATCGCCACCTTCGAGGGCGCGGACCGGGTCACCCGGCACGGCGGCATCATCGGCACGCCTGCCTACCTGGCGCCCGAACTCTTTCCCCCCGTCTACTCCGGTCCCACGCCCGCCTCCGACCTCTGGGCGCTGGGAGTCACCCTCTACGAAATGGTCGAGGGACGCCTGCCCTTCGGCGGCAGCGAGATGGCAGGGGTGCAGGAGAACATCCGGCTGTCGCCCGACCCCGTCCTCCGGTACGCCGGCCCCCTCGGCCCCGTCATCCGGAAGCTGCTGGTCACGGACCCCGGCCGCCGCCCCGACGCGGCCGCGGCGGAGGAGATGCTCCGGGAGGTCCTCGCGGACCCGGGCACGCCGGCCCCGCGCCCGGTGCCGACGGCGGCCGTACCGACGCCCGCGCTGTCCCGCGCCGAAGGCCCGTCCTCCCACGCCGTTCCGTCCGAAGGCGGTCCTTCCGGGGGTGTTCCGTCCGTGCTCCCACCGTCGGCGCCGCGCCGGGGCGGCGGGCCGTTCCGGGGATGGAAGGTGGCTGTGGCCGCCGCGTGCGTCGTTCTGCTGGCCGGGGGAGGCTGGCTCGTCTCCCGGAGTGGGCCCGGGGGCGAGCAGGGCGACGCCTCCTCGGCGCAGGGTGCGGGATCCACCGGTGGTGACGCGGAGCAGGCGTGGGAGCAATGGCGGGACGGGAAGAAGAGGCTGACGATCGGTGCCAAGGAGGATCAGCCCGGCCTGAGCCTCCACAACAAGGACACCGGCGTGTGGAGCGGATTCGACATCGACATCGCCTATGCCCTCGCCGACGAACTGGGCTACGACAAGGAACAGGTCGACTTCTACGGGGTGACCACGGCCAACCGGGCGAGCAAGCTGAAGAACGGGGAAGTGGACCTGGTCATCGCCTCGTACAGCATGACGCCCGAGCGTGAGAAGAAGGACGGCATCACCTTCGTCGGCCCCTACTACATGGCGGGCAGAAGCTTCCTCGTGCGCAGGGACTCCGCGAAATACGATCTCGACGAAGCCGCCGACGTGGAGAGGCACCAGGTCAAGGTGTGCACGGCACGGGATTCCACATACGGGGACTACCTGCGGAAGGAGGGGTACGCCACCGGGAAGTGGCAGCCCGACACCTACGAGGAGTGCGTGGAAAGGCTGCTGGACAAGCGCTCGGACGTGTACGCGGTCGCCTCGGACGACGTTCTTCTCGCCGGGTACGCCCAGCGGGATCCGGCGCATCTGAAACTGCTGCCCAGCGGCGAGGGTACGGAACCCTACGGGGTGGCGATGCGGAAGGGTGACCTTCTCCTGAAGAACAAGGTGTGCTCGGGCCTCCAGGAGATTCTGGCCGGAAAAGGGTGGTCGGAAATGTATATGAAGGATCTGGCCCCGCTGACGGGACGGAAGACCGCGCCGAGAAAGCCGGAACTGGTGCCGTGCTCCGGTGAGTGAGTGACCCCGGCGGGCCGCGGTTCCTTCGGACGGAAAGGGACCGCGGCCCTGTCGGTGCGGCTCAGTACGACGAGCCGGACGCGCCCAGCGAGCCCGTCGGGTGCCAGACCGTCTTGGTCTCCAGGAACGCCGTCATGCGGTCGGTGCCCGGTGTCGCCGACCAGTCCGCGTCGTCCACAGGCTGTGGGCGCAGGACGCGCTTGAGGTTGTCGGCCGCCGCGATCTCCAGTTCCTTCGCCAGCGTCTCGCCGGCGCCCGCGAGGTCGATCGCGTTGACGTCCTGGTGGGCGGCGAGGGGCGAGGCGAGCTCCGCCGTACGGCCGGAGAGGATGTTGACCACGCCGCCGGGCAGGTCGGAGGTGGCCAGGACCTCGCCCAGGGAGAGGGCGGGGAGGGGCGACTTCTCCGACGCCACCACGACCGCCGTGTTGCCGGTGGCGATGACCGGGGCGACGACCGAGACCAGGCCCAGGAACGACGACTCCTGCGGGGCCAGGACGGCCACCACGCCGGTCGGCTCCGGCGAGGAGAGGTTGAAGAAGGGGCCCGCCACCGGGTTGCCGCCGCCGGTCACCTGGGCGATCTTGTCGGTCCAGCCCGCGTACCAGACCCAGCGGTCGATCGCGGCGTCCACCTGCGCCGCCGCCTTCGACTTCGACAGGCCCTCGGCGTCGGTGACCTCCGCGACGTACTGGTCGCGGCGGCCCTCCAGCATCTCGGCGATGCGGTAGAGGATCTGGCCCCGGTTGTACGCCGTCGCGCCGGACCAGCCGCCGAACGCCTTGCGCGCGGCGACCACCGCGTCACGGGCGTCCTTGCGGGAGGAGAGCGGGGCGTTCGCCAGCCACTTGCCCTTTGCGTCGGTCACCTCGTACACCCGGCCGCTCTCGGAACGCGGGAACTTCCCGCCGACGTACAGCTTGTAGGTCTTCAGCACGCTGAGTCGGTCAGACATCGAGGTACGCCTCCAGGCCGTGGCGGCCGCCCTCGCGGCCGAAGCCCGACTCCTTGTAGCCGCCGAACGGCGAGGTCGGGTCGAACTTGTTGAACGTGTTGGACCAGATCACGCCCGCACGGAGCTTGTTCGCGACCGCCAGGATGCGCGAGCCCTTCTCCGTCCAGATGCCGGCCGACAGGCCGTACGGGGTGTTGTTGGCCTTGGCGACCGCCTCGTCCGGCGTACGGAAGGTGAGGACGGACAGGACCGGGCCGAAGATCTCGTCGCGGGCGACCGTGTGCGCCTGGGTGACGTTGGTGAAGAGCGTCGGGGCGAACCAGTAGCCGGTCGAGGGGAGTTCGCAGGCCGGGGACCAGCGCTCGGCGCCCTCCGCCTCGCCCTGGTCGGCGAGCGCGGTGATCCGGGCCAGCTGCTCGGCGGAGTTGATCGCGCCGATGTCGGTGTTCTTGTCCAGCGGGTCGCCGAGGCGGAGCGTGGCGAGCCTGCGCTTGAGGGAGTCGAGGAGTTCGTCGTGGATCGACTCCTGGACCAGCAGGCGGGAGCCCGCGCAGCAGACCTGGCCCTGGTTGAAGAAGATACCGCTCACGATGCCCTCGACGGCCTGGTCGATCGGGGCGTCGTCGAAGACGATGTTCGCGCCCTTGCCGCCCAGTTCGAGCGTCAGCTTCTTGCGGGTGCCCGCGACCGTGCGCGCGATCTCCTTGCCGACGGCCGTGGAGCCGGTGAAGGCGACCTTGTTCACGTCCGGGTGGGCGGTCAGCGCGGCGCCGGCGCGGCCGTCGCCGGTGATGATGTTGACGACGCCCTTGGGGAGCCCGGCCTGGCGGCAGATGTCCGCGAAGAACAGGGCGGACAGGGGGGTCGTCTCGGCGGGCTTGAGGACCACCGTGTTGCCCGTCGCGAGCGCCGGGGCGATCTTCCACGCCAGCATCAGGAGCGGGAAGTTCCACGGGATGACCTGGCCCGCGACGCCGAGCGGGCGCGGGTTCGCGCCGTAGCCGGCGTGGTCGAGCTTGTCGGCCCAGCCCGCGTAGTAGAAGAAGTGCGCGGCGACCAGGGGGAGGTCCGCGTCGCGGGTCTCCTTGATCGGCTTGCCGTTGTCCAGGGTCTCCAGGACGGCGAGCTCGCGGCTGCGCTCCTGGATGATCCGGGCGATGCGGAAGAGGTACTTCGCGCGCTCGGCGCCGGGCAGCGCCGACCACTTCTCGAAGGCCTTGCGGGCGGCCTTCACGGCGCGGTCGACGTCCGCCTCACCGGCCTCGGCGACCTCGGAGAGGACCTCCTCGGTCGAAGGGGAGACGGTCTTGAAGACCTTGCCGTCGGCGGCCTCGGTGAACTCGCCGTCGATGAACAGGCCGTACGAGGGCGCGATGTCGACGACCGCGCGCGACTCGGGCGCCGGTGCGTACTCGAAAACAGGTGCCATGGTGATCAGTCCACCGTCACGTAGTCGGGGCCGGAGTAGCGGCCGGTGGCCAGCTTCTGGCGCTGCATCAGCAGGTCGTTCAGGAGCGAGGAGGCGCCGAAGCGGAACCAGTGGTTGTCCAGCCAGTCCGCACCCGCGGTCTCGTTGACCAGGACCAGGAACTTGATCGCGTCCTTCGCGGTGCGGATGCCGCCGGCCGGCTTCACGCCGACCTGGACGCCGGTCTGCGCGCGGAAGTCGCGGACCGCCTCCAGCATGAGGAGGGTGTTGGCGGGCGTGGCGTTCACCGCGACCTTGCCGGTGGACGTCTTGATGAAGTCGGCGCCCGCCAGCATGCCGAGCCAGCTCGCACGGCGGATGTTGTCGTACGTCGACAGCTCGCCGGTCTCGAAGATGACCTTCAGCCGGGCGGATGTGCCGCAGGCCTCGCGCACGGCGGTGATCTCGTCGTACACCTTCATGTAGTTCCCCGCGAGGAAGGCGCCGCGGTCGATGACCATGTCGACCTCGTCGGCGCCCGCCGCCACGGCCTCGCGCACGTCGGCCAGCTTGACGGCGAGCGAGGCTCGGCCCGCCGGGAACGCCGTGGCGACCGAGGCGACCTTCACGCCGGAACCGGCCACGGCCTCCTTGGCGGCGGGCACCATGTCGGGGTAGACGCAGACGGCCGCCGTGGTGGGGGCGGTGCGGTCGGTCGGGTCGGGGTGGGCCGCCTTCGCGCCGAGCGCCCGGACCTTGCCCGGGGTGTCCGCGCCTTCCAGCGTCGTCAGGTCGACCATCGAGATGGCGAGGTCGAGGGCGTACGCCTTCGCGGTGGTCTTGATCGAACGGGTGCCGAGCGAGGCGGCGCGCGCCTCCAGGCCGACCGCGTCGACGCCGGGCAGCCCGTGGAGGAAGCGGCGCAGCGTGCTGTCGGACGCGGTGACGTCGGCGAGTCCGTGTGCGGGAGCAGCGGATGCAGTGGTGGGCATGGTCACCAGGCGAGCATATCTACGCGCGTAGCGGCTGTACAGTCCCGTGCGGTTCTTCGAAGGGCGGCACGGTCGGTGGGCGCGGTCCGGCACCGCCTGCCAGCCCCGTGCGTCAGCCCCCTGCGTGGCGTCGGGCACAATCGGCTGCATGACGACCCCGGAGCCCCAGTCACCGTCGCCGCAGCCTCCGGTACCCGTGTCCAAGGACCGGGCCTACCGCTCGCCCGCAGGCATCGCCGGTGGCGTTCTGCTGCTCGCCCTCGCCCTCTGGCTCGGTATCGACGCCGTGGTCGCCGGGGAGGGGCGCACTCCCTGGCTGGCGCTCGCGGCGCTGCTGTTCCTCGTGCCGCTCATCGCCACCTACACCGTGCGGCCCGCCGTCTTCGCCAACGACGACCGGCTGCGCGTGCGCAATCCGTTCCGCGTGATCGTGGTGCCCTGGGGGCAGGTCGCCTCTTTCCGGTCGGCGTACTCCAACGAGGTCCTCACCGAGGGCGGCGACAAGTACCAGCTGTGGTCCATCCCGGTCTCGCTGCGCGGCCGCAAGAAGGCCGCACGGCAGGAGGCGCGGCGGGCCGCCGGGGCCGGCCGGGGGCGGGGACGCGGGCTCGGCGGTTTCGGGCAGTCCGGGGCCAGGACCGACATCGACGGCGCGGAGCCGGACGCGGCGGTGGACCGGCCGGTGCGCGCCGAGGCCGACAAGATCATGGACGAGCTGCGCGACCTGTTGGAGGCGCGGAAGCCGGCCAAGACCTCGCAGGGCGAGGTGACGGTGCGGTGGGCCTACGAGATCCTCGCGCCGGCGGTGGTGGGGGCGGTGCTGTTGGCGGTGCTGACGGCCACCGGGTGACCGTGGCCGGGCGCGTCAAGGCGCCGCCGGCCACACCAGGAGCATGTACGCACCGCAGTACGCCGAGCCCAGCACCGCCGCCGTCAGCGCCAGCGCGCGGTGGCGTCGGGAGGCGCGGGACAGGTGCAGGGCCAGCGGCAGGAGCAGCGGGAAGGCCGGGAGCAGGAACCGGGCGCGCGGGAAGTAGACGCCTCCGCTGCCCAGCACGATCACCAGCACCACGCCCGTGTAGACCAGCAGCGCGGGCGGCTGGCGGTCCCACGCCGACAGGCCGAACAGCACCACCGCCCCGACCAGCGTGAGCGTCACCATCACCAGGAACAGCTGCGGGGCCGGGTCGCGCCACAGCAGCCACCGGAACTGGTGCAGGGTGCGCAGGCCGCCGTCCAGCTCGTTGTACCAGAGCCGCTGTACCGCGAAGTACCCGTCCCAGCGGCCCAGCCGCAGCCCCACCCAGGCGAGGTACGCGCACCAGCCGAGCGGCGCCAGGACCGCGGCCGCGACGACGCGCGGTGCCAGGGCCCGGTGCCGGGCGAGGTGCAGCAGGGCCGTCACCGTGACCGCGGCCGCCACCGCGATGCCGGTCGGGCGGGTCAGGCCCGCCAGCGCGGCGCAGCCGGCCGCCCACAGCCAGCGGCCCGTCAGCACCGCGTACAGCGACCACGCCGCGCACGCCGTGAACAGCGACTCCGTGTAGCCCATCCACTGCACCGCGCCGACCGGGAACGCCGCCCACAGCGTGGTCAGCAGCACGCCGACGCGGCGGCCGTGCAGGCGGTCGCCCACGGCGAAGATGCCCCAGGCCGCGACGAGTGAGGCGACGACCGCGAGGCCGAGGCCCGTGGAGGCGCGGGAGCCGGGGGTGAGGACCGCCACCGCCTTCACCAGGACGGGATAGAGCGGGAAGAACGCCAGGTTGTTGGCGTTGGGCGCGGTGCCGAGTTCTTCGGTGTAGCCGTGCTCGGCGATGCCCAGGTACCAGTCCGAGTCCCACTGCGCGGCCAGGTTGACCCACAGGTCCTGGTGGCGGCGGGGGGCCCAGAAGGCGAGTACCGCGAGACCCGTCAGGCGTACGGCGAGGTAGGCGGCGAGGGCGGGGGCGGCGTGCCGGGTGGCTTCGCGCACGGTGCGCAGGAGGTGCCGGGCGCGGGCCTGCCGGCTGCGGGGTGGCGTGGGGGCGGGCGGGGTCCGGGGGCGTCGGGTGCCGGGGATGTGTCCGTTCGGGGTGGTCTTGGGCGCGGTCGAGGACACGGCGGCGGCTCCCTGGCTCTTGGCGGTGCGGTTCCGGTCCACCGTTGCCCGGAGGGCGGCCAGGTAAGGCGAGGGTGCGTCAAATGAGCTGCGCGATATCACCCGATGGGGTGCCTCCGGGTGGGGCACCCCATGGGGACCGGGTGACGTACGGCGGGGTCTTGCGGTGGGAGCGGTGTCAGCGGTTCAGATGCCCGCCGCTGTCGACAGGTCCTGCTTGAGCGCCGTCAGCAGGTCCCTCGCCGTCGCGTGGGCCTTCGGGAGGTCGGCGTGGGCCGTGACCGGGACGACCACCTCCAGGTAGCACTTCAGCTTCGGCTCCGTACCGCTCGGGCGGACGATCACCCGGGCACCGTCGAGCGTGTAGCGCAGGCCGTCGGTGGGCGGGAGGGTGGCCGTGCCCCGGGTGAGGTCCTCCGCGTTCGTGACCGGCAGGTCGGCCAGGCGGGTCGGGGGCTGTTCGCGCAGGCGGTGCATCGCGGCGGCGATCAGGGAGAGGTCCTCGACCCGGACGGAGAGCTGGTCGGTGGCGTGCAGGCCGTGCTCTACGGCGATGTCGTCGAGCAGGTCGAGGAGGGTGCGGTTCTCCGCCTTGAGGGCGGAGGCCAGCTCCGTGATCAGGAGGGCCGCGGTGATGCCGTCCTTGTCGCGGACGCCCTCCGGGTCGACGCAGTAGCCGAGGGCTTCCTCGTAGCCGTAACGGATGCCGTCGACGCGGGCGATCCACTTGAAGCCGGTGAGGGTCTCCTCGTAGGGGAGGTGCGCCTTCTCGGCGATGCGGCCGAGGAGGGAGGAGGACACGATCGACTCGGCGAACGTGCCGTGCGCTCCGCGGGTGACCAGGTGGGCGGCGAGGAGGGCGCCGACCTCGTCGCCGCGGAGCATGCGCCAGTCCGTGCCGTCCTGTACGGCGACGGCGAGGCGGTCGGCGTCCGGGTCGTTGGCGATGATCAGGTCGGGATCGGTTTCGCGGGCCTTCGCGAAGGCGAGGTCCATCGCGCCGGGCTCTTCCGGGTTGGGGAAGGCGACGGTCGGGAAGTCCGGGTCGGGGTCGGCCTGCTCGGTGACGAGGGCGGGGGCGGGGAAGCCGGCCCGGGCGAAGGCGGCGAGGAGGGTGTCCTTGCCGACGCCGTGCATCGCCGTGTAGACGGTGCGGGCGGTGCGGGGGGAGTCGGGGGCGAGGACGGCGTCCGTGCGGGCGAGGTAGGCGTCGAGGACGTCGTCGCCGAGGGTCTGCCAGCCGGTGGTGGGGCGGGGGACGTCGTTCAGGGAGCGTACGGCGTCGATCTCGGCGGCGATGTCCGCGTCGGCGGGGGGCACGATCTGGGAGCCGTCGCCGAGGTACACCTTGTAGCCGTTGTCGCGGGGCGGGTTGTGGCTGGCGGTGACCTCCACGCCGGCGACGGCGCCGAGGTGGCGGATGGCGAAGGCGAGGACGGGGGTGGGGAGCGGGCGGGGGAGGACGGCCGCGCGCAGGCCGGCGCCGGTCATGACGGCGGCGGTGTCGCGGGCGAAGTCCTCGGACTTGTGGCGGGCGTCGTAGCCGATGACGACGAGGCCGTTGTCGTTGCCCTGCTTCTTGAGGTACGCGGCGAGGCCGGCGGCGGCGCGGATGACGACTGCGCGGTTCATGCGCATGGGGCCGGCGCCGAGTTCGCCCCGCAGGCCGGCGGTGCCGAACTGGAGGGTGCCGGCGAAGCGCGCGGTGAGCTCGGTGTGGTCCTCGGCGTCGATGAGCGTGGCGAGCTCGGCGCGGGTGTCCGAGTCGGGGTCCTCGGCCAGCCATGCCTTGGCCCGGGCGAGGAGGTCGTCGTCGTGCACGTCGGTCAGCCTCTCGTGGGGTGGTGGGGTGGGGGTGGGGGTGCGGATGCCTGCGGCGCCTGTGCGGGTTCGGTGGGGGTGCGGGTAGCGCGTTCGGTTGTCTGTGGGTCGGGGCCGCGCCGGGGGGTGTCCGTCCTCGGAACGGCGCGGAATCGGTCGGCCACAGAAGCGGACGGCGCGGACGCGCCAACCGCTGCGGGCGGACACCCCCCGACACGTCCCCTTCCCGCCGTACGCGGCTGACCGACCATGCGGGGTGCGCGGGTGCGCGGGTGCGCGGGTGCGCGGGTGCGCGGGTGCCGCGCCATCGCGCCCGGCTGCCCCAGCTGCGGGCAGTCGTGCCTCCCCCAGTGCCTGAACGGCCTGGGAGGTACCCCAGGGCGGCACGGTTGGGCGCAGCGGCACCCCGTCAGCGCCGGGCCGCGCGACCCACCCCCGACGGCCACACCGCGCCGGGTGCGAAGGGGACGCCGGGTGACGTCACCCCCCGCCCCCGGGGACTACAGCCGCCCCAGCACCTGCGTAAGCAGCGCACCCATCCGCGCGGCGGAATCGCGGCCTGCCTGCAGGACCTCCTCGTGGTTCAGCGGCTCCCCCGTCATGCCCGCCGCGAGGTTGGTCACCAGGGAGATGCCCAGCACCTCCGCGCCGGCCTCGCGGGCCGCGATCGCCTCGAGGACCGTCGACATGCCCACCAGGTCGGCCCCGATGACGCGGGCCATGCGGATCTCGGCGGGCGTCTCGTAGTGCGGGCCGGGGAACTGGGCGTAGACGCCCTCCTCCAGCGTGGGGTCGACCTCCTTGCACAGGGCCCGCAGACGGGGCGAGTAGAGGTCGGTGAGGTCGACGAAGTTGGCGCCGATGATGGGAGAGGTCGCGGTGAGGTTGATGTGGTCGCTGATCAGGACCGGCTGGCCGGGGCGCATGCCCTCGCGCAGGCCGCCGCAGCCGTTGGTCAGGACCACGGTCTTGGCGCCGGCGGCGACGGCGGTGCGGACGCCGTGGGAGACGGCGGCCACGCCGTGGCCCTCGTAGTAGTGGGTGCGGCCCAGGAAGACCAGCGCGCGCTTGTCGCCGAGGGCGTACGAGCGGATCTTGCCGCCGTGCCCCTCCACCGCGGGCTTGGGGAAGCCCGGCAGGTCGGTGACCTGGAACTCGGCCTCGGGGGCGCCCAGGGCGTCCACGGCCGGTGCCCAGCCGGAGCCCATCACGAGGGCTACGTCGTGGGACTCGGCGCCGGTGAGTTCGCGCAGGCGGGCCGCGGCGGCGTCGGCGGCGGCGTAGGGGTCGCCCTGGATGTCGTCCGGAAGAAGAGATGCGTTCACGCCGAAGAGGGTAGCCGGTTTACGCCTACGCGCGTAGATGACAGAGCTCACGGGATTGTGATTGTTGTTTTGTTGTTTCTGACGAGGAGGTCGTCAGCAGGGGCGTTTGCGGAGTTCCATGACGTAGTCGTGGGGTGCGCCGGCCGACTCGGCCGCGTCCGCCACCTCGCCCAGGTAGCGGGCGGAGGGCAGGCCGCCCTCGTAGGCGTTCAGGACGTAGGTCCAGGCTTGCTCCTCGCCGTCCAGGGTGTGGACGCGGACGCGGGTGCGGCGGTAGACGTCCAGGCCCACGCCCTCCCAGCGGTCCAGGGAGTCCTCGTCCATCGGGGCGATGTCGTAGAGGGCGACGAAGACCTGGGAGATCGGGTCCTCCACGAGGGTCGCCAGCGCGCCCTCCCAGCCCATGTGCTCGCCCCCGAAGGTCAGCCGCCACCCGTTCAGCCAGCCGGTCGCGCGCAGCGGCGAGTGCGGGGCGCGGCGGGTCATCAACCGCGCGTCAAGGTTGCCGGCGTACGCGGCGTAGAGCGACATGGGGAGAGGGTACGCGCCGTTCTTGTAACGACTGCGCCCCCGGGCGGCCCGACGTTGAAGGGTGCGGGACAATGGAGTACGTGACTCGGATCGTGATCATTGGCGGCGGACCCGGCGGATACGAAGCGGCGCTCGTGGCCGCTCAGCTCGGCGCGGAGGTGACCGTCGTCGACTGCGACGGTCTGGGCGGGGCGTCGGTGCTGACCGACTGCGTGCCGTCCAAGACCCTCATCGCCACGGCTGAGGTGATGACCACCTTCGACTCGTCCTACGAGGAGCTGGGGATCATCGTCGCCGACGACACCCCGCCCATGGAGCAGGCCGCCCGGGTGGTGGGCGTCGACCTGGGGAAGGTCAACCGGCGGGTGAAGCGGCTCGCGCTGGCGCAGTCGCACGACATCACCGCCTCCGTGACGCGTGCGGGTGCGCGGGTCATGCGCGGGCGCGGGCGGCTGGAGGGCATGCAGGCCCTCGACGGGTCGCGGAAGGTCGTGGTGCGGGCCGCCGACGGGAGCGAGGAGACGCTGACCGCGGACGCGGTGCTCATCGCCACCGGTGGGCACCCGCGGGAGCTGCCGGACGCGCGGCCCGATGGTGAGCGGATTCTGAACTGGACCCAGGTGTACGACCTCGACGAGCTGCCCGAGGAGCTCATCGTGGTCGGGTCGGGTGTGACCGGTGCCGAGTTCGCCGGTGCCTATCAGGCGCTCGGGTCGCGGGTCACGCTCGTGTCGTCGCGGGACCGGGTGCTGCCCGGAGAGGACCCGGACGCCGCGGCCGTGCTGGAGGACGTGTTCCGGCGGCGTGGGATGAACGTCATGTCGCGGTCCCGGGCCCAGTCCGCCAAGCGGGTGGGGGACCGGGTGGAGGTGACGCTGTCGGACGGGCGTGTCATCACCGGCTCGCACTGTCTGATGGCCGTCGGTGCCATCCCCAACACCGAGGGGATGGGGCTGGAGGAGGCCGGCGTCAAGCTCAAGGACTCCGGGCACATCCGCACCGACCGGGTGTCGCGGACCTCGGCTCCCGGCGTGTACGCCGCAGGCGACGTCACGGGCGTCTTCGCGCTGGCCTCGGTGGCCGCCATGCAGGGGCGGATCGCCATGTACCACTTCCTGGGCGACGCGGTCACTCCGCTGAACCTGAAGACCGTCTCCGCCAACGTCTTCACCGACCCCGAGATCGCCACCGTCGGGTACTCCCAGGCCGACGTCGACTCCGGCAAGATCGACGCCCGCGTGGTGAAGCTGCCGCTGCTGCGCAACCCGCGCGCCAAGATGCAGGGCATCCGGGACGGTTTCGTCAAGATCTTCTGCCGGCCCGGTACCGAGATCGTGGTGGGCGGCGTCGTGGTGGCGCCGCGGGCCTCGGAGCTCATCCATCCCATCTCGATCGCGGTCGACAACAACCTGACGGTCGAACAGATCGCGAACGCCTTCACCGTGTACCCGTCTCTTTCGGGGTCGATCGCGGAGGTCGCGCGGCAGCTGCACACGCGGAAGGCCGGCGGGGAGGGCTGAGCGGCGGCCGTCGCGGCCGGAATCGAATCCCCGCCGGTCACGGGGAGTTGCGGCGCTTGCGGGCGGCATAGGCGGCTCGGGTAGGCACGTATACCACTTCCGCCTCTGCCGTGCGAACAACTTCTGTTATTCGGCGCATACTGCTGAAAGCAGACGGTCGTTGGGGTTACTGTCAGTTTCGTGTTCGCTGCAGAACGTCGCCAATTGATCCTCGAAATGGTGCGAGCGAACGGGGCCGTGTCGCTCCGTGAGCTCGCCCGCGTCGTCCAGACCTCCGAAGTGACCGTACGGCGGGACGTGCGCGCACTGGAGGCAGAAGGACTCCTCGACCGCCGGCACGGCGGTGCGGTATTGCCGGGCGGTTTCACGCGGGAATCCGGCTTTCCGCAGAAGTCACATCTCGCGACCGCCGAGAAGACGGCCATCGCCGACCTCGCCGCGAGCTTCGTCGAAGAGGGCGAGGCCATCGTGGTGGGGGCGGGGACCACGACGCAGGAGCTGGCGCGCCGGCTCGCGCGGGTGCCCGGGCTGACCGTCGTCACCAACTCGCTGCTGGTGGCCCAGGCCCTCGCCCACGCCAACCGGGTCGAGGTGGTGATGACCGGAGGCACGCTCCGGGGATCCAACTACGCCCTGGTCGGGTCAGGCGCCGAACAGTCCCTCCAGGGGCTGCGGGTGTCCAAGGCCTTCCTGTCCGGGAGCGGGCTGACGGCGGAGCGGGGGCTGTCCACGTCCAACATGCTGTCGGCCTCCGTCGACCGCGCGCTGGTGCAGGCCGCCGCCGAGGTGGTGGTGCTCGCCGATCACTCCAAGCTGGGCACCGACACCATGTTCCAGACCGTGCCGACGGACGTCATCACCCGCCTGGTCACGGACGAACCGCCCGCCCACGACGACCGCTGCGCCACCGAGTTGCAGGCCCTGGCGGACCAGGGCGTGCAGATCGCCGTGGCGGGGGCGGGCGCGGCGGGGGGCTCCGGGGCCCCGGGAGCCTCGGGGGGTGAACCTGTCCCGGCGCGTCGGCAGCGCCGGGACGTGCCGCTTCCGGGGCCGCGCCGTCAGGTCCCGGGGGCCGCCGCGGGGCTGCGGTCGGCCGCGGCCATGGCTGAGCAGAACGCCGGTGCGGAACGGGCGCGCGTCGCGGACCTGCGCCGACGCTGATCCGCCGTACGACGTGCGGCCCGTCGCGTCCCCGGCAGCGATGACGGGGCGCCCGGCGGACCGAGAGTGTCGGTGTCCGCCGGGCGCCCCGTCGTGTGCTGCGGTGCGGGTGATCAGTCCTTGATCTCGCAGATCGCGGCGCCGGAGGTGACCGAGGCGCCGACCTCGGCGCCCAGGCCCTTGATGGTGCCGGACTTGTGGGCGTTGAGGGGCTGTTCCATCTTCATGGCCTCCAGGACGACGATCAGGTCGCCCTCCTGGACCTCCTGGCCCTCTTCCACGGCGATCTTGACGATGGTGCCCTGCATGGGCGAGGCGAGGGTGTCGCCGGAGGCGGCGGGGCCGGACTTCTTGGCCGCGCGGCGCTTGGGCTTGGCGCCGGCCGCCAGGCCGGTGCGGGCCAGGGACATGCCGAGCGAGGACGGGAGGGAGACCTCCAGGCGCTTGCCGCCGACCTCGACGACGACGGTCTCGCGGCCCGCCTCCTCGTCCGTCTCCGCGTCGGCGGGAGAGGTGAAGGGCTTGATCTCGTTGACGAACTCCGTCTCGATCCAGCGGGTGTGGACCGTGAACGGGTCGGAGGAGCCGGTCAGCTCGGGAGCGAAGGCCGGGTCGGTGACGACCGCGCGGTGGAAGGGGATGGCGGTGGCCATGCCCTCGACCTGGAACTCCTCCAGGGCGCGGGCGGCGCGCTGCAGGGCCTCCTTGCGGGTGCGGCCGGTGACGATGAGCTTGGCGAGCAGCGAGTCCCAGGCCGGGCCGATGACGCTGCCCGACTCGACGCCGGCGTCCAGGCGGACGCCCGGGCCGGTCGGCGGGGCGAACGTGGTCACGGTGCCGGGGGCGGGGAGGAAGCCCCGGCCGGGGTCCTCGCCGTTGATGCGGAACTCGAAGGAGTGGCCGCGCAGCTCCGGGTCGTCGTAGCCGAGCTTCTCGCCGTCGGCGATGCGGAACATCTCGCGGACCAGGTCGATGCCGGCGACTTCCTCGGTGACCGGGTGCTCGACCTGGAGGCGGGTGTTGACCTCCAGGAAGGAGATCGTGCCGTCGAGGCCGACGAGGAACTCCACCGTGCCGGCGCCGACGTAGCCGGCCTCCTTGAGGATGGCCTTGGAGGCGGAGTACAGCTCGGTCATCTGGGCGTCGGAGAGGAAGGGCGCGGGGGCCTCCTCGACGAGCTTCTGGTGGCGGCGCTGGAGGGAGCAGTCACGGGTGGAGACGACGACCACGTTGCCGTGCTGGTCGGCCAGGCACTGCGTCTCCACGTGCCGGGGCTTGTCGAGGTAGCGCTCGACGAAGCACTCCCCGCGGCCGAAGGCGGCCACCGCCTCGCGTACGGCGGAGTCGTAGAGCTCGGGGACCTCTTCGAGGGTGCGGGCGACCTTCAGACCGCGTCCGCCGCCGCCGAAGGCGGCCTTGATCGCGATGGGCAGGCCGTGCTCCTTCGCGAACGCCACGACCTCGTCGGCGCCGGAGACGGGGTCGGGGGTGCCCGCGACCAGCGGGGCGCCGGCGCGCTGGGCGATGTGCCGGGCGGCGACCTTGTCGCCCAGGTCGCGGATGGCCTGCGGCGGCGGGCCGATCCAGATCAGGCCCGCGTCCAGCACCGCCTGCGCGAACTCGGCGTTCTCCGAGAGGAAGCCGTAGCCGGGGTGGACGGCGTCCGCGCCGGACTCCCGCGCGGCTTTGAGGACCTTGGAGATGTCCAGATAGCTGGCGGCAGGGGTGTCACCACCCAGGGCGAACGCCTCATCAGCGACGCGGACATGCAGAGCGTCCCGGTCCGGGTCCGCGTAGACGGCCACGCTCGCGATCCCGGCGTCCCGGCAGGCCCGGGCCACGCGGACAGCGATTTCGCCACGGTTGGCGATGAGCACCTTGCGCACGATTGAGGCTCCCTCCTTGAAACAAGCCGAGTTTAGGGACTGCCGACACGGCACTTCGACCCGTCCCCACTGGTGAGCTTGCCCACACGGAGCGTGATTCGAGGCCCGCTCGACCCGCGAAAGCCCTTGTCGTACCGCGATACGCAGGACTCCTCGGGGAAACCCTAGCCCCCCGGTGTGGGCAAGGTCTCTGTAAGAGGGTGCTGCGGGCCACTCTGTTTCTTTGTGGAGTCCCTACGAATGGCCCAATGATTCTTTGCCCGTGGCAGACCTCTTGTCCCCAGGTTTACCCGTGAGTAGCGTTCTGGATGTCTCGAACGTACTTGGGGTAACAGCTGTCGTGTGCGACAGCGGTCGAAAGTGGGTGGGGACCGGTGACAGTGCGCAGGCCGGTGGCGTGGACCGTGGCGGTCGTGCTCTTCGCGGAGGCGGTCGGCGTCGCGGCGCTGAACTGGTTCCTCGGGGTCGTCGTCGACCGCCAGGACATGTCCCTGGCCGGTCTCGACCCGGACATGATGTCCGTGTCCTCGAAGATCGGCGGGATCGTCTTCGGGCTCTACTTCGCGCTGTGCGGGCTGGCGGCCCTGCTGGTGGCGGTGCGCGACCGGTCGCCCGCGGGCCTCGGCCGGATCCTGCTGATCAGCGCGGCCGTGGTGCACGGGCTGCTCGGCGCGTTCTCGTGGGGCCTGGTCGGATGGCACGCCTTCCTGGCCATGATCCTCGTCCTCGGCCTCATCGTGCTGCTGCTGATGACCTACGACGCACGGGACGCGTCCGCGGCCGGGCGGACCGGTGACGGCAAGGGGGACGACGGCTCCCCGGTCACCCCTCCGCCGGCGCCCACAACTCCGTGATGCCCACTCCGAGCTCGGCCAGCAGGCGCCGGAGCAGGGGCAGGCTGAGGCCGATCACGTTCCCGTGGTCGCCCTCGATGCCTTCGATGAAGGGGGCCGAGCGGCCGTCCAGGGTGAACGCCCCGGCGACGTACAGGGGCTCGCCGGAGGCCACGTAGGCGGCGATCTCCTCGTCGGTCGGCTCGCCGAAGCGGACGACGGTGGACGCGGTGGCCGAGACGTGGCGGCCGGAGGCGGTGTCCCAGACGCAGTGGCCGGTCTGGAGGGTGCCCGCGCGGCCGCGCATCGCCTTCCAGCGTGCGGTGGCCTCCTCGGCGTCCGCCGGCTTGCCCAGAGCCTGTCCGTCCAGGTCCAGCACCGAGTCGCAGCCGATCACCAGCGCACCGTGCACCTCGGGCTTGGCGGCCACGACGGAGGCCTTCGCCTCGGCGAGGGCCAGCGCGAGCTCGGCCGGGGTGGGCGCGGTGACGGCGTCCTCGTCGACGCCGCTGACGAGCACCTCGGGGGTGAGCCCGGCCTGACGGAGGAGGCCGAGGCGGGCCGGGGACTGGGAGGCGAGGACGAGTCGCCTGCGGCGCTGAACGGTCATGGGGTCAGATTAGCCACCGGTGGCGCTGCGGCTCATCTCAGGCCGAGCACGATCATCGCCAGCAGCATGGCCGTGGCCAGGAGGACGCTGAGCCGCCGCAGCATGTGCTGCATGTCGCGCAGCTCTTCGGGCGGCTCGTTCTCGGGGTCGGACCACAGCATGCCACTAGCGTGGGGCCTGGCGGAGGGGCGGCGCTTGAGTACGGGTACTTAAATCGGGGCGCGGCGTTCCGCCTCTGTGCGCGGTCCCCCGCGCCCCTGCGGTGTTGTTGTCCCTCAACTCGGCCAGTAGGTGCGGCCCCATGACGTCGGGCCCGGGTGGGGCAGGTGGGCCGCCGCGATGCGGGACGGGTCGGACCACGCGTCGCGCGGGGGCTCGGCGCCGGACGGCTCGGCGGTCGCCGTCGCGGCGCGGGCGCGGACCACCGCCAGGGCGGCGGCCAGCTCCTCCGGGGTCGGGTTGCCCCGTACGACCTTGATCACAGCGGCTCCTTACAGGGGGATGTTGCCGTGCTTCTTCGGGGGAAGGGATTCCCGCTTGGTGCGCAGCTGACGCAGGCCGCGGACGATGTGGCGGCGGGTGTCGGAGGGCATGATCACCGCGTCGACGTAGCCGCGTTCGGCCGCGACGTAGGGGTTGAGGAGGGCGTCCTCGTACTCCTGGATCAGGCGGGCGCGGACCGCCTCGACGTCCTCGCCGCTCGCCTCCGCCTCGGCGATGGTGCGGCGGTGCAGGATGTTGACCGCTCCCTGGGCGCCCATGACGGCGATCTGGGCGGTGGGCCAGGCCAGGTTGAGGTCGGCGCCCAGGTGCTTGGAGCCCATGACGTCGTAGGCGCCGCCGAAGGCCTTGCGGGTGATGACCGTGATGAGCGGGACCGTGGCCTCGGCGTACGCGAAGATCAGCTTGGCGCCGCGCCGGATGATGCCGTCGTGCTCCTGGTCCACGCCAGGGAGGAAGCCGGGGACGTCGACGAAGGTCAGCACGGGCACGTTGAAGGCGTCGCAGGTACGGACGAAGCGGGCCGCCTTCTCGGAGGCGGTGATGTCCAGGCAGCCGGCGAACTGCATCGGCTGGTTGGCGACGATGCCGACCGGGCGGCCCTCGACCCGGCCGAAACCGGTGACGATGTTCGGCGCGAACAGCGGCTGGGTCTCGAAGAACTCGCCGTCGTCGAGGACGTGCTCGATGACGGCGTGCATGTCGTAGGGCTGGTTCGCGGAGTCCGGGACGATCGTGTCCAGCTCGCGGTCCTCGTCGCCGACTTCGAGGTCCGCCTCCTCCGGGAAGGCCGGGGGCTCGGAGAGGTTGTTGGACGGCAGGTACGACAGCAGCTGCTTGACGTACTCGATGGCGTCCTTCTCGTCGCCCGCCATGTGATGGGCCACGCCGGAGGCGGAGTTGTGGGTGCGGGCGCCGCCCAGCTCCTCGAAGCCGACGTCCTCGCCGGTGACCGTCTTGATGACGTCGGGGCCGGTGATGAACATGTGGCTGGTCTGGTCGACCATCACCGTGAAGTCGGTGATCGCGGGGGAGTAGACCGCGCCGCCCGCGCACGGGCCGACGACCAGGCTGATCTGCGGGATCACGCCCGAGGCGTGGGTGTTGCGGCGGAAGATCTCGCCGTACGCCCCCAGGGAGGCCACGCCCTCCTGGATGCGGGCGCCGCCGGAGTCGTTGATGCCGATGACCGGGCAGCCGGTCTTCAGCGCGAAGTCCATCACCTTGACGATCTTCTGGCCGTAGACCTCGCCCAGCGCCCCGCCGAAGACCGTGAAGTCCTGCGAGAAGACGGCGACCGGACGGCCGTCGACGGTGCCGTAGCCGGTGACGACGCCGTCGCCGTAGGGGCGGTTGGCGTCGAGACCGAAGTTGGTGGAGCGGTGCCGGGCGAATTCGTCCAGCTCGACGAAGGAACCCTCGTCGAGGAGGAGGTCGATGCGCTCACGGGCCGTCAGCTTGCCCTTGGCGTGCTGCTTCTCGACGGCGCGTTCCGAACCGGCGTGCGTCGCTTCCTCGATACGGCGCCTCAGGTCCGCGAGCTTGCCCGCGGTCGTGTGGATGTCGGGCTGCTGCTCTTCCGGCTCGGACATCGGGATGCGGCTCCCTGCCTGCTCAAAAGGGGGGACGGTTACTCGTTCGTAGAGTAGTAGGGGGCCTTCCGTTCGGCAGTGCGGTCTTTCCCACACCTAGGGTGGGTTGCATGACGCCCCAAGATGCCTCCGACCCCTCCGGCAGCCCGTGGTCCGACCTGAGCCGGCCGCCCCTGAGCACCACGGCGCTGCGCCGGGGACTGGTGCGCGAGGGCGGGCTGTGGCGGCGGGTGGACGTCGTGCGGCGCACCGGGTCCACCAACACCGACCTCGTGGCGAGGGCCGCGGAGGGGGACCTGGCGGAGGGGGTGGTTCTCGTCGCGGAGGAGCAGACCGCCGCGCGGGGGCGCCTGGACCGGCAGTGGTCGGCGCCGCCGCGCTCGGGTCTGTTCTTCTCCGTACTGCTGCGGCCCGCCGAGGTGCCCGTGCGGCGCTGGGGCTGGCTGCCGTTGCTCACCGGCGTCGCGGTGGCGACCGGACTGTCCCGGGTCGCGGGCGTGGACACGGCCCTGAAGTGGCCCAACGACCTCCTCGTCACCGTCGGCGACGAGGAGCGCAAGGCGGGCGGCATCCTCGCCGAGCGGGCCGGTGACGACGGGGTGGTCATCGGCGTCGGAATCAACGTCAGCCTCCGGGCGGACGAGCTGCCGGTCGCGCGGGCCGGGTCGCTGGCGCTGGCCGGCGCCGTGAACACGGACCGGGACCCGTTGCTGCGGGGTGTGCTGCGGTCCTTGGAGGACTGGTACGGACGGTGGCGGGAGGCCGGGGGCGACCCGGCGGCCAGCGGGCTCCAGGAGACCTACGCCGCCGGGTGCGCGACGCTCGGTCGGATGGTGCGGGCGGAGCTCCCCGGCGACCGGTCGCTGGTGGGCGAGGCGGTCGCCGTGGACGGGGACGGCAGGCTGGTGCTGGCCACGGGGGCGGGCGTGCAGGAGCCGGTGGGGGCGGGCGACATCGTGCACTTGCGGTTGGCGTGAGCGGGGCGCCGGGTGGGGCCCGTGGGCGCGGCTTGGGCGGGGGCCCGCGAGTACGGGCCGGGCGGGGTCTGTGAGTACGACCTGGACGGGGCCCTTGAGCGCGGCCCGGGCGGGGTCCGTGGGCGCGGGCCGGTCGGGGGCTGTGAGTACGGCTTGGGCGGGGTTTGCGAGCGCGGCCCGGGCGGGGTCCGTGGGCGCGGCCGGACGGGTTCCGCGAGCGTGGGCCGGGCGGGTCCGGTGTGGGGGGCGAGCGGGAGTGAGCTGGGGCACACCTGACGTAAAGTTGGGGCCGGTCGAACCTGACCGCGGCAGATCGGAAGGGCAGCAGGCGTGACCGTCGACGACACGGGCTCCGGCGCGGACGGGGACGGCCGGGTGGACCCCGAGCCCGCCCCGGACTCCGCCGACTCCGGCGAGGACCCGCTCGCACTGCGCCTGGAAGGGCTCATCCTGGGCGCCGAGCGCCGCTACACCCCCTTCCAGGCCGCCCGCAGCGCGGGCGTC
Source organism: Streptomyces sp. CB02414 (assembly GCF_001905385.1). Classification (GTDB taxonomy): domain Bacteria; phylum Actinomycetota; class Actinomycetes; order Streptomycetales; family Streptomycetaceae; genus Streptomyces. The sequence continues at coordinate 473,648 of NZ_LIPF01000002.1, read as the reverse complement.
TCCATGGAGCTGGCCTCCCGTTTCTGGCGGGCCATGGGCTTCGCCGACATCGGTCAGGCGAAGGCGCTCACCGAGGCGGACGTCCTCGCCCTGCGGCGGCTGGCCGGTCTGGTCGAGGCGGGGCTGCTCAGCGAGGCGATGGCCGTGCAGGTGGCCCGGTCCACGGGGCAGACCACCGCCCGGTTGGCCGAGTGGCAGATCGACTCCTTCCTGGAGGGGCTGACCGAGCCGCCCGAGCCCGGGATGACCCGCACCGAGGTGACGTATCCCATCGTCGAGCTGCTCCTCCCCGAGTTGCAGGAGTTCCTGGTCTACGTCTGGCGGCGCCAGCTCGCCGCCTCGGCCGGCCGGGTCGTCCAGGCCGGGGACGACGAGGAGATGGTGGACCGGCGGCTCGCGGTCGGCTTCGCCGACCTGGTCGGCTTCACGCGGCTGACCCGCCGGATGGAGGAGGAGGAGCTCGGCGAGCTGGTCGAGGCCTTCGAGACCACCGCCGCCGACCTGGTCGCCGCGCGCGGCGGACGCCTGATCAAGACCCTCGGCGACGAGGTGCTCTACGCCGCCGACGACGCGGGCACCGCCGCCGAGATCGCGCTGCTCCTAGTCGAGACTATGGCGAACGACGAGACCATGCCGGAACTGCGCGTCGGCATCGCCTTCGGCACGGTCACCACCCGGATGGGCGACGTCTTCGGTTCGACCGTGAACCTGGCCTCCCGGCTCACCTCGATAGCTCCCCGCGACGCCGTCCTCGTCGACGCCGCGCTCGCGGAGGAGCTGATCCGGACCCGCGACGCCCCGGCCTCGGAGGCGGCGGCGGCCGAGGAGGCGGCCACGGCCGAGAAGGAGGGCGAGGAGCCGCCCTCGTACCGCTTCGCGCTCCAGCCGATGTGGCAGCGGCCGGTGCGCGGACTGGGCGTGGTCGAGCCGTGGCTGCTCTCGCGCCGGGGGAGCGGCGGGGAGTCGTAAGCCTTCCGCGCTCGCAGGGCACGGGTGCGTCAGCCGTCGTCGCCGAGCAGGCCCACGCAGAGGCCGATGATCGGCACGCACAGGCCCGGGTCGTCGGGCTCCGGGGACGGTGCGGGAGAACTCGGTGGCGCGCTGCGGGCCGGTGGCGGCGGTGGCGGGGTGGGGTGCGGTTCGGGAGCACCGGTGGCCGACGGCGGCTCGGGGGAACGCGGCGGTCGCGGTGACTGCGGAGTGCGAGGGAGTGAGGTCCGGGCATCCGGAGCCTCGGCGTCCGGGTTCGAGGCGTCCGTTGCGTCCGGGACGGCCGTCGAGGGCCGGAGCGCGTCCGAGGGGCCGCCGGCGGACGGGCCGGGTATCAGGCCCGGCCCCGGAGATCCGCCCAGACCTCCCAGGGCCGAGGTCGCCGACGGGCTCGCGTCCGGGGGACCGGCCGTGCTCGTGGTGGCGGGTGCCGGGGCCCGGTCCGGCGCGGTGTCCTGCCCCGCGTCCGCCCCGGCGCGCGGCCCGGCCTCGGTGCGGAACCCGTCCTCGCCGCTGCCTCCGGGATCGGGCAGCAGCCGTACGAGACTCAGGGCGCCGGCCGCCACGGCGAGGCCGCCCGTGGCCAGCAGTGCCGTGCGGGGGCGTGGCCGGCGGTGGCGCCCACGGTGGTCCCACGGGCGTCGCGGCTTCGCCGCCGTACCGGCCGTCGGTGTGCCGGTCGTGCCGGTCGTGCCGGTCCTCTGCATGGGCCCTCCCCGGTGCGCACGCGCCCCCCTGCGCCGTGGCGGAGTGACGCTACGCTCCGTCGGCGGCCGGGACACGGCGGTTGGCCCGGATGTCACTCGAACGGGTGGGCGGCGAGGGTACCGGGACGCAGGCGTGCCCGGCCTTTCCCCGAGCGGGTCCGCCTGCGATGATCGGGCCGTCCAGTTGTTAACCCGCGTTAACCGGAGGGTGTCATGAGCGAGGAGCGGTTCGGAGAGTTCGTCCTGGTGCGGCGGCACGGAGACGGGCATGTCGCGGAGCTCGCGCTCGACCGGCCGAAGGCCATGAACGCCGTCTCGACCGCCATGGCCCGGTCCGTCGGCGCGGCCTGCGCGGCCCTGGGCGAGGACCGGAGCGTACGGGTCGTGGTGCTGACCTCCACCCACGAGCGGGCGTTCTGCGTCGGCGCCGACCTCAAGGAGCGCAACTCCTTCTCCGACGCCGACCTGCTGCGGCAGCGCCCGGTGACGCGGGGCGCGTACACCGCGGTGCTGGAGCTGCCGGTGCCGACGGTGGCGGCCGTGCACGGGTTCGCGCTGGGCGGCGGGTTCGAGCTGGCGCTGTCCTGCGACGTGATCGTGGCCGACCCGACGGCGGTGGTGGGGCTGCCCGAGGTGTCCGTCGGCGTGATCCCCGGTGGCGGCGGTACGCAGCTGCTGCCGCGCCGGGTGGGGGCCGCGCGCGCCGCCGAGCTGGTGTTCACGGCGCGGCGGGTGGAGGCCGCCGAGGCCCGGGAACTGGGGCTCGTGGACCAGCTCGTGGAGGAGGGCCGGGACCGGGAGGAGGCGCTGGAGCTGGCCTCCCGGATGGCCGCGAACTCGCCCGTGGGGCTGCGGGCCGCCAAGCGGGCGCTGCGGCTCGGGCACGGCCTCGACCTGCGGGCCGGTCTTGAGGTCGAGGACGCGGCGTGGCGGTCGGTGGCGTTCTCCGGTGACCGGGCGGAGGGCGTCGCGGCGTTCAACGAGAAGCGCGCGCCGCGCTGGCCGGGGGAGTGAGGCCGCTCCCTCGTGTCCCTTGTGGCGGGCGCCCCATTTCGACCCACTTGAGTCCCGTTTCTCCATAAAACTCCCTAGCCTGGAGTGATGGGTGAGGACAGGCGGCTCACGGCCGTGGTGGCGTTGGCGCAGGGCATGGCCGCCGCGCAGAGCACGCGCGAGGCGTGGCGGGCGGCGGCCCTGGGCGGGTGCCTGGCGCTGGGCGGCAGTTTCGCGGCGCTGTCGGTGTGGGAGCGCGAGCTGGGCCGGCTGCGGGTCCTGGTGAACGTGGGCGAGCGGGCCGAGGGGGAGGAGGAGTTCCCGGAGGACGAGTCCTACCCGGTGCACCAGTTCGCGGAGATCACCGAGTTCCTGCACGAGCGGTGGGCCGGCGGGGGCGAGCCCGACGCCTGGGTCGAGACGGCCGAGGGGCCCGCCGCGGGGCGTCCCGGGTACGTCCACCAGCGCGTCGCCGCCCTGCGCCGCCGGGGGCGCGGCTGCTGCGTGGTGGCGCCGATCGTGCTGCACGGCCGCGCCTGGGGCGAGCTGTACGTGGCCCGTCCGGTGGGGGAGCGGGTCTTCGAGCGGGCGGACGCCGACTTCGCCACCGTGCTGGCCTCGGTGGTCGCCGCCGGGATCGCGCAGACCGAGCGGCTGGAGGAGGTCCGGCGCCTCGCCTACACGGACGCGCTCACCGGGCTGGCCAACCGCCGCGCGGTGGACGCCGCACTGGACGAGGCCGTCGAGCGGCACCGCGCGGAGCACGTCGTCGTCAGTCTCGTCGTCTGCGACCTGAACGGCCTGAAGCGGGTCAACGACACACACGGGCACGCGGTCGGCGACCGGCTGCTGGAACGTTTCGGTTCGGTGCTGTCGCTGTGCGGGGCGATGCTCCCGGGCGCACTCGCGGCGCGGCTCGGCGGCGACGAGTTCTGCCTGCTCGCGGTCGGCCCGCCCGCCGACGCGGTGGTCAAGGCGGCCGAGGAGCTGTGCCGCCGGGCGGCCGAACTGGAGCTCGGCGACGGCGTGGCCTGCGGGGTCGCGTCCACCGAGGACCCCGTCGGACCGGTTCCCTCCGCCCGCCGCCTGTTCCGGCTCGCGGACGCCGCCCAGTACCGGGCCAAGGCCGAACGGGCGGCCGGGCCGGTCGTCGCGGGGCGCGAGGGACCCGACGACCCCGTCGTACGGCTGGCGGACGAACCGTCGCGGGAGGAGGGCGGGGAGCGCAGGCGGTTCCGGGGGCGGCACGCTCCGTAGGATCGGCACCGGTAAGGGGCGCAAGCGGCACGCATCCGTGACGCATCCCCCCGTGACATCATCGAATTCACTGCGTACGCTCCTGAATATGGATATGCACACTGTGGTGGTGGGGACGTCCGGGGTCACCGTGTCCGACGTCCTCGCCGTGGCGCGCGACGGCGCCCGGATCGAGCTCTCCGAGGAGGCGGTGGCGGCCCTCGCCGCCGCCCGCGGCATCGTGGACGCGCTGGCCGCCAAGCCGGACCCCGTGTACGGCGTGAGCACCGGCTTCGGTGCCCTGGCGACCCGGCACATCAGCCCCGACCTGCGGGCGCAGCTCCAGCGCAACATCGTCCGCTCGCACGCCGCCGGGATGGGCCCGCGCGTCGAGCGCGAGGTGGTCCGGGCGCTGATGTTCCTGCGGCTGAAGACCGTCTGCTCCGGGCACACCGGCGTCCGTCCCGAGGTCGCGCAGACCATGGCCGACGTGCTGAACGCCGGGATCACCCCGGTCGTGCACGAGTACGGCTCCCTCGGCTGCTCCGGCGACCTCGCCCCGCTGTCGCACTGCGCGCTCACCCTCATGGGCGAGGGCGACGCCGAGGGTCCCGACGGCACCGTACGGCCCGCCGGAGAACTGCTCGCCGAGCACGGGATCACCCCGGTCGAGCTGCGCGAGAAGGAGGGTCTCGCCCTCCTCAACGGCACCGACGGCATGCTCGGCATGCTGGTCATGGCCCTCGCCGACCTCGACACCCTCTACAAGAGCGCCGACATCACCGCCGCGCTGACCATGGAGGCCCTGCTCGGCACCGACAAGGTGCTCGCCCCCGAGCTGCACGCCATCCGCCCGCACCCCGGGCAGGCCGCGAGCGCCGCCAACATGGCCGCCGTGCTCAAGGGCTCGGGGCTCACCGGACACCATCAGGACGACGCCCCCCGCGTCCAGGACGCCTACTCGGTGCGCTGCGCCCCGCAGGTCGCCGGTGCCGGACGCGACACGATGGCCCACGCGGGTCTCGTCGCCGAGCGTGAGCTGGCGTCGGCCGTGGACAACCCGGTGGTGCTGCCCGACGGGCGCGTGGAGTCCAACGGCAACTTCCACGGCGCCCCGGTCGCCTACGTCCTCGACTTCCTCGCCGTCGCCGTCGCGGACCTCGGCTCCATCGCCGAGCGGCGCACGGACCGGCTGCTGGACAAGAACCGCAGCCACGGCCTGCCGCCGTTCCTCGCCGACGACGCCGGCGTCGACTCCGGGCTGATGATCGCCCAGTACACGCAGGCGGCCCTGGTCAGCGAGTTGAAGCGGCTCGCCGTACCGGCCTCGGCGGACTCGATCCCGTCCTCAGCGATGCAGGAGGACCACGTGTCCATGGGCTGGTCGGCGGCGCGCAAGCTGCGCACGGCCGTCGACAACCTCACCCGGGTGATCGCCGTCGAGCTGTACGCCGCCACGCGCGCGATCCAGCTCCGCGAGGGCCTGACCCCGGCCCCGGCGTCCCAGGCCGTCATCGACGCCGTACGGGCGGCCGGCGTGGAAGGCCCCGGCCCGGACCGCTACCTGGCGCCCGACCTCGCCGCGGCCGACGCGTTCGTGCGCGACGGGCACCTGGTCGCGGCGGCGGAGACGGTCACCGGACCGCTGCGCTAGCGCTTCCCGCCGAACAGGGAGGGGGTCCCCGTCGGAGTGACGGGGGCCCCTTTCGTGGTCTCACCTGTTCTCACTTGGTCAAAAATCCCAAAAGAACGTCAAGTCTTCTAAAACTCAAGGCGTTCCCGGCGCACCGAGTACCCGACGAAGCCGATGCCCAGTCCGAGGCAGAGGGCGCCGCCGACGACGTAGGGGGTGCTGTCGAAGCTTCCGGTGTCGGCCAGGCGGGCCGTCTCCTCACCGGTGGCCGCCGTGCCCGTGGAGGCGGCTCTGGCCTGCGCGGTGACCTGCGGAGACGGGCTCGCGGCGGCGGACTCGAGCACCGGTGTCTCCGGCGTCGCGTTCGCGGACGGGACGAACCACAGGGCGCACAGCAGACCGCCCGCGGCGGCGGCGGTCAGCAACGGACGGCGAGCGGATGACACGGAATATCGATCCCCTTGTGGCGCTGGCGAATTGGCCGTGTGGGCAGATGTTAGTGAAAGGCGCGGGTCACAGGAAAGTCACGGGAGCGGTCGGCCTTACGCTCCGGGCATGAGCACTCCTCAGACATCACGTTTTGTACGGATTCGCGTCGACCTCGTCCTCGAGGTCGACGACGAACAGGCCGTCACCGGTGCCGCGCTGCAGGCGGTCGCCGGCGACGCCGACCTGTCCGACGCCGAACGGGCGCACGCCGAGAGCGCTGTGACCGACGACACCGCCGAGGCCCTGGCCTACCTCGTCGACCCGTTCGACCTGGTCGGCGAGGTGCCCGGGGTGGAGCTCCAGCAGGCCTCCTGGAGCAGTGAGCAGATCGACTACGACCCCGATTCGCCCGAGTGGGACCCGGACGAGGAAGATGGCGACGAGAACGACCCGGAAGACGATGAAATGACGGTCGGCTGACGCGGTGTGGGGAAATTCGTGACCCCGGGCGGCAACCACCGTCCGGGGTTTCGTCGTCTCACGGGGCGCACGGACCGCCCCCGTACCGCTGCACGTACCGCCCCCGAGCGGAAACGTGGTATGCCCCACACCGGAGACCGATGTGGAACGGGATGAACCGGTCGTAGCGTTGAAAGTCTTGACGGGGAATCTCGGGGTCACGGGAATCGGCGACGATGGAGAAGCGTGTGATGACGGACGGTAAGCGGCGCAAGGGCCTGGCGGCCGCGTCCGCACTGCTCGGCGGTGTGCTGGTGCTCTCGGCATGTTCCAGCGGCGACGCCGACACCTCCGCGGGTGGGGACGGCAAGACCTCGCAGGCCGAGGCCGACAAGGCGGCGGCCAAGAAGTCGTCCGAGGCCCAGATCAAGATCACCCCTGGGGACGGCACCGACAACGCCTCCATCAACAACTCCGCCGCCGTCACGGTGAGCAAGGGCTCGCTCACCGAGGTCAAGATGACCGCCAAGGACGGCACTGCGGTCGAGGGCCAGATATCCGCCGACAAGAAGAGCTGGAAGCCCAGCGGCCAGCTGGAGCGCGCCACCACCTACGAGGTGACGGCGACCGCCACCGACTCCGAGGGCCGCGCCGCCCACGAGAACGCGTCGTTCACCACGGTCTCCCCGAAGAACAGCTTCATCGGCACCTTCACCCCGGACGACGGCACCACTGTCGGCGTGGGCATGCCCGTGTCGATCAACTTCGACAAGGAGATCACCAACAAGGCCGCCGTCCAGAAGGGCATCACGGTCAACACCAGCAGCGGCCAGGAAGTCGCCTGCCACTGGTTCAGCACCCAGCGCATGGACTGCCGCCCCCAGGACTACTGGCAGGAGGGCTCCACCGTCACCCTCAAGCTGGCGCTCGACGGGGTCGAGGGCGCCGAGGGCGTCTACGGCGTCCAGCAGAAGTCGGTCACCTTCAAGATCGGCCGCAATCAGGTCTCGTACGTCGACGCCAAGACCAAGCAGATGAAGGTCACGCAGGACGGCAAGACGATCAAGACCATCCCGATCTCCGCCGGCTCCCCCGAGAACAAGACCTACGAAGGCCAGATGGTGATCTCCGAGAAGTTCAAGGAGACCCGGATGAACGGCGCGACCGTCGGCTTCACCGACGACGACGGCGAGGGCGAGTACGACATCAAGGACGTGCCCCACGCCATGCGCCTGAGCACCTCCGGCACCTTCATCCACGGCAACTACTGGGGCAAGGGCATCTTCGGCAAGGCCAACACGAGCCACGGCTGCGTGGGCCTGGCCGACGCCCAGGGCGCCGATGACCCGAACACGCCGGGCGCCTGGTTCTACGACAACTCCATCGTCGGTGACGTGGTCGTCGTCCAGAACACCGGCGACAAGACCATCGCCCCGGACAACGGCCTCAACGGCTGGAACATGGACTGGGCCCAGTGGAAGGCGGGTTCGGCGGTCTGACCCGTCACCGTCCCCTCAGTACCTCCACGTCTTCGCGCGCACAGCGGCTGCCGCCCCCGCACCGGGGTGGCAGCCGCTGTCCCGTTCGCTCTGCGGTCGCATCGGAATGTTCTGTTCCGCTGTTCTGCCGACAGCGACTGCGGCCACACGACGAAGTTCCCTGCCGGCGGCCACCCTGCTGGGAGGCGTGTTCACCCCGCCGGTACCCGTAGCCCCGGCACAGGGTGGGAGGTCCTGAATCCGGTCGGGCGGCACGGGGCGTCGTCCGGCCGGAGCGCCTCAACGTGAGAAGTGCCGTCTCCCGTGGCGGAGCGCGGGAAGCGACTGAGCCGGGGCACGCTCACGGCGTGACCGTACGGTGGCGGCGTTCCAGGTCCGTCACGAGCCGTGCGACCACCGGAACGGACACCCCGTGTCGCCGGGCGGCGCGCAGGAGCGCGCCCCCGATGGCGTCCAGTTCCAGTGGGTGCCCCGCTTCGGCGTCCCGCTGCATCGACGACCTGGCGGAGGGCGGGAACGCCTCGTACAGCGCCAGGGACCGGGCGACATCGACGGACGCACCACAGGCTCCGCCGACCGCGGCTGCCTCCCTGAGGACAGCGACCAGCTCCGCGCGGCGTTCGGTGCGAACCTCGCCGATCGTCCTCCCGTACCACGTCGTGAGCAGCGCGAACGGCGCGAGGAAGGCCAGCTTGGTCCAGAGCAGCGCGGACTCGTCGCCGGCCACCTGGGCCGTCACGCCCGCGGTGCGGAGGACGTCACGCAACTCCCCGAGCCGTTCGGCGGGCCCCGCCACATCGACCTCGGTGAACGGGCTGCCGTGTTCGACGGCTCCCGGTGCGACGCGAGTCGACTCCACCCGGATGACACCCGCCACCACCCGACGCTCCCCGAAGTGCCGGCGCAGCCCCGCGAGATGCTCGACGCCGTTCAGCAGCGGCAGCACGATCCCTTCGTCGAGCATCTGACGCGGGACCTTCTCCAGGGCCGCCTCCAGGCGGGTGCTCTTGACCGTCACCAGGCACAGGTCGACCGGCTCCCGCAGCTCGGTGGCCGCCTCCACCCGGACGGAGAAGTCGTCGAACTGCGCACTGCGCACGCGCAGCCCGTCCTCGCGCAGGGCGGCCGCCGTGGCCGGGCCCGCCAGACAGATCACCCGGTGCCCCGCACGGGCGAGCAGCGCGGCCAGCAGTCCGCCGACCCCGCCGGGGCCGAGTACGGCCACGGTCCACGGACGTACGGGAGAGGTGGTCATGTGCGAGGTCCTTCCGGCAGCTCGGGCCTCCGGCTGCACGGCAGACGGGGCGGCAGGGCGGTCGCCGGGTCGGCACCCGGACGGCGCCGTCGCTCGGTCCGGATCCGCGCGAGGGCACCGGACGGGTTGCCGCCTGGACCGCAGTACGATCCTGATGGCCCGCAATACCCCAGTCAATCCTGGGGATTGCTCGCCTCCTCCAAGCTGTACCTTGGGTCCATGACCCTGGACGACCTGCGCGTGTTCGTCGCCGTGTGCCGGGCCGGGAGCCTCAGCGCCGTGGCCCGGGACCTGGGCTGTACCCAGTCGGCGGTGAGCCAGCACGTGAAGCGGCTGGAGCGGGAGAGCGGTGCGAGCCTGCTGGAACGTCAGCCTCGCGGCGTCGTGCCCACCGCCGCGGGGCGCGTCCTGTGTGAAGCCGCGTCCGAGGGCATTGCCGGGCTCGATCTCGCCCTGCGCCGACTCGGGGACCTCGTGGACGGTGAGGCCGGCTCGGTACGGATCACCACCGGCGGGACGACCGTGCGGCACTTCATGGCCGAGGCGATCGTGTCATTCCGCCGGCGATTCCCGGGGGTGAGCCTGGAGTTCCGGACCGAGACCTCCAGCCGCGACTGTTTCGACGCACTGCTCTCCAGCGACCTGGACCTGGCCTGGATCACCATCGCCGGTTCGGTACGCGGGATAGAGCAGCGGCCCGTCTTCGACCTGCCCTGGGTGCTCGCGGCCCGGGCGGACGACCCGCTCGCGGCGCGTTCGCACATCGAGGTACCCGACCTCGACGAGGTCCCCCTCGTCCGCCTGCCGCCCAACTCGACCTCCGGCGGGCTGCTGGACGAGGCCTTCAACGAGCTGGGTGTCAGGGCGGGTTCGAACACGAGCGTCGCCGACTGGGACACGGCACTGCTGCTCGCCGAACTCGGCCTGGGACACGCCGTCGTGCCCGCCGTACCGGGTCTGCCCGCCGCCACGGAGCACGGGCCGTTGCGCCTGGTCCCGATCCCGGCGTTGCCGCCGCTGTCGGTCGGCTGGGCGGTACGCCGCTGGGACGCGCTGTCCCCGCCGGCCCGGGCCTTCGCCGACATCGTTGCGGAAGGCCTGCCTCCGTCGCGGCGCTGAGTCAGGGCGCGCTCACGGCGTGACCGCGGAGGTGGCCGCCGCGTCCGTCCCCCAACTGGCCAGCAGCCGCAGTCCCTCCGCCGACGGCGAGCCCGGCTCGGCGTGGTACGTCACGAAGCACTGCTCGTCGTCGTCGACCAGACGGAACGTCTCGAAGGACAGGGTCAGGTCACCCACCAGCGGGTGCCGCATCCGCTTGACGCCGTAGCTCTTCTCCTTGACGTCGTGCGTGGCCCACAGTCGCCGGAACTCCTCGCTCTTCACGGACAGTTCGCCGACCAGCGCGGACAGCCGCGGATCGTCCGGGTGCCGGCCCGCGTCCATGCGCAGGAAGCTGACCATGTCGTACGCCTTCTGGTCCCAGTCCACGAACAACTCGCGGTAGTCCGGGTTCAGGAAGACCAGCCGCGCCCAGTTCCGCTCCGCGGCCGGCAGCTTGCCCCAGTCGCCGAAGAGGGCTGCCGCCATCCGGTTCCAGGCGAGGATCTCCGAGCGGCGGCCCGTCACGTACGCGGGCACCGTCTCGATCGACTCCAGCAACTGGAGCAGCGCCACCCGCACCGGCTGCCTGCCCCGCGGGGCCCCGGCCCGCCGGCGCTGCTGCTTCGGCCTCGCCAGATGCGTCAGGTGGGCCTGTTCCGCGTCGGTCAGCCGCAGGGCGCGCGCGATGGCGTCCAGGACCTCCGCCGACACGTTCTGCCCGTTGCCCTGCTCCAGGCGCGTGTAGTACGCCACCGACACCCCGGCCAGCTGCGCCAGCTCCTCCCGCCGCAGGCCGGGCACCCGGCGCTGCCGCCCGAAGGACTCCAGCCCCACGTCCTCCGGCTTCAGCCGGGCCCGCCGGGTGCGCAGGAACTCGCTCAGTTCGGCCCGCCGGTCAAGCTGTCCATCCATGCTTCCAGTATCGCCGGACGTATTCCCGGTCGTACGCACCGGAGCCTGTCCCCGCCAGTGGTACGCACGCCGGTCGTACGCAAAGCCGTGGTCTGGGTGGAACCGCAGGTCGCGGGCAGGGTGGAGGCATCACCCAGTCAAGCCAAGAGAATCCCGGAGAACCCGGCATGACCACTGTCGCCGCGTACGCAGCACCCGCCGCCAAGGCTCCGCTGGAGCGCACCACCATCGAGCGGCGCGAGGTGGGCGAGCACGACGTCCTGATCGACATCAAGTTCGCCGGCATCTGCCACTCCGACATCCACCAGGCCCGCGAGGGCTGGGGCGAGGCCATCTTCCCGATGGTCCCCGGTCACGAGATCGCCGGTGTCGTCGAGGCCGTCGGCCCCGGCGTCACCAAGTTCGAGGTCGGCGACCGCGTAGGCGTCGGCTGCCTCGTCGACTCCTGCCGCGAGTGCGAGAACTGCGAGGCCGGCATGGAGCAGCACTGCCTCAAGGGCAGCGTCGGCACGTACAACGCCGTCGGCTACGACGGTAAGCCCACGTACGGCGGCTACTCGCAGAAGGTCGTCGTCGCCGAGGCCTTCACCGTCCGCATCCCCGACGGGCTGTCGCTGGACGTGGCCGCGCCGCTGCTGTGCGCGGGCATCACCACGTACTCCCCGCTCAAGCACTGGGGCGCCGGCCCCGGCAAGAAGGTCGCCGTGATCGGCCTGGGCGGCCTTGGCCACATGGGCGTCAAGATCGCGCACGCGATGGGCGCCGAGGTCACCGTCCTGTCCCAGTCGCTGCGCAAGAAGGACGACGGCCTGAAGCTGGGTGCCGACCATTACTACGCGACCAGCGACGAGCAGACCTTCAAGGACCTGGCGGGCACCTTCGACGTGATCCTCTCCACGGTCTCCGCACCGCTCGACTTCGGGGCCTACCTCGGTCTGCTCAGGACCGGCGGCGCCCTGGTCAACGTCGGCGCCCCCGAGGAGCCCATCGCGCTGAACCTGTTCTCGCTCATCGGCGGCAACAAGACCCTCGCCGGCTCCATGATCGGCGGCATCGCCGAGACCCAGGAGATGCTGGACTTCTGCGCCGAGCACGGCCTCGGCGCCGAGATCGAGCTGATCGCCGCCTCCGAGATCAACGAGGCGTACGAGCGGGTCGTGGCGAGCGACGTGCGGTACCGCTTCGTGATCGACACGGCGACGATCTGACGCCGGGGGAGGGCTCCGCGGAGGATACGAGGAAGAGGCCGCGGAAGAAATCTCGCCCTCCCTGTCACACTCCCGCCCCGCCCCGGGTCATACCGCCACGGACACACAAGGCGGACGTCCGGGCGGGGCGGACCCACACCCGCTCCCCCGGACGCCAGGACCCCGGGAGCAGCAGCCATGACGTACCCCTCGACCCCCTCCGACCCCACCACCCCCCTCCTGGTCACCGGTGGCACCGGCACCCTGGGAGGCCACGTCGTCCCGCTGCTGCGGGCGGCCGGCCACGAGGTGCGGATCCTCACCCGGAGCCCCCGCCCCGACGCGGACGGCGTCACCTACGTGACCGGCGACCTCCTCACCGGGGAGGGCGTCGAGGCCGCCGTCGCCGGCGTACACACCGTGCTGCACCTGGCCGGCGGCCCCAAGGGCGACGACGAGGCGACCCGCACCCTGGTGCGCGCGGCCGCCGGGGCGGACGTACGGCACCTCGTGTACATCTCGGTCGTCGGAGCGGACGCCGTCCCGCTGGCGTGGCTGCGGACGAAGCTGGAGTCGGAGCGGGCCGTCGCCGAGTCGGGCATCGGGTGGACGGTGCTGCGGGCGGCCCAGTTCCACGAGCTGACCCTGACGATGATCGAGAAGATGGCCAAGCTGCCGGTCCTGCCCGTCCCCGGCGGCCTGCGCCTCCAGCCCGTCGACTCCCGTGAGGTCGCCGCCCGCATGGCCGAACTGGCCCTCGCGGCCCCCGCCGGCCGCGTCCCCGACCTGACCGGTCCCGAGGTCCACGACCTGCCCGCCCTGGTCCGGCCCTACCTGGCCCTGCACGGCCGCCGCCGGCGCCCGCGGCTGCCGGTCCGCATCCCCGGCAAGGCGGGCCGTGCCTACCGCGCGGGCGCCAACCTCACGCTGGAGGGCGCGCGGACGGGCCGGCGGACGTGGGAGGAGTTCCTGAGGGAGCGGGCCGGGCGGGCGCAGGACGGCGCGTCGGCTACCGCGCGCTCGTGAGCCCGGCGGGGACCGGGAGCCGGCGCCGCCGCAGCGACGGGTCGAGCAGCGCGGGCGGCGTGTCGAACTTCTCGTGCGCCGCCAGGTCGGTACCGGGCGCGACGATCTCGTCGATCGCGTCCAGTACGTCGCCGGGGAGCACGGTGTCGGCGGCGGCGAGCTGCGCGTGCAGGTGGTCCAGGGTGCGGGGGCCGATGAGGGCACTGGTCACGGCGGGGTGCGCGGTCACGAAGCCGAGGGCGAGCTGGATCATGGTCAGTCCGGCCTCGTCGGCGACCCGGGCCAGCCGCTCGACGGCGTCCAGCCGGGCCCGGTTGGCGGGCAGTGAGGTGTCGAAGCGCTCCGGCATGAACGCCGACCGGTGGGTGGCGATCTCCCGGCCCGCCCGCACCGCGCCCGACAGCCATCCCGACGCCAGCGGGCTCCACGCCAGGACGCCGAGCCCGTACTCCTCGGTCACGGGCAGGACGTGGCTCTCGATCCCGCGCTGGAGGACGGAGTAGCTGGGCTGCTCGGTGACGTAGCGGCTCAGGCGGTGCTCGCGGGCGGCCCACTGCGCCTGCACGATGCGGTACGCGGGGAAGGTCGAGGACCCGAAGTAGCGGATCTTCCCCGCGCGCTGGAGGTCGGTCAGTGCCGCCAGGGTCTCCTCGTCGCCGGTCTCCGGGTCCCACCGGTGGACCTGGTACAGGTCGACGTGGTCGACACCGAGGCGGCGCAGGCTGTCGTCGAGCGCGGTGACCAGCCAGCGGCGCGAGGCGCCCCGGTGGTTGCGCTCGTCGCTCATCGGCATGACCGCCTTGGTGGCCAGCACGATGTCCTCGCGGCGGCCGGCGACGGCCTTGCCGACCATCTCCTCCGACTCGCCCCGGCCGTACATGTCGGCGGTGTCGATGACGTTGACCCCGGCCTCCAGCGCGGCGTCGACGATGGCGGTGGCCTCGTCCTGGGTGGTGCGGCCGATGGCGCCGAAGTTCATGGCGCCGAGCGCGAGGGAGCTGACCTGGACGCCGGTACGGCCCAAGGTGCGGTACTGCATGATCGTGTTCCTCCGTCGAGGGAAGGGAGAGGGGGCAGCGGTGCGCGGGCGCACGGCATGGCACGACGGCTCCGGGCTCTGGCATCATGGGCAACCGGGACACCGTCCCGTTTGAAGATACGGAACGGTGTCCCGTTTAGCAATGCCGGGATCTGGAGGAACGACGCGATGGTGGACGCCGACGAGGCCGCGGGCCGCACCGACCGCCCCAGACGGGCGGACGCCCGGCGCAACCAGGAGGCCCTCCTGGAAGCGGCCGCCGCGGTTTTCGTGAGGTCCGGCGTGGAGGCACCGGTCCGAGACATCGCGGCCGAGGCGGGCGTCGGTACGGCCACGATCTACCGCCACTTCCCGACGCGGGCCGACCTCATCATCGGCGTCTACCGGCACCAGGTGGAGGCCTGCGCCGAGGCCGGCCCCGAACTGCTGGCGAGCAGCCCCACCCCGTACACCGCCCTGGCCCGGTGGATCGACCTCTTCGTCGACTTCCTGGTCACCAAGCACGGCCTCGCCGGCGTGCTCCAGTCCGGCGACGCCGGCTTCGAGACGCTGCACGCGTACTTCCTCGACCGCCTCGTGCCGGTCTGCACCAGCCTCCTCGACACCGCGGCCGCCGCCGGCGAGATCCGCTCCGACCTGTCCGCCTACCAACTCATGCGCGGCGTCGGCAACCTCTGCATCGGCGCGGAGAACGACCCGCGCTACGACGCCCGGCGCCTGGTGGGGGTGCTGGTGACGGGGTTGCGGCGGGTGGAGTGACGGGGCGACGCCGCGTTCCGGCACCGTCCTGGCCGCCCCCGGGTCACCGGCTCCCGCCCCCGGCCGGAGGAATCACGGACCGACGCCCTCCAGCGCGGCCGTCTGCCGGACGCGAGCCGTCTGGAGCCTGGCGAGATCGGCGTAGGGCACGGTCTGCGGAAGACCCTCGCTCGTCACCCGGACCAGCGTGCCGCCCAGGCGGGTGACGATCATCGTCTCCGGGCCGGTGAACGCATCGGTCTCGTCCGTGTCCAGCCGCACGTCCAAGGGACGGGCCCGGCTGCCGGCCTTGCCGCGCTCCCCGGCTGCCAAGCCCTTCATCGCCGCCTCGGCGTCGCCCGGCGTGCCGAAGGCGTAGATGCGGAAGACGACCCGGCCGCCGGACACCGACTGCCGGATGAACGACGATCCCAGAGCGACGAAGCCGTCGCACCGGGTGCCCGTGTCCTCCCGGCACATCCTGAGGGACTCCTCCGGTACCTCGATGTCGGCGCCGAATCCTTCCCACCCGTCCGGGGCACTCTCCGTGTCGACCAGCGCTCTGCGCACCTGGTCCTGGGTGAGTACGACCGGTGCCTTCGCTTCCCGGTCTCCGCCGGTGGCCGGCGCGTCCGCCCTGCCCGCGTCGGCGGACGCCGTGCTGTCACCGCGGGCTACGGGTTCCCCGCCACCACCGCAAGCGGTGAGCCCCGTCAGCATCACCGCACCGACCGCGAACCCCCGAGCCGTCCGCAACATCCGCAACTCCCCCGATCGAGCCAACCCGCGCCCACCAACCGCCCCTTGCCGCCCCTGCGCACCGGCTGCGAAGACCCTACTGAAGGAGCGACCGCGGCGACCGACCGGGCTCAGCCCTGCCGGGCGTCCGCTCTCGTCCACAAACTGAGGTCACTGCTCGTCGCCACGGCGAGGGTGTGTCCGGACGGGGAGAAGCCGGCCGCACGGAAGGAGGAGTAGTCGGCGTGGAAGACGTGCCACCACTCTTGTCCGTGCGGACGGGTGTGGGGGAGCCCGCCGTCGCAGGACAGAAGGACGCGTTCGTTCGGCCAGGCGGGAGTGACCACCTCCAGGGCCCAGCCGTCCCCGGTGGTGGTGTGCAGCCCACCGCCGAAGAGCCCCGCGATGCGTACGCGGCTCCCGGCTACGGGTCCCAGCCCGGGGCAGGACAGGTCGGCGACCGCGGCGGGGGTGCTGTCCTCCGGATCGGGGTCGCGGTCCCTGGCGATCTTCTCGCCCGTGACGGCGTCGAAGAGACCGTGGCCGTCGCGCGAGACGACCATGACCAGGTCGTGGCCGCTTTCGGGGTGCGACGCGAAGCCGATGCCGAGCAGTCCGCCGACGGGGACGCCGCGCCGGTACTCGAAAACCGGACGCCAGGGATCTGGCGCGGGCACCACCGGGGCCGCCAGCAGCCGATTCCGCAGCGTCCGCTGGTAGGCCGTGAGTTCCGGCTCGAACACCGCCCGCTCGGCCGGCGGCGGCTTCGTCGTCCACTCCGTCACGGCTCCATGATCCACGCCTCGACCGGCCGGACCGCCCTGGGGTTGCCACCCGCGGAGACGGGACCGGCGCGGAATTCTCGACGACCGGATGGGCGAGACGGCGATTGCTGGCTAGAGTCGTCTGGTTACAACTGGTTGTGGGGACAGCCGGTGCCTTGGGGAGGGCATGCAGCACATGAGTCGTCGGTCTACTGGTCTCGTCGGCGTCTGGGCCGAGGTGCAGCGGCAGCAGCAACGGCAGCGGGAAGCCGAAGCCAGGCGGCTGAGGCAGCAGGAACAGCAGGCGCGGGCCTATCAGTACCGGGCTGCTCAGAGCCACCGTGAGTACCGTAAGGCGGAGGCTCTACGACGGACCGAGGAACTGGACGCGAAGGTGGCGTCGTTGCGAGGACTGCTGGCCTCGGGTTGCCGGGCTCCGGCGTTCACGGCTGCCGCTCTGTTGCGGCCCGAGGAGGTCCAGCCCTTCGCGCCCGGACCGTTGGCGCAGCCGGTGCCCATGCCGGACTTCAGGCACTACCAGACGCAGAGTGGCTGGACGGCGAACCGCCGGGCCCAGGCCCAGGCGGAGGCGCGGACGCGCTTCGAGCGGGACTGGCAGGCCGCGCAGGCAGCCGAGGCTCACCGGCAGCGGGAGCTGGCCTCGTACCAACGGCAGTACCAGCAGTGGGCCGACACCCAACTGGCCGATGTGCGGCGGCACAACACCGGGGTGGTGGCGGTCACCGAGGGAGTGAGGCGCCGGGACCCCGATGCGGTGATCGAGTACTTCTCCGCGGCCCTCTACGCCTCGACGGCATGGCCGGAAGGATTCCCGCGCCAGGTGACGGCCGCCTACGACTCGGCGGCCGGGCAACTGGTCCTGGACTGGGAGCTGCCCGCCTACGACGTCGTACCGGGTGTGAAGTCCGTCCGGTACATGCCCAGCGTGGACCAGGACAAGGAGACCCCCCAGCCGGTGGGCCGACGCCGCGCCCTGTACCGGGAGGTGCTGGCCCAGTGCGTGCTGCTGGTCCTGCACGAGTTGTTCGCCGCGGACGAGGCGGGAGCGCTCGAGTCAGTGGCCTTGAACGGGTTCGTCGACGGGCACGATCCGACGACGGGCCGTCCCGGCCACATCTTCCTCGCGACCGTGATGGCCTCACGCTCCTCGTTCCGTGACCTGCATCTGGCGCAGGTGGACGCAGGGAGCTGCCTGGCCGACGCGCTTCGCGGACAGGTCTCGGCCCGACCGGACCAGCTCTCCCCGGTACGGCCGGGCAGGCGGCCCGCGGACGTCGGTGACAGCGTCGTCTCCCACGGCGACGGTGAGGAAGCGGACCTGTTCGCCATGGACCCGATCGCCTTCGAGGGGCTCGTCGCCGATCTCTTCCGGGCGATGGGCATGCAGGCGGTGACCACCCAGCGTTCCAACGACGGCGGCGTGGACGTCGACGCGCTGGATCCCACGCCGATCCGGGGCGGCAAGATCGTCGTCCAGGTGAAGCGCTACCGCAACACGGTGCCGCCCGCCGCCGTCCGTGACTTGTACGGAACCGTGCAGGACGCCGGTGCCAACAAGGGCGTGCTCGTGACGACGTCGGGCTTCGGTCCGGGTTCACACACCTTCGCCAACGGCAAGCCGCTGGAACTCGTCTCCGGCCCGGAACTCGTGGATCTCCTGCACCGTCACGGACTGCGGGGACGCCTCGGCGACGGCGTCCGGCAAGCACCGGAGCAACAGACGTCGGTGTCACGGGCCGCTCCGCTGCCCGACGCTTACAACGTCCTGGGCATGTCATGGGCAGGGAGCGTCGCCCTGGACGTGTGCGCTCTGGTCTGTCGTGGCAATCAGGTCCTCAGTGACGATCACTTCGTCTTCTTCAACAACCCGCAGGTGCCGGACGGCTCAGTGCGTACGCTTCCCGCGACCGAACCGGACAAGGCCGCGATCTGCGTCTCGTTCGAAGGGCTGCCCGCTGAGGCCGACCGCCTCGTCCTGGTGGCGGCCGTCGACCCGGAGATCAACCCGAACGCAGACCTCTCCGGTTTCACGGACGCACGCATCCGGCTGCTCGACCCGGGTGCGGCCGAGCTCGGACAGCTCGCAGTCTCCGACGGCCGGCCGCACGAGACGGCATTGGTGCTCGGCTCCTTCCGCCGGCGGCCGAACGGTGACTGGGACTTCGTCCTGGGCGGCAAGGGCTACACGGGCGGCCTGGAGGAACTCGTCCGGGATTTCGGCATCGAAGTGGAGTAGTCGTCCCATGAAGCACAGAGCCATGGCACCGGTCGGCGGCCCAGGGAACATCGCCGGTCGGACGTCCTTGCACGAGGTCGTGGCCCGGTTGCGCCGGCGCAGGCCCGTCTTCCACTCCGAGGCCGATCTTCAGCACAGTTTCGCCCGAGCCCTGTGGGAGTTGGCACCGGAGGTCGAGTCCCGGCTCGAGGTTCCGCAACGGTCGTCGGGGAGAACCGAGTACCTGGACCTGCTCTGCATCGGACCCGATGCGCGTACCGCCGTCGAGTTCAAGTACTTCACCCGGAAATGGACCGGCACGGCCGGCACTCCCTCCGAGGACTACGCGCTCAGGTCTCACGCCGCCACGGATCTCGCGCGCCTGAATTTCGTACGCGACATAGCCAGGCTGGAGCGGTTCTGCGGCCGCACGGCACAGAACGGTCTCGCGATCATGCTGACCAACGAACCGTCCCTGTGGACGCCACCGGTCCCCGGCCGCCGACCTACCCGTGACCACGACTTCAGGATCCACGGGGGGCGTGAGCTCGCCGGGACGCTGCTCTGGGCCGAAGGGAAGTACGTGCCGAACACCTGCGCATTGGCGGGCTCCTACGCCTTGGCGTGGGAGCCGTACTCCGCACAACCCGGAGCCGCTGGAGAGTTCCGCTGGCTTGCTGCGTTCGTTGGCCCTCCGACCGTCGTAGACAGCGGTACAGCCTCGGACACGTGAGGATCCGGTTGTCGCGGGACGTCTCGTGGTCACGGACCGGTCCCGTCAGGTGGGCAACCACTCCACATACCGGTTGGCGAACCGGTCCCGTTCGGCCGGTGTGGCAAGGACGACGTCCGCGCCGCCGTCGTACGGGTGGTGGATGCGCCGGAGGCCGGTGTCGGTGAGGAACACTTCGGCGAGCCGGTCGTCGGCGACGGCACGCAGCAGCTCGTCGACGCAGCCTGGTCGCCAGGGCCGTCGGTCGGCGTAGAGACGCATGTGGACGTGGAAGTCGGGGTCAGGATCGGCCGTGTCCGAGTCGGTCCACCAGTGGATCCCGTCCGCGTGCAGCGTCCGGCGGGGCTCCGGGTGGTGGGCGGGACCGTCCGCTGTGGCGGCCCAGTCCGCGGTCACCACGAAGACATCGGTGCCCGGGAACAGCTCGTCGAGGATGGCGTTGTGCCGCTCCAGTACGGTCGCGTACTCGCCTGCCGTCTCCGGGTAGCGCTTCGATCCGGGAAGGGTGTGGAAACGGACCCATCGGTCGGCGTACCCGCTGCGGAACGTGTGAGCGACGGGCGGGCCGGAGGGGCGTAGGTCCCGCCAGAGGACCGCCAGCGAGGGTGACGTGATGGTCATGGTCTCTGTGTCCGTGGCTTCGGGGGCCGGGGTCTACAGCGCGTCGAGCGGTGGGACGATAGGGACGATGATGACGAGCGGCTCCCGCGTGCCACGAGGAAGTAGAACCAGCCGCCGGCGGCGTCCATCCGCCGTAGCCCCCCGGGCCGCGGACCGTTGCCGAGTTCGCTGATGTCGACGCCCGTACCGGCCAGGTCGATGAGTTGACCCGCCAGCCGTTCCACTTCCGCCACTACATGAACAGGGACACCGCCTGCCACGTGAACGTGGTCAGGGTCGTACTCCCATCGCCACTCCGTGGTCACCGGGAGGGAAGGCCGACGGCGGCGTGTGCCTGGTCGAGGATGCGGCCGATCTCCGAGGCGGCCTGGCGTGCCTGGGCGGCGTCCCCCGACGCGGCCAGCTCCTCCCAGCTGCGCAGGTCTGCTGCCAGCTCCGGTTGCCGCTGGATGTGGACGTAGGCGGCCCACTGGGCGATGAAGCGTTGCAAGGGGGCCAGGTCGGAGCCCTGCCGGGACTGGTCGGCCGCCTGGTCCAGCTCCCGCGTGAAGGCCGGCAGCGCGGCCGGGACGATCTGCCTGATCGCCTGGCGCAAGGCGGCGACCGTGGCAGGGGGCTGGGGGATGAGTGGTTGCCCGGCAGCCGAGGTGGTCATTGCTACTCCCATGGGCGCGATTCTGGTCCCACGCCCCAGAGTATCCACCGCGTGCGCCGGCCCACCGCTCGAACGAGTGAGGCAGAACCGATATGCCCGTCCGCACCAGGTGACCGCTCACCCCGCCCGGGCAAGAGCCGTGCCGGCGGCCGCATGCCCCCGATGCGGCGCGGAATCGCTCGCAGCGTTCCTGCGTTGAGGGAGGTGGACGTGGGATGTCGGTGTGCGAGCCGAGTAGCCCCAGTGATCAGAGTGACGGGAATTGGAGGGCCGCGATGGCCGCGCAGACGCAGAGGGCCGTGCTTGCGGGCGGATGCTTCTGGGGGATGGAGGAGCTGGTCCGGCGGCTCCCGGGCGTGACGGCGACCCGGGTCGGTTACACCGGGGGTGACGTGCCGAACGCGACGTACCGCGATCACGGTACGCACGCGGAGGCCATCGAGATCCTCTTCGACCCCGAGCAGACCGACTACCGCACGCTCCTGGAGTTCTTCTTCCAGATCCACGACCCGAGCACCAAGAACCGCCAGGGCAACGACATCGGCATGAGCTACCGCTCGGCGATCTACTACGTGGACGACGAACAGAAGCGGGTCGCCGAGGACACGATCGCGGACGTGGACGCCTCCGGGCTGTGGCCGGGGAAGGTCGTCACCGAGGTGGAGCCGGTCGGCCCCTTCTGGGAGGCCGAGCCCGAGCACCAGGACTACCTCCAGCGGTACCCGGACGGCTACACCTGCCACTTCCCGCGCCCGGGATGGCGGCTGCCCGCCCGCTCCGAGGGCTGACGGGACCGGACGGTCACGGGAGGGCGGCCAGGCGGTGATGCCGCCTGGCCGCCCTCCCGCGTCGAGCCACCGGTACCGGGGCCGTCAGTGGGGGAGTGTCGCCGGGCTCCCGCCGTTGGCCTCGTAGCCCGCGACCGCCAGGGCGCGGTAGACGGCGAACTCCCCGGCCGGGTCGGGGGACAGGGTCCAGGGCAGTGCGCCCACGTGGCCGTCGATCACTATCAGCTGGTTCATGGCCTCGGACCAGCGCTCGCCGCGGACCAGGAAGAACACCAGCAGATGGCGGACGTGCGCCTGCATCGGGTCGTCGGGACGGGCCGAGTGCACCGCGTGCAGCGCGCCGTGGACCGCCTTGGTGACGACCTCGCTCTGGTGGAAGCTGCGGACCATGGTGATCTCGGGCAGGTGCTCGTAGACCGCGAAGAGCGGCATCGCCGCGAGGAGGGAACCGCGCGGTGCGCGGGCGGCCGCGGCCTCCGCGAAGGAGTACGCCAGCTCCCGGGAGCCGTGCCACTTCTCGCACCAGTAGTGCAGGGCGGCCAGGTGCGCCCCCATGTGGTTCGGGGCGCGGTCGAGGATCTTCAGCCAGAGCTGTTCGAACTCCTCGCGCGGATAGCCGAGCCCGCGGGCCACCGACAGCTCGACGATGTACGGGATCGGGTCCCCGGGGGCGAGCAGCGCCGCCTCCCCGCAGGCCGCCTTCGCCTCCTCCATGATGATCCGGAACTCGTCCGTGCCGGGCGTCGCCGTCCGCCACGCCTGCTGCACCAGGAACTCGGCCTGCACGGCCGCCCCGCCCGCGTCCTTGGGGGCCTCGGCCCGCCACACCCGCAGCCACTGGCCGCCCGGCGTCTCACCGACACCGCCGGGCCGCTGCGCCAGCTCCAGCGACGCGGCGCCCGCGAAGGCCTGCACGCGCTGCCAGCGCCGCTCGCCCTCGGCCTCCGTGCCGGCCAGGAGCTGCCGGGCTCCCCGGTAGTCCTGGGTGCGCTGCACCAGGTCCAGGACTTCCAGCAGGTCCTCGTCGGGACCGGGCATGCGGATGTCGAGCTCCTCCTCGCGGGCGAAGCCGTAGTTCGCGGGATCCGCCGCGTCGGGGTGGCCGGGCGGGACCAGGCCGACCGCGCTCCGCCGGCGCCGCAGAAGGGGGACCAGCACCACGGCCAGCATGGCCAGTGCCATCAGGACCCAGAGAATCTCCATGTCTCAAGCGAACCAGACCGCGCCGACAATTGGCCAACCTGCCCCGTGAGCCTGTGGAAAACGCACGGAGCCGTCCGCGCCGCTACGCTCGGGGCCCATGAGCGACAGGCACATCAGTCAGCACTTCGAGACGCTCGCGATCCACGCGGGCAACACCGCCGATCCGCAGACCGGCGCGGTGGTCCCGCCGATCTACCAGGTGTCGACGTACAAGCAGGACGGCGTGGGCGGGCTGCGCGGCGGCTACGAGTACAGCCGCAGCGCGAACCCGACGCGCACGGCCCTGGAGGAGAACCTGGCCGCCCTGGAGGGCGGCCGCCGCGGTCTCGCGTTCGCGTCCGGACTGGCGGCCGAGGACTGCCTGTTGCGGGCGCTGCTGCGCCCCGGCGACCACGTCGTCATCCCCAACGACGCGTACGGCGGCACCTTCCGGCTGTTCGCCAAGGTCGCCACGCGGTGGGGCGTGGAATGGTCCGTGGCCGACACGAGCGACCCGGCGGCCGTACGCGCGGCGCTCACGCCGAAGACCAAGGCCGTGTGGGTGGAGACGCCGTCCAACCCGCTGCTCGGCATCACCGACATCGCGGCCGTCGCCCAGGTCGCCCGGGACGCCGGCGCGCGGCTCGTCGTCGACAACACCTTCGCCACGCCGTACCTCCAGCAGCCGCTGGCGCTCGGCGCGGACGTCGTCGTGCACTCCCTGACCAAGTACATGGGCGGCCACTCGGACGTCGTCGGCGGCGCGCTGATCGTGAACGACCAGGAGCTGGGCGAGGAGCTGGCCTTCCACCAGAACGCCATGGGCGCCGTCGCCGGTCCCTTCGACTCCTGGCTGGTGCTGCGCGGCACCAAGACCCTCGCGGTGCGCATGGACCGGCACAGCGAGAACGCGACCAAGGTCGCCGAGATGCTCACCCGGCACGCGCGCGTGACGAGCGTCCTGTACCCGGGGCTGCCGGAGCACCCGGGGCACGAGGTGGCCGCCAAGCAGATGAAGGCGTTCGGCGGCATGGTGTCCTTCCGCGTCGAGGGCGGCGAGGAGGCGGCCGTCGAGGTCTGCAACCGCGCGAAGGTCTTCACGCTCGGCGAGTCCCTGGGCGGCGTCGAGTCGCTGATCGAGCACCCGGGCCGCATGACGCACGCCTCCGCGGCCGGCTCGGCCCTGGAGGTGCCCGCCGACCTGGTGCGGCTGTCGGTCGGCATCGAGAACGTCGACGACCTGCTCGCCGACCTCCAGCAGGCGCTGGGCTAGCCGGGAGAACGGCTCACCAGCCCTCCCAGCCCGTCACGGGTGGGGTCGTCTCCGATGGCGGCTCCACCCAGGGCTGGACGGTCAGCGCCCACACGGTGAACGCCACGGCCGCGGCGCACAGCAGCAGCCACATCACGCGGCGGACGGCCGTCCTGCGGCGCAGCATGCGGCTTCCGCGGCGCACGGCGTCCGCGTACAGCCCGGGCGGCACCGGCGGCGGCGACTGCTCCATGATCCGCCGAGCCGCCGCCTCTCGTTGCAGCCGGTTCACCGGAGCCTCCCCGTCCTCCGCGCGGGCGTCCTGGTCGCACTCGCCGTTCGCCGCGCGGGGGCGCCCGTCATGACGTCGCCGCCTTCGGTTCCGGCACCGGGCGGGACCGTTCCGCGGGCGGGTGCAGCAGGGCGGCCGTGGCGCGTTCGCAGATCGTCCGTACCCGTTCCACGGGCAGGCCCAGCAGGGCAGCCGTCTGTTCCTCCGCGACGCCCTCGTAGAGCCTGAGCACCAGGATCAGGCGCTCCTGCGGGGCGAGTCCGCGCAGGGGGCCGACGGGGCGCCTGCGGGCGCGGGCGAGGACGGCGCCGTGCCGGTGCCAGGCCCCGCGGGCGAAGCGGGTGGCCAGGTACTGGCGGGCGCGGTCGTACGGGTCCTCGCCGTGCAGCCGGTCCCAGGACGCGTACGTGTGGGCGAGCGAGAGGGCGAGCAGGCGCCGCGCGTGCGGATTGCCGTCCGGCGGTTCGGCCGTGAGCAGGGTGGCGGCATGCAGCAGCCGCCCTGCCGCGCCCGCGACGAACGCCTCGAACTCGCGGGCCCGGCGGGCGCTGTGGGACGCCTGCCTGTCTCGCACCGCGCCTCCCGCCCCGAGACCCCTGAGGTCTCATATCAGGACAGGGGTGGCCCGCCGGTCAAGAGTCCGGTGCGGATCCGCTCGCGAAAGCCCTGGCGGCTGTCTCAGCTGGACGACGGGGCCTCCTGGCCCGCCGCCATGCCCGACGGCGCCATACGGGCGGACAAAGCGCCGTTGAAGCGCGCGAGGAGCGCGCAGAACGCCTCGCGCTCCTCCGGCGCCCAGTCGTGGGTCAGCTCGGCCATGAGCTGACGCCTGGAGGAGCGGACCTCCTCCAGGCGCGACACGCCGCGCGGGGACAGCTGGAGGACCACCGCGCGGCCGTCCTCGGGGTGCGAGGTCCGCTTGACGAGGCCGGTGTCGACGAGCGGGGCCACCTGCCGGGTGACCGTCGAGGAGTCGATCCCCATGCTCGCGGCGAGCGCCTTCACGCCCATCGGGCCCTCTTTGTCGAGGCGGTTGAGCAGCAGGTAGGCGGCGCGGTCCATGGAGTTGCGCACCTGCCCGACGCCGCCGAGCCGGGTCTGTTCGGCACGACGGGCGAAGAGCGCGACCTCGTGCTGGAGCGTCTCGAGAAGACCGGTGTCACCGGCGGTCGTCATGTCCATCGACATTTCAGGTGTTGTGGGCATGGCCGGGGGCTCACTTCGTGGAGGGCTGCTAATTGGGGGACAGGGTACGCGGCCGGGCGGCGAGCCGTACCTGCGCCGGGCAAAGCGGGTCTCGGAGGTTGGTCACAACGGCCCCGGACGCCCGTGAACTGCGATGCTGGAGACATGAGCTACCGCACGGTCACCCCTGCCGCTCCCGTCACCCTCGACGACGTGCGGGGGGCGCAGAAGATGCTCTCGGGCGTGGCGCGGGTGACCGCGATGGAGGGCAGCAGGCACCTGTCGCAGCTGGTCGGCGCGCCGGTGCACCTCAAGTGCGAGAACCTGCAGCGGACCGGTTCGTTCAAGCTGCGCGGCGCCTACGTCCGTATCGCCGGTCTGCTGCCCGAGCAGCGGGCCGCCGGCGTGGTCGCGGCGAGCGCGGGGAACCACGCCCAGGGCGTGGCGCTGGCGTCGTCGCTGCTCGGGGTGCACTCGACGGTGTTCATGCCGAAGGGCGCGCCGCTGCCCAAGATCAGCGCGACCCGGGACTACGGCGCGGAAGTGCGGCTGCACGGCCAGGTGGTCGACGAGACGCTGGCCGCGGCGCAGGAGTACGCGGAGCGGACGGGCGCGGTGTTCATCCACCCCTTCGACCACCCCGACATCATCGCGGGGCAGGGCACGGTCGGGCTGGAGATCCTGGAGCAGTGCCCCGAGGTGCGGACCGTCGTGGTCGGCATCGGCGGGGGAGGGCTGGCGGCCGGGATCGCGGTCGCGGTGAAGGCGCTGCGGCCGGACGTGCGGATCGTGGGCGTGCAGGCCGAGGGCGCGGCGGCGTACCCGCCCTCGCTGGCCGCCGGGCGCCCGGTGGCCGTCGAGAACCCGTCGACCATGGCCGACGGCATCAAGGTGGGGCGGCCCGGTGACGTGCCGTTCGGGATCGTCGGCGACTTGGTGGACGAGGTGCGCACGGTGTCCGAGGACGAGCTGTCCACGGCCCTGCTGCTCTGCCTGGAGCGGGCCAAGCTGGTCGTGGAGCCGGCCGGGGCGAGCCCGGTGGCGGCGTTGCTGAGCGATCCCGGCGCCTTCGCGGGGCCGGTCGTGGCGGTGCTGTCCGGCGGGAACGTGGACCCGGTGCTGATGCAGGGCGTGCTGCGGCACGGCATGGCCGCGCAGGGCCGCTACCTGGCGGTCCGGCTGCGGCTGACGGACCGGCCCGGCGCCCTCGCCACGCTTCTCGGGGTGTTGTCAGTGGTGGACGCTAACGTCCTCGATGTGAGCCACGTGCGGACCGATCCACGGCTCGGGCTCACGGAGGCGGAGGTCGAGCTGCACCTGGAGACGAAGGGTCCGGAGCACTGTGCCGAGGTCGGCCGGGCGCTGCACGACGCGGGGTATCCCGTCATCGGCTGAGCCGGGCCATCGCTTCGTCACTCGTTCGAGTAACAGTGCGGGCAATCGCATTGTGAGACGCGATACATCGCGTTACGGTGTCTCGTGAATCGCTCGCTGAGCCGAGCGAAATGCACAAACCTAGGCTTTTCGAAGAATCCCCGACGACGTGGAGACTCATATGCCAGGCGCCATCTATGCCGAAGGCCTGGTGAAGACCTTCGGTGACGTAAGGGCTCTGGACGGCGTCGACCTCGACGTTCCCGAGGGCACCGTCCTCGGCCTGCTCGGGCCGAACGGCGCGGGCAAGACCACCGCCGTCCGCTGTCTGACGACCCTGCTGCGCCCCGACAGCGGCAAGGCGGTCGTCGCGGGCATCGACGTGCTCAAGCACCCCAACGAGGTCCGGCGCTCGATCGGCCTCTCCGGCCAGTTCGCCGCGGTCGACGAGTACCTGACCGGCCGGGAGAACCTCCAGATGGTCGGCCAGCTCTACCAGATGCGGGCCAAGGCCGCGAAGGCACGCGCCGTCGAGCTGCTCGAGCAGTTCCACCTCTCGGACGCCGCCGACCGTCCCGCCAAGACCTACTCCGGAGGCATGCGCCGACGGCTCGACCTGGCCGCCGCCCTGGTCGTCTCCCCGCCCGTGATGTTCATGGACGAACCGACGACCGGCCTCGACCCGCGCAACCGCCAGCAGCTCTGGGAAGTCATCAAACAGCTGGTCTCCGGCGGTACGACCCTCCTGCTGACCACGCAGTACCTGGAGGAGGCCGACCACCTCGCGCACGACATCGCGGTCGTCGACCGCGGGCACGTCATCGCCCGCGGCACCTCCGACCAGCTCAAGGCCCGCACCGGCGGAGAGCGCGTCGAGGTCGTCGTCCACGAGCGCGAGCACATGACGACGGCATCCGAAGTGCTCGCCGGCTTCGGGAAGGGCTCCACCACCGTCGAGGAGCACACCCGCAAGCTCACCGTTCCCGTCACCGGCGGCGCCAAGCTGCTCGCCGAGGTCATCCGCGAGCTCGACATACGCGGCATCGAGATCGACGACATCGGCCTGCGCCGTCCCACCCTCGACGATGTCTTCCTCTCCCTCACCGGCCACGCGGCCGAGACCCGGGCCGAAGAGGGCGACGCCGAGACAGACACCGGTCACCAGCCCGAGAAGGAGGCCGCCAAGTGAGCGCCGCCACCGAAGCCGCCCAGACCGCGGCGCCCGCCGGTTCCGGGAGTTCCGTCGGCCAGTCCGTACGGGACTCGCTGGTCATCGCCCGCAGGAACCTGATCCGGATGACCCGGATCCCCGAGATGGTCCTCTTCGGGGTCATCCAGCCGGTGATGTTCGTCGTCCTCTTCACCTACGTCTTCGGCGGGTCGATGAAGATCGGGAACAGCACCGACCCCGACGTCTACAAGGACTTCCTGATGGCGGGCATCTTCGCCCAGACCGTCACCTTCGCCACCGCCGGGTCGGCCGCCGGCATCGCCGACGACATGCAGAAGGGGCTCGTCGACCGGTTCCGGTCACTGCCCATGGCGCGCGGTGCCGTGCTGACGGGCCGGACCGTCGCCGACCTCGTGCAGACGTGCATCACCGTGCTCGTCCTCGCGATCGTCGCCCTGCTCGTCGGCTGGCGGACCGGATCCGCCGAGCCGACCAACGCCGGAAAGGTCCTGGGCGCCTTCGCCCTGCTCCTCCTGCTCGGCTACGCGTTCACCTGGATCGGAGCACTCATCGGCCTGTCCGTGCGCACCCCCGAGGCGGCCACCTCGGGCGGCATCATCTGGCTGTTCCCGGTGACGTTCGTGTCGAACGCCTTCGTGGACTCCAGCCAGATGACCCCCTGGCTGCGGCACATCGCCGAGTGGAACCCGTTCAGCGCCACGGTGCAGGCCACGCGCGAACTGTTCGGCAACCCGGGCGTCGTGCAGTCCGACGCCTGGCCGATGCAGCATCCCGTCTGGGCGTCGATCATCTGGTCCGTGCTGATCATCGCGGTCTTCCGCACGCTGGCGGTGCGCAAGTACCGCTCGGCCGCCGCATGACGAAACCCCCGGCGTCACCAGGACGCCGGGGGCTCGTACGGAAGCGGATGGCAGGGCGCTCCGGCCCGGGCCGTCGGCCGGGTCAGCCGTTGTACGGCTCGGCCTTGAGGATCTTCACGGAGGCCAGCTTGCCGTTCGGCAGCTCGTACTCCGCGTCCTCGCCGACCTTGTGGCCGATGACGCCCGAGCCCAGCGGGGACTGCGGCGAGTAGGTCTCGATGTCCGAGCTCGCGTACTCGCGCGAGGCGAGCAGGAAGGTCAGCGTGTCGTCCTCGTCACCGTCGAAGGCGATCGTGACCACCATGCCGGGAGCCACCTCGCCGCCGGCGGCCGGGGCCTCACCCACCTTGGCGCTCTCCAGCAGCTGGGTCAGCTGGCGCACGCGGAGCTCCTGCTTGCCCTGCTCCTCCTTCGCCGCGTGGTATCCGCCGTTCTCGCGCAGGTCCCCCTCCTCACGCGCCGCGGCGATCTTGGCAGAGATCTCGGTGCGCGCAGGACCAGTAAGGTATTCAAGCTCCTCCTTGAGCTTGTTGTACGCCTCCTGGGTCAGCCAGGTGACGTTCTCGCTGGTCTGGGTCACGGGTGCTCCTCGTTGGTACTGGGAATACAAATCAACGCCCTACCCAGAAGGATGTTCCTTCACGGAAGGGCGAAACCACGAGCCTAACAATTGAGTGGCCAAAGGGGGAGGACATAAGCCACCAGATTCATGACCCCGCAGGTCAGTCCGCGTGGCAGCCGAGGAGCTCGGCCGTGGTACCCGCGGCCTTGGTGCGCAGGGTGACCACCTTGTCGATGCGGGTGCCGTCCCCGTCGAAGCGGAAGTCGGCCCGGCCGACCTCACCGCCGTCCTCGGCCTGGGAGCGGACCGTGCAGTAGCCGCTGACCCCGGCGTCCTTGCGGACCTCCAGGTGCACCTGCACCGAGTCCTCGGCCAGCTCGAAGCCGATCAGCTCACCGCTGATCTTGTTCTGGCCGACGTAGTGGTAGCCGAACCAGCCGATCACCGCGAGCAGGACCGCGCCGAGCACGGCGCCGACGATCTTGAGTGTGCGGTCGGCGCGTTCGTCCGAGGAGCGGCCGTAGCGGCTCTCGGGCGCTCGTGTGCTCGCCGTACTCATGATCGTCCTCTCGGCAGGCGCCGGTCATCCGGGGCATGGAATTATTCGCCCCCCGATTCGGTCACTATAGAAGCCGCCGATTGCGCCGATGCACGAGGGCGCCGACTGACCGAGGATTGAGTCTTGACTGACCAGCTGCGACTGATGGCCGTCCACGCCCACCCCGACGACGAGTCGAGCAAGGGCGCGGCCACCATGGCGAAGTACGTGTCCGAGGGGGTGGACGTGCTGGTGGTGACCTGCACGGGCGGGGAACGCGGCTCCATCCTCAACCCCAGGCTCCAGGGCGACGCGTACATCGAGGAGCACATCCACGAGGTGCGCAAGAAGGAGATGGACGAGGCCCGGGAGATCCTGGGCGTGGGGCAGGAATGGCTCGGCTTCGTCGACTCCGGGCTGCCCGAGGGCGACCCGCTGCCGCCCCTGCCGGAGGGCTGCTTCGCCCTGGAGGACGTCGACAAGGCGGCCGGCGAGCTGGTGCGGAAGATCCGCTCCTTCCGTCCCCAGGTGATCACCACCTACGACGAGAACGGCGGCTACCCGCACCCCGACCACATCATGACCCACAAGATCACGATGGTGGCCTTCGAGGGCGCGGCCGACACCGAGAAGTACCCGGAGGCGGAGTACGGGGCGGCGTACCAGCCGGTGAAGGTCTACTACAACCAGGGCTTCAACCGGCCCCGCACTCAGGCGCTGCACAACGCGCTGCTGGAGCGCGGGCTGGAGTCGCCCTACGAGGACTGGCTCAAGCGGTGGTCGGAGTTCGAGCGCAAGGAGCGCACGCTCACCACGCACGTGCCCTGCGCCGACTTCTTCGAGGTCCGCGACAAGGCGCTGATCGCGCACGCCACGCAGATCGACCCCGACGGCGGGTGGTTCCGGGTGCCGATGGAGATCCAGAAGGAGGTCTGGCCCACCGAGGAGTACGAGCTCGCGAAGTCCCTCGTGGAAACCTCCCTCCCCGAGGACGACCTCTTCGCGGGCGTCCGGGACAATGCCTGACATGAGTGCAAGCGCAAGCATGGCAATGACGCACCTCGTCACTCTCGCCGAGCTGGACGAGGACAAGGTCACGCCCGGTGTCCTCGGGTTCATCGTCTTCGCGGTGATGGCCCTGGCGGTGTGGGGGCTGATGCGGTCCATGAGCCGGCACATGGGCAAGGTGGACTTCAAAGAGTCGCCGGAGCCGGGGGCCGAGGCGGAGACCTCCGGCCGGGCGGAGCCGCAGAAGGGGTGACCCGGGGCGGGCCCGCGGTCACGGCGTCGCCGTGACCGCCACCCCCATCACCTCCCGGGCCTGGCGGTTCGGGACCATGCCCAGGTGCCAGGCCTGCCAGCCGGACTCCAGTTGGACGCCGCGTTCCAGGAGCAGCTGGTAGGCCTCGATGTAGTCGTCCAGCTTGGTGTCCCGGGCCGGATGGGGGGCGCGGGACAGCTGGGCCAGCTCCTCCTGCGCCACCGCCGTGCCGACCTCCACGCCCCCCGGAGCGGCGTACGGCAGCAGCGTGCAGCGCAGGAAGCGGGCCCAGTCGTCGCCCCGCCGGTCGCCGTACGCCGCGAAGAGCGCCGCCGCCTCGTCGCACAGGGCGAGTGCCTGCGGCGTACGGGCGTTGCCCGCGTCCACGACCGCCAGCTCCAGGCAGGTCCACGCCTCCCCGTGGCCGACGCCGATGCGCTGGAAGTCGGCGCGCGCGTCGACCAGGAGCTGGCGGGCGAAACCGGAGTTGCGCAGCGAGCCCGTCTGGACGGCGCGCTGGTCGCGGGTGACGCGGGCCGAGTGGTGCCGGGCGCAGGCCAGCCCGTACACGTCCCGCATCCGGGAGAACATCGTGCGGGAGCGTTCCAGCGCACGCACCGACTGGTCCAGGGCGCCCGTCTCCTCCAGCGCCTGGCCCAGGTAGTAGATGCTCCACGCCTTGCCGCGCGCGTCCTCGTTCTCGCGGTGCCGGGTCGCCGCCCGCCGCAGCTGTTCCACCGCCGCGGACACGTCACCGTCCACCAGCCGGGCCCGCGCCAGCTGGGTCAGTGCCCAGGCCTCGCCGCGGGCGTCCTGGGTGCGGCCGTACAGCTCCAGCGCCGTGCGCAGGTCCGTCTCGGCCCGCGGTACGTCCCCCATGCGCAGGTGCAGCTGGCCGAGCTGGAAGTGGGCCCACGCCTGGCCGTGCACCGACTCGCCCGCGCGGTGCAGCACCAGCGACTCGGTGAGCAGGTCCATGGCCTCCGCGAGCCGCGCCCGGTCCCGCTGCACCGCCGCCAGCGCGTGCAGCGTCCATGCCCGGTCCGTGGCCAGCCCGGGCGATGCCTGCAGGTCCAGCGCCTCCCGCAGTTTCGCCGCCGCCTCGGTCAGGTTGCCCTGGTGGTGCAGCGTGATGCCCAGCGAGCACAGGGCACGGGCCGCCCCCGCGTCGTGGTGGGCCTCCATGTACAGGTCGACCACGGAGCTGAGCGTCGTCCGCGCCGTGTCCAGCTCGCCCAGCTGCCGCGCCGCGATGCCCGTACGCCACTGCACCGAACGCACCAGCAGCCCCTGGTCCACGGACTGCGCCAGCTCGCTGATCTCACCGAGCCGGTACAGGTCGCCGCGCAGCAGGCAGTAGTCGCACAGCGCGCCCAGCAGGTTCAGCACCGCGCCCTGGTCGACGCCCTCCGCGTGCCGCAGCGCGGCCGTGATGAAGCTCGACTCGTCGTCCAGCCAGCGCAGCGCCTCGTCCAGGGACGTGAAGCCGTACTGCCCGAACCGGTCCGAGCGGGTCGACATGTTGCCGTCGACCATGCGCAGCACCGAGTCGGCCAGCTCGGCGTAGTTCGCGATCAGCCGTTCCTGCGCCGCGGCCCGCTCGCCGGGTTCCTCCTCGTCGGCGAGCCGGGCCAGGGCGAAGGCCCGCACGACGTCGTGCAGCCGGTAACGGCTGCCCCGGACGTGGTCCAGCAGGCCCGCCCGCGACAGTTCCGCGAGCTGCCGGGCCGCCTCCGTCTCGTCCGTGGCCAGCAGCGCGGCGGCGGCCGGGGCGCCCAGCGAGGTCCGCCCGGCCAGCGCCAGCCGGCGCAGCAGCCGCCGGGCGGGCTCCGGCTGGTCGGTGTAGCGCAGCCACAGGGCCCGTTCCACCGGTTCC
Organism: Streptomyces sp. CB02414; assembly: GCF_001905385.1. Classification (GTDB taxonomy): domain Bacteria; phylum Actinomycetota; class Actinomycetes; order Streptomycetales; family Streptomycetaceae; genus Streptomyces. The sequence goes on along the minus strand of NZ_LIPF01000002.1, from coordinate 440,335 downwards.
ACCGGCCCGTACGCGCCCAGGTCGGTCGCCAGGGCGCGCGGCGAGCGCGGGCCCAGCGACGACCCGGCGACGCGCACCGCCAGCGGCAGGCCGCCGCACAGCTCCCGGATGCGGTCGCTGGAGTCGGCGTCGTAGGGGCCCGAGCTGTCCTGCGCGCAGGCGGACAGCAGCTCCTCCGCGCCGACCGCGTCCAGCGCCCCGACGGGCAGGTCGTACACCCGCGCCGGCAGGTCGGGCGGCAGCCGGAGCGGCTCCCGCGCGGTGACCAGCACGAGGCTGTCCGACCGCTCCGGCACCAGCGTGCGCACCTGCTCGGCGTCCGAGGCGTCGTCCAGCACGATGGTGACCGGTACGCCCGTCAGGTGCTGGTGGTACAGCTCGCTGAGCCGCTTGACCTGCTGGGCCGCCGAGGAACGCTCCCGGAACAGCAGCTGCTCGCGGGGCGCCCCGAGCCGGTTCAGCAGGTGCAGCAGGGCGTCCCGGGTGCTCAGCGGGGACTCGCCGCCCGGGACGGGACCGTCCCCGCGCAGGTCGACCACGCAGGCCCCGCGGAAGTAGTCCCGCAGCTCGTGGGCGGCGCGCACGGCGAGCGTCGTGCGGCCGCTGCCCGGCACCCCGTGCAGCACCACCACCGTCGGCTGCGTCTGCGCGCTCGCGCGGGCCGCCTGCACCCACTGCCGCAGCCGCGCCATCTCCTGCCGCCGGCCCGCGAAGGTGGCCTCCGGCTCCGGCAGCTGCGCGAACGACTGCTCCAGCGCGCTGCGTCCACGGGCCGCCGCGCTCTTGTCGGCGCCCCGCAGCCTGGGCCCCGCCTTCTTGGGACCGGTCGACGCGGCGAGCATCCGCTGCTGGTCCAGGAACGGCCGGATGCCCCGCACCTCCAACGCCGTCAGCCACTGCAACCGCAGCTGCTCGGGCCCGCCGGGCTGGCTGACGGCACCGGCGCGGTGGTGGGCGGCCGGCACGTGGGACCCGACGACCTTCACCACGGTCGCCGCGGCACCGACGACCCCGACGGTCACGCCCGCGCCCACCGCGGTGCCCGCGCCGGTGCCGAGGGCCATGTCGGCCACCACCGCGGCGACCGCCGCCACGGCGGCCACCAGCAGGGGAGTGCCGGCGCCCTCCCGGGCGTACCGCTGCCGGAAGGTCAGCTGGCCGGCCGCCGCCTCGTCCAGTGCACGGGTGTAGGCCTCGTACTCCTCGGCGGCCGTGCCCGCCATCGCGTCCAGGGAGGCGCGGGCCCGGGACAGCAGCACGTTGCCGTCCGTGCGCCCGCCCGAGCGCCGTACCTCCTCCTCCACGGCCCGCCCCAGTAGCCGCTCGGCCTCCGACCGATGACTGTCCCGCATGTCGCGCCCCCTCCGGCGGCATCGGTGTCACCCGGGTGTCCCCGGACCACTGGGGAGCTCTCCCGGCCCATCCCCGGGTCCTTCCCCGGTTGTGCGTCGGTCAAGTGTCCTGCGCGGGGGAGACCGAGGGGAGACCCCGCGTCGTCCCGTCGTTCCGTTGTTCCGTTGTCCCGTTGGCCCGTGTTGTCCCGCACCCCTTGACCCGGGTGACCGCAGCCACTAATTTGCGAAGGAAGCAGACCCATAATCATCGAAAGGAGGCGACGGGCAGATGTACACCAACTCTGATCTCGGTCGCCTCGCCCGCCGTACGGTCTGGGTTTCCGGTCGGGTCGCGCACGGCTGCTGAGTAGCCGTTCCGCTGTGCCTCCGCGTGGCACATTTCGGGTTTTCCCCTTCTTCACTTCACGGCATGCCCCTGTCGCGTGCCGGTGTGCGCCCGCGCTCTGACGCGCGCGTTCCGAACACAGAAAGCTGCCTGGAATTGGCGAACATGATGAATCGACCTGCCCGAAACCGAAATGAAGGCCTGGCATGGTAGCGGCACGCATCACCGTCAACGGGAAAGAAGAGCCGATCGCCCCCGTCGCGCCCCACACCACGGTGCTGGACTTCCTGCGCGAGCGCGGCCTCACCGGCACCAAGGAGGGCTGCGCGGAGGGCGAGTGCGGCGCCTGTTCCGTCCTGGTGGCCCGCCCCGGCGTGAACAAGCCCACCGACTGGGTCGCGGTCAACGCCTGCCTGGTCCCGGTCGCGGCACTCGACGGCCAGGAGGTCGTCACCTCCGAGGGCCTGGCCACCGCCGGCGAACCGGGTACGCCGGCCGCCCTGCACCCGGTGCAGGAGGAGATGGCGGTCCGCGGCGGCTCCCAGTGCGGTTACTGCACACCGGGGTTCGTGTGCAGCATGGCCGCCGAGTACTACCGGCCCGGCCGCTGCGGGCACGCGGGCGCGGACGAGGAGCCGGCCGACGCCGAGCACGGCCCCAACGGTTTCGACCTGCACGCGCTCAGCGGCAACCTGTGCCGCTGCACCGGCTACCGCCCGATCCGCGACGCCGCCTTCGCCGTCGGCGCGCCCACCGACGAGGACCCGCTGGCCCAGCGCCGCGAGCAGGCCCCGCCGGCGGCCGTCGCCACCGAGTACACCCAGGACGACACCGCGTTCCTGCGCCGGGACACCCTGGCCGAGACCCTGCGGCTGCTGCGCGAGCGGCCCGACGCGGTGGTGGTCGCCGGCAGCACCGACTGGGGCGTGGAGGTCAACATCCGCTCCCGCCGCGCGGACTGCGTGGTCGCCGTCGACCGGCTGCCCGAACTGCGGGAACTGCGCGTGGAGGACGACCGCATCGAGATCGGCGCGGCCCTCACGCTCACCGAGATCGAACGCCGCCTCGACGGCACCGTACCGCTGCTGGCGGAGCTGTTCCCGCAGTTCGCCTCCCGGCTGATCCGCAACGGCGCCACCCTCGGCGGCAACCTCGGTACCGGCTCGCCCATCGGTGACAGCCCGCCGGTGCTGCTCGCGCTGGAGGCGTCGCTGGTCCTCGCCGACGCCGACGGTGAGCGCGAGGTCCCGCTGGCCGAGTACTTCACCGGCTACCGGCAGAGCGTGCGCCGTCCCGGTGAGCTGATCCGCGCGGTGCGCCTCCCGCTGCCGCTGTCGCCGGTCACCGCCTTCCACAAGATCGCCAAGCGGCGCTTCGACGACATCTCCAGCGTCGCCGTCGCCTTCGCCCTCGACGTCGAGGAAGGCGTCGTCCGCAAGGCCCGGATCGGCCTGGGCGGCGTGGCCGCCACCCCGGTCCGCGCGCTCGCCACCGAGGCCGCCCTTGAGGGCCGGCCGTGGACGGCGGAGACCGCCGAGGCCGCGGCCCGGGTGCTGCGGGGCGAGGGCACCCCGATGGACGACCATCGCGCCAGCTCCCTCTACCGTTCCGCGATGCTCGGCCAGAGCCTGCTGAAGCTGTACGCCCAGACCACCGAGGCGGTGCCGTCATGAGCCACCTGTCCGAGCGTCCCGAGAAGCCGGCCGTCGGCGTCTCGCTGCCCCACGAGAGTGCCTACCAGCACGTCACGGGCACCGCGCTCTACACCGACGACCTGGTCCAGCGCACCAAGGACGTGCTGCACGCCCACCCCGTCCAGGTGATGAAGGCCCGCGGCCGGATCACCGCGCTGCGCACCGGGCCCGCGCTCGCCGTGCCCGGCGTGGTCCGCGTCCTGACCGGCGCCGACGTGCCCGGTGTCAACGACGCCGGGATGAAGCACGACGAGCCGCTCTTCCCCGACGAGGTCATGTTCCACGGCCACGCCGTCGCCTGGGTGCTCGGCGAGACCCTGGAGGCGGCCCGGCTCGGCGCGGCGGCCGTCGAGGTGGACCTCGAGGAACTGCCCTCCGTGATCACGGTGCAGGACGCGATCGCGGCGGACAGCTACCACGGCGCCCGCCCCGTCATGACCCACGGCGACACCGACGCGGGCTTCGCCGACTCCGCGCACGTGTTCACCGGCGAGTTCCAGTTCTCCGGCCAGGAGCACTTCTACCTGGAGACGCACGCGGCGCTCGCCCAGGTCGACGAGAACGGGCAGCTGTTCATCCAGTCCAGCACCCAGCACCCGTCGGAGACCCAGGAGATCGTCGCGCACGTGCTCGGGGTGCCCTCCCACGAGGTGACCGTGCAGTGCCTGCGGATGGGCGGCGGCTTCGGCGGCAAGGAGATGCAGCCGCACGGCTTCGCGGCCGTCGCCGCGCTCGGCGCCAAGCTCACCGGCCGCCCGGTCCGGTTCCGGCTCAACCGGACCCAGGACCTCACCATGTCCGGCAAGCGGCACGGTTTCCACGCCACCTGGAAGATCGGCTTCGACACCGAGGGCCGCATCCAGGCCCTGGACGCCACGCTGACCGCGGACGGCGGCTGGAGCCTGGACCTGTCCGAGCCGGTGCTGGCCCGGGCGCTGTGCCACATCGACAACACGTACTGGATTCCCAACGCGCGCGTCGCCGGCCGCATCGCCAGGACCAACACGGTCTCCAACACCGCCTTCCGCGGCTTCGGCGGACCGCAGGGCATGCTGGTGATCGAGGACATCCTCGGCCGCTGCGCGCCGCGGCTCGGCCTGGACCCCATGGAGCTGCGCGAGCGCAACTTCTACCGGCCGGGCCAGGGCCAGACCACGCCGTACGGGCAGCCGGTCACCCAGCCCGAGCGGATCTCCACCGTCTGGGAGCAGGTGCGGGACAACGGCGGCATCGCCGACCGCAAGCGCGAGATCGCCGCCTTCAACGCCGCGCACCCGCACACCAAGCGGGCCCTGGCGGTCACCGGCGTCAAGTTCGGCATCTCGTTCAACCTCACCGCCTTCAACCAGGGCGGCGCACTGGTCCTGATCTACAAGGACGGCTCCGTCCTGATCAACCACGGCGGCACCGAGATGGGCCAGGGCCTGCACACCAAGATGCTCCAGGTGGCCGCGACCACCCTGGGCATCCCCCTGCACAAGGTGCGCCTGGCGCCCACCCGGACCGACAAGGTGCCCAACACTTCGGCCACCGCCGCCAGTTCCGGCGCGGACCTCAACGGCGGGGCGATCAAGAACGCCTGTGAGCAACTGCGCGAACGGCTGCTCCAGGTGGCCGCCTCGCAGCTCGGCTCGAACGCCTCCGACGTGCGCATCGTCGAGGGGGTCGCCCGCGCCCTGGGCAGCGACAAGGAGCTCGCCTGGGACGACCTGGTGCACACCGCGTACTTCCAGCGGGTCCAGCTGTCGGCGGCCGGCTACTACCGGACCGAGGGGCTGCACTGGGACGCGAAGAGCTTCCGGGGCTCCCCGTTCAAGTACTTCGCGATCGGCGCCGCGGCGACCGAGGTGGAGGTCGACGGCTTCACCGGCGCGTACCGCATCCGGCGGGTCGACATCGTCCACGACGTCGGCGACAGCCTCTCCCCGATGATCGACATCGGTCAGGTCGAGGGCGGCTTCGTGCAGGGCGCGGGCTGGCTGACGCTGGAGGACCTGCGCTGGGACACCGGCGACGGCCCGCACCGCGGCCGGCTGCTCACCCAGGCCGCCAGCACCTACAAGCTGCCGAGCTTCTCGGAGATGCCCGAGGAATTCAACGTCCACCTGCTGGAGAACGCCACCGAGGAGGGCGCGGTCTACGGCTCCAAGGCGGTCGGCGAGCCCCCGCTGATGCTGGCGTTTTCGGTGCGGGAGGCGCTGCGGCAGGCCGCCGCCGCGTTCGGACCGGGCGGCGTGAGCGTCGAGCTGGCCTCGCCCGCGACGCCGGAGGCGGTGTACTGGGCGATCGAGGCGGCCCGGCAGGCCGACGCGGCCGGGAACGACGGGGCCCGGAGCGCGGCCGCCGGTGCCGGCGGCGTCCGCACCGGCGCGGAAGCGCTGAGCGGTGCCTGACATGACGTGGATCGCCGCGGTCGCGCGGTTGCGGGCACGCCGGGAACCCGGCGTGCTGGTGACCGTCGCGACCGTGCGCGGCCACGCCCCGCGCGACGCCGGTGCGAAACTCGTCGTGGGGCGGACCGGGGCGTGGGGCTCGATCGGCGGCGGCAACGTCGAGGCCGTCGCGATCGACCGGGCCCGGGAGATGATCACCGCGTCCGAACCGAAGCCCGAGCTGATGGATTTCGCGCTGAACGACAAGGTGACCAACCAGCACGGCGTGCAGTGCTGCGGCGGCACGGTCTCGGTGCTGCTCGAACCGCTTCCGGTGGTCCGTGCGGTGGCCGTCTTCGGGGTCGGGCACGTCGGGCTGGAACTGGCCCGCATCCTGGCCCGCCAGGACCTCGACCTCCACCTGGTCGACAGCCGCGCCGACCTCCTGGCCGAGGAGCGGCTCGGGGTGCTGGCGGACGCGGTGGCGCAGGTGCACGTGCACCACACGCCGCTGCTGCCGGAGGAGGTGCTGGCCGAGCTGCCGCCCGGCACCCACGTCCTGATCATGACCCACGACCACGCCGAGGACGCCGCCCTGTGCGACGCCGCCCTGCGCACCGGCCACCTCGGTTCCATCGGGCTGATCGGGTCGGCGGCGAAGTGGACGCGGTTCCGCAAGCGACTGTCCACCGAGGGCGGTCACGACGACGCCGCCATCGACCGGATCAAGACCCCGATCGGGCTGTCCGACATCAACGGCAAGGAGCCCGCGACCATCGCCGTGAGCGTCGCGGCCGACCTGCTGCGCACCTTCGAGTCGGCGGGGGACTGACCCCCGGCCGGTACCCAGGGGTGCCCCGCCCGCGTGCACCATGCGGGCGGGGCACCCCTTCGGCGTCCTCGCAGGCCGGCGCCGCAAGTATGAATAGCCTTTGTGTGAAACTACGAAGCGCTGGTAACAGCCTGCTCGTTGTTCGTGCCTTCGGTCCCTGGCCGGTACCGGCCCGCAGCCTGTGTACTCCCCATACGGGTTGCAGCCGCAGGTCCACCCACACACCAGCCGAGGAGCCGCCATGACCACCCACACCGCCGAGACCGGCATCCGCGAGGACGAGCGCGCCTGGATGAACCAGGCGATCGAGCTGGCCACCACCAGCGTCGCGAACGGCGGCGGCCCCTTCGGCGCGCTCATCGCCAAGGACGGCGACATCGTGGCGCTCGCCAACAACAAGGTCACCTCCAGCCTCGACCCCACCGCGCACGCCGAGGTCAGCGCCATCCGCGCCGCCTGCCAGAAGCTCGGCACCTTCAGCCTGGAGGGCTGCACCCTCGTCACGTCCTGCGAGCCCTGCCCGATGTGCCTGTCGTCCTCCCTGTGGGCGCGCGTCGACCGGCTGATCTACTCCGCCGACCGCCACGACGCCGCCGTGGCCGGCTTCGACGACCGCAAGTTCTACGACCTGTTCGAGAAGCGGCCCCAGGAGCTGTGGCCGATGTCCGTCGAGCACCTCGACCTGTCCCACCGCACCCAGCCGTTCGACGCCTGGATCGCCAAGACGGACCGGATCGACTACTGACGGGTCTTCCGGGCCCGGGCACAAGAACCCGATGGTGAGGGCCGTGCCGCCGGTCGGCGCACCGCCCTCACCACCATGTCCAAGGCCCCGGCGCGGCCGGGCCGGGTTGTTCAGGCCAGGGCCAGGACGCCGCTGAGGACGGCGGCGATGGCGAACGCGGTCAGGCCCAGGAACGTCTCCATCAGGGTCCAGCTCTTCAGCGTCGTGCGGATGTCGATGCCCATGTACCGGTTGAAGAGCCAGAAACCGGAGTCGTTGACGTGCGACAGCACCGTGCCGCCGGCAGCCACCGCCACGACGACGAGCGCGATCTCCGGCTGGGAGAGGTCCGACTCGCGGATGAGCGGCGCGACGATCGGGGCCGTGGTCACGATCGCGACCGTCTTCGAGCCGAGCGCCACCCGCAGGATCGTGGCGATGAGGAACGCCAGAACCACGGCCGGCAGCGCGGTCGAACCCATCAGGTCCGCCAGGGCGTCCCCGGCGTTCGACCGTTCCAGTACGGCGCCGAAGACACCGCCCGCGCCCGTCACCAGTAGCACCAGCGCCACCGGGCCCAGCGACGCCGAGGCCGCCTTCTCGATGCGCTCCATGCTGATGCCGCCCCGGATGCCGAGCACCCAGATCGACAGCAGCGTGGCGACGGTCAGGGCGATGATCGGGGAGCCGATGAACTCGAGCGCCGTGCGCAGCGCGCCCTCGTCGAAGACCAGGCCGGCGAAGGTGTGCAGCATGATCAGCAGCACCGGCAGGAGGATCACGACGACGGTGACGCCCAGCGAGGGCTGTGACCGCGACGCGTCCCGCGCCTCCGGCCCCTGCGCGTCGTCCCCCGCCGGAAGACCCTTCTCCCCGGAGCCCGACTCCGAGGACAGCACGCGCGCGTGCTCGGGGACCGGGATGTTCAACCTGTCACCGATCTTGATCCCGAAGAGGTAGGACCCGACGAACCAGGCGGGGATGCCGCAGATCAGGCCCATGACGGTCACCCAGCCCAGGCTGGCGCCGAGCAGCCCGGCGGCGGCGACGGGACCCGGGTGCGGAGGCAGCACCGCGTGCATGATGGCCAGGCCGCCCACGGCGGGCAGCGCCACACTGATCAGTGACCGGCCCGAACGCTCCGCGACCGCGTAGATCAGCGGGATCAGCAGAATGAAGCCGACGTCGAAGAAGACCGGCACACCCACCAGGAGTGCCGTGAGTCCCACGGCGAGCGGGGCCCGTTTCTCCCCGAAGGCCGCGAGGAGTCTCCCGGAGAGCACCTGCACGGCGCCGGACTCCTGCATGACCCGGCCCAGCATCGCGCCGAGGGCGACGATGACGGCGATCTCGCCCAGGGTGTCGCTCATACCCTGTTCGAGGACGCCGGGCAGTTCGTCGAGACTGATCCCGGCGGCGGCGCCGAAGCCGATGCTCACCACGAGCAGGGCCAGGAAGGCGTGCAGCTTCACCTTGATCACGAGGAGGAGCAGCAGCGCGACCCCGCCCGCCACCAGCAGCAGCAGCGCCCAGGGCGGCAGGTCCCACGTGGTGGCCGGCGCGTCGGCCGCCAGTGTGGCCCAGTGCGGCGGGGATATCAGATCCGATGGTGCAGTAGGCATCGTCGCCTCCTGTCGGGCATGGATGACTCGGCAGGCCGTGAGCGGCTCGCCTGCCGGGCCGAGGACGGCGCGGGGCCGACGGCTGCCGGCCCCGCGGGAAGCTCAGTCCCGGTCGAGGGCCGGGCGCTTGGGATCGAAGGACCAGCCGGGCACGAGGTAGCGCATCGCCACCGCGTCGTCGCGGGCGCCGAGTCCTTCGCGTTCGTACAGTTCGTGCGCGGCCGCGACCTGCTCCTCGTCCAGCTCGACGCCGAGGCCGGGAGCCTCGGGGACGCGCAGCAGCCCGTCGCGGATGGTGAGCGGATCGCGGGTGAGGCGCTGGCCGTCCTGCCAGATCCAGTGCGTGTCGATCGCCGTGATCTCGCCGGGCGCCGCGGCGGCGACGTGGGTGAACATCGCCAGCGACACGTCGAAGTGGTTGTTCGAGTGCGAGCCCCAGGTGAGTCCCCAGGCCTGGCACAGCTGCGCCACCCGCACCGAGCCGCTCATCGTCCAGAAGTGCGGATCGGCGAGCGGGATGTCCACGGCGTCCGTGCGCAGCGCGTGGGTGAGCTGCCGCCAGTCCGTGGCGATCATGTTGGTGGCGGTGGGCAGGCCGGTGGCCCGCCGGAACTCCGCCATCGTCTCCCGGCCCGAGTAACCTTCCTCGGCGCCGCACGGATCCTCCGCGTAGGCGAGGACGTCCCGCAGCCCGCGGCCGACCCGGACGGCCTCGGCCAGCCGCCAGGCACCGTTGGGGTCGAGGGTGACGCGTGCCTCGGGGAAACGCCGCGCGAGCGCGGTGACCGCCGCGGCCTCCTCCTCGGCGGGCAGCACTCCGCCCTTGAGCTTGAAGTCGCGGAACCCGTACCGCGCGTGCGCGGCCTCCGCCAGCCGCACCACGGCCTGCGGGGTGAGCGCCTCCTCGTGCCGCAGCCGCAGCCAGGCGTCCGCCGGGTCCCCGGTGTCGCGCTCGTCCCCCGGGCCGAGGTAGCCGAGGTCGGTGCGGTCGCGGTCGCCGATGTAGAAGAGATAGCCCAGCACGGGCACCTCGGCGCGCTGCTGCCCGTCGCCGAGCAGCTCGGCGACCGGCACGCCCAGATATTTCCCGTGCAGGTCCAGGAGCGCCGACTCGACGGCCGTGGCGGCGTGCACGGCCACGCGCAGGTCGAAGGTCTGCGCCCCGCGCCCGCCCGAGTCGCGGTCCGCGAACCTCGCCTGCACCTGCGAGACGAGGGAGCGCAGCCGGGCCACCGGCCTGCCGACGACGAGCTCCGCGGCCGCTTCCACCGTGCGCCGGATCGCCTCGCCGCCGGGGACCTCACCGAGCCCCGTCCTGCCGTCCGAGTCGGTGAGGATCACCAGGTTGCGGGTGAAGTAGGGGCCGTGGGCGCCGCTCAGGTTGAGCAGCATGCTGTCCCGGCCCGCGACCGGGACGACGCGCACCGAGGCGACGGTCGGCCCGTGGTCTGTGACTGCCATGTCTTTCTCCGCTTCCACGTGGGCTCAGTGCCGGCCCGGTACGCCGTCGACGCGGCGCCACAGACCATCGGGGTTGCCGTCCGCCAGCGGACGGGGCAACAGCTCGGCGGGCAGGTCCTGGTACGCCACCGGGCGCAGGTAGCGCTCGATGGCGAGGGAGCCGACCGAGGTGCTGCGGCCGTCGGACGTGGCGGGGAAGGGACCGCCGTGCACCATCGCGTGGCCGACCTCCACCCCGGTCGGCCAGCCGTTGAACAGCAGCCGGCCGGCGCCCCGCTCGAGGACGGGCAGCAGCTCGCGTGCGGCGTCCAGGTCGCCGTCGGCGGTGTGCACGGTCGCGGTGAGCTGCCCCTCCAGACAGCGCAGCACGTCCGCGACCTGCCCGAGGTCGCGGCAGCGCACCACGAGCCCGGCGGCGCCGAACATCTCCTGCTGCAACGCCGGTTCGGCGACGAAGTCGTCCGCGCCGACCGCCAACAGGTGGGCCTGGCACGGGCTGGCGCCTTCGGGGGGCACCCCCTGAGCGAGGCGGGTCACGGCGGGGTGCCCGGCGACCTCCTCGGTCCGCGTGCGGTACGACGCGGCGATGCCCGGCGTGAGCATCGTGGCCCCGGTGTGCCCCTCGACGGCCCCGGCCGCCGCCGCGAGGAACGTGTCGAGTCCCGGACCGTCCACCGCCAGGACCAGCCCCGGGTTGGTGCAGAACTGCCCGGCGCCCAGCGTCAGCGAGCCCACGAAGCCCTCGGCGAGCTCCCGAGCCCGCTCGTCCAGCGCGCCCGGCAGCAGCACGACGGGGTTGACGCTGCTCATCTCGGCGTACACCGGGACGGGCACGTCGCGTTCGGCGGCGGTCCGCATCAGCGCGAGCCCGGCCGCGCGGGAGCCGGTGAAGCCGACGGCCCGGATGCGCGGGTCGGCCACGAGCCGGGCACCGAGGGTGGGACCGTCACCGATCAGGAGGGAGAAGACGCCCTCCGGCAGCCCGCACTCCTCGACGGCCGAGCGCAGGGCTCCGGCCGCCAGTTCGGACGTGCCCAGGTGCGCGTCGTGCGCCTTGACGACGACGGGGCACCCGGCGGCGAGCGCTGACGCGGTGTCGCCGCCGAGGACGGAGAACGCCAGCGGGAAGTTGCTCGCCCCGAACACGGCGACGGGTCCGAGGGGAATGCGCCGTTGCCGGATGTCGGGTCGCGGCTGGGGGGTGCGCTCCGGCAGCGCGGGGTCGATGCGGGCCCCCTGCCAGCTGCCCTCGCGCAGCTCCGCGGCGAACAGCCGGAGCTGTCCGGTGGTCCGCCCCACCTCGCCGGTCAGACGGGCCACGGGCAGCCCGCTCTCCAGGTGGGCGCGCTCGACGACGGCGTCCGTCAGCGCGGTGAGCTTGCCGGCGACGCACTCCAGGAAGCGGGCGCGCTCCTCGGGGGTGGTGGCGCGGTAGGTGTCGAAGGCGTCCTCGGCGAGCCGGCAGGCGCGGTCGACGTCCCCGGCGTCGCCGTAGTGGTAGGCGGGGTCGAGCGGCTTGCCGGTGCCCGGGTTCACGGAGCGGACCTCGGCGCCACCGCCGGTGACGCGGCTCGCTCCCAGGAACATCGTGCCCTGTGGTTCGGTCTCGGGGGCTTTTTCGGAGGCTGGCGAAGGCATGCGGTCCTTCCGTACGGAGCGTGCGGGCCTGGGGAAAGGAGGGGGGAGGGGAGCGGGACGCCGGTCAGGCGGAGTGGCCGGGCAGCCGCCCGATCAGCGCCGAGAGTTCGGCGAGCTCCTCCGCCGTGAGGTCGGTGAGCGGCGGGCGCACGGGGCCGGCCCCGTGGCCGACGGCCGTCATGCCCGCCTTGACGATGCTCACCGCGTAGCCGGACCGCCGGTTGCGGATCTCCGTGTACGGCAGCACGAAGTCGTTCAGCATCCGTGCGACGTCCTCGCGGCGGTGCTCCCGCACCGCGTCGTAGAAGGACAGGGCGAATTCCGGTACGAAGTTGAAGACGGCCGAGGAGTAGGTGGTGACGCCGAGTTCGAGGTACGGCAGGGCGAACAGCTCGGCGGTGGGCAGCCCGCCGATGTAGGTGAGCCGGTCGCCGAGGCGGGTGTGGATCCGCGTCATGGCCTCGACGTCGCCGATGCCGTCCTTGTAGCCGATCAGGTTGGGGCACGCCTCGGCGACGCGCGCGAGGGTGTCGGCGCCGTACACGGCGTTGGCCCGCCCGTACACGACGACGCCGAGGGAAGTGGCGCGGCAGACGGCCTCGACGTGGGCGGCCAGCCCCTCCTGGGAGGCCTCGGTGAGGTAAGGGGGGAAGAGCAGGATGCCGTCGGCGCCCGCGCGTTCGGCGGCCGCGGCGAACTCGCATGCGGTGCGGGTGCCGTAGCCGGCGGGCGCGAGGATCGGGGTCTCCTCGGGGGCGCTCTGCACGGCGGCGGCGGTGACCTGCTCGACCTCGCCGGGAGTGAGCGAGAAGAACTCACCGGTTCCGCCGGCGGCGAAGAGGCCCCCGACCTGGTACTTCCCGAGCCGGGCGATGTTCGCGCGGTAGGCGTCCTCGTCGAAGGAGAGGTCGTCCGCGAAGTGCGTGACGGGGAACGACAGCAAGCCGGAGCCGATACGGCGGCCGAGTTCGACGGGGGAGAAGGAGGACATGGCTGCGATGCTCCAGGTGTGGACGGGAGGGGGATCACCGGCGGGAAGGCGCGCGGTGTCGGTGGTGGTGTCCGGACGGGTCTCGCCGTCGGCGTTCCGACGAAGTTAAGGTCGTTTCTGATCCACGTCCAACATCACTTTTGGATCCAGTGATACTCGGAGAGCATGAATGTTCACCCTCGCGCAGTTGACCAGTTTCGTCGCCGTGGCCGAGGAGCTGCACTTCACGCGGGCGGCCGAGCGCCTCCGGATGACCCAGCCGCCGCTGAGCCGCCAGATCCAGCTGCTGGAGAGCGAACTGCGGGTGGAGCTCCTCGACCGCACGACGCGTTCGGTCCGGCTGACCCCCGCCGGGCGCACCTTCTTCAACGAGGCCCGCCGCATCCTGCGCCAGGCGCACGACGCATCCCTCGCCGTCCGTCAGGTCTCCGCAGGGCAGGCCGGGGTGGTGGCCGTGGGCTTCACCGCCGCGAGCGCCTACTCGAGCCTCGGCCGACTCCTCGAAACCGCGCGCGGCGCCGTCCCGGACGCGGACATCGTGCTGCGTGAGATGGTCACCCGGGACCAGTTGGAGGCCATCGCCGAAGGCGCTCTCGACCTGGGCATGGTCCGTCCCGCCGCCACCGGCGCCGAACTCTCCTCCCGCCCGGCCGCCCGGGAGGCCCTGCTGGCCGCCCTCCCGGTCGGCCACCGGCTGGCCGAACAGAGCGGGGACCTGCACATCACCGACTTCGACGGGCAGGAGCTGCTGATGTACGCGCCCGTCGAGGCGCGCTACTTCCACGAGCTGCTGATCAGTGTCTTCCGGGCCGCGGGCGTCACACCCGAGTTCACCCACTACCTCACGCAGGTGCACAGCATCCTGGCCATGGTCAACGCGGGCTGGGGCGCCGCACTCGTTCCCGAAACCGCAGCGCAGGCGCGCTTCCCGGGTGTGGTCTTCCGGCCGGTGGGCCTGGCCGCTCCCGCCTCGGTCGAGCTGAACCTGGTCTGGCGGAAGAACAACGACAATCCCGCGCTGCACGTCCTGCTCCAGCACCTCTGACACCGGGCTCCGCCGGCCCGGCCGGGCCCGTGCGCCTCACCCCGTGGCGTACGGGCGCGGCGGTGGCACGTGCGCGAGGATGGAGACATGGCCAACCGACTTGCGCAGGCGACGTCCCCGTACCTCCTCCAGCACGCGGAGAACCCCGTCGACTGGTGGCCGTGGGAGGCCGAAGCGTTCGAGGAGGCCCGGCGGCGCGACGTCCCCGTCCTCCTGAGCGTCGGCTACAGCGCGTGCCACTGGTGCCACGTCATGGCGCACGAGTCCTTCGAGGACGACGACACCGCCACGTTCATGAACGGGCACTTCGTGTCCGTCAAGGTCGACCGTGAGGAGCGGCCCGACGTGGACGCCGTCTACATGGAGGCCGTACAGGCGGCGACCGGGCAGGGCGGCTGGCCCATGACCGTCTTCCTCACGCCGGACGCCGAGCCCTTCTACTTCGGCACCTACTACCCGCCCGAGCCCCGCCACGGCATGCCCTCCTTCCGCCAGGTGCTCCAGGGCGTCCACCAGGCATGGGCGGAGCGGCGCGGCGAGGTCACCGAGGTCGCGGGGAAGATCGTGCGGGACCTCGCCGGGCGGGAGATTTCCTACGGCGACGCCCAGCCGCCCGGCGAGGCGGAGCTGGGGCAGGCGCTGCTCGGGCTCACCCGGGAGTACGACCCGCAGCGCGGCGGATTCGGCGGGGCGCCGAAGTTCCCGCCGTCCATGGTGGTCGAGTTCCTGCTGCGCCACCACGCCCGCACCGGCGCCGAGGGCGCGCTCCAGATGGCGGCCGACACCTGCGAGCGGATGGCGCGCGGCGGCATCTACGACCAGCTCGGCGGCGGCTTCGCCCGCTACTCCGTCGACCGCGATTGGGTCGTGCCGCACTTCGAGAAGATGCTCTACGACAACGCCCTGCTGTGCCGCGTCTACGCCCACCTGTGGCGGGCCACGGGCTCCGACCTCGCCCGCCGGGTCGCCCTGGAGACCGCCGACTTCATGGTCCGCGAACTGCGCACCGCCGAGGGCGGTTTCGCCTCCGCGCTGGACGCGGACAGCGACGACGGCACCGGCAAGCACGTCGAGGGCGCCTACTACGTGTGGACGCCCGCGCAGCTCACCGAGGTGCTGGGGGCCGAGGACGCCGAGCTGGCCGCCCAGTACTTCGGCGTGACCGTCGAGGGCACCTTCGAGCACGGTTCGTCCGTGCTGCAACTGCCGCAGCAGGAGGGCGTCTTCGACGCCGCCCGGATCGCGTCGGTCAGGGAGCGGCTGCTGGCCGCCCGCGACGGCCGCCCCGCCCCGGGCCGGGACGACAAGGTGGTCGCCGCCTGGAACGGGCTCGCGATCGCCGCGCTCGCCGAGACCGGCGCCTACTTCGAGCGCCCCGACCTGGTGGACGCCGCCGTCGCCGCCGCCGACCTGCTCGTACGGCTGCACCTCGACGACCACGCCCGGCTCTTCCGCACCAGCAAGGACGGCCGCGCGGGCGCCCACGCCGGGGTGCTGGAGGACTACGCCGACGTGGCGGAGGGGTTTCTCGCGCTGGCGTCGGTCACCGGCGAGGGCGTCTGGCTGGACTTCGCCGGGCTGCTGCTCGACCACGTCCTCACCCGCTTCCGGGACGACTCCGGCTCCCTCTACGACACCGCCTCCGACGCCGAGCGGCTGATCCGGCGCCCCCAGGACCCCACCGACAACGCCACCCCGTCCGGCTGGACCGCCGCCGCGAACGCCCTGCTCTCCTACGCCGCCCAGACCGGCTCCGGGCCCCACCGCAGCGCGGCCGAGCACGCGCTCGGCGTGGTGAAGGCGCTCGGACCGCGGGTCCCGCGCTTTATCGGCTGGGGACTGGCCGCCGCCGAGGCGCTGCTCGACGGTCCCCGCGAAGTGGCCGTCGTGGGGCCGGAGCCGGGCGACGCCGCCACCAGGGGGCTGCACCGCACGGCGCTCCTCGGCACGGCGCCCGGTGCGGTCGTCGCCGTCGGCGTCGAGGGGAGCGACGAGTTCCCCCTGCTCGCCGACCGGCCACTGGTGGGCGGGGCGCCGGCGGCGTACGTCTGCCGGAACTTCACCTGTGACGCGCCGACCACGGATCCGGAACGGCTGCGTGCCCGCCTGAACAGCTGAAACGACATAAAGAGAAAGAACGGGAACGAGACCGGTGGGTGAAATGTTCAGACCCGGTCCTCGTTGTGAGGAAACACGCTCTTCACCCAACCACCTTATGTGTTTCACAGATTGCCCTTAGCCTCTTCACCGTGACGCGGCGGAGTGGTCGTCCGGGTTCGGGCGCGCCGCCGCGGCAGGGGGAGTTCAAGGATCTGGGGGGATCTTTTGCTGACGTCCGTGTTCATCGCTGCCGTTTCACTGGCGCTCTTCTGGATGGCGGCGTTCACGCTGTGGTGGCAGATGCACGCCTGGCGCACGCCGGAGGTTCTCGCCTCCACCCGGTTCAGCCCGCCGGACGGGGACGAGCACGTGTCGTTCTCGCTGCTCGTGCCCGCGCGGCACGAGCAGGCGGTACTGGACCACACCATCCAGCGGCTGCTCACCTCGTCCCACACCGACTTCGAGATCATCGTGATCGTCGGGCACGACGATCCGGAGACCACCGCCGTCGCCGAGCGGGCCGCCGACCGTGACCCGCGTGTGCGGGTCGTCGTCGACACCCACGAGAAGAAGAACAAGCCGAAGGCGATGAACACGGCGCTGCCGCACTGCCGCGGCGACGTCGTCGGGGTCTTCGACGCCGAGGACCAGGTCCACCCCGAGCTGCTCGCCCACGTCGACCACGCCTTCCGCACCACCGGCGCCGACGTCGTGCAGGGTGGCGTCCAGCTGATCAACTTCCACTCCAGCTGGTACAGCCTGCGCAACTGCCTGGAGTACTTCTTCTGGTTCCGCTCGCGGCTGCACCTGCACGCGCAGAAGGGGTTCATCCCGCTCGGCGGCAACACCGTCTTCGTCCGCACGGACGTGCTGCGGGCGGCCGACGGCTGGGACCCCGAGTGCCTGGCCGAGGACTGCGACCTCGGCGTCCGGCTCTCCAGCATCGGCAAGAAGGTCGTCGTCGCCTACGACTCCGACATGGTCACCCGCGAGGAGACCCCGGGCTCGCTGGTCTCCCTGCTGAAGCAGCGCACCCGCTGGAACCAGGGATTCCTCCAGGTGTACCGGAAGAAGGACTGGAAGCAGCTCCCCACCTTCACCCAGCGGCTGCTGGCCCGCTACACCCTGATGACGCCGTTCTTCCAGGCCTTCACCGGCGTGATCATCCCGCTCAACGCGGCCATCGCGCTGCTGCTGGACGTGCCCGTCGGCATCGCCTTCGTGACCTTCCTGCCTGCCGTCACCGCCCTGGTCACCTTCGTCTTCGAGGTCGTCGGCCTGCACGACTTCGGCAAGCAGTACGGCCTGCGCGTCCGCTTCATCCACTACGTGAAGCTGATCGTCGGCGGCCCCTTCTACCAGGTGCTCCTCGCCGGGGCAGCCGTCCGCGCCGTGTGGCGCGAGCAACGCGGCCGCACCGACTGGGAGTTGACCAGCCATGTCGGCGCCCATCTCGCGCCGGTGGACCGAGAGGACGTTCCCGCGTGACCTCCACCCTCCCCGCGGCGACCGGCACCCAGGTCCCCGCGCAGCGCCGGCCTGCCCACGACACCGACCCGCCCGCCCGAAGCTCGGCACCACCGGGCCGGCTCCGCTCCTCGCGCCCCGACCTCCTGCTCTGCGGCACGCTCCTGGTCGCGATCATGCTCGTGCAGGGCTGGAACATCTCCTCCTACCCGACCCTCAGCGACGACGAGGGCACCTACCTCGCCCAGGCCTGGGCCGTCCAGCAGGGCGAGGGCCTGGCCCACTACACCTACTGGTACGACCACCCGCCGCTGGGCTGGATCCAGATAGCCGTGCTGACCTGGATACCCGCGCTGCTCAGCCCGGAGTCGATGACCGTCGGCACCATGCGCGGCGTGATGCTGCTGATCAGCGCCGTCTCCGCGGTCCTCGTCTACGTCATCGCCCGCCGCATGTCCCTGCCCCGCTGGGCGGCCGGACTGGCCATGGCCCTCTTCGGCCTCTCCCCGCTGTCCGTCGTCCTCCAGCGGGAGATCTTCCTCGACAACCTCGCGGTGATGTGGACGCTGCTGGCCTTCGCGCTGGCCGCCTCCCCGAGCAAGCACCTGTGGCACCACTTCGGCGCGGGCATCGCCGCCGCCACGGCCGTGCTCACCAAGGAGACGATGCTCGTCGTCCTGCCCGCCCTCTTCGTCACCGCCTGGCGGCACAGCCACCAGGACACCCGCAAGTTCGCGCTGACCGGCGCCGTCACGGCCTGCGCGCTCATCGGGTTCTCGTACCCACTGTTCGCCCTGCTCAAGGGCGAGCTGCTGCCGGGCGACGGGCACGTCTCGCTGTGGGAGGGCATCGAGTACCAGCTCACCCGTCCCGGCTCCGGTTTCATCCTCGACGAGGGCTCCGGCTCGTGGGGCGTCCTCCAGTCCTGGTTGTACTACGACCGGGTCCTCCCGCTCGGCGGACTCGCGGGCGCGCTGCTGCTGCTCGCCACCTGGCGCTGGTCGGTCACCGCCCGCGCCCTGGCCGGTCCGGCCCTCACGGTCGCGATCCTCGCCGCCCTCGCCCTGCGCCCCAGCGGCTACCTGCCCGCGATGTACGTCATCCAGGCGCTGCCCTTCCTCGCCCTGGTGCTGGCCGGCGGCGCGGCGAGCGTCGCCCACGCCGTGCTGCGCAGATGGCGCACCGAGGCCGAGAAACGGGGCGTCACCCTCGGCCGGTACGCCCTCGCCGGCGTCCTGGTGCTCGCCGCCGGCGCCTACGTCGTACCCCGCTGGTACGACGGGGACCGCACCGCCGTCACCGCCGACGCCAACGCCCCCTACGAGGCCGCCGCCGACTGGATGGCGACGGAGGTGGAGAACCCGGAGGACACCCGGGTCCTCGTGGACGACGCGCTCTGGCTGGACCTCGTGCACGCCGGGTACGAACCCGGGCTCGGCGTCATCTGGTTCTACAAGGCGGACCTCGACCCGGCCGTCACCGAGACGATGCCGGGCGGCTGGCGGGACATCGACTACGTGGTCGCCTCCCCGACGGTGCGGCGCGACGCGGTCGACCTGCCCAACGTGAAGGCCGCCATGAACCACTCGGCTCCGGTCGCCGTCTTCGGCACCGGTGCGGACCGTATCGAGATCCGCCGCGTCCAGCCCTCCGGAGCCGCCCGATGAGCCACGAGTCCACCGTCCCCGGCGAGCTGGGGACTCCGGCCGTCAGCGCCTCGGAGGTGCCCGAGCCGGGCGCCGTCACCATCGTCGTACCGACCTTCAACGAGTCCGGCAACGTACGGCGGCTGCTGGGCCTGATCACCGAGTCGGTGCCCGCGCGGCTGCCCTGCGAGGTCGTCTTCGTGGACGACTCCACCGACGACACCCCGGACGTGATCCGCGCGGCGGCCCCCGACTGCCCCTTCCCGGTCACCGTCCTGCACCGCGACGAACCCTCCGGCGGGCTCGGCGGTGCCGTCGTCGAGGGCATGCGGGCGGCCGGGTCGGACTGGATCGTCGTCATGGACGGCGACTGCCAGCACCCGCCGTCCCTGGTGCCGGAGCTGGTCGCCACCGGCGAACGGGCGAACGCCGGGCTCGTCGTCGCCTCCCGCTACGTCAAGGGCGGCAGCCGCGCCGGACTCGCGGGCAGCTACCGGATCGCGGTCTCGCGCGCGGCGACCTGGCTGACCAAGGCGCTCTTCCCGCGCCGTCTGCACGGCATCAGCGACCCGATGAGCGGCTTCTTCGCCATCCGCCGCAGCGAGGTCACCGCCGATGTGCTCAAGCCGCTCGGCTACAAGATCCTCCTCGAACTGGCCGTCCGCAGCCGCCCCCAGACCGTCACCGAGGTGCCGTTCGTCTTCGAGGAGCGCTTCGCGGGCGAGTCCAAGTCCACGGCGCGGGAGGGCGTGCGCTTCCTGCGCCACCTGGCCGGTCTCCGCACCGCCTCACCGCTGGCCCGCATGGTCGTCTTCGGGCTGATCGGGCTGAGCGGCTTCGTACCGAACCTGGCCGCCCTGTGGGCGCTCACCGAGGCGGGCGTGCACTACCTGCCCGCCGAGATCGCCGCCAACCAGTTCGGCGTC
Organism: Streptomyces sp. CB02414; assembly: GCF_001905385.1. Lineage (GTDB taxonomy): Bacteria > Actinomycetota > Actinomycetes > Streptomycetales > Streptomycetaceae > Streptomyces. The sequence continues at coordinate 420,137 of NZ_LIPF01000002.1, read as the reverse complement.
GCCTGGAACTTCCTGCTCCTGGAGCGGCTGCTCTTCCGCGACCGGCGCCGGCACCGGCACTGGGCCGACCGGACCGCGCGGTTCGCGCTGATCGCCAACGCCGACCTGGTGCTGCGCATCCCGCTGATCGCCCTGCTCGTCGGCCAGTTCGGGCTGGCGGTGCTGCCCGCCACCGCCCTCGCCCTCGTCATCACCTTCGTCCTGCGCTTCGCCGGGACCGAAGCGCTCGTGTACCTCCCGCGCCGACGCCGTACGGCAGCCCGCACAGCAAGGAGTGACGCATGAGAAGCAGACCGCGAAGATTCGCGCGCCGGACCCCTGGACGCCGGACCTCCGCCCTCCTGGCGGTGTCCGCCCTCACCGGCGGCCTCCTCCTGACCGCGCCGCAGTCCGCCTCCGCCGCCAACCTGATCACCAACCCCGGCTTCGAGACCGCCGGCACCGGCGACATGCCGTACTGCTGGGAGAAGTCCGGCTGGGGCGACAACGACTTCACCTTCGAGACGGTCGCCGACGCCCACTCCGGCACCAAGGCCATGAAGGTCGAGCTGACCCGCCGGACCGACGGCGACCGCAAGGCCCTGATCACCGAGTCCGCCGAGTGCGCGCCGGTGGTGACGGAGGGCAAGCAGTACGACCTGTCCCTCTGGTACAAGTCGACGACCCCGGACGCCTCCCTCACGCTCTTCCGGCACGACACCACCGCGGGCTGGCAGTACTGGACCGACCTCAAGACCCTGGACATGGCGGCCGGCTGGACCGAGGCGAGCGTCCGCACCCCCGAGGTCCCGGCCGGCACCGACCGCATCAGCTGGGGCGTCTCCGTCTACGGCACCGGCTCCGTGACCACGGACGACTACACGATGGAGCAGGTCGCCGACCCGGTCCCGGACCCGGACTGCACGGCCACCGCCGAGGAGTGCGCCAACGGCCGCTGGGACGTGCTGCCCACGAAGAACCCGGTCCGCTCCATGCACTCCGTCGTCCTGCACAACGGCAAGGTGCTGCTGATCGCGGGCTCCGGCAACGACCCGGAGATGTTCGAGGCGGGCACCTTCACGTCGGCGGTGTACGACCCTGAGACCGGCGACTACAAGACGATCCCGACGCCCAAGGACATGTTCTGCGCCGGGCACGTCCAGCTCAAGGACGGCCGCGTCCTGGTCATGAGCGGCAACGCCGGCTACCCGTCGGCGGACGGCACGATCGGCTACCAGGGCTACAAGGACTCGTACATCTTCGACCCGGAGACCGAGACCTACCTCAAGACCAACGACATGAACGACGGCCACTGGTACCCGTCGGCGACCATCCTCGGCAACGGCGACGTCATCTCCTTCGGCGGCCTGCGCGAGGACTCCACCGGCTCGGTGACGGCGGACCTGTGGTCGGACGAGCAGCAGAAGTGGCTGCCGACCTGGCAGGTCAACCAGACCTGGTCCTACTGGGGCCTGTACCCGTCGATGATCCTCATGCAGGACGGCCGCCTCTTCTACTCCGGCAGCCACGTCTTCGGCAACAACATCCCCGGCACCGGCTCGGCGATCTACGACTACGAGGCCAACACCATCACCGAGGTCCCCGGCCTCCAGCGCAAGGACGAGCGGGACCAGTCGATGAGCGTGCTGCTGCCCCCGGCGCAGGATCAGAAGGTGCTGACCATCGGCGGCGGCAACATCGACTCCAACCCGGACGCCAACCGCCTCACCGACATCATCGACCTCAAGCAGCCCAACCCCACGTATGTCGCCGGCCCGCCGCTCCCGCAGGGCACCGTCGACCTCGGCAACGGTCCCGTCCCGCAGACCGGTGACCAGGGCAAGATGTACGTCTCCGCGGTGCTGCTGCCCGACGGCAAGGTCCTGGAGACCGGCGGCGCCCTGCACAACCGGGCCAACCCGGTCTTCGAGACGTCGATCTTCGACCCGGCGACCGAGACCTTCGACCCGGTGGCCGTCGACCCCGAGGCCCGCGGCTACCACTCCTCGGCCTTCCTCCTCCCCGACGGCCGCGTGATGACGACGGGCGACAACCCGGGCAACGGCTCCTGGAACCACGACGTGTCGATCTACACCCCGCCCTACCTGCTCAAGGGCGAGCGTCCGACGATCACCTCGGTCATCGACACCGAGTGGAACTACGGCGACACACAGCGGATCACCGTCGACCGGCCGATCGCCAAGGCCGAGCTGATCCGCCCCGCCGCCGTCACCCACTCCTCCGACCCGAACCAGCGCTTCGTCGACCTGCCGCTGTCCGTCGACGGCGACAACGTCGATCTCAACGTCACCAGCAACCCCAACCTGGCCCCGCCCGGCTGGTACATGCTCTTCGCGGTCGACGCCAACGGCGTGCCCTCGGTGGCGGAGTGGGTGCACCTCGACGGCCCGCAGGCGCTCAGCACCAAGGACGCCTCCGCCCACGTCCACTCCTTCGCCGACGCCCCGAAGGGCAAGGTGACCGGGCCCGGCGACAAGCGCGCCTCCCAGCCGGTCAGCCCCACCGTCTCCGGCTGCGACCGGCACTACGGCTCCGCCAACGTGTGCGTGCCGACCGCCTTCCCCGAGGAGGTGAAGGCGACGACGGCCGACCGCTGCACCTGGCTGAAGGAGCACGACTACGGCCGCCTGAAGGTCAACGGCAAGGACGACCCGCTGAAGCTGGACCGCAACCGCGACGGCGTGGCCTGCGGAAAGGGCGACGTGCGCGGCAAGCGCTAACGCTCGCGCCGCGACTCGGTGAGGGCGCGCTCCACGATGGCCTCCAGCTGCTCGTGGTGCGCGCCCTTCCAGTACGCCCGCCCGCACTCCCGGCACTGCGCGAACACGTCGTACGACCGCTGAGTGCCGCCCTTGAGCTGGTCGGCCACCTCGTCCTTGGACGCCTTCCTCAGCAGCCCGTTGCAGGCGGTGCACCGCGTCCACGGGCGCAGTTCGGGCCGGAACCGGTCCAGCACCTCGCGGAGCTGGTCCTCGGGGCGGGTGCTGTAGACGTAGGCGCCGGCCCACAGCTCGCGGCGGCGCAGCAGGCCCCGGTCGCGGCTGAGCATGACCCGCTTCTCGGCCGCCGACAGCGCGGCGAGCGCCGGGTCGCCGAGGTCGGTGGACTCGTAGGACGTGTCCACGCCGAGCAGTCGCAGCCGGCGGGCGAGGGTGCCCAGGTGCACGTCGAGCAGGAAGCGCAGGGGAGCGCCCGGGACCCGCTGCGGGCGCTCGACGGCACGCACGCTCACCGACTCGCCGCCGGCCGGCACGTGTCCGGGCGCCACCTCACGGCCGTCGACGAGGAGCGTGCCGACCTCGGTCAGCGGGACGCCGAGGGACTCGACGACGTGGCCGAGGGTGGAGACGCCGTCGGTGGCGGCGCGGGTGGCGCCGGTGGGGCGGGCCCGCGGGACGAACAGGTGCAGTTCGGGGGCGAATTCGACGTGGATCTCGGGTCCGTTCACGCGGTCAGGATGCCACGGGGAGTGGGGCGCGGGCCCGGGGGTTTCCGTACGTCCGGTGGGCCACCGCGACCAGCTAGTACGCGACCAGCGAGATCCCCACGTAGTGCGCGATGAAGGCGGCCAGCGTGAAGGAGTGGAAGACCTCGTGGAAGCCGAACCAGCGGGGTGAGGGGTTGGGGCGCTTGATGCCGTAGATGACGCCGCCCGCGCTGTAGAGCAGACCGCCCACGATCACCAGGACCAGGACGGCGATGCCACCCGCCCGCATGAACTCGGGGAGGTAGAAGACGGCGGCCCAGCCCATGGCGAGGTAGCAGGGGGTGTAGAGCCAGCGCGGGGCGCCGACCCAGAAGACGCGGAAGACGATGCCCGCCGCGGCGGCCGCCCAGATGCCCCACAGCAGCCACTGGCCCTTGGCCTCGGGCAGCAGCAGCATCGTCAGCGGGGTGTAGGTGCCCGCGATGATCAGGAAGATGTTGGCGTGGTCGAGACGGCGCAGGACGCCGTCCATGCGCGGGCTCCAGTTGCCCCGGTGGTAGAGGGCGCTGACGCCGAACAGCAGGCAGGCCGTCAGGACGTAGATCCCGCAGGCGATGCGGCCCTCGGGGGACTCGGCGAGGGCGGTGAGCACCAGGCCCGCCACCAGCACGGCCGGGAACATGCCGAGGTGGAGCCAGCCGCGCAGCTTGGGCTTGACCGGATGCGGCAGGGAGAGCGCCACGGGACCGCGGCCGGCGGCCGGCGTGTCCTCGGGCGCGTCGGGGACGGACGCAGTCATGGGCGCATCGTACCTACGGGACCGTAAGTTACGTATCAGTACGGAGCCTGGACGTTCCTGAGTGGTCATCGTCTCACGGGGTACCCGGCCGCGCATCCCCCCAAAATCCCCGATGCGGGCACGTGGCGATCCTCACGCCGCTCAGGTGTGACGCCCTCTGGACAGATGGGCGCTTACGTCGGATGATCAAATGAGTGCGGTCGACACCGGATGAGCGCCCAAGAGGACAACGTCACGCATCCGGGTCGCAGCCCCCACGGGGCCCCCAAACAAAAAACCCCTCATTTAGGAGCAATCGTGGCGCGCGACATCGCTGCTCCCCCCGTCCCCACCAACCACCATGAGCTGATCTCGTGGGTGAACGAGATCGCCGAACTGACCCAGCCGGACCAGGTGGTCTGGTGTGACGGATCCGAGGCCGAGTACGAGCGCCTGTGCGGGGAGCTCGTCGAGAAGGGCACCTTCCGCAAGCTCGACCCCATCAAGCGCCCCAACTCGTACTACGCGGCCTCCGACCCCTCCGACGTCGCGCGCGTCGAGGACCGGACCTTCATCTGCTCCGCGAAGGAGGAGGACGCCGGCCCGACCAACCACTGGAAGGACCCCGCCGAGATGCGGGAGATCTTCACCGGGGAGAAGGGTGAAGGCGGCCTGTTCCGCGGCTCCATGCGCGGCCGCACCATGTACGTCGTGCCCTTCTGCATGGGCCCCCTCGGCTCCCCGCTCTCCGCGCTGGGTGTCGAGATCACCGACTCCGCGTACGTCGCCGTCTCCATGCGCACCATGACCCGCATGGGACAGCCGGTCCTGGACGAGCTGGGCGACGAGGGCTTCTTCGTCAAGGCCGTGCACACCCTCGGCGCCCCTCTGGAGGAGGGTCAGCGGGACGTTCCGTGGCCCTGCAACAGCACCAAGTACATCTCGCACTTCCCCGAGGACCGCGAGATCTGGTCCTACGGCTCCGGCTACGGCGGCAACGCCCTGCTCGGCAAGAAGTGCTACGCCCTGCGCATCGCCTCGGTCATGGCCCGCGACGAGGGCTGGCTCGCCGAGCACATGCTGGTGCTGAAGCTGACCCCGCCCACCGGCGAGCCCAAGTACGTCGCCGCCGCCTTCCCGTCGGCCTGCGGCAAGACCAACCTCGCCATGCTGGAGCCCACGATCTCCGGCTGGACCGTGGAGACCATCGGCGACGACATCGCCTGGATGCGCTTCGGCGAGGACGGCCGCCTGTACGCCATCAACCCCGAGGCCGGTTTCTTCGGCGTCGCGCCCGGCACCGGCGAGCACACCAACGCCAACGCGATGAAGACCCTGTGGGGCAACTCCGTCTTCACCAACGTCGCCCTCACCGACGACGGCGACGTGTGGTGGGAGGGCATGACCGAGGAGACCCCGGCCCACCTCACGGACTGGAAGGGCAACGACTGGACGCCCGAGTCCGGCACGCCCGCCGCGCACCCCAACGCCCGCTTCACCACCCCCGCCGCGCAGTGCCCGATCATCGCGCCGGAGTGGGAGGACCCCAAGGGCGTGCCGATCTCGGCGATCCTCTTCGGCGGCCGCCGCGCCACCGCCGTACCGCTGGTCACCGAGTCCTTCGACTGGAACCACGGCGTCTTCCTCGGCGCCAACGTGGCCTCCGAGAAGACCGCCGCCGCCGAGGGCAAGGTCGGCGAGCTGCGCCGCGACCCGTTCGCCATGCTGCCGTTCTGCGGCTACAACATGGGCGACTACATGGGCCACTGGGTCGACGTGGCCAAGGACAAGGACCAGTCGAAGCTGCCGAAGATCTACTACGTCAACTGGTTCCGTAAGGACGACGACGGCAAGTTCGTCTGGCCCGGCTTCGGTGAGAACGGCCGCGTCCTGAAGTGGATCGTGGAGCGCCTGGAGGGCAAGGCGGACGGCGTCGAGACCCCGATCGGCGTGCTGCCGACCAAGGAGTCCCTGGACACCGACGGTCTCGACCTCGCCGACGCGGACCTGGAGTTCCTGCTCAGCGTCGACAAGGAGGTGTGGCGCGAGGAGGCGGCGCTCGTCCCCGAGCACCTGAACACCTTCGGCGACCACACCCCCGCCGAGCTGTGGGACCAGTACCGGGCCCTGGTGCAGCGCCTGGGCTGACGTCCCCCGCAGTCTCCGTGGCCGGTCCGACTAGCCCTGACCCGCGAAGTCGTCACGAAGGCCGGCCACGAGGGGACCTCCCCACGCTCCAGTAGCTCAGCAGTACCCGGAGCACGGGGAGTTCCCACCCGGGCCGGGTCACCGCACAAAGGCGTGCGACTGACCCGGCCCTTCAACATTTCAAAACGCCGGTGAGATCCGCGCCCTCAAAGGGGCGCGGGGAACTGCGCGAGCAACCACCAACAACGGAAAGCCGCCAACCACCAGCCGCCCCACGGCGCACACGCGAACCGCCGCTGAAGCCAACGCAGTGAATGGCACCCGGCCCGCGCGTCGCTGCGGGTGCGCGCGGGCCGGGGCCGTACGGGGAGCCCGGAGGGCTCAGTGGGACGCGAGTTCGCGCGGCTCGAGGGCCGCGGCGTGCGCGTCCATGCGCTCTGCGGTCAGGATCGCGACCGCCGTGTCGGCGCGGGAGGCCGCCACCACCAGGGCGCGGCCCGCCAGGGTGTGCGCCCGGCGGTGCAGGGCCGCCAGACGGGCCGAGGGGCGGGCCGCGGTCACCGGCACGCGGACCGGCGCCTGGCCTCCCCGCAGCCGGGTCACCTGCTCGGCGAGCCGGTCGGCGGCGGTGTCCAGGTCGGTGTCGGGCGCCAGCGTGCGCAGCTCGTCCGTGACGGCGAGCAGTGCCGCGAGGTGGCCCGCGAGCTGGATGTCCAGCTCTTCCTTCCGGGACCGGTGGGGGAAGTCCGAGGTGTCGCCGGCCATCGTGCTGTGGACCGACTTGGTGCGGATCGGTTCGTACATGGGACGGCCTCCTGAGTGCTTCAGGAAACCATCCTACATTGGATTCAATCTAAAGTTGTCGGTCGTCGGAGATTGGCTCAGGGCTGGCCGTACCCGTCCAGGAAGTTCCCGATCCGCCCCACGGCCTCGCGCAGGTCGCTCGCCGTCGGCAGGGTCACCACGCGGAAGTGGTCGGGCTCGGGCCAGTTGAAGCCGGTGCCCTGGACGACCATGATCTTCTCCTGGCGCAGCAGGTCCAGGACCATCCGCCGGTCGTCCTTGATCTTGAAGACCTTGGGATCGAGCCGGGGGAAGAGGTACAGCGCCCCCTTCGGCTTCACGCACGTCACGCCCGGGATGCTGGTCAGCGCCTCGTGCGCGGCGTCCCGCTGCTCCCGCAGCCGCCCGCCCGGCAGGACCAGCTCGTTGATGGTCTGCCGCCCGCTGAGCGCGGCGACCACACCGTGCTGGCCCGGCATGTTGGCGCACAGCCGCATGTTGGCGAGGACCGTCAGGCCCTCGATGTAGGACTCGGCGTGCGCGCGTGGTCCCGAGATCGACATCCAGCCGACGCGGTAGCCGGCCACCCGGTACGCCTTCGACATGCCGTTGAAGGTGAGGGTGAGCAGGTCCGGGGCGACCGCGGCGGTCGGGGTGTGCGTGGCCTCGTCGTACAGGATCTTGTCGTAGATCTCGTCGGAGCAGACCAGGAGGTTGTGGCGGCGGGCGATGTCGGTCAGCGCGCGCACCATCGCCTCGTCGTAGACCGCGCCCGTCGGGTTGTTCGGGTTGATGATCACGAGCGCCTTGGTGCGGTCGGTGATCTTCCGCTCGACGTCCGCGAGGTCCGGCATCCAGTCGGACTGCTCGTCGCAGCGGTAGTGCACCGCCGTGCCGCCGGAGAGCGACACGGCGGCCGTCCACAGCGGGTAGTCGGGCGCCGGGACGAGGACCTCGTCGCCGTCGTCCAGCAGGCCCTGCATCGCCATCACGATCAGCTCGGAGACGCCGTTGCCGATGAAGACGTGCTCGACGTCCGTCTCGATGCCGAGGGTCTGGTTGTGCATGACCACGGCCCGGCGCGCCGCCAGCAGACCCTTCGCGTCGCCGTAGCCGTGGGCCGTCGACACGTTGCGGAGGATGTCCTCCAGGATCTCCGGCGGGCACTCGAACCCGAACGCGGCCGGGTTGCCGGTGTTCAGCTTCAGGATGCGGTGCCCGGCCGCTTCCAGCCGCATCGCCTCCTCGAGCACCGGGCCCCGGATCTCGTAACAGACGTTGGCGAGCTTGGTCGACTGGATCACCTGCATGTGCGTGAGCTTACGACCCGGTTACGTTCCATGGGTGGTGTTATCCGCCACTTGAGACGGTCGCTTTGGGTGGGTTTCGTCACCCGGCGCGGGCCGCGCTACCGGGGAGTGCGCCGCACCGACCGCCCCGCCAGTACGTCCGTGCGCCGCCCGTCCTCCATCACGAACCGCCCGTCGACCAGCACGTACGGGATGCCCGTAGGCAGCACGCGCGGGTTCTCGTACGTGCTGCCCGCCGCGACCGTCGCCGGGTCGAAGAGCACCAGGTCGGCCCGGTACCCCTCCCGCACCAGCCCCCGGTCCGGCAGCCGCAGCCGGGCCGCCGCGCGGGAGGTGAGGTGCGCGACGCACTCCTCCAGGGAGAGCACGCCCAGCTCGCGCACGTAGTGCCCGAGGTAGTGCGGGAAGGTGCCGTAGGCGCGCGGGTGCGGCTTGGCGCCCTGGAGGATGCCGTCCGAGCCGCCGGTGTGGACGCGGTGGCGCATGATCGCGCGGACGTTCTCCTCGTGGCCGACGTGCTGGAGGATGGTCGGCGCCAGCCGGTCCGTCAGGAGCAGGCGGCGGGCGGTCGTCCACGGGGTCTCGCCGTGCAGCCGCGCCGACTCCATGACCGTACGGCCGACGTATTCGCCGAGCGCCGGGTCGCCCGTGCCGGAGATCTCGATCGTGTCCCACTCCATGGGCACGCCATGGCAGCCGTCGGAGCCGATCTCCTCGATGTGGTGGCGGATGCGTTCGGCGGTGTCGTCGTCCGCCAGCCGCTTCATGATCTGCTCCGGGCCGCCCTCGCTCGCCCAGCTCGGCAGCATGGCCACGAGGGTGGTGCAGCCGGGGGTGTACGGGTACGTGTCGAGCGTGATGTCGGCACCGGCGGCGAGCGCGCCGTCCAGCAGCGTCAGCAGCTCGGGCGCCTTGCCCTTGTTGACGCCGAAGTTCATGGTGGCGTGCGCGAGGTGCAGCGGGCAGTCCGCCTCCCGCGTCAGCTCCACCATCTCCTCGTACGCCTGGAGCGCCCCGGCCCCGTACGAGCGGTGGTGCGGGCAGTAGTAGCCGCCGTACGACGCCACCACCCGGCACAGCTCGGTCAGCTCGGCGTCCTTGGCGTACATGCCCGGCGTGTACGTCAGCCCCGACGACATGCCGACCGCGCCCTGCTCCATGCCCTCGACGACCAGCCGCCGCATGTGCTCAAGCTCCGCCCCGGTCGCCTCCCGGTCGTCCCAGCCGACCGCGAGGGCGCGCACCGTGCCCTGCGGGATCAGGTAGGCGGCGTTGACCGCGATGCCCGCGTCGAGCCGGTCCAGGTACTCGCCGACCGACCGCCAGTCGAAGTCGACGTCGTCGCCGGGGCCGTTCCACCCGGCGATCGCGCGGCGCACCTCGCCGAGGGTGCGGTCGTCGACCGGCGCGTACGACAGCCCGTCCTGGCCGATGACCTCCAGGGTGACGCCCTGCGCGGCCTTGGCGCTGTGGTCGGGGTCCCGCAGCAGCGCCAGGTCGCTGTGGGCGTGCATGTCGATGAAGCCGGGCGAGAGGACCAGGCCCTCGGCGTCCAGCTCGCGGCGCGCCTTGGGGCGCTGGCAGCCGGCGGCCGCCGCCTCCTTGACGATCGAGACGATCCGGCCCCCGTCGACCACGACGTCCGCGCGGTACGCGTCCGCGCCGGAGCCGTCGACGACGTCCGCGTCCCTGATGACCAGCTCTTCCACCGGAGCCTCCTCTAGAAGAACGTGCGGATGTAGTCGACGACCGTCCCGTCCGCCTCGGCGACCGGGATGAGCTGCCACTTGTCGAAGGACGTGCACGGGTGCGACAGGCCGGTGCCGAGCCAGTCGCCCACCTCCAGGTCCGCCTCGGCGGACGTGCGCAGCCAGGCGTGCTGGTCGGACAGGCCGGTCACCGTGATGCCGGTCGCCGGGCGCTCCGCGCCGCCGTCGGCGGGGCGCACGACCTGGGCGAAGGGCAGGTGGAGGTCGTAGGCCGCGTCCCGCTTGCCCGCGTTGGTGAACGCCTGCTCGGGGGAGGGGCGGGAGACGACCTGGCTCCACAGGCGGAAGGCGGGCTCCAGGGCGCCCTCCTCGGGGACCCGGTTGAAGGGGGTCACCTCGCGGTAGTGGCCGTCGTCGTGGGAGACGTACGCGCCCGAGCGCAGCAGCTTCAGCACCGGCAGGGACAGGCCGGGGACCTCGGCGAACACGTCGGCCACCGCGTCGAACCAGGCGCTGCCGCCCGCGCTCACCACGATCTCCTCCAGCCCGTCGAACCGCCCGCCCTTGTCGAAGTCGGCGGCGAGCGTGACCAGCCGCCGCAGCCAGGCGTGCACCTTCTCCGGGTCGGCGTCCGGCACCTCGCCCTCGTACCCGGCGACACCGGCGAGCCGCAGCGTTCGCGCCCCGGCCACCGCGTCGGCGACCGCCGCGCACTCCGCCTCGGTGCGCACGCCGGTCCGCGCGCCCTCACCTGCGGCCAGCTCCACCACGACGTCCACCGGGCGGGAGGCGCCCGCCTCGGTCAGCGCCGCGTCCATCAGATGGACGCCCTGCACGGAGTCGGCGTAGCAGACGAAGCGGAAGTCCGGGTCGGCGTCCAGCTCGGCGGAGATCCAGCTGAGGGCGGCGGCGTCGACCAGCTCGTTGGCGAGGAAGACCCGCTGGATGCCGAAGGCCCGCGCCACCCGCACCTGGTGCGGCACGGCGAGGGTGATGCCCCAGGCGCCGTGCTCGATCTGGCGGTGGAAGAGCTGCGGGGCCATGGAGGTCTTGCCGTGCGGCGCGAAGGCGAGGCCGTGCCGGGCGGAGTACGTCTCCATGAGCTTCAGGTTGTGCTCCAGGCGCTCGGCGGACAGGGCCAGCACGGGCGTGGTGAAGCCGCCGGTGAAGAGGTTGCGGCGCTGTCCGGCCAGCTCGGCGACGGTCAGGCCGTACGCGTCCGGCGGGAGGCCCTTGAAGCGGTGGTCGACGTGCTCCTCGGCCAGTCTGGCGAGGGCGTCGCGGCCGTTCGCGGAGCCGGTGTCGAGGGCCATGGAGCCTCCTGATCTGAACCTGATCTGAAGCGTTGCGGGCGCGTTGCAACACTTGCAACGACCGTTGCGCATATCGCTTACTGCTGTCTAACATCTCGGCGAACGCGGGGTCAACGGAGCCCCCGCCCGAGCGACGCGACCAGGAGCCGAGACCATCGTGACCGTCGAACGACCCCGTGGCACCACCCCCGACGTCGTGGACGTCGTCGCGCTCGGCGAGTCCATGGTCACCTTCCTCCCCTCCGTACCCGGCCGCCTCGCCGACGTCCCCTCCTTCGACCGCGCCATCGGCGGCGCCGAGTCCAACGTGGCCTGCGTGCTCGCCGCCGCCGGACACACCGCCCGCTGGATCAGCCGGGTCGGCGCGGACGGCTTCGGCGACCACCTCGTCGAGGCGATCGGCGCCTACGGGGTCGACGTCTCCGCCGTGCGCCGCGACCCCGACCGCCCCACCGGCGTCTACTTCCGCACCGCCGGGGACCGCGCCACCGACGCCCACGAGGTCGCCTACTACCGCGCGGGCTCCGCCGCCTCCGCGATGTCCGCCGGCACCATGGACCTCGACGCGATCCGCTCCGGCCGCGTGCTCCACCTCTCGGGCATCACGCCCGCGCTCTCCGCCGACTGCCTGGATCTGATGCGCGAGCTGACCGCCCGCCGCCCCGGCCGGCCCCTCGTCTCCTTCGACGTCAACCACCGCCCCGGCCTCTGGCGCGGCGACACCGACGGCGCGCGCGTGCTGCTCGACCTGGCCCGGGGCGCCGACCTCGTCTTCGTCGGCGAGGACGAGGCCTGGGACCTGGGCGGTCCACAAGCCGTGCGCGCCGCGCTGCCCGAACCCGAGGTGCTGGTCGTCAAGCAGGGCGCGAGCGGCGCCACCGCCTTCCACGGGCGTGAGGCCGTCTCCGTGCCCGCCCTCACCGTCGACGTCGTCGCCGCCGTCGGCGCGGGCGACGCCTTCGCCGCCGGGTTCCTTTCCGCCACCCTGCGCGACCTGCCCGTGCGCGAGCGCCTGCGCCACGGCCACCTGATGGCCGCCGCCGCCCTCACCGTCCCCGGCGACCTCGCCACACCCCCGGCCCGCGGCCACGCCGACCGCCTGGCCGCCCTCGACGACGACGCGTGGGGGACACTTCGACTCGGCCCCGGCTGGACACAGGCCGACGCGAGGGCCGAGGAGGAGGTACGCACCCCATGAGCCAGACCGTCGACCGCGCGCTGAGCATCCTGCCGCTGCTCGCCGAGGGCCCCGCCGACCTGGGCCGGGTCGCCGACCGCCTCGGCGTCCACAAGTCCACGGCCCTGCGCCTGCTGCGCACCCTCCACGAACACGGCTTCGTCTACCGCCAGGAGGACCAGCGCTACCGCCTCGGCGCCCGCCTCATCGCCCTCGCCCAGGAGGCGATGGAGAACCTGGACGTCCGCGAGATCGCCCACCCCCACCTCGTACGCGTCAACGAGCAGTGCGGCCACACCGTCCACCTCGCCGTGTACGAGGAGAACGAGGTCCTCTACATCGACAAGGTGGAGAGCCGCTACCCGGTCCGCATGTACTCGCGGATCGGCAAGCCCGTCGCCATAACGGTGGCGGCCGTGGCGAAGCTGCTCCTCGCCGACCTCCCCGAGAACGAACGCCGAGCGGTCGTGGAGAAGCTCGACTACCCCATGTACACGGCCCGTTCGACACCCAACGCTGACGGCTTCCTCGCGGAGCTGGCCAAGGTGCGCGAACAGGGCTGGGCCACCGACCTCGGTGGCCACGAGGAGTCCATCAACTGCGTCGCCGCGCCCATCCGGGGCGCCGACGGCCGGGTGGTCGCCGCGATGTCGGTCTCCGCGCCGAACGTGGTCGTCACCGCCGACGAACTCCTCACCCTGCTCCCGCTGGTCCGCCGTACGGCGGACGCGATCAGCGGCGAGTACTCCGGCAGGACCCCAGTCAAGGAAGTCACCGCATGACCGACAAGATCGCTCTCACCCCCGCGACCCACACCGTCCCCCCGGCGAAGTTCAGCCACGGCGTCAAGAAGGGCAACATCCTCCAGGTCGCCGGCCAGGTCGGCTTCCTCCCCCACGAGGACGGCAAGGCCCCCACCCCGGCCGGCCCGACCCTGCGCGAGCAGACCCTCCAGACCCTCGCCAACGTCAAGGCGATCCTGGAGGAGGGCGGCGCCTCCTGGGACGACGTGATGATGCTCCGCGTCTACCTCACCGACGTGGACCACTTCGCGGAGATGAACGAGATCTACAACGCCTACTTCGAGGAGCAGGGCCTCACCCAGCCCCCGGCCGCCCGCACGACCGTCTACGTCGGTCTGCCCGCCGGCCTCCTCATCGAGATCGACGCGCTGGCCGTCCTGGGCTGACCCGCCCCCGGCCGCACCTTCTCTCTTCTTCACCTGTCGCACGGCACGGCGCTCTTCCCCTTCCGGGCGCCGTGCCGCGCCCCGCCCTGCCCGAAAGCAGTATGTGTTTACCCAGAGGACCCCCGTATGTCCTTTCCATCCCTCCAGCTCGCCGCCGCCTCCGCCCCGGAGACCCCACTGCACACCGGCGGCCTGCTCACCCTGATCGACGGCACGGCGGGACTGCTCACCGTCGCCGCGATCGGCATCGCGCTCCTGCTCTTCCTGATCATCAAGGTCCGGCTGCAGCCCTTCGTCGCGCTGCTCGCCGTCTCCATAGCCGTCGGCCTGCTCGCCGGCCTCTCGGTCACCGAACTCTTCGGCACCGTCCAGAAGTCCGACGCCGTCTCCACCATCGAGTCCGGCATGGGCGGCATCCTCGGCCACGTCGCCATCATCATCGGCCTCGGCACCATGCTCGGCACCATGCTCGGCGCCATCCTCGAAGTCAGCGGCGGCGCCCAGGTCCTGGCCTCCCGCCTGCTGGGCCTCTTCGGCGAGAAGCGCGCCCCGCTCGCGATGGGCCTCACCGGCCTCATCTTCGGCATCCCGGTCTTCTTCGACGTCGGCATCTTCGTCCTCGCGCCGATCGTCTACGCCGCCGCCAAGCGCTCCGGCAAGTCGGTCCTGCTCTACTGCCTGCCGCTGCTGGCCGGCCTGTCGATGACCCACGCCTTCCTGCCGCCGCACCCCGGCCCGGTGGCCGCCGCCGGACTGCTGAAGGTGGACCTCGGCTGGGTCATCCTCATGGGCATCGTCTGCGGCATCCCCGCCGTGCTCGCCGCCTGGGCGTTCTCCGCCTGGATCGGCCGCCGCATCTTCGTACCGGTGCCGCAGGACATGGTCGAGGCCGCCGAGGAGGCCAAGCAGGCCGTCATCGACGAGCAGTCCAAGGCCGGCGTCGCACCGCACGAGAGCCCCGTCGCGCTCGGCACGGTCCTCGGCATCATCGGCACCCCGCTGGTGCTGATCCTCGCCGCGACCTTCTCCTCCATCGCCCTGGACGAGTCCACGCTCCGCTCGGTGATCGAGTTCTTCGGCAACCCGTTCGTCGCCCTGACCATCGCCCTGCTGCTCGCCTACTACCTGCTCGGCATCCGGCGCGGCTGGTCCCGCAAGTCCCTGGAGACCGTCTCGACGGCCTCGCTGAAGCCGGTCGGCAACATCCTGCTGGTCGTCGGCGCGGGCGGCGTCTTCGGTGCCGTCCTCAGCGCCAGCGGCGTCGCCCAGGCCCTCTCCGACACCTTCAACGACGTCGGCCTGCCGGTGATCGTCCTCTCCTACCTGATCTCCCTGGTGCTGCGGGTCGCGCAGGGCTCGGCGACGGTGGCCATCGTGACGACGGCGGGCATCGTGGCGCCGCTGCTCGCCGAGGGCGACCACTCGCAGGCGTTCGTCGCCCTGGTCATCATGGCCATCTCGGCGGGCTCCATCTTCGCCTCGCACGTCAACGACGGCGGCTTCTGGATGGTCGCCAAGTACTTCGGCATCAGCGAACGGGACACGCTCAAGACGTGGACCGTGCTGGAGAGCGTGCTGTCGGTCGCCGGGTTCGTGGTCGCGGCGGTGCTGAGCCTGTTCGTGTAGGCGTCTGATAACGAAGTTGGGGCTGGCTGTGTCCGGCACAGGTTCGTCGACCATACTGCCCGCTGTGGAGCAGCGCAGAGGATCGACCAGCCAGCCCCTGGAAGGCGCCGGATTCGACCCGGCCTTCATCCCCGGGCTCACCGCGCCCGTGACCGGTGAGCCGGAGGACGCGAGACCGGCGAAGGAAACGACCGAGGAGAAGGCGGACGCCGAGGCGTCCGACGCCGCGTCCGAGGCCGAGGACGCCCGCGAGCCGGAGGAGACCGCCGAGCGGACGGACGAACCGGACGAGGACGAGGAGGCGGAGGCCCCCGACGGCCCCGTCTTCGAGGCCGCCGACCGCCGCGCCCGGATCGTCGCCGACCACAAGGGCGTACGTCTCGCCCTCGACGACCAGAGCTGCGAGTTCCGCTGGGACGAGGTCGGTGCCGTCGAAACGGAGACCGGCCGCTTCGGCAAGCGGTTCACCGTCACGGTGCACACGCCGGACCGCCGCTGGTACCCGATCGAGATCGAGGCGACGTCCCGGAGCCGCTTCAAGGAGTGGGAAGCAGCCCTGGACGAAGTCCTGGACACGTACTTCGAGGACGGCGAGGAGCGGGCCGAGCCGGACGAGGAAAAAGAGCCGGCCGACGCGAAGTAGGGCCCCGGTCGGGCACCTTCGAGTGAAGATCCCCGCACGTCCTCTTGTCCCAGCGTCCACCATGGGCTTTCTTGACCCGCATGGCGGACACCACGGGCAACACCAGTGACAAGGCCACGGGGACACCACACGGCCCCGACTCGGCACCCCGCAAATCCAGTTGGCGCTACATCGGCCCCGGCATCGTCGTCGCGGCGACCGGGGTCGGTGCCGGCGACCTCGTGGCCACCCTGATCGCGGGCAGCAACTTCGGCTACACCCTGCTGTGGGCGGCGGTCCTCGGCTGCCTGGTCAAGATCTCCCTGGCCGAGGCGGCGGGCCGCTGGCACCTCTCCACCGGCCGCACCCTCTTCGACGGCTGGGCCAGCCTGGGCCGCTGGACGACGTGGTTCTTCGCGTTCTACGTCGTGATCTGGGGCTTCTCCTACGGCGCGGCGGCGATGTCGTCCAGCGCCCTGCCCTTGCAGGCCCTCTTCCCCGGCGTGATGGACCTCGAATGGTGGGGCGTGGCCTGCGGCGTGGTCGGCCTGGTCTTCGTCTGGTTCAACAAGTACGCCGTCTTCGAGAAGGTCATGACGGTCCTGGTCGGCGTCATGTTCGTGGTGACGGTCTACCTGGCGATCCGGGTCGCCCCCAACCTGGGCGACGCCTTCGCCGGCCTCCTCCCCGTCATCCCCGACGGAGAGGACTCCGTCCTCAACACCCTCGGCCTGATCGGCGGCGTGGGCGGTACGATCACGCTCGCCGCCTACGGCTACTGGGTCAACGCCAAGGGCTGGGCCAACACCGGCTGGATGAAGGTGATGCGGCTGGACAACCGGGTCGCCTACATCACCACCGGCGTCTTCGTCGTCGCCATGCTCTTCGTCGGCGCGGAGCTGCTGCACGCCGCGAACATCGCCCTCTCCGGCGGCGGCAAGGGCCTGGTGCAGCTCGGCGACATCCTGGAGGACGAGTACGGCACGGCGACGGCCAAGTTCTTCCTGATCGGCTTCTTCGCCACGTCGTTCACCTCGCTCATCGGCGTGTGGCACGGTGTGAGCCTGATGTTCGCGGACTTCGTGAGCCGGCTGCGGGACAAGCGGGCGGGCAAGGCCAAGGAGATCGCCACCGGTGAGCACGAGCGCTCCTGGCCCTTCCGCGCGTACCTCCTGTGGCTGACCTTCCCGCCCATCGTCCTGCTCTTCCAGGGCGAACCCTTCCGCCTGGTCATCATCTACGGCGTCCTGGGCGCGGCCTTCATGCCCTTCCTCGCCCTGACCCTGGTCTGGCTCCTCAACTCCTCCCGCACACCGGCCGAGTGGCGCAACGGCTGGCTCAGCAACGGCATGCTCACGATCGCGGGCCTGCTGTTCCTGGTGCTGTGCGTGAAGGAGGTCTGGGACCAGCCTTGGGCCAACTTCTTCTGACCGCCGCCCGGACCGTCGCCGTCCTTACCGAAGCTTGTCCCACTCCGGGCTGAGCGCCATCTCCCGCAGCTGGTCGATGGTCAGCGCGGGAGTGGCACGGGACGGCTCGGCGTGCGCGGCGCCGTTGTTGAAGGCGCTGATCACCACGCGGAAGCCGTCCTTGCCGGGCCGCAGGGTGTCGGCGGTCCACATGAGCACCCCCGGGACCCGGTCGTCCCCGATTCCCTGCCGTGTCTTGACCAGGGTGCCGTCGGGAAGCTCCTCCCCACCGCCGTAGAGCTGGCCGGCGACGTCGTCCATCCCGTACTGGACGTTGACCTGGACGAGGCTCTCACCCTGCCCGTCATCGACGACGACGTAGGTGAACCCGCTCTCCTGCCCGCCCTCCTTGACCACGTCCAGCCCCTCCGGGAGCAGTCCGACCAGCGTCTCGTTGGCGTCCTTGCCGGAGACGGGGGCAGGCGGTTCGCCGGCGGGCGGGGCGGCCTTGGTGGGCTCGACGGACTTCGGGTCCTTGGGAATCGCGTCCACGACCTGGCGCCACACCTCCGCCGTGACGACCTCCTTCAGCTGCTCGGCCGACAGCGGAGGCTCCGCACGGGAGACGGGCGCGCCCTTCTGCGCGGGCGCGTTCCACTCGCTCAGGCTGACGTGCTGCCCCTTGTCCGTGACCAGGTCGGCGGTCCAGAGCTTGGTCTCGACGCGCTTGTCGGGATACTCGTAGCCCTTGAACAGCCGCAGCAGCGAGCCGTCGGGCAGTCGGGTGGAGGAGCAGGAGTCGTGCGGGACGAACGTCTCGTCGGGACACTCCATGAGCTGGCGGACCTGAGCGCTGCCCGGTTCCACCCGGTAGAGGCCCATGCTGATCGCGGCGGCCCCCTCCCCGTCGTCGTACACGACATACGCGTACGGCGAAGGCTGGTCGGCCGACCCCCGGGCGTCCTCCTGGCTGAACTCACCCTCGGGAAGCAGCTTCTTGAGCTCACCGAGGATGGTGTCGCCGGAGACGGGAGGCGGAGCGGGCGTCGTGGCCGAGGCCGAGGGCTGTGACGTGGCCCCGGTGGTCGCGGCGGAGACGTCCCGTCCGTCGGCGTTCCCCTGCGGCAGCAGCATCGCCCCGCCCACCCCGACCAGCGCGACCCCGGCCACCCCGCCCAGCACCCCGGCCCGGCGCCGCGTCAGCGCCCGCCGCCCGCGGACCCGCCCGCCGGTGACGAGGGCCGAACGGTCGGCGTGGAAACCCCCGCCGGTCTGGTGCAGGGCGGCGGAGAGCCGCTCCTCGAAGATTTCCTGGTCCTGGTTTTCGGGCATGGCGAACCACCCTTTCCGCATGGATGGGAGAAGTGAGAGCCGAAGTGGGGGAGTGGGATCGGGGGAACGAGATCGGTTACGTCAGTATCTGGCGTACTCCGCGAGCTCCTCGCCGAGCAGGTCACGCAGCCGGCCCAGCGCCCGGGAGCACCGGGTCCGCACGGCCGCCGAGCTGACGTTCATGACGTCGGCGGTCTCCTCGATCGACCGGTCCTCCCAGTACCGCAGGACGACCACGGCCCGGTCCTTGGCGGGCAGCCGCGCCAGCGCGTCCAGCAGCGTCAGCCGCAGCGAGGCGTCGCCGTCCCCGGCGCCGGGCAGGTCCGGGAACACGTCGGTGGCCCGTTCCCGGCTGCTGCGCCGCCGCTGGTGGGCGAGGAAGACGCGGGTGAGCACGGTCTGGGCGTACCCGGCGGGGTTCCCCACCCGGGACACGCGTCCCCAGCGGACGTACAGCCGCCCGAAGGTCTCCTGGACGAGGTCCTCGGCCAGGTGCGTGTCCCCGGCGGTGAGCAGACAGGCGGACCGGTACAGGTGTCCGGCCCGCGCCACCGCGAACTCGGCGTACTCGTCCGCCCGCGCCTGTCTCATACTCGCGTTCCCCCGCACTCACCGCTGCCGTGTACTGCCTTCACCTCACTGATGCGGTGGGCCTCTGGAAATGTTTCATACGGGCTTCACAGGTCCTGTGAGCCGTGCCTCGACCGGCCGTGGTCCCCTTGACCTCTGACCGCGGCGGAGCCAGGCAGTCCGCTCGATCCCGACCAGCTGGACTAAGGAGCTGATAGAGCGATGTACTGGAAATTGATGGGCCCGGGAACCGCCACTTGGCACTGGAGTGCCGCAGGGAAGGACCTGGAGATCCAGACCACCTACCTGGGTGACGCACTGAAAAGTCTCCTGCGATCCACCCGCGACCTCCAGATCGGGTCCAGATCGTCCTTCGTGGTTCTGGAGGACGAGCCCAGTGGCACCCGGGTGTTCTTTTCCGATGCCCGAGAAGACGTCTACGTGCAGATCGTCTGCTTCTCCAACGTCCAGTCGACCGTGAACCGGTGGGCCGGCGGCAAACCGATCTGGGCCGGGCGGGTGTCCACCGCAGGCTTCATCGACGAAGTCCGCTCGATGGCGGAGCAACTCCTCGTCGAATTCGGCGAAGCCCGTTACCTCAAGGAGTGGGGCCACCCCTTCCCCATGCGCGAGCTCGAAGCGCTGCGCTGACGATCACATGAGGTGGAGCCCGCCCCGGTATTCGTGCCGGGGCGGGCTCCTGGCGGTTCTGCGCTCAGCTCAACCCTGTCGGGGAACGGTGACCCCCGCGGCCCTGCGTGGGCAGGAGCCGGAACCGGTTCGGCCGACGCTAAGGCAGCGCGTCCACGTGCGGTCCCACCACGTTGGACCACGCGTTGCCCGACGTCGCGTCCCAGTTCGTGGACCAGGTCATCGCGCCCCGCAGGTCGGGGTACGTCCTCGACGGCTTGAAGGAGCCGCAGTTCGTGCCCTTGGTGAGGCAGTCCAGGGCGGCGTTGACCACCGACGGGGCGACGTAGCCGCCGCCGGCCGCGCGGGTGGAGGCCGGGAGGCCGAGGCCCACCTGGGACGGGTCGAGGCCGTTCTCCAGCTGGATGCAGGCCAGGGCGGTGAGGAAGTCGACCGTGCCCTGCGCGTACACCTTGCCGTCGCAGCCCAGCATCGTGCCGCTGTTGTAGTACTGCATGTTGACGACGGTGAGGATGTCCTTCACGTTCAGCGCCGTCCGGAAGTACGAGCCGGACGTCGACTGCATGTCGATGGTCTGCGGCGCCATCGTCAGGATCATGTCCGGGCCCGCCTTCGCCGACAGGGCGCGCAGGGCCTGCGTCATGTAGGTCGCGTTGAGGCCGTTCTCCAGGTCGATGTCGACGCCGTCGAAGCCGTACTCCTGCATCACCGCGTACACGGAGTTCGCGAAGTTGGTCGCGGAGGCCGCGTCGTTCACCGAGACGGTGCCCTTCTCGCCGCCCACCGAGATGATGACCTTCTTGCCGGCCGCCTGCTTGGCCCGGACGTCCGCCTTGAACTGGTCGACCGTGTAGCCGTCGAGGCCGGCCGTGTCGAGGTTGAAGTCCACCGCGCCCGGAGTGCCGGTCGCGTCCGCGAAGGCCACCGCGATGATGTCGTACTGGGAGGAGACGTCCGAGATCCGCTGGACCTCCGCGCCGTTGTCGAAGTTCTGCCAGTAGCCGGTCACCGCGTGCTTGGGCAGGTCGCCGTCGCCGCCGCCGTCGTCCGGCGCCGTGGTGCGGGCCGTGACCGCCGCCGACTTCGCCGACTCACCGGCCGCGTTGGTGGCCGTGACCTGGAAGGAGTACGACGTCGAGGCCGCGAGGCCGGTCACGGTCGCCGACGTGCCGGTCACCGCCGTCACCTTCGTGCCGTCGCGGTAGACGTTGTAGCCGGTGGCGCCGGAGACCGTGTTCCAGGCGAGGGACGCGGAGGTGGAGGTCGTGCCGGAGACGCTCAGGCCGGCCGGGGTGGCCGGCACCGTGGGCTCGGGGCCGCCGTCGTCACCGCCGCCGCCGTCCGGGCCGAAGACGGAGAGGTCGTCGGCGTAGTAGGCGGACTGCCCGTACCAGCCGTGCGTGTAGACCGTCACGGAGGTGGTGGAGGAGCCCGTGGTGAAGGTCGTCCGCAGCTGCTTCCAGGCGGTCGAGTCCGGGGTCCACGTCGAGACGTCGGTCGTGCCCGTGCCGGTCACGCCCAGGTAGGCGTACCCGCCCTGCACCCAGGCGCTCAGGTCGTACGTCGAGCCGGGCTTGACCTTCACCGTCTGGGAGCAGCGGGCGTTGTCCTGCCCGTTCGGCGTCGCCTTCAGCGCGGCGGAGCCGCCGTGTGCCGGGGAGGAGACGGTCGTACCGCTGTTCGCCGAGCAGGTCCAGTCGCTCAGTCCGGCCTCGAAGCCGGCGTTCCTCGCGTTGTTGACGTCGGCGGCGGACGCCTGGCCGACGGCGGTGACGGAGAGGGCGAGCGCGGCGGTGACGGCACCCGCCCAGAACTTCGTCCGTCTGCCGAACTGTCTGCCGGTCTGTCCGCCGGTACGTCGGCGTACGGGGTCCATGGGGGCCTCCGGTGGGGAGATGGGGGCAGTGAGATACAAGGTGGTCCAGACCAATTGAAGGTG
Organism: Streptomyces sp. CB02414; assembly: GCF_001905385.1. Taxonomy (GTDB): domain Bacteria; phylum Actinomycetota; class Actinomycetes; order Streptomycetales; family Streptomycetaceae; genus Streptomyces. The sequence goes on along the minus strand of NZ_LIPF01000002.1, from coordinate 398,154 downwards.
TCAAGAGGTAGGTACGGACCAAGTTCGGTGCCGCCTCGCGGACTTGGCGGCGTCCGAGATGAGGTCGCGTGCCGCCCGAGCCGTGACCGGGAAATGCTCAACCTGCCCCGTTTTGACGCAACTTGTGCCACACAAGTTGTTCCACAGCTACAGAAACGCTGTTCTCCGGTCACAGACGCGTGGATACAGTGCTCAGGTAGTCACGCAGTGAAGTCATCCGGGTGTGCCGGAGTAACACCGGCACGCCGACGGGCATGGGGAGACGGGGAGCCGCGCGTGCCAACTGCCATTGCCGTGACCAGTGCCGACATGGCACTGCCGCCGCAGGACGATCGGACGCTGCCCGCGACCGTGCTCCAGGACGTCGACCAGCGTCCGCTGGAGCAGGTGCTGGCCGAGCTGCAGGGGCTGGTCGAGCAGCACGGCCATGTGATCGTGGTGTGCTCGCAGGTCCTCCCGGCGAGTGTGGAACGCCGGCTGCACACCGTCCGCGCCCTCCTGGAGACCGACCGGATCGCCCTGTTCCGGCCGCCCCTGCCCCCGCTCGGACTCGCGGTGCTGGCCCGCCAGTTGCGCCAGCTCGCCTCCTGCGACCTCAGCCCCGGCGTCCTCGCCTCGGCCGGCCGCCTCCTCACCCACTACATCCACGCCGGCGCGCTCCTCGGCTCGGTCGCCCGGCTGGACCACGTCCCCGTGGGGCTCAAGTCGCACGCCAGGTCATGGATGCCGGGAAGCCAGTTCGGTGTCGTCGCCCACCCCGTCCCGCAACTGGTGCGGATCGGGCCGGACGCCGCCCTCGACGGGCCGGAGTTCGGGACCTGGCTGCTGGTCGCCAAGGGGCAGCTCGCACCCGACTGGGTCACCGGCACCCTCGCCCCGTCCTGGCGGGTGCAGGGCCTGCGCGAGCTGCCGCTGCCCGCCGACTCCCCGGGCTGGTGGGGCACCGGCAAGCTGACCGAGTTCTGCGCCTACCTGCCCGACCTGTCGGTCCTCTACCAGCTGGTCGCGTCCGTGCGGCAGAGCAGGTGCCACTGGTGCGGCATCGACGTCATCGGCGACCGGTGCGTGTTCTGCTCCGCGACACCGCCGGAGTACGACGCCGACCCGGGCCGGGGCCGGGCTCTCGACGAGCGCCGCGCCCTCGGTGAGCGCGGGGGCCCCGGTGAGCGCCGCGGCCCCGCGCTCGGCCGGCGCCGTGAGAGACGCGCCCTCACGGGGTAGGCCGTACCGCCACCGGGGTAGGCCCGTACCGCCCCGCCCGCCCCGCCATCCGATCCGGCTCGACCGATTCCCCCAATGAGGTTGCACGGCACATGAACTCCCGTCAGCGCCGCGGCATCATCCTGCTGATCCTGTCGGTCCTCTGCGCCCTCGGCGTCTTCGCCGGCGTGCTGTCCGTCGTCAACGACGTGAAGTCGAAGGTCGGACCCGAGGTCACCGCGTACCGGCTCAAGACCGACGTGGAGCCCTACACGCCGCTGAGCGCGCGGCAGTTCGAGAAGATCGAGATGCCCGAGCGCTGGCTGTCGAAGAACGCCGTCACGGATCTCGGCCAGGTCCGCGGCAAGATCGCCGTGACGACGCTGAAGGCGGGCTCACTGCTGCAGAGCGACATGATCGTCGACCAGCCCGCCCTGCGGCCGGGGCAGCAGGAGGTCGCCATCATGATCGACGCGGCGACCGGCGTGGCCGGCAAGATCACACCGGGCTCCTCCGTCAACGTGTACGCCACCTTCGAGGGGCAGCGGGAGGGTGATCCCGCCCAGTCCAAGATCATCGTGACGAACGCCAAGGTCATCGACGTCGGCGACCTCACCTCGCTGGAGCCCGACGAGAACAGCCGCGACCGCGAACCCACCGACGCCGTCCCCATCACCTTCGCCCTGTCCACCATCGACGCACAGCGCATCACCTACGCCGAGTCGTTCGCCCAGCGGGTCCGGCTCGCGCTGGTGGCGCCCGGCAGCGACACCACGGTCCCGGACGAGGACCGGACGTACGAACTCGCGAAGGACAAGTGAGCCCCGTATGCCCACGAGGATTCTCCCGGCGGTCGGCGACGCGGACGCCGCACGGTCCATCACGACCCTGCTCAGCCAGCTGCCGGACGCCGAACCCGTCGCCCCGGTCGTCGACTCCACCCAGCTCGTCGACACCCTCGCCCGCCTCGCCGCCGAGTCCGTCGACGAACTGCCCGAGGTCGTCGTCGTCCACGAGCGCATCGGCCCGGTCCCGGCCCTGGAGCTGATCCGCGAGGTAGCCCTCCGCTTCCCCGCCGTCGGCGTCATCCTCGTCACCTCCGACCCCGGCCCCGGCCTCTTCCAGGCCGCCATGGACTACGGCGCCCGCGGCCTGGTCGCCCTGCCGCTCAGCTACGAGGAACTCGCCAGCCGCGTCCAGGCGGTCGCCCAGTGGTCCGTGGGCGTACGCCGGCACCTGGGCAGCGGCGGCGACGTCTTCACCGGCGTCGGCGGCACCGTCGTCACGGTCGGCGGCGCGAAGGGCGGTGTGGGGGCCACCCTGACGGCCATCCAGCTGGCGCTGGCCGCACAGGCGTCGGGCCGGCCCACCGCCCTGGTCGACATGGACCTCCAGGCCGGTGACATCGCCTCCTACCTGGACGTCCAGTTCCGCCGCTCGGTGGTCGACCTGGCCACCATCAACGACATCTCCCCGCGCGTACTGGCCGACGCGGTCTTCCGCCACGACACGGGCCTGGCCCTGCTGCTCGCCCCCGGCGAGGGCGAACGCGGCGAGGAGGTCACCGACCGCGCCGCCCGCCAGATCGTCAGCGCCCTGCGCTCCCGCTACGAGGTCGTCGTCATCGACTGCGGCGCCCAGCTCGGCGGGGCCGGCGCGGCGGCCGTGGAGATGGCGGACTCCGCGCTGCTGGTCACCACCCCCGACGTGGTCGCCGTACGGGGCGCCAAGCGGGCGGTGCGGATGTGGGACCGGCTGCAGATCCGCAAGGCCGAGGAGACGACCGTGGTCGTCAACCGGCACACGCGGGGCACCGAGATCCAGCCCGCCCTGATCGAGAAGATCACCGGCACGCCGGTCGCCGGCACCACCGTCCCCGCCAACTTCAAGGAACTCCAGGGCGCCGTGGACGCCGGCCGCGTCCACGAACTGGACGCCAAGAGCACGGTGAAGCAGGCCCTGTGGACCCTCGCGGGCGAACTGCGCCTGGTCAGGGCGCCGGAGGCGGACCACAGGAAGGGCGGCGGCCGGTTCCGCGGCGACCGGGGGTCGGTGAGCTTCCGGCGGCGGAAGGACGGTGGGGGATGAGCGCGTTACGGGCACGGGTACGGGGCAGGGGGCGCGACTCGGGCCAGGTCACCGTCGAGTTCCTCGGCATGCTGCCGACGATCATCGTCACGCTGGTGGTGCTGTGGCAGCTCGTGCTCGTGGGATACACGTTCACGCTCGCGGGTAATGCTGCCGACGAGGCGGTACGGGCGGCGACGGCCGCCGAACGGGGGGCACGGCAGGGGGCCTGCGAGGAGGCGGGCCGCGACAAGCTGCCGGGCGCGTGGGAGGGGGGCGCCGGTGTGGACTGCGGCACGGCGGGCGGCTTCGTCACGGCCGACGTCGAGATCAGGGTCCCGATCCTCTTCCCGGGCACGGTCAGCTTCCCCTTCGACGTGCGGGGTCACGCGGGGGCCGTGGAGGAGGAGACCGACTGAGATGCCGTACTCCGCCCGAAACTCCGCCCGAAGGGCTCCTACGAGGGACCGGGGCCAGGTCGCCATCGAGTACCTCGGCTTCCTCCCGATCCTGATCGTCGTCGCCCTGGCCGCCGTACAGCTCGGCCTGATCGCCTACACCGCCCAGCAGGCCGGCACCGCCGCCCGCGCCGGGGCCCGCAGCGCCTCCCTCGACGAGGGCGCCGGGCAGGCGTGCGACGCGGCGGTCAGTGACTGGCTGGCCGGCGGCACGGACTGCGGGGCGGCGGAGGGCGGCGACGAGGTCACCGTCACGGCCACCGTCGACATCCCCTCGATCGTCCCCGGCTGGGACTTCGGGAACGCCACCAAGACGGCCACCATGCCGATCGACCACTGACCGAGGAGCCGAGGACGCATGAGCCTGCGCGCACGCATCCACTCCCCCGAGGAGCACGGCAGCCGGGGCGAGGACGGACACCTCGTCGCCTCCTACCGGGCCAAGCTCCTCGAGGAGATCGACCTCGCCGAGATGAGCTCACTGGCGACGGCCGAGCGCCGGGCCCGCCTGGAACGCGTCCTCGGCCACATCATCAGCCGCGAGGGCCCTGTCCTGTCGACGGTCGAACGCTCCCAGCTCATCCGGCGGGTCGTCGACGAGGCGCTGGGCCTCGGCATCCTGGAACCCCTGCTCGAAGACGCGTCGATCACCGAGATCATGGTCAACGGCCCCGACGCGATCTTCGTCGAACGCGGCGGCCGGGTCGAACAGCTCCCCCTCCGCTTCGCCTCCAACGACCAGCTGATGCAGACCATCGAGCGCATCGTGTCGACGGTCAACCGCCGCGTGGACGAGTCGAACCCCATGGTCGACGCCCGACTCCCCTCCGGCGAGCGCGTCAACGTCATCATCCCGCCGCTCTCCCTCACCGGCGCGACCCTCACCATCCGCCGCTTCCCGCGCTCCTTCACCCTGCACGAACTGATCGGCCTCGGCTCGCTCGACGACCACATGCTGTACCTGCTGGCCGGCCTGGTGCAGGCCCGCTTCAACATCATCGTCTCCGGCGCGACCGGCACCGGGAAGACGACCCTCCTCAACGCCCTCTCCGGCCTCATCCCGGAGCACGAGCGCATCATCACCATCGAGGACTCGGCGGAACTCCAGCTCCAGCAGGCCCACGTGATCCGCCTGGAGTCCCGCCCGCCGAACGTCGAGGGCCAGGGCCGCGTCACCATCCGCGACCTCGTCCGCAACTCGCTGCGCATGCGCCCCGACCGCATCGTCGTCGGCGAGGTCCGCGGCGGCGAGTCCCTGGACATGCTCCAGGCCATGTCGACCGGCCACGACGGCTCCCTCGCCACCGTCCACGCCAACAGCGCCGAGGACGCCCTGATGCGGCTCCAGACCCTCGCCTCCATGTCGGACGTCGAGGTGCCCTTCGTCGCCCTGCACGACCAGATCAACAGCGCGGTCGACGTCATCGTCCAGCTCACCCGCTTCGCCGACGGCGCCCGCCGCATCACCGAGATCGCGCTGCTCGACAGCCATGGCGGGGAGCCGTACCGCCTGGCCACGGTCGCCCGCTTCGGCGCCCGCCCGATGACTCCCGACGGCCGTATCCACGGCGCCTTCGAGTACCACCCGCTGCCGCGCCGCACCGCCGAGCGCCTCTACATGGCGAACCAGCCCGTCCCCCAGGCCTTCGGCGTCGCCCACACCACCGACCAGCTCGCCACCCGGGAAGCCAGGTAGGACGGACCGCCCGATGGAACTCGACAACCTCGTCACCCTCACCACCGGCATCACGCTGCTGACCTGCGCCCTCGCGGTGGCCGGCGTGCACTCCTACGCCGCCGGCAAGGCCCAGCGCCAGGCCCTGGTGGACCGCCTCTCCGCCGCCGGACAGCTCCCGCCCGCCGGCCGCAGACGCCGCTTCCGCACCCTGGACCGCCGCCTGCGCCGCACCAAACTCGGCCGCAAGCTGGAACTGCGCCTGGCGGCGACCGGCCTGGACCTCACCCCCGGCGAGTTCTTCGCCTACATGCTCGCCACCGTCGCCGGCCTCTGGCTGATCGGCCAGGCCGCCCTGGCGCCCTTCTTCGGCCCGCTCGCCGGCCTGCTGGGCATAGGCGTGGCCGTCCAGTTCCTCAACTGGCAACGCCAGAAACGCATCGAGAAGTTCATCAACCAGCTTCCCGAACTCGCCCGCATCCTCGCCAACGCCACCCAGGCCGGCCTCGCCCTGCGCACCGCCATCGGCATGGCGGCGGAGGAGCTGGAGGCCCCCGCCGGCGAGGAACTGGGCAAGGTCGCCGACCAGCTCGCCATCGGCGCCTCGATGGACGACGCCCTCGGCGAACTCGCCGACCGCCTCCCCTCCCGCGAACTCGTCGTCCTGGTCACCACCCTGGTCCTCTCCAACCGGGCGGGCGGCCAGGTCGTCAGCGCCCTGCGCAACCTCACGGAGACCCTGGAGGAGCGCAAGGAGACCCGCCGCGAGGTCCGCACCCAGCTCTCCCAGGTCAGCATGACCTCGTACGCCGTCCCCGTCCTCGGTGTCGGCTCGTTGTTCCTCATGAACGGGGTCAAGGACGGCGCCCTGGAACGCATGACCGGCTCCCCGGCCGGCCAGGTCGCCGTCGTCGTCGCCTTCGCGCTCTACGCCGTCGGCTTCGTCCTCATCCGCCGCCTGTCCCGCATCGACGTCTGAGAAGGGAGCCGCAATGGGTATCGGACTGCTCCTCGCACTGCTGGCGGCCCTGAGCGTGTGGGGCGTCTTCGCCGGCATCCGCATGTACCGGGCGGAGGCGAAGCTCCCCGGCGACCTCGCCCTCGCCCTGGAGGTCGGCTCCACCCGCACCGGCGCCGTCGACTCCCTCGTCGACCGCATGGGCATGCGCTACGCCCCCGCCGTACTGCGCGTCATGGGCCCCGCCCTGGTCGCCAAGTACCGCCGCAGGATCGACCTGGCCGGCAACCCCGGCGGCCTCACCATCGACCGCTACGCCGCCCGCCGCGCGGTCTACGGCTTCCTGGGCGCGGTCGGCTTCCTGGTCTTCCTCCTCCGCGGCCAGTTCGTCGTCGCGCTGCTCCTGCTGGCCTTCGGCGCCTTCTGGACCGAGGTCGGCATCTGGTCGGCGATCCGCATCCGCAAGGACGAGATCGAGCGCACGCTCCCCGACTTCCTGGACGTCCTGGCGGTGGTGGTCAGCGCCGGCCTCGGCTTCCGTCAGGCCCTGGACCGCGTGGCGACGCGCTACGAGGGCCCCTGGGCCGACGAACTGCGCATCACCCTGCGCCAGATGGACCTCGGCATGGGCCGCCGCCAGGCCTTCGCGGAACTGCGCCGGCGCAACGACTCCGAACAGGTGGCGATGTTCGTGACCGCACTCCAGCAGGGCGAGGAACTGGGCGCCCCCATCGTCGACACCCTGGTCTCCCTGGCCAAGGACATGCGCCGCACCGACGCCCAGAACGCCCGCCGCAAGGCCGCCCGCGCCGTCCCCAAGGCCACGATGATGATCACGACGTTCATGGTCCCGGCCACGATGCTCCTCCTCGGCGCGGGCCTGATCCTGGGCTCGGGAACGGACTTCGGAACGATCACGGGCGAGTAGCCGCCCGGTACGAACGAGACGAACGAGACGAACAGCGCACACGGGACATGGGTGAGCAGGGAAGGAGGACGAGCACGGCATGACGATCACGAACCCACCGATGACACTCCCGACTCTCCCACCGGGATGGGAAGCCGCACCGCAGCCGCCGGCCACCACCCCCGCGGGGAGCCCCTCGATCGCAGGGCAGGCGCCCCCACCCGCGCCCCCACCCGCGCCCCCAGCCATCCCCGTCCAGGTGAACGCCCTGCAAGCCCTGTGCCGACAGGTCTTCGGCTTCCGCCTGGCCATGATCGCGGTCGCCGCCCCCGCCGCCCTCCTCAACGCGGGCCCCGGCCTGGGCGTCAAGCTGGTCGGCGCCGCGGTGGTCGTCACCTTCATGGGCTCGTACGTCCTCTTCCGGGACTGGGAGCGATTCGGCCCCCTCCTCCTGCGCCACCCCACCCTCCTGGCGGTGGACACCCTCTTCGGCTTCCTGCTCCTCATCTCGGCGGGCCCGGACACCACGCTGGCATACGTCAGCGTCTGCACCCCGCTCCTGGCCGGCCTGGCCTATGGCTGGCGCGGCGCGGCGTTCTTCGCCTCCCTCCAGATCCTGCTCCTGCTCCTGCTGCACGCCACGCTGAACGACGACCCACCGCACCCCGACCCGGCGGAGTCACTCCTCCTGCCCGGCCTGTGCGTCATCACCGGAGCCATCGGCTCCACCCTCCGCAACCTGCTGCTCCGCTTCGGCGCCGCCACCCGGGCCCTGACCGAGGTCCAGGCCCGCCTGGCCGTCACGGAGGCGGTGAGCGCGGAACGGGCCCGCCTCGCCCGGGAGCTGCACGACTCCGTGGCCAAGACCCTGCACGGCGTGGCCCTGGCGGCCGAGGGCCTGGCCGCCACGGCGAGCAACGACGCCATGGACCCGGCAGTCGCACGCCGCCAGGCCGAACTGATCGCACGTTCGGCCCGCAGGGCGGCCGCCGAGTCCCGAGAACTCCTGACCGACCTGCGCCGCGAGACGGACCCGGCCCACGGCACGGACGTACGCGCGGAACTGGCCGCGCGCGCGGCCGACTTCACGACCCGCACGGGCGTCCCCGCCACGTTCGCACACACGGAAGCTGTACCCGTACCCCCCATCCCTCCCTCCGTGGCCCGCCAACTCCTCACGATCGCCTCGGAGGCGATGGAGAACGCCCACCGTCACGCGTCACCGACCCGAGTCGAGGTACGCGCGGGCGTCCACGGCGGCCACCTGCGCATCACCGTGTACGACGACGGCAGCGGCCTCCCGGAGACAACGAGCCTGGAAAAGCTCCGCAAGGAGGGCCACTTCGGCCTGGTCGGCATGGTCGAGCGGGCCGCCTCGGTGGGCGCCCGCATCCGCATCGGCCGGGGCGAGCACGCGCACGGCACGGAGGTACGGGTGGACCTGCCCCTGGCCGCGCTGACACCGGCCGGGAGAACCCCGTGACCACCACCACACCACCGCTCACGTCAGGAGGGAGGCCCCCAATGCGCGACGACGAACCCCTGCCGGCCACCACCACCCCCGACCCCCCTGCACCGCTACGGGTCGTCGTGGCGGACGACAACCCGGTCGTCCGCGCCGGCCTCACCGCCCTGCTCTCCGGCCGCGCGGACATCACGGTCGTGGCAGAGGCCGCCGACGGCCGCGCGGCCTGCGACGCCGCCCGGCTGCACCGCCCCGACGTGGTCCTGCTGGACGTACGCATGCCCGGCGTGGACGGCATCTCGGCCCTCCCGTACCTGGTGGATATCGCTCCGGTGATGATGCTGACGTACAGCAGGGAGTCGGACATCATCCAGGAGGCCCTGCGACGCGGGGCGGGCGGCTACCTGGTCCACGGCGAGTTCACGGCGGAGCAGCTGGTGACGGCGGTACGGGACGTCAGACAGGGCAGGGCCCATGTCACGCCGACGGCGGCGGGGGCCCTGCTGGAGCAATTGCGGGGAACACCCGAAGCGAACGCGACTGCACACGCACGGAACGAGTCAACGCCCGCCACAAGACAACCTACATGGCCTTCTCTGACTCAAAACCTTTCGCAACTGCAACCATCTATGGCAGAGTCTTCCTCAGGTGCTCCCGACAGGTCGAGGTTCCAACTGAGCGCGAGGGAGGGGGAGATCATGGATCTGATCGCGTCCGGCATGAACAACCAGCAGATCGCCGGCACCTGCTTCATCAGCGAGAAGACGGTCAAGAACCACATCAACCGCATCTTCGCCAAGCTCCACAGCACCAGCCGCTCAGAGGCCACCGCCAAGTGGCTGGGCCTGGGGTGACCGCGATGAACAACCGCCGCCAGCTCCGCGATTGGGCCCCCGATTGGGCCCACGGGCCCTCGGCCCCCAACACCCTCCCGCCGTACCTTCCAGACGACCACCGCGGCACCGCCCACCCTGGAGGGGAACACCATGACCAACTGGCTCCACACCATCGCCGCCCACCTTCAGACCCGCACCGCCCGCGACGACGAGGGGCAGACGGCGGTGGAGTACCTGGGGATCATCGCGGTGGTGGTGGCGATTGTGTTGGCTATTACGGGGACGGATATCGGGGAGACCATCTACGAGGCGATCACGGATCAGATCGACGAACTCATCGGCTGACCTCGCAGCCTCACCGCAACGACGCAGGGCAGGCCTTCCCCATCTACATCACGGTGGTGGCGGGTCTGCTCTTTCTCGCGTTCGCGTATCTCGCGGTCGGTCAAGCCGCAGCAAACCGTAACGGAGCCCAAACTGCGGCCGATGCGGCGGCGCTCGCGGCGGCGCAGGAAACCAGGGACCAGCTGGCTGGTGAGTGGGCGGAGAACGTGGGAGATCCCACCTCTTGGGACACCATTTTCGACGGAGCAGTGACCGGCCTCGACGATTCATGCTGGCGAGCGGATCAACTTGCAGCGGAGAACGAGGCGCACGTCGACGACTGCACGATGGACGGTCCGCTCCGGTACTCGGTCGAGGTCACGTCGGACGAGCCGGTCGGGGACTCGATAGTGCCGGGCACGGAGGACCGCTACGCGCAGGCGTCAGCTGTCGCGGTGATCGAGTCGAACTGCACGTTCGAGCTTCCCGAGGGTGGTGCGGAAGCTGGTGATGTGCTCCCGAGGCTCACCTGCAAGGAGCGGTCCTGGGACCTAGACCTGGACGATCTTCCCGAGTTGCCAGAACCTCAGGAGCTGTTCGACGTGCACCTGGCCGACTGACAAGCGCGCGACGAGAGACGAAGGAAGCGGAGTCATGAGTATTCGGTTCACGGCGAAGGTCCGCAGGGGGGTGGCTGCGTTGACCGTTGTAGCCGGACTGTCCCTAGGCGTTGCCGGGTGTAGTGGTGGCGGCAACGACGATAAGAAGCCGGAGGCGTCGACCTCTGCCTCCTCGGGTGGCGAGGCGGGCCCCAGCGCCCAACAGGGTTCTGACGAGGCCTTGGCCGAGGTCAAGGGGGAGGAGGGCCTGGTCCTTACGATCGACTCCGCAGCCAGAGACGCGGGCGGATTCGTGACCGTAAGCGGCGAAATCAAGAACGACGGAGCTGAAGCGACGCGTGTGCCGATTCGGACCAGGGGCGACGAAACCGAAATCATGCGGCACGGTGCGTCGCTCGGTGGAGCAACCCTCGTGGACTCCGGCAACAAGAAGCGCTACTACGTCTTGCGTGACACCGACGGCCGCCCTCTGACGACCACGGATATGCCCCGCATCAAACCCGGCGCTTCCATTCCCGTCTTCATGCAGTTCCCGGCACCACCTGCCGACACGACGAAGGTCACCTTCCAGCTTCCGACCTTCGCGGCCGCTCCCATTGAGATCTCCGGGTGAGGCCACCGATGCTCCACAACCGCCTGACAGTGCTCCTCACTGCCTCCCTGCTCATCGCAACGGGCATCGTGGGGACAACGTCGGCCCACGCCGCCGACGACGACCCGAACGACCCCCCAGGCACCGACCCCTCCGCAGCCGCCCCCGTAAAGGTCGACCCCGCCGACCCGGACCTCAAGCTCCCCGACGGCGCCACGCTCGCGCAGGCGAAGGTGCTGGACATCAAGTCGGTCGTGGAGGACCAGAGCGGTGACGAGCGCCGCGAGGACACCAACACCAGCGTGACCTTCGCGCTACAGGCAGAGGTGCTGTTCGGCAAGGACAGCGCGAAGCTCGGCGCCGAGGCCAAGTCCCGGATCACCGGTATCGCCGAGGAGATCAAGACCCAGAACGCCACCCGCGTCCGAGTCTTCGGCTTCACCGACAACCTCGGCTCCTCGGCCCACGGCGACGTACTCTCCAAGAAGCGGGCCAATGCCGTACACGACATCCTCACCGAGACCCTGAACGACGCCGGCATCACCTACGAGGTCCGCGGCTACGGCGAGCAGTACCCCATCGCCGACAACTCCACCGAAGCCGGCCGCAAGAAGAACCGCAGGGTGGAAGTCTCCTTCCCGCGCACGGAGAGCTGACCGCACTCAGAGGAGATGATCCGCCTTGCCCGCCTTGATCTCCAGGATGAGCGACCGGAGGGCCGCGTGGTTGTCGACGAGCGGACGGTCCTCCTGCCCGGCGACGGCGATGTAGGCGTTGCCTTGGTCGTCCGTGCCTATGCGGAAACAGTTGTTGCCCTCACCGCAGAAGGGCTCTTCCCAGTCGATGCCTGACACAGTGGCCATCTCCTCAGAGTTCACGGGCAACACGGCGGATGAGATCACGCGACGCTGACGCTGACAGCGCGGCGTCCTCCATCCATCCCAAGTGGGCACGGTACTTGGTCAGCTGGGCTTCCGCGCCGGTGAATTCCGGCCCGTGTGCGGAGTCGAGTTGAACGGTGTCGAGTTGGGGGACGGCGCCATGGGCGTAGAGAAGCGCATGCCCAGCTCCCGGAAAGCCGTCCACATACGTGGGGATCACCCGAACCTCAGTACTCCGCTGCTCGGACCGTTCCACCAGGTGCTCCAATTGCTGACGTGCGGTCTCGCGCCCGCCATAGGGCATGCGCAGTGCGGCCTCGTGGACGTAGGCGAGGTACGACAACGGCTGTCCGCGCGAGAACACCTGTTGACGCTGCATGCGATGGGCCACGCGCAGCTCCACCTCGAGTCGGCTCAGCGCGGGGAGGACGGCGGCGAAGACGGCGCGGGCATACTCCTCGGTCTGCAGCAGCCCTGGTACGTGCATGACCTGCGCGGTCCGTACTCGCGTCGCGTGCCACTCGAGCTGGGCGATGTCCAGAAGCCCAGCCGGCAAGGTGCCCCGGTGCTGTTCCCACCACCCACGTTCCTTGTCCTCGGCTATGGCGACCAGCGCTTCGACGTAGTCCTGGTCCGCACATGAGAAATTGCAGGCAAGGGTGCGGACTCGCTCGCCCGAGAAGGGGCGGATCCCCGACTCCATGTTGGACAGCCGGGTCCGGTCGATGCCGAGAAGCCCGGCGGCGTACTCCGTGGTGACGCCGGACGCGAGCCGCATCTTCCGCATCTCCGCACCCAGGCGCTTCTGTCGCTCTGTCGGCGTACTTCTCGTGGCCATGCTGCCCTTCTCCGCGCGTTCGAGGCCTCAGTCTGCCGACGCATGGCAGGCAAGTCCACCACGCTAGGGGTAATTATCTCTAGAACCGTGGACACGGTGACCCCACCGACTCTACGTTCAGTCACGGAGTGAACACGCAACGCTCGTCCCGGAAGGGCATTCGCACGTGCCTGCCTGTGTCCTCCTGCCCTGGGAGGGCGGACCGTGTCAGGGAGACGAGCCACCGGGCCGACGACAACCATCACCCTCGAACCGAGGAGCTGCCATGCCTCCGTCCCTCACGACCTGCCTGGGGCAAGTAGCCACGGCCCACCCCTCCACCCCACCCGCACCGGAGAACCTGACCTACAGCCTCACTCTCCCCGCCGCCCCGCAGAGCCCGGCCATCGCTCGCGCGGCGACCCGCACCATCCTCCAGGCGCACGACCTGGAGAACATGACGGAGGCCGCCGTACAGGTCATGAGCGAACTGGTCACCTGCGCCTGCCGCTTCACCCCCACTCCCGAGGTGTACATGGCCCTGCGCTACCGCGACGAAGCACTCTGCGTCATCCTCTACGACGGCCACGCCCGCCACACCCACCCCCGCCTCGCGGCCGCATGCGAAGCCCGGCGCAGGTCAGCGCTCAGGGTCATGGCCTGCGTCGTACGAGCCTGCCAGGGGGACTGGGGCTTCGGCGACGCTCGCGAACCCGGTGGTGGCACGCGGATGTGGGCCGTGCTGCCGAAGGACAGAGCGCGCTACTACCTGGTGTGAACCTTGCCGTCGGCCGTGGGGGGGTTCCCGCCTGTCCATGGCCGTCGGGGTAGTGAACGCCTCGCACACATCGGGCGGACGTGTATCTTCGACGCCCCCAACGCGGTCATGGAGGCCAACGGACACCGGACCGGTCAAGCAGCCGCTGGTACGCCGCACGGCGACGGCGCACGAAGGCGCGGGAAACCGCCAACGCAATGAGCAGCGCCGCGACCATGCTGGCCGCGACACGCAGTCCGGTCCCGTGCAGCTCGCCGTTCACCAGCAGGAAGAGCAAGAACGCCCCGGGGATGCCGATGAGCCACGGACGCATACGCTGCTGCCCCAGCGCACCGTAGTAGTCGATGGCGATCCGGGCATGTAGCAGCTTGACCTCCTTGCGTGCCTTCGGCAGCGTCAGTATGGGCACGGGCCATGCGCGCATACCGGGCAGCCGACCGCCGTCGAGGGCGCCGGGAAAGCGCTCCCTCGTACGAGCGGAGCGCTCGCGCGCGTCTGGCAGTGGCCGGAAGACGAAGAACGGTGTTCCGAGGTCCCGCAGTTCAGGATCCAGGCCGGAGTAGAGGTAGCCGTACTGCTCGGCGATGTACGCGAACTGCGCGAACTTCCACAGCGACGGCCACGGGACCTCTGTCGTGAAGGACACCTCGGCCTCGTCCGAGACGCTCGAGACGTGACGAGACCCGTGAGGCCGACCACCCCCTTCGGTCTCGGCCAGGAGCTTCCTGAGGTGCCGTCGGAGGCTCACGTTTCTCCTGTTCCTGTTTGCCCGACCGGGACGTGTGCCAGACGCTGCGAAGGTACTCAAGCCCGAAGGTGCGTCAAAGCATGTGTTCCCCGCTTCACCCTGCCTGCTTCACGGCCACCGTTCCTCCTCCTCCGGCTATCACCGCGCGCCCCTCGGGAGCGATCGCGTACTCGGACCAAGCGGGTCACGCATTCCTGGCATCAGCGGACTCTGTGACGCCTGGCATGGTGTCCGAGTGGCGAGGGAAGCATGGGCGGGGAGGGCTGAGGTAGGTCGACGAGAGGCCAGCCGCCCTACTGGGATGACATGGTGGGGAGATCACTGTGGCAGCGACGTCAACGGCCCGGCTTCTCGCCGTCGCGATCCTGTTGTCCTTGGCGACGGCGACCGGTTGCGGCGACTCGGGCGAGGCCGACGGAACGCCCTCGAACGGTGCCCGTACGACAGAACCTGGCGCGTCACGACCCTCTCAGCCTGCTCCCAGTCCCCCCGCCACCACGAAGCGGCCGGCGCCGCCGCCGTCGGCCGCGGATGGCCGAGACTTGGATGCCTGCAAGGACGGTGACTGCCAGGTCCTGGTGACCGAGCCGGTCACGATCCGGTTCAAGGGACCTACTGGCATGGCGGTGACGCTCGACGTGACGGAAGTCGGCCCGAACGAGGTCGCCTACGCGGTGAAGTCCCCCCAAAGCCAGTCAAAGGGCAGCGCCCGTGGCCCGGGGCAAGGGTGCATCACCGTCCTCCGCACCAACGGAAGCGGCAACTCCTGCGGCGGCGTGGGCAACGACCATGCCAGGCCGAGTCCCCCTGCTGACGCCGTGGTGATTCAAGCAACGGCGGGAGAGGATGGCACGGCCGTCCTCGACATCGTCTCCGGCTGATACTTCGGAGAAACCGGCCGACCGCCCTGCAATGGCCTCGCGGACAGCGGCAGGCAGCTGTGGGGCATGACGACGCTTCGGCGGGCAACGGCCGTGGAGGCGGTCCAACTGGTGTTCGCTCGATGCCCCTGGATAGCCTTGCTCGCTTGAGGGGAGCCGCCACATATCAGCTGAGGCGCCGATCCCCTCGGTGAGAAATAGGGGCGAAGTCATCGATGGATGTCGGCCTGAGCAGCACGTCGTGAGTGTGGGAAGGGGGAGCTCGTGAGTGATCTGACCGCTGACTATGTGGTGTTGAACCGAGTGAGACACAATCTCGACCACATAGCGGAGCTGATGAAGAAGCCTGGTCGGGAGATGGCAGAAGTGACTGGCGACTCCATGGGAGTTCCGGAGCTCGCCAGGCGCATGGACGACTTCGGTGACGAGTGGTCGTACGGGATCAAGCAGCTCACGAAGTTCTCGGAGAAGGCATCCAAAGCGCTTCTCACGGTCAAAGAGTCCTTCGAGAAGTTGGACGATGAACTCGCCGAGGCGAGGGTTTGTTCCTTGCCCGGGTGATCAATCGATGGCCGACGACGTCGCCAAGACAGTGCGCAGGACGGCGAAGGCTCTCGATGAGATATCCCAGGTCCTGCACGGCACTGGTGTGGGGGACTGGAAGGGAAAGGCGGCGGAAGTATTTCGAGAGAAGTTCGATGACGAGTTCCGCCCGCGCATGGACGATGCGCGTGATTCCTTCCGTGATGCTGCGACCATCCTTGAGGACTGGGCTGCCCACATGGAGGCCAAGCAGGCGGACGCCGTGCGGCTGGAGGCGCGGGCAGCCGAGGTCGATGAGCAACTGAGTAAGGCGCGGGCGACGGCTGACAAGCTCAAAAACGCGGATGATAGCAAGAAAGATACCCAGGACCACAAGGACAAGGTTCAGGACGCAGGGCGAGAGGCGAACGCCAGGAATCTTGAACTGGAGGAGATCCGGCGGCAAGGTCGCAAAATGTCCGGGAATTAACAGGCGTACGGCAAGGATATAGCGGACCGTCTGAAGAAGGCCATGGACATCGCCCCGAATGAGCCAGGCATGTGGGACAAGCTCGGAGATGCCATCGCTGATCTGGGCGAGGCCCTGGCCGACCTTCCGGGCCAGGTCGGGGAGCTCCTGGCCGAAGTAGGGGAATGGATCAAGAGCCACGCCGACTGGATCACCGTCGCTGCTTCTGTCATCGGCGTTGTCGCCATCTTCTGTCCGGTTCTCGCTCCGTTGGCCATCGGCCTGAGTGCGGTGGCGTTTGCCGCTCATGCTTCGGCCTACGGCGTGGAAGGACTCTGGCCGCCGACCGGTGAGCGGATCGGGAACTGGCTCACACTGGGCGGTGACGCGCTCGGCATGGTGCCCGGTGTCGGAGCGGCATTCCATGGTGTTAAAGCGGGCGTCAAGGCTGGACGTGCCGCTGGAGGCGTTGTCGCCGGTACCAAGGTCGGCATCAAGACGGCTGGTGCCACAGCCAAGAACCTCATGAAGGCGGCCGACCCCGTCGTCAAGGTGATCGATGCTCCCGTGATGGCTGTCGCCGGCAAGTTGGGTGTCTCGCGTGGCGCCGCTCTCACGGCTACTGAAGGTATCCAGGCTGCTGCGCAGCTCGCATGGACAGCGCCTACCGCGATCAACGCCTACGAAACGAGCGCCGGCCGGTACGACGCCGCTACCTGGGGTACCGGGGTGGCCAACATTGCCACGGGCGGGGGAGGCGGCAAGGTCGGCGGGATAGTTGCTGTAGGCAGCGCCATCGGTCTCGGCGCCTGGGAGCTGACGGACTGATGGAACATACTGACACGTCAGCCACAATCGCGGCTCCGATGACAACTGTTGCTCCTGCCGACGCAGCCGACTTCTGGTTCGAGTTGCCCCCGGGTTTCATGGAGTTCGATCTGAGCGAGGAAGCCGAGTCGCGCTTGTTGCGGATGACGGAAGTGGCTGACCTGGTCTTCGGTGGCGCCACGCCGGAACAGAAGTTCAGCGTCGTGGTGTCCGGTGAGTACATCCTCCAGACCATGATCGCCGGGGGTGCCGAGCATGTCTCAAGCTGCTTGCTGCGCATGCCCGGTGACACGCTGTCCCAGGGCACGCTCTGCGTGATTGTCGAACGAACGGATACTGGCCCGCAGAACCAGGACAGACAGGGCTCCGCGAAGCGTACGGCCACCCAATGGCGCAGTCTGTACCCGGATGCAGAAGTCGGGCTCGTCATGTTGCCGTACGGCATTTCAGCCGTTTGTATACGTGACTTGAACCTCCAGATACCCGGCGTCCTCTTTGGTCTGGACTGGCGATTCGCGGAGAACGTGATCGAGGAAGTTCCGCACGACTGAGGGACAGAGTGGATTGATCACAACCGCTGCCAGTGTTGGCTGGGCACCTCCCGGGCTCGTCGTCAACAGGTGACGCGCCCTGGGCAGGGCGCACCCGCGAGCTAGGGGCGTCAGAAAACGAGCTGACTCGGGTGATCGAAGCAGATAGCGTTCTGAACGTGCCGGAGATCCCCCAACCGCCCCACCGCCTCACGACTTACGCGTCATTGACGGGACAGGCCTCCAGTGTCCCCGCCATCCTGGGCCTCGTCCTCAAGGGTTCCCACGCACACGAGGGCATGGTCACCGTGCGCTCCGACCACGACGTGTACGCCATCGTCTCCGACGAACAGGAAGCCGCCCTCGCGGGCTTCGGGGACTGCCGTACCGCCGATCTGGACCTCGTCGTCACGACGGTGGAGGGCTTCCGACAGCTCGATGGCCTGGAACGCTACGGAATCGCTCGCGGCCGAGTGCTCCTCGACCGGCTGGACGGTGAGATCGCGTCGATCGTCGCCGCGAAGGGACGACTGGAGGCCGAGGAGGCGTCCCGCGCGGCAGCCGCCTGGCTCGACGCCTACGCGAACTCGCACTACCGGTCGGTGAAGAACGCCCGCGACGGCCAGCCGCTCGCCGCCCACCTCGACGCGGCCGACAGCATCGGCTTCCTGCTGGAGTTCCTGTTCGCTCTCGACCGCCGCCCCCGTCCGTACAACAAGTACTTGACCTGGGAACTCGAAAGGTTTCCACTACCGCGCTGGGACGCGTCCGAGCTCCTGGCCACGATCGGCCGGATCGCGGCACACGGCGACGCGGGTCTGCAACGACAACTGTTCGGCCAGGTCGAAGCGGTGGCACGAGAGGCCGGCCATGGACCGGTCCTGGACGACTGGGGCGAGGACCTGGACTTGATGCGTCCTCGCCCATGACCTGGAAAGAGGAAAATGCACAGAAGCCGCGTGTACGCCGTTCTGATCGACGCACCTGAAGAGGAGGCGGCTCGGGCAGCGGACTTCTGGGCGGCGGCACTCGGCGTGGCGGCCCGCCCCTTCCCTCCGCAACCGCAGTTCACCACGCTTCACGAGGCGCTGCCCGGGCTGGTCACCGCGGTGCAGGCAGTCGACGACGCACCCCGTATCCACCTGGACATCGAGACCGACGATCCCGAAGCGGAGGCCGCGCGTCTGACCGCCCTGGGCGCGGAGCAGGTCTCGCAGTGGGAGGAGTGCCGCGTGCTGCGGGTCCCCGGTGGCCACCTGGTCTGCGTCCTGCCCGTGGAGAGCGAACCCGACGTGTTCCTGGCGCGGGCCAACACCTGGCCGTGAAGAAGCACTGCGGCCCGGGGCCCTGCCCTGACCGCCACGCACAGCAGACCGGCTCACGCCTTCGCCGTCCCCACATCCCCTCCCACGACCTCCACCCCCACCCGCACGCCGGCTCGAACGCCCCACCCGGCCATCGCCCCGGCCTCCGCCTCCAACACATGCCGGGAACGCACCCGGGGAAGCCCGAGCCTGCCCGGCCGCATGGTGCGCACCGCGATGACGACCAGCCGCCGGTCCAGGTAGGCGACGTCGATGGGCATCCGCATGCGGAAGGTGTGCACGCTGTTGGCAGGCGACAAGAGCATCGCCCCGTCGAGCGAGTCCCGCCCCAGCAGCCCTCGCGTGCGGGCACGGTACGACCCGGCGATCTCCAGCGGAACGCGGACAGCTCTGCCCTCGTGTCTCTCCCCACCCACGACCAACTCTCCGACACCGTCCCGCCATCGCCGCCCCATACCGAACTCCTCCCGCACCCCGCAGTTCCGCTGCCCCGGCCGACCGACCGAACGTATCGGTCACGACCCGACCGCGTGGCTCCTTTGCAGCCGCGCTCACGCGTTACGCAACCGTTACTGCCCAAGAAGGCACACGTAAGGCTGATTTGAGTCCCGTGAGCTCCGCGGAGAGACAGGTTTCGCCCTGGTGCCGCCGTGATCCCCTGGATAGCGTGGCTTCGCTCGAGAGAAGCCTCGCCCCACCAGGAGCCGACCGTGATTCGCCGCCGACCCACCCTCCTCACAGCGCTCACGCTGACCGCCTCAGCGGCGCTGACGCTGTCCGCGTGCGGAAGCGAGGACAGCGCCTCCGGCGACAATGACAAGATCGCGGGGGCGGACACGGGCAGTGAGACCTCGGCCTCCCCCAGCCCTAGCGCGTCGGACACCGGCGGCCGCCCGGAGATCACCTTCCCGGCCGACGCCAAGAATGTCTTCGACTATCAGAAGACCGGAGACGCGGCGAAGGATGCTGTCCTCGCGGACAGCACGTTGAGTGTCAACTCCGTAGACGAGGCCATCTTCAAGGCCAGCACGGACACCAAGGCCCTCGGCTTTTACAACGCCGAGTCAGCCCTGAGCGACTCGATCACGTATGTCAATGGGTACGTCGACAAGAAGCGCACGTGGGTCGGTGAGACCCGGTACTTCGACTACAAGGTAAACCTCGTCAAGGACGACCAGGCATACGTGACCTACTGCTCGGACGAGAGCAAGTCATTCATCAAGGACAAGAAGACAGGCAAGGTCGACGATACGCCGACGACGGCGGACAGCTACGTCCTCTACAACACCAAACTCGCGAAGAACGCAGAGGGCGTTTGGCAGACCACCGACATTGCGTCGGAACGGGGGAGCAAGGCGTGCCAGCCGTGAGGAACAGCCTGAGGGTCGCAACTCTTGTCGCGCTTGCCAGCGTTCCGCTGATCGCGGCCCCCACCGCGCTCGCCGGCGGGCGTGGTGAAGGCGGCACCCGCGGCTCCACGGAGCAACAGGCCGAAACGGACGGTAAAGGCACCGTTTCGGTCACCGTAGGAGGCGTCGTCTTCGACCGTTCGAAGAACGGCAGCGGAGACTCCGTCGGGGCCTTGACGTCATCCACGTCGTGGAGTCCGCCACCCTGTTGGTACGCCCCCAAGTACACCCCGGAACAGCTGCAGAACTACCTGGAACCCATCTGGGAAGCAGGCTCCACGGGGCACCAGTGGGATGCCGAGCAGCGGGAGAAGTACAACGCCAACGACGAGGAAAAGGGCTTCAACAAGGACAAGGCCGGCGAAGGCTACTGGTGGGACTCGTACGTCAACAAGAGCTACCCACCCGGCTGGGACTCTTGCGACAAGGACTACTTCTGGGTGGACACGGGTGACGCCCCTCCCGCTGACATCGAGAACGCGGTAACCCCTGAGATCCTCGCGGAACTCGCCTACGCGGAGATCCGTGTCCCCGGCACCGAGGTGACCCTGGCCCCCGACGAGGCAACCAAAGTGAACCTCCCGACGTGGGCATGGCTCGACGGTGCCGAGTTCAAGCCGGTCTCCGTCACCGCGTCCGTGGAGGCGATCGGTATCGAGGCGACGGCCACGGCGGAGCCGGTCTCGCTGCAGATCGAGCCGGGCACGCCGGACGCGGAGGTCTACCCGGCCTCGGGTGTCTGCGAGATCAATGACGGCCGCATCGGTGAGCCGTACGAGAAGGGCAAGGCGAACGACACACCGCCGTGCGGAGTGAAGTACCTCCGCTCCTCGGGCGACGGCACGTTCCCGCTGCAGGCGACGGTCACTTGGGAGATTCACTGGACCGGCAGCGGCGGTGCGGGCGGTGACCTTCCCGACGGCACGTTCGGCGCCACACAGGACGTCGTCGTCCAGGAGATCCAGGCCGTCAACCGCTGACGACGGCGCCAGCCCTCTGTGCGTAAGAGTCCCTGCGCACGCCACGAAAACCAAATGGTGTCGTTCCCCTCTTCGGTGTAGGTGGACCGGAGAGGGGACGGACACATGGCGGGGCGGCTTGCCGTGGACGGTGACGAGCTCGGGCGCTTTATGAAGTCGCTGAGGAAGTCGTCGACATCACTCAAAGGGGTCCGCAAAGCGTTGTCGGACGCGAGCATCACCGGCCTCGGCACCGACGACCTCGACTCGGCGTGCGAGTACTTCCAGGAAGACTGGAAGTACGGCTCCGAGGAGATCGGCAAGCAGACGGAGGATCTCGCCGACATCATCGGCAAGAGCAAGGACAGCTACCTCGAGGTCGACAAGGCGCTTGAGGAGGCGGTACGGAAGTCACGCGAGGCCGAGGGCGGCGGCAAGAAGTGACCGCCACCGCCGGACAGGACCAGGACGGGGCCGCCCTGGACCCGCGTTCCCGGGCCGACCTGGGCAAGCCGCAGGGCCTCAAGTCGGCGCCGTGCATTCCCAACCCCGACTACCCGCACCTCGGCTTCGACCCCGTACCGGGCGACACGGAGTCCGTGCGGGGTTTGCAGAAGAAGCTCAGCGGTTGCGCCAAGGTGCTTCAGGACACCTACGACACGGTCACCAAGCTGCTGGACGGCAGCTACTGGAAGGGCGATGCCGCGGTCGCCTTCCGCGAGCAGCTCGACGGCGGCCCACTGCCGCTCAACCTCAAGAACGCGGCACACTCCATCCGCAAGGCGGCCACGCAGCTGAGCCGCTGGGAGGGTGAACTCGACGACTTCCAGCGGCGTGCCAAGAGGCTGGAGGAGGAAGCGAAGGAGGCCCGGGCCGCGGTCGACCGTGCGCGGGGGCGTGCGGACGAGGCGGGTGAGGATCCCGGCCTCAAGGCGGAAGGCGCCGACCGTGAGGCCGCGCAGAAGGCGCTGACGCGCGCCAACGGTGACCTGGACGACGCCGAGACCGAACTGCGGAAGATCATCGGCAGGGCGAAGAGCCTGGCCGAAGAGCACGAGGAGAAGGCCGGGTACCGGGCCGGCAAGATCCGCGACGCCACGGAGAAGCTGGCGCCACAGGAGCCAGGGTGGTTCGACGAGGCACTGGACTGGCTGGGCGACAACCTGCCGGACATCCTGAGCTTCACGGCGGGGCTCATCGGTGTGGTGGCTCTTCTCTTGTCGGGACCGCTGGGGTGGGGCCTGGCGACCGCAGCGGCGCTGATGCTCACGGCTTCGGGGTTGAGCCTCACAGCACTTGCTCTTCGGCTGAGCGACCCGGAGATCCGAGCTTCGCTAGTGGACGGTTTCACTAAGGGAGAGTTCGATGCCGACTTCTGGAGCAACGCTGTCTCGGTGGGGGCGGATTCTGTGGGCGCGTTGCCAGGACTGGGGGCGGTGGTGAACGGCAGCATCAAGGCCACTCGCGCCATCCGGACGGGTAGTCAGTCGATCGGGTTCTGGCAGAAGGCAGCCACCTACGGGTCGAAGTCCTTTGAGGAAGCAAGACACGTTGCTGGACTGGAAAATCCGCTCGTCGCGCGAGCTGTAAGTGGGTTCAGCGATCCTGATAAGGCGGCAAACGCCGTAGTCGCGACGTCAGCTGTGACCGGCGTAGTCACTGGTGGTTTTGGCTTGTACAGCAAGGCAGTTGATGCGGAGGAAGACGGTATCAAGAGTGGCACTGTCGCGGGAATCGACGGATCTCGTCTCATCCTCGATAGCGGCGGGATCATTGGTCTGGTCCGACACGTCTTCTGAGGCCATTGAGTGGAGAATTAAACTGTGCACGCTACCCTCTGCCCTTCTGCCTGGGGCCATCCTCCGACGCGACGGTTCTGGGCCTGGCACGTGTTGAGTAATGTCCTCGCAGCTTTAGGTTGGGCCGCCTGTTGGATTCTGCTACTGGGTATCTCTACCTATACGCCTCAATGGGTGGTATGGGTTTTCATGCCGTACTTTATCTACGGTCCTTATCGAGTGGCTGCCCAGGTGAAGAACGTCCTCGGAGCGTTGATGATGCGGCGAATTCTGCGTACGTACTCGTGGCGGATCATGCGTGATGTGCCGCGGGGTATCGTCGATCGGCCAGAGGTAGAGGGTAGTCAATTCGGATGGTTTGAGTTCCCTAATCCGGCGTGTGAGGGTCAGTGGCTTCCGATGGTCTTCTCGACGCACCTCCGCACTCGGTGGTGGGTCAGACGCATGGTTCCTCGTGCGAGCCCTCGCTTGAAGGCGCAAATCGAGACGGTCTGGTTCGCCGGTGACTGCCGTTTCGTTGGGGTTGTGGCTGCTCCCGCTGGGAAGGGCACCACACCTCGACGCCTGCACATTGTCGAGCAGCGAATCGATGAGCGGAGTGGTCAGCGGTTCAGTGACTGGTGCGCGACGGCAGATGACATCGAGCGTGGCCGACGCGCGGGCGTACGCCCGGTCGCTCCTCGGACCGCTGAGAGAAGGTTGCCGTGAGTGCCCCGCCAATCATCCTTCACGAGTCCGTCGAAGACCTCTGCGCGGAGCTGTGGTTTGCCGAACCAGCCGGTTTCATGGCACTTCCATTGGACGTCCTGCTTGCCGAGCCTGATTCGTCTGCCGCCGTGATGATGCAAGAGACTGTCGCTCCCTTGCTCGAATCGATGCCGGATGGCGTACAGCGCGAACGCTTCATTGCACAGTTCGCCGCAGGACAGCAGATGTTGGCAGCCCTATGCGAAGCAGGCACCGTCTTTTGTTCGCTGGGCTTACATCGCGACGACGTCGATGCAACCAATGTGGGTTCCCCTCTGCTCTCCCTCTTCACCATCTCCTGGCGTGAAACGAGCGTGGCTCCGCGCGGTGTCACAGCAGCGCTGGCGGTCACATCGGGCAAGGGACACACACATGTCACCCTCCTCGAACTGCCGTGCGGGCCGGGTGTTCTGAGCGAGACCGCGCTGAAAGGTGCCGAAGGAAGCGGTCTCCCGCCGCAGCCCCTACTCCAGATCCACGCCCACCTCCCCCACCCCGACTGCACCCGCCTCGCCGTCCTCACCCTCAGCACCACAGCCACCGCCCGGAGGGAGGAGTACCGGGCGATCCTGCGCCAAGTGGTGGAGACGGTCCGTTTCGAGAAGCCCTTGGGGGACGCCCCGTAAAGCGGTTGTCCGGTGGGCGGAGGCGCGGGTAGGAAGACCTTCATGGCCCCCACGACCCCCATGACGATCGCACTCGGCGCCGTGTTCCGCCCCCAGCTCGCCCCCGAGCGGCTGCGTGCCGTCGCTCGTGTCGCCGACGAGGCGGGGCTGGAGGAACTGTGGCTCTGGGAGGACTGCTTCCGTGAGGGTGGGATCTCCACCGCCGCCGCCGCGCTCGCGTGGACCGAGAGGGTGCGGGTCGGGGTCGGGCTGTTGCCCGTGCCCCTGCGGAACGTGGCGATCACCGCGATGGAGGCTGCCACCCTGCACCGGATGTTCCCCGGCCGCGCGATTCTCGGCGTCGGCCACGGCGTGCAGGACTGGATGGGGCAGGTCGGGGCGCGGGTGGAGTCGCCTGTCACCCTGCTGAGGGAACACCTTCTCGCCCTGCGGGCCCTGTTGGCAGGGGAGCGGGTGACGACCGAGGGGCGGTACGTCCGGCTCGACGGCGTGGCGCTGGACTGGCCGCCTGGGCAGGGCGTCGACGTGCTTGCCGGTGCCACCGGCCCGCGTTCGCTGCGGCTGGCCGGTGAGGCCGCCGACGGGACCGTTCTCACCGCGTCCACCCCGCCGGACGGCGTACGCCGGGCCCGGCGGCTGATCGACGAGGGGCGTGCGGCGGCCGGGCGGACGGACGCGCACAAGGTCGTCGTCTATCTGCTCGCCGCCACCGGGGCCGGCGCCCACGAGCGGGTGCGGGCCGAGCTGGTCGCCGAGGGGGACGAGGGGGTTCCGGGTCTTGGTGTCGCGGGGGACGCGGAGGCCGTTGCCGGCGCCGTACGGCGGTTGGCCGAGGCCGGTGCGGACTCCGTGATCCTCCAGCCGACGGGTGACGAGCCCGATCCGGAGGGCTTCGTACGGTTCGCCGCCGAGGAGGTCCGCCCCTTGGTGGCGTGAAGCACCGCTCCCCGACCCACACACGTACCGACACCGATGGGACTCCCATGGCACCCCCAACCCCCGGCACCTTCGACGACCTCGTAGCCGAAGGCGCCGCCGTCCCCACCGAAGGTTGGGACTTCTCCTGGTTCGAGGGGCGGGCCACCGAGGCGCGGCCCTCCTGGGGGTACGCCCGTTCCATGGGCGCGCGGCTCGCCGGGGCCGGTGCCGTACTGGAGGTGCAGACCGGGGGAGGGGAGGTGCTGGACTTCGCCCTCGGGGCAGCGGCGCCCGGGCGGCCCGACCTCCTCGTCGCCACCGAAGGGTGGCCGCCCAACGTCGCGAAGGCCACCGAACTGCTCCGCCCCCGCGGCGTCCCCGTGGTCGCCTCGTCCGACGACGCGCCCTTCCCCTTCGCCGACGGGGCTTTCGACCTGGTCGTGAGCCGGCATCCCGTCGTGCCGCACTGGTCGGAGATCGCCCGGGTCCTCGCGCCCGGCGGTACGTACTTCGCCCAGCATGTCGGGCCGGCGAGCGTGTTCGAGGTCGTCGAGTTCTTCCTGGGGCCGCAGCCGGAGGAGAGCCGGAACGCCCGGCACCCCGACCGGGAACGGGCCGACGCCGAGGCTGCCGGGCTGGAGGTCGTCGACCTGCGGGCGGAGCGGCTGCGGATGGAGTTCCATGACGTCGGGGCCGTCGTCCACTTCCTGCGCAAGGTCGTGTGGATGGTCCCGGGGTTCACCGTCGAGGCGTACCGGGACCGGCTGCGGGAGATGCATGAGCGCATCGCGGCGGAGGGGCCCTTCGTGGCCCACAGTGCGCGGCACCTCTTCGAGGCCCGGAAACCGCGACAGTAGGGGTCGCTCACGCGTGGGGGCCGGTCGTCACCTCGCCCACCACCAGCTCCGCCCGTGCCTCCAGCACCTCTCCCACCCGCTCCACCCGTGCCTCCAGCTCCCGTTGCCGGGATGCCGCCAGACCTCGTCGTCCCACGGGCTCGACCGTGACGGTCGTACGCCGTCCCCGGCGCCGCTGGTGCCACACGCCCGCCGCGACCCCGTCGACCAGCAGCACGGGGAAGTTGCCCGCCTGCCCGCCCGCCAGCGCCCGCTGGTACGCCGCTCCCGGGAAGAGCAGCTCCCGCGGCTGAGCGGCGATCAGGTACGCGTCGAAGTACGGCAGGAGGTGCAGCCCTCGCAGCAGGTCGTCGCGCTCGGCGCCGCGGGGGAAGTCCGTGTCGCCCGCCGCCACCCACGCCGGCACCCCCTCGAAGTCGACCTCCTCGATCTGGCCCGCGGCGGCCAGGTCCTCGTACAGAGTGCGCGCCCAGGCGGGTGGAGCCGCCAGCCACCTGGCGAAGTGCTGCGGGGTGGCCGGGCCGTAGGCGCGCAGGTAGCGGAGTACGAGGAGGTGCAGCGCCTCATTCGGGGGCAGCGGGGTGAAGTGCGGCGGGCGGGTGTACGTCACCTTGCGGCCGCGGTTGGGGCCGAAGGACAGGGCGCCGCGCTGGCCGGCCCGGTGCAGGACCTGGCGCCAGCGCGGCCACATGGTCTGAAACGCGGGCATCACCAGGTCGCCGGCCCACGGACCGGTGCGGGCGACGACCTCCTCGCCCAGTTCGTCGATGGTGAGGAAGGCGCCGTCCAGTGCGTCGCCGATGGCCGTCACGACCTGTGCCGCCTGGTCCTCGGTGAGCCGTATGCCGGGCGGGAAGGAGGCCGGTCCGGCGGGGACGGCGGGGAGCGCGGCGCACCACATGGGCAGGTCGCGGGCCGGGAGCAGGTGGACGGTGCCGCGCGGGCCGTGGGTCTTGATCAGCGAGGGCGGGGTGGCGGGCGATCCGGCCGGCCACAGTGCGGTCCGTACGTCCGTCCGGGTCACGCCGTCGACCCGGATGCCCACCGACAACTCCGCCGCGGAGAGGACCTGGGCGTGGACGCCGAGCATCGCACCGGCCGCTTCGGCGACCGGCGTGCCCGTTCGGGCGGAGTTGGCGAGGAACTGTCGTTCGAGGCGGCGTGCGCTCGCCGCGTCCCAAGTGATGGCCGTCCTCTTCGTCATGAGGCGACGTTAGGGGAGCAGTAGGCCAGTATGTGGCCTAGATGGAACCGGCGGTGGCTTCCGTGCGTGCCTCCGCGGGGCCGGGGTGGTGCGGGATCTTCTGGGCATATATGGCCCACCTCCGCAAATATCCGCGTGCCTGGAGGGAGGGTGCGGAATCGCCCGGCGATCCTCACAGGGTTTCCACATCGTTATTCATCGTTGTCCTTACCGCGTCGAATTCGCCCCGCCCGATCACGTAAGTTCGGTGCCAGGTAATTCGCGTGAGCAAAGCTGCGCGTGTGGCACCGCGCAGTGGAGGGGGCTGCGCGGTGCCCGGTCAAACGGGGGTTCGCCGGTGGGGTCACCCGGTGGAGGGAAGCGCGGGTGGTCCGCCGTGCGGGCGCCGGCGCGCGCGGGATGTTGCCGGACCGTCCCTCCAGTGCGCCGGGGGCGCGGTTTTCTCTCTCCCGCCCGCTCCGTTCCGGCCATGATTCATGGCGGAATGGGTGCTTCCACGGCCACCCGGGCGTCGCCGGGCGATTTCGGAGAGTAGTTGTGGCACGCCGATGCACCCGACATCCCTTACGAAGGGTTATGGTGGAACCCCCCCCTCGGGCCGGTCCGTATCCCCCCCACGGACCGGCCCGTTTTTCTGCCCGCATTCGGCAGGGGCGTCCGGCGGACGCCCGAGGGGCGCGCGTCATGAGGAGTTCACCGGTGCGTCGTCCTGTGCCGTGGCATGGCGGCGCTTGTTCGAGGGCATAAACCAAGCAGGTCGACGCCCGAACCACGGGTGTCGTATCTCAGCGGACGGCACGGAGCCGTCCGCCCGGGAGGCCCTTTGCACCAGCCCCACCGTGCGGTCACGGCACGGAAGACGCGGCGGAGGGCCGGCTCGCGGCCCGCGCCCGTCCGGGGCGGCCGCCGACCGGCCGACTCGTCAGTGCAGGGCGGCCGTCGGCCGGCCGGTTCGTTCCCGCTCTCCCGGCCCAGCGTCCACTCCGTCGCTCCCCGACCTCATCCGAGGGGGTACGTCCTTCCGTGGTGACCAGCACAAAGCGCCACAAGCCAGACAGGCGCACCTACGTTCTCGACACCAGCGTCCTGCTGGCCGATCCGAACGCCCTGAACCGCTTCGACGAGCACGAGGTCGTGCTCCCCATCGTCGTGGTGACGGAGCTGGAGGCCAAGCGGCACCATCCCGAACTCGGCTACTTCGCCCGGCAGGCCCTGCGCCTGCTCGACGAGTTCCGCGTACGGCACGGTCGCCTCGACGCCCCCATTCCGATCGGAGATCTCGGCGGCACCGTGCGTGTCGAGCTCAACCACTCGGACCCCAGCGTGCTGCCCACCGGCTACCGCCTGGGGGACAACGACTCCCGTATCCTCGCGGTAGCCCGCAACCTCCAGGCGGAGGGATACGACGTCACCGTCGTGTCCAAGGACCTCCCGCTGAGGATCAAGGCGTCCTCCGTCGGCCTGCTCGCCGAGGAGTACCGCGCCGAGCTCGCCATCACGGACGCCTCCGGCTGGACCGGCATGTCCGAACTGACGCTGCCCGGCGAGCAGGTGGACATCCTCTTCGAGGAGGGGCGGGTCTACGTCCCCGAGGTATCCGAGCTGCCCGTGCACACCGGGCTGACCATCCAGTCGGAGCGCGGCAAGGCGCTCGGCCGGGTCACGCCCGACGGCAGCGTCCGCGTGGTGCGCGGCGACCGGGAGGCGTTCGGCATCAAGGGGCGCAGCGCCGAGCAGCGGATCGCGCTCGACCTGCTCCTCGACCCCGACGTCGGGATCGTGTCGATGGGCGGCCGGGCCGGCACCGGCAAGTCGGCGCTGGCGCTGTGCGCGGGGCTGGAGGCGGTGCTGGAGCGGCGGCAGCACCAGAAGGTGATGGTCTTCCGGCCGCTGTACGCGGTCGGCGGACAGGAACTCGGCTATCTGCCCGGCTCCGAGGCCGAGAAGATGAGCCCCTGGGCGCAGGCGGTCTTCGACACGCTGTCGGCGGTCACCAGCCGGGAGGTCATCGAGGAGGTGACCGCGCGCGGGATGCTGGAGGTGCTGCCGCTCACCCACATCCGGGGGCGCTCGCTGCACGACGCGTTCGTGATCGTGGACGAGGCCCAGTCGCTGGAGCGGAACGTCCTGCTGACCGTGCTCTCCCGCATCGGGGCCAACTCGCGGGTCGTACTGACCCACGACGTGGCGCAGCGGGACAACCTGCGGGTGGGGCGGTACGACGGTGTCGTCGCCGTCGTCGAGAAGCTGAAGGGGCATCCGCTCTTCGCGCACGTCACCCTGACCCGGTCCGAGCGGTCGCAGATCGCGGCACTCGTGACCGAAATGCTGGAGGACGGCCACATCTGAGGCATATCGCGTGACGTGGGCGCCGTCCGGAAGGCGAAGAGCCTAGCCGGGCGGCGCCTCGGCGTGTGTGGCTTTCCGGGAATCCCCTGGGCCAAACGGGATGTGAGCTTTCACACGCAACACAGAATTGCCTCACCCCGTCGGGTTACGGCAGAGTCTCGTTCCTGTCAGGCCCCGCATACGACACAGCTGTACCCCCAGCGGTACGGCAGCACGACAGAAGCACCAGTCTCAACTCCATAGCAGCGTCGTATGCCGCCCGAGCACCACGCGGCGCTCCCTTGACGGGGAGTTGTCCACCGGGCCCGTGCCTCCCGTGACCCGTAGTTGGGGAGGCCAGTGCCAGGGGCACGATTGCGTCCGCGAGGGTCACCGAAGCGGGCGATGCTGGAAGGAAACCGTGTGAGCCGGATCTCGGTCCGGGGATTCGCAGTGGCCTCGGCCACGGCGGTCACCGCTGTCGGAAGTGTCGTCGGCGTTGCCTCGGGCAGCACCGCGCAGAACAACGACGCGGAAGCCACAGCAGCCGGCACGACGCTGCTTGCGGACATCCCCATGGGCGAGCAGGCGCAGGTGCAGACCGCGTCCCTGACGCAGCAGGCCGACGCGCAGGCCATCGCCGCGGACGCGAGCGCCAAGAAGGACGCCGAGGAGGCGGCCCGCAAGGCAGCCGCCGAGACCGCCGTGGCCAAGCAGGAGAAGGCCAAGGAGGCGGCCGAGGAGGCGAAGAAGCGCGAGGCGGCGAAGGAAGCGGCCAGCCGCGACGCCCAGCGCGAGGCCACCAGCTTCTCCGTCCAGAGCTCCTACAGCATCGGCCAGATCCAGGCGATGGCCCGTCAGATGGTGCCGAGCGGCCAGTGGCAGTGCTTCAGCAACATCGTGGACCACGAGTCCAGCTGGAACTACAAGGCCGTCAACCCCTCCTCCGGTGCCTACGGCCTCTTCCAGGCCCTCCCGGCCGGCAAGTACGCCTCGGCGGGCGCCGACTGGCGGACCAACCCGGCCACCCAGATCAAGTGGGGCCTCAACTACATGGACAACCGCTACGGCAGCCCGTGCGACGCCTGGGCCTTCTGGCAGGCCAACCACTGGTACTGAGTCCCGCCCGGCACAGACCGGTTGCCCCACCGCTCAACCTCGCGAAGCCCCTCGCCGTCCTTCGGTGAGGGGCTTTCGCGTGCCCGCGATGTACGGTCGGACCGGAACGACTCCAGGGGGGAGTGGTGGGGAAAGACGGGGGAAGAGGACGGATCATGTCGCGAGTGCCAGGGTGGCTCGGTCGGCTCGGCGCCGGACTGACGCAGATGAGCGAGCGGTTGGAGCAGCGCCGCGAGGCGCGGGAAGAGGGCCCCGACGGCGAACCGTCACCGGCCGCCCACCACGCGCCGCCGTCGCGGCAGGACCCGCCCCCGGAGCACGACACCGCACCGCAGCACCAGCTCGTGGTCCAGAACCGTCCCGATCCCGCGCAGGCCGTCCCCTGGGGCGTACGGGTCGCCGCGGAGGCCGGGTGGCGGCTGCTGGTCCTCGCGGGGACCGTGTGGGTGCTGATGCGGGTGATCAGTGCCGTCCAGCTGGTGGTGCTGGCGTTCGTGGCCGCGCTGCTGATCACGGCGCTGCTCCAGCCGACCGTGGCACGGCTGCGGCGGCTCGGGGTGCCGCGGGGGCCGGCCACCGCGCTGACCGCGATCCTCGGGTTCGTGGTGATGGGGCTGATCGGCTGGTTCGTGACCTGGCAGGTCATGGAGAACATCGACAACCTCTCCGACCAGGTCCAGGACGGCATCGACGAACTGCGCAACTGGCTGCTGAACAGCCCCTTCCACGTCACCGACAAGCAGATCAACGAGATCGCCAAGAACCTGCGGGAAGCGGTCGGCGCCAACACCGACCAGATAACGTCCGCCGGTCTGGAGGGCGTCACGGTCGTCGTCGAGGCGCTCACCGGCATCCTGCTGGCCGCCTTCTCGACGCTCTTCCTGCTCTACGACGGCAAGCGCGTCTGGCAGTGGACGCTGAAGCTGGTGCCGGCGGCGGCCCGGCCGGGCGTGGCCGGTGCCGGTCCGCGCGCGTGGCGGACGCTGACCGCGTACGTGCGGGGCACGGTGATCGTGGCGCTGATCGACGCCATCTTCATCGGTCTCGGCATCTACTTCCTGGACGTGCCGATGGCCGTCCCGCTGGCCGTGTTCATCTTCCTGTTCGCCTTCATCCCGCTGGTCGGCGCGGTGATCTCGGGAGCGCTCGCGGTGGTCGTGGCGCTGGTCACGCAGGGGGTGTTCGCGGCCGTCATGACGCTCGTCGTGGTGCTGGCGGTACAGCAGATCGAGGGGCACATCCTCCAGCCGTTCATCCTGGGGCGCGCGGTGCGGGTCCATCCGCTGGCGGTGGTGCTGTCGGTGGCCGCGGGCGGCATGGTGGCCGGCATCGGCGGCGCGGTGGTCGCCGTACCGCTGGTGGCGGTGACGAACACGGTCGTCGGCTATCTGCGGGCCTACTCCCGGGAGGCCGCCGTACGACAGGCCCCGAAGCCACGCGGCGCGACGTCCACGGACGCGGCCGCGGCGACGCCGGGCGGTTCCGGGGGCTCCGGAACCCCGGGCTCCCCTGAAACCGCGGCGGGCGCGGGCACGGAACCGGCGGTGAAGGACACGGCGGAGGACGGACCGCCGACGGGCACCTCCCCGGCGTAGCGACGACCGCGGGAGCACTGGCCCCGGTGTGGCGACGCAACGGGCCCCGCTCACCGAGTCGGTGAGCGGGGCCCGTCGTCGTGCGTGGGCAGCCTTCCGCGGGGGACTACTGCGCGGCCAGCACGGCCTCCGCGTCCAGCGTGGCGCCGACGGCCTCGACCACGGCGGCGATCTTGAACGCCTCCTGGATCGTCTCGCGGTCCACACCGGCCTTGCGGAGCACCTGCTCGTGCGAGTCCAGGCACATGCCGCAGCCGTTGATGGCGGACACCGCGAAGGACCACAGCTCGAAGTCGGCCTTGTCGACGCCCGGGTTGCCGATGACGTTCATCCGCAGACCGGCGCGCAGGGTGCCGTACTCGTGGTCCGACAGCAGGTGCCGGGTGCGGTAGAAGACGTTGTTCATCGCCATGATCGCGGCGGCCGACTTGGCGGCCGAGTACGCCTCGGGCGTGAGGTTCGCCTTCGCCTCCGGCTCCAGCTCGCGCAGGACGATGGGGGAGCGCGAGGCGATGGCGGTCGCCAGCACGGTGCCCCACAGCTGCTGCGCCGGGAGGTCGGAGTTGCCTATGACCGAGCCCAGGTTGAGCTTCAGGTCCTTGGCGTAGTCCGGTACGGCGGACTTCAGGGAGTCGAGGGACATGTCAGCTCACTCCCCCGACAGCAGCGCGACCGGGTCCAGGGTCTCGTCGCCCTTGCTCCAGTTGCACGGGCAGAGCTCGTCGGTCTGCAGGGCGTCGAGGACCCGCAGGACCTCCTTGGGGTTACGGCCGACGGAGCCGGCGGTGACCATCGTGAACTGGATCTCGTTGTTCTGGTCCACGATGAAGACCGCACGCTGCGCGAAGCCGTCCTCGCCCTCGATGCCGAGGTCACGCATGAGCTCGTGCTTCGAGTCGGCCAGCATCGGGAAGGGCAGGTCGGTGAGGTCCGGGTGGTCCTTGCGCCAGGCGTGGTGCACGAACTCGGAGTCGCCGGAGAAGCCGAGGATCTGGGCGTCACGGTCGGCGAACTCGTCGTTCAGCTTGCCGAAGGCGGCGATCTCGGTCGGGCACACGAAGGTGAAGTCCTTGGGCCAGGCGAAGACGACCTTCCACTTGCCCTCGTAGGTCTTGTGGTCGATCTGCTCGAACTCCTTGCCCTTCTCCAGCGAGACGCAGGCGGTCAGTTCGAACTCGGGGAACTTGTCACCGACAGTGAGCACACGCTCTCCAAATAACGCAGCGAGAAAACACCCGTTTTGCGAGTGTTTCCCATGGGTTGGACGTTATTGATGTTGGCACAGGGTGCATTGATTACGGAAATAGCTACACTCGGTCGAGTTGATCGGAGGTGGCTATTAATGTCGGGCAGGAAGAGACAGCCCAGCCTCGCCCAGCTGCGGGCTTTCGCGGCGGTCGCGGAGCACCTGCACTTCCGCGACGCCGCCGCCGCGATCGGCATGAGCCAGCCCGCGCTCTCGGGCGCCGTCTCCGCCCTGGAGGAGGCACTGGGTGTCACCCTCCTGGAGCGTACGACGCGCAAGGTACTGCTCTCTCCGGCGGGGGAACGCCTCGCGGTGCGGGCGAAGGCGGTACTGGCGGAGGTCGGCGCGCTGCTGGAGGAGGCGGAGGCGGTACGGGCACCGTTCACCGGCGCGCTGCGGCTCGGCGTCATCCCGACCGTCGCACCGTACCTGCTGCCCACCGTGCTGCGCCTGGTGCAGGACCGCTACCCGGACCTGGATCTCCAGGTCCACGAGGAGCAGACGGCGAGCCTGCTGGAGGGGCTGTCCACCGGCCGCCTCGACCTGCTGCTGCTCGCGGTGCCGCTCGGCGTCCCCGGCGTCGCCGAGGTCCCGCTCTTCGACGAGGACTTCGTGCTCGTCACGCCGCTCGACCACCGGCTCGGCGGGCGGGAGGGCATCGAGCGCTCGGTGCTGCGCGAGCTGAACCTGCTGCTCCTCGACGAGGGACACTGCCTGCGCGACCAGGCGCTCGACATCTGCCGGGAGGCCGGCCGCGCGGACGTCCCCGCGACCACGACGGCCGCCGGGCTGTCGACGCTGGTGCAGCTGGTGGCGGGCGGCCTGGGCGTGACGCTGCTGCCGCGCACGGCGGTCCGCGTGGAGACCTCCCGCTCCAGCCAGCTCCTCACCGGCTCCTTCGCCGACCCGGCCCCCACCCGCCGCATCGCCCTCGCCATGCGCACGGGCGCGGCCCGCTCCGCGGAGTACGAGGAACTGGCGGGTGCGCTGCGGGAGGCGATGACGGACCTGCCGGTGCGGACGCTCGGGGCCTGAACCGGCCCCGCCCGCCTCGGGTCGTGCGCCCGGGTCGTGTGCGTCGGGCCGCCCGCCCAGGACCGCCCGCATCGGTTCGTCCCTCCTGGGTCGTCGGTTCCGGATCATCTGCCCAGGTTCGTGTGTCCGGGGCTGCCCGATGTGGGTCGTCCGATCAGGGGTGTCCGCCTGCGACCGCCCGCCTCGGGTCGTGCGCCCCGGGGCGTCTGCCCAGAGGCGCCCGCCTCGGGCTGTCCGATCCGGATCGTGCGCCCCGGCCGTCCGCCCCCGGGGCGCACGCTCTGGGGCGGACGTCTTGGATCGCCCGTCTCCGGCTGCCCGCCCCGGATCGCCCGCCACCGTCGGCCTCGGGCCGTGCGCCTCGGGCCGTGGGCCCCGGGCCGTCAGCCTCGGAGCCTCCGCCCCGGATTGCCGGCCTCGGACTGCCGGCCTCGGACTGCCGACCCCGGACGGGCGGCCCCGGACGGGCAGCACCGCCCCGGGCCGCCCGGCCTGCCCGGGGCGGGGCGCGGCCCTACTCGGTACGCAACCCCTCCGGCCGCATCAGCCGCAGCAGTGGCGGCAGGCTCAGCAGGGTCACCACCAGGACGACCGCGGCGCCGATGCCGGTCATGGCGAGGACGCCGGTCCAGTCGACGCTGACCGGGGTGTTCGTCATCTTCAGCAGGACCGTGCCCAGCGTCAGGCCCACCACCATGGCCAGCAGCAGGCCCAGCACGATGGGAATGGCCGTCTGCCACAGCACCGACAAGCTCAGCGTGCGGCGCCGGGTGCCGAAGGCGACCAGGGCCGACAGGAGCTTCTTCCGCTCGCGGAGCTGCTCCAGCTGGGAGACGAGCAGGCTCGCGCCGATCAGCGCCAGCACGCACGCCGCCCCGACGAACAGACCGGTGCGGATGGCGTCGAACCGGCCGGTGCGCTCCGTCGCCGCCCACACCATGGCGTCAGCCAGCGGGTGGACGGCCGCCGCGGTGTTCCGTACGCGGTCGTGCACGTCCGGCACCGACTCGTCCAGCCTGAGATAGGCGTGCCCGGCCAGGGCCGGCACCAGCGAGTCCGGCATCGCCTTCGGCGTGATCAGGAAGCCGCCCCGGTCGATCCCGGCCAGCAGACCGCGGCGCGGCTCCGCCGCCTTCACGCCCTGCGGCACCGTCCAGGGGATCTCCAGGCTCTTCGGGGTGCCCTCGTACGACGGGTCGAGGTACAGCTTCCGTCCCGGCTCGGCCAGCTTCGCCATGTCGACCCCGGCGTCCCACTCGGCGCCGTGGACGGCGAACACGTCCCCGTCGGCGCACGAGGGCAGGTCGGCCATCTCCCGCAGCGCGGCGCAGTCGCCCACCGTCACGGACGTCATCGCCTCCGGTTCCAGGGCACGGTCGCCGAGGTAGCCCTCGGAGTAGCCGTAGACCTCCTTCACGCCCTCGGTGTCACGGAGCTTGCCGGCCGCCGACGTCACCGGCATCCCGTCCGGCAGGGTCACCTCCATCTGCGCCAGCGACACGTCCTGCCCGGTGGGCCGGGTGTAGTCGTCCTCCACGCCCGCGAAGAGCATCTGCAGCGCGATCGCGCCCGCGACGGCCACCGCGATGCCGTTGACCATGCGGGCCGCCGTACCGCTGCTCAGCTGCAGCCTGCGCACGGCCAGCTGCCAGGCCACGCCACCGGCACCGAGCCGGGCGACGACGGCCTCCACGATCCACGGCAGCAGCGCGGTCACGCCGACCAGGAGCAGGACGACACCACCGGTCACCAGGTACTGGTTGAAGTCGCCGTTGTCCCGCCCGTTGCCGATCATCGGGTAGAGCATCGCCAGTCCGGCCAGCGGCAGCAGCAGCCGCCACCACAGCCGGCGCCGGGGCGGCCGGCCCGCGCGCACCACGCCGAGCGGCTCGATGACGACCCCGCGCAGCGCGAACAGCGTCACCAGCACCGCCGCCGCCGGCACGGCCACCGCGACCAGCAGGGCGAGCAGCGGCGAGGGGTTGAGGTAGCTCGGGAACACGCTGATGCGGAACACCTCGGCGGTCCCCGCGAGCTGCCGCCCGATCATGAAGAACCCGGCACCGAAGACCAGCCCCAGCACCGCGCCCGCCATCGCCTCACCGGCGGCGATCCGCCGGGTCATCCCGCTGTCGGAGCCCACCAGCCGCAGCGCCGCCAGCCGCCGGTCCCGCCGCTCCCCGCCGAACCGCACGGCCGCCGCGATGAAGACCGCGACCGGCATCAGCAGCACCACGAAGACGACGAGGATCAGCAGGAGCAGCACCGGGTCGGACCGCTCGGAACCCGGATTCGGATCCCCGAACCGGTCGATACGGACGATCCGGCCGCTGTCGATGTGCGGCGCGAGCCCTTCGGCGCCCTGGTAGTAGGCGAGTTCGGCCGAGCCGATCAGCCCCTCCTCCGCGATGGTGCCGATGATCCGGTCCGGCAGCCGCTCGCGCAGCAGCGCGCCGGAGTCCGACTCCAGCAGCTCCTTCAGCGCGGGGGAGACCACCATCTCGCCCTTCGCCGGGAACTCCTCCACCCCCGGTGGCAGCGGCGCCCGCGGCCCCTCGGGCTCCAGGGCCCGGCCCCGGACGGTGTCGTCGCGGAAGTCCGTACCGACGTTGGCGACCACGAGCGTGTCGTCCGCCTTGGCCGGCTGCTCGTCGGTGAAGGTGATGTCGGTGCGCGCGGCCTCCCGCTCGTGCCGGACGTCGAGCGCGTTGGGGATCGCCGTCGTCAGCAGCAGCAGGGCGACGCCGAGCCCGACGCCGACCGCCGTCAGCACCGCCCGGGTCCACCCCTCGCGCCCGCCGGTGAAGGCGAAGCGGACCCCCATGGCCAGGTCGGCGGCGGCTGCCCGGACCCGGCCGCGGCCCCGCTCGCGCCGGACCTCTCCTGCGGCCAGGCTCGGCGGCCTCTCGCGTGTGGGCACGCTCATACGACCCGCTCCATGTCCCGGGACCTGCCGTCCCGTACGACGATCTCGCGGTCGGAGTAGGCGGCCACCCGTGCCTCGTGCGTGACCAGCACGACGGCGGCGTTGGTGGAGCGGGCGGCGTCCGTGAGGAGTTCCATGACGCGCTCGCCGTTGAGGGAGTCCAGCGCGCCGGTCGGCTCGTCGGCGAAGAGCACGCGCGGGTTGGTGACCAGCGACCGCGCCACCGCGACCCGCTGCCCCTGGCCGCCGGAGACCTCACCGGGCCGCTTCTTCCTCAGGCCGTCGACCTCCAGCCGCTCCATCCAGGTCAGCGCGGCCCGCTCGGCCTCCTTGCGGGAGGTGCCGTTCAGCCGCAGCGGCAGGGCGACGTTCTCCACGCACGTCAGCTCCGGCACCAGCTGCCCGAACTGGAACACGAACCCGAAGTCGGAGCGGCGCAGCGCACTGCGCTCGGCGTCGCCCATGGCGGACAGCTCCCGCCCGCCGTACATGATCGTGCCCGAGTCGGGCGGGACGATCCCGGCGAGGCAGTGCAGCAGCGTCGACTTGCCCGACCCGGAGGGTCCCATCACGGCGACGACCTCGCCGGGGTGGATGGAGAACTCGGCGCCGTCGAGGGCGAGGGTCGGGCCGTAGGCCTTGCGCAGCTGCTCGGCCGAGAGCAGCGAACCTGCGGGAGGAGTCATCGGGTTACCGCCTCACGGAGCTTGTCGAGGCGCGCCGCGGTGAGCTCCAGCCACCGCAGGTCGGCCTCCAGATGGAACAGGGCGTGGTCACAGATCAGCTGGTCCGCGAGGTCGCCCTTGCGCTTGCGGTCGGTCAGGATGCGCATGCTGCGCAGGTGCTCCGAACGCTGGGTGTCGAGGATGTCGGCGGCGTCGCGTCGGGTGAGCAGCGCGAGGACGACCTTCGTGTAGAGCGTCGACTGGAGGTACGGCTCGGGCTTCTCGGGCGTGGCGAGCCACCGCTGTACGTCGGTGATCCCCGCGTCGGTGATCGCGTACCGCTTCCGCTCGGGGCCGCCGCCGGTCTCGATGCCGTCGACGACGACGAGGCCGTTCTTCAGCAGGCGGGACATCGTCGAATAGACCTGGCCGTAGTGGAGCGGCCGGTCGTGACCGAACTTCTCGTCGAAGGCGCGCTTGAGGTCGTAACCGTGGCGCGGCCCGGACTCCAGGAGCCCGAGGAGGGTGTGACCGATGGACATGCCGAGCACTCTACACACGGTGTATACGTGTCATGTATACGCGCGGTGCAGAGCTGATGGCCGCGTGTACGGGAGCCCAGGTCGGAGGCGATTGTCACGGTTCCGCCACGACGGAAGCCGCGCCTCCGCAGTGTGCGGTGACGCGGCTTCGCCGACTCCTCTACGGCGGTGGCGGTGGCGTGGACCCCGGTCCGGGCCGCCGGGGCGGGCGCCCCCGCCGAGGCAGCGGTCCGGCCTCGCCGGGCAGCCGGCCCGCCTCCGCCAGGGCCCGGCGGAGCAGGAACTCGATCTGGGCGTTGGCCGAGCGCAGCTCGTCGCCCGCCCACCGGGCCAGCGCCTCGTACACCTGGGGGTCCAGCCGCAGCAGCACCTGCTTGCGCTGCTGCGGCGACCTGCGCTTCGGGGCGGCCGGACCCCCGGAGTCGGACCCCTCGGGCGGGGTTTCGTCGGGCGGCTCGGACGGCGTGCCCTCGGACCGGGCCGTCACTGGTAGAGCGTCCCGGTGTTCAGGACCGGCTGGGCGGCGCGGTCCCCGCAGAGCACGACCATCAGGTTGGACACCATCGCGGCCTTGCGCTCGTCGTCCAGCTCCACGATGTCCTGCTCGCTGATCCGGGCGAGCGCCGCCTCCACCATGCCGACCGCCCCGTCCACGATCTGCCGCCGCGCCGCGACCACCGCGCCCGCCTGCTGCCGCTGGAGCATCGCCGAGGCGATCTCCGGCGCGTACGCGAGGTGCGTGAAGCGGGACTCGACGATCTGCACGCCGGCCGCCTCCACGCGCGCGTGCAGCTCGACGGCGAGCTTCTCGGTGATCTCCTCGGCGTTGCCCCGCAGGGAGAGGCCGCCCTCCTCGTGGGCGTCGTACGGGTACTCGATCGCGATGTGCCGCACGGCCGCCTCGGTCTGGGTGGAGACGAACTCGACGTAGTCGTCCACCTCGAAGCTGGCCTGCGCGGTGTCCTCCACCCGCCAGACCACCACGGCCGCCAGCTCGATGGGATTGCCGTAGGCGTCGTTGACCTTCAGGACGGCCGTCTCGTGGTTCCGCACCCGCGTCGAGATCTTGGTGCGCGAGGTCAGCGGATTGACCCAGCGCAGCCCGTCCTGCCGGATCGTCCCCCGGTACCGCCCGAAGAGCTGCACCACCCGGGCCTCGCCCGGCGCCACCATGTTCAGCCCGCACATCGCGAGGAAGGCCGCCAGGGCGATCACGATCCCCGCGACGATCAGCGCCGCCTTGCCCCCGGCCGAGGAGACCGCGGTGGCGGCGGCGATCAGGCCGGCCCCGGCCACCAGCCCCACCAGACCCAGCAGCAGCGCCATCCCGCCACCGATGCTGTGCGCCTGCGTCTCACGTACCCGTGGCGCCGGCATCTCCGGTACGTCCGCCCTGACCTGCGAAGTGTCGTGCGTGTCGTGCGTGGACATGGCGAGTCCCCCGTTCTCGGCGGGCGCGCTCGGACGCGCCCGGACGTCTATCTCAGGTCTATCTAAGTGATATCACTTTACCCTCGAACGGCAACCCTGAACCCCTCTCGTACGTCGGTTCCAGGGGAACGGGTGCTGATTCTCACGTCCGTACAAGGCCGGATCGGCAGGCGTTTGTCTTATCTCCCGGTGTTAGCTTTCTGAGCTGACCTGAGCGACGAACCTGTGTGACACGTGAGCAGAGCGTGCCCACAGATGAAGGAAGCGGAGCGGATCGGACCCATGGGGCGAGCGGAAGAGAGAAGAGCGCGACAGCGCGGTGGCCGCCGCGCGGCGCCGAAAACCCGCCGTTCGTCGGGGGCCGGCCAGAAGAGCGGCATACGCAGGTTCTTCACCTGGAAGAAGATCCTCGGCACGTTCTTCGGCCTCTGCCTGCTCGGCATGGGCGCCTTCATCGTGCTGTACATGGTGATCGACATCCCCGAGGGCAACCCCGAGGCCGAGCTGCAGAGCAACGTCTACAAGTACAGCGACGGCAGCATCATGACCCGCACCGGCGACCGCAACCGCGAGATCGTCGACCTGGCCAAGGTGCCCAAGGAGGTCCAGCGCACCTTCGTCGCCGCCGAGAACAAGACCTTCTACAAGGACTCCGGCGTCGACCTCAAGGGCACCGCGCGCGGCCTGCTCAACACGCTCTCCGGCAAGGGCGCGCAGGGCGGCTCGACCATCACCCAGCAGTACGTCAAGAACTACTACCTGTCCCAGGAACAGACGGTCACGCGCAAGCTCAAGGAGCTGGTCATCTCCCTGAAGCTGGACCGGGAGAAGTCCAAGGACTACATCCTGGCCGGCTACATCAACACCAGCTACTACGGCCGCGGCGCCTACGGTATTCAGGCCGCCGCGCAGGCCTACTACCGCGTCGACGCCCAGGACCTTACGGTCGAGCAGGGCGCGTACCTCGCGGCGCTGCTCCAGGCACCGAACCAGTACGACTGGGCGATCGCCAGCGACACCGGCAAGAAGCTCGTCCAGGAGCGCTGGAACTACGTCCTGGACAATATGGTCGAGGAGGACTGGCTGAGCCAGTCCGATCGCCAGGGCATGAAGTTCCCGGAGCCGAAGGAGCCCAAGGCCGCAGCGGGAATGCAGGGCCAGACCGGGTACCTGGTGACCGCGGCCGACTACGAGATCAAGAAGCAGCTCGTCGAGCAGGGCGCGGCCGAGGACATGGAGCAGGCCAAGGCCCTTCTGGACCTCGGCGGCTACACCGTCACCCTCAACATCGACAAGGAGAAGCAGGCGGAGCTGGAGAAGGCCGTCAAGGCCAAGCTCACCAGCAAGCTCGACCCCGAGAAGCGCGACGTCGACGCCGACGTCCAGGCCGGCGCCGTCTCCGTCGACCCGAAGACGGGCGGCGTCGTGGCGATGTACGGCGGCGTGGACTACGTGAAGCACTACACGAACAACGCCACCCGCGACGACTACCAGCCCGCCTCCACCTTCAAGCCGGTGATCTTCGCCGCGGCCGTCGACCAGGACGCCGAGACCCAGGACGGCGACCCCATCACGGCCAACACGATCTACGACGGCACCAGCGAGCGCCCCGTCATGGACGGCGACCGGGAGGTCGGCTTCGCACCGCCCAACGAGGACGACAGGAGCTACGGGGACATCACCGTCCAGGAGGCGATGAACAAGTCCGTCAACTCCGCCTTCGCGCAGATGGGCGTCGACGTCGGCATGGAGCAGGTCATGAAGGTCGCCGGCGACCTCGGGATGAACACCGAGGGCGACCAGGCCGTGCCCGCCCAGACCCTGGGCAGTATGGGCGCCAGCCCGCTGGAGATGGCTGGTGTCTACGCCACCCTCGACAACCACGGCAAGAAGGTCACGCCGGCCATCGTCAAGTCGGTCGAGCACAAGGACCGCACGGTGGAGTTCCCCGAGCCGATCGGCGAGCAGGTCATCAGCCGCGAGGCCGCCGACACGGTGACCTCCGTGCTCACCGGCGTGGTCGATGACGGTACGGCCAAGACGTCCGTGCGGAACAACCCGCTGCGCGACGGCCAGACGGTCGCCGGCAAGACCGGCACGTCCGACAACAACAAGTCGGCCTGGTTCAGCGGGTACACGCCCGAGCTGGTCACCTCGGTCGGCCTGTTCGGCGAGGACCCGAAGACCCACGCCCAGGTCCCGATGTACAAGGCCGGCGGCGTCGACTACCGCGTCAACGGCGGTGGCTTCCCGGCGGAGATCTGGGCCGCGTACACCTTCGGCGTCATGGACGAGGTCAGCGAGTTCGAGCTGGAGACCAAGCAGGGCAACGCGGTGAAGCCGAGCACCACCCCGTCGCCGAGCGAGTCGCCGTCCCAGTCGCCGTCCCAGGAGGAGACGCCCGAGCCGCCCGAGAGCGAGGAGCCGGAGACGGAGGACCCGACGTCCGAGCCGCCGGTGAGCGAGTCGCCGTCGGAGTCGGTGTCCGAGTCGCCGTCCGGCAGCCCGTCGTCCGAGGCGCCGCCGACCGGCGGGGCGTCCACGGAACCGGAGAACCCGTTCTTCCCGGACGTGGACCGGCAGGAGCGGTAGGAGCGCAGGCAGCGGAAGCAGGTACGCGGAAGGGCGCCCGGTGAGCACCGGGCGCCCTTCCAGTTGTACGGGGGCTCAGCCCCGGTTCAGCTCGAACCAGACCACCTTCCCGGTGCTCAGCCGGGTCGCTCCCCAGCGCCGGGCCAGCCGGTTGACCAGGTACAGCCCACGCCCGCCCTCGTCGGTGGCCCGCGCCTGCCGCAGTCGCGGCAGCTGCGGCACGTCGTCGCCGACCTCGCAGCGCAGCACGTCCGTGCGCAGCAGCCGCAGGGTGACCGGCTTGGTGGCGTACCGCACGGCATTGGTCACGACCTCGCTGACCAGCAGCTCCACGGAGTCGGTCAGGTCCTCCATGCCCCAGCGGCCGAGGGCGCGGCGGGCCAGCCGCCTGGCCCGTCCCGGAGCGGTGTCGTCGGGCTCCAGGAACCAGTACGCCACGTCGCTGGGCGCGATGCCGTCGAAGCGGGCGGCGAGCAGCGCGATGTCGTCGTCCCGGTCGCCCGGCCCGAGCATGTCCAGCACCTCGTCGCACAGGGCTTCCAGGGGCGGCGGATGGTCGGGGCCGGTGAGCTGCGCGGTGACGGCGAGGCGCTCCCGCAGCTGCTCTATGCCGGTCCACACGTCGCGCAGGCGGGACTCGACCAGCCCGTCGGTGTAGAGCAGCAGCGTGGCGCCCGCGGGGGCGTCCAGCTCCACGGCCTCGAAGTCCACGCCCCCCACGCCGATCGGGGCGCCCGCGGGCACCCGCAGCACCTCCGCGTGACCGCCGAGGTGCAGCAGTACGGGCGGCGGGTGGCCGGCGTTGGCGACGGTGATGCGGTGCGAGACCGGGTCGTACACGGCGTACAGACAGGTCGCCATGCGGTCGGTGCCCAGGCGCTGGGCCTGCTCGTCGAGGTGGTGCAGCACCTCCTGCGGCGGCAGGTCGAGCCCGGCCAGGGTCTGCGCGGTGGTCCGCAGCTGGCCCATGATGGCCGCCGACGTCATGGAGTGGCCCATCACGTCGCCGACGACCAGCGCGACGCGGCTGCCGGGCAGCGGGATCGCGTCGTACCAGTCGCCGCCGACCCGCGCGGTCTCCGCGGCCGGGAGGTAGCGGGAGGCGAGCCGCACGCCGGTGCAGTGCGGCAGGTTCTCCGGGAGCATGGTGCGCTGCAGCTCGTCGGCGATGTACGCCTCACGGCCGTACAGCACCGCCTTGTCGATGCCGAGCGCGCTGTGCGTGGCCAGCTGGGCGGCGACCAGCAGGTCGTCGGCCTCGAAGGCGACGCGCTCGGGGCCGCGCAGGAAGAGGGCGGCCCCGATC
The DNA here is from genome assembly GCF_001905385.1 of Streptomyces sp. CB02414. Lineage (GTDB taxonomy): Bacteria > Actinomycetota > Actinomycetes > Streptomycetales > Streptomycetaceae > Streptomyces. Next base: position 353,969 of record NZ_LIPF01000002.1, on the reverse strand, counting down.
ACCCTGCGCCGGCCGCGCAGCGGCGCGAGGATCGCCCGCTGCCCGTCGGGCACGGCGAAGCCGCCGCCGTCCCCGAGCAGCTCGGGCAGGGCGGCGCGGGCCGCGGGGGTGTCCGTGAAGACCGGGCGCACCCCGCGCAGCACCTCGGCGAGCGCGCTGCCCGGCCGCACCTCGCACAGCTCGGAGCCGACCGTCTCCAGTTCCGAGGGTTCGGGCTGGACCGCGGGCGTGAACCCCGTCTCGGTGTCCCGCTCGGCCGGTATGCGGTCGGTGCGCCGCAGCCGCAGCACCAGCGGGCCGGTGGGCCGCTCGTCGCCGACCGGCAACGGCTCGCGCAGGTAGACGAGGATCGCGTCCGCGAAGGTCGGCACGGTGGCCCGGCACAGCCCCATCACGATCTCGTCGAGGTCCATGCCCCGCGCGATCCGCCGGGTCGCGGCCCCCACGAAGCGCAGCCGGTCCCCGTCCCGCCGCATGGGCGTGGGCCGGCCGGGCGAGGTGACCTGCCCGGTACGGCGCTCGGCCCGCGCCGGTGTCCCCGCACCGTCGGGCCCGGGCCCGGCTCCCGCACCGGTCTGCGCGCCCCCCGGCTGCACCGGGACGCCGTCGGGTGTGGGCCGCGGCCGGTGGGTGTCGGAACCGGTGGCCGGTTCGGTGCCGGGCTGGGAGTGCTCGAAGGCGCCCGTGCCGGAGGTCGGCGGCGTCTGGCCGGCGCGCCCCTGTGCCGATAACGCGGACCCGGAGGCGCGCGGCGGCACGGGGGTACGCAGGAGCGCCCCGCGGGGGTCCGCGGGGTCACCGCCCGCCGTCGGGCGGTCGAAGGAGGTCGGGTGCTCCGTCACGCGTGTCGAATCCATCCGTCCGGGACTGCGCGCGGCGCGTGCAGTTCGTCCCGCAGAAATCCCGATACCCGGAATACGTGCCCCGGGAACGGGATTCCCGCGTGGTCAGAGGCTGTTCCTGTGTCACCGGCGGACCGTCCGCGGCCCATGCCCGTGTTGTCTGCGTACCTCTCGCTCACGTCCTGCCGCCCCTCGGTGACGATCGGTCAAGCACGGTGCACGCCCCGCTGGTTGCTGCCCTGCTGGTTGCGGAGGACGATCCTACGTTTCCTGCCCGGGGGCGCATCAAGGGTCTCATGAGGACACATGCGCGGGTGTGCGGTCCCAGTCCCCGGGGAGCGACGGTACCTCCCACGACGGATCCGGTCGCCAGTGTTCCCAGCCGTCCGCGTACGGGGACTCCCAGGCGCGGATCTCCGCCACCGCGGCCCGTCCCGCCTGCCGCACCCGCTCGGCCAGCCGGGCGTCCATCAGCCGGTCCCGCTGGGCCTGCGCGAACTCGTCCTCGTCCCGCCAGTGCCAGCCGCGGTCCGGGTGCACCGAGATGTCCAGGAAGTGGTCCTCGGAGTCGACGCCGCCCTCCCAGCGGGCGAGCGGCTCCTCCAGGTTCACGTACCAGTTCTTGAACCGCCAGCCCGGGTCCCAGAACAGCCACACCGACCAGGGCGCACCGGGCCGCGCCAGCTTCAGCACGCCCGTGCCGAACCACCGGTCGCGCTGCACCGTGCGCGGCTTGGTGTAGCGCGTCACCAGCGGTTCCAGGTGCACGGGCGTGCCGTCGGCGATGACCGGCTTCACGCACTCGGTGCCGGGCGCCAGCCAGACCGCGAGCAGGTCCGCGTCGTCCCGTACGACGGTGACGGGGCGTGCGATGTGCACGTGCGGGCCGCCGTTCTCCCGGTAGCGCCACAGGATGTGGCTCCCCGGGGTCCAGAACTCCGCGGGGGCCGCCGGCCCGTCCGCCTCCGCCGCGCTCACCGTCTCACCGTCTGCCATGGGCAGATATTAGGTGCCCCGGCCATCCGACGCGCCGGTGATCGCGAGGAGCACCCCCGCGCGGGACGGCCGCCGCGCTTCCGGGCCGGGGCCGTCCGGTCACGGGCGGGTCATCCGCAGCACGTCCAGCGCCTCGTCCAGCTGCTCGTGCGTGAGGTCGCCGCGCTCGACGTACCCGCCCTCGAGCACGACCTGACGGATCGTCTTCCGCTCCGCGAGCGCCTTCTTGGCGACCTTGGCGGCCTCCTCGTACCCGATGTACTTGTTCAGCGGCGTGACGACGGAGGGCGACGACTCGGCGTACTCCCGGGCCCGGTCCCGGTGCGCGACGACCCCGTCGACGGTCCGGTCGGCGAGCAGCCGGGAGACGTTGGCGAGCAGCCGCACCGACTCCAGCACGTTCTTGGCGATGACCGGCAGCATGACGTTCAGCTCGAAGTTGCCGGCCGCTCCGGCGGCGGCGACGGTCGCGTCGTTGCCGGTGACCTGGGCGGCGACCATGAGCACGGCCTCCGGGATCACCGGGTTGACCTTGCCGGGCATGATGGACGACCCGGGCTGGAGGTCGGGGAGCGAGATCTCCGCCAGCCCGGTGCGCGGACCGGACGCCATCCAGCGCAGGTCGTTGGCGATCTTCGTCAGTCCGACCGCGATGGTCCGCAGCTGCCCGCTGGTCTCGACGATGCCGTCCCGGGCGCCCTGCGCCTCGAAGTGGTCGCGCGCCTCGGTCAGCGGCAGCCCCGTGGCGCGGGCCACCTCCGCGATGACGGCGGCGGAGAAGCCGGGCGGGGTGTTGATGCCGGTGCCGACCGCGGTGCCGCCCAGCGGCAGCTCGGCGAGCCGGGGGAGCGACGCCTGAAGCCGCTCGACGCCGTACCGCACCTGGGCGGCGTACCCGCCGAACTCCTGGCCCAGGGTGACCGGAGTGGCGTCCATGAGGTGCGTACGCCCGGACTTCACCACGTCGGCGAACTCCTCCGCCTTGCGCTCCAGGGCGCCGGCGAGGTGGTCGAGGGCCGGGATCAGGTCACGGGTGACGGCGGCGGTGGCGGCGATGTGGATGGAGGACGGGAAGACGTCGTTGGAGGACTGCGAGGCGTTGACGTGGTCGTTGGGGTGCACGTCCCGGCCCAGGCGCTCACTGGCCAGCGTGGCGACGACCTCGTTGGTGTTCATGTTGGACGAGGTGCCCGACCCCGTCTGGAACACGTCCACGGGGAAGTGCGCGTCCCACTTCCCCTCCGCGACCTCGCCGGCCGCCTCCTGGATCGCGGCCGCGACGTCCTCGTCCAGGACGCCCAGCTCGGCGTTGACCTTGGCCGCCGCGCCCTTGATCCGGGCGAGCGCCTCGATGTGCGCGCGCTCGATGCGCTGCCCGGAGACGGGGAAGTTCTCCACCGCCCGCTGTGTCTGGGCCCGCCACTTGGCGTGGGCGGGCACCCGCACCTCGCCCATGGAGTCGTGCTCGGTGCGGTACTCGGTCCTGTCCTGCTCGTCGGCCATCGACGATCACCTCCACGTGTCACAGCGTCCGCGCCGGGACCACTGTTCCCCGTGGAGGCGGATCGTCACGGCCGGGGCTCAGGCGAGTCCGGGACCGCGTACCGGAATGGACGTGAAGGTGGGCGCCGGCGCCGGGTCCTGGAAGAAGTCGTTGCCCTTGTCGTCCACCACGATGAACGCCGGGAAGTCCTCGACCTCGATCTTCCAGACCGCCTCCATGCCGAGCTCCTCGTACTCGACGACCTCGACCTTCTTGATGCAGTCCTGCGCGAGGCGCGCCGCCGGACCGCCGATCGAACCGAGGTAGAAGCCGCCGTGCGTGTCGCACGCGTCGGTGACCTGCTTGCTCCGGTTGCCCTTGGCCAGCATCACCTTGGAGCCGCCCGCCGCCTGGAACTGCTCCACGTAGGAGTCCATGCGCCCGGCGGTCGTCGGCCCGAAGGACCCGGAGGCGTACCCCTCGGGCGTCTTGGCCGGACCCGCGTAGTACACCGGGTGGTCCTTCAGGTACTGCGGCATCCCCTCGCCCGCGTCCAGCCGCTCCTTGATCTTGGCGTGCGCGATGTCGCGGGCCACGACCAGCGGGCCGGTCAGGGACAGCCGGGTCTTGACCGGGTGCTTGGTCAGCTCGGCCAGGATGTCGTCCATGGGCTGGTTGAGGTCGACCTTGACGACGTCACCGTCGGCGTCGAGGTGCTCGTCCGTGGTCTCCGGCAGGAACCGCGCCGGGTCGGTCTCCAGCTGCTCCAGGAAGACGCCCTCGGCGGTGATCTTGGCGACCGCCTGCCGGTCCGCCGAGCAGGACACGGCGATGGCGACCGGGCAGGAGGCCCCGTGCCGGGGCAGGCGCACCACGCGCACGTCGTGGCAGAAGTACTTGCCGCCGAACTGCGCGCCGATGCCGATCTTCTGCGTCAGCTCGAAGACCTTCTCCTCCAGCTCCTTGTCCCGGAACCCGTGGCCGAGCTCGGACCCCTCGGCGGGGATCTCGTCCAGGTAGTGCGCGGAGGCGTACTTCGCGGTCTTCAGCGCGTACTCGGCGGAGGTGCCGCCGACCACGATCGCCAGGTGGTACGGCGGGCAGGCGGCCGTACCGAGCGAGCGGATCTTCTCCTCCAGGAACTTCATCATGGAGGACTCGTTCAGGACGGCCTTCGTCTCCTGGTAGAGGAAGGACTTGTTGGCCGAGCCGCCGCCCTTGGCCATGAACAGGAACTTGTAGGCGCCGCCGTCGGTCGCGTACAGCTCGATCTGTGCCGGGAGGTTGGAGCCGGTGTTCTTCTCCTCCCACATGGTGAGCGGAGCCATCTGCGAGTAGCGCAGGTTCAGGTTCTTGTAGGCGTCGTAGATGCCCCGGCTCAGGGCCTCCTCGTCGCCGCCCGCCGTCAGCACGTTCTGCCCGCGCTTGCCCATGACGATCGCCGTGCCGGTGTCCTGGCACATCGGCAGCACGCCCGCCGCCGCGATGTTCGCGTTCTTCAGCAGGTCCAGCGCCACGAACTTGTCGTTGCCCGACGCCTCGGGGTCGTCGATGATGCGGCGCAGCTGCGCCAGGTGGGCCGGGCGCAGGTAGTGCTGGATGTCGTGGACGGCCTCCTCGGCCAGCTTGCGCAGCGCCTCCGGCTCGACCTTGAGGAACGTCCGCCCGTCGGCCTCGAAGGTGGACACACCCTCGGCGGTCACCAGCCGGTACGGAGTGGTGTCCTCACCCTGGGGGAGCAGATCGGTGTACGCGAACTCAGGCATCTCGCCCATTCCTCACTAGACATGGCTGGCCTCCGTTGGCAGCGCCAACCAGCGTAAAACCTGCCCGCGGCGCCGAGCCTGTGAGGTAAGGCTCAGTAAGTCCGCGGCCGTTCCGCGAGAAGGTCGTCCACAGGGCTAGTCGCGATCTATCGCGTTTCGCTACTCTGTTGCCGTGGACCTTCAGAAGCACGCCCCAACGCAGGACGCGGCAGCGCGCGGCACCGCGCCGAGCGTCTCCGAGATGCGCGCCTCGGACGCCGACCGTGACCGCATCGCCGACATGCTCCGCGACGCCCTCGCCGAGGGGCGGCTGACGGCCGAGGAGCACGCCGAGCGCGTCGAGGGCGTGCTGGCCACCAGAACGGTCGGCGAGCTGGACGCCTTCGTGCGCGACCTGCCCGCCGCGCACGCGGGGCGGCCCAGCGCCGCTCCGGCTCCCCACCGCCCCACCGCCGGCACCGTCCCGGCGGACCCCGACGAGAACGTGGTCGCGGTCTTCAGCGGCGCCGTCCGCAAGGGCCGCTGGCGGGCCGGCCGCCGCATCCACGCGTACGCGGTCTTCGGCAGCGTGGAGATCGATCTCAGCGAGGCGCTCTTCGAGCACCAGCAGGTCGTGATCAAGGCGTTCTCCGTCTTCGGCAGCGTCGAGGTGCGGGTCCCGGAGAACGTGTCGTTGCGTGGAGCCGGCGGCGGTGTGCTCGGCAGCTTCGAGGTGGACGCCGTCGACTCCGCCGAGGCCGACGCCCCCGTCGTGTACGTGGACGGCTGGGCGGTGCTGGGCAGCGTCGAGGCCCGGCCGAAGCGGGGCAAGTTCGTCGCGGACATCCTCGACCGGGTGCACCGCAAGGTCGAGAAGGGTTTGCGCAAGCACCTGTAGCGCGACTCGCGCGCCGGTTGGGAACCCTGTGCATAGGCGCGCGCACAACGGGTAAGCCTGACGCATCGTTCTCTCGCTCGCGAAGCCGTCGTCAGGAGTAGACCGTGCTGCAACCGCCGCATTCGTCCCTGCAGGTAGCTGCCGTCCCGGCCCAGCGGGTGCCTGTGCGGCACAGGGACCAGGACGCTCCCTGGCACACCGAGGCGGTGTGCCGGCGCGACGAGGCCGGACTGTTCTTCGCCCCCTCCAAGGAACCCACCGCGGCCCGGCTCTCCCGCGAGGAGGCGGCCAAGCGGGTCTGCGCACGCTGCCCGGTCATGGTCGAGTGCCGCGAGCACGCCCTCCTGCAGCCCGAGCCCTACGGCGTCTGGGGCGGCCTCACCGCCGCCGAACGCCGCGTGGTCCTGGCCCGCCGCCGCCGTCGCGACCTGGAACTGAAGAAGGCCGCCAGCACGACGGGCCGCATAGCGGCGGCCGGCTGACCTCCGGGCAAACAAAAGGGCACCCTCTCCGCACAGAGGGTGCCCTTTTCACACGGGGGGCGCGGGGCTGTGTCCGATCTGCGGCTCCGCCGCGCGGGCGCGACCGACGGCGTCTGTCTCATGCCGGTCGCTACAGCCAACCCAGGGGCGCGGGGAACTGCGCGACCAGCCACGACGCACCCGCACTCACCGAACAACGGTCACCCCCGCCTCAGCGGGCGCCCCGCACAACCGACGGAGTCACTTCGCCCGGTCGAAATCAATCGCGCTGTACGCCCGCAGCTTGCTCAGCCGGTGCTCGGAGTCGATCCGCCGCACCGTCCCCGACTTCGACCGCATCACGATCGAGTCGGTCGTCGCCGTCTCGGACCGGTACCGCACCCCGCGCAGCAGCTCACCGTCGGTGATGCCGGTCGCGACGAAGAACACGTTGTCCCCGGAGACCAGGTCGTCGGTGGTCAGCACCCGGTCCAGATCGTGCCCGGCGTCGATCGCGCGCTGCCGCTCCTCGTCGTCCTTGGGCCACAGCTTGCCCTGGATGGTGCCGCCCAGGCACTTCACCGCACAGGCCGAGATGATGCCCTCCGGCGTGCCGCCGACCCCGAGCAGCAGGTCGATGCCGGTGCCCTCGCGCAGCGCCAGGATGGAGCCGGCCACGTCGCCGTCGGAGATCAGCTTGATGCGCGCGCCGGTCTCCCGCACCTCCTTGATCAGACCCTGATGGCGGGGCCGGTCGAGGATGACGACGGTGACGTCCTCGGGAGTGCGCCGCTTGGCCTTGGCGATCCGGCGGATGTTCACGGACACGGGCGCGTTGATGTCGACGAAGTCGGCGGCCTCCGGGCCGGTGACCAGCTTGTCCATGTAGAAGACGGCCGACGGGTCGAACATCGAGCCCCGTTCGGCCGCGGCCAGCACCGCGATGGCGTTGGTCATGCCGTTGGCCGTCAGCGTGGTCCCGTCGATCGGGTCCACGGCGATGTCCACCTCGGCGCCGGTGCCGTCGCCGACCCGCTCCCCGTTGAAGAGCATCGGGGCCTCGTCCTTCTCGCCCTCACCGATGACGACGACGCCGTTCATCGAGACGGTGTGGACGAGGGTCCGCATGGCGCGGACCGCGGCACCGTCGGCGCCGTTCTTGTCTCCGCGCCCGACCCAGCGGCCGGCGGCCATCGCCGCGGCTTCGGTCACCCGCACCAGTTCCATGGCGAGGTTGCGGTCAGGGGCCTCCGAGGGAACGTCCAGCTCGGAGGGCAGATGATGCTCGGTCATCGGAACGCACCTTTCTGATACGACGACGGCCGGATGAGGGTGTGGCCATGACTCTATCGTCAGTCCGACAAAATGAGCAGGGGACCCCACGTATGAGCACATCGGGGACCTGCGACGATAGGGGCGTGGCAGGTACGAACGGCAAGCAGAAGACGGCCCGGGACATGGTGCTCTCCCTGGGCGTCATCGTTCTCGCGGGACTGGTCATGTATCTCTTCATCCCGCACGACGACGACGGCGGTCCCGACCTCAGGCGGGTCGACTACACGGTCGAGCTGACCACCGCACGCCGCGCCGCACCGTACCCGGTGGCGGCTCCCAAGGGGCTGCCCCAGGAGTGGAAGCCGACCTCCGTCCGCTACCGCGGCGCCGAGGACAACGCCTGGCACCTGGGCTACCACGCCCCCGACGGTGCGTACGTGGCGGTCGAGCAGTCGACGCGGAAGCCGGCCGAGTTCATCGAGGAGGCCAGCCAGGGCGCGCGGAAGACCGAGGCCACCGAGGAGATCGGCGGCCGGACGTGGACCCGGTACACGGGTGGCCGGTACGAGGCGCTGGTGCTGCACGACACCGACGGAGTGAAGGGCGCGACGACGGTCGTGGCCGGCACGGGATCCTTCGAGCAGCTGGGCAGGATGGCGGCGGCGCTGAAGCTGGCCTGAGCCGGCGCCGTACTCCGCACCACGACGGGCACACGGCGAAGCCCCCGGTGACGCACCGGGGGCTTCGCCGTGTCCGCGCCGGAGCGCCGGACTCAGACCGTGGTGACGACCTGCTCGTACGCCAGCCGCGGGGAGCGCGGGAACCAGGCGTCCGGGCCGGGACGGCCGATGTTGACGACCATCAGCGGCGTGTGGTCGTCGTCGAGGAACTCCTTGCGGACGCCCTCGAAGTCCAGTCCCGTCATCGGGCCGGCGGCCAGCCCGGCGGCGCGGACGCCGATGACGAAGTACGCGGCCTGCAGGGCGGCGTTCAGACCGGCGGCCCCCTCGCGCACCGGGCGCTCGCTGAAGAAGGCGTCCTTGATCTGCGGAGCGTGCGGCATGAGCTGCGGCAGTTCCTCGTGGAACTCGTTGTCCGCCGACAGGATGGCGACCAGCGGGGCGGTGGCCGTCTTGGGGCGGTTGCCCTCGGCCATGTGCTGGACCAGGCGCTCGCGGGCCTCGGGGGAGCGGACCAGGGTGATGCGCAGCGGCGACTGGTTGAAGGCGGTCGGGCCGTACTTGACCAGGTCGTAGATCGCCTGCACCTGCTCGTCGGTCACCGGCTCGTCGGTGAAGGTGTTCGCGGTGCGGGCCTCGCGGAACAGCAGGTCCTGGGCGGCGGGGTCAAGGACGAGAGACATACGTGATCTTCCTCGGGGGGTGCGTCGGCTCCGCACGGGTCGGCGGGGAGCCGTTGACGAGGACGACGCTACGCGAAAGAAGTTCAACCTTCAACCAAAGCCGGGTGCGGTGATCCGCTTCACAGGGCCGCCCGCGTGACGGAGCCCCGCGAGTCGGGGGAGCGGTGGGCGTGTCGGGAGAGGGGTGATCGCGAGGAGTACGCCTATATGACGATGTGAAATTCATCGCACAGCGTGACGTAACCGGACTCACCGTCGCGGTCGTGGGGCTCGGCTACGTGGGCCTGCCCACCGCACTCGCCCTCACGGACGCCGGCGCGACGGTCATCGGCATCGACTGCGATCCCGCCCGCCTGCGCGCCATCGCCACGGGAGAGGTGGACCTGCTCCCGCTGCACCACGCACAGCTGGCCTGCGCCACGGCCGGCGACGGCTTCCGGCTCACCACGGACGCCGCGGCGGTCGGCGCCGCGGACGCCGTGATCATCTGCGTCCCGACCCCCGTCGACGCCCGGCGCGAACCCGACCTCACGGCGCTGGCAGCCGCCTGCGCCTCGGTGGTGGAGCACACCGTGCCCGGCCAGCTCGTCGTCCTGACCTCCACCAGCTACGTCGGGACCACCCGGGACCTGCTCGTCGAACCGCTGCGGGCCCGAGGCCTGAGCGCCGACGAGGACGTGTACGTGGCCTTCGCCCCCGAGCGGATCGACCCCGGCAACGAACGCCACACCCCCGAACGCACCCCGCGCCTGGTGGGCGGCGCCGGCCCGCACAGCACCCGCGCCGCCGCCGCACTGCTCGCGCCGACCGCCTCCGCCATCCGCACCGTCGCCGACCCGGAGACCGCCGAGATGGCGAAGCTCTGGGAGAACACCTACCGCGCCGTCAACATCGCCCTCGCCAACGAACTGGCCGACGCCTGCCACGCCCTGGGCCTGGCGCCGGTCCCCGTCATCGAGGCGGCGGCGACCAAGCCGTACGGCTTCATGCCGTTCTACCCGGGACCCGGCGTGGGCGGTCACTGCATCCCGTGCGACCCCCACTACCTGCTGTGGCAGTTGGGCAGGATCCGGCAGCAGGCCCCGGTCGTGGCGACCGCGCTCGCGGCCAACGGCGGCCGGCCCGCGCGAATCACCGAACGCGCCCTGGACCTGCTCGCCCGGTCCGCCGTCCCCGCCCGTGACGCACGGGTGCTGCTGATGGGGGTCGCCTACAAGGAGGGCGTGGCGGACGTCCGGGAGAGCCCCGCGCTGGAGATCCTCGGCGGACTGGCCGCGGCCGGCGCACGGGTCGCCTACTGCGACCCCATGGTGCCGTCGGTCACCCTGGAAACGGGCGTGCTGCACCACGTGCCGGACCCGCACACCCGCCCGTGGGACCTGGTCGTCCTGCACACCGTCCACCCCGTGCACGACCTGACGTGGCTGCGCACCGCCGACGCCCCACCCGTCCTCGACACCCGGCAGCGCGGAACCCTGCCGGGTGCGGGTGCGGGTGCGGACGCCGGGGGCGGCATCGTCGGGGCCCGGGCCGGAGGTGTCGGCACCGTAGGCCGGGCTGCCGGGGGCCCGGCTCGGCGTGCCGCTGCCGAACCGTCGGCCGGGACCGGCGCCGACGCCGTGGGCCGGGCCGGGAGCGCCGCTGCCGGAGCGCCGGCCGGGAGCGGCACCGACGCCGGATCCCGGACCGGGAGTGCCGCCGCCGCAGGGGCCGAGGCCGCGGCATGACCGTCCTCCGCCCGGGCCGCGTACCGCCCGCCCACCCGGCCCGCACGGGCCTCGGCCACCGGCTGGACGTCCTCGATCCCGGCGTCCGCCGTGACGTCGTACGGTTGCTCAGCCTCCTGGCCCTGCTGCCGCTCCTGCTGCTCCTGGCCCGCCGCGCCGTCCGCCTGCCTCACGGCTTCGACCTGCTCACGCTCTACGGCCTCACCGTCCTGGCCGGCACCGTCTGCCTCCTCCACCTCGCCTACAGCCGCTACGACGACCCGGCCGTACGCCCCCTGCGCCGGCGCCCCCGCCACGCCGAGGCGTTCCCGGCCCTGCCCGCGCGGCCACGGGTGAGCTTCCTGCTGGCCGTGCGCAACGAACGGGAGCACATCGAGGCGTGCGTGCGCTCCATGGCCGCCGTCGACTACCCCGACCTCCAGCTCGTCGTGGTCGACGACGCCTCCGACGACGGCACGGCGGACGTACTGGAACGCCTCGCCGCCGAGCTGCCGCTCACCCTCCTCCGGCTGGACGAGAACCTCGGCAAGAAGGGCGCGCTGGTCCGCGCCTGCGCCGTCGCCGACGGGGACGTCCTGCTGTTCACCGACTCCGACTGCGTCGTCGCACCGGACGCCGTGCGGCACTGCGTCACCGCCCTGGTCCGCCACCCGGAGCTGGGCGCGGTCAGCGGCCACTGCCGGGCGCTCAACGCCGACGCCGGTCTGCTGGCCCGTGTCCAGGACGTCTGGTACGAGGGCCAGTTCCGGATCACCAAGGCCGCCGAGGCCGCCTTCGGCTCGGTGTGCTGCGTCTCCGGCCCGCTCGCCGCGTTCCGCCGCGAGGCCATCTGGAACTACCTGCCGGCGTGGGCCGAGGACCGTTTCCTCGGCGCCCCGTTCCGCTTCGCCACCGACCGTCAGCTCACCGGCTACGTCCTCGGCCAGGCCTGGCACGGCCGCGCGCTCAAGGAGCGGCACGCCGACTCCCCGTTCGTCCGCGACCACGACCACCCCGAGCTGCGCTGGGAGGTCGGCTACACCCGCGCCGCCCGTGTGTGGACCCGGGTGCCCTCCCGGCCGGCCTCCTTCCTGCGCCAGCAGATCCGCTGGAAGAAGAGCTTCGTCAGGAACCTCTTCTTCACCGGCCGCTTCATGTGGCGCCGGGGCCCGGCCGCCGCCGCGCTGTACTACGGGCACGCCCTGTGGGTGATCGCGGCCCCGGTCCTGGTCGTACGGCACCTGGTGTGGGCACCGCTGCACCTGGCCGGGCTGCTGACCCTGCTGTACCTGTCCGGGGTGGTCCTCAAGGGCTGCGTCTGGGGCATCGCCTACCGGCTCGACCACCCCGGGGACCGGTCCTGGCGCTGCCGGCCCCTGATGAGCCTGCTGTCCTGCTGCGTACTGGCCTGGCTGCTGCCGTACGCCCTGCTCACCCTGCGCCGCGACGTCTGGTCGAGGAGTGCCGCATGAGGAGTCCGAGAAGTCTGCTGCACGGGCTGGGCCGGGCGCTCGCCGTCGGCGTCACGTGCGCCGTGATCGCGCTGGTCTACCTGTTCGTCATCACCCGGGGACGTCCCCTGTGAGGCGCGCGGTCACCGGCGGCCGCCGGCCGCTGCGCGCCGTCCTCGCGCTGCTCACCCTGGGCGTGCTCGCGCTGCCCTTCACCGTCGCCTGGCAGTACGACGCGTTCCGGCGGGCGGTGTCGCACCAGGCCGCGCCCCCTGCGGTGCCGGCAACCGGGGCCGCGGGCGCCGAGGCGAAGGTGCCCCCCGCCGGCCGCGCGCCGGTCGTCCTCGCGTACCACGACGTCGGCCCGGACGCCCGCAGCCGCTACACCGTCACCCCGGAGCGGTTCGACGCGCAGCTGCGCGCCCTGGACGCGGCCGAGTACCGCACCCTGTCCACCCGGGAGTTCACCGAGTTCCTGCGCACCGGCCGCGCGCCCGCGAGCCGCAGCGTCTACCTCACCTTCGACGACGGCACGCACGGGCTGTGGGTGCACGCCGACCCGATCCTGGCCAGGTACCGGATGAAGGCGGCGGCCTACCTGATCACCGGCCAGGTGGGCACCCACCGGCCGTACTACCTCTCCTGGCCGGAGATCGAGCGGATGGCGGACTCCGGCCGCTGGGACTTCCAGGCCCACACCCATCTCAGCCACCACCGCGCCGCGGTGGACGCGGCCGGGCACCAGCGCTCGGCGTTCACCAACCGCCTCTGGCTGCCGGACGAGGAGCGCGTCGAGACCCGGGACGAGTACCGCCGCCGCATCGCCGCCGACCTCGACCGGTCGGTGCGCGACCTCACCGCACGCGGCCTGCCCGCACCACGGCTGTTCGCCTACCCCTTCTCGGAACGGCTGGAGGAGTCCAACCTCGGTCCGCGCGGCGCCGACGCCCTGCGGTCACTGCTGCGGGCCCGCTTCACCGCCACCCTCACCAACAGTGCCGACCGGCCGCTGCCCGCGGGCCCGCGGGCAGCGGCCGCCGGGAAGGTGCAGCGCCTGGAAGTCACCCGGGAGACGACCCCCGAGGCCCTGCTGCGGGACCTCGCCCGCTGGACACCGGTGGCGCCGTCCGGCGTCGGCCGGCCGCTGTCCCGCGCGGAGCAGTGGCGGGTGACCGGTGGCGCCGAGCCGGTCGGACTGGGGGCGCTCACCGGCGAGGGACGCCGGCCGGGCGACACCGACTACGTCTCGGCCGCCCACCGCCCGATCGCCACCGCGGACTGGACCGACTACCGCCTGCGGGCGACCGCCGACGGGCTGCGCGGCACCACCAACAGCGTCGGCATCACCGTACGGTCCGGCAGCGGACACCCGGTGACGCTCTCGGTCGGCCGCAACACGGCGAGCCTCACCGCGAGGGGGAGGGCCGGCACGGACGACCGGTCGTCGTGCGGGCTCGACCCCGCCGCCGGACACGACGTCGACGTCTCGGTGACACCCGAGCGGGTACGGGTCGAGGTGGACGGGCGGCACTGCGCGACGGCGCGCGCGGGCGGATGGCCCGAGGCGGAGGGCGCGGGGGGCTTCTCCCTCAGCGTGCGCACCGACGGGCCCGACGGGCGGTGGCCCCGCTTCACCGCCCTGAAGGTCGAGTGACGCATATCACAGGCGCCCGGCGATCACTCCCCGTCCGGGCGCCGGTCGTACAGGGTGAAGCGCCCACCACCCGCACCGAGGGAGCACCCGCCATGACCAGCAGCGCCGCCGCCAAGGGCCCCGCCTCCTACTTCCCGTCGATCGAGAAGAAGTACGGCCGCCCGATCGCGGAGTGGAAGGAGCTGATCCGCTCCTCGCCGCTCACCAAGCACATGGAGCTCGTCTCCTGGCTCAAGACCGAGCACGGCCTGGGCCACGGACACGCGGGCGCACTGGTCGCGCACACGCTCGCCGAGGACAGCGCGAAGTGAGCCGCGCCCCGCGCGGCTAGGGGGTCTCCTCGTCCGCCTCTGCCTCCGCCTCCTCGGCCAGCGCCGCGTCCAGGCGCGCGCGGGCGCCGTCCAGCCAGCGGCGGCAGACCTTCGCCAGTTCCTCGCCCCGCTCCCACAGGGCGAGGGACTCCTCCAGCGTCGTACCGCCGGCTTCCAGCCGCCGTACGACCTCGATCAGCTCGTCCCGCGCCTGCTCGTACCCGAGCGCCTCGGACACGGCCGTCGGCTGCTCCACCTCGCTGGTCATCCACTCACCTTACGTATCGACTCGTACGGAGAAATCGCCCTCGGACACGCGGGCGCGCAGGGCCTCGCCCGGCTCCACCTCGCCGGGGTCACGGACGGCGTGCCCGTCGGCCCGCTGCAGCACGGCGTACCCGCGCTTCAGGGTCGCGGCGGGGGAGAGGGCCACCACGCGCGCGTGCGTGTGCGTCAGCTCGGAGTCGGCCCGGTCGAGGTGGTGCCGCAGTGTGCGGCGGCCCCGCTCCAGCAGGGCCGTCACCTGCTCGGCCCGCTCGTCGATCATCCGGTGCGGGTCCTGTATCGACGGCCGGGCGAGCGCGTGGGCCAGGCCCCGCTCCTCCCGGTCGACGAACGCGGCCACGCACCGCCGCGCCCGGTCCCGCAGCTGCCGGACCCGCTCGTACTCCTCGCCGACGTCCGGTACGACCTTCTTCGCGGCGTCGGTCGGGGTGGACGCGCGCAGATCGGCGACCAGATCCAGCAGGGGGCTGTCCGGCTCGTGCCCGATCGCCGAGACGACCGGCGTACGGCAGGCGGCGACCGCCCGCACCAGCTGCTCGTCGGAGAACGGCAGCAGATCCTCCACGCTGCCGCCACCGCGGGCGACGACGATCACGTCGACGTCGTCGATCGCGTCCAGCTCCTTCACCGCCTGCACCACCTGCGGCACCGCGTGCACGCCCTGCACGGGGACGTTGCGCACCTCGAAGCGGACGGCGGGCCAGCGGTGCCGGGCGTTCTCCAGGACGTCCCGCTCGGCCGCCGAGGCCCGCCCGCACACCAGACCGATCAGCTGCGGCAGGAACGGCAGCGGCTTCTTCCGCTCCGCCGCGAACAGCCCCTCCCGCGCGAGCGACTTCTTCAGCTGCTCCAGCCGCGCCAGCAGCTCCCCGACGCCTACCGGCTTGATCGCGGCCGCCCGCAGCGACAGCTGCCCGCGCGGGGCGTACCACTCCGGCTTGGCGTGCACGACGACCCGCGCACCCTCGCCGACCACGTCCGCCACCGCGTCGAACACCTGCCGGTAGCAGGTCACGCTCACGGAGATGTCGTACGACGGGTCGCGCAGCGTCAGGAACACGACCCCCGCGCCCGGCCGCCGCGACAACTGGGTGATCTGCCCCTCGACCCACACCGCGCCGAGCCGGTCGATCCAGCCCCCGATCAGCCGTGACACCTCACCCACGGGCAGTGGGCTTTCGGGAGTCGAGTTAACAGCCATGCGCCCGAGCGTAACGGCCGGGTACGACAACCCCGGCCGGCCCGCCTCACACCCCCGCCGTTCGCCTCCCGCGTGCCTGGGCCGCCAGTACCGCCAGCCCCACCGCCAGCCAGATCGCCCCCACCACCTGGGCCGTACCCGACGCCTCCACGATCACGGCGATGGTGATCGCCGCGCCGAGCACGGGCACCAGTGCGTGGCGCCACCAGCTCACCGGGCCCCCGCCGCGACGGAACACGAACCAGCCCACCACGCTCGCGTGGAGCAGCGTGAACGCGGTCAGCGCGCCGACATCGACCACCGAGACCAAGTGGTCGAGGCCGTCGTCCCTGCGGGCCGCCCACACCGCCGCCACCATCGTGACCACCGCGGAGACCAGCAGCGCCACGCGCGGCACTCCGGAATCCGTCCGCGCCAGCACCCCCGGCAGCCGCCGGTCACGGCCCATCGCGAACAGGAGCCGCCCGGCGGCCGCCTGCCCGGCCAGCGCCGCGAACGCCGCGCCGATCGCCTTGCTCACCGCCACCAGGTCGTGCAGCCACGTCCCGACCGACGCGTCCACGGCGTCGTAGAACGCCGAACCCTGCCGCTCCGGCTCCGCCGCCAGCTGCGCCGACGACACCGGCTCCAGCAGCGCCACCAGATACGTCTGCGCCACGAAGAGCACGCCCGCCAGCGCCAGGCAGAACAGCAGCGCCCGCGCGACCTTCGCCGAGCCGCCGGTGACCTCCTCCGCGAAGGTCGCGATCGCGTCGAAGCCCAGGTACGACAGCACCGCCACCGACACCGCGCCGACCACCGCCGACAGCGCGAACGCCCCCTGCGTGCCGTCCCCGGACAGCGGCGACAGCCAGTCGCGCGCCGCCCCGTCCCGCGCGAGGACCACGATCGCCGCCACCACGAAGACGACGAGGACCACGATCTCCATGGCGAGCACCAGGAAGCCCACCCGCGCCGCCGCGCGGACCCCCCACAGGTTCAGCAGGGTGGTGACGACCACCGCGAGCGCCGTCCACACCCACCGCGACACCTCGGGGACCAGCGCCTCCATCGCGATGCCGGAGAAGAGGTAGGCCACGGCCGGGATGAGGACGTAGTCCAGCATCGCCATCCAGCCGGCGACGAACCCGGCCCCGTTGCCGAGCCCCACGCGCGCGTACGCGAACACCGACCCCGCCTGGGGGACCACCCGCACCATCTGGGCGTAGCTGAACGCGGTGAACGCCATCGCGATCGTGGCGACGACGTAGACGAGCGCCACCGCGCCGTGCGACTTGGCGTCCAGGGTGCCGAAGACGCCCACCGGGGCCATGGGCGCGATGAAGAGCAGCCCGTAGACGACCAGGTCCCTGAAGCCCAGGCTGCGCTGCAGCCGCTGTTCCTGTTGGTGCTCCCGGCGCCCGTGGTGTTCGCCACCGGGCCCCTGGGCCGCCGTACCGGTCTCGGACATCGTGCCTCCGCCAGCGCCTCGGACTCCGCCCCGGACTCCGCACCGGAACGTTCCCGTCCACGTCCCCGTCAGTCTCTCCGGCGAACCCGCACCCACGCGATCTCTGACCCGCCGAACGCGGCCTTACGATGGGTGCCATGACTGCTTCGCCTGGCCGCCGTGTCCTGCTCGCCGCCCCCCGTGGTTACTGCGCGGGTGTGGACCGCGCCGTGATCGCCGTCGAGAAAGCCCTGGAGCAGTACGGGGCTCCGGTGTACGTCCGCCACGAAATCGTCCACAACAAGTACGTCGTCCAGACCCTGGAGAAGAAGGGCGCCATCTTCGTCGAGCAGACGGAGGAGGTCCCCCCGGGCAACATCGTCATGTTCTCCGCGCACGGCGTGGCCCCCGTCGTCCACGAAGAGGCCGAGCGCGGCAAGCTCGCCACCATCGACGCCACCTGCCCGCTCGTCACCAAGGTGCACAAGGAAGCCGTCCGCTTCGCCAACGACGACTACGACATCCTCCTGATCGGCCACGAGGGCCACGAGGAGGTGATCGGCACCTCCGGTGAGGCCCCCGACCACATCCAGCTCGTCGACGGCCCCGAGGACGTGGCGAAGGTCGAGGTCCGCGACCCGTCCAAGGTCGTCTGGCTCTCCCAGACCACCCTCTCCGTCGACGAGACCATGGAGACCGTCGACGCCCTCAAGGACAAGTTCCCGCAGCTCATCTCCCCGCCGAGCGACGACATCTGCTACGCCACGCAGAACCGCCAGCTCGCGGTCAAGCAGATGGGCGCCGAGGCCGACCTGGTGATCGTCGTCGGCTCCCGCAACTCCTCGAACTCCAAGCGCCTGGTCGAGGTCGCCAAGCAGGCCGGCTCCCGCGCGGCGTACCTGGTGGACTTCGCCGACGAGATCGACGAGGCCTGGCTGGAGGGCGTGACCACGGTCGGCGTCACCTCCGGCGCCTCCGTCCCGGACGTGCTGGTCGAGCAGGTCCTGGAGTGGCTGTCGCAGCGCGGCTTCGCGGACGTGGAGATCGTCAAGGCCGCCGAGGAGTCGATCATCTTCTCGCTGCCCAAGGAGCTCCGCCGGGACCTCCGCGAGGAGGCCGCGTCCCTGGTGGCGGAGCGGGGCGGCTCCGGTACGGCCGGGGCGTGACTGTCAGTCGCAGGCCGTAACGTGGTGCCATGCAGATCTTCGGCGTGGACATCGGCGGATCCGGGATCAAGGGCGCCCCTGTGGACCTCGACAGGGGCGACCTGGCCCAGGAGCGCTGCAAGGTACTGACCCCGCACCCGGCGACCCCCGACGGCGTGGCCGACGGCGTCAGGCAGGTCGTCGAGCACTTCGGCTGGACCGGGCCGGTGGGGCTGACCTTCCCGGGCGTGGTGACGGACGGTGCCACGGTCCGCACCGCGGCCAACGTCGACAAGAGCTGGGTGGACACCGACGCGCGGGCCCTGTTCGGCGAGCGGCTGGGCGGGCTCGACGTGACGGTGGTCAACGACGCGGACGCCGCGGGCGTCGCCGAGATGCACTTCGGCGCCGGCCGCGGCCGCGAGGGCACCGTCGTCCTGCTCACCTTCGGCACCGGTATCGGCAGCGCCGTCTTCACCGACGGCGTCCTCGTCCCCAACAGCGAGCTGGGCCACCTGGAGCTGGACGGCCACGACGCGGAGAAGCGCGCCTCCAGCAAGGTCAAGGAGGACCACGACCTGTCCTGGGAGCAGTGGGCGCACCGCGTGCAGAAGTACCTCGCACACGTCGAGATGCTGTTCTCACCGCGGCTCTTCATCATCGGCGGCGGGGTGAGCCGCAAGGCCCACAAGTTCCTGGACCACATCGAGGGCATCCGTGCGGAGATCGTCCCCGCCGAGCTGCAGAACAACGCGGGGATCGTGGGTGCGGCGATGCGCGCCGCGGAGAGAGCCGGCCGTCCCGCCGCGGGCTGAGCCGACCGACCCGGCGCCGTAGCGCGGCCCTCACGCGGGGGTACGACCCCGGGCGGCGGCGGCCCGACGCCGCCGCAGCATCCGCACCCGGCGTACCAGCACCGTCGACCCGGCGACCAGGGTCCCGCCGTACAGCCAGCCGGCCTCGGTGGCCAGGGCGGTCACCAGCCCCGTCAGGCGCCCGCCCACCCCCGTGCCGCTCTCGGCGACGGCCACCAGCCCCACGGCGAAGGCGATCGGGACCACGACGGGCGCGGTGAGCAGGTCCCCCCGCCGCACCCAGAGCGCGGTGAGCAGGCACACCGGCAGGAACAGCACGCCGTACACCGTCAGCGACGCACCGAACAGAGCCTGGTCGAGGAACCCGAGCACCAGCATCACCGCCGCGCAGAACAGTCCGCTGCCCAGCCCGGTCAGCCGCGGATTGGGCATCCGGCGCAGGGCCCGCACCGCCCGCGCCACCGGCGGACCGGGCCTCGGTGCGGGCCGCGCCACCGGCCCACGTCCCGGCACGGGACGTGCCGGGACCGGACGCGCGGAGGCCTGCCTGCGCACCCCGCCGCCCGCCGGTCCGCCGCCCGCCGGTCCCCGCCCCTGCGGGGGCAGCGGCGCCCGGCCCCGTCGCGGTCCGTACTGCGCAGGTCGCGTCCTGTGTTGCTCCACTGGACCAACTTAGGTCGGTTTATGTGCCGAATAGGCCGACAGACACGCCGTGGGGGAGAGCTTGGCCAAGCGTTCGACAGGGCGCACCGGCCGTACCGGCCACCCCGTAGACTGGTGGATCGGCCCGCCTGGCCCGCCCCCTCCGCATCCTCACGTACGGGAAGTCGCAACGTGTCGCTCACGATCGGAATCGTCGGTCTGCCGAATGTCGGCAAGTCGACCCTGTTCAACGCCCTGACCAAGAACGACGTGCTCGCGGCCAACTACCCGTTCGCCACGATCGAGCCCAACGTCGGCGTGGTCGGCGTCCCCGACCCCCGCCTGGCGAAGCTGGCCGAGATCTTCTCCTCGGAGAAGGTCCTCCCGGCCACCGTCGACTTCGTCGACATCGCGGGCATCGTGCGCGGCGCGAGCGAGGGCGAGGGCCTGGGCAACAAGTTCCTGGCCAACATCCGCGAGTCCGACGCGATCTGCCAGGTCATCCGCGCCTTCGCGGACGAGAACGTCGTCCACGTCGACGGCAAGGTCTCGCCCAAGGACGACATCGAGACGATCAACACCGAGCTGATTCTCGCCGACCTGCAGACCATCGAGAAGGTCCTCCCGCGCCTCCAGAAGGAGTCGCGCATCAAGAAGGACGTGGCTCCCAAGGTCAAGGCGGTCGAGGAGGCCAAGGAGATCCTGGAGAAGGGCGACACGCTCTTCTCCCAGGGCATCGTCCAGGGCACCGAGCGCGCGGAACTCCTCCACGACCTCCACCTCCTCACGACGAAGCCCTTCCTCTACGTCTTCAACGTCGACGAGGACGAGCTGACCGACGAAGCCTTCAAGAACGAGCAGCGCGCCCTGGTCGCCCCCGCCGAGGCGATCTTCCTCAACGCCAAGCTCGAGGCGGACCTCGCCGAGCTGGACGAGGACGAGGCCCTCGAACTCCTCCAGTCCGTCGGCCAGGACGAGCCCGGCCTCGCCACCCTCGCCCACGTCGGCTTCCGCACCCTCGGCCTGCAGACCTACCTGACGGCCGGCCCCAAGGAATCCCGCGCCTGGACCATCAAGAAGGACGCCACCGCCCCCGAGGCCGCCGGTGTCATCCACACCGACTTCCAGAAGGGCTTCATCAAGGCCGAGGTCATCTCCTTCGACGACCTGGTCGAGACGGGCTCGGTCGCCGAGGCCCGCGCGAAGGGCAAGGCGCGCATGGAGGGCAAGGACTATGTGATGCGGGACGGGGACGTGGTGGAGTTCCGCTTCAACGTGTAGCCGTGACATGACAGCACTTCGCTGATCTGGCACACATGCAGGTCAGAGAGGGTCCGACTCTTCGGGGTCGGACCCTTGGTTTTTCCGGGGATGCGGTGCAGGCGATCCCGGTCGACAGCTCGCTCGTGAGCTCTGAGCGAACGACGAGGTCAGACGTCCTTGATCTGTACGCGGTCGCCGCACAGTCTCGACCAGTCGTCGCGGTCCGAGGTCAGCACCAGCGCGGGCGCCGGGGAGCGGAGCGCCATCGCGGCGACGAGGGCGTCGATGGCGTACTTGTGGCCGTGCAGGCCGCCGGCGTCGCTCAGCAGCTGCACCGCGGTGATGCTGTCTGCCCGGGTGACGTCCTGGACCTGAAGCCGGGAGAGAAGCCAGTGCAGCCGAGCGCTGTCCATCTTGCCGTAGACGGCCTCCACCACCGTCAGCGCTGACACGAGGACGGGCACGCCCACGCGTCGAGCGGCCTCGATCCGGGTGATCATCGGGCGATCGTCGCGCAGCAGCAGCGACACCCGGCACGCGAACTTGCCGTGGTGGCAAGCTGGCCCCATGGGTGACGCCGGAACGGACGACGTACTCGATGCCGTGGGCCCGCGCCTGCGCGCCCTGCGCCGCGAGCGGGGTATCACCCTCGCCCACCTCTCCGCGGCGACCGGCGTGTCGGAGAGCACCCTGTCCCGGCTGGAGAGCGGACAGCGCCGGGCGACCCTGGAACTGCTGCTGCCGCTAGCCAGGATCTACGACGTCCCCCTGGACGACCTCGTCGGCGCCCCGCGCACGGGCGACCCCCGGATCCACCTGAAGCCGATCCGGCGGTTCGGGATGGTTTTCGTGCCGTTGTCCCGACGGCCGGGCGGCACGCAGGCCTTCAAAATGATGATTCCGAGCCGCCCGGCACCGCTCGAACCGACCCCGCAGACCCACGAGGGCTTCGAATGGCTCTACGTGCTCAGCGGCCGGCTGCGGTTGCTGGTCGGGGAGCGCGACCTGACCCTGTCGCCCGGTGAGGCGGCCGAGTTCGACACCTCCCTGCCGCACTGGCTGGGCAGCGCCGACGGCGGTGCGGTCGAACTGCTCGTCCTGTTCGGGCTGCAAGGGGTACGGGCGCATGTGCGCAGCGGTTGAGCGGGGGCGGCGTTTCCCGCTTCACCCTTGCTCCACCACCCGTCGGCACGCCTCCGCATACCCCCGCACCAGAGCCCGCCCCTCGTCCTGCCGGCGCCAGGCCAGGGCGTAGCGGCTGGGGCTCAGACCGCGGACCGGACGGGTGGTCACGCCGCCCAGGGTGATCAGCGGGGCGTTGCCCGTGGCCACGAAGCAGATGCCGAGGCCGGCGACGAGGGCCTCGTACGTCTCCTCCGTACCGGCGATCTCCGCGCCGACGCGCGGTGGGCCCGCCGCGGGGCCGCCCAGTGCGCGCCGTTCGTCCAGCGCCAGCCAGAAGTCGCGCAGGACGCCCGCCTCCGGCGGCAGGGCGAGGAACGGTTCGTCGGCCAGGTCGGCGAAGTCGACCTCCGGGCGCGCGGTCAGGGGGTGGGTGTCGGGGAGGGCGACCAGGCGGGGCTCCTCGGCGACCACGGTCCACGCGTAGCGGTCGGCCCCGGGCAGCGGGAGCCACACGTAGGCGAGGTCGGAGGTGCCGTCGGCCAGCCCCGCCGTCGGGTCCTCCCAGCTCATCTGCCGCAGCCGGACGACCGTGTCCGGGTGGGCGGCCGTGAAGCGGGAACGGATCGCGGGCAGCAGGCCTCCGCGCCCCGGGCTGGTGCTCATGCCGACGGTCAGCGTGCCGCGCCGTGCGGCCAGCACGGCGTCCAGCGCAGCCGCGCCCGAGGCCCACTCGGCGAGCACCTGACGGGCGTGCGGCAGCAGTGCCACGCCCGCCTCGGTGAGCGTCACGCCCCGCGGCCCACGCCGGAACAGGTCAGTGCCCAACTGCCTCTCCAGCGCCCGGACCTGCTTGCTCAGCGCGGGCTGGGACACGTACAGGCGCTCGGCCGCCCGCGTGAAGTGCAGGTCCTCGGCCACCGCCACGAAGTACCGCAACTCCCGCACGTGCACGTCCGTCGTCGTCATGACCACTGGCTATCACCGCGGGTCTTGGACCTACAACACAACCGTCGGCAAAGGTAGTTGACGTCACGGACACGGACACGGACACGGACACGGACATGAGGGAGTCGGCATGAACAAGGTGTGGCTGATCACCGGCGCCAGCAGCGGCTTCGGGAGGGCGATCGCCGAGGCGGCTCTCGCCGACGGTGACGTGGTCGTGGGTGCGGCGCGCCGGCCCGAGGCGCTCGACGGCCTCGTGGCCGCGCACCCCGACCAGATGGAGGCGCTGCGCCTGGACGTCGCCGACACGGCCGCCGCGGGTGACGCGGTGCGGGACGTGGTCGCGCGGCACGGGCGGATCGACGTCCTGGTCAACAACGCCGGCCGCACGCACGTCGGTGCCTTCGAGGAGACCGGTGAGGACGAACTGCGCGCCCTGTTCGACGTGCACGTCTTCGGGCCGGCCGCACTGACCCGGGCCGTGCTGCCGCACATGCGGGAGCGGCGCTCGGGGGCGATCGTGCAGATGAGCAGCATGGGCGGGCAGCTGTCCTTCGCGGGCTTCTCGGCGTACAGCGGGACGAAGTTCGCGCTGGAGGGCATGTCCGAGGGGCTCGCGGACGAGGTGCGGGAGTTCGGCATCAAGGTTCTGATCGTCGAGCCGGGAGCCTTCCGCACCGGGCTGTTCGGGGCCGGCAGCGCCGGGATGAGCGCGGACAGCGGCGTGTACGCCAAGGTGACCGAAACCCGCGGGCTCGTCTCCGGCGGCGACGGCAACCAGCCGGGCGACCCCGCCAAGGCGGCGGCCCTCGTCCTCGCGGCCCTGGCGGCCGAGCGCACCCCGTTGCGCCTGCCCCTCGGCGACGACGGCGTCAGCGCGGTTCTCGGCCACCTCGACCAGGTCCGCGAGGACGTCGAGGCGTGGGAGAAGCACACCCGGGCCACCGCCTTCGGGGACTGAACGGCGGGTCAGCAAGAGCGGACGTGAGGTGCTCCGCTCAAACGGCCAAGGGCCCGCACATCCGTGCAGGGCCCTTGTGCAATTCCTCTGGAAGCCTCAATCTTTCGGCTGACGCACAAAAGCCGCCCCGCGTTGTCATGGGCATGACTTATCCATGTCCTGTCCGTGACCTGCGGGCGGCCTGCTCGGCGTGCACGAACCCCACCATGCACCACCCCCACCGAGGAGGACCCCTCACATGGCAGTGCTGCGTCACCACCCCCACCGCACCACCCGGCGAAGACTGGCCGCCGTCAGCGCCGCGGCCACCGCGGCCCTCGCCGCGAGCCTCGTCTCCGCGCTCCCCGCGGGTGCCGCCCCGGCCGCGGCGGAGGGCCGCATCCAGTACCAGGGCGCGGCGAACGCGGTCGCCGGCAGCTACATCGTGACCCTGAAGGCCGACGAGGCGAGGTCCGGCTCCGCCGAGGGCCGCGCCGTCGCGAAGAAGTACGGCGCCGACATCGAGCGCACCTACACCAAGGCCCTCAACGGCTACGCGGTCGAGGCCTCGGAGACGGAGGCGAAACGTCTCGCCGCCGACCCGGCCGTCGCCTCCGTCGTCCAGAACCGCACCTTCCACGTCACCGGCACCCAGCCCAACCCGCCCTCCTGGGGTCTGGACCGCATCGACCAGCAGGACCTCCCGCTGGACGACTCCTACACCTACCCGGACAGCGCCGGACAGGGCGTGACGGCGTACGTGATCGACACCGGCGTCCGCATCACCCACAACGACTTCGGCGGCCGCGCCTCCTACGGCTACGACGCCATCGACAACGACAACACCGCCCAGGACGGCCACGGCCACGGCACCCACGTCGCCGGAACCGTCGCGGGCAGTGCGTACGGCGTCGCCAAGCAGGCCGACATCGTCGGCGTCCGGGTCCTCGACAACTCCGGTTCCGGCACCACCGCGCAGGTCGTCGCCGGCATCGACTGGGTCGCCCGCAACGCCGTGAAGCCCGCCGTCGCCAACATGTCCCTCGGCGGCGGCGCCGACAGCGCCCTGGACACGGCCGTCCGCAACGCCATCTCCTCCGGCGTCACCTTCGTCGTCGCGGCCGGCAACGAGTCCACCAACGCCTCCACCAAGTCCCCGGCCCGGGTGACGGAGGCGATCACGGTCGGCGCCACCACTTCGAGCGACGCCCGCGCCTACTACTCCAACTACGGCTCGGTCCTCGACCTGTTCGCGCCCGGCTCGTCCATCACCTCGGCCTGGAACAGCGGCGACTCGGCCACCAACACCATCTCCGGTACGTCCATGGCGAGCCCGCACGTCGCCGGGGCCGCCGCCCTCCACCTGGCCGACAACCCCTCGGCCACCCCCGCCCAGGTCGCCTCCGCGCTGACGTCCGCCGCCACCACCGGCGCCGTCTCGGACCCGGGCAGCGGCTCGCCCAACCGGCTGCTGAACGTCGGCGACGGCGGCACCACGCCCCCGCCCGGCGACCGCTTCGAGAACACCGGTGACTACACCATCCGGGACAACGCCACCGTCGAGTCCCCGGTGACCGTCTCCGGCGTCTCGGGCAACGCCCCCTCCGCGCTCTCCGTCGACGTGAACATCGTCCACAGCTACATCGGCGACCTCCGGGTCCAGCTGGTCGCCCCGGACGGCACGGCGTACACGCTCAAGTCGTACGGCACCGGCGGCAGCGCCAACGACATCAACACCACGTACACCGTCAACGCCTCCTCGGAGAGCGCGAACGGCACGTGGAAGCTGCGCGTCAGCGACAACGCGTCGTGGGACACCGGGCGGATCGACGCCTGGGCCCTGCAGTTCTGACCTGCGGTCAGTACTGATCCTCGTCCTCGCGGAACGGCTCCGGGTCGGTGACCCAGCCCGCCGCGAGGGCGAGGCGCGTGTGCCGGTGGACGGCGAGGAAGCCGAAGGGGCGGTCGAAGACGGCCCGTACGGTGGTGCGCAGCCAGCGCAGCTCGGGTATCCCGGCGCCCGCCGCGCCCATCGCCGTCACCGCGGCGGCCTCGAACCCCCGGGCGCCGAACCGGGCCAGCGCGGCCTGCCGGGCCGACCCGACACGCAGGTGGTGCGGGCTGATGCCGGGGAAGTGGCCGCGCACCGGCAGCTGCGCCGTCGTCAGTCCGAACAGCTCCGGGCGGTCCAGCAGGTCGTGCTCGGACGTGACCGCGTACGGCGGCAACGTCACGTCCAGCGTCGGCGGCTCGGGCCGCATCGTGCGCTCCCGCACCACCTCGACACCCGGGCCCGCCTCCCCGTACGGCAGGCGCGAACCCGGCGTCACCGGGTGCCGGCGCGCGAGGACACCGATCCCCGCCCCGAGCACCTGTCCGGGCGTCATGGTCTCCTCGCCGAGCAGCAGATGGACGTCCACGGCGGTGTCGCCCAGTACCTTCAGCTCGGTGACGTGGCCGTCCGGCGTGTCCGCCACGCCGATCCGGTCGAGCAGCGCGCTCTGGCGCCACAGGCCCGCCAGCTCACGCCCCTCCCAGGGGCCGGTCTCCGGGGTGAGCCACCCTTCGTCGAAGGGTTTCAGCCACCGGGTGCGCAACGCCAGCGCGCTCGCCAGCACCATCTCGGTGTCCCGCGTCGTCCGCACCGGCATGCGCTCGATCAGCCCGTCCGTGCGTTTCGCCGCCCAGGCGTCCAGTGCCGCCCCGTCGGCCTCCACGTCGCCGGTGAGCACGCCGTGCGCGTCGGCGGGCAGCCCGGCCTCCCACCGCTCGCGCAGTTCCAGCGTGCGCTTGGTCCACAGCCCCAGGGCGCTCTCCAGGCCGCGTACGGAGCCGAGGCCGGTGAGCAGTTCGCGGGCCGCCGGAGCCGCCCGGCCGGCGGGCACGCCCACCGCCTCCTCCAGCTCCGACCGGACCGGGCCCGCCGCGCCGTCGGCGAGCAGGGCCAGCAGGGGCCACACGCCCACCGCAGAGAACACCGTGCCCCCGTCGGTGCCGGCCGCCCAGCGTGCCGTGAGCCCGTTCACCGCCCGGACCGTCGTGCCCGTGACCCGCATGCCGTCCCCGCCCTCCGCGCGCCTACCATGCGCTCAGTGATCGGCCGGCCACCCGAGGGGAAGGCCCGCCCCCAGCCCCGCGGCGCTTCAGCGTCACCGCCCGAAACAGGAGCACGGTACACGTGTCCATACCGCCGCCGCCCGGCCCCCAACAGCCCTTCCCCCAGGGGCAGTACCCGCAGCAGTACCACCAGGGGCCCTGGGGGCAGCCCTACGGGACCTACCCCGGCCGGCCGCCCGTCAACGGGTTCGCCATCGCCGCGTTCGTGCTGGGCGTCCTCTGCTGCGTGCCCGCGGTCGGGCTGGTGCTGGGTCTGGTCGCGCTGGCCCGCATCAGGAAGCGGGGCGAGCGCGGCAAGGGCTTCGCGGTGGCCGGTTCCGTGCTGTCCTCCGTGGGGCTGGTCCTGTGGGCGGTGACGCTCTCCACGGGTGCCGCCGCGGACTTCTGGGACGGCTTCCGGGACGCCGTGCGGGGCGAGGGCACCGCGTACGCGCTCGAGAAGGGCGAGTGCTTCACCACCCCCAGCGGCTCCCTGCAGGGCGTGACGTACGACGTCGACCAGGTGCCCTGCGCGCGGGAGCACGACGGCGAGGTGTTCGCCGCCTTCGACCTGCCCGGCGGCACCTACCCCGGAGAGGCGGAGATCACCCGGGCCGCCGACGAACGGTGCTACGCCCTCCAGGACTCCTACGCCATGGACCGCTGGGCCCTGCCGGCCGACGTGGACGTGTACTACCTGACGCCGACCGCGCGGAGCTGGCGCGGCGGCGACCGGGAGGTCACCTGCCTGTTCGGGAACACGGACGAGCGGGGCACGCTGACCGGCTCCCTGCGCACCGACGGTACGACGCTCGACCCCGACCAGCACACCTATCTGACGGCGGAGTTCCAGCTCAACCTGGCGATGGACGAGATGCCCGTGGACCGGACGGTCGAGGAGGACCTCGCGGGATACCAGCACTGGGCGGCACGGATGTCGGCGGCGCTCGACCGGGAGACCGGGATGCTGCGCGGGCACAGCTGGCCCGCCGGCGCGGAGCAGCCGGTCGCCGGCCTGGTCGAGGACCTGGAGACCGCCCGGGAGGAGTTCGGCCTCGCCTCCGGGGCGGCCGACGCCGGCACGTACTACCTGCACCTCGACAAGGCCCTCTCGCTCGTCGAGGGCGACAGCACGGTCACCGCCCGCGAGTCCCTGGGCCTGGACACCACGCCGCCGGTCTACGACGAGTCCGGTGACGGTGGGGGAGAGAGCCCCGGCAAGGAGGTGTGACGGCGGCTATAGCGGGGAGAAAGTGCCTGCGTAAAGCCCTCCGACGGCACAAGTCATCACTTCGAGTGATTCTCTGGCCTTTGCTTGCCTGGCACAACCTACGGTTGCCACGCTGTTGCTGTCTGTACAACCTGATGGGAGCGGCCAGTGACATTCGGTGAGCAGCCGGCGTATCTCCGCGTCGCGGGCGATCTCCGCAAGAAGATCACCGACGGACTGCTGCCGCCCCACACCCGCCTTCCGTCCCAGGCGCGCATCCGCGAGGAGTACGGCGTCTCGGACACCGTGGCGCTCGAGGCGCGCAAGGTGCTGATGGCCGAGGGGCTGGTCGAGGGCCGCTCCGGCTCCGGGACGTATGTGCGGGAGCGGCCCGTGCCCCGGCGCATCGCCCGGTCGGGGTTCCGGCCGGCGGGCGGTGCCACGCCCTTCAGGCAGGAGCAGGCTGACGGTGAGGCGCGCGGCACGTGGGAGTCGCGCAGCGAGCAGGCCGAGGCGAGCGGCGCCGTCGCCGAGCGGCTCGGGATCAAACCCGGGGACCGGGTGATGTGCACGCGGTACGTCTTCCGGGACGGCGGCGAGGCCATGATGCTCTCCACCTCCTGGGAGCCGCTGGACCTCACCGGCCGCACACCGGTGATGCTGCCCGAGGAGGGACCGCTCGGCGGCATGGGCGTGGTCGAGCGGATGGCCGCCATCGACGTCGTCGTCGACAACGTGACGGAGGAGGTCGGCGCCCGCCCCGGCCTCGCGGAGGAGCTGCTCGCGCTCGGCGGCGTCCCCGGGCACGTGGTGCTGGTCGTCCAGCGCACCTTCTACGCCTCGGGCCGGGCCGTCGAGACGGCCGAGGTGGTGGTCCCCGCCGACCGATACCGGGTGGCGTACCACCTGCCCGTCAAGTAGCGGCGCCGCCGGGGGACTTCGCGTGTCCCCGGTGGTGTGAGATGGCGCACGCCTCTCGTGCGCCTCCCGCGCCCCTTTTCCGTGTCCGCACAGACGTCCCGCCCCTCGCCGACGTCCGCGTGGTGCCGCGAACCGGCCGTTCCCGCAGGTCGTCTCCGCGTGCTCGGCACGACTCCGACCTGAAGCATCGGCGCGTGCACGGCGCACTCCGCGTTGTGCGCCCCCTCCGTTCTGGCCGGTTGGGTACCTCTTTGTGTAAAGCCGTATTCGCTGCGTGAAGGTTAGGCGTAGGCTCGGGCATATGCGGATTGCGGTTTCCTTAGCAGGCGGGGCACGGCACCGGCCGTGGACGGGAAGTGGAGGGGCGCGATGAACGACGGCACGGTCACTCTTCCCTGGCTGGTCTTCCGGCAGGACGACAACGGCAACCGCTACCGCGTGGGCAGGTACGCGACCCGGGCCGAGGCCCAGCGGATCGCGGACACCCTCGACGGTCGCGGTCACCAGCAGCTCTACTGGGTCGAGAAGCTCGGCGCGGGCGGCACGGGCGCGGCGGACTGACCGCGCCGCCCGAGCGGCCGGACGGGGCCGACGGGCCGTCGCCCCGGAAAGAGCCGTAGGCTCCCGCGCATGACGGAACGGATCGTGGTGGGCGCCGCCCTGGTCGACGACGGACGCCTGCTCGCCGCGCGCCGCAGCGCACCGGCCGAGCTGGCCGGACGCTGGGAGCTTCCCGGCGGCAAGGTCGAGGCGGGGGAGGCGCCGGAGGCGGCTCTCGTGCGCGAGCTGCGCGAGGAGCTGGGCGTGACGGCGGAGCCCGGTGAACGGGTCCCGGGGCAGTGGCCCCTGCGAGCCCCCTTCGTGCTGCACGTGTGGACCGCGCGGCTGCTCCCCGGTTCCGCGGCCCCCGCACCGCTCGAGGACCACGACGACCTGCGCTGGCTCGCCCCCGCCGAGGTCTGGGACGTGCCGTGGCTCGACCAGGACGTACCGGCCGTCGAGCGGGCGCTCGCCCACCTCGGACTGGGGGCGCCGGACGCGCGCGGCGCGTGAGAACGGCCCGGCGTGAGCGCCTCGTGCGCCGTGAGTGCAACTGTGCGCCCTCTCCGACGGTACCGGCGCCCGGGAATCGGGTATGTGCCCATTAACCCCACGAAACCGGACATGAGTGGGGGTCGCCGGCCGGGGAAGTGATCGGCGTGATCGACAGCGAGGACGGCTGTGCCGAGTGGGTCTTTCCCGCGGCACCGGACGCCGTGCGGACCGCCCGCTCCCGCGTCCGTGGCGCCCTTCGCGAATGGGGCCTCGACCACGTCGGCGACATCGCCGCCCTCCTGGTCAGCGAGCTGGTCACCAACGCCCTGCGGCACGCCACCGGCCCCATCGGCGTCCGCCTGGTGCGCCACCGGGCCGGGCCGGACGGCGTCCTGCTGGTGGAGGTCTCCGACCCGCTTCCGGACCCGCCCCGAGCCCGCGTCGCCCGGCCCGGCGACGAGGACGGCCGCGGCCTGCAGCTCGTGGCCTCCTCCGCGCACCGCTGGGGAACCCGCCCCGGAGAGGTGGGCAAGACGGTCTGGTTCGAACTCGCCGTGCCCGAGTGACTCCGCACACCAACTGGTTCAGGCCAGTGGCAGTTGTCGAACTGCGTGATTCGATGTCGTGTCCGCTGGTTAGAAGACTGGAAGTGTTGTCACGGTCCGGACCGAAAAGCATCGGGACCGTGCTGTGATCGTGAACACCGTGTCGTGCGGCGCCGTAGTGCTGGATACTGCGGGCAGCCGCTGCCGGTGACCGGTGCCGGACGCGGTGAGCTGGAGGGGACGGTTCGCGTGAGCGAGATACCAGCGAGGGCCACGGGGTCCGAGGGCCCGTCGGACGGCGCGCCGTTCGGTGACGCGGTGTGGCAGAGCAGCCCGCCCGGCTCCATCTACGACTACATCAAGGTCGCGTCCTTCTCCATCGGCCCCGACGGTCTCGTCGACCAGTGGAGCCTGCGCGCCGAGCAACTGCTCGGCATCCAGGCCGGGCAGGCCGTCGGCACCGACCCCATCGAGGCCTTCATCGACCCCGACCTGCGGGAGCGGGGCCAGCGCAAGATGGCCGAGATCCTCGACGGGCGGGAGTGGACCGGCGTGGTCCCCTTCCGGGTGCCGGACGGCCGCGCCGGAGACGGCGGCCGCCGCGGACAGCGCGGGCTCGCCGAGGTGTACGTCATGCCGACGCGGACGGAGGACGGGGAGAAGGCCGCCGTCTGCATCGTCGTCGACGTCCGTGTGCTGCGCAGCATCGAGACCGACCTCGCCGCCTCGCAGGCCATATTCGGCCAGTCTCCGTTCGGCTTCCTCCTGATCGACCCGGACCTCAGGGTGCGCCGCGCCAACGAGCGGTTCGCCTCCGTCTTCGGCGGCACCCCGGACGACCACCGGGGCAAGGGCGTCCACGACTACCTGCCGCGCGCCGAGGCCGACCGGGTCTCCGCGACCCTGCGCCGGGTGCTGGAAACCGGCGAGTCCATCACCGACATGCACGTCACCGGCTTCACACCGGGCACCGAGGACCGCCGCCACTGGTCGGTCAACCTCTACCGCGTGCACAGCGGTTCCGGGCGCCCCATCGGCGTGGCCTGGCTCGGCACCGACATCACCGCCCGCCGCGAGGCCGCCCGCGAGGCCGCCGCCGCCCGCCGCAACCTCGCCCTCCTCAACGAGGCGGGTGCCCGCATCGGCAACTCCCTCGACCTGGAGACCACCGCCCGCGAACTCCTCGGCGTCGTCGTCCCCGGCTTCTGCGACCTGGCCACCGTCGACCTCTACCAGGGCCTGCTGGTGGGCGACGAGACCCCGCCCGGACTCGCCGACGGCAGCGCCGAACTGCGCCGCGTCGCCTTCTCCAGCGCCGTCTCCGAGGTGCCCTTCCACGGCACCGGCGAGCGGGTCAAGCTCGGCGCCGTCCACCACTACCCGTTCAACTCGCCCTGCGCGGACGCCCTGCGCACCGCCCGGCCGCGCACGGTCCCCGCCGAGGACGGCGGTCTCGTGCAGTCCACGCTCGCCGTTCCGATGGTCGCCCACGACACCGTCGTCGGGCTCGCCCAGTTCGCCCGCACCAAGGGCAGCGAGCCGTTCGGCGACCGGGACCGCGACCTCGCCGTGGAACTCGCCGCGCGCGCCGCCGTCTGCATCGACAACGCCCGCCTCTACCGGCGCGAGCACGAGCGGGCGCTGATACTGCAACGGTCCCTGCTCCCGCCCGGCGACCCCGAGGCGTCCGGCCTCGACATCGCCTGCCGCTACCTGCCCGGCAACGCGGCCACCGGCCGGCCCAGCGAGGTCGGCGGCGACTGGTTCGACGTCATCGAGCTGCCCGGCCACCGCACCGCGCTGGTCGTCGGCGACGTCATGGGCCGCGGCCTGCGCGCCGCCGTCGCCATGGGCGAACTCCGCACGGCCGTCCGCACTCTCGCCGGACTCGACCTCGAACCGGCCGAAGTGCTCTCCCAGCTCGACGAGATCGCCCGCGGCCTCGGCGCGCCCGGAGGCGTCCAGCAGGCCACCCGCGCCGCCCGTCGCCCCCGCGAGGCCGACCTCTCCGAGGTCTACCTGGCGACCTGCGTCTACGCCGTCTACGACTCGGTGACCCGGCGCTGCACCTTCGCCAACGCCGGCCACCTGCCGCCCGTCCTCGTCGAGCCCGGCGAGTCCGCGCTGATGCTGGACGTACCGCCGGGCCTGCCGCTCGGCGTCGGCGGCGAGCCCTTCGAGGAGGTGGAGGTCGAACTGCCCGAGGGCGCCCTGCTCGCCCTCTACACAGACGGCCTGGTCGAGAGCCGCGACCATCCCCTGGACGAAGGGCTCCAGGCCTTCGTCGGCGCGCTCACCGACCCCGCGCGCCCCCTGGAGGACGTCTGCGACCAGGTCCTCAACACCCTCGGCAGCCACCACGGCGAGGACGACCTCGCCCTGCTCATGGCCCGCGTCCAGGGGCTGCCCAGCGAGTCCGTCGGCGACTGGACCCTGCCCCGCGAGCCGCGCAGCGTCGGCCGGGCCCGCGAACTGGCCCGCGCCAAGCTGCTCGACTGGGACATGGAACCGCTGGTCGACACCACGGAACTGCTCGTCAGCGAACTGGTCACCAACGCTCTCAGGTACGGCGAGGGCGAGATCAGGCTCCGGCTCCTCCTCGACCGCACCCTGGTCTGCGAGGTCTGGGACTCCGGCCTGGTCCAGCCCCGCAGGCGCCGCGCCCGCGACACCGACGAGGGCGGCCGCGGACTGCAACTGGTCGGTCTGCTCAGCGCGGCCTGGGGCTCACGCCGTACGCCGCGCGGCAAGACGGTCTGGTTCGAGCTGCCCCTGCCGGGCGACGACACCCGGCTCACCGACCCGGCGGAGGCGTTGCTGAGCCTGTTCTGACCCGGCCCGGAGTCGTACGGCTCCGGGCCCGCCGGGTGCGGCGCGCACGGCCGTACCCGGCCAGCAGCAGGGCCGCCCCGGCCGCGGCCAGGGGCGGCACCAGATCGGCGGAGATCACCGCCACGCACCTCCGACCGCAACCGGAACACCGGTTCGAGTCGTCCCCGCTGGCAACACGCAGCGAGCGTATGCACGTGAACCGGCCACCGCGACCGGGGACGGGCCACAGGGAGGGGACACCGTGGAGGACACGGAGCCGAGAAGCACCGACCCGAAAGCCGAGCCGGCAGCCGCCGACGGCGATCAGCCCCCACAGCAGAGGAAGGGGCGGCTGCGGCGCACACGCCGTATCGTCCTGGCCGTCCTCCTGGTCCTGCTCCTCCCCCTGCTCACCGCCGAGACCGCCCTCCGCGTCAACTACATGGGCGACCCGGCCGACGGCACCCACACCCGCAACCGCGACGCCATGTGGCTCGGCCACGCCTGGGTCGACGGCCGCAAGGACGACGCGGACCTCGACGCCTTCGCCGCCCGACTGAAAACCACCGGCATCCGCGACCTGTACGTCCACACCGGCCCGCTGGAACACGACGGCACCCTGCCGAAGGCCCGCTACCCCAAGGCCCGCTGGCTGATCGACGCCGTGCACCGCGAACTGCCCGGCGTCCGCGTCCAGGCCTTCCTCGGTGACGTACTCGTCACCGAGGGCCCCGACGGCATGCACCTGGACCGCGCGGACACCCGCGCCGCCGTCGTCGACTCCGCCCGCCAGGTCCTCGACGCCGGCTACGACGGCGTCCACCTCGACCTGGAGCCCCTGCACTCGGACGACCGGAACTACCTCTCCCTCCTGGACGACCTGCGCGCCGTCACCCGCGCGGAGGGCGCCCAGCTGTCCGTCGCCGCCCACCAGATCGACCCGCTGCCCGCCCTCCACGAGGTCTTCGGCGTCTTCACGGAGAACCCCAAGTGGTGGTCGCAGGAGTTCTTCGGCCAGGTCGCCCGCCGCGTCGACCAGATCGCGGTGATGTCGTACGACACCGCGCAGCCCCTGGAGGGCACCTACGGCGGCTACGTGGCCCAGCAGACGTCCCTCGCGCTGGAGGTCACCCCGCCCACCACCCACCTGCTGATGGGCCTTCCCTTCTACCACGAGAGCAACTTCGACCACTGGGGCCACGCCGAGACCGTCGAAGCCGCCGTCCGCGGCGTCCGCCTCGGCCTTTCCCGGACGGACGCCGACCGCGAGCTCTTCGGTGTCGCCCCGTACATCGACTTCGCGGCGACGGAGACGAACTGGAAGGAGTACCGAGAGGGCTGGGTCCGCCAGGACAAGAACTAGGACCGGCGCCGGATCTTCGACCCCAGCCACACCAGCGGGTCGTACTTGCGGTCCACGGCCCGTTCCTTCAGCGGGATCAGGGCGTTGTCCGTGATCTTGATGCCCTCGGGGCAGACCTCCGTACAGCACTTGGTGATGTTGCAGTAGCCGAGGCCGTGCTCGTCCTGGGCCGTGCGTCCGCGGTCCAGGCCGGTGTCCTCGGCCGCGTCCAGCGGGTGCATGTCCAGCTCCGCGACGCGCATCAGGAAACGCGGGCCAGCGAAGGCCGGCTTGTTCTCCTCGTGGTCACGGACGACGTGGCAGGTGTCCTGGCACAGGAAGCACTCGATGCATTTGCGGAACTCCTGCGAGCGGTCGACGTCCTCCTGCATCATCCGGTACTCGCCCGGCCCCAGGTCGGCGGGCGGCACGAAGGCCGGGACCTCCCGGGCCTTGGTGTAGTTGAAACCGACGTCCGTCACCAGGTCCCGGATCACCGGGAAGGCCCGCAGCGGAGTGACGGTGATCGTCTCCTCGGGGGTGAAGACGGACATGCGGGTCATGCACAGCAGCCGCGGACGCCCGTTGATCTCCGCCGAACACGAACCGCACTTGCCCGCCTTGCAGTTCCACCGCACGGCGAGGTCGGGGGCCTGGGTGGCCTGGAGGCGGTGGATGATGTCGAGGACCACCTCGCCGTCGTTCACCTCGACGCGGAAGTCCTCCAGGCCGCCGCCCTCCACGTCACCCCGCCACACCCTGAAGCGGGCCTCGTAGCCGCTCATTCGGACAGCTCCTCTTCGGCGAGGTACTTGACCAGCTCCTCTTTCTCGAAGAGGGCGAGCAGGTCGGGACGGATGGGCTCGGTGGCCTCGCGGGTCAGGGCGATCTGGCCGCGCACCGGGTCGGTGGCCGCCAGACCCCCGGTCGGATCGGTGAGGGCGCACAGCAGGTTGACGCCCCGCCAGGAGCGGTCCATCGCCGCGTGGTCCTCACGGGTGTGCCCGCCGCGCGACTCGGTGCGCTCCAGCGCGGCCCGCGCCACGCACTCGCTGACCAGCAGCATGTTGCGCAGGTCCAGAGCGAGGTGCCAGCCCGGGTTGAACTGCCGGTGCCCCTCCACCCCCGCCCGGCGGGCCCGCAGCCGCAGCTCGGCCAGCTTCTCCAGGGCCTGCTTCATCTCCGGCTCGCGGCGGATGATGCCGACCAGGTCGTTCATGGTCTGCTGGAGTTCCTGGTGGAGGGTGTACGGGTTCTCCGGCGGGCCGTCGTCGGGTTCCGCCGCCTCCGCCTCCGTGGAGACCTCCGCCGAGAACGGCCGCAGGGCCTCCGCGGCGGCGGCGTCGACCTGTGCGTCGGCCACCCGGGGCCGCGCCCCGGCGTCCCGCCCCGCCGCGTACTCGGCCGCGTGCCGGCCCGCACGGCGCCCGAACACCAGCAGGTCGGAGAGCGAGTTGCCGCCGAGCCGGTTGGAGCCGTGCATGCCGCCGGCCACCTCACCGGCCGCGTACAGCCCCGGCACCCCGCGCGCGGCGGCCGTGTCGGAGTCGACGGCGATGCCGCCCATCACGTAGTGGCAGGTGGGCCCGACCTCCATCGGCTCGGCCGTGATGTCGACGTCGGCCAGCTCCTTGAACTGGTGGTACATGGACGGCAGCCGGCGCTTGATCACCTCGGCGGGCATCCGGGTCGACACGTCGAGGAAGACGCCGCCGTGCGGTGAGCCCCGGCCCTCCTTCACCTCGGCGTTGATGGCCCGCGCCACCTCGTCCCGGGGGAGCAGCTCCGGGGGCCGCCGGTTGTGGTCCGGGTCGTCGTACCAGCGGTCGGCCTCGTCCTCCGTCACCGCGTACTTGTCCTTGAAGACGTCCGGGACGTAGTCGAACATGAACCGCTTGCCGTCGGAGTTCCTCAGCACCCCGCCGTCGCCGCGCACCGACTCGGTGACGAGGATGCCCTTCACCGACGGCGGCCAGACCATGCCCGTCGGGTGGAACTGCACGAACTCCATGTTCAGCAGCGGCGCCCCGGCCAGCAGCGCCAGGGCGTGGCCGTCGCCGGTGTACTCCCAGGAGTTCGACGTCACCTTGAAGGACTTGCCGATGCCGCCCGTGGCGATCACCACCGAGGGCGCCTGGAGCACGAAGAAGCGGCCCGACTCGCGCTCGTAGCCGAAGACGCCGCAGACCTGGCGGCCCTCCTTGAGGACGCGGGTGACCGTGCACTCCTGGAAGACCTTCAGCCGGGACTCGTAGTCGCCGGTCTCCCGGAAGTCCTCCTGCTGGAGCGAGACGATCTTCTGCTGGAGGGTGCGGATCAGCTCCAGGCCCGTGCGGTCGCCGACGTGGGCGAGGCGCGGGTACTCGTGGCCGCCGAAATTGCGCTGCGAGATCCGGCCGTCGTCCGTGCGGTCGAACAGCGCGCCCCAGGTCTCCAGCTCCCACACCCGCTGCGGCGCCTCCTGGGCGTGCAGCTCGGCCATCCGCCACTGGTTGAGGAACTTGCCGCCGCGCATGGTGTCGCGGAAGTGGACCTGCCAGTTGTCGCCGGAGTTGGCGTTGCCCATGGCGGCCGCGATGCCGCCCTCGGCCATCACGGTGTGCGCCTTGCCGAACAGGGACTTGCAGATCACGGCCGTACGGGCGCCCCGCTCGCGGGCCTCGACGGCGGCGCGCAGTCCCGCACCGCCCGCGCCCACCACGACGACGTCCCATTCCTGCCGGTCGACCACGGACATCAGAACAACCTCGGATCGTCGAAGGCACCGGACGCGACGAGATACACGTAGAAGTCGGCGAGCGCCACGCTCACCAGCGACGCCCAGGCGAGCTGCATGTGTCGGGCGTTGAGCTTCCCGACCCACTGCCACATCCGGTAGCGCACGGGGTGCCGGGAGAAGTGCTTGAGCTTGCCGCCGACGATGTGCCGGCAGGAGTGGCAGGAAAGGGTGTACGCCCAGATCAGCACGATGTTGGCGAGGAACACCAGGGTGCCCAGGCCCATGTGGCCCCACGCGTAGTTCTCGTCGCGGAAGGCGAGCACCGTGTCGTAGGTGAGGATCAGCGCGACCAGGAGGGCCGCGTAGAAGAAGTACCGGTGGACGTTCTGCAGGATCAGCGGGAAGCGGGTCTCGCCGGAGTACTTCTTGTGCGGCTCGGCCACCGCGCAGGCCGGCGGGGACGCCCAGAAGCCCCGGTAATAGGCCTTGCGGTAGTAGTAGCAGGTCAGGCGGAAGCCGAGCGGGAAGATCAGGATGATGATCGCGGGGGAGATGCCCCACCAGCTGCCGAAGATCTCCCAGTTGGGCCCCGCGCGCATCGGCTCGCAGTTCTCCGCCAGACAGGGGGAGTAGAAGGGCGAGACGTAGGGGGCCGCGTAGTAGTCCGCGTTGGCGAAGGCCCGCCAGGTCGAGTACACGACGAAGGCCAGCAGTCCGGCGGCGGTGGCGGCCGGTGCCAGCCACCAGCGGTCGGTGCGCAGGTGCGGGGCGCGGATGGCGGCGCGCGTCGGGGTGTGGACGCCGCCGCCCGGGGGACGGGGGTCGGTGGCTGGGGGTTCCGTACCAGTGGCCACTGGGCGACTCCGGTCGGTCGGGTCGGGTTCAGGGGGCGCGGCGGTCGCGGGCGCCGAGGCCCTCGTCGTCCGAGTCCGTCCACAGCGAGCCGTCGTACGGCGTGTCGGGGATCGTGACGAGGTCGGGACGCCTGGGCGCGTCCGGCGCGGCTGCCGCCGCCCGCAGCAGCGCGACGCTGTCGCGCAGGTGGTCGGTGTCGGTGCGGACCCGGCGGACCTCCAGGCCGCCGCTGCCCAGCTGCTGCTCCAGCCGGGCCACCGACCGGGAGAGGTCGTCGAGACTGCGTTGGATCGATGACAGGTCGTCGTGCACGGACATGACGTGACCTCGCTTCCGCCGGGCGCGATGCGGTACGGCCTGGGTGGTGACGTTCATGCGCCTGAGAGTGTCGCGCGTCACACCCGTCGCTGGGAAGGGACGTGCACCGATTGGCCGGGGCGTGTCGGTGCACCGCGGGTGGTGTTGCGCCGCACGGGTGGGCTTACGCACCGTCACCGCCGTGTCTCCCGGCGTGGCGGAACCGTTTCCTCTTCAGTGGCCGCATCCCCGCCCGAATACAAATGATCAACTCCAAATACCGCCAAAAGCGACCACAACGCCCGCGGCCTTCCGGAGGTAGCAGTGATGTCCCACGTCCGCGTCGGACCGCGAGCGGTCATGCGTTCGGTCGCCTTCCTCGCCGCGGGTGCGCTCGCCCTCCCCGCGCTGGCCGGCTGCACCTCCGAGGACCCGGCGGGCAAGCCGCTCGCCGAGCAGGACGTCGCCGCCGCGGCCCGGGCCCGGATCGCCGACGGCGGCACCCTGCGCTGGGCCGTGGACTCCGTACCGGAGACGCTGAACGCCTTCCAGTCCGACGCCGACGCCACCACCACCACCGTCGCCCAGGCCGTGCTGCCCTCCCTGTACCGGACGGACGAGCGGGGCCGCCCGGTGCGCAACCCCGACTACCTGGAGTCGGCCGAGGTCGTGGAGACCGAGCCCAAGCAGGTCGTCGTCTACAAGCTCAACCAGCAGGCCGTCTGGAGCGACGGCCGGGAGATCGGCGCCGCCGACTTCGCCGCCCAGTGGCGCGCCCTGTCCGGCAAGGACACCGCCTACTGGACCGCCCGCAACGCCGGCTACGACCGCATCGAGAAGATCGAGCGCGGGGCGAACGACCTGGAGGTCAGGGTCACCTTCGACCGGCCCTACGCCGACTGGAAGTCGCTGTTCACGCCGCTGTACCCGAAGGACGTCACCGGCACCCCCGACGCCTTCAACGACGGCGCCCGGCGGGAGCTCGAGGTGACCGCCGGACCCTTCACCGTCAAGAAGGTCGACACCAAGGCCGACGAGGTGGTCCTCACCGGCAACCCCCGCTGGTGGGGAGAGCCGGCCAAGCTGGACAAGATCGTCCTGCGTGCCGTGCCGCGCGAGGACCGGGTCGCCGAGCTGGTCGCCGGCGAGCTCGACCTGGCCGAGATCGACCCGGACACCGCCGAGCAGGTCGCCGTGGCAGCCGGCCCCCGGGACGCCGGCACCGGCACCCCGCTCATGGGCCCGGACGGCACCCCGGCCGCAGGCTCGGGCGGGTCCGGGCTCCCCGGCCCGCAGGGCAGGTCCGCCGCCGAGGCGCTGCGCTCCTGGGCCGTCGCCAACGGCTCCGACGAGGAGGCGGCCGAGGAGGAGATCCTCGCCCGTGAGAAGCGGCGCAAGGCCGAGGCCAAGGCGGAACGCCGGCGCAAGGCCCTGAGCGGCTTCGAGGTCCGCAAGTCACTGGAGCCCGCCTACACCCAGCTCGCCCTCAACGGCGCCGACGGCCCCCTCGCCGACGAACGCGTCCGCCGCGCGGTGGCCCGGGCCCTGGACCGGGAGAAGCTGGCGGAGGCGGTGCTGAAGCCGCTGGGACTGCCCGCCGAGCCGGTGGGCAGCCACCTCGCGCTGTCCGGCCAGCCCGTCTACGCCGACGGCAGCGGCGCCCTCGGCGACCAGGACGCCAAGGAGGCGCGGGCGCTCCTGGCGGACGCCGGGTGGGTGCCCGGCGGACCGGTGAAGAAGACCGAGGACGGCGAGAAGGCGGCCGGCGCGGAGAAGTCCGCGGACGAGAAGGACGAGAAGAAGTCCGACGGCGGCGACGACGGCACGTACATCGTCGGCGAGGACGACAAGGCCACGGACGACAAGAACACGGACGAGAAGGACACTGACGGCAAGGACGGCAACGACGCCGACGGCAAGGACGGCGGCGACAGCGACCAGGAGACCGGCGAGAAGCACAGCAGCGGCAAGAACACCGCGCAGGGCGGCGCCCCCGGCGCCTACGCCCCCAAGGGCACCGCCGCCCCGGCCGGCGCCGCGGCGGCCCCCGTCGCCAAGGACGGCAAGGCGCTCACCCTCAGCTTCGTGGTCCCCTCCGGCCCCGGTTCCCAGGCCCTGCGCACCGTGGCCGACCGCATCTCGGACATGCTGGAGAAGATCGGCATCGGCACCGAGATCACCAAGGTCCCGGACGAGAGCTACTTCAAGGACCACGTCGCCTCCGGCGAGTACGACCTGGCGCTCTACTCCTGGCCCGCCTCCGCCTTCCCCGCCACCGACGCCCGCCCCATCTACGCCAAGCCCGTCCCGGCCGCCGACGGCTCCCTGAACGTGGCGCAGAACTACACCCGGGTCGGCACCGACCAGGTCGACCAGCTCTTCGACCAGGCCATGGGCACCCTGGACCAGGACAAGGCGCGGGACCTGCTGCGCAAGGCCGACTCGCGGATCTGGGCGGCGGCCGGCTCCATCCCCCTCTACCAGCGCCCCCAGCTCGTGGCGGCCCGCGAGAACCTCGCCAACGCGGGCGCCTTCGGCTTCGAGACCCCGGTCTACGAGGACATGGGCTATCTGAAGAAGGGCGCCCGGGGCGCCGAGGCCCGGCCGAGTCCGTCGAAGTGAGCGGGCGTCCCCGGCCCGTGCGCCCCCGCCCCGGCAAGCCGCAGCCCCCGGGGCCCCGTACGATGGGGTGAGGCCGTGGCATGTACCGCCCGGCAGGCCCGAGTGACAAGGACGTACGCGAGGGCCCATCTCACACCCTCCGGGAGTACGCCTCATATGGCCACGCGCCACGACATCCGCAACGTCGCCATCGTCGCCCACGTCGACCACGGCAAGACCACCATCGTCGACGGAATGCTCAAGCAGGCCGGCGCCTTCGCCGCGCACCAGCTCGACTCCGTCGACGACCGCATGATGGACTCGAACGACCTGGAGCGTGAGAAGGGCATCACGATCCTCGCCAAGAACACCGCGGTGAAGTACCACCCGAAGGACGGCGGGGACCCGATCACGATCAACATCATCGACACCCCCGGCCACGCCGACTTCGGCGGCGAGGTCGAGCGCGGTCTGTCGATGGTCGACGGTGTCGTGCTGCTCGTGGACGCCTCCGAGGGTCCGCTGCCGCAGACCCGCTTCGTGCTGCGCAAGGCGCTCCACCAGCGGCTGCCGATCATCCTGTGCATCAACAAGACGGACCGTCCGGACGCCCGGATCGACGAGGTCGTCAACGAGACCTACGACCTCTTCCTCGACCTGGACGCCGACGAGGAGCAGATCGAGTTCCCGATCGTCTACGCCTGCGGCCGGGACGGCGTCGCCTCCCTCACCAAGCCCGACGACGGCACGGTCCCCGCGGACTCCACCAACCTGGAGCCGTTCTTCTCCACCATCCTGGAGCACATCCCCGCGCCGACCTACGACGAGGGCGCCCCGCTCCAGGCACACGTGACCAACCTCGACGCCGACAACTTCCTCGGCCGCATCGCCCTGCTCCGCGTCCACCAGGGCGAGCTGAAGAAGGGCCAGACGGTCGCCTGGATGAAGCGCGACGGTTCGGTCAGCAACGTGCGCATCTCCGAGCTGATGATGACCGAGGCGCTCACCCGCAAGCCCGCCGAGAAGGCCGGCCCCGGTGACATCTGCGCCGTCGCCGGCATCCCGGACATCATGATCGGCGAGACGCTGGCCGACCAGGAGAACCCGGTCCCGCTGCCGCTGATCACGGTGGACGAGCCCGCGATCTCCATGGTGATCGGCACCAACACCTCCCCGCTGGTCGGCCGCGGCGCCACCGGCAAGGGCGCGGACAACAAGGCGGCCGTCAAGGACCGCAAGGTCACCGCCCGTCAGGTCAAGGACCGCCTGGACCGCGAGCTGATCGGCAACGTCTCGCTCCGCGTCCTGGACACCGACCGCCCGGACGCCTGGGAGGTGCAGGGCCGCGGCGAGCTGGCGCTGGCCATCCTGGTCGAGCAGATGCGCCGCGAGGGCTTCGAGCTGACCATCGGCAAGCCGCAGGTCGTCACCAAGGAGGTCGAGGGCAAGACGTACGAGCCCGTCGAGCGGATGACGATCGACGTGCCCGAGGAGCACATGGGCGCCGTCACCCAGCTCATGGGCGTGCGCAAGGGCCGGATGGACAACATGTCCAACCACGGCTCGGGCTGGGTCCGCATGGAGTTCGTGGTGCCGTCCCGCGGTCTGATCGGATTCCGGACGGAGTTCCTGACCCAGACCCGCGGCACCGGCATCGCCCACTCCATCCACGAGGGCCACGAGCCCTGGTTCGGCACGCTGCAGACCCGCAACAACGGCTCGCTGGTCGCCGACCGCTCCGGTGCCGTCACCGCGTTCGCGAT
Source organism: Streptomyces sp. CB02414 (assembly GCF_001905385.1). Taxonomy (GTDB): domain Bacteria; phylum Actinomycetota; class Actinomycetes; order Streptomycetales; family Streptomycetaceae; genus Streptomyces. Next base: position 310,799 of record NZ_LIPF01000002.1, on the reverse strand, counting down.
GACCAACCTCCAGGAGCGCGGCGTGCTCTTCACCGAGCCCGGCACCGAGGTGTACGAGGGCATGATCGTCGGCGAGAACTCCCGCGCCGACGACATGGACGTCAACATCACCAAGGAGAAGAAGCTCACCAACATGCGGTCGTCCACGGCCGATGTGACCGAGTCGATCGTCCCGCCGCGCAAGCTCTCGCTGGAGCAGTCGCTGGAGTTCTGCCGCGACGACGAGTGCGTCGAGGTCACCCCGGAGGCCGTCCGCATCCGCAAGGTGAACCTGGACGCCCGCGAGCGCGCCCGCGCCGCGAGCCGCGCCAAGCACGGCTGACACCCCGTTCCGAAACGCCGGGCCCCACGTGTTCACGTGGGGCCCGGCGCCGTTTTCGGGTCAACTTTAGGGAAAACCCTCGATTCGGCGGCGAAACACCGCCGGGCGGCCGGAACCGCACTAACCTCCGCGAGAGCATTCCGCCCGGCACGCCGGCCGTCGCGGTGTGCGCCGGGCGCAGGACAGACCTGTACGGGACTCTGCACTGCGGACGCGTTACGCGCAATCACTTTTCGTCACACCGGTGTTCGGTATGCGGACAGTGGGCACCGCCAGATGTGTAACAAGTCCGTTTCGCAGCGATCTCTCACCAAACCCTTTGTCCGGATTTTGAAAGATCTAGCCCCTATCTGTGATCGAACCGAGACCTCAAGAGTGTGGTTCGTTCCCCTGCGGATGGCAGATAGTTAGGCGCGTAGAGCTCGGATAAACGGGTCACGCGCTGACGGCGAAGGCTCGCGAGCGCGGGGGCACCAGACGAATTCAGGCACCGCGAGGTGGCCGGGATGTGTCGTGTGCTCCCCTTTGCGGTGAACCAGCGGATTCATGAGGAGGAACCCATGCGAGGTGCCACAAGCGCCATATGGGTCGCATCGTCCCCGATGGCGGCTGAAGGCCCCGCGGGCGCGTCCTGTGCCGTCACGGTGGTTGCGGTAGCGACGCGACGTCGCGAACTCCCTTGACGACTCGTTCCGTCGGTCGGTAGGCCCCGACCGCGAGCCAGGGTTCCCCAGGGGTGGTGACGCCCCTCCGTCGTTGTTCCCCTCGCGCGCTGCGAATGACGTACGCCGTGCGAAGGCCGTCGGACCGCAGTGCATCCCCGACGACCTCCAACCTGTGAAACGGACGAATCATGACGAGTCCAATCGAGCTTGAGGGTGCTGAAGCCTCTTCCGTCTTGGACAAGGAGAGCGCGCCCAAGGGTGACGCCGACAAGCCGAAGGAGCCGGCGGGGCAGAAGCCCGGGCAGTTGATGTGGGCGCGCTTCAAGCGCGACCGGGCCGGTGTCATCTCGGCATGCGTCGTCCTCTTCTTCTTCGTGATCTCCGCCGCGGCGCCGCTGATCTCGAAGGTCTACGGCAAGGACCCGTACACGCTCTACGGGCAGGAGCGGCCCGAGCTGCTGGACATGTTCACCATGCCGGCGGCGCCGTTCGGCGGCATCACCGGCGAGTTCTGGTTCGGCATCGAACCGGGCCTGGGCCGCGACGTGTTCACGCAGCTGCTGTACGGCATGCGCAACTCGATCGCCACCGCCCTGGCCGCGACCCTCATCATGACGATCCTGGGCGTGCTGATCGGTCTCACCGGCGGCTACTTCGGCGGGAAGATCGACTACTGGCTCGGCCGGGTGACCGACTTCTTCATGGCCCTGCCCAGCCAGCTGTTCTTCGTCGCCGCGATGCCCGTCATCACCACGGTCTTCGTCGCCCCCGACAAGGAGACGCCCACCTACGTGCGGGCCTCCGCCATCATCATCGTCCTCTCCTTCCTGGGCTGGATGAGCATGGCCCGCATCGTCCGCGGCGCCACCCTCTCCCTGCGCGACCGGGAGTTCGTCGAGGCGGCGCGCATCTCCGGGGCCTCGCCCTGGCGCATCATCCGCAAGGAACTGCTGCCCAACATCGTCACTCCCACGCTGGTACAGGCGACGCTGACGCTGCCGAGCACCATCCTCAGCATCGCCTTCCTCTCCTTCGTGGGCGTCGGCTACGTCGAGCCCACGCCGGACTGGGGACGGATGTTCGCCATCGGCGCCAACATCGTCGAGCAGGACCCGTACTACATGCTCTTCCCCGGAGTGGCCATGGTGGTCTTCATGGTGGCCTTCAACCTCCTCGGCGACTCGGTGCGGGACGCCTTCGATCCCAAGTCGAGCCGCTGATCCCCCAGGGGAATCCCCCCACACCCCCGCCCGGCCGGCCCGGCGCCGCTCAGCCCGCCCCCGGCCACGTACCAGCAGTGTTCACTACTCACAGGCAGGTGGATTCGTCCCTATGAGCATCTTCCGTAACCGCACCGCCACGGCCGCGATAGTCGCGGTCGCGGCCGGCGCCCTGACTCTCACCGCCTGCGGTGGTGGCGGCAGCGACAGCTCCTCCAAGGACAAGAGCAAGACCAAGGAGGACGCCAAGTCGCAGTCGAAGCCGGTCCAGATCGGTGACGCGCAGGCGTCGACCGGTCCGGCCCCCGAGGTGCCGGGCGCCAAGCCGGGCGGCACCGTGACGGTCTACCAGGAGGCGGACTTCTCGCACCTGGACCCGGGCCAGATCTACGTCTCGGACGGCAAGCTGCTCAGCCGCCTCATCTTCCGCGGCCTGACCCAGTACGCCGAGGACGACCAGGGCAACCTGACCGTCGTGGGCGACCTCGCCACCGACTCGGGCAAGTCGTCGGACGGCGGCAAGACCTGGACGTACACCCTGAAGGACGACCTGAAGGACGAGAACGGCAACCCGATCAACTCCGCGGACATCCGCAACACGGTCGAGCGCCTGTACTCGAACTACATCACCGACGGCCCGACCTACCTGCAGCAGTGGCTGTCCGGCGCCGGCACCACCTACCGCGACGCGTACGCGGGCCCGGACAAGGGCAAGCACCTGCCCGACTCCGTCCTGGAGACGCCGGACGAGAAGACGATCGTCTTCCACTTCAACACCCCGCGTCCCGACCTCCCGCAGATGCTGACCATGCCCGGTTACAGCGTCGTCCCGGAGGAGACGGACACCAAGGAGAAGTACGACTCCGACCCGGTCGCCGTCGGCCCGTACAAGATCGCCGAGTTCAAGCCGGGCAAGTCCATGAAGCTGGTCAAGAACGACCAGTGGACCGCGAAGTCCGACTCCGTGCGCCACCAGTACGTCGACGGCTTCAACATCTCGATGAACGCCGACGACGAGAGCCAGACCAAGACCCTCCTCGCGGACCAGGGCGACGCCAAGAACGCCATGATGTTCACGGGTCAGGTCGCCACCACCCAGCTCCAGAAGGTGGTGAGCAACAAGGAGGCGATGAAGCGCACCATCCAGGGTTACGCGCCCTACGTGTGGCAGCTCAACTTCAACATGGACCGCATCAAGGACAAGAAGCTCCGCGATGCCATCACCCTGGCGATGCCCTCCGACTCCGTCTTCAAGGCCGACGGCGGTGCCTACGGCGGTGAGGTCGCCAACTCGCTGATCTCGCCCACCACTCCGGGCTACGACGCGGAGTTCGACCCGTTCAACCGCCTGAAGAAGCCCAACGGCGACATCGAGGCCGCCAAGAAGCTGATCAAGGAAGGCGGCTTCGAGGGCAAGAGCCTCGTCTACGCCTACGCCAACACGCCGACCCGTCAGAAGCAGGCCGTTCTGATCGCCGACGCGCTGGAAAGGATCGGCCTGGACATCCAGAAGAAGGAGATCGACTCCGCCACCTGGTACGAGCAGGTCGGTAAGGTCAAGAACGGCTACGACCTGTACATGACCGGCTGGGGCCAGGACTGGCCGTCCGCCTCCACGGTCATCCCGCCGGTGTACGACGGCACGCAGATCCAGGACGGCGCGTCGAACTACTCGCACATCAACGACGACCACGTCAACTCCGAGATCAAGCGCATCGAGAAGATCACGGACACGGCCGAGGCCACCAAGGCGTGGGCCGAGCTGGCCAAGTACATCTCCACGGAGATCAACCCGGCCGCCCCGCTGTACTACACCAAGGTCTTCCAGATCTTCGGTTCGAACATCGGCGGCATCCGCTACAGCCACGACACCAGCTACGTGGACGTGACGCGGATCTTCCTGAAGAAGTAGCCCGCTCGGTCGGGAGTCCGGTGGTGGGTGCGCGGCGGAGCGCCCACCACCGGCCCCGGACCCCTCCCAGACCTCCCACCCGACTGCCGCCGTCCTGAGAGCAGCTGTCTGCCATGCTTCAATTCCTCATTCGCCGGACATTCGGCGCGGCGCTGATCCTTCTGCTGATCAGTGCGTTCACGTTCTTCATGTTCTTCGCGATCCCGCAGGACCCGGCCATGCTGGCCTGTGGCAAGAACTGCACTCCGGACGCGCTGGCGATCATCCACAAGAACCTGGGCCTCGACAAGCCGGTCACCGTCCAGTACTGGGACTTCATGGTCGGGATCTTCGCCGGCCGCGACTTCGCCGTCGGGCACTGCCCGGCCCCCTGCTTCGGTGTGTCCTTCGCCAACGACCAGAACGTCTGGGACACGATCCTGGACCGCTTCCCGCTGACCATCTCGCTGACCCTCGGCAGCCTCCTGGTCTTCCTCACCGTCGGCCTCGGCGCCGGCCTGCTGGCCGCCAAGTTCCGCGGCACCTGGATCGACAAGACCTTCAGCTCCAGCTCGCTGGTCATCAGCTCCCTGCAGATCTACTTCCTCGGCCCGCTGGTGATGATCCCGCTGGTGTACTCCACCGGCTGGCTGGAGAAGCCGAAGTACGTGCCCTTCTCCGAGGACCTCGGCGGCTGGTTCATGGGTCTGCTGATCCCCTGGCTGGTCATGGCGACCATCTTCACCGCCAACTACACCCGGATGAGCCGCTCGTCGATGATCGAGCAGCTACAGGAAGAGCATGTGAGAGCGGCCCGCGCCAAGGGCATGTCGGGCAACTACACCTTCTTCCGCTACGCCTGGCGCGGCTCCCTCATCCCCATCGTCACCATCCTCGGCATCGACCTGTCGGCGCTCATGGGCGGTGGCATGGTCACGGAGATGACGTTCGGTCTGGCCGGCATCGGCCGGCTCGCACTGGACTCCGTCACCAACAAGGACCTGCCGATGCTGATGGGCGTCATGCTCGTCAGTGCCGCGCTCATCATCGTCTTCAACCTGATCGTGGACGCCATGTACGCCGTCATCGACCCGCGCGTGCGCCTGTCCTAGGAGAACCACCGTGACCACTCAGACCAAGCCCGAAGAGGCCGCTGCCGCCGCCTCGGGGGACGCCTTCCTCTCGGTGCGCGACCTCAAGGTCCACTTCTCCACCGAGGGCGGCGTCGTCAAGGCGGTGGACGGGCTCTCCTTCGACCTGGAGCGCGGCAAGACCCTCGGCATCGTGGGCGAGTCCGGCTCCGGCAAGTCGGTGACCAACCTGGCCGTCCTCGGCCTGCACGACCGCCGCAAGACCGCCATCGACGGGTCGATCACGCTGGACGGCCAGGAGCTGACCGGCGCCGGTGAGAAGCAGCTGGAGACGCTGCGCGGCAAGAAGATGGCGATGATCTTCCAGGACGCGCTGACCGCGCTGTCGCCGTACTACACGGTCGGCCGGCAGATCGGCGAGCCGTTCATGAAGCACACCGGCGCCTCCAAGAAGGACGCCCGGGTGCGCGCCATCGACCTGCTGGAGAAGGTCGGCATCCCGCACCCGCAGAAGCGGGTCGACGACTACCCGCACCAGTTCTCCGGCGGTATGCGGCAGCGTGCCATGATCGCCATGGCGCTCGCCTGCGACCCTGACCTGCTCATCGCCGACGAGCCGACCACGGCACTCGACGTGACGGTGCAGGCGCAGATCCTCGACCTGCTCAAGGACCTGCAGCAGGAGTTCGGCTCCGCCATCATCATGATCACCCACGACCTCGGCGTGGTCGCCAACATGGCCGACGACATCCTCGTGATGTACGCGGGCCGGGCCGTGGAGCGCGGGTCGGTGCGCGAGGTGCTCAAGACGCCTCAGCACCCGTACACCTGGGGGCTGCTCGGCTCCATGCCGAGGCTCGCGTCCGACGTGGACGAGCCGCTGCTGCCCATTCCCGGGTCGCCGCCCTCGCTGCTCAACCCGCCCTCGGGCTGCGCGTTCCACCCGCGGTGCGCCTTCACCGACAAGGTGTCCGGGGGCCGCTGCTCCGGTGAGCGGCCGACACTCGCCGCCGGGCGGGCCGCGGCCTGTCACCTGACGGGGGAACAGCGGCAGCAGGCGTTCATCGAGAAGATTCAGCCCCGGCTGGGCTGAGCGGAAACCGGCGACTGGGGCATCACCATGAGCGACAACAGCAAGACGACCACGGCGGTGGCCGACCCGATCCCGCAGCAGCGGGACGGCGACGGCGGACCGCTCCTCAAGGTCAGCGGCCTGACGAAGCACTTCCCGATCAAGGGCGGCTTCCCGATCAAGCGCACCGTCGGCCACGTCAAGGCCGTCGACGGCGTCGACTTCGAGGTCTACCCGGGCGAGAGCCTCGGCCTGGTCGGCGAGTCGGGCTGCGGCAAGTCGACCACCGGCCGGCTGCTGACCCGGCTGTACGAGCCCACTCAGGGCAACATCCAGTACAAGGGCCAGGACATCACCCGCGCCAACCGGCGGCAGCTGGCGCCGATCAGGTCCGAGATCCAGATGATCTTCCAGGACCCGTACGCGTCGCTGAACCCGCGGCAGACGGTCGGCACGATCATCTCGGGCCCGATGGAGATCAACGGGATCAACCCGCCCGGCGGCCGTGAGAAGCGCGTCCGGGAGCTCCTGGAGATCGTCGGTCTCAACCCGGAGCACTACAACCGCTTCCCGCACGAGTTCTCCGGCGGTCAGCGCCAGCGCATCGGCGTCGCGCGCGCCGTCGCCCTGGAGCCCAAGCTGATCGTCGCCGACGAGCCGGTCTCGGCGCTGGACGTGTCGATCCAGGCCCAGGTGGTGAACCTGCTGCAGGAAGTGCAGCGGGAGATGGGCATCGCCTTCGTCTTCATCGCCCACGACCTGGCGATCGTGCGCCACTTCTCGCAGCGCGTCGCGGTGATGTACCTCGGCAAGATCGTGGAGATCGCGGACCGCGAGTCGATCTACACCCGGCCCCGGCACCCGTACACCCACGCGCTGCTGTCCGCGGTGCCGGAAGCCGACATCGACGGCGACAAGAGGGAGCGCATCCGCCTGGAGGGCGACGTCCCCTCGCCGATCGCCCCGCCGTCCGGCTGCCGGTTCCGCACCCGGTGCTGGAAGGCACAGGACAAGTGCGCGACCGAGGAGCCGCCGCTGGTCCGCATCGAGGGCAGCAAGGCGGGTCACCTGACCGCCTGTCACTTCCCGGAGGAGCCGACCATCGAGGCGCGGGCCGAGGACGTCGTGATGGACCCGGGGCTGAAGGCCCTGGAGGACGGCGACGGCGCGAAGCTCGCCAAGGGCTGAGCCGGCCGCCGGCACGGCACCCCGGAACCGGGGCGGGAGCACGGGCTCCCGCCCCGGTTCTCGTGTGTCCCCGTGTGTTCTGTCCCCCCCGTCCGGAGCAGTGCCGTACCCGTACGGACCGGACGAACGGGCGTTTTCGTGCCCGCCCCCTGATGCTGGCCGGTAATGGATCAGCGGAGAGATCAGCGGACGCGTCGGGGAACGAGCCGGACGGGTCAGGGCACGAGGAGGCACCCCATGCGCGGAGTCGGGCACGCCAGATGGGCCGTTTGCGCGGCGGTGGCAGTCCTCGCGGCGGCGGGCTGCGGCGGCGGGGGCGGGAGCGGCGGGGGAGACGCGGGCGCCGTGCTCAGCTCCTCCTGGGGCGACCCGCAGAACCCGCTGGAGCCGGCCAACACCAACGAGGTGCAGGGCGGCAAGGTCCTCGACATGATCTTCCGGGGGCTGAAGAAGTACGACCCGGAGACCGGCGAGGCGCAGAACATGCTCGCCGAGAAGATCGAGACCTCCGACTCGCAGAACTTCACCATCACCGTCAAGGACGGCTGGACCTTCTCCAACGGCGAGAAGGTCACCGCCCAGTCCTTCGTGGACGCCTGGAACTACGGCGCGAGCCTGAAGAACAACCAGCGCAACGCGTACTTCTTCGCGTACATCGACGGCTACGACAAGGTGCACCCCGAAAGCGGTGAGCAGAGCGCCGACACCCTCTCCGGGCTGAAGGTCACCGGGCCGCTCACCTTCACCGTGAAGCTCAGCCAGAAGTTCTCCACCTTCCCCGACACCCTCGGCTACCCGGCCTTCGCGCCGCTGCCCCGGGCCTTCTTCGACGACCACGACGCCTGGCTGAAGAAGCCCATCGGCAACGGCCCGTACATGGTGGACAACTACACCCGCGGCTCCCAGATGTCGCTGCGCAAGTGGGAGGAGTACCCCGGCCCGGACAAGGCGCAGAACGGCGGCGTCGACCTCAAGGTCTACACCGACAACAACACCGCCTACACCGACCTGATGGCCGGCAACCTCGACCTCGTCGACGACATCCCCGCCGCCCAGCTCAAAAACGTCAAGAGCGACCTCGGCGACCGGTACATCAACACCCCGGCCGGCATCATCCAGACCATCGCCTTCCCGTTCTACGACAACGACTGGAGCAAGCCCGGCGCCGAGAAGGTCCGCAAGGGCCTGTCCATGGCGATCGACCGCAAGCAGATCACCGACACGATCTTCCAGCAGACCCGCACCCCGGCCACCGACTGGACCTCGCCCGTCCTCGGCGAGGACGGCGGCTACAAGGCCGGTCTGTGCGGCGAGGCCTGCGAGTACAAGCCCGACGAGGCCAAGCAGCTGATCAAGGACGGCGGCGGCCTCCCCGGTGGCCAGGTCAAGATCACGTACAACGCCGACACCGGCTCCCACAAGCAGTGGGTCGACGCGGTCTGCAACTCCATCAACAACGCCCTGGACAACGACCGCGCCTGCGTCGGGAACCCGGTCGGCACCTTCGCCGACTTCCGCAACCAGATCACCGACCAGAAGATGAGCGGCCCGTTCCGCGCCGGCTGGCAGATGGACTACCCGCTCATCCAGAACTTCCTCCAGCCGCTCTACTACACCAACGCCTCCTCCAACGACGGCAAGTGGTCCAACGAGAAGTTCGACGACCTCGTCGACCAGGCCAACGCCGAGACCGACACGGCCAAGGCCATCGGCCTCTTCCAGCAGGCCGAGGAGGTCCTGAGGGACGAGATGGGCGCCATCCCGCTCTGGTACCAGAACGGCAGCGCCGGCTACTCGCAGCGGCTGTCCAACGTGGAGCTCAACCCGTTCAGCGTCCCGGTCTACAACGAGATCAAGGTCGGCTGAGGGGGCGCCATGGGACGCTACGTCGTCCGGCGGCTGCTCCAGATGATCCCGGTCTTCATCGGGGCCACGCTGCTGATCTTCCTGATGGTCAACGTGATGGGCGACCCCATCGCGGGACTCTGCGGCGACCGGGAGTGCGACCCGGCGACGGCGGCGCAGCTGCGGCACGAGTTCGGCCTCGACCAGCCCGTGTGGCAGCAGTACGTCACCTACATGGGCAACCTCTTCACCGGCGACTTCGGCACCGCCTTCAACGGCCAGCCGGTCACCGAGCTGATGGGCACCGCCTTCCCGGTCACCATCCGGCTGACCATCGTGGCGATCCTCTTCGAGATCGTCGTCGGCATCGTCCTGGGCGTCGTCACCGGTCTGCGCCGCGGCCGCCCCGTCGACACCGGGGTGCTGCTCCTGACCCTCGTCGTCATCTCCGTCCCCACCTTCGTCACCGGCCTCCTCCTCCAGCTCCTCCTCGGTGTCAAGTGGGGCTGGATCGACCCGGCCGTCTCCACCGAGGCCCCCTTCCGCGAGCTGATCGTCCCCGGACTGGTCCTCGCCTCGGTCTCCCTGGCGTACGTCACCCGCCTGACCCGCACCTCCATCGCGGAGAACCGGCGCTCCGACTACGTGCGCACCGCCATCGCCAAGGGCCTGCCCCGGCACCGGGTCATCACCCGGCACCTGCTGCGCAACTCCCTCATCCCCGTCGTCACCTTCATCGGCACCGACATCGGCGCCCTGATGGGCGGCGCCATCGTCACCGAGCGGATCTTCAACATCCACGGCGTCGGCTACCAGCTCTACCAGGGCATCCTGCGCCAGAACACCCAGACCGTCGTCGGCTTCGTCACCGTCCTGGTCCTCGTCTTCCTCGTCGCCAACCTCCTCGTCGACCTCCTGTACGCCGTACTCGACCCGAGGATCCGCTATGCCTGACCAGCAGCAGCCCTACGAGCCCGAGCGCGCCGTCGCCGGCACCGGCATGGGCGGGCAGATGGACCTGGGCGCGAGCGAGGCGGTCACCCTGGAGCAGCCGCCGGGACCGGACGGGGCGGACCCCCGGGACAAGCCCCGCAGCCTCTGGTCCGACGCCTGGCACGACCTGCGCCGCAACCCCGTCTTCATCATCTCGGCCCTGGTGATCCTCTTCCTGATCGTCATCTCCATCTGGCCGTCCCTGATCGCCTCCGGCAGCCCCCTCAAGTGCGACCTGGCCAAGGCCCAGGAGGGCTCCCAGTCCGGCCACCCCTTCGGCTTCAACGGCCAGGGCTGCGACGTCTACACCCGCACCGTCTACGGCGCCCGTACGTCGGTGGCGGTCGGTGTCCTCGCCACGCTCGGGGTCGCCGTCCTCGGCAGCGTGCTGGGCGGGCTCGCCGGGTTCTTCGGCGGCGCGGGCGACGCGATCCTGTCCCGGATCACCGACGTGTTCTTCGCGATCCCGGTCGTCCTCGGCGGCCTGGTCCTGCTCTCCGTCATCACCAGCAACACCGTCTGGCCGGTCATCGGCTTCATCGTGCTGCTCGGCTGGCCGCAGATCTCCCGCATCGCCCGCGGCTCCGTCATCACCGCCAAGCAGAACGACTACGTCCAGGCGGCCCGCGCGCTCGGCGCCTCCAACTCCCGCCTCCTGCTGCGCCACATCGCGCCCAACGCGATCGCGCCGGTCATCGTCGTCGCCACCATCGCGCTCGGCACCTACATCTCCCTGGAGGCGACCCTGTCCTTCCTCGGCGTCGGCCTCAAGCCGCCCAGCGTCTCCTGGGGCATCGACATCTCCGCCGCCGCCCCCTACGTACGCAACGCCCCGCACGCCCTGCTCTGGCCCTCCGGGGCCCTCGCCATCACCGTCCTCGCGTTCATCATGCTCGGCGACGCGGTGCGCGACGCCCTCGACCCGAAGCTGAGGTGAGCCGCCGCATGCTGCTCGAAGTGCGCGACCTGCACGTGGAGTTCCACACCCGGGACGGCGTCGCCAAGGCCGTCAACGGCGTCAGCTACGGCGTGGACGCGGGCGAGACCCTGGCCGTCCTCGGCGAGTCCGGCTCCGGCAAGTCCGTCACCGCCCAGACGGTCATGGGCATCCTCGACACGCCGCCCGGCCGGATCACGGCCGGCGAGGTCCTCTTCGAGGGCCGGGACCTGCTGAAGCTGAAGGAGGAGGAACGCCGGAAGGTCCGCGGCGCCGAGATGGCGATGATCTTCCAGGACGCGCTGTCCTCGCTCAACCCCGTCCTGACCGTCGGCGCCCAGCTCGCCGAGATGTTCACCGTGCACCGCGGCATGTCCCGCAAGGACGCCCACACCAAGGCCGTCGAGCTGATGGACCGGGTGCGCATCCCGGCCGCCCGGGAGCGGGTGCGGCAGTACCCGCACCAGTTCTCCGGCGGCATGCGCCAGCGCATCATGATCGCCATGGCGATGGCCCTGGAGCCGAAGCTCATCATCGCCGACGAGCCCACCACCGCCCTCGACGTCACCGTCCAGGCCCAGGTCATGGACCTGCTCGCGGAACTCCAGCGCGAGCTGCACATGGGCCTGATCCTCATCACCCACGACCTCGGCGTCGTCGCCGACGTCGCCGACAAGATCGCGGTGATGTACGCGGGCCGGATCGTCGAGACCGCCCCCGTCCACGACATCTACAAGGCGCCCGCCCACCCCTACACCCGCGGCCTGCTGGAGTCGATCCCGCGCCTGGACCAGAAGGGCCAGGAGCTGTACGCCATCAAGGGCCTGCCGCCCAACCTCACCCGCATCCCGCCCGGCTGCGCCTTCCACCCGCGCTGCCCGATGGCCCAGGACGTCTGCCGCACCGACGTACCGCCCCTGTACGAGGTGACGGAGTCCGACGTCGAGCGGGGCAGCGCCTGCCACTTCTGGAGGGAGTGCCTGCATGGCTGAGACCACCGAGCCGCTCCTCGAAGTCCGCGGTCTGGTCAAGCACTACCCGCTGACCTCCGGCATCCTCTTCAAGAAGCAGGTCGGCGCGGTGAAGGCCGTCGACGGCGTCGACTTCACGCTGGCCCGCGGGGAGACCCTGGGCATCGTCGGCGAGTCCGGCTGCGGCAAGTCCACGGTCGCCAAGATGCTGGTCAACCTGGAGAAGCCGACGGCCGGCGAGATCCGCTACAAGGGCGAGGACATCACCCGGCTGTCCGGAAAGGCCCTGAAGGCCGTACGCCGCAACATCCAGATGGTCTTCCAGGACCCCTACACCTCCCTGAACCCGCGCATGACGGTCGGCGACATCATCGGGGAGGCCTACGACATCCACCCGGAGGTGGCCCCTAAGGGCGACCGGCGCGGGCGGGTGCAGCACCTGCTGGACGTGGTCGGCCTCAACCCGGAGTACATCAACCGCTACCCCCACCAGTTCTCCGGCGGCCAGCGCCAGCGCATCGGCATCGCGCGGGGCCTCGCCCTGCGCCCCGAGATCATCGTCGCCGACGAGCCGGTCTCGGCGTTGGACGTCTCCGTCCAGGCCCAGGTGATCAACCTGCTGGGCCGCCTCCAGGACGAGTTCGACCTCTCCTACATCTTCATCGCCCACGACCTGTCGATCGTCCGGCACATCTCCGACCGGGTCGGCGTGATGTACCTCGGCCGCATCGTGGAGACCGGCCGCGACGCCGAGATCTACGACCACCCGACGCACCCCTACACCCAGGCGCTGCTGTCCGCCGTGCCCGTGCCCGACCCGGAGGCCCGGGAGCACCGTGAGCGGATCATCCTGGCCGGTGACGTCCCGTCGCCGACCAACATCCCGTCCGGCTGCCGCTTCCGCACCCGCTGCTGGAAGGCACGGGAGCGCTGCGCCCTGGAGGTGCCGGCGCTCGCGGTGCCGGCCGAGTTCCGGGGCGTCCAGGGGCCCGCCGCCCACGACTCGGCGTGCCACTTCGCCGAAGAGAAGCAGGTGGTGCCGGAGACGGAAGACGGCGGACACGGCAGCGGGCCGGGGTGACATGGCGCTCCCCGGCCCGCTTACGGCACCCGCACGGCCGTACGCCGATCAGCGTGCCGTGTCCGTATATCGGGACCGCGTCGGTGAAGTTGCCCGCGTGTTAAAGCGGTTGGCGCACACGGGTGATCTCAGGCCCGCTGCATGTTCAGCGACCGCTTGAGGAAGTCCACCTGGAGCAGCAGCAGGTTCTCGGCGACCGACTCCTGCGGGGTCATGTGCGTGACGCCGGACAGCGGCAGCACCTCGTGCGGGCGGCCGGCGGCCAGCAGGGCCGAGGACAGCCGCAGGGAGTGGGCGACCACGACGTTGTCGTCCACCAGCCCGTGGACGACCATCATGGGCCGGTGCGGCTCGGCGGCGTCGACGAGTCCCGCGTCGTCGATGACCGAGTTGCGGCGGTAGACCTCCGGCTGCTCGTCGGGGTGGCCGACGTAGCGCTCCTGGTAGTGGGTGTCGTACAGCCGCAGGTCGGTGACCGGAGCGCCGACGACGGCGGCGTGGAAGACGTCCGGCCGGCGCAGCGCGGCCAGCGCCGCCAGGTAGCCGCCGAAGGACCAGCCCCGGATGGCCACCCGGTCCAGGTCCAGCGGGAAGTCGGCGGCGAGGGCGTGCAGGGCGTCCACCTGGTCCTGGAGGACGACGGCGGCGATGTCGTCCTTGACGGCCTTCTCCCAGGCGGGGGAGCGGCCCGGGGTGCCCCGTCCGTCGGCGACGACCACCGCGAACCCCTGGTCGGCGAACCACTGCGAGGTGAGGTGGGCGTTGTGCGCGGCCACGACGCGCTGGCCGTGCGGGCCACCGTACGGGTCCAGGAGGACGGGGAGGGGGGTGTCACCGTGGTAGTCCCTTGGCATAAGCACGGCGCACGGGACACGGCGTGCGCCCCCTTGGGTGAGCGTCAGGCGCGGGGACAAACCGGGGTCTTCGGCGTACGAGGCGACGGTCGCCGCCGGTTTCCCGTCGCGCAGGACCTGCACCCGGGCCCCCGGCCGGTCGAGCGTCGCCGAGACCAGAACGGTCACGTTCCCGGCGCGCACCGCGGAGTGCACGCCGGGCTCCTGGGAGACGCGCTCCACGCCGAGTTCGTTCACCCGGTAGACGTGCACTTCGCCCGTCTCGGGACCCTCCGCCTCCTCGCCGGCCGACGCGGAGACCAGCACGTCGTCGCCGGACACGTCGAGTACGGCCCGCAGGTGCAACTGGGCTCCGGTGAGCGGGCGTTCACCGACCGCCAGAACCCGCGCGCCACCCTCGTCGGCGATCCGCACGAGCTGTCCGGAGGGACTCCAGCAGGGGACGCCGGGGAAGAGTTCCAGCCAAACTGGATCTTCGTCGGCGTGCACCATCCGGGTCGCCCCGGACTCGGTGTCCACGGCCAGGAACAACTGGCTGCGCTGGTCGCGCGCCTGTACGAGAAGGAGCGGGGCACCCGCCGCTGACCAGTGCACTCGCGCCAGATACGGGTACCGCGCCCGGTCCCACAGAACCTCCGTGCGCCCCCCGTCCAGCCCGACCACGAACAGCCGTACGTCCGCGTTGGCGGTGCCCGCCGCCGGATACGGCACGTGGTGTGGATCACGGTCGGGATGGGCGGGATCGGAGATCCACCACCGCCGCACCGGCGTGTCGTCCACGCGCGCCACCAGCAGCCGGTCCGACTCCGGCCCCCACCAGAAGCCCCGGCTGCGGCCCATCTCCTCGGCGGCGATGAACTCGGCGAGCCCGTACGTGACGCCCTCCGCGTCCGCCTCGGCCAGCGCCCGGTCGTCGTCCCCCTCGGAGCCGACGACCCGCAGGGCGCCCCGGGCGACGTAGGCGACGTGCCGGCCGTCGGGGGAGGGGCGCGGGTCGATCACCGGTCCGGGGACGGACAGTTCGCGGGCGGTCCCGGCCCGCAGCTCGGCCGTGAAGAGGCGCCCGGACAAGGCGAAGGAGGCCAGCTCCAGGGCCGAGTCGGTGGCGTAGCCGACGATGCCGGCGCCGCCCTCGCGGCTGCGTTCCCGGCGCGCCCGTTCCTCGGGCGGCAGATGCTCCTCGGCGCCGCCCAGGAGGGCGCGCGGGTCGGCGGCGACGCGCTCCCCGCCCTCGTCGACGTCGAGGATCCACAGGGCGTTGGCCCGGTCCGTGCCGGAACCGGAGCGCAGGAAGGCGACCCGTGAACCGTCGGGCGCCACGGTGAACGAACGCGGCGCGCCGAGCGTGAACCGCTGGGTGCGGGCGTGCCGTTTGGGGAAGGAGTCGGACTCGGTCGTCATGCCTTGACCATATTGGCCATGCGCCCCCTTGTGCGGCCGTGCGCCGAGAGATGCGCGCGCACGGATAGTTATGATCACTAGCGCACAGTGGGTATCAACCAGGTGCCCGCTGCGTGGATTTATCTGTCCCAAGGTTCGACTGCGTCCGACTCCCCATGTCCCTGGGCCTATTGGAGGTGAGCCGCCGTGGCACTCTCGATTTCGGCGGTTGTGCTGCTGGCGATCATCGTCTTCCTGCTGGTCAAGAAGTCAGGTCTGAAGGCGGGGCATGCGGTCGTCTGCATGCTGCTGGGCTTCTACCTGGCCTCCTCGACCGTCGCGCCCACGATCAGTGAGCTGACGACGAACATCGCGGGGATGATCGGGAGCATCAGCTTCTGACGGCCGGGTGGCCGCGATCGGGGCGTGTCGTGGTCGGGGCGGCGGCCTCATAGGGTGGAGCCCATGACGGAACTGCCCTCCCGGCGTCTGCTGCTGGTGCACGCGCACCCGGACGACGAGTCGATCAACAACGGCGTCACCATGGCCAGGTACGCGGCCGAGGGCGCCCACGTGACGCTGGTGACCTGCACCCTCGGTGAGCGGGGCGAGGTCATCCCGCCCGGGCTCGCGCACCTGACCGGCGCCGCCCTCGGCGGACACCGCCGCGAGGAGCTGGCCGCCGCCATGCGCGCGCTCGGCGTCGAGGACTTCCGGCTGCTCGGCGGGCCGGGCCGGTTCGCGGACTCCGGGATGCTGGGCCTGCCCGACAACGACGACCCCGGCTGTCTGTGGCAGGCCGACGTCGACCGGGCCGCCGAACTGCTCGTCGAGGTGATCCGCGAGGTCCGGCCGCAGGTCCTCGTCACCTACGACCCGGACGGCGGCTACGGCCACCCCGACCACATCCAGGCCCACCGCATCGCGATGCGGGCGGTGGAGCTGGCGGCCGACGCCGGGTGCCCCGTCGCCAAGGTCTACTGGAACCGCGTCCCGCGCTCCGTCGCCGAGGACGCCTTCGCCCGCCTGGACGAGGAGCTGCCGCTCCTGCCCTTCGAGAAGGCGGCCGGAATCGGGGATGTACCGGGCGTCGTGGACGACGAGCTGATCAGCACCGAGATCCGCGGCGAGGGCTTCACGCACGCGGCCAAGGCCGCCGCCATGCGCGCGCACGCCACGCAGATCACCGTGGACGGGCCGTACTTCGTCCTCTCCAACGAACTGGCCCAGCCGCTCTTCACCACCGAGTACTACGAACTGGTGCGCGGTGAGCGCGGGCCGGGCGACGGCGACGACGGGCGCGAGAGTGACCTCTTCGCCGGAATCGAGAACGGCACCGGCCTCCAGGAGGCGTCGTGAGCGGCCGTACCGAACCGACGAACTCCGCCTTGGCCCAGCCGCTGCGTCCGCCGTCCCTCGGGCGGGCCGCCCTCTACCTCGGGCTCTTCGTGCTCGGTGCCGTGGTCGGCGTGGCGGGCGCGCTGGTGCAGCCGGCGTGGTTCCCGGGCGGGCTGCTGCTCGCGCTGGCCGCCGAGGCGGGCCTCTGCCTCGGCGCGGGCCGGGCCGTGGGACGCCGGGGCGCAGCCGTCGCGCCCGCCGCCGGCTGGGCGCTCGCCGTGGTCCTGCTCACCACCAGCCGGCCGGAGGGCGACTTCCTCTTCGCCGCCGGCAGCGGCTCCTATCTCTTCCTGCTCGGCGGCATCGCCATCGCTGTGATGTGCGCCACCCTCGCACCGGCGCGGCAACCGGACGGCGACGCCGTCCGACTTCGCAAGTGACGTACCGCTTCGCCGTGGCGTCGGCGTGCGAGTCCGGTGTGGGTTTCCCCAGCGGTCACGGGATACACGCGAGAGGCGGCCAGTATGGTGGTGCGCGCCGCCGAGCCGCCCGCTGAAGGTGTGACGGGCGGCGGAGCCAACCGGGAGAACCTGCCTTGAGTCGTGAAACTGACAGTTCGTCCTCCGGGCCCCACGGGCGCGGCGGAGCCGCCTACCCGTCGGGCACCCCGCCCTACGGGACACCCACGGCTTCCGACGCCGGTGCGGACGCGGGCCGTTCGGCCTCGCGGCCCGAGGAGCGCAAGACCGAGACGACGCTGACGACCCGCATCAAGATCAACATCCCCGGGTCGCGTCCCATCCCGCCGGTCGTCGTGCGCAAGCCCGTCGCGGACACCGAGGGCGACGCCGGTGACGCGGAGCCGGCCGGCCGGACCGAGCCGACCGCTTCCACGCCGGCCCCCGGCCTCGCGGAGGCTCCCGCCGAGCCCGAGCAGCACGCCAGGCCCGCCGAGGACAAGCCGGCCAGCGACTGGTTCGCGCCGCGCAAGTCCGGTCCGGGCAAGGGTGCTCAGGGAGGCGGCTCCGCCAACGGCGCCGGTACGGCCGGTGGTTCGGGGGCCGCGCCCGGTGCGCCCGGCGCCTCCGGTCCGGGTGCGGGTGCGGGTGCTTCCGGTGCGGGCACGCGGCCGGGCGGCGGGAGCGGCCGTCCCGGTGGCGTCGTCGGTTCCATGAACGCCCCCGGCGGCTCCCGGTCCGGTGCCGCGGGCGGCGCCGGCCGTTCCGGTGCGACCGGCGGACCGGTGGCGCCCGGCCACGGCGGCGGCACCGGCTCCTTCGACGTCACCGAGGCGCTGGCGGCGGGACCGCTGGGCAACGGCAACGGCACCCGTCCGGGCGGCGACGACCAGCCGTACCTTCCGGGTGACGGGCAGGGCGGCCGGGCTCCCGGTCCCCGCCCGGGGCAGCACGGACCGAACGGGCAGTCCCCGTACGGCGGCCCGCAGGGTCCCGCGGGCCCGACGGGCGGACCGGTCACCGGCGACAGCCCGCTGGCACCGCCGGCCGGCGGCCCCGGCGTGCCGGGCGGACAGCGCGGTCCCGAACCCAACGGCCTGCGCGGTCCGGGTGGCCCGGGCAGGCCGCAGGGCCCCGGCGCCGGTCCCGGCACCGCCCGGCCCGGTCCCGGCGGCGGGCTCAGCGACGACACCGCGATCCTCACCCCGCAGAAGCCCGCCCCCGAGCCCGGCACCCGCGGCCACGGCAACCCGGACAACGTCTCCGGCAACACCGTCACCAGCGGCATCCCGGTCGTACCGGCGGAACACACCGCGCCGTTCCGGGGCGCGCCCGTCGACGGAACGTCGCCGCACACGCCCCCGAAGCTGCCCGAGCCGGTCTCCGCGCCCCCGGCGAGCTCCGCCAAGCCCGCCAAGAAGAAGGGACGCGGGAAGCTTCCGCTGCTCGTCGGCGGCCTGGTCGTCGTCGCCGGTGTCACCTACGGCGCCGGTCTGCTCATGAACCGCTCCGACGTGCCCAAGGGCACCACCGTGCTCGGCGTCGACATCGGCGGCAGCACGCGAGACGACGCCGTCGAGAAGCTGGACGACGTCCTCGGGGCCCGCGCGGCCAAGCCGCTCAAGCTCACGGTGGGCGGCGACACCGTCTCCCTGAAGCCGGACCAGGCGGGGCTCCAGCTCGACACGCAGGCCACGGCCAGCAACGCGGCGACCAGCGACTACAACCCGGTCTCCGTGATCGGCTCGCTCTTCGGCCAGGAGCGGGTCGTCGAGCCGGAGATGCCCGTCGACGAGGAGAAGCTGCACGCAGCCCTGGAGGACGCCGCGGGCGGCGCCGGATCGGTGACCGAGGGCACGATCGAGTTCGAGTCCGGCAAGGCCGTCCCCGTGTACGGCAAGCCGGGCAAGGGCATCGACGTCGCCAAGTCCACCGAGGCCGTGCGGGAGGCGTACCGCGCCCAGGTCGAGACGGGCACCGCCACCCCGGTGAACGTGCCGACGACCACCCAGCAGCCCACGGTCTCCAAGGCCGAGGTCGACCGGATGATGAAGGAGTTCGCCGAGCCGGCGATGTCGGCGAAGGTGACCGTGCAGACGGACCCGGCGCACTCCGTCCCCATGAGCCCGGAGAAGTCGCTGTGGAAGTTCCTCAGGGTCACGGCCGTCAACGGCAAGCTTGTCGACAAGCCCGACCTGAACGCCCTCGAAGAGCTCTACGGCGGGGCGTTCGACGGCGTGCTCATCACCCGCGCCAGCGGTGAGAAGACGCCTGTCACCCCCCAGGACGTCTACGGCGCCCTGCGCCAGGCCCTGAAGAGCAAGACCGACCGCGTCGCGGTCATCGAGACCGACCCCAGCTGACGACCCACCGCGCGAAGGAGGGGCGCCCGGCACTCGCCGGGCGCCCCTCGCGTCGTACGACGGCCGCCCCCCAGGGCCCGCCGGCGTTCAGTTCAGCATCGCCCGAGCCCCCCGCGCCTCCTCCCGGACCCGTTCCGCGGCCTCCTCGTCCACCGCCGCCACGACCTCCGCGTACGCCTCCAGCTCTCCGGCCCCCGCCGAGAACTCCCCTCGCTGCACCAGCAGCCGCGCCCGCTCGTACCGCAGCCGCGCCGGATGCGCCGGCAGCAGCAGCGCCAGCTCGATCGCCCACAGCCCGACCGCCGACTGCTCCGGCCGCGCCGCCGCCCACGCCCGGATGTTGTTCAGGACCCGCGCCACCACGTCCAACGGCGCCGCGGGCTCCAGCATCGACGGCCGCAACGCCGCCCCCGTCGCCCCGGCGACCAGCACCTCCGCGTCGTTCCCCTCGAGCAGCCGGCCTCCGTCGAACGGATCGGCGAGCACCCGCTCCTCGTCCTCTTCTGACCCGAACGCCGGGCCCAGCTCCGACCCGAAGCCGACCACGAAGTGCCCCGGCAGCGCGACGCCGTAGACCGGAGCCCCGGCCCGCCGGGCCACCTCCAGCCACACCACCGACAGCAGGATCGGCAGCCCGCGCCGGCGCCGCAGCACCTCGTGCAGCAGCGACGACTCCAGCCGCTGGTAGTCCGCGGCGGCCCCGTGGAACCCGTACCGCTCGCCCAGCAGGTCCCGCAGCGCCACCGCCCAGGCCCGCGGCGAACCCGGCCGGAACGGCAGCTCCCCGGCCAGCCGGTCCAGCTCCACCTGAGCGGCGTCCAGACCCGCGTCGTCCAGCGCCCCGTCCGCCTCCGCGCCCACCAGCAGGCACAGTGCCGACAGGTCGGGCCGCTCGGAACGCGCCTCTTCGGCGAACCGCCGCCGCACCTCGGCGGAGCGTTCCGGCGACGGGGGCTGCGGAGAACGAGGATGACGCATGACTGGCTCGTGCCCTTCCACGGCGATCGGTTACCGGTCCGTACCGGCGTCCGCCGGCTCCCGGTAGTGGTGGTACGCGTGGTGTGCCGCGAAGCCCATCCCGGTGTACAGCGCCCGCGCCGCCGGGTTGTCGGCCTCCACCTGGAGCCACGCCGCCGACGCGCCCTCGTCGAGCGCCCGCCGGGCCAGCGCGGCCATCACGGCGGTGGCGAGCCCCCGGCGCCGCTGCGCGGGGTCGACCTCGACGGCCGCGAAGGAGGCCCACCGCCCGTCCACGACACACCGCCCGACGGCCGCGGGGGCGTCGGCGCCGGGCACCGTCGCGAACCACACCGACGGCCCGGAGCCCAGCACCCGCAGGGCCACGTCGCTCACGCCCTTGCGCTGATAGCGCGACAGCCACGCCTCGTCCGCCTCCCGGGCCAGGCCGACGCCGGCGCCCTCCGCCCGGTCGGCGACCGGCGCGAGCCCGCCGGTCCACACCTCGGCCGTCACCTCCCGCACCCAGCCCCGCCGCTCCAGCTCGGCGCACAGCGGCTCCTGCGTGCCCTCGGCGCCGGTGGCGGTCTGGACGTACGCGGGCAGGTCGCGCTCGCCGTACCAGCGCCGTACGGCCGTCAGCGCCTCGTCGAGCGGCATCCCCGGATCACCGAGCGGCAGGACGGAGTTGGCCCGCCGCGTGAACCCGCCGGCCGCCCGCAGCTCCCAGTCGCCGAGCCACTCGCTCTCCACCGGCCGCCAGGCCCGCGAGGCGACCCGCGCCAGCTCCTCGTAGGAGGCGGCGGGGCCGCGCCGACGCGCCGGGGCGGACGGCGCGACCTTCCCCGCGACCAGCGAGGATTCGGATATGCGGACGCTCTCGCCACTCTTCCGTGTGATCAGCAGCACACCATCGTCCCATGATGTGAGAACACCGACCGTGTCGGTGAACTTCTCCGCCGCGCCACCAGCATCGTTCAAGCGCCGTACGGAGACCCGTTTGCCCACGTCAGCAGCGGTGATGCGGACTTCGAGACGGCCTGCGGCAGAGATTTCCACGGGTCGGTGCACCCCTCCTGTTCGGATCATGCCCAAGAACGGAGATACTAGGGGTGGGCATCGACGACGCCGCGCTCCCGCGCGCCAGGCGGCGGAGCCTGAGGAGGCCCGCCAGCGCCCGTATCGAGGAGGAACGACAGCGTGACCTACGTCATCGCGCAGCCTTGTGTCGACGTCAAGGACAAGGCGTGCATCGAGGAGTGCCCGGTCGACTGCATCTACGAGGGCCAGCGGTCCTTGTACATCCACCCGGACGAATGCGTCGACTGCGGCGCCTGTGAGCCGGTCTGCCCGGTCGAGGCGATCTTCTACGAGGACGACACTCCGGAGGAGTGGAAGGACTACTACAAGGCGAACGTCGAGTTCTTCGACGAGCTGGGCTCGCCCGGCGGCGCCAGCAAGCTGGGGCTGATCGAGCGCGACCACCCCTTCATCGCCGCGCTGCCGCCGCAGGCGTAAGCACCCGCGCCGCCTCGGTCCCGTACGGCCCGGTCACCCGATCGGCGCCGTACGGGGCCGAGGCGTTCGCCGTACCGACGAAAGTGAGCCACCAACCGTGTCCGCAGTCTCCGACCGCCTCCCCACGTTCCCCTGGGACAAGCTGGAGCCGTACAAGAAGACGGCCGCCGCGCATCCGGACGGCATCGTCGACCTCTCCGTCGGCACCCCGGTCGACCCCGTCCCCGACCTGATCCAGAAGGCCCTGGTCGACGCGGCGGACTCCCCGGGCTACCCGACCGTCTGGGGCACCCCGGCACTGCGCGACGCGATCAACGGCTGGGTCGAGCGCCGCCTCGGCGCCCGCGACGTCACCCACCGCCACGTCCTGCCCATCGTCGGCTCCAAGGAACTCGTCGCCTGGCTCCCGACCCAGCTCGGCCTCGGCCCCGGCGACAAGGTGGCCTTCCCGCGCCTGGCCTACCCGACGTACGAGGTCGGCGCGCGCCTGGCCCGCGCGGAGTACGAGGCGTACGACGACCCCACGGACCTGGACCCGACGGGCCTGAGGCTCCTGTGGCTCAACTCCCCGTCGAACCCGACCGGCAAGGTCCTGTCCAAGGCGGACCTGTCCCGCATCGTGGCCTGGGCCCGCGAACACGGCGTCCTCGTCGTCTCCGACGAGTGCTACCTGGAGCTGGGCTGGGAGGCCGACCCGGTCTCCGTCCTGCACCCGGACGTCAACGGCGGCTCGTACGACGGCCTGGTCGCCGTCCACTCGCTCTCCAAGCGCTCCAACCTCGCGGGCTACCGCGCGGCCTTCCTGGCGGGTGACCCGGGCGTCCTGGGGCCCCTCCTGGAGATCCGCAAGCACGGCGGCATGATGACGTCCGCGCCGACGCAGGCGGCGGTCGTGGCGGCCCTCGGCGACGACGAGCACGTCCGCGTCCAGCGCGAGCGTTACGCGGCCCGCCGCACGGCCCTGCGCGAGGCGCTCCTCGGCCACGGTTTCCGCATCGAGCACAGCGAGGCCAGCCTCTACCTCTGGGCGACCCGCGACGAGTCCTGCTGGGACACGGTGGCCCACCTGGCCGACCACGGCATCCTGGTCGCCCCCGGCGACTTCTACGGCCCCGCGGGCGCCAACCACATCCGCGTCGCCTTCACGGCCACGGACGAACGAGTTCAGGCAGCCGTATCCCGCCTGACGGCCTGACAGCCCCCAACGCCGGGCACCCGGCCAACAAACGCCCACCGTACCGACGCAGACACGCAAAACGCCGGGTCCCCAGGGAAACACCCCTGGGGACCCGGCGCCGTACAAGCCCGGCGCTAGCCGACCGGCAGACCCTGCACCGGCAGCCCGCCCTTGCCCAGCGCGTCCGTCGGCAGCCCGCTCTCCGTGGCCGTCGACGCGGTGTCACCGACGACCTCACCGGCGGAGCCCGCCGCGTCACCGGCGGTCTTCTGCGCCACCGGCGTGGTCTTCTTGACGAGCGAGCCGCCGGTCTTGCCCGCGGCCGGCACCGTCTTCTTGACGGCCTTGCTGCCGGTGTCGCCCGCGGTCTCGGTGACGTTCTGGGCCGCGGCGTCGACGGTGTTGCCGACGTTCGCCCCGTCCAGCGCGGTCAGTCCCCCGAGGTTCGGGGTGGCGGGCAGTTCGGGAGCCGCGCTGGCGGAGCCGGCCGCACCGACCCCGGCAGCCGCTCCCGCAGCGACGAGCAGCGCGGCACGGGCGATCCGGCGGGTCAGGGGGAGGGACATGATGCTCCTTCGACGGAAGTCAACGATGGGTGATCCGACCGTGCCCGGCGAGTGATCGACCGGGCTCGGACGCAGTGACTACCGCTCGAGGACGACGAAGGTTGCGGACGCACAACGTAAAGAGTTGGTAATGCGTCGCATTATCGGGTGCCCATAAAAACGGGCAAAAGGGAGTCGGTCGGAAAGTCTGCCGAATCCTTACAGCCCTTGATTTTCCTGGGCTCCGGCGGATAGGGCGCCGAGGCTCCGGAAGTGCGGGCGTCGCGTCGACACGGCGCCGCCACGAGTAGCCCCCACGGGTGACGAGTCGTACGGGCGGGCGCTACCGCGCGGTGGTGATCCGGACCGAGCCCGCGGCCCGCTCGGCGCCCCGCGTGCCGCCCTCGCCCGTCGGGTGCCACTTGCTGTCGGTGTTCCCCGCCGTCCACTGCCGGCCCGCGTAGGAGACCCGCTGGATGTGCAGCGAGGAGGCGTTGGCCACCGCCCAGTGCGCCAGCTGCCACCCGCGCCGCTCCGGGCTCGCCTCCGTGCCCGAACCGGCCGCGGCGACCGGCAGCGTCACGGTCCGGTCGGCGTCGGCGGAGCCGCCGGCGGCCGGCGAGGACGTGGAGTGCGGGGTGGCGGCGTCGCCGCTGCCCGCCTCCGCGCCGGCCGGCTGGAGCACATCGTGACCGAAGTCCCGTACGAGCGCCGCGCGGACCGCGTCGGGACCCTTGTCCCGGGTGGCGCCCGGGCGGCCCTGGCAGGTCAGCGTCGCCGCGGACCGCCCGGTCAGCGCGGCGGCCAGGAGCGTGGCGTCCGGTTCGTGCTTGGCGTACGCGTCCGGGAAGCCGCTGCGCTGCACGCGCTGGGCGGCGACGGTGAGCGGGAGACGGGTGTAGCCGGGCACCTCGACCAGGTGGTCGTAGAACATGCCCGCCGAGTACGCGGGGTCCATGATCTCCTCCGGCGTGCCCCAGCCCTGCGAGGGGCGCTGCTGGAACAGGCCGAGCGAGTCGCGGTCGCCGTGGTCGATGTTGCGCAGCGTCGACTCCTGCAGCGCGGTCGCCAGCGCGATCGTCACCGCCCGCTCGGGCAGGTCGCGCGCGGTGCCCACCGCGGTGATCGCCGCCGCGTTCACCGCCTGCTCCGGCGTGAACTCGTAGGTCGCCCCGCCGTCCTCGGCCGAGACCACCTTGCATCCGGGAGCGCCCCCGCCCCCGGTGACGTACTGCACCGCCACGTAACCGGCGACCGAGAGCAGGACCACGAAGGCCGCCCCCGAACGGAGAAGGCGGCCACGGCGTTTGCGGGCGGGTGACGGCTGAAGCACGCGTACAAGGTACTGGAGGGTAGCCATTGCTGTCCGCCGGGTACGAGCAATGCCCGCGAGGGCGGGGGCGCTAGGGTCGAAGCCATGGCCGATACCCCGCTTGACCTCACGCTGGACGCCGCGGAGCTTACCGCGCGGCTCGTCGACTTCCCCTCCGAGAGCGGCACCGAGGAGCCCTTGGCGGACGCGATCGAGAGCGCCCTGCGCGCCCTGCCGCACCTGTCGGTCGAGCGGTACGGCAACAACGTGGTGGCCCGCACCGACCTGGGGCGGGCGGAGCGCGTGATCCTGGCGGGCCACATCGACACCGTCCCGATCGCCGGCAACGTGCCGTCCCGGCTGGACGAGGACGGCGTGCTGTGGGGCTGCGGCACCTGCGACATGAAGGCGGGCGTCGCCGTGCAGCTGCGCATCGCCGCCACCGTCCCGGCCCCCAACCGCGACCTGACCTTCGTCTTCTACGACAACGAGGAGGTCGCCGCCGAGCTGAACGGCCTGAAGCACGTCGCCGAGGCGCACCCCGAGTGGCTGGAGGGCGACTTCGCCGTGCTCCTCGAACCGTCCGACGGCCAGGTGGAGGGCGGCTGCCAGGGCACCCTGCGGGTGCTGCTGAAGACGACGGGCGAGCGGGCGCACTCGGCGCGCTCCTGGATGGGCTCCAACGCCATCCACGCCGCCGCGCCGATCCTCGCCCGCCTGGCGGCGTACGAGCCGCGCTACCCGGTGATCGACGGCCTGGAGTACCGCGAGGGCCTGAACGCGGTCGGCATCACGGGCGGGGTCGCGGGCAACGTCATCCCCGACGAGTGCGTGGTCACGGTCAATTTCCGCTACGCCCCCGACCGCGGCCCCGAGGACGCCCTCGCCCACGTGCGGGAGGTCTTCGCGGACTGCGGGGTGTCGGAGTTCGTCGTCGACGACCACAGCGGGGCGGCCCTGCCCGGTCTGTCCCACCCGGCCGCGGCGGCCTTCATCGAGGCGGTGGGTGGCACCCCGCAGCCCAAGTACGGCTGGACGGACGTGTCCCGCTTCTCGGCGCTCGGTGTACCGGCCGTCAACTACGGCCCCGGCAACCCCCACTTGGCGCACAAGCGTGACGAGCGGGTGGAGACGGCGAAGATCCTCGCGGGGGAGGAGCGCCTGCGGTCCTGGCTGACGGCGTGATCCGGCGCGGGTTTAGCCCGCTGCGTGGCGGACATGCTGAGGTCCCTCGTACGTAACCCGCGTAGATCTACGCTGAGGTGGAAGAACCTGCAACTGGAGGGAGCGCGCATGGCTACCGGCAACCCCGAGGGCAAGAAGCGGCCACCGGAGGAGCAGCGCCTGGGCCCTGTCCTCCGGCGGCGGGGTCAGGTCCAGCAGAGCACCACGGACCAGCGCCTGCTGGACGAGCGCGCTCCGACCGACTGGGTGCACACCGACCCGTGGCGCGTCCTGCGCATCCAGTCGGAGTTCATCGAGGGCTTCGGCACGCTCGCCGAACTCCCGCCCGCGATCAGCGTCTTCGGCTCCGCCCGCACACCGGTGGACTCACCGGAGTACGACGCCGGCGTCCGGCTGGGCCGGGGCCTGGTCGAGGCGGGCTTCGCGGTCATCACCGGTGGCGGGCCGGGTGCCATGGAGGCGGCGAACAAGGGCGCGCTGGAGGCGAAGGGCACGTCGGTCGGCCTCGGCATCGAGCTGCCCTTCGAACAGGGGCTCAACCCGTACGTCGACATCGGCCTGAACTTCCGCTACTTCTTCGTCCGCAAGATGATGTTCGTGAAGTACGCGCAGGGCTTCGTGGTCCTGCCCGGCGGCCTCGGCACCCTCGACGAACTCTTCGAGGCGCTCACCCTGGTCCAGACCCAGAAGGTGACCCGCTTCCCCATCGTCCTCTTCGGCTCCGAGTACTGGGGCGGCCTGGTCGACTGGCTGCGCGGCACCCTGGTGGCCCAGGGCAAGGCCGCGGAGAAGGACCTCATGCTCTTCCACGTCACGGACGACGTGGACGAGGCGGTGGCCCTGGTCTCCAAGGAGGCGGGGCGCTAGAAAGGGCGGTTCCGACCTTGGGGTGCGGGCTCCGGGGCGCGGGCTCCGGGGTGCGGGTGCGTCCGGGGCCCCGGGGTGCAGGGGGCAAAGCCCCCGCCGGGGTCCAGGGGCGGAGCCCCTGGTGGGGTCGAAGGGGCGAAGTCCCTGGGGACGGGAACGGGTAGGGGCGGCGGGGGCGAGTAAGCCCTCTCGGTCGCTCAGCCGCCAGCCCGCCCGCCGCCCAGCCCCGCCACCCCACCCCGGCGCTACGCCAGCCCCCTCCGAGCCACCGCCGGCTCCCGGTGCCCGGCGATCGTCGCCACCATGTCCAGCACCTGCCGCGTCTCCGCCACCTCGTGCACCCGGTACACCCGCGCCCCCAGCCACGCCGACACCGCCGTCGTCGCCAGCGTCCCCAGCACCCGTTCCTTCACGGGCCGGTCCAGCGTCTCCCCGACGAAGTCCTTGTTCGACAGGGACACCAGCACCGGCCACCCCGTCTCCACCATCTCCCCGAGCCGCCGCGTCGCCTCCAGGCTGTGCCGCGTGTTCTTCCCGAAGTCGTGCCCGGGATCGATCATCACCGACTCCCGCGGCACCCCGAGCGCCACCGCCCGCTCGGCCAGCCCCACCGTCACCTTCAGGATGTCGGCCATGACGTCGTCGTACGTCACCCGGTGCGGCCGCGTCCGCGGCTCCGCGCCGCCGGCGTGCGTGCACACCAGCCCCACCCCGTACCGCGCGGCGACCTCCGCGAGCTTGGGGTCCACCCCGCCCCACGCGTCGTTCAGCAGGTCCGCGCCCACCTCGCACACGGCCTCGCCGACCTCGTGCCGCCAGGTGTCCACACTGATCACGACGTCCGGGAACCGCCGCCGCACCTCCGCGACGAACCCCACCGTCCGCCGCGCCTCCTCCTCCGCCGAGACCTCGTCCCCGGGGCCCGCCTTCACCCCGCCGATGTCGATGATCGCGGCGCCCTCGGCCACCGCCTGCTCCACGCGCGCGAGGGCGGGCTCGTCGCGGAAGGTCGCCCCCTGGTCGTAGAAGGAATCCGGGGTCCGGTTCACGATCGCCATGATCACCGGCTCGTGCGCCGCGAATTCACGCCTGCCCAGTCTGAGCATCCCCTGTGACATCTCCTCGTCCACATCCTTCTCACGTCCACTGAACCGAGCGCGGCGAACCGGGCCGGACACCCGGCCTTGGACCGCCTGCGGCCCCGACTGTCAGACTCGCATGGCACGATCGGACCCGGCACAACCGACTCCGGCTTCGAGTCCACCCGGACCCGCACCGGACCGGGACCCGATCCGACTACCCGACCATGGGGGCCCAGCGATGGTCATGTTCCTGTTCCTCGTCGTCGCGCTGGCCGTCGTGGTCGCCGCGGTGACGCTCGCCGTGGTGAGCGGCGGCGACAGCGGGTCGCTGCCCGACGCCGCGCCCGAGCGGCTGCGGGACTCCCTGCCCCCGGACCGTCCGGTCGGCCGCGCGGACGTGGAGCGGCTCCGCTTCCCGCTCGTCGCCCGCGGCTACCGCATGGCGGACGTCGACGACGCCCTCGGCCGCCTAGGCGCCGAACTGGCCGAGCGCGACGCCCGCATCGCCGACCTGGAGTCCGCGCTGGCCGGCGCCCGGGCCGCCGCCGCCCACCAGCACGTCTCCATGGAGAGCCATCAGCACGTCTCCATGGAGAAGCCGGGTCCTGAGGAGCAGCAGTGAGCGCCGGGGAGGCGATCGCCGGGCCCGACGGGGCGCCGCGCTGCCCCTGGGCCCTGTCCACCGCGGACTACGTGGCGTACCACGACGAGGAGTGGGGCCGCCCGGTCCACGGTGACGACGCCCTCTACGAACGCCTCAGCCTGGAGGCCTTCCAGTCCGGCCTGTCCTGGATCACCATCCTGCGCCGCCGCCCCGGCTTCCGCGCCGCCTTCGCCGGCTTCGAGATCGCCAAGGTGGCGGCCTTCACCGACGAGGACCGCGACCGCCTGCTCGCCGACACCGGCATCATCCGCAACCGCGCCAAGATCGACGCGACCCTGGCCAACGCGCGCGTGCTGGCCGACTGGGCCCCCGGCGAGCTGGACGAGCTGATCTGGTCCCACGCCCCGGACCCCGCAGGCCGCCCGGTCCCGAAGACCCTCGCCGACGTCCCGGCCGTCACACCTCGGTCCACGGCGCTGTCCAAGGCGCTGAAGAAGCGGGGCCTGCGCTTCGTCGGCCCGACGACGGCGTACGCGCTGATGCAGGCGTGCGGGCTGGTGGACGACCACCTGGAGACGTGCGTGGCGCGTGGCAACCCGTCCGGGGGCGTGCGGCAGCCCCCGGAAGGGTCACCGGATCACTTGCCCAGGTAGCGCGGCGCCTCCTTGTTCACGAAGGCCCGCACGGCGATCGCGTGGTCCTCGGAGGACCCGGCCCGGGACTGCAGCTCTTCCTCCTTCTCCAGGGCCTCGTCCAGCGAGTGCGTCAGCGCGAACGCCACCGACTCCTTCAGTGCCGCGTAGGCGACGGTCGGCCCCTCGGCCAGCGTCCGGGCCACCTTCTCCGCCTCGGCGCGCAGGTCCGCGGCGGGCACGACCCGGTTGGCGATCCCCAGCTCGTACGCCTCCTGCGCCTTGATGCCGCGCGGGAAGAGCAGCAGGTCGGCGGCGCGCCCGGGGCCGACGACGCGCGGCA
This sequence comes from Streptomyces sp. CB02414, assembly GCF_001905385.1. GTDB lineage: Bacteria > Actinomycetota > Actinomycetes > Streptomycetales > Streptomycetaceae > Streptomyces. The sequence goes on along the minus strand of NZ_LIPF01000002.1, from coordinate 280,908 downwards.
GCGTCCAGGAGATCCCCGAATCGGCGGTGAGGGCGACACCGGCGAAGGACGTGTTGAACGACGCCGTGTCCGCGACGATCCGGTAGTCCGCCGCGAGCGCGAAGCCGAAGCCCGCCCCGGCCGCCACGCCGTTCACGGCGGCGACCACCGGCTTGCTCGCGCCCGCCAGCGCCCGCACGATCGGGTTGTAGTGCTCGCGCACCGTGCTCATGGTCTGGCCCGAGCCCGTCTCCCGGTCGGCGGCCAGCAGCCCGATGTGCTCCTTGAGGTCCTGCCCGACGCAGAACGCCCGCTCCCCGGCCGCCGTCAGCAGCACCGCCCGTACGGCGTCGTCGGCCGCCGCGGCACGCGCCGCGTCGCGGAGCGCGACCTTGGTCTCGATGTTCAACGCGTTCATCGCCTCGGGGCGGTTCAGCGTGATCGTCGCGAGCCCGTCGCTCACCTCGTAGAGCACGGTGTCGGCCATGGATTCCCCTCCGCGTCGTAGACGGTCGTGGTCGTACGTGTGTGTCCGGCACTCAGCATGACCGAGATCACCGGAAGTGGATCGCTCCACGGATGTGACCTGCGTCAAAGGATTCCGGTCCGTATCCATTCGGCGGAAGTGGGCGGGGGCGCGCAGTATCGCAGTCACATCGCCGAATTGAGTGGTTTTGCTCGCGCGCGTTGCCCAAGCGATGCCGACCGATGTTGGTCATCGGGTCGTGGGATGCGGGATAATGGCTGGGAAGCAATGTGTTCGATGCCGGTGTCGCGCGTCCGGGCCGGATTGCGCGTGCCCTCACGGGCCGTCGGCGGTGACGGTGAGCTGGTATCAGGAAGGGGAACGAGCATGGCGGCCATGAAGCCGCGGACGGGCGATGGCCCGCTCGAGGTGACCAAGGAGGGGCGGGGCATCGTCATGCGCGTTCCGCTCGAAGGCGGCGGGCGGCTCGTCGTCGAGCTGACCCCCGATGAGGCCGACGCGCTCGGCGACGCCCTCAAGCAGGTCGTCGGCTGACGCGCGAGCGACCATACCCGTTCAGTCGCCCCGGTGCCGCACGCGGTGCCGGGGCGACTGCGTTCCGCTCTCCCCGGGCCGTTCTCATGGGCCGTACGGGCGGTGACTCACCTTTTGACGGCGCACAGCAGGCCGTCGCCCACCGGCAGCAGTGACGGCACCAGTTCCTGACTCTCCCGGACCGCGCGCAGGAGTTCCCGCAGCCGCAGTACCTCGGTGGGCTGCGGTCCGGAGTCGATCGTCCGGCCGGTGCCGAAGACGCCCTCGAAGGCGACGAGGCCTCCGGGGCGCAGCAGGCGCAACGATTCAGCGAGGTAGTCGAGGTACTCCAGACGGTCGCCGTCGCAAAAGACGAGGTCGTAGCCGGCGTCCGCGAGCCGGGGCAGGACGTCCAGGGCGCGGCCCGGGATGAACCGGGCCCGGTTGCTGGCGAAGCCGGCGGCGCGGAAGGCCTGCCGGGCGAACTGCTGGTGTTCCGGCTCCGGGTCGACCGTGGTCAGTACGCCGTCCGGCCGCATTCCTTGCAGCAAATGGATACCGGAGACGCCGCAGCCGGTGCCGATCTCCGCGACCGCCTTGGCGTCCACGGCGGCGGCGAGCAGTCCCAGCGCGGAGCCCGTGCCCGGGGTCACCGAGCGCAGGCCCGCCTCGCGGGCCCGGTCGCGTGCCCAGAGCAGCGCGTCGTCCTCGGCGACATAGGCGTCGGCGAACGCCCAGCTCGTCTGCCGGTTGCCGGTAATGACCCTCTCCTGTCCCCGTCGTTGCCTCGGCGTGACTGTATCCGTTGGCGTCGGGAACCCGCAGATGGGACCGGTCGTTTAAGGGGAGAGCAAACAGGGACGACCGGACGGCCGGACGCGACGGGGGCAGCGAAGTGGGCCAGTGTGCCGAGCAAGTGCTGACGCAGCCGTACGAGCCGTGTCAGCCCAGATCAAATTTTCGTAAAACCGCTTATCCGGAGCTAACGGGCGAGGTGGCTATGGTAGGGGCTCCACTGGACACCACCAGAGCCGACAGGGGAGGTGCGGCCGCACCCGCGGATCGGGGAGGAGTGCTGCGGCGCTTCCTCGGATCGGCAGGCAGGCCGAAATCCGTGAACGACACCGCTGCTGACCACAGCCACGCCGACCGTCCCGGCACGGGACACACCCAGACCGCGACCTTCACCAGCGACGCGGACGGGCAGGCGTGGACTCCGCCCACCTGGGAGGAGATCGTCAGCACCCACAGCGGCCGCGTCTACCGCCTCGCGTACCGCCTCACGGGCAACCAGCACGACGCCGAGGACCTCACCCAGGAGGTCTTCGTCCGCGTCTTCCGGTCCCTGTCGACCTACACGCCGGGCACCTTCGAGGGCTGGCTGCACCGGATCACCACCAACCTCTTCCTGGACATGGTCCGCCGCAAGCAGCGCATCCGCTTCGACGCCCTCGGCGACGACGCGGCCGAGCGGCTGCCCAGCAAGGAGCCCACCCCGCAGCAGGTCTTCCACGACGCCCACTTCGACGCGGACGTCCAGCAGGCCCTGGACACCCTCGCGCCCGAGTTCCGCGCGGCCGTCGTCCTGTGCGACATCGAGGGGCTGTCGTACGAGGAGATCGCCGCGACCCTGGGCGTCAAGCTCGGCACGGTCCGCTCCCGGATCCACCGCGGCCGCTCCCAGCTGCGCAAGGCACTCGCGCACCGCTCTCCCGAGGCGCGTGCCGGGCGTCGCTCGTTCGCGGCCCGTGTTCCCGCACTGGGAGGAGGGGGCACGAGCGCGTGAGTGGGTCACGTCCTGAAGCCGAGGGACACCTCGCAGAGCAGCATCTGGGAGACCGACTCTCCGCCCTGGTGGACGGGGAGCTCGGTCATGACGCGCGTGAGCGCGTACTCGCGCACGTCGCCACCTGCCCGAAGTGCAAGGCGGAGGTCGACGCGCAGCGCCGGCTGAAGAACGTCTTCGCCGAAGCGGCACCACCGGCTCCGTCCGAGAGCTTCCTGGCCCGCCTCCAGGGGCTGCCGGGCGGAGGCGACACGGACGGCGGTGGTTCGCCACTGGACGGCCCGGGATTCTCCGCGGGCTTCGACGGCGTCTTCGGGACGAAGCGGGGTGAGCGGTTCGAGTTCGGCTACGTCCCCGCCCGGCCGCACTCCCCCCTGCCGGCGCCGCCCTCGCTGGGGCGCGGCTTCCGCATCCACGACGTGAGCAGGCACGAGGCCGAGCGGTCGTCCTCGCGCGGCCTGCGGTTCGCGTTCGCCGCCGCCGGAGCGGTGTCGCTGGCCGCGATCGCGCTGGGCGGTGTCACCGTCGGCACCCCGGACACCACCACGGAGGCCCGCGGCTCCGGCAGCGGCAGCAATGCGACCCCGGCGCGCAGCCAGGGCGCCGGCGCGGCCACGACCTCGGAGGGCCAGCGCCGCCGCTCGGGCACGCCGCTGCTCGCGCAGGGCCAGGGGCAGGGGGCGCTGGGCGACACCCCCGTCGCCCCCACCGAGGTGTCCGCGCCGTTGCTGCCCGGACTGCCGGCCCCCGCGGGAGCCGATCCCCGGGAGCAGACCGTGCGCGCGCTGACCACTCCGATGACGGCCGGTGCCGCCGCCGTGTCCCCGCTGATACGTCCGCTCGAAGCGGTTCCGCCGCTCGCCCTGACGTCCTGGGCCGCCGCCGACGTCAGGCCGCCCGGTCTGCTCGCCGCGCCCGTCCCCGACCCGCTCGCGTCCCCCTACCCCGGGGCGACCCCTGCCGCCTCCCACCGTCCGGCCCCCTGACCGGGATCTGCGCACCGGCCCGGGAACCTGATTGAATCCCGGGACGGCACCAGAGCCCTTGGAGCCGACGATCTGCGGCCAGCTGTGGGGGAGAAGATGAACGAGGGGAAGCCCACGAAGGCGAAGTGGTGGAGCCGTCCCCGCTCGTCCGACGACGCGACCGACGGCGACTTCGAGCTGCAACGCCCTCGCACGGCCCGCGCCACCGTCACCGGTGACGAGGCGGCCGGCGAGGGCGACTTCGAGCTCGAACGCCCGGCAGCCGCCGCGGGCGACTACGAGCTGGACCGGCCGACGGCCGTGCCGGACGGCTCCGCCGACGCGAGCCCGCGTGCGGCCACGGCCCCGCATGCCGACCCACGCCGGACCGGCATCGAGGACACGGGCGTAAGCGCGACCAGCGGCGCCGGCACGAGCACCGGCACCCGCACGGCCACCGACGCCGACCCACGAGCCACCGGGACCACCGCCACGCCCAGCGCCGCGCCGGGCGACACGGCAGCACACACGACGGTGCCCGCCGATGCTCCCGCGCACGCGGCCACGCCTGCCGATGCCCCGGCCCGCACGGTGGTGCCCGCCGATGCTCCCGCCCGCACGGCGGTGCCCGCCGACGCCCCGGCGCACGCGGCCACGCCTGCCGATGCCCCGGCCCGCACGACGGTGCCCGCCGACGCTCCCGCCCGCACGGTGGTGCCCGCCGACGCTCCCGCCCGCACGGTGGTGCCCGCCGATGCTCCCGCGCACGCGGCCACGCCTGCCGATGCCCCGGCCCGCACGGCGGTGCCCGCCGAGGCCCCCGCCCGCACGGCGGTCCCCGGTGGCGCTCCCGCCCGCAGCGACGTGAACGGCGAAGCCGCCCGCCCCACCGGCACGGATAACGGCGCTGGAGCGGCCGGTGACCTCGCTGGTGAGGCGTCGGTGGCCGAGCGCCCCAGGCCGCTGCACGACCCCGACCCGTACAGCACCCCTCCGTACGGCGAGCCCGGCCCCTGGGCCCCCGCACCGCCGGTGCAGCATCCGGCGACCACGCCGGCGCACGGCACGGTGGCGGCGGCGTCCCGCACCACCGCCGGCCCCGTGGCACCGCCCCCCGGCGCGCTGCCCGACCCGGCGTTCGCCGATGCCCCGCCGCCCGTACCGCAGGCGTCCGGCGTTTCCGGCGCGTCTCCGGCCCCCGCGGTGCCGTCCCCGGCCCAGCCCCTGGCGGCGGCGCCCGACCCGGCGTTCGCCGATGCCCCGCCGCCCGTGCCGTCGGCGAGGCAGCCGGCGCCGGTGTCCGAGGTGCCGGCCGAACCCGCCGCACCCCTCGCCCCCGCGGTGCCGTCCCCGGACACGCTGTCCGACCCGGCGTCCGCCGGCGTCCCGGCGGGAGCCGGGAGCGGCGGGGACGGAACGGACCCCGGCCCCTGGGGGCGCTACGACCCCTGGGCCGCCTCGGCCGCCGCCTCCCTCCAGCAGAACGGCGCGGCCGTGCCCACGCGGGACCGGCGGCGCAGGCGGGCCAGGAAGACGCTCGTCGGCGGGGCGCTGGTCATCGCGCTCGTTTCCGGCGGCATCGGCGGCGTCGTGGGCGCCTACCTCGAACGCAACGGCGGCGTGGGCACGGTGGAGCTCCCGCAGGCCGGGAAGGAATCGGCCGAGCGGGCGCCGGACAGCGTGGCCGGGATCGCCGCCCGTGCCCTGCCCAGCGTGGTGACCCTGCACGTCAGCGGCAGTGACGGCGCGGGCACCGGCACCGGCTTCGTCCTCGACGACCGCGGCCACATCCTCACCAACAACCACGTCGTGGAGCCCGCCGGCTCCGGCGGCGAGATCACCGTCACCTTCAACAGCGGCGACACCGCCGAGGCCACGGTCGTCGGCCGGGACGGCGGGTACGACCTCGCCGTGGTGAAGGTGAAGGGCGTCAGCGGCCTCACCCCCATGCCCCTCGGAAACTCCGACAACGTCCGGGTCGGCGACCCCGTGGTCGCCATCGGCGCCCCCTTCGACCTGGCCGGCACCGTCACCTCCGGCATCATCAGCGCCAAGGAGCGGCCGATCACCGCGGGCGGCGAGGAGGGCGACGGCAGCGACGTGTCGTACGTCGACGCCCTGCAGACCGACGCGCCGATCAACCCGGGCAACTCCGGCGGCCCCCTCCTGGACGCTCAGGGCCGGGCCATCGGCATCAACTCCGCCATCCGGTCCGCCGACGGCGGCGGCGTCGAACCGGACGGCGGTCAGGCCGGCTCGATAGGGCTCGGCTTCGCCATCCCCATCAACCAGGGCAAGCGCGTGGCCGAGGAGCTGATCAACACCGGCGAGGCCACCCACCCGGTCATCGGCATCACCCTCGACATGGCCTACGCGGGCGACGGCGCCCGGGTGGCCGCCAAGGGCAGCGACGGCGGCCCTCCGGTCACTGTGGGCGGCCCGGGCGACAAGGCCGGCATCGAAGCCGGCGACGTGATCACCGCCGTCGACGGCCGGCGCGTGCACTCCGGCGAGGAACTCATCGTCAAGACCCGCGCCCACCGCCCCGGCGACCGCCTGGAACTGACGCTGGAACGCGACGGCAAGGAGACGCAGGTCTCACTGGTCCTCGGCTCCTCCGGCGGTGACTGACCGCCTCGCGGTCCCGACAAGGGACCAGGAAGGCAAACAATTCGGAAAGCGCCCGCATACACCCACTCGGGGCTCACGGGACGGTACCGGTCGGACGGGATCGACGGGTACCGTGGTGGCGGCCCGGACATCCCAAGGAGCTTCAGGTGTTCAATGACATAGGCGCACTCGAGCTGGTGACACTCGTCGTCCTCGCCGTGCTCGTGTTCGGCCCGGACAAGCTCCCCAAGGTCATCCAGGACGTGACCCGCACCATCCGGAAGATCCGGGAGTTCTCGGACAGCGCCAAGCAGGACATCCGGCAGGAGCTGGGCCCCGAGTTCAAGGACTTCGAGTTCGAGGACCTCAACCCCAAGACGTTCATCCGCAAGCAGCTGGACAACGACGAGCTGGGGCTCAAGGAGATCCGCAACGGCTTCGACCTGAAGAAGGAGATGGCCGAGGTCGCCGACTCGGTGCACGGCCGTGAGCCGGAGTCGTCGTCCGCCTCCTCCTCGTCGTCCTCGTCCGGTTCCACTTCGACGGGTGGCCGTGTCGACATGTCGAAGAAGCCCGAGGCCCCCGCCCGCGACGACCGCCCGCCCTTCGACGCCGACGCCACCTGAGCCGACTCCCGCACCACCCACCCCGTACGTGACACGTATCACGTACGGGACGGGGCGTACGAGGCCCGAAGACGACGCCCGCGCGACCCACGCGCCGGGCGGTTTCCCGGTTGCCGCCGGTTAGGTGGCTATGCTGCCCGAGTTGTTGTGCGGACCGGACGAGTGCGCCCGAAGGGGGGCGGGCCTTCCGGACCGACGAGAGCGAGGAGGCGTCCGGGCACATGGAGACGACGAGTCAGGCGGTCGCGCAGACGCCGGGCGCGGAGGATGGACAAGAGGTCCCCTCCGCCCGGCGGACGATCGACGGCTACCTGCGTGCGCCCTTCCCGTGGTACGGCCTCGACGAGGCCTTCACGGGGCGGCGCTGGCTGATGCAGGTCGGCACGGCGGCCGACGGAACCGTGGAGCACGGCTCGATCGGGCACGGCGACGAACCGTCGGTGCGCAACGAGCACGTGTCCGGTGACGACCAGGACGCCAAGGAGAAGTTCGCGGTCGTCGTGACCGTCGCGGCCAACCCCGACCGGCGCAGTGCCGACGGCACGGGACTGCTGGAGGCCACCTCGGTGTCCTCCGCGGCCTGGCTGGCCGGGGTGGGGCTGCTGTCCTTCACCTGGCCCGGCCAGATGGACCACGCCCTGCGGGACGACTGGCTGGAGCAGCAGACGGAGACCGCGTGGGTCCTCGCGGACGACCTCGACGGGGCCGACTGGACGACGCTCTCCCTCCCCGTGGACGGCGTGCCCACGTCCTTCCACTACCGGGAGTCCGAGTTCGGCTGGGTGCTGGCCGGCTCCACCGAGCAGGGCGTCCACCTCGGGGCGTACGGGCGCGGGATGAGCGCGTACGGGCTGGCCTTCGCCGTGGTGAAGGACATCGCGGACTACGCCTGACCCCGGACGTCCGAGCTCGACGCGCGAAAGGGGCGCCGTCCACCCGGACAGCGCCCCCGCCTTCGTACGGAGCCGTACGGTCCCGTACGGAACGTCAGAACTTGTTCTTCGGCGTGATCCCCAGCGACAGCCCCGAGAGACCGCGCTGACGCCCGCCCAGCTTCCCCGCGATCGAGCGCAGCGCCGCGCCGGCCGGGGAGTCCGGGTCGGACAGCACGACGGGCCGGCCCTCGTCGCCGCCCTCGCGCAGCCGGACGTCGATCGGGATGGAGCCGAGGACCGGGACCGAGGCGCCGGTCGTGCGGGTCAGGCCGTCGGCCACCAGCTGGCCGCCGCCCGTGCCGAACACGTCGACCATCTCGCCGCAGTGCGGGCAGGGCAGCCCGGACATGTTCTCGACCACGCCGACGATCTTCTGGTGGGTCTGGACGGCGATGGCGCCCGCCCGCTCCGCCACCTCGGCGGCGGCCTGCTGAGGGGTCGTCACGACCAGGATCTCGGCGTTCGGCACCAGCTGGGCGACGGAGATCGCGATATCACCGGTGCCGGGCGGCAGGTCGAGCAGCAGGACGTCCAGGTCGCCCCAGTACACGTCGGCCAGGAACTGCTGGAGCGCGCGGTGCAGCATCGGGCCGCGCCAGACGACCGGCGCGTTGCCCGGGGTGAACATGCCGATGGAGATGACCTTCACGCCGTTGGCCGAAGGCGGCATGATCATGTTCTCGACCTGGGTGGGCCGCCCGTCGGCGCCCAGCATGCGCGGCACGGAGTGGCCGTAGATGTCGGCGTCCACGACACCGACCTTGAGGCCGTCCGCCGCCATCGACGCGGCCAGGTTGACCGTCACCGAGGACTTGCCGACGCCGCCCTTGCCGGAGGCGACCGCGTAGACGCGGGTGAGGCTGCCGGGCTTGGCGAAGGGCACCTCGCGCTCGGTCTGGCCGCCGCGCAGGGCGTTCGCCAGCTCCTTGCGCTGCTCGTCGCTCATCACGTCCAGCTCGACGTCGACGCGCGTGACACCCTCGACCCGCGACACCGCGTCCGTCACGCGCTGCGTGATGGTGTCCCGCATGGGACAGCCGGAGACCGTCAGGTACACGGCGACCGCGACCGCTCCGTCCGCGCCGATCTCCACCGACTTGACCATCCCGAGCTCGGTGATGGGACGGTTGATCTCGGGGTCGTTCACCGTCGCCAGTGCTTCGCGCACCGCGTCTTCCGTAGCCATAGGGTCGATGGTACGGCGCCGCCCACGGGGCACGGAAAGCCCCGTCAGCGGTCGTGTACGTCACGCCCCGGAGACCGATCCGCCGGGAATACCCCGCGGTCGGGGTGATGGCCGTTCTGCCGCTCCTCCAGGTCCCTGAGCACGTCCTGGAGCTCCGAGCGGATCCAGTCCCGCGTCGCCACCTCGCCGAGCCCGATGCGCAGCGCGGCGATCTCCCGGGTCAGGTACTCGGTGTCGGCGATCGACCGCTCGTTCTGCTTGCGGTCCTGCTCCAGGTTGACCCGGTCCCGGTCGTCCTGCCGGTTCTGCGCGAGCAGGATCAGCGGGGCGGCGTAGGAGGCCTGGAGCGACAGCATCAGGGTCAGGAAGATGAACGGGTACTCGTCGAAGCGCAGGCCGCTGGGCGCGGACACGTTCCACACCACCCACAGGATGATGACGACGGTCATCCAGACGATGAACCGCCCGGTGCCCAGGAAGCGCGCGACGCGCTCCGACAGCCGGCCGAAGGACTCCGGGTCCCACTCCGGCAGCAGCCGCCGGCGCGGCGGGCGGGGCTGGTCCAGCCGGGCCCGCACCCGGGAGGACGCGGTCGCTCCCGACGCGGCACGCTCACGGGTCGTCGTCTCGCGCTCAGGCACCATCGGCGCCCACCTCCCCCGCCGTCTCCTCCAGGTGGTACTCGGTCTCCCGCCAGTCGTCGGGCAGCATGTGGTCCAGTACGTCGTCCACGGTGACCGCGCCCAGCAGCGACCCGGAATCGTCGACGACGGGCGCCGCGACCATGTCGTACGCGGCGAAGAACCCGGCGACCACGGGAAGCGCGGCGTCCGGGTCCAGGGGTTGCAGGTCGTCGTCGATGATCGAGCCGACCAGGGTGTACGGGGGGTCGCGCAGCAGGCGCTGGAAGTGGACCGTGCCCAGGTACTTGCCGGTCGGGGTCTCCTCGGGCGGGCGGCAGACGTAGACCTGGGCGGCGTGCGCCGGGGACAGGTCGGGGTTGCGGATGCGGGCCAGGGCGTCGGCGACGGTGGCGTCGGGACGCAGCACGATCGGCTCGGTCGTCATCAGACCGCCGGCCGTGTGCTCCTCGTACGCCATCAGCCGCCGCATGTCGGCCGCGTCGGAGGGCTGCATCAGGCTCAGCAGCCGTTCCTTGTCGTCCTCGGGCAGCTCACCGAGCAGGTCGGCCGCGTCGTCGGGGTCCATCGCCTCCAGGACGTCCGCGGCCCGCTCCTCCTTCAGCTTGCCGAGGATCTCGATCTGGTCGTCCTCCGGCAGCTCCTCCAGCACGTCGGCCAGGCGGTCGTCGTCGAGGGCGGCGGCGACCTCGGCGCGGCGCTTGGCCGACAGGTGGTGCAGGACGTTGGCGAGGTCGGCGGGGTGCAGCTGCTCGAAGGTGGCGAGGAGGTTCTCGGCGCCCTGCCCCTGCTCCTCCATGGAGAAGCCGGTGACGCCGGACCACTCCACGGTGAGCGTCTCTCCCTTGTTGCGCCGGAAGGTGCCGCCCTTCTTCCCCTTGCGGACGAAGACCTTGTCGATCTCCCAGTCCCGGCGGGCCGGCAGCTGCTGCACGGCCAGGTCGAGGACGGTGACCTCCTCACCCGTCTCGGTGAGGGTGACCCGCCGGTCCAGCAGTTCACCGAAGACCAGGCGCTCGGTGGGGCGCTGCTCGAAGCGCCGGACGTTCAGCACGCCGGTGGTGATGACCTGGCCGGACTCGATACCGGTGACCCGGGTCATGGGCAGGAAGATGCGGCGGCGCGTGGTGAGTTCGACGACCAGGCCCAGCACCCGAGGGGGTTTGCGGCCGACGCGGAGCATGACGACCAGATCGCGGACACGCCCCACCTGGTCGCCGGCCGGGTCGAAGACGGCGATGCCGGAGAGGTGGGAGACGAAGATCCGGGGGGCGCCCGCTGCCATGGCCGCGGCTCCTTTTCCTGTGTGAGAGCTGTTTCGTACGGTGTCTCTTTTCCGAATTGCCCGCTCGGACGGGCTTCAGGCTAGCCCGTCCCGAACGGCTCCGCCCTGGTGGCCGGTCCGGACGGACTGGCTCCGTTCGCCGTCCGGGGCCCCGGTACGCTGCGGTACGCCGCCAGGGCCTGTGCGACAGCTCCCGGGTGCCCGGCCGGCTCCTTGTCCGCCCGTGTCAGAAAGGCAGCCCCTTCTGTGTTCGTGACTCCCCGGCGCCGATTCCGCAGGGCCGCACTGATCGGCGCCGTGTGCGCCCTGACGGTGGCGGGAGCGGGGCTGACGGGATGCAGCAGCGAGGATCCCGACGCGGGCACCAACGGCCTCGGCAAGCTCCCCGCCGACAAGATCCACGCGAAGGCCCGCTCGGCCGCCGGTGCCGCCGAGGCGGTGCGCCTGCACGGGTCCGTGGAGGCCGGCGGCGGCACGTACACCCTCGACATGCGGCTGAAGTCCGACGGCGGGACCGGGTCCGTGGCCGCCGAGGGTGCGACGTTCGGGCTGCTGCGCGTCGGCGACCAGCTCTTCCTCAAGGCCGACGCCGGGTTCTGGAGCCACGACGGCGGGGACGCCAAGGCCGCCGGGAAACTGGCCGGCAAGTACGTGAAGGTGCCGGAGAGCGACCCCGTGTACAAGAAGTTCAGCGGGTTCACGGACAAGGACGTCCTCCTGGGCGGTCTGCTGGCCCTGCACGGCACGGTGGAGACCGACGGCCGCCACGAGCAGGCGGGCGTGCGCACCATCCGCATCACCGGCGACCAGGGCGCCGGCGGCTCGCTGGACGTCTCCCTGGAGGGCACCCCGTACCCGCTGCGCCTGGTCCGCGCGGGCAGCGCCGGCACACTCAGCTTCTCGGACTGGAACAAGGACTTCGCCCTCGAGGAGCCGGCGAAGGACGACACCCTGGACTACGGCAAGCAGCTGCCGACGTCGTGAGGTGGGCTAGCGGCGTTTGCGGCGCTTGAGCAGCAGCAGCCGCGGCAGCCCCGCCGGGACCGGCCCGCGCGTCGTCGCCGGGGTCGGCAGCGGGGCCTCGGCCAGCGAAGCGTCGGGCAGCGGCGCCGTGGCCCCCGTCGGCTCCAGGCGCAGTACCCGGCACTCACGGGCCCAGCGGTCGGTCATCGCCTCGCCGTCCGGGGCGTTCAGCCGCTTGCCCTTGAGGCCGGCGACCGCCGCCTGCCACGCCTCGGACCCGGACGGCAGCTCCACCACCCGTGCCGCCCAGGAGACCAGTCGGCCTCCCTTGTCCTTGCTGCGCACGGTCACCTCGGCCGCGGCCCCGTCGGCCAGCCCCGGAAGCGGCTGCTCGCCGGGACCGTCGCCGACGACGAGCGCCGCGCCCTCGTGCCAGACGTGCCACAGCGCGCGGGCGGGCACGCCCGGCCCCCGGACCCAGATGAGGCCGGACTTCTTCGTGGCCTCCTCGACGAGGGCCTGGTCGAGCAGCTCGCTTGTCATGCGCTCAGCCTATCCACGGGTGCCGTGGCCGGCTCAGAGCCAGCCGTTGCGCTTGAGCGTGCGGTGGATGCCCAGACAGATGGCCACGGTGACGCCGATGACCATGGGGTATCCGTACTTCCAGTGCGTCTCCGGCATGTGGTCGAAGTTCATGCCGTACACCCCGCACACCATCGTCGGTACGGCGATGATCGCCGCCCACGAGGTGATCTTGCGCATGTCCTCGTTCTGCGCCACGGACGCCTGGGCGAGGTTGGCCTGGAGGATGGAGTTCAGCAGCTCGTCGAAGCCGACGACCTGCTCCTGCACCCGGGCCACGTGGTCGGCGACGTCCCGGAAGTACTTCTGGATCTCCGGGTCGATCAGCCGCATCGGCCGCTCGCTGAGCAGCTGCATGGGCCGCAGCAGCGGGGCGACGGCGCGCTTGAACTCCAGTACCTCGCGCTTGAGTTGATAGATCCGGCCGGCGTCCGTGCCGCGCGGGCTGCCCTTGCGGCCCGGCGAGAACACCTCCGTCTCGACCTCGTCGATGTCGTCCTGCACCGCGTCGGCGACCGCGATGTAGCCGTCGACGACGTGGTCGGCGATGGCGTGCAGCACCGCGGAGGGACCCTTGATCAGCAGCTCGGGGTCTTCCTGGAGCCGGTGCCGCAGTGCGCGCAGCGAGCCCTGCCCGCCGTGCCGGACGGTGATGAAGAAGTCCCGGCCGGTGAAGCACATCACCTCGCCGGACTCGACGACCTCGCTGTTGGCGGTCAGCTCGTCGTGGTCGACGTAGTGGATGGTCTTGAAGACGGTGAACAGGGAGTCGTCGTAGCGCTCCAGCTTCGGCCGCTGGTGGGCCTGGACGGCGTCCTCCACGGCCAGCGGGTGCAGGCCGAACTCCCGGGCGATACCGGCGAACTCGTCCTCGGTCGGCTCGTGCAGACCGATCCACACGAACCCGCCGTCGCGGCGTACCTGGCGCATCGCCCGGTGCGGGCTCAGCGGCGCCTCGGTCTCGACGCGGGCGCCGTCGCGGTAGACGGCGCAGTCGACGACGGCGGTGGCGGTCGCCGGGTCACGGGTGGTGTCGTAGGCGCCGTTGTCCTTGCGCAGCGAGACGCGGGACGGGCGGACCGCGGCGCGCAGGTCACGGATCATCGACATGGCAGGCTCCTTCGCGACGGGCAGCGAGCGGGGCCGGCGGCGGGTGGAACCACCCGGAATGAGGACGTCCTGGCCGTACGTGCTCGGCACGTCCACAAAGCGGGGAGCACCGCACCGTCGCGGTGGCCGGCTTCGCTGCTGATTCAGCGGCTGACCCGGATCGGTCGACGTCGTCGACGAGGCCGACGGGCCGGATCAGGCAAAACGAGACGAAGTGCTCTTCCGTGTGCGGGCGCGCGGGAGACGGGGAGCCGCGGGGGCGGTGAGCCGGGGCGGCCGCGTCAGCGGCCGGAAGAGCGGGTGGTACTGCACGGTCGACTTCGGTCCATGCCGCCCACCTCCTCCGGCCGGTCCCTCGTGAGGGACGATCGATTCCCTCGTTTGGGAGGGCTCCCCGTAGGGAAGTCTTCAGGCGCCGGGGTCTTGATCGCTGCGCTTCAGCGCGCTGCCCCGAGCCGCTGGCCCAGAGTATCAGTCACCCGACGTGTCAAGGCGCCGCTTTGCCTTGTACTGACGAGTTCTATGCTCGCCGCATGGCTGATGTTCTTCCTCTGGTCGAGGCCCGGTTGCTGAGCGCACTGGGCGAACCGGACGCGCGTGCGGCGGTCACCTTCCTCGGCACCGACCGCATCGAGGTGCTGCGTTTCCCGGGCGGCGGTCAGGAGGGCGACATCGTCCGCTACGCCACCCTGGGCATGTCCGCGCAGCCCATGGCCGACCCCACGGCGGTGCTCGCCGACCCGGTCAAGGGGCCGCGCGCCGAGCTGGTCCTCTCGGTGCGCTCCGGTCGCGCCGACACCGACAAGGTGCTCCGCCCGCTCGCCGTACTGGCGGCTTCGCCGCAGGTGGAAGGGGTCGTCGTGGCGCCCGGTGCGTCACTGGACGTCGGCGAGCCGCTGTGGCCGGGGGCGCCCTTCACCTCGTGCCTCGTCGCCGAGCCCGGTGGCCTGGTGGAGGACCTGGAGCTGGACGCCCCGCTGGACCCCGTGCGGTTCCTGCCGCTGCTGCCGATGACGCCGAACGAGGCCGCCTGGAAGCGCGTGCACGGCGCCCAGGCCCTCCAGGAGCGCTGGCTCACCCAGGGGACGGACCTGCGGGATCCGTCCCGCAGGTCCGTCCCGCTGGAGTGACACAACTCACCGGCTGTCGTCGGTCAGTTGGCGAAGACGGTGACCCCGTCCTCGGTCGCGTGCTTCGGCTCCAGCTCCTCCGCTTCGCTGGTGAGCGCCCGGCGCCGTACGAGTACCACGACCGCGCCGAGCACCGCGGTGACCGCCGCCACCACGAACGGGACGTGGATGTCGGTCCACTCCTCGATCTTCGGCGCGAAGTAGGGCGCCGCGGCGGCCGCGAACCAGCGCACGAAGTTGTAGCCCGCGCTCGCCACCGGACGCGGCGCGTCCGACACCCCGAGGGCCAGCTCGGTGTAGACGGTGTTGTTCACGCCGATGAACGCGCCGGACAGGATCGTGCAGACGATCGCGGTGGTGTGGTTGCCGTAGCCGAGGACCAGTACGTCGGCGGCGAGCAGGACCAGCGAGCCGCCGAGCACCTTCAGCGAGCCGAACCGCTTCTGCATCCGCGGCGCCACGAGGACCGAGAAGACGGCGAGCAGCACGCCCCACGCGAAGAACACCGCGCCGGACTTGTACGGCGTCATGTTCAGCACGAACGGGGTGAAGGCCAGCACCGTGAAGAACGTGTAGTTGTAGAAGAACGCCGAGGCCGCGGCGGAGGCCAGCCCGCCGTGGCCCAGCGCCTTGACCGGGTCCAGCAGCGAGGTCTTGCGGGCCGGCTTCGGCTGTTCCTTCAGGAACGCCGTGATGCACAGGAAGCCGATGGCCATAAGGAAGGCCGTGCCGAAGAACGGATAGCGCCAGCTGGCGTCGCCGAGCAGCGCGCCCAGCAGTGGGCCGCAGGCCATGCCGAGGCCGAGGGCCGACTCGTACAGCAGGATCGCCGCGGCGCTCCCGCCGGCCGCCGCGCCGACGATCACCGCCAGGGCCGTCGAGACGAACAGCGCGTTGCCCAGACCCCAGCCGGCCCGGTAGCCGACGAGTTGGCCGACCGTGTCGGAGGTGCCCGCCAGGCCCGCGAAGACCACGACGAAGGCGAGCCCGAGCAGCAGCGTCCTGCGTCCGCCGATGCGGCTGGAGACGAAGCCGGTGACCAGCATGGCGAGGGCGGTGATGAGGAAGTACGAGGTGAACAGGAGGGAGACCTGGCTGGCGCTCGCGTCCAGGCCCTTGGCGATGGACGGCAGGATCGGGTCGACGAGCCCGATGCCCATGAAGGCCACGACGGACGCGCCGGCGGTCGCCCACACCGCCTTGGGCTGCCGCAGGATGCCGCCCGCACCCGAGTCGAAGGGGTCCATGCAGTGCTCCAATGCCGACGTCTGGTTGGTGTATACACATAGTAAGTTAGCGATGCTAATTAATGCAAGATACATCTAGTTTCGGCCGGTCAGCCCTGCCGCCCGGATGGGTGATCGTCCTTGACGTGGGGGAGCGAGGGTAGGACCGTGGGGCTCTATGAGGGGCGAACCCAGTTGCCCGAAGTGTGGTGGCCGGGTCAGGGCTCCCGGCCTCTTCGCCGATACCTGGCAGTGCGACCTGCACGGCACGGTGCACCCGTTGCAGCCCGTGCTCCCGCCCAGCGTCGAGGCGCTCGGCGTCGTCGTGCACCGCACGCAGGTGCCGGTGTGGATGCCGTGGCCGCTGCCGGTCGGCTGGCTGTTCACCGGCGTGGCCTGCGCGGGTGACGACCGCAGTGGCGGCCGGGCGACCGCCGTGGCCTGCTCCGGCCCCGGTCCGCTCGGCGGTGCCGGAGAGCTGATCCTGGTCGCCGAGGAACTCGGCGTCGGCCTCGGTGCGCGGTACGCGGGCCTCGACGCGCCGGACCCGGGGCCGTACATGAACGTCGAGAAACCGCCCCAGGCGAAGGTGCTGGCCGCCGGCCGCCCCACCCCCCTCTGGCACGTCTCCGGAGCCCCCGTCGACCGCGCGGTCTTCGCCGGGGAGGCCCTCGGGATGTGGCTGTGGGCCGTCGCGTGGCCGGAGCAGGCCGCGCTTCTGATGTACGAGGAACTGGTGCTGACCGACCTGCGGGACGCGGGCGCCGAGGTGGACCTGGTGCCCTGCGGGGCGCTGTCGCCGCGGCTGCTTCAGCCGTAGCCCTCGGGGTCGGTGGGCGAGAGCCGGTGTGTAGTGGGCGCCGGCCCCGTTCGGGTGTGACAGTGGTGGTCCGAGTTCCGGTTATCCTTGAGCGTCCCCTTCCGTCCCGTCACCGCTTGGAGTCAGCGTCGTGCGCATCGATCTGCACACCCACTCCACCGCGTCCGACGGCACGGACACCCCGTCCCAGCTGGTCCGCAAGGCCGCCACGGCCGGGCTGGACGTCGTCGCGCTGACCGACCACGACACCACCCGGGGGCACGCCGAGGCCGTAGCCGCGCTGCCCGAGGGGCTCACCCTCGTCACCGGGGCCGAGCTCTCCTGCCGCGTCGACGGCATCAGCATGCACATGCTGGCCTACCTCTTCGACCCCGAGGAGCCCACCCTGCTCGCCGAGCGCGAGCTGGTCCGGGACGACCGGGTGCCGCGCGCCAAGGGCATGGTCGCCAAGCTGAACGCGCTGGGCGTGCCGGTCACCTGGGAGCAGGTCGCGCGCATCGCGGGCGACGGCTCGGTCGGACGGCCGCACGTGGCCACCGCCCTCGTCGAGCTCGGCGTCGTACCGACCGTGGGCGACGCCTTCACCGGGGACTGGCTGGCCGACGGCGGCCGGGCCTTCGTGGAGAAGCACGAGACCGACCCCTTCGACGCGCTGCGGCTGATCAAGGCGGCCGGCGGTGTGGCCGTGTTCGCGCACCCGGCCGCCGCCAAGCGCGGGCGTACGGTGCCGGAGGCCACGATCGCCGACCTGGCCGCCGCCGGGCTCGACGGCATCGAGGTCGACCACATGGACCACGACGCGGACGCGCGGGCGCGGCTGCGGGGGCTCGCCAAGGAGCTGGGGCTCCTGGTGACCGGGTCCAGCGACTACCACGGCAGCCGGAAGACCTGTCTGCTCGGCGAGTACACGACCGACCCCGAGGTGTACGGGGAGATCACGCGGCGGGCGTTCGGGGCCTTCCCGGTGCCGGGAGCCGGCGGAGTCTGAGCCGTACTCCCCGCCCGCCCACCTTCACTTCTCCCGCAAGGCCAGTAGCTCACCCATGTTCGACATCGCCGTCTTCGGCTCCCTCTTCCTGACCCTTTTTGTCATCATGGATCCCCCCGGGATCACCCCGATCTTCCTCGGGCTGACCTCCGGGCGGCCCGCCAAGGCGCAGAAGCGGATGGCCTTCCAGGCCGTCTGCGTCGCCGGTGGCGTGATCACCGTGTTCGGTCTCCTCGGGCACCAGATCCTCGACTACCTGCACGTGTCCGTGCCCGCGCTGATGATCGCGGGCGGGCTGCTGCTCCTGCTGATCGCGCTCGACCTGCTCACCGGCAAGACGGACGAGCCGAAGCAGACCAAGGACGTCAACGTCGCACTCGTACCGCTCGGCATGCCGCTGCTCGCCGGGCCCGGCGCGATCGTGTCGGTCATCCTGGCCGTGGAGAAGGCCGACAGCGTGACCGCGCAGGTGTCGGTGTGGACGGCGATCCTCGCGATCCACGTGGTGCTGTGGCTGGTGATGCGGTACTCGCTGCTGATCATCCGCGTCATCAAGGACGGCGGCGTCGTCCTGGTGACCCGTCTCGCGGGCATGATGCTCTCCGCGATCGCCGTGCAGCAGATCATCAACGGGGTCACGCAGGTGATCCAGGGCGCGTGACGCGACGTCCCTGACCGATAGAGCCAGGGCCCCCGCACGGCGTGTGCGGGGGCCCTGGTGCGTGCGTGCGGTCGTCCGCGCTACAAGGCGTTACAACGCCGAGGTGTCGGCGGGGCGGATCCACAGGCGCTGCCCGATGGCGGCGGCCTGCTGGACGATGCGGTTCACGGAGGCGGCGTCCACGACGGTCGTGTCCACGGGGGTTCCGTCGACGTCGTCGAGTCGCATGACTTCAAAGCGCATGGCCTCTCCCTTGATCTGGTCATCCTCCTGAGGAGAACTACTGGTGCGGCTCCCGGGTCGTCGGTGCCCGGGGAGTCGTTCATTGTCAACGGGGTGCGTGGTACAAACATTCCCTACGCTAAGGAAATTTTTCGAACTGCTAATTACTGACAGGTAAGCCGATCGTTACGGCACCGCCGGATGCCCGGAACCAGACTGACCGGGACCGGTTGTGTTCGCAGCGTGACCGCCGGGACAATGGGAGGCGATGAACGACGACCTCGCGTCCCTGAGCGCCCGCATCGATCGCACCAACGAGCTGCTGCAGCGCATGCTCGCCGAGGTGGCGAAGACGCCCTCGACCCACGCGATCTTCGTCGACGCCGGGTACCTCTACGCGGCGGCGGGGCGTCTGGTGGCGGGGACCGAGGACCGCCGGGCCTTCGACCTGGACGCGGAAGGCCTGATCGACGCCCTCATCGACAAGGCGCGCACGATCTTCGCGGACAGCCGTCTCCTGCGGGTCTACTGGTACGACGGCGCCCGGCGCCGCATCCACACCGCCGAGCAGCAGTCCATCGCCGAGCTCCCGGACGTCAAGGTCCGCCTGGGCAACCTCAACGCCAACAACCAGCAGAAGGGCGTCGACTCCCTCATCCGCTCGGACCTGGAGTCCCTCGCCCGGCACCGGGCGATCAGCGACGCGGCCCTGCTCGGCGGCGACGAGGACCTGGTGTCGGCGGTCGAGGCCGCCCAGGGCTACGGCGCCCGCGTCCACCTGTGGGGCGTCGAGGCCCCCGAGGGCCGCAACCAGGCCGACCCGCTGCTCTGGGAGGTCGACAGCCAGCGCACCTTCGACCTGGACTTCTTCAAGCCGTACGTCTCCCGGCGCACGGCCCAGGCCTACGAGACGACCGGCGCCGCCGCCCGCCCCGCCCGAGAGGACGTCCGTTTCGTCGGCGCGCAGATCGCGGCGAAGTGGCTGGCCTCCCGGGGCCGCGAGTCACTGGTGGAACTCCTCCCCGGCCACCCCTACCTCCCCGGCTCGGTCGACCAGGACCTGCTGGTGGAGGCCGAGGGCCTGCTGCAGTACTCGCTGCGTGGCCAGGCCGACCTGCGGCGGGCGCTGCGGGACGGGTTCTGGGAGCATCTGCGGGCGCAGTACTAGCAGGCTGGACAGTCCCTACGGTCCGCCGGGCCGTGACCGCGGAGCGACGTCGTCCCAGAAACCGGCGAGGGCGCGGGCGGTCGGCAGGGGCTGGTCGGTGTTCGGGGAGTGCTCGGCGCCGTCGATCACGGTCCGGCGCGCGTCCAGCCGTACGGCCATCTCGTCCAGCAGGGGGACCGGCCAGGTGTCGTCGTAGGCGCCCGACAGCACGTGGCACGGAAGTGGCGTGGCGGCGAGTTCGGCGACCCGGTCCGGCTCGGTGCACAGCTGCCGCCCGGTGGCGAGCAGCTGCGCCGGCCTGGTGCCCAGCCAGCGGTCACGCAGCCGCTCCGGGTCTTCCGGGCCGTGGGCGGGGGCGGGGGCGCCGACCTCCTCGGGCGGTCCCATCGCCTGGATCACCTGCCAGACCTCGGCCATCGTCATGGTGCCGAGCGCGTCGCGCAGCAGTTTCACCCGCTGCTGCTGGGAGGCGGAGATCCGTGCCGGGCCCGAGGACATCAGCGTGAGGGACACGAAGGGGGCGTGGTCGAGGAGGACGGCCGACCGGGCGATCTGCCCGCCCAGGGAGTGCCCGAGGAGATGTACCCGCGTCCCGAGGGCACCGGCCTGCGCGAGCACGTCCCGGGCCAGCTCGTCCCGCGCGTAGGCCGCCTCGTCGTGCTCGGGCCCGTCGGACTCGTACTGTCCCCGCCCGTCCACGGCGACCGTCCGGTACCCGCGCGCCCCGAGCGGCTCGTGCAGCAGGGTGAAGTCCTCCTTGCTCCCCGTGAACCCGGGCAGCATCAGCACCGTTCCCCGCGGTTCGACCCCGTCGGCCGCGGGTGAGTCGACGACGGCGAACTCACCGCGCCCGGTACGCAGCCGGTACGCACGGGCGTCGGAGGGCGGGATGAAGGCGGCGTTCCTGCTCACGGGCAGAGGCTATCGGGCGGGGCGGGGGAGGAGTCCGGAGGAGTTCTGCAGGAGTTCTGAGGAGTTCTGAGGAGTTCCCCGTTCGGGGACGGGAACGCCGTCGGCCCGGCCCGCGTTCGTTGCGGGGCCGGGCCGACGGCTGGGTGAGGCGGCGCTGGTCAGCTCTCGCCGGACTCCGGTGAGTCCGCGGGACGCGTGGCGGCCGCGGCCGTCTTGCGGGTGCGCCGGGCCTTCGGCTTGGCCTCGGCCGTGTCGGCGGCCTCCGCGGGCGCCTCCACCGTCGTCGCGGCCTTACGGGTCCGGCGCCGCGGCGCGGCTTCCGGCTCCTGTGCCGACTGGGCGGGGATCTCGGCGGTGGCCTCGGCGCCCTCGGTGGCCGCCGCGGTCTTGCGGGTGCGGCGGGCCTTGGGCTTGGCCTCGGCTTCGGCCGTGTCGGCGGCGGTCTCCGTCTTCGCGGCGGCCGTCTTCCGGGTGCGGCGCGGCTTGGCCTCGGCGGTTTCCGGTGCCTGGACCGCGGCCTCGGTGGCCTCCGTGGCCGCCGAGGTCTTGCGGGTGCGGCGGGCCTTCGGCTTGGCCTCGGTGGCCTCGGCCGTGTCCGTGGCGGTCTCCGCCTTGGTGGCGGCTGCCTTGCGGGTACGGCGCGGCTTGGCCTCGGTGGCCTCGGCCGTGTCGGCGGCGGTCTCCGCCTTGGCGGCGGCCGTCTTCCGGGTGCGCCGGGGCTTGGCCTCGGCCGCTTCCGGCTCCTGTGCCGACTGGGCGGGGATCTCGGCGGTGGCCTCGGCGCCCTCGGTGGCCGCCGCGGTCTTGCGGGTGCGGCGGGCCTTCGGCTTGGCCTCGGTGGCCTCGGCCGTGTCCGTGGCGGTCTCCGCCTTGGCGGCGGCCGTCTTGCGGGTACGGCGCGGCTTGAGCTCGGCGGTTTCCGGTGCCTGGACCGCGGTGCCGATGGCCTCGGCCGTTTCGGTGGCGGCCGCCTTCGTGGTGGCCGTCTTGCGGGCTCGGCGCGGCTTGGCCTCCGTCGGCTCGGGCGCGACCTCGGTCGCCGCCTCCGCCGCGTCGACCACCGTCTCGGCGGTGGCCGCGGCCTTACGGGTGCGGCGGCGCGGCTTCTGTGCCGGGGCCTCGGCCACCGGAGCGGCCTCGACGACCGGCGCCTCGGCCACCGGGGTGGCCTCGACCGCGGTGACCTGCGCCTCGGCCGACTTGCGGGTACGGCGGCGGCGCGGCTTCGCGGGAGCCTCCGTCGCGTCCGCGGCATCCGGCACCACGGGCGCGGTGTCCGCCACGGCCGGTGCGGCAGGGGCGTCGGCCGTCGCCGGCGTCACCGGCTGCTGGGCCGGCTCTCCACCGCGCGTACGGCGCCGACGGCGCAGCGTGCGGGGACCCTGGGAGGCGTCCTGGCCGGCGTCGGCGGCGCTGTCCGCACCGCCGGTCACGGCCCCGGGTGCGGTGGTCGCGGCGGCGTCGGCGTCCACCGGCGCACCGCCGCGCATCCGGCGGCGGCGTCGCGGCGTACGAGGCGCACGCTCGCGGTCGGCGGAACGGGACTCGTCCCGGCCGCCCCGGCCGCCCCGGTCGCCACGCGTGCGGCCACCGCGGCCGCCCGGCTCGCCCAGGTCCTCCAGCTCCTCCGCGTCCAGCCCGGCACGGGTGCGCTCCGAGCGCGGCAGCACACCCTTGGTGCCCTCGGGGATGCCGAGGTCGGTGTAGAAGTGCGGGGAGGTGGAGTACGTCTCCGGCGGGTCGTTGAAGTCCAGCTGCAGCGCCTTGTTGATCAGCTGCCAGCGGGGGATGTCGTCCCAGTCGACGAGGGTGATCGCCGTACCCTTGGCGCCCGCGCGGCCGGTGCGGCCGATGCGGTGCAGGTACGTCTTCTCCTCCTCCGGCGACTGGTAGTTGATGACGTGCGTCACACCCTCGACGTCAATGCCACGGGCGGCCACGTCGGTGCAGACGAGCACGTCGACCTTGCCGTTGCGGAAGGCGCGCAGCGCCTGCTCGCGGGCGCCCTGGCCGAGGTCGCCGTGGACCGCGCCGGAGGCGAAGCCGCGCTGCTTGAGCTGGTCGGCCAGGTCGGCCGCCGTGCGCTTGGTGCGGCAGAAGACCATGGCCAGGCCCCGGCCCTCGGCCTGCAGTATGCGCGCCACCATCTCGGGCTTGTCCATGTTGTGCGCGCGGTAGATGAACTGCTTCGTGTTCGCGACCGTCGCGCCCTCGTCGTCCGGCGAGGTGGCGCGGATGTGCGTCGGCTGCGACATGTAGCGGCGGGCCAGCCCGATGACCGCACCCGGCATGGTGGCCGAGAACAGCATGGTCTGGCGCCGGACCGGCAGCATGTTGATGATCTTCTCGACGTCGGGCAGGAAGCCCAGGTCGAGCATTTCGTCGGCCTCGTCGAGGACCAGGCACTTGACGTGCTTGAGGCTCAGCTTCTTCTGGCCCGCGAGGTCCAGCAGCCGGCCCGGGGTGCCGACGATCACGTCGACGCCCTTCTTCAGGGCCTCCACCTGGGGCTCGTACGCGCGGCCGCCGTAGATGGCGGTGACGCGCACGTTGCGGACCTTGCCGGCGGTCAGGAGGTCGTTGGTGACCTGCTGGCACAGCTCGCGCGTCGGGACGACGACGAGGGCCTGCGGGGCGTCGGTCAGGGCCTCGGGAGCGGCGCGGCCCGCCTCGACGTCGGCGGGGACGGTGACGCGCTCGAGGAGCGGGAGGCCGAAGCCCAGCGTCTTGCCGGTGCCGGTCTTGGCCTGGCCGATCACGTCCGTGCCGGACAGGGCCACGGGGAGCGTCAGCTCCTGGATCGGGAAGGGAGTGGTGATGCCGACGGCTTCGAGGGCTTCGGCGGTCTCGGGGAGGATCCCGAGGGATCGGAACGTCGTAGTCAGGGTGCTGCCTCTTCTGTGTACGTGGTGCGAGGCGAGCGCGCGGGTCGTGCCGGACCGTGTCGGGGACGTCGGCTGCCTTACGGACGGGTGAGCCGTA
The DNA here is from genome assembly GCF_001905385.1 of Streptomyces sp. CB02414. Lineage (GTDB taxonomy): Bacteria > Actinomycetota > Actinomycetes > Streptomycetales > Streptomycetaceae > Streptomyces. Next base: position 257,131 of record NZ_LIPF01000002.1, on the reverse strand, counting down.
GGACACGGGACCTCTGTCGACGCTCCAGCGCTCGTACCACTGAGGGTCCCCCTCCGGATTCCGTACGCAGTGTGGCGTACGGCAGGGAGGGCTGTCGGGTCGGAGCCGATCGGGCCACCGACCGGGCATCCTCATGCGTGCGGCCCGACGAAGATGTCACGTACCCGTACGTCACATACTCGGCAGGCGCATTACCACCATACCCCGGATTCGCGCACACGCGATGGCCGATTTGGACACGTAGTCGTCGTCACACTGATCCACCCGGGGCCGGCCGGGGGCCACCGGGGGCCTTCCGGTGCGCGGCGGGCGAGCTATTGTGCGCTGCATGACGAGCTCTGACAAGCCTGGCAACGCCGCAGACGCCACCGCCGAACCCACTTCGGTCGCCGCCCGGGACTGGGCGACGGCCGCCGCCGACCCGCAGTACCGCGCCGCTGTCGTGGATCTGCTCGGCGCACTCGCGTACGGCGAGCTGGCGGCGTTCGAGCGGCTGGCGGAGGACGCCAAGCTGGCGCCCACGCTGGCGGACAAGGCGGAGCTGGCGAAGATGGCGTCGGCGGAGTTCCACCACTTCGAGCGGCTGCGCGACCGGCTCGCCGGGATCGGCGAGGAGCCGACGGCGGCGATGGAGCCGTTCGTGGCCGCCTACGACGGCTTCCACAAGCAGACGGACCCCTCCGACTGGCTGGAGGGGCTGGTCAAGGCCTACGTCGGCGACTCCATCGCCAGTGACTTCTACCGCGAGGTCGCGGCCCGTCTCGACACCGACACCCGCGAACTGGTGCTGGCGGTGCTCGACGACACCGGGCACGCCGGTTTCGCCGTGGAGAAGGTGCGCGCGGCGATCGACGCGGACCCGCGCGTGGGCGGGCGGCTCGCGCTGTGGGCGCGGCGGCTGATGGGCGAGGCCCTGTCCCAGTCCCAGCGTGTGGTCGCCGACCGGGACGCGCTGTCGACGATGCTGGTGGGCGGCGTCGCGGACGGCTTCGACCTCGCCGAGGTCGGCAAGATGTTCTCCCGGATCACCGAGGCCCACACCAAGCGGATGGCGGCCCTGGGGCTGGCGGCCTGACCGAGGCGGGCGCGGGCGCCGGGGCGGGCGTGGGTGCTGGGGGCGCGCGGGTGGCGGGCGGATGCGTCGCGGCGGGCGGTCGTCGGCAGGTGCAGCCGGGCGGTCCGGTGATCGGCGGCCGTCGGCAGAGACGGCCGGGCGGTCGCTCAGGCGGTGGCCGAGCGTCGGCGCAGTCTCGCCGCGGGACGCAGCAGCAGCGACAGCGAGGCCGCGGAGAGAGCCGCCGAGCCCAGCAGGACCAGCGCGAAACCGCCGGCGCCCAGCGCGGTGTGCGTGACGAACGCCCCGAAGAGCGCCCCGGCGATGCCCGTCGGCAACACCAGGACGGGGGCCGGCAGCCGGTGTGGCAGACGGTGGGCTGCGGCCCATGCCAGGGCGAGGCCGAGGATCGCGGCGCTGAGCGCTTCCAAGAGCATGTCGGGGTCCCTCCCACGCGGCCGGCCTGCCCGAAACGGTCACAGCCGTCTTACCCCTGACCTGCGGAATGCAACCCTCCCCCTGTGGGTGAACTGTGCTCCACCCGTGCACGGGAGGTACGGGGGACGTACGGGAGGGGCCCGGCGGTGAGTCACCGCCGGGCCCCTCCCGCGACTGCGTCCGTCGTCCCGCGTCCGCCGGCTACAGCGCGCCGAAGCCCACCTTGCGCGGGGACGGCTCGCCGATCTCGACGTAGGCGAGACGGTCGGCCGGCACCAGGATCTTGCGGCCGTGTTCGTCCACGAGGCTCAGCAGCTGCGACTTGCCGGCCAGTGCCTCGGCGACCACGCGCTCGACCTCCTCGGCACTCTGACCGCTCTCCAGAACGATCTCGCGGGGCGCGTGCTGCACGCCGATCTTGACCTCCACGGCTATGTCCCTCCGACGGTCAGTGAAGTGCGCGATCTTCCGCGCCGTACCCAGCACACATTAGCCCGGTGAGGGGACGTACACGCTCCGCCGGAGAACGCCAGGAGCGAACAGCGGACGGGAACAGGAGTCCCGTGAGTCCCGCGGACGTGCCGGTCAGTGCTGCTCGGTGCCGTGCAGCGGGAAACCGGCGATGCCGCGCCAGGCGAGCGAGGTCAGCAGCTGCACCGCCTGGTCGCGGGGCACGCTGCGGTCGCTGTGCAGCCAGGAGCGGGCCACCACCTGCGCGAGCCCGCCCAGACCGGAGGCCAGCAGCATCGACTCCGCGCGCGAGAGGCCGGTGTCCTCGGCGATGACGTCGCAGATCGCCTCGGCGCACTCGTTGGTGACCTTGTCGACGCGCTCGCGCACGGCGGGCTCGTTGGTCAGGTCCGACTCGAAGACCAGGCGGAAGGCGCCGCCGTCGTCCTCGACGTAGGCGAAGTAGGCGTCCATCGTCGCCCGGACGCGCTGCTTGTTGTCGGTGGTCGACGCCAGCGCGTGGCGCACCGACTGGATCAGGGCCTCGCAGTGCTGGTCCAGCAGGGCGAGGTACAGGTCGAGCTTGCCCGGAAAGTGCTGGTAGAGCACCGGCTTGCTGACACCGGCCCGCTCGGCGATGTCGTCCATCGCGGCCGCGTGGTAGCCCTGGGCCACGAACACTTCCTGTGCGGCGCCCAGCAGCTGGTTGCGTCGGGCTCGGCGGGGAAGGCGTGTGCCCCGCGGGCGTACCGCCTCTGTCTGCTCGATGGCTGTCACGCCGCCTCCCATAGTCGTCCTCGTGCGGTGTGCGCCGCGCCGCCATCGTACTTTTCGGTAACCGTGGTGTGTGCGGTGCGAGCGCAGAATTTCACGGACCGGACGGTGGCGAAAGCCGCACAACAGGTTTCAAAAGGGTCCAGGCCGGGCAGGGATCGACCTCCTTCCTGCTCGGCGAGCCTTTCAGCGGTAGTCGTCCTCGTCGTGGGAGACGACCCTGGCCTGTTCCGCCAGGTCGGCCTCGTTGGCGCGGTCCGGGTCGTGGCCGGTGAGCGGATCGTCGCGTTCCGGCGCGATGTCCGCCTTCTGCTCGGCGGCGTCGGCGTCCGGTGCCTCGACGTCGGACTCCTCCGCTTCCTGTGTCTCGTACTCGAAGGTCTCCGGGTCGGTCGGGTCGACGGTCATGCTGGGCTCCCTTCCTACGAACGTCCCTGAAGGTGCAGGGGCCACACGCGGGTGCCCACTTCATGAGCGTAGGAGACACCCGATCCGGACGCCATGCGTCGTCAGCGGCCGTCCGGGGCCGTCCGGCGCGGGCGCACTCGTCCTTGTGGTTCCTGTGGTCCCGGTGATCCCTGTGATGGCGAACACATGAACCGTTGTGTGATCATCTCGTAATATTGCCGCATGTCTTCGACCGAGCCGCCGTCCGCCTCGCCCGCCAACGTGCTGCCGAAGGTCGCGGCCGTCAAGGTCGCGGACGGTGAGCGTCTCCGGTCGGTCCACCTGTCCGGCATCACCCTGACAGTGCGCTCGCGCCCGCCCGCCCGCGCGGGGCTGCCGCCGGCCCTCTACGTACACGGCCTCGGCGGCTCGTCGCAGAACTGGTCGGCGCTGATGCCGCTGCTGGACGGCGTCGTCGACAACGAGGCCGTCGATCTGCCGGGCTTCGGCGACTCCCCGCCACCGGACGACGGCGACTACTCGATCACGGGCCACGCGCGCGCGGTCATCCGCCACCTCGACGCCTCCGGGCGCGGGCCCGTGCACCTCTTCGGCAACTCGCTCGGCGGCGCCGTCGTCACCCGTGTCGCCGCGGTGCGGCCCGACCTGGTGCGGACGCTGACCCTCGTGTCGCCCGCGCTGCCGGAGATCCGCGTGCAGCGCAGCGCCGTGCCGACGGGGCTCCTGGCGGTGCCGGGGGTGGCGGCACTGTTCACCCGGCTCACCCGGGAGTGGACCGCGGAGCAGCGGGTGCGCGGCGTGACGGCGCTCTGCTACGGCGATCCAGGGAGAGTGAGCGAGGAGGGCTTCCGCAACGCCGTCGAGGAGATGGAGCGGCGGCTGCAACTGCCGTACTTCTGGGACGCGATGGCGCGCTCCGCGCGTGGCATCGTCAACGCGTACACGCTGGGCGGCCAGCACGCGCTGTGGCGGCAGGCCGAACGGGTTCTCGCACCCACGCTCCTGGTCTACGGTGGACGGGACCAACTCGTCGGCTACCGCATGGCCCAGCGTGCCGCCCGCGCCTTCCGTGACTCCCGGCTGCTCACCCTGCCGGACGCGGGTCACGTGGCGATGATGGAGTATCCGGAGACGGTGGCCACGGCGTTCCGCGAACTCCTCGCGGACACCGGGGAGCCGGCGGCCGACGAGCGGACCGACGCGGCCGTCGAGGACGAGACCGCCAACCAGAGCACAGGAGGCTGAGGCGCGACGTGGGACGCCACAGCCGACGCGGACCCGCCCCCAAGCCCACCGGTGCGGACACCGCCGCGCGGGGGAGCCGGTCCGGCCTGCTGGGCCGGCGCCGCGCAGCCGAGCCCCCGGCCGGGGATCAGACGCCACCGCCGGTGAACGGAGCCCCCGGCGCCGCTCCCCATGGAGCACCGGGCGGCCCCCTGGACGGCGGCGGCGGGCGGCAGGGGTACGCGGGACCGGGACCGAGGTGGAGGCCGGGGGAAGGCGCTCCGGCGCACGGGTTCCCGCCTGTTCCCGGCGGAGCCCCGGGGCGGGACTTTCCGCGGGACGTGGACGGGACGCCGGCGCACGGCTTTCCGCGGGCTGCGGACGGTACGCCGGCGCAGGGCTTTCCGCGGGTCGCGGACGGCCTGTCGGGGCGCGGTTTTCCGGGCGGCGCGGACGGTACGCCCGCGCGCGGTGTGCCCGGGTTCCCCGACGGCACGCCGGCGCACGGCGTGCCGCGGGTTCGGGGTGGTCACCCCGAGCAGCGTGAACCCGGTGGCGGATGGGGCGAGTTGAGTGGGCAGGCCGGCGCCGGCGCCGGGCACGGCACACCTGCCGCACCGTCCGGCGGCAGGCGCACGCACCCGGGGCCTCCCGGCGGGTCCGCCGGACCCGGCACGCCCTTCCCGCGCCAGCGGCAGGCACCGCCGGGCGGGCCGCGGCAGGAATACCTGGACGCCTTCGACGGTGACGTCGACGGCGACGTCTTCGCGCCCCGTCCCCAGCGTCGTACCCCTGTCCCCGCGCAGCCCGCCGACCCCTACGCCTCCGTCACCGACTGGAGCGCCGGCGACGGACCCGGCGGCCCGGGCCCCGAGACCGCTGCCCATGCCGACGACGTGCCGCCCACGGGCGAACCCGCGACGGCCAAGGGCGGCAAGGGCAAGACCTTCACCGGCATCGCCGCGGCAGCCGTCACCACCGTGCTGGCGGTCGTCGTGGCCGGGCAGGTCGCCGACGGCTCGGACGGCGAGGGCGTGCGGTCGCAGTCCGCCACCGACCAGGCCCGCGGTGCCCACGACTCCGCGTCGCGGGACGAGGACCGGCCGAAGCCCTCCGCGCCCGAGTCCGCGAAGCCGCTGACGTACGAGCAGAAGATGAGCAAGACGTACCCGCTCGACGCCACGCTCGACGGCTCCGGGAAGTTCGAGGCCATCGCCGGCATCGCCAAGGGACCGGAGAAGGGGGAGCGGCACACCTATCGCGTGGACGTGGAGCAGGGGCTGGGGCTCGACGGCGAACTCTTCGCCGAGGCCATCCACAAGACGCTCAACGACGACCGGAGCTGGGCTCACAACGGCGCCCACACCTTCACGCGCATCTACTCCGGGGACCCCGAATTCGTGATCACGCTGGCCAGCCCCGGCACCACCGCCGAATGGTGCGCCAAGTCCGGCCTGGACACCACCGTGGACAACGTGTCCTGCGACTCGGCCGCCACCAAGCGCGTGATGGTCAACGCCTACCGGTGGGCGCAGGGCGCCGAGCCGTACGGCGACGACATCCTCGGCTACCGGCAGATGCTCATCAACCACGAGGTCGGCCACCGCATCGGCCACAACCACGTCACCTGCGACAAGGACGGCGAACTCGCCCCGGTCATGCAGCAGCAGACGAAGTTCGTCGACCACGATGGAATCGACTGCCGTCCCAACCCCTGGGCCTACCCAAACAGCTGAGCGAGCGGTGAGCCGCGGCCATCGCGTCACCCTTCGTGACTACTTGATCCCTTAGCGCGACCGAACGCGTTCCGCACAGGAAAGTTACGACCGTTCACCCCTTTTGGTGGCGCGATGGACAACCGTCCATCGCGCCACCGCCTTGTCCGCATACGTTCGTCCCGCTGCGAGCCGCCGGGCCAACGGCGGCTCCCCCAACGGGAGATCGGGGGTGCGCGCGTGCGCATCGGACTGCTTACGGAGGGTGGCTATCCGTATGTGAACGGTGAGCCCGGACTCTGGTGCGACCGGCTCGTGCGCGGGCTCGAGCAGCACGAGTTCGACGTCTACGCGATCACCCGCGGCGAGCACCAGGAGGCCGAGGGCTGGGTCCCGCTGCCGCCGCAGGTCGGCCGGGTGCGTACCGCGTCGCTGTGGGACGCCGAGGACGACGGGGTCGTGTACGGACGGCGCACGCGCCGGCGCTTTGCCGGGTACTACGGCGACCTGGCCGCGATCCTCTGCGCGACCGTTCCCGAAGAAGCCTCCGGCCGGGCGGAGACCGCGGCGTCGCGAGCGGACGCAACGGGCGCCCGCGACCGCTTCGCCCATGAGGCGGACCGTTTCGCCAACGCCCTGTACGGTCTCGCCGAACTCGCCCGCGACGAGGGCGGACTGCCCCGCGCACTGCGCTCGGAGACCGCCGTACGCGTGCTGGAAAGCGCCTGTCGCGCGCCCGGCGCCCATCGCTCCGTGCGCGGGGCGCGCGTGCCCGATCTGCTCACCGTCGTCGCGCGCCTCGAACGCCTCCTGCGCCCCCTGTCGCTCGACTGGTACGAGGACGACGGACTGGGCGCCGTCGACCTGTGCCACGCGGCCTCCGGCGGCACAGCAGCCCTGCCGGGCCTGCTCGCCCGGCACTTCTGCGAGGTGCCCCTGCTGGTGACCGAGTACGGGGTGCGGCTGCGGGCGCACTACCTCACGGAACCCGACTCCTCGCCCTCCATACGGTTCCTGCTGGCCGCCTTCCACGGCCGGCTGGCCGCCGAGACCTACCGGCGCGCGGCCCTCATCACACCCGGCAACGCGCATGCCCGACGCTGGCAGGAGCGCTGCGGAGCCGACCGCGCCAAGCTCCGCACGGTCCACCCGGGCATGGACGCGACCCCCTTCGCCGAGGCGGGGGAGTCTCCGGAGTGCGCCGATCCGCACACCCTGGTCTGGGTTGGCCGGGTCGAGCCGGCCAAGGACCTCGTCTCGCTGCTGCACGCCTTCGCGGAGATCCGCAAGGACGAGCCCAAGGCCCGCCTCAGGATCGTGGGCGGCCCCTGCGGGCCCGAGGGCGCGGCCTACCTCGCCCACTGCAAGGCCCTGGCCGCGCAGCTCTTCCCCGACGAGGCCGACGGACCGCACGCCGTCGGCAGCAACCCGGTGTCCTTCGAGGAGATCGGCGGGCCGGAACTTCCCTCCCGCGCCGACGCGTACGCCTCGGGGGCCCTGGTGGTCCTCTCCAGCGTCGTCGAGGGGTTCCCGGCGGGCTTGGTCGAGGCCATGTTCTGCGGCCGGGCGACGGTGTCCACGGACGTCGGCGCGGTGGTGGAGGCCATCGGTGGCACCGGACTCGTCGTGCCCCCGCGCAACCCCCGGGCGCTCGCCGAGGCGTGCGTCGCCCTGCTGCGTGACCCCGAGCGCCGTGCGCGCCTGGGTGCCGCCGCGCGCGCCCGCGCACTGGAACTGTTCACCGTCGAGCAGAACGTCGCGGCATTTCACGGCATTTACCTTGACATCCTCTCGCGCACCCCCGCACGCCGCGTCGTCCTCGACGACACCGGCGAGCCCCTTCCGTTCTCCGTACCCGCAGAGGCGCACGTTCCCGGCCGCTGGTCGGACACCACGACCCGTGCCGTGGCCCGGGGCGGCCCGGCCTGGGCGACGGACGCCCCCGTCCGCGCCACGACCCGGACCTCGGACACCGACGACGGGCCCGGAGCCGGGACTTCACCATCGGCGACCGGGGGAGGCCGGGCTGCGGTTCCTGTGTCGGCGACCGACGGGGCGCGGGGTGGGCTTCCGGTTTCCGTGCCTGAGGGGGCGCGGGCTGCGGTTGCGGTGCCGGCGGTCGAGGGGGGCGGAGCTGCGGCTTCGGTTTCCGTGGCCGAGGGAGTCCGAGCCGCGGCCTCGGTTTCAGCGACCGAGGGGGCCCGATGAGCGGCCTCCACGAACTGGACCGTGACTGGGCCGCGGCCGGGCCGGAGAAGGCCGGAACGCGTCCGCCGTCCGCCGCTCGCCGCGTCGCCGCGGACCCGGTGAAGGCCCTGATGCACCGCCACCGCGAGCTGTGCGAACGCGCCGTGGACCCGCTGGAGATCGCGGCCGGACTGGAGGCCCACGGCGTCACCGACCGGACCGCCGCACGCTTCCGGCACCGGGACGTCTTCTCCCTCGCGGAGGAGATGTACGCCCGCGTCCCGCGTGACGCCGAGAGGCCCCCGCGCCCCGCGGACCAGCCGGCCCCCCGGGCGCCACTCGCCTGGATCGTGCGCGCCCTGCTCCCGGGCGCCCTGTGCGCCGCCGCCGTGGCCGCCCTGCGCCTCACCGACGGCCGGCCGCGTCTGATCGCGGTCACCGTCGGAGCGCTCGCGGTGGCCCTCGCCCTGCGCGCGGTACTGCGCCGAGGGCCGTTGAGCGCCGGCACGCGAACCTCCGGTACCTGGACCTGGTGGCTCGTCGGCTACTCGTTCCTCGGCGACGGCCTGCTCCGCACGGCTCTCTCCGGCGGTCCGGACGGCCTGCCCGACGGGACCGCCGACGGACCGTGGCCCGTCACCGCTGCCCCCGTGCTGGCCCTCGCCCTGGCCTGTGCGCCCGCTGCCGGATGCGCCCGCCTCTTCGCGGTGCGCGCCCGCCGCAGACTGACGGCCAGCCGGGGCCTGGCGGACTTCTCCGCCTCCGTACGCCCTCTGCTGCTCGGCACGTTCACCCTGTTCATGGCCGCGCTCGCGGGGCTGGCGGCGCTGACCGGCGCGGTACTCCGGGAACCCGCCGCCCACCCGCAGGTGCTCACCCTCGGCGCTCTCCTCCTGCTCGCCCGCCTGCTCACCGTGCACGGCCACACGCACGCCCCCGCGCTGATGCTCACCGCCGCGGCCCTGGCGGAGGCGGGGGCGGTGGCCACGGTCTTCGCCGCCCGCCTCCCCGGCTGCGGCTTCCTGGCCGTCCCCGTCGAGGCGCTGGTCGCCGCCTTCGGCCCGGCCGTCGTCCCGACGGCGGCCTGCGGCACCGGAGCCCTGATCCTCCTGGTCCACGCGACCCGCCGCCTGACCAAGGCATCCGCTCACGCGGCGCCGGAGCACCCGCGTTGACCACCCCCCCCGCCCCCCCCACACGTCCGCACCACCCCCTGAAGGAGCCCCCAGATGACCACCTCCCGACCCGACGCCTCGGCACCGGGAGCCGTCCGATGAGAGTCCTGCTGATCGGAGCCAACGGCTACATCGGCCGCTTCGTCGCCGAACGCCTGCTCGCCGACCCGGCCGTCCAGCTCACCGCGCTGGGCCGCGGCGACGACGCCGACGTCCGTTTCGACCTCGCCAGCGGCAGCCCGGGCGCCCTCACCCGCTTCCTCGATGCCGTCCACCCCGGCGTCGTCGTCAACTGTGCGGGGGCCACCCGGGGCGGCGCGCGTGACCTCACCCGGCACAACACCGTCGCCGTCGCCACCGTCTGCGAGGCCCTCCGTCGCAGCGGCTGCGGCGCCCGGCTGGTGCAGGTCGGGTGCAGCGCCGAGTACGGGCCCAGCCAGCCCGGCTCCTCCACCGCGGAGGATGCCGTGCCCCGCCCCGGCGGCCCCTACGGCGTCAGCAAACTCGCCGCCACCGAACTCGTCCTCGGCTCCGGCCTGGACGCCGTCGTCCTCCGCGTCTTCTCACCCGCCGGCCCCGGCACACCCGCGGGCTCCCCGCTGGGCCGACTCGCCGAGGCCATGCGCCGCGCGATGCAGTCCGGTGACGGCGAGCTGAGGCTCGGTGGCCTCGGTGCGCAGCGTGACTTCATCGACGTCCGCGACGTCGCCCGCGCCGTGCACGCCGCCTCGCTCTCCGCGGCGCAGGGCGTCATCAACATCGGTTCCGGCCGTGCCGTACGGCTGCGCGACGCCGCCGCGACCCTCGCCCGCGTGGCCGGCTACGGCGGTGCCCTGCACGAACTCGACGGCCCGCCCGGCGCGCTCCGGCCGGCCATCGGCCACCCGCGCACCGAATCCGTCGGCCACCGTGTCGACGCCCTCGGCCACCACCGCGCCGACGCCCTCGGCCATCATCGCCCCGAGCCCCTCGGGCACCGCGGCGAGCGCGCCGACGCCGAGCACGTGGCCCCGGTGGCCTACCCCTACCCGGACGGCTGCGGCAGCTGGCAGCAGGCCGATGTGCGCACCGCACGCGACCGGCTCGGCTGGCGGCCCAGGATCGCGCTCGAGGAATCCCTCGCCGATATCTGGATGGAGGCGGCATGCCGTATCTGACCAGCACCGCAGCGGGCACCGCGAGCACCGGCGTCCGTACCGGCCTCGGCATTCCGGGGCTGGCCCACCCCCTCGTCGCCCCCGGCGAGTGGGCGGAGCTGGCCTGGCCCGGTACTCCCCTGCACTGGGTCGTGCTGAACGTCGCCGACGGCCCCGGAGCCCACCCCGACCCGCACTGCCTGGAGGCCGCCGGCCGGCTGCGCAACGCGGGGGTCCGCGTCCTCGGCCACCTCGACGCCGCGTACGGAGCCCGGAGCTTCGGCGAGCTGATCTCCGACGCGCACCGCCACCTCGACTGGTACCGGGTCGACGGCTTCCTCCTCGACCGCTGCCCCTCCGGACGGGCCGCGCTCCCCGAGGTCCGCCGCACGATCAGCACCCTGCGGGTGATCCGTGACGACGCCCATATCGTGCTCGGCCACGGCACCCACCCCCACCCCGGGTACGCGGAGAACGCCGACCAACTGGTGACCTTCTCGGGCGCCTGGAGCGACTACCGCTGGTCGCAGGCGGCCGAGTGGAGCGCCGACTACCCGCCCGAGCGCTTCTGCCACTTCGTCCACGGAGTGCCTCGCGGACACCTGGAGGAAGCGCTGCGCATCGCCCGCTGGCAGGGCGCCGCGACGATCTGGTTCACCGACCGCACCGACCGGGGCGGAGGGGGCGGCAGGGTGGACCCCTGGGAGACGATGCCCGGCTACTGGGACGAAATCGTCTCGCGTATCGGGACGGGTGTCTCGGAATGAAAAAGGCCGTGGCAGTGTTGCGAGGAGAACAACCGTAATTACTGACCGACAAACGGAGTCCCCGTGTCGCTGCCACCCCTGGTCGAGCCGGCCGCCGAGCTCACCGTAGACGAGGTCCGCAGGTACTCCCGCCACCTGATCATCCCCGACGTGGGGATGGACGGGCAGAAGCGGCTGAAGAACGCGAAGGTGCTCGCCGTGGGCGCGGGCGGCCTCGGCTCGCCGACCCTGATGTACCTGGCGGCAGCCGGTGTCGGCACGCTCGGCATCATCGAGTTCGACGAGGTCGACGAGTCCAACCTGCAGCGTCAGGTCATCCACAGCCAGGCCGACATCGGCCGTCCCAAGGCCGAGTCCGCCCGTGACACGATCAAGGGCATCAACCCGTACGTGGACGTGATCCTTCACCAGGAGCGGCTCGAGGCCGACAACGTGATGGACATCTTCGCCCAGTACGACCTGATCGTCGACGGCACGGACAACTTCGCGACCCGCTACCTGGTCAACGACGCCTGCGTGCTGCTCAACAAGCCCTACGTCTGGGGCTCGATCTACCGCTTCGACGGACAGGCCTCCGTCTTCTGGTCCGAGCACGGCCCCTGCTACCGCTGCCTCTACCCGGAGCCCCCGCCCCCCGGCATGGTCCCCTCCTGCGCCGAGGGCGGCGTCCTGGGCGTGCTCTGCGCGTCCATCGGCTCCATCCAGACCAACGAGGCCATCAAGCTCCTCGCGGGCATCGGCGAGCCGCTGGTCGGTCGCCTGATGATCTACGACGCCCTGGAGATGCAGTACCGCCAGGTCAAGGTCCGCAAGGACCCCGACTGCGCGGTCTGCGGCGAGAACCCGACCGTCACCGAGCTCATCGACTACGAGGCCTTCTGCGGCGTCGTCTCCGAAGAGGCCCAGGCGGCGGCCGCCGACTCCACGATCACTCCCAAGCAGCTCAAGGAGTGGATCGACGACGGCGAGAGCATCGAGCTCATCGACGTCCGCGAGCCGAACGAGTTCGAGATCGTCTCCATCCCGGGCGCCCGGCTGATCCCCAAGAACGAGTTCCTCATGGGCTCCGCCCTGGAGAGCCTCCCGCAGGACAAGAAGATTGTCTTGAACTGCAAGACGGGTGTCCGAAGTGCGGAAGTCCTCGCGGTCCTCAAGTCCGCCGGCTTCTCCGACGCCGTCCACGTCGGCGGCGGCGTGATCGGCTGGGTCAACCAGATCGAGCCGGAGAAGCCCGTCTACTGACCGGGCCACGGCAGGCCGGGCAACGGCCACGCTTCCCGTACGGCGGGGGTTTCGCGCACCGCAGGTGCCCGGAGCCCCCGCCGTCGTCATGAGCAGATCTTGCCGTCCTCCGGCACCGTGCCCTTCAGCAGATAGGCGTCCACGGCGGAGTCGACACAGTCGCTCCCGCTCCCGTACGCCCCGTGCCCCTCGCCCTTCCAGGTGAGGACCACACCCACGTCCTCGCCCAGCTCGTCCGCCATCCTGCGGGCGCCCTCGTAAGGCGTGGCCGGGTCCCCGGTGTTGCCGACCACCAGGACCGGAGCCGCACCGGGCGCGCTCACCTCCGGGGTTTCGTGCTGACCGGGCACCGGCCAGTCGTGGCACCAGCCGGCCGTGTCCCAGCCGAGGAAGGGCCCGAAGACGGGGGAGATCTCCTCGAACTCCGGCAGCAGCTTCTTCGTCTCCTCCAGGGTCGGCCGCTGCTTGTCGTCCAGGCACGATATGACCCGCTGCGAGTGGGTCGTCGTGCCGTAGTGCCCCGACGGGTCGCGCTCGTTGTAACCGTCGGCGAGTGCCAGCAGTTCCGAGCCGTCGCCCTCCTCGGCGGCCGCCAGCGCACTGGTCAGGGCCGGCCAGCCGGACTTGCTGTAGAGGGGCAGGACGATGCCCGTGAGGGCAAGGGTCTGCGTCAGCTCGCGTCCCGGTGGCGACGTCGGCAGCGGCTCGGCGTCGAGCCGCTCCAGCAGGTCGGCGATTTCCCGAGACCCCTGCTTGGGGTCCTGCCCGGTGGACTTCAGGTAGTCGTCCAGGGCGCGCTGGAAGCCCCGGGCCTGGTTCTCGGCGTGGCCGATCGTGTCGGCGGTCGGGTCCACGACGGCGTCCAGGGTCATGCGGCCCACGTGCTTCGGGAACAGGTGGGCGTAGACGCCGCCGAGTTCGGTGCCGTAGGAGATGCCGAAGTAGTGCATCTTCGCGTCGCCCAGAACGTGTCGCATCAGGTCCATGTCGCGGGCGGTGTCCGTGGTCGACACGTGTGACATCAGGTCGCCGGCGGACTTCTGGCAGCCCTTGCCGAAGTCGGCGGCGTCCTTCAGATACGCCTGTTCCTCGGCGGTGGTGTCCGGCGTGGAGTCCACCGACTCGGCGTCCTCGATCGCCTCGTCGCCGCGGCAGCGGATGCCCTGGCTGGCGGCTACCCCGCGCGGGTCCCAGCTCACCAGGTCGTACCGCTCGTGCAGGGAGGAGACCGTGTCGGCGTAGGACGGCATCATGGAGACGCCCGAGCCGCCGGGGCCCCCGAAGTTGAACAGCAGGGAGCCGATGCGCTCGTCGCCGGTGGCCCTCGCCCGGATCAACGCCAGGTCGATCGTGTCGCCGTCCGGCTCGGCCCAGTTCAACGGCGCCTTGAGCATGGCGCACTGCCAGTCGCCGTCAGGGGCGGGGGAGTCCGCGGTGCCCTTGCAACGGCCCCAGTCGAGTTCCTGGGAGGCCAGCGACTCGGGCACTCCCGACGGCGCTGCCGCCGAAGGCCGGGGGCTGTCCGTTCCTCCGCCGCCCTCGTCCTCTCCGGACGAGCCGCCACTGCAGCCTGCCGTCAGCAGTGTCGCGGCGGCCGTCAGAGCCGTCCACCGTACGAGACGCGTCATCACTCTCCCCCTCTCGCGAGCCGTCCGCGCCGTGCGGCGGATGGCGGTCATGCCATGGTAGGCGGAGTGCGCTGAGCCTGCCGCGCCCTGTGGGTAACCCTCTGACCTGCACGTTCGCTCGATCTGGATGCTGATCGTCGGGCGCGGGAGAGGTCAGGAGCAGACCGTGCCGGCGGCCGGGACCTCGCCGTCCAGCAGGTAGCCGTGGACGGCGTCCTGCACGCATTTGTTCTTGCTGTCGTAGGCGCCGTGCCCCTGACCCCTGTAGGTCAGTTCCACGCCGACGCCCTTGCCCAGGGCCTCCACCATCCTCCCGGCACCCTCATAGGGAGTCGCGGGGTCACCGGTGTTGCCGATCACGAGGATCGGAGCCGCACCGGGCGCGCTGACGTCGGGGTGGTCGGCGGCTCCGGGCACCGGCCAGTCGGTGCAGCTGAGCATGGACCAGGCGAGGTAGTCGCCGAACACCGGCGAGGCCTTCCGGAACTCGGGCAGCTTGCTCTCCACGTACGCGGGGTCGTACCGCGGCTTGTCGTCGGCGCAGTTGATGGCAACGTTGGCAGCGGTGATGTTGCTGTACTGGCCGTTCTCGTTGCGTCCGTTCAGCGAGTCCGACAGCGCCATGAGGATCGTGCCGTCACCGTCGTACGCCTGCACGAGACCCTCGGTCAGGTATTCCCAGAAGTCCTTCGAGTAGAGCGACTGGGCGATGCCACCGGTGGCGGCGGTCTGGGTGAGTTCGCGCGGGAAGATGCCGGGGATCGGCCTGCTGTCGAGGTCCTTCAACAGCCGGGCGATGCGGTCCTTGACGTCCTGGGCGCTGTCCCCGACGGGGCATTCCTCGGTCTTCGAGACGCAGTCCTCGGCGAAGTTGTCGAGGGCGAGCTGGAAGCCCTCGGCCTGCCCCAGTGAGCCCTGTTCCGGGGTCTCGGTCGGGTCGACGACCGCGTCGAAGACGGCGCGCCCCACATGCTTCGGGAACAGGTGGGCGTAGACACCGCCGAGTTCGGTGCCGTAGGAGATGCCGAAGTAGTGCAGCTTCTCGTCGCCGAGGACCTGGCGCATCAGGTCCATGTCGCGGGCCGCGTCGGTCGTGGCCACGTGTGGCAGCACCCTCTTGGAGTGCTTCTCGCAGGCGGCGTTGAAGTCCTCCGTGTTGTCCACCAGTTCCCGGCGCTCGGCGGCGTCGTCGGGGGTGGCGTCCTGCTGGAAGTAGGTGTCGAGCTGTTTGTCGTCCAGGCATTCCACGGGGGCGCTGCGGCCGACGCCGCGCGGGTCGAAGCTGACCAGGTCGTAGCGGGTGCGCAGTTTCGCGTAGTCCTGGCCGAAGGCGGGCAGCGTGGTGACGCCCGAGCCGCCCGGGCCGCCGAAGTTGAAGACGAGCGATCCGATCCGCCGGTCGGCCGGGCCGCTGGACTCGGCCCGGATCAGCGCGAGGCCGATCGTGTCGCCCTGGGGATCGTCCCAGTCGAGCGGCGCCTTCATGGTGGCGCACTGCCACTCGTCCCCGTCCGGCAGCGGAGAGGGCGCGGCACCGCCGCCCTCGGCCTCGGAAGGAGCCGGACAGTCCTTCCAGTCGAGCTTCTGGGCCGCCAGGTCGTCGTTCCCCTCGGTGCCGCTCCCGGAGTCGTCGCTGCAGCCGGACAGGAGGGTGGTGCACATGACCACGGAGGCAGCGGAGGCCAGGGCGGCGGCGCGCAGCCGGGATGGATTCGGCATGCGTCCATCGTGCGGCCGCGCCTGGCCGCGCGCTCGGGGCACGAGCCGTACGAGGTATGCCGCGTGCTCGCCGGCGCCTGCCGTGTGCCGCGTCACGGAGCGCTCACCGGAGCACTACAGCGCCTCTTTCCGTGTCAGGTGGTTGAAGAACAGCCAGCCCGGGAGCACCGGCAGCCACAGCGTGAGCAGCCGGTACAGCAGTACGGCGGGTGCGGCGACCTCCTTGGGCAAACCCATGGCGATCAGGCCGACCGTCAGCGTCGCCTCCACCGCGCCCACACCGCCGGGCGTCGGTGCCGCGGACCCCAGTGCGTTGCCCGCCAGGAAGACGACCGCGACGCTCACCAGGCTGATCGACGCCGACTCGTCGCCGAAGGCCCGGATGGAGGCGTCCAGGCACATCACGAAGCAGGCGGTGAGCAGCAGCATGCCGCCGATGCCGGTGATCAGCTTCTGCGGCCGCTGCAGCACGTCCAGCATGCGCGGCACGACCCCGGCGAAGAGCGACCGCACGCGCGTGACGACGAATTTCCGCAGGAACGGCACGGAGGTCACCACGAGCACGAGCACCGCCACCGTCAGCAGGCCCGCGATGACCGTCCGGGAGGGGGTCAGCGACGGGGTCTTCTCGGTGCCGGTCAGATAGCCGAAGGCCAGCAGCATCAGGATGTGGCAGCCCAGCCCGAACAGCTGCGACGCGCCGACACTCGCCACCGCGAGCCCCGGCCGCACACCCGCGCGCTGCAGGAACCGGGTGTTCAGCGCGACACCGCCGACCGCCGCGGGCGCGACGATCTTCACGAACGACCCGGCGACCTGCGCGGCAACGGTCCGCAGGAACGGCACCCGCTCGGGTACGAAGCCCAGCAGGGCCATGGCCGCCGCGATGTAGCTCGCCGCCGAGAACAGCACGGCCGCCGCGACCCAGCCCCACTGGGCGTTCGCGATCAGCGGCCCGAACTCGATGTGCGTGAGCTGCGTCAGCAGGAAGTAGGCCCCGATGGCCCCGGCGATGAAGCTGATGAGCGTACGTGGCCGCACCCGCTCCAGCCGGGCCGGCTCGACGGGGGCCTGCGGCCTGATGCGCAGCACGGCGTGCCGGATCTGCGTGAGCAGGTCCTCCTCGCGTGCCTCCTCCAGCGCCTCGTCCACGGCCCGCTTCTCCGCCCGTTGCTCGGCACGCGCGGCCTTCTTCTCGGACTTCTCGAGTTTCGCGGACTTGGCGGGTCTGCCGGTCTGCTCGTGCGCCTGGTGCGCGTCATCGCCGCCCGCCGCCTCCGCGCGGGCGAGCTTCGCCTGCCGGGACGACTCCAGGACGGCCTCACGTTCGCGCTGGGCGCGCTCCCGGCCGAGCCTGCGCAGGGTCGCGCGGGTGGAGCGGCTGAGCGCGATGGGCTGGAGCATCGGCAGGCAGTCCGCCACGGCGTCGGGGCCGAGCACGGCCACCGCCGAGGCGACCGCGCGTTCGGCACCCACCCTCAGGCCGAGCGTCACCAGGAGCTGGGAGACGTCCATGCGCAGCAGCAGGTCACCGGCGGCGATCTCGCCGATGCGCAGGTCGGTGAGGATGACTGTGCCGGAACGATCCACCAGGATGGCGTCGCCCACCAGCCTGCGGTGCGCGATACGCCGGGACTGCAGGGCCCGTACCTGCTCCCAGGCGCCCCGCAGCAGGTCGTCGGTGATCTCCTCGTCGGGCAGCGAGTCGAGAGTGCGTCCGCCGGTGTGCTCGTAGACGAGCATCACCGCGTCGGGCCCCAGCTCGGACGTCGCGATCAGCTTGGGCGCGTTGGCACCGGCCGCGATCGCCGCGTAGGCGAGCAGCGCCTCCTGCTCCAGTGCCTGGCGCAGCGAGGGGAGGCTGCTGCGGGTGGCGAAGCCGCGCAGCGTGAGATTGCGCCACGCTCGGTAGAAGAAGCCCTGGGCCTGCTGCTCCCGGTCCACCACCGTCACGTCCAGGGGCCGGCCGTCCTCCAGGGTGACGAAGTAGCGCCGGCCGCGGTCACCGGTCTCCGCGGTGTCCGACGCCACCTCCTCGCGGGCGGCGGTCACGGGGTGGAACCCGACGGTCCGCAGGCCCGCCATCAGCGTCCGGCCGGTGGGGCGGACGTTGGGGGAGCCGACCGAATACAGCGTGCCGTAGGCCACGGTCCAGCCGATGAGGACCGTCAGGATGATCGAGAAGGGTGTCGTGTAGCCCGTGACGAGCATCGAGAAGGCGTCGAGGAGCAGCACGATCCACAGCACCGCACGCCACCGGGGCCTGCGTGACATGCCGACGGCCGTCATGTACGCGATGACCGGCGCCAGGTAGCCGTGCACGGGGTCGGTCAGCGCGTGGACGTCGCCCGGCGACGGCTGGGTGAGCGCCTCCTGGATGGAGCCCGGGGCCGCCTTGGCGACCCACAGGTCCGTGGCGAGGGTCACCCCGTGCGCGAGGACCGCCGCCAGCACGCCGTCGGCGATCCGCAGCCCGTCCCGCTTGATCAGCCGCTCGATCGCGAACGCGACCGGCACCAGGAGGATCGCGATGCTGGAGGCCAGCCCCGCGATCTTGATCAGCAGGTCGGGTGCCTGTCCGGTGCCCTTGCTGATGTCCTGTTCGAGACCCGAGGTGGTGCCGTGCGCGAACGCGGCGACGGCCAGCAGTACGGCGACGGCGAGCACGCCCACCAGGAGTCGCATCAGGTCGGAAGGACGGTGCACGCGCGCGGGGAGCAGCGGTTCGTCGCCCTCCACCTCGTCGATGTGGGCCACGTCGTCGGGGTCGGCCGCCGTCGCCGACCGGCCCGGGACCGCGGTGTCCGGGCGGGACGGGGAGTCATCCGGGCGCGACGAAGAGTCAGAGGTGCCCTCGGCGTCCTCGGGGTGCACACCCTGCTGTTTCATCGCCTCTTCTTGCTCTCGTATCACTGGTCACCGACCGCACGATGGTGGCATGCCGCGTCGGCCCCGGCAGGCATCAGGGTGTCCGTGCGGGCCGCACAGTCTGCCGGAAGCGCCGCATGGGGGCGAGGTGCGCGCACCGTCGGGACCGCGTCCCACTGTCGGTGCGGTGGGGCAGGATGGGGCGGATGAGCGAGCAGAACTTTGCGGACGGCGCCCGCTCGGAGCACGCGGACACGCTGCCCGAGTACGCCGAGCGGGTCCTCGAGGTGACCGAGATGATTCCGCCGGGCCGCGTCATGACGTACGGGGACGTCGCCGAGTACCTGGAGGAGGGCGGGCCCCGGCAGGTCGGTCGGGTGATGTCCCTGTACGGCGGAGGGGTTCCGTGGTGGCGCGTCGTCCGCGCGGACGGCGTTCTGCTCGCGGGGCAGGAACTGGAGGCGCTCGGCCGCTACCGGGAGGAGGGCACGCCCCTGAAGGAGGCGAGCAGAGCCGCGGAGGGTCACGTGCCGCGCCTCGACCTGAAGCGGGCGCGGTGGGACGGCGGCGAACGCGCACAGGGTCACACTTGAAAGCTTCCGCCATCGGACCCGTTGGTGTGTGACCTGTGATCCGTATGAGGGAAACGGGGCACTTCGGGCATGTCGATGGTATGGCGTACGTTCGTGGGGCGGGGGACACACGCGCCCCGAGCGAACCGACGGGCAAGAGGGACCCGAGCGACTTGGCGGTCCCGAGGTGTGCGGGGGGCCTGAGGAAAGGAGCGGAAGCACTGCTTCCGCCTCGCCCGTCGGCGTAGCGTCGGCCGCACGCGTCCCCCTTGTCCCGCGGCCACCGCCGCGCCCGCGGCGCGGGCAGTCCATCAGCACACCCACCAGGACCGGCGAACCACGTGAGCTCCTCTTCCTCCACCCGACACCCGTCGCACCCCCAGGTGCGACGGGGGAGCCGTGGCGCTTACCGGCTGGTGCGTACCCCGCCGGCGCGAACGGACCCCCCTCGACTGGACGCCGCCCAGCGCGCCGTGGTTGACCACCGCAGCGGGCCGCTGCTCGTCCTCGCGGGCCCGGGCACCGGGAAGACCACCACTCTGGTGGAGTCCGTGGCGGACCGGATCGCCCGCGGCGGCGACCCCGAGCGGATCCTGGTGCTGACCTTCAGCCGCAAGGCGGCCGTCGAGCTGCGCGACCGGATGGCACTGCGCCTGGGCGCCGCACGGGCCCCCAGGGCTACCACCTTCCACTCTTTCGGTTACGCCCTGGTCCGCGCCCACCAGGACAGCGACCTGTTCGTGGAACCGCTGCGGCTGCTGTCCGGCCCGGAGCAGGACGTGACCGTGCGCGAGCTACTCGCCGGCCAGGTGGACCTGCAACGGTTCGGCCTCTCCCACGTGCGCTGGCCCGACGAACTGCGCGCCTGCCTGACCACCCGCGGCTTCGCCGACGAGGTCCGCGCGGTGCTCGCCCGCACCCGCGAGCTGGGCCTCGGCCCCGAGGCACTGAAGGCGTTCGCGGGGCGCATCGGCCGCCCCGACTGGGGGGCCGCCGCCGTCTTCCTCGCCGAGTACCTCGACGTGCTCGACCTGCAGGGTGTACTCGACTACGCGGAACTCGTCCACCGCGCGGTGCTCCTCGCGCGCCGTCCCGAGGTCGCCGCGCGGCTGGCCGCCCAGTACGACGCGGTGTACGTCGACGAGTACCAGGACACCGACCCGGCCCAGGTACGGCTGCTGCACGCCCTGGCCGGAGGCGGACGCACCCTCGTCGCCTTCGGCGACCCCGACCAGTCGATCTACGCCTTCCGGGGCGCGGACGTGAACGGCATCCTCGACTTCCCGGCCGCCTTCCCGCGCGCGGACGGCCGCCCGGCGCCGGTCGAGGTGCTGCGGACCTCGCGCCGCTCCGGGGCCGCCCTGCTGGCCGCGACCCGGCTGCTGACCCAGCGCATGCCCCTGACCCGCCTCCCCGCGGGCAAGGTGCGGGCCCACCGCGAACTGGCCCCGGTCCGGGACGGCGGGCGCGTCGAGGCGTACACGTACCCGACGTCCGGCACCGAACTGGACAACGTCGCCGACATCCTGCGCCGGGCCCACCTGGAGGACGGCGTTCCCTGGGGCGAGATGGCCGTCCTCGTGCGCGCCGGTGCCCGCAGCATCCCCACGGTCCGGCGTGCCCTCACCGCGGCCGGCGTGCCGCTGGACATCGACGGCGACGACCTCCCCCTGCGCCACGAACCGGCCGTGGCGCCCCTGCTGACGGCCCTGCGGGCCGTGGCGGAGGCGGAGACGGGAGGAAGGACCCGGCCGGGCGCCCCCGAGGCGGAGGACGCGACGCCGAGCGGGGGCGCCGACGGGGCGGGGGACACGGCATCGAGCGGGGGCGCCGGTGACGCCGGGGGGCCCGCATCCGAGGAGGGCGGCGACGAGGCCGGGAACGTACGGGCCGCGGCCGGTCCCCAGGACGCGGCCGGTCCGGGGCGCGTACCGGGTGCCGGAGCCGTGGCGCAGGCCGGACCCGAGTCCGAGGCGGCCGTGGACGCCGTACCGGAGACCGAGGCGAAGGCGGCTGCGCGCGAGCCCGAGGGGGACACGGACGCCGAGGCGAAGGCGGCCGCGCGCGAGCCCGAGGGGGACACGGAGACCGAGGCGAAGGCGGCCGCGCCCGAGCCCGAGGGGGACACGGACACCGAGACGAAGGCAGCCGCGCCCGAGCCCGGGGCGGACACGGACACCGGCACAGCGGCCGAAGCCGTGGCTGACGCCGGCGCGGACACCGCGGCAGCCTCCCCGCGCGGTGAACCCGCCCACCGCGCGGAGGGGTCGTGCTGGCTCCCCACCGAGACCGCCCTCACCCTGCTCACCTCCCCCCTCGCCGGGATGGACGCCGCCGACCTGCGCCGCCTCGGCCGTGCCCTGCGCGAGGAGGAGCGGGCCGCCGGCAATCCGCTGCCGCCGCCCTCGGACGAACTCCTCGCGCGGGCGCTGGCCGAGCCCGAACGG
Organism: Streptomyces sp. CB02414; assembly: GCF_001905385.1. GTDB lineage: Bacteria > Actinomycetota > Actinomycetes > Streptomycetales > Streptomycetaceae > Streptomyces. Next base: position 235,327 of record NZ_LIPF01000002.1, on the reverse strand, counting down.
CTGGCCGTGCACGACCCCGCGTACGCGCGGGGCGCCCAGCGCCTCGGCGCGCTGCTCCGCACGGCCCGCGAGCGCCTGGCGGGCGGCGGCAGCGCCGAGGAGGCGCTGTGGGACCTGTGGGAGGGAACTCCGTGGCCCACCCGCCTGGAGCGCTCCGCCCGGCGTGGCGGCGCCGCCGGCCGCAACGCCGACCGCGACCTCGACGCGGTGTGCGCGCTCTTCGCGACGGCCGCCCGCGCGGAGGAACGCACCGGCGGCAGGGGCGTCCTGAACTTCCTGGAGGAGATCGACGCCGAGGACATCGCCGCCGACACGCTCACCCGGCGTGCCATCCGCCCCGACGCCGTCCGTCTGATGACCGCCCACCGCGCGAAGGGGCTGGAGTGGCGGCTGGTCGTCGTCGCGGGCGTCCAGGAGGGGCTGTGGCCGGACCTGCGCCGGCGCGGCTCCCTGCTCGAGGCCGACCGCATCGGCCGCGACGGCCTCGCCGAACCGCTGACGCCCGGCGCGCTGCTCGCCGAGGAACGCCGCCTGTTCTACGTGGCCGCCACGCGCGCGAGAGAACGGCTCGTCGTGACCGCCGTCAAGGCACCGGCCGACGACGGTGACCAGCCCTCCCGCTTCCTGACCGAACTCGGCGTCGAACCCGTCGACGTCACGGGCCGCCCCCGCCGCCCCCTCGCGGTCGCGGCGCTCGTCGCCGAGCTGCGCGCCACCACGGTCGACCCCCGCGTCTCCGGACCGCTGAGGGAGGCCGCGGCACGCCGGCTGGCCCGCCTCGCCGCCCTCGCCGACGAGGACGGCCGCCCCCTGGTGCCGTCCGCCCACCCCTACCGCTGGTGGGGCATGTGGGACCCGACGGAGAGCAAGGTCCCGCTGCGCGACCGCGACAAGCCCGTCACGCTCTCCGGCAGCGCCCTGGACCAGCTGGCCAACACCTGCGCACTGCAGTGGTTCCTGGGCCGGGAGGTGAAGGCCGACGCTCCCGCGACCGCGGCACAGGGTTTCGGCAACGTGGTGCACGTCCTCGCCGACGAGGTCGCCTCCGGGCACACCCCGGCCGACCTCGCCGTCCTCATGGAGCGCCTGGACTCCGTGTGGAACGCGCTCGCCTTCGACGCGCCGTGGAAGTCGGCGCAGGAGAAGGCCAACGCGCGCGTGGCACTCGAACGCTTCCTGAAGTGGCACGTGATGGACCGCGCCGGACGCACGCCGGTCGCCAGCGAGCACGACTTCGACGTGACCCTGGAGGCGGGCGACTACGAGGTGCGCATCCGCGGCCAGATGGACCGCGTGGAGACCGACGGCGACGGCCGCGCCTATGTCGTCGACTTCAAGACCGGCAAACAGGCACCCACCTCCGCAGAGGTCGCCCACCACCCCCAGCTCGCCGTCTACCAGCTCGCCGTCCGAGAGGGTGCCGTCGACGAGGCCTTCGACGGCACCCGTCCCGCACCGGGCGGGGCCGAACTCGTCCAGCTGCGCCAGGGCGCGCCCAAGCGGGACGGCGGCGAGACCCTGCCCAGGGTGCAGGCCCAGGAGTCCCTGGAGGGACCGGACGGCGAGTGGGTCGGGGACCTGCTGGCCGCGGCCGCCGGAAAGGTCCTCGACGAACGGTTCGCCCCGACCGCGGGCCAGCACTGCACCCACTGCGCCTTCCGCGCGTCGTGCAGCGCGCGGCCGGAGGGCCGGCACGTCGTGGAGTGAGCTGCCGCAGCCAACGCCCGAGACCGGTGTGACAAGTCGCACCACGCCAGCTGACCTGCGCTTACCGGCGACTCCGTCGGCGCTCGCACACCCGCTGTCAGTGCCCGCGGCTAGCCTCTTGGACGTGCCCGCCCATCTCACCGATCCCGAGCAGCTCAAGGAGCTCCTCGGCATCCCCTTCACCCCGGAGCAGACGGCCTGCATCATCGCGCCGCCCGCCCCGCAGGTCATCGTGGCCGGCGCCGGGTCGGGCAAGACCACGGTGATGGCCGCACGCGTGGTGTGGCTGGTCGGCACCGGCCAGGTCGCCCCGGAACAGGTACTCGGCCTCACCTTCACCAACAAGGCGGCCGGTGAACTGGCCGAACGCGTGCGCACCGCGCTCATCAGGGCCGGCGTCACCGACCCGGACGCGATCGACCCGGACGATCCCCCCGGCGAACCGGTGATCTCGACGTACCACGCCTTCGCGGGCCGCCTCCTGACCGACCACGGACTGCGCCTCGGACTGGAACCGACCTCCCGGCTGCTCGCCGACGCCACCCGCTACCAGCTCGCCGCGCGGGTCCTGCGCGAAGCGCCGGGCCCCTATCCGGCGCTCACCCGATCCCTCCCCGACCTCGTCGCGGACCTCCTCGCCCTCGACGCGGAACTCTCCGAGCACCTCGTCGCTCCCGGGGCGCTGCGCACCTGGGACGCCGGTCTCCTCGGCTCCCTCCAGCGCGTCAAGCTCACCAACGCCGACCTGCGCAAGGTCCCGGAGGCCGCGGCCGCGCGCCGCGAACTCGCCGACCTGGTGAGCCGCTACCGAGCCGCCAAACGCGAACGGGACCTCCTCGACTTCGGCGACCAGATCGCCCTGTCCGCACAGCTGGCCGGGCTCCCGGAAGTGGGCCGCGTCCTGCGCGACGAGTTCCGGGTCGTACTGCTCGACGAGTACCAGGACACCTCGGTGGCCCAGCGCATGCTGCTGGCCGGTCTGTTCGGCGCCGGCACCGGCCACCCGGTGACCGCCGTGGGCGACCCCTGCCAGGCGATCTACGGCTGGCGCGGCGCCTCCGTCGCCAACCTCGACGACTTCCCCGAACACTTCGCGCACGCCGACGGCCGCCCCGCCGCCCGGCAGGCGCTCAGCGAGAACCGCCGCAGCGGCGGACGACTCCTCGACCTCGCCAACGGCCTGGCCGAGCCCCTGCGCGCCATGCACGCGGGCGTGGAAGCCCTGCGCCCCGCCCCCGGCGCCGAACGCGACGGCACGGTCCGCTGCGCCCTGCTGCCCACCCACGCCGAGGAGATCGACTGGATCGCCGACTCCGTCGCCCACCTGGTGCGCACCGGCACGGCGCCCGGTGAGATCGCCGTCCTGTGCCGTACGGCGACCGACTTCGCCGAGATCCAGGGCGCCCTGGTGGCCCGCGACGTGCCCGTCGAGGTCGTGGGCCTGTCCGGGCTGCTGCACCTGCCCGAGGTGGCCGACCTGGTCGCCGTCTGCGAAGTCCTCCAGGACCCCGGCGCCAACGCCTCCCTGGTCCGCCTGCTCACCGGCCCGCGCTGGCGCATCGGCCCACGGGACCTCGCCCTGCTGGGGCGCCGCGCCCGGCTCCTGGTGAGCCACGCGCGCGTGGACGGCGACGACGACCCCGACCGGCGGCTCGCCGCGGCCGTCGAGGGCGTCGATCCCTCCGAGGTGATATCGCTCGCGGACGCCCTCGACACCTTCCTGGAGACCCCGCTGGACTGCAGCGGGGACGACGACGGCCTGCCGTTCTCGTCCGACGCGCGCGTGCGGTTCGCGCGGCTGGCCACCGAACTGCGCGACCTGCGCCGGGCACTCGCCGACCCGCTCATGGACGTACTGCACCGCGTCCTCGCCGTCACCGGCCTGGAGGTCGAGCTGTCGGCTTCCCCCCACGCCCTGGCCGCCCGCCGCCGCGAGACCCTGTCGAACTTCCTGGACGTCGCCGCGTCCTTCGCCGCGAGCGACGGCGAGGCCACCCTGCTCGCCTTCCTGGGCTTCCTGCGCACCGCCGCCCAGTACGAGAAGGGCCTCGACAACGCCCTGCCGGGCGGCGAGAACACCGTCAAGGTGCTCACCGCGCACAAGTCCAAGGGCCTGGAGTGGGACGTCGTCGCCGTGCCGGGCCTGGTCAGCGGCACCTTCCCCAGCGGCCAGGGCCGCGAGAAGTGGACCGCCCAGGGCAAGGTGCTGCCGCACGGCCTGCGCGGTGACGCCGACACCCTGCCCGACGTCGAGTCCTGGGACTCGCGGGGCCTGAAGGCCTTCCACGAGGCCATGAAGGAGCACCAGCACACCGAGGAGCTGCGCCTCGGCTACGTCACCTTCACCCGTCCCCGCTCCCTGCTGCTGGGCTCCGGCCACTGGTGGGGACCCACCCAGAAGAAGCCCCGCGGGCCGTCCGGCTTCCTCATGGACCTGTACGAGCACTGCGCCGCCGGACACGGCGAGATCGAGGCATGGGCGGACGAACCCGCCGAGGACGAGGAGAACCCGGCCCTGCACCAGGCCGCCGCCGACCACGCCTGGCCCCTGCCCCTCGACGCGGACGCCCTCGCCCGCCGCCGGGCCGCCGCCGAGACGGTCCTCGCCCACCTGGACGACCTCGCCGCGCAAGAGGACGGCCACCCCGCCGCCACCCACGCCCCGGACACCTACGACGATCCCGACTGGCCGCCGCCCCCCGACGCCGAGGCACTCCCGGACGCGGACGACCCCCGCGTTTCCGGCTGGACGGAGGACGACCCCGCCGGCTGGGACTCCTGGAGCACGGACCGCCCCGCCCCCATCACGCCACCGGCCCGTCCTGCCGTCCCACACCAGGCGTCGCCCCCGGACCGGGCCGCCGCCCCCGCCCGCCTCACCCCGGAGGAAGCCCGCACGGTCGCCTCCTGGGACCGCGACCTCGACGCCCTCACCGGCGAACTCCTGCGCGCCCGGGAAAGCGTCACCGAGGTCCCGCTCCCGGCGTCGCTGACCGCGTCCCAACTGCTGAGCCTGGCCGCCGACCCGGACGGCTTCGCACAGGAGCTGGCCAGACCCATGCCCCGTCCGCCCCAGCCCGCCGCCCGCCGCGGCACCCGCTTCCACGCCTGGGTCGAGGCACGCTTCGAACCGCTGACGCTGCCTCTGCTGGAACCGGAGGAGCTGCCGGGCAGCGATGCCGAGATCGCCGACGAACGCGACCTGGAGTTCCTGAAGGAGGCCTTCGAACGCACCGAGTACGCCCGCCGCACCCCCTACCGCGTGGAGGCGCCGTTCCAGCTCTCGCTCGCGGGACGAGTCGTACGCGGCCGCATCGACGCCGTCTACAAGGAGGGCGACGGCCAGACGACCACGTACGAGATCGTCGACTGGAAGACGAGCCGGGCCGGCACCGCCGACCCGCTCCAGCTCGCGCTCTACCGCCTCGCCTGGGCCGAGCAGCAGCGCGTACCCCTGGAATCGGTCACCGCCGCCTTCCTGTACGTGCGCACGGGCGAGGTGGTGCGGCCCGCCGGGCTGCCGGACCGGGCCGCGCTGGAGCACCTGCTGCTGGCCGACCCGGTCGGTGACGAACCGCACGGTCAGGGTGCCGGTGCGGGCCGATAGGCTCGTGAGCATGAGCGAGACCCCGGACAGCGCTGTCCGTACGTACATCGAGCACCACCGCGCCGCCTTCCTCGACGACCTCGTCGAGTGGCTGCGTATCCCGTCCGTGTCGGCCCAGCCCGACCACGCGACCGATGTGCGCCGCAGCGCCGACTGGCTCGCCGCCAAACTGAAGGAGACCGGCTTCCCGACCACCGAGGTGTGGCCCACACCGGGCGCCCCCGCGGTCTTCGCCGAATGGCCCTCCGGCGACCCGCAGGCACCGACGGTCCTCGTCTACGGCCACCACGACGTGCAGCCCGCGGCCCGCGAGGACGGCTGGCACAGCGAGCCCTTCGAACCCGTCGTCCGCGAAAACCGCCTCTACGCGCGCGGGGCCGCCGACGACAAGGGACAGGTGTTCTTCCACACACTCGGCGTCCGCGCCCACCTGGCGGCCACCGGTCGCACCGCCCCCGCGGTCAACCTCAAGCTGCTGATCGAGGGCGAGGAGGAATCCGGCTCCCCGCACTTCCGCGCTCTGGTCGAGGAGCGCGCCGACCGGCTCCGTGCCGACGCGGTCGTCGTCTCCGACACCGGCATGTGGTCCGAGGACACTCCTACGGTGTGCACCGGCATGCGCGGCCTGGCCGAGTGCGAGATCCGGCTGCACGGACCCGACCAGGACATCCACTCCGGCTCCTTCGGCGGCGCCGTCCCCAACCCGGCCACCGCCGTCGCCCGCCTGGTCGCCGCCCTGCACGACGAGCACGCGCGCGTGGCGATCCCCGGTTTCCACGACGGTGTGATCGAGCTCACCGAGCGCGAGCGTGCCCTCTTCGCCGAGCTGCCCTTCGACGAGGGACAGTGGCTGCGCACGGCCAAGTCCCGCGCGGCGCACGGCGAGGCCGGGCACACCACCCTGGAGCGGGTCTGGGCCCGTCCCACCGCCGAGGTCAACGGCATCGGCGGCGGCTACCAGGGCCCGGGCAGCAAGACGATCATCCCGGCGTCCGCCATGGTGAAGCTGTCCTTCCGGCTGGTCGCGGGCCAGGACCCCGACCACGTCGAGAAGGCCGTCCGCGCCTGGGCGGCCGAGCAGGTACCCGCCGGGATCCGCTGCGAGATCAGCTTCAGCGCGGCCACCCGGCCCTGCCTGACCCCCCTGGACCACCCGGCGCTCCAGTCGGTCGTCCGCGCCATGGGCCGGGCCTTCGGGAAACCCGTCCGCTTCACCCGCGAGGGCGGCTCCGGACCGGCCGCCGACCTCCAGGAGGTGCTGGGCGCACCGGTGCTCTTCCTCGGCATCTCCGTCCCCTCCGACGGCTGGCACGCCCCCGACGAGAAGGTGGAGCTGGACCTGCTGCTCAAGGGCGTCGAGACAACCGCCCACCTGTGGGGTGACCTGGCGGAGTACTGGCGCCACGCACCCTGAGCGGCTGTTCGGCCCAGGACCGGGCGGGCACGGCGCGCGGCACACTGGAAAGGCCGCCGCACCGCCCGAGCCCTCCCGGACCCGGTCGCCACCCGCCGCACGAACCGCTAACCGCCTGCCGAACCGAAACGCTCACCGGGGGAGTTGGAAGCACCCGTGACCACCTGGACCGACCACACCGCCGACCGTCCCATCTCGCTCACCGCCCCGAGCGGCATCGACCGTGCCGCCCACCACCGCCTCGACGAGGCCTGGCTCGCGGCGGCGTGGAGCCACCCCTCGACGCGCTGTTTCGTGGTCTCCGGCGGTCAGGTCCTGATCGACGAGACGCCCGACGGACGTACCGAAGTCGTCATGACCCCGTCCTTCGAGGCGCCGCTGACCGAGGCACACCGCTACTTTCTGGGCACCGACGACGACGGCGTCAGCTACTTCGCCCTCCAGAAGGACTCCCTTCCCGGCCGCATGGACCAGTCCGCCCGTCCGGCCGGTCTGCGGGAGGCCGGCCTCCTCCTGTCGCCCCGCGACGCCGGCCTGATGGCCCACGCGGTCGCCCTGGAGAACTGGCAGCGCCTGCACCGGTTCTGCTCCCGCTGCGGCGAACGCACCGTCATCGCCGCGGCCGGCCACATCCGCCGCTGCCCCGCGTGCGGGGCGGAGCACTACCCGCGCACCGACCCCGCGGTGATCATGGCGGTGACGGACGACGAGGACCGCCTCCTGCTCGGCCGCCAGGTCCACTGGCCCGAGGGCCGCTTCTCGACGCTCGCCGGGTTCGTGGAGCCCGGCGAGTCCATCGAGCAGTCGGTACGCCGAGAGGTGCAGGAGGAGGTCGGCGTCACCGTCGGTCCCGTCGAGTACGTCGCCAGCCAGCCCTGGCCCTTCCCGTCGAGCCTGATGCTGGGATTCATGGCGCGCGCCACCTCCACCGAGATCGACGTCGACGGCGACGAGATCCACGAGGCCCGCTGGTTCTCCCGCGACGAGCTGGACGCCGCCTTCGAGTCCGGCGAGGTGCTTCCGCCCTACGGCATCTCCATCGCGGCCCGCCTGATCGAGCTCTGGTACGGCAAGCCGCTGCCCACGCGCGGCGCCTTCTGAGGCGAGAACGGACAGAGGGTTGGTCCTCCCCCGCGGGGGAGGACCAACCCTCTGCTTGTCGCTGTCGGACGTCCTGCCGGTGCGCTTACGCGCCGACCTTCTGCTTCACCTGCGCCAGCGACGGGTTCGTCAGCGTCGATCCGTCGGGGAAGAGCACGGTCGGGACCGTCTGGTTTCCGCCATTCGCCTTCTCCACGAACGCCGCGGACTCCGGGTCCTGCTCGATGTTGATCTCGGTGTACGCGATGCCCTCACGGTCCATCTGGCTCTTCAGCCGACGGCAGTAGCCGCACCACGTGGTGCTGTACATCGTCACAGTGCCCGGCATGTCTCTCGTGCTCCTTCGGCGGCTCGGGAAATTCGGCGGCGCCTGGAGGGCCGCACGAAGGGAACGTCCGCGGTGGCCCCACCATTCCCGGGGCACGCCCGAACCGTGCCCGTGGTGTGACGCCTGTCGCAGCGATACGCGCATTGATACGACTATCGGTGCGTGCCTGTGGACAACCGACGCACCTGTCACGCCCGACCTGGCAGCATGGCGGTGTGACAGCAGCAACGCACTCCACCCTCTTCCCGCAGGTACCGGACTCGGCCGACGCGGTGCTCGAAGGGCTCGACCCCGAGCAGCGCGAGGTGGCGACCGCCCTGCGCGGTCCGGTGTGCGTACTGGCGGGCGCCGGTACCGGCAAGACCCGGGCGATCACCCACCGCATCGCCTACGGGGTACGCGCCGGCATCCTCCAGCCCACCAGTGTGCTCGCCGTCACCTTCACCAACCGAGCCGCCGGGGAGATGCGCGGCCGGCTGCGCCAGCTCGGTGCGGCGGGCGTGCAGGCCCGGACCTTCCACTCGGCGGCGCTGCGCCAGCTCCAGTACTTCTGGCCGAAAGCGATCGGTGGCTCCCTGCCCAGGCTCGTCGACCGCAAGATCCAGCTCGTCGCCGACGCCGCGGCCGCGTGCCGCATCCGCCTCGACCGCGGCGAGCTGCGTGACGCGACCGCCGAGATCGAGTGGTCCAAGGTGACCCAGACCGTCCCTGCCGACTACGCCCTCGCGGCGGCCAAGGCCGGTCGTGAGGCGCCCCGCGACCCGGCGGAGATCGCCCAGCTCTACGCCGCCTACGAGGACCTCAAGCGCGGGCGTGGCGTGATCGACTTCGAGGACGTGCTGCTGCTGACCGTCGCGGTCCTCCAGGACCGGCAGGACGTCGCCGAACAGGTCCGAGCCCAGTACCAGCACTTCGTGGTCGACGAGTACCAGGACGTCAGCCCCCTCCAGCAGCGCCTGCTGGAGCTCTGGCTCGGGGACCGCGACGACCTCTGTGTGGTCGGCGACGCCAGCCAGACGATCTACTCGTTCACGGGAGCAACCCCCGACCACCTGCTCGACTTCCGCAGCCGCCACCCCGGCGCCACCGTCGTCAAGCTGGTCCGCGACTACCGGTCCACCCCGCAGGTCGTCCATCTCGCCAACGGCCTGCTCTCCCAGGCCCATGGCCGGGCCGCCGACCACCGTCTGGAGCTGGTCTCCCAGCGCCCCGCCGGGTCGGAACCCGTCTACGCCGAGTACCCGGACGAACCGGCCGAGGCGGAGGGCGCCGCCCGCCGCATCCGCGAGCTCATCGACGCGGGCGTGGCGGCCGCCGAGATCGCCGTCCTGTTCCGCACGAACTCCCAGTCGGAGACCTACGAACAGGCTCTCGCCGACGCCGGGGTCCCGTACCAGCTGCGCGGCGCGGAGCGCTTCTTCGACCGCCCTGAGGTGCGCAAGGCCCACAGCGCCCTGCGGGCCGCGGCACGCTTCGGCAGCAACGACTCCCTGCTCGACGACGCCGTGGACCTGCCCTCCCAGGTGCGCGCGGTGCTGTCAGGAGAGGGGTGGACGCCCGTGCCGCCGGCCGGTTCCGGCGCCGTCCGCGAGCGCTGGGAGTCCTTGGCCGCCCTGGTCGGCCTCGCCCAGGACTTCGCCGCGGCCGCGGCGGGCGCCACGCTGAGCGCCCTCGTCGCCGAACTCGACGAGCGGGCGGGCGCGCAGCACGCCCCGACGGTCCAGGGCGTCACCCTCGCCTCCTTGCACTCGGCCAAGGGACTGGAGTGGGACGTCGTCTTCCTGGTGGGCGTGGCCGAGGGCATGATGCCGATCACCTACGCAAAGACCGACGAGCAGATCGAGGAGGAGCGCCGCCTCCTGTACGTCGGCGTCACCCGCGCGCGTGAGCGCCTGCATCTCTCCTGGGCGCTCGCCCGCTCACCCGGCGGGCGGCCCAGCCGCCGCCCCAGCCGTTTCCTGAAGGGGCTGCGGCCCGGATCAGGGCCGTCCGGCGCGGGCGCGGCGGCCGGCGGCGCCGGGGGCGTGGAGCGTGGCTCCGGGAGCAACGGCGCCACGGCCGTCGCTCCCAGACGGACGCGTCGGACACCTGCTCGCTGCCGGGTCTGCGGACGCACGCTCACCGACGCGGGTGAGATGAAGCTGATGCGTTGCGAGGGCTGCCCGTCAGACATGGACGAGGGCGTCTACGAGCGGCTGCGTGAGTGGCGTGCGGTCCAGGCGGGGCTCAGCGGACAGCCCGCGTTCTGCGTCTTCACCGACAAGACGCTGATGGCGATCGCCGAGTCCGTCCCGGGGGACGAGCACGAGCTGGCACGCATCCCAGGGGTCGGGATGCGCAAGCTCAACCGCTACGGAGCCGACGTGTTGGCCATCTGCGCAGGCCAGGAAGGCGTGGGGCTTGACGGGGACGGCTGAAACGAACTCGTCGAAAAAATAGTTTGCGCATGCCCCGGGAATCCCCATAGGTTCTTGGTCACGGGAACAGCGGCCTTCCCGGAGGCCCTGAATCCGTGTTGTACTTGCATATCCGCGGACTGGTTCGTCCAGTCCCCTAGACGCCGAGAGGAGGCGAGTCCAGTGATCAGCATCAACTTCAGCTCCACCGTCAGCTCCACCGCCAAATTGACCGATCGCTCGGCCGTCTCCCTGTGCATGCTCGGCGCTTCGAACCCGGGCACCGGTCTGTCCGGCATTCGTGCCGTGCGTCCGGCGTCCCTCTCCGTTGCCCCCGCGGGCCTTCCCGTCCGTGAGCGCAATGAGCGACCGACCAAGGCACTGGAAGCAGCAGTAGCGGCACAGGCGCAGGCCTATGCCTTTACGGCGACCGGTGCCGGATTCCGGAAGCAGACGACGCAGCACCACCTGATGTGGGCCTTCCGTGGGCCAGAACCCTGGAGTGATCCAGCCTGATTCGATCAGGCCGGCGCCTTCAGGGCCGCGGAACCCCATCCGGGATCCGCGGCCCTTCTGTTTGTCCCCGAACGGGGACGACGGCACGAAGGAGCCTCGGGAAAAGAAGAGAACCCGGTACCAAGCCGCCACCCGGCCGACCGGCCGGAACGACCAGACGAGGAAGACCGACCGTGCAACTCGAAGCGCACGCCCCGTCCGTACCGCCTTCCGACACGATCCCCAAGCCCGGCCCCACGGAGGACCCCACCTTGACCCCGCTCACCGCGCTCACCGCGCTCGACGACGCCATCGAGAACCTCGGCGTGCCCGTCCCCTGCCGCTCCTACGACCCGGAGGTCTTCTTCGCGGAGTCGCCGGCGGACGTCGAGTACGCCAAGTCCCTCTGCCGTACCTGCCCGCTGATCGAGGCCTGCCTCGCCGGTGCCAAGGAGCGGCGTGAGCCCTGGGGCGTCTGGGGTGGCGAGCTGTTCGTCCAGGGTGTCGTCGTCGCCCGGAAGCGGCCCCGTGGTCGCCCGCGCAAGAACCCGGTCACGGCATGAACACCGCAGGAACGATCGACCGCCCCCTCACGCACGACCCCAAGAAGCAGGCCCCGATGAAGCCGTCCACCCACGACATCGCAGGCACCGCGCCTGAAGACTTCACCACCAGCGACGCGAAGGACTCGCGTCAGAACAGGACCCGTGAGATGCAACTCATCCCAGAAGCCCTGGCTCGTGCGCATATGCACGACCGGCTGCACGAGGCCGAGCAGGAACGCCGGGCCCTGCGCCTGGCGACCGCTCGCCGGATGCAGCGCCGGGCCGAGCGCGCCTCGCTGCGTGCCCGGCGGGCGCTCGCCATGGCCGTGATGCAGTAACCGATCACCCGAAGCGGTGGCCTCCCGGCTCAGGAGGCGAAACCTCTTCCCGTGGGGGCCGGTCCGTTCGAACGGACCGGCCCCCACGGCGTGTCAGGACCGGGGCTCAGGCCTCCGCCGCCGTTTCGTCCACGTCGTACGTCTCCACCTCGTACCCGTCCTCCTCGTCGTCCTCGGGGAGGAAGCCCACGAGCCAGTCCTCCAGCTCGTCGCGCAGTCGCACCGTCGCGCTCAGCTGGCACAGCACGCCGATGGTGCTCAGGGTCACGCGGTGGATCAGGAGGTAGGCGGGCGGCAGGTTGAGCTGCTTGGCCAGCTGGTAGGCGGGGGAGCGCGGGTCACCGATCCGGGCAGCCTGGCTCCGCATCCACCCGCGGGTGAAGGTGAACTCGTCGACCCGGGCCGGCTCGATGATCGGCAGGAGGTAGTCGAGGACGGCGTCGGGGTCCAGCTCTATCGACTCCTTGACGAAGCCCTCGGAGCAGAGCATCTCGTAGACGGCGTCAGCCTCGCCGTCCAGCGTCATGCGCAGGGCCTGCCCTATGGGCTCGGGCAGGCCGCCCGGGAGCCGGTCGACCGTGCCGAAGTCCAGGACGCCGAGGCGCCAGTCGTCCTCGCCGTCCGGTCCGCCCGGCAGCAACCGGAAGTTCCCGGGGTGCGGGTCGGCGTGCAGGAGGCCGGTCCGTGCCGGGCCCGAGAAGAGGAAGTGCGCCAGCAGCTGACCGGCCCGGTCGCGCTGTCGCGGCGTACCGTCCGCGATGATCTCCGACAGCGGGACGCCGTCCATCCACTCGGTGACCAGAACCTGTTCGCACTGGTGGACCACGTCCGGCACCACGATGTCCGGGTCGTCCGCGAACTCCTCGGAGTGGATGCGCTGGGCCTGTGCCTCCAGGTCGTAGTCCAGCTCCTCGGAGACCCGGTCCTTGAGCTCCGTGATCAGCGGCTTGACGTCCATGCCGGGAACCAGGGGGCCGAGCAGGCGGGCGAAGCGGCTGAGCTGGTTCAGGTCGGACAGTAGGGCTTCGCCGGCGCCCGGGTACTGCACCTTGACCGCCACCTCGCGGCCGTCGTGCCACACCGCACGGTGCACCTGGCCGATGGACGCCGCCGCGGCCGGCTTGTCCTCGAACTCCAGGAACAGGTCCTGCCAGTCCTCGCCGAGCCGCTCCGCGAGAACGGAGTGCACCGTGCCCGTCGGCATGGGCGGCGCCGCCTCCTGCAGCTTGGTCAGGGCTGCCCGGTACGGGCCGGCGACCTCCTCGGGCAGCGCGGACTCGAAGACGGACAGGGCCTGCCCGAACTTCATCGCTCCGCCCTTGAGCTCGCCCAGCACCTTGAACAGCTGCTCAGCGGTCCGCTGCTGCAGCTGCTGGCCGACGATCTCCGCTGACTCGCCCACGATTCGCTTCCCGAGCCCCCAGGTCGCCCGCCCGGCGAAGCCGAGCGGGAGCGCGGCGAGCTTGGCGGTCCGGGTGACCGCCTTGCGCGGAAGATCAGACATGCGCCCTCCAAGTCCCAGCCGGCCGGGCGGCTTCTGCCTCACGGCGAACGTCCGCTGACGGCCCTTGCCCAGCCATTGTCGCGCGCCGCTCCCCCTCCACGGGGATGTGTTCCTGCTTACCTTTTCCGGCGGCTTCGCACGGGCAGGCGGGGTGCGCGGGAACCGGGCGCGTGTGCCAGCGCAGTCCGGGCAGCGACACCTCCCAGCGGGTGCCGATGCTGGAGGGCGTACCGCCGTCCAGGAACGCGAGAGCGTGGGCCGCCGCCAGCCCGGCGACCGTCGTGGCCAGCGTGAGATCGCAGGGAGGAACCTGTCGGCGGCCGCCGGAGCGCCACTGCGCCACCAGACGGGGCCAGGCCGGGTCCCGGTCGGTGCGGTCAGAGTGAAGGCACCCAGCGCAGCCCGTCTCGCCGGGCAGGACCAGCGGACCGACCACACCGGTCCCCTCGACGACACCGGCGTACAGGTGGGGCGTACCGGAGGCCATGAGTGAATCCGCGGCGGCGGGATCGGGGGCATGCACCGCGACGTCGTCGCGCGGGGCGACGATCACCAGGGAGAACCCCGGGGCGTCGTCCTCGGACGGTGTCGCGGGACCACGGCGCGGTGGCCGGCCGGGGGCTGCCCGGCGGACGACTCGGCGGGCCGTCTCGTCCCGGCGGCTCCCGACGGACTCGGCGGGGAGCCCGCCCGGAGTGACGTCCCACGGCTCGACGCACCCGCCGTCGAGCACGTCGACCACGCCGACGCCCGCGCCCGACAGAAGGCCGGCCAGCACCGCGCCCACCCGTCCGGCACCCTTCACCCGGACCCGCAGGGCCCGTCGTGCGGCCAGGTGTCTCATCGCCTCTCCCGGAACGGACGTGGTCAGGGAGAGGGAGGCCAGGTCGGGGCGGAGCCGGTCGAGCACCTCGCTCTTCTCCCGCAGGGCGTCGGCGTCCGGCCCGCCGCCCCTGGAGTCGTCGAGGAGACCGGCACGGGCGAGCCCCTCGACCACCCAGTCGACATGTCCGTCCGGCAGATCCATGCGGCGTCCCTCCTCGCGCAGGAGAGCGGGACCGCGGGTGCCGTTGAGCAGGTCCAGGAAGCTGCCCGTGGCGGTGTCCACCGGGCCGAGCGTCAACGCGTGCGCGGGCGTCATCCCGAACTGCACGGTGTTCAGATCACGCCAGCCGCGCCTGAGCGCGGGCTTCACCATCGGATGCATGCCAGGCCCCCCGTGGGTCTTCGGTCTTCGAGCTCTGCACGTGCCGGTCCGCGTGGTCGGTCGCGGATGCGCCGGCGAGTGCCAGCATGCCCGGATGCGCGCCGAGGCGTCGAAAGTTGTCCACAGGCGGTGGGTATTCGTCATACGAATCGGTCGTACACGCCGAGTGAGGGGTGCCGGATCGGGGCCGAAGCGTCCCGGAGCCGGGACTTCCCCGTGTGCAGCGGGTAACGTCGTGGCGTGTCCGCCGACCCACTGCACCGCGCCGGGGCGCCCCAGCGCACACCGACGAATCCGCCGTCGAACGGCTCGGCGACGAGCGCGATCGAGGTCCGCAGGAGCACCCGGCGACGCCGGACGGTCTCCGCGTACCGCGAGGGCGATCGCACCGTCGTGCTGATCCCCGCCCGCATGTCCGAGGCGGAGGAGCAACGCTGGGTGAGCGTCATGCTGGACAAGCTCGCCGCCCAGGAGAGCAAACGCGTTCTCGGCGACGCCGAACTCGCCGAGCGCGCCGAGTGCCTGTCCGGCCAGTACTTCGAGGGGCGGGCCCGGCCCACCTCGGTCCGCTGGGTCACCAACCAGAACACCCGCTGGGGCTCGTGTACCCCGTCCGAGGGAAGCATCCGGCTGTCGCACCGCCTCCAGGGCATGCCCGAGTACGTCGTCGACTACGTCCTCCTGCACGAACTGGCGCATCTGCTCGTTCCCGGCCACGGTCCCCGGTTCTGGCGGCTGCTGGAGGCGTACCCGCGGACCGAGCGGGCCCGCGGGTACCTCGAGGGCGTTGTCGCCGCCGACCGGCTGCCGCACGTACCCGGAGCGCGCAGCGAGTAACGCGCCTCGGAGTACGCCCCGTAAGGGCTCCGCCACGGCGGCGCACGGGTTCTGTACCGGGTCTGTACCGACTTCTTCCACTGTCCGGGATTGCCGTTAGCCTGGCGCGACGCACTCACATTCGGATGGGGGACGGTCGTAACGCATGGCCAGGGAATTCCAACGCGGCCACAAGGCCAGGATCAGTGACCTCACCGCGGGCACGGATCTGTACGTAGGCGTGCAGATCTCGGGCCCCGGGCTGAGCTTCGACATCAGCTGCTTCGGTCTCGACGCCGCCGAGCGATTGTCGGACGACCGGTACTTCGTGTTCTTCAACCAGCCGAAGACCCCCGAGGAGTCCATCCAGCTCCTGGGTGCGCAGGCGGGTGACACGGAGTCGTTCCGTGTCACCCTCGACAGGATTCCACCGCAGATCCAGAAGCTGTCCTTCACGGCGACGGTCGACGGCGCGGGGCAGATGTCGCAGGTCGCCTCCGGATACATCCGGATCGTCGCGGGCGGTGAGGAGGTGGCCCGGTACCCGTTCAGCGGTGCGGAGTTCTCCACCGAGCGCGCCGTGATGCTGGGCGACTTCTACCTGAAGGACGTGTGGCGGTTCGCCGCCGTCGGACAGGGCTTCGACGGCGGGCTGGACGCGCTGCTGAGGAACTTCGGCGGCGAGGTGGCAGAGGAAGAGGCCCCGGCGCCGCAGCAGCCGCAGGCCGGTGCCGACGGTGCCGCGCCGGGTTTCGCGCCGCCGGCCCAGGCCGCGGCCCCGCCCGCCTTCGGCGCTCCCGCCGCCCCTGCACCGGTCCCGGCTCCCGCGCCTCAGCCCGCTCCGCAGGGCTTCGCCCCGTCGGCCGGCGCCACTCCGCCCCCGGCGCCCGCCCCCGCGCCCGGCTCCGATGTGCACGCCGCGCAGACGATCGTCGCGCCCATGAACACGCCGCCCGGCGGCTCCCCGGTGCCTCCGCCCGCCCCGGCACCCACGCCGTACGGCCAGCCGGGCCAGCAGCAGCCGCCGCACGGCCAGGTGCCGGGTCAGACCGCCCCGCCGCCTCCGGGCTACGGCCAGCCCCAGGCGCCTCAACCGCCTCAGGCCCCGGCCCCGCCGCCCGGCTACGGCCAGCCGACCCCGCCTCCGGGCTACGGCCAGCAGAATCCGCCCGCCGGCTACGGCCAGCCGACCCCGCCCCCCGGCTACGGCCAGCAGGCACCCTACGGAGCCGCGCAGGGCATGACGCCGGGCGCGGCGCCCCAGGGAGCCCCGCAGGGCGCCGGTGTGACGGCCGCGCTCCAGCAGTTCCGCGAGACGGCGACCGGGCAGCGCTGGACCCAGCAGAACAAGAAGCTGGTCCGCGTCGACCTCGGCGCGGACGGCCAGCCCGTGCTCGCCCGGCAGGGCAGCATGGTGCTCTACCAGGGCAAGGTCGACTTCAGCTACAAGGGCGCCGGATTCGCCGGCCGGGTCGTGGGCAACGCCACCGGCCAGGAGATGCAGCTGATGCGCTGCACCGGCAAGGGTCAGGTGTTCCTCGCCGACAACTCCGCGATGCTGCACCCGATCGAGCTCCAGGGCGACGCCATCTGCGTCTCCGCGGAGAACGTCCTCGCCTTCGACGAGAGCCTTCAGTACGAGGTCCGCCGCATCGAGGGGCACGGCATCCCCGGTGGCGCGCTGTTCACGATGCAGTTCCAGGGCACCGGCACGATCGTCGTCAAGACGCACGGCGTGCCCGTGGTGCTGCCGGTCACGCCCACCACCTTCGCCGACTGCAACGCGGTCGTCGCCTGGTCGGCCGCCGCCCAGGTGGTCGTGTCCAGCCAGGTGCGGATGCGCCACAACTCCTACGCGGGCGACACCGGCGAGAGCGTCAACCTGCAGTTCCGGGCGGCGCCCGGCAATTTCATCATCGTCCAGCCGTACGAGATCTGAGGGAGAGCCCGACATGAACCAGCCGCTCGCGGGCTACGCTCCCGCACCCGTTGCCGCCCGCATGGAGAACCACGGCAACCACATGCTGAAGGTCGCCATGCAGACCGGGAACGACCTCCTCGCGCGCGTGGGCTCGATGACCGCCTACGAGGGCTTCGTCCAGTACGAGCCCAACCCGCCGGCCGTCCGCCAGATCGCCAAGGACTGGATGACCGGCGAGGGCGCGCCCCTGATGAAGTGCTCCGGTGACGGACTGCTGTACCTCGCCGACTACGGCGCGAACGTCGTCGTCATCAACCTCAACGGCGACGGCATCTCCGTCAACGCCACCAACCTGCTCGCCTTCGACGCCCACCTCACCTGGGGCGTGGAGCGGGTCAAAGGCCTGGCGAAGTTCGCCGGGCAGGGCCTGTGGAACACCAAGATCTCCGGACAGGGCTGGGTCGCCCTGACCTCCCGGGGCAAGCCGATCGTGGTCGACTGCGGCGGTGGCGAGGACGAGACGTACGTCGACCCCGACGCGCTCGTCGCCTGGTCCCCGAACCTCAAGGTGAAGGGCAAGCGCAGCTTCAAGGCGCAGTCACTGATCGGCCGCGGCAGCGGCGAGGCCTACCAGATGGCCTTCTCCGGTCAGGGCATCGTCGTCGTCCAGCCCAGCGAGGACAGCACCGACCGCCTCCGGGTCCGGGGCTGAGGGGGAGCCAGAACACCATGCAGAGCCCGCTTTTCGCCTACAACGACCAGCAGACCCAGGACGCCTGGAGCCTGCAGAACAAGCACATGCTCCGCGTCGCCCTGGAGGGCCACGACGACGTTCTCGCCCGCAAGGGCACGATGGTCGCCTACCAGGGACTCGTCGAGTTCGACGCCGAGTACCAGAGCAACAACCAGTCACGCGCGCGTGCGCGCACCGGTGAGGGCCTGGACCTGATGCGCTGCCACGGGCAGGGCACGGTCTTCTTCGCCAACCTCGCCCAGTGCGTCCACGTGATGGACGTCGACCAGGAGGGCCTGACCGTCGACAGCAGCTACGTGCTGGCGATGGACTCGTCCCTGCACCACGAGGTCATCGCGGTCGACAGCCTCTACGGCATCTCCGGCTCGGGGAAGTACCAGCTCAACATCACCGGACGGGGCAAGGTCGCCCTCATGACCTCGGGCTCCCCGCTGATGATGCAGGTGACGCCCGACAAGTACGTCAACTGCGACGCCGACGCGATCGTCGCCTGGTCCACCGGCCTGCGCGTGCAGATGCAGGCGCAGACGCACTCCTCCGGGGTGTGGCGGCGCCGGGGCAGCACCGGGGAGGGCTGGGAGCTCAGCTTCATGGGCAGCGGCTTCGCGCTCGTCCAGCCCAGCGAGCTGCTGCCGCCGCAGAACGCGCAGATCGGCTCGGGCCTCGCCGCCCAGTACGGCATGGGCCAGCAGGGGGCGCGCGGTCAGAACCAGGGCAACGTCTGGAGCTGAGCGCGGGCACGGCCACTGTCCGGTAAGGGGTGATCGCCAGGCGGTCACCCCTTACCGGTCACAGGCGGGCGCGGGTCGCCTCCAGCAGGCGTACGACCGAGTCGTCGGCCACGTCCGCGACCTCGGCGTAGGGGAACCAGCGCAGGTCGAGGGACTCCTCGCTGATCGCCTCCACGGCCCCCTCCGGTGCCAGCGCCGCGTACTGGACGTCCAGGTGCCAGGCGCAGGGTGTGTGGTGGCGGTCCAGCCGCACGGGACCGCCGGAGAGCAGATGCAGTCCGGCGATGCCGGACTCCTCCGTGGCCTCGCGCAGCGCGGCACGCGCCAGTGTCGCGTCGGCCGGCTCGCAGTGGCCGCCCATCTGCAGCCACATGCGCATCTTCTTGTGGAGGGTCAGCAGGACCCGCTCGCGGGACGGGTCGATCACCATGGCGCTCGCCGTGACGTGCCCGGCCCCGCACGCCTTCCACATGCCGTCCGGGTGCGTCGCGAGATGGTCCAGGTAGGTCTGGCGCAGCTCGTCCTGGCCCTCGTACGCCTTGAGGACCAGGACGGCGTCGTCGTGGAGGCTCACTCGCTGTCGTCGCCCTTGCCGTCGGCCTCGTCGGAGCCCTTCTCGTCCTTCTTCTTCAGGTCGGGCTTGCCCGCCGCCTCGCCGAGCATCTTGTCCAGCTCGGAGAAGTCGAGCTGCTCGCGGTGGACGAAACCGTCCGGGTCGTCCAGGTCGGTCGCCGTGGGCAGCATGTCCGGGTGGGCCCACAGGCCGTCCCGGCCGTCGACACCGCGCGCGTCCGTCAGGGACGCCCACAGGCGGGACGCGTCGCGCAGGCGGCGCGGGCGCAGCTCCAGGCCGATCAGCGTGGCGAACGTCTGCTCCGCCGGGCCGCCGGAGGCGCGACGGCGGCGCAGCGTCTCGCGCAGGGCGTCGGCCGAGGACAGGCGCGGCTTGGCGGCGGCGTGCACCACCGCGTCCACCCAGCCCTCGACGAGCGCCAGAGCCGTCTCCAGACGGGCCAGTGCGGCCTTCTGCTCCGGGGTGTCCTCCGGCTGGAACATGCCCTGCTGGAGAGCCTCCTGCAGCTGCTCGGGATTCTGCGGGTCGAACTGGCCGACCACGTCCTCGAGCTTGGCCGTGTCCACCTTGATGCCTCGGGCGTAGCCGTCGACGGCGCCGAACAGGTGCGAGCGCAGCCACGGCACGTGCGCGAAGAGGCGCTGGTGGGCGGCCTCGCGCAGGGCCAGGTACAGCCGCACCTCCTCCTGGGACACGCCGAGGTCCTTGCCGAACGCCTCGATGTTCGCCGGCAGCAGGGCGGCCTTGCCGGCCGGACCGAGCGGCAGGCCCACGTCGGTCGAGCCGACGACCTCGCCGGCGAGGACGCCGACGGCCTGCCCGATCTGCGTGCCGAACATGGCGCCGCCCATGGAGCGCATCATGCCGATCAGCGGGCCGGCCATGGCCTGCATCTCCTCGGGCAGCACGTCGCCCATGGCGGTGCCGACGCGCTCGGCGACCGGGTCGACCAGCTCCCGCCAGGCGGGCAGCGTCGCCTCGACCCACTCCGCGCGGCTCCACGCCACCGCGGTGCCCGCGCCCGAGGGCAGGGCCGTCGCGTCGTCCAGCCACAGGTCGGCCAGGCGGACGGCCTCCTGGACGGCATTGCGCTCGGCGGGGCCGACGCTGGCGTCCTTGGTGCCGTCCGGCGTGCCCTGGGCGACCGTCTGGCGGGCGATCTGCTTGGCCATGTCCCAGTTCACCGGGCCGCCCTCGTAGGAGAGCATCTGGCCGAGCTGCTGGAACGCGGCGCCCAGGTCGTTGGGGTTCATGGAGCCGAACATGG
Source organism: Streptomyces sp. CB02414 (assembly GCF_001905385.1). Classification (GTDB taxonomy): domain Bacteria; phylum Actinomycetota; class Actinomycetes; order Streptomycetales; family Streptomycetaceae; genus Streptomyces. The sequence continues at coordinate 214,622 of NZ_LIPF01000002.1, read as the reverse complement.
CGGCGAACGGGTTGTCCGCGCCCGGGCCGCCAAAGCCTCCGGCTCCGGGCATCCCGAAACCGAACGGGTTGGCCGGTCCCTGACCACCGCCGCTCTGCTGGTCCTTCTTCTTGCCCTCGTCGCCGTCGTCCGGCTCCTCCGGCGGAAGGCCGAATCCGAATGGGGTGTCACTCACGGGGTTCCTCGGCTGGTAAGGCCGCCGGTTCTTTCCGGCGGCACGGCTGCCCGACTTCACCACCCAGCGTAGACACCCGGGGCGGTTCGGGCCTCGGTGCTTCGCCGACTGACGGCCTGCGGCAGGATGGATGCCACCTGGTACGTACGCGTCGAGCGCGCCCGTACTGAAGACAACCGCTGGAGACGCCCGGTGAGTTCCCCAGATCCGCAGGTTCGCGCAGCGCGAAACCAGTCAACCAGTTCCGCACGCCCCGGCGCGCGCGGACCCGTCGTCGCGGTCACCGGTGCCGCATCCGGGATCGGGGCGCTGCTCACCGAGCGGCTGGCCGCGTCCGACGAGGTCAGACAGGTCGTGGCCATCGACGAACGGCGTGGGGAGTGCGCGGCGGCGCGGTGGCAGGTCCTGGACGTGCGGGACCCGGCCATCGCCGAGAAACTGCGCGGCGCGGACGTCGTCGTCCACCTGGCCCTCGACCTCGACCTGGAGACCGACGCGGCGGCCCGGACGGCTTACAACGTCCGGGGGACGCAGACCGTCCTGACCGCCGCCGCGGCGGCCGGCGTGCACCGGGTGGTGCTCTGCACCTCGGCCATGGTCTACGGCGCCCTACCGGACAACGAGCTGCCGCTCTCCGAGGACGCCGAGCTCCGCGCCACGGCCGAGGCCACGGGCGTCGGCGACCTGCTGGAGATCGAGCGGCTCGCGCGGCGCGCGCCGCGGGCGCATCCCGGTCTCAATGTGACCGTCGTGCGGCCGGCCGTCCTGGTCGGAGGCATGGACACCGCGCTGACCAGGTACTTCGAGTCGCCCCGGCTGCTGGTCGTGGCCGGGTCGCGGCCGGCCTGGCAGTTCTGCCACGTCGACGACCTGTGCAGCGCCCTGGAGTACGCCGTTCTGGAGAAGGCCGACGGCGAGCTGGCCGTCGGGTGCGACGGCTGGCTGGAGCAGGAGGAGGTCGAGGAGCTCAGCGGCATCCGCCGGATGGAGCTGCCCTCGGCGGTCGCGCTCGGCGCGGCGGCCCGGCTCCACCGCATCGGCCTGACGCCCTCCCCGGCCGGGGACCTCGCGTACACGATGTACCCCTGGGTGGTGAGCGGCAGTCGGCTGCACGACGCGGGCTGGCGGCCGAAGTACACCAACGAGGAGGTGCTGGCGGAGCTGCTGGAAGAGGTCTCCGGGCGGCACACGGTCGCCGGGCGGCGCCTCGGGCGCAAGGACGCGACGGCCGCGGGAGCCGCCGGAGCGACGGTGGCGCTGCTGGGCGCGGCCGCGGTGGTGCGGCGGGCGCGGAAGGCCCGGCGCCGGATCTGATCGCGGTGGCCGCCGGTCCGCCCCCCACCGCCCGGGGCGGCGGCGCTGTAGGAGGCTCCAAGGCGGCACGCGCGCGTGCCGGGCGATCACGCTATTCCGCGCCGTCGTGCCGTGGGGCACGATGGGCACATGGCAACCACGAACGACCACCCCGGAGAGCTGGCCGCCCCCGACCCCGTGAAGCTGATCGGCATCCGGGAGACGCCGCTCTCCGTGGACGAGGTCTTCCGGGCCGTGGGGGACGACGCGGCCGGAGGGACCGCGCTGTTCGTGGGGACCGTGCGCAACCACGACGGCGGCACCGACGTCGACCGGCTCGGGTACTCCTGTCACCCGAGCGCCGAGGCCGAGATGCGGCGCATCGCCGAGAAGGTCGTCGCGGAGTACCCCGTTCGGGCGCTCGCGGCGGTCCACCGTGTGGGGGATCTGGAGGTCGGCGACCTGGCCGTGGTCGTCGCCGTGTCCTGCCCGCACCGGGGCGAGGCCTTCGAGGCCTGTCGCAAGCTGATCGACGACCTCAAGCACGAGGTGCCGATCTGGAAGCACCAGACGTTCTCCGACGGCACCGAGGAGTGGGTGGGCGCCTGCTGACAGCGGTGCCGGCCCCGTGGCTCCGGTTGCGTAACCCACCCCCCGGCGTGAGCGTTGTCACTGCGGATGGTTAATCTGCTGATCAGTCAGTAGCGGACGCTCACGGGGTTGGGAGGTCGGCATGGCAGCGCTTGCCTGGTTGCTGATTCCGCTTGTGGCTGCTGTCGGCGCGGGGCTGTGGGGCAGTTGGGCCAACCGGACCCGCAAGATCCGTGGCGACGGTCCAGAACTCGACGGGTACGCCCGCTTCCGCGAGGCGATGGAACGTCCCCGCACCGGAGCCTGACCGAACGCCCTGACGGTGTTCTGACAGCCGCGTCCCGTACTGTCGTGCCATGCCACGCCGTACCGCAACGATGCTCGCCTCCACCCTGATGCTGATCGCGCTCCTGTGCGCGGGTGTGTTCATCCCCGTGCCGTACTCGGAGATGTCCCCGGGGCCGACGGTGAACACGCTGGGCGATCACGACGGCGAGCCGGTGCTGCAGATCTCCGGACACAAGACCTACGAGGCGAGCGGTCATCTGAACATGACCACCGTGCGGGTCACCAGCGCCGACTACAAGATGAACCTCGTGGAGGCGGTCTACGGCTGGCTGGCCCACGACAACCGCGTGGTGCCGCACGAGACCCTCTACCCGGACGGCAAGACCGAGGAAGAAGCCACCCAGGAGAACGCCGAGGAGTTCAGCCAGTCCCAGGAAAGCGCCAAGGTCGCCGCTCTCAAGGCCCTGGACATCCCGGTGAAGTCCTGGGTGGTCGTCTCCACGGTGGTCAAGGACTCCCCGGCGCAGGGCCGGCTGCACGCCGGTGACGTGATCAAGGCCGTGGACGGCACGCCCGTCAAGAAGCCCACCGACGTGGCGGACCTGGTGACCGAGCACAAGCCCGGACAGGACGTCGTCTTCACGATCGTGCCCGCCAAGGAGCAGGCCGACGCGGAGCAGGAGGGCCGGACGCCCACCAGGACGGAGAAGGTCACGGTCACCACCGCGACCTCCGACGACGGCGGTGAGAAGCGCGCCATCGTGGGGATCTCCGCCGGGACCGACCACACGTTCCCGTTCACCATCGACATCAAGCTGGCCGACGTCGGCGGACCGAGCGCCGGCCTGATGTTCGCCCTCGGCATCTACGACAAGCTCACGCCGGGCGACCTCACCGGCGGCAAGTTCGTCGCGGGCACCGGGACGATCGACGACACCGGCGAGGTCGGCCCCATCGGCGGCATCGGGATGAAGACCATCGGCGCGCGCGACAAGGGCGCCCGGTACTTCCTGACGCCCAAGGACAACTGCGCGGCCGCCGCCGAGGACACCCCCGACGGGCTCACCCTGGTGAAGGTGGACACCATCGACGACGCCCTCGGCGCGCTGGAGGACATCCGCTCCGGGAAGACGGACGACCTGCCGACGTGCGCGAAGGGCTGACCGGACGGACGGCCCGGACGCCCGGACCTACTCCTCGAAGGTCGCCGTCAGCGCCTGGGCCAGACCCGGCACCAGGTCGGAGCCGGTGAGGACCTCCGTGGCGGAGTCCTTCTCCCGCAGCCGCAGCGCGGAGTCGCGGGCACCGTCGCGCAGCACCGCGACCGTCATGCGGACCTCCTGGCGGTCCGGGTGCTCCGCCACCCACTGCGCCAGCTTGGCCTCGTTCAGGCCCTGCGGGACCTGGGCCTCGGCGGACGGCGGCAGCATCAGGCGCTCCACGACGAGGGCGCAGCCGACCACCGCGTCCGGCCAGGCGATGGTGCCCAGGAACTCGTCGAGCGCCTGGTCCGTTGGAATCTCGTCCTGCTCGATCGGAGTCAGGCCGGAGCTCTCCGGCTCGTCCTGAAGACCGAGCCGGTCCGCGAGCGAGGGCTGATCGGCCCTCAGCCGCGCGGTGTCGACAAGTGCAAAGAGGCGTGCGGGCTGGTCCCAGCCGAGTCCGGAGACGTACTCGTCGATCTCGAGTACGGCCCGGGTGAGGGGGCTCGCTGCCATGGGGGTGTTGGACATGGTCACAATCCTGCCTCGTTACTGGCCCGAATCGGGAACCGAGTAAACGATGAGTAAGTTGCATAAGTGTGGGCCCACGATCACGGGGGCGCACGGGGGGCCCACGAACCCGAGGGCCTGACGGATCAACAGCGAACTTCGAGGTGCGCACCTTGGCTTTCCAGATGCCGGACCGCGGCGGAGGCCCCCCGACGGGGCCGCGGATCAGAGTGGGCCGCCCGTCCCGGCGCGTCCGAACCCTGCTGATGACACTTGGTGTCCTCGCCGTGCTCGGCATGGCGTTCACCATGTTCGCGGGATTCTGGACGGACTGGCTCTGGTATCGGTCGGTCCACTACTCGTCGGTCTTCACGACGACCCTGTGGACCAAGATCGGTCTCTTCTTCGTCTTCGGCCTGCTCATGGCGCTCGCCGTCGGGTTCAACATCTGGCTGGCCCACCGGCTGCGCCCGCCGCTGAGCGCCATGTCGATGGAGCAGCAGAACCTCGACCGGTACCGGATGGGCATCGCCCCGTACAAGAAGTGGCTGCTGCTCGGCATCACCGCCCTGGTCGGCCTCATCGCCGGCGCCTCCGCCTCCGGTCAGTGGCGGACCTGGCTGATGTGGGTCAACGGGGTCTCCTTCGGGCAGAAGGACCCCCAGTTCAAGCTGGACGTCTCCTTCTACGCCTTCGACCTGCCCTGGTACCGGTTCCTGCTCGGCTTCGGCTTCGCGGCCGTGATCATCTCGGTGATCGCCGCCGCGCTCACCCACTACCTGTACGGCGGGCTGCGCGTCACCAGCCCGGGCGCCCGCGCCACGGCCGCCGCCACCGGGCACCTGTCGGTACTCATCGGTGTCTTCGTCGCCCTCAAGGCGGTCGCCTACTGGCTGGACCGGTACGGGCTGGCCGTGAAGTCCAGCGACTTCAAGGCGACCGACAGCTGGACGGGCCTCAGGTACGTCGACGCCAACGCCTATCTGCCGGCCAAGACGATCCTGTTCTGCATCGCCGTCATCTGCGCGCTGCTGTTCTTCGCGACCCTGTGGCGCCGCACCTGGCAGCTGCCGGTGATCGGCTTCGGTCTGATGGTGCTCTCCGCGATCCTCATCGGCGGTCTGTACCCGGCGCTGGTCCAGAAGTTCCAGGTCCAGCCGAACGAGCAGGCCAAGGAAGCGCCGTACGTCGAGAAGAACCTGAAGGCGACCCGCGAGGCCTACGGCATCGAGGGCACCCAGGTCACCGAGTACCCGGGCGTCAGCAAGACCAAGGACCCGACCAAGCTCCGTGACGACGTGAACGACGCCGCGTCCATCCGGATCATGGACCCGAACGTCATCTCGCCGACGTTCCAGCAGCTCCAGCAGATGCGTAACTACTACGCGTTCCCGACCAACCTGGACGTCGACCGCTACTCCAAGGACGGCAAGGAACAGGACACGGTCATCGGCCTGCGCGAGCTGAACCTGGCCGGCATCCCGAAGAAGAACTGGATCAACAACCACTTCCGCTACACCCACGGCTACGGCGTGGTCGCGGCCAAGGGCACCGAGGTGGACTCCGAGGGGCGCCCGGTCTTCACCGAGTCCAACCTGCCGTCCGAGGGCGACCTCGGCACGTACGAGCAGCGGATCTACTACGGCGAGAAGACCAACACGTACTCGATCGTCGGCGGTCCCCAGAAGGAGATCGACTACTCCGACGACTCCGGAGAGAAGACCTTCAGCTACAAGGGCGACGGCGGGGTGGACCTGTCCAACCCGATCAACCGGGCGGCGTACGCCGCGGCCTTCAGTGAGCCGCAGATCCTCTACTCCGGTGCCATCGGCGAGGGTTCGCGCATCCTGTACAACCGCACGCCCAAGGAGCGCGTCGAGGCGGTCGCCCCGTGGCTGACCATCGACGGCGACGCCTACCCGGCGGTGGTGGACGGCCGTATCCAGTGGATCGTCGACGCCTACACGACGACGAACGGCTACCCGTACGCCTCCCGCACGACGCTCGGCGACACCACCGCCGACTCGCTGACCGCGGCCAACGACCAGCGGGCGGTGGTGGCCCAGCAGAACCAGGTCAACTACATCCGCAACTCGGTGAAGGCGACCGTCGACGCGTACAGCGGTGACGTCAAGCTCTACCAGTGGGACCAGAAGGACCCGGTCCTGAAGACCTGGATGAAGGCCTTCCCGGACACGGTCCAGGACAAGAGCGAGATCAGCGACGAGCTGATGGCGCACCTGCGCTACCCGCAGGACCTGTTCAAGGTCCAGCGCGAGCTGCTCACGCGCTACCACGTGAAGGACGCCAACACGTTCCTCAGCGGCAGCGAGGTGTGGCAGGTGCCCGACGACCCGACCAACAAGTCTGGTGACGCGGTGCCGCCGTACTACCTGAGCATGAAGATGCCCGACCAGGACCAGCAGGCGTTCTCGCTGACGACGACGTTCACGCCCAACGGACGCGACAACCTCAGCGCGTTCATGGCGGTCGACGCCGAGGCGGGGACGGAGGGCTACGGCAAGATCAGAATCCTGAAACTGCCGACGAGTACGACCGTCAACGGACCGAAACAGGTCCAGAGCCAGTTGAACTCGGAGCAGGACATCGCCGAGACCATCAGGCTGCTGAGAGGCGGCGACTCCGAGGTCGAGTACGGCAACCTGCTGACCGTGCCGCTCGACGGCGGACTGCTGTACGTGGAACCGGTCTACGTACGCGGTGGCGACCTCAAGTACCCGCTGCTGCGCAAGGTGCTGGTGAGCTACGGCGGCAACACCGCCTTCGAGAACACCCTCGACGAGGCCCTCAACAAGGTCTTCGGAGAGCAGGCGGCCGAGACCGATCCGCCGGCGGACGAGGGCGAAGGCACGACCGAACCGCCACCGACGTCCACCAACCCGACGGTTCGGGAAGCGCTGAGCGACGCGCAGAAGGCCTTCGACGCCGGCCAGAAGGCGCTGGAGCAGAAGGACCTCGCCGCGTACGCAGAGGCGCAGAAGGACCTGGAGGACGCGCTGAAGCGGGCCGAGAAGGCCCAGGCCCAGGCCGACCAGGGCGCCGGTGGCAAGAATGGTGACGACAAGAACGGAAACGACAAGAGCGGGGACAAGGACCAAGGAGGCGAGGCCGCTCCGAGCTCGACGCCCACCGGGGACACCGGCGGCTCAGGCTCGGACACCGGCTGACCGAGCTGCTCCCGCCGGCCGTCAGAGCTGGTCAGGGACCGTCCCGCGCCGTGATACGGTTGTGAACACAACGGCGCGGGGTGGAGCAGCTCGGTAGCTCGCTGGGCTCATAACCCAGAGGTCGCAGGTTCAAATCCTGTCCCCGCTACTGAAGTTCGTGAGCTTTTGCGAACGACCACGAAGGCCCGGATTCCTCAAGGAATCCGGGCCTTCGTGATGTGCGAACGCATGTGCCGGTGAAGCCGACGGCCGCGCCGCCAGGGGAAGTTGGGGAGATCTGTGTTTGACTTGTCTCCCTGTGGGCATGTCGACAAAACGCTGAAGTGACCTCACTGGCTGCGGTATACCGGATGTACCCAGGTTGCAGGTGGTGCGACGATGGACGTTATGGGGGACATGGCAAATCTGTTCGGGACAGGGCGTTTTGCGCAGCCGTCCGATCAGGAGGAGGCCACGGACGAGGCTCAGGAGGCCGCCGACGAGGCCGCCGAGGAAGTACGCCGACGGCTGGCCGCCGAAGCCGGTGACGTCGAGGCGATGAGCGTCCTCGGCGCGATGCTGCTGCGCCGCGGCGACTTCGACGGAGCCGAGACCCACCTGCGTGCCGCCACTGCCGCCGGTGACCGGGCCGCCGCCAACAACCTGGGTGTCCTGCTGCACCAGCGCGGATACGCCGACGAGGCCGCGGGATGGTGGCGGATCGCCGCCGTCGCCGGTTCCGCCGCGGCCGCCCACGCGCTGGGGCGCCACTTCCGGGAGCGCGGGGACGAGCCCGCCGCCGAGTACTGGCTGTGCCAGTCCGCCGAGCAGGGGCACGTTCTCGGCGCCTACGCACTCGCCGACCTGCTGGAACACCGTGGCGACGAGGCCGGCGCCGAGCGGTGGATGCGGGCCGCGGCCGAGCGCGGGCACCGGGAGGCCGCGTACCGGCTGGCCCGGACGCTGGACCGGTGCGCCGGGCGAGGGCGCGACGAAGATGACGCGGACACCGCAGGCGAGGCCGAGCAGTGGTACCGCCAGGCCGCCGCACGCGGTCACCGGCGGGCCGCGCTGCACCTCGGGACGATCCTGGAGAAGCGGGGCGAGCTCAAGGAGGCCGGCCGCTGGTACCTGACGTCCGCCAAGGACGGCGAGGCCCGCGCCGCGTGCGCCCTCGGCTTCCTGCTGCGGGACGCCGGCGACACCGAGAGCGCGGCCGTCTGGTGGCTGCGAGCCGCGCAGGACGGAGACGGCAACGCCGCCAACGCCCTGGGCGCGCTGCACGCGGAGCGCGGCGAGACCCAGACCGCCGAGCGCTGGTACCGCGCCGCGATGGACGCCGGGGACGACAACGGGGCGTACAACCTGGGGCTCCTCTGCGCCGACCAGGGCCGCACCACGCAGGCCGAGCAGTGGTACCGGCGGGCCGCGTACGCCGGGCACCGGGAGGCGTCCAACGCGCTCGCGATCCTGCTGCTGCGCGCCGGGGACGAGACGGGCGCCGAGCCGTGGTTCTCCAAGGCCGCCGAGGCGGGCAGCGTCGACGCCGCCTTCAACCTCGGCATCCTGCACGCCGGACGGGGCGAGGAGCGGGCGGCGCTGCGCTGGTACGAGCGGGCCGCCTCCGCCGGGCACACGGAGGCGGCACTGCAGGTGGGGATGGCGCGCCTGCGCGGCGGTGACGAGCGCGAGGCCGAACGGTTCCTGCGGTGTGCGGCCGGCGGCGGCAGCGCCGAGGCCGCGTACCGGCTGGCGACGGTGCTCGACGCGCGCCGGCCGCCGGCGCCCGAGCACGAGCTCGGTGAGCCGGCGCAGGAGAAGTCCGAGTGCGAGGAGTGGTACGAGCGGGCGGCCTCCCAGGGACACCGGCGGGCTCAGGTGCGGGTCGGGATGATGGCCGCGGCGCGGGGTGACGTGGTGGAGGCGGCGCGGTGGTACCGGGAGGCGGCCGAGGCCGGGTCGCGCAACGGCGCGTTCAACCTGGGGCTGCTGCTGGCCCGTGAGGGGAGCGAGCCGGAGGCCGTCGTGTGGTGGCGGCGGGCCGCCGACGCCGGGCACGGGCGGGCGGCGCTGCGGCTGGCGCTGGTGTGCGCGCGGCGGGGAGAGCTGGCGGAGGGGCAGCGGTGGGCCGACCGGGCGGTGTCGCTGGGACCGCGGGAAGTGGGGGAGCGGGCGGCTCGGCTGCGGGACGCGTTGCGGCAGGAGTTGTCGGCGTGACGCTGCGCTGGGCTGGGGCGGGTTTTCGCGGCCCGGCGTGGCGGGGTGCCGCTGCGCCCACCCGTGCCGCCCCAGCGGCACGATTGCCCGCAGCTGGGGGAGGGGGAGCGATTTGCTTCTGGTCGTGGGGTTGACGTAATGTTTTGTTCATCGCCGCGGGGTGGAGCAGCTCGGTAGCTCGCTGGGCTCATAACCCAGAGGTCGCAGGTTCAAATCCTGTCCCCGCTACTGATGGTCGAGGGCCGGAATCCGAAAGGGTTCCGGCCCTCGACGCGTTGGCGCCCATGCAGCAAGCCCCGGCGCCCATCGGGGCCGGGGCTTGTCGTGCGAGGGTTTACGCCGCCGCGCAGTTCGGGCAGGTGCCGCGGTACGTCACCTCGACGTCCGAGACGGTGAAGCCGAAGCGCTCCGAGTCCGGGAGGTCGGAGAGCGGATTCCCGGTCGGGTGCACGTCGCGGATCGCGCCGCACTGGGCGCAGACCAGGTGGTGGTGCGGCCGGTGCGCGTTCGGGTCGTACCGCTTGGCACGCTTGTCCGTCGCGACTTCCAGCACCTCGCCGAGCGTGACCAGCTCGCCCAGCGTGTTGTAGACGGTCGCCCGGGAGATCTCCGGGAGCTTGTCCACGGCGCGGGCGTGCACCTCGTCGGCCGTCAGGTGGACGTGTTCGCCGTCGAGGACCTCGGCCACGACGCGCCGCTGCGCGGTCATGCGCCAGCCGCGTCCACGCAGCCGTTCCAGTAGGTCACTCATACGCACCAGCCTAACAGCAAGGGGGACCAGGTCCCGAACGTGTGTGACTTTGGAGTCTTACTTGACTTAGACAATGTCCATTGTAGGATCGGTGACGGCATTAGCCAAGGGACAGGTTTTGCAGGATTGGCGCAGGAGGCGTACGTGACTCAGGGACCGCTTACTACGGAGGCCGGTGCTCCGGTAGCCGACAACCAGAACAGCGAGACCGCGGGCGTCGGCGGCCCCGTGCTCGTCCAGGACCAGCTGCTCCTCGAGAAGCTGGCCCACTTCAACCGTGAGCGCATCCCGGAGCGTGTCGTGCACGCCCGCGGTGCCGGTGCGTACGGCACCTTCACGGTCACCGCCGATGTCACCAAGTACACCAGGGCGAAGTTCCTGTCCGAGGTCGGCAAGGAGACGGAGACCTTCCTCCGCTTCTCGACCGTGGCCGGCAACCTGGGTGCGGCGGACGCCGTCCGCGACCCGCGCGGCTTCGCGCTGAAGTTCTACACCGAAGAGGGCAACTACGACCTCGTCGGCAACAACACCCCGGTGTTCTTCATCCGGGACGCCATCAAGTTCCCGGACTTCATCCACACCCAGAAGCGCGACCCCTACACGGGCTCGACGGAGATGGACAACGTCTGGGACTTCTGGGGCCTGTCGCCCGAGTCGACGCACCAGGTGACCTGGCTGTTCGGCGACCGCGGCATCCCGGCGTCGTACCGCCACATGGACGGCTTCGGCTCGCACACCTTCCAGTGGAACAACGAGGCCGGCGAGGCCTTCTGGGTCAAGTACCACTTCAAGACCGACCAGGGCATCAAGTGCCTCACGCAGGCCGAGGCCGACAAGCTCGCCGGTGAGGACCCCGACTCCCACCAGCGCGACCTGCGCCAGGCGATCGAGCGGGGCGAGTTCCCGTCCTGGACCGTCGGCGTGCAGATCATGCCCGTCGCCGAGGCCGCGACGTACCGCTTCAACCCGTTCGACCTGACCAAGGTGTGGCCGCACGCGGACTACCCGATCGTCTGGTTCGGCAAGCTGGAGCTCAACCGCAACCCGGAGAACATCTTCGCCGAGGTCGAGCAGTCGATCTTCTCCCCGGCGCACTTCGTGCCCGGCATCGGCCCGTCCCCGGACAAGATGCTCCAGGGCCGCCTGTTCGGCTACGGCGACGCCCACCGCTACCGCGTCGGCATCAACGCCGACCACCTGCCGGTGAACCGTCCGCACGCCACCGAGGCGCGCACCAACTCCCGTGACGGCTACCTGTACGACGGCCGGCACAAGGGTGCGAAGAACTACGAGCCGAACAGCTTCGGCGGCCCGTTCCAGACGGACAAGCCCCTGTGGCAGCCGGTCGCCGTCTCCGGCGTCACCGGCGAGACCGCGACTCCGTCGCACGCCGAGGACAACGACTTCGTCCAGGCGGGCAACCTCTACCGGCTGATGACGGACGAAGAGAAGGAGCGGCTGATCAACAACCTGGCCGGCGCCCTCTCCGGCGTCTCGCGCGACGACATCATCGAGCGCGCGGTCAACAACTTCCGTCAGGCCGACGGTGACTTCGGCAAGCGGCTGGAGGCCGCGGTCCAGGCCCTGCGCGGCTGACACAACCAGCACTGGACCGCTTGTCGTGGCGGCGGGCCGGAATCCCCGGGAACGGGGGTTCCGGCCCGCTTCGCGTTCCGGGTGCCGTGTGCGGGGAATCAGGCCGGTACTCGTTGCGTCCGCTCCCGGGCCGGGGCCCAGCAGCGGATGATGTCGCGGACCGAGACGATGCCGGCGGGCTCGCCGCGCTCCAGGACGATCAGGTGGCGGAAGCCGCCGTGCGCCATCGCCCGGGCGGCCTCCTCCACGGTCCAGGACGGTGCGGCGAACACGACGTCGGTGGTGGTGTGGGCGTGGGCGCGCTCGGTGTCGGGGTCCTGGCCGAGGCCCACGGAGATCAGGACGTCGCGTTCGGTGAGGATGCCGATGCCGCCGGCGTCGGGGTCGTGGACGACCGCCGCGCCGACGTGGCGCGCGGCCATCAGGGCGGCGGCCTGGCGGAGGGTGTGGGCTGGGCCGATGGTGAGGGCGACCGTGCTCATGGCTTCGCGGACGAGCATGGGTGGAGCCACCTCCTGCCGGTGATCCATGAGTTAGTTCATGGATTCACAAGTTCACAAGTAGGGGGACTCTCAGAGTGGCAGGTAAAGGGCGGGTCAACAAGAGGGCGGTCAGTACCGCTGGTTGAGGTAGCCGAGCAGCTCGTCGTGGAGCCGGCCGTTCGACGCGGCCGCGTTGCCGCTGTGCGGGCCGGGGCGGCCGTCCAGGCCGGTGAAGGTGCCACCGGCCTCCGTGACGATGATCGCGTTCGCGGCCATGTCCCAGAGGGAGAGCTCGGGTTCGGCGCAGATGTCGACCGAGCCCTCGGCCACCATCATGTACGGCCAGAAGTCGCCGTACGCGCGAGTGCGCCAGACCTCGCGGGTCAGATCCAGGAAGCCGTCGAGGCGGCCCTGTTCCTCCCAGCCGCTGAGCGAGGAGTACGCGAAGGAGGCGTCGGAGAGGGCCGAGACCTGGGAGACCTGGAGCCGGGAGGCCGAGGTGAGGCTGCGGCCGGTGAACGCGCCGTGGTCTTTCACCGCCCACCAGCGGCGGCCCAGGGCGGGGGCGGAGACGAGGCCGACGACGGGCTGGTAGCCGCCCTCGCCCGCTTCCGTCAGGGAGATGAGGGTGGCCCAGACGGGAACGCCGCGGACGTAGTTCTTGGTGCCGTCGATCGGATCGATGATCCAGCGGCGGGGGCCGGTGCCCTCGGTGCCGTACTCCTCGCCGAGGACGGCGTCGCGTGGGCGGGCTCGGGCGAGGTGACCGCGGATCAGTTCCTCGGCGGCCTTGTCCGCTTCACTCACCGGGGTCATGTCCGGCTTGGTCTCGACCTTGAGGTCTAGGGCCTTGAAGCGGTCCATCGTCGCGGCGTCGGCGGCGTCCGCGAGGACGTGGGCGAGGCGGAGGTCGTCGAGGTAGTCGGGCATGCGGGTCACGGTATCGGGCGGGGGTGGGGCGGGGCCACCAGGGGTTTGGCGGGCGTGGCGAGGTTGTCGTGGGTGCGGTGGCCGGCCGGCTGCGGAGGTCACCCGGCGTGGGGGTGGCTTGCGCAACCCGGCGTTACCGGGTGCCGCTGCGCCCACCCGTGCCGCCCCAGCGGGACGACTGCCCGCAGCGGCGCGGGCGCGAGGGCTCTTGACAGTGGGCGCATACCCGTCAAATCTGGGCGGCAAGTCGCTCGGCCCGAGGAGGCGATGGTGCCTGCAGCCCGGGAGTCCCTGCTCGATGCCGCTTACCTGGCCCTGGAGCGTCGGCCCTGGTCCGCCGTGCGGATGGTGGACGTGGCGGCGGCGGCCGGGGTGTCCCGGCAGACGCTCTACAACGAGTTCGGGAGCAAGGAGGGCCTCGCCCGGGCGCTCGTCCGCAGGGAGGCGGACGGGTACCTGGCCGGCGTGGAGCGCGCGCTCGCCGGCGCCCGCCGTGACCGGCTCACCGCGACCGCCGAGTGGACCGTCTCCGTCGCCCGTGACAACGCCCTGGTCCGGGCGATGCTCACCGGATGCTGGAGCGAGCGCCTGCCCGCCCCGCCCCTGACGGCGGTGTCGTCCTCGTCCGTCGTGCCGGCCCAGCGCCGGGCCGACGGCCCGCTGCCCTCGCCCCGCGACTTCGTCGCCCTGGTCCGCGACCGTGCCGTCGCCGCCCTGAACGGCGACCCGTCACCGGACACCGGTGACCTGGCCCGCTCCTGCGAACTGGCCGTACGCCTCGCGCTGTCCTGCGTCGCGGCCCCGCCCGGCGAGGGTGGCGTGGCGGAACTCGTACGCACCGTCCTGCCGCGCCGGTCGGCGTCCTGACGCCGGCGCCGGGTGGTCAGTGTGCCGAGCCCGACAACTGCAGCCCGATCACGCCGATGATGACCAGGCTGATCGAGACGATCTTCAGCGTGGAGACCAGGTCGCCGAGGAAGACCATGCCGTAGATGGCGGTGCCCGCCGCACCGATGCCGGTCCACACCGCGTACGCCGGACCGACGTCGAGCTTCTTCAGCGACATCGTCAGCAGGCCGAAGCTGCCCAGCGCGAACACGCAGAAGGCGACGGTCGGCCAGAGGCGGGTGAAGCCGTGCGACAGCTTCAGGCAGACGGCGAATCCGGTTTCGAGCACCCCGGCCACTATGACCAGCAGCCACGCCATGTCATGTCCTCCCGTAGTCCCGTCGTACCGTGACCGCTGCGTCCGGTTTTGCTCAGGCTTGGATCCGGCTTGGTGCGATTATGCCCTTACCGGTCCCCACGCACGGCAAACAACGCGAAGGTCAGCACGGCGAACAACGCGAACGTCAGTCGCCTTCCTTCCGCTCCCGGGTGGAGAGCAGTCGGCGCAGCGAGTACAGCCGCGCCGGGTCGGCGTGCCCCTCGGCGACCCACGCGTCCAGCGCGCAGTCGGGCTCGTCGTGGCTGCACGCACGCGGACAGCCCTCGGTGCCGGGCACCAGGTCGGGGAAGGCGTTGATCACCCGCGACGGGTCGATGTGCGCGAGCCCGAACGACCGTACGCCCGGGGTGTCCACGACCCAGCCGCCCGCCTCGGAGGACAGGGGGAGGGCGAGGGCCGAGGTCGTCGTGTGCCGGCCGCGGCCCGTCACCGCGTTGACGTGGCCCGTCACGCGACGGCGGTCCTCGGGCACCAGCGTGTTCACCAGGGTCGTCTTGCCGACGCCGGAGTGGCCGACGAACGCCGTGATCCTGCCGTCCAGGTGTTCTCGTACGAGGTCGGCCGCCGCGCCGTTCTCCAGCTCCTCGCGGCTGGTGACGACGTACGGGATGTCCAACGCGCCGTACAGCTCCAGCAGTTCGTCGGGCGGGGCGAGGTCCGACTTGGTCATCACCAGCAGCGGGGTGAGGCCGCCGTCGAACGCCGCGACCAGGCAGCGGTCGATGAGGCGGGGGCGCGGCTCCGGGTCGGCGAGGGCCGTGACGATGGCGAGCTGGTCGGCGTTGGCGACGACGACGCGCTCGTACGGGTCGTCGTCGTCCGCCGTGCGGCGCAGGACGGAGGTGCGTTCCTCGATGCGGACGATGCGCGCGAGGGTGTCCTTCTTGCCGGTGAGGTCGCCGACCAGCGCCACCCGGTCGCCGACGATCGCCGCCTTGCGGCCCAGTTCCCGGGCCTTCATCGCCATGACGACCCGGTCCTCGACGAGGCAGGTCAGCCGGCCGCGGTCCACGGTGAGGACGAGCCCCTCGGCGGCGTCCTCGTGCTTGGGGCGGGTGTGGGTGCGCGGACGGTTGCCCTTGCGGTTGGGGCGCGAGCGGATGTCGTCCTCGTCGGTGTGCTTGCCGTAGCGGCGCATGGCGATCCGTCCCTACGCCCCGAGCATCCCGGTCCACAGGTCGGGGAATTCGGGCAGCGTCTTGGCCGTCGTCGCCACGTTCTCGATCTCCACACCCTCGACCGCGAGGCCGATGATCGCGCCCGCGGTGGCCATGCGGTGGTCCTCGTACGTGTGGAAGACGCCGCCGTGCAGGCGGCGCGGGCGGATGTGCAGGCCGTCGGCGGTCTCGGTGACGTCACCGCCGAGTTCGTTGATCTCCTTGGTGAGCGCGGCCAGGCGGTCCGTCTCGTGCAGGCGCAGGTGCGCCACCCCGCGCAGGGTGGAGGGCGAGTCCGCGAGGGCGGCGACGGCGGCGATGCCCGGGGTCAGCTCGCCGACCTCGCCGAGGTCCACGTCGATGCCGTGCACGGCACCCGAGCCGGTGAAGACGAGACCGTAGTCCGTCAGTTCGCAGGCACCGCCCATCTCGGTGAAGATCTCACGGAGCCGGTCGCCGGGCTGGGTGGTGCGGGACGGCCAGTCGGGGATCACGACCCGGCCGCCGGTCACCAGTGCCGCCGCCAGGAACGGCTGGGCGTTGGACAGGTCCGGCTCGATCGTCAGGTCCCGGCCGAGCAGCGCGCCCGGCGTGACCCGCCAGACGTTCGGCTCGCCGCCGGACTCCGGGGTGTCGACCTGGGCGCCGACCGCGCGCAGCATGTCGACGGTCATACGGATGTGCGGCATCGACGGCAGGGCCGAGCCGGTGTGGCGGACCTCGACGCCCTGGTTGAAGCGCGGGCCGGACAGCAGCAGGGCGCTGACGAACTGCGAGGACGACGAGGCGTCGATCTCGACCGGCCCGCCCTCCAGGGCGCCGCCGCCGTGCACGGTCATCGGGAGCGCGCCGCGCGCGTCGTCGTCGATGCGGGCGCCCAGGGCGCGCAACGCGTCGATCACGCCGTGCAGGGGACGCTCGTACGAACGCGGGTCGCCGTCGAAGCGGATGGCTCCGTCGGCGAGCGCGGCGACCGGCGGCAGGAAGCGCATGACCGTGCCGGCGTTGCCCACGTCGACCGTGGCCGGGCCGCGCAGGCCCGCCGGGATGACCCGCCAGAACTCGCCGGTGCCGTCCGGACCGACGCCCTCCTCGATCTCGACGCCCATCGCGCGCAGCGCCTCGGCCATCAGCACGGTGTCGCGGGAGCGCAGCGGGCGGCGCAGCCAGCCGGGCTCGGAGGCGAGGGCGGCCAGCACCAGGGCGCGGTTGGTGACCGACTTGGATCCGGGCACGTGGACGGTCGCGTCGACGGCTCCGCTCGCGTGCGGGGCGGGCCAGAGGGCGGTGTGCGCGGGGTTCACGGTCATGGGCCCCACTTTAATGGCTGAACGCGACCGGAGATCTTGATCAAAAGCGTCGAAACCGGACCGAAATCGCGACAGTGCACTTGCCGTGCATATATGCGCCGACCACGGCGCCCGCAGGAGGGTGCCCGGGCGTCACAGCTCCAGCAGCCAGCGGCCCCCGCCGATCAGCGAGCACAGCGACACCGCGTGGAACAGGAGGAACCACACCCCCGCCGGCGCGTGCGTAAGCCGCGCCAGCTGGTCCGCGTCCGAGTCACCGGCCCCGCCCCGCGCCCGCTTGGCCTGCAGCTCGAAGGCCGGCCGCACCCCGCCCAGCAGCAGGAACCACACCACCGCGTACGCGAACGCCGCCTGCACCTGCGGACCCGCCAGCCACGACACCAGGACGAACGTGCCGCCGGTCAGCACCACCGTCAGCACCCCGTACGCGTTGCGGACCATCACCAGCAGCGCGACGAGCAGCGCCGTCGCCAGCCACAGCAGCAGCGTGATGCGCCCCGCCCCCAGCAGCGCGGCCCCGCCGAGACCCAGCAGCGGGGGAGCGGTGTAGCCGGCCACCGCGGTGAGGATCATCCCGAGCCCGTGCGGCTTGCCGCGGCTGACGGTGAGGCCGCTGGTGTCGGAGTGCAGCGTGATGCCGGTGAGCGTGCGCCCGGTCAGCAGCGCCACCAGCCCGTGGCCGCCCTCGTGGGCGATGGTGACGGCGTTGCGCGCTATCCGCCACAGCCCGTGCGGCACGACGACTACGAGCGCGGCGACCAGGGTGGCGATCACCACCCAGAGGTCGGGATCGGGCTGGGTACCGGAGACCTCGTCCCAGAGGGAGGCGAGCGAGGCCGTTGCGAGGTGGTCCATTTCGGGCGAGGGCTCCTCGTGAGAACGCGGGGTCTGGCAGTGTGGCACGTATGTGCGGACGGTATGCGGCGAGTCGTCGACCCGAGGATCTCGCGGGAATCTTCGAGATCGAGAAGTGGGAGCCCGAGGAGACCTTGGAGCCCGACTACAACGTGGCCCCCACCAAGGAGGTCTACGCCGTCCTGGACCGTCCCCTGAAAGACGTCGAGGACCCGAAGCCGGTTCGCCAGCTGCGGAAGCTGAAGTGGGGCCTGGTCCCCTCCTGGTCCAAGACGCCCGAGGGCGGCGCCCGGATGATCAACGCCCGCGCGGAGACCGTCCACGAGAAGCCCTCCTTCCGACGCGCCTTCAGCACCCGGCGCTGCATCCTCCCCGCCGACGGCTACTACGAGTGGGTCACCGGCCGGCAGGAGCGCGACCTGGAGGTGGAGGGCCGCAAGAAGCGCCCGCGCAAGCAGCCCTACTTCGTGACCCCGGCCGACGGGACGGTCTTCGCGATGGCCGGTCTGTACGAGTTCTGGCGGGACAGGACCCTGCCGGACGACCACCCGCAGGCCTGGTGGGTGACCTGCTCGGTGATCACCACGGAGGCCGAGACCACGCCGCTCGCCGTCGCCCCCGCCGACGGTCCGCACGCCCTCGCCGACATCCACCCCCGGATGCCGCTGATGCTCACGCCGGACCGCTGGGACGACTGGCTCGACCCGGCGCGCACCGACCCCGACGAGCTGACCTCCTTCCTCACGCCCCCGCCCGCCGGACTGATGCGGGCGTTCCCCGTCTCCACGGCCGTGAGCAACGTCCGCAACAACGGGCCGGAGCTGCTGAAGGAGCTGGAGGGCCCCGAAGAGGGCACACTCTTCTGACGTGACGGATGCGACAGAGGTAGTGACAGAGGCGGTCGAGACGGACGCGGGCCCCGCTCGCATCACCTGGCACCACGCCCGGAAACCCCGCCTCGTCCTCGCCGCGAGCCACGGCGCCGGCGGCGGCGTCGAGGCGCGCGACCTGCGGGCACTGGCGGCCGCGCTGCCCGCGCACGGCGGGACCGTCGCCCTCGTCGAGCAGCCCTGGCGGGTGGCGGGGAAGAAGCTGGCGCCCGCGCCCAAGACCCTGGACACCGGCTGGCGCGGGATCTGGCCCGCGCTCCAGGCGCCCGGCCTGCCGGTGATCGCCGGCGGCCGCAGCGCCGGCGCCCGCGTCGCCTGCCGCACCGCCGCCGAACTGGGCGCCCATGCCGTGCTCGCCCTCAGCTTCCCGCTGCACCCGCCGGGCAAGCCCGAGAAGTCCCGCGCGGACGAACTGCTCGGCGCGGGTGCCCCCACCCTCGTCGTACAGGGCGGCAACGATCCCTTCGGCAGACCGGAGGAATTCCCCGGGGCACCTGAGAGGACCTACGACCTGATCGAGATCCCGTACGGCGACCACGGCTTCGCCGTCCCCAAGCGGGCGGAGATCACGCAGGAGCGGGCCCTGGAACTGATCACCGAGGGTGTCGCGAAGTGGGTCGGCTCACTCGGGTGAACGCCCGGGAATGACCGGCGGGCGCCCGCTGTTGTGGCGGACATACGTTGCTGAGAATCAGCACCGACGCCGTAGGAGAGGAAGTCCGCCGCATGGGTTCGACCTTCTGCCCGAGTCGTAGCAGCCGATCCGACCTGGACTGGACGGTGCTGCACGCGGCG
Organism: Streptomyces sp. CB02414; assembly: GCF_001905385.1. Classification (GTDB taxonomy): domain Bacteria; phylum Actinomycetota; class Actinomycetes; order Streptomycetales; family Streptomycetaceae; genus Streptomyces. Next base: position 195,185 of record NZ_LIPF01000002.1, on the reverse strand, counting down.
AAGACCGCCCCTATTCGGGCGGCGGGCGGACCGGATCGTCGTCTATCCTCCGATTCGAGTGGGGCCGGTCTCGGTCTCGCGACATCTTTGGAGGAGGTGGGTCCGGTCACTGGGACCGACGCAGGGACCGAACACGGCCAGGCGGAGCAGCCCGAGGGCCGGGGAACGGGCGCGGAGTCGACCGCGGAGCGCAGCGCGCGCTTCGAGCGGGACGCGCTCGAGTTCCTCGACCAGATGTACTCGGCCGCGCTGCGCATGACACGTAATCCGGCCGACGCCGAGGACCTGGTGCAGGAGACCTACGCCAAGGCGTACGCGTCCTTCCACCAGTTCCGCGAGGGAACCAACCTCAAGGCGTGGCTGTACCGCATCCTCACCAACACCTTCATCAACTCGTACCGCAAGAAGCAGCGCGAACCCCAGCGCAGCGCGGCCGAGGAGATCGAGGACTGGCAGCTCGCGCGCGCCGAGTCGCACATGTCGACGGGTCTGCGCTCCGCGGAGTCCCAGGCGCTCGACCACCTGCCCGACTCGGACGTCAAGGAAGCCCTCCAGGCCATCCCCGAGGAGTTCCGTATCGCCGTCTACCTGGCGGACGTCGAGGGGTTTGCCTACAAGGAGATCGCCGACATCATGGGGACACCCATCGGTACGGTGATGTCCCGGCTGCACCGTGGACGCCGTCAGCTGCGCGGCATGCTGGAGGACTACGCCCGCGACCGCGGTCTGGTCCCGGCCGGCGCCGGCAAGTCGAACGAAGCGAAAGGCTCGGGGTCATGAGCTGCGGAGAGCCGCACGAGACGGATTGCAGCGAAATCCTCGATCATCTCTACGAGTTCCTCGACCAGGAGATGCCGGACTCGGACTGCGTGAAGTTCGAGCACCACTTCGAGGAGTGCTCGCCCTGCCTGGAGAAGTACGGGCTGGAGCAGGCCGTGAAGAAGCTGGTCAAGCGGTGCTGCGGACAGGACGACGTGCCGGGTGACCTGCGTTCCAAGGTCATGGGCCGGATCGACCTGATCCGCTCCGGGCAGTCCGTGCCCGAGCACGACGTGACGGCCTCGCCGCCGGCTCCGCAGGAGTCCTGAACCGTCACCCGTACGTGCTAATCCGCGGGTTATCTGCCCGCGCCCTCCCGCCACCGCCCTAGGCTCCGGAGCCTGACTGGCATGGCCGGGGGAGAGGCTCATGGACGCGGTACCGGTGCGGGCGCGTGCGTACGTCGCCGGTGTCGTCCTCGCCGCGCTGGTCAGTCTGTGCGCGCTGCCCCGGACGCACACGCCGTGGTGGGCCGTGCTCCTGCTCGCCGGGCTGTACGCGGGCTCGGAGCTCGTCGCCCGGTCCCGTTTCGTCGGGACCTGCTACCCCGTGCTGCTCGCCGGGGCGTTCCTGCTGCCGCCGCCGGCCGCCGCGCTCGTGGCACTGCCCGGGGCGCTGCTGTCCCCGGTGGCGCAGCGGCCCTTCGTGCTCCGGCGGATCTGGCGGGCCGCGCAGCTGACGCTCGCCGTCTGGGCCGCCGCCCGGGTGCACTGGGAGTGCGGCGGCCGGGACGCGGTCGTCGCCCCCGACTTCCCCTACGCGCTCGTCCCGGCCGGGGCCGCGGTACTGGCGTTCTGCCTGGTGCTGACCGTGCTGGACGGCGGCATCCTGTTCCTCGCCGACCGGGTGCCCGCGCGGCGGGCCTGGCGGGGGCTGTTCTCCCGTTCGCTCGGGCCGATCGCCGTGCACGGGCTCGCCGGGCTCATGATGGCCGTCCTGTGGCGCAGCCCCTACGGCCCCGTCGCCGCGCTGCTCGTGCTGCTGCCGATGTGCGTGGCGTGGTGGGCGTTCGCCCAGTACCACCGGGAACGGGCCGCGCACCAGGCGACCATCCGCGCCCTCGTGCAGGCCGTCGACATCAAGGACGGCTACACGCGCGGGCACAGCGAGCGCGTCGGCCAGGCCTCGATGATGATCGCCCGCGAACTGGGCATGGACGACGACCGCGTCGAGACGCTCCGCTTCGCCGGCATCCTGCACGACGTGGGCAAGCTCGGGGTGCCCACCCGGCTGCTGCGCAAGGACGGGCCGCTGACGCCCGAGGAGCGCCGCGTGATCGAACTGCATCCCGAGTACGGGCACGAGATAGTGCGCGGCATCCGCTTCCTGGGGGAGGCCAGGGCCGCCGTCCTCCACCACCACGAACGGCTGGACGGCAGCGGCTACCCCTACGGACTGGCCGGCGACCGCATCCCCGAATCGGCCCGGGTGGTGGCCGTCGCCGACGCCTTCGACGCGATGACGTCCACGCGTTCCTACAGCAGGGCCCGGCCCGTCACGGTGGCCGTGGCGGAGCTCCAGCGGTGCGCCGGGGCACAGTTCGACCCGCGCATGGTCGGGGCGCTGGTCCGGGCCCTGGGCCGGCACGGCTGGCGTCCGGCGGTGACGTCCGACGGCGGGCCCCCGCTCCGTGCCGGGGTGCCCGCGGGCCGTACCGGTGAGGCGCGGGACGGCGTGGGCAAGGGGGCGTCGTGACGCCGGACCGACGGCGGTGTCCGGCGCCGCTCCTCCTGATACCCGCCGGCGCGGGGCTCCTCGCGCTCGGCTGCCTCGGCTCCGTGCTCTGGTCGGGGCTCGCGCAGCGGCCCGTCGCCCTCGCCTTCGCCGCCCTGGTCGCCCTCGGCGAACTCACCCGGCGCACCGGTGCCGACACCCGGGAGGCCGCGCCCCTGGCGGCCGCCGGCGCGCTGGCGTACGCGCTGCTCGGGCACGTCGCCGGGACGCCCGCCGACCACGGCGTCGCCCAGACCGTCACGGTCGTGCTCGCCGCCTCGCTGCTCGGCAGCGTGCCGCACATCGCGCGCGGCGGCGGACCCGTGCTCGACCACCTGGCGCGGCGCGTACTCACCGCCGCCTTCGCCGCCGTGTGCTTCCAGCCGCTGTCCACCCAGGGCGTCTCCCGCGACTGGGGCGGCCCCGCCCAGGCGCTGCTGCTGATCGCGCTGCTCGTCCTGACCGCGCTGTGCGACGCCCTGCTCGCCGCGGCATCCGCGCACGCCCGCACCGGCTGGCCCTTCGGCCCGCTGCTGCGCGAGGAGCTGCGCGGCATGCTCGGCATCACCTCCGCGGTGTGCGCCACGGGCGCGGTGATGGCGCTGGCGGTGGCCGTCGCCGGGCTGTGGGCGCTGCCCGTCTTCAGCGTGCCGCTGCTGCTCACTCAGCTGTCCTACCGGCGCTACGCGGCCGTCCGCGCCACCTACCGGCAGACCATCGCCTCCCTGGCCCGCGCCACCGAGATCGCCGGATACACCCCGGCCGGGCACGCCCGCCGCGTCGCCGAACTCAGCAGCGCCGTGGGACGGGAACTGGGGCTGTCCGGCACCGGGCTGACCGTCCTCGAGTATGCGGCCCTCATGCACGACATCGGCCAGCTGAGCCTGGTCGACCCGGTCCCGGCGGGAGCCACCGCCGCCCTGCCCGTCACCGAGCAGCGGCGGATCGCGCTGCTCGGCGGGGCCGTCGTCCGCCAGACCGGCGTCGACGCGGCGGTCGCGGTGGTGGTGGAGCGGCAGGCCGACCCGTGCCGGGAGCAGCCGGTCGCCGCGCGCATCGTGCGGGCCGTCAACGCCTACGAGGAGAAGGCCCGGGGCGCGGGTCCCGGCGGCGGCCTCACGGCGCTGGAGGAGCTGCGGCTGGCCCCCGCGGACGACTACGCTCCCGACGTCGTGGAAGCACTGGCCCGAGTGCTGTCACGAGGCTGCCTTAGCGTGCCCGCGGCTGGGTAACCCATGGGTAATGAGCGACCTCGTGGCCGTACGTGGTTGGATGCGAAGGAGAAGGTGTCCGGGGGCGCGGAAAGGCACAGCCAGCCCACTGAACGGAACTGGCAGGCGGGAATCGTGAGGATCTTCGGCAAGGGACGGCACCGGCCCTCCGCCTCCTGGCGGCAGGCCACCGACCGCGCGTTCACGCTGATCGGCGACGGTCGCTACGAGGACGCGGGCGCACTGCTGACGCGCGCCGCCGACCTGGAACCGTGGCTGTCGGAGTCGTGGTTCAACCTCGCGCTGCTGCACAAGTTCCGGCACGACTGGGAGCAGGCGAGAGCGGCGGGCCTGCGGGCCGTGGCGCTGCTCGACCGGGACACCGGTGCGCCCGACTGGTGGAACGTGGGCATCGCCGCGACCGCCCTCCAGGACTGGCCGCTGGCCCGCCGCGCCTGGCAGGCCTACGGACTGCGCACCCCGGGGGCCGCCACCGATGCCGGGGAGCCGCTCGGCATGGACCTCGGCAGCGCGGCCGTACGGCTGTCCCCGGAAGGGGAGGCCGAGGTCGTGTGGGGGCGGCGGCTGGACCCCGCCCGTATGGAGGTGCTGTCCATTCCGCTGCCGTCCTCCGGGCGCCGCTGGGGCGAGGTCGTCCTGCACGACGGCGTGCCGCACGGGGAGCGGACCACCACCGCCGGGCACTCCTTCCCCGTCTTCGACGAGATCGAGCTGTGGGCGCCCTCGCCCGTGCCCACCTGGGTGGTCCTCCTGGAGGCCGCCACCGAGTCCGACCGGGACGCCCTGGAGCAGCTCGCCGCCGACGCCGGGTTCGCCGCCGAGGACTGGTCGTCGTCCGTGCGGCTGCTGTGCCGGATGTGCTCGGAGTCCCGGATGCCCTCCGACGAGGGCGACGGCGAGCACCTCGACCCGCACGACCACAGCGAGCCCGGTCATCCGGGGCCGCTCGGCCACCGCACCGACGGGCAGCTGTGGGTGCCGGAGCGGGAGTGCGGGGTGGCCGCGCCGGCGGGTCTGGTGAAGGGGTTGCTGGACGGGTGGGTGGCCGACAGCCCGGATTCGCGTGACTGGCGGGACCTGGAAGAGGTCTGCTGAGCGGCCCCGTAGTCTTTACCAGGAGGCTCCAGCAGCAGTCACCATCAGCAGTCACGTCAGCACCACCCCTTGGTTGTACGAGGAAGGCAAACGTCGGTCATGGCCCAGCAGGACACCGATCAGCAGCACGCGGGCGTGCTCCCCGTCGACGACGAGGGGTTCGTCGTCGACACCGAGGACTGCGAGGAGCGCGAGACCGCATGGCGTGAGCGCGGCACCTCGCGGCCGATCACGGTGGTCGGCAACCCGGTGCTGCACAAGGAGTGCGCGGACGTCACCGACTTCGGCGAGGAGTTCCAGCAGCTGGTCGCGGACATGTTCGCCAGCCAGCGCACCGCCGAGGGCGTGGGCCTGGCCGCCAACCAGATCGGCGTCTCGAAGAAGGTCTTCGTCTACGACTGCCCCGACGACCAGGGCGTGCGCCACGTCGGCGTGGTCTGCAACCCGAAGCTCGTGGAGCTGCCCGCCGACCGGCGCAGCCTGGACGACAGCAACGAGGGCTGCCTGTCCGTGCCGACCGCCTACGCGCCGCTCGCCCGCCCCGACTACGCCGAGGTGACCGGGCAGGACGAGCAGGGCAACCCGGTCCGGGTGCGCGGCACCGGCTACTTCGCACGGTGTTTGCAGCACGAGACGGACCACCTGTACGGGTACCTCTACATCGACCGGCTCTCCAAGCGCGAACGCAAGGACGCGCTGCGGCAGATGGCCGAGAACGAGCCGCGCTACCCCGTGGTCGCGAACGACTGACGTCGCGTCACCCGCCCCGCACCTCACACGAGTTCGGCGCCCGCCCGGGTCACCTCCCGGCGGGCGCCGTTCGTTTGCCTGAAGCCACCACACAACAGGAGAATTCCGGCACGCTGGGGTAGTGAATGGAGCAAATCCATTCCCAGAACGGTCAGTTGTGGTGCTGAATGGGAAGTGCGGGGATACGCAACGGCGCACGCCCCGCTCGGTGCGGGGGGTGCGCCACCGGCGGCTGAGAGGGGTTTGTCCGTGCACGCTTTCTCACAGGGCTCCACAGCGACACCGACCGCGATCGCGGTACCGTCATCGCTCCGCCTTCCGGTGATCGAGGCGGCATTTCCCCGGCAACTGCACCCGTATTGGCCGAAGCTCCAGGAGAAGACACGCACCTGGATGCTGGAAAAACGGCTCATGCCGGCGGACAAGGTCGCGGAATATGCCGATGGCCTGTGCTACACCGACCTCATGGCGGGGTACTACCTGGGCGCCCCCGACGAGGTCATGCAGGCGATAGCGGACTACAGCGCCTGGTTCTTCGTCTGGGACGACCGGCACGACCGGGATGTCGTCCACGGCCGGCCCGCCGCCTGGCGGCGGCTGCGGGACCGGCTGCACACGGCACTCGACTCACCCGGGGACCACCTGCACCACGAGGACACCCTGGTGGCCGGGTTCGCCGACAGTGTGCGGCGGCTGCACTCCTTCCTGCCGGCGTCGGCGACCTGGAACGCCCGGTTCGCCCGGCACTTCCACGCGGTGATCGAGGCGTACGACCGCGAATTCCACAACCGCACGCACGGAATCGTGCCCGGCGTCGAGGAGTACCTCGAACTGCGTCGGCTCACCTTCGCCCACTGGATCTGGACCGACCTGCTGGAGCCGAGCGCGGCGTGCGAACTGCCGGACGCCGTTCGAAAGCACCCGGCATATCGCCGGGCGGCCCTGCTGAGCCAGGAATTCGCCGCCTGGTACAACGACCTCTGCTCACTGCCCAAGGAAATAGCGGGTGACGAGGTCCACAATCTCGGAATCAGTCTCATCACGCATCACTCGCTGACCCTCGAAGAAGCCATTGGGGAAGTCAGGCGACGCGTTGAGGAATGCATCACCGAATTCCTCGTCGTGGAACAGGACGCGTTGCGTTTCGCCGACTCCCTCGCCGACGGAACCGTGCGCGGAAAGGAACTGAGCGGCGCCGTACGGGCCTGCGTCGGCAATATGCGGAACTGGTTCAGTTCCGTCTACTGGTTCCACCACGAGTCGGGCCGGTACATGGTCGACAGCTGGGACGACCGGTCCACGCCCCCCTACGTCAACAACGAAGCGGCAGGTGAGGAGAAATGACCGTCGAGTCCGTCAACCCCGAGACCCGGACCGGTCCGGCACCGGAGCTGCGCGAGCCGCCCGTCGCGGGCGGCGGCGTCCCGCTCCTCGGCCACGGCTGGCGGCTGGCCCGCGACCCGCTGGCCTTCATGTCCCAGTTGCGCGACCACGGCGACATCGTCCGCATCAAGCTGGGCCCCAAGACCGTCTACGCGGTCACCAGCCCGGACCTCACCGGCGCCCTGGCGCTGAGCCCGGACTACCACATAGCCGGCCCCCTGTGGGAGTCGCTGGAGGGCCTGCTCGGCAAGGAGGGCGTGGCCACCGCCAACGGCCCGCTCCACCGGCGCCAGCGGCGCACCATCCAGCCGGCGTTCCGGCTCGACGCCATCCCCGCCTACGGGCCGATCATGGAGGAGGAGGCGCACGCGCTCACCGAGCGCTGGCGGCCGGGACGGACCGTCGACGCCACCTCGGAGTCGTTCCGCGTCGCCGTGCGGGTCGCCGCCCGCTGCCTGCTGCGCGGCCAGTACATGGACGAGCGGGCCGAGCGGCTGTGCACCGCACTCGCCACCGTCTTCCGCGGCATGTACCGGCGGATGGTGGTCCCGCTGGGGCCGCTGTACCGGCTGCCGCTTCCGGCCAACCGGGCCTTCAACGACGCGTTGGCCGATCTGCACCGCCTGGTCGACGAGATCATCGCCGAGCGCCGCGCATCCGGTCAAAAGCCGGACGATTTGCTGACGGCATTGCTGGAGGCGAAGGACGACAATGGGGACCCGATCGGGGAACAGGAGATCCACGACCAAGTGGTCGCGATACTCACCCCCGGCAGTGAAACCATCGCCTCCACGATCATGTGGTTGCTGCAGGCACTTGCCGACCACCCGGAACATGCCGACCGCATACGCGACGAAGTCGAAGCGGTCACCGGCGGGCGTCCCGTGGCATTCGAGGACGTCCGCAAGCTCACCCACACCGGCAATGTCATCATCGAGGCCATGCGTTTGCGGCCCGCCGTATGGGTATTGACGCGCCGCGCGGTCGTCGAGACGGAACTCGGTGGCTATCGCATTCCGGCCGGGTCGGACATCATCTACAGTCCGTACGCAATCCAGCGCGATCCGAAGTCGTACGCCGACAACCTGGAGTTCGACCCGGACCGGTGGCTGCCGGAACGCGCCGGAAACGTGCCGAAATACGCCATGAAGCCGTTCAGCGCGGGCAAGCGGAAGTGCCCCAGCGACCACTTCTCCATGGCGCAGCTGACCCTGATCACGGCGGCACTCGCCACCAAGTACCGCTTCGAGCAGGTGACCGGCTCGAACGACGCGGTCCGCGTCGGCATCACGCTCCGGCCGCACGACCTGCTGGTCAGGCCCGTGGTGCGGTGAGGCTCAGGCGACCGTGACCGCCTCCGGACCCCGGAAGGTGCGCCGGTAGGCGTGCGGCGTGGTCCCCAGGGCCCTGACGAACTGGTGCCTGAGGGCCGCCGCCGTACCGAAGCCGGTGCGCCAGGCGATCGTGTCCATCGTCTCGTCCGTCGCCTCCAGCAGCCGCTGGGCCAGCAGCACGCGCTGGCGCAGTATCCAGCGGTAGGGAGTCGTACCCGTCTCCTGCTGGAAGCGGCGGGCGAAGGTGCGCGGGGACATGTGCGCCCGGGCCGCGAGCTGGTCGACGGTGACCTCCTCGTCGAGGTGCTGCTCCATCCAGGCCAGCACCTCGCCGACGGTGTCGCAGGAGGAGCGCGGCAGCGGCCGCTCGATGTACTGCGCCTGGCCGCCGTCCCGGTGCGGGGGTACGACCATCCGCCGGGCGATCCGGTTGGCGACCTCCGGCCCCTGCTCCTTGCGCACGATGTGCAGACAGGCGTCGATGCCGGCGGCGGTGCCCGCACTGGTGATCACCGGGTCCTCGTCCACGTAGAGCACGTCGGGCGAGACGGCTACCGTCGGGTACTGCCGGGCCAGCTCCTCGGCGTGGTGCCAGTGCACCGCGCACCGCCGCCCGTCCAGCAGCCCGGCGGCGCCCAGCACGAACACGCCCGAGCACACGCTCAGCACCCGCGCGCCCCGGTCCACCGCCCGCCGCAGGGCGGCCAGCAGCTCGGGCGGGTACTCCCGGCGGGCGTAGTCGCTGCCCGCCGGTACGGCGATCAGGTCGGCCTCCTCCAGCCGGTCGAGGCCGTAGGGCGTGGAGACGGTGAGCCCGCCGACGTGCGTGCTCAGTGCCGGGCCCTCCGCCGACACCACCGCGAAGTCGTACCCGGGCAGGCCCTCGTCGCTCCGGTCGATGCCGAAGACCTCGCAGACGACGCCGAGTTCGAAGGGATGCACGCCGTCCAGCAGCACGGCGGCCACGTTCTGCAGCATGCCGCCAGTGTGCCTCGGAAGTGGCAGGAAATCGAGGCCCTACGGCAGTCCTGCCACTCCCGGTAAGGAGTATCCGGCGCGACAGTGGTGTCATGACCGGCAACCAGATCGAAGCCCTGATCGGAATGCTCGTGACCTTCGGACTCCTGGTCCTCATGGTCCTCCCCTCGGTGATCGGCATCGTGCGCGACAGGCGCATCGACCGTCAGCTCAGGGAGGCCCAGGAGGGTGAGGGGACGGGGAAGGAGACTCAGAAGTCCTCGTCCAGGTCGACGGTGCCCTCCACCGCCACCTGGTACGCCGAGGGACGCCGCTCGAAGAAGTTGGTCAGCTCCTGAACGCCCTGCAGCTCCATGAAGGAGAAGGGGTTCTCGGAGCCGTACACCGGGGCGAAGCCGAGCCGCTCCAGACGCTGATCGGCCACGCACTCCAGGTACTGCCGCATCGAGTCGGTGTTCATCCCCGGGAGGCCGTCACCGCACAGGTCGCGCGCGAACTGCAGCTCGGCCTCGACGGCCTCCCGCAGCATGTCGGTGACCTCCTGCTGGAGCCGGTCGTCGAAGAGCTCCGGCTCCTCCTTGCGGACGGTGTCGACCACGTCGAAGGCGAAGGACATGTGCATCGTCTCGTCCCGGAACACCCAGTTGGTGCCGGTGGCCAGGCCGTGCAGCAGGCCCCGGCTGCGGAACCAGTAGACGTAGGCGAAGGCGCCGTAGAAGAACAGGCCCTCGATGCAGGCGGCGAAGCAGACGAGGTTGAGCAGGAAGCGGCGGCGGTCGGCCCGCGTCTGAAGACGGTCGAGCGATTCGACCGAGTCCATCCACTTGAAGCAGAACCCGGCCTTCTCGCGGATCGAGGGGATGTTCTCCACGGCCGCGAAGGCGGCGGCCCGGTCGTCCGGGTCGGGCAGGTAGGTGTCCAGCAGCGTCAGGTAGAACTGGACGTGCACGGCCTCCTCGAACAGCTGCCGGGACAGGTACAGCCGCGCCTCGGGGGAGTTGATGTGCTTGTAGAGCGTCAGCACCAGGTTGTTCGCCACGATCGAGTCGCCGGTGGCGAAGAAGGCCACCAGCCGGCCGATCAGGTGCTGCTCCTCGGGGCTGAGCTTGGCGAGGTCGGCGACGTCCGAGTGGAGGTCGACCTCCTCGACGTGCCAGGTGTTCTTGATGGCGTCCCGGTAGCGCTCGTAGAAGTCCGGGTAGCGCATGGGGCGCAGGGTCAGCTCGAAGCCCGGGTCGAGCAGGTTCTTGGTGGTGGTCTCGGTGGTCATTACTGGCAGGCCTCGCAGGACTCGGGGTTTTCCAGGGAGCAGGCGACCGCTTCGGGGTCGGGGGTGGCCTGCACGGGGACGGTGGTGGCTCGGGCGGCGGCGCGGGCGATGCGGGTCGCCGGGCGCGAGCGCAGGTAGTACGTGGTCTTCAGGCCCTGCTTCCAGGCGTACGCGTACATCGAGGAGAGCTTCCCGATGGTCGGCGTCTCCAGGAACAGGTTCAGCGACTGGGCCTGGTCGAGGTACGGGGTGCGGGCGGCGGCCATGTCGATCAGGCCGCGCTGCGGGATCTCCCAGGCGGTGCGGTACAGCGCGCGGACGTCCTCGGGGATCCAGGTGAAGCCCTGCACCGAGCCGTTGGCCTCGCGCAGCGCCTCGCGGGTGCGGGCGTCCCACACGCCGAGCCGCTTGAGGTCGTCCACCAGGTAGGAGTTGACCTGGAGGAACTCGCCGGACAGCGTCTCGCGCTTGAACAGGTTGGACACCTGCGGCTCGATGCACTCGTAGGCGCCGACGATGGAGGCGATGGTCGCGGTCGGGGCGATCGCCAGGAGCAGGGAGTTGCGCAGCCCGGTGGCGGCCATGCGCTCGCGCAGCGCCGCCCAGCGTTCGGGCCAGGTGTGCTCGACGCCGTAGTGGTCGGGGTGCAGCACGCCCCGGGCGGTGCGGGTCTTCTCCCAGGCCGGCAGCGGGCCGTTCCGCTCGGCGAGGCCGGCGGAGGTCTCGTACGCGGCGAGCATGATCCGCTCGGCGATGCGGGTGGAGAGCGCCTTGGCCTCGGGGGAGTCGAAGGGCAGCCGGAGCTGGAAGAAGACGTCCTGGAGACCCATCGCGCCGAGGCCGACCGGACGCCAGCGGGCGTTGGAGCGGCCCGCCTGCTCCGTCGGGTAGAAGTTGATGTCGACGACCCGGTCCAGGAAGGTGACCGCGGTGCGGACGGTCGCGTCCAGCCGCTCCCAGTCGATGTCGCCGGCCGCGCGGTCCACGAACGCGCCGAGGTTGACCGAGCCCAGGTTGCAGACCGCCGTCTCGCCGTCGTCCGTGACCTCCAGGATCTCCGTGCAGAGGTTGGAGGAGTGGACGACGTGGCCGGGTTCGGCGGTCTGGTTGGCGGTGCGGTTGGCGGTGTCCTTGAAGGTCATCCAGCCGTTGCCGGTCTGCGCGAGGGTGCGCATCATGCGGCCGTACAGCTCGCGGGCGGGCAGGGTCCTGCGGGCCAGACCTTCCGCCTCCGCCCTGCGGTACGCGGCGTCGAACTCCGCGCCCCACAGGTCGACCAGCTCGGGCACGTCGGCCGGGGAGAACAGCGACCACGGCCCGTCGGCGTCCACCCGGCGCATGAACTCGTCCGGCACCCAGTGCGCGAGGTTCAGGTTGTGCGTGCGGCGGGCGTCCTCGCCGGTGTTGTCCCGCAGCTCCAGGAACTCCTCGACATCCGCGTGCCAGGTCTCCAGGTAGACCGCCGCCGCGCCCTTGCGCCGGCCGCCCTGGTTCACGGCGGCGACCGAGGCGTCCAGCGTCTTCAGGAACGGGACGATGCCGTTGGAGTGGCCGTTGGTGCCGCGGATCAGGGAGCCGCGGGAACGGACGCGGGAGTAGGCGATGCCGATGCCGCCGGCGTGCTTGGAGAGGTTGGCGACCTGGTGGTAGCGGTCGTAGATGGAGTCCAGCTCGTCCTTGGGGGAGTCCAGGAGGTAGCAGGACGACATCTGGGCGTGCCGGGTGCCGGAGTTGAAGAGGGTCGGGGAGGAGGGCAGGTAGTCGAGTCGGCTCATCAGGCCGTACAGGTCGGCCACCTCGTCCACGGACCGCGCGGTGTCGTCCTCGGCGAGTCCGGCGGCGACGCGCAGCATGAAGTGCTGGGGGGTCTCGACGACCTTGCGGGTGATCGGGTGCCGGAGCAGGTAGCGGCTGTACACGGTGCGCAGACCGAAGTAGCCGAAGCGGTCGTCGGCGGCCGGGTCGACCAGCGCGTCCAGGCGCTGCGCGTGCAGCCGTACGAACGCGGCGGTGCGGTCGGCGATCAGGCCCTCGCGATGGCCGGTGGCGACCGAGCCGCTGAAGGAGGTGACGCCCTGCGAGGCGGCCTCGGCGCGGATGCCGATGGCCAGCAGGCGGGCGGCGAGCCGCGAGTAGACCGGGTCTTCGGAGATGAGCCCGGCCGCGGCCTCGGTGGCGAGTTCGCGCAGCTCGGCCTCGTCCGCACGGGCGGACCGGCCGCGCAGCGCGGCGGCGGCGACCCGGCCGGGGTCGGCGTCGGGGAGGTCGGCGGTCAGCCCGGTCAGGGTCCGCAGCAGCGCGGCACCGGGTCCGTCGGGTTCCCCGGTCGCCGTCACCGGGGTCGCTGAAGCCGGATCGGCTGGCGCGATGGTCACGTGGAGCACTCCCTCGCTCGGCACGGGGCCTGGCGGAGGGCAGGGGGCAGCTCACGAGCGCGCACGGCGTCGCGTCCACCGGCCCACTCCACGAGGCCCGGACGTCATGGCACCCGGGCCAGGGCGGCCGGGCGCACCGTCGGCAGGTCCTCGGACTGGACATGCGGGCGCGCACGTGCGGAGACGTACGGAAGCACGCATGTACACCGTTGCGGGACAGTTCCGGATTCGCACCGGATTCCCCTGCGGCGACAGCGAGCATGAGCATACATCTTGTGCCGACCGGCGCGAGCACCCCCAGATGTTGTGTCCCGGTGCGCCGCATGCCTCGCGCGCGATGGGTACGACAACGGGCCGCCGGATTCCTCCGGCGGCCCGCATCGGAACGAGGGTCAGTGCGAGGAGCCCGCCGTGGCCGGCGGCAGTTCCACCTGGACGCCCGGGTCGCCCGCGTCCGCCGTGTAGTCGCCCGGCTTGGTCTCGTCGACGCCGTCGGGTGCCTTGACCGCCCGCAGGACGAAGGTGAGGACCACCGTGACCAGAACGTTCAGCACGAAGGCGGTGAGGCCGATGTAGCCGATCTCGCCGATGCCGGGGATCTCGTCGGACGAGCCGCCGAAATGCTTCTGCGTCGGCGAGGCGACGCCGTACGCGGCGACCGTGCCGTAGACCATGCCGACCGCCCAGCCGCCGAGCAGCGCCCAGCGGTGGAACCAGCGGGTGAACAGACCGCCCACCAGGGCCGGGAAGGTCTGCAGGATCCAGATGCCGCCCAGCAGCTGGAAGTTGATCGCGACCGTCTTGTCCATGCCGAGGACGAAGACCAGCGCACCTACCTTCACCAGCAGGGACGTCAGCTTGGAGACCTTGGTCTCCTGGGCCGGGGTGGCGTCCGGCTTGATGAAGTCCTTGTAGATGTTGCGGGTGAAGAGGTTCGCGGCCGCGATGGACATGATCGCCGCCGGGACCAGCGCGCCGATGCCGATCGCCGCGAAGGCCACGCCCGCGAACCAGTCCGGGAACATGTTCTCGAACAGCTGCGGGATGGCCAGCTGTCCGTTCTCCACCTTCACCCCGGCCGCGATCGCCATGAAGCCCAGCAGCGCGAGGAAGCCCAGCATCAGCGAGTACAGGGGGAGGATGGTGGTGTTGCGGCGGATCACCTCACGGCTGCGCGAGGACAGCGTCGCGGTGATCGAGTGCGGGTACATGAACAGCGCCAGCGCGGAGCCGACCGCCAGGGTGGCGTACGTCCACTGGCCGCCGTGGTCCGGTATCAGACCGCCCTTGCCGGCCTCGGTGAACTTGTCGTTCGCCGAGGCGAAGATGTCGTCGAAGCCGCCGAGCTTGATCGGGATGTAGATGATCGCCACCGCGATCACGATGTAGATCAGCGTGTCCTTGACGAACGCGATCAGCGCGGGCGCCCGCAGCCCCGACGAGTAGGTGTACGCCGCCAGCACACCGAAGGCGATCAGCAGCGGCAGGTCCTTGATGAACCAGTTGGTGTCCTCGCCGCCGCCGACGCCCATCACGTCCAGCACGGCCTGGATGCCGACCAGTTGCAGCGCGATGTACGGCATCGTGGCGAGGATGCCGGTGACGGCGACCGCCAGCGACAGCCCCTTCGAACCGAACCGGCCGCGCACGAAGTCCGAGGTCGTCACGTACCCGTGCTTGTGGGAGACCGACCACAGGCGGGGCAGGAAGGTGAAGATCAGCGGGTAGACGAGGATCGTGTACGGCACCGCGAAGAAGCCGGCCGCGCCCGCCGCGTAGATCGCCGCCGGGACGGCCACGAAGGTGTACGCCGTGTACAGGTCGCCGCCGAGGAGGAACCAGGTGACCCAGGTGCCGAAGGAGCGGCCGCCGAGGCCCCACTCGTCGAGGCTGTGCTCGTTCTCGGCCCTGCGCCAGCGGGCGGCCAGGAAGCCCATGGCGGTGACGAGCACGAAGAAGAAGATGAAGACGGCGAGTGCGACGCCGTTCACGCCGTCGTTCACCGGGAACCGCCTTCCCGGCGAGCGCGCTGGTCACGCTGCCACAGCTTGTAGGCGACCATCGTCAGCGCGGTGGAGATGACCACCCACGCCATCTGGTACCAGTAGAAGAACGGGATGCCGATGAAGGCCGGGTCGGACTTGGCGTACGAACCGACCCAGAGCATGGCGACGAACGGTGCGAGAAGGCAGAGACCGATGACGACGCGCACCGGCGTCACCACCGGGTCTCTGCTCTGTGGTGGTGCTTGTGACATGCGGCGGCTCCGTCCCCTCGCTGATCACCTCGTGCAGTGCGCACGAAATGTAGGTGACGGGTTCAGGACGGCGGAAGCCCTCGTCCGCATATCGGTCCCCAACCGCAATGTCAGGGTCGCGTGGGCGGGCTTGGTCTAGTCCTGGGGCCGCTTGAGGCGGGCGACGAACTTGTAGCGGTCGCCCCGGTACACCGAGCGCACCCACTCCACCGGCTGGCCCGTCCGGTCCTGCGAGTGCCGGGAGAGCATCAGCATCGGCAGGCCCACGTCGGTGCCGAGCAGGCCGGCCTCGCGCGGGGTGGCCAGCGAGGTCTCGATGGTCTCCTCGGCCTCGGCCAGGTGGACGTCGTACACCTCGGCGAGCGCGGTGTAGAGCGACGTGTACTTCACCAGGGAGCGGCGCAGGGCCGGGAAGCGCTTGGCGCTGAGGTGGGTGGTCTCGATGGCCATCGGTTCGCCGTTGGCCATGCGCAGCCGCTCGATGCGCAGCACCCGTCCGCCGGCCGTGATGTCCAGCAGCCCGGCGAGCCGGTCGTCGGCGGTGATGTAGCCGATGTCCAGGAGCTGCGAGGTCGGTTCGAGGCCCTGGGCCCGCATGTCCTCGGTGTACGAGGTGAGTTGCAGGGCCTGCGACACCTTCGGCTTGGCGACGAAGGTGCCCTTGCCCTGGATGCGCTCGAGGCGGCCCTCGACGACCAGCTCCTGCAGGGCCTGGCGCACGGTCGTGCGCGAGGTGTCGAACTCCGCGGCCAGGGTGCGCTCGGGCGGGACGGGGGTGCCCGGGGCCTGGGTGCGGGTCATGTCGAGCAGGTGCTTCTTCAGGCGGTAGTACTTGGGCACGCGCGCGGTACGGACCGTCGTCCCACCCTCGTTCTCCGCACTGCTGACGTCGGTGCTCATGCTCTGCCTTCCCGGCTCCGGGTGCCGAAGCGACCGCTATCCCTGTCGGCCACGGCTCACATCGTGGCACGGCTCCGCGCCGGCATGGTCCGGCACGCTCCGTGATCCCCTCTGTATACCTCCGGGACCGTTGTTGGTCTAGTCCACAGCACCGCCGGACGGTGCTGGTACGCGCGTTCGGAACCGTACCGGCGCGTCGTTCGATGGGCAGTGGTACACCCGGTCCCGGTCCGTCCGATCTGCCGCTTGCGCAATGAAAGGTCCCTGCATATCTCGGTCGCATCACGGACGCCGGGAGCGTGGTTGAACACCCTTGACAGCCCTATTGGTCTGGGCCAAGCTCCCCGTACTGGTCTACACCATTGGTCCAGGTCCCGGCCCCAGGAGCGGTACGCGTTCACGCTTGAACCGCAGGGAGGCAGGGGGGTTTGTGGCATCCCTGAGGAGGGTGGCGTGAAGCGCAAGCTGATAGCCGCGATCGGTATCGCGGGCATGATGGCATCCGTCGCGGCGTGCGGGGGCTCCGACGACAACGGTTCGTCCAATCAGAACCCGAAGGACCGCAAGGGCGAACTCACCGTCTGGCTCATGGTGGACGCCCAGAGCAGCTGGCCGGAACTGGTCAAGCAGGCCAATGACGAGTTCAACAAGAAGTACCCCGGCGTCAAGGTCAACGTCCAGTACCAGCAGTGGGCGGACAAGACCAAGAAGCTCGACGCGGCCCTGTCCGGCGACTCGTTCCCCGATGTGGTCGAGCTCGGCAACACCGAGACGATGACCTACATCCTCAACGGTGCCCTCGGTGAGGTCGACGCCAAGAAGTACGACAACTCGGACACGTGGATCGACGGTCTCGAGGACACCTGCACGTACGAGGGCAAGCTGTACTGCGTTCCGTACTACGCGGGTGCCCGCGTCGCCGTCTACAACAAGGACATGTTCAAGGCCGGCACCGGGTCGGACAAGCTGCCGACGACCGAGGCGGACCTGCTCAAGGCCCTCGACAAGGTCCAGGACAAGTACAAGGCGGACAACGCCTTCTCGGCGCTGTACCTGCCGGGCCGCTACTGGTACGCCGCCATGTCCTACGTAGCCGCGTACGGCGGCGAGATCGCCAAGTACGACGAGGGCAGCAAGGAGTGGAAGGCCGCCCTGTCGACGCCGGAGGCGCAGAAGGGCATCCAGCACTTCATCGACCTGGTCAAGAAGTACAACCACGGCGACCAGACCAAGGACGAGCAGGACCACGCCAACGTCATGGCCAACGAGAAGACGGCCCTGCTCTACGGCAACGCCTGGGAAGCCGGCAGCGTCGTCGACTCGAAGACGAACGGCAACCCGAAGCTGGAAGGCAAGATCGCCACGGCGGGCATGCCCGGCCCGAACGGCAAGGCGCTGCCCTCCTTCATCGGCGGTTCCGACCTGGCCACCATCTCCAAGTCCGACCAGCAGGACATGGCGCAGGACTGGATCGCGCTGTTCACCAACGAGAAGTCCCAGGCCGCGCGGGCCGAGAAGGACATCCTGCCCAACAACACCAAGCAGCTGGAGCCGCTGAAGGCCAACCCGGACACGGCCCCGGTCGCCAACGCGGTCCCCGACGCCTGGTTCACCCCGATCGCCCCCGGCTGGGCCGCGATCGAGAAGAAGGAAACGCTCGAGACGATGCTGCTCGACATCCTCAAGGGCAAGTCGGTCGCCGACGCCACCAAGGCGGCGGACGCGGAGATCAACTCGTTGATCAACGAGAGCGCCTGAGCCTCCCCGCTCGACTCCCGTTGACCTCCGGTGCCTTGTCCGGCCACGCGGCCGGGCAGGGCCGGTTGGGTGGCCGGCCCGCCTGAGGCGGACCGGCCACCGCTCCGACGCAGAACCCTTCGAACGGAAGGCCAGCACAGTGAGTGCCGCCGACATCAAGACCGCCGGCCCGGAGGTGCCCGCCCCGCGGCCACCCGCCGGTGACGGCCCGGCACCGTCCGCACCCCGGCGAAGCCGGTGGACGAACGGGCCTTTGCTGCCCTATCTCCTGATCGCACCGGCCGCCGTGGCACTCGCCGCGGTGTTCCTCTGGCCGCTGATCAAGACAGTGATCATGTCCTTCCAGGACGTGGGCAGACGGGAACTGTGGACCGGCCAGGCCGCCGAATGGGTGGGCTTGGAGCAGTTCACCAACATCCTGGGCGAGAGCGAGTTCTACGACGTCCTGTGGCGCACCGTCCTGTTCATGGTCATATGCGTCGTCGCCACCATGGCCATCGGGCTCTTCCTCGCCCATTCCATGCAGCGCATGACCAAGGCCGTACGGCTGCTGCTGACCGGCGCGCTCATCGCCGCCTGGTCATTGCCGCTGCTCGTGGCCACCTCGATCTTCCGCTGGTTCGCCGACTCCGACTACGGCGTCGCCAACATGGTGCTGACCGAGTACCTCGGTCTCGACTTCCAGGGCCACAACTGGTTCCTCGACCCCAAACAGGGCTTCATCGTGATCGGTGCCGTGGTGGTGTGGGGAGCGGTGCCGTTCGTGGCCGTCACCCTGTACGCGGCGCTCACCCAGGTGCCCGCCGAGCTGGAGGAGGCCGCGGAACTCGACGGCGCCGGACGCGTGGGCGTCTTCCGGTACGTGACCTGGCCCGTCATCAAGCCGGTCTTCCAGATGGTCGCCACGCTCTCCGTGATCTGGGACTTCAACGTCTTCGGCCAGGTCTTCCTGATGCGCGGCAACAAGCCGGAGCCGGAGTACAACCTGCTCGGCCTGTACTCCTACGAGAAGGCCTTCGAGTCGAACTCCTTCAGCCAGGGCGCCGCCATCGCGCTGATCACCGTGCTGCTCCTGTCCGGCGTGGCCGTCTACTACCTGCGCCAGCTGATCAAGATCGGAGACGTCGAGTGAGCACCACGACCGCCACGACCGCCCCGGGCGCGACGGAGCCCGCGCTGGAGACCGCCCTGCGGCCCGACCGCAAGAAGCGCAGCCGGCACTTCTACAACCTCGTGGGGCTCGTCACCTTCGTGGTGATGGCCTTCCCGGTGTACTGGCTGGTGATCAGCGCCCTGCGCCCCAACCACGAGATCCGGTCCTACGACCAGACGCTGTGGCCGTCCTCCTTCACCCTGGACAACTTCTCCCGGGCGATCGACGCGCCCAACTTCGGCACCGCGATCCAGTCCAGCCTCATCATCTGTGTGACCGCGGTCGTCGGCGCGATGATCCTCTCCACGATCGCCGCCTTCGCCATCGGGCGCTTCCGGTTCGCCGGCCGCAAGGTCTTCATGATCATTCTGCTGCTGGTGCAGCTGCTGCCGCCGACCACCATGCTCATCCCCCTCTACATCCAGCTGAACGACCTGGGCGCGATCAACGAGTACTGGGGTGTGATCATCATCTACCTCGTCTCCACGCTTCCGTTCGCGACCTGGATGATCCGCGGCTTCGTCGTGAACATCCCCAAGGAACTCGAAGAGGCGGCCATGGTGGACGGCTGCTCCCGCATGGGCGCCTTCTGGCGGGTGATCTTCCCGCTGCTCGCCCCCGGACTGGCGGCCGCGTCGATCTTCTCCCTGATCAACGCGTGGAACGAGTACCTGCTCGCCTACATCGTGCTGCAGGACAACGACAAGTACACGCTCAACGTGTGGCTCATGAACTTCACCACCGACCGCGGAACCGACTACGGCGCGCTCATGGCCGCCTCGACACTGATCGCGATACCGGTCGTCGCGTTCTTCATGATCGTCCAGAAGAAGATGGCCGCTGGTCTCACCTCCGGCGCCGTGAAGGGATAACGCCACCGATGACCACCATCGCCAGGGCCACCGACACCCTCACGCGCGACGCGCTCGCGGTCCTCCAGCCCGGCTTCACCGGAACCACCGCCCCCGACTGGCTGCTGCGCCGTCTCGACGAGGGCCTGGCCTCCGTCGCCCTGTTCGGGCGCAACGTCAGCACGCCCGAGCAGGTGGCCGCGCTGACCGCGCAGCTGCGCGCCGGGCGCGAGGACGTCCTCGTCGCCATCGACGAGGAGGGCGGCGACGTCACCCGTCTGGAGGTGCGTGCCGGCTCCTCCTTCCCCGGCAACCTCGCCCTCGGCGCGGTGGACGACGTCGGGCTCACCCGCGAGGTGGCCGCGGAACTGGGCCGCCGGCTCGCGGACTGCGGAGTCAACTTCAACTGGGCCCCGTCCGCCGACGTGAACTCCAACCCGGACAACCCGGTGATCGGCGTGCGCTCCTTCGGCGCCGGCACCGACCTGGTCGCCCGGCACACCGCCGCGTACGTCACCGGCCTGCAGTCGTCCGGCGTGGCCGCCTGCACCAAGCACTTCCCCGGACACGGCGACACGGCCGTCGACTCCCACCACGACGTGCCGCGCATCGACGTGGACGGCGACGTGCTGGCCGCACGCGATCTGGTCCCCTTCCGCGCGGCCATCGCCGCCGGCAGCCGCGCGGTGATGAGCGCCCACATCCTGGCCCCGGCACTGGACCCGGACCGTCCGGCAACGTTGTCCCGGCGCATCCTCACCGACCTGCTCCGCGGCGAGCTGGGCTACCAGGGTCTGATCGTCACCGACGGCATCGAGATGCGGGCCATCTCGGGCACGTACGGCATCGAACGCGGCAGCGTGCTGGCCATCGCCGCCGGCGCCGACGCGATCTGCGTGGGCGGCGGGCTCTCCGACGAGGACACGGTACGGCGGCTGAGCGACGCCCTGGTCGAGGCCGTCCGCTCGGGCGAGCTGCCCGAGGAACGCCTGGCCGACGCGGCCGAACGCGTCCGTGCCCTGGCCGGCTGGGCCGCGGCGAACCGTCCGGACGACGGGGCCGGGGACACCGCCGACACCGAGGTGGGCCTGCGCGCCGCCCGCCGTGCCCTGCGGTTCACCGGCGCCGACGGCTTCACACCGCTCACCGAGCCGCCGTACGTCGCCGCGCTGACGCCGGTCGCGAACATCGCGGTCGGCGACGAGACGCCGTGGGGCATCGCCGCCGAGCTCTCCCATCTGCTTCCCGGGACGGAGACCGGCAGCTTCACCGGCCCGGACGCCGGGGGAGAGGTGCTGGCCGCCGCCGGGAAGCGCCGGATCGTGGCCGTCGTCCGCGACGAGCACCGGCACCCCTGGATGGCGGCGGCCCTGGACACTCTGCTGGCGGCCCGCCCCGACACGATCGTGGTCGAGATGGGCGTCCCCCGCGCCGAACCCCGCGGCTCCCTCCACCTGGCCACCCACGGCGCGGCCCGCGTCTGCGGCCGTGCGGCGGCGGAGGCCGTCACGGGCGCGTAGCACGCACACCCACCGGCACGCCGAAGGCGCCGGCCCCTCGGGGGAGGACCGGCGCCTTCGGCGTGTCCGGGGCGTTCGGCGGTGGGGCGGTGTGTCCGGCGTGGGGTGTCCGACGGTGCGGTGGGACGGAGTGGGGGGTGTTGCGTGGTGCCGGTGCGCGTCCGTGGGCAGGTACCGGCGGACGCTGCCCAGCCCGCCGCCGCACAGCCCCGGTCCCGCCCTCCGCGACGCGGAACGGGACAGGCCGGTCCGCCGGGACGGCGATGCGCACCGCCCGCAGGGACGGCGAAGGGAACTGCCCGCCGGAGAAGCGCGAGGGCGCCCACCGGAGCTGCGGAGGACGCAACCCGTCGGGACGGCGCAGCGCGCGTTGCAGGCCGGAGACGACGGAGGGCGTCGTCCACCCAGGACGGCGCCCTCTCCGCACGCGGCTGTCCGGTCGCGAGGGACCGGGTGCGCTCAGATCCCCTGCCAGTCGGGCTTGTGGGCGTACGTGTGCCGGAAGTAGTCGGCGAGCTTCAGCTTGGAGGCGGCGGCCTCGTCGACGACCACCGTGGCGTGCGGGTGCAGCTGGAGCGCGGAGGCCGGGCACACGGCGGCGACAGGCCCCTCGACGCTCGCGGCCACCGCGTCCGCCTTGCCCTCGCCGGTGGCGAGCAGCACCACGTGCCGGGCCTCCAGGATGGTGCCGATGCCCTGCGTGATCACGTGGTGCGGCACCTGGTCGATGTCGCCGTCGAAGAAGCGCGCGTTGTCGACGCGGGTCTGCTCGGTGAGCGTCTTGATCCGGGTCCGGGAGGCGAGCGAGGAACACGGCTCGTTGAAGCCGATGTGCCCGTCCGTTCCGATCCCCAGCAGCTGGAGGTCGACGCCGCCGGCCGCGCCGAGCGCCTTGTCGTACGCCTCGCACGCGCCCTGTACGTCCGCCGCCGTGCCGTCGGGGCCCATGAACGCGTCCATGCCGATGCCCAGCGGCTCGAGCACCTCGCGCCGCAGCACCGAGCGGTACGACTCCGGGTGCTCGGCCGGGAGCCCCACGTACTCGTCGAGCTGGGCGATCCGCGCCCGCGCGGTGTCCACGGCACCCGAGCGCACCTTTGCGGTCAGCGCCTCGTACACCGGCAGCGGCGTCGAGCCGGTGGCCACCCCGAGCAGGGCGTCGGGCTTGCGCCGGAGCAACTGCGCCATGGCTTCGGCTATCAACTCGCCGCCTGCCCTGGCGTCGGGAACGATGACAACTTCCACGCTTGCCTGCCGTTTCGAAGAGAGGACTCACCCGGGGTCCGGGACTGGCTATGTGGTTTAGACCAATCTAACAGAGCGGGGCCCCGCGGGCGCGTCGAAACGGTCGGGCGGTGCGGCCTGACGGTGGCGCTCTCACGCCGGGGTCACGTCAGCGAACCTCCCGTCGCGTCCACCCAGCTCCCCGTGATCCACCGGCTCTCGTGCGAGGCGAGGAACGCGACCACGTCGGCGACCTCGGCCGGGGCCCCCACCCCGCCCAGCGCGGAGAGCGCCGCCGCCCGGCCCCAGCCGTCCGCGCTCCCGTGCAGCATCTCGGCCGTGTTGTCCGTGTCGATGATGCCGGGCGCCACCGAGTTCACGGTGATGCCACGAGTGCCCAGCACCTTGGAGAGGTCACGCGAGAGCACGTCCAGCGCGCCCTTCGTCATCGAGTACGCCATGTTGTCCGGCATCACCGCGGTGCGGGCCAGTCCCGACGAGATGTTGACGACCCGGCCGCCGTCGCGCAGTCGCTCCATGCCGTGCTTGAGGATGAAGAACGGTGCCTTCACGTTGACCGCGAAGACCGCGTCGTACTCCTCCTCGCCTATCTCCCCGATGGGGCGCGTACTGCCGATCCCGGCGTTGTTCACCAGGATGTCCAGCCCGTCGGCGTGCCGGTCGAACTCCTCCCACAGCGCCTCGGCCGCTCGGGGAGCGCGCAGGTCGGCCTCGATCGCGAACGCCGAGCCGCCCGCCGCCTCGATGGCGGCGACCGTCTCCTTCGCCGCCGCCCCGTTCCTGCCGTAGTGCACGGCGACCCGGGCGCCGTCGCGGCCCAGCCGCTCCGCGATCCCTCGCCCGATGCCCCTGCTCGCTCCCGTGACGAGAGCCGTCCTGCCCGTAAGCACGCCCATGTCGGCGCCCCCTCCGAATTTATCTAGCGGTCGCTACAGAGAAGACCGTACAGCAGGCCGGCGCCATTTTTCTAGTGGCCGCTATAAAATGCACTCCATGGTGAGCAGTGACGAGAAGAACGACCTGGCCGGGACGCCGGTCCGAAGTGCCAGGACCCGTGGCCGCCCCCGTTCCTTCGATCGCGCGACGGCCCTGGAGAAGGCGCTGATGGCCTTCTGGGAGCACGGGTACGAGGCGACGTCGGTCTCCGACCTCACCCGTGCCATGGACATCGGCGCCCCGAGTCTCTACGCCGCCTTCGGCGACAAGCGTTCGCTCTTCGAGGAGGTCGTCCAGGAGTACGGCGCCCGGTACGGCTCCTTCGGGGACCGCGCCCTCGCCGAAGAGCCGACGGCACGGGCGGGCGTGGAGCGGATGCTGCGCGAGGCCGCGGCCGAGTACACCGCGCCCGGGCGCCCGCACGGCTGCCTCGTCATCCACGCGGCCGCCAACTGCTCGACCGCCGAGGTCGAGGAGTCCCTGCGCCGGCGGCGCAACGCCAACATCGCCGCGATCGAGAGCCGGATCGATACCGACGTCGCCGCGGGAGTGCTGCCCCCGGACACCGACGCCGCCGCCCTCGCCCGGTACACCGGTGCCATGATCCAGGGCATGTCCCAGCAGGCGCGCGACGGCGCGAGCCGGACCGAGCTGGAAGCCCTCGCGGAAATTGCCCTGGCCGTCTGGCCCCGTGCCTGAGCCAACGGGGTTAGGCTTCTGCCGGGTGCTCGGACGCCCGAGCAGTCGGTGGACGCGACAACGACGAACGGCGTTCACCGCATGGACACGGCGAGTGGTCTAGTCCACAATGGCAACTGAGACACTTGCCGTGAGTATCACGCAAGGTGATCGTCAGGCTTCCGCCTTCCCCGCACAGGAGGGCGGACCGAGGAACCGGTGCTCTCTGCCCTGACTGCCCCGGCTCCTCATCCTTCGGCCGACCGGGACCGCACACCCCACGGCCGTTGTTGCTCCGGGCTGCGGTGCCGGGAGGGTTGAGGGTCCCTCTCAGGCGCCGCGGCCCGCGGGTGTTCCCGGGAAACCGCCAGGTACGCTCAGCCACGTGCCCTCCATGAACGAACTCGTACGCCAGCACACAGCACTCGACGACTCCGACCTCGAGTGGCTCCACCTGCTGGTCTCGGAGTGGCAGCTCCTCTCCGACCTCTCCTTCGCCGACCTGGTCCTGTGGGTCCCCACCCGCGACGGCACGCGTTACGTCTCCGTCGCCCAGATGCGCCCCAACACCGGACCCACCTCGTACCAGGACGACATGGTCGGCCACCTCGTCCCGCGCGGCCGGCGGCCCATGCTGGACGCTGCCCTGGACGAGGGCCGGATCGTGCGCGAGGGCGACCCGGAGTGGCGCGAGGAGGTCCCGGTCCGCGTCGAGTCCATCCCCGTACGGCGTCAGGGACGCGTCCTGGGCGTCATCGCCCGCAACACCAACTTGCTCACCGTGCGCACCCCGAGCCGCCTGGAACTCACGTACCTGCAGAGCGCCTCGGACCTCGCCCAGATGATCGCGGCCGGCGCCTTCCCGTTCGAGAACCAGCAGGTCGACATGGACGCCTCGCCCCGCGTCGGCGACGGCCTGATCCGGGTGGACGGCGACGGCATCGTCCAGTACGCCTCCCCGAACGCGCTGTCGGCCTACCACCGCATGGGCCTCGCCGCCGACCTGGTCGGCCATCACCTCGGCCGGACCACCGCCGAACTCGCGCCGTCGCGCGGCCCGGTGGACGAGGCGCTCGCCAAGGTGGCCAGCGGCTGGGCACCCCGCGAGTTCGAGATCGAGGCGCACGACGGGGTCATCCAGTTCCGCGCCATCCCGCTCAAACCCAAGGGCACCCGCATCGGATCGCTGGTGCTCCTGCGCGACGTCACGGAACTGCGCCGCCGCGAGCGCGAGTTGATCACCAAGGACGCCACCATCCGGGAGATCCACCACCGGGTGAAGAACAACCTCCAGACCGTGGCGGCCCTGCTGCGCCTCCAGGCGCGGCGGATCGAGTCCGACCGGGGCCGCGAGGCGCTGGAGGAGGCCGTGCGCCGGGTCGGCTCCATCGCGATCGTGCACGAGACGCTCTCCCAGAACCTGGACGAGCGCGTGGAGTTCGACGAGATCGCCGACCGCGTGCTGGCGATGGTGGCGGAGATCTCACCGGGCCGGGTCACCGGCCGGCGCACCGGTCGCTTCGGCATCCTGGACGCGGAAGTCGCCACCCCCCTGTCGATGGTGCTGACCGAAGTCCTGCAGAACGCGCTGGAGCACGGCTTCCGGGAGAGCGACACCGGCACGGTCGAGGTCTCCGCCGTCCGCGGCGGCACGACCAAGGAGGCCCGGCTCCTGGTCACCGTCCAGGACGACGGCATCGGCCTGCCCGAGGACTTCGACCCGCACCGCTCGGGCAATCTCGGCCTGCAGATCGTGCGCACCCTGGTCGAGGGCGAGCTCGGCGGCAGTTTCGACATGGTCCCCGCCCCCGAGCGCGGCACCCGGGTGATCCTGGACATCCCGGTGCCCACGCAGAAGTAGCGGAAGGGCCGCGGTCCGGCCCGGCACCGCTCCGGACAGCAAAAAGCCCCGGACCCGTGAGGGTCCGAGGCCAGTGCTCGTGCGATCCATCGTCCGATGCGCATCGGGGGTACTGCGCGCTGCGGCTCGGGAGCGGGGGTTGTGTACGCGCTGTACACGCCGCCAAGCTCAGGCTGTCAGCAGGGGTGGCTGGTCAGGCGGAAGCCTGACGAGCCCGGTTGCGGGCGGCACGGCGCTTCATCGCGCGGCGCTCGTCCTCGCTGAGACCACCCCAGACGCCGGAGTCCTGACCGGACTCGAGCGCCCACTGCAGGCACTGCTCCATGACAGGGCAGCGACGGCAGACGGCCTTGGCTTCCTCGATCTGCAGCAGCGCGGGACCGGTGTTGCCGATGGGGAAGAAGAGCTCGGGGTCTTCCTCGCGGCAAACGGCGCGGTGACGCCAGTCCATGGCTGCTACCTCTCCTTGGTATGACATGCAGGGTGCTTGTGAATGTGAACGCTTTCACGAATCCCTCAACAAGGGAAGGGCCTACCGCCAGGTTGCCCGGCGTGGTCCTGTGGTTTGAAGAGGGGTTCTGGTGATCTGTGGAGGCCGGTCTTGCGGGCCGTTCCGATCGCCAAGAAGAGACTCGCAAACCTCGGCGGCGGATACAACCCCTTCCGGAAAGTTTTTTTTGATTCATCGGTGTCGACTAGGTCACAGCCGTACTTCCTGGGGGTGGATCCTGGTCTAAACGTTCGAGTGAAAGGACTTTAGCCCCTTCTGCTCACACAATCACACGCAGTGCACGGCGTACGCCTGTGAACGCCACGCTGGTCCGCAGCCCCAGGTGGTCACCGTCCATCTGGAGGGGCAGTGGCACCTTCGAATGCAAGGTGAAGTCGGTCAGGTCGTGCAGGGAGACGGCGTGCCGGCCCCGGGGTCCGCGCTCGGGGGACGAAGTGAGCAACTGGGTCCCATACCGGGCGACCGCGGCCGTCGACAGGCGGCTGAGGCCGAAGACGTCGAGCGCGGTGTCGAACGAGGCCTTCGGCGACGCGTAGATCGGGCGATTGCCGAGGAACGTCCAGGGGCACGTGTTCGAAACTATGGACAGCACCAGATCGGTGACCGGGTCCTCACCCGCCCGCTCCAGGGTGATCGTCCCGCTGCGACGGTGCGGCTCGCCGATGAGCGCGCGCATCACCTGGCGGACGTAGAGGGCGTGCGTCGACTTCTTGCCGCGTTCGCGGTGCTGCTCGACGCGGCCCACCACGCCGGCGTCGAAGCCCAGTCCGGCGTTGAAGGTGAACCAGCGGGCCGGCACCGCCTCGTCCTCCGTGCCGGGCGCGCCGGAGGCCAGACCCAGTCCGACGGTTCGTTCGCTGCCGTCGCGCAGCGCGTCGAGCAGAGCGCCGGTGGCCTCCACGGCGTGGTTGGGCAGGCCGAGCGCGCGGGCGAAGACGTTCGTGGAGCCGCCGGGGACCACCGCGAGGCCGGGCAGGTGCTCCGGATCGGGGCCGGCGTGCAGCAGGCCGTTGACGACCTCGTTCACCGTGCCGTCGCCGCCGAGGGCCACCACCAGCTCGATGTCGTCGCTCAGCGCCGCCTGCCGGCCGAGGTCGCGCGCGTGCCCGCGGTACTCCGTGGTGACGGCCTCCAGCTTCATCTCGCTGGCGAGCGCGTGGATCAGGACGTCGCGCGTGCGCGCGCTCGTGGTGGTTGCCGCCGGATTGACCACGAGAAGTGCACGCATGCTGTGCAGGGTACCTACTGGGCGGTACCCGGCCCAGCCCGAGGGGAAGATCGCCGCGGGCCGCGGTGCGCGCGTCGTGCCGGACGCCCCCACGGGCGTCGGTGCCGGCGAGGGCTACCCTTCAGGGGTGAGCAGCGAGCAGAACCCCACCCCCGAAGCCGCCGAAGAGGCGGGCCCCCGCCCCGGGCGGCTGACCGCCGCCGCAGCCCTGGCCGCTCTGGAGGGGCTGGCGCTCGTCGTCGGCGGAGCCTGGATGCTGGTGGGTGGTCTCATGGGCCACCCCGACGACCGGACCTCCGCCGTCACCGGTGGCGTCACCCTGATCGTCCTCGCCCTGCTGCCGCTGCTCGCCGCCCGCGGCCTGCTCGCGCGACGGGGCTGGAGCCGGGGGCCCGCCATCGTCACGCAGATCATGGCGCTGCCCGTGGCCTACAACATGCTGACCGCCGACAGCGTCGCCATCCCGGCGGGCATCGCGCTCGCCGTCGTGGCGGTCACGTCGCTGGTGCTGCTGGTGAACCCCGCGACCACCCAGGCGCTCGGCATCCGGGGCCCCGGCAGCGCGCAGAAGTAGCCGGCACTCGGCGCTCTCCGCCGCCGCGGCTACTCCTCGACCAGCAGCTTCTCCCGCAGCTGTGCCAGGGTGCGGGCCAGCAGCCGCGACACGTGCATCTGGGAGATGCCCACCTCCTGGGCGATCTGCGACTGGGTCATGTTGCCGAAGAAGCGCAGCAGCAGGATGCGCTTCTCCCGCGGCGGCAGGTCCTCCAGCAGCGGCTTGAGCGACTCGCGGTACTCGACGCCCTCCAGCGCCTCGTCCTCGGCGCCGAGGGTGTCCGCGACCGCCGGGGATTCGTCGTCGGTGTCCGGGACGTCCAGGGACAGGGTGGAGTACGCGTTGGCCGACTCCAGGCCCTCCAGGACCTCCTCCTCCGAGATCGACAGCTTCTCGGCGAGCTCGTGCACGGTGGGGGAGCGGCCGTGCAGCTGCGAGAGCTCCGCGGTGGCCGTCGTCAGGGCCAGCCGCAGCTCCTGGAGCCGGCGCGGCACGCGTACCGCCCAGCCCTTGTCCCGGAAGTGCCGCTTGATCTCGCCGACGACCGTGGGGGTCGCGTACGTGGAGAACTCCACCCCGCGGTCCGGGTCGAAGCGGTCGACCGACTTGATCAGTCCGATGGTGGCGACCTGGGTGAGGTCGTCCAGGGGCTCCCCGCGGTTGCGGAAGCGGCGCGCGAGGTGCTCGACGAGGGGGAGGTGCATGCGGACGAGCCGGTTGCGCAGCTCCGCGTATTCGGGGCTGTCCTTCTCCAGGTTGCGCAGCTCGGCGAACATCAGGCGCGCCCCGCTGCGGTCCTGCGGGTCGTGGCGCGTGCCCTGCGTGCCCCGTGCACCCGGCGCGTCGTCCTCGGCGTGTCGCTCGTGCTCGCTCATCGTCCCGCCCGTTGCCCTTTCCC
Source organism: Streptomyces sp. CB02414 (assembly GCF_001905385.1). Lineage (GTDB taxonomy): Bacteria > Actinomycetota > Actinomycetes > Streptomycetales > Streptomycetaceae > Streptomyces. The sequence goes on along the minus strand of NZ_LIPF01000002.1, from coordinate 165,884 downwards.
GAGCCTTCGCCTCCGCTCGGACGGGCCGCACGGGGGTGTCCCCGCTCCGCTGCCCGTCGCCCGGGACGACGGCCTCGGGCGAGGCCTCGTCCTGAGGATGCGGCCGGGCCTGCTCGGGGATGCCGTCGATGCCGTCCGCCATGCCTCGGGCCTCGTTCCCGGCACGGGTGCCCTCGGCCGGCCGCTCCCGTGTGCCGCGCTCTTCGTCCCGCACCGGCCCGTCCCCGTTCCTCACGCCGGCCCGGGTCCCGCGCCGCGCTGTTTGTAGAGACTGATCGAAACGGTGTTGTCCTCGTCCACGGCTGAGGAGACCTTGCCCGCGAGGGCGGACAGCACGGTCCAGGCGAAGGTGTCCCGCGAGGGGGCGTGTCCGTCCGTGGTCGGCGCCGAGACGGTGACCTCGAGCGAGTCGTCGACGAGGCGGAAGACGCAACTGAGCACCGAGCCGGGCACGGCCTGCTGGAGCAGGATCGCGCAGGCCTCGTCGACTGCGATGCGCAGGTCCTCGATCTCGTCGAGGGTGAAGTCCAAACGGGCCGCGAGGCCGGCCGTGGCCGTACGCAGCACCGACAGGTAGGCACCCGCGGCCGGCAGCCGGACTTCGACGAAGTCCTGGGTCGCGGGCTCGCCTGCGATCTGGGACACCCTCACCTCCAAGGTGGTACAAGCGTTACAGGGCCGAGGTCCATCTCGGGGTAACGCGATACGTGGTTCAGCGGTGACGTTATCGCGCTCCGAAGTTTCCTGTCCCCGAGACCCCAACCCCTTGCTGTCACTCATAGTAAACACATGAACACGCACAGTGGCTAGGGGTTCGGCGGGCTCAAATCGGAAGAGCGCGCGCCGGGTTGACGTACCCAGGCCTCAGACGGTCGAACCGTCCCTGGCCGAGGTCACACGAGTACGTGATCCACGAAACACCAACGCCAGTCCTCCCCGGGCTCGAAGGTGCGCATCACCGGGTGGCCGGTCTCCTCGTGGTGCGCGGTCGCGTGCCGCCTCGGCGAGGAGTCGCAGCAGCCGACGTGGCCGCACACGAGGCACAACCTGAGCTGCACCGGGTCCGTCCCCTCGGCCAGACACTCCGGGCAGGTATCGCCGAGCGGCTCCGGTTCCGGGTGCGGCAGCGCGTCGGCGTGCGTGCACTGTTTCATGATTGCCAGGTTACGACGGGCGTGCGGATCACCGCGTGGACGACGAGGGCAGGCGAGGACGATGGACGTGATGCCGCTGCTGTTGTTGGTGGCGGGCAGCGCCGCGATCGCCGCGGCCGGCCGGCGGCTGCCGGTGCCGGCGCCGCTGCTGCTGGTGGCCGTGGGCCTGGCCGTGAGCTACGTGCCCGGCGTGCCCGACTACACCCTCGACCCGCACATCGTCCTCCCGCTGCTGCTGCCTCCGCTGCTCCACACGGCGGCCACCGACAGCTCCTACCTCGATCTGCGGGCGCAGCTGCGGCCCGTCGCGCTGCTCTCCGTCGGCTACGTGCTCTTCGCGACCTTCGTCGTGGGCACCGCCGCGTACCTGATCGTGCCGGGCCTGCCCCTGACCGCGGCCCTGGTGCTCGGCGCGGTGGTGGCTCCGCCCGACGCCGTCGCGGCGACGGCGGTGGCCCGCCGGGTGGGGCTGCCGAACCGGATCACCACGATCCTCCAGGGCGAGTCCCTGGTGAACGACGCCACCGCGATCACCGCCTTCCGGGTGGCGCTCGCCGCGGCGGTCGGCGAGGGCGCGACCTGGGCCGGCGGCATCGCCGAGTTCCTGATCGCGGCGGTCGGCGGCGTCGGCGTCGGGCTGGTGCTCATGGTGCCGCTGCACTGGCTGCGCACGCACGTGAAGGAGGCCCTTCTTCAGAACACGCTCTCCCTGCTGATCCCGTTCGTCGCCTACGCGGTCGCGGAGCAGGTGCACGCGTCCGGGGTGCTCGCGGTGGTGGTCGTCGCGCTGTTCCTCGGCCACCGCGCGTGGGAGGTCGATTTCGCCACCCGCCTCCAGGAGGACGCGGTCTGGAAGATGGTCGCCTTCGTGCTGGAGTCGTCCGTGTTCGCGCTCATCGGCCTCCAGCTCCCCGTGGTGCTCGAGGGCCTCGGGGGCTACGAGGGCACCGACGCCGCCTGGTACGCGGTCGCCGTCTTCCTGGTGGTCGCCGTGACCCGCTTCGTGTGGGTGTATCCGGCGACCTTCCTGCCGCGCCTGTCGGCACGCGTCCGCGCGCGCGAGGGGGACCTCTCCTGGAAGGGGCCGTTCGTGATCGGCTGGGCGGGGATGCGGGGCGTGGTCTCGCTGGCCATCGCCTTCTCCATCCCGCTCACGGTGCACGGTGGCGGTCCCTTCCCCGAGCGGAACCTCATCCTGTTCCTCACCTTCACCACGGTCATCGGCACGCTGGTCGTCCAGGGCGTCACCCTGCCGCCGCTGATCCGCCTGCTGAAGTTCCCCGCCCACGACGTCCAGGCCGAGACGCTGGCGGAGGCCAATGCCCAGGCGCAGGCCTCCCGTGCCGCCGAGCAGCGCCTGGACGACCTCCTCGCCGACGAGCGCAACGCGCTGCCGACCCCCCTCGCCGACCGTCTGCGCACGGTCCTGGAACGTCGCCGCAACGCCGTCTGGGAACGGCTCGGCCAGGTCAACCCCGTCACCGGGGAGAGCGTCGACGACACCTACCGGCGGCTGTCGCGGGAGATGATCGGCGCCGAGCGGGAGGTCTTCGTGCGGCTGCGGGACGGCCGCTACATCGACGACGAGATGCTGCGGACCCTGTTGCGCCGGCTGGACCTGGAGGAGGCGGCGGCATACCGGGAGACGACGTAGGCCGGCCGGGGTCAGGGGAAGGGGCGGCCGGTGACGACCGCGGCCACGGTCGTCCCGCGCGGGAAGGCGCCCTCCTCGGCCAGGGTGACCAGGGCGTGCAGCATCTTGGCGACGTAGACGCGCTCCACGGGCAGGCCGTGGCGGCGTTCGAAATCCTCGGCGAAGGCGTCGAGCCCGGCGGTGGTGCGGGCGTAGCCGCCGAAGTGGAAGCGGTCGTCGAGGCTCCAGTCGCCGCGCGGCCCGCCGAACGCGCGGTCCTGGAGCCGCCGTATGTCGTCGGTCAGGAAGCCGCCCTTGAGCACGGGTATGCCGAGCACCCGCCGTCCTGCGGGCAGCCCCGCGGCCAGCCCGGCGAGCGTGCCGCCGGTGCCGCAGGCGAGCGCGACCACGTCGGCGTGCTCGCCCAGTTCCCCGCCGAGCGCCCGGCAGCCGCGTACGGCCGCCGGGTTGCTGCCGCCCTCGGGCACCACGACCGCGTCCTCGGCGCCCACCGCGCGCAGGAGCGCCGCCAGGACGTCGGGCTCGGTCTTGCGGCGGTACGTGGAGCGGTCGGTGAAGTGCAGTCGCATGCCGTCGGCCGCGCACCGGGCCAGCGAGGGGTTGAGCGGCCGGCCGGCCAGTTCCTGACCGCGTACCACGCCCACCGTGGGCAGCCCGAGCAGCCGGCCGGCGGCGGCCGTGGCGCGCAGGTGGTTGGAGTACGCGCCGCCGAACGTGACGACGGTGCTCCCGGTCGCGCCGGCGAGGTTCGGAGCGAGTTTGCGCCACTTGTTGCCGACCAGGTCCGGATGGATCAGGTCGTCGCGCTTCAGCAGCAACCGGAGCCCGCGCCGCTCGAACCGCTCGTCGGCGACCTCCTGCAAGGGAGAGGGCAGACGCGGTCGCAGAGCGGAGAGCTCGGAGGTGAAGGTGCCGGTCACTCCGCCATTGTCCCGCCGCGCGCTACCGGCGCACGCCTCAATTCAGCCGGTCGCGGATCCGCTCCCGCATCGACCCCATCGAGAACCCCCGCGGGTCCACCTTCCCGGGCTGCCATTCGAGGTGGCCGATGACGGATCGTTCATTCCAGCCGTGATGGCGGCAGACCGCGGCGGCGGCCCGCTCGATCGCCTCGAGCTGCGCGGCCGGCCAGGGATCGTCCCCGTCACCCAGGTTCTCGCACTCGAAGCCGTAGAAGTGACGGTTGCCGTCGGTGTTCGACTCGTTGTCCCGGGGCAGCCCCTTCTCCGCGATCACAGCGCGCAGTACGTCGTCGTCGCCCAGGCCGGCGTGGTTGGCCCGCCCGTACCCGACCAGATGGACCTTGCCGTCCTTGGTGATGACCCCGTGGCACAGCGGACCCGGCAGCCCTTCGTAACCCTTGCGGCAGATCTCCACGGTCCGCGCGCTTCCTTTGGTGACCGTGTGGTGGATCATCACACCGTGCACAGGACCCCAGGGCCCCTTGTGGTTGCGGTTGTGATCCCGCCAGTCGCCGACCTGCACGACGGTGAGGCCCTCCGCCTTCAGTGCCTTGAGGAAACTGCTCGCGGACATGGGTGAGGCCACGGCCGACTCCTTCACGCTGCGCGACGACCGCCCGGCGCGACCGCCTCGTACGGTGCTTCTACCGAAACGGACTGCTCCCTACGACTTGTTCGGTCCCCGTGCGAGCCGTTTCGGCCAAGGTCATCCCGGCCAACGGCTCTGACCTGCGCCGGACAAGTCGGCGATACGCCGGACAAGCTCCCATGTCTGCCCCGGCCGACGGTGATCCATTCCCGCTCTTTCGGGTAATAGCACCGGCACGCTCCGTGAGGAAGGCTGGTCCACGCACATCGATGCCGGGCGCAGCCGTCCGGCATGACCGGGAGGGCAATTCCTTATGTCGGTAGGCGAAGAGGTCCGCACCGAGCAGACCAGGCCGCAGCAGAGCCTCGGCACGGCGGCCGCGCGGAACCTGGCCACCACGACCAAGTCCGTTCCTCAGATGCAGGAGATCAGCTCCCGCTGGCTGCTGCGCACGCTTCCCTGGGTCGACATCCAGGGCGGTACGTACCGGGTGAACCGGCGCATGACCTTCGCCGTCGGCGACGGCCGGGTCACGTTCGTGAAGACCGGCGACCGCGTCGAGGTCATCCCCGCGGAGCTGGGCGAACTGCCGGCCCTGCGGTCGTACGAGGACGAGGAGGTGCTCTCGGAGCTCGCGCAGCGCTGCGAGCAGCGGGAGTTCGGGCCGGGCGAGGTGATCGCCTCGTTCGGTGCCCAGGCCGACGAGGTGTACCTGCTGGCCCACGGCAAGGTGGAGAAGGTCGGCACCGGCCCCTACGGCGACGACGCGGTGCTCGGCGTCCTCGCCGACGGCGCCTACTTCGGCGACGAGGCGCTGCTGGACGGGGACGCCATCTGGGAGTACACCGCCCGTACGGTCACCGCCTGCACGGTGCTGGTGCTGCCGCGTCAGGAGGTGGAGCAGGTCGCGGAGCGCTCGGACTCCCTGCGCTCACACCTCGAGGAGCGCCGCTCGCTGCCCGAGCAGCCCACCAACAGGCACGGCGAGAAGGCGATCGACCTCTCCGCCGGCCACAGCGGTGAGCCGGACATCCCGCACACCTTCGTCGACTACGAGGCGCGGCCCCGCGAGTACGAGCTGAGCGTCGCCCAGACCGTGCTGCGCATCCACTCGCGCGTGGCCGACCTCTACAACCAGCCGATGAACCAGACGGAGCAGCAGATCCGCCTGACCGTCGAGGCGTTGAAGGAGCGCCAGGAGCACGAACTCATCAACAACCGCGAGTTCGGCCTGCTGCACAACTGCGAGTACGACCAGCGGATCCAGCCGCACGACGGCGTGCCCGGCCCGGACGACCTCGACGAGCTGCTGAGCCGCCGGCGCGGCACCAAGCTGCTCCTCGCCCACCCGCGTGCCATCGCCGCGATCGGCCGCGAGTTCAACCGGCGCGGACTCGTCCCCGAGACGATCGACGTAGCCGGCAACCGCATCCCGACCTGGCGCGGTGTGCCGATCTACCCGTGCAACAAGATCCCGGTCACCGAGGCCCGCACGTCCTCGATCATCGCGATGCGTACGGGCGAGCAGGACCAGGGCGTGATCGGGCTGCGCGCCACCGGCATCCCCGACGAGATCGAGCCGAGTCTGTCGGTGCGGTTCATGGGAATCAACGAGCAGGCCATCATCAAGTACCTGGTCACGGCCTACTACTCGGCCGCCGTCCTCGTACCGGACGCGCTCGGCGTGCTGGAGAACGTCGAGATCGGCCGCTGGCAGTGACGCCAGTCTCCCGAACGCCGTGTTCCCGCCCGCCCGGACGGGTACACCCCCGGGGTACGGTCGCGGGCGCACGGGGGGAGGCGAGTCGATGACGGAGGCTCCGCACGGCACCGGTGGAGCGCGCCGGCCCACCGGAACGCTGGAAAGGGGCGAGCGCATCGGCACACAGCGGGGGGAGGAGCCGGAAGGCTTGTCCGACGGGCACGAGGCGGCGGTGCTCCTACGGGAGTCCCGGGCGTCGGTCGACCCCGGGCTGCGGTCCGCCATCGCGACCCTGCCCGCAGGCATGCGGCGGGTCGCGCTCTACCACTTCGGCTGGCAGCACGCGGACGGCACACCGGCGTCCGGTAACGCGGGCAAGGCGATCCGCCCCGCGCTGGTCCTCGCCTCGGCCGCCGCCCTCGGCGGCCCCGCGGCCCGGGCGGCGGCGGTGCCGGCCGCGGCGGCGGTGGAGCTGGTCCACAACTTCACGTTGCTGCACGACGACGTGATGGACCGCGACAGCACCCGGCGTCACCGGCCGACCGCGTGGACCGTCTTCGGCGACGCCGACGCGATCCTCGCCGGGGACGCCCTCCAGGCGCTGGCCCTGCGGTTGCTCGCCGTGGACCCGCACTCGGCGTCGGCGGCGGCCGCCGCCCGGCTCACCGACTGCGTCATGGAACTCTGCGAGGGCCAGCACGCGGACACGGCCATGGAGAGGCGCGCCCCGGACGAGGTCACTCTCGAGGAGACGCTCGTCATGGCCGAGGCCAAGACGGGCGCCCTGCTGGGATGCGCCTGTGCTGTCGGCGCGCTCTACGCCGGGGCGGCCGACGAGGAGGTCGAGGCCCTGGACGCGTTCGGCCGGGAGGCCGGGCTGGCGTTCCAGCTCATCGACGACGTCATCGGCATATGGGGCGACCCGCGCCGCACCGGCAAGCCGGCCGGCGCGGACCTGGCCGCCCGGAAGAAGTCGCTTCCGGTGGTCGCCGCCCTCACCTCGGGCACCCCGGCCGCCGCCGAACTCGCCGAGCTGTACGCGGCACCGTACGACGAGGGCAAGGAGGACCTGGAGCGCAGCGCCCTGGCCGTGGAGCGGGCGGGCGGCCGTGACTGGGCGCAGGCCCAGGCCGCCGACCACATGGCCCGGGCCATGCAGGAACTGGCCCGCGCGGTGCCCGATCCGGAGGCGGCGGGCGGCCTGCTCGCGCTGGCCGAGTTCGTGACCCGGCGCAGTACCTGACCCTCCCCGGCCGTCCGGCGGCGATCGAGCGCCGGACGGCCGGGCACGACCCCGGAGCCCGCGCAGGGCCGTACGGACCTGACCGACGTACGGTCGCGCCGCCGAGGGCTCCGGCCCGGCGGGTCCCGCACTTCCCCACGGTGTGCGGGGCCCGCCTTCTCGGCGTTCGCCGGGCCAGGGCCTGTCCGGCGGTCAGGTCGCAGGGAACCGACGGCGCCTGATCGCCGCAGATGGGCGTGCCAGACCCCGCGTCTGCGGCATGATCCGCCGGACAGGCCCTAGGCTCAACCGGCGTACGTACGAGCGAGGTTGAGGCGAGAGGGCGGGCGGGGCATGGGTGTGGCGATCCGGACGGCGGGGGAGAGCGACCGGGAACTGGTCGTCCGGCTGCTGGACGAGGCGTTCCAGGACGACCCGGTGAGCGGCTGGGTCTTCCCCGGCGAGGAGTACCGCCGCCGGACCCACCACCGGCTCATGGGCGCCTTCACCGACGCCGTGCTCGCCGACGGGCGCATCGACCTCACGGAGGACGGCGCGGCCTGCGCGCTCTGGCTGCCCGTGCCCGCCGGTGAGCAGCCGGGTGACGGCGCCGAGGACATCCCGGCCCTGGTGCGCGAAGCCGTCGATCCGGCCAACGAGCGGGTGGAGCTGATAGCCCGGCTGACGGAGGGCATCCACCCCTCGGGCCGGGCCCACGAGTACCTGTGGATGATCGGCGTGGCCCCCGGCCGGCAGGGCGAGGGACTGGGCACCGCACTGATCGGGACGGTCCTCGACCGGTGCGACCGCGAGGGGCTGCCCGCCTATCTGGAGGCGAGCAGTGACCGCAGCAAAGGCCTGTACGAACGCCTCGGTTTCGAGTTCACCGGCCGGGCCCTGGTCCTCCCGGACGGCCCCCGGATGTGGCCGATGTGGCGTGAGCCGCGACAAACCCCTTAAACCACTCCCCCCGTAGTACTATGAGTGGAGTGATCAAGGGAGAGGGCAACGTCTTGCGCAAGCTCACGTACTTCATCGCCTGCTCGATCGACGGCTTCATCGGCGGCCCGGACGGCGACGCCGCCTTCATGGTCCCGTTCGTCGACGAGGAGTTCCTCGCGTTCCTGAAGTCGGAGTACCCGGAGACCCTGCCGACCCACGGCCGTCGGCCGCTCGGCATCGACGACCTGCCCAACAAGCGGTTCGACACGATCGTCCAGGGCCGGGCCAGCTACGACCTCGCCCTCAAGGAGGGTGTCACCAGCCCCTACGCACACCTGCGCGAGTACGTCGCCTCCCGCACGCTCACGGAGTCGCCCGATCCCAACGTCGAGATCGTCTCGGCGGACCTGGTCGGCAAGGTCCGCGAACTCAAGGCGGAGGACACCGGCTTCGACATCTACCTGTGCGGCGGATCGGCCGTCGCCGGCGAGCTGTTCGACGAGGTCGACGAGCTGGTCATCAAGACCTACCCCGTGGTGCTGGGCACCGGCATGCCGATGTTCGGGACCGGCTTCGCCGTCACCGAATTCGTCCCGCAGTCGGTGCGGAGCTTCGGCAACGGCGTCGTGGTGCGGACGTACCGCAGGAAGCGCTGACCGGTGACCGGGGTCGCTCCCGTGCTCGCGGCGGACGGTGCGACGGTCGCGCTGGACGGCACGACCCTGCTCGCGCCGACGACGTTCGACGTGCCGCCGGGCGAGTTCTGGTGCGTCACGGGAAGTAACGGGAGTGGAAAGACCACTCTGCTGCGCGCCTTCCTGGGCAGCCGGAGCCTCACCGCCGGCACGTGCTCGATCCGGGGGGAACCCGCCGACATGGCGAAGCCTTCGCACCGCAGGCTCGTGGCCTCGCTCGTCGAACCAGTCCCGGTCGCCCGGGACATGACGCTGCGCGAGCAGGTGACGCTGGTCGCCGCCTCCTGGTATGGCAACTCCGCGGAGACCACCGAGGGTGCCGGACGGATCATGGAGCGAATGGGGCTGTGCCCGCTGGGGGAACGGTTCCCCCACCAGGTCTCGTCCGGCCAGTCCCAGCTCTTCAGCCTCGCGCTGACCCTCGTCCGGCCCGCCGGCGCCGTACTGCTCGACGAACCGGAGCGCCACCTGGACGGTGACCGCGTCGAGCTGGTGGCCGGCCTGCTCGCCGAGCGGGCCGGGGCGGGCACCGCGTTCCTGGTCGCCACCCACGAACCGGCCCTGGTGGACGCGTGCGACGGCCGCGTGGAGCTGGGATGACGGCGCAGCACACCATGACTGCCGACGCCGGCGTCGGGGACCGCGTCCGTGTCGTGTGGCGCCGGTACGCCCGCCGCGGTGACCGTGCCTCGGCGGGCGGACGCGCGTACACCGCCTACCTCGTCGCGCTCTTCGGTGTCTTCTTCCTGGTGCCGGCCCTGGTCGCCGCCGCCGACTCACCCGCGCTCGTCCCCGTGGCGACACCCGCCGACGCGACGCCCCTGGCCTGCGCGCTCGCGGTGACGGTGTGCTGGGGGGCCCAGCTCGCCGCGAGGTTCTGGGGGCCGCTGGTGCTCCAGCCCTTCCTGCTGCACGTGTTCATGTCCACGGACCTGCCTCCGGCGGGCTACCTCGGCACGATCGCACGCCGCCGGCTGCTGTACGCGGGCGCCGCCCTGCTGTCGGCCCTCTGCACGGCGGCCTACCTCACGACCGACCTGTTCGGCCGCCTCGACACGGCGCTGCAAGTGGTGGCGGCCGTCGCCGGTCTCAGTGCCCTCGCCGCGGTGGTGTGGCTGTGGGGCCAGGTGCGGACGGTCGCCGACAACCTCGTGCTCGCCTGCGCCGCGGGCGCCGTGGCGCTCCTCGTGGCGGTGACGAGCCGTCCCGTGCCCCAAGGAGCGGGTGCTCTCTGGCTCGTCGCCGCCGTCACGGCGGCCTCCGCCGCGGCCGTGGGACGGGCGGCCTTCCGGGCCGTCAGCACGGTCGACCTGAGCAGACTGGCCCGCGAGTCGGCACGCGCCTCCCAGGCGCAGGCGTATGTGCTGACGGGCACGCTGCACCACGCGCTCGACCTCTACCGCCCGGAGCCGCGCGGCCTCACCTCGGCCCTGTTCCGGCCCGACGGCCGCCTGCGCGGACACGTGCGCCAGGGCGCGGTCCGGGCGCTGCGCACACCGGGCCGCACCGGCGCGGCCCTGGTGCTCCTGCCGACGGGCGGAGCCGCGCTGACGCTCGGCACGGCCGGGGCGTACGGCGGCCTCGCCGCGCCGCTGTGGACGGCCGGCTGCGTCTGCCTGTACCTGGGGTCCGGGTGGGTGGGCGAGACATGGCGCGGCCTGCGCGACGAGTTGACGCTGGCGCCGCTGTTCGGCGAGGGGTGGGGCGGGGCGCTCACCCGGGCGCTGACCTGGCCCGTCGTCGCCGTGGCGGGCGGGACCGTGCTGGGCGGCGCAGTGGCGGTGGCGGCCCGGTGGCCGCTGTACGGCGGGCGGCTGCCGGACACGGTGTTCCTCGTCGCCGGGTCGGTGATGCTGGTGCTCGGCGCCAGGTTCCTGCGCGAGATGAAGCTGCACCTGCCGCTCGCGTTGCTGCTCCCGGTCGTCACACCGCTCGGCGACCTCTCCGGCCTGCTGATCGTGGCGTGGCAGTTCGACGGCTTCGTCGCCGTGGTGCTCGGCGTCGCCGCGATGAACGCTGTTCCGTCCGCACCCGGTGCCGCGGCGCTCGCGGTCGCCGTCGCCGCGTACTGCGTCTGGACGGGCCTGCGCAGGACCGGATGGGCACACCGGGGTCTGGTCTCCCGCCTGCGGCGGGGCTGAGGGCGGAGACGACCGCACCCGGACCGCCACGACGCCGTGCTCGGCGTCCTGCGGACCGGGTGCGGATTGAAGACCGTGCGTCAGGCCTTCTTGGTCTCCCAGAAGATCTTGTCGATCTGGGCGATGTAGTCCAGCGCCTTCTGGCCGGTCGCCGGGTCCTTCGAACCCTTGGCGGCCGACAGGGCCTTCAGGGTGTCGTTGACCAGCTGGTGCAGCTCCGGGTACTTCTCGAAGTGCGGCGGCTTGAAGTAGTCGCTCCACAGCACGGAGACGTGGTGCTTCGCCAGCTCGGCGCGCTGCTCCTTGATGACCGTGGCGCGCGTCTGGAAGTGCGGGTCGTCGTTGCCGGCCATCTTCTCCTGCACGGCCTTCACCGACTCCGCCTCGATGCGGGCCTGGGCCGGGTCGTACACGCCGCAGGGCAGGTCGCAGTGGGCGCTGACCGTGACCTTGGGGGCAAACAGGCGGGAAAGCATGAAGCGTTCCTTCCTCGTGATCGTCTTCTCAGGGGGGACATTACTCCCTGGGAGGCGCGATTTCGCGAGTGCCCCCGTGGGCTTAGGACAAAAGTCCGGGGTGAGACTGAGACTGGTGGAGGAAACACCGGGGAGGTGCCGGGTCATGCCGGAGCAGTCGTCGCAGGAGACCGAACGCCCGAGAGGGGCGTTGCCTTTCGGCCCGGCCGAGGTGACCGGGCCGTCGATGGTGCCCACGCTCCATCACGGCGACGTGCTCCTCGTGCACTGGGGTGCGCGGGTCCGGCCGGGTGACGTCGTGGTGCTGCGGCATCCCTTCCAGCAGGACCTGCTGGTGGTCAAGCGGGCCGTCGAGCGGCGCGGGGCCGGCTGGTGGGTGCTCGGCGACAACGCCTTCGCGGGCGGTGACAGCACCGACTACGGGGTCGTCCCGGAGGAGCTGGTGCTCGGGCGGGCTCGGGCGCGGTACCGGCCTCTGAAGCCGGGTCAGCGCTCGCCGTTCGCCGTGGGCCGCTGGGCGCTCTCCGCGCTGCGGCCGGTGCTGGCCGACCGGTCCGCCTCCAGGCGCTTGCGGGCGCGGTAGGCCGCCACGTTGGCGCGGGTGGCGCAGCGGTCCGAGCAGTAGCGCCGGGAGCGGTTCGTGGAGGTGTCCAGGTAGGCGTTGCGGCAGGGGGCCGCCTCGCACAGGCCCAGACGGTCCACGCCGTACTCGGTGAGGTGGAAGCCCAGGCCCATCGCCGCGATGGCGGCGAAACCGGCGGTCGCGTTGGACGGGTGGTCCGCCAGGTGCATGTGCCACAGCGGGCTGCCGTCGTCGTCGCGGTGGTCGTGGCCGGAGATCTGCGGGCTCACCGGGAACTCCAGCAGGAGGGAGTTGAGCAGGTCCACGGCGAGGGTCTCGTCGCCGCCATCGGCCGCCTCGAAGACCGCGCGCAGCCGCCCGCGGACCGAGCGGAAGCGGGTCACGTCCGCGTCCGTGGCGCGCCGGGCCGCCGACTGGTTGGCGCCGAAGAGCTCGCGCACGGCATCGACCGAGGTGAGGGAATCCTGCCCCCGGGCCGGTTCCTCGGTGTTGACGAGACGCACGGCGTAGTCCGAGTAATAGGCCAGTTCCACTTGTAGTCCTTACGAAGGGGCTCTATGGTCGTGCCTGCGGTCAGGTAATGACTGATCGCGCTTACAGGGTATTACGTGACGCACGCGATGGAGGGGCTCGATGACGGACGCGGACATCACCACGGCCACCACACCCGCACCGGCGGCCGACTGGCAGGCCTGGCAGGAGAGCTGGGACCGGCAGCAGGAGTGGTACATGCCCGACCGGGAGGAACGCTTCCGGATCATGCTGGACATGGTCGAGGCGCTGGTGGGGCCCGCGCCCCGGGTGCTCGACCTGGCCTGCGGCACCGGCACCATCACGGCCCGCCTGCTGGCCCGCTTCCCGCAGGCCACCAGCACCGGTGTGGACCTCGACCCGGCGCTCCTCGCCATCGCCGAGAGAACCTTCGCCGGCGACGAACGGGTCTCCCTGGTCACCGCCGACCTCAAGGACCCCGACTGGACGGCGAAGCTGCCGTACGACTCGTACGACGCCGTACTGACCGCCACGGCCCTGCACTGGCTCCACTCCGAACCCCTCGCGGCCCTCTACGGTCGGGTCGCGGAGGTCGTCCGCGACGGCGGTGTCTTCATGAACGCCGACCACATGATCGACGAGACGACGCCCCGGATCAACGCGGCGGAGCGCGCGCAGCGGCACGCGGGGATGGACGCCGCCAAGGCGGGGGGTGCGCTCGACTGGTCCGAGTGGTGGCAGCTCGCCGCCAAGGACCCGGTCCTCGCCGGTCCCACCGCCCGCCGCTTCGAGATCTACGGCGAGCACGCCGACGGCGACATGCCCTCGGCGCAGTGGCACGCGCGCGTACTGCGCGAAAAGGGCTTCGGCGAGGCGCGGCCGGTGTGGTGCTCGCCGTCGGACACGCTGCTGCTGGCGCTCAAGTAGGCGGGGGCAATGCCGGAGGGGGCGGTACGGATGTCCGTACCGCCCCCTCCGGCGTGCGCAAGGGCGGGTGCTCAGAGGACCTTGGACAGGAACGCCTTGGTCCGCTCCTGCTGCGGATCCGTCAGGACGTCGCGCGGGTTGCCCGACTCCACGACCACGCCGCCGTCCATGAAGACCAGACTGTCGCCGACCTCACGGGCGAAGCCCATCTCGTGGGTCACGACGACCATCGTCATGCCGGACTCGGCGAGGTCGCGCATGACGTCCAGGACGTCACCGACCAGCTCCGGGTCGAGGGCCGAGGTCGGCTCGTCGAACAGCATCAGCTTCGGGTCCATCGCCAGCGCGCGGGCGATGGCGACGCGCTGCTGCTGGCCGCCGGAGAGCTGCGAGGGGTAGTTGCCGGCCTTGTCGCCGAGGCCCACCCGCTCCAGGAGGGCGGTGGCACGCTCCCTGGCCTGCGCCTTGCTCACGCCCTTGACCTGGACCGGAGCCTCCATGACGTTCTCGACGGCCGTCATGTGCGGGAACAGGTTGAAGCGCTGGAAGACCATACCGATGTCCCGGCGCTTCAGGGCGACCTCGCTGTCCTTCAGTTCGTAGAGCTTGTCCCCCTTCTGGCGGTAGCCGACCAGCTCGCCGTCGACGTACAGACGCCCGGCGTTGATCTTCTCGAGGTGGTTGATACACCTGAGGAAGGTGGACTTGCCGGAGCCGGAGGGGCCGATGAGGCAAAACACCTCGCCCTGCTTCACCTCCAGGTCGATGCCCTTGAGGACCTCGACCGCGCCGAAGGACTTGTGGACGCCCTCGGCCTTCACCATGGCGGTCATGCGGTGCCTCCCGTCGGCTTGGAGCGGCTGGACAGTGACAGCACGTTCGCCTTGATCTTCTGGAACGGGGTGGCCGGCAGGGACCTGCTCGAACCTCGCGCGTAGTACCGCTCCAGGTAGTACTGGCCCACGCTGAAGACCGAGGTCAGCAGCAGGTACCAGGCCGCCGCCAGGAACAGCATCTCGGCCGGTGCGCCGGAGGTCTGGCCGATGTCCTGGGCCGCGCGGAACAGCTCGGGGTACTGGACGACCGAGACCAGTGACGTCGTCTTCAGCATGTTGACGACCTCGTTGCCCGTGGGCGGCACGATCACGCGCATCGCCTGCGGGATCACGATCCGGCGCAGCGTCTTGGTGTGGCTCATGCCCAGCGCGTGCGCCGCCTCGGTCTGGCCCTCGTCGACCGCGAGCAGACCGGCCCGGCAGATCTCCGCCATGTACGCGGCCTCGTTGAGGCCGAGGCCGAGCAGCACCGTCAGGAACGGCGTCATGAAGTCCGACCACTCGTCCCGGTAGACCGGGCCGAGGTTGATGTACTCGAAGACCAGGCCCAGGTTGAACCAGACCACCAGCTGCACCAGGACCGGCGTGCCGCGGAAGAACCAGATGTAGAACCACGCGATGGACGAGGTCACCGGGTTCTTCGACAGCCGCATGACGGCGAGCAGGATGCCGCCGAAGATGCCGATCGCCATGGCCAGGACGGTGATCAGCAGCGTCTTGCCCACACCGGAGACGATCCGGTCGTCGAAGAAGTAGTCGGGGATCGCGCCCCAGTTGATCTTGCCCTGGGAGAACGCGTACACGACCGCGGCCAGCAGCGCGAGCGCCACGGTCGCGGAGACATACCGCCCGTAGTGCCGGACCGGGATGGCCTTGATGGCCTCCGGCCCGGCCGGCGGGGTGTCGGCCGGGCCGCCCGCCGTCTTGTCGATGTCAACAGTCACGGATGTTGCCTTTCAGCGCCCGCCGGGTGTCACTTGCCGGCGTTGACGGTGGCCTCGGTGACGGCGCCTTCCGCCACGCCCCACTTGTCGAGGACCTTCTCGTACTCGCCGTTAGCGATGATCGCGTCCAGCGCCGCCTTCAGGGCGTCCCGCAGCTGGGTGTTGTCCTTGGCGACCGCGATGCCGTACGGGGCGGCCTCGACCTGCTCGCCGACGATCTGGAAGTCCTTGCCGCCGCCGGAGGTCTTCACCGCGTACGCCGCGACCGGGAAGTCGGAGGAACCGGCGTCGGCGCCGCCCGCGCGCAGGCGGGTCTGGGCCTGCTGGTCGTTGTCGTAGGGCTCGATGGTGATCTTCTTGCCGGCCGGGCACTTCTCGTTCTCGGCCTTGGCGAGGTCCTCGGAGACCGTGCCGCGCTGGAGGACCAGCTTCTTGCCGCACAGGTCGGACCAGGTCTTGATGCCCTGGTCGTCGCCCTTCTTGGTGTAGATCGAGACACCGGCGGTGAAGTAGTCCACGAAGTCGACGCCCTGGCCGACCTTCTTGCCGGTCTCGGAGTCGATGCCCTCCTGGCGTTCCTTGGTGTCGGTCATCGCCGACATCGCGATGTCGTAGCGCCCGGAACGCAGACCGGTGATCAGGGTGTCGAAGGTGCCGTTCGCGAACTCGAACTTCACGCCGAGCTGCTTGCCCATGGCGTCCGCGAGGTCGGGGTCGATGCCGACTGTCTTGCCGGACTTGTCCTTGAACTCGACCGGGGCGTACGCGATGTCGGAACCGACCTTGATGACGCCTGCGTCGCGAATTTCCTGCGGCAGCTTGTCGGCCAGCGGGGCCGCCACGGCGGACTGGTCGTCGCTGCCGGAGCCGCTGTTCTCGGTCTGGTCGCCGCATCCGGCGAGCAGCAGGGCGCCTGCGACCGCGATCGCACCGACCGCTGCTGTCCGGGAGTGCGCGGCGGTCGTACGACGGGTGGAGCGTGCGGTCATGGTGGTTCCTCCGGCGGATGAAAGGAGATGCCGATGGGGACGGTGGAGTTCCGGTGGGGCGGGGCGCCTGCCGGGGGACCGGCAGGCGCCGTGGGTCGACGAGAGCACACGCCTTCGAGTGTCGCGACCTCGTGTGATTACGGCATCTTGCCATTCGGACTCGGCCATTCAGGGGGGACGTCATGTCAAAATCGGATAACGGGTGACCCCCCGAACCGCACCAGGCCGGTACAACACGACCGAACCTTTACGGGAATCTCCTCTTCCGGCCGAAAGATCTTCGGCATTCCTGGAAATGCGAAGAGAGTCCGGCGGTGTGCGTGTCCGTCAAGAGCTTGTCGCCGACGCCTGTCAAGGGCTCCGGCGAAGTTGTCCGGATACTCGCCTATGAGTCATGTCACCGACATGCGGCGACCGAGGTCCGGCATGTGAGCTTGCCCTTATCCGACTCGTCGCAGGGGGCATCCGTCGGGTAAGAAGGTTCTTTACACCCCTCATCAGGGGCTCAGGGCGCGTGTGCGGCGCGCCCGTCGCGCAGGCCTCCCTGTGGCCCCAACGGCCATCCACCTGTGCGGTGCCCGCCCATTCCTCACCAGGAGTGGACAAACCCTCAAACCATGAACTCTTAAGGGGTAAGACAAGTGGCAGCGGAGATCGTCAATCCTCGCAGCGACAGCGACGCCGGTACGGAGCAGGAGACGGGGGAGCCCCTCGACTCCTTCGACCCAGCGTTCGCGCTGCACCGCGGCGGCAAGATGGCCGTGCAGGCCACCGTGCCGGTCCGCGACAAGGACGACCTGTCCCTGGCGTACACGCCCGGCGTCGCGAAAGTGTGCAGCGCGATCGCCGAGCAGCCCGACCTGGTGCACGACTACACGTGGAAGTCGTCGGTCGTGGCGGTCGTGACGGACGGTACTGCGGTTCTGGGGCTCGGGGACATCGGCCCCGAGGCCTCCCTTCCGGTGATGGAGGGGAAGGCGATCCTTTTCAAGCAGTTCGGCGGCGTGGACGCGGTTCCGATCGCGCTGGACTGCACGGATGCGGACGACATCGTCGAGACGGTGGTGCGGCTCGCGCCCTCCTTCGGCGGTGTGAACCTGGAGGACATCTCGGCGCCGCGGTGCTTCGAGATCGAGCGCAAGCTCCAGGAGCGGCTCGACATTCCGATCTTCCACGACGACCAGCACGGCACGGCGGTCGTGACGCTGGCGGCGCTGCGGAACGCGGCGCGGCTGAGCGGGCGGACGCTGGGTGAGCTGCGGGCGGTGATCTCGGGTGCGGGCGCGGCCGGTGTCGCCATCGCCAAGATGCTGGTCGAGGCGGGCATCGGGGACGTCGCGGTCACGGACCGCAAGGGTGTGGTCTCCGCCGACCGGGACGACCTGACGCCGGTCAAGCAGGAACTGGCCTCCTTCACCAACAAGGCCGGGCTGTCCGGTTCGCTGGAGTCGGCCCTCGCGGGCGCCGACGTCTTCATCGGCGTCTCCGGCGGTACGGTGCCGGAGCCGGCGGTGGCCTCGATGGCGAAGGGTGCCTTCGTCTTCGCGATGGCCAACCCGAACCCCGAGGTGCACCCGGAGGTCGCGCACAAGTACGCGGCGGTCGTGGCGACGGGGCGGTCGGACTTCCCCAACCAGATCAACAACGTGCTGGCCTTCCCGGGCATCTTCGCGGGCGCGCTGCAGGTGCGGGCGTCGCGGATCACCGAGGGCATGAAGCTCGCGGCGGCCGAGGCGCTGGCCTCCGTGGTGGGCGACGACCTCGCCGCGGACTACGTCATCCCGTCCCCGTTCGACGAGCGCGTGGCGCCGGCGGTCACGGCGGCGGTGGCGGCGGCGGCCCGTGCGGAGGGGGTCGCGCGGCGGTGACCGTGTGACGCCTTGCTTGTGGTGAGCGGCCTCGTCCCTGGCGGACGGGGCCGTTCGCTTTTCGGGCTGGGCGGCGTCGGTGTGGCCGGGGGCTGCCCGCAGCCGGGGTGGCCGGCGGCAAGAGGGCGTGTGTCACACGGTGTCGTGGTTCCGGTCGGCGGGTGTGTTACCTATCGTCAAGGTCATGTTCGCTGTCTACGCCGCCCGAATCGACCGCGACCAGCCGCTGACCGGCCTGGAGTTGGGAGAGCGCCCGGCTCCCGAGGCCCGCCCCGGCTGGAGTGTCGTCGATGTCAGGGCCGCCTCCCTCAACCATCACGACCTGTGGTCCCTGCGCGGCGTCGGCCTCCCCGAGGACCGGCTCCCGATGATCCTCGGCTGCGACGCCGCCGGTGTCGACGAGGACGGCAACGAGGTCGTCCTGCACTCCGTGATCGGCCAGACCGGTCACGGCGTCGGCCCGAAGGAGCCCCGCTCGATCCTCACCGAGCGCTACCAGGGCACGTTCGCCGAGCGGGTCGCCGTGCCGACCTGGAACGTCCTGCCCAAGCCGAAGGAACTCTCCTTCGCGGAGGCCGCCTGTCTGCCGACCGCCTGGCTGACGGCGTACCGGATGCTGTTCACCAACGCCGGGGTGCGCCCCGGGGACTCCGTGCTGGTGCAGGGCGCCGGCGGCGGGGTCGCCACGGCCGCGATCGTGCTCGGCAAGGCGGCGGGGCTGCGGGTCTTCGCCACCAGCCGGGACGAGGCCAAGCGCAAGCGCGCCCTGGAGCTGGGCGCCATGGAGGCCGTGGAGACGGGCGCGCGGCTGCCGCAGCGGGTCGACGCCGTCATCGAGACCGTGGGTGCGGCCACCTGGTCCCACTCGGTGAAGTCGCTCAAGCCGGGCGGCACCCTGGTCATTTCCGGTGCCACCAGCGGCGACCGGCCCTCCCACGCCGAGCTGACCCGCATCTTCTTCCTGGAGCTCAAGGTCGTCGGTTCCACGATGGGCACCAAGGAGGAACTGGAGGACCTGCTCTCTTTCTGCGCCGCCACCGGTGTCCGTCCCGTCATCGACGAGGTGCTCCCGCTGGACCGGGCCCGCGAGGGATTCGAGCGGATGGCCTCCGGGGAGCAGTTCGGCAAGATCGTGCTCAGCGGCTCCTGACGCCTTCTCCAGGTGCCTCCCGCACCCGCGCCTTGTCAACCAGCATTGACAAGGCGCGGGCGTCAACCTATGTTGACTGCATGAGCGAAGCAACCGATCTCGCCGCGCGCGCGGGTGATCGCGATCCTCGGGTCGGGCTGCGGGCCGTCGCCGCACTGCGCAGGCTGCTGGAGCAGCTCGAGGCGGTGCAGGTGCGCGGCGCACGCAACCAGGGGTGGTCGTGGCAGGAGATCGCCACCGAACTCGGGGTCAGCAGGCAGGCCGTGCACAAGAAGTACGGGAGGCATTGATGTTCAATCGGTTCACGAAGGACGCCCGGGACGTGGTGCAGGAGGCGGTCCGGCACGCCGAGGAGGCGCGGGCGCAGACCGTCGGCCCCGAGCACCTGCTGCTGGCGCTGCTCGACCGGGAGGGCAGCTGCGGCTCCTTCGCGCTGCGGGCACTGGGGGTGCTCGGAGCCGGAGGGCGCGGTGACGCGGTGCGGCAGGCGCTGGCGGAGGCCCGGCGCCGTGCCGGACTGTCGCAGGCCGAGGCCGACGCGCTCGCCGGGCTCGGGATCGACGTCTCCGAGATCGTCGCCCGGGTGGAGGAGACCCACGGCGTCGGCGCGATGTCCGGTGACCGGAAGGACCGGCGCTGGTGGTCCGGACACCGCAGCTTCGGCAAGGGCGCCAAGGAGGCGCTGGAGCAGGCCCTCCGGGTCGCCGTCGACCGGCGCGACCGGTGGATCGGGGACGAGCACATCCTCCTCGCCCTGACCGTCCGCCCCGGTGTGCCCGCCGAGGTGCTCGCCGACCACGGAGTGACGTACGAGTCGCTGACCAGGGTGCTGGGCGGCGACTCGGGGGAGGCCTGCGCCTGACGGAAGCGGCTCCGCGGCCCCCGGGGCTCAGGGCTTGGGGGCCCGCAGTATCGCTCCGATGTGAGCCGCGGCTGCCGACAGGTGCCGGCGTGACTCGCGGAGCTGGTCGGCCGTGACCCCGTGGTCCCGGGCCGCGTCCCGGATGTCGTCCCGGAAGCGGTCGAGCAGCCGGTCCAGGTCACGGGCGGGATCGCCGGTGGACTCCGCGGTGTCCTCGTGGGCCCAGGCGGGCTCGTAACCGGCCGGGAAGTCCTCGGGCGTGGCGGAGTACTCGGCCCGGTGCCCGGACGTGGCGTCGTCGGAGCGGCCGAAGCCCCAGTCCCGGCCGAACTCCTTCCCGAAGTCCTTGCCGAAGTCTCCGACCTCCTTGGCCAGTTCGCTGAGTCCCTCGCGCAGCCCCGTCGGCCAGTCGCCCCGTGCGAAGTGGTCCTGCACCTGTTCCTGGACCCGCTGGGCGATGCGCTGCACTTCCTCCTGCGCCTGCGTCCGGGCCCGCTCCTGGGCCTCCTTGGCCTGGCGCCGGGCCCGCTGGGCCTCCTCGCGGGCGCGGCGGCTCTCGTCCTTGGCGCGGCGGGCCTGCTCCTTCCACTCCTGCTTGACGCGCCGCATCTCCTCCTTGGCCGCGCGCCAGGCCTCCTTGTCGTCGGCGCCCGCGGTGCCGGTGGCGAAGGAGTCCCCCTCGCCCTGCGCACCGGAGCCGGTGCCCCGGCGTGCCGCGCCGGCCGCGGCGCGCATCTCCCGGCGCAGGTCACCCGCGGCACCGCGGACGTCGGCCCGGATCTCGGCGGCGAGCTCGGCGACCGACTCGCGGATCTCCAGCTCCAGGTCGGCCAGTTCACCGCTGCGGTCGGACAACTCGGCACGGCCGGCGTCCGTGATGGCGTACACCTTGCGTCCGCCCTCGGTGGTGTGGGTGACCAGGCCCTCGGCCTCCAGCTTGGCCAGGCGCGGGTACACCGTGCCCGCCGACGGCGCGTACAGGCCCTGGAAGCGCTCCTCGAGGAGGCGGATCACCTCGTAGCCGTGGCGCGGTGCCTCGTCCAGGAGCTTGAGGAGGTAGAGGCGGAGGCGGCCGTGCGCGAAGACGGGGGGCATGTCAGAGCACCTTCTTGTCGGTCGTGCTGTCGGCCGGGGCGCCGGTGGCGCCGTGGTCCCGGCCGGAAGCGGAATTGTCCCCCGAGTCGTCCTGCCCGTCGCCCACCGGGCCGGAAGCCGGACCCGGCGCATCGTCCTCCCACGGCGCCTCCTCCGTCGCCGGGCGGCGCAGCAGGGCGATCGAGCCGGAGACCGTGGTGGCCTTCAGCCGGCCGTTGCCCGCGCCGAGCCGGCCGGTGATCCGCTTGGCGCCCCACTGGCCGGTCACCCGCAGGTCCTCGAAGGCGTTGGAGACGGAGCCGCTCGCCGTGTTGGCCTCCACCTTCGCGTCGGCCGGCTGCGGCAGCCGGATGGCGATCTCGCCCGAGACGCTGTTCAGGCTGATGTCGGTCGGCCCGCCCGTCGTGTCCAGGTCGACGACCATCGAACCGCTCACCGAGTCGGCCCGCACGGAGGAACCCGCCTCCACCACCGTGAGGTCCCCGGAGACCGAATTGAAGCGCAGGTCGCCGGAGAGGGCCTGCGCCTCCACGTTCCCCGAGACGGTGTCGGCGCGGACCGGGCCCGTGAGGCTCACCAGCGTGGTGTCCCCGAAGACGCCCTTCACCTCGGCGCGGCCCGCCAGCCCCGAGACGACGGCCGCCGCACCGACCACCCCGACCTCCACGCGGGTGCTGGTCGGAACGGCGAGGGAGACCACCGCGTTGCGGCGCCAGCCCTTGCGGTCGAGCCATTTGAGGAAGCCCTTCCAGGGCAGGTCCTCGTAGGCCACGGTGAGCACGCCGTCCTGCTGGGTCACGATCAGGGGTGGCCCCTCGATCTCGGAGACCTCCAGGCGGGCGGAACCCTCGTCCGTGCCCACGACGTTCACTGTTCCATGGACGATGCGTACCTGGAGCTCGCTGACGGACTCGTCGAAGGTGAGCTTCCTGGGCTCCGCGACGGACCACTCGGACATGGTGCAGACCTCCTCGACCGAACGCGGCATATCGCGTCCTTCACTATTCACGATATATCGCGGGCACGGAAAGTCAAGACACTCGTTCCGGTGATGCGTGACCGGCCGACGATGGGGATTTGACTTAGTTTGTGAGCATGTCGACAGAAGAGTTCGCCCCCGACTCCGCCGTCGGCCCCGGCGCCCTGCTCCTGTGCCGCGCCGGTCCGGACTCCGTTGCCGCCGTCGCCCCGCTGCTGGGCGAACGCATGCCACTGGTCCCGGCCGGCGAGCGATGGAGCGTGCTCGTCCCGGAGGGCGGGCCCTGGCGGCACGGCGGCGAACCGGTCGACCGCGTGGTCACCGGCTGGGCCGCGGCGCTCGCCGTCGGCGCCGACTGGCCCGTACTGGCCCTGTGGTGGGACGCCGACCGGGCCGGCTACACCCTCGCGTCGGGCTTCCGCCGCCCCGTCGGCTACGTGTGGCTCGCGGACGGCACCCCGGCCGGCGAGGAGGAGGCCATGCGCACGTTCGCCGTCCGGCTCGGGCTGGACCCCGTTCTTGACCTCCAGGCGCTGGACGGACTGACCCGCCGGGACCGCGAGGCCGACGCGCTCGCCAGGCTGCGGGGACTGCTGGCGGTGCTCACGCGCGCGGGGATCACTCTCCCCGCCGGGCTCGGCCCCGGTGAAGGCGCGGACCGCCTCGGAACGGCCGCCGGCGTCCTGCCCGGCTCCCGGCGGACCGAGGCCCCCGGGCGCCGTCCGACCGCCGACGAGAGCCGCCTCGCCGCCTGGATGCCCTGGGTGGGCGGCCCCGGAGCCCGCGCCCTGGCGCAGATGGCGGCCGGTCTGCCGCTCACCTTCTGGGGCCTGCGGCGCCGCAGCGGCGGCTGGACCACCGCGGGGGCACTGCTGCTCGCGCACGGCGCGCTCGGGACGGCGTACGGCCTCTCCAGGCGCTCCTGACGGCATCCCGGGGCGCCGTCGGCCCGTAAGGGCTGTGCGTGCCTACTCGTCCTCGTCCTCGTCGTCCAGCCGCGCCAGCCACGTGGCCAGCCGCTCCACCGGCACTTCGAAGTCCGGGTTCAGGTCGACGAAGGTCCGCAGCTGCTCGGCGAGCCACTCGAAGGTGACCTCCTCCTCGCCGCGCCGCTTCTCCAGCTCCTCGATGCCACGGTCGGTGAAGTACATGCCGTCAAGGATAAGTGCAGGCAAAGGGCCGGGCCGCACCCCCGAAGAGGAGATGCGGCCCGGCCCGGACGCGCCGCGCGGCGGTGTCGCGCCGCCGCGGGGGAGCTACGCCTCGAACACCTCACGCACCAGCTGCTCCTGCTCGGCCTGGTGCCGCTTGGCGGAACCGACGGCCGGGGACGAGCCGTGCGGGCGCGAGATGCGGCGCAGGCGCTCGCCGTGCGGGACGTCGGCGCCGACCGCCAGGTCCAGGTGGTCGATCAGGTTGAGCGCGATGAACGGCCAGGCACCCTGGTTCGCCGGCTCCTCCTGGGCCCACAGGTACTTCTCGGCGTTCGGGTACTTGGCGATCTCCGCCTGGAGCTCGGCACCCGGCAGCGGGTACAGGCGCTCGATGCGGATGATGGCCGTGTCCGTCAGACCGCGCTTCTTCCGCTCGGCGTCGAGGTCGTAGTAGACCTTGCCGGCGGTGAAGACGACCTTCTTGACGGCGGCCGGGTCGACCGAGTCGTCGCCGATGACCGGGCGGAACTGGCCCGTCGTGAACTCCTCCGCCTTCGAGGCCGCGGCCTTCAGGCGCAGCATCGACTTCGGGGTGAAGACCACCAGCGGCTTGTGGTGCGGGTTGTGCACCTGCCACCGCAGGAGGTGGAAGTAGTTCGACGGCAGGGTCGGCATCGCGACCGTCATGTTGTTCTGCGCGCAGAGCTGGAGGAAGCGCTCGATACGGGCCGAGGAGTGGTCCGGGCCCTGGCCCTCGTAGCCGTGCGGCAGCAGGAGGGTGACGCCGGAGGTCTGGGCCCACTTCTGCTCGGCCGACGAGATGAACTCGTCCACGACCGTCTGCGCGCCGTTGACGAAGTCGCCGAACTGCGCCTCCCACATCACCAGCGCGTCCGGGCGGGCCAGCGAGTAGCCGTACTCGAAGCCCATCACCGCGTACTCGGAGAGCAGGGAGTTGTAGACGTTGTACCGGGCCTGGTCCTCGGACAGGTACAGCAGCGGCGTGAACTCGTCGCCCGTCTCACGGTCGATGACGACCGCATGGCGCTGCCCGAAGGTGCCGCGCTGCGAGTCCTGGCCGGACAGCCGGACCGGGACGCCGTCCAGGAGCAGCGAGCCGACGGCCAGGGTCTCGCCCATGCCCCAGTCGATCGTGCCGTCCTCGACCATCGCCGCGCGGCGCTGCAACTGCGGCAGCAGACGCGGGTGCACGGTGATGTGGTCGGGGATGTTGACCTGGGACTCGGCGATCCGCTTGACGGTCTCCGCGGTGATCGCGGTGTTCACGGACACCGGGAACTCCGCCTGCGGGTCCGAGGGCTCCGAGGCGGCCGGCTGCGAGACGGCCTCGCGGACCTCGGTGAAGACCTTCTCCAGCTGGCCCTGGTAGTCCTGCAGCGCCTGCTCGGCCTCCTCCAGGGTGATGTCGCCGCGACCGATGAGGGACTCGGTGTACAGCTTGCGCACCGAGCGCTTCTTGTCGATCAGGTCGTACATCAGCGGCTGGGTGAAGGCCGGGTTGTCGGTCTCGTTGTGACCGCGGCGGCGGTAGCAGATGAGGTCGATCACCACGTCCTTGTTGAACGCCTGGCGGAACTCGAAGGCGAGCCGCGCCACCCGGACGCAGGCCTCCGGGTCGTCGCCGTTCACGTGGAAGATCGGGGCCTCGATCATGCGGGCCACGTCGGTGGCGTACATCGAGGAGCGCGAGGACTCCGGGGCGGCGGTGAAGCCGACCTGGTTGTTGATGACGACGTGGACCGTGCCGCCGGTGCGGTAGCCGCGCAGCTGCGACATGTTCAGGGTCTCGGCCACCACGCCCTGGCCCGCGAAGGCCGCGTCGCCGTGGATCGCCACCGGCAGGACGGTGAAGTCCGTGCCGCCCTTGTTGATGATGTCCTGCTTGGCGCGCGAGACGCCCTCCAGGACCGGGTCGACCGCCTCCAGGTGCGAGGGGTTGGCGACCAGCGAGACCGCGATCTGCTCGCCGTCCAGGCCGGTGAAGGTGCCCTCGGCGCCCAGGTGGTACTTCACGTCGCCGGAGCCGTGCATCGACTTCGGGTCGAGGTTGCCCTCGAACTCGCGGAAGATTTGCGCGTACGACTTGCCGACCACGTTGGCCAGGACGTTCAGCCGGCCGCGGTGGGCCATGCCGATGACGACCTCGTCCAGGCGGGACTCGGCCGCCGAGTCGATGACCGCGTCCAGCAGCGGGATGACGGACTCGCCGCCCTCCAGGGAGAACCGCTTCTGGCCGACGTACTTCGTCTGCAGGAAGGTCTCGAAGGCCTCCGCCGCGTTCAGGCGGCGCAGGATGCGCAGCTGCTCCTCGCGCTCCGGCTTGGTGTGCGAGCGCTCGATGCGGTCCTGGATCCACTTGCGCTGCTTCGGGTCCTGGATGTGCATGAACTCGACGCCGGTGGTGCGGCAGTACGAGTCGCGCAGCACGCCGAGGATGTCGCGCAGCTTCATCAGGGACTTGCCGGCGAAGCCGCCGACCGCGAACTCGCGCTCCAGGTCCCACAGGGTGAGCCCGTGCTCGGTGATGTCCAGGTCGGGGTGCTTGCGCTGCTGGTACTCCAGCGGGTCGGTGTCGGCCATGACGTGGCCGCGGACCCGGTAGGAGTGGATCAGCTCGAAGACGCGGGCGGCCTTGGTGACGTCGTCGTCGTGCGAGGCGTCGATGTCCTTGAGCCAGCGGACCGGCTCGTAGGGGATGCGCAGCGCCTTGAAGATCTCGTCGTAGAAGCCGTTCTCGCCGAGGAGCAGGTTGGCGACCTGGCGCAGGAACTCGCCGGAGGCGGCGCCCTGGATGACCCGGTGGTCGTAGGTCGACGTGAGCGTCATGACCTTCGAGATGCCGAGCTTGTTCAGGGTGTCCTGGGAGGTGCCCTGGAACTCCGCCGGGTAGTCCATGGAGCCGACGCCCATGATGACCGACTGGCCGGGCATCAGGCGCGGCACGGAGTGGACGGTGCCGAGGCCGCCGGGGTTGGTCAGCGAGACGGTGACGCCGGAGAAGTCGTCCATCGTCAGCTTGTTGTCGCGGGCGCGGCGGACGATGTCCTCGTAGGCCTGCCAGAACTCGAAGAAGTTCATGGTCTCGGCCTTCTTGATCGCCGCGACGACCAGCTGGCGGTCGCCGTTGGGCTTGACCAGGTCGATGGCGAGGCCGAGGTTGACGTGCGCCGGCTTGACGAGGGTCGGCTTGCCGTCCTTCTCGCCGAACGAGTGGTTCATCGCCGGCATGGCCTTGATGGCCTGCACCATCGCGTAGCCGATCAGGTGCGTGAAGGAGATCTTCCCGCCCCGGGCGCGCTTGAGGTGGTTGTTGATGACGATGCGGTTGTCGAACAGCAGCTTCACCGGGACCGCGCGCACGGACGTGGCCGTGGGCAGCTCCAGCGAGGCGTTCATGTTCTTCGCGACCGCGGCGGCGGGGCCGCGCAGGGTCACCGTCTCCGGACCCTCGGGCGCCGAGCCGGCGTCCTTGGCGGGCGCGGCGGCCTTGGCCTGCGGCTTGGCGGCCGCGGGCTTGGCCGGGGCGGCGGGCTTCGCGGCCGGGGCGGCCGGAGCCGCGGGGGCGGCAGCGGCGGGCTGCGCGGCCTGCTTCGCGGGGGCCGCCTGCTGGGGCGCCGCCTGCGGCTGGGCCGGGGCGGGCGCCTGCGCCTGCGGCGCGGGGGAGGCCTGGGGGGTGCTGCCGGAGTCCGTGGCCGCGGTGCCGGAGGCGGACTGGGCAGCGGCCGCTCCGGGCTTGTAGTCGGCGAAGAAGTCCCACCAGGCTCGGTCCACGGAGTTCGGGTCCTGGAGGTACTGCTGATAGATCTCGTCGACGAGCCATTCGTTGGCACCGAAGGCGGCCGCGGGGTTCTTGCCCGCGTTGCCCGCTTGGTCGGTGTCGGTCGAGATGCTCGAGTTACTGGGGGACTGTGGCGACACGGCGAGAACCGCCCTCTTCCGCTTCACAAGATGGTGGACAGCGGGAATCAAGGCTACGCCTCCCCGACCCGGAAGGTCAGACCGGGCCCGTTCATCGTCGCGTAAGTCACATCGCAGACTGCGTTTCGGCGCTGGAAATGGCGGGAAACAAGCGAGGTTCCGTTGCGTGCGGGAAGGGGAGACCGCGACCCGGCGCCGGGAAAACGCGGGCCTGTGCCTGATCACACGTGTCCGTCTGCGCGGACGCCAGTGGATCTTGGCGCTCCGCTTCGAACCCTACGTCAACTCGGAGCCGTCGGCAGGCCCGGAAGAGTGATGAGAATCCGGCAGCCCCGCTCGGATTCGGCCACGCCGATCCGGCCGCCGTGCAGATCCACCGCCCAGCGCGCGATCGCCAGGCCCAGCCCGGTGCCGCCGTCGCTGCCCGGACCGTGCGGCCGGGACACCGAACCCCGGTTGAACCGTTCGAACACCCGGCGCCACTCCGAGCGCGGAATGCCGGGCCCCTCGTCGAGGACCTCCAGCTCCAGCGACTCGGGAAACTCGCCGCGCCGCGCCCTGACCGTCACCCGGCCGTGCGGCGGACTGTGCTTCACGGCGTTGTCGATGAGGTTGGCGACGACCTGGTGGATGCGCTCCGGGTCGGCGTGCACGGTGAGGTCGGACGGGAAGACGTCGAGCGCCAGGTGCACGTCGGTGCGGGTGTGGCTGCCGGAGCCGGAGGCGATGCCCGCGCGCGCGGAGGCGACCATGTTGGCCTCCTTCAGCACGCCCGAGAGGTACGGCCACACCTCGAAGCGCCGCTTGCGCAGCGGTACGACGCCGTTGTCCAGGCGGGAGAGGTCCAGCAGCGTCTCCACCAGCCGGCCGAGCCGCTCCGTCTGCCCGAGCGCCGTGCGCATCGTCTCCGGATCGGCCTCGGTGACCCCGTCGACGATGTTCTCCAGCACCGCGCGCAGGCCCGCGATGGGGGTGCGCAGCTCGTGCGAGACGTTCGCGACCAGCTCCTTGCGCTGGAGGTCCTGGGCCTCCAGGTCGTCGGCCATGCGGTTGATGGTGACGGCCAGGTCGCCCAGCTCGTCGCGGCGGTTCTCGCGCACCCGGCGGGTGTAGTCGCCGTGCGAGATGGACCGGGCCACGGCGTTCATCTCGTCCAGCGGCGCGGTCAGCGAGTGCGCCACGAACTGCGTGATCAGCAGTGTGGCGATCATCGAGAAGACCGTGATGAAGCGCAGCTCCGTCTTGGTGTGCACCGCGATCACCGACAGCCCGGTGGTGATCAGCACCGACGTGACGACCAGCGCGCCCAGCTTGGTCTTGATCGAGAACGGGCGTACGCCGCCCCAGGGTTCCCCGGTTCTCCGGGGGCCGGGGCTCCTCCGTGCGGCATCCCGCCCTCGGCTCATGGCGTCGGCGTCTCCAGCGCGTACCCCACGCCGTGCACCGTACGGATGCGCTCGGCGCCGATCTTGCGGCGCAGTGCCTTGATGTGGCTGTCGACGGTCCGGGTGCCGGAGGCGTCCGCCCAGTCCCAGACCTCGGCCAGCAGCTGCTCGCGGGAGAGCACCGCGCGGGGCGTGTTCGCCAGGCAGACCAGCAGGTCGAACTCGGTGGGCGTGAGGTGCACGTCCTCACTGCGCACCCGCACCCGGCGCTGCGCGTGGTCGATCTCCAGTTCGCCGAGGCGCAGGATGCCGCTGCGCGGCGTGGAGGCGGCCACCACGGCCCGCTCCACCCGGCGCAGCAGCACGTGCACGCGCGCGGCCAGCTCGCGCATGGAGAACGGCTTGGTCATGTAGTCGTCGGCGCCCACGCCGAGGCCGACCAGCATGTCCGTCTCGTCGTCCCGCGCGGTGAGCATCAGCACCGGCACCGGCCGCTGGGCCTGCACGCGCCGGCAGACCTCCAGGCCGTCGAAGCCGGGCAGCATGATGTCGAGGATCAGCAGGTCGGGCTGCCAGGCCTCGGCCGTGTCGACCGCGGCCGGCCCGTCGCCCGCCGTTTGCACCAGGAACCCCTCGGCGCGCAGGCGGGTCGCGATGGCGTCGACGATCGTCTGGTCGTCCTCGACCACCAGCACCCGGCGCTGAGCGCCCTGGGTCGCCGTCGCCGTGCCGTTGTGGGAGGTCTGTGTCTGCTCCATCGCCCGCCCCTGAGGTGTGCTTACCGGAATCAGTGGGGTGATCCCTCGTCTGCGCATGACTGCGATTGACGCTTGAATGACCGCGTCAGGGCAGCAGCGTACGGGGATCGGCCGCGCCTTTGCTATCCAGGCCCGACGGCGAGGTGGACGACGTCCGGAACGCCCCGGGCAACCGGGATCTCTTCGGTACGCACCTGCTGGAACCCGGCATTACGCAAGGTTTCTTCGAATTCCGGAGAGGGCTGGGCGGACCATACGGCGAGCACCCCGCCGGGCCTCAACGCCCTTGCGCAGCCCGCCAGTCCGGCCGGCGCGTACAGCCCGTCGTTGTCCTCGGTGACGGTCCAGCCGGGCCCGTTGTCGATGTCGAGGCAGAGCGCGTCATACGTGTCGGAAGTCTCATTGACGTAACGGACCAGATCCGATTCGACGACCTCCGCGCGGGGGTCGGCCAGCGCCTCGGCGGACAGCTCCGCGAGGGGGCCGCCCCGGTGCCAGTCGATGACGGCGCGCTCGCGCTCGACGACCGCGATCCGGCCCCACCGAGGGTCCGCGGCCGCGTGTGCGAGCGAGAAGCCGACGCCGAGACCGCCGATGAGCAGGTGCGGCGCGGGCCGCCCGCCGGAGACGGTGAGCGCCTCGGCCGCCGCGTCGACCAGTCGCCGCTCCGAGCGCCCGTCGGAGGTGTCCATCAGGAAGCAGCCGTTCGCGATGATCTGCAGCAGCGCCCCGTGCCGGCGCAGGACGACCTCACCGTGCGGGCCCTCGCGGCGGTCCAGCACTTCGGGGGCGTCGTGGGAAGAAGTGAGGGGCATCGGCCCATCCTGGCAAAGGAATGCCGGGCGGTTCCACGGTGCTCTCCCGGAAGGCGGGTCGCCGTGGAGATTGATCGCTCAGAGCGAACAGCCCTTGGGGAACATTCCGGGACTCCCTTTCATTGAGTCGATGTAACTCAACTTGACTGCCGAAGGGGAGATCATGGCTGCTGAGTCCAATGCCTTCACACCGCTCACCCTGCCCGTGCTGCCGCTCGACGACGAAGTGGTGCTCCCCGGGATGGTCGTCCCCCTGGACCTGAGCGACGCCGAGGTACGGGCCGCGGTGGAGGCCGCCCAGGCCGCCGCGAGGTCCGAGCCCGGCAAGCCTCGCGTCCTGCTCGTCCCACGCGTCGACGGCACCTACGCCAGGACCGGCGTCCTGGGCACCGTCGAGCAGGTCGGCCGCCTCGCCGACGGCGACCCGGGCGCCCTGATCCGCGGCCGGCACCGGGTGAGCATCGGCGCCGGCACCACCGGTCCCGGCGCCGCCCTGTGGGTCGAGGGCACCCGCGTCGACGAGACCGTTCCCGAGCCCCTGCCCGGCCAGGTCGCCGAGCTGGTGAAGGAGTACAAGGCGCTGGCCACCGCCTGGCTGCGCAAGCGCGGCGCCTGGCAGGTCGTGGACCGCGTCCAGGCCATCGAGGACGTCTCCGCGCTCGCCGACAACTCCGGCTACTCGCCCTTCCTCACCACCGAGCAGAAGGTCGAGCTGCTGGAGA
Source organism: Streptomyces sp. CB02414 (assembly GCF_001905385.1). Taxonomy (GTDB): domain Bacteria; phylum Actinomycetota; class Actinomycetes; order Streptomycetales; family Streptomycetaceae; genus Streptomyces. The sequence continues at coordinate 134,849 of NZ_LIPF01000002.1, read as the reverse complement.
CGGCCGACCCGGTCGAGCGCCTGCGGCTCGCCACCCGGCAGCTGCGCGACCACCTCGCCGAGCAGGACGTCGCCGAGACCATCGCCAAGGACGTCCAGGAGGGCGTCGACAAGCAGCAGCGGGAGTTCCTGCTGCGGCGCCAGCTCGAAGCCGTGCGCAAGGAACTGCGCGAGATCAACGGCGAGCAGGAGGGCGAGGAGTCCGACGACTACCGCGCCCGCGTCGAGGCCGCCGACCTGCCCGAGAAGGTCCGCGAGGCCGCGCTCAAGGAGGTCGACAAGCTGGAGCGCTCCTCCGACCAGTCGCCCGAGGGCTCCTGGATCCGCACCTGGCTCGACACGGTCCTGGAGATGCCGTGGAACGAGCGCACGGAGGACGCGTACGACATCCAGGGCGCCCGGGCGGTGCTCGACGCCGAGCACGCGGGCCTTCAGGACGTGAAGGAGCGGATCACCGAGTACCTGGCGGTGCGCAAGCGGCGCGGCGACCGGGGCCTCGGCGTCGTCGGCGGACGGCGCGGCGGTGCCGTACTGGCCCTGGTCGGCCCGCCCGGTGTCGGCAAGACGTCCCTGGGCGAGTCGGTCGCCCACGCGATGGGCCGCGAGTTCGTCCGCGTCGCCCTCGGCGGCGTCCGCGACGAGGCCGAGATCCGCGGCCACCGGCGTACGTACGTCGGCGCGCTGCCCGGCCGCATCGTGCGGGCGATCAAGGAGGCCGGGTCGATGAACCCGGTCGTCCTCCTCGACGAGATCGACAAGGTCGGCTCCGACTTCCGGGGCGACCCGGCCGCCGCCCTGCTCGAAGTGCTCGACCCCGCGCAGAACCACACCTTCCGGGACCACTACCTGGAGGTCGAGCTGGACCTGTCCGACGTGGTCTTCCTCGCCACCGCCAACGTCCTGGAGGCCATCCCCGAGGCCCTGCTCGACCGCATGGAGCTGGTCCGCCTCGACGGCTACACCGAGGACGAGAAGGTCGTCATCGCCCGCGACCACCTGCTCCCGCGCCAGCTGGAGCGGGCCGGACTCGACGGGGACGAGGTGAAGGTCGACGAGGGCGCGCTGCGCAAGCTGGCCGGCGAGTACACCCGCGAGGCGGGCGTGCGCACCCTGGAGCGGTCCATCGCCCGGCTGCTGCGCAAGGTCGCCGCCCAGCACGAACTGGGGGAGCGGGAGCTGCCCTTCACGGTCACCGAGGACGACCTGCGCGCCCTGATCGGCCGGCCGCACCACGTGCCCGAGTCCGCCCAGGACCCGGCCGAGCGCCGCACCTCGGTGCCGGGCGTGGCCACGGGTCTCGCGGTCACCGGCGCGGGCGGCGACGTCCTGTACGTCGAGGCGTCGCTGGCCGACCCGGAGACGGGCGCGGCCGGTCTCACCCTCACGGGCCAGCTGGGCGACGTGATGAAGGAGTCGGCGCAGATCGCGCTGAGCTTCCTGCGCAGCCGGGGTGCCGAGCTGGAGCTGCCGGTGGCCGACCTGAAGGACCGGGGCGTGCACATCCACTTCCCGGCGGGCGCGGTCCCCAAGGACGGGCCGAGCGCGGGCATCACGATGACCACGGCGCTGGCCTCGCTGCTCTCCGGGCGGCTGGTCCGCACGGACGTGGCGATGACCGGCGAGGTCTCGCTGACCGGCCGGGTGCTGCCGATCGGCGGGGTCAAGCAGAAGCTGCTCGCGGCGCACCGGGCGGGCGTCACCACGGTGATCATCCCCAAGCGCAACGAGCCCGACCTGGACGACGTCCCGGCCGAGGTGCTGGACAAGCTCGACGTCCACGCGGTCACCGACGTCCGGCAGGTCCTGGAGCTGGCCCTCGCACCGGCGACGAATGGTGCCGAGCGGGAGGTTCCGGTCGCGGCGTGACGGACGTGAACCGGAGCACGAAGACCCGGGTCCCGTGAGGGGCCCGGGCCTTCCCCGTACGCACCGGGGGCGTCAGCCGTTCGCGAGCGCCCGGACCCGGTCCAGGGCCCCGTTGAACTTGTTGTGGTCCCCGACCGTCGGCCCGGACGACGTGTACTGCCACATCGTGTAGTACGGCCAGCCCGCCGGCAGCGTCCCCACCGTCGAGGCGTACCGGGCGATCCACAGCGGGTTGTTCGCCGCGAAGCCGCCGTAGTTGCCGGTGCACTGGGTCCACCAGCTGGTGGCCGTGTAGATCACGGCGTCGCGGCCGGTGCGGGCCTTGTAGGTGTTCAGGAAGTCGCGGATCCAGGAGACCATCTGGCTCTGCGTCTTGCCGTAGCAGGTGGCCCCGTACGGGTTCCACTCGATGTCCAGCGCGCCCGGCAGCGTCTTGCCGTCGCGGGACCAGCCGCCGCCGTTGTCCACGAAGAAGTTGGCCTGGGCGGCGCCGCTGGTCGTGTCCGGCGTGGCGAAGTGGTACGCCCCGCGGATCATGCCGACGTTGTACGAGCCGTTGTACTGCTGGGCGAAGTAGGGGTTCTCGTAGTACGTCCCCTCGGTGGCCTTGACGTAGGCCCACTTGACCCCGCTGTTCCACAGGGTCGACCAGGCGACGTTGCCCTGGTGGCTGGAGACGTCCACGCCCTCCGTCTGGACGGCGCGGCCGGGGACGGGCGTGCCGTGCTGGCCGTCGTGCTCCACGACGCCCATGCCCATGTGGGCGGAGCCGCGCGGCGGCGTGTCGGCGGCCGACGCGGAGTGGGCGGGGACGGTGAACAGCAGGGAGAACGCGGCGAGCAGAGTCCCGGTGACGGCGAAGCGCCGCCCGCGGGCCGATCCCGATCTGTGCACGAGCATGACGTGCCTCCGATGGCTCGGTGGTGCTCGGTGGGGGATGCGCGGGTGGGGAGAGACCGTGCGAGGCGTACGCGCCGGGCTGGCGTGCGCATGCCATTCGCCGGTCCCGGAGGGAACGCTACGCACGTAGAACGCCGGGTGGAAGAGGGGTCGGGAGCTGCCGTTGGTCTAAGCCTGCGAAATACTTGCCGAGCTGCGGCGATGGCGCCTTGTGGCGGAAACTTTCAGGACCGGGAAAATCGAGGCAGGGGCTGACGTGCACGAGGACGGGAACGGCGACGGTCGCGGAGTCGAATCCGCGGTGTCCGGCAGTGGTGTGAACCAACCGGAGTTCCTGGCGCTGGAGCGGGAGTTGACCGTCCTGCTGCGGCGGGCCCGCGCCAACCAGGGCGAGATGGCCCGCGAGGTCCACCCCGACCTGGAGTCGTCCGCGTACGGCCTCCTCGTGCGGCTCGGCGAGTGCGGGGGGCAGCGGGCCACGGAACTCGCCGCCTACATCGGCGTCGGCAAGGCGACGATGTCCCGCCAGCTGCGCGCCCTGGAGGAACTCGGCCTCGTCGCCCGCGAACCCGACCCCGCGGACGGCCGCGCCTGGCTGGTCACCCTGACTCAGGAGGGCCAGGACCGCGTCGGCCGGGTCCGGGATGCCCGCCGTGCCCGGTACGCCCGCCGGCTCGCCGGCTGGGACCCGCGCGAGGTGACCGAACTGGCCCGGCTGCTGCACGAACTGAACCGGGGGATGGAGAAGTAGCGGCGCGGGGCGGGGCCGGCCTCCGGCGCGGTCACAACTCGGCGTACACCACCGTCGCGTCGTCGTGCGTCTTGCTGCGGCCCAGGAACGAACGGGCCCCCGCCGCGTCGGCGCGCTCCAGCTCCCGCACCCGGTCCACCAGCGCCTGGGCGCCCTGCTTGCGCACCAGCGTCAGGCAGTCCGCCCAGTCGCCCTCCCGGAACTTCTCCACCCACCGTCCGGCCCCGTCCGTCAGCGCCGCCAGCGTCCGCACCCCGCCCCGCGGCAGTGTCCCCGTCACCGCCCGCGCCGCCACCGACGGGTCGGCCGCGGCCGTGAAGAAGCCGCCCTCCTTGTTGCGGTAATGGGCGTCCACCAGCGCGTCCGTGGCGAGGGCCGAGCGGGGCAGCCGGGCCAGCCGGTCGTCCAGGACGGCCGTGACCGTGCCGTCGGGCGCCTCCACCAGCAGGGCGGAGTCGGACAGGACCAGGTACTCGACCGACGCGGGGGACCAGCGGGCGACGACCACGGTTGCCTGTGGCGTGCGGGGGTGAGAAAGCTCACAGGTTTCCGCGTGTGCCGCCGAGGTACGCGCGATGGCGCGGGCCAGGGCGTCGTCGAGGGGAACATCCGGCATTGAAACGGTCAGTTCGGTCAGCGCACCACCGAGGCGCGCGGTGAACCAGGGCACGGAATGCAGGCATCCGGTCTCACCCCGCGGTGGTGTCACGCCGTCCAGCACGACGAGCGAGCCACCCTGTCCCGAGGCCGGTAGTCCGACGCTCGCGAAGTCCTCGTTGGGGTGGTCGGCGAGTCCGGGTTCCGAGGCGAGTTCCGTGCGCATCCGGCCAGTCTGCACGACCCCTTCACAGCGTCCGCAAAAGGCTGGCACCTTCCCCGAGTTCTCCCGGAATCGGCGCGGTGACGCAGGTCAGGCGCCGCTTTTGGGGTGGAATTCGGCACTCCGGCAACGCGTGGCGGCACATAGTGCCACCGCGCGTCCCAGACGTCCAACCGGCGCGCCGCGCGGGCGAGTCGCACGAGCCGGGGGAACTTGCCCACCAACTCCCGTCCGGGGTTCACTCCTTCGGGTGGCGGGTCGGATGATGCGCGCCCACCACCCACCGGCACTGGGAAGGTCGGGGACCGGTGGCGGGCCTGCCCTGCTCACGCGGTGCCCCCGTCCGACGCGCAGCCGGCGGCCGGGGAGCGGCCCGGAGCGTGGTGGAGGATGCACGCGCCGGCCGGCCAGTTGACGGAGCGCCACCCGCGCCCACGGGTACACGAGTCAGGAATGCGAGCACCGGTGCAGAAGACGCGGCCTCGTCGCACAGACAAGCAGACGGCCCCCGCGGGGAGCGCGGAGCGCACCCCCGGCACCTCCACCCCGGCGCCGCCGGCGGTCCCCGTCGGCAAGGGCCGCCCCACCCACGTACGCAACCGGCTCATCGTCGCCGTGGCGGTCGTGGCCGCCGCCGTCGCCGGAGCCGGAGCCCCGTCGGTCGTGGCCGCCTCCGGGCAGCTGCACGACTCCCAGGAACTGGTGACGCTCGCCGAGCGGACCCAGGGCGCGCTGACCCTCGCCCACTCCCTCGCCGACGAACGCGACGAGGTCACCCCCTACATCGCCGCCGGCCGTCCCAAGTCCAAGGCACCCTCCGAGCAGCGCAGCGCCCGCGTCGACCGGCAGGTCGAGGAGCTGCGCGCCGACACCGACACGCCCGCCTCCCTGCGCGAGGACCTGGACGCCATCGCCGCCCTGCGCCGGGCCGCCCTCACCGGCAAGAGCACCGCCCTCGAAGCGCACGAGGCGTACTCGGAGGCGATCACCGAACTGCACGCCCTGGCCGAGGAACTGGCCGAGCGGATGCCGCCCCGCGCCGGGGCCGGGGCGTACGCCCTCGCCGAGCTGGACACCGCCGTCCAGCAGGCCTCCGCCACCCGCGGACTGCTGCTCGCCGCCCTGAACGTGCCGAGCACCACCGAGACCGTCATCGACCCGATCACCGGGCTGCCGACGGAGACGACCACCTCCTCGGACGCCGACGCCGAGCAGCGCGACGCGCTCGCCGCCGCCGCCCAGCAGGCCCGGGTGCGCTCCGACGCCGCCCTCGCCGACTTCCGCGAGGGCGCGCCCAAGGAGGCGCGGGACCGCTTCGACGCCACCGTCACCGGCCCCGAGATCAACTCCGCCGACAAGTACCTCGCCGGTCTCACCGACGAGCCGACGCTCTCCGACGACGACCTGGAGACCAGCACCAAGCGGCTCGACGCCGCGCTCTCCGCGCGCGTCGACGCCATGCGCGGCGCCGAGTCCGCCCTCTACGAGAAGCGCGTCACCGACCTGGAGAAGCTGCGCGACGACGACGTCACCGCGCTGGAGATCCGGATCGCCGCCCTCGCCGCCCTGCTCCTGGTCGCCGTGGGCATCGCCACCGCCATGGCCCGCACCCTCACCCGCCCGCTGTCGGTGTTGCGCCGCGGCTCGGCCCGGCTGGCGGGCGCCGAGGACCCGACGGCCGAGGAGGCCGTCGCCTTCACCGGCCGCGACGACGAGTTCGCGCAGGTCGTCCGCTCCGTCAACGCCCTGCACGCGCACGCCGTCACCCTCGCCGAGCGCGTCAACACCCTGGAGTCGGACCGCAAGCACCTCGTCGGCCAGCGGCAGAAGATGGCCGACGCCCGCGAGGGACTGCGCGCCGAACTCGACCGTTCCGCCGCCCAGCTGGACGTCGTCCGCAAGAGCATCGGCTCCACCTTCGTGAACCTGGCGCTGCGCACCCTCGGCCTGGTCGAGCGGCAACTCGCCGTCATCGAGAGCCTGGAGGAGCGCGAGCAGGACCCGGACCGCCTGGCCACCCTGTTCAAGCTCGACCACTTCGCCACCGTCATGCGCCGGCACAGCGAGAACCTCCTCGTCCTCGCCGGCACCGAGCACGTCCAGCACAGCGCCTCACCGGTGCCGCTGGTCGACGTGGTCCGGGCCGCGGTCAGCGAGATCGAGCGGTACGAGCGGGTCCGCATCGCCGCGCTGCCGCCGCACGCGCACGTGGCCGGCTTCGCCGCCGACGACCTCTCCCACCTGCTGGCCGAGCTGATGGAGAACGCCACCTCCTTCTCGCCGCCGGACCTGCCCGTCGAGGTCTCCGGCTGGCTGCTGGAGAACGGCGAGGTGATGCTCTCCGTCCAGGACGAGGGCATCGGCATGGCCACCGAACGCCTCCAGCGCCTCAACGCCCGCCTCACCGACTTCGACCCGGACGCGCCCTACGACCAGGAGGGCGACGAGGGTCTCGGCCTCGGCCTGTACGTGGTCGCCCGGCTCGCCCACCGGCACGCGGCGCGGGTGCGGCTGCGGGAGCAGAAGCAGGGCGGTGTGGCGGCCGTCGTGGTGCTCCCGGGTCCGCTGCTCGCGGCGGCCCCGCCGGCGGCGCTGGCACCGAGCGTGCCGATGACCGACACGGGGTCCTTCTCGCTGCCGGGCGCCGACGCGGAGGCCAACTCCAACGTCCTGCACGGGCGCGCGGAGAAGGGCGCGCACAAGGACGCGGACCCACTGGTCGCGTCGGCGGAGCAGGCCGTACGGCGGGCGGAGGCCGACGCGGACGCCGTCGCGGCGGACGCGGCGGACGAGGCGGAGGCCGCCGGGGAGCCGCAGCACACGGAGCCGACATCGGTTCGGGAGACGGCCACGGAACCGGAGACCGCGCCCGCCCCGGGCCACGACCTCCCCGACGACTCCACGATGGCCCTGCTGATCCCGGCCCAGACGCGCCCCCAGGACCACGACCGGCACCAGGCCCGGACACCGGAGCCGGAACCGGAGCCCGAGCCGGAACCGGAGCCCACGCGCGCCCCGGACCCGGAGTCCGCGCCCGACCCGTACGCCATCGGCCCCGAGGCCCACGACCGCACGCCGGACGAGGGCCCGTCGAGTACCGGTGAGGACGCCGGCGGCGAACCCGCCGAGCCCGTCACCGCCAAGGGGCTGCCCAAGCGGACCCCGAATCTCACCACCCCCGCCGCGGCACCGAAGCCGCGCACCTCGGGTTCCGTGGACGCCGAGGCACTCCGCCGTCGCCTGGGAGGGTTCCGCCGCGGTGCGGAGGCCGGCCGGCGCGACGTCGAGGCGGAGATCGCCGACCGGACGGAGCAGCACGAGGCGCCGTCCGCCGCAGCGGGGACAACCGAAGAAGCCACGGGGGGCACTGTCGAGGAGGCAAGCAGTTGACCGCGCCCAGTACCTTCGGACTGAGCAGTGAAGCCCGCAATCTCCACTGGCTGCTGACCAACCTCGTCGAGGAGGTCCCCGGCATCCAATCGGTCGCCGTGGTCTCCTCCGACGGCCTGCTGCTCCTCTCCTCCGACCAGGAGCGGAACGACGCGGCCCGCGAGGCACAGGCCGTGCGCCGCGCCGGACCGCGCGGCTCCGCCGCCGACCTCGCCACGGTCGTCTCCGGCGTCGGCAGCCTCACCATCGGCGCCGCCCGGCTGATGGACTACGGCAACGTGAAGCACACGATGGTCGCCATGGACGAGGGCAGTCTCTTCGTGATGTCGATCAGCGACGGCTCGCTGCTCGGCGTGCACGGCTCCGCGGACTGCGACATGAGCGTCGTCGCGTACCACATGGCGCTCTTCGTCGGCCGCGCCGGCCACGTGCTGACCCCCGAACTCCGCAGCGAGCTGCGGCAGTCCCTGGAGTCCGAGTCGACGGGGAGTCTCCGATGAGCAGCACCCCCAAGAAGAACGGCCGGGGAAACCTCCCCGTACGCGGCGCCGACCGCAAGCCCGCCCGTGTACGCCCCTACTCGCTCACCGGCGGCCGTACCCGCTTCGGCCACGTCCTGCTCGTCGAGACGTTCGTCGGCGCCACCGCCGGCACCGCCGCGCTCGAAGCCGCCGAGGAGCGCAAGGAACTGACGAACGGCAGCCTCACCTCCCGCGTGATGCCGGAGATGCGGGCCATCGTCGAACTGTGCCGCCGTATGCGTACGGTGGCCGAGATCGCCGCGCTGCTGAAGATGCCGCTCGGCGTGGTCCGCGTCCTCATCAGCGACCTGGCGGACCAGGGAAAGATCCGTGTGTACGGCACCGGAACCGGCCACGGAACGGGCCGTCCGGACCGCGCTCTGCTCGAAAGGGTGCTCAGTGGACTCCGTCGTCTCTGACGCCGCCGCCTCCGGCGTCTCCCCGCTCGTCGACCCGGACGAGACCATGCAGCCCTGGCAGACGGACCGCACGCGCGCGCCCATAGCCACCAAGATCGTGGTGGCCGGCGGGTTCGGCGTCGGCAAGACCACCCTGGTCACCGCCGTCTCGGAGATCACGCCCCTGCAGACCGAGGCGCTGATGACCGAGGCGAGCGAGGAGACCGACGACCTCACCGCCACGCCGGGCAAGCTGACCACCACCGTGGCCATGGACTTCGGCCGCATCACGCTCGACGACGACCTGGTGCTCTACCTGTTCGGCACGCCGGGCCAGCAGCGGTTCTGGTTCATGTGGGACGACCTGGTGCGCGGCGCGATCGGCGCCGTCGTCCTGGCCGACACCCGCCGCCTGAAGGACTGCTTCCCGGCCCTGGACTACTTCGAGAGCTGCGGACTGCCGTACGTCGTCGCGGTGAACCACTTCGACGGCAGCGAGCTGTTCGAGGCGGAGGACGTGCGGGAGGCGTTGACGATCCCGGCGCACATACCTGTAATGATCATGGATGCGCGCCGCCGGATCTCGGCCATCGAGACCCTCTTGTCCCTCGTGGGCCACGCGCTCGACGAAACCCCCGAGTAGTCCCCCGAGCTGTCCCCTTAGGAGCGTCCCCCGCATGCGGAAGATACTCGTCGTCGGAGCCGGCCAGTCCGGTCTCCAGCTCGCCCTCGGCCTGCAGTCGCACGGCTACGAGGTCACCCTGATGTCCAACCGGACCGCGGACGAGATCCGCACCGGCCGGGTCATGTCGACGCAGTGCATGTTCCACACGGCACTCCAGCACGAGCGCGATCTCCAGCTGAACTTCTGGGAGTCCCAGGCCCCGAAGATCGAAGGACTCGGCGTCTCGGTGGCGGCCCCCGGCTCCTTCGACCCGGGCCCCTCGCAGCGCGCCATCGACTGGCTGGGCCGCCTCGACGGCATCGCGCAGTCCGTCGACCAGCGGGTGAAGATGGCCGGCTGGATGGAGACCTTCGCCCAGCGCGGCGGCCAGCTCGTCATCCACGGCGCGGCCGTCGGCGACCTGGACTACTTCTCCCGTGCCTACGACCTCGTCCTGGTCTCGGCGGGCAAGGGCGAGCTGGTCCAGATGTTCGGCCGCGACGCGGAGAGGTCCCCGTACAGCGAGCCGCAGCGCGCCCTCGCCGTCGCCTACGTGCACGGGATGGGCCCGCGTCCGGAGCACCCGGAGACGGAGGCGGTCCGCTGCAACCTGGTCCCGGGCGTCGGCGAGATGTTCATCATGCCGACCCTCACCACCTCGGGCCGCGCCGACATCCTGTTCTGGGAGGGCATACCCGGCGGCCCGCTGGACGCCTTCAAGGACGTCAAGGACCCCTCGGAGCACCTCTCCCTGACCCTGGAACTCATGGAGAAGTTCCTCCCGTGGGAGTACGCGCGGGCCACCAAGGTCGAACTGACCGACGCCGGCGGCACCCTCGCCGGCCGCTACGCCCCCACCGTCCGCAACCCGGTCGGCCGCCTCCCCGGCGGCGGTGCGGTCCTCGGCGTCGCCGACGTGGTCGTCGCCAACGACCCGATCACCGGCCAGGGCTCCAACTCCGCCTCCAAGTGCGCCGCCTCCTACCTCGCGTCGATCATCGAGCACGGCGACAAGGAGTTCGACGAGGCCTGGATGCAGCAGGCCTTCGACCGCTACTGGGAGACGGCCCAGCACGTCACCAAGTGGACGAACACCATGCTCGCCCCGCCGCCCGAGCACGTCCTGAACCTGATCGGCGCCGGCATGCAGCTCCAGCCCGTCGCCGACCGCTTCGCCAACGGCTTCAACGACCCGGCCGACTTCGAGAACTTCTTCTACGACCCCGCGAAGACCGAGGGCTACCTGATGGAGGTCTCGGGCGCCGCGGGCGCGTAGGCGTCGGCGTACCCCTCGTCGGACCCGTCCGTCGCCCCCTCGGGGAGCCTCGGTGGCGTGTACCGCCGCAGCGGCTCCCCGCCGGGATCGGGCCGTACGGCGCCCAGCACCGGGTTGGCCGCGATCGGTGACACCTTGACCTCGGCGCCGGGGCGCGGTGCCTGGACGACCATGCCGTCGCCGAGGTACATCGCCACATGGGTGGCCTCGGGGAAGTACACGACCAGGTCACCGGGGCGCAGCTCGTCCAGCGGCACGCGCTCCAGCCGCGCCCACTGCTCCTGGCTGGTCCGCGGGATCGGCGTCCCGGCCCGCTGCCAGGCCACGGAGGTCAGTCCCGAGCAGTCGTAGGCCGCCGGGCCCTCCGCGCCCCACTCGTACGGCTTGCCGAGCTGCTCCACCGCGAAGCGCACCGCCCGCTCGCCCCCGGCCGACGGCTTGGCGTCGTCGCCGAGCGCGCCGGACGCCAGGAACCGCTCCTGCTCCTCGGCGATCCCGCTCTCCTCCAGCTCCGCCAGCGCGGCCAGTTCCTCCGGGGTGAGCGAGGCGAGCAGCTCCTCCACGGCGCGCAGCCGCTCGCGCACGTCGTCGCGCTGCTCCTCCTGGCTCTCGGCGAGGGCGACCTGCCGGTCCAGGGCCTGACGCGAGCGGCGGGCCAGCTCCTCGGCCTTCTTCTCCGCGCCGGTCAGACGGCCCACGGTCTCGACCCGCTCCCGGGCCAGCCGGCCGATCACCCGGCCCTGGTCGAGCGCGTGCTGCGGGTCGCGGGCCAGCAGCAGGCGCAGGTACGGGGAGAGGTTGCCGCTGTTCTGGTACTGCTGCCGGGCCAGCCGCCCGGCCGCGCCACGGCTGTCGTGCAGGGACAGACGCGTCCGCGCCAGTTCGGCGTCCAGCCGCCGCACCTCCGCGCGCTGCTTCTTCAAGCGCTCCTCGGTGCCGTTGTAGGTCTCGGTGGCCTTCTCCGCCTCCCGGTACAGCCGCTGAAGATCCGTCAGCAGCCCTGCCACGGAACGGTCCTCGGCCGCGCCGGGCGCGGGTTCGGCCGCGGCGGGCCCGGGCGCGAGCACGATCCCGGCCGCCACCGCGGCCGTACACACCAGACGCAGAAGCCTTCCTGACACGCCATCACCTCCGGTGCGGGGCGGTGGGTCCGCTCCGCACGGTGAGCATGTGGCGGGCCGGCGGGCTCCGCGCGCCGAGTGTGCGCGGTTCGGCGCAACGGGGTCACCCGTCGGCGTCGTCCGGCTTGCCACCCGGCGTGGCGTCTGGATCGGCGGCCGCCGGGCGGTCCGGCTTCGACCAGGGCCACTTCCGGCCGGAAGCCTTCTTGCCCTCGGGATCGTGGACGTACTTCCAGCGGGCGAACCGCAGTCCGCCCCGCGCGTCCCGGGGCTCCCTCCGGTAGACGAGCACGGTGTGCGGGCCGCCGTCCGGGTCGGGTACGGGGATGCGGTAGGTCTTCGGCGGGTGCCCGGTCATCCCGACGAGCACGGGCAGCACCCGCCCGTCCATGGGGCCGCCCTCGAAGGGGGTGTCTTCGCTCTTCACGGCACCAGTCTCGGTGATCCGCCGGCCGCTGTCAGAGGTCCGCCGCGAGCGCCTCGACCAGCGCCGCCGTCTGCGGGTCCCGGCGGGCGGTGACCGTCAGGACGGCGAGGAACTGCTCCACCAGCCAGTCCCGCATCTCGTCGAGGGACGGCTGCTTGTCCTCGTCCAGCCACATCAGCGACGCCGCCTCCACCGCCGTGATCCACATCCGGACGGTCATGTGGAGCCGCGGGCCCGGTTCGGCGACGTCCAGGTGGCTCATGATGTGCTCGGCGGCGGCCCGGCGTACGCCGTCCACGATGGAGGACGTACGGGAGGTCTCGGCCACGCTGCCGCCGCGCAGGAGGGCGCTGAAGCCGGTGTCGTGCTCGTCGACGAAGGTGAGGTAGCGGTCCAGGGCGCGGGAGAGCCGGGCCAGCAGCGGGCCCTCGCGGGGCTCGTCGAAGCACAGCCGGAGTTCGTCGGCGGCCGACCGGAGCGCGGCCTCGTACAGCTGCTGCTTGCCGCCCGGGAAATACCGGTACACCAGCGGCCGCGAGACCCCGGCCTGCTCGGCCACGTCGTCCAGGGAGACCTCCTCCGGCGGCCGGTGCGCGAAGAGGGCGAGCGCGGCCTCCAGCAACTGGACGCGGCGCTCCTCGACACTGAGGCGGCGGTAGGCGGGGGTGGGGGCCTGCGGACTCATGACCCGCAGCGTAACCCGCACGTCCCCGCGGCCACCCACGCCGGAGTGCCGGACCGGCGTACTACGCCAGCAGCCCCGACGACCGCCACATCCGCCGCCCGGCCCCGCGCAGCACCCCGATGTCGTCCAGGAAGTCGGTCAGGCGCTTCGCGCCGGTCTGCATGATGTCCCGGCGGTGGCCGCTGGCCTTGACCTGCGCCATGGCCTCGCGCCGGTCCAGGCCGACGTTGGTGTACACCTCGGGGTTGACGAAGGCGACGGAGAAGACGCGGGCGAACTCGCCGGAGGTGAGCCGGGTGAACTCCCGCGACCATTTCGGCGCGGTCACCATCTGGCGGCGCAGCTCCTCACGGGCGTAGCGCACGTGCCGGGCCTCCTCCACGACGTGGATGCGGGTGACGCCCCGGACCAGCGGCTGGATCCGCTCGTCGGGGAAGGTCAGCCGCTGCATCCAGTCCAGGACCTCCTCGCCGAGCAGGGTCGCGGTGAAGGTGCCCGGCGTGGTGGAGATCGTCTTGAAGAGGCGGCCCAGGTGCTGGTGGACGGGGCTCACCGGGTACCACGGGGTGTCGCCCCGGGATATCAGCCGGGCGAACATCTTCGAGTGCCGGCACTCGTCCTCGATCTCGGTCAGCGCGTAGCGGACGTGGGCGCTCGTCGCCGCCTTGTCGTAGATGTGCCGGACCAGCAGCTGCATGAGGATCAGCTCGAACCAGATGCCGAGCGAGGCGAGCGCGGCGGCCTCGTGCTGGGAGAGCAGGATGCGCTGCTCCTCGCCCATCCGCTTCCACATCGGGGTGTCGTACAGCGACACCAGTTCCGGCGGCCAGAACCACTTGCCCTCCTCGAAGGGCGCGTCCCAGTCCAGTTCCCTGTCCGGGTCGAAGGAGTGCCTGGCGGAGGATTCGAGCAGCCGCTCGGCCACCTGTTCCCGGTCCTTGAGCAGGCCCAGCGCGTCGCGCAGCCCGTCGAGCGCGTCGGCTTCGGTCAGGGTCCTCATGGTGTCCACCTCGCCGTGTTACCCGCGGTCACTCTGACTCACTCCGACTTATGAGACTGCGCGTCAGCAAGCGCGTCAATCCCTTGGGCGGGACTTGTTGACCGGGAGTAAAGGTGGTGTGGTCGTCAATCGTCCGGCGCGGGATCACTCGGTGGAGCGCTCCGCGGGCATTCGCCCTGGGTACGCTGGCCACGTCAGCCAGACTCCGGCACATGGGAGCGATCATGAGCGCCGCACGCGACTACGGGCTGGACGACGACTACCAGTGGCCCCGTCCGCCGGAGGGCGGCTGGACGGCGGACGACCTCGACGAGCTTCCCAACCTGCCTCCGCACACGGAGCTGATCGACGGGAGCCTTGTCTTCGTGAGTCCGCAGACCGCATTTCACATGCGTACGATCCGCTTGCTGGACCGTGCCCTCATTGACCAGGCACCGGATGAATTCGAGATCTACCGCGAGTTCACTGTGACACTCAACGACCGGAACCGTCCGGAACCCGACGTACTGGTGGCCCGCGCGGGTGCGGACTTGGGACCGAAGGAGACCCGGCTTCTGCACCGCGACGTCCTTCTGGCGGCCGAGGTGGTCTCCGAGGACTCGGTTGACAGGGATCGTGAGACCAAGCCCCGCAAGTACGCCGCTGCGGGCATCACGCACTACTGGCGGGTCGAGGAGAGCAACGGGCTTCCCGTCGTCTACGTCTATGAACTGGAGTCGATGACCAAGTCCTACGTGCCCACAGGCATCTTCCACAACCGCCTCAAACTCACCGTCCCCTTCCCCATCGACATCGACCTCACCGCGGTCCACCGCCGCCGCTAGACCGAGCACCCCAACCCGGCCGGCACCTCACCCGCGACCGGCACCGACGCCCCCGCCGGAAACGACGTCCGCAACGTGAACGCGTACGGCGTCGGCCCGTGCGCCCGCAGGTGGAGCAGCCGCTCCTCCGCCTCCGCGACCGTCGGCCGGTGTCCCGCCGGGACCCACCACAGGGCCGCCATCGCCTCCGCCACCCGCTCGAACCACTCCCGGCGTCGCGCCAGCATCTCCCGGTGCCGCCCCTGGTACATGAACGCCGTCAGCGCGTTCGCGTCCCGCCACACCGACATGTTGATGATCAGCCAGGAGTCGTCGAAGACCGCGATGCCGGTCGCGTCCCCCTCCTCGCTCTGCAAGCGCCACACGAACCCGTCCGCCGCGTCCGCGTCGGCGTTCACCGGGTCGAGCGAGTCCACGAAGTCCTTCAACAGGGGCGTGTCGAGCGGGGCCTTGAGGCGGGCGATGTTGACCTGGGCGAGTTCGTACGCGACGGCTTCAGTCATGTACCGAACGGTAGGTCGGTGTGCCGGGCCGGCGGTACCCCCGTCTCAGCCGTCGAGCACCGCCTTCATCACCCCCCGCGCGATCGGCGCCGCCAGCCCGCCCCCGCTGATGTCCTCCCGGTCCGCCGCCGAGCCCTCCACCACCACCGCGACCGCCACCTTCGGCTCCAGGTCCCCCTCGCCCTGCGCCCAGGAGACGAACCAGGCGTACGGCGTGCCCGAGTTGCCGACGCCGTGCTGGGCGGTGCCCGTCTTGCCGCCGACGACGGCGCCGGGGACGGCCGCGTTCGCGCCGGTGCCGTTCTCCACCACGCCGCGCATCAGCTCCTTGAGCCGCGCCGCGGTGGACGGCCGCATCGCCTCCCGGGAGGGCCGGGAACCGGCGGTCGCGACGAGGCTGCCGCCCGCCCGCAGGGTCCGCTCCACCAGGTACGGCGAACGCACCTGACCGCCGTTGGCCACCGCCGCCGCCACCATCGCCATCTGCAGCGGGGTCGCCCGCGTGTTGTACTGCCCGATCGAGGAGAGCCCGAGCTGCGCCCGGTCCACCGAGGTGTCGAAGGTGGACCGCGAGACCGCGAACGGGATGCGCACCCCGTCGTCGTTGAAGCCGAACGCCTCCGCCGTGGCCGCCATGTCGCGCACCCCGACGTCCACACCGAGCTTGGCGAACACCGTGTTGCAGGACCACTCGAACGCCTCCCGCAGCGTGGCGTCCCGGCAGCCGTCGGCCTCGTTGGTCAGCTTGGTCCGGGTGCCGGGGAGGGTGTACGGGTCGGGCGAGCGGGTGGGTGTGTCGAGGTCCCGGACGACGCCGGCGTCCAGGGCCGCCGCGGCGGTGACCACCTTGAACGTCGACCCCGGAGGGTAGGTCCGGCGAACCGCCCGGTTGAGCATCGGCTGGTCCGGGTCGCCGTTCAGCCGGGCCCAGGTCCGGGTGGCGTCCGCGCTGTTGCCGGACAGCAGCTGAGGGTCGTAGGAGGGGGTGGAGACCAGGGCCAGGACCCGGCCCGTGGACGGTTCGACCGCGGCCACCGCGCCCTTGCGCCCGCCGAGCCCCTCGAAGGCCGCCCGCTGTGCCGCCTCGTGGATCGTGGTCACGACGTCACCGCCGGGGTTGTGGGCGCCCGTGACGTCGTTCCAGTAGGGGAGCGGCGCGAGCAGCGGGTCGGCGCCGGAGAGCAGGCCGTCCTCGGCGTGCTCCAGCAGGGTCGTCCCGTACGCCTGCGAGGCGAAGCCGGTGATCGGCGCGTACAGCGGCCCGTCGGCGTACGTCCGTTCGAAGCGCAGGTGCTCACCGGTGTCCCGGGAGCCGGTGACCCGCTCGCCGCCGACCAGGATGTCGCCGCGCGGCTGCTGGTAGCGGGCGATGTCGGGGCGGCGGTTGGCCGGGTTGTCGTCGTACTCCGGGGCCTGGACGATCTGCACCCGGGCCGCGTTCACCAGCAGGGCGACCAGCAGCAGGGCGCAGAAGACGGCGGCGTGCCGGATGTGCCGGGTCACGGGCCCGCCTGGCGCCGCGCCGCGTGGCTCACCCGGATCAGCAGCGCCACGATCGCCCAGTTGGTGACGACCGACGAGCCGCCCTGCGCGAGGAACGGCATCGCCATGCCGGTCAGCGGGATCAGCCCGGTCACCCCGCCCGCGATGACGAACACCTGGAGCGCCACGATGGAGGAGAGGCCGACCGCGAGCAGCCGGCCGAAGGGGTCCCGCGCGGCCAGCCCCGCCCGGTAGCCGCGCTCCACGAGCAGCGCGTACAGCAGGAAGATCGCGGTCAGGCCGAGGAAGCCCAGCTCCTCCCCGGCGGTCGCCAGGATGAAGTCCGACTTGACGGCGAATCCGATGAGGATCGAGTGCCCGAGACCGAGGCCGGTGCCGGTCACCCCGCCCGCCGCGAAGGCGAAGAGGGACTGCGCCAGCTGATTGGGCCCGTCGCCGGCCTCGATGGACGCGAAGGGGTGCAGCCAGTCCTCCACCCTGCTGTGCACGTGCGGCTCCAGCCAGCCCACGGCGACCGCGCCCAGCGAGGCCAGCAGCAGGCCGACGGCGATCCAGCCGGTGCGGCCGGTGGCGACGTAGAGGAGGACCACGAACAGGCCGAAGAAGAGCAGCGAGGTGCCGAGGTCACGCTCCAGGACCAGGACGCCGACGCTGACCAGCCACACCGCGACGATCGGGCCGAGCACGCGCCCGGTCGGCAGTTGCAGCCGCCACACCCTGCGGCCCGCGTACGCCAGGGCGCTGCGGTTGGCGGCCAGGTAGGCGGCGAAGAAGACGGCGAGGAGCACCTTCGCGAACTCGCCGGGCTGGATGGAGAAACCCTCGACCCGGATCCAGATCCGGGCACCGTTCACCGCCGGGAAGAAGATCGGCACGATGAGCAGGACGAGTGCGGCGGCGACGCAGACGTAGGCGTAGCGCTGCAGGACGCGGTGGTCGCGCAGCAGCAGGACGACCACGATGAACAGCGCGACGCCCAGGGTCGACCACACCAGCTGGGTGGGGGCCGCCCGGTCGCCCGGCGTCTCCAGGTCGAGCCGGTAGATCAGCACCAGGCCGAGGCCGTTGAGCAGCACGCCGATCGGCAGCAGCAGCGGATCGGCGTACGGGGCGCGCAACCGTACCGCCAGGTGGGCGAGGAGCGCGAGCACGCCCAGCCCGGCGCCGTAACCGGCGGCGCCGGGCGGGAGGGTGCCGTGCTGGGCGAGACCGACGTTGCAGTAGCCGAACACCGACAGCAGCACGGCCATCAGGATCAGCGCGAGTTCGATGCCCCGGCGCCGGGGGAGCCGGGCGACGGGAGCGGGCGTGTCCGCCTGGGCCACGGTGATTCCGGTTCCGGTTCCGGCCTTCGTCATGTCCGGAACTTACCCAAATGGTGTGGTGTGGGGGTCGTTCGCATCAGCACCAGCGCGGCGCGGGACCGATGTTGTCGATGTAGCGGGCCGCGCCCCAGGCCCAGGTGCCGTCCGTGAGGAGGTACCAGAGGGGGTTGCCCTTCACCTTGTCGCCGGGGGCCTTGCAGTAGATGTGCACGGTCTCGCCCCGGTGGGCGTACCGGATGACCTCCCCGCCGCGGGTCGGCGAGGTGCGCAGGGCGAGCCGGTCGGCGGTGACCACGCCCCGGTACCGGCCCTGTTCGTGGCGGCCGTCGCCGCCGTTCCCGCCGCCGTTCCCGCCGCCGTTCCCGCCGGTGGGGCCGGCGGAGGAGCTGCCGGAGCCGGAGCCGGAGTTGCCGCTGCCCCACTCGTCGTTCGCGACGGCGGGCGTGACGGCGACGGCGGTGGCGAGCGCCCCGGCGGCGACCGCGGTGGCCAGGCCGCGGAAGCGGGATGAGCGCGGGGACAGTGCGTTCAGCAGGGACATGGGAGTACCTCCCGGGCAGCGGACGGGGCGTGACTGATCGCCACATTAGGAGCGGCGGGTACGGTCCGCCCGTCGCACTGCGCCATCGGGGCACGGTCCCGTCCGTACGGGTCGCGTCAGGGCTTGCGGGGCAGGGTCAGGGTCGCCAGCGCCCCGCCGTCCGGCGGGTTCGCGAACTCCAGCCGGGCCCCCAGCACCTCCGCCTGCCCGAGGGCGATGGTCAGCCCGAGACCGTGCCCCTTGCTCCCGCTCTCCGTGCGGAACCGCTGCGGCCCGTGGACGAGGAGGTACTCCGGATAGCCGTCCCCGTGGTCCCGTACGGTGATCACCGGCCCGTCCACCGTCAGCACCACCGGCGCCCGCCCGTGCCGGTGCGCGTTCGCGACCAGGTTGCCCAGCACCCGCTCCAGCCGCCGCCGGTCGGTCTCCACCCGCGCGTCCCGTGCGACCTCCACGCGCGTGCCGGTGCCGGAGCCCCGCACGACCCGGGCGGCCAGGTCGCCCAGCGCCTCCGGCTCCGTCTCCAGCCGCTCCCGCCCGCTGTCCAGCCGGGAGATCTCCAGCAGGTCCTCGGTGAGTGTGCGCAGGGCGGCCACCCGGTCCCGCACCAGCTCGGTCGGGCGGCCCGGCGGCAGCAGCTCGGCCGCCGCGTGCAGGCCGGTGAGCGGCGTGCGCAGCTCGTGCGCCACGTCCGCGGTGAACCGCTGCTCGGCGAGCAGCTTGCCCTGCAACGACGCCGCCATGGAGTCCAGCGCGGCGGCGACCGAGGCCACCTCGTCCTGCGGGCGGGTCGGGTCCGACGCGCGAGGGTCGCCGACCCGTGCGTCGAGGTCACCCGCGCTGATCCGCCGGGCCACCCGCGCCGTCGCGTGCAGCCGCCTGGTCACCCGCGTCACGGCGAACGCGCCGACCAGCAGCGTCGCCCCGATCGCCAGCGCCGACGACCACACGATCGCGCCGTCCAGACCGTCGATGGTGCGCTCGCCCTGGGTGTGGTCGACCCGCACCGCCAGCGCCCGGCCACCGGCGACCGGACCCGCCGCCCACATCGTGGGGCGCCCCTCGTACTCGGCGACCACCGTGCCGCGCCGGCCCGACACCGCCAGCTCCCGCAGCGACCCGGGCAGCCCCGGCGGATCGACGCCCGCGCTCCGCCGCAGCGGGTCCCCGGCCTCGTACGCCTCGGTGGCCTCCCGCAGCCGGTCCAGGGCCGTGTCCCGGGCCTGCCCCACGGTCTGGTTGGTCACCGAGACGTGCACCAGGACGCCGAGCAGCGCGGCGAGCGCGCAGCACATCACGGTGATGAAGACGGCCGCCTTCACCGCGAGCGGTCCGGTCCACCGGGGAAGCGCGAGCCTCACCGGACACTCGCCGACGGGGACGCGGACGCCGAGGGCCGCTCCGTGCGCTTGCCGCCCTCGTCCGTGGGCAGCATCTCGTCGCTGGTCAGGAGCATGGCCCGCTCGTCGGGGTCCCACGTCCACTGGAGCCGGTACTCGTAGCCCGCGACCTCCGAGGGAGAACGGACGATCACCTTCCGTCCGGCCAGCGCCACCGCGCTCACGGCGTCCTCGTAGGACATGATCCGCACCAGCCGGTCCCCGTCGACGGTGTAGACGCGCACGGCGGTCAGCTTCTCGGGCAGCAGCCGGAAGCCCAGGGCCATCTCGGGGCGCCCGTCGCCGGTCAGGTCGCGGTAATACGGCCGGAGCACCGGGCACCGGCCGCTCCCGGCGCCCTCGCCGCAGTCCGCCATCCGGTCGGCCGTCTCGCGGTACGGCGCCCCGGCGCCCTCGTACTCGCCGGGGTGCGCGGCGATCTCGGCCCGCACGACGGCCACCGGGTCCGCCCGGCGGATGTCGCCGCCGGGGACCGCGACGCCCTCGACGGCCTCGTGGTCGACCTCGCCGATGTCGTAGGCGGGACTCGACGCCGGTGTCAGGTCGGGCCAGAGCCGGGCCGGGCTCTGCGCCGCCGGTGTCGCGCCCGCGCCGCGCAGCCCGCCCGAGTCGCCGCACGCGGCCAGCGCCCCGGTCGCCGTCACCGCCGCGAGCAGCGCGAGGGCGGCTGGGACGCGGGCGGGACGACGCCCACGGCGGCTCGGGACCACTGCACTCCTGGCGTTCGGCGATCATTCGTAGATCGTTCGGACGGGAGTCCATTCTGCGCGCGGCCCCGCGCGGCGGGCTACTCGGCCAGCTCCTCCAGCAGCCGCACGGTGTCCAGGCCGGCCCGCAGGTACTCGACGAACAGCTCGTTGTGCAGCGCCCACGGCGAGCGCCGGGCCCGGATCAGCCGGACCGCTTCGTCGGCGTCGGCACCCCGGCGCATCAGCGTGTGCGCGACGACGAGACCGGAACGGTTGTACCCGTGGAAGCAGCGGACGAGGACCGTCCGGCCGGCGTCCAGCGCCTCGCCCGCGGCCCGGGCCAGCCGGATCACCCCCGCCAGCTGGGTGCCGTCGAGAGGGCCGTCGGGGATCGGCCACACATGGTGCTCGACACCGGGGTCCGGCCCGTGCCCGGGCAGCCGCAGCAGGGTCTGCACCAGATCGAACTCGTCCCGCACGACCACGGGCCCCACCCGCCCGGCCTGCCGCCGGCACTCGTGCCCGCCCATCCACAGCCCCGGCACGATCTCCGTCCACGGCCGGCCCGGAGCCGGTACGTCGGGTCCTTGCCCACGCGTACGCAACGGCGCCTCCCCAAACCCGCCCGAGCAGACCGGCCCGAGGGACTCCCCGGCCCCGATCTTCCCAACCGCTGTCAAAGGTAGCCCGGTTCTTGCCCGGGCAGCACCCCGCCTGTTCCCATGGTCGTGGGGTGATGGTGCATGAACGGACTGCGCGTCGTACCGGCCTGGCGGCACGGTCAGGAACGGCTGTACGTCTGCCTCCCGGACGGCGGGAACGTCGCCTGGTACGACCGCGAGACGGCCCGCGTCAACCTGCTGCGCGAGGACCGGGAGGGCGAGGTCCTCGCGGCGCTGGGCCCCTTCCTCACCGGCCCGGTCACGGTCGGCCCGCCGCCGGTCC
Organism: Streptomyces sp. CB02414; assembly: GCF_001905385.1. Classification (GTDB taxonomy): domain Bacteria; phylum Actinomycetota; class Actinomycetes; order Streptomycetales; family Streptomycetaceae; genus Streptomyces. The sequence goes on along the minus strand of NZ_LIPF01000002.1, from coordinate 113,301 downwards.
CGACCCCCGCCGAGCTGGCCCGCCTCACCCTCCACCCGGACGACGACCTCGCCCCCAACCGGCCCGGCGAGCAGCTCCTGGTCGCCCTGGAGCGCGAGCCCGGCCCGCCGCACCGGCTGCGCCCCGACCCGCGGCGCCGGGCGCTGGCGGCCGAGCAGGCGGCGGGAGCGGCCCTGGACCGCCTCGACGGCGCCGGCTGGCGCACCCTGCACTCCGTCCCGCTGCCCGGCGGCGACCGCATCCACCACCTGCTCATCGGCCCCGGCGGCCTCTTCGCCGTCCACACGCTGCCCGCCCGCCGGCAACGCGTCCGCGTCACCGGCCCCCTGGTCGCGCTGGGCCGACGCGAGCCCCTTCCCCTGCTGCGCCGGGTCCGCGCCGACGCCGACCGCGCCGGTCACGCCCTGACGGCCGAGGTCCACGCCGTCCTCGTCCTCGTCGACCCGGCACACGTGACCGTCCAGGAGCCGCCGCGCTCGGTCCGCGTCCTCACCGACGGGGAGCTGCCGGGCCTGGCCCGCCTGGGCGGCATGCTCAAACCGGCGGACGTGGAGGCCCTGCACGCCATGGCCCGGGACCGGGGCACCTGGACGCCCGTCTGAGGACCCGCCCAGGCGCGCGGGGCACCCGGGACGGGACCCCGCGGGTCAGGGCAGTGCGGGTCAGGGCAGTGCGGGTCAGGGCAGTGGGGCCGCCCGCCGCCGGTCGAAGAGCGGCGCCAGCAGGTCGCCGTGGTCCTGCACCCGCGGCCCCACGTCCCCGGTCCGGAAGACGAACTGCTCCGCCCCCCGGCACCCGGCCACCTCCTCCCACGTCACCGGGGTGGAGACGGCCGGCACCGCGCGGGCCCGCACCGTGTACGGGGTGGCCGTGGTCTTGCGGGCGGCGTTCTGGCTCCAGTCGACGAACACCTTCCCCGGCCGCAGGCTGCGCGTCATCCGGTGCACCACGAGCCGCGGCAGGGCCCGTTCCGCCTCCACGGCCAGGGCCTTCGCGTACTCCGACACCCGCTCCGAGGACGACCCCCGCACCCCCGCCAGCAGATGCAGCCCCTTCGCCCCGGACGTCTTCGCGTACGTCTCGATCCCGTCCGCCGCCAGCCGCTCCCGCAGCCACAGCGCGACCTCGCAGCAGTGCACGACGGTCGCGGGCGGCCCGGGGTCGAGGTCGAAGACCAGCCGGTCGGCCTCGTCGGGGTCGCCGGCGGTCCACTGGTGGGTGTGGAACTCGGTCACCAGGTTCGCCGCCCACATCAGGCTCGCCAGGTCCTGCACCAGCACCATCCGGGCCGGCCCCTCCGAACGGGGGACCTCGGCCGTGGTGACCCAGTCGGGCGTACCCGGCGGCACGTTCTTGGTGAAGAAGGCCTGGCCGTCCGGACCGTCCGGGTAGCGCAGGAAGGAGACCGGACGGTCCCGCAGGTGCGGCAGCAGCACTCCGGCGGTCGTCGCGTAGTAGTGCAGCAGCTCGCCCTTGGTGAGGCCGGTCTCGGGATACAGCACCTTGTCCAGGTTGCTGAGCGCGACCCGCCGCCCCTCCACCTCGGTGATAGGCGCCATACCATGACAATCTCACGAAACTGGCAGGAAAGGTGCGGCACGTGCGATCCATCTGGAACGGCGCCATCTCCTTCGGCCTGGTCAGCATCCCGGTCAAGCTGATCAACGCGACCGAGAGCCACTCGGTCTCCTTCCGCCAGATCCACACGGAGGACGGCGGCCGCATCCGCTACCGCAAGGTCTGCGAGCTGGAGGACCGCGAGGTGAGCCAGGCCGAGATCGGCAAGGCCTACGAGGACGCCGACGGCTCGATGATCCCGATCACCGACGAGGACCTGTCCCACCTGCCGGTCCCGACCGCGCGGACGATCGAGATCGTGGCGTTCGTCCCGCAGGAGCGCATCGACCCGCTCCAGATGGGTTCCGCGTACTACCTCGCGGCGAGCGGCGTGACCGCGGCCAAGCCGTACACCCTGCTGCGCGAGGCGCTGGGGCGCAGCGACCGGGTCGCCATCGCCAAGTTCGCGCTGCGCGGCCGGGAACGCCTCGGCATGCTCCGGGTCGCCGGCGACGCCATCGTGATGCACGGGCTGCTGTGGCCGGACGAGGTGCGCGCCCCCGAGGGCGTCGCCCCCGACACCGGCGTCACCGTCCGCGACCAGGAACTGGACCTCGCCGACGCGCTGATGGACACGCTGGGCGAGATCGATCTGGACGACCTGCACGACGAGTACCGCGAGGCGCTGGAGGAGGTCATCGCCGCCAAGGCGGCCGGCGAGGCACCCCCGCGGGCCCCGGCGGAGGCGGCGCCCGGCAAGGTCCTGGACCTGATGGCCGCGCTGGAGGGCAGCGTGCGGGCCGCCCGGGAGTCCCGGGACGGGCAAGGCACGGGGCGGGCCGAGGAGGCCGAGGTCAGGACCCTGCCGCAGCGCGAGCGGCCGGCCCGTCGGACACCCAAGGAGACCGGCGGCAAGAAGTCGACGTCGACGGCCGCGAAGAAGACGGCGGCCAAGAAGCCGGCGTCGTCGACCGCCCGGAAGCCGACGGCGAAGTCCGCCCAGCCCGCGAAGAAGACGACGGACCGGACTTCCGCGAGAAGGACGACGGACAAGAGCGCGGCCGGCAAGAGCACGACGACCGGCAAGAATGCGGCCGGCAAGGGCACCGCCAGGAAGACGGCGGCGTCCCGCAAGCGCAGCGCCTGACGCGTCAGCGGACGCGGTTGCGGGTCCGCAGCCGGAAGATGACCAGCCCCACCGCGCTGAACCCGCCGGCCCAGGCCAGCCCCAGCCCGAGGTGCCCCCACAGCGCGCCGTCCGCGAAGGCGCCGCCGGCCGCGAACTGCATGGGCCCGAAGGACGGGAACCACTGGAGGATCGGCTCGTTGGCGAGCGGGTTGCCCAGCGGGTTCTGGAGGAACGTGTCCATCAGCCCGCCCATGATGATCAGGAAGAAGCCCTCCAGGTCGCGCTTGACCAGCACGCCGAGGAGCAGGCCCAGCGCCCCGTAGGTGAGCGCGATGACGGTGAACCCGGCGAGCACGGCGAACCACGCGCCCACCGCCGGGCGCCAGAAGACCAGTACCGCCAGCGCGGTGTAGAGGGCGATACCCGTGGCGACCGCCGCGACCGCCAGGGTCTTGGCACCTATGAGGGTGGACTGCCGGTACCCGGCGAAGACGAGGCGCCGGTCGAAGGCGAGCGACTTGCGCACGGCGTCGAAGACGACGAAGCCGGCGATCATCGTCACCGAGTTCAGCCCCGCCGTGATCAGGGTGAGGTGCCCGCCGTCGACGTGCAGCACCTCACCGGTGGCGTACAGCTTGAAGTCCAGCGGCTCGCCCCCGGCCATCGCGTTCATGACCAGGTACCAGACGGGCACGAACACCAGTAGCAGCAGACCGGCGAGCCGGTTGCGGGTCTGGTCGCGCACCGAGAAGCGCAGGGCGGTCGGGAACTGCCGGTACAGCGGTCCCGGACGGGTGGTCAGGTCAGGCGTCGACACGGCGGTGCTCCCTTCCGGCCGCCGCGCGTGCGGTGAGGCGGCCCTCGGCCAGGTCGGCCAGCAGGTCGAACCGGTCCTGCTCGAAGACGAGGTGGGTGATGACCACGACGGCCCTGCCGCGGGTGCGCAGATCCTCCACGAGGTCCCAGAAGCGCAGGTACGTCTCCCAGTCGAAGCCCTGGTAGGGCTCGTCGAGCAGCAGTACGCCGGGGTCGTGCAGCAGGGCCAGGGTGAGGTTGAGCTTCTGCCGGGTGCCGCCGGACAGCTCGCCCGCGGGGGTCCGTTCGTAGCGCTCATAGCCCAGGGCGCGGACGAGGTCCCGGGCGCGGTCCAGGCCGGGGAGGCGGTGGGCGGCGGCGAAGTAGCGCAGGTGCTGTTCGACCGTCAGGCTGCCGTTCAGGACCGGGTCCTGGGGGCAGTACCCGAGCGTCCCGGTCAGCCGGACCTCGCCGCGGTCCAGGGGCAGGGTGCCGGCGAGCGCCCTGAGGAGGGTGGACTTCCCGGCGCCGTTCTCACCGACGACCGCGACGAGCTGCCCCGGGGCGACGGTGAGGTCGGCGCCGCGCAGGACGCGGTGGCTGCCGTACGCCTTGTGCAGGTCACGGGCGTGCAGCACGGGGGAGGGGGCGGGGCCGGCCGCGGCGGGCGCGGACGCCGGCCGCGGTGCCGACGGCGGGTGCGGGGTGGACGGCGTGCGCGGTGCGGGTGGCGGGTCGGTCGGCATGTGCGGTCACCGTTGCCTTCCTAGGCTTCTCGGGGGGCCTCCGGGGGAGGTGGCGCGTTCAGCCCGCCCGTGTAGATGCCGAGGACCTCGGGCGCCCAGCGGGCCATGCCGTCGGCCGACAGGGGGTCGGTGCCCAGCACCTCGCCGATGCGGTCGCGCAGCAGGAAGACGGCCAGGTCGTTGGCGAGCAGCACGGCCGCGCGGGCCGCGGGGTCCCGGCCCGGTACGGCCAGCCCGGCCGCCGCCAGGTCGTCCAGGGCGGCACGGCTCAGCTCGTACAGGCGGCCGAACAGCTGTCGTCCGGCCTCCGAGTCGGCCAGCAGCAGGCGGCGGAGGTAGCCGGGCAGCGGGGAGCCTGCCGGGAAGTGACGGGTGAACGCCGCGCTCAGGGACGCGGCGCCGGCGCCGGCGTCGAGCGGCTGCTCGTCGCTCCCGTCGCCGGTCAGTTCGCCCAGCATCGCCTCGAAGGCGGCCACGACGTACTGGTCGACCTCCTGGCGCAGCCCGTCCTTCGAACCGAAGTGGTGCACCACCAGCCCGGGCGACACTCCGGCCGCCGTGGCGATCTGCCGCACGGTCACCGAGTCCGGCCCGTGGGCGGCGAACAGGCCGAGGGCCTCGTCGCGGATGAGGGCCCGGGTGGTCCGGTCCTCCGGGATTGAACGCATGTACAACATGCTAAACGAGCGTTCAGTCGTATGTCCAGGGAGAGAGGGACGCCCGGGGAACGGCGGACGGGTCGGGCTCGAAGGCCGCCGGGGTGGTGGCGGTGGACGCCGTCGGCGCGGGGGTGGCGGCGCTGGGCAGCACGGGGCTCTCCTCCAGGCGCCGCCCGATCGTGTCGGCCGGTCCGCCGCCGGGCGGCGTGCCGGGGCCGGTGGACAGCTGGGACCACGCGGTCAGGGCGAGGGCCACCGCGGCGGCCGTGCCGATCACCCGGCCGATGCGCCGGACGCGGGCGCGGCCGTCCAGCTCGCGCCAGCCCGGTCCGGGCCACGGGTCCTCCGGGCGCCACAGCTCGCCGACCGCGGCGGGCGGCGGCACGGGCCGCCATCCGGGCGTCCGTTCGCGCGCCGCGGGTTCCCGGAAGGCGGAGGCGCGGATGGCGCGCTCGTCGTCCTCGAGGAACTTCCGCCAGACGTCCTCGGACACGGGCGGCACACCGCCCGGCTCGTCCGGCTCGTTCGGCGTCGCGCCGCCGTTCGGCCCGGAAGCGGTCATGATCCCGCTCTTCCTTCCTTCTTCGCCCCGCCCAGCGGCGCCCGCTGACCGTCCACCGCCAACCCCGTGAACGCGCGGGGACTCCGGGCCGTTCCCGGTGCCACCGCGGGTGTCCGTCCTGTCGTCATCGCCGCCCTCCGGGTCCGGGAATCCGTCCCCACCCTTGCACAGCAGGAAAGATGTACAGGCGGTGCCGGCCGTTCCCCGGGCGCCGGCCGAGGTTCGGCACGTGGAGCCGGCGCGGTAGAAAGGACCCATGCCGGAGCGTGAGATGCCCGCCGAGGGCCTGGACGACGTCGACGCGGTCACCAGGGCGGTACTGGCCGCCTCACGCCTGCTGGTGGCGGTCTCCGCACGGTCCCTCGCCGAGGTGGAGGAGCGGGTGACGCCACCTCCGGGTCGCTCCGTCGACGGCGATGCGCATGGTCGACCGGCTGATCGCGGCGGGGCTCGCCGACCGCCGGGCCAACCCCGGCAACCGGCGTGAGACCCTGCTGCGCCTCACCGACGAGGGCCGGTGCACCGTCGAGAACGTCAGTGCCCGGCGGCGCGCCGAGATCGCCACGATCGTCGAACGGCTCGCGCCGCACCAGCGGGCCGCCCTGGTCGAGGCGCTCACCGCCTTCAGCGAGGCGGGCGGCGAGCCACTGGGTCCGGCACCGGACGACCCCGAACCGCACCCGCTGGGCCGGACGACGGACGTCACCGCCGCCCGCGACGCCTGACGCCGGTCCGGCGGGCCGCCCGGGTCACCCGGCCGCCGGTGACGGCGTGGGCGTCGGTGAGGCGGTGTTCACGTCCAGGTCGGGGCGCGGCTTGAGCACCAGCACCCGCTCGCCCGGCTGCGGCGGGGGAGGGGTGACCTTCTCCCTCGGCAGCTTCGCCGGCCCGGTCTGCTGGAAGGTGACCTTGTCGTACTCGACGAGTCCCGTCTTCTCCAGCACCGTGATGTGGTCCAGCACGGTGTCGTTGGCCAGGTCGGCCAGCTGCCGCACGAGCGTGTTCTTCGTGGTGGCCCGGATCTTGGCGATGGCCGGGAAGATCTGGCCGTGCGTCACCCGCATGATGTTTACGGCCGACGAGTCGAACTCCTTGCCGCTCTTGGCGTCCACCGTCGCCACGAAGCCCTCCTGCTGCGGGGAGGCCCGGTTGGGCAGCGTGATGCCGAGCTCCGGAGAGATCTCCCGGCACATCGCGTCCAGCCCGGCGTGCCCGACGACCAGGTGCTCACCGGCCGTCTTCATCTCCTTCGTCGTGCCGCGCTCCATCACCATCTCGCCCAGCGGGTACTCCCACAGCCCGGCGGCCCGGACCTTCACCACGAAGTCCCGGTCGGCCTCGGTGACCGGCCCGAACTTCGTACTGGCGATGACCCGGTTCTGGTTCCCGTCGGCCTTGTCCAGACCGAGCACGGCCGGGAAGGCCAGCGCGGTGAGGGTCAGGGTCATCACACCGAACAGGCCGACGACTGCGATCCTGTTGCGGGACAGCCGCATGATGCCTCCAGGGCGACGCGAGGAACTCGCACGTGTGCGCGTACACCAGGAGGTACGGAAACGGCGCGCGGATCTTTCACCGCCGCCGCGAGGAAATCGCGGGGAAAGGGCGAGGAGATCGCAGGGAGATCCCGCTCACCCGATGTCGGCCCCGTACACGCGCTCGACCGCGATGGTGAGCAGCACCCGCCGGTCGGACACCATCGTCATCCGGTACTCGTCCCAGTCCGGGTGCTCCCCGGCGGCGGCGCGGTAGTACTCCACCAGCGCCTCGACCTCCGGGCCGTGCGGGTCGGTGCCCGGGCCGGTGAGGGTCGCGACGCCCTCGGCGGTGGCCCAGGACCTGCCGTCCGGGGCGGTCACCTCCAGGGCGGCCCGCGGGTCCCGGCGCAGGTTCGCCGTCTTGGCCAGGCCGTCGCGGGTCGAGACGCGGACGACGTCCGCCTCCGGATCGTAGGAGGGCATGACGGGGGAGAGCTGCGGGCGGCCGTCCGCCTTGATCGTCGCGAGTACGCCGAGCCGGCTCTCCGCCAGCAGGGCGCGGGGGTCAAAACGCGGTGTGGTGGTCATGGGCCGATCATCGCCTCCGGCCCCGTCCGCTGTCCCCCGAACCGTCCGCCGCTCAGGCGACCGAGGGCCCGCCGAGGTAGTCGCCGTCCCGGTCGTAGGGCCAGGCGTTGGCGACGCAGCCCTTGAGGCCCTTGATCTGCTGCATCATCGCCGGTGCGGGCAGACCGGGGCCCGGGCAGGTCTCGTGGCCGTGGCCGATGCGGTGACCGACCTCGTGGTTGATGATCAGCGCCCGGTAGTCGCCGATCGGTCCGTCGAACTGGGGCGAGCCGAGCACCCAGCGCTTGAGGTTCACCACGACGTCCGTGCCGACCGCGCAGTTCACCTCGCCCCGGGTGTTGAGGCCGTAGGCGCCGCAGATCTCGTCCACGGTGCCCGGCGTGGCGATCTTCACCACGAAGTCGTAGGAGCCGGAGCTGACCAGCCGGAAGGAGTTGATCCCGTCCCTGGTCCAGCCGCGGCGGTCGGCGAGCACGTCGGATATCTCGGCGGCGGCGGCGCCCGCCCGGATGTCGATGCCCTCCTCCACCAGCACCTTGTAACGGCGCACACGGCTGCCGTCGCCCACGGTCGACCCGTCGGCCTCGGCGGTGACGAAGGTGCCGGGGCCGGTCGCGGGAACGGCGATGACGGAGGGGGAGGGCGACGGCGAGGGGGACGCCTTGACGGACGGCGACGCGGAGGGGCTCGGGGTCGTCCCGGACGGCTGCCCGGAAGGCGTCCCGGACGGAGTGCCGGAGGCGCCCGTGGGCCCGGCGGCGTCCAGGGCGTCGGCGACGTCGGCCGCCTGGTCGTCGGTCACCGTGGGCCGGGTGTGCTGCCAGTGCGCGACGGCGGCGCCGGTCGCGAGCAGCACGGCGCCGGAGGTCAGGCCGCCCAGGACCAGGCGGGCGGACCGGCGGCGGCTCCTCCTGCGGGCGCGGGAGGCGCGCCGGTCACCGCCCGGCGTGGTTCTTCGGCGGGTCTGGCGGGCGGTGGATCGGCCCACGGCGTGCGTCCTCTCTGCTGGTCGGCGGGGCGCGCACAGTGGACTCCGCGGACTCCGCTGTGCTTTTGTCGCCACGATGATCAAAGCGGAAGGACGTGCCGAAACATCACCGGCTCCGAAGTGGGGCTTCTCACACGCCTGTTCGGTTCAGGGGGGCAACCTTCGGGCGGTCCGGGCGGTCCGCGAGCGGCGGACAGGAGAACGGGCGACCGCAGATGTCCGGCCGGGCACGCACACGTGCGCCGGGGCCGCCCGGCGTGAGCCGGCCGGCCCCGGCGCGGTGCGTCCACCGCCGGTCCGTCAGCCGACGGCGCCGCTCTCCCAGCGGTAGAAGCAGCGCGCCATCGCGTCCTTCGGGCCGCGCCAGGTGGCCGGGTCGTACGCCGAGACGTACGGCTCCAGCCGCTCGCTGACCCTGCGGAACTCCGGATGCCCGGTCAGCCGGCCGATCGCCGGGGCCGGGTCCTCGTCGCTCTCGATGAGGTGCATGTACACGCCGTCACCGAACTCGAAGAGACTGCGCCGGTTGACGCCCACCAGGTGGGGCAGCTCGCCGCTGTCGGACTCGGCGAACACCTTCGCGATGTCCGGTGCCGCCCCGGGTGCCATCCGGGCGACGATCAGGGTGTGGTGCATGGAGAGATGCCCTTCCTCGACGTCAGTCGGCGAGTACCGCGGCGGTCCGCCGCTCGCCCGCGGCCTGCTCGATCCGGTCCCGGATCAGCGCCATCTGCGTCCGCGAGTTGCGGTTGATGTTGTCCGTCATCCAGGCGTCGTCCACCGGCGCGTCCGGCTTCATCGCGAAGTCCTGGATCCAGCGCATCCGCGTGCCGTCCGCGGTCTCCGCGTACTCCCAGACGATGTTCATGTACTGGAAGGGGCCGGTCTCGACCCGGTGGGCGCGCACGGTGCGGGTCACCGGGTCCGCGACCCGCTCGGAGACCCAGCTCCACACCTTGCCGTCCTTGTCCGGGTGCATGGTGAGCCGGAACGTCACCCGGTCGCCGTCGCGCTCCAGCACGTCCACGGAGGCGTACTCACTGAACAGCCGCGGCCAGTTGTCGATGTCGTTGGTCATGTCCCAGACCAGCTCCATCGGCGCGGCGATGGAGATCTCGTTGTCGGTGTGGCCTGCCATCTCACACTCCCGTCTTCAGGGCGCCGTTGACCAGCGCGAGGAAATCCGCGGGCGTCTTGCAGCGCTCGGCCTGCTCCGGCAGGCCCAGCCCGTACCGCTTCTCCAGCTCGGCCACGATGCCCAGCAGGCCGAGGGAGTCCAGGCCGAAGGTGTCGAAGCCGTCGTCGGCCTGCTGCCGGAGGGTGACCGGATCGACGTGCACGCCGGCGGTGCGCTTCATCAGCGCCGACAGCTCCTCGACGGTCACCTGGTAGTCCAGTTGGTCGGTCATGCGGGTCCTCCTTCACTCGGGGTGGCGTCCGGCACCGGGGCCGGCGCTCACTCGGACAGGCGTTGGTCGGTCGGTCCTCAGGCGGGCGGGGTGCCGCCCCGCCGCAGGACGAGCGCCGCGTTCGAGCCCATGAGCCCGCGGCCCAGGACGAGTGCCGTACGCGGCTCGGCGGGCCGGGCCCGGCCGGTGACCAGGTCCAGGTCGTGGCAGACGCCGGACACGTGCGGGGTCGGCGGGATCAGCCCGTGCTCCATCGCGAGCACCGCCGTCGCCACGTCCAGCACCGGGGCCGCGCAGTACGCCCGTCCGGTACCGGTCTTGGGCGCGGTGACCGGCACCCGCCGCGCGTGCGGGCCGAGCGCGTCGGCCAGCGCCAGGGCCTCGGCCCGGTCGGCATCCGGCACCCCGAGGGCGTCGGCGAACACCACGTCCACCTCCTCGGGCCGGCACCCGGCCTCGGCCAGCGCGCCCTGGATCGCGCGCGCCAGCCCCTCCCGGGACTCGGCCCACCGGGACGGCCCGGTGAAGGTCGCCGCGTGCCCGGCGATCGTCGCCCGCACGTCCGCCCCGCGCTCCAGCGCCGCCCGCTCCTCCTCGACCAGGAGCACGGCACCGCCCTCGGCCGGCGCGAACCCGCAGGCCGCCTCGGTGAACGGCCGGTAGGCGCGGTCGGGTTCGGCGGCCGCGCTCAGCTCGGGGTAGCCCAGCTGGCAGACGATCGAGTACGGGGCGAGCGGAGCCTCCGTCGCGCCGCACACCACCGTGTCGGTGCCGCCCCGCACGGCCAGCGCCGCGTGCGCCAGGGCGTCCAGGCCGCCCGCCTCGTCGGCGGCGACGACCCCGCACGGGCCCTTGAAGTCGTTGCGGATGGAGATCTGGCCGGTGCTGGCCGCGTAGAACCAGGCGATCGACTGGTACGGGCCGACGTGCCGCGATCCCTGCCCCCACAGGTTCTGCAGCTCCCGCTGCCCGAACTCGCCACCGCCCGAACCGGCCGCGGTGACCACCCCGACCGAGAACGGCGACTCGACGTCGGCCCGGCCGAACCGGGCGTCCTCCAGCGCCAGATCGGTGGCCGTCAGCGCGAAGTGCGTGAACCGGTCGGTCTGGACGAGGTACCGTCCCTCGACCGTCTCCGCCGCGTCGAAGCCGCGCACCTCGCCCGCCACCTTCAACGGCAGGTGCTCGCACCCCTCGCGGGTGACGGGCCCGAGGACGCTGGCGCCGTCGGCGACGGCCTTCCAGTGCGCCTCGGCACCGATGCCGTGCGGCGACACCACGCCGAGGCCGGTGACCACGGCACGCCTGCTGCCGTCCTGCGTACGGCGTTGCCCGGTCCGTTGTGGTCCGCTCATCGCAGCCCTCCTTCACAGCCGCTCAGCACGACCGCGGACTGGAAGCCACCGAAGCCGCTGCCCACCGACAGCACGTGCCGCAGCGTCCGCTCCCGTGCCTCGCGCGGCACGTAGTCCAGGTCGCACTCGGGGTCGGGGGTCGTGTAGTTGGCCGTGGGCGGCACCACCTGGTGGTGCATCGCGAGCACGCACGCGGCCAGCTCTATGGAGCCGATCGCGCCGAGCGAGTGGCCCACCATGGACTTGATCGAGCTCATCGGCGTCGCGTAGGCGTGTTCGCCCAGCGAGCGTTTGACGGCCGCGGTCTCGTGCCGGTCGTTCTGCTGGGTGCCGGAGCCGTGCGCGTTGACGTAGTCGATGGCGGAGCCGTCCAGCCCGGCCATGTCCAGCGCCGTGTCGATGGCCCGTGCCATCTCCAGGCCCTCCTTGGTGAGCCCGGTCATGTGGTACGCGTTGCCGAAGGTGGCGTAGCCGGAGATCTCGCAGTACACGTGCGCGCCGCGGGCCCGGGCGTGGTCCAGATCCTCCAGTACGAGCACCGCGGCGCCCTCGCCCATGACGAAGCCGTTGCGATCGGCGTCGAAGGGCCGGGAGGCGTGCTCGGGGTCGTCGTTGCTGGGGGAGGTCGCCTTGATGGCGTCGAAGCACGCCATGGTGATCGGCGATATCGGCGAGTCCGCCGCGCCCGCCAGGCACACGTCGACGCGGCCCTCGGCGACGGCGTGGTAGGCGTACCCCACCGCGTCCAGGCCGGAGGTGCACCCGGTGGACACGGTCTGCACCGGCCCGCGCACGCCGAACTCCTCGGCGACCGCGGAGGACAGGGTCGCCGGGGTGAAGGCCCGCTCCAGGTGCGGCTCGGCCCGCCGCTCGTCCACGTCCCAGCGCGAGCCGCGCTCGCTGACCAGCACGTAGTCGTGTTCCAGCCGGGTCGTGCCGCCGACCGCCGTGCCCAGCGTGGCACCGGCCCGCCAGGGGTCCTCCCGCGCCATGTCGAGGCCGGCGTCGCCCACCGCCTCGGCGGCGGCGGCCAGCGCGAACTGCACGTACCGGTCGCTGCGCTGGACCGTGGCGAGGTCCAGCCCGTGCTCCAGCGGCTCGAAGTCGCACTCGGCGGCGATCTGCGAGCGCAGCCCTGCCGGGTCGAACAGGGAGATGCGGCGCGTCGCCGTACGGCCGTCGGACAGCAGCCCCCAGAACTGGGGCACGCCGATCCCGCCCGGGGCGACGACGCCTATGCCCGTGACGGCGACCCGACGCCGGGTCATGACACCGCCTCGGCCGCGGCGGCGGGGCGCTCGTGCCCGGTGCACCCCGCGTGGTCCGGGAGCGGCAGCGGGTTGCCCGCCGCGTCCTCGGTGTCCACGTGACCGATCTCCGGCCGCGGGGCCAGCGGCCCCAGGTGGAAGACGAGCCGGGCCTCGGTGTCCCCCGTGTTGCGGAAGCGGTGGCGCATGTCCTGCGGGATCAGCAGACCCTGCCCGGTGCCGAGGGCGTGCGGCACACCGTCCAGGTCCACCTCCAGCGCGCCGTCCGTGACGTACACGAACTCCTCGGAGTACGGGTGGTAGTGCTCGGCGATGCGCTCGCCCGGCTGCACGATGGCCACGCCCATGAAGCCGCTGGTGGACCCGGCGGTGGTGGGCGTGAGGAGGGCGCGGAGGTCTCCGCCGCGGCGGCGGTTCGGCGCGATGTCGCCGAGGGAGACGATGCGTACCTGCTGGTCTGTCATGTCGTTCACTCCGGGTGAGGGGAGGCGGTGGGGAGGTCGGGGCGACCCGTGCGCGGGCCTTAGCCCGTGGCAGCCGTGCCAGTGGCGGGCGCGTCGTCGGGCCCGGGTCGGCTGCCGGGGTGGGTCGCGGGTCGGGTCGCGGGCGGGTCGTGGGGGCGGTCGCGGAAGGCCGGTCGCCGCGTCGGTCCGGCGCGGGGCCGGTGCCGTCGGCCCGGTGGGGTGGTCGGGGCCGGGCGAGCAGCGTCCCGACGGCGCGGGGTTCAGGTGGCGGGCGAGCGCCGGTCGGTCAGGGGCGTCATGCGGGCCCGCGCGAGCAGCAGCGACAGCGTCCGGGCCTCCGTCAGGGGGCCGTCGATGCCGACGGCAGCGGTGTCGAGCAGCCGCTCGGCCACGGCGGCCCCGGCGTCCCCGGAGCCGCCCGGGGCACCGGCGGACCCGTGCAGCCCCAGGACGAACGCCGGCGAGTCCTCCGGCTCGCCGTCCACGTCGACGAGCCGTACGACGAGGTCGTCGCGGTGGAAGACGGTGGCGGCGAGGAGCGGGCTGTCCGGGGTGTGGGCGGCGACCGCGTCCTGGCGGGCGAGCAGCCGGGCCAGTTCCGGACCGGCGCCGGCCCGCACCGGGTAGAGCAGCGCCACCCGCCGCGTACGCGCCCCGGCACCGTCGCCGGAGGCCACGTGGTGGACGGCCGGCATGGCGGCCCGGGTGAAGAAGCGCCGGGCGGCACGGGGATCGCGCAGGTCCCGCTCCTGCTCCAGATACGGGTTGAGGGCCTCCTCGACGGCCCGTACCGCGGGCTGCCGGGCGACGTGACGCAGCGCGGTCTGCAGGTCGCCCCGCACCTCCACGGCCCGCACGACGCGAGTGCCGTGCAGGAAGACCGAGGTGCGCAGCAGCCGGCCGGATTCGTCGACGCGGGCCTCGGGCGCGGTGTAGCCGGCCAGCAGCCGGGCGACTTCCTCCTCGCTGCCCTGTCTCACGGTGAAGGTCAGGGCGTGCCGTACGACGTTGCCGCCGACCCGGGGAGCGGTCCGCGGTGCCGCACCGTCCGCGGCGGACGGGGGCTGTTCCGCGGCGGTTTCCCGCAGGACGCTGTAACGCAGGGAGTGGGTGTCCCTGACGTAGTCCTGCAAGGGCTCCACCGTGTCCAGGTGCTCCTCGCTGTTGACCCAGGCCAGGAAGGGCTCAGCGCTCTCCCACTCACTCGTGAGGAGCCACTGGGTGGGGTTGTCCACCGACTGGCACAGCTGGTCACTGACGTGTCCCGGAACGGCGGCGACCCGGTCGCGGATGCCGTCGTAGGCGTCCAGGAACTCCTGCTGCTTTCCGTCGTGGATGTCCAGCATCAGAACGACCCGCACGCGGGATCCGTCGAACGCGGATACCGTCACGCCGCCCGTGTCCGCGGACACGGTGCCCGATACCGCCGTGACTCCTGTGGTCTGGGCATCCGCCGACACGGTATCCGTCGCTACGACGGGAGAGACCGTCATCCGGCCCACCTCTTTCCGGGGAACTTCCTCGTGGACTGGGGCGCGATCGTCGCGGCGTGCGCGATTGGTCCGGCGTGGTGCGGCGGTCGCGGTAAGCACGATCGTGAGCCGTGCACGCGGGGACCGCGAACCAGGACGGTTAAGCGGGTGAAGCCTGCGCCGTCGCGGGCCTCACCGGGCCGCAGGGGGCATGCATGTAGACCCCGGCGCGCACCTGTCGCCGGACGAGTCCAGCGACGAGGTCCGACGCACGGAGCCCGAACGCGCGCTCCGCGAAGGACGACATCCGTCACAACGGAGGACGATCAATGAACGAAAGAGCCGAGCGGCCCGGTGGGGCCGCCCCCGGGGGCGGGGTCCACCGCGTCCCGGTCCTCATCGTCGGCGGGTCCCTGGTGGGCCTGTCGACCTCGGTCTTCCTGGGGCGGCTGGGCATCCGGCACACCCTGGTGGAACGCCACGCCGGCACGTCCATTCACCCCCGCGGGCGGGGGAACAACGTCCGCACCATGGAGATCTTCCGCGTGGCCGGCACCGAACCGGACATCAGGAAGGCCGCCGCCACCCTCGCCGAGAACCACGGCATCCTCCAGACGCCCACCCTGGTCGGCGACGCGGGTGAGTGGTTGTTCAAGGAAATGGACGCGGGCGGTGGGCTGGCCCGCTTCAGCCCGAGTTCGTGGTGCCTGTGCTCCCAGAACGACCTGGAGCCCGAACTCCTCACCCACGCCACCAACCTCGGCGGCGACCTGCGCTTCGGCACCGAACTGCTCTCCTTCGAAGCAGACACCGAGGGCGTCACGGCCATCGTGAAGAGCCGGGAGACCGGCGAGCACACCACCATCCGCGCGGACTACCTGGTCGCCGCCGACGGCCCCCGCAGCCCCGTCCGCGAGCAGCTCGGCATCGGCCAGAGCGGTCCGGGCGACCTCTTCCACAACGTCAGCCTCACCTTCCGCTCCCGCCGCCTCGCCGACGTCGTGGGCGACCGCCAGTTCATCGTCTGCTACCTCACCAGCGAGGACGCCGACGGCGCGCTCCTGCCGGTGGACAACCGCGAGAACTGGGTCTTCCACGCCCCCTGGCACCCCGAACAGGGCGAGACGGTCGAGGACTTCACCGAGGAGCGCTGCGCAGCCCACATCCGCCGCGCGATCGGCGACCCGGACCTCGACATCGAGGTCACCGGGAAGGCTCCCTGGCACGCCGCCCAGCGCGTCGCCCGCAGCTACCGCTCGGGCCGCGTCTTCCTGGCCGGCGACTCGGCCCACGAGATGTCCCCCACCGGGGCCTTCGGCTCCAACACCGGCATCCAGGACGCCCACAACCTGGCCTGGAAACTGGCCGCGGTCCTGGAGGGCTGGGCGGGAGACGGCCTCCTGGACACCTACGACACCGAGCGCCGTCCGGTGGCGGAGGCCACCAGCGCCCGAGCCGCCGGCCGCTCGGTGGAACACAGCCACCCGGGCTTCGCACCGCCGCCGGGGATGGGAGGCGGCCCGGGCCAGGGGCCTGCCGGCGGTCCCGGCGGTCCCGGCGGACCCGGCGGTCCCGGCGGCCTCAGTGGTCCTGGCGGCCCTGGCGGCCCTGGCGGTCCCGGCGGCCCGGGTGGTCCCGGCGGCGGCCCGCAGCGCGGCATCCTCAACGTCGCCCTCGGCTACCGCTACCCCCAGGGCGCGGTGGTCGGCGCCGACCCGGCGACCCCCGTCGTCCCCGAGGGCCTGGACCTGACCGGCGCCCCCGGCAGCCGCGCCCCCCACCTCTGGCTCCACCGCCCCGGCGACGGTGACGCCGCCCGCATCTCCACCCTCGACCTCTACGAGGACTCCCTCGTCCTGCTCAGCGACGCCGCCCAGCCCACCGGCTGGCACGAGGCGGCCACCCGCCTGGCGGCCGACCTGCGCGTCCCGCTCAAGTCGTACCGCGTGGGCGCCGGCCCGGACGCCGACCTGACCCCCGCGGACGACGAGGACACCGACTGGGCCAGGTCCCACGGCGTCGCCCGCGGCGGCGCGGTCCTGATCCGCCCCGACGGCTTCGTCGCCTGGCGCTCCCCGGGCCCCGCCCCGGACCCGGAGTCGATGCTGCGCCAGGTCGTACGGACGGTACTGGCCCTGACGTGAGATGACCGACGTGCCTCCCCACCCAGGCCGGCGGGGAGGCACGCACGTCGACGACAGGCGGCCAACTGCGAGTGAAACATCGAAGGAGAGGTTGCCTCCGCAGCGTGACTTCACAGGTGATCATGCTCACCTGGCTTGAGATTGAAGGATCTGTCCGCCGATCGGTACGTTCTTGGGGCCCGCCGGAGGTCCAGACCAGACCGAGGGGCGGGCACGTACGTCAGTAGTTGTGCAAGGGGGGACGGGAACAGTCGGCATCGCCGGGCCATGCCTGCGAAGCTCTGTCCCGACGATGCGCACGACCGGCCCGCCCCGCCCTTGCGCGCATAACGCAAGGAAATTGCTACGTGAACCGCAGGCACGTCCGTACGGCTGCCGTCGTCGCCGCCACGGCCCTCGCCCTGGGCGCGGCGTCGGGCATGGCCGGCGCCACCGCATACGACCACCACCGCGCCGAGCGGGCGCAGACCACGGTGCATGCGGCCGCCAAGGCCTTCCGGACCGACGCAGGCGCTCCCCGCATCCGGCTCGACGGACTGGAGGACCGCTTCGGCGATCTGCCCGCGGGCGCGACCCTCGACCAGGTCGTCGCCGCCATGTACCCGGACGACGAGGCCGTGCAGGCCGAGGTGATCGCGACGATCGGCGCGGAGCACAGCACGCCGGTGGCCTACAGCGGCTGGGGGACCACGTGGAAGGTCACGAAGTGCGTCGCCGCGATCGGCGGCTTCGTGGCGGGCAACGCCGTACTCGTCCTGAAGCTGAAGAAGCTCGGCGGTGTCTACAAGGGCGCCAAGCTCGTCGTGCGGGCGGGCAACAAGGAAGAGCGCCTGAAGGCCCTCGTGTCGATGTTCGGCGAGGTCACCGGCATCGGCGCCGTGGCCACGGCCTGCGGCTGACCGTCCCGGCGCCCCGGAAGGAGGCACACGTCATGACACTGTTCTTCCAGCTCTCCTTCGTCATCGCGACGTTGACCGCGGTGGCGGTGGCCGTCCGTCTCGTGCGGCAGGCGGTACGCACCGATGCGGCCGGGCGCCCGGCGGTCGTGGAGAACGAAGCCCTGGCGGCCGGCGCGCTGTTCGGCGGGTCGATGGTAGTCACCGCCCTTGCCTCCGGGCACTGGCCGGCGGTCGACTGGTCCGATCTCGTCCTGTTCGCCGCGATGTTCGGCATCGCGACGGCGGCGCTGATCGAACTCACCAGGAACCGCACCGCCGCCTCGCGAGCCCTCTACGTCCTGCCCGTGGGATACGGCGTACTGGCGGGACTGACCGTCAACGGGCTGTGACCGCGGGCGGGGACGGGCGGCGAGTTCGGCGCCGACCAGGGCGGCGGCGTGCAGGGCCTCATCGTCGCGGGCCCAGCCGGCGGGTCGCTGCACGGCGAGCAGGCGGACGAGCGATCCGTGCCCCTAGGAGTGTCCGGCGGAACGGGCCGCGGCCGGCGCGGTGAAGCGGGCCGCCTCACTGCGATCGCGGGATGTTTGAGTATCACGGGTGGACCACGGTCAGGGAGACCGCGGCCGGTGACGACGACGGGCCCCGACTGCGGCAGGTCGTCGACGAGTTGCGTCTTCACGTTGCCCGGACGGACAGTCCGTACTTGCTTGACCTCAGGTGGATGAACGGCGAGCCGTTCATCCACCTCGGAGGCTGTTCACATCACCGATCGTCGCCTGACGTGGTCGAACTGTCCGAGCATGTGGCCGCAGTAGCCCCTGGTTCCTACGGGCTCCTGCACATACGCGACGACGAGGAACAGGGACACGAGAACGATGTGCGCGTGCTCAGGCTCGTTCAAGGCATGGTCACGCAGCACACGGAGGCGCTGTTGTCCCCCTGCGTCCCGACCGTGGAAGAAGCCACGCGGCACGACGGCCGAACCGCCTATGACTACCCGGCAGGAAGCGCGTGCGGCCTGAACCGCTTCTCGGGGGATGCCGGTTGGGCACGGTTCGAGCGTAGTCCGGTGATCAGATGGCCCGGCCCCTCGCGACGTTTGGTGCGTTTCCCGGCCTGCCGCTCGGCCGGGAACGGCGCCGCGGCCCGGATGAGATCGGCCGTTGCACTGGCGATGGAGGGCAGACCGAGGCAGATCTTATGGTGCGAGGTCACCAAGCCGTGAAAAGATGCCAGGCGGGAAGAGGGGGACGAGATTCAGTCGACGCTTGTGAACATCGTGATTGGGCTAGTGACCAGCTTGCTCGGGGGCGGGTTTGTTTGGTTGTGGGAGCGAGCCAAGCGTGCTCGGGCGGTGAACAAGAGGGCGGCGTTTTTCGGCGTTCGGCCTGGACAGACCTGTCTGGTCGTGCTGGGCAACAAGCACAACTCACCTGGCGTCGCGCAGTATCGTGATATACGGGCGGCTATGGAAATATCCCTGATCGCGGCTGAGTTGGGTTGCCATGTCTCACTGGAGTCCGGTGACTTTCGCGGCGGCAACGGGGACCGTACTGAATTCTGTGTCGGCGGGCCCATCGGAGGCGCCAACATCCGCACCGGCGGCCACCTCGCCGCACACCTGCCCGGCGTCGTCTTTCATCCCTACGACGGCACTCGTCCGGACTCGGTGGCCATCGAAGTCGGTGAGGACAAATTCCTGTTCGACCAGGGCAACCAGGAGCACGCTCTCGTCGCGAAGTTCACACCCGAAGAGTCCGCTTGTCCGGTATTTCTGGTGGCCGGGCAGACGCCGATGGCTAACCTTGCCGCGATTCACTTCCTGCGGCGCGAGTACGCGCAGGTGGCCAGACAGTTGTCCTCAGCGGAGCGTTTCTGCGTAGTCATCAAGGTCTCCGACGTCAGAACCTACGAGTTCCATCGCGCGAGGCTGGAACGCGAAGTCACTGCGGCCGCGTTCGGAGAGTGAGTGCGTTCACCGTGCCGTGATCTCACCGGATGAGGCCGAGACATTGCCTGCGTGACGGCAAGGGCTGGCTTCCGGCGGCGCCCGCCTGCACATACGCGAAGACCCCGGCCTCAGCGTTTCCGCTGGTGACGGGGTCTTTGGGCACCTCATACAGGGTGCCCCCGGCAGGATTCGAACCTGCGCACACGGCTCCGGAGGCCGTTGCTCTATCCCCTGAGCTACGGGGGCGTGTCAGTCGCGTTCGGTGTTGCTCGCGGCGACGGGTAGAACACTACCAGCTCCCCCGGGGTGGTCATGAACGGGTTTCCGCGGGTCGTGCCGCACCCTTCGCCCGCCCCGGGCGAAGGCCACGACCGGGGCAACACCGGCGTCAGCCCCGACGGCGTCGTCCCCCGCACGGGGTGGAAGTCGGGAAAACCCGGACGCGGTGGCCGGTCCGGACCTACTCTCGAGTTGTGCCTAGGGCGTCTGGCCGGGTTCTTGTTGTGGACGACAACAAGGTCATCCGGCAGCTGATCAGGGTCAACCTCGAGCTGGAGGGCTTCGAGGTCGTGACCGCGGGCGATGGTGCCGAATGTCTGGAAGTCGTCCATCAGGTGCGGCCCGACGTCGTGACGCTGGACGTGGTCATGCCTCGGCTGGACGGGGTGCGGACCGCCGCCCGGCTGCGTGCCGATCCGCGTACGCGGGACCTTCCGATCGCCATCGTCAGTGCCTGTACGCAGTACGAGATCGACGCCGGGTTCGAGGCCGGGGCCGACGCCTTTCTGTCCAAGCCGTTCGAGCCGGCCGAGCTCGTCGCGCTCGTGCGGCAGTTGGTCGAGCGCAAGGTCAGCGGGGGCGGCGCGGCGGCGTTGCGGGCCGTGCTCGGTGCGGCGGGGGAGAGTGAGTCGCCGGCGCAGGCCGAACCGGCCGGGTGAGTGCCGAGTTCCGGTTCAAGATCAGCGTCAGAGTCGTCCACATGTCGGGACCGGCGCCAAACCTGTTCGCCTACCCACCCCCCTCCTCCCATACGCTTGACCCGTGACCCCCGCAGAGCTCTCCCGCACCGTGCTGCACGCGGTGCGTCGCGCTGTCGACGCGGGGGAGCTGGACGTGACCGTCCCGGAGCGGGCCGTGGTCGCGCCGCCGGGGCCCGGGGGATGCGGGGACTACGCCACCAACATCGCCCTCCAGCTCGCCCGGCCGGCCGGGCAGCCGCCCCACCGGGTCGCCGAGGTGCTGCGGCCGTACCTCGTGGGGGTCGACGGCGTCGCCGATGTCGTCCTCACCGGGCCCGGGTTCCTCAACATCAGCCTCGGTGGCGGCGCCCCCGCCGCGCTCGTCGAGGAGATCCGCGGCGCCGGGACACGGTACGGGTACGCCGGCGGGCCCGATGGGCGGATCGTGCAGCTGCACTGTCCGTACGACCTCCGTGCCGTCGTCGTCGCCGAAGCCGCTGCCCGCATACTGCGCTCCCAGGGCGCCCTGGTGCGTGCCACGGCGGAGGGCTTCGACCCCGAGTGGACGGCCGTCCTCGGGGTACGCACCGACGGCGTCGGACCGGCGCCCGCGAGCCTGCCCGTCAACGTCCGTCCCGTGCCCGCCCCCGCCGACCCCCTGCCCCTGGGCCGCGACGCCGCCCGCTGGGCCCTGCTCCACCCGGCCGCCCACGACCGGCCCCGGATCGGCGACGAACACCTCGCCCAGCGGGAGAGCAACCCCCTCTTCCGGGTGCGGTACGCCCATGCCCGGACTCGTGCCCTCACCCGCAACGCCGCCGATCTCGGATTCGAGGGCCGGCCCGGTCCCGTGCAGAGCCAGGACCTCCTCGCCGCCCTCGGTGATTACCCCCGCGTTCTCGCCGCCGCGGCGGACCACCGCGCGCCCGACCGGCTCGCCCGGCACCTCGTCGCCGTCGCCGACGCCGCGCTTCCCTTCCTGACCACCGTGCTGCCGCGGGGCGGGGAGAAACCCTCGGCCGCCCACCGTGCCCGGCTCGCCCTCGCCGAAGCCGCCGGGACGGTGCTGGCCGGCGGCCTGACCCTGCTCGGTATCGACGCACCCGACCACCTCTGAAGAGAGCACAGAAGACGTCATGAGCCGTTCCGCACACCCCGCCGGGCCCCGCCACGCCGATGTCCTGCCCGAGGGCCACTACTCCGCACCGCCCGCCGACCTCAACGCCCTCGACCCCAAGGTCTGGGCGCAGACCGTGGGCCGGGACGAGGACGGTGTCGTGACCGTCGGCGGGATCAGCGTCACCCAGCTCGCCGAGGAGTACGGCACCCCCGCCTACGTCCTCGACGAGGCCGACTTCCGGGCCCGGGCGCGGGCCTGGCGCACCGCCTTCGGCACGGACGCCGACGTGTTCTACGCCGGCAAGGCGTTCCTGTCCCGTGCCGTCGTGCGGTGGCTGCACGAGGAGGGGCTCAACCTCGACGTGTGTTCGGGAGGGGAGCTGGCCACGGCGCTCTCCGCCGGCATGCCCGCCGACCGCATCGCCTTCCACGGCAACAACAAGTCGCCGGAGGAGATCGAGCGGGCCGTGCGCGCCGGGGTCGGGCGGATCGTGCTCGATTCTTTCCAGGAGATCGTGCGGGTCGCGCACATCGCCCAGTCGCTGGGCAAGCGGCAGCGGGTGCAGATCCGGATCACCGTGGGGGTCGAGGCGCACACGCACGAATTCATCGCCACGGCTCATGAGGATCAGAAGTTCGGGATTCCGCTGGCCGGGGGGCAGGCCGCCGAAGCCGTGCGGCGGGCGCTTCAGCTGGACGGGCTCGAGGTCATCGGGATTCACTCCCACATCGGGTCGCAGATCTTCGACATGTCCGGGTTCGAGGTCGCCGCGCACCGGGTCGTCGGGCTGCTCAAGGACATTCGCGACGAGCACGGGGTCGAGCTGCCCGAGATCGATCTCGGGGGCGGGCTCGGGATCGCGTACACCAGTGACGACGATCCCCGCGAGCCGCACGAGATCGCCAAGGCGCTGACCGAGATCGTGACCCGGGAGTGTGAGGGCGCCCGGCTGCGGACGCCGCGTATCTCCGTCGAGCCCGGGCGGGCCATCGTCGGGCCGACCGCCTTCACGCTCTACGAGGTCGGCACCGTCAAGCCGCTCGAAGGGCTGCGCACCTACGTCTCCGTCGACGGCGGCATGTCGGACAACATCCGCACCGCGCTGTACGACGCCGAGTACACCGTCGCCCTCGTCTCCCGCACCTCCGACGCCGAGCCGATGCTCACCCGGGTGGTGGGCAAGCACTGCGAGAGCGGGGACATCGTGGTCAAGGACGCCTTCCTGCCGGGGGACCTGGCACCCGGGGACCTCATCGCCGTACCCGCGACCGGGGCGTACTGCCGTTCCATGGCCAGCAACTACAACCACGCGCTGCGTCCGCCCGTCGTCGCCGTGCGGGAGGGTGAGGCGCGGGTCGTCGTGCGGCGGGAGACCGAGGAGGATCTGCTGCGTCTCGACGTCGGGTGAGGGGTCCGCGTTCCGGGGCCGGACACCCACGCCGCACCATGGACGATGGAGCAGGGGCGGGCGGCGAAAGATCTTGCGCCGCCAGCCCCGCGAAAATGAAATAAACGTCTCATGATGCGGACGAATGGCAGGAAATCCCGTCCGGTGCGTGAGACTGGTCGAACCGTAGACGGTAAGAGGAAACGAGGTCGGATGATGCGTACGCGTCCGCTGAAGGTGGCGCTGCTGGGCTGTGGAGTGGTCGGCTCAGAGGTGGCGCGCATCATGACGACGCACGCCGACGACCTCGCCGCCCGGATCGGGGCCCCGGTGGAGCTCGCGGGCGTGGCCGTACGGCGGCCCGACAAGGTGCGGGAGGGCATCGACCCGGCCCTCGTCACCACCGACGCCACCGCGCTCGTCAAGCGGGGGGACATCGACGTCGTGGTGGAGGTGATCGGGGGGATCGAGCCCGCGCGGACGCTCATCACCACCGCCGTCGAGCACGGCGCGTCCGTGGTGTCCGCCAACAAGGCGCTCATCGCCCAGGACGGCGCCTCGCTGCACGCCGCGGCCGACGAGCACGGCAAGGACCTCTACTACGAGGCCGCCGTCGCCGGTGCCATCCCGCTGATCCGGCCGCTGCGCGAGTCGCTGGCCGGCGACAAGGTCAACCGGGTGCTCGGCATCGTCAACGGGACGACCAACTTCATCCTCGACGCCATGGACACGACCGGTGCCGGGTACCAGGAGGCGCTCGACGAGGCCACCGCCCTCGGGTACGCCGAGGCCGACCCGACCGCCGACGTCGAGGGCTTCGACGCCGCCGCCAAGGCCGCCATCCTCGCCGGGATCGCCTTCCACACGCGCGTGCGCCTCGACGACGTCTACCGCGAGGGCATGACCGAGGTCACCGCCGCCGACTTCGCCTCCGCCAAGGAGATGGGCTGCACCATCAAGCTGCTCGCCATCTGCGAGCGGGCGGCGGACGGGGGATCGGTCACCGCGCGCGTGCACCCCGCGATGATTCCGCTCAGCCATCCGCTGGCCAATGTGCGCGAGGCGTACAACGCCGTCTTCGTCGAGTCCGAGGCCGCCGGGCAGCTCATGTTCTACGGTCCCGGCGCCGGCGGTTCGCCGACCGCGTCCGCCGTCCTCGGCGACCTGGTGGCCGTCTGCCGCAACCGGATCGGCGGCGCCACCGGGCCCGGCGAGTCCGCCTACGCCGCACTGCCCGTCTCGCCGATGGGCGACGTCGTCACGCGCTACCACATCAGCCTCGACGTGGCCGACAAACCGGGCGTCCTCGCCCAGGTCGCGACCGTGTTCGCGGAGCACGGTGTCTCCATCGACACCGTGCGGCAGTCCGGCAAGGACGGCGAGGCCTCCCTCGTCGTCGTCACCCACCGTGCGTCCGACGCCGCCCTCGGCGGTACCGTCGAGGCGCTGCGCAAGCTCGACACCGTGCGGGGTGTCGCCAGCATCATGCGGGTTGAAGGAGAGTAACCAGCAATGACCCACCAGTGGCGCGGAATCATCGAGGAGTACCGGGACCGGCTGCCCGTCTCCGACAGCACGCCCGTCGTGACGCTCCGCGAGGGCGGCACGCCGCTCGTGCCCGCGCAGGTGCTCTCCGAGCGCACGGGCTGCGAGGTCCACCTCAAGGTGGAGGGCGCCAACCCGACCGGGTCCTTCAAGGACCGCGGCATGACGATGGCCATCAGCAAGGCGAAGGAGGAGGGCGCGCAGGCCGTCATCTGCGCCTCCACCGGCAACACGTCCGCCTCCGCCGCCGCGTACGGCGTGCGCGCGGGCATGGTGTCCGCCGTGCTCGTGCCGCAGGGCAAGATCGCGCTCGGCAAGATGGGCCAGGCGCTCGTGCACGGCGCGAAGATCCTCCAGGTCGACGGCAACTTCGACGACTGCCTCACCCTGGCCCGCGCGCTCAGCGACAACTACCCGGTGGCGCTGGTCAATTCGGTCAATCCGGTGCGCATCGAGGGGCAGAAGACGGCCGCCTTCGAGATCGTCGACATGCTCGGCGACGCCCCCGACATCCACGTCCTGCCGGTCGGCAACGCGGGCAACATCACCGCGTACTGGAAGGGGTACAGGGAGTACGCCGCCGACGGGGTCAGCACGAAGACGCCCCGCATGTGGGGGTTCCAGGCCTCCGGCAGCGCCCCGATCGTGCGCGGCGAGGTCGTCAAGGACCCGTCGACCATCGCCACCGCCATCCGCATCGGCAACCCAGCCTCCTGGGACCTCGCGCTCGCCGCTCGGGACGAGTCGGGCGGCGCCATCGACGAGGTGACGGACCGTGAGATCCTGCGTGCCTACCGGCTGTTGGCCTCCCAGGAGGGCGTCTTCGTCGAGCCCGCCTCCGCCGCGTCGGTCGCCGGCCTGCTGAAGGCCGCCGAGCTCGGCAAGGTCGACCCGGGGCAGCGGATCGTGTGCACCGTCACCGGCAACGGGCTCAAGGACCCCGACTGGGCCGTCGCCGGTGCCCCGCAGCCCGTCACCGTCCCCGTCGACGCGGCGACGGCCGCCGAGCGGCTCGGCCTGATCTGAGCGCCCTCCCGGGCCCGGTACGACCGCCGGGCCCGAGGTCGCGCCCCATCTCACCGGCGTAAGAGGGCGTAAGCGACGCTCGGCCGGGAAAGTCCTTTACGGGGGGTGCACAGGGGGCTTACGACACGCATCGTGCGCCTCCTGTGCGCCCTATGTCGCCACAGAACCTTCCTTCGATAGGCTGTACCGAACCCGCCTGCCGCATATGCCGTGGGGCCGCGCTGTCTCCGCGGTCGGGAAGCGGCCGGCCGTTCGACAGGAAGCGGCGAGCCCCAGCGTCCCGTACGTCATCGAATGTCATTCGACAGTCACGCAGCTCAAGGAGAGTCATCGAGAGATGGCCGGTCCAGCGTTCCGCGCCGCCGCCGTCAGGGTGCGCGTCCCCGCCACCAGCGCCAACCTCGGCCCGGGCTTCGACGCCCTCGGCCTCGCGCTGGGCTTGTACGACGACGTGGTCGTCCGGGTGGCCGACTCCGGGCTGCACATCGACATCGCCGGGGAGGGCAGCGAGACGCTGCCCCGCGACGAGAAGCACCTGCTCGTACGCTCCCTGCGCACCGCCTTCGACCTCCTCGGCGGACAGCCGCGCGGCCTGGAGATCGTCTGCGCCAACCGCATCCCGCACGGCCGCGGCCTCGGCTCCTCCTCCGCCGCCATCTGCGCGGGCATCGTCGCCGCGCGCGCGGTGACCATAGGCGGCGAGGCCCGCCTCGACGACGCCGCGCTCCTCGACCTCGCCACCGAGATCGAGGGCCACCCCGACAACGTCGCGGCCTGCCTGCTGGGCGGCTTCACCCTGTCCTGGATGGAGTCCGGCGCCGCCAGGGCGATCCGGATGCAGCCCGCCGATTCCATCGTTCCGGTGGTTTTCGTGCCCGGAAAGCCGGTACTGACGGAGACCGCCCGCGGTCTCCTCCCGCGCACCGTCCCGCACGTCGACGCCGCCGCCAACGCCGGCCGCGCCGCGCTGCTCGTCGAGGCCCTCACCAGGCGCCCCGAGCTGCTGCTGCCGGCCACCGAGGACCGTCTGCACCAGGAGTACCGCGCGCCGGCCATGCCGGAGAGCGCGGCGCTGGTGGAGCGGCTGCGTGCCGACGGCATCCCCGCGGTGATCTCCGGCGCGGGGCCCACGGTGATGGCACTGGCCGACGCCGACACGGCCGACAAGGTCGAGGCGCTGGCCGGCACGGACTGGGCGGCCAACCGGCTCGACCTGGACCAGCAGGGCGCGAGCGTCCTGCCCCTGGCGACCTCCAGCGACAACTAGACGCGTGGGTTGCCGGATTTCGAGAGGGGGAATGTTTGTTGGATCCGGTAGTGTTAACCTCAAGTCTGCACCCGACCCCACCATGGCGAGGTGCCTCGTGTCCCCGTCCGGGACAGACATTCTTCCGGGAGCCCCCCAAGCCGCATTGTGCAGTGGACGTCGTACGTGGTCAGTACGGCCGACGCGGACACTGAGCGGCCCGCCGGGCACGTTTCGGAACAGGTGCGACCACGCCGCGTGACACAGACACCGGGTGCCACGGCCAGGGGGCGCGCCATCACCAGATATCTCTTCCGCCGTTCAGGCGGACCACCGCCCCGGCACGGTTCGCACAGCAAGGACCGAAGCCGGACAGCACAACCGGTCGCCGAGCCAGACAGGCCGACGTCCGCTCCAGGGAAGGACCCTTCGTGAGCGACACCACCGATCTGATGGGCGCACGTGTCGAGGAGACCGCTGCCGCGCCCGCCACGGACGCCTCCGCGCCTGCCACCGGTGCCGGCTCCCGGCGGCGCCGCGGTACCGGCCTCGAGGGCATGGTGCTGGCCGAGCTGCAGCAGGTCGCATCCGGCCTCGGCATCAGGGGCACCGCGCGTATGCGCAAGAGCCAGCTGATCGAGGTCATCAAGGAGGCGCAGGCCGCCGGGGGAGCCCCCGCCAAGGCCGCGCCCGCCGCGGACAACGCCGGCGAGACCAAGCCGAAGCGCCGCACCACCTCCCGTACCCGTACGGGCGACGAGGCCCCCGCCGAGAAGGCGGAGAAGGCCGAGAAGTCCGGCAAGGCGGAGAAGGCCGGGAAGAAGGCGGACAAGACGGCCGCCGACAAGGCCGCCGCCCAGCAGCAGATCGAGATCCCCGGTCAGCCGTCCCCCAAGGTCTCGCCCTCGGGCGAGACGGCCGGTGCCGCCGGTGACGAGGCCCCCGCCGAGCGCCGGCGCCGC
This sequence comes from Streptomyces sp. CB02414, assembly GCF_001905385.1. Classification (GTDB taxonomy): domain Bacteria; phylum Actinomycetota; class Actinomycetes; order Streptomycetales; family Streptomycetaceae; genus Streptomyces. Next base: position 85,592 of record NZ_LIPF01000002.1, on the reverse strand, counting down.
CGGGCCACCGCCGACGCGGGCAGCCCGTCCGCGGCCACCGAGACCGTGGCCGTGGAGACCCGCGGCGAGCCGAAGGCCGAGTCGTCGGCCCAGCAGCAGGGCCAGGGCCACCAGCAGGGCCAGGGCGACTCCCGCTCCGACGGCGAGGGCGGCGAGGGCCGCCGTCGCGACCGCCGCGACCGCGGCCGGGACCGCGACCGCGACCGCCGGGGCAAGGGCGACGACCAGAACCAGGGCGGTGGACGCCAGGACCGCCAGCAGGGCGGCGGCCGTCAGGACCGCCAGCAGGACGACGGCTACGACGACGACGGCGGCGGCCGCCGCGGCCGCCGCGGCCGCTACCGGGACCGCCGGGGCCGTCGCGGGCGCGACGACGTGCAGGAGCCGCAGATCGCCGAGGACGACGTCCTGATCCCCGTCGCGGGCATCCTGGACATCCTCGACAACTACGCGTTCATCCGTACCTCCGGCTACCTCCCGGGCCCGAACGACGTGTACGTCTCGCTCGCCCAGGTCCGCAAGAACGGCCTGCGCAAGGGTGACCACATCACCGGTGCCGTGCGCCAGCCCAAGGAGGGCGAGCGCCGCGAGAAGTTCAACGCGCTGGTCCGCCTGGACTCCGTCAACGGCATGGCGCCCGAACACGGCCGCGGCCGCCCGGAGTTCAACAAGCTCACCCCGCTGTACCCGCAGGACCGCCTCCGCCTGGAGACGGACCCGGGCGTCCTCACCACCCGCATCATCGACCTCGTCGCGCCGATCGGTAAGGGCCAGCGCGGTCTGATCGTGGCCCCGCCGAAGACCGGCAAGACCATGATCATGCAGGCGATCGCCAACGCGATCACCCACAACAACCCCGAGTGCCACCTGATGGTCGTCCTGGTCGACGAGCGTCCGGAAGAGGTCACCGACATGCAGCGGTCGGTGAAGGGCGAGGTCATCTCCTCGACCTTCGACCGCCCGGCCGAGGACCACACCACGGTCGCCGAGCTGGCCATCGAGCGCGCCAAGCGCCTGGTGGAGCTGGGCCACGACGTCGTCGTGCTGCTCGACTCGATCACCCGCCTGGGCCGCGCGTACAACCTCGCCGCCCCGGCCTCCGGCCGCATCCTGTCCGGTGGTGTCGACTCGACCGCCCTGTACCCGCCGAAGCGCTTCTTCGGTGCGGCCCGCAACATCGAGGACGGCGGTTCGCTGACCATCCTCGCCACCGCCCTGGTGGACACCGGGTCCCGCATGGACGAGGTCATCTTCGAGGAGTTCAAGGGCACCGGCAACGCCGAGCTCAAGCTCGACCGGAAGCTCGCCGACAAGCGCATCTTCCCGGCGGTGGACGTCGACGCGTCCGGCACCCGCAAGGAGGAGATCCTGCTCGGCAGCGAGGAGCTCGCCGTCACCTGGAAGCTGCGCCGGGTGCTGCACGCCCTCGACCAGCAGCAGGCGATCGAGCTGCTCCTCGACAAGATGAAGCAGACCAAGTCGAACGTCGAGTTCCTGATGCAGATCCAGAAGACGACGCCGACGCCGGGCAACGGCGACTGAGTCACCGCCGGGCTCTCCGTCGAAGGCCATTGAAAGCCTTCGAAAGCCATCGAAGGGGCCGCCTCCCTCACCGGGAGGCGGCCCCTTCGTGTTGCGACCTTCGCCACAGGCCACCGCCCCGCGACGGTCCGTGAACACTCTCCCGGGTGGCCGCGGACACGCAGGTCAGCGCCGGGGTCCGGCGGGCGGTGAGTACGGTCCGTGACCGATTGCCCACCTGGTCGCCACAGACCGTTGTGCAACCCTGTCCCGAGTTCCGCCGTCTCAGACACGGAGGGACGATGGTGAGGTACCGGCGGAAAACCGCCGGAGCCGACCGGCCCGACCCTGAGCGCAGGGGGTAACCGACCGTACGAACACCGAGGAGCCCATGTCAGCCGAGAGCACGCCGGATCCCGCGATACCCGGCCCCGGGCAGTCCCGCACCACCGGACCCGGCCGCCGGGGCAAGGGCCGCCGCCGCAAGCCCCCGGGCAAACGGCGCAAGGCCCTGCTCATCGCGGCCTGGAGCGCGGCGGGCATCGTGGTCCTCGGCGGCACCGGCGCCGGAGTCGTGCTCTTCAAGCTCAACGGCAACCTCCAGAGCGTCGACATCGACCAGGTGCTCGGCACCGACCGGCCTCAGAAGGCCGACAACGGGTCGCAGAACATCCTCGTGCTCGGCTCGGACACCCGCGCCGGCGCCAACGAGAAGCTCGGCGGCGGCACCGACGACGGCACCGCCCGCTCCGACACCGCGATGATCGTGCACGTCTACAAGGGCCACAAGCAGGCCAGCGTCGTCTCCATCCCGCGCGACACCCTCATCGACCGCCCCGAGTGCACCGGCGCCGACGGCGACGAGCACCCCGCGGCGAACGACGTGATGTTCAACTCCGCCTACTCCACGGGCGGCGCCGCCTGCGCCGTGAAGACCGTCGAGTCGGTCAGCGGGCTGCGCATGGACCACTACCTGGAGGTCGACTTCAAGGGGTTCCAGCAGCTCATCGACGACCTCGGCGGCGTCGACATCACCACCACCGAGGCCATCAAGGACCCCGACAGCCACCTCGACCTGCCCGCCGGCACCCACACGCTCGACGGCGAACAGGCCCTCGGCCTGGTCCGCACCCGGCACGGCGTCGGCGACGGCTCCGATCTCGGCCGCATCCAGCTCCAGCAGGCCTTCGTCAAGGCACTGGTCGACCAGGTGAAGGACATCGGCCTGCTCGGCAACCCCAAGAAGCTGTACGACATCGCCGACACCGCCACCAAGACCGTGACCACCGACTCCGACCTGGGCTCGGTGAACTCCCTGATGTCCTTCGCGACCGGCCTGAAGGGCATCACCCCCGACAACATGCACATGGTCACGATGCCGGTCGTCTACGACCCCGCGGACCCGAACCGGGTCCTGCTGGAGAAGGCCAAGGCCGACCAGGTGTGGACGGCCCTCAGGAACGACCGGCCGATCCCGGAGTCGGCCACGGAGGGAACGGCCACCGGTGGGGCCAAGGGTGTCGTGAACGCGGCGGAATAAATGACGGCGGCCCCCGGTTTTGGGGGATGGACCCAGTCCTGGCAGACTGGACCGTCGGCCCCGGTTCACGCTCCCGCACCCCGCGTCAGCGACCCGGCGCCCTCCCGAACCTAGGAGACACCCTTGAAGCGCGACATCCACCCCGAGTACGTCGAGACGCAGGTCAGCTGCACCTGTGGCGCGTCGTTCACCACCCGCAGCACCATCGACAGCGGCACCATCCGCGCCGAGGTCTGCTCCGAGTGCCACCCGTTCTACACGGGCAAGCAGAAGATCCTCGACACCGGTGGCCGCGTGGCCCGCTTCGAGGCCCGCTTCGGCAAGGCTGCCGCCGGCTCCAAGAAGTAGCGAGCCACCGATCGCCGGTCCACGGCCGCGCCCCCAGCCGGGGGAGCGCCGGGACCGGCGTTTTTGGTCGCCCGCCTTCCCCTTCCAAGCAGTAAGCAGGAGCCCAAGATGTTCGAGGCCGTCGAGGAACTCGTCGCCGAGCACGCCGACCTGGAGAAGAAGCTCGCCGACCCGTCGGTCTTCGCCGACCAGGCGAACGCGCGCAAGCTGAACAAGCGCTACGCCGAGCTCACCCCGATCGTCGCCACGTTCCGCTCCTGGAAGCAGACCGGCGACGACATCGAGACCGCGCGCGAGCTGGCCGCCGACGACCCGGACTTCGCCGCCGAGGTCAAGGAACTGGACAAGCAGCGCGAGGAGCTCACCGAGAAGCTCCGCCTGCTCCTCGTCCCGCGCGACCCCAGCGACGACAAGGACGTCATCCTCGAGATCAAGGCGGGCGCGGGCGGCGACGAGTCCGCCCTGTTCGCCGGCGACCTGCTGCGCATGTACCTGCGCTACGCCGAGCGCGTCGGCTGGAAGACCGAGATCATCGACTCCACCGAGTCCGAGCTGGGCGGCTACAAGGACGTCCAGGTCGCCGTGAAGACCAAGGGCGGCCAGGGCGCCACCGAGCCCGGCCAGGGCGTCTGGGCGCGCCTGAAGTACGAGGGCGGCGTGCACCGCGTGCAGCGGGTGCCGGCCACCGAGTCGCAGGGCCGCATCCACACCTCCGCGGCCGGTGTCCTCGTGACCCCCGAGGCCGAGGAGATCGACGTCGAGATCAACCCCAACGACCTGCGCATCGACGTCTACCGGTCCTCCGGCCCCGGCGGCCAGTCCGTCAACACCACCGACTCCGCCGTGCGCATCACGCACATCCCGACCGGAGTCGTCGCCTCCTGCCAGAACGAGAAGAGCCAGCTGCAGAACAAGGAGCAGGCGATGCGTATCCTGCGCTCCAGGCTGCTCGCGGCGGCGCAGGAGGAGGCGGAGAAGGAGGCCGCGGACGCCCGGCGCAGCCAGGTCCGCACCGTCGACCGCTCCGAGAAGATCCGTACGTACAACTTCCCGGAGAACCGCATCTCGGACCACCGCGTCGGCTTCAAGGCGTACAACCTGGACCAGGTCCTGGACGGCGACCTCGACTCGGTGATCCAGGCCTGCGTCGACGCGGACTCGGCCGCCAAGCTGGCCGCCGCGTAAGAACCGCCGCACCACCCGCACCGGACAACAGCTCAGCCCCGGAGGACCAGCGTGAACCTGCTGCTCATGGAGGTGGCCCAGGCCACCCAGCGGCTGGCCGACGCCGGCGTGCCCTCGCCGCGCACCGACGCGGAGGAGCTCGCCGCGTACCTGCACGGCGTCAAGCGGGGCGAGCTGCACACCGTGCCGGACGCGGACTTCGACGCCCGGTACTGGGAGGTCGTCGCCCGCCGCGAGGCGCGCGAACCGCTCCAGCACATCACCGGCCGCGCCTACTTCCGCTACCTGGAGCTCCAGGTAGGCCCCGGCGTCTTCGTGCCCCGCCCGGAGACGGAGTCCGTCGTCGGCTGGGCCATAGACGCCGTGCGCGCCATGGACGTCGTCGAGCCCTGCATCGTCGACCTGTGCACCGGCTCGGGCGCCATCGCACTCGCCCTCGCGCAGGAGGTGCCGCGCTCGCGCGTGTACGCCGTGGAGCTGTCCGAGGACGCCCTGAAGTGGACCCGGAAGAACATGGAGGGGTCCAGGGTGGAACTGCGCCAGGGCGACGCCCTGACGGCCTTCCCGGACCTCGACGGCCAGGTCGACCTGGTGGTCTCCAACCCGCCGTACATCCCGCTCACCGAGTGGGAGTACGTCGCCCCCGAGGCCCGCGACCACGATCCCGAGCTGGCCCTGTTCTCCGGCGAGGACGGCCTCGACCTGATCCGGGGCCTGGAACGCACCGCGCACCGCCTGCTGCGCCCCGGCGGGGTCGTCGTCGTCGAGCACGCCGACACCCAGGGCGGCCAGGTGCCGTGGATCTTCACCGAGGAGCGGGGCTGGGCCGACGCGGCCGACCACCCCGACCTCAACAACCGCCCCCGCTTCGCGACGGCCCGCAAGGCGCTGCCGTGAGCACCGAACCGACTTCAACCCCGCAGTACGTGTACGAGGAGGCCAGCTAGATGGCACGGCGATACGACACCAACGACGCGACCGACCGTGTGACCGGTCTGCGCGAGGCCGCGTCCGCCGTCCGCCGTGGCGAGCTCGTGGTGCTGCCGACGGACACCGTGTACGGCATCGGCGCCGACGCCTTCACCGCGGAGGCCGTCGGTGACCTGCTGGAGGCCAAGGGCCGGGGGCGCAACATGCCCTCGCCCGTCCTCATCGGCTCGCCGAACACCCTGCACGGCCTGGTCACCGACTTCTCCGAGATGGCCTGGGAGCTGGTCGACGCCTTCTGGCCGGGCGCGCTGACGCTGGTCGCCAAGCACCAGCCGTCGCTCCAGTGGGACCTCGGGGAGACCCGCGGCACGGTCGCCGTCCGCATGCCGCTGCACCCGGTCGCCATCGAGCTGCTCACTGAGGTCGGCCCCATGGCCGTCTCCTCCGCCAACCTCACCGGCCACCCGGCGCCCGAGGACTGCGACGCCGCCCAGCAGATGCTCGGCGACTCCGTCTCCGTCTACCTCGACGGCGGCCCCACCCCCGGCATCGTCCCGTCGTCCATCGTCGACGTCACCCGCGAGGTGCCCGTGCTGCTGCGCGCGGGCGCGCTGTCGGCCGAGGAGCTGCGGAAGGTAGTACCCGACCTCGAGGTGGCGAATTGACGGCCCCTGAGACGGGGCGTGGCATAGGCAACGGGGAACGCGCCGCGGAGATCACGACCACGTTCGTCGGTCTCCCGCGCGACAGCTTCCGCATCCTCCACGTCAGCACCGGAAACGTGTGCCGCTCGCCCATCACCGAGCGGCTGACCCGGCATTTCGTGACGGAGCGGCTCGGTGTGCTGGGCGGCGGCCTCATCGTGGAGAGCGCGGGCACCTGGGGCCACGAGGGCGCGCCCATGGAGGCGAACGCGGAGACGGTCCTCGCCGACTTCGGCGCGGACGCGGCCGGCTTCACCGGGCGCGAGCTGCTCGACGAGCACGTGATCCGCGCCGACCTGGTCCTCACCGCGACCCGGGACCACCGCGCGCAGGTCATCTCCATGGGCCACTCGGCCGGGCTGCGCACCTTCACCCTCAAGGAGTTCACCCGCCTGGTGAACGCCATCGACCCCGCGACGCTGCCGTCCCTGGACGACGGCGTGGTCGTCCGCGCCCGCGCCCTGGTGCGCGCGGCGGCGGCGCTGCGCGGATGGCTGCTGGCCCCCACGGCGGAGGCGGACGAGGTGTACGACCCGTACGGGGCGCCGCTGACCTTCTTCCGTTCGGTCGGCGACGAGATACACCAGGCGCTGGACCCGGTGGTGACGGCGTTGACGGGGGTTCGCGCTCGGGCGTGAGGCCGGGCGGGACGCGGACCGGCGGGCGGAGCCGCCGCGGCGTCACGATGCCCGGGAGACCCGCCGGGCGCGTCCGGGACGGGGCCCGTACGGGGCGCCGCTGACCTTCTTTCCGGTCGCTCGGCGACGAGATACACAAGGGACGTAGGGCCGCCGTCGTGCGGGGATGCCGGGCGGCATGCGCGTGGCGGGCCTACATTGGTCGTACGTCACCGTCGACGCACGCCCGGAGCGCACCATGTCGGTCACCCACGACATCCTCGAGGCCGATGACAGCACGCTCGGCGTCCTGCTGCGCCAGGATCCCGAGCTCGCCGAGATCCTGCTCACCGAGGGCCGCCGCCAGTCGACGACCCTCCAGCTGATCGCCGCCGAGAACTTCACGTCCCCCGCCGTGCTGGCCGCCCTCGGCTCCCCGCTGGCCAACAAGTACGCCGAGGGCTACCCGGGCGCCCGGCACCACGGCGGCTGCGAGATCGTCGACGTCGCCGAGCGGCTGGCCGTGGAGCGCGCCCAGGCCCTCTTCGGCGCCGAGCACGCCAACGTGCAGTCCCACTCGGGCTCCTCCGCCGTGCTGGCCGCCTACGCCGCCCTGCTGCGCCCCGGGGACACCGTCCTCGCCCTCGGCCTGCCCTACGGCGGCCACCTCACCCACGGCTCCCCGGCGAACTTCTCCGGCCGCTGGTTCGACTTCGTCGGCTACGGCGTGGACGCGGAGACCGGGCTGATCGACTACGACCAGGTGCGCACCCTGGCCCGTACGCACCGTCCCAAGGCGATCGTGTGCGGGTCCATCGCCTACCCCCGCAACCCCGACTACGCGGCCTTCCGCGACATCGCCGACGAGGTGGGCGCCTACCTCGTCGCGGACGCCGCGCACCCGATCGGGCTGGTCGCGGGGGGAGCGGCGCCCAGCCCGGTGCCGTACGCCGACGTGGTGTGCGCCACCACGCACAAGGTGCTGCGCGGGCCGCGCGGCGGCATGGTCCTGTGCGGCTCGGATCTCGCCGAGCGGGTCGACCGGGCCGTCTTCCCGTTCACCCAGGGCGGCGCGCAGATGCACACCATCGCCGCCAAGGCCGTCGCCTTCGGCGAGGCGGCCACCCCGGCGTTCGCCGCGTACACCCATCAGGTGATCGCCAACGCCCGCACCCTCGCCGCCCACCTGGCCGCCGAGGGCCTCACCGTCACGACCGGGGGCACCGACACCCACCTGCTCACCGTCGACCCGGCCCCGCTCGGCGTCGACGGCAGGACCGCGCGGGGCCGGCTCGCCGCGGCCGGGATCGTCCTGGACTGCTGCGCCCTGCCGCACGCGGACGCCCGCGGGCTGCGCCTGGGCACCGCCGCCGTCACCACACAGGGCATGGGGGAGCGGGAGATGCGGGCGGTGGCCACCCTGCTCGCCGAGGTACTCAGGGGCGGCACGGACCCGGCGAAGACGCGGGACGACGTACGGGATCTGGTCGCGCAGTTCCCGCCGTATCCGGACTGAGGCGGGGTAGGCGAACGCACGTGCACAGCCACACGTGCAACCATCGTCGCTACCCGGAAGTCCTCAACCGTATGCGCGCATCGCTAGGGTGTGAGGCTGGGAATGGCCAGCGAGACCTGTGGGGAAGCCCGTGCGTGAATACCTGCTGACGCTCTGCATCACGGCCGCGGTGACGTACCTGCTGACAGGACCGGTACGGAAGTTCGCGATCGTGGCGGGGGCGATGCCGGAGATCCGGGCACGTGACGTGCACCGGGAACCCACTCCGCGCCTCGGCGGTATCGCCATGTTCTTCGGGCTGTGCGCCGGTCTGCTGGTCGCCGACCACCTCACCAACCTCAGTGAGGTCTTCGAGAAGTCCAACGAGCCGCGCGCCCTGCTCTCCGGCGCCGCCCTGATCTGGCTGATCGGCGTCCTGGACGACAAGTTCGAGATCGACGCCCTGATCAAGCTGGGCGGGCAGATGATCGCCGCCGGCGTGATGGTGGTCCAGGGTCTGACCATCCTGTGGATCCCGCTGCCGGGCGTCGGCACGGTGGCGCTCACCCAGTGGCAGGGCACGCTGCTGACGGTGGCGCTGGTCGTCATCACCATCAACGCGGTCAACTTCGTGGACGGCCTGGACGGGCTCGCGGCGGGGATGGTGTGCATCGCGGCGGCGGCGTTCTTCATGTACGCCTACCGCATCTGGTACTCGTACGGCATCGAGGCCGCCGCACCCGCGACGCTGTTCGCGGTGATCCTCATGGGCATGTGCCTCGGCTTCCTGCCGCACAACATGCACCCCGCCCGGATCTTCATGGGCGACTCCGGCTCGATGCTGATCGGACTCGTCCTCGCGGCCGGCGCGATCTCGGTGACCGGGCAGGTCGACCCGGACGTGATGAAGCTGTTCTCCGGTTCCGAGCGCAACACCGTGCACCAGATGGTGCCCGTCTACATCCCGCTGCTGATGCCGCTGACCATCATCGCCATCCCGGCCGCCGACCTGATCCTCGCGATCGTGCGCCGCACCTGGCGCGGCCAGTCGCCGTTCGCCGCCGACCGGGGGCACCTGCACCACCGGCTGCTGGAGGTGGGGCACTCGCACAGCCGCGCGGTGCTGATCATGTACTTCTGGTCGGCGCTGATCGCCTTCGGCGCGCTCGCCTACTCCGTCAACTCGGCGTCGATGTGGATCGTGCTGGGCGTGGTCGCGCTGAGCGCGGTCGGGCTGGTGCTGCTCCTGCTGCCGCGCTTCACGCCGCGCGCCCCGCGCTGGGCCGAGCGCTTCGTGCCGCCCCGCTACCGCCGCCGCAAGGCCGTGGCCGTCGAGGCAGAGCCCGCGCCCGCGGTGGACGAGGAAGAGGAGCGCGTGCCCGTAGCCGTCGGCGTCTCGGGCGTCAACGGGGCCACTGCCGTCGGCCCCCGTTCGCGCACGAGGTAAGAGGCACAAGGTAAGAATCTGACTAGAGCATTGCCAACTCGTGGGGGAACGAACTGCCCCATTACCAGACAAGTGGGCGCAGTAATTGCACACACGCGCACCGTCACTCTCATGTGTGACAGCAAGCACACCCTCAGGTAAAGACCTCATCAAATAGTTTGTGATACGGTTCACGAGAACCCCCGGGTAAGGCTTAAGGACCGTAGTGCGACGGTCTCTTGAGCGTCAGGACACCGTTCGGCCCGGGACTACGCTCGTCCATGACGACACCCTGCCCCCTGTGAAAAAGCGGAGTTGCCGCCATGCCGTCCAATGACGTCCGGACCTTGCTTCAGGCTGCCGTGCCCACGGCTGCCGTCGGCGCAGTAGCCGCCGTCGTCAGCGCCGTGGTCGCCGGCGGCAAGGGAGCGGTCGGCGCCGTCGTCGCGACCGTGGTGGCGATGCTCTTCATGGGAATCGGGCTCTACGTCCTGCAGCGCACCGCCAAATCGCTTCCGCACCTTTTCCAGGCGATGGGCCTGATGCTCTACGCGGCACAGATCCTGCTGCTGTTCGTCTTCCTGGCCGCGTTCAAGAACACGACGCTGTTCAACCCCCGGTCCTTCGCGATCACCTTGGTCGTCGCCACGCTCACGTGGATCGCCGCGCAGACGCGGGCGCACATGAAGGCCAAGATTCTCTACGTCGAGCCCGAGTCGTCGAGCGAAAAGTCCGAAAAGACGGGCCGCTCGTCGTGACGGGTAGGGCCGGGATAAAGAGGCATGTGAAGTCCTGCTATCGTCCGGTGCCAACTGCGGCATCGCGGGCGCGGGCATCCCAGCTGACGCCTGCTCATTCGCGAGGCGAGATGCCCCACAGCCGCCCCCACATCCGTAACACCAGTCCCGTGCCGAACAGCGGTCACGCGCCGCGCCGACACAACGAGGTTGCCGTACCCATGCGCCACGATGAAGGAGCCCGCGGTGAGTGCTGACCCGACGCAGGTGCTCGCCTTCGAGACCGACTGCCACATCTTCGACGGTTGTGGTTTCCCGGCTCCCGGCCTGCACTCGTTCCTCTTCGAGCCGCTCTGGGGCAACGCAGACGGCAACGGCATGTACTTCAACAAGCCGATGCTGCTCGCGCTGCTCGGCTCGGTCATCATCGTGGGCTTCTTCTGGGCCGCCTTCAACAAGCCGAAGGTCGTCCCCGGCAAGCTCCAGATGGTCGCCGAGGCCGGCTACGACTTCATCCGCCGCGGCGTCGTCTACGAGACCATCGGCAAGAAGGAAGGCGAGAAGTACGTCCCGCTCGTCGTGACGCTCTTCTTCTTCGTCTGGATGATGAACCTCTGGTCGATCATCCCGGTCGCCCAGTTCCCGGTCACCTCGATCATCGCCTACCCGATGGTCCTGGCCCTGATCGTCTACGTCCTGTGGGTCTCGCTCACCTTCAAGCGCCACGGCTTCGTCGGCTTCTTCAAGAACGTGACGGGCTACGACAAGTCCCTCGGCGCGGTGCTGCCGCTGTCGATGACCATCGAGTTCTTCTCGAACCTGCTGGTCCGTCCCTTCACCCACGCCGTCCGGCTCTTCGCGAACATGTTCGCGGGCCACACGCTGCTGCTCCTCTTCACGATCGCCAGCTGGTACCTGCTGAACGGCATCGGCATCGCCTACGCGGGCGTCTCGTTCGTGATGACGATCATCATGACGGCCTTCGAGCTCTTCATCCAGGCCGTGCAGGCGTACGTGTTCGTGCTGCTGACCTGCACCTACATCCAGGGCGCGCTCGCCGAGCACCACTGAGCCGTCCCGCATCACACCCCCAGCCGTCCGGTGGCCAACCCCCACCGGTCCGTAAAGAGAAGGAAGAACTGGCATGTCCCAGACCCTTGCTGCCGTCGAAGGTTCGCTCAGCTCCGTCGGTTACGGCCTGGCCGCCATTGGCCCCGGCGTCGGCGTCGGCATCATCTTCGGCAACGGCACCCAGGCCCTCGCCCGCCAGCCCGAGGCGGCCGGTCTGATCCGCGCCAACCAGATCCTGGGCTTCGCGTTCTGTGAGGCGCTCGCCCTCATCGGTCTCGTCATGCCGTTCGTCTACTAAGACGAGCACTGACGACCGACCCTTTCGACGAAAGGCACTGATGTGAACTCCGCCCTGGTTTTCCTGGCGGCTGAGGGTGAGAAGGAGAATCCCCTCATTCCGCCGTGGCCGGAAGTTGTCATCGGCCTCATCGCTTTCGTCATCGTCTTCGGCTTCCTCGCCAAGAAGCTGCTCCCGAACATCAACAAGGTTCTGGAAGAGCGTCGCGAGGCCATCGAGGGCGGTATCGAGAAGGCCGAGGCCGCGCAGACCGAGGCCCAGAGCGTCCTTGAGCAGTACAAGGCACAGCTCGCCGAGGCACGGCACGAGGCCGCGCGCCTGCGTCAGGAGGCGCAGGAGCAGGGCGCCACGCTCATCGCCGAGATGCGCGCGGAAGGCCAGCGGCAGCGTGAGGAGATCATCGCCGCCGGTCACGCCCAGATCCAGGCCGACCGCAAGGCCGCCGCGTCCGCGCTTCGCCAGGACGTCGGCACGCTGGCCACCGAGCTGGCCGGCAAGCTCGTCGGCGAGTCCCTCGAGGACCACGCCCGCCAGAGCCGCGTGATCGACCGCTTCCTGGACGAGCTGGACGACAAGGCGACGAAGGCAGAGGCGACCCGATGAACGGAGCGAGCCGCGAGGCCCTGGCTGCCGCACGCGAGCGTCTCGACGCGCTGACGGACTCCACGTCCGTGGACGCCGGCTCGCTCGCCGACGAGCTGGCCGCCGTCACCGCGCTGCTCCACCGCGAGGTGTCGCTGCGTCGGGTCCTGACCGACCCGGCGCAGGCCGGCGAGGCCAAGGCCGAACTCGCCCAGCGCCTCCTCGGCACCCAGGTCAGCGGTACGACCGCCGACGTGGTGGCCGGCATGGTGCGCTCCCGCTGGTCGCAGTCGCGCGACCTGGTGGACGCCCTGGAGGAGCTGGCGAACACCGCCGACCTCACCGCCGCCCAGAAGCGGGGCCGGCTCGACAGCGTCGAGGACGAGCTGTTCCGGTTCGGCCGGATCGTCGCCTCGAACACCGAGCTGCGCGCGGCGCTGACCAACCGCTCGGCCACCACCGCGGCCAAGGGCGAGCTGCTGCGCGGCCTGCTCGGCGGCCGGGCGGAGCAGACCACCGAGCGACTGGTGACGCGCCTTGTCACCGCGCCGCGGGGACGTAGCCTGGAGTCGGGACTCGAGTCCCTGTCCAAGCTCGCCGCCGACCGGCGGGACCGGATGGTCGCCGTCGTCACCTCGGCGGTGCCGCTGAGCGACACGCAGAAGCAGCGCCTCGGCGCGGCCCTCGCGAAGGTCTACGGCCGTCCGATGCACCTCAACCTCGACGTGGACCCCGAGGTCCTCGGCGGGATCCGGGTGCAGGTCGGTGACGAGGTCATCAACGGCTCCATCGCGGACCGCCTGGAGGACGCTGGCCGCCGGATGGCGAGCTGACGCTTCCAGCGCGACAACAGCACGCGACAACAGCACAACAAGCAGTAGAGCAGTAGCAGTACGTACTTACGACGGCCCTGGTTGGGCCGTGCAGAGGATTCACCTCTCATTGGGGGGAGTCCCGACTCGTGGAATACCCCCCAAGTGAAACTTCGGGCCCAACAAGGAGAGCAGGGAACTCAGATGGCGGAGCTCACGATCCGGCCGGAGGAGATCCGGGACGCACTGGAGAACTTCGTCCAGTCGTACAAGCCGGACGCGGCCTCGCGCGAGGAGGTCGGTACGGTCACCCTTGCCGGCGACGGCATCGCGAAGGTCGAGGGCCTGCCCTCGGCCATGGCCAACGAACTGCTGAAGTTCGAGGACGGCACCCTCGGCCTCGCCCTCAACCTCGAGGAGCGCGAGATCGGTTGCGTCGTCCTCGGTGAGTTCAGCGGCATCGAGGAGGGCCAGCCGGTCACCCGCACCGGCGAGGTCCTGTCGGTCGCCGTGGGCGAGGGCTACCTCGGCCGCGTCGTCGACCCCCTCGGCAACCCGATCGACGGCCTCGGCGAGATCGAGACCGAGGGCCGCCGTGCCCTCGAGCTGCAGGCCCCCACGGTCATGCAGCGCAAGTCGGTGCACGAGCCGATGGAGACGGGCTACAAGGCCGTCGACGCCATGACCCCGATCGGCCGCGGCCAGCGCCAGCTGGTCATCGGCGACCGCCAGACCGGCAAGACCGCCCTGGCCGTCGACACGATCATCAACCAGCGTGACAACTGGCGCACCGGCGACCCGAACAAGCAGGTCCGCTGCATCTACGTCGCCGTCGGCCAGAAGGGCTCCACCATCGCGTCGGTCCGCCGCGCGCTGGAGGAGAACGGCGCGCTGGAGTACACGACCATCGTGGCCGCCCCGGCGTCCGACCCGGCCGGCTTCAAGTACCTGGCGCCGTACACCGGCTCGGCCATCGGCCAGCAGTGGATGTACGAGGGCAAGCACGTCCTGATCATCTTCGACGACCTGTCGAAGCAGGCCGACGCCTACCGCGCCGTGTCGCTGCTGCTGCGCCGCCCGCCGGGCCGCGAGGCCTACCCGGGTGACGTCTTCTACCTGCACTCCCGTCTGCTGGAGCGCTGCGCGAAGCTCTCCGACGCCGAGGGCGCCGGTTCGATGACGGGTCTCCCGATCGTCGAGACCAAGGCCAACGACGTGTCGGCGTTCATCCCGACCAACGTCATCTCCATCACCGACGGCCAGTGCTTCCTGGAGTCCGACCTGTTCAACGCCGGCCAGCGTCCGGCCCTGAACGTCGGTATCTCGGTCTCCCGCGTCGGTGGCTCCGCCCAGCACAAGGCCATGAAGCAGGTCTCCGGCCGGCTCCGCGTGGACCTCGCCCAGTTCCGTGAGCTGGAGGCGTTCGCCGCCTTCGGTTCCGACCTGGACGCCGCGTCGAAGTCGCAGCTGGAGCGCGGTCAGCGCATGGTCGAGCTGCTGAAGCAGGACCAGTACCAGCCGATGGCCACCGAGGACCAGGTCGTCTCCGTCTGGGCCGGCACCACCGGCAAGATGGACGAGGTGCCGGTCGCCGACATCCGCCGCTTCGAGAAGGAGCTGCTGGAGTACCTGCACCGTCAGGAGCAGGGCCTCATGACCTCCATCCGCGAGGGCGGCAAGATGTCGGACGACACCCTGCAGGCCGTCGCCGAGGCGATCGCGTCGTTCAAGAAGCAGTTCGAGACCTCGGACGGCAAGCTGCTCGGCGAGGACGCCCCGTCCGCCGCCAAGTGACGTAAGGAAGGGACCTGACTCATGGGAGCCCAGCTCCGGGTCTACAAGCGTCGCATCCGATCCGTCACCGCGACCAAGAAGATCACCAAGGCGATGGAGATGATCGCCGCCTCGCGCGTCGTCAAGGCGCAGCGCAAGGTGGCGGCCTCCACGCCGTACGCGCAGGAGCTCACCCGCGCGGTCACGGCGGTCGGTACCGGGTCGAACACGAAGCACCCGCTCACCACGGAGGCGGACAACCCGACCCGTGCCGCGGTCCTGCTCCTCACGAGCGACCGCGGTCTGGCCGGCGCCTTCAACTCCAACGCCATCAAGGCGGCGGAGCAGCTGACCGAGCGCCTCGAGCGCGAGGGCAGGCAGGTCGACACGTACATCGTCGGCCGGCGCGGTCTCGCCCACTACAACTTCCGCGAGCGCAAGGTCGCGGAGTCGTTCGCGGGCTTCACCGACGAGCCCTCGTACGCGGACGCCAAGAAGGTCGCGGCGCCGCTGATCGAGGCGATCGAGAAGGACACGGCCGAGGGCGGCGTGGACGAGCTCCACATCGTCTACACCGAGTTCGTCTCGATGATGACGCAGACGGCGGTCGACTCCCGGCTGCTGCCCCTGCGCCTCGAAGAGGTCGCGCAGGAGTCGGCGACGAAGGACGAGATCCTTCCGCTGTACGACTTCGAGCCGTCGGCGGAGGACGTCCTCGACGCCCTGCTGCCGCGCTACGTCGAGAGCCGCATCTACAACGCGCTGCTGCAGTCGGCCGCCTCCAAGCACGCCGCCACGCGACGCGCGATGAAGTCGGCCACCGACAACGCGGGCGAGCTGATCAACACGCTCTCCCGTCTTGCCAACGCGGCCCGCCAGGCCGAAATCACCCAGGAAATCAGCGAGATCGTCGGTGGCGCCAGTGCCCTGGCCGACGCGAACGCGGGGAGTGACAACTAATGACCACCACTGTTGAGACCGCGACGGCCACGGGCCGCGTCGCCCGGGTCATCGGCCCGGTCGTCGACGTGGAGTTCCCCGTCGACGCGATGCCGGAGATCTACAACGCCCTCCACGTCGAGGTCGCCGACCCGGCCAAGGAGGGTGAGCTCAAGACGCTGACCCTCGAGGTCGCGCAGCACCTCGGTGACGGCCTGGTCCGCACCATCTCCATGCAGCCCACCGACGGCCTGGTCCGCCAGGCCCCGGTGACCGACACCGGCACGTCGATCTCCGTCCCGGTCGGCGACTTCACCACCGGCAAGGTGTTCAACACCCTCGGTGAGGTGCTGAACGTCGACGAGGAGTACACCGGCGAGCGCTGGCCGATCCACCGCAAGGCGCCCAACTTCGACGAGCTCGAGTCGAAGACCGAGATGTTCGAGACCGGCGTCAAGGTCATCGACCTGCTGACCCCGTACGTCAAGGGCGGCAAGATCGGTCTGTTCGGCGGCGCCGGCGTCGGCAAGACGGTGCTCATCCAGGAGATGATCTACCGCGTCGCCAACAACCACGACGGTGTCTCCGTGTTCGCCGGTGTCGGTGAGCGCACCCGTGAGGGCAACGACCTCATCGACGAGATGAGCGAGTCCGGCGTCATCGACAAGACCGCGCTGGTCTTCGGTCAGATGGACGAGCCGCCGGGCACCCGTCTGCGCGTCGCGCTGGCCGGCCTGACCATGGCCGAGTACTTCCGCGACGTCCAGAAGCAGGACGTGCTGTTCTTCATCGACAACATCTTCCGCTTCACCCAGGCGGGTTCCGAGGTGTCGACCCTGCTCGGCCGCATGCCCTCCGCGGTGGGCTACCAGCCGAACCTGGCCGACGAGATGGGTCTCCTCCAGGAGCGCATCACCTCGACCCGTGGTCACTCGATCACCTCGATGCAGGCGATCTACGTCCCTGCGGACGACCTGACCGACCCGGCCCCGGCCACCACCTTCGCCCACCTCGACGCGACGACGGTGCTCTCCCGTCCGATCTCCGAGAAGGGCATCTACCCGGCCGTGGACCCGCTGGACTCGACGTCCCGCATCCTCGACCCGCGGTACATCGCGGCGGACCACTACCAGGCCGCGATGCGCGTGAAGAACATCCTGCAGAAGTACAAGGACCTGCAGGACATCATCGCGATCCTCGGTATCGACGAGCTCGGCGAGGAGGACAAGCTCGTCGTCCACCGTGCCCGTCGCGTGGAGCGCTTCCTGTCCCAGAACACCCACGTCGCCAAGCAGTTCACCGGCGTCGACGGGTCGGACGTCCCGCTGGACGAGTCGATCGCGGCCTTCAACGCGATCTGCGACGGCGAGTACGACCACTTCCCGGAGCAGGCGTTCTTCATGTGCGGTGGCATCGAGGACCTGAAGAACAACGCCAAGGAGCTCGGCGTCTCCTGAGCCCCGTGCTCATCGTGAGCCCCCGGGCTCACACCGGAGGGGGCGGGCACGTCCCGCCCCCTCCGTCACGCCCCTTAGACTTGTAACCAACACCCGGCTGACCGGCCGGGTGGTGACCCGAGGAGCCACCTTGGCTGCTGATCTGCACGTCGCGCTGGTCGCGGCCGACCGAGAGGTCTGGTCCGGCGAGGCCTCCCTGGTCGTCGCGCGCACCACGTCCGGCGACATCGGCGTCATGCCCGGTCACCAGCCGCTGCTCGGTGTGCTGGAGTCGGGCCCGGTGACCATCCGTACGAGTGACGGTGGGACGGTCGTCGCTGCGGTGCACGGCGGTTTCATCTCGTTCGCCGACAACAAGCTCTCCCTGCTGGCCGAGATCGCCGAGCTGTCGGACGAGATCGACGTCCAGCGCGCGGAGCGGGAGCTCGAGCGCGCGAAGGCGGAGGGCGACGCCCACGCCGAGCGTCGCGCGGACGTCCGTCTGCGCGCGGCGGCGGGACGCTGATCCACAGCACTGTGCGATAACGTCGTGCCATGACGTCACTCAGCCGCGGCTGGGACCGGAGCGATCCGGACCCGGCCGCGGCTGAGGCAGATCCGGGTGTTTTTTCCGTTCCGTTACCTAGGAGACGAGGAGGTCGGTGTCGATGGCCCTCGCTCTGACTGTGTGCGGAATCGTGGTGGCCCTGGTGGTGATCGGGCTCTTCGTCTTCGGTCTGCGCCGCCGGCTGATCCAGCGCTCGGGCGGCACCTTCGACTGCTCCCTGCGCTGGGACGCCCCCAAGGAGGGCGACACCGGCGGCAAGGGCTGGGCCTACGGAGTGGCCCGCTACAACGGCGACCGGGTCGAGTGGTACCGCGTCTTCTCGTACTCGCCCCGCCCGCGCCGGGTACTGGAGCGCTCGGCCATCGAAGTGGCCGGCCGCCGGCTGCCCGAGGGGGAGGAGGAGCTGGCGTTGCTCTCGGACGCCGTGGTGCTCGCCTGTCTCCATCGCGGCACCCGGCTCGAACTGGCGATGAGCGAAGACGCGCTGACCGGATTCCTCGCGTGGCTGGAAGCAGCCCCGCCCGGTCAGCGCGTCAACGTCGCTTAGGTGACTCTTTCAGGTACTACTTCAGACCGCTGTCGATGGCGCTCACCAGCTCGCCGTCGGCGGTGTCACCGCTGAACTCCCAGAAGAAGGCACCGCCCAGGCCCTGCTGCTCGGCCCAGTCCATCTTGGACTTGACGGTGGCCGGGGTGTCGTAGGACCACCAGTTGCTGCCGCAGTGCGCGTACGCGGTGCCCGCGACGGTGCCGGTGGCCGGGCAGCTGTTCTTGAGGACCTTGTAGTCCTCGATGCCCGACTCGTAGGTGCCGGCCGCCGGGCCGGTCGCCGTGCCGCCGGGCGCGGACTGGGTGACGCCGGTCCAGCCACGGCCGTAGAAGCCGATGCCGAGGAGCAGCTTGTCGGCCGGCACGCCCGTTGCCTTGAACTTCGCGATCGCCTCGGCGGAGTTGAAGCCCTGCTGCGGGATACCGTCGTACGAGGTCAGCGGCGAGTGCGGAGCGGTCGGGCCGTTCTTCGCCCAGGCGCCGAAGAAGTCGTACGTCATCACGTTGTACCAGTCGATGTACTGCGCGGCGGCGCCGTAGTCGGCGGCCTCTATCTTGCCGCCGTCGGTGGCGTCGGCGGTGGTGGCCGCGGTGACCAGGTCGTCGCCGAACTCGGCCCGCATGGCCTTCATCATGGTGCTGAAGGCGTTGGGGGCGCTGGTCTCGTCGCAGCTGAGACCGCAGGCGTTCGGGTACTCCCAGTCCAGGTCGATGCCGTCGAAGACGTCGGCCCAGCGCGGGTCCTCGACCAGGTCGTGGCAGGACTTCGCGAAGGCGGCCGGGTTCTTCACGGCGTCGGGGAAGCCGCCGGACCAGGTCCAGCCGCCGAAGGACCACAGCACCTTGATGTGCGGGTACATCTCCTTCAGCTTGCGCAGCTGGTTGAAGTTGCCGCGCAGCGGCTGGTCCCAGGTGTCGGCGACGCCGTCGACGGACTGGTCGGCCGTGTAGGCCTTGTCGTAGTCGGCGTAGGCGTCACCGATCGTGCACTTGCCGCCCTGGACGTTGCCGAAGGCGTAGTTGATGTGCGTGATCTTCTCGGCGGAGCCGGAGGTGACCAGGTTCTTGATGTGGTAGTTGCGCCCGTAGACGCCCCAGTTGGTGAAGTAGCCGAGCTTGACCTCTTCGCCCGGCTGCGGCTGCGGGCCGCCGTCACCGGTGGTGGTGACCTTCACCGCGCCGCTCACCGGACCGGTCTGGTCGGCGGTGTCGCGGGCCTGGACGCTGTACGAGTAGTCGGTGCCCTTGGTGAGGCCGTTGTCCGTGTACGAGGTGCCCGTCACGGTGGCGACCTTGGCGCCGTCGCGCAGGACGTCGTAGTTCTTGACGCCCTTGTCGTCCGTCGCCGCCGACCAGGACAGTTTCACCGAGGTGTCGGTGATGTCCGAGGCGGTGGGCGTGCCGGGCGCGGAGGGGGCCTCGTCGCCGGGTACGGAGGTTCCGTCGCAGCTGCCGCCGTTGAGCTTGCAGTTGGAGGGGGAGCCGGGGCCGCTGCCGTTGAAGCCGAAGGAGACGGTCGCCCCGGGGGCGAGGGTGCCGTTCCAGCCGACGTTCTTGGCGGTCCAGTGGTCACCGGAGTTGGTGACGGTGGCGTCCCAGGCGGAGGTGACCTTGGTGCCGGAGGGGAAGTCCCACTCGACGGTCCAGGAGTCGATGGTGGTGGTGCCGGTGTTCTTCACCGTCCACTTGCCGCCGAAGCCGCTGCCCCAGTCCGAGGTCTTGGCGAAGGTGGCCGTCGCGCTCGTGGCCGCCTGCGCCGGACTCGCGAGCCCGACCAGCCCGGCGAGGGGAAGCGCCAGGGTCGCTGCGAGTGCCGCGGCTTTGTGTCTGAAGCGCATGTGCGCCTCCTTATGTGGGGATGTTGTTGTGGGCATGACTGAGCCTCATGCCCGCAGTGCCGCGAGAATAGAAAGGTCTGGACCATAGGTCAATAGGTCTGGACCACTGGGCAGTAGCGTCGTTGAGGGACGAACTAGATCCCCAACTCCTGCGCCAGCACCGCGGCTTGCACCCGGCTGCGCAATCCCAGCTTCCCCAGCAGGCGGCTGACGTGCGTCTTCACCGTCGCCTCGGCCATCTCCAGCCGCTCGGCGATCGCGGCGTTGGACAGCCCCTCACCGAGGCAGGACAGCACCTCGCGCTCGCGCCGCGTCAGCTCCTCCAGTGCCGCCGGTTCCGCGGCCGGCTCCCGCACCGGCTTCGCGGCGAACTCGGCGATCAGCCGCCGGGTGACGGCCGGGGCGACGATCCCCTCGCCGCCCGCCACCGTGCGCACGGCCGCGAGGAGGTCCTTCGCCTCGGTGTTCTTCAGCAGGAATCCGGCCGCCCCCGCCCTCAGCGCCCCGAACACGTACTCGTCCAGGTCGAAGGTGGTCAGCACCAGCACGTCGGCGAGCCCCTCGTCGACCACCCGCCGGGTCGCCGACACCCCGTCCAGCCGCGGCATCTGAACGTCCATCAGCACCAGGTCCGGCCGCAGCTCCCGGGCCAGTTCCACCGCCTGCTCCCCGTCGGCGGCCTCCCCGGCCACCTCGATGTCCGGCGCGCTGCCGAGGATGAGCACCAGTCCGGCGCGTACGGCGGACTGGTCCTCGGCGACGAGGACGCGGATCATGCGGGGTCTCCTTCGTTCAGGGGCAGTTCGGCGCGTACGGCCCAGATCTTGCCGCCCGCCGACTCGGGGTCCGCGACCGGCCCGGCCTCGAAGGTGCCGTGCAGCAGCGCGGCCCGCTCCCGCATGCCGACCAGACCGGCACCCGAGCCGGGGGCGCGCGGGGTGTCCCGGTCGCCGTACGGGCTGGTCACCCGGACGTGCAGGGCCCCGTCGTACCGGGTGAGCCCGACGCGCACCGTCCCCGGCGCCGCGTGCTTGAGGGCGTTGGTGAGGGACTCCTGCACGATCCGGTACGCGGCCAGCTCGACCGGTGCGGGCAGCCCCTCGCCGTGCGCCGACTCCAGGGTGACGTCGAGGCCGTTGGCGCGGGCGCCGTCGACCAGCGCGCCGAGACCGTCGAGGGTGGGGGCGGCGGCCGGCTCGGTGCCGGCGCCGTCGTCCCGCAGGATGCCGATCAGCCGCCGCATCTCGGCCAGCCCCTCGACGCTGTTCTCGCGGATCACGCCGAGCGCCTGCCGGGTGGTCGCCGGGTCGTCGAGGGAGAGCGCGGCCGTGGAGTGGATGGCGATCGCGGAAAGGTGGTTGGCGACCATGTCGTGCAGCTCGCGGGCCATCCGGGCACGCTCGGCGGTCACCGCCTGCACCCGGTCCATCTCCGCGAGCAGCGCGGTCTGCTCGGCACGCAGCAGGGCGGCGTTGGCGGCCTCGCGGTGGTTGCGCACGATCAGCCCGGTGGAGGCGGGCGCGAACGACACCACCCCGACGACGACACCGATCAGCAGGGCCTCGGGCACCCGCCACACGGCGAACGGCACGATCGTCGCGGTCACGGTGACCAGCCCGGTGATCCACGGGATGCGGCGGGCCGAGGCGGGCTTGCCGTACAGCACGGCGGCGTACATCAGGTCGGAGTACATGATCAGCATGACCAGGCTGCCCTGCGTGACCGTGTCCCCGATCAGCGCCGCGGTACCGATCAGCAGGCCCGTGCGCGGCGCGGCCCGGCGCAGCAGCTCGCAGCCCGCCATGACGGCGAGCGGGACCAGCAGCGGCCAGCGGCCGTCGAACAGCACGATCGGATCGTCGGCGGGCCGCACGCCCAGGCCGATGCCCCACAGCAGCAGCCCGCCCAGCAGCCCCGCCGACGCGGCGTACACGTCGATGCGGTGCGGGCGGGGGAGTCGTACGGCCATGTCACCATCCAACACGGCTCGCGCGCCGCGCGCCTGATCCCGCGGAACGGTCCCGCGCTGCATCTTTCGATGTACCGGAGGTTCGCCCCCGGCGACGACGAACGCGGCGGCTTCCGGCGGCAGCCTGGAAGGGTGAAGGAAGGGAGTGCGTCGTGGTCGTCGCGTTGATCATCGCCTGCGAGGTCGGTTTCTGGGTCCTGCTGGCCCTCGGGCTGGCCGCCCGCTACCTGCTGAAGTGGCGTCGCACCAGCGTGTTCCTGCTGCTGTGCGAGCCGGTGCTGGAACTGGTGCTGTTCGCCGCGACGGCATGGGACCTGAAGAACGGCGCCGAGCCGGGCTGGGAGCACGGCCTGGCCGCGCTGTACATCGGCTACACGGTCGCGTACGGCCACTACACGATCCGCTGGCTCGACGGCCACGCCGCCCACCGCCTGGCCGGCGGCCCGCCGCCGGTCAAACCCCCGCGCTACGGCAGGGCGCGGGCGGCCCACGAGGGCCGGCTGTGGCTGCGCACCCTGCTGGGCGCGGCCGTGGCCTGCGCGCTGCTCCAGGGCGCGGTCTGGTACGTCGGCGACGAGGGCGACGTCTCGTCCCTGCGCGCCTTCCAGTGGGTGGCGATCCGGGTCCTCGCCATCCACGGCCTGGTGGCCCTCGGATACCTGATCTGGCCGAAGAAGGACCCGGCGGGCACTGCCCCGGCCGCGTCGGAGACGGTGAAGGAAAGGGAGGGCGCGCGCCGATGAAGGGCCTGGCGGAACGTTCGCTGTGGGAGGGCGGCGGCACCTTCGTGGCCGGCCTCGTCCTCTGGATGTTCGCGGGAGACGTGGACGTCCCCGTCGTCGACCTGACGAAGGCCGGCATCGTGATGATGTGCGTCGGCGGCGCGCAGACCGTGTGGGGCCTGTTCCGGTCGGCGCGCCGGCACACGGCTGGCTAGCGCTCCCCGCCCGGCACCCACAGCACGTCCCCGACCTCCTTGTTGGCCACTCGGGCCAGGATGAAGAGGAGGTCGGAGAGGCGGTTCAGGTAGGTCGCGGTGAGCGGGTTCATCGTGTCGCCGTGGGCCTCCAGCGCCGCCCACGTCGAGCGCTCGGCCCGCCGGACCACCGTGCACGCCTGGTGCAGCAGGGCCGCGCCGGGCGTGCCGCCGGGCAGGATGAAGGAGCGGAGCTTCTCGACCTCGGCCAGGAAGCGGTCGCAGTCCGCCTCCAGCTTGTCGACGTAGAACTGCTCGACCCGCAGCGGAGGGAACTCCGGGTTCTCCACCACCGGCGTCGACAGGTCCGCGCCCACGTCGAACAGGTCGTTCTGGACGCGGACGAGGACCTTGACGACCTCCTCGTGCAGGGCGCCGAGGGCGATCGCCGTGCCGATCACCGCGTTCGCCTCGTTGGCGTCGGCGTACGCGGAGATGCGGAGGTCGGTCTTGGGGACCCGGCTCATGTCGCCGAGGGCGGTGGTGCCCTGGTCGCCGGTCCGGGTGTAGATGCGCGTCAGGTTGACCATGGGGCCAGCGTAGTTACGCTCCGGCGGTGCGGAACACGCGTGTGCCCACCGTCACGGCCAGCGCGGTGAAGGCGACGGCGACCAGGGTGCCGTAGAGCATGTGCGCCGTGGCGTAGGAGCCGACGTACGCGTCCCTCACCGCGTCGACCAGGTAGCGGAACGGCATCAGGTGCGAGAGCACGTCGAGCCAGGCCGGGCCCAGCGTCATCGGCAGCATCAGGCCGGACAGCAGCATCGACGGCATGGTGAGGGCGTTGATCGTCGGGCCGAACTCCTGCGGGGTGCGGACCTTCATCGCCAGCGCGTACGACAGCGACGCCAGCGAGACGGTGAGCAGGGCGACGAACGCGAAGCCGATCAGCACGCCCGGCAGGGGCGCGCGCAGGCCCATCACGAGCGCGGCGAGGACCAGCAGCACCGCCTGGAAGGCGAAGACCGTGGCGTCCCGCAGCACCCGGCCCAGCAGCAGCGCCAGGCGGCTGACGGGCGTGACCCGCATGCGCTCGACCACCCCCTGGCCGTTCTCGATGATGATCGAGAAGCCCGCGAAGGAGGCTCCGAACAGGCCCAGCTGGAGCAGCAGACCGGGGACCAGCACCTGCCAGGAGCTGCCCTGCCCGCCGAGCGGCAGGTCGGTCAGCAGCGGGCCGAAGAAGAGCAGGTACAGCAGCGGCATCAGCACGCCGAAGAGCAGCGCGAACCGGGAGCGCAGGGACTGGCGCAGGTAGCGGCCGTAGATGAGGCCGGTGTCGTGGAGCAGCATCGGAGGTCCTCGGGGGCGGTTATACGGCTACGGGGGCGGGGTCGGCCTCGGCGGCGCTGCGGCCGGTGACGGCCAGGAAGGTGTCCTGGAGGGAGGCGTCGAGCGAGCCGCCGTACCGGAGCTTCAGGGCGGCCGGGGTGCCCTCGGCGACCACCACGCCGCCGTCCACGACCACCAGGCGGTCGGAGAGGGCGTCGGCCTCGTCGAGGTAGTGGGTGGTCAGGAAGACGGTGGTGCCGTGCTCGTCGCGCAGCCGGCGCACCAGATCCCACAGATCGGCGCGGCTGCCCGGATCGAGGCCGGTCGTCGGCTCGTCCAGGAAGAGCACCTTCGGGCGGTGCGTGAGCGCCATCGCGATGTCCAGCCGGCGCCGCTGCCCGCCCGAGAGCGCGCCGCACTTGCGGTCCAGCAGCCCGGTGAGGCCCAGGTCGCGGGCGAGCTCGTCGGCGCGCTCGGCGGCCCGAGCCCTGGTCAGCCGGTACAGGCGGCCCTGGGTGACCAG
Organism: Streptomyces sp. CB02414; assembly: GCF_001905385.1. GTDB lineage: Bacteria > Actinomycetota > Actinomycetes > Streptomycetales > Streptomycetaceae > Streptomyces. The sequence goes on along the minus strand of NZ_LIPF01000002.1, from coordinate 60,483 downwards.
CTCCTCCCGCACGGAGATCTGCGTGTCCACGCCGCCGGACTGCGCCACGTACCCGCACGCCGCGCGTACGCCGGCCGGGTCGGTCGCCAGGTCGTGCCCGGCGACGGTGGCCGCGCCGCCGGTGGGGGCGAGCAGGGTCGTGAGCATCCGGAGGGTGGTGGTCTTGCCGGCGCCGTTGGGGCCCAGGAAGCCCAGGATCTCGCCCTCGCGGACGGTCAGGTCGATGCCGCGCACGGCCTCCACCGGGCCGTGCTTCGTCGAGAAGGTACGGGCCAGTCCGGCCGTACTGATGATTGCCATGCGTCCCAGAAAAACAGAGACACTGAAATTTTGCAATGGCCCCAAGTTTTCACCAGCCCCAGCGAAGCTAGGATGCGGGCATGGCCGAGGGACTCAGGGAACGGAAGAAGCGGCAGACCCGGCAGTACCTCTCGGACGTCGCCACGGGACTGTTCCTGGAGCGCGGCTTCGAGGCCGTGACGGTGGCCGAGGTCGCGGACGCCGCGAACGTCTCCGTCAACACCGTCTACAACTACTTCCCGGCCAAGGAGGACCTGTTCCTCGACCGGTCCAAGGGCGTGATCGACCGGCTCTCCCGCTGGGTGCGCGGGCGGCACGAGGGGGAGTCGGCGGCCCGCGCCGTCCTGCGCGAGCTGCGCGAGGAGGTCGAGACGGTCTCGCCCCGCGTGGGCCTGATCGACGGCTACGCGAAGTTCATGAAGGTCGTCCAGGACTCGCCCGCCCTCCGTTCGCGGATGTGGGCGATCGGCCAGGAGGTGCTCCTGAACCTGGAGCACACCCTGCGCGAGGAGACCGGCAGCGCGGACGGCGACATGGCACCCGCCCTGATGGCCGGTCAGATCAACTGGCTGCACAGCACGGTCCTCGCGACCATCGGCCAGCGCATGATCGCCGGCGGAAAGCCCTCCGAGGTCTCCCGCGAGGTGCTCCTGCTGCTGGACGAGATGGAGGAGCTGCTGAGCGAGAAGGTGCTCAACTACGCCGTACGAGGCGCGCTCTGACACCCGAATGGCACACGGTGGTGTGATGTCCGTCATCTGAGACGTGACGCGCGTTACTAACCGGTCACACAGCGGCTCACGCCCGCTAATCTCCGGCCGAGAGACGAGAATCAGCGCGTATCAGGGGAGTCGCACAGTGGCACGGAAGCTCGCCGTCATCGGAGCCGGTCTCATGGGGTCGGGCATCGCCCAGGTCTCCGCCCAGGCGGGCTGGGACGTCGTTCTGCGCGACGTCACCGACGAGGCGCTGCGGCGCGGCACCGACGGCATCAAGGCCTCGTACGACAAGTTCGTCGCCAAGGGCAAGCTCGCCGCCGACGAGGCCGAGGCCGCCCTCGCGCGCATCACCGCCACCACCGACCTGGACGCCGCCGGTGACGCGGACGTCGTCGTCGAGGCCGTCTTCGAGAAGCTGGAGGTCAAGCACGAGATCTTCCGCGCGCTCGACAAGCTGGTGAAGGACGAGGCGATCCTCGCCTCCAACACCTCCGCCATCCCGATCACCAAGATCGCGGCCGTGACCGAGCGCCCCGAGCGGGTCGTCGGCACCCACTTCTTCTCGCCGGTCCCGATGATGCAGCTGTGCGAGCTGGTGCGCGGCTACAAGACCAGCGACGAAACGCTCGCCACCGCCCGGGAGTTCGCCGAGTCCACCGGCAAGACCTGCATCGTCGTCAACCGCGACGTCGCCGGCTTCGTCACCACCCGCCTCATCTCCGCCCTCGTCGTCGAGGCCGCGAAGCTGTACGAGTCGGGCGTCGCCACCGCCGAGGACATCGACCTCGCCTGCAAGCTGGGCTTCGGACACGCCATGGGACCGCTGGCCACCGCCGACCTGACGGGCGTCGACATCCTGCTGCACGCCACCGGCAACATCTACACCGAGTCCCAGGACGAGAAGTTCGCCCCGCCGGAGCTGATGCGCCGGATGGTGGACGCCGGTGACATCGGCCGCAAGAGCGGGCAGGGCTTCTACAAGCACTGAGGTCGCGTCAGCCCCGCCGGACATCACACGGCGGGGTGAATTCGGTATCGGTTCGCTTACAGGCGGCAACCTCCGATCGTTTCGGCCAGTCAGAGGTAGCAACACCTGATACCGCCGATGGACCACAACGCCGGGCCGCACCGCACCGCACAGATGACGAAGACGACGTAGACGAAGAAGCACGCCGGGGAGCGCATATGCACATCAGGGGCGACCACGTCGAGCTGGTCGTCGGGGGCCGCCTCGACGTACGCAGCGCGGCGGACGCCCGTACGGTCCTGCACTCGGCCGTCGACGACGGAGTCGGCGACCTGGTGCTGGACCTGTCCGAACTGGACTCCTGGGACGCCACCGGGCTCGGTGTGATCATGGGAGCCCACCGGCGGGCCGGCCGCTGCGGCCGTCGGCTGGTGCTGCGCGGTGTACCGCCGCAGATGCAGCGCCTGCTGGTGGCCACCCGGCTGCACCGGATCCTCGCCATTGAGGGCGGCATCGGCGTGGAGACCCTGCCCAGGGTGTGACCGCGACGGACCGTGTGGTGCCACAGACCGTGTGACGTCACGGACCCGTGTGGCCCGGCGGGCCGGGGAGACCCGGACACCGCCCGCCGAACCGCGCGGAAATCGCCCGGCACACGCAATCCTCACGAGACCGTGACGTCTCGGACGGGTCGGCACCCCGGACTGTCGGAGATACTGAGCGAAGGTTTAGGGTCTGGCTGCCCGCCCCTTTCGCAACCCACCGGCGGGCCCGGACCAGAAGCGACAGCGCGGTGTGCGGCAAGGCCGGGAGGGTGGTCCCGACCGGGGGACCGGCACACGACGCTTTTGGGGGGCTTGAACCTATGGACCCGAACAACCGGGGACCCGAGGAGCACGGCCACGACGGCGACACGCCGCGCCCGCGCCCGCCCAGGGACCCTCTCACGCCCGACTTCGGACAGCACGCGCCGGCGCTCGCCCGGACGGTGCAGCTCGTCTCCGGCGACTTCCTGCTCACCGTCAACCCGGTCGACGGCAGCGAGATCGAACTCTGCCCGCCCGCCGAGCGGCCCGCCCGGCCCGAGAAGCTCACCGCGGCCGAACGCGCCGAGGTGGAACGGGCCGCCCGGCCGCCCGTCCCGCCGGGCCCGACCCGCACCGTGCTCGGACTGCTGGCCCGCGACGACGAACGCGAACGCCTGGTGCGGCTGCTCGCCCGCGGCCGCTCCGTCCGCCTCACCGGCCCGGCCGGCTCCGGCCGCAGCAGCCTCCTCGACGTCGTCGCCGAGGACTGCGCGGGCCTCGCCCCCGACGGGGTCGTCCGCCTGAGCGGCTTCCACCGCACCGCAGGCGACCTCCTCCACGACCTCTTCTACGCCGTCCACCGCGCGCCCCTGCACCGCCCGGACCGCGAGGAACTGCTCGCCCGGCTCCGGGAGGTCGGCGCGGTCGTCGTCCTGGACGACGTCGAGTTCGGCGGCACCGCCCTCGACGAGCTGCTGGACGCCACTCCCGAGTGCGCCTGGCTCATCGGCGCCACCCCGGACGTGCCCGCCCCCTCCGCCGACTCGGCCGTCGAGGAGGTCTTCCTCACCGGCCTGGACCGCTCGGACGGCGTGGAGCTGCTGGAACGCGCCGCCGGCCGCACCCTCACCGAGGAGGAGGCCAACTGGGCCGGCGACCTCTGGTTCGAGTCCGAGGGCCTGCCGCTGCGCTTCGTCCAGGCCGGTGCCCTGCTGCGCCGGCGCGACCGGCAGCGGGCCGGTGCCGACGCCGTCGACGAGTTCGGCGTCTTCGCCGACACCGGCCCCGCCGACGACACGCCCCGCGACGCCGCCGAGAGCGACGACGTACCCCTGCCGTCCCTCGGCGAGGCCGCCGCGCCCGCCCCGCTGCTCGCCTCCCGGCTCAGCGACTCGGCCCGCACCACCCTGCGGTTCGCCGTCGCGCTCGGCGGCGAGGTGCCGCACCAGGCACACCTGCCCGCACTGGTCGGCGACACCCACGCGGACGCCGCCCTGGGCGAGCTGGCCGACTGCGGACTGGTCTCGCCGGTCGGCTCCCGCTACCGGCTCGCCGCCGGGGTGCTCACCCAGCTGGACGGCGCCGGGTACGCCGACGGCACACCGGAGCGCGCTCTGGCCGCCGCCCAGCACTATGCCTGGTGGGCCGGACACCCCTCGGTGACCCCCGAGCGGGTCTGCGCCGAGGCCGACGCCGTGCTGGCCGCCCTCGCCGTGCTGGTGCCGACGACGACCCGGCCCGCGGACGGCGAGGAGAGCCCCGCCGTCCAGCTGGCCCGCACCGCGGCGCCCGCGTTCGCCGCCGGGCTGCACTGGAGCGCCTGGGAGCGTTCGCTGCGCTCCGGCACCGAGGCCTCCCGGCTCGCCGGTGACGTCGCCGAGCAGGCGTACTTCCACCACGAACTCGGCGTTCTCGCGCTGTGCGAGGGACAGCTCGACCGGGCCCGCGCCGAGCTGGAGGCCTCCATCGGGCTGCGCGGTGCCCTGTCCGACAAGCGCGGCGCCGTCGCCGGCCGCCGTGCCCTGGCCCTGGTCACCGACCGCTCCGGGGACACCCCCGGGCCGGGCATCGGCGCGGGGGCGTTCGGCGCCCCGGAGGCCGCTGCCGGACTCGGCGTCGTCGGCGTGGGCCTCGGCCTCGGCCCGACCGCGGGGGAGGAGGTGCCCGACGCCCGCAACGAGGAGTCGGCGTCGCCGTCCGCGGGCGTCCCCGCGCCCTTCCCGCCGCTCCAGCCGTCCCCGCAGTCCCCGACCCTGGTCACCAGCCGGGAACCCGCCACGGAGCGGTCCCGGACGGTCGGCGGCGGCATCAAGGGCTTCGCGCGGCGCAATCTCGTGGCCGCCGGAGCGGGCGCGCTGCTCGTCGCCGTGCTCGGCACCGTGGTGACACTCGGCGCCACCTCCGAGAACGACGCCGGCACTCCCTCCAACGAGGTCGGCGTCAACCCGTCGGCCAGCCAGGGCGTCGACGACGGCAGCCTGGGCGCGGACCGGCCCTCGGACGACGGTGCCGGCCCGGAGGAGGGCGGCCGGCCCACCGACCCGGGCCCGGACGGCACCGTCGGCACGTCGGACGACCCGACGCCCAGCGAGTCGGCACGGCCGTCGGACGGCACCGGCACCTCGGGCGAGCCCGACGACCCGACCTCACCGGACCCGGGCGACTCGGACGAGCCGGACGACTCGACCTCGCCGTCCGAGTCGGCTACGTCCGACGACCCGGACCCGACCTCGCCGAAGCCCACCGACACGGAGCCGGACCCCGACCCCACCACGCCGACCGGCGAGCCCAGCAAGCCCACCACGCCCCCGCCGTCGACCTCCGACCCCGAGACGACTCCTCCGGAGACGTCCACCAGCGCCAGCGGACCGAGCGAGACGAGCACCACCGCCAGCTCCCCCGCCGGCACCCCCTCCACCGCCACGCAGAGCAGCACCGCGAGCACCGGCACGGGGACGCCGAGCGGCACGGGCTCGGCGGACGGCCTGATCATCTGAGGCCGGCCACGCGGAAGGGCCGGGTCCACGACCCGGCCCTTCCGCACGTCGTGCCCGACGCCCCCTCAGAACAGCCGCAGCTTGTCGTCCTCGATGCCCCGCATGGCGTCGTAGTCCAGCACCTGGCAGCCGATCCCGCGGTCCGTGGCGAGCACGCGGGCCTGCGGCTTGATCTCCTGGGCGGCGAAGACGCCGCGCACCGGGGCGAGGTGCGGATCGCGGTTCAACAGCTCCAGGTAGCGCGTGAGTTGCTCCACACCGTCGATCTCGCCGCGCCGCTTGATCTCCACCGCGACGGTCCCGCCCTCGGCGTCCCGGCACAGGATGTCGACGGGACCGATGGCGGTCATGTACTCGCGGCGGATGAGGGTGTAGCCCTCGCCCAGCGTCTCGATGCGGTCGGCGAGCAGCTCCTGGAGGTGTGCTTCCACGCCGTCCTTGATCAGGCCCGGGTCGACGCCCAGCTCGTGCGAGGAGTCGTGCAGGATCTCCTCCATCGCGATGATGAGCTTCTCGCCCGCCTTGTTGACGACGGTCCAGACGCCCTCCTCCTCGCCCGTGCCCTCCTTGAGGGTGCACGGAGGCGACATCCAGTTGAGGGGCTTGTAGGCCCGGTCGTCGGCGTGGACCGAGACGCTGCCGTCGGCCTTGACCAGGATCAGGCGGGGAGCCGAGGGGAGATGGGCGGTGAGCCGCCCGGCGTAGTCGACCGAGCAGCGGGCAATGACGAGACGCATGGTCGGCAACGCTACTCGACGCGCCCGGTCCGACGCGATTCGCCCGTGCCGGGGCCCCCGCGGCCCGTCCCACTTCTCCCATTGACCCCGTCTTGCGCACTGGCCGATTGTGCGCCTACCGGTTGGTGCCCATCTGGGCATTCTCCTGGTGCCGTCACGATCGGTTGCTTACGGTATTGAACGGGAGGTCGCGATGTGTGTACGCAGCGTGTTCGGAATCGCGCACTCCCCTAACTGTCCGGCAACCCCTGCCAGTCGGGGGTGCGAGAGGAGAACCCATGTCGCTCGACGTCTCACCGGCCCTACTCGAACAGGCCGAGCGAGGCGAGGTCGACGAAGCAGCCTTCGTCGACTGCGTCCGGACTTCCCTGCCTTACGCATGGGAGATGGTCAGCTCCCTGGTGGCACAGCTGAAGGTCGACGGCGGTGCGTTCGCCGACAACCAGACGCCCCCGCCGGACGAGCAGGCGCGCGGCCAGCTGCTGCGTGCGCTGGCGAGTGACGCCATACGCGGTGCACTGCAGCGGCACTTCGGTGTGCGGCTGGCCTTCCAGAACTGCCACCGGGTGGCGGTGTTCCCGTTGGACTCCTCCGTCGACGAGAAGCTGAGCCGCTTCACCTCGGTACGCAGCCAGGTGTTGAACCAGTCGCCCGAATTCCGCGACTGCTGACGACGACCGTCTGCTTGCCGCTCCGTACGCGGGAGGTGCAGTTCGTACCGGAGCGGCAGGCTCGCCGCCGGCTCCCTCAGCCGAGCTGGGGGAGCACCTCGGCCCCGAGCCGCCGTACGTTCTCCTCGGTCGCCGCGAGGTCTCCGGACCCCTCGACGAGCAGGGCGAAGCGGTTGATCCCGGTCCGTTCGCCGGTCGCCGCGAGCCGGTCGGCGCACAGGCGGGGCGTGCCCACCGGGTGCAGCCCGCAGAGGAGTTCGGTGTAGGCGTACGGGTCGCGCATCCGCCGGGCGCGGCCGTCGACCGTGACGTGGGCGCCCAGCCCCTGGCGCAGCCAGCCCGGCATGGCCTTGAGCAGGGTCTCGGCCGCGTCCGTGCGCCGGTCGGCGATCTGGCAGACGCCGGCCGACACGTGGGCCGCGCCGTGGATCTCCGCCGACGGCCGCCCGGCGGCGCGGGCGTGCCGCCGCCACAGGGCGACCATCTCGGCCTTCTCCTCGTCCCCGACGTGCATCCCGAGCAGCATCGGCAGCCCCCGCTCGGCGGCCGTGCGCACGCTCGCCGGGGAGGTGCAGGCGACGACGACCTCCGGACCCGGCTCCTCCGACAGGGACTCCGAGGGCCGCGGGACGACGGGCACCTCGCGGAACCGGAAGCGGTCGCCCGAGGCGCCGACGGCCGGCTCGCGCAGCCAGCGCATCAGCAGATCGAGTGACTCCGGGAACTGCTTCTCGTACGCCTCCAGGCCCGCGCCGAACACCTCCAGGTCCACCCACGGGCCGCCCCGGCCCACGCCCAGCGAGAACCGGCCGCCGCTCGTGACGTGCAGCAGCGCGGCCTGCTCGCCGAGCGCCACGGGGTGGGCGGTGGGCAGCACGCTGACCGCGGTGCCGACCCGGATGCGGCGGGTGCGGCCCAGCAGCAGGGCGGCCAGGGTCACGGCCGACGGACACGTGCCGTACGGGACGAAGTGGTGTTCGGCCAGCCAGACCGCGTCGAGCCCCGCATCCTCGGCGACCTCGGCCGAGCGGACCGCGCGGTGCAGCGCTTCCCCGTGACCCTGGCCCGGGAACTGGGCGCCCAACACGAAACTTCCAACGCGCATTGCTCTTCCTGCTTCCTCGGCTCCGACACGGAGCTCCCCCACAGGGCATAACCGTCTGACACGTGCCGAGGACACGGCCGGGCGGAGGGATTTGCGGATTGTCTGCAGAATCGGCCGTCGAGGCCGGGCGGAAAGCACCGGTGGAGGTCCCTGCGGGGCGAGTTGTGGGGGTTGGTGCTGTACGGGTACCCCGGCCCGTCCCGCGTAGGCTGGATGCGGTCCGTACTCCCTGTATAGCTCCGTGAGGTGTCCTGTGTCCCCGCGTCGCAACCGACCCAAGGGAGCCGCGTCGTCCGGCCGCAGCGCCGAGGACGACGGCTCCGGCCGCTACGGCGGCTGGCAGTCGTCGGAGAGCTGGCAGGGCGAGGACTGGAGCGTACGGCACGTGGCGGGCGCGAGCGCGCAGGGGAAGTCGTACCGCTGCCCGGGGTGCGACCAGCTGATCCCGGACGGCGTCCCGCACGTGGTGGCCTGGCCGGCGCACTCGGGCGTGGACGAGCGCCGGCACTGGCACAAGTCCTGCTGGAACGCGAAGGACCGCCGCACCACGCGGGTGCAGCGGTCCCGTAACGCGCCGAGGTTCTGAACGCGGGCTACACGTCCCGCTTCTGCAGCAGGGCGAAGGCACCGGCGAACGCGACCGCCGTCACGCCGAGCATGATCCACAGCGGGTCCCAGCCGGACGGGCCGGAGTCGCTGAGCGAGTTGGCGTAGAAGATGCTCATCTGGTTCGGGATCGAGTACTCGAACAGTGCCTGCTGCACGTCCTTCAGGGACTCCGCGAACATGAAGAGCGCGATCACCAGCGGGGCGAGCAGGGCCCCGATCATGATGGTGATGGCGCCCGCCGAGTGGCGGATGACCGAGCCGATGGCCAGCGACAGCAGGCCGAGCAGCGCCACGTAGAGCGAGACGCCGACGGTGCCTTTCAGCCACTCGCCGCCGGTGGGGTCACCGGCCCCGTTGCCCTCCAGCATGGTCACGTGCATCAGGGCGACGAGCGTGGCGGACACCAGCGTCACCACGAACGCCACCAGGAAGAACACGATCGCCTTGGCCGCGAGGACCCGGCTGCGGCTCGGGCACGCCGTCATCGTGGTGCGCACCATGCCGGTGCCGTACTCCGAGGCGGTGGTCAGCACGCCGAGGGTGATCAGGCAGATGCTGCCGAGCAGCAGGCCGAAGAAGCCGAGGGCGAGCGGGCTCTCACCGTCCACGTCGGTGTCCGAGCTCGCCACCACCGCGCCGGTGAGCAGGCCAAGGCCGACGACCAGCACGACGAAGACGCCCAGCGTCCACATCGTCGAGCGCACCGACTTGATCTTCGTCCACTCGGAGGCGACCGCGTGCCCGAGGTGCGTGGGCACCACCGGGATCGGCGACGTGTACGTGGGGTAGGGCGAACCGGGCGCCGCCTGCCAGTCGGGTGCGGCCTGCGGCATCGGGGGCTGGGGCGTGCTCATCGGGCGTCCTCGGGCTTGGTCGGGTCGGTGGCGGGCGCGGGCGCGGGGGCGGCCGGAGCGGGCGCCTGCGGGGCCTGGGCGGGCTGCTGTGCCGCGTACGGATTGGCGGGCTGCCCGCCGCCCGGCATCGCGCCGGGCGCGGCCGGGGCGCCGTACGGTCCCGCCGGGGCCTGGCCCGGCGCGCCGCCCTGCGGTGCCGCGAAGGGCTGGCCGCCCTGCTGGGGCGGCGGCGGGGCGTACCAGCCGGGCTGACCCTGCCCGGGCACCGGCATCGGCGGCTGCGCGCCGGGCGGCAGCGGCTGCTGGAGCGCCGCCTTCTGGTCGGCGGTCGAGCGGTAGTCGACGGCGCCCTGCGTCATCCGCATGTACGCCTCCTCCAGCGACGCCTGGTGCGGCGACAGCTCCCACAGCCGTACGTCGGTGTCGTGCGCGATGTCGCTGATCCGGGGGAGCGCCAGCCCGGTCACCCGCAGCGCACCGTCCTGCTCGGGCAGCACGTGCCCGCCCGCCTCGGTCAGCGCCGACGTCAGCTTCTCGCGCAGCTGCGGCTCGGTGTCCGGCGTGCGCACGCGCGCGAAGTCGGCGGAGTTGGCCGAGATGAAGTCCTTCACGCTCATGTCGGCCATCAGCTGACCGCGCCCGATGACGATCAGGTGGTCGGCGGTCAGCGCCATCTCGCTCATCAGGTGCGAGGAGACGAAGACCGTACGGCCCTCCGCCGCGAGCGCCTTCATCAGGTTGCGCACCCAGTGGATGCCCTCGGGGTCGAGACCGTTGACCGGCTCGTCGAAGAGCAGCACCTGGGGGTCGCCGAGGAGGGCCGCGGCGATGCCGAGCCGCTGGCCCATGCCGAGCGAGAAGCCCTTGGAACGCCGCTTGGCCACGTCCTGGAGGCCCACCACGCCGAGCACCTCGTCCACCCGCCTGGCCGGGATGCCCGAGAGCTGGGCCAGGCTCAGCAGGTGGCTGCGGGCGGACCGGCCACCGTGTACCGCCTTGGCGTCGAGCAGCGCGCCCACCTGGCGGGGTGCGTTCGGCAGCCTGCGGTACGGGTGACCGCCGATGGTGACGTGTCCCGCGGTGGGATTGTCCAGGCCGAGGATCATGCGCATCGTCGTCGACTTCCCCGAGCCGTTCGGCCCGAGGAAGCCGGTGACGGCACCTGGCCGCACCTGGAAGGACAGATTGTGCACTGCGGTCTTGTCGCCGTAGCGCTTGGTCAGGCCGACAGCCTCGATCATGCTCCGCACCCATCGGAAGGTTCAGGACAGCAGGGCGCACGCCCCCGTAAGGGTTAGGAGGATATCGAGGCGCTGACGGTTCCGTTCAAGCCCGGGTAAAATCCGGTCCTTCGCGAAACCGTGCCGGACAGTGACTAGGCGTCCCGTTTCCTCAGCACCACGTACCCGCCGACGAGGGCCGCGATCACCCACAATGCCATGATCCCGAGTCCGCCCCACGGTCCGTAGGGCACGTCGTCGTCGAGCGGCGCGACCACCTGCATGATCTTGCTGCCGGCCTGGTCGGGCAGGAACCGGCCGACCTTCTCCGTCGCGGGGACGTTGCCCAGGATGTTGGAGATCAGGAAGAAGAACGGCATCAGGATGCCCAGCGACAGCATCGGCGAGCGCAGCATCGCGGCGACGCCCATCGAGAACATCGCGATCAGCGTCATGTAGAGCCCGCCGCCGATGACCGCGCGCAGTACGCCCGGATCACCGATCGACGCCTTCAGGTCGCCGAGCATCGCCTGCCCGAGGAAGAAGGTGGCGAAGCTGGTGATCATGCTGACGACCAGCGCGAGGGCGGTGGCCACCGCGATCTTGCTGAACAGGAAGGTGCCCCGCTTCGGCACGGCGGCCAGCGAGGTGCGGATCATGCCGGTGCTGTACTCGTTCGCCACCACCAGCACGCCGAACACGATCATCGCCAGCTGGCCGAGGCTCGTCCCGGCGAAGCTGATGAAGGTCGGGTCGAAGACGAGTTGGTCCTCGCGGCCCATGTTGTCGAACTCGCTCTTCGACAGCGCCGAAATCAGCATGCCGAGGGCGATGGTGACGACCACGGCGAGGCCCAGCGTCCACACCGTGGACGCGACCGACCGGATCTTGGTCCACTCGGACCGGACGATTTGTGTCGCCGCCATGCTCATCCCTTCCTCCACTCGCTGCCCCACTGCTGCTGTTGCCCCGGCGGCACCGGACCGGCCGGCTGTCCGTCGTGCGCGTGGTACTCCACCGACTCCGCCGTCAGCTGCATGAACGCCTCCTCCAGCGAGGCCCGCTGCGGACTCAGCTCGTGCAGCACGATCTGGTGCCGCGCCGCCAGCTCGCCGACGGCCTCCGCCTTGTCGCCGTCCACCTCCAGCACATCGCCGGTCTCGACGACCGTGACGCCCTCGCCGTGCAGCACGTCGAGCAGCCGCTCGCGCTGCGGGGTGCGGACGCGGACGTAGCTGCGCGAGTTCTCCGCGATGAAGTCGGCCATCGAGGTGTCCGCCAGCAGCCTGCCCTGCCCGATGACGACCAGGTGGTCCGCCGTCAGCGCCATCTCGCTCATCAGGTGGGAGGAGACGAAGACCGTACGGCCCTGGGAGGCCAGCGTCTTCATCAGATTGCGGATCCAGTGGATGCCCTCGGGGTCGAGCCCGTTCACCGGCTCGTCGAACATCAGGATCCGCGGGTCGCCCAGCAGCGCCGCGGCGATGCCCAGCCGCTGGCCCATGCCGAGGGAGAACCCCTTGGTCTTCTTCTTGGCGACCGCCGTGAGCCCGACCGTGTCCAGGACCTCGCGGACCCGCCTGGTGGGGATGCCGTTGCTCTGCGCGAGGCACAGCAAGTGATTGTAGGCGCTGCGCCCGCCGTGCCAGGCCTTGGCCTCCAGCAGCGCGCCGATGTACGTCAGCGGGTCCTTCAGCTGGTCGTAGTGCTTGCCGTCGATCCGGACGTCCCCGGCCGTCGGCCGGTCCAGGCCCAGCACCATCCGCATGGTGGTCGACTTGCCCGCACCGTTGGGGCCGAGGAAGCCCGTGATGATGCCCGGTCTGACGGTGAAGGAGAGATTGTTGACCGCGACCTTCTCGCCGTACCGCTTGGTCAGCCCCTCGAGCTCGATCATGGCGACCACGCTAGAACGGGGCGAAGCCTTCTGCCACCCCGGTGACAGAAGGCTTCGTCCGAGTTCCAGGCCCGTTCGGCCGGTGTACGCCCCGCGTCAGCGGGACTGCTGGGCCGGCACCCCGCGGGAGACCGGCTCCTCGTCGGCCGGCGTGCCGGCGGCGGCCACCGCGGCGCCCGTGAGGGTCGCCAGCATCTCGCGCACGTTGGTCAGCTGCGCGTTGATGGAGTCGCGGCGGTTGGTGAGGGCTGCGAGCTCGCGCTCGGATTCCGAACGGATCCGGTCGGCCTTGGCGTTGGCGTCGGCCACGATGTCCTCGGCCTGGCGCTGCGCCGTCTCGACGGTCTGGCGGGCGCGGCGCTCGGCGTCGGTGCGCAGCTTCTCCGCCTCCAGGCGCAGCTGCTCCGCGCGGTGCTCGATCTCCGCGAGCCGCTTCTCGGCCTTGGCCTGACGGGAGGCCAGGTCGCGCTCGGACTGCTCGCGGCGCTTGGCGAGGTTCGTCTCGAAGTCGGCGGCGGCCTGAGCGGCCTTGGCGCGGGTCTCCTCGAAGAGGGCGTCGGCCTCCTCACGCTTGGACTGCGCGTCCTTCTGCGCCTCGGAACGCAGCTGCGCGGCGTCGCCCTTGGCCTGCTCGACGATCCGGACGCCCTCGTCCTCGGCCTTGGCCTTGCGCTCCGCGGCGTACGACTCCGCGTCGTTGCGCACCTGCTGGGCCGCCGACTCGGCGAGCTCGCGGTGCTGCTCGGCCGCGCGCCGGGCCTCCTCGCGCAGGTCCTTCGCCTCTTCCTCGGCGAGACGCAGGATCTTCTCGACCCGGGCACCGAGACCGGCGTACGACGGCTCGGCGTCGTTCACCTGCGCCTGGGCGTTCTGGGTCTCGAGGTGGAGCTCCTCGATGCGCTTTTCCAGAGCGGTGATGCGGGAGTGAGCGCTGTCACGGTCGGAGACGAGCTTGGCGATGTAGTCGTCCACCTGAGCGCGGTCGTACCCACGCCGCACGTGCTCGAAGCCGTAGGGGGAAGTGTCGCTCATGGGGTTCCTGTCGAAAGAGACCGGGTGAGGTGATAGAGGGAATCCTAGGCGCCGATGCGGTGTGTCATCGAGCGGATGCACGTTTGATACGGAGAATGACACCTCTTTCGGGTGGCTGACACGCGGACGGCTTGCCAAAGTCTTGGTCAAGGGTTTGTCCGGTCGTACCCCAAAGATCTCCAGCAGACACCGAATCCGCCCCGGACGCTAGCCGTCTGACGATTTGCCACCCGAACGTGGGGCACCCACCGTGGCCCCGGCCTTGACCCCGTTGTCCTTGCCGCCGCCCGCGGGCGCCTCGAAGGACTCCAGCGCCTCCAGCACGTCCTGCACCCGGGAGATCTCGGCGTTGATGTCCTCGCGGCGCCGCACCAGGATCTCCAGCTCGCGCTTGCCCTCCTCGACCGTCTCCCGCGCCTCGCGCACGGCCTCGGCCTTCAGCTCCTCGGCCTCCCGGACCAGCGTGGCCTTCTTCTGCTCGGCCTCCTTGAGCAGCCCCTCGGCCTTCTTGACGGCGGCGATGCGCACCTTGCCGGCCTCGGAGTTGGCCTCCGACACCAGCTCCTTGGCCTTCGCCTCCGCCTTGGCGAGCTGCTCCTCGGCGGCCTTGACGAGCGCGTCGCAGCGGTCGCCGGCCGACTTCATGGTCTCCGCGGCCTCGCGGCGGGCGCGCTCGTGCAGCTCCTCGATCTCGGAGGTGAGGCGCTCGCGCAGCTCCTCCGCGCGCTCCCTTATGGCGGTCGCGTCCCGGCGGGCGCCCACCAGCAGCTCGTCCGCGTCCGTACGGGCCTTCTCCACCCGGGTGTTGCCCTCGACCGTCGCCTCCTGGACGATCCGGTCGGCCTCCGCGCGGGCCGCGCCGACCATCGTGTCGGCCTGCGACTCGGCGTCCGCGGTGGCCTTCTGGGCCTGCTGCTGGGCCTCGGTGAGCAGCTTGTCGGCCTCGGCGGTGGTCTCGGTGATGAGCGTGTCGACCTGCTCGGCCGCCTCCGAACGCCGCTTGTTGGCGTCCTTGCGGGCCTCGTCGAGGGTGCGCTCGGCCTCCTCGCGGGCGGCCGCGGTCACCCGCTCGGCCTCCGCCGCGGCCTGAGCCTGCACCCGCTCCGCCTCGACGCGGACGCGCTCGGCGTGCTGCCGCGCGGAGCCGACCGTCTCCGCGGCCTCGGCGCGCAGCCGCTCGGCCTCGCCGGTGGCGTCCGAGAGCAGCTGCTCGGCCTGGGCACCCGCCTCGGTCCGGACCCGGTCGGCCTCGGCGACCGACTCGGTCCGCAGCCGTTCGGCCTCCTCGACCGCCGCCGACTGAACGCGCTCCGCCTCGCTCGCCGCCTCGGTGCGGACGCGCTCCGCCTCGGCGGCCGTCTCCGTGCGGAGCCGGTCGGTCTCGGTCACCGTCTCCGTGGTCAGGCGCTCCGCCTCGGAACGCGCCTCGGTGATCAGGGTGTCCGCCTGCGTCGCCGCGTCGGACCGGATGCGGTTGGCGTCCTCGCGGGCGTCCGCCCGGGTGCGGGACGCGGACTGCTCGGCCTCGGCGATGGCGTCGGAGGCCTCGGTGCGCACCCGCTGGGCGTGCTCGGAGACGTCCGCGCGGATGCGCTCGGCCTCCGTGATGGCCTCGGACACGGTCCGCTCGGCCAGCGACTTGGCGGCCTCCGTCTCCTCCTGAGCCTCGTGCCTCAGGCGCCCGGCGTCCTCGCTCGCCCGCTCCCGCTCCGCGTAGGCGTCGGCGCGGACGCGGTCCGCCTCCTCCTCGGCCTCGCGCCGGGTGCGCTCCGCCGCGTGCTCGGCGGCGCTGCGCAGCCCGGTGATCTCCTCCTGGGCCTGCTCGTGCAGCCCGGCGACCGAGTCCCGTACCTGCGTCGCGTGCTGCTCGGCGGCCGACACCATCTCGGTGGCGCGCCGGTCGGCCTCCTCGACCAGCCGGACCGCCTCGGCCTGCGCCTCGTCCACGCGCTTGCGCGCCGAGGCCAGCAGCTCCTCGCTCTGCTCGCGGGCCCGCTCGCGCTCCTGGTCGGCCTCCTGCCGGGCGTCGCCGAGCAGCTCCTCGGCCTCGCGGCGGCGCCTGGCCGCCTCCTCCTGGGCGGCGGCCAGCGTCTCGGACGCCTCGGCGGCGATCCGCTCGGCGGCGCTCTGCGCCTCCGCCCGCACCCGGTCGGCGCTCTCCTGCGCCTCCGACTTCAGCCGCTCGGCCTCACTGGAGGCCTCCGACCGCAGGCGTACGGCGACGGCCTCGCCCTCCGCGCGGGAGGCGGAAGCGTCCGCGGCGGCCTCGGTGCGCAGCCGCTCGGCCTCCGTCTCGGCCTGCTGCTGGAGCGTACGGATACGCTCCGCGGCCTCGCTCCGCAGCCGCTCGCTCTCCTCCGCGGCCTCGCGGCGGATCCGCTCGCCCTCCTCGCGGGCCTCGGTCAGTGCCTGCTCGGCGGCCGTGCGCCGCTCCTCGGCCTCCGTCTGGAGTCGCGTCAGCTCCTCGGCGGCCTCCTCGCGGCGGGCCTCGACGGCCCGCTCGGTCTCCTCGCGCAGCTCGCCGGCGGCCCGTTCGGCCTCAGCCTTGAGCTCCTCGGCCCGCTCCTCGGCCTCCGCGCGGTGCCGTTCGGCCTCCGCGCGGGTGCGCTCCAGGGTCTCCTCGGCCTGCCGGCGCAGGGTCGTCGCCCGCTCGATGGCCTCGGCACGGACCTTCTCGCCGTCCGCCGTCGCGGTCTGCCGCAGCTCGTCGGCGTCCGCCTTGGCCTTGGCGAGCAGCTCCTCGGCGGTCTTCGCCGCCTCCTCGATCTGCGCCACGGCCTCCTTGCGGGCCTCGGCGCGGATCCTCTCGCCCTCTTCGACCGCGTCGGCGCGCAGCTGCTCGGCCTCGCCGCGCAGCCGGCGCGCCTCCTCCTGGAGCTCGACCGTCTTGGCGCGGTACTCCTTGGTGTCGTCCTTCGCCGCGCCCTTGAGCTGCGCGGCGATGTCGTGCGCCTCGCCGCGCAGCCGGTCCGCCTCGGCCTCGGCCTCGGAGCGGATCCGCTCGGCCTCCTCGGCGGCGGCCTTCGTGGTGCGCTTGGCGTCCTCCGACGCCTTGTTCAGCACGTCCTCGGCGGTCTTGGCCGCCTTGGACAGCTGGGTCGCCGACTCCTCGGCGGTGATCGTGCGGGCCTTCTCGGCGGCCTCGGCGACGATCTTCTCGGCCTCGGCGCGGGCGTCCGCGACCAGCTGCTCGGCCTCGGACTTCGTCGTCTCGGCGTCCTTGGTGGCCTCGCCGACCAGCCGGGCGACCTGCTCCTTGGCGGTGCGGGTGCGCTGCTCGTTGGTCTGCTCGGCGCTCGCCAGGGCCTTGGCGGCGGTCTCCTCGGCCTCGGCGACCAGCTTCTCGGCCTCGGTCTGCGCCTTGCGCAGCGCCTCCTCGGCCTCGGTCATCCGCTGCTCGGCGGTCCGGCTCAGCTCCTGCGCCCGGCGCCGCGCGTCCTCCGACTCGGTCGCCGTGGAGCTGCGCAGCTGCTCGGCGTGGTCGGTGGCCTCCTGGGCCTGCGTGGAGGCGGCGTTCAGCAGCCGCTCGGCGTCCGCGCGGGCCCGGCGCAGGATCTGCTCGGCCTCCGTGCGGGCGCTCTCGGCGTCGCTGCGCAGCCGCTGCCGGGCCTCGGTGGTCAGCCGCTCGGCCTCCGCGCGGGCCGCTGTCAGGGCCTGCTCGGCCTCCGCGCGGGACTCGTCCAGCAGCCGGCGGGCCTGCTGCTCGGTGCGGGCGCGCAACTGCTCCGCCCACGCCACGTTCTCGTTGACGTGCGACTCGACGGTCTGCCGGCGCTCGGCCAGCTCCTGGTCGAGCTGCTGGCGCCGGGTCACCGCCTCCTGGTGCAGCTCCGACTGGAGCCGGGCGGAATGCTCGGCGTGCTCCTGGAGGATGCGCTGCGTCTGCGCCCGGGCCTCGCTCAGCTCCCGCTCGGCGTCCGCGCGCAGCTGGTCGGCCTGCGTCTGCGCGTTGCGCAGCAACTGCTCGGCCTGGTACCCGATGTCGCCGCCGTCGAAGGCGGGCCGGGACATGATGGTGCGCCGCGCCTCGTGCAGCTTGGCGCGCAGCACCTCGACCTGGTAGCCGAGGTCCTCGGCGTGCTGGATCGCCTTTTCCCGCTCGGTCTTCAGCCGCTTCATCTCGGCCTCGAACCGAGAGAGGTGGTCGACGTCAGCCGCCGGCTCTCGCTCCTGGCTCTCGTAGCCCCGCACTGCGCGGTCCCATCCGTCCCCTGGTCGCAAAAACTTCCGAACGAGCTCCGTCCGTCCGCCGGACGGGGCCCCCGGGGGAATGGTGTCAGATCAACGGCGGAGCACGTGTTCCTGCCCCGGCGTTCGCCCCCCGAAACACGGACCCCGGCGGTCCCGCCACCACAGACGGCAGGACCGGGTCACCCCGGACTGAGCGGCGACCGCACCCAACCCTACCGGCCCATATGTACGAGGGTCAGTGCTCAGGTGACTCAACGGCCGCCGAAGTGACGAGTTCTGTCAGTACGCCATGGCAGTCCTTGGGGTGCAGGAAGGTGATCCGCGACCCCATCGAACCGCGCCGGGGCTCGTCGTACAGAACGCGTACGCCCTTGTCCCGGATGCCGGCGGCGTCGGCGTCCACGTCCGCCGTGCCGAAGGCGATGTGGTGGACGCCCTCGCCGTTCTTGGCGAGCCACTTGCCGACCGCCGAGTCCTCGCGGGTCGGCTCCAGGAGCTGGAGGTAGGAGGCGCCGCCGTCCGACGTATCGTTGATCTTGAGCATGGCCTCGCGGACGCCCTGCTCCTCGTTGACCTCGGTGTGGAACACCTCGAAGCCGTAGGTGGCACGGTAGAACTCGACGGTCGTGTCGAGGTCGTGGCAGGCGATTCCGATGTGGTCGATTCGCGTCAGCATGGATTCAGTGCAGCGCTCCGGAGGTGGTTACGCAACGTGCGCGCGATCACACCGACCGCCGGGTGACGGGCGGGATACCGCTCAGTACATTCGAGTAAACCCTCGTTCACTCCTCGGCCTGTGCGGGCCGGAAAAGGGGATCGCAGCTCATGTCTTCTGGAAACTCCGAAACCTCTGGAAAGAACGGCACGACCTCCGTCATCGTCGCGGGTGCCCGCACCCCGATGGGGCGGCTGCTCGGCTCGCTGAAGGCCTTCTCCGGCGCCGACCTCGGCGGCTTCGCGATCAAGGCCGCCCTCGACCGCGCGGGGATCGGCGGCGACCAGGTCCAGTACGTGATCATGGGGCAGGTGCTCCAGGCGGGCGCCGGGCAGATCCCGGCCCGCCAGGCCGCCGTCAAGGCCGGCATCCCCATGAACGTGCCGGCGCTCACGGTCAACAAGGTCTGCCTCTCGGGCCTGGACGCGATCGCGCTCGCCGACCAGCTCATTCGCGCCGGTGAATTCGACGTGGTCGTCGCCGGCGGCCAGGAGTCCATGACCAACGCCCCGCACCTGCTGCCGAAGTCCCGCGAGGGCTACAAGTACGGCGCGGTCCAGATGCTCGACGCCATGGCGCACGACGGTCTGACCGACTCCTTCGAGAACATCGCCATGGGCGAGTCGACGGAGAAGCACAACACCCGCCTCGGCATCGAGCGCCCCGCCCAAGACGAGATCGCCGCGCTCTCCCACCAGCGCGCCGCCGCCGCCCAGAAGAACGGCCTCTTCGAGGCCGAGATCACCCCGGTGGAGATCCCGCAGCGCAAGGGCGACCCGGTGCTGTTCAGCAAGGACGAGGGCATCCGCGGCGACACCACCGCCGAGTCGCTGGGCAAGCTGCGCCCGGCCTTCTCCAAGGACGGCACGATCACCGCGGGCTCGTCCTCGCAGATCTCCGACGGCGCCGCGGCCGTGGTCGTCATGAGCAAGGCCAAGGCGCTGGAGCTCGGCCTGGAGTGGATCGCGGAGATCGGCGCCCACGGCAACGTGGCCGGCCCGGACAACTCTTTGCAGTCGCAGCCGTCGAACGCCATCCAGCACGCCCTGAAGAAGGAGGGGCTGGACGTCGCGGACCTCGACCTCATCGAGATCAACGAGGCCTTCGCGGCCGTCGCCGTGCAGTCAATGAAGGACCTCGGCGTCTCCACCGAAAAGGTGAACGTCAACGGCGGCGCCATCGCGCTGGGCCACCCCATCGGCATGTCCGGCGCCCGCCTCGTGCTGCACCTGGCGCTGGAGCTGAAGCGGCGCGGCGGCGGGGTCGGCGCGGCGGCGCTGTGCGGCGGCGGCGGCCAGGGCGACGCGCTGATCGTGCGGGTGCCCAAGGCCTGACTTCGGGTCACCGGGTAAGGACCCGGGTGACGACTTCTCACTGAACGGAGCTGTGATGCAGGACGTCTCCTCGCTGGTGGCCCAGGCCAGGGAAGGCCGGCCGCGGGCCGTGGCCCGGCTGATCTCGCTGGTGGAGGGGGCGTCTCCGCAGCTCAGGGAGGTCATGGAGGCGCTGGCGCCGCTCACGGGCAACGCGTACGTCGTCGGCCTGACCGGTTCCCCCGGCGTCGGCAAGTCGACCTCCACCTCGGCGCTGGTGACGGCGTACCGCAAGCAGGGCAGGCGGGTCGGCGTCCTCGCCGTCGACCCGTCCTCCCCCTTCTCCGGCGGCGCTCTGCTCGGCGACCGCGTCCGGATGTCGGAGCACGCCTCCGACCCGGGCGTCTACATCCGCTCGATGGCGACCCGCGGCCACCTCGGCGGCCTCGCCTGGGCGGCGCCGCAGGCGATCCGCGTCCTCGACGCGGCGGGCTGCGACGTGGTCCTGGTCGAGACGGTCGGCGTCGGCCAGTCGGAGGTCGAGATCGCCTCCCAGGCCGACACCTCCGTCGTCCTCCTCGCCCCGGGCATGGGCGACGGCATCCAGGCCGCCAAGGCCGGCATCCTGGAGATCGGCGACGTCTACGTCGTCAACAAGGCCGACCGCGACGGCGCCGACGCGACCGCCCGCGAGCTCAACCACATGCTGGGCCTCGGCGAGTCCCGCGGTCCCGGCGACTGGCGTCCGCCCATCGTCAAGACGGTCGCCGCGCGCGGCGAGGGCGTCGACGAGGTCGTCGAGGCGCTGGAGAAGCACCGCGCCTGGATGGAGGAACGGGACGTCCTGGCCGAACGCCGCCGCGCCCGCGCCGCCCGCGAGGTCGAGACCATCGCCGTCACCACCCTGCGCGAACGCATCGGCGACCTCCACGGCGACCGCCGCCTCGGCGCCCTCGCGGAACGCATCGTCGCGGGCGAACTGGACCCGTACCGCGCCGCGGACGAACTGGTGGCGGGCCTGACGAACGGCTGACACGGACCGAGCGCCGGGCCCGGCACCGGACGCGGTGACGACCGCCGAGCAGGGCCCGGCCGTCCGGCGCCGAGCCGGGCGACCGTGCCGGCGCACCCCACCGAGCCGGTCCGCGTCGGTGGGCCGGAGCGGGGGCGGGTGCCTGGCCATGCCCGGCGTTCGGCCGGTCCCACGTACGAGTGACCGGCCGGTTGCCGGTGCCGAAATAGGCGTGCGGCTCCCGGGTCGCGCTGCTACGTTGACGCGCGTGTTCCTCCTCTTGGCCTAGGGCCCGCCCCGCACGCGACCGCCGCATCCGGCCGTCGCGCGCCTCGGCGTCCCCTCGTTGCCTCCCTCTTGAGGAACTCCTCGCGTGTCCACGCCCACTCCGCGGCCCTCGTACGCCGCCGTGCTCCGTGTCCCCCATGCCCGCCGCACCTTCGCGGCGGCCCTCGTCGGCCGGCTGTCGTACGGCACGGTCTCCCTCGCCCTGATGCTCTCCCTGACCCGGTCCACCGGGTCGTACGCCGTGGCCGGCACGGTCATGGCCGTCTTCGGCGGCACCGGCGTCCTCGTCTCCCCCTACCGCGCCGCACTCGTCGACCGGCACGGCCTGCGCCGGGCCCTGACCCCCATGGCCCTGCTCTACGGCGGCCTGCTCTGCGCTCTGGCGGAACTGTGCCGGCACCCCGGTGTGCCCGGGGCCGTGCTCGCCGGGGCCGCCGCGCTCGCGGGGGCCTGCACGCCGCCGCTCGGCTCCACGATGCGCGCGGTGTGGGCCGAACTGCTGCCGGACCGGCACCTGCTCCAGCGGGCCTACAGCCTGGACGGCGTCGCCGAAGAACTGCTCTTCGTCTCCGGCCCGCTCCTGGTCGGCGCCGTCGTGGCCGTCGCCCCGCCGGCCGCCGGCCTCGTACTCAGCGCGTTCCTGGTGGTCGTGGGCACGCTCGCCTTCGTCACCTCACCGGCGGCGGCCCTGCTGCGTCCGGCGGAGCGGGAGAAGGGCGACGCCCCCGCGCCCGGGAGGGGCGGCACCGGACAAGGCCGGGCTCTGCTGCAACCCGTCGTCGTCGCCGCGTGCGTCGGTGTCTCGGTGAGCGCCGTCGACCTCCTCGTCGTCGCCTACGCGGGGGAGCGCGGCCTCGGGGACGGCGCCGTCGCCTGGGTGCTCGCGGCGCTGTCGGTGGGCAGCGCGGTCGGCGGTCTCGTCAACGGCGCCGTCGCCTGGAGTTCGCCCACCCGCGCCCGGCTCCCGTTCTTCGCGGCCGGTCTCGGCGTCTGCCTGGCCGCCGCGGGCCTCGCACCCGGCCTGGGCACGCTGGTCCTGGCCGTCACGTGTGCGGGCCTGTTCGTGGCGCCGGCGCTGACCACGTCCTACCTCGTCGCCGACGAGAGCGCCGCCCCCGGCTTCCGGGTCCGGGCCGGGACCTGGTGCAACACCGCCGTGAACGCCGGGATGTCGGCCGGTGCCGCCGCCGTGGGGCTGCTGGTGGAGCGCCTTCCCCTGCCGGTGTGCTTCGCGGTGTCCGGCGCGGTCGCCGCGGTGGCGGCGCTGGTGCCGGGGCGCCGCCGCCGAGGGGCCGCCGGGCGACAGGGCCCGGTCAGTCGTCGTCGGAGTCCGAGTGGTGCGAGCGGTCGGCCGTGACCTTGCCGGTGCTCAGGTCGACGCGCCAGTCCTGCTCGCCCTTGCCCGAGGACGTGGTCTCGACCTCCCAGGCGGCCTCGCCGTCCCCGTAGTAGCCGTCCTCGTCCAGCTCCACGTCGGTCACGGTCCCACGGCCGGCGGCGGCCTTCGCGGCCTCGGCGGCGTCCACGGAGGCGCCCTTCAGCGCGGCCCGCACCTCGTCGGTGTCGTCCTCGTCGTCCGTCTCGGAGCCGAGCACCTTGCCGGAGCCCGGGTCGATCCGGACGCTGTGCCAGGTGCCGTCGCCGCCCAGGACGTCGACCTCCCAGACCGCACGCTCGCGGTCGTCGCGGTCGCCGTCGTCATCGTCGCCGTCCTCGTCGTCCAGCTCGGCGGAGACGGCGGTGCCCGGGGCCTCCTTCAGGGCGGCGGCGACGGCCTCGGCCGCCGTCACCTTCGCGGAGGACGCGCGGGCGGCGTCGTCGCGGTCGTCGTCCCGGTCGTCGTGGTCACGGTCACGGGAGTCGTCGCCGTCGTCCGCGTCGTCGTCCGCGGCGCCCTTCGCGTCGTCGTCCCGGTCCCGGACGTCCGACTGGCGCGTCGTACCCGGGTCGTCGTCCCCCGCGGTCGCCAGCGCCGTCGCCGTACCGCCCCCGATCAGTGCGGCGGCGGTGACGGCGGCGATCACGATGTTGCGCTTCATAGGGAATCCTCCGAGTCGTACACGTTCGTTCGATGTCGCTGTGCTTTCGACACCCTCACTGTCGGGGACGGAGGCTGAGGCGGAGCTGAAGCCACCTGAAGGCTTCTTCAGCTACGTTTTGCGACTCTTTACGCATGCGCCTGTTGATCGTGGAGGACGAGAAGCGGCTGGCCCTGTCGCTCGCCAGGGGGCTCACCGCCGAGGGCTACGCCGTGGACGTCGTCCACGACGGCCGGGAGGGCCTGCACCGGGCCGGTGAGGGCGTGTACGACCTGGTCATCCTCGACATCATGCTGCCCGGCCTCAACGGCTACCGGGTCTGCGCCGCCCTGCGCGCCGCCGGCCACGACGTGCCGATCCTGATGCTCACCGCCAAGGACGGCGAGTACGACGAGGCGGAGGGGCTGGACACGGGCGCCGACGACTACCTCACCAAGCCCTTCTCGTACGTCGTCCTCGTCGCCCGCGTGAAGGCCCTGCTGCGGCGCCGGACTCAGGGAGCCGGCGCCTCGCCCGTGCACGTCCACGGCGACCTGAAGGTCGACACCGCCGCCCGCCGGGTCTTCCTGGGCGAGCGCGAAGTGACCCTCACGGCGAAGGAGTTCGCCGTCCTGGAGCAGCTCGTGGTGCGGGCCGGGCAGGTCGTGTCCAAGGCCGAGATCCTGGAGCACGTCTGGGACTTCGCCTACGACGGCGACCCCAACATCGTCGAGGTCTACGTCAGCGCCCTCAGGCGCAAGCTGCGCGCGGCCCTCATCCGAACCGTGCGCGGCGCCGGCTACCGGCTGGAGGCCGAGTGATGAGCCGCCTCTTCGGGTCGGTCCGGGCCCGCGCCACGCTCGGCGCGACCCTCGTGGTCGCCGTCGCCCTGGTCGCGGCCGGCACCGCCGTCCTGCTGTCCCTGCGGTCCAACCTGCTCGGCGAGGCCGGCACCCAGGCGGAACGCTCCGCGCGCGAGGTCGCCACCGAAATGGCCATCGGGACGCCGTACGGCGAGCTGTCCCTGGACGTCGACGACCGCCCGCTGCAGATCGTCGACGAGGACGGCAGGCTCGTCGCCGCCAGCGAGGACCTGGAACGGATCAGCGGCACCGGCGTCGACGCGGTGAAGCCGCAGCCGGCCCCCACCGGCGACACCGACGACGATGACTCGGACGATGACGACGACTCCGCCGAGGCGCTCGAAGCCGGTGAGATCGGCGAGCGGACCACCGTCAGCGACGGCTCGGCGACGATCGACGGCGACACGGAGGACTACCGCTTCGCCGCCGTGCCCGTCGAGACCGACGAGCAGGGAAGGCTCACCGTCTGGGCCGGCGCCCCGCTCTCCGCCGAGCACGGTGCCGTGAACACCGCGCTGACCGTCATGCTGATCGGCTTCCCGCTGCTGCTCGTGGTCGTCGGATGGGTGACCTGGCTGGTCACCCGGCGCGCGCTGCGGCCCGTGGAGGGCATCCGCCGGGAGATGGCCGCGATCACCGCCAGCGAGGACCTGGCGCGCCGCGTCCCGGTGCCCGGCACGCACGACGAGGTGGCCAGGCTCGCCTCGACCACCAACGAGACGCTGGCCGCCCTGGAGTCCTCGGTGGAGCGGCAGCGGCGTTTCGTCGCCGACGCCTCGCACGAGCTGCGCAGTCCGATCGCCTCGCTGCGCACCCAGCTGGAGGTGGCCGCCGCCCACCCGGAGCTGCTGGACCTGGACGGTGCCGTAGAGGACACCGTACGGCTGCAGCGGCTCGCCGCCGACCTGTTGCTGCTGGCCCGGCTGGACGCGGGGGAGCGGCCCGCAGACGCGCGCGTCGACCTCGCCGGGCTGGCGCGGGAGGCGGCGGGGGACCGGGCCGGGGTGCGGGTGCGGGCCGAGGACGACGTGACGGTCGCCGGGTCGCGCGGGCAGCTGGGGCGGGTGCTGTCCAACTTGCTGGACAACGCCCAGCGGCACGCCCGCTCGGCCGTGGAGGTGTCCGTGCGGCGGGACGGGGAGGCGGCCGTGGTCGCGGTGGCCGACGACGGGGAGGGTGTGCCGGCGGCCGACCGGGAGCGGGTCTTCGAGCGGTTCGTACGGCTCGACGCCGCCCGCAGCCGTGACGACGGCGGGGCCGGGCTGGGTCTGGCCATCGCCCGCGACGTCGCCGTACGGCACGGCGGCACGCTCACGGTTCACGACGCTCCGGCAGGCGGCGCCCTGTTCGAGCTCCGCCTGCCGGGTGCCTAGACCATCTCTGCGGACGTGATCAAGGGCGCCCGCGCTGTCCGCGCAGGTGCTCCGCGATCGGCTTGAGCGCCTTGTCCAGCTCCGTCAGGGCCTCGGGGGCCAGCAGGTCGATGAAGTGCCGGCGGACGGACGCCACGTGGTGCGGGGCGACCTTCCGCATCGTCTCCAGGCCGTGCTCGGTGAGGACGGCGTAGAGCCCGCGGCGGTCGGACTCGCAGTTCTCCCGCCGGACCAGGTTCGCGTTCTCCATGCGGGTGATCTGGTGGGAGAGGCGGCTCTTGGACTGCATCGTGGCGGTGGCCAGGTCGCTCATCCGCATGCGGTCGCCCTCCGACTCGGAGAGGTTCACCAGGATCTCGTAGTCGTTCATCGTCAGGCCGAACGGCTGCAGGTCCTTCTCGAGCTGGTGCGTCAACAGCCTGTTGACCTCCAGGTGGGTGCGCCAAGCACACTGCTCCGTATCGGTCAGCCAGCGGGTGGCCGTCTCGGTCTCCATGTATGAAGTCTACCTAAAATGTTGAAAGGCGAACTAGTGAGGGGTGATCCGTGACGGTGACGGTGCGCACGCGTTCGACGTCACACTCCGCAGATTACCGCTCACAGCCCGAAGCGGCGCTGGAGGTCCCCCAGCTGTCCGGGAAGCCCCGGTACCCCGGACCGGCCTCCCGCACCCCCGGAAGCACCCCCTCCGGGCACCCCCGCCTGCTGCGGAGCGACCCCCGTGGCCTGCTCCGGCATCAGCGTCTCGCTCGACTGCAGCAGCACCGTCCCGGCGCCGACGAACTCGAACTGGTGCTCCTCCCCGGAGGCCCCGCCGAGCCCCGTCATCGCACGTAGACCGCCCAGCAGGCCGGTCATGTACCCGTGGTCGTAGTGGTGGCACGGAGACGGGCAGTCCGCCCAGCCGACCAAGGCCTGCGGGTCGACCCGGATCGGCGGCTCCATGAACACCACCGGACCGTTCGACGCGGCCACGAACTTTCCGGTTCCGATCAGGGTCAGAAAACCCGGCACGATCGACTGTTTGAGAGCAAGACTTGGCTGAAAAGCGAGCAGGTTGCCCGAGCGAATGGTCAGGTTGCCGTCCTCGAGGTCATACGAATTCACATCGAACGCCCGGTCGGCGAGGAGCATCTTGCCCGAGCCCTCGGCGACGACCCAGTCGCTCGCGTGCAGAGGCGAATGGAACGACGTACGCATCAGACGGTCCATCCGCCCGTGCCCGATCCCGTTGAACTCGATCGTCCCGTAGTAGGCGATCATCTTCCCCTTCTGCAGGAACCACTGGCTCCCCTTGAGCTCCACGCAGAAGGTGTACGGATTGACGTTGTCGTCCGCCGGCAGCGTCGCCGGGTCGTGATGAACGGTGCTCACAGCTTCTCCTCCGAGGCCTGGACGAACACGGTGCCGCTGCCGCTCAGCTCCAGCTGGAACGCCTCGCCGGAGCCGCGCCCCACCATGTCCCGCCAGCCCAGCGCCGTGGACAGCTTGTTGCGCACGTCGCCGTGGTGGGCGACGTAGGCCTGCGGATCGACGCGCACCGGCCGCTGCGGGGTGATGGGGACCTCGAAGACACCGCCGTGCGCCATCACCGCCACCGAGCCGTGCCCCCGCAGCGTCGTCGTGAAGAGTCCCTGCCCGCTCACCTGGCCCCGCACCATGCCCATCACCCCGCCCTGCGAGCCCAGGAACACGGTGTTCTGCTCCAGCGTGCCCTCGAAGGCGAGCAGCCGGTCCGCCTCCACGTACAGCGTGTCGCCGGAGAGCTCGATCACCTGCACGTGGTGGCCGCCGTGCCCGAAGAGCACCGTGCCGCTGCCCTCGACGGTCATCAGCGGCGTGTCCTCGTTCGCCACCCGGCGCCCGATCATCGACACCACACCGCCCCGCCCGCCGGTCATGTTCGGGGTGAAGGACACGTCCCCCTGGTAGGCGAGCATCGCCCCGCGCTGACTGAACAGCCGCTGCCCGGGCGCCACGGTCGCCTGCACCATCTTGGAGTTGATCTCCCGGAAGGCCATCTCACACATCCCCCGCGATCGTGTTCCGCTCGCTCGGCTGCACGTACACCAGCCCGTCGCCCTCGAAGCGGATCTGGAAGGCCTCCCCGCCGCCCTCACCGAACAGCGTGCGGAAGGTCACACCCGACTGGAAGGACTGCCGCAGGTTCCCCTGGTGCGCGACGTACGCCCCGGGGTCGACGGTCAGCGGGTACTGCGCGCTGACCCGCAGCACCACCGCCGGCCCGTCCGACATGATCGCCACCTGCCCGTGCCCCTCCACGGTCGTGGTGAACAGCCCGTTGCCCTGCGAGGCGCCACGCGCCCCCGTGAAACTGGTGCCGGTCCGCAGCCCGGCGTCGGCCGCCAGGAAGTTGCTCGACTCGACGTACAGCTTGTCGCCCTGGAGGCCGACGAGGTTGATCTCCGAGGCCCGGTCCGCGAACCAGCAGGTCCCGTGCCCCCTCACCTCCATCACCGTCATCTGCTCGCCGGTGATCCGCCGGGTCACCATGCCCCGGATGCCCTCACCGCCGCCGCTCAGCTTCTTGAAGGCCATCTCCCCGTCGTACGCGACCATCGAGCCGTTCTTCGCCTTCACGGCGTCCCCGGTCATGTCGACGGCGAGTACCTTGCTTCCCTGAAGTCGGAACATCGCCACAAATGTGAAGGTAGCCCGCCGGGCGGCCCCGCCGACAGGTCTCCGACCCCCTCGCCCGGGCGCGTCGGGGGTTTGCCACAATGGACGCGCGCTTGTGCGTTCGTTCACAAACCGCCTGCTCGTCGGGCGTGCCCCGAGTACCGACCCCTCTCCCACCGACTCTCCCACCGAAGGTGACCCGTGGACCTCAAGACCGCCTCCGCCCTCCGCCGTCTCCGCCTGGTCTCCAGCCCCGAGGCGATTTCGTTCCTGCTGCTGCTGGTCTGCTCCGTGCTGAAGCGGACCACCGACTTCAACGCGGTGCCCGTGATGGGCGCGGTCCACGGCTTCCTCTTCGTCCTGTACGTGATCTTCTGGGCGGACGCCTGGAACCGCGCCAAGTGGTCCTTCGGTACCGCCGCCTTCTACTTCGTCATGTCGGTCCTGCCGACCGGCGGTTTCTTCGCCGAGCGCAGGCTCAAGCGCGAGGCCGAGAGCGCGGTCATCGCCTCCCGCGCCCGTCAGGAAGGGGTCGTGGGCGCATGATCGTCGCCTTCTCAGTGACACCGCTCGGCGTCGGCGAGGACGTGGGGGAGTACGTCGCCGACGCCGTCCGGGTGGTCCGCGAGTCGGGCCTGCCCCACCGCACGGACGCGATGTTCACGTCCGTCGAGGGTGAGTGGGACGAGGTCATGGACGTCGTCCGGCGCGCCGTCGCCGCCGTCGAGGCCCGGGCGCCGCGCGTGTCCCTCGTCCTCAAGGCGGACATCCGCCCCGGCGTGACGGACGGTCTCACCTCCAAGGTGGAGACCGTGGAACGGCACCTCGCCGAATAGCCGCGAGTCATACGTGGGGGTATCGAAAGGCGAGACGGGGCTGACCGGGATATGACCGGCCGGTAGGGTCTGATGCCGTGCCGAAGCCCCTCAGTCTCTCCTTCGACCCCATCGCCCGCGCCGACGAACTGTGGAAGCAGCGCTGGGGCGGCGTGCCGTCCATGGCCGCGATCACCTCGATCATGCGGGCGCACCAGATCCTGCTGGCCGAGGTGGACGCGGTGGTCAAGCCGTACGAGCTGACCTTCGCGCGCTACGAGGCGCTGGTGCTGCTCACCTTCTCCAAGTCGGGCGAGCTGCCGATGTCCAAGATCGGCGAGCGTCTGATGGTGCACCCCACCTCCGTGACGAACACCGTCGACCGGCTGGTGAGGTCCGGCCTGGTCGACAAGCGCCCCAACCCCAACGACGGCCGCGGCACCCTCGCCACCATCACCGACAAGGGCCGCGAGGTGGTCGAGTCGGCCACCCGCGACCTCATGGCGATGGACTTCGGCCTGGGCGCGTACGACGCCGAGGAGTGCGGCGAGATCTTCGCGATGCTGAGGCCGCTGCGGGTCGCCGCAGGCGACTTCGAAGAGGCCTGAGCGAGTCGCCGGTCCCGCCCGAAGATCGCGCGAAACGGACGGTTACGCTCGTTCCCATGAAAAAGAGCGTGCTGACCCGCTACCGGGTCATGGCGTACGTCACCGGTGTGCTGCTGATCCTGCTCTGCCTCGGCATGATCGCCAAGTATCTGCTGGACATGGACGGCGCGGCCGACTTCACCCGCGTCGTCAGCATCGCGCACGGCTGGCTGTATGTGATCTACCTGGTCTTCGCCTTCGACCTGGGCGCCAAGGCGAAGTGGAAGGTCAGCAAGCAGCTGTGGGTGCTGCTGGCCGGGACCGTCCCGACCGCCGCGTTCTTCGTGGAACGCAGGATCAGCCGGGAACTGGACGCCAAGGTCGCCACGACCGAGGCACCCGCCGCCGCCAAGGCGTAAGCGGGGCTTGTCAAGCCCTTTCACCGCCGTACGGACACCCGTACGGCGGCACCCCATCGACATTTACTTGGACGTCCTAGTAAATTCGAGGGTATGGATGCTGACGCCATAGAGGAGGGCCGCCTTCGCTGGCAGGCCCGGTACGACGCGGCGCGCAAGCGCGACGCCGACTTCACCACGCTCTCCGGCGATCCCGTGGAGCCGGTGTACGGGCCCCGGCCCGGGGACGCCTACGAGGGCTTCGAGCGGATCGGCTGGCCGGGGGAGTACCCCTTCACCCGCGGCCTGCATCCGACCGGGTACCGGGGGCGCACGTGGACCATCCGGCAGTTCGCCGGGTTCGGCAACGCCGAGCAGACCAACGAGCGCTACAAGATGATCCTCCGCAACGGCGGCGGCGGGCTCTCGGTCGCCTTCGACATGCCGACCCTGATGGGCCGCGACTCCGACGACCCGCGCTCCCTCGGCGAGGTCGGGCACTGCGGCGTGGCCATCGACTCGGCCGCCGACATGGAGGTGCTGTTCAAGGACATCCCGCTCGGTGACGTGACCACCTCGATGACGATCAGCGGGCCCGCCGTGCCCGTGTTCTGCATGTACCTGGTCGCCGCCGAACGCCAGGGCGTCGACGCGTCCGTGCTCAACGGCACGCTCCAGACCGACATCTTCAAGGAGTACATCGCGCAGAAGGAGTGGCTCTTCCAGCCGGAGCCGCACCTGCGCCTGATCGGCGACCTGATGGAGTACTGCGCGGCCGGCATCCCCGCCTACAAGCCGCTCTCCGTCTCCGGCTACCACATCCGCGAGGCCGGGGCGACGGCCGCGCAGGAGCTGGCGTACACCCTGGCGGACGGCTTCGGGTACGTGGAGCTGGGGCTCAGCCGCGGTCTGGACGTGGACGTCTTCGCGCCCGGCCTCTCCTTCTTCTTCGACGCGCACCTCGACTTCTTCGAGGAGATCGCCAAGTTCCGCGCGGCCCGCAGGATCTGGGCCCGGTGGATGCGGGACGTGTACGGCGCGAAGTCCGACAAGGCGCAGTGGCTGCGCTTCCACACGCAGACCGCCGGTGTCTCGCTGACCGCGCAGCAGCCGTACAACAACGTGGTGCGTACGGCGGTGGAGGCGCTGGCGGCGGTGCTCGGCGGTACGAACTCCCTGCACACCAACGCGCTGGACGAGACCCTCGCGCTGCCCAGCGAGCAGGCCGCCGAGATCGCCCTGCGCACCCAGCAGGTGCTCATGGAGGAGACCGGCGTCGCCAACGTCGCCGACCCGCTGGGCGGCTCCTGGTTCATCGAGCAGCTGACCGACCGGATCGAGGCCGACGCCGAGAAGATCTTCGAGCAGATCAAGGAGCGGGGGCTGCGGGCCCACCCCGACGGGCAGCACCCCGTCGGGCCGATCACCTCCGGCCTCCTGCGCGGCATCGAGGACGGCTGGTTCACCGGCGAGATCGCCGAGTCCGCCTTCCGCTACCAGCAGGCCCTGGAGAAGGACGACAAGAAGGTCGTCGGCGTCAACGTCCACACCGGCTCCGTCACCGGCGACCTGGAGATCCTGCGCGTCAGCCACGAGGTGGAACGCGAGCAGGTGCGGGTGCTGGGCGAGCGCAGGACGGCCCGGGACGACGCGGCCGTGCGCGGTGCGCTGGACGCGATGCTGGCCGCCGCCCGCTCCGGCGGGAACATGATCGAGCCGATGCTGGACGCGGTGCGCGCGGAGGCGACGCTGGGTGAGATCTGCGGCGTGCTGCGGGACGAGTGGGGGGTGTACACGGAGCCGGCGGGGTTCTAGGGCCCCGGCTCGGCGGGTCGAGCGGCGAGCCCTCCCAGCAGCACCTGCGTGAGGCCGCGCACCCATTCCCCGTCCGCCGCCGCCGCGCTGACCAGGGTGCGGTGGACGACCGCGCCGGCGACCACGTCGAAGATGAGGTCCGCGGTACGGGCGGCCTCGGCCGGGTCGGTCTCCGGGGGCAGTTCGCCCCGTGCCTGGGCCCGTGCCCGGCCCTCCAGCACCAGGCGCTTCTGCCGCTCCACGATCGACGTGCGGATGCGCTCGCGCAGCGCCTCGTCGCGCGTGGACTCGGCGACCACCGCCATCAGGCCGCTCTTGGCCTCCGGTCGGGCCAGGATCGCCGCGAACTGGAGGACCACGCCCTCGATGTCGGCGGCCAGGGAGCCCCGGTCGGGCAGCCGCAGCTCGTCGAAGAGTTCGGCGACCGCGTCGACGACCAGTTCGTTCTTGCCCGTCCAGCGGCGGTACAGCGTCGTCTTGGCAACCCCGGCCCGCGTGGCGACGTCCTGCAGGGTGAGCTTCGACCAGCCCAGTTCCACCAGGGCCGCCCGCGTCGCGGCCAGGATCGCGGTGTCCGCCGCGGCGCTGCGCGGGCGCCCGGCACGGCCGGCGTGGGTGCTGCTCTGCATTCCCCGACCTTAACCGGCGGGTAACGAACGGGCGTCCGTGAGGCAGATCACGGAGGAGGGCTGTTCCGGCGGCCCGCTCGGGCATTACGCTACGGGTCGTAGCGAAAGCACGGGTCCGCCCGTGCCCCAGCGACGACCACGGGCGTGGGGTGGGGACCCGGCGCCGGCACGACTGCCAACAGCACACTTCCAGGCGGGCTTTCACCCCGCTTTTCACGCACACGCGCGGTACGGGGGAGGATAGACCCATGCAGCCACGGAACATGTCCATGAGCGGGGTCGTCGACCTCGCCGCGGTGAAGCAGGCCCAGGAGGCCAAGGCGAAGGCGGAGCAGGCGCGCGCCGAGGCGGCCCGGAACGGCGGGACGGGCGCCGTCTCCCCGGCCGACCTCGTCATCGACGTCGACGAGGCCCGCTTCGAGAGCGACGTCCTGCAGCGGTCCACCGAGGTCCCGGTCGTCATCGACTTCTGGGCCGAGTGGTGCGAGCCCTGCAAGCAGCTGAGCCCGGTCCTGGAGCGGCTCGCCGTCGAGTACAGCGGGCGCTTCCTCCTCGCCAAGATCGACGTCGACGCCAACCAGATGCTGATGCAGCAGTTCGGCGTCCAGGGCATCCCGGCCGTGTTCGCGGTCGTGGCGGGCCAGGCCCTGCCGCTCTTCCAGGGCGCCGCGGGCGAGACGCAGATCCGCCAGACCCTCGACCAGCTGGTGCAGGTCGCCGAGGAACGCTTCGGCCTGACCGGTCTCGCCGTCGACCCCGAGGCGGAGCCGGGCACCGCCCAGGCCGCCGCCCCCGAGCGTCCCGCAGGTCCGCACGACGCGGCGCTCGAGGCCGCGGTGCAGGCGCTGGACGCCGGTGACCTGGGCGGGGCCGTCCAGGCGTACAAGAACGTGCTGGCCGAGGACCCGGGCAACACGGAGGCCAAACTGGGCCTCGCCCAGGCCGAGTTGCTCCAGCGCGTGCAGAACGCCGACCCGCAGCGGGTCCGTCAGGACGCGGCCGACAAGCCGGGCGACGCCCAGGCGCAGATCGCCGCCGCCGACCTGGACCTGGTGGGCGGTCATGTGGAGGACGCCTTCGGGCGCCTCATCGACACGGTCCGCGTCACGGCCGGCGACGACCGGGACGCCGTACGGCTGCGGCTGCTGGAGCTGTTCGAGGTCGTCGGCGCCGACGATCCGCGGGTGGCCACGGCGCGCAGGGCGCTGGCCCGCGCCCTGTTCTAGCGGGCGGGGTACCGCCCGTTCGTCCGGGTGGTGCCCGTGTGAAGGAGCTGTCTCCGGTAGGTCACTGCGGCCGCGCTTTACCAAATCTTGGTAATCGCGGCCGCTGTTACTGCCAGTAAGTCGGCGGCGCCGATCTGTCGGTTTCTGTCCAGCGATCAATAGTTTTGTTCCGACCGCATGACACACCCAGCGTCGCCGTTCAGGGGCGGTGTGTCGTACTCCGGTTGTTGAGCCGTTACCAGCGAGTAACGAACCCCCTTGTGTCGGCGCCGAGAATGCACCACGATCGGCGACGCTCGGTCCATTCCCGTACCCCGAAAGCCAGTCGGGTCGCGGGGGTTCCTGGGTCCCCACCGAGCAGAGCCGGCGGCAGTGGCGCCGGCTCTTGGGCAGGGGGGTCTTCGTCCACCCGGCGAAGCCTGTCCAGCAGGGTTGTGCGTGATGCGTGTCAGGCGCGACCAGTGGTTGTCGCTCGGGGGTGATCGCCGGTGATTCGGGCTCGTTTCGTACGTGCCGCCGAGTGCGGGCGCTCTCCTTCCCGAGGACGTAGCACTTCTCCCATCCCTGCCAGGTCCAGCCGCCGCTCCGGGGGCTGGCCGAGGCCAGGAGATGTACGTCCGAGAAGGAGGAAATATGGAGTCCCAGGTGCGTGGCGGGACCAGATGGAAGCGGTTCGCTGTGGTGATGGTGCCCAGCGTTGCCGCCACGGCGGCGATAGGCGTCGCGCTGGGGCAGGGTGCCCTGGCGGCTTCGTTCAGCGTCTCCGGTCAGTCGTTCAAGGTGACGGCGGACCGGCTCGACGGTACGGGGTTCTCCCAGTACGGGGCCATTGACTCGGGTTACACGCTGAAGGGCGAGAAGACGGCTCACCCCGTCGCCGTTTCGGCGTTCAAGTCCGCGACCATCAAGGGCATGTGCCAGTCCGTGGTCACCCCGGACATCCCGCTGATCGGTTCGGTCAGCCTCATGCTCAAGGCGGGCGGCGGCGACAAGCCGGTCGAGGCGAAGAACCTGTACATCGACGTCGAGCAGCTCGAGGCCGACGCCACCTTCCGCAACATCGACATCGGTGTGGCCGCCAAGGACGCCAACAAGGGTCCCGGCATCCAGAAGGGCGACACCGCGAACCCGAACGGATTCGCGCAGCAGGCCGACTCGGCCACGCTGACCGACGTGAAGCAGACGGCGTGGGCCACCACCGCCGGAACCTTCAAGCTCAGCGGTCTGAAGATGTCGCTGTCCAAGGGTGTCAAGGAGTGCTACTAAGCACCCCGTGACGGGCGGGGGAGCCAGCGGCGCCCCCGCCCGTCCACTCTCCGGCCGTGTCGTCGCACACGGCCCACATCTCCACCACAGCAAAGCCGTACCAGGGAGCTGTTTTCCATGAGCGCCGAGACTCCTGCCGCCGCACCCGGCCAGTTCACCCGCCGGAGGCTGCAGTTCCGTGCCTGGCGAGGCACGCGGCCGTTCTGGGCCGGCCTGTTCGTCGCGCTCGGCGGACTCCCCATCGCCTACTTCCCGTACGCGAACCTCCAGATCGGGCACCTGACGCTGGCGATGGCCACCACCGCGGGCTCCGGTTCCCTGATCATCGGCGTGCTGCTGGTCGTCCTGGGCGTCAGCCTGTGGTTCCAGAAGCACGTCCGGGTCTTCGCGGGCGTGGCGGCGATCCTGCTGGCGCTGGTGTCCATCCCCGTGTCCAATCTGGGCGGATTCCTCATCGGCTTCCTGTTCGCGCTGATCGGCGGGGCGATGGCCGTGTCGTGGGTGCCGGGCGAGCCGCCGCAGGCCGAGCCGCCGCTGGAGGGCAAGGGAACGGGCGACGCGCCCGAGAGCGTGGTCCCCGCGGACCCCGACGCCACGGTGCCGCAGCCGCGCGACGGGGCGGAAGAGCCGAACGATCTGTCAGGAACGAGCCCGGCCAACGGGGCGAACGGGAGGCACAGTGCCGGCTGACGAGGTGACCCGCGGGACTGACGTGGAGTCGTTCCGTGTGAGAACCGGGCCGCGCCACGCGGCACCCAAGAAGCCGTTGTTCACCAGGTTCCACATGCCGGCCGGGAAGGCGATAGCCCTGGCGGCGATGCCCACGGCCGTCCTCATGGGGATGGGGTTCACTCCGACTCTGGCCATCGCCGACGGCAACGACGCTGCGAAGCCGACCTCCAACAGTCTGACCGCGGACGAGTACAAGGAGTGCGTGGCGGCCCTGGAGAACGCCGAGAAGGGCGCGTCCGCCCCGCCCACGCCGTCACCGTCGGCGACCGGCCCGGAAGGCGAGGACGGCAAGGACAAGGACGGCACGACGGAGCCCGGCTCCTCCGAGTCCGCGGGTGACGCGGGCACGGACAAGGGTGAGTCCTCTTCGCCGGATTCAGGTTCCGACGACAAGGACGAGCAGGCCGCCGATCCCGCCCCCAGCCCCTCCGCCTCCCAGGAGTCGGGGAGCACGGAGCCGCAGAGCCAGGAGAAGCCCGGCGCGGGTGCCGCGGAGCCGTCCCCGTCCGAGTCCGAGACCAAGGGCGGAGTGCTGGAAGGCCTCGGCGACGCCATCGAGGACTTCTTCACCGGCGGTGGCAAGGCCGAGGAGACCCCGAGCCCCACGCCGTCCCCCTCGGCGTCGCAGAGCGGCAGCACCGGCGAGGACGCGGGCGACCCGGCGAAGGAGGCCACCGACAAGGCCACCGGCACGGCGAAGGACGCCGTGGAGGGCACGACCGACGCGGCGTCGAAGGCGGCCGAGGACACCGGGGAGTCGGTGGACGAGGCGGCCGGGAAGGCCGAGGAGGCCGCGGAGGAAGCGAAGGACAAGGCGGAGGAGGAGGCTCAGGAGGCCACCGCCTCGCCCACCCCCAGCGCCTCCGAGAGCGCCGGCCCCGACCCGGAGGACTGCCCGGTCGCCACGGACGCGGAGGGCGGCGTCGACAACACGGTGCCGCTGCCCGACGACCCCTGGTACCTCAACGCCAGTTCGCTGCTGCTGAAGGGCGCCTCCTACAAGGGCGTCGTCGAGGTGAAGACGGCCAACGGCACCACCAAGAAGGTGCTGAAGTACGTCATCTCCAACGGCACCGACATCGGCGACCTGCACCAGACGGTCAAGGACGAGCAGTCCGGCAAGACCTACCACGTGCAGGCGGCCGAGGGCTCCACGTCCACGATCCGCGACGGCGACACGGTGATGTACACCGAGAGCATCTCGGGCAACCTGCTCGGGCTGATCCCGATCACCTTCGACCCGGAGCACCCGCCGCCGCTGGACATCCCGCTCATCTACTTCACGAAGGTGACGGTCGTCCAGGCCGGTCAGTTCGGCGGCACGCTGCACATCCCCGGGCTGCAGCAGTACATCACCTGAGACCTTCCGGGACTGACCCGAGGGCGCCCCCTGTCGCAGGGGGCGCCCTCGGCGTCGTACGAAAAGACCCGCGCGGGTGTCAGCCGCGCCGCGTCTCGCCCAGGTGCAGGACCCGGACCATGTTGGTGGTGCCGGGCACGCCGGGGGGCGAACCGGCGGTGATCACGACGACGTCGCCGTCGCTGAACCGGCCGAGGCGGGCCGTCTCCTGGTCCACCAGGTCGACCATCTCGTCGGTGGTGTTGACGAACGGCACCACGTGCGGCTCCACGCCCCAGCTGAGCGCCAGCTGGTTGCGGGTGGACTCGTCGGTGGTGAAGGCCAGGATCGGCTGAGCCGCGCGGTAGCGGGAGAGGCGGCGGGCGGTGTCGCCGGACTGGGTGAAGGCCACCAGGCCCTTGCCGCCCAGGAAGTCGGCGATCTCGGCGGCGGCACGGGCCACCGAACCGCCCTGCGTGCGCGGCTTCTTGCCCGGCACCAGCGGCTGCAGGCCCTTGGACAGCAGCTCCTGCTCGGCGGCGGCGACGATCTTCGACATCGTCTTGACGGTCTCGATCGGGTACGCGCCCACCGACGACTCGGCGGACAGCATCACCGCGTCGGCGCCGTCCAGGATCGCGTTGGCCACGTCGGAGGCCTCGGCGCGGGTCGGGCGGGAGTTGGTGATCATCGACTCCATCATCTGGGTCGCCACGATCACCGGCTTGGCGTTGCGGCGGCACAGCTCGATCAGCCGCTTCTGCACCATGGGGACCTTCTCGAGCGGGTACTCGACGGCCAGGTCGCCACGGGCGACCATCACGCCGTCGAACGCCATCACGACGTCCTCCATGTTCTCGACCGCCTGCGGCTTCTCCACCTTGGCGACGACGGGGACCCGGCGGCCCTCCTCGTCCATCACGCGGTGCACGTCGGCGACGTCCTTGGCGTCCCGGACGAAGGAGAGGGCGACCAGGTCGCAGCCCATCCGCAGCGCGAACCGCAAATCCTCGACGTCCTTCTCGCTGAGCGCGGGGACGTTCACGGCCGCACCGGGCAGGTTGATGCCCTTGTGGTCGGAGATGACGCCGCCCTCGATGACGATCGTCTTCACCCGGGGGCCCTCGACCTCGGTGACCTTCAGCTCGACGTTGCCGTCGTTGATGAGCACCTGGTCGCCCTTGGTGACGTCACCGGGCAGGCCCTTGTAGGTCGTGCCGCAGATCGTCCGGTCGCCCGGCACGTCCTCGGTGGTGATGGTGAACTCGTCACCGCGCACCAGCTCGACGGGGCCCTCCGCGAAGGTCTCCAGGCGGATCTTCGGGCCCTGGAGGTCGGCGAGGACACCGATGGCCCTGCCGGTCTCCTTGGCGGCGGCCCGGACACGGTCGTAACGGCCCTGGTGCTCGGCGTGCGTGCCGTGGCTGAAGTTGAAGCGGGCCACGTTCATGCCGGCTTCGATCAGCGCTACGAGCTGCTCGTGGGAGTCGACCGCGGGGCCGAGGGTACAGACGATTTTCGAACGGCGCATGGGTGCCATCCTATCGGTTTGTTTCGGCGCGGAATATTCCGTCTGGCGGAAAATACAAAAGGGCGGGATGCCGCTCAGGTGAGATTCCCCGAAGCAACTGAACCACCGGAATCATTTACCAGCGCGTAGGTTTGTGTCGCGATCTCCATTTCCTCGTCGGTCGGCACCACGGCCACCGCCACCCGCGCGTCCGCGGGCGAGATCAGCCGCGCCTCGTCGCCGCGTACGGCGTTCAGCTCGCCGTCCACCGTCAGGCCGAGCCCCTCCAGGCCCGCCACCGCGGCCTGGCGCACCGGCGCCGCGTTCTCGCCGACCCCGGCCGTGAAGGCCACCGCGTCCACCCGTCCGAGGACGGCGTAATAGGCGCCGATGTACTTCTTCAGCCGGTGAATGTAGATGTCGAAGGCCAGCCGCGCCCGCTCGTCGCCCTCCTCCACCCGGCGGCGGATCTCCCGCATGTCGTTGTCACCGCACAGACCGAACAGGCCGCTCCTCTTGTTGAGGAAAGTGTCGATCTCGTCCGTGGACATTCCGCCAACGCGCTCCAAATGGAAGATGACCGCCGGGTCCAGGTCTCCCGACCGCGTACCCATCACCAGGCCCTCCAAGGGCGTCAGCCCCATGGACGTGTCCACGCACCGGCCGCCCTCGACCGCCGAGGCCGAGGCGCCGTTGCCCAGGTGGAGCACGATGACGTTGACCTCCGACGGGTCCTTGCCCAGCAGCCGCGCGGTCTCGCGGGAGACGTACGCGTGCGAGGTGCCGTGGAAGCCGTAGCGGCGGATGCGGTACCGGTCGGCGATCTTCGGGTCGATCGCGTAGCGCGCCGCGGACTCCGGCATCGTGGTGTGGAAGGCGGTGTCGAAGACCGCCACCTGGGGCAGGTCGGGGCGGAGTGCCTGCGCGGTGCGGATGCCGGTGAGGTTGGCCGGGTTGTGCAGCGGCGCGACCGGGACCAGCCGCTCGATCTCCGTGAGCACGCTGTCGTCGATGAGGGTGGGCTCGGTGAAGAACATGCCGCCGTGCACCACCCGGTGCCCGATCGCGGCCAGCTCGGGGGAGTCCAGGCCCAGACCGTCCCGGCCCAGTTCCGCGGCGACCGCCTTGAGGGCGGCCTCGTGGTCGGCGATCGGGCCGTGCTGCTCCCGGGTGTCGCCGTCGGCCACGTGGGTGTGCTTCAGCCGCGAGGTCTGCTCCCCGATGCGCTCGACCAGCCCGGCCGCCAGGCGCTCGCCGCCGCGCATGTCGATGAGCTGGTACTTCACCGACGAGGAGCCGGAGTTGAGGACGAGGACACGCGTGGAACTCACTGGGCGGAGACCTTCTCGCTCGGGGACTGCTGGGCCTGGATCGCCGTGATGGCGACGGTGTTGACGATGTCCTGGACGAGCGCGCCCCGGGACAGGTCGTTGACCGGCTTGCGCAGCCCCTGGAGGACCGGGCCGACGGCGATCGCGCCGGCCGAGCGCTGCACGGCCTTGTAGGTGTTGTTGCCGGTGTTCAGGTCGGGGAAGATCAGCACGCTGGCCTGCCCGGCGACCTCCGAGCCCGGCAGCTTGGTCGCGGCGACCGACGGCTCCACGGCCGCGTCGTACTGGATCGGCCCCTCGATGCGCAGGTCGGGCCGCCCGGCGCGGACCAGCTCGGTCGCCTCGCGCACCTTGTCGACATCGGCGCCGGAACCGGACGTGCCCGTCGAGTACGACAGCATCGCGATCCGCGGGTCCACCCCGAACCGCGCCGCCGTGGCCGCCGACTGGGTGGCGATGTCGGCGAGCTGCTCGGCGTCCGGGTCCGGGTTGACCGCGCAGTCGCCGTAGACCAGCACCTTGTCGGCCAGGCACATGAAGAAGACGGACGACACGATCGACGCTTCCGGCTTGGTCTTGATGATCTCGAAGGCCGGACGGATCGTCGCCGCAGTCGAGTGCACCGACCCCGACACCATCCCGTCGGCGAATCCTTCCTGCACCATCAGCGTGCCGAAGTAGTTCACGTCGGATACCACGTCGTACGCCAGCTCCACGGTCACGCCCTTGTGGGCGCGCAGGGCCGCGTACTTCTCGGCGAAGGAGTCCCGCAGTTCGGAGACGGCCGGGTCGATCAGCTCGGCGCCCTCCAGGTCGATGCCCAGGTCGGCGGCCTTCTTGCGGACCTGCTCGACGGGACCGAGCAGCGTCAGCTCGCACACGCCCCGGCGCAGCAGCACCTCCGCCGCGTGCAGCACCCGCTCCTCGGTGCCCTCGGGGAGCACGACCCGGCGCAGGTCCGAGCGGGCCTGCTCCAGCAGCTTGTGCTCGAACATCATCGGCGTGACGCGGTCGCTGCTCGGCGCGGAGACCCGCTTGCTGAGGTCCGCGGTGTCGACGTAGCGCTCGAAGAGGCCGAGGGCCGTCTCCGCCTTGCGCGGGGCGGCCGCGTTGAGCTTGCCCTCCAGGGAGAACAGGCGCTCGGCGGTGGGGAAGCTGTTGCCGGTCACCGACAGGACCGGGGTGCCGGGAGCCAGGCGGGCGGCGAGGGTGAGGATGCCGTCGCCCGGCACCTCGTTCAGCGTGAGCAGCACCCCGGCTATCGGCGGGGTGCCGGCGCTGTGCGCGGCCAGGGTGCCGACGACCAGGTCGGCGCGGTCGCCGGGGGTGATCACCAGGCAGCCCGGGGTCAGGGCGGCGAGCAGGTTGGGCAGCATGGCGCCGCCGAAGACGAAGTCCAGCGCGTCCCGGGCGAGCCCCGAGTCGTCGCCCAGGACCACCTTGGCGCCGAGGGCGTGCGCGATCTGCGAGACGGTCGGCGCGGACAGCGCGGGCTCGTCCGGCACCACCCAGCACGGCACCGGCAGGCGGCCCGCGAGCAGCCCGGCGATCTCGTCCCGGTCCTCGCGGGCGACCCGGTTGGTCACCATGGCCAGCACGTCGCAGCCCAGCGTGTCGTAGGCGCGGAAGGCGTTGACGGTCTCGGCGAGCACCGACTCGGCGGCCTGCCCCCGCCCGCCGACCACCGGGAGGACCGAGGCCCCGAACTCGTTGGCGAGCCGCGCGTTCAGCGACAGCTCGTCCGGGAGCTGGGTGGCGGCGAAGTCGGTGCCGAGGACGAGGACGACGTCGTAGTCCCGGGCGACCAGGTGGAAGCGGTCGACTAGCGCGGAGACCAGCTCGTCCGTGCCCTGCTCGGCCTGGAGGGCGGACGCCTCCTGGTAGTCCATGCCGTACACGGTCGCGGGGTCCTGCGCGAGCCGGTAGCGGGACCGCAGCAGCTCGAAGAGCCGGTCGGGTCCGTCGTGGACCAGGGGACGGAAGACGCCGACCCGGTCGACCTGCCGGGTCAGGAGTTCCATGACCCCCAGTTCGACGACCTGGCGGCCGTCGCCGCGGTCGATACCGGTCACGTACACGCTGCGCGTCACGCGTGCTCTCCGTTTCGTCTGGTGGCGGCTGTCCCGTGCACAAAAACCGCCCACCGGGGTGAGCGGAACCCTCTTGACAATACCTCCGGCGATGGATAAGGCGCCCGTCAGCAATCGTCAGTGCCCGCCCGTGCCCGGACCGTGAAACAATTGGATCGGCTCACCGGTGTCAACAGCGAGCAGGAGACACAGCACGATGCGTATCGGCGTACTCACCGCAGGCGGCGACTGCCCCGGCCTGAACGCAGTGATCCGGTCGGTCGTGCACCGAGCGGTCGACAACTACGGCGACGAGGTCATCGGCTTCGAGGACGGCTACGCCGGCCTGCTCGACGGCCGCTACCGCGCCCTCGACCTCAACGCGGTCAGCGGCATCCTGGCCCGCGGCGGCACCATCCTCGGCTCTTCCCGCCTGGAGCGCGACCGGCTCCGCGAGGCCTGCGAGAACGCCGGGGACATGATCCAGAGCTTCGGCATCGACGCGCTGATCCCGATCGGCGGCGAGGGCACCCTCACGGCCGCCCGGATGCTGTCCGACGCCGGTCTGCCGGTGGTCGGCGTGCCGAAGACCATCGACAACGACATCTCCTCCACGGACCGCACCTTCGGCTTCGACACGGCGGTCGGTGTCGCCACCGAGGCGATGGACCGCCTCAAGACCACCGCCGAGTCCCACCAGCGCGTGATGGTCGTCGAGGTCATGGGCCGCCACGCGGGCTGGATCGCCCTGGAGTCCGGCATGGCCGCCGGCGCCCACGGCATCTGCCTGCCCGAGCGCCCCTTCGACCCGGCCGACCTGGTCAAGATGGTCGAGGAGCGGTTCTCCCGCGGCAAGAAGTTCGCCGTGGTCTGCGTCGCCGAGGGCGCCCACCCCGTCGAGGGCTCCATGGACTACGGCAAGGGCGCCATCGACAAGTTCGGCCACGAGCGCTTCCAGGGCATCGGCACCGCGCTCGCCTACGAGCTGGAGCGCCGGCTCGGCAAGGAGGCCAAGCCGGTCATCCTCGGCCACGTCCAGCGCGGCGGCGTGCCCACCGCGTACGACCGGGTGCTCGCCACCCGCTTCGGCTGGCACGCGGTGGAGGCCGCGCACCAGGGCGAGTTCGGCCGGATGACCGCGCTGCGCGGCACGGACGTCGTCATGGTGCCGCTGGCGGAGGCGGTCACCGAGCTGAAGACGGTGCCGAAGGACCGGATGGACGAGGCGGAGTCCGTCTTCTAGGCACCGAAGGCCCCAGAGGGTCACGGGTGCTTCTCGACCGCCGCCCAGAAGTGCTCCACGATCCGGTCCAGGAAGTCCCGGCCCGCCGCGCTGGAGTCGGGACCGCCGCCGCCCCAGCTGAGGGTGGCGGTCATGTGCCCCTGGTAGTCCTGGTGCAGCACCTGGAGCACGTTCTCCAGGACCCGCCGGTCCAGCGGCGCGATCTTGCCGACCGGCCGTACGTACCCCTGCCAGCGGGTGGTGACGGCACTGCTCAGCAGCTCGGCGAGCTTCTCGTCGCGCCCCGTGACGGTCACGAAGTCGGGCAGCGCGAGGTCCAGCACGTGGGCGAGCGCGGCGGACTGGCGGTCGGTGCCGCGCCAGCCGTCGGTCTCCTCCATCCGCAGGTAGGCCGCGAGCGCGACCCCGGCGGCACGGGCCACGTCCTCCGGCGCCAGACCGCGCGCGACGCGGTGCTCGCGCAGCGTCTGCGGCCGGCCTATCAGGTCGCCGGGCGAGCACCACAGCACCCCGGCGAGCGCGGTGAGCTCGGAGCCGGCGGGGGAGGCGATGCCGCGCTCCCAGGCGATGACGTGGTCGGGGGTGACGTACGGCAGTCCGTACGACACCCGCATGCCGTGGGCGACGTGCTCGGGCCCCATGTTGAGGGCGGCACGCAGCCGGCGGGCGGCGAGGGCGTTGAAGGGGGGACCCGACTGGTTCGGGTGAGGTGAGGGTCGGCGCACGCGCACACCGTAGGGGTACGGGCGCACCCTGACTACGGGCTGTTCAGCCAGCGATACGCATTGTACGAACCTACGGGCGCACGCCCGGTCCCCGCGCGCTCACCCCTTGACCGCCCCGCCCAGCGCGAACCCCCCGCCCAGCCGCCGCGAGATCAGCACGTACAGCAGGATCACCGGCGTCGAGTAGACGATCGAGAACGCCGCCAGCTGCCCGTACGCCACCATGCCCCGGTTGCCGAAGAAGTCGTTGATGCTCACCGAGGCCGGCATCTGGTCCG
The DNA here is from genome assembly GCF_001905385.1 of Streptomyces sp. CB02414. Classification (GTDB taxonomy): domain Bacteria; phylum Actinomycetota; class Actinomycetes; order Streptomycetales; family Streptomycetaceae; genus Streptomyces. Next base: position 16,473 of record NZ_LIPF01000002.1, on the reverse strand, counting down.
GGGTGAGCAGCAGCATGAACGGGACGAAGAAGTTGCCCCACATCATCACGAACGAGAAGACGGTCACCACCGCCACGCCCGGCCCCATCAGCGGCAGCACGATCCGCAGCAGCGACTGGAACGACGACGCTCCGTCCGTCCAGGCCGCCTCCTCCAGCTCCTTGGGCACGCCGTCCATGAAGTTCTTCATCAGCCAGATGGCGAACGGGAGCTGGGAGGCGGCGAAGAAGAAGATCGTCCCGTGCATGGTGTCGATCAGGTTCACCCGCACGAACAGGGCGTAGACCGGCACCATGATCGCCGTGATCGGCAGACTGGTCGCGAACAGGACGGTCAGCAGGAACGGCCGGTTCAGCCGCGACCGGAAACGGGAGAGCGGATACGCCGCGAGCGCCGCGCACACCACCGTCAGCGCCGTCGCGCCGCCGCACAGGACCAGGCTGTTCAGCAGCGGCGTGAAGGTGATCTCCGGGGTGAGGATCGCGTCGAAGTTGTCCAGCGTCACCCCGTCGGGGACCTTCACCCTGAGGCTCGCGCGCGGGTCCAGGGCGGACAGCACCACCCAGGCCAGCGGCAGCACGAAGGCGGCGGCGGCCGCCAGCAGCCCGGCGTCGGCGGCGGTGCGGCGCCGGTTGCGCCGGTTGCGCCGGGCGGCGGGGGCGCGGCGGGGCGTACGGGACGTGACCGTGGACGCCATGTCAGACCTCCGTCCGCAGCAGGCGCAGGTACACGACCGAGAACAGCGAGCCGATCAGCAACAGCAGCAGCGCCACCGCCGTGCCGTACCCGATCAGACTGTTCTGGAAGGCCTGCTCGTACATGAACAGCGGCAGCGTCTGGCTCTTGCCGCTCGGGCCGCCGCGCGTCATCACCCAGATCAGCCCGAAGACCGACAGGGTCTGCAGCGTGTTGAGCATCAGGTTGGTGCCGATGGAACGCCGGATCATCGGCAGCGTGATGTGCCACATCCGGCGCCAGCCGCTCGCCCCGTCCACCTCGGCGGCCTCGGTGACCTCCTTGGGGATCTCGTTGAGCGCCGCCGAGTACACCAGCATCGAGAACGCCGTGCCCCGCCACACGTTGGCGAAGGACACCGCGAGGATCGGCAGCGTGAACAGCCAGTTCTGGGACGGCAGATGGAGCCAGTCCAGGATGGCGTTGAGGGTGCCCTCGCGACGGAAGAAGGCGTACAGCAGGAAGCCAGCCACCACCTCCGGCAGCACCCACGCCGTGACAACGATGCCGCCGGTGAGCGTACGCACCGGCTTCGAGGCCCGCTGCATCAGCGAGGCCAGCGCCAGGCCGAGGGTGTTCTGCCCGATCAGCGACGACAGCACCGTGAAGACCAGGGTCAGCCACACGGCGTTGAGGAACGCCTCGTCCTGGAACGCGCGGGTGAAGTTCTCGAAGCCGACGAAGGACGACTCCGCCTGCCCGGTGAGCTGGAGGTCGGTGAAGGCGATGACCACGCAGTAGCCGATGGGGCCGGCGAGGAAGAGCAGCAGCAGGACGACGGCGGGGGAGACGGGCAGGGCCCGGAACAGGGACCGGCGCACGGTGCCGGTCCGCCCCCCGGAGGCGGCCGGGGACGCCGGTTCCTTCCGCACCCCCGGCCCCGCGTGCTGCGGCGCGGTCGCCGTCACTTGCTCACCACCTGGTTGTCGGTCGCCTCCCTGAGCGCCTCGTCGTATCCGCGCGCCGCCTCCTCGACCGACATGTCACCGGTCGTCACGCCCTCCATCGCCTCCTGGACGGCGACGGAGACCTTCGGGTACGCCGGGTAGGCGGGCCGGTAGTGGGTGACCTCGACGAGGTCGGTGAAGAACTCGATGCCGGGCTGCGCCTCGACGTACGCGGGATCGTTCGCCACGTCCTCGCGGACCGCGATGCCGGAGTTGGCGACGTACCACTTCTGGGCGTTGGCCTTGGTCTGCATCGTCTTGATGAACTCGAAGGCCAGGTCCGGGTTGCTCGCCTGGGCCGGGATCGACCAGGCCCAGCCGCCGGACATGCTCACCCTGCCGGGCGCCTGCCCGTGCTGCGTGGGCATGGCGGCGAGGCCCAGCTCCCGCGACCACTCGGGCCACTCGTGCCCGCTGCCCTCCAGCCAGTCCTGCGGCAGCCAGGAGCCGTCCAGCGCGATCCCGAGCTTGCCCTGCGGGAGCAGCTCACCGCGCACCCGGGTCCCGAAGTTGGGGTCGAGCGCGTCGGAGACCTCCGGCCCGAGCTTCTCCTTGTACACGGTCTCGACGAAGGCGAGGGAGTCCTCGAAGCCCTGCCCCGCCGTGATCCACTTCTTGCTGTCCTTGTCGTACAGCGGGTCCTTGGTCCCGTCGTTCGTGCCGTACAGCAGCATCTGGAAGCCCTGCATGGTGGCGGCCTCGCCGGCGGGCTTGCCGGTGTACACGTTGATCGGTGTGACGCCGGGGACCTTCTCCTTGATGGTGCGGGCGGCGTCCAGGACCTCGTCCCAGGTCTTCGGCTGCCAGTCGGCGGGCAGCCCCGCCTTGGCGAACACGTCCTTGCTGAACCACAGGCCCCGGGTGTCCGTCCCGTCCGGGACGCCGTACGTCTTGCCGTCCTCGCCGGTGGCCGCCGCCTTCGCGGTGTCGATGAACTGGTCCCAGTCCTTCCACTTCGCCAGGTAGTCGTCGAGGGGCTTCAGGTACCCGCTGGTGATGTCGGAGTTGATGAGGAAGGTGTCCTCGTAGACCAGGTCCGGCGCGGTCTTGGGGGAGCGGAGCATCTGCTGGAGCTTGGTGTAGTACTCCGAGTCCGGCGCCTTGATGGGGACGAGCTCGACCTTCTTCCCCGGGTTGGCCTTCTCGAACTGCTTCTTGATATCGGCGAGATAGGTGTCCATCACCTTGATGGAGTTGTCCGTCGACTGCTTGAAGGAGACCTTCACCGTGTCCGGATCGTCGCCGGAGCCGCTGCCGCAGGCGGCGAGGGCGGTGGAGGCGAGCGCGGTGAGGGTGAACAGGGCGGTGAACCGGACGGTGGGACGCACGGGCATGACCTCCTGCGGGCACGACGCTGTGGCCGGGACGGCTGCTCCGCGAACGTAAGAGGAGTGGTCTAGTCAGGTCAATGAGTGTGCGGTGGACAAGTCGTGTTCAACGGCCCCGCTCGCTCTCCCGCACCCACCGGTACACCAACTCCGGCCGCCCCACCTGCCCGTACTGCGGGGCCCGTCCCGCCCGCCCCGCGTCCACCAGGTGCTCCAGGTAGCGGCGGGCCGTGATCCGCGAGATGCCCACCGTCTCCGCGACCCGCGCCGCCGTGAGGCCCTCGTCCGAGCCGCGCAGTGCGCCCGTCACCCGCTCCAGCGTCGGCCCGCTCAGGCCCTTCGGCAGCGCGGCCGGGCCGGGAGCCCGCAGTCTGGCCAGCGCCCGGTCCACCTCGTCCTGGCCGCTCGCCTCCCCGGCGGCACCCCGGAACTCCGCGTACCGCACCAGCCGGTCGCGCAGGGTGGCGAAGGTGAATGGCTTCAGCACGTACTGCACGACGCCCAGCGACACCCCTTCCCGTACGACCGTCAGGTCCCGCGCCGACGTCACCGCTATCACGTCGGTGTGGTGCCCGGCCGCCCGCAGCGAACGGGCCAGCTGCAGCCCGTGCACGTCCGGCAGGTGCAGGTCGAGCAGGAGCAGGTCCACCGGCGTGCGGTCCAGCATGCGCCGGGCCTCGACCCCGGTGTGCGCCTTGCCGACGGCCGTGAATCCCGGCACCCGGCCGACATACATCACGTGCGCGTCGGCGGCGACGGGGTCGTCCTCGACGACCAGGACCCGGATGGGCTGCTCGGCGGTGCCGCTCATACGGCACCCCCGGGTTCCGGTCTGCCCGCGAGGGCCTCCGGCACCGGCGTGCGGCCCCCGGGGGCGTCCAGCGGCAGCCGCGCCTCGAAACGGGCGCCGCCTCCGTCCGCCTCCGTCACCGTCAGGGTGCCGCCGTGCCGCTGCACCGCCTGACTGACCAGCGCCAGCCCCAGACCCCGGCCGCCCTCACCGGCCGGCTTCGTTGAGTAACCCCGCTGGAAGACCAGGTCGGCATGGGCGGGATCGACCCCGGCACCCGTGTCGGACACCCACAGCACCAGCTCGGAGCCACCACCGCCGACGACCGAGCCCGAGCCGGGACTCCCGCCGCTCGCCGAGTCCGGGCCGGGACTGCCGCCGGCCACTGAGTCCGCCCCGGAGCCCCCGCCGACCCCCGAACCCGCCCCAGAACCCCCGCCACCCCCGACCGCCTCCGTGTACGCCGCCACCGTCACCCGCGACGGCACCCGGCCCTGCGCCGCGTCCACCGCGTTGTCGACCAGGTTGCCCAGGATCGTCACCAGGTCCCGGGCGGGCAGGGACGGCGGCAGCAGTCCGTCGTCCAGTCGGCTGTCGTGCGACACCACCAGCTCCACTCCCCGCTCGTTGGCCTGTGCCGTCTTGCCCAGCAGCAGCGCGGCCAGCACCGGTTCGCTCACCGCGGCCACCACCTGGTCGGTCAGCGCCTGCGCCAGTTCCAGTTCGGCCGTCGCGAAGTCCACGGCTTCCTCCGCGCGGCCCAGCTCGATCAGCGAGACGACCGTGTGCAGCCGGTTCGCCGCCTCGTGCGCCTGCGAACGCAGCGCCTGCGTGAAGCCGCGCTCCGAGTTCAGCTCGCCCATCAGCGACTGCAGCTCGGTCACGTCCCGCAGGGTCACCACCGTGCCCCGCCGCTCGCCGCCGGAGACCGGCGAGGTGTTCACCACCAGCACCCGCCGGTCGGTCAGGTGCACCTCGTCCACCCGCTGCTCGGACGCCAGCAGCGCCCCGGTCAGCTGGGCCGGCAGCCCCAGGTCCGCGACGGAGGCGCCCACCACGTCACCGGTCACGCCGAGCAGCTCCCGTCCGCCGTCGTTGATCAGCGCGACACGGTACTGCCCGTCCAGCATGAGCAGACCCTCCCGCACCGCGTGCAGCGCCGCCTGATGGTAGTCGTGCATCCGGCTCAGCTCGTCCGCGTTCATCCCGTGCGTGTGCCGGCGCAGCCGCGCGTTGATCACGTACGTGCCGACCGCGCCGAGCAGCAGCGCCCCGGCCGCCACCCCGAGCAGCGCCGTGAGCTGCTCCTGCGCCCGCTTGCTGATCTCCTCGACCTTGATCCCGGCGCTGACCAGTCCGACCACCCGCCCGTCGTCCAGCACCGGAGTCACCGCCCGCACCGACGGCCCGAGCGTGCCCGTATAGGTCTCGGTGAAGGTCTGGCCCCGCTGCGCGCGCTCGATGTGCCCGCGGAAGGGATGGCCGATTTGTTTCGGGTCCGGGTGGGTCCAGCGAATGCCCTCCGGATCCATGATCGTCACGAAGTCCACGTCGGTGTCCCGCATGACCCGCACCGCGTACGGCTGGAGCCGCGCCGTCGGATCGGGGGAGCGGATGGCCTCCAGCACGGACGGCGAGTCGGCTATCGCCAGGGTCACCGCCCTGGCCTGCCGCCCGGCCGCGTCCTGCGCCTGCCCCCGGTCGCTGATGTAGGTGAACAGCGCGTACCCGGCCACGACGACCGCGATCAGCACGGCCTGCATGGCGAACAGCTGACCGGCCAGGCTACGGGGTCTCGGGACGCGGAGGTGCATGCCGCAAGTCTCCCTCCTGGCTGGATTGTGAACTAAATGAACGCAAGGGTGACCGCGCTCACAACGCGGGAGATAGTCGCCGCATCCCCGAAACAACCGCCCGGACGTGAGCCGCACGCCGGTGATGCCGACGACGTCGTCAAGGAGGGCCGCCGTGACCAGCAACGCCGCTACGGCACCAGCCGCACCCAAAGCCAAGCGGGACCGCACGCACTACCTCTACATCGCGGTGATCATCGCGGTCGCCCTCGGTATCGCCGTCGGTCTGATCGCGCCCGACTTCGCGACGGAGCTGAAGCCGCTCGGCACCGGCTTCGTGAACCTGATCAAGATGATGATCTCGCCGATCATCTTCTGCACGATCGTGCTGGGCATCGGTTCCGTCCGCAAGGCCGCCAAGGTCGGCGCGGTCGGCGGTATCGCGCTGGGCTACTTCCTGGTGATGTCGCTGGTGGCGCTCGCCATCGGCCTGGTCGTCGGCAACATCCTCGACCCGGGCACCGGCCTCGCGGTGACCGACGCCGTCAAGGAGACCGGTCAGGCGCAGGTCGACGCGGAGGCCAAGGGCACCGTCGACTTCCTGATGGGCATCATCCCGACCACGATCGTGTCGGCGTTCACCTCCGGCGAGGTCCTGCAGACCCTGCTGATCGCCCTGCTGTGCGGCTTCGCCCTGCAGGCCATGGGCAACGCCGGGCAGCCGGTGCTGCGCGGCATCGAGCACATCCAGCGGCTGGTCTTCCGCGTCCTGGCGATGATCATGTGGGCGGCCCCGGTCGGCGCCTTCGGTGCCATCGCCGCCGTCACCGGCTCGGCCGGCGTCGACGCCCTCAAGAGCCTGGCCGTCCTGATGCTCGGCTTCTACGTCACCTGCGTCCTCTTCCTCTTCGTGGTGCTGGGCACGCTGCTGCGCGTCATCGCCGGCGTCAACGTCTTCTCGCTCTTCAAGTACCTGGGCCGCGAGTTCCTGCTGATCCTGTCCACCTCCTCCTCGGAGTCGGCGCTGCCGCGCCTCATCGCGAAGATGGAGCACCTGGGCATCAGCAAGCCGGTGGTCGGCATCACCGTCCCGACCGGCTACTCCTTCAACCTCGACGGCACCATGATCTACATGACCATGGCCTCGCTGTTCATCGCCGACGCCATGGGCACGCCGATGTCGATCGGCGAGCAGATCCCGCTGCTGCTCTTCCTGCTGGTCGCCTCGAAGGGCGCGGCCGGTGTCTCCGGCGCCGGTCTGGCCACGCTGGCCGGTGGTCTCTCCTCGCACAAGCCCGCCCTGGTGGACGGCATCGGCCTGATCGTCGGCATCGACCGCTTCATGAGCGAGGCCCGCGCCCTGACCAACTTCGGCGGCAACGCCGTCGCCACCGTCCTGATCGGCACCTGGACCAAGGAGATCGACAAGGCCCGGGTGAACGAGGTGCTCGCCGGCCGGATCCCGTTCGACGAGAAGACCCTGCTGGACGACGACCACGGCGCCGACGACGACGCCGGCGACACGCCCGACCTGCCCGAGCAGGGCGGCGAGAAGGAGCTGGCGCGGGCCTGACCGCGCCGCACACGCCGGGCGGCTGAGGTGCTCCCCCCGTTGCTCAGCCGCCCGGTCCCCCGAAGAAGCCCCGCGTCCCCCGGCGCGGGGCTTCTTGCCTTGACGTCCGCGTCAAGGCTTACGTTCGTCCGCATGCGAATCGGCGAGCTGGCCGCACGCGCCGGGACCACGACGCGGACGCTGCGGTACTACGAGTCGCGGGGCCTGCTGCCCGCGCGGCGGGGCGAGAACGGCTACCGGACCTACGACGAGGACGACCTGAAGCTGCTGCGGCAGATCAGGACGCTCCAGGACTTCGGGTTCGACCTGGAGGAGACCCGCCCGTTCGTGGAGTGCCTGCGCGCCGGGCACCCCGAGGGCGACTCCTGCCCGGCGTCCCTCGTGGTCTACCGGCGCAAGCTGGCGGAGCTGGACACGCTGATCGAGCAGCTGACGTCGGTGCGGGCGCAGGTGGGCGCGCAGCTCGCGCGGGCCGAGGCGGCGGTTCCGGGGGGTCCGGAGCCCAAATGCGAACTGGGAGGACACGCATGACGACGGTCACCGGGGTGCCGGAGGTGACGGACGCGGAGTTCGACGAGGAGGTGCTGGCCGGCGAGCTGCCGGTGCTGGTGGAGTTCACGGCGGACTGGTGCCCGCCGTGCCGGCAGATGGCCCCGGTGCTCGCGGCCGTGGCCGCCGAGGAGGCCGGCCGGCTCAAGGTGGTGCAGCTGAACGTCGACCGGAATCCGGCGACCACCAACGCGTACAAGGTGCTGTCGATGCCGACGTTCATGGTCTTCCGCGGGGGTGAGCCGGTGAAGTCGATGGTGGGTGCGCGGCCCAAGCGGCGGCTGCTGGCGGAGCTGGCCGACGTGATCTGACCGGACCACCGCACAAAGAATCCCCCGGGCAATTGCGCCTGGGGGATTTCTCTGCGTATATTCGATGATTCGTGACTTCAGTAGAAAGAGGTCGCGAAGAAGTTCAGTAGGCACAGTATATGCGGCCGGGAGTGGAATTGTCAAACACCGAATATCCGGACGATGAATTGCGGCACGAGCAGGAATTCATCGACGGACTGTACGCGCGTGTGGACGCGCTGCGCGGCGACGCCGAGGTGTCGGTCACCGAGGCGCTCGCGCAGGGCAACACCCCCCAGCAGGCCAGGCTGGAGCGGGACATCCTGGTCGCCGAGCGCTCCGGGCTGCTCGCCGCGCTCAACGCGGTGGACGGCTCCCTCTGCTTCGGCCGGATCGACCTCGCCTCCGGTACCGGTCACCACATCGGCCGCATCGGCCTGCGCGCCGACGACGCCGAGCGCACCCCGGTTCTGATCGACTGGCGGGCCGACGTCGCCCGCCCCTTCTACCTGGCCACCGGCCACACCCCGATGGGCCTGCGCCGCCGCCGGCACATCGCCAGCGAGGGCCGCCGGGTCACCGCCCTGCACGACGAGTTCCTCGACGTCGGCGACGAGACGCGCACCGGCCACGAGGACCCGTCCGGCGACGCCGTGCTGCTGGCCGCGCTGAACTCGGCGCGCACCGGCCGCATGGGCGACATCGTGCAGACCATCCAGGCCGACCAGGACCGCATCATCCGCGCCCCGCACCGCGGCGTCCTGGTCGTCGAGGGCGGCCCCGGCACCGGCAAGACCGCCGTCGCCCTGCACCGCGCCGCCTACCTCCTCTACGAGCACCGCGAACTGCTCGCCAAGCGCGCCGTCCTCATCGTCGGCCCCAACCCCGCCTTCCTCGGCTACATCGGCGAGGTGCTGCCCTCCCTGGGCGAGACCGGCGTGCTCCTCGCCACCGTCGGCGAACTGTTCCCCGGCGTGAAGGCCACCGCGACGGACACTCCCGAGGCGGCGGCGGTCAAGGGCCGCGCCGACATGGCCGGCGTACTCGCCGAGGTGGTCCGCGACCGGCAGGCGCTGCCCGACCCGGTGATCGCGATCGAGCACGACCGCGAGATCCTGATGCTGGACGACGGCCTCGTCGGCGTCGCCCGCGAACGCACCCGCGCCGCGAAGCTGCCGCACAACGCCGCCCGCGAGCACTTCGAGGGGCACATCCTCAACACGCTGACCGAGCTGTACGCCGAGCGCATCGGCACCGACCCCTTCGACGGCTCCAGCCTGCTCGACGCGAGCGACGTCACCCAGATCCGCGACGAACTCGCCGAGAACCCCGAGGTCTGGTCCGCCGTCGACCAGCTGTGGCCCCGCCTCACCCCGCACCGCCTGGTCGCCGACTTCCTCGCCGCCCCCGAGGACTTCCTGAGCCCCGAGGACGCCGCCGCCGTCCGCCGCCCGGTCACCCGGCACTGGACCGTCGCCGACGTGCCGCTGCTGGACGAGGCGGCCGAACTGCTCGGCGTGGACGACCGCGTCGCCCGCACCCGCGCCGAACGCGAGCGGGCGGCGCAGATCGCCTACGCGCAGGGCGTGCTGGACGTGTCGTACGCGTCCCGGACCTACGAGTTCGAGGACAAGGACGAGGAGGACGCCGAGGTCCTCCTCGCCCACGACATCATCGACGCCGAACGCTTCGCCGAACGCCAGGAGGCGGAGGACCACCGCAGCGCCGCCGAGCGCGCCGCGGCCGACCGGACCTGGGCTTTCGGGCACATCATCGTGGACGAGGCGCAGGAGCTGTCCCCGATGGCCTGGCGGCTGCTGATGCGCCGCTGCCCCACCCGCTCGATGACCCTGGTCGGCGACCCGGCGCAGACCGCGGAGGCGGCCGGCGTCGGCTCCTGGTCGAAGATCCTCGCCCCCTACGTCGAGGACCGCTGGGAGCACACCCGGCTGGGCGTCAACTACCGCACCCCGGCCGAGATCATGGACGTGGCGGCGGCGGTGGTCCGGGCCGAGGACCCCTCCTTCGAACCGCCGAGTTCGGTGCGGTCCACGGGCGTGAGGCCCTTCGTCCGCGCCACGGACGACCTCCCGGCGGCGGTAGCCGAGGCGGTCGGCGAGCTGACCCCCGAGGAGGGCCGCCTCGCCGTCATCGCCCCGCGCGAGCTGCACACCGCGCTCGCCGCCCGGCTGGACGGCGTCACGGCGGGCGCCGAGCCTGACCTGACCCACACGGTCGTCCTGCTCGACCCGCGCCAGTCCAAGGGCCTGGAGTTCGACTCCGTCCTGGTCGTCGAGCCCGGCCGCTACGGCACCAGCGACCTGTACGTCGCCCTCACCCGGGCCACCCAGCGGCTCGGCGTCCTGCACACCGAGCCGCTGCCGAAGGGCCTCGTGGACGCCTAGGCCGGACGCAGCCACACCGTCGCGAGGGGCGGCAGGGTCAGGCGGACGCTCGCCGCCCGGCCGTGCCACCCCCGCGCCTCCGGCTTGACCGGGTCGGGACTGCCCACGCCACCGCCGCCGTACCGCACGGCGTCCGTGTTGAGCACCTCGTGCCAGGCGGGCACGTCGTCCGGGACGCCGAGGCGGTAGTCGTGCCGGACGACCGGGGCGAGGTTCGACACCGCGAGGAGCGGGGTGCCGTCGGCGTCCAGGCGCAGGAACGCGAGGACGTTGTCCTCGGCGGCGTCCCCGACGACCCACGCGAACCCGTCGGGGTGGGTGTCGAGCCGCCACAGGGCGGGCGTGGCCCGGTAGGCGGTGTTCAGGTCGCGGACCAGGTCCCGTACGCCCCGGTGGTCCGCCGCCGCCCCGTACTCCGGGTCGAGCAGCCACCAGTCGGGCCCGTGCGCCTCGGACCACTCCGCGCCCTGCGCGAACTCCTGCCCCATGAAGAGCAGCTGCTTGCCGGGGTGCGCCCACATGAAGCCCAGGTACGCCCGTACGTTGGCGCGCTGCTGCCACCAGTCGCCCGGCATCTTCGACACCAGCGACCTCTTCCCGTGCACCACCTCGTCGTGCGATATCGGCAGCACGTAGTTCTCGCTGTACGCGTACACCATGGAGAAGGTCATCTCGCCGTGGTGGTACTTGCGGTGCACCGGCTCGTGGCTCATGTACTGGAGCGAGTCGTGCATCCAGCCCATGTTCCACTTCAGCCCGAACCCGAGCCCGCCGAAGCCGCTCGGCCCCTTGTGGTGGGTGGCCCGGGTGACCCCGTCCCAGGCCGTCGACTCCTCCGCGACCGTCACGACGCCCGGCACCCGCCGGTACACCGTCGCGTTCACCTCCTGGAGGAATGCCACCGCGTCCAGGTTCTCCCGGCCGCCGTGCTCGTTCGGCGTCCACTGGCCCGGCTCGCGCGAGTAGTCCAGGTAGAGCATCGAGGCGACCGCGTCCACCCGCAGCCCGTCGATGTGGAACTCCTCGCACCAGTACACGGCGTTGGCGACCAGGAAGTTGCGCACCTCCCGGCGCCCGAAGTCGAACTCCAGCGTCCCCCAGTCCGGGTGCGCCGCCCGCAGCGGGTCGGAGTGCTCGTACAGCGGCCGCCCGTCGAACTCGGCCAGCGCCCAGTCGTCGCGCGGGAAGTGCGCCGGCACCCAGTCCATCAGGACGCCGATCCCGGCCTGGTGCAGCCGGTCCACCAGGTACTTGAAGTCGTCCGGGTCGCCGAGCCGGGCCGTGGGCGCGTAGAAGCCGGTGACCTGGTAGCCCCAGGAGCCGCCGAAGGGGTGCTCGGCGACCGGCATCAGCTCGACGTGCGTGAAGCCCAGGTCGCCGACGTACGCGGGGAGTTGTTCGGCCAGCTCCCGGTACGTCAGTCCGGGCCGCCAGGACGGCAGGTGGACCTCGTACACCGACATCGGCGCCTCGTGCGCGGGCGCCTCCGCCCGCCGGGCCAGCCACTCCTCGTCGCCCCAGGTGTAGTCGGAGGCGTGTACGACGGAGGAGGTGGCCGGCGGCACCTCGGTACGGCGGGCCAGCGGGTCGGCGCGGAAGGTGCGCGAGCCGTCCGGCCGGGTGATCTCGAACTTGTACAGCTCGCCCGCGCCGATGCCGGGCAGGAAGAGCTCCCACACCCCGGTGCCGCCCAGCGAGCGCATCGGGTGACCGGTGCCGTCCCAGAAGTTGAAGCCGCCGGCCACCCGCACTCCGCGCGCGTTCGGCGCCCACACCGTGAAGCGGGTGCCCGCCACGCCCTCGTGCACCGTCGGGTGGGCGCCGAGCGCCTGCCACAGCTGCTCGTGCCGGCCCTCACCGATCAGGTGCAGGTCCAGGTCGCCCAGCGTGGGCAGGAAGCGGTACGGGTCCTCCGCCTCCGAGGCCGTGCTCTCGTACGTCACCAGCAGCCGGTAGGCCGGGACGTCGCCCAGCGGCAGCAGGCCCGAGAAGAACCCGTCCCCGTCGTCGTGCAGTTCGGCCCGCAGCTCCCCGGACCGGACGCTCACCGCGAGGGCGTACGGCCGGAAGACCCGCACGGCGATCCCGCCGGGCACCGGGTGGGCGCCCAGCACGGAGTGCGGGTCGTGGTGGGTGCCGGCGAGCAGCCGCTCCCGGTCGGCGGCGTCCAGGGCGGGGGTGACGGAGACGGGGGGCTCGGCCCGCTTGCCGGATGCCTTCTTGGCGACGGTTTTCCTGGCGACGGTCTTCTTGACGGCGGCCTTCTTCGCCGCGGTCTTCTTGGCCGCGGTCTTCTTGGCTGTCGCTTTCTTGCCGGTCGTCTCCTTCGCGGCCGCCTTCTTGGCGGCCGTCTTCTCCGGGTCGGGACCGCTGGACGAGGGGCGGGGGGTCACGGGCGGGGCCTCCTGGGCGCAGTCGCAGTGGGAGCAAGCGGGGGATCAAGAGGGAGGAGCAAAAAGGTGGCCGTCATGCCGGTTCGGGCGTGGACAGGCGGCGCACCGCGGACAGGGGCACCGTCAGCCAGTCGGGACGGTGCCGTGCCTCGTACAGGACCTCGTAGACCGCCTTGTCCGTCTCGCAGGCACGCAGCATCACCGGGTCGGTGCGCGGATCGTGCCCGCCGGCCTCCGCGTACCCGGTGCAGTACGCGGCCCGGCAGGACTCGGCCCAGCCGGGCGCCGGGGCACCGGCCGAGTGCGCGGCGTAGTCGAAGGAACGCAGCATCCCGGCGACGTCCCGCACCGGCGGCTGCGGCATCCGGCGCTCGGCCAGGGGCTTCGCCGGCTCCCCCTCGAAGTCGATCAGCGACCACTGCCCGGAGGGCGAGCGCAGGCACTGGCCGAGGTGCAGGTCGCCGTGGACGCGCTGGGCGGTCCAGGTACGGCCCTCGGCGGCCAGGTCGCCCAGTGCGGTGAACGCCGTACGCAGGGCGGGCGCGTACGGCCGCAGCAGCGGAACCGCCCGCGCGGCCTCCTCCAGCCGGCCGGTCATGCCGTCGGCGAGCTGCCGGATCTGACCGAGGCCGAGGGTGACGGTCGGCAGCGCGCGGGCCAGCGCGGTGTGCACCTCGGCGGTGGCCCGTCCCAGCGCACGCGCCTCGGCGGCGAAGTCCTCGCCCTTCGCCAGCTCCCGCAGGGCCAGCTCCCAGCCGTCCGTCGCGCCCTGCACGTACGGCTGGAGCACACCCAGCACCCAGGTCCGGCCGGTCAGGTCGGCGACCATCCAGCCCGCCGGCGCGGGCACCCGGGGGCAGTCCTCGCGGGACAGCGCCAGGGGCAGCTCCAGATCGGGGTTGACGCCCGGCACGATCCGGCGCAACAGCTTGAGGATGAACGTATCTCCGTACACGAGCGAGGAGTTCGACTGCTCGGCGGTCATCAGCCGGGGCACCAGCCCCGTGCGTATCTCCGCCTCCCCCTCCCGCTCGAAGCGGAGCCCGCCGATACGGGCCCTGGTGCGCAGCGCCTCCAGGAGCACCTCGGCGGGCCGGGTGTCGTACAGGGCGTCGTAGGCGGTGCGGCCGGCCAGCGGGCCCTCGGTCACGTGTCCGATCAGCGCGGGCGCCAGCCGGGGCGGCAGCGCCTCGCGCGTGCCTATCAGGAGCTGGTAGCAGTCGCCGGGCTCCTCGGGCGCGCCCGGGTCCGCGACGGGCTGCTGGTGGGCGCGGACCAGCACGTGGTGGAGGCCGAGGCGGGCCTCGGAGGGGAGCAGGTCGGTGGCGGCGACCAGTGAGAACCCGGTGACCGGACGCCCCTTGCCCGCGAACCAGCGCTGCCGGGGCAGCCAGTCCCGCAGGAGTGGATCGAGTGACGCTAGGAGGCCCGGTGGGCTCGTGCTCGTGACGGTGCTCGTGACGGCTTCCGACATGGCGTCGCGTCCCTTCCCCGGGTCGTCGGGGTGTTACTGATGCGTGCCCCGGGCGGGGCGGCGGAAACCGCCCCGCGCCGGGGATCGGGCCCTGTGGCCTGGACGGGCCCTAGACGGCGTCCTTGCGGAGCCGGAACCAGTAGAAGCCGTGCCCGCCGAGGGTCAGCAGGTACGGCAGCTCGCCGACGGCCGGGAAGCGGACCCCGCCGGACAGCTCGACCGGATGGCGCCCCTCGAAGGCGCTCAGGTCCAGCTCGGTGGGCTGCGCGAACCGGGAGAAGTTGTGCACGCACAGCACCAGGTCGTCCTCGTACTCCCGCAGGAAGGCCAGTACGGCGGGGTTGGAGGAGGGCAGTTCGGTGTAGGTGCCGAGGCCGAAGGCAGGGTTCTGCTTGCGGATCTCGATCATGCGGCGGGTCCAGTGCAGCAGGGAGGACGGAGAGGCCATGGACGCCTCGACGTTCGTCACCTGGTAGCCGTAGACCGGGTCCATGATCGTGGGCAGGAACAGCCGGCCGGGGTCGGACGACGAGAACCCGGCGTTGCGGTCGGGCGTCCACTGCATCGGGGTCCGTACGGCGTCCCGGTCACCGAGCCAGATGTTGTCGCCCATGCCGATCTCGTCGCCGTAGTAGAGGATCGGCGAGCCGGGCAGGGACAGGAGGAGCGCGGTGAACAGCTCGATCTGGTCCCGGTCGTTGTCGAGGAGCGGGGCCAGGCGCCGGCGGATGCCGATGTTGGCGCGCATGCGCGGGTCCTTGGCGTACTCCGCGTACATGTAGTCGCGTTCCTCGTCGGTGACCATTTCCAGGGTCAGCTCGTCGTGGTTGCGCAGGAAGATGCCCCACTGGCAGCCGGACGGGATGGCGGGGGTCTTGGCGAGGATCTCGGATACGGGGTAGCGGGACTCGCGGCGGACGGCCATGAAGATGCGGGGCATGACCGGGAAGTGGAAGGCCATGTGGCACTCGTCGCCGCCGGAGGCGAAGTCGCCGAAGTAGTCGACGACGTCCTCCGGCCACTGGTTGGCCTCCGCCAGTACGACCGTGTCCGGGTACTGCGCGTCGATCTCCTTGCGCACCCGCTTGAGGAAGGCGTGCGTCGCCGGAAGGTTCTCGCAGTTGGTGCCCTCCTCCTGGTACAGGTACGGCACCGCGTCCAGCCGGAACCCGTCGATGCCCAGGTCCAGCCAGAACTTCAGGGCGGAGATCATCTCCTCCTGGACGGCCGGGTTCTCGTAGTTGAGGTCGGGCTGGTGGGAGAAGAACCGGTGCCAGTAGTACTGCTTGCGCACCGGGTCGTAGGTCCAGTTGGAGGCCTCGGTGTCGACGAAGATGATCCGCGCGTCCTGGAACTGCTTGTCGTCGTCGGCCCAGATGTAGTAGTCGCCGTACGGGCCGTCCGGGTTGGCCCGGGACTCCTGGAACCACGGGTGCTGGTCGCTGGTGTGGTTCATGACGAAGTCGATGATCACGCGCATGCCGCGCTGGTGCGCCGCGTCCACGAACTCGACGAAGTCGGCCAGGTCGCCGAACTCGGGCAGCACGGCGGTGTAGTCGGAGACGTCGTAGCCGCCGTCGCGCAGCGGTGACTTGAAGAAGGGCGGCAGCCACAGGCAGTCCACGCCCAGCCATTGCAGGTAGTCCAGCTTGGCGGTCAGGCCCTTGAGGTCGCCGATGCCGTCGCCGTTGCTGTCCTGGAAGGAGCGGACGAGGACCTCGTAGAAGACGGCTCGTTTGAACCAGTCCGGGTCGCGGTCCTTGGCCGGGGTGTCCTCGAAGGTGTCCGGCACGGGTTCGTTGAAGATCATGTGGTGGGTGACCCTCCGATCTGCGGGTGGGACGGTCGCAGAACCGTGCAGACGTGCGCGGGCGTCCGGCCCGGCTCCAGGCGCACATAGTTGGCCCTGCCCCAGTGGTAGGTCTCGCCGGTGAGCTCGTCGCGCACCGGCACCGACTCGTGCCAGTCCAGGCCGAGTTGCGGCATGTCCAACGAGACCGTGGCCTCCTGGGTGTGGTGGGGGTCGAGGTTCACGACCACCAGAACCGTGTTCGACCCCCGCCGCTTCGAGTAGGCGATCACCTCCTCCTTGTCCGTGCGGTGGAAGTGCAGATCGCGCAGCTGGTGCAGAGCCGGGTTCTCGCGGCGGATGGTGTTGAGGCGGGTGATGAGGGGGGCGATGGTGGTGCCCTCGCG
>NZ_LIPF01000019.1 GCF_001905385.1 Streptomyces sp. CB02414 | reverse complement strand
GGGTGGATCGGGGGGAGGTAGACGACGTCGAAGCCCATCGCGGCGATCTCGGGGAGGCGGCGGGCGGCGGTGCGGAAGGTGCCGTGGGGCTGCTGGGGGGTGCCCTCGGAGCGGGGGAAGAACTCGTACCAGGCGCCGTACAGGGCGCGTTCGCGCTCCACGAGCAGGGGCAGCGGGTCGGAGGTGGTGACCAGCTCCCGCAGCGGATGCCGGGCCAGCACCGCGTCCACCTCCGGCGTCAACGCCGCCGCCAGCCGGGACGCGGCGGGCCGGTTCTCGTCCCGCAGCGCGTCGACGGCGGCCAGCAGTGCGCGCCGGTCCGCGCCGCCGGGCACCTCCGCGGCGGCCCGCTCGTACAGCCGGGCGCCCTCCTCCAGGACCAGCCCGGTGTCCATCCCCGCCGGAATCTTGATCCGCGCGTGGTGCCGCCAGGTGGCGACCGGGTCGCCCCACGCCTGAACGGCGTACGTCCAGAGTCCGGCTTCGCCGGCGGTGACGGTGGCGCCCCAGCGGTCGGTGCCCGGGGCCAGTTCCCGCATCGGGGTCCAGGGGCCCGGCCGGCCCTCGGGGTCCCGCAGTACGACGTTGGCGGCCACCGCGTCGTGCCCCTCGCGGAACACGGTGGCCGAGACCTGGAACGACTCGCCGGTCACGGCCTTCGCGGGTCTGCGTCCCTGATGGACCATCGGGCGGACGTCCAGGACGGGGATGCGTCCGACGACGGTGGTGCCGTCCGCGGAGGGCGCCGCGGGCGGGGCGTCACGTGGGGTCGCGCGTGGCGTTTCCGGGCGTGCGCCGGGGTTCGCTACGGGGGGTGCTGACGAGTGGTGCGTGGCGGGCATGACCGCTCCTGTCCGCGTCAACGTGGGTGGGCGGATGACTCTGGGGAGGTGGGTCCTGCGGCGGTGCGTGTGGGGCGTACCGCAGGAGCCTTCCCACACTCTTCGGGTGGGCAATCCGGCACTTTGATGACTACTCACGCGTATGTCGACACACGCGACGGTCCTGACCGAACGACTTCCCCGCCGGGAGATCGACACGCCGGTGGTTATTAGCCCGTCCGGCGACCGGACACGACGCCGTTCAGGCCGAATCGGAGATCTTCGGGCGAAGCCCCCAGCGGGGGACACATCACGCCGGTAACGTCGTGCGGGTGAAGGCGATCCGTCGACTGACCGTCCGTCCCGTACTCCCCGACTCCCTCCGGCCGCTCAGTGATCTGGCCCGCAATCTGCGCTGGTCCTGGCATCCGGAGACCCGCGACCTCTTCCAGTCCGTCGACCCAGAGTGCTGGGCCGCGTCCGGCCGCGACCCCGTACGGCTGCTCGGCACCGTGCCGCCCGCCCGCCTCGCGGAGCTGGCCGGGGACCGGCGCTTCCTGCGCCGGCTCACCGCGGTGGCTGACGACCTCGACCACTACATGACCGGCGACCGCTGGTACCAGGCCCAGTCCGGCCGACTGCCCGCCGCCGTCGCCTACTTCTCGCCCGAGTTCGGCATCACCGCGGCCCTGCCCCAGTACTCCGGCGGCCTCGGCATCCTGGCCGGCGACCACCTCAAGGCGGCCAGCGACCTGGGCGTGCCGCTCGTCGGCGTCGGCCTGCTCTATCGGCACGGCTACTTCCGCCAGTCCCTCTCCCGGGACGGCTGGCAGCAGGAGCACTACCCCGTCCTCGACCCCCACGAGCTGCCCCTGGCCCTCCTGGAGGAGCCCGACGGCACCCCCGCCCACGTCGCCCTGGCCCTGCCCGGCGGCCGGGAGCTGCGCGCCCGGATCTGGCTGGCCCAGGTCGGCCGGGTGCCGCTGCTCCTGCTGGACTCGGACGTCGAGGAGAACGACCTCGGCGAACGCGGCGTCACCGACCGGCTCTACGGTGGCGGCAGCGAGCACCGGCTGCTCCAGGAGATGCTGCTCGGCATAGGAGGTGTCCGGGCGGTGCGCACGTACTGCCGGCTCACCGGCCACGCGGCGCCGGAGGTGTTCCACACCAACGAGGGCCACGCGGGCTTCCTCGGGCTGGAACGCATCGCCGAACTGTGCGACGAGGGGACGGAGTTCGTCTCCGCCCTGGAGGCGGTCCGGGCCGGGACCGTCTTCACCACCCACACCCCGGTCCCGGCCGGCATCGACCGCTTCGACCGCGAGCTGGTCGCCCGCCACTTCGGGTCCGACGCCGAACTCCCGCGCATCGACGTCGACCGCGTCCTGCGCCTCGGCATGGAGACCTACCCCGGCGGCGAGCCCAACCTGTTCAACATGGCCGTGATGGGCCTGCGCCTGGCCCAGCGCGCCAACGGCGTCTCCCTGCTGCACGGCGGGGTCAGCCGGGAGATGTTCTCCGGACTGTGGCCCGGCTTCGACGCCGACGAGGTGCCGATCACCTCCGTCACCAACGGCGTGCACGCCCCGACCTGGGTGGCCCCCGAGGTGTTCCGCCTCGGCGCCCGGCAGATCGGCGTGCAGCGGGCCGAGGACGCGCTGACCGTCGGCGGCTCGGACCGCTGGGACTCGGTCGCCGACATCCCCGACCAGGACATCTGGGACCTGCGCCGCACCCTGCGCGAGCAACTGGTCGAGGAGGTACGGGAACGGCTGCGCGTCTCCTGGCGGCAGCGCGGCGCCGGGACCGCCGAGCTGGGCTGGATCGACGACGTCCTCGACCCCGACGTGCTCACCATCGGCTTCGCGCGCCGCGTCCCGTCGTACAAGCGTCTGACGCTGATGCTGCGCGACCGCGACCGGCTGATGGACCTGCTGCTGCACCCCGAGCGGCCGATCCAGATCGTCGTCGCGGGCAAGGCGCACCCGGCGGACGACGGCGGGAAGCGGCTGGTGCAGGAGCTGGTGCGGTTCGCGGACGACCCGCGGGTGCGGCACCGGATCGTGTTCCTGCCGGACTACGGCATGGCGATGGCGCAGAAGCTCTACCCGGGCTGCGACATCTGGCTGAACAACCCCCTGCGCCCCCTGGAGGCGTGCGGCACCTCCGGCATGAAGGCGGCGCTCAACGGCTGCCTCAACCTGTCGGTGCTGGACGGCTGGTGGGACGAGTGGTACCAGCCGGACTTCGGCTGGGCGATCCCCACCGCCGACGGCTCCGGGACCGACCCCGACCGGCGCGACGCCATAGAGGCCGACGCCCTCTACGACCTGCTGGAGCAGCGGATCACCCCGCGCTTCTACGAGCGGGGCGCGAGCGGGCTGCCCGACCGGTGGATCGAGATGGTCCGCCGGACGCTGAGCCTGCTGGGGCCGAAGGTGCTGGCCGGCCGTATGGTGCGCGAGTACGTGGAGCGGCTCTACACCCCGGCGGCCGAGGCGCACCGCGCGATGGACCCGGACTCCGCGCGGGCGCTGGCCGAGTGGAAGGCCCGGGTGCGCACCGCCTGGCCCGGGGTGAGCGTCGACCACGTGGAGACGTCCGCCGCCACCGCCAGCGCCGAACTCGGCACGACGCTGGGGCTGCGGGTGCGGGTGAACCTCGGCGAACTCGCGCCCGACGACGTCGAGGTGCAGGCGGTCTCCGGCCGGGTCGACACCGAGGACCGGATCACCGACGCGACGACGGCGCCGCTGAAACCGGTGGGCGGCCCCGACCTGGAGGGCCGCTGGCTGTACGAGGGTCCGCTCGCCCTGGACCGCACCGGCCCCTTCGGCTACACGGTCCGCATCCTGCCCGCGCACCGGCTGCTGGCGTCCGGCGCGGAGGCGGGGCTGGTCGCGGTGCCGTCGGACGACCTGGCCCAGGCGGCGGGGCTGCTGATGCGGTGAGCGCGCCGGGGCGGCGGCGGAGGACCCTCCCGCCGGGGGTCAGTCCTCCTCGTCGCCCCCGCTCAGCCGCCGCAGGACGGTGCCGCAGCGGCGGGCGTACGCGTGCTGGAAGGCGCGGGCGGCGGGCCCGCCGGCCTTGGCGTACCACTTGGCGGGGCGGCTGAAGGCGTGCACGGTCAGCCAGACCGTGCCGTCGCCCGTCCGGTCGACCACGAAGGCCTCCTCGCCGGACTCCGGATGACCGGGCAGCGTGCCGTAGGCCCAGCCGGCCCGGCGGTGCTCCTCCAGCGTCCACACCACCCGGCAGGGCGCCTTGATCATCCCGGCGAGGGTGACGGTGACGTCGACGCCGGGCGCGGCGCGCTCCGCGCTCGCGTCGATGCCGACCCCCATCTCCCGGTGCATCTCCCAGGTGAGCACGGCCTCGGCCGCGCGCCGGAACACCGGTTCGCCCTCCCCGAGGCGGGTGCGTACGTGCATGGGGCGGAAGCCGGGCGGGCAGGCGTCCTGCTCGCGGGTGGCGCCGACGTCGTCGTACGTGAAGGACATGGGCACCAAGGGTAGGGCGGCCCCCGGGAACCACTGGTTCCGGGTGCCGCCCGTCACACCGTGGGGCCGCGAAGGGCCTACGGGAAGGTCAGCCGCCAGGAGTCGATGTAACCGGTGTCCTGCCGGCCCTGGTCCTGGACGCGCAGCTTCCAGGTGCCGTTGGCCGTCTCGGAGGAGGCGTTGACCGTGTAGGTCTCGTGCACGTCCTCCGCCGGGTCGTAGCCGCTGCGCTTCAGCAGGTACGTCGTCCCGTCGGGCGCGACCAGGTCGATCCGCAGGTCACCGCGCCAGCTGTGCACGATGTCCACGCCCACCTTCAGGTCGCTCGGCGCGTTGCCCGCCCGGCCCGAGACCGTGACCGAGGAGGTCACCGCCGACCCGTAGTCGGGGATGTTCACGTTCGTGCCGCTCTCGAAGGTCGTGCCGTCGCCGCCACCGCCGTCACCGGGGCGGGAGCCGACGTTGATGCCCGCCCACGCGTGCTGCACCGCCGTGTACTCGGCGCTGTCGGTGCCGTACAGCTCACCGGCCGCCGCGAGGGTGCCGGTGCGGGCGCCCGCGTAGTTGGTGGTCGACGTGAACTTCGTGGTCAGGGCGCGGAACCAGATCTTCGCGGCCTTGTCGCGGCCGATGCCGGTGACCGGGAGGCCGTCCGAGGTGGGCGAGTCGTAGGTGACACCGTTGATGGTCTTGGTGCCGCTGCCCTCGCTCAGCAGGTAGAAGAAGTGGTTGGCCGGGCCGGACGAGTAGTGGACGTCGACGTTGCCGATCCCCGAGTACCAGTAGTCCTTGGACGCGCCGTCCTTGCTGGGCTCGTCCATGTAGCGCAGCGGGGTGCCGTCGCCGTTGATGTCGATCTCCTCGCCGATGAGGTAGTCACCGACGTCGGAGGAGTTGTTGGCGTGGAACTCGACGGCCGCGCCGAAGATGTCGCTGGTCGCCTCGTTGAGCCCGCCGGACTCGCCGCTGTAGACCAGGCCCGCCGTGTTGGAGGTGACGCCGTGCGTCATCTCGTGCGCGGCAACGTCGATGGACGTCAGCGGGTTGGCGTTGCCGGAGCCGTCGCCGTACGTCATGCAGAAGCAGGAGTCCGACCAGAAGGCGTTGACGTAGTTGTTGCCGTAGTGGACGCGGGAGTAGGCGCCCACGCCGTCGCCGCGGATGCCGGAGCGGCCCTGGACGTTCTTGTAGTAGTCCCAGGTCAGCGCGGCCCCGTAGTGGGCGTCGGCGGCGGCGGTCTCGGCGTTGGACGCGCTGCCGTTGCCCCACACGTCGTCGGGGCCGGAGAAGAGCGTGCCGGTGCCGGAGGTACGGCCGTTCAGGTCGTACGTCTTGTGGTTGCCGCGGTTCGTGTCGGTCAGCGTGTACGACGACCCGGACCGCGCGGTGCCCAGCTCCACCGTGCCGCTGTACATGGTGTTGCCGGTGCCGTTGTGGATCGCCTGGTACTCGTAGAGCTTGGCGCCGGTGGCGGCGTCGGTGACGACGTGCAGCTCGTTCGGGGTGCCGTCCTCCTGAAGGCCGCCCACGACCGTCTCGTACGCCAGGACCGGGGTGCCGTTCGCGGCCCAGATCACCTTGCGCGGCGCGCGGTCGGCGTCCGCTGCCTCGGCACCGGCGGCCTTCGCGGCGGACACGGCCTGCGTCTTCGCCTTCGCGGCGGAGATCTTCGGCGTCACGGTGGCTGGCTTGATCGCCTTCGGGGTGGCCTTCACGACCCGCTCGGTCTTCCCGGCGTCGCTGGTGACGACGAGGTCGCCGCCGAGGACCGGGAGTCCGTCGTAGGTGCGCTCGTAGCGGGTGTGCACGGTGCCGTCGCGGTCCTTGACGACGTCGCGGACGACCAGCTTCTCCTTGGCGCCCAGGCCGAGGTCGTCGGCGGTCGCGGCCTTGGTGGCGTTGGCGTCGCGTATCAGCTCGGCGCGCTGGGCGGGACTGAGCTTGACCGATTCGGCACCCGGTGCGGGCGCCGGGGCGGGCGCGGCGGTGGCGGCTCCGGACTGGACCGCGGTGGCGATCAGCGCGGCGACACCGGCCAGCGCGACGGCGGCGGCGGTACGGCGGCGGGTGGTGCGCGGGGACGCGGTGTGGGAGGTGCGTCTGTGGGGAGAACTGCTGCTCAACACTGACTCCTTCTGCGTGGCCGCGGATCGCGCGGCCGGTGGGGAGACCGGTCGGCGGGTGGGCCGGCCGGGCGGTGCTGGTCGGTACGCAGAAACCACGTGCGTGGAGCTGGCCTTCGTGCAGCGCTGACGGGAATGCTGTGGGGGCGCTGTGCGGCGGCCTGGGGAAGAGTGGCAGGCGAGCGACGTGTTTGTCAGGGGCGCGTCAGGAAGTTGGCTGGAAATCGTTCGTTGTCCGGGCGTTCATGTTCGATATACGGAAGGGTTGCCCGAGCGTGGTACTGACTGCCCGCTCAGTCAGTAACGGGCTGCGGGGACGGCTCCCCGTGCCAGGAGTTCCACAGCGCCGCGTACGCGCCCCGCGCCGCCACCAGCTCGTCGTGCGTGCCCAGTTCGGTGAGCCGGCCGTCCTCCATCACCGCCACCCGGTCGGCGTCGTGCGCGGTGTGCAAGCGGTGCGCGATGGCGATGACCGTGCGGCCCTCCAGTACGGCGGCCAGGGCGCGCTCGGTGTGCCGGGCCGTGGTCGGGTCCAGCAGGGCGGTGGCCTCGTCCAGGATCAGTGTGTGCGGGTCGGCCAGCACCACCCGGGCCAGAGCGAGCTGCTGGGCCTGCGAGCCGTCCGTGCGGTGACCGCCGGTGCCCAGCTCGGCGCCGAGGCCGCCGGGCAGCTCCCGCACCCACTGTTCGGCACCCACGGCGGCCAGGGCCGACCACAACTGCTGATCGGTGGCCGCCGGTTCGGCGATGAGGAGATTGTCCCGGACCGTGCCGAGGAAGACGTGGTGCTCCTGGGTGACCAGCACGACCTGGCGGCGCAGCCGCTCCGGCCCCAGCGCGCTCACCGGCACCCCGCCCACCGTCACCGACCCCTCGGTCGGCGCGTCCACGCCCGCCAGCAGCCGGCTCAGCGTGGTCTTGCCCGCCCCGGACGGCCCGACCAGCGCCAGCCGTTCACCCGGCCGCACGGTCAGGTCCACACCGCGCAGCACCTCGCCGCCCCGGTCGTAGGCGTACCGCACGCCGGTCACGTCGATCCGGTCGTCCGCCGGGACCGGCGAGTCGCCCGTCGCCGCCCGCGGAGCCCGCGCCAGCCCCTCGACCCGGGCGAACGACGCCCCGCCCGCCTGGAGCTGCTCGACGCGCATCAGCACCTCGTCGAGCGGCCCGGCGAGCTGCTGGAGGTACACGGCGCACGACACCACCGCGCCGAGGCTCACCGACCCGTGCGTGTGCAGGACACCGCCGATCAGCAGCACCCCCGCCACGGGGACGACGTACGAGATCTCCACCGCCGGGAAGAAGACGCTGCGGAGGAACAACGTGCGGAACCGGGCGCGCCGCGACTCCTCCAGCGCCCGGCGATTCGACGCGACGCGGCGCCCGGTCAGCCGCAACGCCTCGACGGTGCGGGCCCCGGCCACCGTGGCCGTCAGGCTCTCGGCGACCTCCGAGTTCGCCGCGCCCTCGGCGAGATAGCCGGCCCGCGCCCGGCGCAGGTACCAGCGCAGCGCGAACCACACGGGCGTCAGCCCCAGCACGCCGACCAGGCCGAGCAGCGGGTCGAGCACGAACACGGCGGCGGCCAGGAACAGCGCCTGCACCGAGTTGATCAGCAGCTCGGGCCCGGCGTCGCGCAGCGTCGTGCCGACCGTGGTCACGTCGGCGGTGCCGCGCGTCGTCAGGTCGCCGGTGCCGGCCCGCTCCACGACCGAGGCCGGCAGGGCCAGCGCGCGGTCCACGAACCGCTCCCGCACTCGCGCGAGGGTCCGCTCACCGAAACGGTGGCCCACGTACCGAGCCCAGCGGGCCAGCAGCAGCTGGGCGAGGGAGCACAGCAGGATGGCGAGCGCCATCCGGTCCACGGCACCGACACCGCCCCCGGCGCGCACCTCGTCGACGATCCGGCCCAGCAGCCACGGGCCCGCGAGCCCGGCGAGCGCCGCCAGCGCGTTCAGGCCGAGGACGACCGCGAAGGACCGCCGGTCGGCGCGGACCAGGCCGGCCACCGCGCGGCGGACGCCGGTGCGCCCGGCGACGGGGAGTTGTCCTTCGGACATCATGGGAGCACCTCGTCTTCGCTGTCTTCCCTGGAGACCAGTGCGCGGTATCCCGGCTCGGTGGCGAGCAGTTCGCGGTGCGTGCCGGTGGCGACGACCTTGCCGTCGACCAGGTGGTGCACCACGTCCGCCCGGTCGAGCAGGAGGGGGGAGGTGCAGGCCACCACGGTCGTACGGCCCTTGCGGGCGTCCCGCAGGCGGTGCGCGACGGTGGCCTCGGTGTGGGCGTCCAGAGCGGAGGTCGGCTCCACGGCGAGCAGGATCTCGGGGTCGGTGAGCAGGGCTCGGGCCAGGCGTACGCGTTGGCGTTGACCGCCGGACAGGTCGCGGGCCTGGGCCGCGACCTGGGTTTCCAGGCCGTCGGGGAGGGACTGGAGTATGTCTTCGGCGGCGGCGGCGTGGATGGCCTGGGTGAGGTTCGCCTTCTGGGTTGCCCCGGTGTGTAGTCGGGCGTCTGCGGGTGCGGTGTGGCTGGTCGCGCAGTTCCCCGCGCCCCTTTGGGGCGTCTCCTGAGCGCCTATTACTTCGTGCAGGGGGCCTGCGAAGAGGTCGGCTTCCGCCTCCGCGACCAGGATGCGGGACCGGACCTGTGCGAGCGGTACCTCGGACAGCGGGATGTCTCCCCAGGTCACCTCGGAGGGGGCGTAGCGGCCCAGGCGGTCGACGAGTTCGGTGGCGTCCGACGGGCGGGCGGTGGCCAGGGCGGTCAGGTGGCCGGGGAGGACCCGTACCCCGGAGCCCGGGTCGTACAGCGCCGACGGCTCGGCGGGGGCGTCACACGTGCCGGTGTCCGGCTCGGGCTCCAGGCGCAGGAACGCCACCACCCGGCGGGCGGCCACCACGCCCCGGCTGAGCTGGTGGCCCATCTCGATCAGAAACGCCACCGGCCAGCCCAGCGCCACCACGTACCCGTACACCGACACCAGCTCGCCGACGCTGATGTGCCCCTGCACCGCCAGCCGGGCGCCCAGCCAGGTCACCAGCGCCAGGAACAGCATCGGCAGGCCCACCCCCAGGGCCTGGATCCAGCTGGTCACCGCGCCGACCCGGTAGCCCTGCTCGCGCAGCCGCCCCGAGTCCCGGCGGAACGCGTCCGCGACCAGGCCCTTGCCGCCCAGGCCGTTCAGCACCCGCAGCCCGCCCGCGAGGTCGCCGATCCGCGCGGTCAGCACGGACTGCCGCTCCCGGTACTCGGTCTCCCTGCCCTGCAACCGCCCCATGAGCGGTCCGAGCACCACGCCGAGCAGCGGCACCCCGATCAGCACCACCAGGGCGAGCCGCGTCGACACCGACAGCAGCAGTCCGCCGACGGCCGCGTAGGCGACCACGGCTCCGACGCCGGGGCCCACCGCCGTCAGGGAGGTGCTGATGGTCTGCACGTCACCCACCCCGATGGTGACGACCTCTCCCGCCCCCACCTGCCGGCGCAGCGCCGCACCGAGCCGCGCGGCGTGCCCGACGACCACCTTGACCGTGCGGAAGTTGGCGTCCATCCGCACCCGCGTCATCGTGCGGTGCCGCAGGGTGCCCAGCCAGGCGTTGAACGCCCCCGCGGTGACCAGGGCGCCCGTCCAACCCGCCAGCGCGCCCAGGTCACCGGGGGTCAGACCGTGGTCGACCGCCCGCGCCATCAGGTACGGCGTCGCTGCCAGCAGCACTATCCACACACTGGCCAGCACCGCCCCCGCCAGACAGCGCGGCCACTGCCGCCGCACCAGCCACGCCAGGTACCGCCAGCCGCCCCTGCGGTCCGGCGTGCCCGGGTCCTCGTACGCGTCGATCACCGTTCTCCCCCGAGGCCCCGCCCTCACGCGAGACTGTCCCGCCACGCCCGGTGCAGGTCCGCGAACCGGCCCGTACCGGCGATCAGCTCGTCCGGCGTGCCGTCCTCCACGATCCGGCCATGCTCCATCACCAGCACCCGGTCGGCGATCTCCACGGTGGACAGCCGGTGTGCGATCACCACCGCCGTACGGCCCTTCAGCACCGTCGCCATGGCCCGCTGCACCGCCCGCTCCCCGGGGACGTCCAGCGAGCTGGTCGCCTCGTCCAGGATCAGCACCGCCGGGTCCGCCAGCAACGCCCGCGCGAACGCGACCAGTTGCCGCTGGCCGGCGGAGATCCGGCCGCCCCGCTTGCGTACGTCGGTGTCGTAGCCGTCGGGCAGCGCGGTGATGAAGTCGTGGGCGCCGATCGCCTTCGCGGCCCGCTCGATCTCCTCCCGCGTCGCCTCCGGCCGGCCGATGGCGATGTTGTCGGCGACGGTCCCGGAGAACAGGAAGGCCTCCTGCGTCACCATCACCACCCCGCGCCGCAGTTCCGGCACGGCCAGGTCGCGCAGGTCGGTGCCGTCCAGCAGGACGCGCCCGTCGGAGGGGTCGTAGAACCGGGCGAGCAGCTTGGCCAGCGTCGACTTGCCCGCGCCGGTCGAGCCGACGACGGCGACGGTCTGCCCGGCCGGGATCGTCAGGGCGAAGCGGGGCAGCACCTCGCCGCCGGTGCGGTAGGCGAAGCGGACGGCGTCGAAGACGACCTCCCGGCCGGGGTGCTCGGACTGAAGCGGCGGCAGCTCCTTCGGCGCGGCCGGTTCCGGTACGGACGGCGTCTGCGCCAGCAGTCCGGCGATCTTCTCCAGGGAGGCCGCCGCCGACTGGTAGGAGTTCAGGAACATGCCGAGCCGGTCGATCGGGTCGTACAGGCGGCGCAGGTACAGCACCGCCGCCGCCAGCACGCCGAGCGCCAGCGTGCCGTCCGCGACCCGGTAGGCGCCCCACAGCACGATCCCGGCCACGGCCGTGTTGGCGACCAGCCGCGAGCCGACGACGTAACGGGCCATCTCCAGCAGCGCGTCTCCGTTGGACCGCTCGTGGCGCCGGTTGAGTACGGCGAAGTCGGCGTCGTTGGCCGCCTCCCGGCGGAAGGCACGCACCGGGCGGATGCCGTTCATCGTCTCCACGAACTTCACGATCACCGTCGCGATCGCCGTGGACCGCCGCCGGTACACCCGCCCCGCGCGCCGCTGGTACAGCCGCACCAGCGCGTACAGCGGCACGAACGACGCCACCGCGACGCCGCCGAGGCCCAGGTCCAGCCAGAGCAGCAGCGCCGCGATGTAGACGAAGGAGAGGATGACCGTCACCAGTTCCTGGAGGCCCTCGTCGAGCAGCTCCCGCAGCGACTCCACGTCCGTGGTGGAACGTGAGATCAGCCGGCCCGAGGTGTAGCGCTCGTGGAAGTCGACGCTCAGCGCCTGCGCGTGCCGGAAGATCCGGCCCCTGAGGTCCAGCAGCACGTCCTGGCTGACCCGGGCGGCGGCCGCGACGAAGGCGTACTGCAGTCCGCCGGCGGCCAGCGAGCAGAGCAGGTAACCGGCGCCGACCGCGATCAGCGGACCGTGGTCGTCGTCCCGCAGCGCCGGTACGGCGTGGTCGATGGCGTACGCCACCAGCAGCGGGCCCGCCTGCACGGCCGCCTGCTGGAGCAGCAGGAGGAAGGTGGTGAGGGCGACGCGGGCCTTCATCGGGGCCAGCAGGGAACGCAGCAGGGTGCCGGTCGCGCCCGGGGGGCTGGGCAGGACGTCCCGGTCGAAGACGTCGTCGGCCGCGAGGGCCGGGCTCTCGGCGGCCGGCTCGTCCTCGGGCCGTTCCCTGTCCGGCGCGGTGGCCGTGGGCGCGGTCATCGGCCGTCCCCCTTTCCGGGCTCCTCGTGCCCGTCGAGTCCGGACATCAGGTGGGCGTACTCGGCGTTGGCGCGCAGCAGTTCGTGGTGGGTGCCGACGGCGGCGATCCGGCCGCCGGAGAGCAGGGCGACGCGGTCGGCGAGCAGGACGGTGGAGGGGCGGTGGGCCACGATCAGGGCGGTGGTGTCCGCGAGGACCTGCCGCAGGGCGGCCTCCACCGCGGCCTCCGTGTGCACGTCCAGCGCGGACAGCGGGTCGTCCAGGACGAGGAACCTCGGGCTGCCGACGACCGCCCGGGCGAGCGCGAGCCGCTGGCGCTGGCCGCCGGACAGGCTGAGGCCCTGCTCGCCGACCTGGGTGCCGGTGCCCTGGGGCAGCGCGTGCGCGAAGTCGGCCTGCGCGACGGCGAGGGCCCGGCCCAGTGCCTCGTCCCCGGCGCCGTCGGCGGCGCCCATCAGCACGTTCTCGCCGACGCTCGCCGAGAAGAGGGTCGGCTCCTCGAAGGCGACGGCGACCAGGGCGCGCAGCTCCTCGCGGGGCAGGGCGGTGATGTCCTCGCCGTCCAGCGTGATCCGTCCGGAGGTGACCTCGTGGAGGCGGGGGACGAGCGCGGTGAGCGTCGTCTTGCCGCTGCCGGTGGCGCCGACCAGGGCCATGGACTCGCCGGGGCGGATGTGGAGGTCGACGCGGTCGAGGAGGGGCGGGGAGTCGGGGGGTGCGTCGGGGTAACGGAACGTGACGGCCTGGAAGTTCAGCCCGTCGGCCCGCACCGCCGGGCCGCGCTCCCCGCCCTCCCGCGCGGGGGGACTCCCCGGCGATTCGACCTCCGCGTCCATCACCTCGAAGTACCGGTCCGTGGCCGCCGCCGCCTCCTGGCTCATCGCCAGCAGGAAGCCGATCGACTCCACCGGCCACCGCAGCGCCAGTGCCGTCGACAGGAACGCCACCAGCGTCCCCGCCGACAGCGACCCGTCCGCCACCTGCACCGCCCCCACCACCAGCGCCGCCCCGATCGCCAGCTCCGGCAGCGTCACGATGACCGCCCAGATGGACGCCAGCAGCCGCGCCTTGCGCAGCTCCGTCCCGCGCAGCGTGTGCGACAGCTCGTGGAAGGCGCGGGCCTGGCTGCGGTGCCGGCCGAAGCCCTTGATGATCCGGACGCCGAGCACACTCTCCTCGACCACGGTCGTCAGGTCCCCGACCTGGTCCTGCGCGCGCCGCGCCACCGCGGAGTACTTCTTCTCGAAGATCCCGCAGGTGATCATCACGGGAATGGCGGGCCCGAGGATCACCAGCCCCAGTGTCCAGTCCTGGACCAGCATGATGCCGACGCCGACCAGGATCGTGACGCCGTTGACCAGCAGGAACGTCAGCGGGAAGGCGAGGAACATGCGCAGCAGCATCAGGTCCGTCGTCCCGCGCGACAGCAACTGCCCCGAGGGCCACCGGTCGTGGAAGGCCACCGGCAGCCGTTGCAGGTGCCGGTACAGGTCCGCCCGCATCCCGGCCTCGACCGCCGACAGCGGCCGGGCCACCAGCCACCGCCGCAGCCCGAACAGCAGCGCCTCCGCCACCCCGAGGAGCAGCAGGTACAGCGCGCCGAGCCACACACCGGCCGGGTCCCGGTCGGCCACCGGCCCGTCCACCATCCACTTCAGGACGAGCGGGATCACCAGCCCGACGCACGAGGCGAGGATCGCTATGACTGCCGCGGTCCCCAACCGCGCCCGCACCGGCCGCACGTACGGCCACAGCCGCAGCAGGGCGCGCACGGTGGAACGCTTCTCGGCAGGGTGGTCCGGGGCGGGGGCGGGTGTCGTGGGCATCAGCAGCGAGCCTACGGTTCACCTGCTCTCTTGCGCCTGGCGTTTTCTGGCGGGAGGGAAGCGCGTGGACTGCCTCACCCCACCCGCAGCAGCAGCACCGACCGCGCCGGCACCGTGATCTCCGCGCCCGCCGCGTGCGTCCCGCCCGGCTCCTGAGCCTGCGCCTCCCCGCTGGTGTCCACGACCACCTCGTACCGCTCCGCCCACGGCGCGGCCGGCAGGACGAAGGGCGCGGGACGCTCCCCGGCGTGCAGGACGGCGAGGAAGCTGTCGTCGGCGAACGGCGCGCCGCGCTCGTCGCGGCCCGGGATGTCCCGCCCGGAGAGGTACATGCCGAGGGTGGCGGCGGGCGCGTACCAGTCCTGTTCCGTCATCTCGGTGCCCCGCGCGGTGAACCAGGCCAGGTCGCGCAGGCCGTCCGCGGAGTGCGCCCGGCCGGAGAAGAAGGCCCGGCGGCGCAGCACGGGATGCCGGTGGCGCAGCGCGATCAGCCGGGAGGTCAGCTCGAACAGGGGCCGCCACTCCGGGTCGTCCAGCAGGCTCCAGTCCAGCCAGCCGATCTCGTTGTCCTGGCAGTAGGCGTTGTTGCTGCCGCCCTGGGTGCGGCCGAACTCGTCGCCGGCGACCAGCATCGGCACCCCGGTCGACAGCAGGAGGGTGGTCAGCAGGTTGCGCAGCTGGCGCCGCCGCAGCGCCCGCACCCGGGCGTCGTCGGTCTCGCCCTCCGCGCCGCAGTTCCAGGAGCGGTTGTCGTCCGTGCCGTCCCGGTTGCCCTCGCCGTTGGCCTCGTTGTGCTTGCGCTCGTACGACACCAGGTCGCGCAAGGTGAAGCCGTCGTGCGCGGTGACGAAGTTGACCGAGGCGTACGGGCGCCGCCCGCCCCACGCGTACAGGTCGCTGGAGCCCGACAGGCGGTAGCCCATCTCCCGCACGTCCGGCAGCGCGTGCCGCCAGAAGTCCCGCACGGCATTGCGGTAGCGGTCGTTCCACTCCGTCCACAGGGGCGGGAAGGCGCCTACCTGGTAGCCGCCCGAGCCGACGTCCCAGGGCTCGGCGATCAGTTTCACCCGCCGCAGCACCGGGTCCTGGGCGATCACGGCGAGGAACGGGGAGAGCATGTCGACGTCGTGCATCGAACGGGCCAGCGCCGCCGCCAGGTCGAAGCGGAAGCCGTCCACGCCCATCTCCGTCACCCAGTACCGCAGCGAGTCGGTGATCAGGCGCAGCACGTGCGGCTGGACCACGTGCAGGGTGTTGCCGCAGCCGGTGTAGTCGGCGTAGCGGCGGGCGTCCGGCTGGAGGCGGTAGTAGCCGTGGTTGTCGATGCCCTTGAGGGAGAGCGTCGGGCCGAGCTCGCCCGCCTCCGCCGTGTGGTTGTAGACCACGTCGAGGATGACCTCGATGCCCGCCGCGTGCAGCGCGCGCACCATCCGCTTGAACTCGCCGACCTGCTCACCGGTGGTGCCGGAGGCGGCGTACGCGGCGTGCGGGGCGAAGTAGCCGATGGAGTTGTAGCCCCAGTAGTTCCGCAGGCCGCGCTCCAGCAGGTGGCTCTCGTGCGCGAACTGGTGCACCGGCAGCAGTTCCACCGCCGTCACGCCCAGCCGTGTCAGGTGCCCGACCGCCGCCGGGTGCGCGAGGCCCGCGTACGTGCCGCGCAGCTCGGGCGGGATGTCCGGGTGGAGCTTGGTGAAGCCCTTGACGTGCAGCTCGTAGATGACCGAGTCCGCCCACGGGGTCTTGGGCCGGCGGTCGTCCGCCCAGTCGTCGTCGTCATGGACGACCACGCCCTTCGGGACGTACGGCGCCGAGTCCCGGTCGTCGCGGACGGTGTCCGCCACGTGCTGCTCCGGCCAGTCCCGTACGTGCCCGTACACCTCGGCGGGCAGGGAGAAGTCACCGTCCACCGCACGCGCGTACGGGTCGAGCAGGAGCTTCGCCGGGTTCCAGCGGGCGCCCGTCCACGGGTCCCAGCGGCCGTGCACCCGGTAGCCGTAGCGCTGGCCGGGCCGCACGCCGGGCACGAAGCCGTGCCAGATCTCGTGGGTCAGCTCGGTCAGCCGCACCCGGCCCTCCACCCCCTGTTCGTCGAACAGGCACAGCTCCACCGCCTCCGCCCCGCCCGCCCACAGCGCGAAGTTCGTTCCCGCCACCCCGTCCGGGCCGGTCCGGAACCGGGCGCCCAGCGGCACCGGTGTCCCCGGCCACGCCGGCACGGCGGGCGGCGGCGCGGCACGCCGTGCGCCGTTCACCACGACGGCGGGGCGCGCGGGCCCGTCCTCGGCGGCCGGTTTCCCGGCCACCTCCTCCTGCTCGGCTGCGCTGGACACCTGTCAGCCTCCCGCGGCTCGTGGTCCTCCCCACAGTTCTGCCCACCGCATGGCTCGCACTCACGTTTCCCCAGGGCGGACCGGTCGTTACGGGTGGATGTGAGGCACGTACATGGGCGCGCACGGCGCGCGGCGACCGTTTGGGCCGCCGTACTGACATGGGCAGGACTGCTGGCCGGGGCCGCCGGATGCACCTCCGACGGCGGCGGCATCGGCTCGGACATCGGCGAGATGCTCGGCAAACCACCCGCCGCCGAGGACGTCATCCGCATCACCCCGGACGACGGCAGCAAGGCCGTCCGGCCCGAGGAGAAGAAGCTGTCGGTGCGGGTGCCCGACGGCCGGCTGGAGTCGGTGAAGGTCGTCAAGTCGCAGGACGCGCAGGAGACGGAGGTGCCCGGCCGGATCTCCGAGGACGGACTGCGCTGGGAACCCGACGACGAGCGGCTGGCCCTGGCCGCCAAGTACACCGTCGACGCGGTCGCCCTCGACGGCCACGGCCGCCGCTCCGCCCGGCACGCCACCTTCACCACCTACGTCCCCGACGAGCGCTTCATCGCCTACTTCGCCCCCGAGAACCGCTCCGTCGTCGGCACCGGCATGATCGTTTCGCTGCAGTTCAGCGACGAGATCACCGACCGCGCCGCCGTCGAACGCGCCGTCGAGGTGACCGCGAAGCCCTCCGTCGAGGTCCGCCCCCACTGGTTCGGCAAGGACCGTCTCGACTTCCGCCCCGAGAAGTACTGGAAGCCCGGCACCAAGGTCACCGTCGACCTCGACCTGCGCGACGTCGAGGGCGCGCCGGGCGTCTACGGGCTCCAGCACAAGACGTTCTCCTTCACCGTCGGCCGCAGCCAGGTCTCCCTGGTCGACGCGGCGAAGCGGACCATGGAGGTCCGCCGGGACGGCACCCTGCTGACCACGGTGCCCATCACCGCGGGCGCCCCGAAGACCCCCACCTACAACGGCAAGATGGTCATCACCGAGATGCTCGACGTCACCCGCATGAACAGCCGCACGGTCGGCTTCGGCGGCGAGTACGACATCCCCGACGTCCCGCACGCCATCCGCCTGACCAGCTCCGGCACCTTCCTGCACGGCAACTACTGGGCGCCCGCCGACACCTTCGGCCGCGCCAACGTCAGCCACGGCTGCGTCGGACTGCGCGACGTCAAGGGCGGCGGGTCCGACACCCCGGCGGGCTGGTTCTTCGACCGCAGCCTCATCGGCGACGTCGTCGAGGTGGTCAACAGCAAGGACAAGACGGTCGCCCCCGACAACGGACTCGGCGGCTGGAACATGAACTGGAAGAAATGGAAGGCGGGCAGCGCGGTGAAGTGACCCCGGCGCGCCCCGGCCGGGGTGGCCGCCAACTCGGTACGGAACGGTGACATTTCCCCTGTCCCCTGAGCCGCTGGCCTGCGGTTACGATGCGCCCGTGCGCGTCGGCGCACTGGGGCGCGGGCCGGATCGGGCCCGGCGAGGGGAGACAAGTTGAACGTGCGTCCGATATCGGGGGCGTCGCCGGCGGGTGCCCGGGGGCGGGGCGGCAGGGGACGCGGCAGGGCACTGCCGGCGCTGGCACTGGGCGTGCTGCTGACACTCACCGCCTGCGGCGGGTCGGGTTCCGGCGCCGGCGCCGGGGCGGGCGGCGACGGCAAGAACGCCAAGGACTCCACGGCGGCACAGAGCAAGCAGTCCGAGGCCGTCGTCAGCATCACGCCCGAGGACGGGGCCAAGGCCGTCGACACCAGCGGCGCCCTGAAGATAGGCGCCGCCAAGGGCAAGCTCACCGAGGTCGTCGTCAAGGACGCCGAGGGCGCCAAGGTCGACGGGAAGATATCCGGCGACGGCGCCACCTGGACGCCGTCCACCCACCTGGCCGCCGCCACCACGTACACCGTGCACGCGGTCGCCAAGGACTCCGAGGGCCGCACGGCCGCCGAGGACTCCCGCTTCACCACCCTGACGCCCGAGAACACCTTCATCGGCCACTTCACCCCCGAGGACGGCTCGAAGGTCGGCGTCGGCATGCCGTTCTCGATCCGCTTCACCCGGGGCATCACCAACCCCGAGGACGTCGAGAAGGCCATCCGCATCAAGACCGAGCCGGCCGTCGAGGTCGAGGGCCACTGGTTCGGCAACGACCGCCTCGACTTCCGCCCGGAGAAGTACTGGAAGGCCGGCACCAAGGTCACCGTCGACCTCGACCTCGACGGCGTCGAGGGCCGCGACGGCGTCTACGGCGAGCAGGACAAGACCGTCTCCTTCACCGTCGGCCGCAGCCAGGTCTCCGTGGTCGACGCCAAGAAGCTCACCATGACGGTCGTGCGGGACGGCAAGACGGTCAAGACCATCCCGGTCACCACCGGCGCGCCCGGCTACGAGACCTGGAACGGCCAGATGGTCATCACCGAGCGGCTCCCCGTGACCCGCATGAACGGTGCGACCGTCGGCTACGGCGGCGAGTACGACATCAAGGACGTCCCGCACGCCATGCGCCTGTCCACCTCCGGCACCTTCATCCACGGCAACTACTGGGGCGGCGACGCCTTCGGCAACCGCAACTCCAGCCACGGCTGCATAGGCCTGCGCGACGTGCGCGGCGGCTGGGACGAGAAGGCGCCGGGCTCCTGGTTCTTCGAGAACTCGATGATCGGCGACGTGGTCGTGGTGAAGAACAGCAACGACGCGACCATCGCCCCGGACAACGGCCTCAACGGCTGGAACATGTCCTGGGAGAAGTGGAAGGCGTAGCCTCCATCCGCGTACGGCCCCGGTGTCCGCGATCCTCGATGTGAGGTACGGCACCGGGGCCGCTGTCGTTAGTCCCCGTTAACCTGCTGGGCATGACCGTAGAACTGGAAGTCGCGGACGGCGTCGGCACCCTGCGCCTCAACCGCCCGCCCATGAACGCGCTGGACGTCGCCACCCAGGACCGGCTCAAGGAACTCGCCGAGGAGGTCACCCGCCGCGACGACGTGCGTGCCGTCGTTATCCACGGCGGCGAGAAGGTGTTCGCGGCGGGTGCGGACATCAAGGAGATGCAGGTGATGGACCACGCGGCGATGATCGCGCGCTCCCGGGCCCTGCAGGACTCCTTCACTGCCGTGGCCCGCATCCCCAAGCCGGTGGTCGCGGCGGTCACCGGCTACGCCCTCGGCGGCGGCTGCGAGCTCGCGCTATGCGCCGACTTCCGCATCGCCGGCGAGAACGCCAAGCTCGGCCAGCCCGAGATCCTGCTCGGCCTGATCCCCGGCGCGGGCGGCACCCAGCGGCTGTCCCGGCTGATCGGCCCCTCCAAGGCCAAGGACCTCATCTTCACCGGCCGCCAGGTGAA
Organism: Streptomyces sp. CB02414; assembly: GCF_001905385.1. Lineage (GTDB taxonomy): Bacteria > Actinomycetota > Actinomycetes > Streptomycetales > Streptomycetaceae > Streptomyces. The sequence continues at coordinate 4,566 of NZ_LIPF01000019.1, read as the reverse complement.
GGCCGACGAGGCGCTGGCACTCGGCCTGGTGGACCGCGTCGTACCGGCCGCCGAGGTCTACGAGCAGGCGCACGCCTGGGCCGCCCGGCTCGCCAAGGGCCCCGCCATCGCGCTGCGCGCGGCGAAGGAGGCGATCGACACCGGACTGGAGACGGACATCGACACCGGCCTCGCCGTCGAGCGGAACTGGTTCGCGGGCCTGTTCGCGACCGAGGACCGCGAACGCGGGATGCGCAGCTTCGTGGAAGAGGGACCGGGGAAGGCGAAGTTCCTCTAGCGGACGCTCGCACAACCGTCGCCGGAAGTCCGGCCGGTCCACTTGTAATTGACGTGGTGTCTCATCCGGGTCCCTCGATGGGGCGGTTTATGGGAGCCTTAACGCACCATTAAGCGCGTCTTGTCGAGGGAGTCCGTCGCTTGTCTCGGGCCGAGCCGTCCGTGCAGGTCAGTGGGGCTGTTCGCGGTCCCGAACTGCCTGCGGCATATGCCGATCGACCGCCGTCGGACCCGCCCTCGGCGGGGGTGTATTCCCCGGGAACGGCCCCGGAGCCCTCCGAGGACGGCCATGATGGGGGCATGGCGGGGCTGGAGGGTACGGAACAGCCGCGGGGAGCCGGACGTGCGACCGCGGCGCGCTGGTCGCCGGCGGTCGAGGACGAACACGCGCTCAAGGCGCTGGAGTTGTTCGGCAATCCCACGGAGTGCGAAGTTCCGTTACCTTCCCGCCCCGAGTCCGCCGCCACCGCCCGCCGACTGGCCCAGGTCATCGCCCTGCGTCAGTGGCAACTCGGCCCCCGCGTCACGGAGGACACCGTCCTGCTCGTCTCCGAGCTGGTGGGCAACGCGGTGCGGCACACCGGAGCCCGCGTCTTCGGCCTCCACATGCGCCGCCGCCCCGGCTGGATCCGCGTCGAGGTCCGCGACCCCTCCCGGGGACTGCCCTGCCTGATGCCGGTGCAGGACACGGACGTCAGCGGACGCGGCCTCTTCCTCGTCGACAAGCTGTCCGACCGCTGGGGCGTCGACCTGCTGCCGCGCGGCAAGACGACCTGGTTCGAGCTGCGGGTGGTCGACCGGTGAGAGCCCATCTTCCGCCGGGGGCAAGGCGGTTCGGCGGACACGCCACCTACGGGTGAAGATCCGGAGCCTACCGCTCCGCACCCGGGATCGTAAGCCCCATGTTCACCACTCGCCTGCGCCGCAGGGGCGCCGCCGCCGTCCTGTCCCTCTCCGCCGTCCTCGCCACCACGGCCGCCACGGCTCCCGGCAGCACGACCGCGCCGACGGCACCCGCCGCGAAGGCCGCCCCCGCCTGCCCCCAGTTCGACGACAAGCTCAAGGCCGCCGCCGACCCCGACGTGGACCTCGACCGCATCACGCCGGAGCCGGTCTGGCGCACCACCTGCGGCACCCTCTACCGCAGCGACAGCCGCGGCCCGCAGGTCGTCTTCGAGGAGGGCTTCCACGCCAAGGACGTCACCGACGGCCAGTACGACGTCGAGAAGTACGTCCTCGTCAACCAGCCCTCGCCGTACGTCTCGACCACCTACGACCACGACCTCTACAAGACCTGGTACAAGTCCGGCTACAACTACTACATCGACGCCCCCGGCGGCATCGACGTCAACAAGACCATCGGCGACACCCACAAGTGGGCCGACCAGGTCGAGGTCGCCTTCCCCGGCGGCATCAAGCGGCAGTACATCATCGGCGTCTGCCCGGTCGACCGGCAGACCAAGACCGAGGTCATGAGCGAGTGCGAGAGCAACCCGCACTACAAGCCCTGGCACTGACCCGGCACCGGGCACCTCACGGGCGGAGGAACAGCGCCTCCGATCCCACCGGCCGGTAACCCGCCGCCTGGAACGCCCGCAGACTGCGGGCGTTCCCCGCCGCGATCTGCGCCCACACCGGTTCGCCCCCGGCCAGCCGCCGCGCCGCCGTCGCCAGGTGCCGCCCCAGTCCCCGGTGCCGGGCCCCCTCCGCCACCTCCACCGCGACCTCCAGCCGCCCGGCGACCCCGCGGCCCAGCACCAGCACCCCGCCGTCCGCCGCCCACACCCGCACCCCGCCGCGCCGCCGGCCCGCCGCGACCACCCGGGGATGCCCGGGGCCGGCGACCTCCTCCAGCGCCACCTCAGGCCGGCCCGGCAGCGGAGCGCCGGTCAGCAGCACGTCGATCGTGTCGTTGGTCCGCCCGGCCCGCTCCCCGAGGGCGCTCAGGAACCGGGAATTCATGGCCGCGGCGAGCGGGTCGCACCCCAGTGCCTCCAGAGCCTCCAGCGTCCCGCGCACCCACCCCTCCTCCTCGTCCGTGAAGACGACCGAGTGCGCCGTGAACGCGATCACCCCCGCGTCCCGCTCGCCGTGCTGCGGCACCACGGTGATCCCGCCGTCCGCCACCGGGAAGAGACCCCGCCCCGCCGCCTCCAGAATGTCCCGCAGGCTCTCCGCCACACCGCGCTCCTTGAGTCTCCACCCACTGGAAGGCCCAGGCTCACACACGTGAACGACGACGGCACCGCACTGATGACCATCGGCGAGCTGGCCCGCGCCACCGGACTGACGGTGCGCACCATCCGCTACTGGTCCGACGAGGGCGCCCTGCCCCCGGTGACCCGCTCCACGGGCGGCTACCGCCTCTACGACGCCGCCTCCGTCGCCCGCCTGGAGCTGATCCGCACCCTGCGCGAGCTCGGCCTCGGCCTGGACGCCGTACGCCGCGTGCTGGCCGGCGAGGAGACGGTCGCGCAGGTGGCGGCGGCCCACGTGAGCGCGCTGGACGCGCAGATCAGGTCGCTGAGGGTGACCCGCGCGGTGCTGTCGACCGTGGCGAGACGCGGCTCGACCGCAGAGGAGACGACCCTGATGAACAAGCTGGCGCGACTGTCCGCCGCCGAACGACGGCGCATCATCGACGACTTCATGGCGGAGGTCTTCGAGGGCATCGACACCGCCGACCCCGACATCCGCACCCGTCTGCGCTTCGCCGCGGCGGACCTGCCCGACGATCCCACCCCCGAGCAGGTGGACGCGTGGGTGGAGCTGGCCGAGCTGATCCAGGACCCGGAGTTCCGGGCGACGATGCGCCGGATGATCGAGTTCAACGCGGCGGACCGGGCAGCGGACGTGCCCACCAGCTCCTCCCTGTGGTTCGTCAGCCGTCTGGTCCGGCTCGCGGGCGACGCGCTGCGGGAGGGCGTCGCGCCCGACTCGCCGCGGGCCGCCGGCATCCTGCGCGCGCTCATCGGCGACGCCGACCCGGCCGTCGTACGAAAACGCCTCACCTCGATGACGAACAACCGCCTCGCGCGCTACCGGGAGCTGTCGGCGATCGTGAACGGCGTGGAGCCGCCGTCCGCCCACGAGGAGCAGTTCGGGTGGGTGGTCGCCGCACTGGGCGCTCGCCCGGGCAGCTAATCTGACCTGCGTCAGACGCGTCCACAGGACGAGCAGAGCACGGAAATGAGGGGCGGACCGGTGGCGGACATCGAGGAAGCACGCAAGCAGTTCGAGCGGATCGACACGGACGGTGACGGCTTCATCACCGCGGCCGAGTTCAAGACCGCGCTGGCCCAGGGCGGCGACTGGAACGTCACCGAGTCGGTGGCCGAGGCGATCATCGCCGGCCGCGACCTGGACGGCGACAAGGTGCTGTCGTTCGACGAGTTCTGGGCGCACCTGAACAAGTAGCGACGCCACGAGGGGCGCCCGTCCGGTCACCGGGCGGGCGCCCCTCGGTATGTCCGGCCTGGGTGGAATAGCCCGCGCCGGCCGGGGGTTGCCGCTGATCACCGGCGCGTGCCGCCGGGTTCCGCAGGACACGACCCCCGAAAGGCAAGGCGAGTCGGCATCATGAAGATCGGCATCATCGGCGCGGGCAACATCGGCGGCAACCTCACCCGGCGGCTGACCGCGATCGGGCACGACGTCTCCGTCGCCAACTCACGCGGACCGCACACGCTCACCGCGCTGGCCGAGGAGACCGGCGCCACCCCGGTGCGGGCCGAGGAGGCGGCCCGGGGCGCCGAGATCGTGGTCGTCACGGTCCCGCTGAAGGCGGTCCCCGGCCTGCCCTCCGGCATCCTCGACGGCGCCGCCGACGGCGTGGCGGTCATCGACACCAACAACTACTACCCGCGGCAGCGCGACGGGCGCATCGCCGCCATCGAGGACGAGGGCCGCACCGAGAGCCGGTGGGTCGAGGGCCACCTCGGCCACCCCGTGATCAAGGCGTTCAACGGCACGTACGCCCAGGACATCCTGGACCGCCCGCGCCCGGCCGGCGACCCCGGCCGCATGGCGCTGCCGGTCGCCGGTGACGACGAGGCGGCCAAGGCCAAGGTCCGGGCCCTCATCGACGAACTGGGCTTCGACACCGTCGACGCCGGCGGCATCGACGAGTCCTGGCGCCAGCAGCCCGACACCCCCGTCTACGGCCTTCGCGCGGGCGCCGAGGGCGTCACCAAGGCCCTGGCGGAGGCGTCCCCGGAGCGTCCGGCGGCGTTCAGGGGCTAGGTGTGCTGTCCCGCGACGTTGGTGACACGCCTGCTGGGTGCTTGAACA
>NZ_LIPF01000018.1 GCF_001905385.1 Streptomyces sp. CB02414 | reverse complement strand
AAAACACCGCACAAGACTCGTCCTCGCACTGGACACCGACTCCAACGTCGTCGAATACACGACCTTCTCCGCAGCCTGCCAGTCCCGCGCATACTGCAGAATCTGCGGCGGCTGGCCCGGCACCTCCAGCGCGGTCTCCCAGTACAGCATCGTCTCGTACATCCGCCGCCCGTACAGATACGTACCCACAGGACGGAAAACATCATTGATGAACGTATGCACCTCCGGATCATCAGCCCCCGTACCGATGCCCCCCTCCTCCGCCGACACATATCCATCAAGCGACGTAACCATCGAATAAATAAGCTTCGCCATACATCTCCTCCAGACACAAGCCCCGACCCAGCACCAACTCACCACACAACGACTCTCCCACAACCCAAAACTCACCGCCCACCCAACCAACAACACACCACCCACACACGCCACATCCGTCCAGCCACCACCAACCCCCGAAAAGGACCCTCAACCCCTGCCCCAGGCCCTCCGGGCGCGCCCCGACCGGCCAATCCACCCAGCCTGCGGCCCGCCCGGCAACCCACTCACCCTCACCAGCGGCAAAACACCAACGACTCCACCCAGTTCACCGCCCCGAGGGAGACGACACCGGCGCCCCGCCCCTAACCCAGACGGCCCCGGGCGCCGCGCCACCACGTGCCGGGCGACCAGGCCCCCCGCCGTCCCCTTCCCGGCCCTCCTCGTATCCAGCCCTGACCGCGCGCCTCTCCCTCCACAGGTGGTAGACAGCGACGGCGAGTATCGCGGTACCGATCAGGTTGGCGACGAAATGCCACCACACGCGATAGGTCACCAGCGCCGGGCCGGGATCAATCGCACCGAACCAGGTCGACAGACCGACCGCCCTGCTGGCACCCAGCGCCACCGACACCGTCAAAACGACATGCTCAAGACCATGGAGACCCTGCATCCACACGCCCATCCTGCCCCACTTGCGGGACTTGAGGTGCCCGGTGGCTCGCCGAGTGATCTGCACGATCCCGACCAGGCCGGCAAGGAAAACGAAATTCCCGGTCAAATGCAAGATCTCCATACCCAACGCAGGCTTGGCCGGGTCCACCTGGCCCATGCCACGCGCGAGGCCGTCCCCCCAAGGCGTCATCCAAGCAGGAGCATACGGGTTCGCCACCCAGTACCCGGCCTGCGCGACATGCTCCTGGAAGTGACCTACCTGACCGATCACACCAAGACCGATAAGAACAACCGCGGTCCTGAACAGCCAAGGACGCACAGGACCACGGTTCGCGAAGGCCAGCACAACAACCGCCGCCCACATGACCACAGCCCAACCGATGAACACAACAGCACCCCAGGTTTCCACCAAGGACACGGCACCACCCATCTCATGACTGCCGACACCCCCGTGCACAGAAGGCCCGTGATCCATAAGTGAACTCCTCGTCCAAGTCGCGGGTCGACACTCCAGCTCATAGCCCCGCCACCGTAAAAACCCCCACCCCCAACAGGCCACTCCACACGTGCCGTCTCCACCCACAAGACACAACACGGCACGTCCGAGGACCTACACGGCCTTCGGGTACGGCAGCAGCCCCGCCTCAGCGCGCCCCCGGTTCCAGTGACGCCGTCTCATTTGGCCTACGCCCGTACTATTTCGCGGCGCTCTGGCGTGTCGGCAGGACGGGAGGAACGGGAGCGGCAAAGGATCACTTCAAGACCCAGTACCTGGTTGAGGGAGCGGCTGATAGCGGAGGCGAAGAAGACGAGCTCGACGAGGAAGACGGCGGCGGCGAAGGCGACGGCCAGGAAGCCGGCGCCGGGCCGGCCCGGCGGCGAGGAGCAGCACGGCGGCCAGGCGGACGGTGTCCTCTGTAGAGCGCCAGCGGTGTCCGACCACCGCCCGTGAATGGCCGTCCGGGAAGGCGAGCAAGTACGTCGTGTCGAAGGAACGGCTGGCACCAGGCTTGAGGTTGATGTCCGCCTCCGCCCACACTTGAACGTGACGCACCCTGTGATCTGCAGGGGAGGTCGTCTGGATACGGGGGCTCAGATGGACTACGGCGACGAGCGCAGAATTCGCAGGGCCGTTGCGCGCGGCATACAGGACGCGGAGACCGGCGACATCGAACCCGAGGGCGGGTGCGGTTGCTCGGTCCTGATCATCACTCTCGTGCTGATGGTGATCGTCATCTATGTGGTGACACATATCCCTCGCTGGATGTGAGCCCTTCACTGGCACGAGACAAAGATGAAGCTTGAGACTGCTGCACGAATAGGACGTCATTTCAGTTGGTGACTCTGTGGTGGCATATGAGGGTCGCGGCGATGGCGGTGCAGGCAAGGAAGTGTTCCGGCTTTCGCTCGTATGCGGCGGTGGAGGCGTCGACAGCCGAACGGCCAGGAGACGATTCGTCCCACGACCCAGCGGCGTTTGCCCAGACGTTGGGACGATTCGACGCCTTCGCGGGCCATCGGTGCCGGATGCCGCTGGAGGACTGCCATCGCTGCAGGTGCCGGTAGTCGTAGCCCTTGTCTCCGTGCAGCTTTCCGGGCCGTCGGCGTCGCGGACCGCGGCGTGAGCGGACGGGCGGGATACCGCGGACCAGCGGAGTGAGAGCCTGACCGTCGTGGAGGATCGAAGCGCAGACGCCGATCGACAGCGGTAGGCCGCTGCGGTCGACGATGAGGTGGATTTCGATCCCTTCTCGCCGCGGTCGGTCGGATTCGGTCCCGTCAGTTGCCCCCTAATCCAGTGCGTCAGCAGACAGCGCGGGACCATGCAACGTCCCGGAACGACTGCTCGCGCAGGACAGCGAATGCCTGGATCTCCCCTGGCCGTCAAGGCCTCCTCAAAGAGCGGCATCACTGTCCGTCACGGGGTTCGCGGTGATGACGCGGGCGCCGGGCTGATACCTCCGTTTTCCCGGGCCCCTGAGGCCTCTGCCAAGAGCGGCGCAGCCCGGCGCCTCCGTGGGCACCGCGAAACTCGCGTGGAGCGCGCGTACGTTGACCGTCGCAGCGCGAGCCCTCTCCAGGGTCGACCTCTTGTTCATCCGCGAGCCCGTGAGCTCTGCAGAAAGATCGAGCCCCTGGAGTGCGCTGGTGTCACGAACGGCCCGCCGGGCCCTGGAAGGCGACGACGAGGCTGTGGCCGGCTGGGTGACGGGGCTCTCCAGCTGTGTTCAGGTCACGACGGCCTGCCCGGGTCTCGGCCTGGCTTGTGCGAGGCGGTAGGAGTTCCGTGCCAACCTCGAAGGCCGTGCCGGGTCGGGGTCTCCGAAGGTCTTCGTGCGTCCGCCGAAAGCTCTCGTGGGAACAGATGGCGGCGCTGTTCCTACCCTCGCGTTCCGTCAGGGCCCGGAACGGCAGTTCGGCGCCTGTTCCCCCCTGTTCGATGCTGCCGCGGTTCTTGTTCCGTCCCGTGAGAATCGGCTCCCGGTCGTCGACCGCCTCTCCCGACGTGTGGGAACCGGGTGGGGCGTATTCTCAGCGGCCATGAACAGTCAGTCCGACGACGGGCACCCGGCGGACCCGCGCCGCGCCAAAGTGAGCAAGGGTGATCTGCGGGAGCAGGCGCTGCTGCACGCGGCGGAGGAGATGCTCCGGCGGTCGACGCTCGCCGAGCTGACGATGGAGGCAGTCGCGAAACAGGCGGGAATCACTCGTTCCGCCGCGTACTTCTACTTCGCCTCCAAGGAGCAGGTGGTGTGCGCGGTCATCGAACGAGCCACCCGGCACATCTACACCGGTCTCGACGCCTGCGGCGACAGCACGGACGCCACCGGTCTGAAGCGGGCCGTCGACGTCCAGGTCGACAACTGGCGCAACCACGGTCACATTTTCCGCGTCGGTGTTGAACTGTCCACCCGCGCCGAGTACCGACCGGTGTGGGTCTCTCTGATGGAACACGGCATCGACCTCGCCTGCCGGGCGGTCGCTCACGACCGCGCCCGCGGACTGGTCGGGGGCGACCCCGCGCTGGACCGTTCCCGGCTGGAGGCCCTCGCCTGGATGGGTGAACGAACCTGCTACCTGCTCTTCACCCGCGATCACAGTGAAGCCGAGGAGAAGCAGCTGCGTGACACCCTCACCACCTTCGCCCACCGCGGGCTCGGCTACCGCGCCACCGCGTGACCCGCTCTTGCGGCCTTCACCGTGCCGCTGCCGAACCAGTCAGGCGGCGGGCTCCTCACCAGCCCTGCTCAAGTGCCCCTCAGGGAATCCCGCCTCCTCGCTCAAGGACGCGTAGTACAGCCGACCGTCTTCCTGGAGCGTGACGCGAGCTGTCTCCGAGCCCTCTACGCACAGGTTCAAAGGGTTGGATCCGGCGCCTTCGCTCGACCGGGCCTCCAGTATCAGGCGCGAGTCCTCGGCCGTCGTGAGCAGGTAGTCACTGGTGCAGCTGATGCCCCGCATCGAAACCGCCGCGTCGGTCGAGACGACGTCGCCCACCGCGCCCTGCGCGATCGTGATGCGCAGGGTGCCACCGGGCAGGTCGCTCCTGTTCGTGAGTTGTCCTTCCCAGGTGCCCAGGAACTCGCGGGGGACGTCACCGCCGTCGTCGCCGTCGCCGGCGCCCCCTGCCTGAAGTGTGGCGAACACCGTCGCCGTCGCGGCGAGCGCCCCAACGGCGGCGAGAAGGAGCGGCCTCTTGCGTCGGCGCACCGGACCAGCGGGAGCAGCGCGAACAGTGTCGGCGGGGGCGGGCAGGGCGACCAGTTCCCGCATCAGGGCCTGGATGTCCGCCTCAACCGGCGACGGCAGCCAGCCCGCGCCGGCCAGGGACGCGGCCCCGTCCGGCGCCAGTGCGCGGGCTGTCTCCCCGGCCGTGGGGCGTGCCGCCGGTTCCTTGGCCAGACAGGCGGCGGCGACCTCCCGCAGCTGACCTGACAGGCCGCCCAGCTCCGGCTCCTCGTGCACCACCTTGTACATCAGGCCGGCCGCGCCATCCCCGGGGAAGGGGCCCTGGCCGGTCGCGGCGAACACCAGTACCGCGCCCAGCGTGAACACGTCCGTCGGCGGCCCGACTTCGCCACCGACGACCTGTTCGGGAGACATGTAGCCCGGTGAACCGACCACCACTCCGGTACGGGTCAGCGCCACCGACGCGTCCGTGGCCCGAGCGATCCCGAAGTCGATCAGCCGGGGGCCGTCCAGCGCGAGCAGTACGTTGGCGGGCTTCACGTCGCGGTGCACCAGGTCCCGGTTCCGCACACCGTCGAGGGCCTCGGCCAGACCGGCCACCAGCACCCGCACCGAGGCTTCCGGCAGCGGCCCGTGCCGCTGTACGGCCCTGTCCAGGGACAGCCCTTGCACGAAGGCAGTGGCCACCCACGGCCGCAAGGACTCGATGTCGGCGTCCAGAACAGGCGCCGTCCACGGGCCGCCCGCCCTGCGAGCCAGGCTCACCTCGCGTCGGAAGCGTTCCCGGAAATCCCCGTCCTCTGCGAACTCCGCCCGCACCAGCTTGACCGCGACATACGCTGCCTCGTTACGCCTGCGTGCGAGGTAGACGCGTCCCATGCCGCCCGAGCCCACCCGTGCCAGCAGCCGGTAATCTCCCACCCATCCCGGGTCGTCCGCCTGCAGCCGCTCCACAGTGCACCCTCTTCCCGTCCCGCATCAACCGTCAGCCTATGCGTAAGTAAGCTCATTCTCGACACACCGTCAATTCTCCTGCTGCACAATGGACTCATGGCGGACACGGGAGCGCTCTACGGACTGATCGGCGCGGTCGTCGGGGCAGTGCTGGGCGCGGCAGCCATGGTGAGCGTGCCGGTCCTGGAACGACGGTGGCGGCGTTCGGACACCGAGGCCGAACGCGCTCGGCAGGCCGTCGACGCCGAGATCGCACGGCTGACGAGCCTGCGAGTCACCGGACGGCACTGGATCGACGTCCTCAAACGCGCCGAACAGGACCTCTCGGCGGGCCAGGCCCCCGCGCTGGACACATTCGACGCGGAGATCAAGGAGGTCGGTGTCCCGGCGATCGGCGCCCATTACCTCCACCCGCCCTTCGCCCAGCACTCGCCCGCGACCCAGCAGGCCGCTGCACATGCCTTCGACCGCCTGGAGGAAGCCACCCAGCTCCTCCGGCGCGACCTGCTCGGCAGCGTCGCCCAGGGCGCCTCCCGGGAGCGCGCCCTGGAAGCCTCCCTCGCCGTGGCCCGTGCCGAGCACGCCCGCGACCAGCTCAACGAACAACTCCTCGACCAGATCGCCAGAATCCAGCAGGCCCTGCCCGTCCCGCCCTCGCCCACCACGGCCCCCGCGCCCGGGCCCCCCGGGCGCGCCCGGTAGGACCGGGGCCACTGAACCAGTGCCGGTCAAGGGTCCCGAGTACTGGACAGCCGCTGAACCGGGCAGCGACGCGTCTGCACAGTTGAATCCGGGAGAAACGGCCCAGGTTCCTTCTGCCGTCGCCGCGGGGCCCTTTCGCCCGCGGCGGCGACGGCACGGTACTGGGCGGAGTGGGGTCGATGGCCGGCGACGACTTCCGGCAGCGCGTCGGTGCTGTGCGGCAGGATCACGGAGGTGATCTTCTTCCCCGAGTTCGGGGCGATGTCGTGCAGAGCCCTCTCACCGAGCTCGAGGGCCTTGCGGCTCCGGCGGTGGACGACGCGTTTGGCGTCCGGGGCCGTGCCGCGGCCGCCGCGAGGGCGCTCACTGGTCGCCCGGCCGCGGTGTGCGGTCGTACGTGAAGGTGACAGATCCGCCGGCCGGGTCCTTTTCCGTCGTAGTGCACGCCCTCGATCTTCGGCGACGAGGAGTGCTCGGCGGCCTGCGCCGGAGCGGAGACCGCCGAGCCGACCGCGGCGGGAGCTGCCGGGTCGCGGCAGCGGCCGGTACGGCGGTGCGCATGAGGAAGCCCTTCAGGGGTGCGTACGGACCGCACGGCGCCTGCCGTACGTGATCAAGGACGACCGCCCCACGCGACGCTTGGAAGCGGCCCCGGGGGCGCCGTGCTCGGACTCACGGAGCAACGGGCTTCGGTGAGGTGGGCCGCGTACCAGGGCCACCGCGAAGGCCTCAGTCCGCAGAAGGCTGACGTCAGCCAGCCTGGTGCGCGGAGGACGGGCCCGGACAGGCTCCATCGGAATTTTCCACGGATCCGGACGACAGGTCACCGCCTTCGCACATGCAGTGGGGCCGCCCGCCACCAGGCGTGCGGATGTCGCTTCGGAGGCGCTTCCTGGATCCTCCACAGCAGCACCGATGAGTTTGCCGGTCCCGATGGGTCCAAGTTCATGACGGCCCATGAAAGGACACCGCCATGTCGGAACTTCTCGTCGACTTCATCACCTCCCTCGACGGCTGTGCTTCGGGAGAGGGGTGGCCCGGGTTCTGGGGCCTCGAGGGCCCGGAGTACCTCACCTGGCTCGGCGAGCAGCCCAAGGTCACCTACCTGATGGGAGCGAACACCTACCGCTTGATGTCGGGCTTCGCCGCAGGCGAGGTTCCCGACGGTCTGGACGAGTTCAGGCCCGAAGAAGAGGCGTCCGTCGACGAGCTCACGCAGGCGCCCAAGGTCGTGTTCTCCTCCTCACTCGAGGAGCCGCTGACGTGGGCCAACGCCACGCTCGTCCGCGACGACGCCGTCGAGGCGGTCCGCGCCATGAAGTCGAGTGGATCGGGACTCCTCAGCACGATCGGCAGCCTCAGCCTGTGCCGGTCCCTGCTACGGGCCGGACTCGTCGACCGCTTCCGGGTCGTGATGTTCCCGGTGATCACCGGGGCCACGGGCAGTGAACGCATCTACGACGGTTATCCGGACGTTGCCCTCGAGATGACTGAGCACCGCACCTTCGACGGCCGCATACAACTGGTCGAGTACACGCCCCGCGTGCTCGAGCACCCGCCGCTCGGCGCCCCTGCCTGACGTCGCCCCCGCCGTACGCCTTCTCAGGCCGGGATCCACACTGAGATCTGCCTTACGGATGCGCCGCTGGACGCTTCGCTGGGCGAGGCCCGGGTGCCGGGCGCTCCGCTCGGCCGGTGGGGCCAACCGGGGCGCTCGGATCACAGGCGACTGCGGTCAAGGGCGGCATCCAGATCGGCGGCGGGAGTCAGCAAGCCCATCGGCTGCCGCCCCAGTCCGGTCACCGTCGCCCGGCGCGGCTGCTACCGGGCGGTAGTCGAAGAGGAGGTGGAGCGACGGCCCCGAAGGTAGCCCCGTCCATCCCCCACAGCAGGTCGCTCACGCTCACCGGGAGCGACGAGGGTGACGTCGTGCTCCAGGCACGCAAGCGAGGGTTCACCGATTCGAGCGGTTTGGCGATCGAAATGTGGGGCCGGCCGTTTCCGCGTCTGTAAAGGTTCCTGTGCCATGGCGACCGCACTTACTGGATGGGGTCGGGGTGGTGTGGTGGAGGTGAGAGGGGTGCATCACGCCTATCGTCGGCGGGTGGTCCCGCGGGGTGTCGATCTGGATCTCGGCCCCCCGGCCCGGCTTGCCCGTCTCAGCCCAACCCGGCCGGTGTGAGCAAGCCGCCACATGAGGGTGGCTTGCTCACGCCAGCGCCGCGCCGACCGGTGGCGCCCGAACAGGCCGCGGTCCTGCTTCGCCTCCGCTTCGGCCGCCTCGCGGGCCCACGATCTGGTGGCCCCAGCGTACCGAGGGTTACTCGTCCGGTCTGCCTGTGGCACCGGGCTGTTCCCTATTCCGCGAGGTTGGAAACAGCTGGACGCGGGCTTCCCTGGCGGGCCGCACCTTCGACGTAAGGACGCAGCGCCTTGATGATCTTTTCTGGGTCTGTGTCCTCGCGAACGTGGGCCGGACGATCATCGGGAGAGTAGTGGAACGCGCCTGGGCAGCGCCCCTGGCCCTCGACTACGAAACGGGTGATCAGCTTGGAGGTCTTCGCTTCGAGCAGCAGGTAGGTGGCCTGGACCTGGATCAGCCGTACCTCGCCGTATCCCCGGTAGTCGCACTTGATGTCCGTGAGAGTGACTGGTTCCACGTACTCGCAGACGACCAGCTGCGCGGTGTACGGCTCGTTGTCGGGTGTCGTCCAGTGAGGAGGCAGGGTCTCATCCATCCGGAAACGAAGATGGACCGGGTGCGGGCCTGGTCCGGCATACGGCTTCGCGTCTTCGGTATAGGTCGTGGGGTGTATCCCTCGCCCGGACGCAGCAGACGCTGGGCACGGGTCGGTGGGCAGTACGGGTGAGCTTGGCTCGAACGCCGTGCCGTCCACGACCAGGACGACCATGGTCACGGCAGGAACGATGATCAATGGGGCGAGAACCGCCGGTCGTATTCTGGGCATCGCCTCTCCGTGATGCACGTCAGCGACAGCGGTGAGCCGGATGAGATGACTCGCCGGTGTCCGATGGGCAGGTGCTCGCGCTGTCGTCCTTGCCCATGCTGGCTGTCCAACTCTCCTCGCAAGATACCCGACTTCGCTGGACTGTCCTGCCATCGCAGTTGGACCGCTGGCAGGTCTCCCCGCACTGGGTGGTCGCCCGAGCGGTGACCACAGGTCCGTGGGGCAGCTGTCAGTCATGAGGAGATGGTGGAAGCGGATCGGCGCGGGCGTGGCGACGGGAGTCGTGGTGAGCGTCGTCATGCCTCCTCGTACGAAACCTGGCTCGGCTGGGCAGCGCAACTGACCCAGCACTCGAACGCCTTGGCCGCCGGCCTCTCCATCCGTGACGCCCGCACGAGCGCGGCGACCGTATCGATGCGCTCCACGAGGCCACCGCTTCGTACCGTCGAGGACACAACGAAGCGTGACATCCAGCCACCGAAGGAACCCGCATGGACGAGACCCCCGGGAGCTCCTACAGGCAGGCTTCGGTGCGGTTCATGTAGTCCAGGCCGTCAGCACGGGCGGAGCTCTGCGTGGTCTTGTTGGTCTTGCCGGGCGCCGAGCGCTTGCTCGTCTTGGTCTTGAGCCCCTTGAGTACCAGCGTCTGGCGTTCATCGGTCGCGTTGCGGGTCCGGGATGCTGCGTACGGGCTTGGGCCGGGGAGCCTCAGGACCGCCGACGACCTCCTGCCGGTGCCGGCGGCCTTGGGGTTCTTGGCCGCGGGACAGCGGCTACGGGCGCTGCCTCACCCGGTCGACGATGCCCCAGTCCACTACGTGCGACAGCTGGATGTACTTCTTCCCGGAAGTCGAGGTCCGCTCGTCGCGGAATCCCAGGAATTCGTACGACGCCGGGTCGAAGATCAGGTACTTGCTCTCGTAGGACCCGCGTCCGGTATGGGCGATCCCCACCCCGGTCCGTCCCGCGGAGTCTTTCACTCCCGGGATCGTCCGGACGCCGGGCACAAGGGCGAGCGCCTCGTACGCCGCGGGGCGCAGTCCGTTGGGCAGCACCGGGTTCTTCAGGAGCTCGCCGAGCAGCCAGTAGGCCTCGTACCGTTCGAGCTCGTCGAGATCGCTGATCGGCCGGTCGTCGGGGCTGGAGCCGAGGGAGATGATGGCCAGTACAAGCTTTTCCGGGTCCTGGGGCAGTTTCTTCAGCTCGTTCCACTTCCGGGGTGGCCATACCCCGCCGCCCTCCTCCGCGGGCTCCTCCCACATCTCGCGGCCCAGTTCCATGGACAGGGAGGGCTTGGAGACGTCGACCGAGTCCCACATCTCGTCGGTGTAGGTCTTGACTTCGCCGCTCTCCTGTTCCGTCTCCTTGATGATCCGTTTCGAGTAGATGAACTGGTCGTCGCGCGGCGCCACCGGCTGCTTCTCCTGCTCACGCTCCCACGCCGCCGCCCCGTTCAACACCGTCGCGGCGGCGTTCTCCACTCGCGGGCTGCTCGTGCCCGGTGTGCCGCCCTCCTCGCCGGAACCGTTCGTGCCGATCAGCACCGCCGTCCCCGTCACGACTGTGGCGACCGCCCCGGCCGCCGCGAGGCGCAGCACGTGGCGGCGACCGGGTCCGGTGCCGGTGTGCCGGTCCGCGTGGGCGATCGCGTTGAGCAGCTGGTGCCGGGCCCGGCTGCGGGCCGGACCGGTGAGCGGGGCCGCGTCCGCGTCCCACTCCCTCAGGAGTTCGAGTTCGTCATTCATGGTCGGACACCTCTCGCAGTGCCGTCGGGTTGGATCCGCCCAATGCTTCGCGCAGCTTGCTGCGAGCCCGGTGCAGCCGTGATCTGACCGTGCCCACGGGGATACCGAGGGCCTGGGCCGTCTCTCCGTAGCCGAGATCCCCCCAGGCCACCAGCAGCAGCACGTCCCGGTGCTGAGCGGGCAACGCGGCCAGCGCCGCCGCCAGCTCGCGGCGTACGGCCCGCGCCACCACCCGATCCGCGGCCCGGTCGGCCAGCGGCTCGTCGTGGTCGGCGAGGGCCGGGACCCGGGCCATGGCCTTGAACCGGCGGGCCTCGGCCCGCCGGTGCCGGCCGACCAAGTTGGTCGCTATACCGAACAGCCACGGCCGGGCGTCGACGCCCGCGCCGCGGGCCGGATCGTAGCGATGCCGCTGCTGGAACGCGGTGGTGAAGGTCTCCGCCACAAGGTCGTCCGCGACCTCGCCGCCGAGGCGGCGGGCCGCATAGCGGTGCACGGCGTCGGCGTGCCGGTCGAAGAGCGCGGCGAACACCTCGGGCTCGTCCCGGGACCGCGCGATCACTGATGCGTCGCTCTCCGCATCGGCACGCGCGGTGCCGATGCCGACGCCTGGTCCGACGGTCATCGGGGCTCCTCTCGTCCAAGGACGATGCTCGAATACCTGGGCCTTCACCAGTCCTTCGCCCATCGCGCCGAAGCGGTTCCCTCAGCCGGCCCGTGATCAATCCCGGCGGCACCGGCATGCCGTACGGACGGACCGGAGCCCACCGAGCCCTGCTGGCCCGGGCGTCGGACTCCGCATCACGAGCCTCGGCTTCGAAGCCGCCGTCGCCCGGCTCGGCGAGGACGCGTCGCGTCCTGCCCGAAATCGCCGTGTGGCCGGCGACGTCCTGCATGCTCGCGCGACCGACGCCGACGCCCCTCAAACCATTCCCGAGGCCTGCATGACGCGTTGAGCCCTCGGAGGTCGGAGGGGGCGGGTCCGCGTTACCGCCCCACCCGCGGCCCGCCGGTCCGATCCGGCGCCGGCGAAGCCGGGCCACGGTGGCGGACGCGTGCCAGGCGGTACCAGTCAGGACTTCCACAGGCCACCAGCCCACACCGCAGGCCGAACAAGCCCCGCCCTCAGCTCGAAGAAGACGGGCGGCGCGGAGGCGGCACGGCCCGCAGCAGCTCCCACAGCGGACGGGAGCCCGACGCCCACACGGCCAGTGTCTGGCGGTCGACGACGTGCAGCCGCTGCTGCTTGGCGAACGTCACCGCAGGGCCGGTCACCCGGCCGTTCGTGACGATCACCGCGACGTCCGCGCCGTGCACCTGGCGTGCCGTCCCGTTGAGCACCTGCAGGTCCGGCGTACCGACCGCCGAGCCCTGGGCGCCGTTGCGGCGGTGCTTGCACTGGATCACCCAGCGTCGCCCGAACGGGTCCGTGGCCTTCACGTCCGCGCCCAGGTCGCCACGTCCGCCGACCCGCTGGGCATCCCGGCAGCCGTCCCGCCGCATCAGGTCCCGTATCGCGTCCTCGAACCGCGTGTGGTGCAGCGCGTCCAGCTGCGGCAAGCCGTACCGCAGGCCCTGTGCCCGCACCGCCTCCCACCGGGCCCGCTGCTGCCGGTCGTAGAACCAGCCGGCGCCCGCCAGCACCGCGAGCGCCAGGACCACGACGAGCACCCACCAGTGCGCCAGCAGCCAGTTGACCACCATCACCACCAGCCCGATACCGGCCGCCGCCACCACGGCGAAGACGACCAGCTGCGCGTCCCTCTGCTGCTGCCTCCGGCCGGGCCTCCTCGTACGCCGCCGCGCCGGCGGCCGTCGACGGGTCACCGTTCCCACCGGATCGGGTAGGACACCGTGGGCCGAGGCTGTGGCGCCCGTGCCGTGGGAACGTCGTCGAAGCGGATCGGGTACTGGACCGTGGTCTTCGGCTTCGGCGTTTCCCCACTCCCTGCCGAGACGTTGCCGTTGCCCAGCCCGACCACGGTCAACGCCACCACACCGAAGATCGTCGTTTCCCGTTTGGCGCCCGGAGCCCACCGCCAATGACTGCGTACCGGTGTCCCGTCAGAGCGCACGTACGACCGCACCAAAGGCATACAAGCCTCCCCCTCGTAACCACTCCCCGCACAACGACCCATGCTGACAGGAGCCACTGACAACGCGTCAGCACATCAGTACCCGGAGTGATCAAGGAAGGGGAGAACAGGCCAGGTCAGGGGAGATGTGGGGCTCTGCCCCACACCGGATACGGCCGGGCGGGTGCGCCCGCGCGCGTACCGCTGCAAGTCGTAGCGGGTGACTGCCCCACGAGACGCCGACGCCCGTTCCGCTGGCGGCCGCGCCGTCTGTAGGCCCCTGCTCTGTCAGTGCCCGCTGACAGGATGCGAGCATGACGATCAAGGATGTGGCACGCCACGACGTGGCCGGAGAGCAGATGGACGAGACCCTCCAGCGCGGGACCCGCCGGGCCATCGACCACTGGTCCGACATGCGCCACAACGGCCGTCCTCTGCGCCAGGGACTGCGGGAGATGAGCGGCGACCTCCTCGACCTCGCCGCCGCACGCACCCTGGAAGATCCCGCGCTGGACACGCCAAGATCGCGTGAGGTCCTGCTCACCGCGGCGGAGTGCGCCCTTGGAGAGCTGGACCTGGGCTGCTTCCCCGACGGCGACTGGAACATCCCGCTCCCCCTCCTCGACGAGACGCTCACCAGCGGAGAAATGCACAACGAAGAGACCCGGGAACCGGCGTCCCCGGCCACCACCGCCCAGACCTGGGTCAACGCCTTCAACCTGTGCCTGATCAGCGGCCTCGTGTGGGAGCGCGACCGGGTCATCGGCCCGCTGCTGCACGAGGACTACGCTCCCGCCATCCGCGACGGAGTGCCCCACTCGATGAGGGAGTCGGTCTCCACCCGGGCCGACCTCGCCGAGACGGACGCGCTGTGCGCATACCTGACCGTCGTGCACGGGCGTTGTCCCGGCGCCTTTTCCGGACCCGTTCCGGTGGACAAGCCCGACTACGAAGTGCGCTCCCGGGCCGCCGTACGGCTCGACGAGGCCGGCGCCCTGAACGCGGACCAGCGGCTGCTGCGCGTCCTGCTCGACGACGACCAGCCCGTCTTCGAACAGGCCCTGGCCGCACGCCGTCAGGCATGGGGCTGGCGTCCCCTCAGTGCTTCTTCCCGATCGTCAGTGCCCGCGCCCGCTCCCCGCCGTTCTCCGGGCGGATTCGCTCGGCCAGGCAGCGCCGGTGGGAGATCAGGGTGTGGCCTCCTGGACCGTCGTTGCTCCGCGAGTCGAGGACGAGGGCGTCTCCACCTGGGCTCAACGTGACGGGTTCACCACAGAAGTCACAGCTCCAGGCCAACGACTCCAGGTCGGCAGGTCGGATGCTGAGCCGTACCGATACCGGCTGATGCCAGCGGTGGACCTGCTCGATCACCGCCTCGATCCGTGCACCGGTGGGCGGAAAGAGCGCGAGCAGTTCGTCGTAGCTGTAGTGGTCCGGGAGAACTGCTGAATCATGTCGACAGAGGCCGACAGACCAGCGTTCTCGTAACCGACGATCTCAACGACCACTCCCCATGGGTGATGGCTGAGGACCCTGGCCTGAACCTTCTGGCCAGGCATGAGCGCCAGACTCTCCGTCTCGAACCTTGGGCTGCACCTGCGGAGACTGACGGGCTTCGACTTCACCCTCGCGGGCGGTGTGGTCGGCAGACATGTCGCTCGATCGGCGGAAGGCCGCCCTCTCCGAGTGGGCTGCGCAGCACGGTTCGGGCGGGTGCGGAGTCGCCCTGCCCACACCATCCCGCGCAGGGTTCCGACGTCAATCGGCGGCGGCGCGTTCGAGCAGGGCGCCTCTGCGTCAGCAGTGAGTGGGCAGCGCGTCGCCAGACGGTCCGGGGCTGCTCCGCGCGCAGGCGGGGCGAAGTTCCCGGAGCAAGGGCTGAGCTCCTCGGCTCCGGCGCGGAGCCCGGCATCCCGTGGAGCACCGCCGGCCGCACGGCGGCGGACATGTGCCTCGAGGCCGTTGTCCGCCCAGCAGCCGGCGCCGACGCCGAGTCAGCAAACGGCGCGCTCAGCGGGTCTGGTAGCGCGCGTAGATCAGTCCGCTGTCGAAGGAGCGCTTCTCGACCAGCTGAAGTTCGAGGCGCACGCCGTCGGGGAAGAACCGCTTGCCGCCGCCGACCACGCTCGTGGTGATGAACAGGTGGTACTCGTCCACCAGGCCGGACGCGATCGCCTGGGCCGCGAGGTTCGGACCGTCCACGGTCAGGTCGTGATCAGCCTTGGCCTTGAGTTCGCGTACCGCGTCCGGGTCGAAGGTCCGCTCGATCCTGGTCTTCGCGCTGGACACCGACTGCAGCGTCGTGGAGTACACGACTTTCTCCGCGGCCTGCCAGTCGCGGGCGTACTGCAGGATGTGCGGCGGCTGGTCGGGCTCGGTGTGCGCGGTCTCCCAGTAGACCATCGTCTCGTACATCCGCCGGCCGTAGAGGTACGTGCCGACGGGGCGGAAGAGGTCGTTGATGAAGGTGTGCACCTCCGGATCCTCCGCCCCGGGACCGAGGTTTCCCTCCGCCGCCTCGGCGTAGCCGTCGAGCGAGGTGATCATCGAGTAGATGAGCTTTGCCATGGGTCTCCTTCAGGTGGCGCGGGTGGTGCTCGGAGTCGGGTGGAAACACCGCGAGCCGGGCATCGGTGACGTTGTCGAAACGGGCGTCCCCTCCGCGGATGAGTACGAGATGCCTGGAGATCGCGGCCTGATAGACTAGCAACGGCCCAGCCGGTTCGAGCTCCTCCGGCACTGGTTGGTGAGCGGTCGGCAGACGGGTGTTGAGCAAGGCGAGGTCCGCCGCGCGGGCGTCTTCGGACGCCGATCCCGCAGTTGTCTCCAGGTAGATCGCTTCCGCCCCGCCGACGGGCGCAGCCGTGTCGAAGGCGGCGATCGCCACCTCCGGACGCGCTGCGGTGTTCCGTGAATGCCGACTGTCCGGCGAGGAAACCCACACAACACGGTGCTGCCCGTCGGCTGCGAAGAACACCGGGCTGGCCCATGGCCGACCCTCGCCGTCTGCGGTGCCGAGGACGAGGTAGCGATGCCGAGCCAGCAGCCTCGGCACCGTTTCCCACATCGTCAGTCCTGCGGCTGGTTGTGACATCAGGGCAATACTGGAGCGCCGGCAGTCCGCCATCAACGACGAGTTCGTCAACAACCGCTCAGCCAGGGTGAACAAGGGGGGGATGGAACGGCAGGACATCGAGGTGTTCCTGGCACTGGCTCGGGAACTGCATTTCACCCGCACCGCGGAGCGGCTGCGGCTCGCGCCTGCCTCGGTCAGCCAAACAATCAAAAAGCTCGAGCGTCGGTTCGGGGCGCCGTTGTTCGCCAGAAGCACGCGCCGGGTGGAGCTGACCCCGCTCGGCCGGCAGCTCCTGGACGAGCTCGGCCCGGCCTACGCACAGGTCCAGACGGCGATCGCGCGAGCGATTGCCGCCGGCCACGGCACCACAGGTGAGCTGCACCTCGGCTACATGTCCGCCGCCATCGCCCGCCACGTCCTGCCGTTGGGCGACGCCTTTCACGCCGGTACGCCGGGCTGCCGGGTCACCATCCGCGAGACCGCACTGGACAACCTCTACGGGCCACTGCGCCGCGCCGAAGTCGACCGATCCTGCCGCTGCCCGTCTGTTGCCGAACCGGACCACACGGTCGGGCCTGTGCTGTTGTTCGAGGCCGCACTGCTCGCCGTCCCCGCCGACCACCATCTGGCCCGACGCGACCAGGTGACCCCCGAGGACCTGGCTCAGGAGACCTTCCTGTTCGCCCAGAATCTTCCCGACTACTGGATCGAGCACCACCTGCCACTCACCCGGCAGTCGCCCACGATCACCCGGCTGCCCGGTTTCCAAGAGATGCTGGCCTACGTCACCTCTGGCCACGGCGCGGCCATCGTCGGCGCCCAGACCGAACAGCTCTACCCACGCCCCGGCCTGACCTGCTTGCCGATCGCCGACGGCCCCACCTTCGACTACGCCGCCGTCTGGCGCACCAGCGGCCTGACCGCTCTCGCATCCGCCTTCCTGCACCACGCCGCCAACGGAAGGGGTTCCGCCGAAGTGAGCGTTTGACACTGGCATTGGGTGGTTCCTGGTCCGTACGAGGCTCCGGGCCTCTCACTCCGGCGGGAGGGGCGAGTGAGCGGGCCTTCGAAGGGTCACTCGTCGGTCGTGGTCGCCGTACTCTGGGAGCTGCTCAGGTGCTCATAGGTCCCGGTGAGTTCGAGCAGCCGCTTCAGTGCCGGACCTATGTTGTCCAAGTGGAAGCCGATACCGTCCTGGCAGGCGGAACGGTGGATCTGCAGGAGTGTGGACAGACCCATGGAATCCACCACTCCGAGCTTCCTGCAGTCCAGCCGCAGGTCCTCGGCGTCCGCTCGTTCGTGGAGGGCCAGCCGCACCTGGAGGAGCAGTTCACCGCAGGTGTCGTAATCCAGGTCGCCGTCGACGGCCAGGCGCACGGTGTGCGGGCCGGCGACGGAGGGTGAGGCGGCAGTGGGGTCTGCGTCTGGTGAGGTGGTCACGGTGTTCGTCCAGCGTGTCGAGGGTCAAGGGAGGTGGCGAGGGCGTTGCGCCCGGCGTCGATGAGGCGGCGGGCACGCGGGAAGTCTCGCAATTGCTCCGCCAGTAGTTCCAAGCCGGGCAGGAGGCACTGCGCGGGAACACCTCGGGCGGCGAGTACCTCTGCTGTCCAGGTGAGGAAATCGGTGAAGATCTCGGATGCGTCGACGTACAGGGCCGCGGTCAGGAAGTGCACGATGTGGGCGAGGTCCTCGGCAGTGCGCTCGCGTTGTTCGTCGGTGTGGTCGCGCATTACCGGGAGACGCTCTTCCAGACGGTGGAAGGTGTCGCGTACGAGGCGGGTGGATGACTTGGCGACCATGGTGTACTCCTGGTCGGCCAGATGCGGCAGGTCATCGATCGCCTGATGGGCGGGCGGCGGCTGGAGCAGAGGGCCGGCGGCGAGTCTGTCCGCGGCCGCGCGAGCGTCGGGCGCCCAGGCGTCGGCCCCCAGCAGGCGGGCGTAGCGGCCGTCGGCGCCGAAGGCGAGGCCGCCGACCATGACAGGTGTGCCGACGGCCTGGACAGCGGTGATCGCGCTGTGGGCATGCGGCAGGCGGGTGGGCAGGGAACTGGAGAGGCAGACCGCGTCCGGCCCGGTGCGGTGCAGGTGGCCGATCAGGTGGGCGGTCGGCACCTGGGCGCCGAGGTATTCGACCCGCCAGCCCCGCAGTCGCAGTGTTTCGGCCACCAGTCGCGCCGGCAGTGCGTGCCATTCCTGGTCCACGCAGGCGACCGTGACACGTCCGCGCGGCGTGGTGGGGCGCCGTGTGGGCAGGGAGGCGATGACACGGTCGTTGATGGCGGTGGCCGCGTGCTCGTCGGCCACGCTCATCCGGTTCGCGGCCCATTCGATGCCGACTTTGCGCTGGACGGCGCCGATGACGTCCAGCAGCAGGGTCTCCGGGCCGAGTCCCGAGTCGAGCGCTTCGTCGACGACGTCGACGGCTGAGAATTCGTCTCCGGCGCGGACGGCCGTCCACAGTTCGTCCACCCACGGCAGGGCTCGCTCGTCGCCACGAGCCGGGGTGAGCAAGCGGGCGTCGTCCTCGGGCCGGCCCGATGCGTCGTCGATGTGGATGGCGCGGTTGCTCATGCCGTATACCTGCCCCGTGTCGTTCCGTCTACGGCACTGAGGTGGCTGCCGCGCGGGGCACTGATGGCCATCACGGCGATGTCGTCGTGACGGCCGGCGCCGAGCCACTGCGCGGTGATCATCTGGATCCGCTCCACGATCGCCGCGGCCGGCATGCCGACGCACTCCGCCGCCGCACGGCGCAGACGCTGTTCGCCGAACATGGTGTCGCCCAGGGGGCCGCCCTTCGCTTCGGTGACACCGTCGGTGAACAGCAGGCAGGTTTCCCCGGGTGCGAGTCGTACGTGTGCGGTTCGGGCCGTGACGGCGGGCAGGACACCGATCAGGGTTCCGTTGGTGTCGGCCTCCTCCACGGTCCCGTCACTTCGCATGATCAACGGGGCGGGGTGGCCGGCCGCGGTGACGCGCAGCAGCACATCACGTTCCTCCCGGCGGACGGAGGCCAGCACGAGGGTGGCGAAACGCGTGTGATGGCTGGTGCGCATCGCGTTGTTCAGCAGGCGCAGCATCCTGGTGTGGTCGTCGGCCATGGGGAGCAGAGCGTGGAGGGTGTTGCGGATCTTGCCCGTGAGTACCGCGGCTTCCAGCCCCTTGCCTGCCACGTCTCCGAGTACGGCGAGGGTCTCGGGGAAGTCGTCGCCGGGCGGGTGAACGTCGTAGAAGTCACCGCCGACGCGTTCTGTGTCCTTGCTCGGACGGTATGCGCCCGCGAACTCCACTCCTTCCACCTGTCGCAGGGTGGGCGGCAGCAGTTCACGCATGAGGGTGTCGGAGATCGTGTTCTGCTCCGCGTAGAGACGCGCGGCCGACATCGCCGCGCCGGCCCGGGCGGCGAAGAGCCTCGCCATCACCTCTTCCCCTTCCGTGAACGCGACCTTCCGCACCCGGCGCAGCAGGATCAGCGCACCCGCCGGCACTCCGTGGCCAGGAAGCGGCGTGATGGCCAGTGATCCGACTTCTCCGAATCCCTCGGGCACGAGCCACCGCGGAGCAGCAGCCGGGTCTATCCACTGCGAGGGGACAGGCGGGAAGCCCCGCAGCGCCTCGGTGAGTCCCGGCACGGTGTCCGGGGGTCCCGCGACGGTGCCGTGAGAAAGTCGACCGCGCTGGTCGCAGACGACCATCGGCAGCTTGCTGGTCGCGCTGGGGGCGATGACCAGCGCGGCGTCCGCCAGGTGCGCGGTGGCCAGGCGCGCGGTGACCTCCATGCACCGGTCCAGGTTCAGGGAGGCCGACAGCGCGGTGGAGGCCTGGTTGAGGAACTGAGTGCGCTCGCGTTCCGCTTCGAGTTCGAGGAGGAGCGACTGGTGTTCGGTCTCGTCCACGAGCCACCAGGCGACACCACCCGCCGGCGGGACGGACGGATGCGCGGAGAAGAACCGATCACCCACCGCGCCACTCACGGCGGTCTTCCCGGCGGCGGTGGCGAGCCAGGAAGGGGACCGCAGCCGCCGGCCGGGACGGGCGGCCGGCAGGAGCACCGAGGCGGCGTCGTTGAGTTCTACGACGTGCCCGTCCGCGGCTATGACCACCACCGGATAGGGGGCGGTGGCAGCGCTCATCGCGCTGACGGCACCGGTGCGGTGGCGGGCCGGGGAAGAAGTCATGCAACGGGGCCCCTACGCGTGGACCCTCACCTCACTCAGCGAAGAAAAAAGATGTCTAAAGGCAACAGTCCCCCAGCTCGGTGGTTTCGTGCAACCACCGAGCTTCCCCGTGAACGTCGGTTCATCCGGGCGAAGGGCGACTGCCCTTCGTTTCTGGGGAGTTGCCGGGTTCCGCCCGGCCGCGAGAGCGCCAACATTCACACTCTGCGCACATCCCCCTGTCGACCGGGTGAGATCGGCCGCCGCGCCCTTGCTCAACGACCCAGCCAGTCCAGGCAGACCACCAGGGCATCATCGTCCACGGCCGACCGGCCGCGGTGATCGGCCAGTTCCCGCAGGACGGCACGAGGCACCTCGGCCGCGGGCAGCAGGCGTGTGGACTGGATGGCCCGGGCCAACGTCGCGTCTCCGTACCGCTCCCCACGTGAAGAGGCAGTCCCGTAGACACCGTCGCTGACGAAGATCAGCCGATCACCGGGCTCTGCGCGCAGCTCCTGGGACACGTAGTCGGTCTCGTCGAACATGCCCAGGGGCAACTGCGCCTCGAGCTCGACGCGATCGACCACGCCGTCCCGCAGCCGCAGCATCCGCGGCGAGCCGGCGTCCACCACGGACACCCGCCCGGTGGCCAGTTCGAAGTCGAGCATCAGCACCGACAGGTAGCACTGGCCCCGGTAGTGGGCGTAGAGCGCCTGGTCGGCGAGAACCGCTTGGTCGGCCAGGGGGAGCCCGGCCCGCCGGGCGTTGCGCAGGGCACTGATGGCCAGGTTCGTCAGCACGGAGGCCGCTGTCCCCTCCCCCATTCCGTTGGTGACGTAGAGCATCAGGTGGTCCGCGGTGGCGGACCAGTCGAAGTTGTCACCGAAGATGGCGTAGGCGGGCTCCAGTTGGGCGCCCAGCTCGTACTCCGGCCGGGCGCAGGAGCGGCCGGGCAGCAACTGCCACTGCATCTCCGCGGCCAGCGTCAATCGGTCCCTGCGCCGCGCCTGCGTGTACACGTCCGTGTCGCGTTCCGCGACGACGACCTCGTGCGCGAGCACTTGGGCGACGTCCCCGAGTTCGCCCAGAGCTCCTGCGGCCTGATCACCGTCGGGCAACGTCACCGAGAGCACGCCGAGTCGGTCACCGCGCACCGTGACGGGCAGGTGCAGGCGCGCCAGGCCGTCCCCGACCCTTTCGACGAAAGGCTCCTGGGCACCGAAGGCCCGACCGGCGGCACTGCTGTGCACCGAGATCGGTTCCATGGTGTGCGGCAGCACGGACACCGGCTGCAGTACGGTCAACCCGTAGTCGGCCATGAACAGCTCCACCGACTGCGCCGCGTAGTGTTCGGTCAGCACGCTCCGAACGGCGTCGAGCAACTTGTGCGGCGCCGCCGTACGCAGAGCGCGCTCAGCGGCCACGAATCTGTTCACGAGGATGGAAACACCAATCTCTTGCCGGGCCCGTACGGGCCTCGCTCGGTACCTGGCTCGTTCGACCGGCCGTCCCGGTCGCCCGAGTCGTCTGCGTCCAGCTTCGCGCGCCTAGTACGCTGAGATACGTACCAGCGCCTGCGAGAGTGTGACCGTGACTGCTTCCCGTCCCCGCCCCCGGCCCGACGAGGTCGCCCGCGTGACGTCCACGGCCGCGGAGCTGCTGGAAGTGCTCTGGGGCAGAGCCTCCACGGCGCCCGCTTCGGCGTCCCAGTTGCGCGTGCTGTTCATCCTCGAACACCACGAGGGCATCAACCTGCGCACGCTCGCCGATTCCCTCGCCTCCACTCCGCCGTCGACCAGCCGGCTGTGCGACCGGCTGCAGGCCTCCGGCTTCGTCGAACGCGCCGTCAGCGCGACCAGCCGGCGCGAAGTGCGCCTGTATCTCAGCGAGCGGGGCCGCGCCTTCCTCGACGACCTGCGCGAGCGAAGGGAGCGGGAACTGCGAGCGGTTCTGGACCAGATGCCCGCCGCGAAACGGACCGCCCTGCTGGCCGGCCTGGAAGCCTTCTGCGACACCGCGGCGAGCCGGATACACCATGACGCGGGCTGGGAGGCCCACTCCGCCTGATGGGACAGGTGAGGCCGCGGCTCCTGCCACCGGCCACGACACCGCCGGTCGGCGCCTCACTGGCCAGTGGCCTTCCACCGGACTACGACCGTTCCTCCCCGCACACATTTCTGCCATCCGCCCCTAGCTGTCTCCCCGCCCCGGCTGTCCGGTGACAGCGGCGCGCCTCGGTTGGCACCTGCCTGACCGCGTGTGCATCCGAATACCCCGTACCACCACGTCAAACGAGCCTGTGGCCCGTATCTCCCCCAGAGCGCTCAAACGTGCAGGTATCGGGTGTGCCGGGCACGCCAGGGTCCCGGACAGGACAGAAGGATCACCGACTTCGGGTCGTAGCGTGGGAGGACCTGTCATCCGTGCGGGGGGCATTGTCAAGCGCGAGCCACTCCGAAGGAGCGCCGCAGCAGCGACATCCGGCTCCG
Source organism: Streptomyces sp. CB02414 (assembly GCF_001905385.1). Lineage (GTDB taxonomy): Bacteria > Actinomycetota > Actinomycetes > Streptomycetales > Streptomycetaceae > Streptomyces. Next base: position 55,122 of record NZ_LIPF01000018.1, on the reverse strand, counting down.
CGTGCGGCCGTGGAGGCCGCTTCTCCGTCGATGTCCCATCCCGGAATCGGCGGTTTGTTCCGTCGTGTCGGGTCGCCCCCGGTGATGGTTCTGTCGCCGGTGAGGCGGCCGGCCATGAGGTCGCGCTGATCTCCGTGTCGACGCCGAGGGGGGCCGGGTGCTGCGTCGAGCCGCCGCTGCGCTGATCACGACCGGCCGGTGCCATCGTCACTGTCCGGTGGGAGTTGCACGGAGATCCCGTCACCCCGCTCTTCCGGGCTCGCATTCCGGTCGGATACACGGACAGGTCTGGTCGAACTCGCGGTGGGCATCGACAGGTCCGTCGTCGCGGGCAGCGTCGTCGCCGGACGGGCGAACCGTCGCTCTTCGGCGGCGTCGCAAGGCGTAGTACCGCTGCGGCAGCCGAGGAAGGACCTCGGCGTCAGCGGCGGCTCCCCGCATCGCGGCCGAGATCAGGCCGGCCGCGTTCGACGAAGGTTGGGGGCTTCCTCATCGCTGTCCGTCACCGCCATGCCGGTGCGCGCGGCCGAGGTCTCCTCCGCAGTTCCCGTTCCGGCTGCGGCAACGAGGCAGAATCAGCCGGAGGGGCGCGTCAAGGCCGACCTTCACGTCGATGGCAGGCAGGCATCACGCCGAGGCCAAGGTCCCCGCTGTCCTCAGCTCGCCGAACAGGTCACCCGGGTGCTTGAGCGCATCGCCCAGCACATCGGGACCTTCGCCTCGCCCATTGACCTATCGGCACGGGGAACCGTCGTGGTCGGGCTCGCTACTGTGGCAGCCAGCACGGAGCGGGCGCCCCGCCGCTATGACGGCCGCGACCTCAGCGGCCGGGATCGAGCGCGGAGAAGTCACCTTCAGGATGTGGCCGACACCGTTCGGGTCGAGCTTCGGGCACCGCCGATGGCCCAGACGGATTCATACAGGACGACCGTCGGCCGATCGTCGCGGACACCGGCCGGCGCTGCGTTCACCTGGGCAACGAGGTGCTCACCGGCTGTTACGGGGCTCTGCGGTGTCGTCTCCCCAACGCGTACGAGGGAACGACGGCGTCCGGTGCGGCAGCGGCCTCGCTGCCGACGAGGTCGTCGTCCTCCTGGAAGAGGCCGCGACGTTCCGCGTGGCCGACCCTCACGTACGTGCAACCGATCTCGGACGGCAGGGCGGCCCACCGTGCCGGGCTCGTGACGTGAAGCTCTGAACGTCCCGCGCGGGCGGACGGGGCACGCCGGGCAGCGCTCTGCGCGATGCCCGGCACAGAGGTGTGCTCATTAACGGGGCCGGGTGTGACCGTCCCCGTCACCGGCCGAGGCCGGCAACGGGAGCAGGCCGGCGCCCGCAGCACGCGTTCCGGACCCCGGGCACCTGGCGGGCGCCGACCGCCCTGGGAGACTGCCGTTCACCGCCTGCCACCCCGGTGCCCTGCGGGCGGCTCCCATAACACGGACCGCAGCGGGTAAACGGGGCTCAGCCCGCCAGGCGGGACAGAAAGCTACAACTCACACGACTGAGAGTGACGATCTCCATGTCTCAACCGCTAATGAAGCAGGCGGACGGGCAGGAACCGACCGCACTCTGCGTCGGCACCTGGCCTGGAGCGGCCCCCCGCCGCCAGCCGCCTCGAACCGCTCCGCCCCGTCGGGCAGGACTGCGGGCACCGGCGTGGTCACCAGCCGTACGGCGTTCCGGCCGCCCCGCAGGAACGGCGCGAGCTGTTCCGGCTCCCATACGTCGTCCAGCACGATCAGGGTGCGGCCTGTGGTCCAGCAGCCGCCCGAGGTGGTCGCCGGCCCGGTCGGGGTCCTCGAAGACGCTGGTGTCTCCGGTGACGAAGGCCGTCACCTCCCCGACCTTGGCCGCTACGGCCGACCTGCCGCGGACGTCCCGCCCGACGGTGACGACGTAGACCCGGCCCCTGAACCGGCGGCGCACCCGTCGGTCGGCGCAGACGCGGGTGGCGAGCGTGGTCTTGCCGAAGCCGCCCGCCCCCTCCAGGGCGGTGGTGAGGCCGACCGCCCCTGCCCGGCGCCGGCACACCGCCGCCGCGGCACGGCGGCACTCCGCGCGGTCCACCACCCAGGAGGGCACCGCGGGCGCGCCGGGCGGGGGCGGGTCCCCGGCCGTCGCCGGCGCTCCACCGCCGGCCAGGACCCCCGTCACCGCCGAGACCACCGCCGCTGCCCCGAGACCGCCGACCCAGGGCCACGGGTCGGCCCGGAGGGCGTCCAGTACGCCTGGCCACCGGTCGTGCGCCGTCGCGGCGTTGGCCGCGAGCGAGGCCAGCAAGGCGACGGCCGCGGTCAGCGCCGCCGCCAGGCACATGGCCGCGGTCCTCCAGGCCCGCCGCACTCGTCCACCCCCTCGCCCCGGGATCACCCGTCCGCCCGACGCGCCGCCCGTCCGGGCCGAGGCGCGCCGGCAGCGGACGGGTGGACCGCTCCCACCACGCCTCGGCCCACCGGCCGATCATGCCTCAACCGCGCGACGGGCAGGGCCCGATCCGCGAGAGGCAGCGCAGGCTCCCGGGTGGGTGCGCGGCACAGCTGCTCAGGCGTGCAGGGCCGGCCCTCCTGCCATGTCGCATCCGAGTCGCACCCGGCACCTCCCTCGAGGATGTCGCGGGCGACGCCCGCGACTGCTGGGCGGCTCCGACGGAACCACCGCGTCCGCGTCGTTGCCGGGGCCGGTGTCGCCGTCCAGTTGCTGGGCACGGCGAAGCTCGCACCGCCCCCTCAGTCGGCCTCAGGGCTCCGCTGCACCGCCGACGAGGTGGTCTTCGGGGGCATCGAAGCCGCCAAGTGCTTCGCCGGGGAGACACCGTGGCGAGCCGCTTCCGGCTGCGGTGTCCGCCGTGCCGGGCTGCCCCGCACGTCGGACACCGCCCTTGCGTCTACTGCCGCTCGTCGGCGCCCAGGTCCAGCCGCTGGTGGACCAGACGAGCGAAGTGGGCCAGGGTGCGCCCGGTGGCCAGATCGGCCGGTCCGAGGCGGATGTCGAACAAATCCCGGGCCTGCATCAGGAACTGCATACCCAGCAGCGAGTCCAGTCCGAAGTCGGTGACGTTGACCGTGGGGTCGAGGTCGGCCGGGTCGGTTTGCAGGACACCGGCGAGGAGACGGGTGACCACGTCGGTGATCTGGCGCACCGCCTCGTCCGCGGGGAGGTCCGCCAGCGCGTTCAGGAGCTCGTTGCGGGCGTCCGGGGACGCCGCGGAGGACGCCGGAGCCAGCGGGGCGAACCGGGCGGTGGCCAGGGCAGGCAGCAGATGGCGTGCGGTCCCCCAGCGGTAACGACCGGCTCCTGCGACGTCGGTGCCGGCGGCCAGGAGGTGGTCGGTGGTGGTCAGTACCTCGGTGGGGGTGAGCAGTTCGAGGCCGCGTCCGGCCATGGCGGCCTCCATGCCGCTGCGGGCGACGTAGCCCGTTTCGCCGATCGGCCCCCAGGCCAGTGCCGTACCCGTCCGTCCGGCCCCGCGCCGGGCCCGGACGAGGGCCTCCAGGTAGGCGTTGGCGGCCGCGTAGGCGGACTGTCCCGGGTTTCCGATACTGGCGGAGACGGACGAGTACGCGAGGAACAGGTCCAGGTCGCGGTCGGCGGTGAGGTCGTCCAGAAGGGCCGCGCCCGCCGCCTTGGGCGCCAGGACGGCGGCGAATCGGTCGTCGGTGAGGTCGGACAGCACCGCGTCGTCCATGTGCATCGCCGCATGCACGATGCCCCGCAGGGCGTGCCCGGTGGCGTCCACGGCGGCGAGGACCCGGCGCAGCGCCGATTCCTCGGTGACGTCGGCGGCGTGTGCGGTGGCCCGCACACCGCGGTCGGTGAGTTCCCGGAGCAGGGCGTGCGCACCGGGGGCGCCGGGTCCGCTGCGGGAGAGCAGGGCCAGGTGCCGGGCCCCGCGGTCGGCCAGCAGGCGGGCGGTGGCGGCGCCGAGCCCGCTGAGTCCGCCGGTGATCAGGTAGGTGCCCTCGCCGTCGAGGCGGAGGGAGCCGAGTGCGGGTTCGACGGGTACGGGTTCGTCCAGGGGGTCGAAGGTGACGACGACCTTGCCGGTGTGCCGGGAGTGCTGCAGGAGGTGGAAGGCCTCGTCGACGCGGGCGGCGGGGTAGGCCGAGTGGGGCAGGGGCCGGTAGGTGCGGGAGCCGATCGCCGCGTCGAAGTCCTCGACGAGCCGGGTTCGCAGGGCCGGGTCGTCCACGACGGTGTCGAGGTTGAAGCCGATGAAGGTGAGGCTGCGGTGGAAGGGGCGCAGCGTGATCGGGGTGTTGAGGAAGATGTCCCTCTTGCCGAGTTCGATGAAGCGGCCGTTGGGGCGCAGCAGGTCCAGGCCCTGGGCGATGGCCTCGCCGCTGAGCGAGTTCACCACGACGTCCACGCCCTGACCACCGGTCAGCTCCCGCACCCGGGGGACGAAGTCCAGGCTGCGGGAGTCGAGGACGTGCTCGACGCCGAGCGTGCGCAGCAGGTCGCGTTTGGTCTCCGTGCCGGCGGTGGCGATGACGCGGGCGCCTTGCCGGCGGGCGCACTGCAGGACGGCCAGGCCCACCGCCCCGGCTCCGCCGTGGACGAGCACGGTCTCCCCGGCATCGAGACGGGCCTGGTGGACCAGTGTCTGATGAACGGTCAGGAAGGCGACGGGGAAGGTCGCCGCCTCCGTGAAGCTCATCTCGTCGGGAACACGCACGACGGCGAAGGCGGGGGTCGTGGCGTGCGAGGCGAGTGCGGCGGGCACGAGGCCGCAGACCCGGTCGCCGGGCTTCAGGTCCTCCACCCCCGCTCCCACGGCGCGCACGATGCCGGCACCGTCGGTGCCCAGTCCGCGGCCGAGCGGACTGTTCTCCACCGCCTCGGGCGGCAGCAGGCCGTTGGCCCGCATGGGGTCGCGGTAGTTCAGTGCCACGGCCCGCATCTCCAGTGCCACCTCGCCCGGCCCCGGCTCGGGGGCGTCCGTCTGCCGCCAGACGAGCCGCCGGTGCAGGCCCGGATCACGGGCTTGCAGGATGAACGGCGTACCGGCGGGGACGCCCGGGGGTTCGTTCACCGGGTGCTGTACCTGCCGGGGCACGAACCGGCCCCGTGCGGTCAGAACGATCTCGTCCTCCCGAGCGCTCCGGTCGTCGTCGCCGGGTGCGAGAAGCTCGTCGGCCAGGCGGTGGGCGTCGGTGTCGGCGTCACCGGTGCGGTGGCAGGACAGGCGGCGCAGGCTCAGGTCCGGGCGTTCGTTGGCGAGGGTGCGGCAGGCCGCCCAGACGGCCGCGTCCACCGGGTGGGCCGGCTGCTCCGGGGCCGGGAAGAGGCCGGTCGGGCGGGTGACGAGCCATACCTGAGGGTTGGTTCCGCCTGTCGGGCCGTCGTAGGCGGTGGCCAGGGAGCGAAGGAGGGCCGCGCGGCGGGTGGTCCGCGTGACGGTCTCGTGCGGGCCGGGTGCGGCGAGCAGCAGGACGACGCGCGGATCGGAGGCCGTGGGCAGGGCCGCCTTCCAGGCGGCGGCCTCGGCGGGCGCGGTGATCACGACGGCCTTTCCGAGGCGGGCGGCCAGAGCTCGCGCGGTCGCCGTCTCGGTGTCGTCCTCGACGGCGATCACCCAGGTGGTGCCCGGAACCGGCCGCGCTGTGTCGGTGGTGGCCGCCGCCTGGCCGTGATCCGCTGCGGCGAGGAGGACGGTGCGGTCCTCGGGCCCGGTCTGCACCACACCGGAGTAGCCGCACCGGTGCAGCAGTGGCACCCACCGGTCCCGGGCGAGGACGCGGGAGACGGGACGCAGGGTGTGGTCCCCACGCTCCCAGAAGTCGTTCAGCGTGCCGTACAGCAGGGCCTGGAGCGGGGCGTGGTGCGGTTCGGTGACCAGCAGGTGTCCGCCGGGGGCCAGCACGCCGTGCAGCCGGCGCAGGGTCGCGGCCAGGTCGGTGGTGGTGTGCAGGGCGTCGCCCGCGAGGACGAGGTCGAATCCGCCTCGGGTCAGGCCCTGGTCGGCCGGATCGGCGTTCGGGTTCACAGTCCGGTAGTCGACGAAGCCGTGGGCCGAGAAGCGGTGTTCGGCGCGGGTGAGGGTACTGCCGTTGGGCGCGGTGCAGGTGTAGCGGGTCCGGTCGGCCGGCAGCACGGGCAGGACCGCTGCCGTCAGGGCGGTGGTGGTCGCGCCGAACTCCAGGACGCGCAGCGGACGGTCGGCGGGCCAGCGGGCGACGATGTCGCCGAGCAGGGCCTGCACGGCACGGTGGGCGAAGCGGAGTGCGGGGCCGGACTCGTGGAGTTGCTCGTAGGCGCTGTCCCCGGCCGGCAGGAGTTCGCGTGCGTCGGCGTGTCCCCGCACCGCGTCGGGCAGCCGGCGCAGGTGCCGGTTGAGCAGCAGTGTCTCGGCGCCGTACGCGGGATGGTCCTCGACCAGGCGGCGCAGCAGGGCCTCGGCGTGGGTCTCCGCGCCGCTGAGCCGCCAGGTCTGCCCGGCCGGCCGGGCGAGACCGTGTTCGGCCAGCAGGGGCAGCATCAGCCGGGCGAGCCGCCGGTGCCGGGGCTGGAGGCCCCCGGCCACCAGGTCGTCCATCGAGAACGGGGCCGCCGGCTCGGCGAGTAGACCGCGCAGCGTCCCGGCCCAGCAATGGGCACCGGCCTGCTCGGCGGCCGCGGTGAACCGGCGGTGGCCCCCGTCGTCCAGGGCGGTGCGGGCGGCGGCGATGCGCGGCTCGGCCGCGGACGCCACCTCGGTGGGCGTGGGAAGCGGGGAGGGCGGGGCGGCGGCGTCCGGGTGGGGGGCGGCCCTGAGGACGGTGCGCTGGACGGTCAGCGGGGTGCGTTCGGCCAGGTGTGCCCGACGGGTGCGGCAGCCGTCGATCTCGACGGTGACCGTGCCGTCGGGATCGGCGTAGGTGATGTCCCAGCACATCTCGTTGGCGCTGCGGCTGCGACGGCGCAGATGCACGACGCCGGTGGGCGCGGGAGTGCGCCACACGCGTACGGCTCCGAACACGGTCGGCAGGAACGCGGCGGACTCCCCCTGCGCGTCGGCGAGGGCCACGGTGGCCTGCAACGGCGCGTCGATCAGGACCGGGTGGGCGGTGTAGGCGTCGGCGGGGTGCGCCAGCCGGTAGCCGACCAGTGCCTCTCCGTCGCCGGTGTCGACGCGGTCGATGAGCTGGAAGTCCGGCCCGCAGTGCAGACCGATGTCGTGGCACATGCGGTAGAAGCCCGGGCCGTCGACGCTCCGGTCGCAGCGTGCCCGGAGCGCGTCGACGTCGAGCGGGGCCGGTGCCGTGCCGAGCAGGCTGCGGACCTGTGCGCGGACCACGGGCAGGCACTCACCGCCATGTTCCTCACGGACGCTGATGGTCACGGCGCCGTCGCCGGGGGTGACCGCGGTCTGCAGGGCGGCCGGCGTCGGGTCCGGCCACCGCAGGGACAGTGGGCGGCCGATCTCCAGGTGCCGTACCTCGACCGGACGGTCCATGGCCCGGCGGCCGGCGCTCAGGGCCATCTCCACGTAGGCGGCGGCCGGCATGAGGACGTCGCCGCCGATCCTGTGATCGCCCAGCCAGGGCACCAGTTGCGGCTCGACGGTGCCGTGCCACACGGGGTGCGGGGCGGGCATCCGCTCGCCCACCAGCGGATGATCCAGCAGGCCGCTGCCGCTGGTGTGGGCGACCAGGTCCTGCGCGGTGCCGTGCCAGTGCCGTTCGTGCTGCCACGCGTAGGCGGGCAGGTCGACCACCCGGCCGGGGCGCGGGAAGTGCTGCCGCCAGTCGGTCGCGGTGTCGGCGGCGAGTACGGCGGCGGCGGCCGCCGCGGTCTTGCGGAGGCCGTCCCCGTCGCGGTGCAGGGTGGGGACGCAGATGGCGCGGGTGTGGCGCAGATAAGGGCGCAGCACCGGGTGCGGTCCGATCTCGACCAGGACGCCCGCGTGCTCGGTGGCGAGGTGAGCGGCGGCCTCGGCGAACCGTACGGGTTCACGGACGTTGCGCCACCAGTACACGGCGTCGAGACCGGGCCCGTCCACCGGGGTGCCGGTGACGGTGGAGACGAACGGGATGCGGGCCGGGGCGGGTTCGAGTCCGTCGAGGGCGTCGAGGAGTGGCTCCCTGATGGGGTCCATGACCCGGCTGTGGAAGGCGTAGTCGAGGTCCAGCTCACGGAAGAAGACGCCGCGGCCGGTCAGTTCGGCTCCCCAGGCCGCGAGGGCGTCGGCGTTCCCGGCGACGGTCACGTCCCGGTCGCTGTTGATTCCCGCGATCTCCAGTGCGCCGTCGTGGCGGAGCAGTTCCTCACGTGCCTGTGCCTCGGGCAGGCCGACGGCGGCCATCCGGCCCCGGCCCGCGGTGGCGCCTTGGGTGCGGCTGCGTTCGGCGATCACCAGCGCGGCCTGTTCCAGGGTGAGGGCCCCGGCGGCGAGGGCGGCGGCGACCTCGCCGACGCTGTGTCCGGTCACCGCCCGCGGCCGCACGCCGTGCGAGGCCAGCAGCGCGGTGAGGCCCACCTGCACGGCGAAGAGGGCGGGCTGGGCCACTTCGGTGCGCTGCCATTTCCGGGGGGACGGGTGGGCCAGTTCCTTGGCCACCGACCAGCCGAGGTGGGGGGCCAGGGCCGCGTCGGCCTCCTGGACGGCTCCCCGGAAGACCGGTTCGCCCCGCAGCAGGTCGGCGGCCATGCCCGGCCACTGGGAGGCGTTGCCGGAGAACACGAACGCGGTCCCGTCCCGTTCGCCGGTGCGGACCATGGCCCCACTCGCGGGCTCCGCGGCCGTCAGCCGGTCCAGCTGCCGGGCGGCCTCCTGCGGGTGGGCGGCCAGTACGGCGGCGCGGTGCGGGTGCGCGGTGCGCCGTACGGTACTGGTGTGGGCCACGTCGTAGAAGTCCGCCGGTTCGGCGTTCCGCAGTCGCTCCGCCATACGGGCGGTCATCTGCTTCAGCGCCTTGGCGGTCCGGGCGGAGACGACGAGTGGCAGCGGGCGCCCGTCCGGCACCGGCTTGGGCTCGGGCCGCCGACCGGCGGGCGGCTGGACCACGACGGCGTGGGCGTTGGCTCCGCCGAAGCCGAAGGCACTCACTCCGACGGCTGCCCTCCGCCCCGGGTCCAGCGGGACGGGGTCGACGGCGGGGGCCAGTCCCAGACCGTCGAAGTCGATGCGGGGGTTGAGGGGAAGGGCGTGCAGGGACGCCGGTACCAGCCGGTGGCGCAGGACCAGCATCGCCTTGAGCAGGCCGGCCATTCCGGCGGCGGGTTCCAGGTGGCCGATGTTCGTCTTCACCGAGCCGATCGGCAGCGGTCCGCGGCTGCGGCGCCGGCCCAGGGCCCGGCCGATGGCCTCGGCCTCCGCCGGATCACCGGCCTGGGTGCCGGTGCCGTGGGCCTCGACGTACACCAGGTCGTCCGGTTCGATCCCGGCCTCCGCGTAGACCGTGTGGAGCAGCGCCTCCTGGGTCTCGGCGCTGGGGACGATCATTCCGGTGCTGCGGCCGTCGGTGTTGTTGCCGGTGGCGGCCAGTACGGCGTGGACGCGGTCGCCGTCCGTCACCGCGTCCGTGAGGCGCTTGAGGACGAGCACCGCGCCGCCCTCCGCGCGGACGAACCCGTCGGCGTCGGCCGAGAACGCCGCGCAGCGTCCGCGGCGCGACAGCATGCCCGCGTAGGAGAATCCGGCGAAGGAATAGGGGTTGGACAGTACGTTGACGCCGCCGACCAGGGCGACGCGTCCCGGGCCCTCGCGCAGCGTGCGGCAGGCCCGGTCCAGGGCGACCAGGGCGGAGGAGCAGGCCGTGTCCACGGCCATGCTCGGCCCGCGCAGGTCGAACGCGTACGACATCCGGTTCGCCGTGATGGACAGGGTGGCGCCGGGCATGGTGTGCGGGCTCGTGTGGTCCTGCATCATGGACAGGTTCACGCCGTATCCGGGGTCGGAGACGCCCACGTACACGCAGGTGTCCGACCCGGCCAGCGACTCGGCGGGGATGGCGGCGTCGTCCAGCGCCTCGGCGGCCATCTCCAGCAGCAGCCGCTGTTGCGGGTCGATGTGCCGGGCCTCCGCGGGTGACATGCCGAAGTAGGCGGCGTCGAACGAGGCGACGTCCTCGAGGAAACCGCCGGCGGCGGTGTAGCTGCGGCCCGGCCGCACGCCTCCCGGGTCGACGGTCCGGTCGCGGGGCAGCCGGTCGGCGGGCATCTCGCCGACCATGTCGCGCCCGTCGCGCAGCACGGCCCACAGGCCGTCCAGGTCGGTGATGCCTCCGGGAAGCCGGCATCCCACGCCCACCACCGCCACGGCCCGTTCAAGCTGCTGCATCGCCAAGTCTCCGCCCCTTCACCCGGTCACTGGCCTTCGTGCGGATTGAAGAGGACGAAGTGGGCGGCGAGAGGGAAAATCCAGGACACGGTACTCGTTGTAGTGAATGTCACTACACATGCACCATGACGGTTTCGCACCGGCTACGGTGACCCGGTGCCCGAAGCCATCCGAGCCCGTATCGCCGCCGTCTCCGCTCATCTTCCGTCCCATTACCGGACCTTGGACGAAACTCGCGTCAAGATCACCGAGACGGGTGGCTACGCCCCGCCGCCCGGCCTGCTGGAGGATCTCACCGGTGTCCGCGGCGTCCATGTCCACGAGGACGGCGAGAACGCCTCCGACCTGGCCGTAGCGGCCGCCCGCGACGCGCTCGACGAGGCCGGCCTGAAGATCGGCAACGTGGACCTGCTGCTGTTCGCCTCGACCTCGCAGGACCTGATCGAACCCGCGACCGCCCACCTCGTGGCCACCAAACTGGGCGCCTCCTGCCCGGTGTTCGACGTCAAGAACGCCTGCAACAGCTTCCTCAACGGCATGGAGGTGGCCGCTTCGTTCATCGAGACCGGCCGCTACGGCACGGTCCTCATCGCCTGCGGGGAACCCTCCACACTGGCCACCCGCTGGCACCTTCCCCACCGGGAGGACCTGCTCAGGGCACTGCCCGGTTACACGGCCTCCGACGCCGGTGCCGCGATGGTGCTCACCGCCGGCCCCGCGGGCGACGGCGATCCCGGCCTCCTGTCCCTCCGGTTCGTCAGCAACTCCCCCGCCTGGGAGGCCTGCACGGTGGCCGGCGGCGGAAGCATGCACCACCTCTCCGTCCACGACGACCACACCACCCTGCGCCTGAACGGGGACCTGCGGCAGAGCGCGCTCGACGTGCTCCCCCGGATCATGGACACCGCCGGGGACGAACTCCGGGCGGCGCAGGCCGGCGCCTTCTCCTTCATCGCCTTCCACCAGATCGCCATGCCGCAGTACCGCGAGGTGATCGACACCTTCTCCCTGCCCGAGAACCGGTGCATGCCCGCGGTGGCCGAGCACGGCAACTGCGCGGCGGCCTCCCTGCCCCTGCAACTGACCAAGGCGCGGGAGACCGACCGCATCGAGAGCGGGGACCTGGTGGCGATGATCGGTCTGGCCAGTGGTTTCAGCTTCGGCCTGGCCCTCGTCCGGTGGTGACCGCACGAGCCGGGCACACCCCGGTACCGGATCCGGCCGCGCTGGAACGACTGATGCCGGGCTACCCCGCGCCCCGGCACTGGCGGCGGGTACCGGTCACCGGCCAGCACTACCTCGACCTCGGCTCCGGCCGGCCGGTGCTGTTCCTGCACGGCAACCCGTCGTGGAGCTACGTCTGGCGCAAGCTGCTGCACCGGCTCGCCCCGCACGCCCGCTGTCTGGCCCCCGACCTGCCGGGCTTCGGGCTGTCCCGGCACCTGCGGCCGCTGGACGGGGTGCCGGACCCCTACGAGGCTCAGCTGGAAGGCCTGGACAGCCTCCACCGTCATCTGGTGCGGAACGAGGGCCTGCCCGAGCGGGGCTGGACGTTCGTCCTGCACGACTGGGGCGGCCCGCTCGGATGCGCCTGGGCGCTGCGCAGGCCGGGCGTCGTGGCCCGGCTGGTCGTCTGCAACACCGTGGCCTTCCCCTTCCCCGACGGTTTCCGACTGCCGTTCTACCTGCGCTGGATCCGTGACCACCGGCCGGCCGCCGCGTTCGTCCACGCCACCAACGCCTTCGCCCGCGTCGCCGTACGGGCCGGAGTCCACCACCCGCTGCCCCCGGCCGTGCGGCGCGCCTACCTGCGGCCCTACGTCCGCCGTGCGGAGCGCCGGGCGGTCACCGACGCCGTACGCGCGATCCCCCGCGGCCCCGCGGATTCCGCGTGGCACCTGCTTGACACCCCGGGAACCGGGGCCGGATTGGCGGACCTGCCCCTGCTCGTCGGGTGGGGCATGCGCGATCCCGTGTTCACGCCGGACCTGCTTCAGGAGTGGGCACGCCGGTACCCGCAAGCCGTCATCCACCGCTTCCCCTGCGCCGGGCACTTCGTCATGGAGGACGCCGCGGCCGAACTGGGCGACCGCATCCGTGACTTCCTCCAGGGAGCCCCATGACCACGACCGCCGAGGACATCGCCGGGCGCCTGGCCGAGCGGCCCGACGCCATCGCTCTCGTGGAATGCCGCAAGGGGGCCTCTCGGACGACCCGTCGCGGCGAGTTGGTGCGCCACTGCCGCCGCATCGCCCAGGACCTGAGCGACGCGGGAGTCCGGCCCGGCCACAAGGCCGTCGTGATGACCCGCGACGCCCACGATCTCACCGCCGTCTCGTACGCTCTGGTCCTTCTCGGCGCCGTACCCGTGCTGATCGAACCGCGCGCCGAGGTGGGCCGCTGCCTTCAGGACATCACCCCGGACGTCTTCGTCGGGGAGCCGCTGGCCCACCTGGGGCGCCGGGCGCTGGGATGGGGCCGCCCCCACGTCCGGACCGCCCTGGTCACCGGTTCCGCGCCGCTCCCCGTAGGACGGCGACTGGTCACCCGGAGGCCGGCCGGCGGTACCCCGCCCCCGCGGGTGCCTGAGCCCGACGGCGACGCACCGGCCCTCATCGCCTTCACGTCCGGCTCCACGGGACGGCCGAAGGGCGCGGAGTACCGTCTCTCCACCCTGGCCGGGCAGCTCGACGCCCTGTCGACACTCATGGTTCCCCGGCCCGACGACGTGCTCCTCGCCGGATTCCTGCCGGTCGCGCTCCTCGGCCCGCTGCTGGGCCTGGCCACCGTCGCCCCGGCCGTGAACCACCTGGCTCCGGCCCGCACCTCGCCGGAGGAGGTCGTCGGACCCCTTCGGGAACACCGGGCGAGCATCGTCCTGGCCTCCCCCGCCGTGCTCACCCTGATCGCCCGTCACTGCGCCCGGTACGGCGTCACCCTGCCCTCGGTCCGGCAGATCCTTTCCTTCGGAGCACCGCTGCGCACAGATCTCGCCGACGCCCTGCGCAGGGCCGTGCCGGGCGACGCGGAGATCCTCAGTGTGTACGGCGCCACGGAGTGCCTGCCCGTGTCCGCGATCGGCGACCACGAACTGCGGGCTATGCGCGCCGCGCCGCCCGCCGGGCAGTCGGGCACCTGCCTGGGCCGGCCACTGCCCAGGATCCGCGCGCGGATCCTGGACGCCGACGCCACCGGGCTCGGCGAGATCGCGGTCACCGGCCCCACCGTCAGTCCCGCCTACCACGCGCGTCCCGACGCCGACGCCCTCACCAAGAGCGACTCCGACGATGGTGTGCTGCATCGCACCGGGGACCTGGGCCGGCTCGACGGCGAGGGCCGACTGTGGTTCCAGGGGCGTAAGGCCCACCTGATCAGCGGCGCCGGTTTCACCCTGACCACCGAGGACATCGAAGCCGCGGCGGACAGCGCCCCCGGCATCCGGCGCACCGCCCTCGTCGGCGTCGGCACGGCCGTGTGCCAACTGCCGGTGCTCTGCGTGGAACCCGTCCCCTCCGTCCCCCGCGCCTCCGCCCTGGAGGCCGTCCGCACCGTACTGAAGGGCCACCCGGACGGGCACCGCGTCGGCGCCGTGCTGATCCGTACCGCCTTCCCCACCGACCCCCGGCACAACTCCAAGATCGACCGCATGCGACTGGCCGGCTGGGCCGCCAAGCGCCTGCGCGGGAGGGTTCGATGAAAGTACTGGTCACCGGAGGAACCGGCTTCCTGGGGCTGGAGATCTGCCGACAGCTGAGGGCACGCGGCGTCCTCACCTCCTCCCTCAGCCGCCGCCCCAGCGGCGCGCTGGAACGACTGGGTGTCCACCAGCACCTGGGCGACCTCGCCGATGCCGCCGCTGTCTCCCGGGCCGTCGCCGGGTGCGACGCCGTCATCCACAACGCCGCCCTGGCCGGCGTCAGCGGCCCTCCGCGGCCCTACTGGGCCACCAATGTCGTCGGCACCCGCCATGTGATCGGGCAGTGCCGCGCCCACGGCGTGCGCACGCTCCTCTACACCTCGACGGCCAGCGTCGTCTTCCGGCCCGGCGGCCTGGAGGGTGTCACGGAGAGCCTTCCCATCGCTCCCCGTCACCTGGCCGCCTACCCCGCGACCAAGGCCCGCGCGGAGGCCCTGGTGCTGGCGGCCCACGGCCCGGAGCTGGCCACCGTGTCGCTGCGCCCGCACATCATCTGGGGGCCCGGCGACCCCCATTTCGCCCCCGCTCTCGCGCGCACGGTACGGGCCGGCCGCCTGCTGATGCCCGGTGACGGCGGCAACCTCGTCGACACCACCCATGTCCGTACCGCCGCCCACGCCCATCTGCTCGCCCTGGACAGGCTGCGGCAGTCGCCGCAGACGGCGGGCGGGCGCGCCTACTTCATCGGCCAGGGCGACCCGCGTCCGCTGCGCGAGATCACCCGGCACTTCCTGCGGGCCGCCGGTATCGACGCCCGCTGGTGCGCCGTCCCGCCCCGGCTCGCCACCGCCGGGGCCACGGTCGGCGACACGCTCCTGCGCGCGGCACGCAGTACCCGCACCCACGCCCTGAGCCGCTTCCTGGTCGCGGAGCTGCTGAATCCGCACTACTTCGACCTCACCGCGGCCCGCCGCGACCTGGGCTTCGCACCGCCGGTCGGATTCGACGCCGGTATCGCGGAACTCACCCTCTCCACCCCGAACGACACCGAGGAGACACCGTGCCGGACACCTACGACACCTTCCGGTCCATCCTGAGCAGCGCCTTCCGCATCCCCGAGGACGAGATCCAGCCCGACCTCACGCTGGAGCAACTGGGCCTGGACTCCCTGGCCCTGGCGGAGCTGGTGCTCATCGCGCACGAGCGCTTCGGGGTGAAGGTCGCCAGTGCGTACGCCGCCCGGAGCACGACCGTCGCGCAGGTCGTCGACCACCTCGACACCTTGCGCGCGGCCGGCACCGGGGCGGTGGCCTCCACGTGACCGAGCCCGTCGCCGTCACCGGTCTCGGCCTGATCACCCCGGCCGGGGAGGACACCGGCACCACCTGGGACACGGTCCGCCGTGGTGCGGGCACCGCGGCCAGGCACGATCCGGCGCTGGCCGGCCTTCCCGTGGACTTCTCCTGCCGCGTCCCGCTCTGCCGCGACGACCTGGACCGGCGCGTCGGCCGCGCCGCCTGGCGCATGTCGCACAACGCCGTGCTGGCGGTGCTCGCCGCCCGCGAGGCGGTGCGCGACGCCGGCCTCGATGCCCGGACGTGGGACGGCGACCGGGTCGCCGTCGTCATCGGCTGCGGGCTGGGAGCGGACGCGGTGCGCGAAGAACAGGCCAGGCGGCTGGCGGAACGGGGCCCCGACATGGTCTCCGCGCTCACCATCCCCCAGATCATCCCGAACATGGCGGCCGGGGAGGTATCCATCGACCTCGGGGCCCGCGGCCCCGGCCTCGCCCCGGCCACCGCCTGTGCCTCCGGCGCCACCGCCGTCGCCGTCGCCCGCGACCTCCTCGCCGCCGGCCGGTGCGACGTCGCGGTGGCCGGCGCCGCCGAGGCGGCCGTCACCCCGCTGACCACCACGGGCTTCTGGCGCGCCGGCGCGCTGTCCCGGCGCACCGACGCGGTCACCGGCGCGTCCCGGCCTTTCGCCGCCGACCGTGACGGCTTCGTCATGGCGGAAGGCGCCGGCGTCCTCGTACTGGAGAGGACCGCGGACGCGGCCACCCGCGGGGCCCACGTCCGTGCCCTGCTGGTGGGCTGTGGCAGCACCTCGGACGCCCACCACCCCACAGCGCCCGTCCCGGACGGCCGGGGCGCGGAGGCAGCCCTGCGCACCGCCCTGGCGGACGCGGGTCTGGCCCCGCACGACGTCGACCACGTCAACGCCCACGGCACCTCCACACCGGCCAACGACGACGCCGAGTCGGCCCTGATCGCCCGGGTGCTGCCGCACCGTCCCAGTGTCACCGCACCCAAGGGCGTGCTCGGCCACACCCTGGGCGCGGCGGGCGCCGTGGAGGCGGCGCTGACCGTGCTCACCCTTCAGCACGGCACGGTGCCCCCGGTCGCGAACCTGGACGCCCCGGCTCCGGGGTTCGACATCGACTGCGTCACCAAGGAGCCCCGCCGACAAGACGTCCGTATCGCCGTCAGCCACTCGTTCGGCTTCGGCGGACACAACGTCGTCCTGGCTCTGGCCAGGGCCTTCTGACCCGCTCAGCTTCGGCCGCGCTTCGCGTCGTCGCCTGCGATGCGGCCCCAGCGAATCGGGCGCACTCTGGAGAGAAGGAACCACAGCCCGGGCAGGAGTGGCGATGACTGTCGCTACCGAAGCCGTCGTCTGGGACACCGTCGAACGCTACTTCGACCTCCTCCAGGCGCATGCGGACGCGGACGTCATGCTGGCCGAAGTCCTTACCACGGACTTCCGTACCGGTTTCCCGGACGGACACGTGTGGGAGGGACCGGAGGGACTTCGCGAGTTCCTGACGACACGCTCCGTGTTCTTCGACGAGCGCCACACTCTCCAGCAGATGTCAGAGCCGGTGCGCGGAGCCGACGGTCGCTGGACCTGCCGGACGCGGCTGTCCTTCTTCCTGCGCCGACTCGCACCCGGCGCCGCTGTGAGTGAGGAGTTCAGCGGACTCGCCTGGCACACCTGGGTACTGGAGGCGCGGCGCCCCTCATGGCGCGTGGCGGCGCAACTCGTCGACGGCTTCGCCAACCTCAACGACAACGCCCGCACCCTGTTCTCCCGCCCGGACGAAGGCCTCCGCACCTGAGGCGGTGGGCGTCCGGTCGCGAAGTTCCGCCGGATCGAGTGAAGGACCCGCGCGGAGCTGTCCGGACGGTGGTCCAAGCCGGACTCGCCGCCCCGGACCGTGCCGACCACCGTGCGTGGCTGCTCACGCGTACTGCACCGCCTGTCGGGCCCGAGGCCCGCCCGCCCGGTCGGTCCGGGTGGTCCGTGGCAGTCGGAAGGTCCACTCCGGTCTCGGTGTCGAAGTCGGGGGCCAGGACGTCCAACCACGCCTCCAGGCCGACCAGGCGGACCACACGGCGGGTGGCACGTCGGGCGAGGTGCGGACGGTGTGCCCATACATCCCGTCGATGTTCTCTTCGATGCCCTGCTCGCCCTTTCCGTCGCTGTGCCATCCGGTCGCAGTGCCGGCGCACTTCGGGCGTGCGGTGTTCCAGTCGGCAGTCCTGAGCGCGTGGAAGTGACAGGCGCGGTTTCGCTTTTCCGCCGGACACCGTTCCGGGAGGCCGCGGGGCCACGCCGAGTGCCGTCTCTCCGTGACCGCGGGGCGCCCCTGTCCGTACTCATGCCCGAGGGCACCGCTCCCCGGCCCGGAATGAGTACCGGGTGAGTAGCTGCGCCCTGCCTGCGAAGGGGCGGTGTGCCGCACGGTGGTGGCCGGAGCAAGTCCCCGCCTCCGGCCGTCGGTGAGCGCGCCGGGTGTCCTTTCGCGTGGAGGGAGAGTCGTATGGCCGTCGGTTCCTGGTTGCGGCTGCTGATCGTGGGTGCCATGGTCGTCGGCACGGCCGCGTGCAGCAAGGCGGACCGCGCCGTCCTCGGTGCGCCCGGCTGTCCGGACGAGGCCGGACCCGCCCCGTCACCGCGCCGCGTGCCGGCGGGTGCCGTCTGGGCCTGGGCACCCCAGTTCGGTGCCCCGGCCGGTGCCCCGCAGCAGGGGCCGGTGCCCGGCTGGACGGACGTCGTCTCGCTGGCGGACGGTGGTCACACCACGGTGGCGGTACGCGCCGACGGCACCGTGTGGTCCTACGGCACCAACGTCAGCGGCTCACTCGGGCACGGCACGGGCGGGCGCTACCACGAGCCCATACCTCGGCAGGTGAGGGGCATCGACGACGCCCGCGCGGTGTACAACAGCGGGCAGACGTTCTACGTGGTGCGGCGGGACGGCACCCTCGTGGCCTGGGGAAGCGACCGGTTCCTGGTGAACGCCGGGAAGCGGGAGGGCTACGACGGTGTCCCGGTGCCGCAGCCAGTACCCGGGGTGAAGGACGTCGTCTCGATGGGGCCCGGGCCGCTGAACGCGTTCGTCCTGCGTTCCGACGGACGGGTCCAGGGGTGGGGAATCAACGTCACCGAGGTGCTCGGCGACACCGACGGCACCCGTCTGACGACGGTGAGCAAACTGAGAGGCGTGGTCGACGTGGCCTCGGCCGGCGCGGCGGTGATCGCCGTGACGGCCGACGGGGACGTCTGCGCGTGGGG
This sequence comes from Streptomyces sp. CB02414, assembly GCF_001905385.1. Lineage (GTDB taxonomy): Bacteria > Actinomycetota > Actinomycetes > Streptomycetales > Streptomycetaceae > Streptomyces. Next base: position 36,643 of record NZ_LIPF01000018.1, on the reverse strand, counting down.
CAACAACGCGCACGGTCTGCTCGGAGTCGAACCACGCGGTGGCCAGACGGGCCGCCCCCTCCTGATCCCCGGAGTGAAGAACGTGGTGCAGGTCGCGGGCGGGAACGACGTCGCCTATGCCCTGGACCGCGGCGGGAAGGTCTGGGCCTGGGGGCGAGGGGTGAGCGGTGCGCTGGGCGACGGTGACACGTCGGACCACTCGTCGGTGCGGCCGGCTCCCGTGACCGGTCTTCCCACCGTTCGCCGGATCTCGGCCGTCGGACTCGCCGGACTGGCCATAGACGCCGAAGGCGGGCTGTGGGGCTGGGGATCGGGGCTGGGTGCGGGTCGGCACGCCGAGGGCGGCGCCGCCCGGCCGGTGCGCATTCCACTGCCCGCGCCCGCCGTGGACCTGGCAGGGCGGCACGTGATCCTCGAGGACACACCCGACCCGGCCTGAGTACTCCGACTCACCTGACACGAACCGGCGACCACGGCAGGCGGCGGGTTCGCGTGCGCGTGACCTTCACGGCCCGTACGCCCGGCGCCGCACCGCCGGCTCCGGCGCCGGGTCTCAGAAGGGCATGCGTCCCCTGGCCCGACGCCCTGCGGATCCGCTGCGCCCGAGGGCGCGCGAACTGGAACGGAAGGGCTTGCTGAACAGCCTGCCCAGAGGTCCGGGCGCCTTCGAACCGGCCCGGGAACCGACGCCCATGGTGCGCTGCGCGCCGCTCTGGGCTCCCCGCGACAGCCTGGGCAGCAGGAACGCGAGTACCGCCAGTACGACGCAGAAGACGATGATGCCTGCGATGACCATGTCGTTGCTCCAGGTTCTGGGGCGTCGGGGCTGTTGTCCGTGAACCTCCTCGTGCCCCGAAGGCAGCGGAGCACGCGCGGTGAACGGCCCGACACGGACCCGCGGTTCTGGCGCACGGGTGGCCGACGGCCCTCTCCTGCCCGGGACAGTGCCCGGCCCAGCCATTCGGCTCGGTCACGACGCGGCACGGGCTCGCTCGTGCGGTACGAGCGAGCGGAGTCGCCCGGGAACTTCTCGTCGTTGGCGTCGAGTCGTGCCGCAGACCACGGGTCGGCTCCCCCACGTGCATCCGTCCGGCCCGTCACCCACGGCCGGTTCGGCATCCCGGGCGGCCGCGTTTTCCGTCGACAGTGCCGTCCGGCTGATACGTGCCGGCTGGTCGTCAGGCCGCGGCGACTGTGCCCGCGCCGTCGGGACGGTAGTGGCCAGGGCGCCGTCTCCCCTGCGTCAGCCGGCGGTCGCCGCGGCGGCCACGGCCTCACCGAAAGCGCGGGACCCGGCCGAGGTGGGGTGGAGCGGAGCTCCGTCGATGCTCGCCAGCATCGCGCTGTGCACCGCGGGCACGGTGAAGGCGTACCCCAGACGGCGCCGCAGGTTCGTCAGTTGCCCCTCTGTCAGGCTGCCCAGGCCAGTGGTGACCGCCCGGTTCCACGTATGCAGAGGCGGCTCGTCGTCCGGGGACTGCTCGACCAGCAGAGCGATGGCCGGGTGGTACTCGTCGTGGAGGACCAGGTGCTCCTTGGTCCCGAAGTGGCGGTAGACCGTGCTGGCCGACACGTCGGCGGCCTCGGCGATGCGCTCGATGGTCACCGAGTCGTATCCGTGCGCGTCGAACAACTCGAGCGCGACGTCCTGAACGTGCTGCATCAGCTCGCGCCGCCTGCGGGCCCGCAGGCCCTGCTCGGCACCGAGGCGAATGCGGGTGCGGATGGTCGGTCGCTCAGCCATGGGCGCATGCTATCGGGGGTGCTCGGTCGCCCCGGGCCGGGCCGACCGACGGGACGCCAGCGACAGCGCCGGGCTCGCCGGGCGCACCGTGCCTGTGCACACGTCGCGCGGTGGATGCCGTCAGCACCCTTGCCAAGTGGACCGCCTCTAGGCTTCCCTTCTTGTTAGGAAAGTTTCCTATCAGATCTCGGCACACTACTGATCGGGGTCCACATGAGTAAGCGACGCAAGCGGCTGCGGCTCACCAGCGCACTCGCCACGTTCGGCAGTGCCCTCCTCCTGTGCGCGGGCGCGGTCCCGGCCTCGGCTGCGGCGCCGTCGGGAACCGACCGGGCCGCCGGTACACCGGTGGGCCTCAACGGCCAGCTGGCGGTCTGCGGCAAGAAGCTCTGCAACAGCCACGGCGAACAGGTCCAGCTGCGGGGCATGAGCACCCACGGAACCCAGTGGTATCCGCACTGTCTGACCAGCGGGTCCCTCGACGCCCTGGCCCACGACTGGAAGGCCGACGTCCTGCGCGTCTCGACCTACGCGCAGGAGGGCGGCTACGAGACGAACCCGCGGCACTTCACCGACCTCGCGGACTCGCTGATCCAGCAGGCGACCGCCAGGGGCATGTACGTGATCGTCGACTGGCACATGCTCACGCCGGGCGATCCTCACGCCAACCTGGGCAAGGCCCGGCAGTTCTTCTCCGAGATCGCCAGGCGGAACAAGGACAAGAACAACATCATCTACGAGATCGCGAACGAGCCCAGCGGAGTGAGCTGGTCGCGCATCAAGAGCTACGCGGAACAGCTCATCCCGACCATCCGCGCGATCGACTCGAACGCGCCCGTGCTGGTCGGCACCCGCGCCTGGTCGTCGTTCGGCGTCTCCGAGGGCGCCGACGAGTCCGAAGTGGTGCGCAACCCCGTCAGGGCCGGCAACATCATGTACACCTTCCACTTCTACGCGGACTCGCACCGCGAGGAGTACCTGGCGACGCTCGCCCGGGCCGCCGACGCCCTCCCGGTCTTCGTCACCGAGTTCGGCACCCAGAACTACGCCGGAGAAGGGAGCAACGACTTCGCGATGTCCCAGCGCTACCTCGACCTCATGGCGAGCGAGAAGATCAGCTGGGTCAACTGGAACTTCTCCGACGACCACCGTTCCGGGGCCGTCTTCAGGACGGGGACCTGCGACAGCAACGGCCCCTGGGCGGGCACCTCGTCCCTGAAGCCGGCCGGCGTCTGGATCCGCGACCGCGTCAGGTCCCCCGACGACTTCGGCTGAGCCGCGTCACGTCGCACGGCCGGGTGACAAAGACGGCGTGGGCGCGCGGACCCGCCCCTCGGACGCGTCACGTCCCCACGCCGCTCGCCCGGCCGGGCCTGCGCCGCGGTCACTCGAAGAACTTCAGACCGAAACCCACGTCGGTGTTGGCGCCGGGCACGTTGGCCCGGCGGTAGGTCGTGTTGCCCCACCAGACGGCGGTACCCGTGTACCAGTGGCGGTTGGACCACGAGTACGGGGTCCCCTTCTCGACCGCGTGGAACATGGTCGGGAACCGGTTGCCCGAGGGAGGGGCGGCACCGACGTCACCTCGCGGCAGGACGAACGTGTGGTGCCCCGGACCATCGACGTTCACCGTGGTGTGCCACCCCGCCATCATCGACGGCGCGTGCGACCCGAACAGGCAACCGTTGCTCTTGTACCAGTCCCACACGTACGTCGGGTCGCCGCCCGCCCGCAGACGCAGGTCGGCGATGCAGTACTTGCTGCTCCAGCTGCCGTTGGCGGAGTAGACGACGTGCAGACGGCCGCTCGGGTCCACGACCGGCTGCGGCGCCTCGTTGATGTAGGGGTTGCCGACCACCCGCTCCCACGGTTCACGGGGCTGCGAGATGATGTGGCGGCCGCCCGTGGTCGCGGTCGGACCGCTCATCCGCGCTATGTACAGGTTCTGTTCGACGTTGGTGTCCCCGGACCAGCCGGACCACACGAACCAGCGCTGGCCGCCGAAGGTGAAAGGCACCCCGTCGATCGCCCACTTGTCCCCGGGCAGCGCCACCTTGACGGCGGCGGAGTAGCCGGTGTCCGGATGGGGCGAGCCGATGTGGTACATCCGGTGGGCGGCGCCGCGGCCCGCGGCGAAGTAGATGCGGTACTGGCCGTCGTGGTGCACGATCTCCGGCGCCCAGACCTCGCCGAGCCCACCCGTGTCACGCCACACCTGCCGCTTGGGGGCCTTGGCGACGCCCTCCAGGGTCGTGGCCGACCGTACGGCGATGCCGCCGTCCACGGACTTGGCGCTGACGTACAGGCCCCCGACCTTGATGACGCTCGGGTCGGCGCCTCCCAGACCGGTGTTGCCGCCGGCGGAGGACAGGCCGTCCGCGGCCGCGGTCGCCGCGTGCGCGGGACCGGCAGGGGCCATCGCCTGCCCTACGACGAGCGCTCCGGCGAGACCGAGCGGTACGAGGCCGACAAGCCGTCGTCGAGAAAGAAACATCGCATGCCTCCTGATCATGTTCACGTCAGAGAGCGCTCTCAGAATGGTCGCCGCGCGCCGGACGGGCGTCAATACGCGGCGCTGCCGTCACCATCGTCGTCCGGTACGGGGACGGGCTGAGCACCCGGTCGGCAGCCACCGCACCTCAACCGCCTGCCCGGCGCGACACCGCCGGGCGGGCCTCGTCTCCGTCGCCGGGCTCCGCCGCGTCCTGTTCACCGGGCCGGTCACTCGGGAGGGTTCGCCGCGGCGACCCGCTCCGTGAGCAGGCGACGCGCGATCCTCGACTCCGGCAGGAAGGTGCCCGTCACCGGGAAGAACATGAGCTGGAACGCCGGCGCGGGGCCCTCCTCGGTGTGCGTGATCTGCGAGACCACCGCGGCGAGGTTGCCGCCGGCGCTCTCGCCGCCGACGCCGATCGCGCTCGGGTCCACGTCCAGGAGGGCCGCGTTGTCGACGGCGTAGCGGAAGGCCGCCACGGCGTCCTCGACGCCTGCGGGGAAGGGATTCTCCGGAGCGAGGCGGTAGTCGACCGAGAGGACCGACAACTCGGCGTTGGCAGCCATGAACCGGCAGGCGGAGTCCGCGGAATCGAGGTCGCCGAGGTCATTCCGCTCCTCGACCGAGCGCTCGACTGTCGACCTGGGTCGATGCACGTCAGGAACTGCCGCGGGACGGTGTACTGGTGGCTGCTTCGGCGTCTGCCTGGCGGGCTGCGGGCCACGCAGGAACGGCTGCGCATCGCCTGCGAGTCGCACGATGTTTGTCGCTGCTTTCTTGGCGTGTCTCACGGCGCGCGCGACAGGTCACAGGTCGTGGTGACGGCCTATGAATACGGGTTGGTCCGCCCCGGCCAACTCGACGGTTGAGGGCACGAGCACTGCGTGGAACAGGCCGGCTCCCTCAAGGCCACGGCGGGCACCATGGCGGCCGTCCCCGCTCAGCACCGGTCGGGCACACAGCAAGGTCGCGGTGCGCCCGACCGCCGGCTGACGTGCGGACGGCGTCGTGGTCCGTCCGCACGGGGCTCCTGCGAGGTCAGCGAGCGGCAATCCTGTCCCCGGCCCCCGGCCCGGGTACCGGCTCGGGGTCCGGCGGGAGTGGTGCGGTGCTGTTCGGGCCGCGCAGGGCGACGTAGCCGAGCGGCACGGCCATGACGGCGGCGCCGACCCACATGGACTGCTGCCAGCCGTCGACGAACGACTGCTGCGCGGCATGGATGAGGTCCTGCGTGTGGCTTCCGGCCGCGGGCGCGACCTCGACGGCGTTGGCGATGCCTTCGCGTGCGGTGTCCGCGGCCTCGTCGGGGATGCCGTCGAGCTTGCCGTCGATGGCGCTGCGGTAGCCGTTGGCCAGGAGCGCGCCGAGCATCGCGATACCGAGGGCGGTGCCGAACTCGCGGGTGACGTCGTTGAGCGCGGAGGCGACCCCCTGTTTGGCGCGGGGCAGGGAGCTGGTGATCGCCTCGGTGGAAGGTGTCATCGACAGACCCATGCCGATGCCCATGGCGAGCAAGCCGGCCAGGATCGACAGGTAGCCACCGTCGACGGAGACGAACAACGCCATCAGTGCCAGGCCGAGGGTGGCCAGGGCGACGCCCACCGTCATGGTGGCGCGGGCGCCGATCCGGGCGGCCATCTTGGGAGCCAGGCCCGAGGCCATCATCATCATGACGGCCATCGGCATCATCGCCACGGTGGACAGCAGCCCGGACCAGCCGAGTACGGCCTGGAAGAACGGGAAGAGGACGACGTTGATGCCGGCCTGGACGCCGAAGACGACCAGCAGGGTGATCGAGCCGCCGGCCAAACCGCGCTCGCGGAACAGGCGCACGTCGAGCAACGAGGCGTCGCGGCGGTGCAGTTCCCAGGCGACGAAGGCTATGGCGGCGACGACGCCGACGGTCAGGCCGACCAGGGTGACCGGGGCGGTCCAGCCGCGCTCGGGGCCTTCCTGGAGGATGAAGATGAGACCGGTCACTGCGATGGTGGAGACCAGGGCACCGATGGTGTCGAAGGAGTGGGCGGAGTGTTCGCGGGAGTTGGGCACCGACTTCAGTGTCATCGCCAGCGCGACGACGGCCAGGACGACGGGCAGCACGAACAGCCAGCGCCAGTCGGCGACGTCGACCAGCAGTGCGGAGAGGAACATGCCGAGGATGCCGCCGCCTCCGGCGACGCCGGTCCAGACACCGATCGCCTTGCCGCGCTCCTTCTCGGGGAAGGTAGAGGTGATGACGGCGAGGGTGATCGGCATGATGATCGCGGCGCTGATACCCGCGGCCACCCGCGCGACGATCATCACCCCGGCCGACGGAGCGAGTCCCGCGACGACGCTGGCGGCGCCGAAGACGACCAGGCCGGTGATCAGCATGGGCTTGCGGCCAAGGCGGTCGCCGATGGCGCCGAGCGGCAGCAGGAGCGCGGCCAGGGCGAGAGTGTAGACGTTGATGATCCACAGGACGGTGTTCTGTGAGGCGCCGAACTCGACGGCCATGTGGGTCTGGGCGACATTCAGCCCGGTCACGGAGGCGATGACGGCCATCAGAGCGATGGAGACGGTGACCAGGATCGCGCGCAGCTGACGCGCGCCCAGCGCGCCCCCGCCGTCTTCCGGCGCGGTCGCCGCTTGAGGGGGCTGATTGGTGTTCATGGTTTCCTTCCGTAAGGGCAGGCGGAACCAGCGCCGGTACAGGGCCGGGCGCCAGGTCGGTGAGACGGGAGATGCTCAGCGCGCGGACCGCTGAGTGGCGGCCGCGCGGAAGTCCGGCAGCGACTTGCGTCAGCCGGTGGTCCTCTGCGCGACGGCGAGCGCGGCGTCGGTGTCCGCGGTGGCCAGCATCGCGTTCATGTGGGAGCCGGCCAGGGCACCGGCCGCAGCGGAGGCGCCGACCTGCGCGGCGAGGTCGGTGGCGTTGCCGGCCACCCACACGCCCGGGATCCCGGTGGTGCCGGCGATGTCGGAGGCGAGGCGGCGGCCCATGTTGTCGGGCAGGTCCTCCATGGGCAGCTTCAGCCCGTCCAGGCCCTCGGTACGGGCCTGCATCCGGGTGGCGACGGCCAGGACCCGCCGTTCGACGAAGGTGTCGTCGGTCAGGCGGACGCCCGCGAGGGCTCCGCCGTCGTCATTGACGATCTCCCTGACGTCGGTTTCGATGATGCGGATGTTCCGGGCGGCGAAGCGGGCACGAGTCTCCGGGTTCAGATCGGTGCCGCGGGTGAAGTAGACGAGGTCATCCGTCAACTGACGAAACAGCCAGGCGTGGTGGATGGAGGCAGGACCGGTGGCGATGATGCCGATGGGCTCGTCGCGTACCTCCCAGCCGTGGCAGTAGGGGCAGTGCACCACGCTGTGGCCCCAGTGCTCGGCCAGGCCGGGCACCTCGGGCAGCACGTCGCGCAGGCCGGTGGCTACCAGCACCCGGCGCGCCGTCAGCGTGCGGCCGTCGGCCAGAGTGACGCTGAAGCGCAGGTCACCGTCGGCCGTGGGTGCGGCGGGTTCGGCTGCGGCCACCTCCCCGAAGACGACCTGACCGCCGTACTCGCGTACCTGTTCGCGTCCGCGCCTGAGGATCTCGGTCGGAGGGGCACCGTCCAGGACGATGGAGCCGTGCATGGCTGTTGCGGGTGCGTTCCGCGGGTCGCCGCTGTCGATGACGACGACCGAGCGGCGCGAGCGGGCCAGCATCAGGGCGCCGTTCAGGCCCGCTGCGCCGCCGCCGACCACCACGACGTCGACGATTTCGGTGGGCAGTGGGTCGCTTTCGTATTGGGAGGTCTGCGCAGACATGTCGCGCCCTTTCGTCGTACCTGACCCCCTGTACTGGGCCATCTGCATTCGACGCTAAGGGCATGCTGCATGTATGGCATAGCATGTTGCCTATGACGCAAGAAGATGGGCAGCTGGACAGCCTCGTACGCAAACGGATCCGCGCGCTGCGCGTCGCACAGGGCTGGTCGCTGGAGGAACTGGCGGGCCGGGCCAACCTCAGCCAGTCCTCGCTGAGCCGCATCGAGAACGGTCAGCGCCGCCTCGCCCTGGACCAGTTGGTCACCCTCGCCCGCGCCCTGGACACCACCTTGGACCAGCTCGTGGAGAACGCCGCCGACGACGTCGTCATCAGCCCGATGATCGACGGCGCCCACGGGGTGATGCGCTGGCCCATGAAGGGCGACCCCGGCATGAGCGTGATGCGTCAGCGGATGACCGACCCGCCGCCCGACAACCCTGCCCGCATGCGCGCTCACCCCGGCCACGAATGGGTGGTGGTGCTGTCCGGTACCGCCATCCTCATGCTGGGCGGCCGGCGCTTCCGCGTCGAGACCAACCAGGCCGCCGAGTTCCCCACCATGATGCCGCACGCCATCGGCGCCGAGGGCGGCCCCTGCGAGATCATGGGCATCTTCGACCGCGACGCCCGCCGCGGCCACCAGAAGGACGCCGGCTCCGACGCCTCCGCAACCGACAGCGGAGGCACCCAGGGCTTCTGCGCATAGTGGGTCGCAGTCGAGCTGAAGACCTCTCGCACGGTGGGCGATGTTGCGTCGCGGGCAGTACACCAAGCCACCTTCTTGCGTATTACGCAAGCGAGCGTGCTGACCGCGCATGGCGGGTCTACGGTGGAGCCATGCACCACACGCATCAGCACACCCGCCACGGCAACAGCGGTCACCAGCCCGACCATGGTCATGACGGCCGCCACGAGCACAGCGACAGCGGTCAGGCGGAGATCCTCGACCTGGACGCCGAGGTGCTCGCCGAGCACACAGCGTCCATTACCGCCTGGCTGCCGCTGAAGGAGCAGCCGCGGCAGATAGTGGACCTGGGCTGCGGGACCGGCGCGGGAACCTTCGCGCTCCTCGAGCGATTCCCGGACGCGCACATCACCGCCGTCGACACCTCGGCCGAGCACCTCCAGCTCCTGCGCGAGAAGGCGTGCGCCCGCGGTGTCCAGGGACGGGTACGGACCGTGCAAGCCGACCTCGACAACGACGACTGGCCCGACCTCGGCAGGCCGGACCTGGTGTGGGCCTCGGCCTCCATGCACCACATGGCCCATCCCCACAGCGCACTGCGCAACGTCCGCGGACTACTCGCCCCTGGCGCCCTCTTCGCCGTCGTCGAGCTCGCAGGCGTCCCCCGCTTCCTGCCCGCCCACGCCCCGGAGAACCGGCCCGGCCTCGAAGAGCGAGCCCACGCCGCGACCGGCAGCTTCCATGCCGGGCACGTACCGCACCGCGGCGCGGACTGGGGCCCGATGCTGACAGCCGCCGGCTTCACCGTCGAGGACGAACGCACCCTCACCGTCCATATCGAAGGGGCGCGCAGCGAAGCGATCGGCCGCTACGCCTACGGCGTCCTGCAACGCATCCGCAGCGTCGCCGCCCCTGCTCTCAGCCCGGAGGACCTCGCCGCACTCGACGAGCTCCTGGACACCAGCAGCCCGACCAGCCTGCTGCACCGCGAGGACCTCGCCGTACGCACCGAGCGCACGGTCTGGGCCGCCCGCCCCGCCTGACCCGGGCCGCCCACCGGGCAGCCTCAGCACCCGATTGCTTGCCTCACACACCATCACCGCCTGCGCAGCGCCATGCGCTCCGTCGGGCTGATCAACTACGCCCGCGCAGTCCCGCTCGCTGCGAGGCGAGTCGGGCTCGCTAGCCGTCCTTCGCCAGACTTCGCGGTGTCTCCTGAGACAGCGGGACGGCTCCCGCCCGGCACTCGTCATTCGAGCGGGTACTGGCCGGTTCGATGCAGGGCATGGGGCGGTGATGGTGCCGGGTACGCAGGAGGAAGACGACCGCGGCCAGGGCGCTGGTGGCGATGAACCAGGTGAGGGCGCGGGCTGAGCAGGGGAGAGAAGGCGTGGAGGTGAACGCGGAGGCAAGAGCTGCCTGGGCGGGGCCGTACAGCGGCAGGGCCGTCAAGCCGGTCTGGTTTCCCGCGGGGTTGGAGACGGGGCTTTGCATGCCGACGTCGATCAGCGTGGCCATGACCACGACGAAGAAGCCTTCCAGTTCGCCTCTCAGCAGGAAGCCGGCCATGAGGCCCAGCCCGCCGTACGCGAGGATCGCCGCTGACATGGCGGCGGCGACCGCCCATGGCTGGGTCAGCGGCCAGGACAGGAGCAGCAGGCCAGTTGCGTAGCAGGTCAGGGCTGCGGTGATCAGGAGCAGGGCGACGAGCTTGGCGGCAAGCAGGTGGGAGCGGGGGTAGCCGGCGAGAACCAGGCGCTGGTCCATGTCCCGGGCGCTGAAGGTGGCCATGAACATCATGAAGCCGGCGATGACGGTGACGGCGTGCAGAGCGCTGGAGATCTGGATCGTGCGGTTCATCGAAGCGGTCACTTCGGTGCCGAGTGCACTGGTGTGGAAGGTGATGCTCTTGTCCAGGGCGGTCGCGCGGACCACGTAGATCCAGGTGGGGATGAAGAAGACGGTCATGCCCATCGCCAGGCGGTTTCGCAGGTGGCCCGTCAGGGTGAAGCCGAGAGCGACGGTGAATGCGGTCCAGTGATGCTTCATCGCGTCGCGGCCTCCGCGTGCAGTCGGCCCTCGCGCAGGTGGTGGATGGTATCGAAATGGTGGAGGTCGTGCAGGAGGTGCGAGACCACGACCACGGCCTGGCCGCGGCTGCGCAGCCGTCCGGCCAGGTGCCAGAAGCGCTGGTGGGTGTCCCAGTCGAAGCCCTGGTAGGGCTCGTCGAGTACCAGCAGCGGTGGGTCATGCATGAGCGCCAGGGCCAGGTTGAGTTTCTGGCGGGTCCCGCCGCTGAGTTCCCCCGCTCGAGTGCGTCGTTCGGCGTCAAAGCCGAGCAGGTCCACCAGTTCCCAGGCGTACTGAAGGTCCGGTAGCCGGTGGGCGACCTGGAACAGCCGCAGGTGTTGCGCGACGGTCAGCATGTCGTTGATCACCGACCTTTGCGGGCAGTAGCCGATCGTGCCGAGGCGCCGGACCGTTCCGCGGTCGGGTGCCAGCATTCCGACGGCGATACGGAGCAGTGTGCTCTTCCCCGATCCGTTCTCCCCCACCACTCCGGCGAGCGTGCCTGCCGCCACGGTGAAGTCGATGCCCCGAAGCACGGAGCGCCGACCGTACGCCTTGTGCACGGCGTCGATATGCAGCCGGGTGGCGGCTGGTCGCATGCTGTTCTCCTCTGAGAAGGCGGACTTGTGCACAGCACAACGGCGGGACACCAGGCGGGGATATGCCCGGCCGTGCAACTTCGCTGCGAACCGCTCGTTCACCGGTCGTGCTGATGATCACTGTGGAATACGACCGGACATGGTGGGCACGGCTGCTCAGCACGTGCTTCACCCCGCCGCTGCTGCCCGTGGTGGCCGGCGCCGCAGTCGGCTGGCACCTCACCCGGCCGCACCCCTACGGGCTGTTGTGGGGGCTGGGGGGAAGCGGAAGCTGGGCGCTGCTGTGTGCCGCTCTTGCCACCACGGGCACCCGCATGGGGTGGTGGCCGAGTCCCGTGCCCTCCCAGCGCGGGCCACGGTTGCTGCTGCTGGGCATGAGTCTCATCGCTGCGGCTGCCGTGTGGCTGGTCTGCGGCCACCTGGGCGCACCTCCGGCTCTGCTGGCACTCGGCCGTACCGCCCTGCTCCTGACCACCTTGGTACTGGCTTGCACCTCGGCCAGCAACATCTCCCTGCACACCAGTTCGGCCGCAGCCAGCATCACCCTCGTAACGCTCCAGGTGCATGTGTGGGGGGCCGTACTGTATCTGCTCGTCGCAGCGATCGCCTGGTCCCGCCTGCACCTGCGTGTCCATACACCGGCACAGGTTCTCCTGGGGGCCGGTCTGGGCACCGCGGTATGCACGGCCACCGTGTACCTACCGCTGTGACCCGGTCCGTTCACACGCACGGCCGGCTAGCCGCCAACTCAGCCATCGCCGGCGTCTTCCCCCCGACCGGACCTGAGGCGCCACTCCCGGTGGCGGCCGTCGTTGAGCCTGACGTGACTGACGATCAGCAGGCCCGGAAAATGGTTGATGCCTCGTCCGGACGCGATCCTGCCGTGCTTCCTCCGCCGTGGCGGCGCTGGGCCCGCCCAAGGGGCGGGTGGTCGCTGTCCCTGGTTCCCGACCTGTCCGGGCAGACGGCGGTGGTCACCGGCGCCGGCCGGGGAATCGGGTTGGTGGCCGCCGAGTACCTGGCCCGCCACGGGGCTCACGTCCTCACGCTCTGCACCGCAGCAGAAGACGATGGACGCACGGCAGCGAGCGCCTTGCGGCAGCGAGGGCAGGGCGTGGACAACGTCCCGTGCGACTTGGCCGAGTTGGCGCAGGTACGCCGAGCTGCCAGGGACATCTTCAACCTGACCGGCGGGCGGCTGGACATCCTGGTCAACAACGCCGGGGTCGCCGCCCTGCCCCCCACCCGCAGCGCGGACGGCCACGAAGCCCACTTCGCCATCAACCACCTCGGCCACTTCGCCCTCACCGGTCATCTGCTGCCGGCGCTGCTCAACGCGCCCCAGCCACGGGTGGTGAACGTGACCTCGGTACTCCACTGGCTCGGCCGCTTCCGCGCCGACCAGGCGGCGACGCCACGCCGCTATCACCGATGGACGGCGTACTTCGACTCGAAACTGGCGAACCTGCTGTTCACCCGCGGCCTCCACGCCTTCGCCGAGGCCCGCGACCTGCCGCTGCGATCCATTGCCGCCCACCCCGGCCTGGTCAGTACCACCCTGGGCTCCCGCGCCCTGCGCGCAGACGCGCGCCACCTGGAGGCCCGTGTGCTGGAACGGCTGCAAGCACGCTGGCACTCCCCGCAACAGGCAGCACTGTCACTGCTGCGAGCCGCCACCGACCCGTGCATCGGCAGCGGCGACCTTCTCGGCCCCGGCGGCCGATGGGAGTGCTCTGGACCACCCGTCCTCACCCGAGCAGCGCGACGCGCCACCGATCCAGGCGCCACCGAACGCCTGTGGCAACTGTCGCAACACCTGACAGGCCACCCCTTCCCCACCGACGGTCCGCGGCCGACCCGTGACCGTGGAGAGAACGAGTGACACCCGAGCGCCGTCGCCCGGCTGCGCGGGCCGCAACACGCCTCCACCGAAGCCTCCTGACCGCCGTGGGCAACAGTTGGCTGCTGCGGCACTGGGGGCCGCGCCTGCTCCCACCTCTTGACCTGCTGGCCCACCGCTTCACCAGGAGCCGCTGGATGCCCAGCCGCATGCTGTCCTCCACCGCCGTTCTGCGGACGACCCGCCGCGACGGCACACCTCACCTCACCCCCCTGATCGCCGGCCAGGACACCTCCGGAAGATTCCTGGTCATGGCTACGAACTTCGGACGGCGCCACCACCCGGCCTGGTCCTGTCACCTTCTGCGGGACCCCCATGCCGTGATCGATTGGCAGGGCGCATCCATTCCCGTCCACGCTCACCTGCTCACCGCTCGCCAGCAGGAGGAGGCCCGGTACCGAATCCTCGAAGTCATGCCCGTTTTCGACGAGTACGTCAGGCACAGCGGCCGCCACGTCCGCGTCTTCTCCCTCACACCCGCCGCCGACCCAGGTGGCCGGTGACGGCGGCAGGCCGACAACGCGGCCAGCGGGACGGGTGCGCCGAGAGGAAGACATACGCGATCGGTCGGACTCAGCCCTTCTTCACCCTGCCCAGCGGACGTCGATCCGCCCGGTCGAGCTGGTGCTGTCCTGATCACAGCAACCGGCGCACGCGGTCGTACTCCTCCGGTCTGGTCGTCGCCGGTGCCGTCGGCACCGCGCTGTACGCCTGCAACATCGCGGCGGTGGGCCCTGCCGACACCGGTGTCGCCGTAGCTTCAACATGGTGCAGGGTTTCGGACCCGGTAACGGGCTCGTCGACGGTCGCCCCCCCCCCGCATGAGCGCGCTGTCACTTCAAGCCTCAGGCCGAAAAGTGCGCCGGGTGCATGAACCAGCACCAGCCGGGCGGCCACGACGCAGTTCACCGAGTAGGGCCACGGGTGGTCGCAGCGATGAGTACCTGCAGTACGCCCAGACACCCAGCCCGACTCAATCCGCCGCGTGCACCGCGGAACGCGCCTGCAGGATCCCCTCGACACTCTCCACGAACGTCTCGGTGATCAGTCCGGGATCGGAGAGGCACCCTGCGGCCATGGCTCCGTCCCGGAGCATGACGAAGTGCCGCCCCGCTGCCTCGGCGGGCGCGTCACCGACGTGTGCCAGCATCTCCGTGACGGTGTCGAGGAACCACTGCCGGTGCGCGAGAACGGCCTGGTGGATCGGGTGCGCCGGATCGGGATACTCGGCCACGGCATTGAGGAAGGCACAGCCGCGGAAGCCCTCCGAACGAATCCCCTCGGCGATGGCACGTGCGACCGCCCGCACCTTGTCACCAGGGGTCCGAGCACCGGCCTGTGCGGCCGACAGCTGCGCCCTGATGCCTTGGTCCGCCTCCTCGAGATAGGCAAGGACGAGATCCTCCTTCCCGGAGAAGTGACGGTACAGCGTCGCCCGGGTCACCTGAGCTTCCTCGATGATCCGGTCAACGCCGACGGAATGGATCCCCTCGGCGTAGAAAATCCTCACCGCCGTACCGAGCAGCCGCGCTCGGGCCTCGGAGGTGCTGCCTTCTCTTGACTTCCGGCTCATGAGCGCCACCTTACCGCCGAGGGAGAACGTTCGGTCTTGACACGTGGCGCAGGACACCCAAAGATGAAAGAGACCGAACGTTCTCCCTCGCCATGGAAGGCGGATACACGCCATGGGCACCGTCGTCGACCACTCCCCTCCCACCGCACCGACCGAGATGTCGGTGGCCCTGCGCAGGCTGTACCTCTCGCGCTTCGCGTTCGCAGCAGTCTGGGCGGCCCTGCTGTTCGCGACGGCGGACACGCTGGGCCCGCTCAGCGGAACGCTGCTGGTGCTCTATCCCTTCTTCGACGCGGCCTGCGCAGTGGTCGACCTGCGGTCGACGCGGGCGGCGGACGGCGCCGTCACGAGGCTGTGGGTGAACATCGGGCTCAGCGTCCTCACCGGCGTCGCCCTGGCGGTCGCACTCGCCGCCGGCATCCCCGCCGTCCTGCGGGTGTGGGGGGTGTGGGCTGTCACGGCGGGCATCACGCAGCTCGCCGTGGGAGTGGTCCGGCGCCGGATGGGCGGGCAATGGCCGATGATCGCGAGCGGGGCCATCTCCACCCTGGCCGGAGCGAGCTTCTTCCTCCAGGCCGGCAAGGACGGCGCCACACTCACGAATCTCGCCGGGTACGCCTTCCTCGGCGGGGTCTTCTTCCTCGTCTCGGCGCTGCGCCTCAAGTCTGCGGACCGGAACGGCTGAGCGTCCGTCTGCGCGCCCCCTCTCCCTTCACGGCGGGCGGCCGTTCGCACCAGCCGTCGAACTGGCGTCTCGTCCTGCACGACAGCTGTCGCTCGCTCGCCGTCCCACGCGATGGGGCGACCGAGCGACGACGAGCAAGGCACCGAGCGGCGCCACGGATCTTCCCGCGACAGGGACGACTGCGCAGGCTTCGTCGGCCTCGATGCTGTCGGGGTTCGTGCGAGGCCGGCCGAGCCGGCGAACGGGATCGACGGAGCGGTCCAGTTGTGACAGCACCGGCCTCCGACTTGTCGCAGACGGTCATCGTGCAGTCCTTGCACCACCAAAAGAGGAGATCGGGACCGTACACCGATTTGTAAGAGTCCTATAGGACATAGCTGATACGCACATCGGGGCGGCAGGACGTTCTCGTCCTGCCCCGCCCGGTCGCGTAGAGGCGCTCATTGGGCCAGGCCCGCGATCGTCGGGCCGCAGAAGACAGGTGATGTGAATGCGAGACGAGGCCGCCAAGCGGGTCGAGCTGGTCTTCTCCCTCTTCGACGCCAACGGCAACGGAGTCATCGACTCCGACGACTTCGACCTGATGACCGACCGCGTCGTGGAGGTGGCAGCCGCGTCGGACGACAGCGCCAAGTCCGCCATCCGGGCTGCGTTCCGCCGCTACTGGACGACACTCGCCGCTGAACTGGACGCCAACGGCGACGGCGTGATCACCGTGGACGAGTTCCGTCCGTTCGTGCTCGACCCCGAACGCTTCGGTCCCACCATCGCAGAGTTCGCCCGGGCGCTCTCCGCGCTCGGCGATCCCGACGGGGACGGGCTGATCGAGCGCCCCCTCTTCGTCTCGCTGATGAAGGCGATCGGATTCGAGGAGGCGAACATCCACTCACTGTTCGACGCCTTCGGTCCGGACGCTGCGGACCGCATTCCCGTGGCCACGTGGGCCGCCGGCATCGAGGACTACTACGCGCCGGACATGGCCGGGATTCCGGGCGACCACCTGGTGGGCGCCCAGGCCGTCTGACGTCGCGCGTCAGCAGCGATCCCGAGCGGGGCCCGCGCAGGCCCCGCTCTCCAGCGCGTGCGGACGCCGTCGTGAGCGCCGCGAACGTCAGGGCGCGGGCTTGCGCGCGAAGACCCACCGGTTCCCCTCCAGCGCGTCGTTCGGCTCGGGGAGGGGACCACGCCCGTACCGGCGGGTGAAGTCGAAGGGCGTGTGCATCGAGGTGTCCCAGCCCCTGGCCGTCAAGTCACCCGCGGAGTCGGGCCGTGGCCCCTGGTCGAAGAGGAGGAGCAGGTCGATGCCGATCTGCTCGCGCGTCGCCGTGTAGATCGCACTGTCGCGGTACGCCAGCAGGTCCTTCTCGAGCTTGGCCTCGAAGGCCAGCGCGCTGCCGCCGGTGGTCAGCCTGTCGACCGTGTCGACGAGGAACGACTCGGCGGGACCCGGCAGGTAGAAGAGCAGTCCCTCGGCCAGCCAGACGCTGGGCGCGGTGGGGTCGAAGCCCGCCGCGGTCAGCGCGCCGGCCCAGTCCGCGCGCAGATCTACCGGGACGGGAACGCGCTCCGCCTTCGGGATGGCCGACAGATCCGTGAGCACTTGCTGTTTGAAGGCCAGTACGCCCGTCCGGTCGATCTCGAAGACCGCGCACCCCGACGGCCAGTCGAGCCGGAAGGCACGGGTGTCCAACCCCGCGCCCAGCAGGACCACTTGCCGGGGGCCCGTCCGGACCGACCGGAGCAGGAAGTCGTCGAGGACCCTGGTCCGCAGGCCGAAGTAGCGGGCGAACCGTCCCCACAGCGGGTCGCCGTCCCCGTCGGGGACCTGCTCGATGCGCACCGGCCAGTCCGCGCACGCCGGGGCGGCGCGCACGAAGTGTTCCGCGTGGACGTCCTCGGCCAGGCTGTCGTCGCGGTGGGTCTCGATCGCCCGCGCGGCGGCGACCAGGAAGGCCGTCAGACCTACACCTCCGTCCACGCTCTCCACGTCCATGTGCTGCGGCGCCGTGCCGGTCATGTCTCCTCCGTTGGCGAAGTGGGAGCCGCGAGCTTCCTGCTCGTCGGGTGCGGTGAGGACCGCGGTGCTGCGGGCCGTGCTCACCGGCTCTTTGCGGGCGGGAGCAGGACGGGTTTGACCACGAGGCCCGCGTCGCAGTCGCGCTCGGCCTCGTTGACGTCGGCCAGCGGGTAGGTACGGATGAGCTGGTCGAAGGGGAAGCGTCCGGCCTGCCAGAGCCGGGTCAGCAGTGGTATCAGCAGCCCGGGCACGGCGTCCCCCTCGCAGATGTGGCGGATGCTGCGGCCCCGGTCGAGCGTGCCCGGTTCGAGCGGCAGCGCGGTGTGGAGCCGTGCCACCAGGCCGAGGCTGCCGGTGGGGCGCAGTGCGCGCAGCGCCTCGTTGATCAGTGGGGCGCAGGCGGTCGTGTCCAGGGCGTACCGCGCGCCGCCGTCCGTGAGCCGCCGGATCCGCTCGGCCAGTCCGGACTTTCCGGCGGGCAGCGGGACCGCGCCGAACTGCTCGGCCAGCGCCAGGCGACGGGGGTGCCGGTCCACGGCCACGGACGGTGCCCCGGCGGCGGTGGCCGCCATCACCGCGGCCAGGCCCACGGCGCCCGCGCCGAGCACGACAAGGGTGTCGCCCGGGCCGGCGGCGAAGGTGTTGAGCACAGCTCCGGCTCCGGTGAGGAAGCCACAACCGAGCGGCCCGAGCAGTTCGACGGGCAGGGCGGGGTCGACCCGGACGGCGTTGCGGGCGGAGACGAGCGCGTACTCGGCGAAGGCGGACTGGCCGAACCACCGGGGGGCCAGTGCCATCCCGGACGCGTCGGTGAGCCGCGGCGCGTCCTCCGCACGGCCGCCGAAGAGGTTGAGGGAGGCGAAGGAGTCGCAGTAGGCGGGGGCCGCCGCGCGGCAGTTGCGGCAGTTCCCGCAGGAGTCGAAACTCAGCACCACATGGTCACCCACGCCGATCGCGGTGTCCGGGCCGCCGCCCGTCCGCACCACCACCCCGGAGCCCTCGTGGCCGAGCACCGCCGGCAGCGGGCTCCGGCCGGCCGAGCGCCGGACGGTCAGATCGGTCCGGCACATCCCGCAGCCGGCGATCTCGACCAGGATCTCGCCGGCGGCGGGCTCCGTCCCCAGAGTCACCTCCTCGACCGTGAACGGATCCTCGTACGAGCGCAGTACGGCCGCCTGAAAGCTCACCGTCACTCCCCCTGCGGCCGGTGGACGACGAACGGGCGGAGGTTGCCGTACAGTCCCCACGGCCCGCCCGCGACACCGACGCCGCTGTCCTTGACGCCGGCGAAGGGCTGAGCGAGGGACAGTTCGGCGTGGTGGTTGACCCAGACCGTGCCGCATTCGAGCCGGTCGGCCACCGCCTCGGCCCGGTCGGGGTCGGTGCCCCACACCGAGCCACCCAGGCCGAAGCCCGTGCCGTTGGCCGCGTCGACGGCTTCGTCCAGGCTCCGGTACGGCAGCACCGGCAGCACCGGCCCGAACTGCTCCTCGGTCACCACCGGGCTGTCGGGCGGGACGTCGGTGAGGATCGTGGGGGCGAAGAAGTAGCCCGGCCCGTCCAGCCGGTGACCTCCGGCCGCCGCCCGGGCGCCGTCCGCCAGAGCGCGCCGTGTGATCCGCTCGACCCGGGCCAGCTGGGGGGCGTTGGAGACCGGTCCCAGCCGGGTGCCGGGGTCGAGACCGGGCCCGACGACGACGGCCTTGGCGCGCTCGGTGAGGGCTTCGACGACCTGTGCGTGGAGGCGGACCGGTGCGTAGACGCGCTTGACCGCCATGCAGACCTGCCCGCAGTTGCGGAAGGCGGCCCAGAACAGCCGGTCGGCGATCCGGTCCACTTCGACGTCGTCCAGCAGGACGGCGGCGTCGTTGCCGCCCAGTTCCAGGGTGACCCGGGCGAGCGAGGCCGCCGCCGCTTTGGCGACGGCCCGGCCCGTGGGCGCCGATCCGGTGAAGGTGACGTGGCGGATGCCGGGGTGGGAGGCGAGGTGGGCGCCGAGCGGCTCGCGGCCGGTGACGACGGTCAACACGTCCTCGGGCAGGGCGGTGGCGAGGACGGACCCGAGCAGCCGGGTGGCGAGCGGGGTGTAGGGGGACGGTTTGAGGACCATGGTGTTGCCCGCGGCGAGCGCGGGCGCGAACTTCGCCGCCGCGAGTTGGAGGGGGAAGTTCCACGGCACGATCGCGGCGACGGGTCCGAGGGGTCGCCAGCGGACCTCGCTGCGCACCGGCCGGCCGTCGGTGATGCGCCGGGTCCGGGGAGCCAGGCCGGCGAAATAGCGCAGGCGGGCCGCCGTGCGGGCGACCTCCGCGTGCGACTCGGCCAGGGGCTTTCCCTGTTCCCGGGTGAGCAACCGGGCGAGGTCGTCCCCGGCCGCCTCGACCGCGTCGGCGGCCGAGCGCAGCGCGGTGGTGCGGGCATCGGGATCGGCACGCCAGCCGTACCAGGCCCGGCGGGCCCGGTCGACGGCGGCGTCCAGCACGTCCGGTTGTTGTTCGGGGGCCTCGTCGAAGGCCGTTCCGGTGGCCGGATCGACGACCGCGAGACGGGCGGGCTGCTGTTCGGGAGCGTGGCCGTGTTCGGGGCTCGGCATACCGGCGGTCAGCTCGCGGCGGTGACGCCGGCCCGGTGCTCGCGGGCGTGCCGGTCCATCTCGGCCCGGAAGGCGGCCACCAGGTGCGGCCGGATGCGCCCGGCGTTGCGGTCGCCGCCCTCGCAGACCGCTCCGCGCACCCCGACGAAGTCCGTGCCGATGCGGGTCAGCGGGCCGAGGTCGGCCTGCCTGACACTGCCCGCGAGGGCGGCGAGCAGGCCGGCGGCGTGGGTGCGGCGGACGAACTCGGCGCAGGTGTCCGGCGGGACGTGGTCGAACAGCCGCGTGCCGTCCTTGACCGCGGTGTCGAGCATCGCGGCGTCGGCGCCGGAGCGGGCGGCGATGTCGGGCAGGGCGAGCGGGTTGACACAGCCGATGCGGTGCGCGTCGGCATATCCGGAGGCGACGACGAGCGCTTCGGGACGGTGGTCCTTCACCGCCCGGACCACCGCGCGCATGACCGCGATGCCCTGTTCGGGCGTCGTGCATCCGTAGAGACCGACCTTGATGTACGTGGCCCCCGAGACGACCGCGCCGAGCGCGGCCTGCGCCACGGTGCCGGGCTTGTACGGAACGTCTCCCACGGTGGCGGAGACCGGCTTGTCCGCCGGTACCGCGTCGCGGATCTCCCTGATGACCCACGGGAAGTTCGCGCCCAGGGAGCCCTCGTCGGGCTTCTTGACGTCGACGATGTCGAGGTGCTCAGCCGCCTTCGCGCAGTCGAGGGCTTCCTCGACACCGTCCGGAGAGATGAGAAGCAACACCGTGAGCTCCTTCCGTCACCGCCCCTGGCCGGGCGGCAGGGGACCGCGGACCACCTGGCCCGTCGCGGTGCGCTCATCATTTCCGTCACCCAGCGGAACCGGGAGGGCGCACTTAGTGTTCATCGGGTGCTCTCACCCACGCTTATGCGCCGTGCATAACGGCGCAAAGTTCCGCACTGGTGTTATTTCGCCCGCCAGGTTGATGGACGTCCGGCGCGGCAGCTTCGCTGAGCCTGGGGAGGCCGGATCGCCCGGCATGACTCACACGCGTCAGTCTCATGAGTGAACGCGAGGCAGCCCATCGCCTCGCGCAGGAAACGCGCAGGCCAGGCCCGGCCGATGCCCCGGCACCCGGCACCCGGCAAAGGGGGGTGCGCCGTACGGCGGCGCGGGTACCCGCCCGCGGGCGTCACGCCGTGGCCCCGGCGCGGAAGGAGGCGAACAGGCCGTGAACACAGCAGGGAAGACGGCGAGTACGGCCCTGGTGACAGGTGCTTCCTCGGGCATCGGCGCTGCCTACGCGCGGCGGCTGGCGAAGCGGGGGTGGAACACCGTCCTCGTGGCCAGGCGAGCGAACCGTCTCGACGACCTCGCCCACCGCTTGCGCGCGGAGGGAGCCACGACGGTGGAGACGCTCGTGGCAGACCTTTCGGCCCCCGGAGATCTCGCCCGGATCGCCGAACGCGCCGCGGGAGAGGACATCGGTTTCCTGCTGAACAACGCGGGGATCAACGGCTACGGCCCGTTCGCCGAACTTGAGCCGCCCCTGCTGCGCAAGGTGCTCGACGTCAACGTGCTAGCCGTCACCGTGCTGACACACGCGGCGGTGCCGGCCATGCTTTCCCGCGGCCACGGGACTCTCGTCAACGTGGCCTCACAGCTGGCGTTCGCCGGCTCCCTGGCGCCGGGTCCGCTGTCCGAGCGCGCGGTGTACGGCGGCAGCAAGGGGTTCGTCGTGACCTTCACCCGTACCCTCGCCGCCGAACTGGCCGGCACTCCCCTGCGCGTCCAGGTCCTGTGCCCGGGTCTGACGGCCACCGAATTCCACCGCTCGCGTGGCCGGGAACCCGTCCCGGGGCGGGAGTCGGCGGTGCACGAGGAGGGCGGGGCGCCGGTCGGCGAGGTGATCGACGCTTCACTGGCCTCCCTCGACGCCGGAGACGTCGTCTGCGTGCCCGGCCTCGACGACAACAGCCCGGTGACCGCCCTCGAACAGGCCGAACTCGCCCTGCGTGCCGCAGCCCGCCGGTGACGAGGGGACCACACGTCCCCCTGACGCGAGAAGCCGGATCAACGATCAACGCGCAAGTCTGCCCCGCCCACCCGGAATCTCGAGCTGCGCTTCGCCGCACCCACCCGATATCGTATTGCGGAAACTCAATATCGCTTTGCAGAAGGATCGGGGGGCGGGGCGTGCGACGGTCGGTACGATCCCGGTGGTGGGGGCGTTCCACACACGCACCGGGCTTCTGCGCGCAGGTGCTGCGCGGCTTGGGTCAGGTGGTGTTCCAGGCCAACGCCTGGACGGGGGCCGTCTTCGCCGCGGCCCTGTGCGTGGCCGACTGGCGGTTCGCCGCGTACGCGGTGGGGGGCGCAGCCCTGGGTACCTGGACCGCCCGCGTGCTCGGCGGGTCACACGACCGCCGAGAGGCGGGTCTCGAGGGCTTCAACTCCGCGTTGCTCGCCCTCTGCTTCGCCGTCTTCCTCAGCCGGGACCGGCCTGCCACGGCGCTCCTCGCCGCCGCGAGCTGCATCGTGGTCACCATCGCCACGGCGGCGACGGTCCGTCTGCTGAGCGTCTGGAATCTGCCGCCGCTGACCCTCCCGTACTGCCTCTTGGCGATCGCGGTGATCGTGGCCGCACCCGCCTTCCGGCAGATCTGGCCGTTCGGTGACAGCCTCGCTGCGCTGCCCGGCTCGGCCTCCGGGCGGACCGCCCTGCATCTGGACGAGCTGGCGCCGGCCTTCTTCCACAACGTGTCCCAGCTCTTCTTCCTGGAACTGTGGCACGTGGGGGCGCTGGTGCTCTCGGGCGTCTTCCTCGCAAGCCGGACGGCCGGGCTGATCGCCTGCGCGGGCAGCGTGACGGGCATCATGACCGCCTGGGCGCTCGGTGCGCCGGCCGAGCAAATCGCCGACGGCACCATGGGCTACAACGCGGTGCTGGTCGCGCTCGCCCTGTGCGGGGTGTTCCTTCCGGCGGCGCCGGCCACGCTGTTCTACGCCCTGCTCGGCGCTGCGACCGCGACGGCTCTGACCCCCACCGTCGCCGCGCTGCTCTCGCCGTCCGGCGGGCACGCCTTCACTTGGCCGTTCGTGCTGACGACGCTGGGCTTCCTGGCCGCCGCCCGCTCCTTTCCGCGGTTGTCCGGCCCAGGCGGCGATCGGGCCTCCGGTCCGGCAGTGGGTCTCCGCCGCCGTACCGGTAGTCGTGCGTGCCGAAGGCCCGTGCAGGCCGGTCGCCGACCGGTCGGACACGTGGGCGGCGGGGGGACGATACGGAGTCGGTCACGTGCACGGTGAGGTCGGTCAGGCTTCGATTACGCGGGCCGCGGCGGGCGTCGGAGGGCCTGGTCCAGGGTCATATCGGGCCCAGTACCTCCCCGGGGACTGCTGCCAGCTCAAGGGTTTCGAGCACCGTGAGCAGCTGCCGTTCCTCGTAGCGGAAGTGACTCTCCATGATCGCTGCGATGCCTTCGAGGTGCTGGTCGAGCTCCTCGGGCGGCGCGGCCCGGTCGACCGCGGCCCGGAGACCACCGAGCAGGTGGGCGATCATCGAGTGGTCCTGCTCCAGGCTGCGCAGTACCGGGCGCAGCTCGGGGTGCGCGGCCGCTATGGCCGGGAACAGGGTGCGGTCTTCACCCTGATGGTGGCCGTCGAGAGCCGCGCAGAAGCCGTGGCAGTACAGCAGCAGTTCCCGCGTGGCCGCCTGACCGGGAGTGCCCTCGGCCAGGGAGGCCCGGGTGACGGACAACGCTTCTCGTAGTCGGTGGTGCACCCGACGGAGTTCATGGCTCCAGGCGACGAGCCTGGTCGTCTCGCGCTCAGTCACGCGAGAGCGAAGGGTACGACGAGTACATCGTCGGCCTCCTTCGATTCGGCGCCTCCATACCTGACACGGTCTGCCACCGGCACGCGACGTTGTCCATACAGTACCGCCCCTGTAAGGAAACTGGGGCCGTAGTTGCCACCTGGCCGCTGGCACCTGAACGCGTGCCCCGGAACATGAACGGCACCGGGTCGTCCTGCCTACCCCGTGGCGGAGGACGACCCGGGCCCTCCGGTGGCCGCCCGGTCAGTACAGCTTGGCGACTGTCATGCTCGTGGTCTTCTCGGACGCCGCCACGGGCGCGCCCTCGAAGCCGCCCTTCTGCCCCCACTCCCCGGTGACGGTCCTGCCGTCCCGCACCACCGACAGCAGGGCGATGTCGGTGGCGCCCCACGTCGGTGTGCGGGCCGCGGACGCGAGCGCCTTCCCCCACCGGCACCTTGCCGTAGTCGCGGCCCTCGGCCCGCACGCCGGGCGAGGCCTCCTCGATGCGGTCGGCGCAGGTGCGGATCAGGTCGTCGTAGTACGGAGTGTCCCGGCCGGCGAGGGCGGTCCATGTCCAGCGCCTGGATGGTGAGGCCACAGGACAGTGTCGCCCGCGCGACCGCTCCAGCCTGCCGGCCAGGCACGGCGAGCGGCGGAGCGCCGGAAGCCGGCGCGCGCAAGAACGCGGCGGCATCGAATGACTGGAAACGCCGCGTCAGGGCTCCTCAAGAGGACGCAGGCGCGCCTTCCGCGCGGTCACGTCGGCAGTCGGCCGCACCACCAAGAACGCCCGAGTTGGCATACCGTCGTATATGTGAGTGATGACCTGCCTGTCCGCGACGGCGACACGGCTTCCCTGGACGAGACGCTCAGCGCCACGGTCCGTCGCACGGGGGCTTTGGCAGGTGGCCTGTACCTGTTGGCGGCACGGGAACCCATGCTCGGTCTGGCCGCGGTGTGCGGCATGCCGACGGCGACCGTGGCCCCGTGGCGGCGGGTGGCGATATCGGCCGCAGGGCCCCTGTCGGAAGCTGTGCGGGAAGACCACCTGGTCTGGGTCGGCCGCCAGGAGGACCTCGCCCGCGTGTACCCGAACGCCGCGGCCGGCATGCCCTACCAGTTCGCGGCGGCCTTCGCGCCCCTGCACGGTGTCCGCCGCTACGGGGCGATGGTGCTCGTGTGGTCCCGGAGTCACCCGCCGTCTCTGACCCCGCGGGAACGCGGACAGATCCAGTCCAGCGCACGGCGCCTCACCCAGGTACTGGACCAGGCACCCGCCTCGTGGGCCCTCCCGGACCAGCCGCGCACCGTGCCCCTGCGACGGCCCGACATGGCTTCGGCACAGGCCCAGGTCGCCGCCGTCGACCTGGTCCAGCGACTGCCCGTCGGCGCGCTCAGCCTCGACCTGGAGGGACGCGTCGCGTATCTCAACGACGCCGCGGCACAACTGCTGGGCCGCCCGGCCGACCGTCTCCTGGGCACCATGCCGTGGCAGGCTGTGCCGTGGCTCGACGACCCGGTCCACGAGGAGCACTACCGCGCGGCGGTTTTCAGCCGTGAGCCCGTCGCCTTCACCGCGCTGCGCCCGCCCGGCACCTGGCTCGACTTCCGGCTCTACCCGGACGAGAGCGGCATCAGCGTCCTCGTCTCTCGCAACAAGGACCACCAGCACCCGCCCGACGGGCCACCACCTCCTATCAGCGCCCCGCTCACCTCTCCGGCAGGACCCGCCACGGGGCGGGTCCACCAGCTGATCCATCTGTCGGCCGCGCTCAGCCAGACCGTCACCACGGCTGACGTGATCAACGTGGTGGCCGACCAGATCCTGCCCGCGTTCGAAGCCCAGGCCATGGTCGTCTCGGCCGCCGACTCCGGACGCCTCAAGATCACTGGCCAGCGCGGGTACGACCCGCGCACCATCGCCCGCCTCGACGGACTGCCCCTGGAGACGGACGTGACACCCGCGGGTCACGTGCTGCGCAACGCCACTCCGGCCTTCTTCGCCGACCCCGACGAGATGGCCCGGGCCTATCCGAGGGCCCCCGCGCTGAGCGGCAAGCAGGCATGGGCGTTCCTCCCACTGGTGGTGTCCGACCGGCGCGTCGGCTGTTGCGTCCTGTCCTACGACGAGCCGCACTCCTTCGGTGCCGGCGAACGCGCCGTGCTCGTCTCGCTGGGCGGGCTCATCGCCCAGGCGATGGACCGCGCCCTGCTCTACGACGCCAAGCACGACCTGGCCCACGGCCTGCAGCAGGCACTGCTGCCGACGACCCTGCCGCGCGTCCCCGGCCTCGACGTCACCGCCCGCTACCTGCCGTCCGCGCACGGCATGGACATCGGCGGTGACTTCTACGACCTGATCCGTCTCAGCGACACCACTGCCGCCGCCGTCATCGGAGACGTGCAGGGACACAACATCAACGCCGCCGCCCTCATGGGACAGGTCCGCACCGCCGTCCACGCCACCGCCGGCGCGCACCCCGAGGAAGTCCTGGTCCGCACCGACCGCGTTCTGTCGGACCTGGAAACAGACCTCTTCGTCTCCTGTCTCTACATCCACATAGACCTCGCCGCCCAACGCCTTCGCCTCGCCAGCGCGGGGCACCCTCCTCCGCTCCTGCGCACCGTGGCGCCCACACCGCACACCCGTGTCATCGACGTGGAGCCCGGCCCCCTCCTGGGCATCGGCTCGACGCCGGGAACCGACTACCCGGTCACCACCAGTCCCCTGCCGACCGGATCGCTTCTGGCCCTCTACACCGACGGCCTCGTGGAGACACCGAACACCGACATCACCGAATCCATCGACTCCCTGGCCCAGCACCTCACCACCGCGAGCAGTCAGCACATCAGCGATCTCGCCGACGACCTGCTGCATTTCGCCGTTCCGCGGCACACCTACACCGACGACATCGCCCTGCTCCTGCTGCGCAACCGGTGAGACGAGTCCTCGGGCAGCCACGTGACGCGATGACCGACGTGCCGTCCGGCAGCCCTCTCGGCAGGCCCAGCACACGGGACCAGCGCACCGTCACCCGGTAGGCGCCGGGCGGTCCAGCCACGGCACACCCCGCTCGGTGCCCGCGCGATCGACGACGGTCGCTGTCCCCGTGCACAACACCCCTTGGAGGTGCAGCGCCGGTACCGACCGCCACCGGGCCAGTGCGTGAGCGACCCGGTCGATGAGCATGGGGGCTTTCAGAGCCCGGCGCCGATGTCTGCCGTCTGCCGTCTGCCGGGACAGGGCAAGCCGACAGCCCAGGCCTACTGGGCGCTGGGCGGCGTCTTCGGCTCGAACACGCTCTGCGGCGCACTCGGCGGGTTGGCGGCTGCCTGGTGCAGTATCTGTGCCAGATCGCGGTGTATCCGGTCGGCTTCGCCGCGGACCTGGACGGGAATGTCGCCGCGTTCGGCGACGAGGCGATCGTAGACGGGAGTCTGCTGGAACACGGGGGGGCTGCTTCCCTTCAGCGGGCGGTTCGCCGGACTCGAGCAGCCTACGGGTCCGTCCCCGCGGACGGTCCCACCGGGCCGCTCGAGGGTTGCGGGACGGCCGGGCCGTATTCCCTAGGCGCCGTCTCCGGCGCTCACTCGGTGTGCCCCGAGAGCGCCCCGTGCAGCAAGAACTCCACCAGCTCCGGCGGGGTCAGGTCGGGCTCCAGCAGCTCCGCGCGGGCCGCGCGGATACGGGTCGTCGATTCGTTACGGCCCGCACTGCGCGCGGTGCGGAAATACTCGCCGCCGCGATGTCCCAACCCAAAGAGCCGGGAATCACGCCCATGCTGGGCAAGTGCACTTGCCGAGCCTCGACCGCCTGCGCCAGCCGGTCAGGCAGCGTCTGCACACGTCGATCGCGTCGAGTTCGCGGACCGCGTGCTCGGGAGAGAGCGCCCAACTCGGGGGCTGTTCGTTGTCCTGCCACAAGGGCGGACACGCGGCCGCGGCTGGGCCCAGCCAAGAGCTGGGAGCCGACCCTGCGCCCGATTCACGACACCGAGCTCCGCTGAGCGAACCCGATCAGCGCCGGTGGGTCGTCACAGGTATCGGCGAATGGGCTGGACAGCGCACTCGCGGGCGCGTTGGAGCAGGGAGCGTCTTCTCCAGCGGCCCCGCTGCATGGATCGGCTTTCCGCCATGTCGGCATCGAAGTGGGCGTCGAGGGTCGCGGTGAACCCTTCGTCCAGGACGGCGAGCATGACTTCCTCGTCATGGGCGAGCGAGCGCCGATTGAAGTTGGTCGAGCCGACGAGAGCCGCCGTGCGGTCCACGGTGATGACCTTGGCGTGCATCATCGTCGGCTGGTATTGGTGGAGTTTCACTCCGCACGCGAGCAGGTCCTCGTAATGATGCTGCCCGGCCAGCTGGCAGACCCGCTTGTCGGTGTGCGGGCCGGGCAGCAGGATCTCCACCTCTACGCCCCGTCGTGCGGCGGCACACAGCAGCTCGACGAAGTAGGTGTCCGGGGAGAAGTATGCGGTGGCCAGTCGAAAGCGTTCCTCGGCCGACTCGATCATGACCCGGATCAGGGTCTGCATGTCCTGCCAGCCGAAACTGGCCGAGCCGCGCACCACCTGCACCACGGCGTCGCCCTGCGGGCGATGGCCGGTGAACCGGTCACGGTCGTCGAAGAGCTCGTCGTGGCACTCGGCCCAGTTCTGCGCGAACGCCGCCGCGATGCCGTCCACGGCCGGACCGCGCACCTGCACATGAGTGTCCCGCCACTCGCGCGGATTGCGGGCGTCCCCACACCACTCCTCGGCGATGCCGACGCCGCCGGTGAACGCCACCTGCTCGTCCACGACCAGCACCTTGCGGTGGCAGCGGTGGTTCTGCTTGAGGGGCGACAGGTACAGCGGCTTGCGGAACCAGGCCACCTGTACGCCTGCCCGGTCCATCTCCTCCAGCAGGTCCTTGTCGATCAGCCGGCTGCCGAAACCGTCCAGCAGCAGCCGCACCCTGACCCCGTCCCGGGCCCGTTGTGCCAGGGCGTGCGCGAAGTCGCGGGCTATGGCGCCCTTCCAGTAGACGAAGGTCATCATGTCCACCGTGTGCTCGGCGGAGCGAATGGTGTCGAGCATGGCAGGGAAAATCTCGTCGCCGTTACGGAGGGCGACCAGCTCGTTTCCTTCGGTGGCCGCGATGCCGATCAGACGCTCCAGACGACGCCGTATGCGTACCGCCCGCTCACCGACGGCCCTGCCACCCCGCGTGCCGTCCGCGGTATCCGGTATGTACTGGATGCCGGTCATTCTTCTCCTTCCGGGCCCGACGAGAGGCGGAAGCACCTGCCGGGACAGGCCAACACCGGCTCGGACCCCGTCGTGCACGGCGCCTTCAGCCGGAGGAACCCGATGGCGTGGGCCGCGGCCGACGACACACGGTACTTCCGGCGGCCGCCGCCGGGAATGGTTCACCCGCTGGCGACCGACCCTTCTCGCCGTGTGCTCACTTTCCTCCGGTGCACATGTCAGTCGGAGTCGGCCGAGGCGGCCGACGGACAGAAACAGGCAGTCACCGACTTGCCGCGAGGGCACGGACGCACTTCCCAGGCATCGGCCAGAGCGTCGACCAGGAACATGCCGCGTCCGCCGAGGCGGTCACGGCTGGGCTCGCGTGGACTGGGCAGGGCGACGCTGTCGTCGTGCACGGTGATGTGCAGGCACTGGCCGTCCCAGGCCAGCACGAGACGGGCGGTGGAGTGGGCGTGGATGTGCGCGTTGGTGACCAGCTCGGAGACGGTGAGCAGGACGTCGTCCACCGTCCGCGAGAGGCTGTCCGACCAGCCGAGGGCCTTCAGATGCTCGCGTGCCCAGTCGCGTGCCGCCTTCGGCTCGGTATCCACGGGCAGCGAGCGCGCCCAGCCCACCGCCCGCACTGACGACTCGTCCACTGTCGATCCTCCCTGCCCGCGCTCGCCAAGCACAGACGGCTGCCACACCTTCGTACCGGGTCCTACTGCCACGCCTTCCCCCGTTCGGCGACGGCATGGCCGGCCCAAGGCCCACGCGCACCTCCTTCTCCTCGGTCGCGGCAATGGACGCCGCCTTGAGCGCCCTGTGCGTCAGGCGGGGTCGGTCACGCCGCTCACACGACGCGTCCGCTCTTCGCTCCGACGTTGACTCGAAGGAGCCAAGACGGTGGCGAGTCCGGCGTCTCCGCAGGTCCGCCGCCATGAGTGACTGGGGCACCCGAAGGGATGAACACTGCTCGAACTCCGGCTGCCGCCCGGGCCGGTATCCCACACTGCGACATGCGTGTCCACGTCCGCGCTCTCCGGCAGGCCCGCGCGGCGCATCGTTCATGCGGTGCCGACGTGGCCTCATGGGAGCACGGGGAGACGGAAGGGGGGGAAGGGTGGCGCAGCGGCGGACTCCGTTCGGTGACAGAGCCCGTTACTGGTTCGACAGCACTCTGGCCCGCGGCGCCGCCGCTCTCGTCGGCTGGATGGCGATGCTGTGTCTGGCCGTCGTCGTGCCGACCAGTGCGGTGCTGGTGTGGACCGACCCTGATGCCCCGCCGTCCCTGGCGGAGCGGCTGGCGGAGGTGTGGCGTCTCACCGGGGAGACACTGCGGCTGGGCGGTGCGACGGGTACGCCGCTGCGGGCGATGATGTCGGTGCTGCTCGCTCTGGTCACTCTGCTGTACGTCTCCACGCTCGTCGGCCTGATCACGACGGCGCTCACGGAGCGGCTCACCTCGTTGCGGCGGGGCCGTTCCACCGTGCTCGAACAGGGGCACGCCGTGGTCCTGGGATGGTCGGAGCAGGTCTTCACGGTGGTGAGCGAACTGGTGGCCGCCAACGCCAACCAGCGCGGCGCGGCGGTTGTGGTACTGGCCGACCGGGACAAGACCGTCATGGAAGAGGCACTGGGTACGAAAGTGGGCTCCTTCGGCCGTACGCGGCTGATCTGCCGCAGCGGCCCCACCACCGACCCGGCCGTGTTGCCGTTGACCAGCCCGGTTACGGCCGGTGTCGTGCTGGTCCTGCCCCCTGACGAGCCGGACGCCGACGCGGAGGTGGTGAAGACGCTGCTGGCGCTGCGGGCCGCGCTGGCCGGGGCGGAGCCGTGTCCGCCCGTCGTCGCCGCCGTCCGCGACGACCAGTACCGCCTGGCAGCCTGTCTCGCCGCCGGGCCTGGCGGCGTCGTCCTGGAGAGCGACACCGTCACCGCGCGGCTGATCGTCCAGGCCGCCCGCCGCCCCGGGATCTCCCTCGTGCATCAGGAACTCCTCGACTTCGCCGGAGACGAGTTCTACCTCATCAGCGAGCCGGCCCTGACCGGCCGCCCGTTCGGCGATGTCCTCCTGTCCTACTCGACGTCGAGCGTCGTCGGGCTGATGCGACGCGGCACCCCTCTGCTCAACCCGCCGCCGGAGACGCCGATCGCCCGGGACGACCTGCTCGTCGTCATCACCCGCGACGACGACACGGCCTGGCTGGAGGACTGTGCGGGGTTGGCGGAGGAGGTCGCGATGGCCTCCCGCCCCTCGATGCCCGCGCCGGCGGAGCGGATTCTCCTACTGGGCTGGAACCGCCGAGCGCCACTCATGGTCGACCAGTTGCACCGGAGCACCCGGCCCGGTTCAGTCGTCGACGTGGTGGCGGAACGGGGCGAAGCGACGATCCGCCAGGTGAGCGAGGCCGACGCGGACAGCGGGAACGGCCTGAGCCTGGCACTGCACCACGGGGACATCACCCGTCCCGAGACCCTGCGGCGCCTGGACGTCCACTCCTACGACAGCGTGATCGTGCTGGGCCGGGACCCCGTCCCGGGACACCCGCCGGACGATCCCGACAATCGCACGCTCGTCACCCTTCTGCTGCTGCGCCAACTGGAAGAGGCGACCGGGCGCGACCTGCCGGTCGTTACTGAACTGATCGACGATCGTAACCGGGCGCTGGCCCCCATCAGCCCCGCAGCCGACGTGATCATCAGCGGCAAACTCATCGGCCTGCTCATGTCCCAGATCTCCCAGAACCGGCACCTGGCGGCGGTGTTCGAGGAACTGTTCTCCGCCGAAGGCGCCGGGGTCCGCCTGCGGTCGGCGAGTGACTACGTGCTGCCGGGGAGTGAGACGTTCTTCGCCACGGTCGTGGCCGCGGCACGCCGTCGCGGCGAGTGCGCCATCGGATACCGCAGCCACGACGATTCGTCGACGAGCCCCCGCTACGGCGTGCGGATCAATCCGCCCAAACGCGAGCGGCGCCGGTGGACGGCCGAGGACGAGGTGGTCGTCATCGGCAAGGACTGACGGAGAGAATGGAGCAGGGGGCACTGTCGCCCCCAACGCCGCTTCGCCACTCGCGAAGAGTCAGCCTCAGCCCGGATCACCCGTTACGAGGCCGACCCCCGCGCCTATTCCTGATACTGCGTCAGGTCAATCCCGAACACCTTCAGGTCGTAACCGTGGACGGGGTGCTGTACCGCAGCTTCCGCCTGCATGCCCAGCTTGTCGACCACTGCCGCGGAGGCACTGTCACCCGTGCGCAATACGGCGACCACCCGCTCGAGACCGCGGTCCTGCAAGGCGAACTCCAAAGCGGCGTGCGCCGCTTCGGAGGCATACCCCTGCCCCCAGAACACCCGCCCGAGCCGCCAGCCGACCGCGACCTGACCGGCTACCTCGTCCGGCTCAGCGGCCACGGTCAGGCCCACCGCACCCGCCAGTTCACCGGAACCCAGAAGCTCGACCGCGAACACCCCGAATCCTTCGTCGTCCCACTCCTCCTCCCACGCCTCGATGTCCCCGGCGGTCTGCCCCGTCGAGCGCGGCCTGCCGTCACCGATGTTCCGCATGACCGCCGGATCGGCATGGATCTCGGACAGGGGGACGAGGTCGTCCTCCAGCCAGCGGCGCAGAAGGAGACGGGGCGTGCGGATCTCGGTCATTCCCCCATCCTGCCGATGCGGCGACCGGAGCGCGAACCAGCGGCATCGTAGCCAGGTCAGCGTGGCGATCCGGCTGACTGACAACTGGCCTCCTGGTGCGCCGGGAGGCCTCCGGTGAGGGAGCGTGGAGCCCCGGCCCCTTGCGGACGCGTAGCATGCTCCGTGTGCAATCGAGTATCCCGTCCGTACGCGGCGAGACCTTCGTACGCCGGGCGGTCGCCCGGGACGCCAAGCGGCTCACGCGGCTCGTCCGCGGCTCGCGCGCCTACGAGGGACAGTACGCGGCGATGGTCTCCGGCTATCGTGTCGGACCCGACTACATCGAGAACCACCGGGTCTTCGTAGCCGTCGAAGCCAATGATGTCACCGGACGGGTACTCGGATTCTATGCGCTGGTCCTCGTGCCGCCAGAGCTGGACCTGCTTTTCGTACAGGACGGTACGCAGGGCCGCGGCATCGGGCGGCTGCTTGTTGATCACATGAAGACCCAGGCCCGCGCCGCAGGGCTGGACCGTGTCCGGGTGGTGTCGCATCCTCCGGCCGAGGGCTTCTACCGCAGTGTGGGCGCCCTGCCCACCGGAACGGCCTCCGCGAACCCGCCCGCGGTGGCATGGGACCGGCCCGAGCTGGAGTTCCTGATCCCGTAACTGGCGACTTGTCCCCCCCCCCGTTGCCGTGGGCGACTCGCCCGACGGTGTGGGCTCGGCCGCATGGTTCGAGAACTTCCTGACGAGCCTGGTCGGGCCTGACCGGGACAGCGGGCGCCGCGGCTCTCGGTCGGTGACTGACGGAGTCCGGTGCCCCCGTACAGGTGCACGTCCTCGCAGTGCGGCCTCGGCTCCCCTGCCGGCCACAGCATGATTCCGGGCGTTTGATTCGTCTACCGCGGCCAGGGCTGGAGCGGGTACGTTCGGTGGGCGATGCGCGGGGTCGACACCAGGTGTCCGCCGGTCGGTACGGGAGAGAAGCGGGGTGAGCATCATGGCGACGAAGGTGATACCCGCGACCCTGGCCGTGCTCGCGTGGCAAGTCGCAGCCGTCGCGCTGCTCGTCTTCGGAATCACGCAGCTCGACGACGCCGGCCCTCATGGCTGCGATCCCGCCCTTGAGAAGTGTGTCGTCATGAGCGGTAGCGGGACCCCGGAGGACGTGGCGGCGGAACAGACCGCCGAAGCCGCCACTGACGCCTGGCTCCTCATCCTCATCGGCGGGACGGGCAGCATCCTCCTGCCCGCGTCGGCCGTCATCGCGATGATCGGCGGGCGCCGGGAAAGCCGCGAGCGTCTCGCACGCCGCGCACGGCTCGAACGCATCAAGCAGCGACGCAACAGGACAGACAGCACGTCGGCAGGGGACTCGGCCTCTTCTCCGAACCCGTGAAGGACCATGCTCGCTCGGGCGTTGTCGACCTCTGTCCGTCCCGAGAGTCCCCAGACTCGGGAGGCGGTCTCCAACTCCTCAACCGGGACTGACGCGCCTCGATCTCAGGTGTCCGGGCCGCCACTGGTTCCGGCAGTCCCAGGAATCGCGCGGGCGAAGCACGGGCGGCCTGTTTCCGGTGGCGGAGCACGGCGTGCGCGTCGGGTCCGGTATCGCCGACGGCGATCGACCGGGGTTCCGACGGACGTTCCCGGGTTACGTGTGCGAGGGGGCCGCGGACGCGGCCCTCCCCGAGCCGGCCGATCGCCTCAGGACTCGTGACGGAGATCGAACGGAAAGACCCTCGCTGCTGTGCCACCGGGGACGGCACGTGCCGGCTGTGCGGGGGCGCAGACGTCAGCCCTCGCGCAGCAGCGGATCACGATCGCCGTACCGGACGGCCCTATCAGGTACCTTCTCGGAAGGTCGAGCGTGTCTGTCCCCACGAGGAGGGCCATGGACGT
The DNA here is from genome assembly GCF_001905385.1 of Streptomyces sp. CB02414. Lineage (GTDB taxonomy): Bacteria > Actinomycetota > Actinomycetes > Streptomycetales > Streptomycetaceae > Streptomyces. The sequence goes on along the minus strand of NZ_LIPF01000018.1, from coordinate 1,921 downwards.
CACCAGTACGGGTCCCGGGGGTGCTTCCACGCCCAGGCACCAGGCGTGGCCCGACCTCGTGCCCGCCCCGTCCCTGGAGGACGTGCGGGCGGCTGCCCTCACCGTCGATGAGGACGGCGTCATCGTCTCCGTCAACGGGGCGGCCGAGAGCCTGCTGCACCGGAGCCGTGAGGATTTCGTCGGGCAGGACATCCATGACCTGCTGCACCGGGACAGCCACGGGCGGGTCCCGCCCCGTACGCACTGCCGGTCCGGCGAGGCCCTGCGCGACCGGCGGACCGAGCACGGTGACCCGGACTGGTTCGCCCGCGGGGACGGCGTACTCGTCCGACTGGCCTGGTGCGTCGCACCGTACTCGTCCGGACACCGGAGCACGGGCGCCCTGGTCCTGCTGTACGGGCGGGGACGGAGCGCGCCCGAGGAAGACCTCGACGGGGCCCCGGAGGGCCTGACGGAACTGGACCGCCTCGCCCTGCTCGCCGAGACGACGACGCAGCTGACGTCCACCCTGGACACGGACGAGGCCCTGCACCGGCTGGCGGCCCTGACGGTGCCCCGACTCGCGGACTGGGCGGTGATCGATCTGATCGCCGAGCGGGACGAGGTGCGGCGCGCGCTGGTGATGGAGTACAAGGACGGCAGCCTGATCGGACACGAGGACCTGCAGGGGCCCATGCCGCCTGTTCCCGAGGAGTCGCCCATGCCCTTGTCGCGGGCGCTGCGCGGTGCCGCGTCCTCTCTCGCCGGCCCCGCCATCTACCAGGGCCCTCCCGATTCGGGCATCGCGGTGGAACAGCGGCGCCTGTTCGCCGAGACAGGCATACACTCCGCGGTCATCGCGCCCATCCGAGGGCTGCGCGACACCATCGGGGCGCTGACGCTGGGCCGCTCCCAGCGGCCGGGGGCCTTCAGCGCCGCCGACCTCCCGCTGCTGGAGGACATCACCCGGCGTGCGGGCCTGGCGCTCGACAACGCACGCCTGTACCAGCGCCAGCGCAAGGTCGCCGAGACCATGCAACGGCACCTGCTGCCCCAACTTCCCGCCGTGCCCGGCGTCGACATGGCCGTGCGCTACGTGCCGGCTCCGCACGCCTCGTCCGTCGGCGGCGACTGGTACGACGCCTTCGCCCTGACCGACAGCTCGCACGCCCTGGTCATCGGCGACGTCGTCGGGCACGACCTGGACGCCGCGGCGGGTATGGCCCAGGTCCGCAACATGCTCCGCGCCTTCGCCTGGGCCCAGCCCCGGGCCGAGCCCAGCGCCGTCGTCACCCAACTCGACGAAGCGGTGAAACACATCGCCGAAGTGCCGACGGCGACCATAATCCTCGCCACGCTCACCGTCGGCGAGGACGCGCTGTGGCGACTGCGCTGGACCAATGCGGGGCACCCGCCGCCGCTGCTCGTCAGCCACAACGGCCGGGCCGACTACCTGGAAGACGCCCACGGCATCCTCCTGGGGACGGGATTCAGTAGACCCCGGCCCAGCGCGGTCACCGTGCTGCCGCCCCGCGCCACGCTCCTCTTCTACACCGACGGCCTGGTCGAGTCCCCGCACCGCTCCATCGACCTCGGCCTGGACCGGTTGCGTCGGCACGCGGCCTCTCTGGCCCACCGGCCCCTGGGCTCGTTCTGCGACTCGCTGCTGGAGCAGGTCCGCCCCGAGGACAACGACGACGATGTCGCCATGCTGGCGCTGCGAACGCCCGATCGCGCACGGTGAACACGGGCAGCCCCCGTCCCGGCCACGACACCGTCCGCCGACTCCGTGTGAGCCCTCCCTCAGAAAAGATCTCCGCTTCTGTGCATACGTTCCCGTGCGGGGGGAAGCCGCCGAGTTGCCGGTCTGCGAGCGGGCCGCCGGAACAGGGAGGGCACATCATGGCGACGACGACCGCACAGACCATCGCGCACACCACCA
>NZ_LIPF01000017.1 GCF_001905385.1 Streptomyces sp. CB02414 | reverse complement strand
GAATCCGCTCGCGGATCGTGGGGGCCTTCGCCTTGGCGGCCGCCATGGGCGACGGCGCTTCGGGGAGTTCCTCGGCGTCCCGCTTCTTGCCCTTGCTGTCGCCCCCCAGGAAGCCCGTGGAGGGCCCCGGCTCGCCGTCGGGGCCGCCGCTGCCGACGGTGCCCTGCGGGGGCCGTGACGGGCCGTCTGCGGCCTTTCCTGCCTCCTTGGCGGCGGCGGTACCCCGGTGGGCGTACGCGGCGCCGGCGGCTCGGGCTTCACCCTCGGTGAGGGTGGGCATGGGGTGACCGTCCATCAGTTCCTGGAGCTGGGGGTAGAGGCCGTTGACCTTCTTCAGGACGAAGGTCCGGAACAAGATGGCCTTGCCCTCGGTGATCAGCCAGCCCATGCCGGGGGTCGGTACGCCCTCGGTGTTGGCGGTGCCCTCGAACAGCTCCTTGGCGCCCGCGCCCTCGTAGATCCGCTCCGGGATGGGGGAGATGTGGGCGCCGATCGGGGCGATGCCGTCCAGGCCCATGCCCTGAGTGGAGGAGGAGGCGGTGCGGAGCAGGAAGACGTGGCCTTCCTTGCCCTTCTCGCGGATCTCGTGGTTGTCGCCGAGTTCCTTGAGGTGGAGTGACTGGACTGCGAGGTCGATGCCGATGCCGACTTTCTGGCCCGTCTTCTGAAGGTCGCCGATCATCCAGGCGGCTTCCTTGCGGACGTCCTGGTCCAGGGAGGACAGGAGGCGGTTGATCTCGTCGCCGGTCCACTGGATCAGGCGCCACGGGCCGTTGAAGTCGAAGTCGCCCCGGCCGTTGCTGTGGGCTTCGCGGTACCGCTTGACCGCGTGCAGGGCGCGGAGCTGCTGCATCGTCTCTTCGGGGCCCTTGGCGAACCAGTCGATGCGGCCCTCCATCTCGGGCATCGACATGCCGCCCTGGACGTCGGCCATCCAGGAGATGACGCCCGAGATGCGCTGTGCGGCGCCGAAGAGGCGCATCAGGCCGGACTTGCCCGCGCCGGTGGTCCCGGCGGTGATGCCGTGCTGTGCGCGGCCCGTGTCGTAGTTGAACAGTTGGATGCGGGCGACCGTGCCGTCGTGGGCGACGCCGATGGAGATGCGGCCGCGGTCGTCCATCGTCAGGTCTTCCTTCGTGGGGGGCCTGACGTGGAGGAGGGGGTTGGCCCGGTAGATGTAGACGACCGCTTCGCGCGGGCCCGCGCCTTCCATGACGAGGCGGGAGATGTCGTCAATGCCGAGCGCGGAGCACAGGGCCTCGTGGTTGACCCGCAGCGTCTTGCCGCGCGGGGCGGCGATCCGTAGCCGGATCTGGTCCTCTCCGATCGCGTATGCGACCAGGTCGACGCCGGGGGCGGCGCCGCCGGTGTTGTTGACGTGTTCGGCCCAGATGCGTTCCAGGGCGGCGCCCGGGTCCTCGGCTTCCACCTCCAGGGCTTCCTGTACGCGCCGGGCCTCGGCGAGGCGGGGGGCGACCTGGATGGCGAGGCGGCCCGGGCCGTACCCGTCGACCGCCGCGGTGCGGACCGCGTCGACCGGGACGTCGAAGACTCCGGCGATGGCCCGCTCGTCCAGCGTGCGCGGCACGGTGTGGCCGGCGGGGGCCAGGACGATCGCCTCGAAGTCCGGCTCGTTGGGGTCGTACTGGCGGATGCCCTCCAGGGTGGTCTCCCCGGTGGCCTGCGACTGGTTCCACAGGGCCCGCATGTGGTCCGCGAAGGTGACCGGCTCCGCGTCCACGATCTGCGGCTCACCCGCGAGGACCGGAAGGTTGTCGACGGCCCGCTTCAGGCCCTTGGACCGCGTCCAGGGCGTCATGGGGATCATCACGGCCGTCCAGGCGGCCGCTCCCAGCAGCGGCCACCCGTTGGGGTAGTCGAAGACGGGGACCAGGAGGCCGCCGGTGTAGGCGGCGGTCCAGCCGAGTACGGGCAGGGACCGCAGGGACGAGGCGAGCCGCCGCGTCCAGTCGTCGGTGTCGCTTCGCTTCCACAGAACGACACCGGTGAGGGCACCGGTCGCCAGGGATGCGCCGTGCGCCCACCACGGCACGTCCATCTGCGGGCCGATGGCGGCCCAGGTGCCGGCGGCGGCGTACACGGTGCGCTCCGCCCAGGCGAGGCGGCGGGCGGTCTTGCGTGTCAGCCCCCGCTCACCGGCGGCGGCATCGGCTTTCACGACGTCGGTCGTCGTCATCGTCATTTCCCCTCCGGGAGGAAAGAAGGGGAGGGGCCCCGGCGAATTAGCCGGGGCCCCTCCCGTGAGGGCTTTCCGCCCCGGCGCTTTCGCGGCCGGGGGCGGTTATTCGGTTACTTGACTTCGTTGAATCCGGGCTTGGGCTGCTGCACGCCCATGGACTGCACGGCCTCGTAGATCCCGCCGTATTCGCCCTGGTGGGCGTCCTTGAAGCCCTGAGCGTTCACCTGCATCTCGTCGGCGGCGTTCACCAAGTCGCCCGAGGCTTCGGCGACTTCCCGCAGCGAGGTGGCGCCTTCCATGATGAGAGCGGTGAATCGCGGCTCGACTTCCGCCGCGTCACACATCTCCGACATGTTGCTCGCCTTATCGGCGTTGCGGCGAAAGAGCACCTGGAGAGCCCAGATCTTCTCTTTGAGCAGCAGTGCCCGCGCGGCGAGCGTGGTGACGGCAAGACCAAGGCTGAGGAAGCCCAGGTTGCTGTCGGGGATCGCCGGGAGGTTGTCGCCGCTGTCGGGGACCGCGGGAACGTAGCTCTCGCGGGGGACGATCTCCCCGGATACGACCTGGCCGGGCACGATTTCTCCGGACACGGGGGCCTCCTAGTTCTCGTTGTGCACGCGGGCGGACGGGGTGCGAAGGCCCGCGTCCGCGGTCGCCTGGGTGAGCGGCCGGTACGCGTCGTCCAGCTCGGTCTTCGCGGTCTCGCAGGTCTCGGCCGCGTGGAGCGACTTGGTGGACATCTCCTCGGCCTTGCGGGAGAGGACCTCCATCGACTCGGCGAGCTTGCGCATCGCCCAGGCGGTGATGGTGCCGATGATGTTGTGCTTGGCGGCCAGCCGGGCGGCCACCTCGTCCAGCGCGTACATCAGCTCCTTGGCCTTTGCGGCGAGCTGGAGGCATTCGTCGTGGGCGGCGAAGGCCTCCGAGACCACCTCGTCCAGGAAGTCCACGACGTCATCGAGCGTCACTTCCGTGGCGTGCTCGGGGTTGATGCCGTCGTCCATCGCGGTCGTGACGGCTCCGGTCTGCACGGCGGGCGAGTTGCCCACGTGCGCCTCCTTCGTGGTCGTGGTGGGGCTGCCGTTTCCGGCGGGGAGGCCGCGGGCCCCGGTGGTCAGGGGCTCGCGCGAGGAGGCCTGGTAGCCGGGCGGGAAGACCTGCTCCGCCTTCCACACCTCCTGTTGCTGCGGGTCGGTGTCCCGCATGGAGTCGTAGGCGCTGCGCCGTTCCCCGCGCGGCGGCGGGGTGTAGAACTCCCAGCCGCTTCCGGCGGAGTCGGCGGTGTCCTCCGCCTTGGTCCGGGCCCGTTCGCTCGCGCGGCGGGCCCGCTCCTTGCGGTTGGCCTTGCGCCGGTCGGCGGGGCCGGTGCCCGTGGCGGAGCCGCGCCTCTTCTTCGACTTCACCCGGACCTTCTTCTTCCTGCCGGGCCCGGAGCCCTTCGTGCCGCCGGGCTTCGGTTTCGGTTTCTTGGTCAGGTCGACCTTCGGGCCGGTGCCCGTGGCGGAACCGCCGGCGGGCTTCGGCTTCTTCGTGAGGTCGACCTTGGGGGCGGACCCCGGCTTGGGCTTCGGCTTCTTGGTCAGGTCGACCTTCGGCCCGGCCGGTGCGGAGCCGCCGCTCTTGCCTCCCTTCTTCTTCGACTTCTTGCGCTTGACCGTGGTCAGCACGGGCGGGGCGAGGTTCTTCCGCCGCTTCTTCAGTCGGCGCCGGGCCTCCTTCTTCGTGGCCTGCCACAGCGTCGTGCGGTCCGCGTCGGCGGCGGCCGCCGTCTCCTTCTTCTTCCGGCGGGCCTTGGCCCGGGCCTTGCGCGCCTTCTGCTTGGCCTCGAACCGGTCCTGCCGCACCTGCTCCTTGCGGGCCTGTTTCGCGTCGGCCCTCGCATTGCGGACCCGGTCCTTGGTGTCCTGCCGGGCGTCGGCCCCGCGGGTCTTACGGTCACGGGCTGCGTCGCGGTCCTTGGCCCGGTTCTCCGCCCGGGCCGCCTGCCGGTCCGCGCGCCGCTGAATCTTGGCGCCCTGCCGTGTGGCGGCCCGTTCCTGGCGGCCGCGGGCCCGCTCCAGCGCTGGGCTGGACTTCGAGCTGGGGGACTTGCCACCCGAGGGCGACTTGATCCCCGACCCCGAGCCGCCGTTCTTCCCGGACGATCCGTTCTTCCCGGAGCCCGAGCCCGGTGACTTCGAGCCGTCCTTGCCTTTGGTGCCGACCGACCCGAGCCCGTTGGATGTCTTCGGCGAGGTCTTCTTGCTGCTCGGCGTCAGCCCGCTGCCGGCCCCCCCCTTGCCGCTGCGGCCGGGCCCGGTCCCGCCGGCACCCTTGCCGCCGGGTCCGCTGCCCTTGCCGCCGCCTCCCATGAGGGAGCCGCGGCCGCCCCCCAGCGACTTGCGGCCGAAGTCCTGGCTGGAGGGGATGGACTTGCCGCGCTTCTGCGCCGCCTTGTCGCCGATGCCCTGCATGGCGAGGGAGTGCTTGGCGGCGGCCTCTTCGCCCGCAAGTTGGTGCTTGAGGCGGGCCTCGCGCAGCGGGGCCAGCTCCTCCGCGCGCTCCTGGCGCCGCTGGCGCCAGTCCGTCAGCGCCGTCGCAGTGCCCCGGAGGGCGGCCAGCGCGATGGCCAGGGTCGCCGCGAGACCGAGAGCGGCGACGCCGGGACCGTCCGCCTCTGCGTCCCCGTCGTCCCGGCGGGCGGGCGTCGTCCCCTCCGAGCGGAGAGCGACGGTGCCCGCCGCGCCAGTCGAGGCGGGGGTCGGCGGGAGTGCCGGGGTGAGGTCGGCCAGGGAGTCGGCCGCCGACCGGCGCCGCCGGGTGGGGACCATCATCCCGTCGCCGCCGCCTGCCTCCGGCTCGGCGGCCGGTGGCGCCGGTTCGGCGGGTGGGGCAGGAGGCGCCGGGGGAGGGGCGCCCGGGATCGGGGGGAGCCCCGGCGGGGCCCCTCCTCGTGATCGGAAACGGACGACGTTGTCGCTCCGGTTGTCGTCCCGAGGGTCATCAGCCACGTGCTCTCCAGGGTTGACAGAGGGTGACCGGATGGGAGATCCTCGCGCGCCCGCGCGCCCGTGCGCCCGCGCGCCCGCCTTGGCCCCCCAAAACCGGTCCGCCCCCGGGTGATGATGGTGGTGACGCTTACGCGCCGTGACTGCCGTCGTGACGGCTGGTCCAGTTCTCCAGCGTCCGCGCGAGGTCGTTCCACAATTCCGGATCGGCCTTGCAGAGCGCGCGGGCCCGGTCCCACCAGGCGTCGGCCAGACCCGCGTCGCCTCGCGCTTGGACCTGCCGGGCCTGCCGCTCCGCCCAGTGGGCGGCGCGGCGGGCCCGGCGAACCTCGGAGGTCGAGGGCACCTGCTGCACTGGTCAGGCTCCCTTGCGGTCGAACAGGTCGTTGACGCCCCGGACGGTCCGACCTCCGGACCCCTTGGCGGCGTTCTGACCTGCGGTTTCCTCGCTCGCCTCCTCGTCGCCGTCGGGTCGGGTCGCCATCGCGGCGACCGTCTTGTTCAGCGACTTCGTGGCGAAAGCGTTCACCTGGCCTCGCCGGTCGGCCTTGGCCTTCGCCTTGGCCGCCCGCTGACCAGGCAGGGCCTGAACGGTGCGGACGTGGTCGGCGTACTCGGTGCGCAGTCCCTCCGCGCCCCGCGCCGCGTCCCGCGATGCCTTGACCATGCGGTTCAGGTGCTTTTCGACCCTCCGGGCCCGGCGCCAGGCCGACCACCGGCCGTCTCCCTCCACGTACTGGGAGCGCAGGACGGTCTGGAACAGAGCCCGGACCGCCTCGTAGTCGCCGTGGTCGGCGTTGTGCTCGCGCTGCCGGTCCAGCGTCCAGGTGGTCAGGTGGTCCAGGTTGAGCAGGGGCCGGAACTCCGCCGGCACCCGGTTCAGGACCTCGGTGTTGATGTGCTCGATCTCGGGCACGGGGTGTTCTCCTCTCGGGGGAAGGGGCCCGCCGACTATCGGGGGCAGTGGCGGGCCCAGCCCGCGACGTACGGCGCCGCGCGGGTCAGCGAGCGGCGAGGTGCTTCTCTCGGTCCGCAGGGCTCAGGAGCCCCGCTTCGTCCAGCAGCCGTACGGCCCGGTCGCGGTTGCAGCCGACGGCCGTACGGGCGGCGTTGACGGTGACGTAGTCGCCGTCGCGGTCCAGGCCCCGCAGGATCTGAACCGCCTCGGCGTCCGTACGGACAGCCGCCGTACGGCCGCCCGTACGGGGCGCGGGCGTACGGCCCGTACGGGTCTTCGCCGTACGGGCCGCCGTACGGTCCGTACGGTCTGCGTCCGTACGGTCTGCCGTACGGGCCGTACGGGCGGGTTCCGTACGGGGCTCCGCACGGGGCTCCGTACGGGGCTCCGTACGGCCGAGGTTCGGGTCGCCCGTACGGTCCGGGTTGGGGATGGCCGTACGGTCCGGCTCGCCCCGTCCGGCGGACGGGGCGGTCGTGCCCGCCGTGGGCTCGGCGGGCGCCGTCTCCTTCTCCTCGTGGTCGTCCTCCAGGAGGCGGTGGACGCGCCAGACGATGGCGACGACGACGAGGACCGCGACGACGATGAGCCCGATACTCGGGTGCTGCGTGCCGTCGACCACCGTCACGCCGTGGCCGGTCATGTCGGCCACGTGGTACGTGATGTTGGTGGCGGCCATCAGGCCGAGCGCGTAGGGCACGTCCCGCTTCATGCGGAAGGCCGTGACCGCGTAGACGTCGAGACCGAGGGGCAGCGCCCACCCCATGTCTCCGAACGGCGTGTCCCCCAGCCCGACCATCCGGGCGAAGGCCCACTCGCCGGAGGCGGTGAGGACGATCACGGCCGCGAGGGCGACCCAGACGCTGCCTTGCTTGACGACCTCCGCCCGGTTCCGGGTCCGCTTGAGGCTGGCCGCGCGCTTCTCGGCGACGCGCCGGGCCTCTCGGGCGGCCGCCAGTTCACGGTTGGCTTCCGCGAGCTTGGCGTCCGCCTCTTTGCGCACCCCGCCGGCGGCGGTCCGGGCTTCCCGCTCCGCCTCCCTGCGCAGCTCCTCGGACTCGGCCGCGAGCCGAGCCCGCTGGGCCTGCCGTTCCCGCTCGTGCTGTTCGCCGAGCTGACGGAACTGGGTCTCGATCTCCGCCCGGGCGGCTTCGACCTCCGCCCGGTACTCCGTGAGTTCGGCGTCGATCTCCGCCCGGCGCGCGTTCAGCTCCTCGTCCAGGTCGAGCCGGGCCGACCGGCGGGCCAGCTCCAGCTCCGAGTCGAGTGCCGCCCGCGCCGTCCTGATCTCTACCGCCTGGTCCTGCGCCTCACCGACGATGCGGGCAGCGTCGTCCAGGGCCTTGCGGTAGGCGGCTTCCGCCGATGTCCGGCGCAGGTCCACCAGGGCGTTCGCCCGGTCCTCCGCCTCGGCGAGCACGACGCTCACCTGCTTCTCGGCATCGGCGAGCAAGCCCTTGGCCTGTTCCTCGGCGGCCGCCATGACCTCCTCGGTCGCGGCGGCCGCGTCGCGCCGAGCCTGTTCGAGGATCGTCTGCGCGTCGCCACGGGCACCGGCGCGGATGGTGTCCGCGTCGCCCTCGGCTCGACGCAGCCGCTCCCCTGCTTCGTCGGCGGCCTCCACCAGGACGCGCTTGGCGTCGGCAGCTGCCGCGTGGCGGATCTGCTGGACCTGTTCCTTGGCGGCCTGGATCAGCACCGCCGCTTCCTGAGCCCCGGTCCACCGTGCGCTGTCGATCACGTCGGCGGCGCGGTCACGGAGGTCCGCGGCCAGAGCCTCGCCGTCGTCCCGCGCCTCCGGCTTCGGCGGCGGGGCCGCCGCCTTGGCCTGGCGGCGCGGCGTCGTCGTCTTCCGGGTGTTGCGGTTGGCGGTTGGCTTACGGGCCCCCACACCGACCTCCTCTCATGCAGGTGGCCGCCTCCCGGCGGCCACCTCGGTGTTCGGTCCGTCAGCCCCGTACGCGGCGGGCGGCGGTACGGCCAACGGAGTTGGCCAGGGTCGAGATCCACTCGAAGGCGTTGCTGACGCGCTCGACCAGCGCGTGGTCACCGGCCCGCCTGCACGCGGACTCGATGTTCGAGCAGCGGTCGTCCAGCCGGTCCATGAGCTTCTCCAGCCGCTCGGAGACCCGGTTCTGCATCGCCCACAGCAGCTCACCGAGGGCGTAGAGCGGCATCGCCGCGCCGGTCCACATCAGCAGCGTCAGCCGCAAGCGGAGCCGGGCCAGCGGACCGGGGGCGTTCACGACGACGAGCAGGTCGAGCAGGTGCTCGAAGTCGTCGCCGGACCAGCCGTCCATCGGCCCGTGCTGGTCGTGGAAGTGCTGGACGGCCCTCTTCTTCGGCCGGGTGAGCAGGGTGATGGTCATGCGGCCCACCCCTTGTACTCGGTGTACTCGGCGCCGGCGGCGAACGCGTCGAAGTCGACGTCGACCGCGGCGACCAGGGCCTCGATCTGCTCGACGGTGATCTGCGAGCTGTCGACGATGATGCGCAGGCTCACGTTGCCCTGGCACATCGTCCCGGCGACCCGGAAGCCGTTCTCCGTGCGGGTGATGCCGCTGTTCTCCAGCTCCTTGACCAGGGCCGGGAGCAGGTGCGCGGACTCCTTGCGGACGACCAGGTCCGCCAGGATCTCGCCGGGACGAACGGTCACGGCGACCTCAACGCCGAGCTTCACGAGGTCCTGGACCTCATCGAACACGCTCCACGCCTCGGCGACGACGTCCTCAACGGCGTCGGAAACAGCCTTGGCCTTGAGCGGAGCAGCCGCGGTAACTGCGATGATGGTCATGCGGATCGGTTCCTTTGCTGGTTGATCCGTGGACCCCCGGCACACATGGCGTTGCACCGCCGTGTCGGGGGTCGCGCCGTACGGGGGACGGCGCGGTAGGCGAGCGGGGACTCGAACCCCTGTCTCCGGAGAGCCCGAACCAGTCGGGCACGCCCCTCATGACCTGTGCCTTTGGAGTGCCGCCGGGCAGCCCTCGCATGGAGAGCGCCCGGCGGCCATCCGGCCCAATTACTCATCTCTTGGCACACTGTTCAGTTCTCAAGTGACGTGCACCCCCGCCCCGGCCTGCCGTCATCTGACGGTGGTCCCGTGCTGGTCAGACCAGCTCTGGCGGTGCGCTTTCGAGCAGTTCAAGCAGGTCAGAAGGCATGACGAGCACACCTTTCCCGACCACTTCCCTAGTTAACTGGGGAAGCTGGAAAGACCGTAAGCCTTCACCAGGCAAGCCGTCAACAACCAAGAGCCAAAACGGCTCTGACGGCGTGTCACTGCAACCGGGAAAGCAACTTCTACCTGCGGAAATGGAGTCGGCAGCCAAAGAAGTTCCATCCCGGGGTAGCTTCACTAGACAAGCCGGGTACTCTGTTCGGCATGACAACCCGCCAGCCAAAGAAGCGGATGGGGGCGAAAGACATCGCCGCTGTCCTGCGTTCACGCATCGACAACGGCGACATTGAGCGCCAGCTCCCGCCAACTCGCGTCCTGGTCGCGGAATTCGAGACGAGCGCCGAGACACTTCGGCAGGCCGTCGGAATCCTCCGCGCCGAAGGGCGCGTCACCAGCCAGCAGGGGAAGGGCGTCTTCGTTCGACGGGTCGAGCCGATCGAGTTCGCCATGCACCGGTTCGAGCACGGCAACCGTCGTGACGACGTCGAGAACGGCATAGATGACTGGAAGGCCGCGATCCTCGAACTCGGTCGGGTGCCCAGCCAGGACACCCCCACCGTCAGCGTGGAGCGCGCACCGGCCGACATCGCGAGGGAGCTTGGCGTCGAGCCCGGAACCTTCGTCGTCGCCCGCCGGCGAACCCGTCGTGTCGACGGCGAGCCCTTCCAGCTCGCCGACAGTTGGTTTCCTACCGAGGTTGCGTTCGATACGCCGCTCATGGACGAAGAGGACGTCACCATGCCGGGAGGCATCCTCGCCAACATCAAGAACAGGCAGTACGCCCAGACGCGCAAGGTGGACAAGCTGCGCGCGTGGACCCTGACTGCCGACCAGGCTGTACGTCTCGGGCTCCCGACCGGCAGCACGGTCCCCGTCCTGCGGCACGTCCGAGTCGGCTACAACTCGGCCGGAACAGCCGTCCGCTGCATGGTCACCATCGCCCCCGGTGACCTCAACACGCTCGTCTACGAGATCGAGGACTGACCCTTGTCACAGCTCATCCGACCGGCTTCCCCGGACGACTCCAACGCCCTTATGAAGCTGCGGATCGAAGCCGAGGAGTGGCTTGCCAACGCGGGCATCGACCAGTGGCGTTCACCCGGCTTCCGAGATCGCGCCCTGGCCAAGTGGCAGGTCGACATCACTGAAGGTCGCACCTGGGTGGTGCCGGATGCGAGCGGCGAGTTGCTGGGGACCATCACTCTGGCACGTCCCGACGCGGACTTCTGGACCAGGGCTGACGCCCCCGAGTCGGCGGTCTACGTCGCGAAGCTCATCACGGCTCGCTCGGCGGCTGGCCAGCAACTCGGAGGCCGACTGCTCGACTGGGCCGGAGGAGTTGCGCGTGACCGAGGGCTCCCGTGGCTTCGGCTGGACGTCTGGCGTGACAACACGAAGTTGCAGAGCTACTACCTGAACGAAGGGTTCGAGCACGTTCGGACCGAGGCGCCGTCCCATCGCCTTTCGGGCTGGATGGCCCAGCGCCCTTCGTCGCTCGTTGCGCACCCCGACGCACCCCTGTGCACCGTCGACACACCGGGTTTGGCAGGCTGACGACACAGTGGGCCCTCGGGGGAGGACAATGCGCGAGACGCAGGGCTCTCCCGAGCGCATCGGGAGGCACTGCGCAGAGTGGCAGCCGATTGTGGTGGTCGGCGCCGCACTGATCCGAGTAGCCGCAACCGCGGTGAAACCAACGGAACCAGGAAGGCACCACGATGAGCCGAACTCAGTCCCCGTCTTCGTCGCGGCGGCACACCGGCAGCTCGAAAATGCGTTCAGGGCTTCGGTGCCAGAGGTGCAAGATCGCAGGATGGCCAGTCATCCGCAGCACGTCTACCGGCGGCTACACCCTCCGCTCGCTCCGGCCGGCGCGAGCCCCTTAAAACGCCGATGGCCGCCCTGCCTGCCAGCAGAGCGGCCACCCAGATCGACTCCCGCCTCCACAGCTTGAGTCGTAGGTCGGCGATGACGCCGGGGCCCGAGCCTTCCCACAGGCCCGAGGTCACCACTGCCAGGATAGAACGAGCAGCGACCAGCACGCAGCAGCGTGCCCCAGCTCAACGTCTCTTTTCCGTCACTTGCCGGTCTGCGACTCCCCAAACCCCCAGGGGGAGAGCCCAGACAATGATCCAGACCCATCCGACGACACGCAGCGTCGCGGCGCCGACCCTCTCGGTTGCGTCCACTGCGGACTCCACCGCCGAGGCGGTGACGCCGTGAAGCGCCCGAAGAAGGCCCTGGCCGCCGCTGCCCCGCAGAACGGCGACGAGCTGTTCGAGTTCTCCGGCACCATCACCGACTACTGGTCGTACACGCAGGTCCGCGACTACCTGATGCTGATGCCGGGGATGACGCACACCGCGTACCGGCTCTACAGCCTGCTGCGGTCGATGATCGCCGAAGCCTCCCGCCAGTCGTGGAACGGCATGCGGCGCATGACGATCGACCAGCTCTGCTGGCTGCTGCCCGGCCCGAAGGACAAGCCCACCAGTGTCTCGACCATGTACGAGGTCCTGGGGACGCTGGAGGAACTCAACCTCGTCGTGCCCAAGGACACGCTGGAGCTGGAGGGCATCAGCCAGCTCAAGGGCAAGGCGCGGGCCGCCAAGGGCATCTCCCGCGGCTTCATCGTCAACGACCTGCCACCCGACGCCGCCTATACCGGGTGGCGCAACGCGTGGGACAAGCTCGACGCCTACCGGCCGGACTGGCGGGAGAACCCGCCGGCGCCGCCCACCCACCTCACCGACGTCGAGACCACGCCGAACGGCCAGATCCGGGCCCGGGTGCGGCTGGTCGACGCCAACGGCGAGCCGTTCCAGAAAACTGGAACGCCGCAGGTCGGAGCCCCTGAGACCCCTTCGTTCCAGAAATCCGGAACGCCCTTCCGGAAAACTGGAACGCCAGCCCAGAATTCTGGAACGGATCTTCCCCTGACCAGCGAAAACGATCACCCTCTAAGAAGCTCTCTCAAAGAAGCCTCTCTCTCTGGTGACCCGGGTGCCCCAACGGACCCCACCGTCACGGCTGATGCTGGGACGGGACGAGGAGAGGAGACTTCGGCTTCGCCGGAGAACGACACCGCCCCCTCGGCTGCCGCCGAGGAGCCGGACACCCACGACGACGTGCGGGTGGCGGAGGCCTGGATCGAGTCCCGCCAGAAGCACGGGCACGGCGTTCCGGCCCGGGGGCGGGTGGCGATGGTCCGCGATGCGGCCCAGTTGCTCGCCGACGGCATCGACGTCGATCACCTGATCGCCGCAGCCGCCGACATGGGCAGCCGGGCCAACTGGTACTCGCTGCCGCGTCACCTGGAGCGGTTCGTTGCGCCGAAGAACACGGTGCCCAGCCAGCGCCCCGCCCTGCCCGACTGGTGCGGCAAGTGCAACGACGGCATCCCGCCCGCCCAGCCTGGCCAGCGGATGCGCGAGGCCGACGACGGCCGCCTGGTCCGGTGCGAGTGCCACCCCAGCCACCCCAGCCACGCCAAGAAGCCGGTGCTGGCCTAGACCCTCCGCAGCACAACGGCGGCAGGGGAGCCCGTGGAAAGGCCCCTGCCGCCGCTCGAATCACCCAGTTCAAGAAGGGATTCACCCATGAGCGTACCCACCCAGCACGACGGCACCGAGGACGGCGGCAGCTCGCTGTTCGATGAGGCGCCCGACACCGTCTCCTTCGAGCGCGTTCCGCCGAACTCCATCGAGGCGGAGCAGTGCACGCTCGGCGGCATGCTGCTGTCGAAGGACGCGATCGGGGACGTCAACGAGGCCGGGGTGTCCAACGAGGCGTACTACCGCCCGGCCCACGGCACCATCCATGACGCGATCATGGACATGTACGGCAAGGGTCAGCCGGTCGACCCCATCACGACCGCGGCGTACCTGACGAAGTCCGGCGACATCGAGCGGATCGGCGGCGCCTCCTACCTGCACACCCTGGTGCAGGCGGTACCGACGGCGGCGAACGCCGCGTACTACGCGGAGATCGTGGTCGAGCGGTACAAGCTGCGGCGCCTGATCGAGGCGGGCACCCGGATCGTGCAGATGGGATACGCGGCCGAGGGCGAGGTCGCCGACGTCGTCAACGCGGCGCAGTCCGAGATGCAGGCGGCGGCCCAGCTCGGCGCCGGCGGCGGTATGGAGCGGGTCGCGAACGTGGACGACATGCTGGAGGAGTACCTCGTCAGCATGGACGCGCCGCCGCCCGAGCGTCTGCCGCTGCCGTACGCCGACCTTCAGGCGATGCTCCCGATGGAGCCCGGCGACCTGGTCGTGATCGCGGCCCGTCCGGCGATCGGCAAGTCCGTGGTGCTGCTCGACATCGCCCGGCACGTGGCGATCGAGCACGGCAGCCAGGTGCTGATGTCGTCCATGGAGATGAGCCACTCCCAGTTGATGGAGCGGATCATCGCGGCCGAGGCGCGCGTTCCGCTGAACCGGGTCAAGGACCGCGAGTACCAGGGTGACGACCGGCAGCGCATCCACGATGCGGCGCTGCGGATCGGCGGATCGCCGCTGGTCGTGGACGACGGCCCGGCGGCGACCATCGTCCGGCTCCGTTCGCGGCTGCGCTGGCTCCAGGCGCAGGGCAGGCTCCCGCGCGTCCTGGTGGTGGACTACCTCCAGATCATGAAGGCCTCCGGCAAGAACGGGCAGAACCGCACCGGCGAGGTGGACGAGATCAGCCGGGGCCTGAAGGAGCTGGCCGGCGAGTTCCGCATCATCGTCATCACGGCGGCCCAGCTCAACCGCGAGGTCGAGAAGCGCGAGGACAAGAAGCCGATGATGGCCGACCTGCGTGAGTCGGGGGCGATCGAGGCCGAGGCCAACGCCGTGATCCTGCTGCACCGGCCCGACGCGTACGACAAGGAGCACGAGCGGGCGGGCGAGATGGACTTGATCATCGGCAAGAACAGGCAGGGGCCGACGGGCACCGTCACCGTTGCCTTCCAGGGGCACTATGCCCGCGCTCGCGACCTCGGTACGGGCTTCTGACCTGCGGAAAGGGGAATCCGACATGATCGCCACCGAAGTGAAGAACAGGTTCATCACCGAGACCCGAGCCCAGCGTATCGCTGATCGCTGGAACGCGGCATACCCCGCCATGCGGGCCATCCTGGACACCGTCATCAAGGCCCAGCGCGGCGCTGAGCAGCCCACGGTCGACGTGGCCCGCCTGGAGCGGGTCCGGCGCGAGATGGGGCAGCAGGACCGGGGTAGCTTCAAGGCCTGCACCCGCAGCCCGGGCGGGTTCAGCATCTTCGACGCCTTCAGCCAGGTGCGCGAGGTCGTGAACGTGACGTCGATCGGCCACGCGGACGCCGGCGCGATCCTCCGGCTGTGCGCCGAGCTGGCCGACGCGGTCGCCGAGGCAGGGGTCGCCAGCCGGGCGGAGCGGGCCGCGGTTCCCGCGCAGCCGGTCGACGGCGGCCGCCGCGAGCGGGCAGACTCGGAGCAGACCGAAGGGGACACGCGATGACCGCACAGCCGATCCACACGCACGAGCCCGAGCGGGTGCCACGCAACGCCGAGGGCATCGCGGCCGCGCTGGACGGGGCGCGCCGCATGGAGTTCTACCGCGAGCTGCTGGCCGCCGCGCCCGAGGAGGCGGAGGGCGTCCTGCGCCGCTGGTGGTGCGAGGCGATGCTCGACACCGACCCGGCCGGAGACCGGCTGACCGCGGCCGCGCTGGACGGGACACTGCCCACGACGGCGGTCGGCGACCTGATCGAGCGGCGCCGCGCGGCGGGCCTGCTCGTTGAGTGAGTCGTACGGCGAGGAGCCGGAGGGACTGCCCTGCGTGCTGTCGGAGGAGGTCACCGAACTCCTGATGGACAAGGCCCTGCCCGGCGCGGTGTTCGGCGCCATCGTGGCCGCCACCGTCGTAATCAACGAGACGAGGGGCGAGGTGCCGGGCAGCACCGCGTCGACGAAGTGGCCGCAGCAGCGGCACATGCCGCTCGGCGCGGACGGCTCGCTCGGCATCGCCGAGTACGTCATCGTCGCCGACGCCGACCCGCCGCACGTCGTCCTCACCCGTGTGCAGCTCTACTGACCCGACCAGCCCGACCCCGGGGCCCGGCGAGACACCCGTCCGCCGGGCCCTTCGGCGTCTTGCGGCGGCGACGCCGGCGGGGGCGGTGCTCGAGGAACGCCGCTCCGCGCCGTGCCTCGTGCATCCGGCTGTCGTCCGGCCACCGGGCCGCCGCCTCACCTCTTAAGAGGTGAGTTCGTGGCGAGGCTGACGGAGCGGGCGACGGGTTCAGGCACGCGGGGGCTCCGCCCCCACACCCCCGGCCCTCCACAGAGGGGAGGGGGCGCCGTTTTTGATCTTGCGGCCCGTGGATGGTGCTGGGGTGGGTGGGGTCGGGGGGTTCCCTCCGCGACGGGGCCCCCGGAGGGGACCACAGCCCGCGCCGGGCCGCCAGGCCAAGCCGCTACGCGGTCGCCTTCGGCGAGCCTGGCACCCCGACACGGCCCGCGGTCGGCTGCGCCTGCCCCGCCGCGGAGGGAACCCCCCCGACCGGCCCGTCGTGCGGCGTTCCGCCGGGGGGAATTCCGGCCCGTCGGGGTGCCGGAATTGCCTCCGGAGTTCTCTTCAGAAAGGCTTCTGACCTGCGGTTTTCTGCGTGTCGAGAGTTGACCTACCGCCCAAAACTTGAGAGTATTGTCTACGTCGGCAGGGGGCGGGAATCCCCTCCCGGCACCGGGCCCCGGCCCGCACCGAGAAATCTCAGCGAAAGGCCATGTCCATGCTGGACCTCACCAACATCACCCGGCTTCCGATCATCGACCTTGAGGCGATCGAGCCGGTCCACGCCGAGCTGCGGCCGGTCTACGACCGGGTGCTGCGGACCTTCTCCGTCCAGCTCTGGAAGGACGGCGAGCCCGGCGGCATCCACGGCCTGACGGACAACTTCCGGTACGCCGACGAGCCGCTGGAGGCCATCGACGCCTTCCTCGCCGAGCGCGGCGTCCGCGCCCTCACCGGCGACGAGGCGGTGCTGCTGTACGCCGGTCTCGTCCACGCCAAGGGCGGCCCGGACTGGGAGATCTTCCAGATGCAGCTCGCCGCCGCCGAGCAGCTCTGACCGGTCATCACACACCCTGCGAGCGGGCGGGGGCGGGAATCCCCGCCCGCTCGCAGGGCCCGGCCACCGAACCACCTCAACAAGGAGCACGATCATGAGCGCCACACCCCACGCCCGCGCTGCGGCCCACCGCGCCCGCACCATCGCCGCCGTCGCTCGCACCCGCTTCGCGAACCCGCGCGCCATCCTGAACGCCGACGGACGCGCCGCTCTGCTGGAGATCGCCGCCCTGCTGGACGCCGCAGCGCTCTCGCTGGAGACCGCCGAACCCGGCACCTGGGACGGCGTCGTGATCACGAACACGGTGGACTGGGACACCTCGCACGCGCTCCGCAGTGCGGACACGGTCGCCGCCGCCAACCCCGCGATCGGCTTCCCGCCCCGGTTCACGCAGTACGTCACCGCCCCCGTGTTCGGCAACGACGTCGACCTTCCCCCGTCGGTGCTTCCCAGCGGGGGCGCCGGGCCCGCGCTGATCGCACAGGAGGGGGACCTGTTCGCCCGGCTCCACGCGGTCCACGGCCACCTGCGGCTCAAGCCCCTGTCCAGGGACGGCGTGACGGTGGGCTACCTCAAGGCTGCGCTCGCCCTGCACTGGAAGCACGCCCGCCTGGCCGAGTCCGTGGCCGCCGACGCTGCCCGCCCGTGCAACCAGGCCGCCGAGCCTGCGCCGACCGGCGAACCCGCACCGCTCGACCTCACCGGCCTCACGCCGTACACCGTCGGCATCATCCGCCTTGCCGAGAGCAAGGGACTGCGCGCGGCCGACGGCGGCACCTATCGAGGCGTCCGCCGGATCACCCTCAACGCGGGCGGCAAGCACGGCACCTTCGGCACGATCCAGGTCGGCAAGGCCAGCGGAAGGGCGCTGCGCGCCGAGCTGATCCACGGCAACGGCGGCATCGAGCGCCGCGCCCAAGACGCCACCGCCGTCCGGGCGCTCGTGAAGAACGAGCGCGTCCACGCCTGCCCTGACGGCTGCACCGCCCACTCCACGGCCGACTGCCGCCCGTAAGGCCCCCGCCGGGGGTGGGGGAGCGGGGCGGGAATCCCGCTCCCCCACCGAGCCCGGGCCCACCGAAGAACCTCAACAAGGAGCACGATCATGAACGCCGCCACCCTGAAGACCCGCATCGGAGAGCCGGACATCGAGTGCCGCTACCCCGTGATCATCGGAGAGGACCGGGTCATCGGGCAGGCCTACCGCTGGCACCGTGACTGGCTGGTCGTCACCAGCGAGGGCGAGCACAACCTCCGCCGCCCGCCCACGGGCACCAAGGGCATCGACATGGCCGCCGCGTACCTCGCCGAGGAGTACGCCGCCGGTCGCGTCACGGCCGTCGCGCTGGACCTGCTGCTCGCCGAGGCGCCCCAGCCGCTGAACGGCCCGGTGCCCCTGCTGCACCCGAGGATGCCCGCCAGTGACCGCAACATCGCGGGCGCCAAGACCGCGTTCGCCGGTCTGACCGAGCACCGCTGGCGGGCCGTGCTCCACGGCTTCCCGGGGTCGGACAACCCGTGGTACCTGCTGTGCGAGCTGTGCGGCTGGTCCGGCGTCCGCTACTGGAGCCACCACCGCGGGCGCAACGGCAACCCGCCGTCCGCCCACCGCCACGAAGGCGGATGCATCGGCGAGGACAAGGTCCGCGCGCTGATCCCCGCCTACCAGAAGTAGCCCGTCGCCTGCCGGGCCCGGATCTGTCCGGGCCCGGCGGCACCGGCCACACCAGACCGCCCGGGCGCCGGCGGGGCGGGAATCCCGCCGCCGCCCGGGGCACGCCGAGAAGCCTCAACCCCCCCTGGAGGGAACCCAACATGACCGTCTTCGAGCCGACCGAGCAGGCCCGCGCCGCCGCCGTCCGGGCCGCCGCGCTCGCCGACATCGCCCGCCGCCGCACCCTGGTCGCCTCCGCCTGGAACGGCCGCGAGCTGATCAACGTCGCCGAGCTGCTCGACATCGTCACCCTGTCGCTCTACGAGGAGGAGCCGACCCGCCCGGGCGGCATCTGCGAGAGCGCCCGGCTCGCCCTGGCCGACGCAGAGGCCACCGCCGCCGAGACTCCGGGCACCGGCTTCCCGGTGGGCTTCGGGCAGTACGTCACGCACGCCCTGGATCGCCGTCCGTTGACGGTCCCGGCCCGCCCCGGCCTGACAGGCTGGAGCCTCGCCGACGAGGACGCCCAGCTTGTGGCCGCGCTGGACGCCCTGCACGGCCACCTCGCCTCAGCCGCCACCGAGACGGTCGCCCTGGCCCTGCTGGAGGCCGTGTTCGCTCTGCACAGCAAGCGGGCCGACCTCGCCCAGCTCTCCCACGGCTGACGCACCAACCATCCCGGCCCGCCGCTCGCGCGGCGGGCCGGGGGAGGGGGTCTGAGCTGCGAATCAGCTTGACTCGAACCCCAAAACTTGAGAGTATTGTCTACGTCGAAAGGGGGCGGGAATCCCCTCCCGGCACCGGGCCCCGGGCCCACACCGAACCACCTCAACCGAAGGAACAGCCACGATGACCAGCACTCCGCGACTCGACAGCCTCACGGCCGGCGGGACCAACAAGGTCCCCGACGGCATCCGTCTCGCCGACGGGCACATGCTCACCCTCAACGTCGCCCCCGGCGGCGCCACGGCAGAAGTCTTCCTGTTCCCGGGCCTGAACGCTCCCGACACGGAGGCGTGGGAGAACGAGGACCAGTGGGAGGTCTGGCTGACCGGCGGCGAGTTCGGCGACGGCTCGCTGTACCTGGACGTGCCGATCGAGGCCGTGCGCGACCTGATCGTGCAGCACGGCGGCGAGCACGAGAACCAGGAAGCCCCGTACGCCCCGGAGAAGCCCGAGACGGCGGAGGCCATCGCGAGCCGCGCCCTCACCGAACGGGGCATCACCGCCCACCGCGACGACGACGCCGGGAACACGTGGCTGGTCATCGGCCACAACCAGACCCGCAAGGGCTTCCCGCGCATGCTCGCCGAGCCCTACGTCGTGCTCTACCTCTACAGCGACGCCGACGACGAGGAGATCACCGTCGACCGGGCGCCCGCGACCGGCGACGAGTGGACCGTGCTCGCGGGCGACGGCACCGGCGCCGAGCGCGAGGTGATCACGCGCCCCGCCGACCAGTTCGCCGACTGCGTCGAGGCCATCACCGCGTGGCTCGCCGCCCCGCAGGTGACGCCGTCCCGGACCGAGTGACCGGCGCCAATCCGGCGGGGGAGCGGGGCGGGAATCCCGCTCCCCCGCCGGGGGCCCGGCACGACCACACCGAACACCTCAACCCGAAGGAACTTCCCACCGTGATCACTGCCAGCGAACGCGCCAACGCCATGGCGCTCCAGGTCTTCATCGCCGCCCATCTCCACAACGGTCGCGTCGTCACTCACGACCTGGTGGACGCCGTCATGAGCCGCGACGCCGGTACGGAGCAGGGGCAGGCCAACAAGGAGCAGGTGCGCCGCATCATCCGCAAGCGCGCCGAGCTGGAGCGCGTACGGGTCATCTTCACCGAGGATGAGCGGTACTGGGCCATCCGCGAGCAGCTCCACCACATGAGCGCCGACGAGGTTCACGCGCTGCGCGACGAGATCACCGAGGGCGGCGACCGCGACCCCCGCGGCTGGGACAAGGCCCTGACGAACGCCATCTCTGTCCGCCTGTCCAACCGGCCCACCCCCGCCCGCCTGTACGGCTGCAAGCCGGTCTCCGTCCGTCTGTGGCGCGAGCCGCGCCCCGAGTCGGCCCCCGCCGTCCCCGCGGCCGCCGACGACCGCAAGCACGTCCGCATCGTTGACGGCGGCACCCCCGAGGTCATCCCGACCCGTGACGCCCTGGACGAGATGAACCACGCGATGATGGGCGGCGCGCACCACGTCCGCGAGATGTCGCACGCCCGTTCCTGGGCCCGCATCGTCTACAAGGACCGTGAGCGCGGCACCGTGGAGCTGCGCCCCGCCACCCCCGAAGACCTCGCCCCGGTGGCCGGCCGCGACGCCGCGCCCCTCTACACCGCCCTGGCCGCGCACGAGGCGTGCGGGTTCGGCCGGACCCCTCGCGACCTCGCCGACCTCGCCGGGCACCTGCTTGTTCTCGGCAAGGTCACGCCCGCCGAGCATCGCCCGGCCGTCGAGGAGGCACACGCCGCCGTGGAAGGCGCGTGGGAGGCCCTTCGCACCGCCCACAGCCTCACCGCCCGCAACGCCGCCCGCGACCGAGGACGCGCCTCCGTCGAGCAGGCTCGCGCGGCGATCCTGGCCGTCGCCCCGCACGCCCACCGGATGCACGGCACGGACATGCCCGCCACCGCTGAGGACATCCGCGCCGCCGTCCTGGCCTACAACGCCGCCGAGGGCACCCCGGAGGAGCTGTCCGCCGCAGCGACCGGCACGCCCGTCATCCGCGTGCACTGCCGTAGCGACTCCGGCACCGGATGGACCGCCACCGCGGTCATCACCGCCGGTATGGAGTCGTCCGTGGGCCACGTCCCCGCCCACCCGCCGATCGTCGTGGAGTTCCGCAAGCGCGACGGCCGCCTGGACGCCGCCGAGAACGCCCGGCGCATCCTCGGCCCCCGCTTCCGCGCCGCCGTCCCCGTCGACTTCGTCCTCGACCGCCGCCTCTGACACGCCCCGGCGCCGCCCGCACCGGTGGGCGGCGCCGCCGTCCCGGACCGAGTGACCGGGGCTAGTCCGGCGGGGGAGCGGGGCGGGAATCCCGCTCCCCCGCCGGGGGCCCGGCTCGAACCGACCACACCGAACACCTCAACCAGGAGATGACCGTGACGAAGAAGCCCTCCACCCCGCGGTGCGCCGCCGGGTGCGCCTCTGCCCAGATGGAACTGTTCGCCGCGTCGGCCGCCGCGCCGGCCGCGCCCGCGGAGTCCGTCGAGTTCGACTTCGACGCCCACGACGTTGTGGTCGTCGGCGACAGCGGCGGCAAGGACAGCGGGGTCACGGTGCACGAGGTCTGCACCCGCGCCGACAAGGCGGGCCAGCTCCACAAGGTCCGCATCCTGCACTGCGACCTCGGCACCACCGAGCGTGGCCACCTGGTCGAGTGGCCCGGTGCGCTTGAAGTCGCCCGCGCGCACGCCAAGCAGTACGGCGTCCCCTTCGCCGTGCGCCGCAGCAAGCTGTGGGGCTCGCTGTGGCAGCGGATTCGCTCCCACGGCAACTGGCCGGGCCACTTCGCGCGCTACTGCACGAGCGACACCAAGACCGCGGTCGGCCGCGACTACGTGGACGAGGTTGGCGCCGAGCTGCGGCTCGGGCGTCCGGTCCGCGCCGGGTACGCGATGGGCATGCGCGCCGAGGAGTCCCGGGCCCGCGCCAAGAAGCCGGTGCTGGAGCGGAACCGCATGTCCGGCAAGGGCACGCTGCGCGTCGTGACGACGTGGCTCCCGGTCCACCAGCTCAGCACCGAACAGGTCTGGCAGGTCCACCGGGAGAACGGCATCGAGCACCACGAGGCCTACGACCAGGGCATGCGGCGGCTGAGCTGCCGGGCCTGCCCGCTCGCGCACACCGACGACCTCGTGCGCAGTGCGCAGCTCAACCCCGAGCTGTTCGAGGAGTACGCCGAGGCCGAGGCGGAGATGGGCCACCAGTTCAAGAAGTCGATCAGCCTGCGCGAGATCATCGAGCGCGCCCGGAGCTGACGGGCGCGGCCGGCGGGGGAGCGGGGCGGGAATCCCGCTCCCCCGCCGGGGCCGAGCACCACACCGAACCCCTCAACTCTCGAAGGACCGCAGCATGGACCACGTCATCCGTCGCCCGCAGCGCACGCTCACGCCCGAGGAGCACGAGACCGTCCGGGGCACCGCCCTCCTGAACTTCCAGGGCGGCTTGATCATGGGCATCATCGACCCGGTGCCCAACCCCTCGCCGATGAGCGAGGACGAGGGCGCGTGGGTCCGCGAGCAGGTGTGGCCCGAGTTCATGACGGAGATCGACCGCAAGTACCCGTTCGGCTTCTGGCGCTGGTCGATGTGCGAGCGCGGCACCTGCTGGAACTGCCTGGCGAAGCGCTGCGACCTGTGCGTCCACCGCCAGGAGGGCGGCCCGCACGTGGACGACAACACCGACTGGGTGCACGACACCCGCGGGCGGGGCGTCGCCAAGGTCATCGTGCGGCCCGACGACGCGCCGTGCGTGTGGTGGTGCCGGTGCCCGTGCGCCAAGGACGGCCCGGCCCCCGACGGACCCGCACGGCGCCGGCGGCGGGCGAAGCAGTCGGCCACGGCGAAGCCCGAGGAGGAACCGGCGCAGGAGGACAGCACCGCGCGGCCGGACAGGAATGCCGCCCCGCGCCAGGGCCGCCGCGTCCCCGAGCCCGTGGGCGAGGCGCAGTACACCCTGTTCTGACGGCGGCCGAGGCCACCTGGAGCCGGACGTCGAGCGGCCCGGCGGGGCGCAAAAGCGTGGGAATCCCGCCGGGCCGTGCGGTCCGGCCACCGAGGGCCCTCAACAGACCCATAACCGAACCAGTCACCATCGTATCCACGACCGAGACCACCAGGAGCACACCCGTGAAGACCGTCGACGGCCGCCAGTGGGCGAACCGCGAGGACCTGATCGAGCACAGCGGCTACGGCGGCACCACGCTGAAGAGGCTGTGGCGCGACCGCCGGGCCAACGGCCACCCCGACGCCCGCGAGATCGACGGCGTCATGCACTGGGACCTGGAGAAGTGGGACGAGTGGTTCGCCCAGCACCGTGAACGGCCCCGGGACCTGTCCGGCGTCGACCGCAGCGGTGACCCGGACGAGCCGCTCCCGCCAGCGGGGCAGGCCCGCGTGCTCGGCGTCGATCCGGCCCGGATCACCCAGTACGGCAAGACGCCGCCGCCGGAGTGGCCCGACCCGGTCCACATCGAGGAGCTGCGCACCCGCATCCGCGAGTACCGCACCCGGGCCCAGCTCTGGGAGTGGGTCGACAACCCGGTCAGCGGGTTCGGCACCAAGGGCGGGCGCCCTTCCGGCTCCGGGGTGAAGACCGGCGAGGCGAAGGCGGCCGCCCGCATCCGGCTGGCCGTCGAGGCGCTGGCCGCGATGCCCGGCCAGAAGGCCGGCGAGGTGGCCGCCGTCCTCGCCGAGCGCCACGGTCAGTCCGTCGACACCTGGAAGCGGGTCATCACCCAGGCCCGCAAGCAGGCCCAGCAGTAGGCACCGCGCCCGACACCGGCCCGCGCACCCCGCCACCCGCGGGGAGCGCGGGCCGTAGCCGTACCCGCCGCCGATCCGCCCGGAGCGCAATCCCACCTCTTAAGAGGTGAGTTCGTGATGCGGCCGGTCGACGCGTACCGGACCAGGCAGCGGGGGCTCCGCCCCCACACCCCCGGGCCCTCCCTCGGAGGGGGTGGGGGGAGCGCGGCGAACTGCGGGCCGGTGGAGGGTGATCGGTGGTGGGGTCGGGGGGCTCCCTCCCCGGACGGGCCCCCGGAGGGGACCACAGCCCGCGCCGGGCCGCCAGGCCAAGCCGCTACGCGGTCGCCTTCGGCGAGCCCGGCACCCCGACACGGCCCGCGGTCGGCTGCGCCTGCCCGACCGAGGAGGGAGCCCCCCGACCGGCCCGTCGTATGGCGGCGCCGGAGGGGGGTCAGCGACGCCCGAAACTACTTCAAAAAGCCCTCTGACCTGCGGCTTTGTGCGGTGTCAGGGGTTGACTCGCACCCTAAAACTTGAGAGTATTGTCTACGTCGGAAGGGGGCGGGAATCCCCTCCCGGCACCGGGCCCCGAGCCCACACCGAGAAACCTCAACGAGACCAAGGACGTGGATCATGGGTCACACCCATGCCTACGGCGAGCCCGCCGGCGAGTTGCTCAGCCTCGCCGCCGACACTGCCGAGCAGGAAGCTGCGGACGCGGCCGCCGTTGCTGCGGCGGCGGGCCACCCCGCGCTTGCCGAGTGCTGGAAGGCGGCCGCAGCCCTCACCAAGTACGCGAACGAGAACCCCGGCGACCAGGAGGTAGAGGAGTGGAGGTACGACGCCACCGAGCGCATCGTGGAGTGCGCGCACGCAGTGAACGAGGGCTACAAGGAGCGCGTCGAGGAACTCGCCAATGAGTCCCGTGGCGAGCGCGCCGCCATCGCGCTGGGGCGGTTCGAGGACCGGGGTCCGGTCACCGCCGACCGCCTCGCCGACCTGGACGACGAGACCCGCGCACTGCTGGAGTGGTACGCGGCGCCGTTCCCGATCGAGTGGCTGTTCGCCCCCGAGCGCGACACCTTCGGCCGCATCCTCCGCAAGCGCGTGGTCGTCCTCTTCCACGGCCCCGGAGGCCTCTCCCTCGGGCTCCGCGACATCCTTGGCGCGGACGTCGACATCATCGGAATCGACCTGGACGGCGGCGCCGTTGCCACCGCCGTCGCCGCCGGACTGCGCGTCATCCACGCGGACGTCACCGCGCTGGACCCGGAGAACCCCGCGCTCCAGTTCGTCAGCATCATCGCCCTCACCCCGCCGTGCCAGGCGTTCACCCCGAGCGGGCTCGGCAAGGGCCGCTACACGGGCGCTATTGAGACCATCTGCCACGTCATCTGGGAGGCGGGCGCGGCCGCCGGGTTCCTCCCCTGGGAACACTCGGAGACCGGCTACGCGCCCCGCTCCGGCGACACCTGGGACGAGGTCCGCGCCCCGCTCGCGGAGTTGGAGGACCCGCGCGCCGGGCTCATGGCGGAGGTCATCATCTGGCCGCTCGGAATGCTCGCCCGGCCCGGCAGCATCCTGGAGTGCGTCATGGTCGAGCAGTCCAGCGCGCTGCCCCGCCAGATCGAGGACGCACTGTTCGGCGAACTGACGCAGGCCGGATGGCACACCACAGAGGCCTGGACGCTGGACGCCGTCGACTACGGCGCCTCCCACCGCAAGCGCCGGTTCATGGCCGCCCACCGCGGCGCCGAGAAGCCGTTCGTGGACGTCGTCCCCGCCGCCCCGATCCCGGCCCCGACCTTCGCCCAGGTCGTCGGTTGGCCCACCGGCCGCACCTACCTGACGCGCGGCCACCGGCCCGTCGACCCCGCCACCGGCCGGGCCAAGGGCGGCGGCTCGCGCAGCGCCGATCTGTCGTCGACCTGCGTCACCGCGACCGCGTACGGGTGGGCCGACTCCGAGACCGGCGAGACCATCAGCCAGTCCGACATCGGCCGCCTGGTCGGCTTCCCCGCGGACTTCCCGTGGACCCACGTCGGGCGCGGCCGCGGAGTGCGGAACAAGGCCCAGCAGGCGGCGGACGCGGTCTGCCCGATGGTGTCCGCCGCGATCTTCGGCCGCATCCTTGGAGACACCGACTGGGAGACCAAGGTCCGCGCCTACGTGCACGAGCTGTACGGCATCGAGACCGGGACGAAGGCCGCCGAGCCCGAGCAGTTGGACCTCTTCGGCGGGGAGCCCGAGCCGACCGCAACGGCGGCGTAGGAGCCCCGCCCCGGCAACACCAAAGCCCCGGCGGGCCGCTGGAGATCAGCGGCCCGCCGGGGCTTTCCGGTCCCCTTCGGGTACTCGACCCGGAGACCGGTGTCCCCGGATGCTCGCGCACCGGTACCGTCCTGAGTGCGACGTCAGAACGGAGTCCATCATGGCGCACGACGCTGAAAATGGCTCGCCCCGAACGTTCGGCCAACGGGTCCGACGCGAACGCGAGCGGAAAGGCCAGACGCGACCGGTGCTCGCCGGTCTGGTCGGCCGCAGCACGGAATGGGTCAAGGCGATCGAGAACGACCGACTCGGCATGCCACGCCTGCCGCTACTCCTGCGCCTCGCGGAGGCGCTCGGCGTAGACGACCTCGCCGCCCTCACCGGCGACGAACGCATTGCGGCCGCCACGTACACCAAGGCCGCCCACCCCGCACTGCTGCGGGTGAAGGAGTCCCTGACGACCTACGACCTGCTCACCCGAGACGAGGAGCCCGCGCCGGCCGCAGCGCTCGCCACCCGGGTACAGAACGCGTGGCAGGCCTGGCACGGATTCGGCGACCACCGCAGCCGCATCGCCAACGTGCTGCCCGCCCTGCTCGCCGACCTCCAGCACGCGGCCCGCACCCACGAAGGCGCCGACCGGCGCCGGTCCCAGGTACTGCTCGCGCAGGGCTACCACCTGGCCCAGCTCTACCTGAGCTTCCAGCCCGCGCCCGAGCTGGTGATGCTCACCGGCGACCGGTCCATGACGATGGCTCAGGATGCCGACAGCCCACGCGCCATGGCGGCCTCCGCGTGGTACCTCAACCACGTCTTCCGTGACGCCGGAGAGCGGCACGAGGCGCGCGTCGACCTGGCCATGAAGTCACTCCGGCTGCTCGACCCGGAACGCGGCCCGGAGGACATCGCACTCGGCGGGCTGCTGCACCTGGCCGCCGCCCTGTCGTTCGCGAAGGTCGGCCAGAAGGGCAACGCTGAGCGGCAGTGGGACCGCGCCGACGCCGCCGCCAAGCGGCTCGGCGACGGGTACGTGCACCCCTGGCTGATGTTCGGCCGGGGCATGGTCGACGCGTACGCGATCACGATGAACAACGACCTCGTACGGTCCGGCGCGGCGGTCGACGCGGCCACGCACATCGACCTCGGCTCGATGCAGAGCGCCACCCGGCGCAGCTTCCACATCATCGAGACGGCCCGCGCGTACAGCCTCGCGGGGGAGTCGGTGGCGGTCGTGCACCTGCTGAAGAAGGCGTACGAGGCGAGCCCGGAGACGGCGTGCTTCAACCTGTTCGCACGCGGCACCGCGGCGGAACTGGCGGAGAACGGCAGCGCGATCATCCGTGACGACGCCCGCGGCCTCGCGCGTCAACTCGGCGTGGCCGCCTAGGGGTACAACTTGTACCCCTCCGCAAGGGGGTAGCGACTGTACCTGTCGCTACCCCCTCCGGCTTTTACGGTCGTGTCTCGACCATCCGCTACCCGAGGTCTGGCGATGACGACCGGCATGACCACGAAGCCCCGCGCGGCGGGATATCCCGGCTACAGCGAGACGATGACGCGTACGCCCGAGACGGTGGAGAAGGCGCGACGCTTAACGCGTGTGGCCCTGTGCGCCTGGAACCTGGACGACGCGGAGGACAGCGCCGCACTGCTGGTGTCGGAACTGTTCGCCAACGCCGTCCGGCACGCTCGCGGTGAGTCCGTCCGAGTCATCATCGACCGCCCCGAGGCCGACCGGATCTACGTGGCCGTGGTCGACCGCGCGCCCCGCCAGGTGCCGGTGCTGCGAGAGGCGGCGCCGGACGACATCAACGGCCGCGGACTGGCGTTGGTCGACGAGATGGCGGACCGGTGGGGATACGACCTGATGGGCTCTGGACGCATCCCGTGGGGCAAGCGTGTCTGGGCAGAGATGAAGGTGGCGCGATGAGCGAGACCGAGACCAACACACTGCCGTCGGTCGGCGACGAGGTGGTGGAGGGAAAGACCCGGGCCGTCGTGACCGACGTGCGCGGCGGTGTCGTCTGGCTCCGGCACCTGACGGGCGGCACTACGGAGTGGCCGGCGGAAGACCCGAGGCGGCTGAAGATCAGGCGGACGCGCGCCGAGATGATCGAGGCGGGAGACCTGTGAGGTCCCGTCCCAGCAGCGGGCCGTAGCCCGCACTCGAACCCCGCTGCCCGCGCCACCCCCGTCGGGGGCAGCGGCCGGAAGCGGCGCCCCGGAACCCCACCCGTGAAGGGTTCCGGGGCGCCGCTGTGTTCCAGTTTTCTGGAATGATCCGCCCTCCCGGCCGCACCCGCACGACGACCGACACCCCCGCCCGAAGCCCGGGGCGCCGACCCTTTTTCCTCCCTCCCCGTGGAGGCCTTTCCCAAGGTCGGGGGACGGAGCGTCAAGGTGGAGCGCCCGCACCGCAGGCGCGTCCGTGAGGAACGAGCGGACGGGGCGAGGAGCGGACGTACGACCTTGACGCGGAGGAGTCCGGCCGGACACTGGAGAGGCCGGGGAGGGATGCGTGCACAACGCGAAGGGCCCCGCACAGCGGGGCCCTTGTATGTTCGTTCGTCACGGTCAGGCGGAGACGCTCCCAGCGCCCGCCGCAGCAGTCTCGCCGCTGCCTTCCTGCCCGGGGATCGCAGCCGTCGGCGAGGGCCCCGAAGGCTCCGGCGCGGAGGTCTCCGGCGCCTTCCTCGCGGCCTCCCTCTTCGCCGTCGACCGTCGACCCCGCGGACGACCCTTCGGACGCTTCGCCGGTTCCTCGGCGCCGATCGCCGTCAGCTCCTCCGCGGTCCAGCCCGCCGCCTCCGCCGCGACGAAGGCCTCCGCGTACGGCGCGTCCAGCTCTGCCAACTGCCGCTGAAGTTCCTCGCGCTTTCCCAGGATCTCCGCCAGCGGCTCGAAGGCCTTCTCGCGCGCCGCCTGGGCTTCCCTCATCTTCTGCATGAAGTCGTGTGCACTCGCCATGCCGTGATCGTACTGGCACGACTCGGACGGCGGCCGCGCGGGCGGGCCCATCACCGCAGGCCGCAGGGGTTTTTGACGGGTGACCATGTGCACCGTGTGCGCTTCCGGATGGCATCAGCCACCGGAAGCGAGTTAGTGCAAAGTGGGCCCACTTTGCATGATCCCCGGCTTTCGGCCCACTACTGTGGGCGGCCGGTGATCTTTGGTCCGAGCACGGACCGGGGGTGGAAAGGGAGCGCTGTGGCAGAGCCAGCAGCGGACGGCCAGCGTCGAACCTCCGCGCGTTACCGCGAGCGCGATGCCGACGGCCCGCGCGACAAGAACAAGCGTCTCAAGGTCTCCTACAGCGAAGCCGAGCTGACGATCGTCCGCGAGGCCGCGGCCCGCGCCAACCAGGCCGTCGCCGCATGGGTCGGCGACACCGCCCTGAAGGTGGCTAAGGAGAAGGTCGTGCCCGTCTCGGTTGACGCCCGCGACCTCATCGCCGAACTCATCCAGGCCCGCAATCAGGCCTCGCGTATCGGCAACAACGTCAACCAGATCGCGAAGGCCTTGAACGCCGACGGCAGCGTGAGTGGTGCTCAGGTCGCGGCCACCATGGACGCGATCGTCAAAGCGATCCAACGCATGGACGAGGCGACCCGCCAGGTGATGCGAGAACGACGGCCGCGCGCATGATGCCGAAGAAGGCCCGGGACGGCACCGACACCAAGGGGTTGCTGGACTACCTGTACGGCCCGGGCAAGCGCGACGAGCACACCAACCCGCACATGGTCGCCTCCTGGGACGACCCCTTTGTCGAGGACCCGGCACGCTCGCCGCACATGACGATCTCGGACCTGGCGCTCATTCTGGACGCCCCGGTGCACGCCCTGCTCGGGAAGCGACCGGCCAAGAACGTGTACCACGTCGCGGTGCGCAACGCGCCCGAGGACCGGCTCCTGGCGGACGAGGAATGGGCGCGGGTTGCCCGCGAGATGATGCACGCATCCGGCATCGCCCCGCACGGTGACGACCAGGCCTGTCGATGGGTCGCGATCCGGCACGCGGACGACCACATTCACATCGTCGCGACGAAGGCCCGACAGGACGGTCGGCAGCCGCGGATGCGGCAGGACATCCCGAAGATGCACGCGGCCGCGCGCGAGTTCGAGGCCGAGTTCGGATTGCGTCGGCTGAAGCACGGCGACAAGACCGCGCGGAAGTGGCCGAAGACGGGAGAGCAGGAAAAGGCGGCCCGGCGCGGACTGTCGGAGCCGGTACGCGAGACGCTCCAGCGGACGGTCCGCCAGGCCGCGGCCGCCGCCGCGAACGAGGACGACTTCTTCGCCCGGCTCACCGCAGCCGGGGTCCGGGTGAACAAGCGGGTGGCGCCGGACGGGAACATCACCGGCTACTCCGTCGCCATGCCCGGCGACCGCGACGGCGGGCAGCGTGCGGTGTGGTTTCCCGGCGCCCGGCTCGCCTCCGACTTGTCCCTGCCGCGCGTGCGGGAACGCTGGACGACACCGGTGTCCGTACCGACGGTCGCGCCGGCCGAGATGTGGCAGGAGGCAGAGCGGCGCGTGCGCGCGGCCGCCGACCAGCTCGGCGCGGGCGGGCTGCACCAGGGGGCCGGGGACATCGCCGCGCTCGGCGACCTCATCGTCATCGCCGCGGTGATCTCGCCGCGCATGGTGCGCGACCGACTGAAGGACGCGGCGTTCGAGTTCGAGCGCGCCTCGCGCGTGCCAGGCGACCGTGCGCTGGAAGGTCAGGCGCGCACCCTCTACCGGGAGTCGACGCAGATGTTGTCCCAGTCGGTGGCGGCCGCCGGACGCAGTGACACGGTCGCCGCGCTCGGCTTCCTGCTCGCCCTGGTGACTGCGATCGAGGCCTCCCGTCGGTGGCACGAGGCGCAGGAACACCGGGCCCAGGCGCAGGCCTCCGCGCGGGCCGGTCGACTGCTGCGCGAGGCGGTCGAGGTGACCGCCGGCGCGAGCGCTGCACGTGAGTTCCGGCCGCGTCCGAAGCGCACGACAACCCGGCCGCCGGGAGCCCGCCGGGCACCGGCAGTCTCGGGCGAGAGGCCGATGGCGGGCGTGCTCCAGGAGGCGGTTCCCGAGCACGCGCGTGCGGTGCTCGCGGACCCGGCGTGGCCCGCGCTGCGGACTCGGCTGGCAGCGGTCGAGAAGGCCGGGGACGATCCGGCCGAGGTCCTCACTGCGGTCGCCGCCCGGCGGGAAATGGGATCTGCGGACTCAGTCGCCGAAGTGCTTACATGGCGGCTGGACGGGTGGAGTCGTCAGCGCAGTGCGATGGCGGCGGCCACCGGCAAGAGCCCGACACCGGCGTCCACGGGCGGCACCGGCCGCACCAGTGGCCCGCGCAAGACAGGAGCGCCCGGACCGACACGTCGGCCGCCGGATGACGAGCAGCGCAAGGGCCCGCGACGGGCCCGGTAACGAGGGGAGCGAACATGACGATGCCGACGCCGGAGGAGCGTCCCGGGGAGGCCTTCACGGAGGCAGCCGCCGAGGCAGTGCAGACCTCCGTGATGGCGTTCCGTCTGGTCATGGCCATCGCGGACGCGGTACGCCGGCAGCAGCAGAAGAAGGCGGGGAAGGAGGACGAACTCCCGGACGCCGAGAAGGCGTCGGCGGAGGCCTCGAAGGAGGTCAAGAAGTTCCTCCCGGACGACATCGCGACAGTGTTGCTGGAGGGCGCGGACTGGCCCCAGCTCGCCCAGCAGCTCATGGCGCTCAAGCGGGCCGGGGTGGACCTGGAGACGATGCTCCCGCGCGTCGGCGAGATCACCGTGACGGTGCGGGACCAGGTCGCGGCGAACGCAGAGAAGGTGGCACGCGAGGGCACCGAGGAGTGGGCGAAGGCGCTGCGCGAGACACTGCCGGCGGGACCGGTGCGCGAGGCGATCCTGTCGTCCCCGGCGTGGCCGGAGATGGCGCGGACGATGGCGACGCTGAACGAGCGCGGAGTCGACGTGCGGGCGATCCTGGCGACCGCGCACGAGGAGGGTGTCGGCGTCGACCAGGCGGTGGCCAAGGTGCTTGCGGCGGCGGAGGTGCCGACCACGAGCCGGGACGCGATGCTGTCGTACGGGCCGCTGACGACCGGGTTGGACATCCCTAAGGATCTCGACTTGGGGGACCGTGAGCGGGCTCTTCGGCAGCTGTCCATCGCGCCGTCGGAGAACCAGCGGTTCGCGCGGATGGTGCGCGAGGCGATGCCTGGCGCAGAGCGGGAGGCGGACCTCTTGGTATCGGCGCGTCAGTGGCCGTTGATTGCTGCGCGGATGGCCGACATGGAGAGCAGGGGGTTGCCGGTTACGGAGCACCTGGCCAGGCTGTCGAAGGACACCTCATGGCAGGAGGGTCCGCAGTCGCAGATGGGGCGGCGGCTGGTTCAGGCGGCCAACGACGCGCTGCGTAAGCCGGTCGGTGCGCCGGGGGAGTCGCGGGTGAAGGTGAACACCACCGCAGCTCGGTCGACGTCGCCGAGTGTGGGCCCTACTAAGGCCACGAAGGGGGCGGCACCGGCTACGCCCGGCGTGGCCGCGCACCGTGAGGCAGGGCCTGCGCCGAGGAGTGGCAAGAGCCGGTAGAGCACCGGGCGGGCAGCGTGTGCCGCAGGCCGTTTCTCGGTCTGCGGCACACGTCGTTTCGGTTCAGGGGCGGGTGGCGCCGACGTAGTCGCCCTGCGGCATTGCAGAGGTGAGGGGAGCCAGTTCCACGTGACGACCGGTGCGCGGCGCGTGCAGCACGTTGCCGTCGCCTGCGTACATAGCGACGTGGTAGATGAAGCCGCTGCCGCCGTGTGCCCAGAACAGCAGGTCGCCGGGCTTCAGCTCGTCGCGGGCGACGGCGCGGTGGCTGGTCGCGCCGTACTGCGCGGCGGCTGTCCGGGGCAGCTTCAGCTTGGGCCAGTAGGCGTACTGGATGAGCGAGCTGCAATCGAAACCGACTGTGCTGGACGCGGCGCACTTCCCGTTCTTGTAGCCGTTGTTGCCGTCGCAGAAGCCGACTGAGGGGCCGGCGGGGCCGCCGCCTCCGTAGGCGTACGGGGTGCCCATTCGGGTGGCTGCCTTGCGCAGCGCGTCGGCGCCCGAGCCGGAGCCGGAGACCTCAAGCAGACCCGGACCTTCGAACCGCTTCATGGTTGACAGGATGATGCGGACGTAGTTGTAGGTCTCGCCGTTCGCGAAGGACTTCGGGGGCACGCCGCCGTACTGCTCTACGCGGCCCCAGCCCGCGTTGTACCCGGCCAGTGCGAGGGCTCGCACGTCGCCGGGGTAGCCGGACTTCTCGGCTTGCCTGAGCAGGGAGCACATCATGCGGCCCTGCGCCATGACGGCGTCGCCGATGTCCCAGGGCGAGGCCTCTCCGTTGTTGTCGTCGTCTCGTCCCCAGGTCGCCCAGGTGCCGGGCATGAACTGGGCGGGGCCCTGCGCGCCGGCGTGGCTGGTGGCCTCCGCGCGGCTGGTCTTGAACTTGGACTCCTGGTACAGCTGCGCGGCGAGCAGGGACGGGACCATGGCCGGTTGATCGCAGGCCGCGTCTGCTTTGAGAATCCATTGGCGGAACTCGGCGGGCACGCCTTGCAGGCCGCCGCCCCCGTCGGTCGTCTCGATGGCTTCGGCGTCCTCGTCGGCGATCACCACAGCCACGATCCCGAAGGCCACCAGCAGGACCAGGCCTGTCACTGCGGCGGCAGCCGCAACGAGCACCTTCACGCTATCCCCCCGTGCTGACTCTCTCTTCGCTGTCGTGCCGGTCGTGTGATGTTCCGCCGTACTAGATCACGAGTGGCTTGGCGTGTGCTCCTCCATAGGGTGCGGGGCCGGGCCCGGTGTGTGATCACGGTTCGCGTAGGGTCGGTCACAGCCTCGCGCGGGGGGACTTCGCGCAGTGGAATGCCCTGTCCTGCATGGCGTGCAGCGGAATAGGGCGTCCGTGCGAGGTCTTTGGCGACTCGGGGGTGTGGCTGATGAGTGCGGGCTTTGGCGCGAGGGGAATGGCGGGGGCGCTCACGGAAAACCGGGCGGCCGCCCTTTTAGTGGATCTGCTCCATTGCGGGCCAAGTCTGCGCTGTTCTGCGTTGCCGTAGAGCGACATCTGTGACCTGACCTCCGGCTACGCGAAAATGTTCACCCGTGTCTGACAGTGGGTCACGCTAGCCTCAGTCGTCTCAGGAACCCAATATCGTGACTTTAAACTCAGACACTCAGGGGGAGTTGCGGCGTGACC
The DNA here is from genome assembly GCF_001905385.1 of Streptomyces sp. CB02414. Taxonomy (GTDB): domain Bacteria; phylum Actinomycetota; class Actinomycetes; order Streptomycetales; family Streptomycetaceae; genus Streptomyces. The sequence continues at coordinate 55,740 of NZ_LIPF01000017.1, read as the reverse complement.
ACCCAACCGGTGATGACAACTCCGAGCGCCGACACACCGGTTGCGCTCAGGTATGCGCTGATGCCTGTCGATGGCAACGGCATTGCGGTGGCGATGGTCGCCGCCATGCTCGACAACGACGCCGGCGGCGCGGCTGCGCGTGTGCTGGCGCCGGGCGAGGTCCTTCCCTACGGGACTGTCCCGGTGCTGGTGACCGACACGACCGTGTACGGGGCGCAGCGCCTGGAGGAGACGTTGCTGCGCTGGGGGCCCCTGCCGAAACCGTGGCTGGTGTGGGTGGCCGACGCGCCCGCCCGTCCGGTACAGGATGCCCGCTTCACCGTCCGGGCCCTTGAAGGGCGTCTGGCCGGAGTCGCGCGCCTTCCGTACCTGCCTGTCCTGCGCGCGGTGAAGGGGCCCGACGAGGCCCTGAAGTACAAGGACGTCCAGACCGCGGCCACGCGGCTGCGGCGCACGATCGAAGGGAAATGACCATGGCATTCCTTGCGGCGATCATTCCGGGGGCGAAGCCGACCCCGATCCCGGGGATGGACGGCCCGGTGGCCGAGATCTTCGGATACGGGTTGTGGCTGCTCATCCTGGCCGGCGTGGGAGGTGTCGGTTTCGGCGTCTACAAGCTGGCCGTGGCGGACAAGTCCAGGAACGGCGGCGGCGCCGAGCCCTTCAAGTGGATGGGAGGCGGCATCGCGGCCGTCATCCTGTCCAGCTCGCTGATCGCCATCCTCAACGGCATCGCAGGCTGAGGCGGCGATGGGACGCACCAGGGGAACGTGGAACACCAAGGGCACCTGGTTCGCGGGCGCCGCGCTCGCGGCCGTCCTCGCCCTGACGGGCTACGCCGTACTCGCCGGTGGTGATGAGGACACGGACACGCCGAGCAAGGGTGGATCAACCCCGAGCGCGTCCGCCTCGCCCGGCCCGTCGGCGACGTACGCGCCACCCAACGACTGGACCGAACCGGAGCAGTGGGCTGCGCTTCCGCGGGGGAAGCGCACCGATGACCGCGGCAGCCAGGTCGGTTTCCCGCACACCACCGAGGGCGCCATCGCGGCGGCCGCGGCCTTCAACACGGTCAAAATCGAGGGCCGCCACGACACCGTCGACGAGCAGCTGCGCATCTACTACTCGTACGTCTCCAAGGCCGACCGAAGCGACGCCCACGCCGAGGAGATCGAGCTGGCCGCGAACCAGACCGACAAGTCCATGCGCCAGGAGATGGGTGTCCCCGTAGGCGGGCCGCTGCCGCCCGGGGCCTACGTGCGTAACACTGTGATCGGCTACAAGGTCGTCCACGCTTCCGACGACGAGGTCAGTGTGTGGCTGCTGTCCCGGACGGCGCAGAAGGCGGGCGAGACGGCCAAGGAAGCCGTCGAGTACACCCGCATCCTGAACGGGGTGGCGTGGGAGGACGGCGACTGGAAGCTGTCCGGAGCGGCCACTCAGCGCGCAATGGGGGACGCGCAGAAGAACGAGCCGAAAATCGTAGCTCCCGGAGATGCCGCCTTCAACGAGGCCGGGTGGACAGCCATCCGGGAGGCGTCGTGATCAGGCGCCGCCTGGCTGCCCTGCTGCTTGCCCTCGTAGCAGTTCTCGGGCTGTCGGTGTCTGTACCTCAGCCCGCCCGGGCGGACGGCCCGATCAGTGACGGGATCGAAGCTGGATGCCGGGTCGCCACTGGACCCGTCCTCGGCACGATCCTGCCCGGCGGCAGCGCGATCCCCGGACGCCCGGGAAGCCTGACCGGCTGGAGCGGCTGCGACAAAGTCGGCGATGTCGGCGAGGAGGTGATCAAAGATTACTGGGACAACATTTGGGAGTCGCTCCTCGGCGACGTCATCAAGTCCGGCGTGGACGTGACGAAGTGGGTCATCAAGAAGACGCTCACCTTCGCCCTGCTGGGGCCCTCAGTGGACTTGGCCGGTACCGGGCTGTGGACCGGAGACACCACACTCGCGGGCATGCTGACCTGGCTGGGGCTGGTGATCGCCGTGGCCGGGGTGATCTGGAACCTTGGCAAGATGGCGCTCACCGGGCAAGGAAAATACGCCGGGCGGGCCATGGCCGGATGGGTCGAAAACTTCCTCCTGTCCTTCCTCGGGGTGTCCCTGTTCGCAACCCTGCTAGTCCTTGGTGATGCGCTGAGTGCGGGACTGGTGAACGAGGTCTTCAAGGACGACGCAGCGGCCTACGACCGGATCGTTGCGGTGATGCTGCCGACCGGCGTGTCCAACCCCATGACGATCCTGTGCATCGTTGTGGTGCTGCTGCTGGTCGGCTTCGTACAGATGGTCATGATCTTCCTGCGGCAGAGCGCGATCCCCATCATCTGCCTGCTGATCCCTGTGGCCGGCGCCGGGCGCACCGGCGGCGAGGCCACGCGCAAATGGGCCCCCGCCCTGATCACGTCCGGCATGGTCATCGTGGCGTACAAGCCGATCGTCGCCGTCATCATCTGCACCGGCTTCGCGGAGTTCGGCGAAGCCAAGACCCTCGCCGAGTGGCTGCGCGGCTGCGCGACGCTGGTCCTCGCTGTCCTAGCGCCCGGCCCGCTCACCAAGATCTTCGCTCCCTTCGGGGCGGCGGCCGGTGCCGGGCTGAGCGCGGGGGGCGCGAGCGGCGCGCTGTCGGCGGCCGCCAGCTACATCGGTGGGAAGAGCGGTGCGAAGGGTGACGACGGCAGTGCCGGAGGAGGAGGCGACCGGCAGACGGACGCCATGCGTCACATGCAGATGGTCGAGCAGAACATGGGCCCCCAGAGCCGGGGGCAGGGCGGCGACGGCGGTTCCGGGGAGGACGGCGGCCAGGGCAGCGACGCGCAGGCGCAGGCCTCCCGCAACGAGGCTGGCCGTGTGCCAGGCCAGGCCGGGCCCGAGGGCGCCCCAGGTGCCGATGCGGCGTCCACCGGAGGGAAAGCGGCCGGATCTTCGAGCGCCGCGGCCGGCGGCGGCACGGCGGCCGCAGGTGGAGCCGCCGCGGGCGCGGGTGCCGTCGGAGCCGGAATCCAGATCCTGGACGGAGTCAACGACGCCGTGCAGGGAGCCAGTGGACAGATGGGCGGAGGAAACCAGCAGTGACAGCCCATGAAGTGCCCCAGACCTTGATGGTCGACGGCTTCAGGGCCCGCCGCAGCTTCGGCTTCGGCGGGCTGTCGCGGACCGCGACGATGCTCGCGGCCGCGGTGCTGACAGCCGACGGCCTGATCGCCACGCAGATGCCTATCTCCCTGCTGGTCACCTTGCCGGTGACCGGCGCGTTCTTCGTGCTGGCCGCCGCCCGCCGACACGGCATGTCAGCCCTGTCCTACTACTGGGCCCGAATGGCCTGGAAGCGGGCGTCACGCTTCGACGCCACCTCCTACCGGCGGCTGCTGCTGCCCCACCCGTACGCCCTGGACCTGCCGGGCGTCGGCGCGAGCAGCACCCTGATCAAGGCCCACGACCCGACGAGCGGACGGGCCGTCGGCGTCGTCCACGACCGGGCCACCGGTTACATGACCATAAGCACCCTCCTGGCGCCGGGCGGCAGCCTCATGGCGCCCACCGGGGCGGTACAGAGCAGCCTGCGGACCTGGGCGTCCGTGCTGGACGCGATGAGCACGGACGAGCAGGTCAAGGGCGCGAGCGTGACCATCCAGATCACTCCCGGTGCCGGTGAGGCCCTCGGGGACGACGTGAAGGCACGCAAGGACCCGGGCGCGCCGAAGCTGGCGAAGCAGGTCATCGACGAGCTGGTGCGCACGACCCCGCACGCGACCGCGAGCGTGGCCCCGTGGATGAGCGTCACGGTGGACCCGAACGCGTCCGCGAACCCGCCGTCGGACCTCGCCGAGCAGGTCGCCGAGGCCTTGCGGGTGGTGGACTCCCTGGACCTGTCCGGCACGGGCACGGACATCGAGCGCAGGGCGACCGACGTCGACCTGCGCCGCGTTGTCCGCTCCGCCTACGACCCCGAGGTGTTCAACGCCCGCGACCGGGAGTTCGAGGAGCTGTCGTGGTCGGAGTGCGGGCCGCAGGCCGCCGACGACGACTGGGAGACCTACGCCCACGACGGCGGAGTGTCCGTCAGCTGGGTGCTGCGCGAGATGCCGCGTCGTCCCATCCCCTACTCCGTGCTGCTGCCGCTGCTGGCGCCCGGCCGCTACCAGCGGCGCATCACCATCGCCTACCGCGTGCTCGACCCGATGGAGGGCGAGGCGGTGCTGGAACGCGAGATTTCCAACGCCCATCAGACGGCGCAGGCCACCGCCGAGGTCAAGGGCCGCGCCAAGTGGTCGCAGCGGGCCGACGCCCAGCGGGCGGAGAAGGCCGCCGCGCAGGTGGCCGCAGGCGCCCAGGTCGTTGACTGGACGCTGATGGTGACCGTCACCGCCCGCAGCACCGCCGACCTGCCCGCCGCCCGCCAGGAGATGACCCGGGCGGTCAAGGCCACCCGAGGCATCCGCATGCGGCCGGCGTACGGCGCCCAGGCCGCCGTGTTCGCGGCCGGACTGCCCATCGGCTACTCACCCTTGGTGAAGGACTGACGAGATGGCACGTAAGCCCAAACCGGTGCCGGTGACCACGCCCCGGCGCGTGGTCAAGGCCGTCGAGCAGGGCCCGACCCGCGAGGAGCGGCAGGCCGAGAAGAAGCTGAAGAGCCGCTTCGCCCCGAGGCGCGGTTGGGGCGGACGCTTCGGTGGCCGCGTGCCGGTCGAGGACACCGGCACCGTCTACACCGGGCCGACCAGCCAGGCCGGCGGCATCTACCCCTTCCTCCTGGGGTCGGGTCTGCCGCCGCGCGGCGTGCCCGTCGGCCGCGACCTGTTGACCGGCGAGCTGGTGTGCATCGACCCCAGCGGGTGGACGGGCAAGCTGACGACCAACCCCGGCGTGTGGGTCATGTCCCAGCCGGGCGCGGGCAAGTCCGCGCTGGTCAAACGCATGTGCATGGTCTACTCGGCATACGGGTTCATGACGTGCGTGCCCGGGGACGTCAAGGGCGAGTACTCCGACATGATCCGCGAACTGGGTGGATCGGTGGTCCGGATCGGTGACGGCATAGGGCGCCTGAACCCCCTGGACAGCGGCCCGCTGAAGGGACGCGTGCAGTCGCTGACGGCGGAACGGCGCGAGGCCCTGCTGGACGTCCTCAACGGGCGCCGGCTGGAGACGCTGGTCGCCCTGCTGTCGACCAAGCACGGCCTCGGCAGGGCCCCCGACGAGGTCGAACGGTCGGCGCTGGACACGGCCGTGCAGGTCGCCTCCGCCGCCCAGGAGTCGGGCAGCGACCCGGTGGTCGCCGACGTCGTGCAGGTGCTGCGGGCGGCACCCGAGGAACTGCGGACCAAGCTCGCCGCAGACGGCGAGCGGTACCAGGACCTGACGCGAAGCGTCATCGCCGGACTCGACAACCTCATCAGCGGCCCGCTGAAAGGCCTGTTCGATGGCCCCACCACCACTCCCCTGGACATCTCCGCTCCGGCGGTCTCCGTGGACATCTCCGCCCTGCGAGCCCGCGGAAACGATGTGGTCAGCGCGGGCATGATCGCCACGTGGGCATACACCTACAGCGCGATCGACAGCGCCCGCAGCATCGGCATGATGGACCGCTCCCTAGTACTGCCGATGGACGAGATGTGGCGGGCCCTGCGCTCCGGCCCCGGCTTGGTGGACGCGATGGACGCCATCAGCCGCCTGAACCGCACCACCAACGACGTGACGATCTACGTCACGCACTCGCTGCTGGACGTCGAGGCGCTGCCGACGGAGACCGACCGCGCCAAAGCACGGGGCCTGATGGACCGGTGCGACACCTGGGTGATCGGCGCGTCCTCCGAGGAGGAACTGCGGCGGGTCACCGGCAAGCGGTCCCTCACCGAGCAGGAGCGCATGATGATCGGCTCCTGGTCCTCGGCCACCAGCACCGGACTCGACATCGACCCCACCTACGACGACGCCGACGGCACCGCGCCCCTGGAAGAAGAAAGCGCCCGACACCCGGGCCGCGGCAAGTACCTGATCAAGATCGGCACCCGGCCCGGGATCGCCGCAGCGCTGGAGCTGACCGGCACCGAGCTGCGGCTGTACCGCACGGACAACAACCGCCGCAGGATCACCGCCACGGGAGGTGGACGCGCATGATGACGGAGTCCGACCGGGCATGGGCCGCCGGGGGCATTCTCCTCGGTGGCGCCGTGACGCTGTCCGTGTCGACATGGGCCGGTGGAGCCGCCGGCGCCGTGCTGACCGGGGACGAAGCCGCCCCGTTCCCCACCTCCCTGGTGGGCGCCTTCCAGATGGCCACCGACTGGTCGACGGCGTGGCCGCACTCACAGACCGCGTCCGTCGTCGGTGCCACCGTCGCGGACCTGGCCGTCCTGGTCTTCCTCGTGTGGGGGCTGCGCTGGGCCTTCCGATGGTTCCGCAACCCGTCGAGTCTGGCGACGCTGCACCAGGTGCGCGAGCTGACGCCGAAGCACGCGGCCCGTACCGCCACGAGGCTGCGCGCTTCGCTGAAGGAGAGGAAGCCGTCCGATCTTCCGCCCCGTGACCGGGGCGTGCTCCTCGGGGATCACGTGCCGTCCGGCATCGAGCTGCGCGGCAGCGACGAGGACACCTACGTCGCCATCATGGCGCCCCGCGCGGGTAAGTCGACGTCGCTGGCCATCCCGGTGGCGGAGGAGGCCCCCGGCGCCCTGCTGATGACGTCGAACAAGGCCGACGTATACGCCGCCACCCTCGGGTCGCGTGCGAAGGTCGGTGACACCTGGGTTCTGGACACCCAGGGCGTGGCCCAGACCGAGCGCCACATGTGGTGGGACATGATCGCCCAGGCGGAAACGCTGGAGGGCGCCGAACGCCTGGCCTCCCACTTCGTCAACCAGATCACCAGCGAGCAGGCCGACCCGTTCTGGAGCCAAGCGGCGGGCGACCTGCTGGTGGGCCTGTTCCGGGCCGCGTACTGGGAGGGCGGCAGCGTCCGGGACGTCATGAAGTGGCTGAGTGATCCGAAGGAGAAGGCTCCGTTGCGCGTTCTGTACGCGAACGAGCCGGTGCTCGCCGAGCAGGTGGACAGCTCCATCAACATCGCGGAAGAGACGCAGTCCGGGATCTATCAGAATGCCCGAACCGCCGTCAGTGCCCTGCGCGACGAGAAGGTCCTCGCGTGGGTCACCAAGGACGACCGCAACCGTTTCCCGCGGTTCGACCCCGAAGAGTTCGCCCTCAGCAAGGACACTCTCTACCTGCTGTCGAAGAAGGGCGGCCCCGCCTCCGCCGTGGTGGCCGCCCTGGCGGACGCCGTGTTCACCGCCGGCGCCGAAGCGGGCGAACGCCACGGCGGCCGCCTGCCCGAGCCGATGCGAGCCGTCCTGGACGAGGCCGCGAACATCTGCAAGATCGCTGACCTGCCCGACCTGTACTCCCACCTCGGATCTCGCGGGATCACCCCGTTCGTGATCCTCCAGAGCTACCGGCAGGGCGTGAAGGCGTGGGGCGAGGTCGGCATGGACTCGATGTGGTCGGCCGCCACGAAGAAGATCATTGGTGTCGGCATGGACGACGCCAAGTTCGCCCAGGACGTCAGTACGTTGACCGGGGCGCACTACGTCGAGCGGGGCTCGTACTCCAAGTCCAAGGACGGCGGCAGCCGCAGCTGGTCCGAGCAGCGTGAGCAGGTCCTGGACCCGGCCGAGATCCGTGCCATGAAGAAGGGCACGGCCCTGCTGCTGGCCACCGGCATGCCGGTCGCGCAGATCAGCCTGCGCCCCTGGTACGCCGAGAAGCTGATGGCGCACATCGGCCCGCAGATGAAGGCCGAGGAGCAGGCCATCACCAAGCGCGCGGTCGCCGCGTACGAGGAGCGAAAGGCAACGCGCAGTGGCCGATGAGCCCGACGAGACCCCGGAGCTGGACGTGCCGGTCGGCATGTTCGAGGACATCGAAGACCTCAAGGCCCAGGTCGCGAACCTGACCGCCCTGGTCAAGAGGCTCACCGGCAGCGAGGCCGGTGAGCCGGGCGAGGCCTCCGCCGACGACGGGCAGGCGCCGGCCGACGGAGAGGAACTCGACGGGGCAGAAGACGACGAGGAGTGGAAGTACCCGCCGTTCATCCTGCTGCTCGATCCCCCGGAGTACGACGACGAGCTGCGCGCCCTGGTCGAGTGGGTCGAGGGCGTCCTCGTCCCCGGCTACCTCGCCGAACCCAGCGCCGATGCCCGCTGGTGCCACCTGTGGTTCGAGCACCCTGTCGCCGTCGCCCGCCTCCACGCCTGCTGGCTGGCCTGGCAGGAACTCACCGACCCCGCCACCTGCGGCTACACCGGCCCCAGCGTCTGGCACCGCGACCACCTCGACCCGTGCTTGCGCGAGCTGCGCGGCTCCAGCGGGCCGTTCGCCGGATGTACCAAGGGTGAGCACCAGATTGACCACCGCCTGCCCGGTCTGGTGCCCAGCGCCTGGACGATGGAGGAGGAAAGTAGCTCCGGACGGACTCGATAGCGAGCGTTGTGCTGACGCAACGCCAAGGAGGCAACTGTGCTCTGCGGATACGAGGCCCGCGCAGTATGGGCCGACCTGCACCGCCTCGGCCGGCGGCTCGCCACCCGCCTCGGAGGGGGCCGTGGATAACCTCGCCACCGTCCGAGCGCAGGAGTACGAGAAAACGTACACCGAGCTGATCGAGGTGGCCGCACGTCTCGACATGCTGCGTCGCTTGGCAGGAAACGCCGTCGATGCGCACGCCACCGCCGCCATGCACGCTGTACGGTTCGCCGCCACCATCCTTTGGCCCGTCACCCCCGAAGGCACGCCGCCGCCCGGCTTCCGGCACGACACGGCATGGCAGGTCCAGCTGATCGCCAACTGGCGAGAGGCAGCCCTGGGAGTCGGCGCGTTCGAGCCGGAGCGTCCTGCACTTCACCTCGTCCGGGACGACCAGCCTTGAGATGTTGGCGGCCGGACGTATGGGCGGACGACGCTGCCTCCAGCTGGATTCCTCAGCTACTTGCTGCGGCCGCGGCGGTGCTCTGTAGCGCTGCTAGTCCGGGGAGCCGCGCTTGAGTCGGGTGTCGCGGGCGTGCCGGTGGGGCGCCGGGTGACGGTTGTCGACCGGCTGCGCGCCGCCGCGGTGCTGGGGCGGGTTGGTGAAGCTGGGGTGTTCGTGGACCTCGACTGTGGCTCGGCTGCGATGTCGGTGGGCAGCCACGGTTGCCCGGATCGAAGTTGTCTGTGGGCAGCCGCGTCCAGTTGGGCACGCGCGGTGTTCATGCCTGTATGGGGAACCGTGCGCAGGATGCTGGCGGCGGCTGTCTGTTCGGCCTCCACGACATCCTCGTAGTGCTCCGTGAGCCGTTCTACCTGGTGGCCCCGGAGAGGGTAGAAGCGATGCGTGGCCTCCGGGGGGCGATGGTCAATGTTGTCGGTCACCAGTGTGGATTCGATGCGCCTGATGATGGAGGGCATGGCCGTGGCGAGCTGCCATCCGGTTGCTGTCGCCCGGTACAGCGTATGCGTCAGTCCTGCCAGCCCTCCGGCGTCCGCGAGTACCTCGTGGGCTTCTCGCTCGGCTGGGCGGCCTGGCGTCTCTGGGGTCCAGGTCATGCCGTAGAGCAGCTGTCCGATGCGTGTCGCGTGCGCATGCGCTGTGATCAATGCGGGGTGCGGAGGGGTCTTGGGCATCTGGGTGAACTGCCCGCTGCGCGCGAGGTGATAGCCAGGCAGAGGCAGGTCCGGGTGGACGCGGGGGTCGGCGAGGTCAACGACCCGGTGCCATCGTGTCGCGCTCTGCGCCCAGGTTTGGGCGGCCGCCCGCAGCTGGCCGGCCGCCGCGCGCAGTGGCTCGGCGGTGTGCGGATCGGCGTATGCGGCGGTGCGGAGGAGGGCGCGGCCGGACAGCAGATGGCTCAGCGCGCGCCATTGCGCTAATTGCTGCATGTCGGAGCCACTCAAGCCGGGCTCGCCTCGGCCGTGCAGGGCTTCGAAGGCGACCCGGGACAGGCGCTCGCAGTCGTCGGCCAGATGCGCGGTGATGCTCTCGGGGGCGTCGGTGGACAGGGCTGGGCGCGGATCGAGCGGCGGCACGAGCGGGAAGGCTTCAATGGCCGGGTTCATCTTGTCGCTGGTGGAGCGGCCGAGGACCGAGGCTTGCGCGAGGCTTCCACGTGCGATGTACAGCTGTACCGCGGTGTTCTCGTTGGCGACGGTCTCGCTCAATGCCTGGGCCACTCGGGCAGCTCCCCAGGCTAGTTCTGCCGAGCAGTGCACCAGGTATGCCCGGGCTGGACGTTCGGTGAATGCCAGGGCGTACGGCGTCACAGGGACCCGGTCCGGCCCGCGATGGCTGGCGATGAGATCTTGGACGGCCGCCGTCGCCTGGACTGTCCGGGCCAACGGTGTGTCGTGATGCAGGGTGGTTACCGCGTCATCGAGGGTGGGCAATCGTCCAGCCGTGCGGCGTAGGGCGCTCTGGGCGGTGGCCAGATGGGTGGCAGGTCCCGGGTTCGCTCGTCGGGGGCGTTCGCCGACGCTCTCCAGCGTGGTCTGCAAGTGCTGGACTAGGTCGGCCAGCTGTCGTACGACAGCGGCCTGCTCCCGGGCATCTTCCGGCATGAGGGTGTTGGAGAGTACCTCGCGCAGGTTGCGGTTGGCTGCCGCGTGCAGCTCTCCGAGCGTGGTGGGCATGACTATCGTTCCCGGGTGGCGAGGAGTGCTTCGGCGGCGATTGCCGCCTTGCTGGCAGCCTCCTGCGCCGCCGCATGCCAGCCGTCATCCGGTCCCCGGCCGGCGGCTGCTTCTTCCAAAGCAGCCTGGACGCGGCGCAGCAGTGTCGCGTAGGGCGTGAGACCGTCCGCACCGGGGGGCGGAGGCGGCACGTCGATGGGGTGACCGGACTCGGGCAGTGGCAACAGGCTCCGGCCTGCCGTACTGGCCTGTGCGGCGATCAGGGCTTGGACCTCGTCACTTTCCTCTTCGAAAGCGATGAAATGTGCCACCCATTCGGCCGCGGCGAAAGCCTCCCATGCGGCCGCCAAGACCTGGGACTGGTCCGCAGAGTCAAGGGCGTCTTCCAAGGGCTTCAAGATGTTGGGCAGCGACATTTACGCTTCCCCCTCTTCTTGCTCGGCAGGGTAGTGATCGTCTCATTCGACTCAAGCAGCACTGGGTGGCCTGTGGATAACCGCTGCCCTGTGGGCAGTGCCGGAGGGTCGGCATGGGCCATGGCGACGGACGCGTCGGGTTCCTTCGCCGGGTAGTTCAGGACTCTTGCATGCCGCATGGCGCCGTCAGCGTGCCGCCGAGGGACACGAGTTGGGGCATCGCAGAGCCAACTCACCCTAGAAACTCACCTCTTAAGAGGTGAGATGTGGTTACGATGGAGCCATGACCACCGAAGCCGTCGCCCTCATCCCCGAGCCCACACCCGCCCCGACCTTGGAGGCCGTGCCCGACCTGCCCGCCGAGGTCACGGTCGCCAAGATTGCCGCCGGAGTCACCTCCGCCCTGGTGGACGCGTGGGACGCGATCCGCGCCCGCCACAAGGACGTCCCCGAGGCCGTCATCAGCATGGCCACCGGCGGACGCGCCAGCCAGGTCGAGCTGGCCCACTTCGCGCCCCGCCGGTGGAAGCTGCGCGAGGGGGACGACGTCCACCACGAGGTATTCGTCACCGCCGAGTCGCTCGCCGACGGCGCGTCCAAGGTCTTCGGGTACCTCCTGCACGAGGCCACCCACGCGGCCAACGAGGCGCGCGGCGTCAAGGACTGCTCGGCGAGCCAGTACCACAACAAGGAGTTCCGGAAGATGGCCGAGGCGATGGGTCTCGTCCAGCGGGCCGACGTCGGCGAGAAGTGGAAGAAGAAGTACGGGTCCGCCGGAACGGAGATGGGAGAGGAGGCGGCGAAGACGTACGCCAAGGAGATCGCCGCACTCGACAAGGCGATGCACGCCACCCGCACCCCCGACATCTTCGCCACCCGCAGCGGCGGCGGCAGTAAGGGCGGCGGGGCCGCCGAAGGAGCGGGCACCGACGACGCCGGCGCGGACGAGGAGGCGCCGACTGGGAAAAAGGAGAAGGAGGACCGCAACTACGTCAAGGCGGTCTGTCAGTGCGAGCCGCCCGCGGTCATCCGGGTCTCCCCGAAAACCTTGGAACGCCGCAGCATCATGTGCGGCGACTGCATGGAGAACTTCGCACCGGAGTCCGCCTGAGACAGTTGGTCAATCTGGCCAGATAACCTGCGGGCCCCGGCGGTCCCCCTTCAAGGGGGAGTCGGGGCCCGCGTCGTTGTGCGGCTGCACCGCCGTGGCGCGTCAGGAATGAGCGCCTACAGCAGGGTCTTTCCTGGTCAGCGACCCGCGATACACGAGCCCTCTCCGGCGGTCAGGATGCGGCTGACGGCTTGCAGGATGTCGGCGTGGTCGAACGCCAGGGCGCCATCGTCCAGGGCCGCACCCAGGTCCACCCACCGCACGTTCGCCGCGTCGTCGGCGGCCACCGCGACGGTACCGGCGGGCACTCGGGCGAGGTAGGCGTCCGTGCTGTACCGCCCGCGCGGGTCACGGCCGGGAGCGTCGAAGGTACCGATCGGGGTCAGGTCGGCGGCCGCGACCCGGACACCCGTCTCTTCGGCCAGCTCCCTGGCAGCGGCGCCCCGGGAGTCCCTATCCGTCGGGTCCACGTGCCCGCCCGGCAGGGCCCAGCAGCCGATGAACGGCTCCCAGCGACGCTCGATCAGCAGCACCCGGCCGTCCGGGTCGACCGCCACCACGTCCGCCGTGTAGCGCCACGAGTCCTCCCCGCCGGCGGGCGGCTGCGAGAGCACGGTGTCCCGGCGGGCGTCCCAGCCGGTGCAGTGCGTCGTCTCCCGGCCGTCCTGGTCGAAGCGGACGGTGATGTCCCACACGGGCCAGACGCCGAGCGGGCGCGGGCCCCGCTCGATGGCGAGGACCTCGTACGCACTCGCGGCATCACCGTGGTTGTACCGGCCGCCGATGACGCGGGGGCCGACCTGGGTGGCGATCCACTCCTCCCAGGTCATCTCGAACCCCTCCTCGCGGTCGCCCAGCAGCTCGGCGGGCATCGTGCCGTTGCACTCGTTGCAGGTGCTGCGGGCGGAGGGGTTGACGGTGCCGCAGGTCGCGCACGTCCACGACGGGCGGCCGCAGTCGTGGCAGGCGTCGTACGTCGCCGGGTTGTCGGCCCCGCACGTGCAGCCCCACGCGGTGCGCGAGCGCTTCGCGGCGGCGAGGTCGGTCTCATAGGTACCCATGGATCTCCTTCTCGTACGGGCCGGGGGAGTCCCGGCCCGGGGTGGTGGTCTATCTGGCCAGATAAAGTGCGCCTACACGGCCCGCAGGCGGCGCGGGGAGCGGGCCGGGGGCGGGTTACCTGGGTAGGTGGGAATGTCCGGTCAGTGCTTCGGCCGCGCGTGGATCGGGATGTGGATCTCCCCGCCGCCGCAGTCGAAGTCGGCCCACTGGTGTTCGGGGGCGAGCATCCATCCGTGGTCCGTCGCGGCGCGCACTGTCTCCCGGATCGCCTCGGTCCTGCTGGCGTAGTCCCCGAGCGCCACGGACGCGAGCGGCAGTTCGAGGTCCGAGGTGTAGGTGTCCACCGAGGCCAGCCACCTCCCGGCCTGGATGATCAGGAGGTGCGTGGCCACCAGACCGGCGCTGGCAGCGAGTTCGAGGTATCGGGCGTGATCGGTCTGCATCACCAGCCCCTCGTACCCCGGGAAGTAGTCGCCGAGGTCCCGGTGCGCCTCCTGGTCGCCTTCCTGTGCCTTGCGCAGTACGGCGACGGCATCCGCGATCCGCTCGGGGGCGAGGACGTCGTTGGACACGGTGGCTGCTGCCGGGGCGGATTCGACCTGCGTGACGCTCTCCCGGAGCAGGGCGGGGACGGGCGGGCGCGGGACGGCGGGGAGGTTCCAGTTGACCCACTGGCCGTTCTCGACCGAGCCGACCATCACCATCACCGGACCGTCTTTCTCCTGCCGGGCGAGGGACACCTGCACCCGTGTCTCGTTGTAGATCCGGGGATCGACCGTGGGGTCGGCGAACTCCGTCTCGAACGGTGTGACAGTGAGGTCGTCCTCGCGCTCGTACGCGGCCACCAGGCGGTCGAAGTCCTCCTCGGCGGTGGCGAAGAAGTAGGCGTGCCGTCGGGACGGGTCGGTGACGCAGGCGAAGCGGACGTTCGGCGCGGGAGGCGGGTACACGGTGGCTCCTGTCGGGGTGGGTTCGATGTGGTGCACGGCGGTGAAGCCCTCCCGGAGCAGGGCGTCCGGGGTGGCCTCTCGCGTGAGGTTGTGCTGCCAGCGCAGCGTGTCGTCGGGGACGCGCCGGTTGGCCGGCCGCGCCGCGTTGCGGGCCAGGCAGGTGACGAGGTCGGGCAGGAAGCGCAGGGCGACGATGGGGCGCCCGTGCCGGCGGGCCCGCTCCACGAGCTGCGCCCGCACGTGCGGCTCCACGTTCGTGCTGTCGAGGAAGACCGTCGACCCGGCGCCCAGGTGCTGCTCCAGGAGGGCGTTCTGCCGCTCCACGGCGGCCGGGGTGACGGACTGGTCGCCCGCGTCCCCACCGATCTCGCGCCGCAGGGAGTCGAGGCAGACCACGGCGTCGACCGCCGCGGTGTCGGCGTACGTCGACTTGCCCGAGGCCCCGGGGCCCACCGCGACCAACAGCGTGCCGGGGACCAGGTCGAGAGCCGGGACGACCAGGAAGCCCGCGGCCGCCGTCATCCCTGCCCCCCGGTCATCCGTTCCACGGCGGCGGCCAGTTCACCGCGCTCGGCGGCCTCCTCCGCCTCGGTCAGCCGCCGCAGGGCGTCCGCGACGGTGACCTTCGGGTCGACGCGGGCGGCCTCCGTAAGCGGCTGGTTCAGCGCCTCGTAGCCGGTGGTGTAGCCCTCGTGGTAGCGGCACGGCCGGTCGAGTTCGCCGCAGGCCGGGCAGTTCTCCCAGTCAGCGGCGTCGTACGGCTCGATCTCCATGGGCACGTCGCCGGTGGGCGGCAGCTCCAGCGCGGCGTGCGGCCGGGCCACGCCGAGGACGCGCTGGGACCAGTCCGCGGGCAGCGCGCGGACCTGCATGGCGAGCGCGGCGGCCACGGCGGGCTGGTGCTCGATGAGGTGCTGCCACAGCGTGTCCGCCGTGGTCAGCGCGTCGGGCGATAACGTCATGTCGTCTCCTTCTGGGCGGGGGTGGCGGGGGAAGGCAGGTTGATGCGGACCCGGGAGACCGGGCGGTCACGGCCGCAGACGAGGCAGGCGGCGTCCGCCCGGCGGGCGTTGTTGGTGTCGCAGTCGGGGCACTTCCAGACGGGTTCCGTCGGCGCCCCCTCTGGCTGCACGCGCCGGTCGGGAATGCGGGTGGTCACGGCTGCTGGCCCTCCTCGTCCGACCTCATGTCGTCTTTTCCTTTCACCTGGTCACAGTTGGTTGGGTTCGAGTTCGAAGCAGAGGATGTTGACGTCCTCCAGGAGCAGCTCGGTCCGTGCCAGGACGGAGTCCTTGATGTGGGCGATCAGCGCGTTGCAGATTTCGACGCGGGTGGTGGTGGCAGGATCACGGACCACGGTGCCGTGGTCGCCGACTGTCACCTGGTCGCGGTCGGGCCCGAGGGTCCCGCTGAGCGTGATGACCCAGTGGTACTCCACCTCGTGGTTGCTCACTGCTGCTCCTCCTCGTTCTGCTGCTCCTCGCCGTCGCGGCGCACGGTCGTGCCGCCGAAGGGGCCGGGCGGGATGCTGACGGTGCCGTCGGCCAGGTTCTGGAAGACGGTCCGGAAGACGGCCGTGTCCTCGCGGGTCATGGTGTAGGCGATGGCCTTCTGCCAGGAGGGGTGTTCGGGGTTGTAGCGGGGAGTGACGGGGGCCCTGGTGCCCTCGGGCCACCAGCCTCTGCGTACGCCGCGCGGCACCGCGCGGGACAGGGCGATGGTCGGGCCGCGCAGTTGGCCGTCGAAGGCGGCGCGCAGTTCCTCGGCGTCCTTGTCGCCGTCGGCCTCCACGACGAGCTGGACGAACCGGCGGGCCTTGGCCGGCAGGTCCACGAGGTAGAGGAGGGCTCGGTCGGTGTCCCACTCGGTGCCGACGCTGACCGCCAGTTCGTGGCGGTGGTCGGCGAGCAGGGCGAGCAGCTTGCGCTCGAACTCGGGCGAGGCGCCCTCGATGACGATTTTCACGATGCTCCTGGTCAGAATTGGGGAACGAGGTCAGGCGGCAGGACTGTATTCCTCGGGGCGGGTGCGCAGGGCCGTGAGACGGCCACGCTGGGCTCCGATGCCGAGGTGGGCCAGCGGAGTGTGGGCGTGCGACCAGACGGCCAGGGCGCGGCGGGTGTATGCGCCCGGGGTGAGCAGGACGACGTCGGCGCCGATGAGCCCCATCTGGGAGGCCTGGTCCCGCAGTTCCTCGGTGGTGATGCTGCCGGGGTCCTTCCAGGTGTGGTCGTAGGGCTCGATGACCTTCTTCAGCGGCAGCAGGCCGTGCAGCGCGCTGAGCACCAGGACGGTCCCGCCGCGGGCGGTGAGGGCGTCGGCGGTGCGGCGGGCGTGGGTGTGCAGCGGGCCGGTGTAGATCTTCCCGGCCTCGGCGGGGCGGTCCAACTTCCGCCCGGAGCAGGGGATGACGACGACCGGCCCGCGGGGCGTCCGGGTCGGGGCCGGGACGTCGAAGAGGCTCAACTGCTCGCCGTGGGAGGGCTGGTGGAGCGGCCGCCGCGCGGCAGCCGGGGCGGGCGCGGGGGCGGCCTCGTCGAGCAGCCGGACGGCGTCGGCCGGGTCGTAGGCGTGGCGGATGTCGACCCAGCCGTACTCGCCCAGGCCCCCGGCAATGGCCTCCGGCTGCTCCCAGGGCGGCAGCGCGGGGTCGGGCGCGGGCACGGAGCCGGGCTGCGGGCCGGTCAGTACGGCTGTGATCACCCGGACCGCGTGCCAGCGCCAGGTGCGGGCGTGGCAGCGGCGCTCGCGGGGGGTGAGGGCGGCGAAGAAGTCGGCGTACGCGCTGTGCCGGGTCCAGGTGCCGTGCATCCGGGCGGCCCAGGAGGCCAGCGACTCGACGTGCTCCAGCACCCGGGGCAGGGCGGCGGTGTAGCGGGCCACCTCCTCGGCGTCGCCGGTCACCCGCAGCGCTCGCCCGCTGCGGTCTAGGCGGCGGGCGGTCAGACCGAAGCGGTCGGCGACGGCGAGGGCGGCCTCCGCGCGCTGCGCGCCCCGGCCGGCGGCGTAGGGGAAGTCCAGGCGGACCGCCGCACCGCCCCCGGCGCGCAGCTGGAGACGGTCGGCGACGACGTGCCGCGCGCAGCTCGCGACGTACCGGGCCGCCGACGCCTCGCCCCACCCGGTGTCCCACAGCGGGCGGCGGGCCCGCGTGCCATCCGGGCGCCGGAGATCACGATCCTCGTTCCGCAGGGCGGCCCTACGGGGGATTCCGGCCCGATTCTCCTTGTTCTGCATGTGCCGAGCATGGCGCGGATGTCCGGCTCTGTCTAGTCCCAGCAGAATCTTGGCGAAATTCTGCACTCGTTCGGATGATGTGGTGGCACGGTGCGTCTCGCCTCGGATAATGTGCCATATCCGAGGTGATAAACCGGACATGACGACAGGTCACCGAACCGGTCCGCCGACCCGGAAGGAATCGCATGCCCGTTCGACGCAGCGAAACCGTGCCGACCGCCACGTTCTACCGGTGGCAGAGCAACGGTCAGAAGCAGCTCGCCGCCTTCCTCGCGCACGGCGCGAAGGCCGACCTCCCGCCGCTGATGTGGACGCTCGCTTCGAGCGGGGCCCTCACCGGCGAGGCCGACGGCCTCAGCTACACCCCGGAGGGCCAGCGCACCGCGGTCGAGCAGTGGGCCGCTCACGTCGGCGCCACCGTGAGCAGTCGGACGACCAGCGACGGCCGCGAGGAGCTGTACGCCGGGTGGAAGATCGGCAAGGGCATGGACGAGGTCGGCGGATGCTTCCGCGCCACCATCTTCCTGGACGACGACGACCCGCAGCCGGAGAACCGGTGAACGCGCCGGCGGTGGAGGCAACTCCCGTCTGCCCGGGGCAGCTTGAACTGTTCCGCGTGCAGGCCCGCCCGCACATCATCATCGACTGCGCCCGCCCCGACGGCGGCCCGCTCACCGACGCCGACTTCGAGCACCTCGCCCGGATCGCCCGGGCCGCCACCACACGAAAGGGTGACTGACCTCATGCCGCTGTCCGTACCGCTCCTCCTCGTACCGGGAGAGCCGGACCGCCACTACACGGTCCACCTGCACCGCGTGCGCTGGAGCGTCGGCGCCGTCTCCGCGCCCCTCACCGCCGAGCACCTCAAGGAGCTGGAGGCCAACGCCCAGCGTGGCCTGCGGATGGTCTCCGAGTGCATCGCCGCCGAGCTGGAGGACGCCGACGTCGAGGTCACCGAGAACCTCGACGGATCTGCCGAGGTCGTGGCCCGCGTCCTGTGCGCCGAGGACGACTGTGCCGCCGTCGCCGAGCGCTACCGCCGCAACGCCGACGAGGACGTCGAGGCCGAGGCCGCGCGCAAGTGGGCCGCCACCAAGCTCCAGGACCACACCGTCCAACTCCTCAAGCTGCGCGATGAGTTGGAGCGCACCACACCCAGCAAGACCGCCACGGACATGCTCGCCGCCCTGCTGGCCGTCCAGCAGGAGCGCACCGGCGGTCAGGCCGACCGTGTCGTGCTGTGGCTGGACGAGGCCGCCGACCTGTTCCGCGAGTCAGGCCTGTTCCCCGACCAGACCCCGGAGGGCGTGCGGACGGAGATCGAGCGCCTGATCCGCACCGGCCGCAAGCCGTACCCGACCGAGGACGAGGGCGCCGAGAGGAACCTGCACCGCGTCACGGACCTGGACCGTGCCGCCAGCACGGTGAGGTGGGTGGGTCCGGCCCGGGGGGCGACGACCCCGACGCTCACGGCCGAGGGGCGGGCCCACCTGGACCTGCCGAACGCCTTCCACATGACGCCCGAGCACCTGGTGCGCGAGACGGAGACGCTGGCCCGCTCCGTCATCGCTGGTGAGACCCGCACCCTTGGTGTGCGGCGGCTCGCCGAGCTGTGCGGCGAGCTGGCCCGCCGCCACGACGCCGAGCCGCAGCCCCGGCCCTGCCCGGGCCCCGGCGGGTGCCGCGAGGACGACGACCCCGCGCACGACCTGGTGCACCGGATCGGTCACCGGCCCCGCGCCGTGGCGGCCGGCGAGGTGCGGGCCGCCCGCATCACGACGGGCCCGATGATGCCCCTGCACACCCTCCCGGAGACGCTCCCGGAGGACGACACGTCCCTCGTGCTCGTCTACCGCAAGGACACCCCGGGTCTTGGTCTGCTGGACGCCCTTCTCTCCGGCAGCGAGAACGCCGTGCAGGGAGCCATCACCGGCACCCTGCGGTGGCTGACCGCGGACGGGAAGTGACCGCATGAGCAGTTCCGACGCCATCGCCGCCCACCTGGAGTGGCAGCCGTTCGCCCACCGGCCGGACTGTGCCAAGCCCGTCTGGGAGGTCGACCAGCAGACCGTCGCCTCCAAGCTGCGCCCCCGCCGGGAGGGTCCGGAGCACTCCTGCCCCAACGAGGAGTGCGGCCACCGCGACCACTACGACCGGATCAGCCTGCGGGTGCTGTGCCGGTCCTGTGGCACGGCCCACCTGATCAGCGGCGAGGAGTACACCACCCGGACGACCACCACCGTGCGCACCGGGTACGGGCAGCCCCCGAAGCGGGTGGCCGGGCTGTGGCTCTACCCCGGCCCGCCGCTGCTCGACCTGCGGGGGTACGACTCGCCCGGCGCCTACCTCTGCTCCCGGAACAAGGTCGACCGGCTGTCGGAGGACGACATCGTCGGCACGGTCACCGAGGGCCGGGGCAAGCGCGGCGGCACCGTCTGGCACGCCGCCGTCGGGCCCGACTTCCGCCCGCCCGCCGGTGGCCTCTCGGGCTACGCGCTGTGGGCGAAGACCAGCGGCGAGAAGCCGTTCACCAGCGTCACCGCGGCGGCGAAGTGGGTGGCGGCCGAGCTGGACGCGGCCGCCGTGACCGAGACCCAGGAGGACCAGAAGCAGTGAGCGACACCGAGCAGATTGACGGCACTGCCGTCGTCACCGCGTACTTCGAGGACCGGATCACCGAGGCGCAGAAGGAGGTCGAGGAGGCCCGAGCAGCGCTCGCCGCCGCCGAGGCCAAGGTCGAGCAGCGGCAGGCCGAGCGGGACACGTTCGTCCGGGACGGCTTGCTGCACCCGGCCACGTACAACAGCGAGACCGGACAGCCGCAGTGGGCCTTGTGCCAGTGGGCGCAGACCCGCAGTGCCCGCGTCGCCTTCAAGGGCCTGACGCCCGAGGGTGACGCCGTCTTCAACCGGCTGCGGGCCGAGGAGAAGGCGGTCCACCAGTGGCTGCGGGAACGCGGCTACACCCTCCCGGCGCCATTCCGGGAGGAGGTCGCCGAGTGACGACCACCCAAGAGCACGGGACCGAGCTGGAGCCGGTGGAGGTGGTCGACGCCGAGCTGGTGGACGACGCCCCCGGCGCCGGCGAGGTCGCCGTGCCCGACCCGGTGGACGCTGTCCTCGCTGCGCTGGACGCGGATGCCGAGGAACACCTGCACCGCATCCGGCCGAAGAAGACCAAGGACGGCTACGCGCGGGACTGGGAGATCTGGGGGGAGTTCCACGACTGGCTCGCCGAGCGGACCGGCACCCGCCTGCCGCACAGCAAGGTCACCGTGGGCACCTTCGTGTCGTTCGTGACGTACCTGGACCAGGTGGTCGAGGCGCCGCCGAACACGATCGAGCGCCGGATCACCGGCGTCACCTCGGAGGCCCGCAGGCACGGCTACACGGTCCCCAAGGAGGCCACCGAGGCGGCCCGGCGGGCGCTGAAGCCGCTCAGGCTGGACGAGAAGCGGATGAAGCGCGGCCGCGGCAAGGCGGCCGCCATCAGCCCCGCCGACCTGCGGACGATGGCCAACGCTCCGCGCGAGCGTCAGCCGCAGCCGACGGCCCGACGGCGCGTCGTCTACCGGGTGCCGGAGCTGGCCCGACTGCGGGACCAGGCGCTGAACTCCCTGAAGCTGGCCGTGGCCGGGCGCAACGAGGAGATGTCCCTGCTGGACGATGCGCACATCCAGGTCGTGGACGAGGGCCTGAAGGTCACCGTCCCTTCGGTGAAGGGTCGCCCGCCCCGGACCGATCCCGTCACCTACGGCGAGAACCGCGCCTCCTGCCCGGTGCGCTGCTGGCTCGCGTGGAAGGAGGCCAAACTGGCTGCCGGTGCTGCCCCTGACGGCCCGGCGTTCCTGCCCGTCGACCAGTGGGGCCACCTGGGCTCCGCACGGCTGTCGCCGGACGGAGTGGGCCGCGCGCTCGCGCGCTGCGCGAAGTACGCGGGCCTGACGGGGCGCCGGATCACCGGCCACTCCGCTCGGCGCGGTCTGGTCACCACCGGCATCAAGAAGGGCAAGCGCATCGACAAACTGCGCCGCCAGGGCGGTTGGTCCGCCAATTCTCCGGTGTTTTGGGAGTACGTGGACGAGGGCGAGATGTTCGAGGACGCACCCACCGAGGGGATCGGCTTCTGACCGACGGAATCGCCCTGTGAAGCTCTGACGCCCGATCACGCCCGCCCGGACGGCACAGGCCGCGGTGCCGTCCGGCGCGCGACTAGCGCGACCCCCTACTACCTGCCCGCGCCGGTCGGTGCCGCGGAGAGCGGGGGTCTGGGGGCCGGCGAAGGCCCCCAGCGGCCACTCTCCCCAGCCCACTTGTCAGTGCTGTGCGCTGTGCTGGCCTACGACTGTCGAGCATCTGGAGGTCTTCGTGACCACGTCTGTACCCGAGTCGGATTCGCTGCCTGTGTATGAGCGCAGGGACATTCCAGCAGATCAGCAGCACCTGCTGACGATGACGGAACTCAAGAGCCAGCGGCTGAAGCCCGCTCCTGGCCAGGAACCGGTGGCGTTCGTGCGTGTGTACCGGCGCGGCCACGGGTGGGGCAACTTCCCGCTGTACGATCCGGCCGCCGCCGCGAAGATGCGGCCGCTGTCGGCGAAGCAGCAGGCCGCGAAGACTGCCCGACGGACGTGCCCCAAGTGCGGCTCTGTGCGCGATCACATCGTGTACGGACGATGCGGGCCGTGCCAGGTGCAGGAACAGGAGGAGCGTCAGGCTCTGCAAGCCCGTACCTGCTGGAAGTGCCGCCGTGTCTCGCTGGCCCCGTTCCGGAGGGGCCAGGAGGAGCAGGACCGCTGCACGCCGTGCTGGGTGCTGTGGCAGTTGCAGAAGCAGTTCGAGGCTGAGCGGCTGGCCGTGTGGCGGCGTACCTGCCCGGGCCGGGACTGCAACGCGGTGACGGCCACCGACGACGAGATCGCCGCCGTCCGGGCGGACCCCGCGAACCGGGTGGGCTGGGTGCCGCGGTGGTGCCCGCCCTGCGCCGAGCGCGACGCACGGGAACGCGCTGAGCAGCAACGGGCACGCGAG
Source organism: Streptomyces sp. CB02414 (assembly GCF_001905385.1). GTDB lineage: Bacteria > Actinomycetota > Actinomycetes > Streptomycetales > Streptomycetaceae > Streptomyces. Next base: position 33,276 of record NZ_LIPF01000017.1, on the reverse strand, counting down.
GAATCCCAGCGACAGGCAGAAGAACACCGGCGCCGGCGAGTCGCCGAACTGGTCGACTGGGCACAGACCCTCGTTGACGATCCGACAGTCGTCGTCCTGGATTCGGAGACCACCGGCCTGGAGGAGGACGCCAGGATCGTGGACTTGGCGGTGTACAGCATGGGCGGGGACGTGCTCCTGGACACGCTCATCGACCCGGGTGTGCCGATCCCCGCTGAGTCGACCGACATTCACGGGATCACCAACCAGATGACGACGGGGGCTCCCTCGTTCAGCGACGTCCTTCCGCGACTGACGGAGGTTCTGGAAGGGCGACGGTGTCTGATCTACAACAAGTCCTTCGACGTCGGTCGGCTGCGTCACGAGCTGACCGTGCACCACCAGCAGGCCGGAGTCTCCGACCCGGCCGCAGCTGCGGCCGCCTGGAGCAGCAGGCAGCACTTCGAGGACGTGATGCTGCCGTACTCCGAATGGTTCGGTGACTGGTCCGACTTCTGGGGGAACTACGCGTGGCAGCCCCTGTGCGGCGGGGACCATCGAGCATTGTCGGACTGCCGGGCCGTAGTGGACCTCCTGAAAGGCATGGCGAGGCAGGTCCACGCCGAGACTGTCTGATCCCGGTTCCGGCCGAGCAGCGAGAAGGGCGGTCACCTCGTCGGAGGTGACCGCTCTTCTGCATGACCGCCTCGGCTACCGGCGCTGGGCCTCACCGGTTCCTCCCACCCGGCCGCGCCGGATCGCTACAGTGGGGGCGTGCTCTCCGCGCTAGCGGAGGTGGACCCGTGATCACTCAGTCGCGCAGGTCGAACGCGCCTTGTCCCCGCCGACGCGGGGGTGGTCCTTCATGGACATGCAGAGGCCTTCCCCTCGGGAAGTGCTCCCCGCCGCTGCGGGGATGAAGCGCCATCTGCTCCCCGCCCTTGCGGGGACGATCCGCCGCCCCAACGGCAGTGACGATCTTGCGTGCTCCCCGTGCCTGCGGGGGCGACTCGAAAGGTGATTCTGGTGTCCCGCACGACTACGCAGCCCCATCCCCTGGCGGACTACGCCGAACAGATCGACCCGCAGGAGACCTACACGGTCCGCCGGGTCGCCGCCCTGCTGGGCATGGCGTCCACCAGCGTCAGCGGCATGGTCACCTACGGTCTCCTGCCCGGCAGCAGGGTGCGCCCCCACGCCCGCGGGGGCCGCCAGCACGTATGGACCGGCAAGCAGTTGCTCCGGCTCGCCAAGCGGCCCGTGCGGGTGCAGTACGACCACGAGAAGTTCGCCCCGGCGACCCTGTACCGGGTCGGGTGCCGGTGCGCCGCGTGCGTGGACGCCCACAGCGCCGAGAGCCGGGAACGCCGGCGGGCCCTGGCGGAGGAGGCGTTCACCGCCGAGCAGCGCAGGCGCGTGCTGGACCTGGTCGCGGCACGGACGCCCGTTGCCGAGGCGGCGAAGGAGGCCGGGGTGACCCTGCACCAGGTCTACGGCCGGGCGAACTGGGACGCCGCCTTCGCCGAGGAGCTGGACGAGGCCGGGTGGTCCCTGTGCGTGCTGGGCCAAGACGATCCGCAGTGCAGCACGGCCGGCGGGTACCGGGGCAACGAGCGGGGGGAGGCGCCTCGTCCCGCATGCCGGGGCACCGGCTGCCGGGAGTGGCGCCGGGGCATGTCCCAGCAAGAGCGCAGCGTCGCCGCATAGGGCTGAAGCCACACTCTCTGACGACCGCACGAAGGTCGCCGCAGCCTCTGCGGTGACCAGTCGGTGACGACGCAGGTCCAGCATCTGGCCAGGTCGCAGCCACGGCCGGTGTCACCCGCTCAGCAAAAATCGACCTACCTCCCCCCATGCATTGTATGGATCACATACACTGTCGTATGTTGTCCATACAGAGCGGGAGATGCCCGCTCGGGGGAGGCCAGAACTGTGAACGACATCGGGATTACGACGAACGAGCGGGGGCGCCTCGCGGTCACGAGCCCGTACGACGACGAGTTCGTCGCCGGGGCGAAGTACATCGGCGGACAGTGGGACCGGGCGTCCCGCTGCTGGACCTTCGACTCGCGCGACGAGGAACGTGTGCGTGACCTGCTCCGCGAGGTCTACGGCACCGACGGCAGCCCGGAGGACCAGGCCGACCTCGTCACCGTCCGCTGGAACATCAGCAACCTGGGCCACACCAAGGGGGACAACAAGATCCGTCTCGCCGGGCGGACCATTGTCAGCCGCTCCAGTCGGGACGCGGACGTCCGGCTCGGGGAGGGCGTCGTCCTCGTCTCCGGCGGCTTCCCCGGCGGTGCCGGGTCGATGCAGTACCCCGCCGTGGCGCCCGAGGAGGGAACCGTGGTGGAGATCCGAGACCTGCCCCGGGCCGCCATCGAGGGCGAACCGCACCTGACGGTCGTGGGCGAGACGGTGGACATCGACGCCCTCAAGGCCAAGCGGGAGAGGCTCCTGGCCGAACTCGCCGACGTCGACCGGAAGCTGACCGAGCACGGAGGTACCACGTCATGAGCGAGCAGAAGACCGCTGCCGACGCGCTGAAGGAGTCCTGGGGACCGCGCCTGCGGGACTCCCGCGCGGCCAAGGAGACCGCCGCCCTCGTCCACGAGCAGACCGTCCGAGACGCCTACGAGGCCGGAATGAAGGTCTCGTGGATCAGAGACGAACTCGGCCTCAAGGACCGCACCGGCATCGTCCGAGCTCTGCGGGCGGACCGGCTGGACCCGGAGGACGCGGCCGCCATCGCCGAACCTGTCCTCCCCGTTCATGTCTACCTGCGGGCCCCGGGGTTCGGCGAAGACTTCTGGACACGGATGCTTGCCACGTTGCACGCCCGGGGCTGGCGCGTCGTCCGCAACGAACAGGAAGCCTGGTACCTCTCCCGCGCGGGCGCGGTCATGGTCCACGTCGACGTCGCCGCCCTCCTGGACGACGCCCCGGTCACAGTGGCCCTCATGCAGGCCGTCGAGGCACAGCCCGCCGAGCAGCCGTCGTACGCCGTGGAGGAGTTGTTGCCGGTGTCGGCAGGCATCTCCCTGGAGCGCGCCTTCCCCGGTGCAAGCAAGCACCGGGTGGCGGTGCAGACCACAGAGCGCCGATGGAAGCGCCTCGCCGGAGGCGAACGCCCTCGGCCCACCCGCTACGACGCCGAGGCGACCAACAACATGGGGGCCAGGGGCGCCTACGGCCTCGATGAGCAGGTCATCGCTCGCTGGGTTGCCGACCTGCTGTGACTCAGCCCGACGTCCCGGACTCGAAGTCCGGGACGTCGGCTGCGGACAGGTCCGGGCGCGAGCGGTGCCAGCGCGCCGGGTGACGCCACCGCCCAGCCCCATCCCGGGCCACGTCGACACCGACCTCCACCACCAGATCCGGGACGACCAGGGTGACGTGCAGACTCTCGCGTGATCCCCATCCGGCAGAGAACGACCAGCCTGCCCAGGGATGCTCCCTGGCCGGGGTGAGGAGCTTGGCGACCGACCGACCCGAGGCCTGCGGGAGCGTCGTGCTGCGCCCGACGTAGCGCAGGCGCCCGGCCGTGTCGTATCGCCCCAGCAGCAGCGTGCGCGGGGCGGCCGCCGGACCCGTGTACGCCCCCACCACGGCGTCCTCGGTCACCCTGACCTTGTGCTTACGCCACCCACGCACGGACGGCTCGTAGACGCTCTCCAACCTCTTGAAGACCACCCCTTCGAGGCCGACGGCCGTCCAGCTACCCAGCCACTCCCGTACGGTGCCCGGGTCGGTGGTCGACGGGCACAACGCCCACGGTGCGGTGAGCCGGTGCTCAGCGAAGAAGGCTTCCAGGGCGGCCCGGCGTCGCCTGTACGTCCACCCGGTGGTGTCGGTGCCCGCCAGGCGCAGCAGGTCGAAGGCGACGAAGTGGGCGGGATACTCGGCGGCGAGCCGGTTCGCGCCGGCGCCGCGCCGCTGCAACCGTCCCTGGAGCCGCTCGAAGGCGAGCCTGTCGTCCTCCCATACGACCACCTCCCCATCGAGAGCGGTCGCGTCCGGGAGCTGCGAGGCGCCGGCACGCAGCTCCGGAAAGGAATCGGCGAGGGCCGTGCCCTGGCGGGAGCGCAGCACCAGGTCCCCGGCGTCCCAGGACAGAAGTGCCCGCCATCCGTCCCACTTCACCTCTGCCGCCCACCCCGCAGGGAGAGCAGGATCGGACACAGGGGCGGCGAGCATCGGCTCGGGCAGCGTCCACATACGGCAACCCCTTCCACCCGCGCAGGTTCAGCCCTCCACCCGCAGCTCAGTGTCCGGGCGGCAGTGCGAGCATGCGGGTACCCCCTCGGCGAGCGCCCGCCGCGCCTCGTCCCGGGAGATCCCCGCGGACCGCTTGCCCGCATTCCAGCAGCCGCCGGCGTGGACGTAGACCGGAGACGTTTGCCTACTGAGGCCCTGCTCCAGCAGCCAGTCCGGCTCAGGTGGCCGTACCGCCTGTGCACGGCGACGTTCGGCCTGGCTGCGTTCCTCGTCGGCGATCCAGCGCCGGGTGCGCGCCAGGTCCCGTTCCTGCACCGCTTCCAGGAAGCGGAGCTGCGCGAGACGCGGCACGGATGGATCGTTCATGGGTTCGATTTTAGAAGTGGCTGGTCACACTGCAATCCCAGGGGTGGGTGGCCCCTGACAAACGATCTTGACTGTTTGTCACTGGGGTTTGATCGGTGACGACTCCCGAGGTGTATGCACTCGCGCAGCAGGGCGGGACGACGTGCTGGCGAGCCAGCACGTCCAACAGCCGCGAACCCAATCTGCTCCAGGAGGCGAGAACGGTCCCTCGCCCCTACCGCAACCGTTGACCGTGGAGCCGTGTCTCCAATCGCATGACACTCAACCGGCGGTTACGGCCATCCCAGGACGATCGAGAACTGCGTCTGTGGAACGTCGCCCTTGTCCTCGCCCTGGCCTTCCTCACTGCACTTGCGGTCGCCGCTGCCGTGTTCTACACCGGTTGGGACCTTCTCGGCGCTCGCGGCCTGAAATCCGAACGACGCATCGACTCCAAGACGCTCTTCGACCTGGTGAAACTCTCCTTCGGAGTGGTCGCTGGGTCCGGCGCGTTGGTCGCCCTGGTCGTCGCCTACCGCCGCCAACGCGTCGACGAAGCTGGCGCCCACCGTGAAGCCACCCGGCTCCACACCGAACGCTTCTCCCAGGCCATCGACAAGCTTGGCTCGGATTCCCCGGCCGTCCGCCTCGGCGGCGTCCACGCCCTAGCCGGCCTTGCCGACGATGCCCCCGACGACAACCTGCGCCAGACCTGCATCGACGTACTGTGCGCTTACCTCCAGCTTCCCTTCACCCCTGATCCTGGCAACGACCTCGCCCACCAAGAGGAACACCACCGCTACCTGGCCCTTCGCAAGGTTCGGCACACGATCCTGCGCCTCATCGGCGACCACTACCGACGTCCCCGAGGAAGCCACCGCTCCTGGCAGGGCTGCGACCTTGACCTCACCAACGTCACTATCGACTGCAGTATGGACTTCCGTGGCACGAGGTTCTCCGGCGGCACGGTGCGCTTCGACGGCTCGACGTTCTCCGACGGCACGGTGTCCTTCAGAGACGCGACGTTCTCCGACGGAGAGGTGCTCTTCAGCGGCTCGACGTTCTCCGGCGGCACAGTGCGCTTCAGCGGCTCGACGTTCTCCGGCGGCACAGTGCTCTTCAACGGCTCGACGTTCTCCGGCAGCCGGGTGTATTTCGATGGCGCGACGTTCTCCGACGGCAGGGTGAACTTGGGCAGCTCGACGTTCTCCGGCGGCACAGTGCTCTTCAACGGCTCGACGACGTTCTCCGGCAGCCGGGTGCACTTCGGCGGCTCGACGTTCTCCGGCGGCACGGTGCACTTCAGCGGCTCGACGTTCTCCGACGGCAGGGTGACCTTCGACGGTGCGACGTTCTCCAGCAGCACGGTGCACTTTGACCGCGCGACGTTCTCCGGCAGCCGGGTGTATTTCGATGGCGCGACGGGTCCGGCCCCTGATGGGCTTCTCGATGCTGTCGGCACCCCTGTTGCTCCAGAGGTATCCCTTCCCTCCGCTTGGCTGCCCGCAAATCCGTAACCATTGGGGGCGAAATCGGTCCACTGCGCCCGCCGCACGCCGATCCACGAGGGAGAGGACATCCGGGCCCGTCGCGTGGCAGTGCGATCAGTCCATTCCGCAGTTCCGCCTCCCGGTTCCGCCCCTCCTGCGGCGGAGTCCGGTCGCGTCGGGCAGCCGCCTGCCCCCCGGCCTGCGAGGGAAAGGAGACCTCGTTGATCAAGATCAGGTGGCAGAGAACTACCCGTCGTCAAGATCACCTGGCAAACGACCAAGATCCTTTGTCAGAGGTCAGTGGGCGCCCCGTCTTCGCCGACGCCGGACCGTGGTGGGTGGGCCTGTGCCGGGATCATGCCCTCTCGGGTACGCCGCCCCTCCAGCGTCCCGGCGCCTCTGGAGGGCATCGCCGCCGACCTGCACGCCGCGGCCGGGGAGGCGGGACTGCCGCGAGTGGCGTTCTATTCTTCGTTCGAGGCGGCCGGCGGCGGCCGCCGAGAAGAGGACCCACGATGACAGCCCCTGTGCCCCCCGTAACGGAACCGGACGTATCGGCCCGCACCTGCCCCGGCGACGAGGTCGGGCCGTGTGCCACGTGCCGCCGTCCGACCCACAAGTACGGGCGCGGGGCCCGTTCCCCGCTGTGCGACTACTGCGACCGGCTGGCCGTGCAGAGGTGGGGCAAGCGCCTGCGCGCGTCCTAGATCATCCGGCCCGTCACAGGCGCTTCAGGCAGGTGGCGGGCACCTGGCCTCCCCGGACAATCCTCCAGATATGTCCATCGCGGCCGCATTTGCGGTAGGCCGGGCCGCTCTGCGTGCGGGCGATGGCCTCGACGCACGAGGTCACCACGTCCCCCCGGTGCAGGTAGCGCACGACCGGCGAGTCCGGCGACGCAACCGGCGCGTTGCCCCGAGGCATCCGGACTGCGACCTTCTTGCCGGTGACCTCCCACTGCTTCGTGCACACCGCAGCCGACGGTGCAGCGGCCGCAGTGGTGGGGAGGGCAACGGCGGACTGTCCGACGAGTGCCGTCACGGCGCCGGCCAGGGCCAGCGTCTTCACGAATCGCTTCATGATCCCTGCAACTGCGGCACAGGCCGCCCGTCACGGCCATGGGGGTCACGACCACACCGATGAGCGACGGTCTTCCGCCGGCGTGGGAGCACTGTGGTGCATCCCTGGACGTACAAGGGGTCAGACCCTGGGTTATGAACTTTACGGAACAGACCAGCTGCCCCAGCCAAAGGCTCGGGCAGGGCGGCGCCGCGCCGTGCTCCGCACTGTTCCACGGACCTTGACCACCTCTTGGCTCTTCGCGGGGGCGGCTTGTCTGTTCCGTAAAGTTGAAGTCCGGCAGACGGCCCCGCCGCCGCTTGAGCGACAGGCTCTACTCACCGCGTGCGTTACCGTCCTTGATCCAGTCAAGGAGGGGAACATGGCGCAACCGCGATGGATAGCCAGAGCACGAGGATGGTGGAGGACCACGCCGCCGGTGATCCGCCACTTCAGCATCGGGCTGCTCATACTCGGCGCCCTGCTCGCCGGAACGGGCCTCTGGCTCGACCACACCAGCTGGTGGGACGGGCACAGCTTCCTCGTCAACCTCGTCTCCAGCCTCACGTCGCTGTGCTTCGGCGTCCCCACCGCCCTGCTGATCCTCAGCCACCTCGGAAACGCCCAGGCGGACGCACGCCAGACACGACGAGCCAGAGGCTTCGCGCGTGCCGAGGCCCACGAGTTCCAGACCTCCCTTATCCGCATCTTCAACGTCCCCAACACCGCAGCCCTGGCCTCCGAGGTCAGAAACCTGCTTCTTGATCTACACCGCCTGCGCACGCTGCGAGACACTGACGGAGCAGCCGCCGCCGAATGGCTCCGCGGCTTCCACGCTCTGCTGGACATCGCCCCCAACCCGTCGCGGACATACCGGCAACCGACCAGTTGGACAGCCCTGGCCGCCGACCGCTGGCAATGGAGACACGTCGCCACATGGCACGTCCGAGTCGAGACCCAGTGGCGGGTCCTCAATGACGAGGTACGCCCCAGAGTCACCGAATGCGCCCTCCCCTGGCTTTCCAAGATTTCGGCTGCGGCAACCGAACAGGCGATACGGCAACTCCTGAGCGGAAACAGCCGCAACCCCTGGCATGTACAGGAACCCAACAGCCCACAGGACTCAGTAGCCGCCATGGGACACTTCCTCAACGACGTGCGCGTCCTGTGCGCCACAGCAGACAACCTGGCCGTCCGCTACCCGCCCCCCGCCCCATCCACCGCACCGTGAGCCCAAGAGCCCCCAGTTCCCAGAGTGGCAAGATGACCCGCTCCGCCAACACCCCGGACCCCCGCGCCATCCTGCGTCGGTGGCTGTCCGGGGTGTACATGCGGCCCGACGGCCAGGAGATTCGCGGTCGCGCCTGGGACGAGGACACCCGCTACCGCTACGGCCTGCTACTCGCCGGCATCGACGCTCCCGCCGGGTGGCACAGCGACTGGTTCACGTACATCGGGGACCTGGTCTGGCACTTCGAACCCCTCCACATCCAGGACTGGGCAGCCCGCCTCACCAACCTCGACGGCACCCCGATGGCGGCCGCCTCCCGCGGCCGCGCCGTCTCCGCCGTTCGCAGCTTCTACACCCACTGCGAAGAAGACCTCGGCGCCGCCCGCTGGCGCCTCCCGCCGCGCCGCGAACTCGCCGGACCCACCCCGCCAGCCCCGCGCGAGCAGCTCACCCGCTTCCAGATGGACGCCCTTCGCACCGCCGCCGACCGCTACCGCGGCCCCCACGCCGAACGCGCCCGGCTCGCCGTCTACATGACCCTCGCAGGCCTGCGCCCGGGCCAGTCCATCGCCGTCGTCGTCCAGCACATCCAGCGCCACAACCAGGCCGGACCCACCTGGCGCCTGCCGGCGAAGAACAACAGCGCCTCCGCCGTCACCCGCCTCCAGCCCATCCCACGCCAGGTCGTGTGGGCACTGGACGAGTACCTGCCGGTACGCACCCACAAAACCCCGTACTCCACCGAGACAAGCGGCCCGCTGCTGCTCTCTCGCACAGGGCGCGGTTTGGACCGGGTCACCTTCCCCAAGATGCTGCGCGACGTCGCCGCCACCCACCCCGACCTCGCGGAGCTCTCGTCTTCGCTGCTGCCGGACGTCGTCGCGCACTCGCCGAGCCCTTTCGCCGACGAGGCTGCGGTCGGCCTCAACGAGGAGTAGCTGCTCCCAGCCGGGGACCATCGCACTAGCGCCAGCTCCAGCTGCTCACGTCAGCACAGTTCGCCCGGCTCGTACTTCGTGACGTTCTTGGCCTCGGCGTTCCAGACCCACACCGCCGATTCACGCCAGAGCCGCGGATAGTCCTCCCCCTCGATCGCCTGGGGAGACACCGGGCCGGGCTCCTCCAGGCCGGTGACGCCGTCTATCCACCTGCCCGTCGGCACTCTCGACGGCCGCCATTCGGCATTCGCGACAATGATCGCCTGGACACTGCCGACAGCGTGGCTCCCGGCCGGCAGAGGCAGCCGCCACTCTCGCTCGTGGAGCCAAGAAGAGTCCTCCTCGGTCCGGACCGCCCAATGCCCGAGCTTGGCTTTGACGAAGGCCTCGTGAACCTCGGTCGGCACGTATGCCACCGCCCCGCCGCCTCGCCTGTGCACCTTCTCCCGTGTCGTGACCACGCCCCACGGCTCGAAGCGCCCCGTCCGAATCAGGTGATCGAGGTGCTCGAAGGGGCACTCGGAGAAACACAGGCAGGGCACGCCGCTGGCCCCGGCACCAGCGGCTTCCGCACCGAACGGCGCGAAGGCCCGGAACCGCTCCTCCCGAAGGATGGCGTCCAGGCGCTGCTGCGGAGTCGAGTCCCGTATCTCTTCAGGCACCCAGACAGGCCGGCCGCCGTTGCGCCCGGTGAAGTGATACAGGTACTCGCTCTGTGCAGGCCCTACCTGCCCGAGTGTCATCGCTGCCCCGCCCCCGTACTCCTTGAGCCCGTCAGCGTAGCCCGACCACCGGCGACAACAGCACATCGGTACGTGTTCCAGCCCGTCACCGCATGCGTGACGGTCGGGGAACCGTGATGCGGCACAGTGAAGCGATCCGACTCCAGAGTCGGATCGCTTCACTGTTTGGGGGCTACGAGCAGCGCTTACGGATCTCCTGCGCCCAGGCGTGCAGTGGTTCCATGAGGTCGAGGTTGTCGCCGCGATCCACCGTCTGCAACAGCATGGCGCACACAGCAGCCTCGGCCGGGAGTGCCACGGGCGTTCCCAGAACGGGGAAGGCCTCGCGGACGCGAGCCGCCGTGGATGAGCGCAGCAGGGTGTATGCGTAAAGCATGGCCGCGTCGAACCCCTCCGGCGCGGTGCCCCAGCCCTCCCAGTCGAGGATGTGCAGGGGGCTGGTGAGGTTGGCCCAGTGCAGGTCTCCGTGGGCAGTGCTCCAGCGGGGCACCTGCGGTGCCGGGATGCCCACGTACTGGGGGATGGCACGTTCCATGTACTGGGGGCGTACGGCGACGCGGTCGGTGGAGACGGCCGCCAGCTTGTCCAGCGTCTGCGTGAGGTCCGTCCACCACTGACCGGGCAGGTCCAGGTCCTCGGGGAGGATCGGGTCGGTGGACAGGACGGGGACGTCGACTCGCATCGACAGCTCTGCCCGGTAGGCGGTGCCGTCCGCGGTCACGTCGTACAGGCCGACCAGTGCCGGGCGGCGCCCGTCGAGGCTACCGAGGGCGCGCTGAGCTTCCCAGGCGCCCTCCCACAGCTTTCCGGCGGCCTTGTCCTCGGGAGCCGTGACCAGGCGCAGCCAAGCAGATGCGCCAGCAGTAGTGCGGGCGGGGGCTCCCAGGGTGCGCCCGGCCCATCCCCAAAACTCGCCGCCGGGCTCAACCGTGGCGCCCAGGGCTTTGGCCGCACGGTGCTGGTGGGCACGCATGCGTTCTTCGACGGCCGGGTCAGACGGAGGCGAGTACACCAGTGATCTCCCGTAGTCGGGCGATGTCCAAGGGGGGCTCGGCGAGCGCGTCGGCCGCCTGCTGCCAGTGTGACGCACTGGAGGCGGACACGAGGACGTTCGTCACCCCTGGGCATGACGCCACGGCCAGCAGGCAGGCCTGAGCGGGTGTCAGGCCCGGGCGGATGAGGTCGACCAGCTCCTTGCCGACCATCTCCACCAGCTCACCGCCGTGCAGCGGTGCGGACGCCAGCACCCGCAGCCCGGTGCTGGCCGCGTCCCGTAGCGGACCGCGCCCCTCCAGCACCTGCTCGATCGGCGCCACGCTGACCAGGCTCACCGGCAGTTGCACGGCCGTCAGGTGGTGCCGGGCGCCGCCGGCCGCCTCGGTGGCCAGGGCAGCCAGCAGCGGCACGGAGAAGACTCCGTCCGCGAAGCCGCTCCAGGTGGCCACCCCGTATCCGCCGACGCGTCCGGCCGCCACCTCCTCCTCCAGCACGGCGAAGGCCTCCCGCAGCGTGCGGTACAGCGCGGCCCGGTCGCCCCGGTAGGCGCGCTCGGGGTTGTGCAGCAGGACCAGGTCGAGGCGGGAGCGGCGCAGTTCGAGCCGGTTGCGCGCGACCTGCCAGCGCACATAGTCGGGCGCGAGGCTGTGGCCGGTCACCGCCTCGTCTGCGGTCAGAACTCCTGCCACGGCGGCGGCGCCGCCGGTCGCCGCGGTGACATACCCGACCTTGGTGGACACCCGGACGTGCGGGTGGGCCGTCAGCACACCGGCCAGCGCGGACTGTGCCCGGCCCGCGCCGTAGTTGGGGGCGGTGTCGATCCACTGGGCACCGGAGGCGGCCGCGTACGCGGCCGCCTCCGCGATGTCCCGGCACCGGTAGGTCCCGAGGGCGATCCGTTCCGTCACAGCAGGTTCCCCACGACGGCGGCCTGACCGGTGACGAGTTCCTGAACCAGCCCGGCGACGGCCGCCACGTCCAGGTCGGCGGCGGCCGCGAGGGTGGCCAGGGCGACGGTCTGGCCGTCGACCAGCGGCCGCAGCACCAGCTCGGCGGCCGGGGCGAACTCGTACGCGTTGTCGGCGGCCGCCAGCGTCACCGCGTCGTCGGAGACCTCCAGCACCGCCCGGGCTGTGGTCAGCCGCACCCGTAGGTCGCCATCGGCGGGGACGGGGCCGACGTACGGCAGGCTCGGCACCATCCGGCCGGGGGCCCGGCCGTCCATGGCCTTGGTGTAGCGGCTGATCAGGTGCGGGTCGGCGAGCCGTTCGGCCAGCAGCTTGCGCACGCCGTGCAGGGCTTCCGCCTGCTCGGCGGGGGCGGCGAGCCGGGGCAGGTCGCGGCGCCATTCCTCGTGGTCGAGGAGCTGCTCGCACGCCCACGCGACCAGGTCGGTGGCCGTGTGGGTCTGGAGCCCGCAGGTGACGTGCAGGGAGCGGGCGCCCTGGTCGGCGGCGACCGCGTGCCAGATGCCGCGCGGCACATAGAGCACGTCGCCCGCGTGCAGGACCAGGTCGGCGACGGGCTCCTCGGGCGGCTCGGCGGGTTGGGCGGTGTCGCGGTAGAGGGGGTGCGGGCGGGTGGTGCCGTACAGGCGCCAGTGCTTGCTGCCGTCGAGCTGGACGACGATGGTGTCGTGGTCGTCCCAGTGGACGCCGAAGCCCTCGGTGCTCGTCCAGGAGGCGTACAGGTTGGCCTGGATGCGGGTCCGCAGGACGCGTTCGATGTCCTCGGCAAGGCGGGCGAGCGGGCGGTGCATTTCGTCCACGGAGTCCAGGACGAGGGAGGCGCCGTCGGCAAGGCGGGCGTGCAGGTCGGCGGGGCGCAGCCGACGCCAGACCGTGTGCCGGCGAGTGGTGACCGGCTCGGTGTAGTCGCCGACGTGCAGGGCCAGGCCGTCGCGGTGCAGCCGCATCCGGGGCGGCTCCAGCCGCTGCGTGGCGAGCAGCTTGTTGAGGTCGTCCCAGGTCATCAGCCCGGCAACGTCCACGGCGGCGGGGAAGTGGCGGTAGTCGCGGTGCAGTGCCTGGGCGAGGAAGTCCTCGCCCAGGCACGCCGCGATCGACGTCGTCGTCATCGCGTGGCAGTCCGTTCCGTCAGTCGTTGCCGTCGCTGCGGCCGGTGCCGCCGCCGTCCGACTCGGCGGAAGCGCTCCGCGCCCGGGCGGCGGTGATCAGCGTCCGGGAGCGCACCAGGCCGCCGGACGTCGGGTCCGGCGCGGACGGGGGCGAGATGGGAACCGGCATGGAGTCCTCCTCCACTTCGATGGGCGGCCGGCACCTTTCGGCTTCGGCCAGGGCTCCGCCAGTGAACTCGCCGCCGACGCGGCCGGTAACCCGCAGCATGGGGCCCCCACCGTGGGGGTATCGTCTGCGCCGACGCTCCGTCACGCTGTGCGAGCTGAGGGGGACTTGTGGACGACTTAGCGCCGTCACCAGCTCAGGTTCCGGACCGTCTGCTGCGCGATCCGGTGTTCGCCCAAGCCCTTCGTGCCCGTGACTTCACGGTCGTGTTCGCCATGGCTCACCGGGCAGGGGTGAGCTACTACCGGATCGGCGAGGCCTGCGGCATGAAGCCCGAGCGGGTCTCCAAGGTTGCGAGGGGCGACGCGTCGGTGACCGCCCTTGACACGATCGAGCGCGTTGCGGACGCACTTCGGGTTCCCGGTGCCCTTCTCGGCCTTGCTGCGCGACCCTGGGAGTACAGCTCCCCGACGTCCCTCCCGGAGTCCGACGATGGAGACGACCCCATGAACCGCCGCCAATTGCTGCGCGGCGGGCTCGCCGCCGGTCTCACCGGAACGGCGCTCGCCGCCCTGACCGACACCCGCCGTTCGGTGGACATGGCGCTCGTCACCGACAGCGCCCCGGCTGATCTGTCCGACCTGGAAGCGGCCGCCGAGACGTACGGTTACGGCTACCACGGTCAGCCGCCGACCCGGTTCCTTCAGGATCTGGTCGGCGACTTCGCCGACCTCCAGCCCTATCTGGCCAGCCCGCAGCCCGTCGCCACGCGGATGCGGGTCTGCCGTACCGCCGGGCAGATGGCCGGCATGGTGGCCGTCGTGCTGCACGACATCGGGGTGAGGAAGGAGGCTCGCAGCTGGTTCGCCACCGCAGCCGCCGCCGCGAAGGAGTCCGGCGACCGGCAGTTGCACGCCTGGGTGCTGGCCAGGGAGGCGATGGTGCCGCTCAACTACGGCGCCCCGAAGACGGCGGCCGCCATCGCCGAGCAGGCCCGCCAGGCCGCCGGGGGCCGACCGACCGCCGCCGCCACACTGGCCGCCGCCGTCGCCTCCCGGGCCTACGCCCTGTCCCACCGGCCCGAGCAGGCCCGCCGCGCACTCGCGGCCGCCGACACGTTCATGGAACGACTCGACGCCGGCGCGCGGGCCGACACCTGGCTCACCCACGGCGAGCAGAAGCACCACGTCCACCTGTCCCATGCGCTCACCGCGCTCGGCGACACCCGGCGAGCCCGCGAAAGCCAGCAGCGGGCACTTCAGCTCTCCGCGCCGACCAGCACCATGACCCGCGCTCTGCTGACCATCGACGCAGCCACCTGCATCCACCACGACGGCGACACCGAGCAGGCATGCGAACGCACCGTCGCCGTCCTGTCCGGCCTCCCGGACGCCTACCGCACCGGGCTCGTGCGCCGCCGCGCGCTCGACCTCTACCAGTCGATCCCCGCCCAGCACCACGAGGAGGCCGCCGTCCGCGAGCTGCGCGAGGTCCTGGCGGCCTGAACCACGAAGCGACGAAGGCCCCGGACGGCAGTCCGGGGCCTTCTCTCTTCCGCCCTGACCACTCCCCCGCGCGATTCACCTCTTAAGAGGGGAGTTGGCGGGGTGAGTCCAGGCGGGCCGAACGCCTACCGCTGGGTGGGCTTGCGCGCCTGCGTCTGCTCGGCGCCGCCGCGGCGCAGGTGTCCGGCCTGCTCGGCGCTGCCGCCAGGTGCAGGCTTCTTCCCGCGCTTCGTGGTGGTCGACCGGCCACGGGCGGCGGCCGCGGACACCCCGCGCTTGGCCCCGGGCATCGGCCGGTTCAGCGCCTCCCCCATCTTGCGCATCTCCGGGATGTCCACCGGGGCGGCCGTGCCGTTCGGGGAGGGCGGGGTACTGCCGCCGCCCGCGCGCCGCGAGCCCCGATACTCGATGGCCGCATCTCCCAGCCTCAGCAGCGCCTCCGCGCTCGGCAGCTCCTCGCGCCTGTCCGCACCCCGTTCGCCCGGACCCCGTTCGTCCGGGCGGCGCAGCTTGTCGGCGGCGGCCTGTGCCCACCCGGCGACCTTCTCGCACACCTTGATCGAGACGCGACGCACGAAGTCGCCGACGCGGCCGTCGGCCATGAGCTTGCCGAAGTGCTCGCCCGCCCGCTCCTTCATGACGTGCATCAGGTGGCCGAAGGCCCCCCGCACGCTCTGGATGCGCTGCCACTCTGGCAGGCCCTGAAGCGCCGGCGCGTGGGCGTCCGCCTCCCGCAGAGCCGCGTTGACCGCGTCCGCCGACTGCTCACGGTCCGGCGCCTTCTCCGCTTCAGCAGATGCCGCAGCCGCCGGGACGGTGGGAGCGGGCTGCGCCTCGGCGATCGGCGCGGGGGCGGGCTGCGCCTCGGCGGGCGGGTTCAGCTTGGAGAGGGCATCGGCGAACAGCGCCTCCAACCGCTGAAGTTCGTCCTCCACGGTGGCGAACAGGTCCGCGCCCGTGCCCTTGTCGGCGGGCACGTGTTCGTCCCACGCCTCCTGAACGGCCGCGAAGTCGGCGACGACGTCGAGCGGTCGGTCCTCCTCCGGGCCGGAGGCCTCCGTCGGGCCGGTCCACAGCGGCAGGTCGGCGTCCGGCTCCGTGGCGGCGGGCGGCGCGGGTTCGGTGGGGCCGGTGCGTTCGACACGGCCCTCGTCCGGCGCGACGTCGGCCGGCGGCTGCTCCTCGCCCGGCTCGACGGCGCCGTCCGGGCCGGGGGCCGCCGGACTGTCGGGTGTCGCGGGACGGGCGGGCGTGGCCATCTCGGTTTCCTCCGGGGCGTCGGGAAGCGGGGCAGGCTGGTCGGTCGCCTCGGGAGCCGGTTCTGGGCCGGGTGTGTCGGCGGGCTCGGGCGCCCCCGGCGTCCCGGCGGCCGCCGGTTCCGGGGCGGGCTCCGGCGCCCGCTCCGCGCTGTCGTCGCGGGCGGGTTCGTCCGGCACAGCGGCGGCGGCCGCGGCCTCCCGCTCCTGGGCGGCGGCACGGTCGGCCACCATCGCGTCCAGCGTGGCCTGGAGGCGGCCGTGCAGTCGCGTGGTCTCGTGCAACAGGTTCATGAGCGGGAACGCGAGATGCTGACGCTCATCGAGGGCGGGGTCCGCTGGCAGCGCGGCTCCCCAGGCCCGGACCGCC
This sequence comes from Streptomyces sp. CB02414, assembly GCF_001905385.1. GTDB lineage: Bacteria > Actinomycetota > Actinomycetes > Streptomycetales > Streptomycetaceae > Streptomyces. Next base: position 16,900 of record NZ_LIPF01000017.1, on the reverse strand, counting down.
TCCTGGACCGCGTTGAGGTTCGCAGCCATCTGTCGCGAGCCGTGGTCCTCCACGTCGGCGGCGCCGAGACGCCCGAGTTGGACGCTCAGGGCCTGGAACGAGGGGCTCTGCTCGTAGTTCTCGCTCGCCCGCGCGGCCGCCACGGTGATGGTGCGCAGGTGCTGCTCGGCGGCGGTGCGCAGTTCGACACGCATCACGTCCGCCCGCGACTGCGGCCCCCGGACGTTGACGGCGACCGGCGGCTCACCGTACGGCTCCCCGGTGACGACCGCGAACATCACCGCGCCCTGGCGTGCGGCATCCATCGGCGAGCCGTTGAGTTCGGTGACGTCGGCGGGCATGCCGTCGATCGCCAGCCGGGCGAACCAGCGCCCCGAGGCGGACAGGCGCACAGCGGCGACGATGACGTCGCCGTATTGCAGCTCGCCCTCGCGGGGGCCCTCGCCTTCCACCGTGGTCAGCCGGAGTCGGTAGCGGGCATCGGCGGGGAGCGGGAACGTCTCGGTGAAGGCCCGCGGCTCGGGCGGGTCTTCGACGTCCACGGCAGTCTCCGCTTCCTCCTGCACGTCGACTTCCGCCGGGTGGTCTTCCACGGCCGGGGCGACGGCCGGGACGTCCGTCGCGACGGAGCTGGGTTCCGGCTCGTCTGCCACTGATTCCTCCTGGTCTTGCTGGTCTGGTTCCTCATCTGCGCCCTGCGGCGCGGGGGCGTCGTCCGGCGACGCGTCGGGGGCTGTCTCCTCGTCGGACAGCGCGTCGGGAGGAGGCGGGTTCGTGTCCGGGCCGGGGGCGGTGTCGTCGGTCCCGAGAAGGTCGAGCTGTTCGTCCTCGGCGGCCGCGATGTCCGTCGGCGGCTCCGGTGCGGCGGCCTGCGGGGCTTCACTCCAGGCACCGTCACGGAAGACGTAGCCGGTCTGCTGCCTGGAGGCGTGGGCCCGCAGCCAGGGCATGATCTCCTCCGCCTCCTCGAACCGGCGCAGCCGCTTCGGGGACATGGCGTCCGGGTCCTCGTTCGATGCGACGGCGAACTTCGTGCGCCGGTACTCGATGGAGGGCAGGAACAGCAGGTAGCTGGTGCCAGGAAGGGTGACCTCGTAGCGGCCGTCCAGGTCACCCAGGTACGTGACGCTCTCCCCGTCGACCAGGCCCAGACTGCCCTCGCGTGGCGCCTCGCTGTCGGACGCCGTGGTGTCGACCGGGTCGGCCGCCGGTGCCGCCTCCTCCGGGGCGGCGGGTGCCTCCGGGGCCCCGGCGGCGAAGAGGTCCAGTTGCTCCTCGTCCAGGTCGGCGGGCGGGCTCTGCGGCCGCGCGGGGGCGGGTTCGGGCGCCGGCTGCGGCGGCATGCCGAGGAGGTCCCGCCGCTCCTGGTCCGACGCCCTCGGCTCGCCGGGGGCCCGGGAGGGCTGTTCCTGCCAGGGCAGATCAGCGTGCGGCCCGAGGTCGGTGGGTTGCACGACGGTCTTGGCGTCGCCGGTCGAACCGGACTCGACGTGGATGCCGTCGACCCCGATCGCGGTGACCTTCATCCAGAAGCCCTCGGATTCCGGCACGAAGCGGTGTCGGGCGCGGACGTAGTCGCCCACCGCCGGCCGCCAGCCCGCGCCGCCCGGGTAGAGGACCTCGTCCACTGCGTCGTGGAACCGGCGCACGGCGTCCATGAGCGGCCGGAAGTCGGCATGACTGCTCTCCCGGTACCGGGCCAGGATCGCGTGACTGCGCGCCGTGGCGAGGTGACCGTCCCCTTCGGCGAGCCGACCGGCCTCGTACTGGGTCCGGGCCCGCTCCCAGGCCTCGCGCGCCTGGACCAGGGCCGTGGTGGTGCTGCGGCGCTGGATGCCTTCGCGGATGCCCTCCGCGGCGGTGAGGGCTTCTTCGGCCTCGGCCAGCGGCGCGGCCAGTGGTACGACCGCCCGGTCCGGTTCGGGCACGCGAACGCGTTCGCGTGCCCACTCCAGCACACCGTCCCAGTGCACGTGGCGGGTGCTGGTGCCGTCCGGGGCGGTGACCTCCAACCGGTGGCCGTCCTCGCCGGGCTGGCCCTGCTGGTAGACCATCTCCACCTGGTAGTCGGTGCCGCCGACGGTGACGTCCCAGCGCGGACCGTGCTCGAACGGCCCGCTCCCGCGCGGGCTGTTGGGCTGACGGCTGCTGATGTTCTCGCCCTCGTGCAGAGTCAGCTTGCCGCCGTCGTCCCGGTAGCTGAAGAACACCCAGTCGTCGCTGCTGGTCGGGTGGGTCTCCGCAGTGCGGCCAAGGGCCGCCCGCTCCGCGAGTTCATAGCCGGAACTCGTGGAGATGCCCGTGCCCTGGGAGATGCCGTACAGGTCCCGCAGGACGAATCCGCGGTATCCGCTGGGGGTTTCCTCGGCGAGGCGGTAACGCTTGCCGGTGGGCTGGTGGACGTAGGTCCATTCGTTCTCGGCCGTGCGGCTGCCGGTGACATCGCCCTGTGCGTGCGGGACGGGAACGATGCGGCGGCCGCCGCGCCGGGCCTCGGCGACGTCGGCCTGGCGCCGGTACTCCTTGTAGGTCAGGCCGGTGGTCAGCTCGACACAGCTCCCACACTCGGCGGCCATGGCGCCGCCGTCCTCGGTGCCGCTGTGCCAGCTCCACACCATCGTGTAGCGGTCGGTGTCGGAGGTGCCGCACCGGTCACACTCGCCGTGCCCGGCGTGCCCGTAGACGCCCAGGCGTCCGTCTTCCGGGCCGCCCTCGGCGCGCGGGTGGATGGCGGGCTCCCTCCGGCTGACGCGCCGCCGGCCGCCGGGCCGACGCGTGGGCGCCGGGGGCTCCGGGGTCTCGCTGGGGAAGAGGTCGAGCTGCGTCTCGTCGTCCTCGGGTGCTGCGTCGGTCGGCGGCCCAGGGTCGGCGGCCTCCGTGAGTGCGGGGTCCGGCGCGGGGGTGTCCACCGCCGTGGTGTCCGGTGCCGCCTGAGTGCCGTCCTCGGGCTGGGGGTCGGCGGGGGCCGCCTCCTCCGGTGCTTCGGCCGGTGCCGGGGCGCCGGTGTCCGCCGGGGCCGCAGGGTCCGCCTCGTTCGCGGCGGAGTCCTGCGTCTCGGTGTCCGCGGGCTCAGGGGTCGGGGCGGGCGTGTCCGTCGTCTGCTGCTCCGCCTCGGGTGCCTCCGGCCGGGGGCGAGGCTGGTAGGGCCCGGCGTAGGGGTCCGTCTCCCCGATCGGCGGGATGGTGGCCCGCCACCGGGCGGTGTCGTACACCTCGAACTCGAAGCGCTCGGCGGCGTTGCGCAGCACGCGGGCGGTGCGCCGTTCCTCGGCGGTGACGCCGGGGAAGGCGTCGGCGGCGGCCTGCGCCGCGTCGCCGAGGGCCTGCATCTGTGCGGTGTTCAGGACGTACTTGCGGTGCGAGGCCACCCACTCCGGCGGCTCGATCGGGGTGCCGTCCGAGTAGGTGGCATCGAGCACCAGGCGGCGCAGTTCCCGGACCTGAGCCGTGGTCAGCCGCACCTCGCGGGCGGCGTACTCGGCAGGGATGGGGCTGCGGTGTGTCGGTTCCTTGACCGCGTGCAGTTCGGAGCGGATGCTCCCGGCCGCCCGGATCGCCGGTACGCCCGCTGTGGGCGGCAGCGACTCGTGGTAGGGCATGTCGTCGGGGGAACCGCCGCGTGCGTCCTGCGCCCACCAGTAGCGGCGGCCGTCGTCGCCGATGCGGGCACGGACCCAGCCGATCACCGCGCCGTCGGCGTCGACCACGGTGCCGTGTCCGGCCTCGGTGTCCAGGTCGACCAGCCGGTTGCCGTTGCCGTAGCGCAGCTCGATGCCCTCGGAGGTCGCGGCCTGCGCGGCGTCCGCGGCGTTCTGTCGCTCCTTGGTGGCCCGGTCGGTGTTCTCCGGCTGGACCGAGCCGTCGGGCCACTGCACCTCACCGCGTTCCCAGACGCGTGTGCCGGACTCGGTGGTGACCAGCACCAGGTCGCCGTCGTCGGTGCCGATGACCCTGCCGGGTCCGTCCGGCGTCTGCACGACCACCGTGTCCTCGGCTGCCGGGACGGTGTCGGTGTCGGTGTCGTCGGCCTCCGGGTCCTCCGGCCCGTTCTCCGGCGCCCCCGTGTCGCCAGGTGCGGCGGGCTCGGTCTGCGATTCGGCGGCGGCCGGCGGGGCGGGCTCAGGGCTGACCGTGTCCGGCTCGGGCTCCGCGTCGGCGGCCGCAGCCACCGGGGCGAACTTGGCCCGTGCTTCGGCGAACTGTTCGTCGGTGGGCGGGGCGGTCTCGCGCAGCGCTGTGGCCAGGGCGCGGAGCGCCAGGGCCGCGGATTCGTTGCGCTCGTCGATCCGGAAATGGATCTCGTGGTCCAGACGGCCATAGCGCCACGCAGGCAGGTCACTGGAGCGGGTGGCAGTGTCGTGCGCGACGGCGGCGTCGATCCAGGCAGGGAGGTGCTCCCACGGGGTCCGGAAAGACACGTCGCCCTGGTCGATGGTCAGCCCGTTGATGTGGGCCGACAGGCGCACGTCGCCGCCGCCGCGCAGGACGGAGGGCAGCTCACTGCTGTCCGAGGCGTAGAAGGCTGTCGTCGGCGTCTGCCGCTGCTCGGCGATCCACTCCCGCACCCGGTCCCCCGGCAGGCGCCGGGATTGGGTGCTGACCGGCTGACCGTCGACCGCGACGGCACTGACCAGCCCGCGCACCTGGTCTTCGCTGAGGACCGCCATGATGGCCCATCCGGCGGACTGGCGAGCAGGGGCGAGGGCCGCCTCATGCGTGGCGGAGACGTCCGCAGCGGGCTCGGTCTGCACCGGCCCGGTCGGGGCTCCGGTCTCCTGCGGGGCGGCCTCCGTGGTCTCTTCTGTGTCCTGCTGGTCGGGGCCGTTGTAGGTGTAGGCGACGCCCAGCCGCTCGAAGGCGGCGCGCAGGCCGCGTACCGCCGTGTCACGGTCCTCGAAGGGGGTGCCGCGACGCTGGTACCACTTCTGCTGACGGCTCGACCACTGAAAGTTCAGGTCGTTCAGCGCATCCCGGATGCGCTGGTCCCCGCCGCGCGGGGTGTTGCGGACCTCGGTGCCCTCCGCGTCGTGGTCGATCACGATACGGGCCGCGGCCGCCTCTTCCGCCTCGATCTGCGCCTCGGACGGCAGCTCGATGACGGTTCCGGGCGGAGCGGCGAGGATCGCCTCCAGGTCGACCATCAACAGGGGGTCGGTCTCCCCCTGATACAGGGTGAGCAGATCCAGGTTCAGGTTGGTCAGGTCGTCGCTCTGCTGCTGGCGACGCTCGCCGACCTGGTAGTTGACCCACTCGTTGTAGCTGACGCGGTAGGACCCGCCGACGCGTTCGGCGACCTTGCCGATCTGGTGGATCAGCTCGGGCAGAGGGTTGTCCGGGTCGTAGGAGAACCCGACGCCGGGCCGGTCGATGTAGGCGACGACGTCGCGGCCGGACAGCTTGTGGCGCTGCAACAGCGGCTCGTAGTACCGCAGGACGGCCGCGCACCGGGCCATGGCCGGCGAGGGGCCGGTGTGCTGCTCCGGCTCCGGCTCCGGCTGGGGCTCCGGCTGTGGGGCAGGGGTGTCCGGCTCACCGGCGGGCACCTCGGTGGCGGACTCCGCCGGGGGCTGCGGGCCGCCGATGTGCGTGACCGACACCCGGTCGCCGAACAGGTCGACCAGCTCCTGGAGCGGTGCCGTCTCCTCGGGCGAGGCGGGCTCCTCCGGCTCCGGCACGGCGCCGGAGAAGAGGTCGTCCACCTCTTCCCTGAACCGCTGTTCCCTGTCCTGTTCGTCGTCGGCCGCACCGTCGCCCGAGGCCTCGGGCGTCACCGGGCCGGGGGACGGCTCCGTCTCGGGTTCACCGGGAGCATCGGGTTCAGGGGTGCTCTGTCCGGGCTCGGCGTCCGGGCCGGACTGGTCCTGCGCTTCGGCCGGCGGGTCCTCCTGCCCGGGCTCGGCGCCGCCGGCAGACGGCCGCGCAGTCGGCCGTTGGGCACTGTCCTCGGGAAAGAACGCATCGGCCATCTCCTGGGCGAGCGCTTCCAACGCGGCCTTTTCCGCGGGGCTAGGCGCGTCAGGGTTGGGCGCGTCGTCGGACCGGCTCTCGTCCTGCGTCAGGCCCCGGGCCCGGGCCTGGATCTGGTGTTCGTCGGCGATGGTCTTGCGCAGGTTGGCGATGTGCTCGCGCAGCGCTTCGAGTTCCTCGTTGACCTCCTCGGCGGCGTCCTCGTTGACGCTCGCGGCCCGTTCGACCCGCTCGGCGAGGGCGGCCTCCTTCTCGTTGGCGACGACCAGCTTGCCCAGCGCCTTCTCCTCCCGTTCCTTGGAACGGGCCTGGATGCGGTAGGGGTTCTCGTCCTTCGGGCGGAGGTTGGAGGTGATCTCCTCGCGGCGGGCCCGCAGGGACTCGGCCGACTGCTCCAGCTTGACGAGGTCGTCGTCCAGGTGGTTGAGGAAGTGCTCCAGGCTCCGGATGGCGCCGCGGCCGTTGGACTGTGTGACGGATGAGGCCTGCCACTGCGCACGGTCCTCGCGCTGGCCCAGCGGTACGACGTACCCCCAGGCGAAGCGCAGGCGCATCTGGCGGCGGCCGCTGGCCCCGTAGGCGACCTCCGCGTGGAAGTCCTGCCCGCCGAAGGTGCCGACCGGGACGCGCTCGCCGGGCCGCAGCGACTGGTCTTGGGCGATGGCGACCATCTTGGCCCCGAGCGCGTTCGCGGCCGCGTCGCGGCTGCGGTAGGTGGCGTCGCCCACGGTCATGGCGAAGTCGTCGCCGGTGGTCGGGCGCCGGTTGGGGGCCGCCGCCCGCATGCCTTCCAGGGCGGTGTCCGCGCGGGCGAGGAAGTCGTCAATGTCGCCGAGCTGCTGCGTGCGGGTGTCCTGCTGGCGGTCCCAGCTTCGGGCCAGGCCCTGGAGCCGGGCGCGTTCGGCGGTGGCCTCAGCCAGTTGCAGGATCGCCGGGTCACCGGAGGCCAGGGCGGAGAGCATGCCGAGGTTGATGGCGTCGGCGCCGATGTCCTCGATCTCTCGGGCGCTGAAGTCCTTGCGCTGGATCTGGCCGATGAACCTCGCCTTGCGGGCGAGGGTGGTCAGCCGGAACTCATCGAAGGTGCGCTCGGTGATGTAGTACAGGATGCGGACGTGGTCGGGGGTTTTCTCGATCCACGGGGCGTTGAGGTTGCCGCGCCGCTCGATACGGCCGTCGCGCTGGGCCATGTCCGCCGGCCGCCACGGGTAGGACAGGTGGTGCAGCGCGACCGCCCTGTCCTGGATGTTCGTGCCCGTGCCCATCTTCTGCGTAGATCCGACCAAAACGCGGACGCGCCCGGAGCGGCAGTCGGCGAACAGCTTCTCCTTCTTGCGGTCGGTGGCCGCCTCGTGGATGAAGCGGATGGACTCGCGCGGCATCCCCCGCTGCACCAGTTCGTCGCGCAGGTCCGCGTACAGGTCGGCGGCGTGCTTGGCGGTGCTGCCGGGGGTGCCTTCGTCCAGGAAGACGAGCTGGAGGCCGCCGGGCAGTTCCTGCGGGGTCGGGTCGTCCCCGGAGACCGGGTAGACGATGTCCTTCGTCTCCTGCCAGATCTCCGCGATCTTCTCGGCCGCATACGGGATCTTGCTGCCCATCTCCTTGCTGCCGCCGACGCTGCGCATGTCGACGGCGGCAGCGTCGGCGAGGTCGGCGACCTTCTCCATGTCCAGCACGCGCCCGCCGCCCGCCGGGTCTTCGCTGGAGATCTGGTCGGCCGTGATGCTCAAGCCGAGGTTGCGCAGCGCCTCGGTGGCGTCGACCAGGTCCAGGTCGACGGAGGCGCGCAGGCCCTCGCCGAGGGCCTTGAGGACGCCGCCGGGCTTGCGCACCCAGGGCTTGTGCGGCAGCTCCTTGATGAACTGGCGCTGCGCCGGCGTCGGCGGGATGAGGACGGTCTCGCCGCGCTGCCCGTCCTCGTTCTCCAGCACGGGCGGCGTGGGCAGGTCCAGGTCTTCCGCCATCTGCACGTCGGCGAACGTCCTGTACGCCGCCATCAGCTCCGGCACGTTGAAGAAGCGGCTGAAGCGCGCCTTGTACTTGTACCCGTCACCCTTGGGGTCGGGCTCCAGTTGGGAGACGACCTCACCGAAGGTGGCGGCCCAGTTGTCGAAGGCGTCGAGCCCCATCTCCTCCAGGATCTGAGGGGCGAGGTAGCGCTTGAGGACGTAGGCCTCGGTCACCGAGTTGGCGATCGGGGTGCCGGTGGCCAGGGTCGCCACACGGTCGGACTCATTGGTCGTGCGCAGGTAGTCCAGCACCATGTGGAGCTTGGTGGCCTTCGCCGAGCCCTGGATCGCGGCGCCGGGGATCGCCGAGACGGTGCGCAGGTTCTTGTACTCGTGCGCCTCGTCCAGGAAGACGTAGTCGACGCCGGTGTCCTCCAGGTAGACGCCGTTGTCGTCGCCCATGGACTCGATCTGCTGCTGGAGCTTGGCCTCCGCGTTGGCCAGACTCTCCTCGATCTGCTTGACCGTGTTGCGGTGCATCCCGGCCTGAGCAGCGATGTCGAGCTGGTCGCGCAGCGACTTCATCTCGTGGTCGAGGTAGTTGCGCTGGGTGTCCGGCCGCAGGGGCACCCGGTTGAACGCCTCGTGCGTGAGGATCACGGCGTCCCAGTCGCCGCCCGCGATCCGGCCCATGAACTTGGCGCGGCGCTTCTTGTTCAGGTCGCTCGCGGTGATCGCCAGGATCTTCGCGTTCGGGTAGAGCTGCCGGAACTCCCGCGACCACTGCTTGAGCATGTGGTTCGGCACGATCAGGCACGGCTTCTTCGCCAGGCCGGTGCGGCGCAGTTCCATCGCGCCGGCGGCCATGGTCGCCGTCTTGCCCGCGCCGACGACGTGCGCGAGCAGCGCCGTCGGCTCGTTGACGATCCGACGGATCGCGGCGTTCTGGTGCTCCTTCATGTTCCAGCCGCTGATCAGGCCGGGAAGGGTCAGCGCGGAGCCCGAATACTCGGGCAGCACCAGGTTGTTGAACTGCTCGTTGTAGATCTTCGCGAGGTTGGCCGCGCGGGTCTCGTCGGCCCACACCCAGTCCTCGAAGGCCTCCGCGATCAGCCGGGCCTTCTCCTGCGCCTCGTCCGTGGCGGCCTTATCGACGTAGGTCCGGCCCTCGTTGTCGCGGTAGGTGACCTGGATGGTCGAGTCGGCCTGCCGCAGCAGCGCGGTGAACAGGTCCTGCGTCGGCCGGGAGCTGGTGCCCCACTCGGTGCGCGCCAGGTCCCCGTTCTTCGCGCCGCGGACCTCCCACACGGTGCCGCCCGCGTGCAGCACGCTGGCGTCCTCGAAGCCCAGATGGGCGAGGAAGTCGTTGTAGGTCTCGACCGGAATCCACGGGGCGCCGATCTTCGCCTTGATCTCGGAGGGCGCCAGGTCGGCGGGCTGGACCCGCTCCAGGGCGGAGACGTTGCCCTGGAACGTCGGGTCCTCGGCGGCCCGCTCCCGGGCGGCCGCGAGCTTGGCGCGCACGTTGCCGGACAGGTAGCGGTGCCGGGGCTCCCACGCGTCGTCCTGGAGCGGGTCGCGGTAGGCGAGCCCGGCGTCCGCACACTGCGCGGCCGCGCTCTCCTCGTCCAGCCCCAGGAGGCTGGCGACCCGGCTCATGTCCAGGCGCCCGCCGTCGTACTCCATCGCCAGGGCGATGGCGTCCTCGTGGCTGTTGGCCCGGGCCGGCAGGATGCGCGGCTCCAGGACGCGGGTCAGCAGCACCTTCTGCTCGGTGCCCTTGCCCGTGCGTTCGTCCCACTCCTCCAGGCCGAACAGCAGCGAGGCGTCGGGATCGTCGTCAATCCAGGCGAACGCGGTGCGCTGCTTCCACGCGGCCGGGACTTCCTTCAGGCCCTGCGCCTTGGCCTGCTCGCGGGCCTCGGGAGGCGTGAAGACGTAGTGCTGGCGCGGCTTGGTCAGCGGCGGGTGCTTCTTGCGGTAGTCCCGCCACGCCACCCGCAGCTCCGCGCGGAGCGCCGCGAGCTGCGGAGTCTCCCCCGGCTCGGGGGTGTCCGCCTCCGTCTCGTACAGCTTCAGGGTCAGGCCCTTGAGACGGATGAGCTGGACAAGCTGGTCGCGCTGGTCGGGGTGGATCTCCAGCGGGACCGGGCGGCCGCCGTCGATGATCGTGGGGTTGCCCTCGGTGTCCAGCCCGAGCGCTCCCTCGGTGCCGCCGGTGACGATCGTCTGCACCGGCTCGGCGCGCTGGTCGGCGGCCGCGGTGAGCCCGGCGGCCCGGGCCTCCACCGCGATGGCGGCGGCCGCGGCCGCCAGGGACTCCGCCGGCGCCTGGTCGGTACGGCCGACGACGGTGACCTCCGGCCCCCACTCCCGGGAGCCCGCGCGCAGCTCGCCGAGCACGTACTCGGGGTGCGCGTCGAAGTAGGAGTTCACCGCGAGTTCATCGTCGTGGCCGGGCAGCACCCGCTTGCGGGAGGTCAGCCACGCCTTGTCCCCCGGTTCCTCGCCGGGCATCCGGCGCCGCAGGAACAGCACGTCGGTGACGACGTCCGTCCCGGCCGCCGCCGCGTGGGCCCGGGCGGGCAGACGGACCGCGCCGACCAGGTCGCCGAGCTGGTACATGCGCTCACGCGCGTCCGGCTTCTCCGCGTCCATGGTGTAGCGCGAGGTGATGAGCGCGACGACGCCGCCCGGCCGGGTGGCGTACAGCGACTTCAGCACGAAGTGGTCGTGGACGGAGAGCGACAGGTCGGCGTTGTGGACCTTGTCGAACCGCTTGTAGCGGCCGAAGGGCACGTTGCCGACGACGCCGTCGAACCCGCCGTCGGCGAGCGGGACCTCTTCCAGGCCGCTGGTGATGATCTCGGCATCCGGGTACAGGTGGCGGGCAATCGCTGCGGTGGTCGGCTCGACCTCCACACCGGTCATCTGCACCGGGGTCGAGGTCAGGATCGGCGCGAAGCCGATGAAGTTGCCGCTGCCGCTGCCGGGTTCGAGGACGCGGCCGCCGGTGAAGCCCAGCCCGCGGACCGCGCCCCAGATCGAACGGACCAGGTCGGCGTCGGTGTAGTGCGCGTTGATCGTGTTGCGCCGGGCCGCCGCCCACTCGTCCTCGGAGAGGAGTTCCCGGATCTGCTCGCGCAGGTCACTGACCGCGTCCCAGCGCGCTACGGCCCGCTCGAAGGGCTCATCCGCGTCGAACGCCGCACGCGCCGGCCGCGGGTTGAAGATGACGGGCAGGGCGCCCCAACCGGACCAGCGCGCGAGCGTCCGCTGTTCCTCCTCGGTGGCCGCTCGCTGCTCGCGCTCCAGGACGCGCAGCGTCTCCAGGGCCGCGAGGTTGGCGCGGGCCCGCTCCCCCTGCCCCGCAGGGGCGAGGTCCCGCTGCCCCTCCGGCCGGAAGCGAGGAGGAGCTACATCTCCCGGTGCTCCGTCCCCGGCTCCTTCTCCAGCCAGATCTCCTCCGCGTACACCAGCTCTTGCGCCTGCGACCGGGTCGCCCGCCGGGCCGCCGCGCGCTGCTCCATCGGCAGCTTCTGGAGGAGTTCGGTCGTCGTCTGCCCGATCTTCTCCGCCACCCGCAGGTCCAGCTCCTGGAAGAACGCCGCCTGCTGCTCCGGGCCCCCCAGCGACTCCAGGGCCTGCGGCCGGTACGTCTCCCAATACTCCCGAGCCGTCTGCCCGTGCCTGCTGAGCTGCGTCACTGCGGTTCTCCTCGTCCTCGTGGAGCGGCGGCTCCACTCCCCCAATGCTCATACGCGTACTCCCCCGTGGTGCTGGTAGGGCACAGGCCATGGACCCGGCCCGGCGCACTGTCACCACGGACGGGGCCAGGGGCGCCCCCCGGCCTCGCCCGGATGCTCAAGAGCGGCCGGACATGATCCATCCTCTTTGACCCTACGACTCACCAACAGCGGATTTCCCCTGCCGCACCGGTGGTTGCCTCACGGCACCCCGCGTTCCAGCGGCAGCGGTACGCCTCCAATTATCTGGCTACATTTCCTCCATGGCGACGGTGAAGATGAAGTTCCACGTGGCGGTGACCGAGGACGCCTTGAAGGCGCTCAACGCGCGCCGCAAGGACGAACGGGACCGCGAGGAGGAGTGGATCGCCACACGCCGACGGGAGCTGATCGTGCCCGGCATGTCGCGGCGAGAGGCAGCCGCCGTCCGACGCGACATCCGGGCCCGGGTTGCCCGGATGCGACGCGCCGGCGAGTTCGGCGGCACCCGGGACGACATCGCGACCCGCGCCGTACGCGAGGAGCTGCGCGCCCGCGGCATGGACCGCGAGTGGCCCAAGCCCCCGGAAGGCGAGCTGGAGGCGCCGGGCCGCCCGTGGGGCACCCCGCCGAGTGCACCCATGGGGGACGGCGGCTACACCCATCGCGTGTCGGTGAACCTGCCGTACAAGCTCGGTGACACCGTCCGCCGCGCCGCGTACTGGACCAGCAAGGAGGCCGTCGAAGCACTCCAGGACTGGGCAGACCGATGGGGCGACGGGGTCGAGGTCGCCCTCCGCGAAGCCGAACGCGACGGCATCCCCGCCGAACTCGCCCTCACGGCCGCAGCCGGACGACCGTCCGCACCGCAGTCCGCACTGGAGATCCGCGACCGCCTCCGCGCCAAGGTACTCACCACCGGCGACCTACTCCGCGCCGCGATCGACCGAGCAGCGGGAGCGAGTCAGCCCGAAATCCCCGAACAGGCTTGAGAGTAGAAACAACTGTTTCCAAGTCGTTCGATTTCACTCGAACACCATTGCTCTTTTCGGCATGCCGCGATGCACATCGACACCCCAAACGTCTGGCAAGCTGTGCGCGATCCGAGTAACCGCCTCTCGCGCGGTGAAATCAACGGAAGGCCTCGGAATGAGTACACCCACAGCCCTGTCAACGGCCATCGACACGGCCGCTGACGCTGTCGCCAGAACGGCGAAAGTGATCGTCGTCATCCAGCAGAAGGGCGGCGCGGGCAAGTCCACCATCGCCGTCAACACCGCCGCGTGCGCGGGCCGATCGGCGGTGATGTCCAACGCGGACGAGTCCGCAGGCGCTCCCGTCGTCGCGGCCGGCATCGACGTCCAGGGCACCCTGGAGAAGTGGTGCGCAGGCGTACGAGAGGAGGCCCTCCCCTTCGACTTCGTCGTCACCAAGTCGAAGCTGCACATCTTGCCCGGCATCATCAACGATCCCGACCGGCGTCGGATCATCGTTGACACCCCCGGCTTCCTGGACGTCGACCCTGACGCCGAGTGGGGAGCCGATCCGCTCGGCGAAAGCCGGACAGCCGACGCGCTGCGCGAGGTGCTGGAGGTCGCCGACTTGGCGATCGTCCCGATCACCCCGTCAAAGATCACCTGGGATGAGTGCGAGTACACGATCGAGCGCGTACTCAAGCCGCGCGGCATCCCCTTCCTGGTCGTGATCAACATGCATGATCCCGGCAAGGACAAGTTCGAGACGCAGCTCAACAAGGTCAAGGCATGGATTGACGAGCGGAACTATCCGCGGGTCGCCGACCCGATCCGCCGGTACACCATCCACGAGCACGCCTACGAGAACGGCACTCTGGTCACCGAGTACAAGATGTCGGGTACGGCCCTCAAGGCGCGTGAGGACTTCATGCGCGTGGCCCTGACGATGGAGCAGATGCTCTGATGGGTAAGGCGATCAATGTGGGCGGCGCTCCTGCCGCCCCGGGGCGTCCGGACAACGCCATCGAGTTGGCACGCGCACTCGGCGACTCCGCGAAGCTCCCAACGAAACAGCTCACCGACACTCCGGCGCTCATCGCGCAGGAGCAGGACATGTTGGTCAAGTGCGAGAGCGCCATCGAGAATCTGCGCTTCGCCTTTTGGGCCGCAGGTAAGGCACTCCAAGTTGTGCGGGACGCCCGCCTCTACCGGGCGCAGTTCGAGACCTTCGAGGAGTACACCCAGGCCAGGTGGGACATCACCCCGCAGTACGCGGGCAAGCTGATCCGCACTTGGCGCGTAGCCGAAGCACTGTTCCAGGCCAGGCCAGGAGGTGGTTTGGAAACAATTGTTTCTACGAAGCTGGGGTACGGACACGCGTGGGCGTTGGTGCCACTGGTCGAGGAGCACGGCGTCCAGGCGGCCGTCTACCTGTACCTGGGGCTCGTTAAGGTCAAGGGCTCAAGCGTCACCGCCGCACTCGTCCAGGGCGCCGTGGAGGCCCTCCCGAAGGCCGCTGCCGGGCAGAAGGGGAAGACCGAGGATGCGGTGATCGCCTACCTCGCGTCTCTGGAGGCCGGGACACCCTCAACTCCAGCCACCGACCCCGCGAAGGCCGTTCGAGCCCTGTCGAAGGCCGCGAAGACCTTCGACACGGGCACCGTCCAGGCCGCGCTGGCGCACGACCCTAAGCGCGCCCGCACTGCGGTGAAGTCCCTGATCGAGGTCCTGTCCTCGGTCAGCGGGGTGAAGGTCACGTTCCTGGAGAGCGAGCCCGACGCCGAGACTGAGCTTGAAGGCGGGGCCACTGACGCGACCGAAGCCGCCGAGGAGAGCCCCGAAGGCGAAGCTGCGGCAGCGTAGACCCCTGAACGCAAAGAAGCGGGCCCCGTCCGAGGACGGGGCCCGCTTCTTGTTGTCAGCTCAGGTGCCGTGCGCAGGCCGCGGTGAACAGCTTGGTGAACGGATCGTCGCTGGGGTCCTGAAGGAGTTCCCACAGGGCGAGGGCGACCAGGTCGGCGAGTTCACTCGCCCGGTCGGCGCCGTCGACCGGGGTCGGAGCGACTCCGGTGCCGCAGCGAGAGCCGGCGGCAGTGAGCCAGCCGGGCAGTCCCCCGTGCGGGAAGCAGGCTTGCAGCGCGGCGTACAAGTCGGCGGGCACCGCGCGGCCGGTCACCGGTCAGGCCCTCTCGGGGTGCTGGAGACGCGCCGTGGGCTGGACGAGACGACCCAGGATCGGCATGCGCCGGGCCCATGCGCGCCAGCGGGGCGGGTGGACGTGGCGCCAGGCGCTGCGCCACACGCCGTCCTCGCTGGGGAAGCGCTGCCCCATCCCGCAGGAGCATTCCCAGCCGTACGGGAGCGAGGCGGAGTCGTCGCGGATGGCGACGGCAACGACCTTGGTGTCGTCGTGATGCCCGTAGAAGGTGCCGACCACCCAACGTCCAGCCTGGCGGGCGGCGTCAACGGGGTTCAGTTCTGCGGTTGTCATGCGGTGCAGTCTCCTTGGTCCGGTCGATGGCGGTCTGGGGTTCGGATTAGCGGGTCGAGGACCCGAGGGAGGCGAGCGCCGCGGCGAAGGTTTCGAACGAGTGGTGCCAGCTCTGATCGAGGCAGTAGGCGCCGTTCATTCCGTGGTCGGCGAGCTTGTAGAACCGCTCCTTGCCGCTGGCCTTGGCGAGTCGGTGAAGGAGTCCGTTGGGCACTCGGCGGTCGGCGGCGTAGTGGGTCAGGCCGGAGAGCGCGAGAGCGCCGGCGACGGCTGCGGGGTTGAGGCGGACTCCGAGGAGTCGGGAGCCAACGACGAGGACGATGCCCTGGGTGGCGGTGTAGTTGATGACGTGGCGGGTGCACGCGGCGCGGCCGCCCTTGGTGCCGACGACGGTCTCCTTGCCGGTGTCCTCGTGCTTGTAGGTGACGGGCGCTTCGTCGGTGGCGCCCTTGCACTGAGCGTCGAAGTCGGACTGCCCCCAGTGGTCGGCGTAGTCCGCCGCCATGCGGAAGAGGGCGTAGGCGGCGGCAAAGTGGGCGGCGCGGTTGCGGTTCATACTGAGGCTTCTCCTCGGTTGTTGAGCTGGACGGGGAGTGCGGGGGCGGCCGTGCATCCGGCCAGAAGTCCGGCCGCTCCCGCGTCGGTGGTCAGCCGACGTTGCGCTTGACCCGGGCCGGGCGTTACGCCGCGGCGTTGGTGTCGACGTCGAACAGGCCGATCTGCATCTCCGTCAGTTCCTGCGTGCGGCGATCGTTGGCGCGGGCCCGCTCGGCGGCGAGCGCGTCCCGCCAGCAGGGCCAGCACCAGGGCCGCAGCTCCTCCAGCGGCGCGGCCGCGTTCTGCACGTCCGTGGCGTGCGGGGTCTGCGGGGCGGCCAGCAGGGGCTTGTTCTTCCCGCTGCTCGCGGCGTTGCAGCGTTCGCCGTCGCCGGTGTGCGTCTTGCCGCAGGCGCCCTGACAGGCGCAGTGCCCGCCGTGCGTTTCGAGGACGGCGGCCAGGACGTTGTCGGGTCGCTTCACGATCGTTCCCTCTCAGCCTTCGAACCGGTTGTGGGTGCGGGCGATGACGCCGCGGGTGTGGGTGGTGATCTCGGTGTTGTCCTGGACGACCGTGCCCTCGTAGTGGTGGTGGACGACGGGCGGGGCGGCCTGCACGGCTTCCTTGGCCCGGCGGACGAGGCGGCAGAGGGCGAGGACGACGACCGTGGGGGCACCGAGGACGATGCCGCAGACGACGGGGTCGGCGTACTGGGACAGGTACATCAGGATTCCGGCGGACACGCTGACCATGGACACGGAACCCGCACCGGCGAGCATGAGGACGCTGGCATCGGTGGTGCGCTGGCTCATGGCGGCCCGGCCGGGCTGCGGCTCGGGCGGGGCGGTCCCGACGGCGGGGACCGGCGTCATGTCCTTGTGCCGCGTGGCGACGGGGGAGTTGGTGCTGTAGGCCTCGGCGAGAAGGCGAGCGGCTTCGGCCTCAGCTTCGGCTTCGCTGAGCGCGCGGCCGGCGGGGCGGTCGGGGTGGTTCACTGGGGTGGCTCCTTCGATGCGTCAGGGGAGTGGGCAGGGGACCGGCCGGTCTTGACGGAGTAGCCGGTCCCCTGCCGTTTTGGGGCGGGTCAGGGCAGGCGGTAGACGCCCCTGCCGAGCGCGACGAGTTCGCCCTCGGCGGCGAGCGTGCTGACCTCGTTGTTCACGCTGCGGGTGGCGGGGCCGCCCTCGGTGCCGCAGCCGACGGCGGCGCGGATCTCCTTGAGCGCCAGGCCCTCGGGTTGGCCCTGGAGGGCGGCGA
>NZ_LIPF01000016.1 GCF_001905385.1 Streptomyces sp. CB02414 | reverse complement strand
GGGGGGGAGTTGTTGCTTTGTCACCGGTCCTTCGGGGGGCGGGGCATTGCGAGGTTGACGTAGGGCGGAGCTCGCTCGGCCTTCATTGCGCCATTGGCTGCAATGTCCAATTTGCCGGAACCTTTCAGAGTCCCTGAGAACACGCTGCGGCCGTCATAAACTTGCAGGTCGAACAGTCTGCTCCCTGCACCCGCGGGGATGGTCCCCGCTCCTGGATGACCAAGGCCGCCCAGCTCGGCTGCTCCCCGCGCCATCGGAACGCGCTGAGGCAGACCTTGTTCCGGACCAGGGAAGGGGATGAAAGCGGCTGAGGCAATTCCCGGCTGTTCGTTCTGTTCGATTTGTCGATCCGTGAACGCGGCAGCCCAGAGCCAGCTATGCTTCTCACTCCGATGTCCTGGCTACGTGGATCGCTTCCCCGAGCGCCCCACGAAATGATGAGTGGAGGTGGGTCGTTGAGTAGAGAGTCGTTCGACGGTGTCAATTCGGTGACGGCCAAGTCGGCGTTATTTGTGGACTTCGACAACATCTATCTGGGGCTCCGCAACGTGGACCCGGAGGCGGCGGAAGCGTTTGCAACCCGCCCGGACAGGTGGATGAATTGGCTGGAAGGTAAGAGTGGCACGGGGGAAGTCGCCCAGCGTGATCCCGATCGCCGCTTCCTTGTGCGGAACGTGTATATCAACCCGGATGCTTTCGGTAAGTACCGCGCCTTCTTCACGCGCAGCGGGTTTCGGTCGATCGACTGCCCGCCTCTGACTTCCCGAGGTAAGAACAGTGCCGACATCTACATGGTGCTCGACATCATGGATGCTCTCGCGGACGAGACCCGGTACGACGAGTTTGTGATCATGTCGGCAGACGCCGATTTCACCCCCGTGCTGCAGAGGCTCCGGGCCAAGGATCGGTGGACGACGGTGGTGGCGGCCGGTCTGAGTGCTGCTGCCTTCCGGGCGACATGTGATGTGTTCGTGACGCCTGAGCAGCTCGCCGCGGCCTCCCGCTGGGATGAGTTCCAAGCGGCTGAGGTGACGCTCGATGACGAAGTCGAGCAGGTTGCGGTCGTCTTTCCGCAACAAATGAGCAGCGACAAGCGCGAAGCGGTCGTTAAGGAGATTTACCGCGTCGTACGGGCAGCTCCCAGTCCGCTCGCTTCGGCTGCCGCAGCAACGGCGGCGCTCAAGATCGACCCCTCGATAAAGGAGTCCGCGTGGTACGGCGCCGGAAGCTTCAGTGGGTTCGTTAAGACTCATTGCGGCGATCTTGAATATGTGGCTGCGCCGCCCGGATACATTCTCGATCCAACGCTGCACTCTTTTGAGGACAAGGGTGGTCGGGCGCAGCTTCCTCGTCTTCTCGCTCAAGTGAGTGCCCTGACCGATGTGCCGGCGTTGCAGCCGGATGCCTATGCTTTGCTGTTCGAGGTTCTTGCGCGAGATTTGCAGAGTTATGCATTCCAGATGTATCCGACTTCGAAGAGAGTTCGGGACGAAACTGAGTCGCGCGGGAACCCGGTGACTCGCAACGCTGTCAACTTCGTCCTCAAAGGGCTCCTCTACGTAGGGCAAGGGATGTCCGAAGGGGTTACAGCGGAGACTCTTTCCGACGCGTGGGTGGAAAACGTCTATACGTTGTGCGCAAACGCACGCCTGTCGCTGTCCGAGGAGGACCGGGAACTGATCCGTAGGTGGATCACTGGAGGCGACATCGGCGAAGTCGAGGTGGGGTTGGCAGCTGGCAGTTCTGAGGAGACTGCCCCTCAAGCCATCTGATGCCTTCGCCGCGGCTGGGCAGGGTCTCACGCGGGGAGCGCACCCTGCCCAGCCGCCCAGCGGAGCGCAGCATGGCACTGCCTCTGTTCCCTGCACCTGCGGGGATGGCCCCGCGCTGTACTTGCCGTCGAGCAGGATCCGTTCCGGGTCTGGCTCAGGCCGCGACCAGTCGGAGAAAGCGTTGGTCATCCGCCCGGTTGCCCTGACACGATCGGGCGGTGACCACGTTGTTCCTGATGGCCGGCCTGCCTGGGGCCGGAAAGACCACAAGGGCGCGGCAGCTCGCCGAAGAGCACGGCGCGCTGCGGCTGACGCCCGACGACTGAATGATCCCCCTGTGCGGCACGATGGAGGCGGACGGCAAGCGCGACGTGCTGGAAGGGCGGATGCTCTGGCTCGCCTTGGAGGCTGTCAAGCTGGGCACCAACGTAGTGGTGGATTACGGCTGCTGGTCACGGGACGAACGGTCCGCGATCCGCTGGCTGGTGGAAGCCGAGGACGCGTGCTGCCGCATGGTCTACCTGCCGGTAGACGAAGAGCCCCAGCGCGCCCGGATCGGCCGTCGCTGGGCCACCGCCCCCGAAGACACGCTCCCGATGACCGAGGCCGACATCACGCACGGACGGGCGCACTTCGAGGAGCCCGATGCGGGGGAGCTGGGAGGCAACGGGGCCCTCGACCAGCCCCCCGCCGGCTGGGAGGGCTGGAGGGAGTGGGCCGCCGACCGGTGGCCGTCATTCGCGTGACTGCTTCAGCGCAACACGGTACGACGCGGCTTGCGGGCAGGGCCCTCGGTCAGCCGTGGGCGCACCCTGGTAACCCGCCGCGATCAGCGAACGGCACGGATCATCACGGTCAGAACCGGCGACGCCGGTGACGGCTGGCTCTGGCCGATGTCCTCGTACCCCCACGACCTGTAGAGGGCGTGGACCTTGCCGTCGCCCGCGGCCCGATTGACCATCAGGGTGACGAAGGGCTCGTCGCGGTTGGCGAGGAGGGCGTCGTGGATACGCCGGGCGGTGCCGGTCTTCCGCCACGCCGGCCGGACGCCGATCTCCTTCAGGGCGACAGCCGGGCGCTCGGTGTACGTGTCCGCCGGCGCCGGGCTGGTGCGCTGCCAGTAGCGGTCGCCGTGCTCGATGGAGTTGCCGTAGGCGTAGCCCACCGGGTGCCCGTCCGCGTAGGCGAGGACAGCGGTGAATCCCGGCTCGCCGCCGTGCCGGTCCAGGCGTTCGCCGAACGCGGTGACCGCGTAGTTCGGCAGGTGGAGGAGCGGGGCCCGCACATCGGCGTAGACGTCGAGCAGGTCGCCGCGGGCGGTGTCGAGGGTGGTGAACGTGCGCAGTTCGATGGTGGGCGCCGTGGTCATGCGGCCATCCTCCAGGAGGCGGTGTGCTCGGTCCAGGCCTGCACGGTGGAGCTGCGCGGTGCGGTGGCGCGCAGCGCGGCCCCGAACTCCTGCAGCATGCGCGTCACCCGCGCGTGCCGGGTGGCGGCGTCGGCGGGAACCTTCATCGCGGTGGTCGTGGCGGCGTCGGCGGCGCCCTGGGCGAGCTGGGCGTGCGCGAGACGGGTCGTGGTGATGGCCCGGGAGCGGACCATGTGGGGCCGCAGAGCGGAAAGGCAGCGGTGGGCGTGGTACTCGGCGGTCGGGTGGTCGCCGAGTGCCAGATGGGCGGACAGGGCCAGGGAGTGCAGTTCGGCCTGGTCGTAGAAGGCGAGCAGCCACACGGGCCGGTAGTCGCCGGGGTCGGCGCGCAGCATGGCTTCCTGTGCCTGGTCGAACGCACGGCGGGTGCCGGTGCGGTCGTGCGCCGCGCCGTGGATCGCCGCCTGCCGGGCCATGCCGAGGGAAGCGAACATCGGGTCGCGGCGCGTGATGTGCAGGCTGCGGGCTACGTCGTTCGCGGCGAACGCGTCGGCGGGTCGCCCCATGTGGCGGTACATGGTGCCCGTGTGGCTCCAGATGCGGAACTTGATCGCCTGGTCGCCGGACATCTCGGCCAGGGCCTGGGCCTCACGCATGTGCCCCTTGGCTACGTCGTAGCGGCGGCCGTCGATGGCGGCCCACATCGCCGAGGACCGGAAGGCCGCCGCGGAGGCGTAGAGGCTGCTGCGTACGCGCTGGGTGGCGCTGCCGGCGTTCTGCAGGTTCAGTGCCTCGTCGGCGAGCGCGGCCGCCCGCTGTTCGATGCCGAGCTGCCCACCGTGTCGGTGATCGCTGGCGATGATCTCGGCGAAGCGCTTGTTCAGGCGGTCCACGTCGCTCATGCCGATGCGGCGGGGCCCTGCGGTGCCGGGCGCGGCCGCTGCTGCTGCGGCAACGGCAGCGATGCCGCCGACGAGGGTACGGCGCTTCATGTCGGGGTCCTCCTGCTGCGGTGGGGCTGGGGTGGACGAAGACCGGCCCCGTGGCACGAACCCCAGAGCGACGGCGGGCAGGCCGCTGATGTCCTCGAGCGCCTTGCGGGTGGCTGATTTGGGCCACATGACGCGGCCCGCCTTCCAGGCTCGGACCGACGAGCCGTCGAGTCCGCCAAGCCGCCCGGTCAGGCGCTCGAGAGCACTGTTCACGGCATCGGCGAGGCTGTTGGAGCTGTAGCCGTGTTCGGCCATCCACGCCTCGAGCACGACGTTGCGCGTGGTGTCCATGCCCGCACGGTAGCCCTGGCGACCCCTCACCCACCAGGTAAAGCAGTAGTCAAATCGCCCTAGGTCTTTCCTCGGAGCGGAGGGTGGATCGTCCTAACCACCCGACTGCGGAAGCGAGTTGTCTGGGTGTCGGCCGCTCGCCCCTTTCTCCGGAGCGGGCGGCCGGTGACGGTCCGGCCTTCTCCTGGCGCCTTCTCAGGGTGGGCCGGGCACCGAGACGACGCGAGGGCTCAACCCCGATGACGAGTCTGATCACTCTCATGCAAACCGCAGCCACCGGACATCCCGCCTACAGCCAGACCTGCCCGTGCGAGCCGTCCACGGCCGAAGCAGGCCGGACGCTCGTTCGTGACGTCCTCGGCGCATGGCACCTCGACGACCCCGCCGACGTCACCGCGCTGATCATGTCGGAACTGGTCGCGAACGCCGTCACGCACACGACGTGCCGGTCGATCCGCCTGATCGTCGGGCGGCCGAGCGCGACACGGATACGTGTCGGGGTGGTGGACCGGGAGCCCTCACGCCTACCTGCTCTCGGGCGGGCCGGCGAGGACGACGAGTCAGGGCGTGGCCTGCTCCTGATCGACGGCATCGCCGACCGCTGGGGCTACGACCTGCACGGTCCGCGCAGTCGCCCGTGGGGCAAGGAGGTCTGGGCCGAACTCCTGCTGAGGAGCGGGGCGTGAGCACGCGCCTCAGAGGCTGCACCGGCCTCCCGGACCCGACCTCGCCCGTCTCCGCATGACCTCCCGAGAGCGGCGGCCGGCTACCGCCGCCCCACCAGACTCCCGCCTCCGGTCATGGGGCACCGTGCCGTACGGCCGGGGGCGGGCGGCACCGCACAGCAACCTTCCAACCACCAAGGAGTCGAAAATGACCCGCAACACGGTAGTACCGAACAGCACTCAGGTGAGCCGGCAGGCCCCGAGGACGCCGGACGGCTTCGACCTGGACGTCTCCCTCGTCGAGGTGGCCGACCCGGCGGGCCTGGTCAACCTGACCGACGACAACTGCGGATCCACCTGCGGCGCCTGCACCACGAACGTCGCCTGAGCATCCCGAGGGCATCCGGAGACTCCGCGTCTTCGCGCCTTCGCGGGCTGGTGCCGCCGCCGCATCTCGCGGCGCAGCGGCACCAGCCGCCCCCATCCCGCACACACGGAGGTAGTGGTGGCTGATCAGTACCCGGCGTTCCGCTCCGGCACGACCGCTCTCCTACGAGCCGTTGCCCGGCCGGCGCCGCCATGCCCTCCGCTTCCCGACCTCGACGACCGCTCCGTCGCCGGAGTCGCCTCCTGCACCGCGTGGCTGCGTGCGGTCCTGGCCGACGACGACCTCGCCGAAGCACTCGAACACGCCAGCCCGGTTCTGGCCGCGCGGGTACGGAGCCTCTGCATGCCCGCTGAGTTGTCCACGGGGG
This sequence comes from Streptomyces sp. CB02414, assembly GCF_001905385.1. GTDB lineage: Bacteria > Actinomycetota > Actinomycetes > Streptomycetales > Streptomycetaceae > Streptomyces. The sequence continues at coordinate 85,990 of NZ_LIPF01000016.1, read as the reverse complement.
GCGTCGAGCCGTCCGCGCGCGACGTACGGCGTGCGGCGCTCTCCGTGGCCCGCTACTTGCTGCGTTCCCAGCACAGGGCGACGCCGTTCGGGCTCTTCGCCGGTGTGACCGTCGCGGGATTCGGCACGCAGGCGAGTGTGGCCTGGGGTGGGGAACACGTGGCCGTCGGCCGTGCGGGCGCCGAGTGGCTGGCCGCTGTCGTCGAGCGGTTGGAGACCTGCCCGGACCTCCTCGAACGACTGCCCGTTGTCGTCAACAACACCGTGACGAGCCGCGGTGACCGGCTCGTCGTGCCGTTCCAATCCGATGACAGAAGCGACCGGAGCGACCGAGGCGACCGGAGCGACCGGGGTAAGCGCAGTGAGCGGCCTCGCGCGGTCGAGGCGTCCCTGGCCCTGACCGCGCCCGTGCGCGCTGTCCTCGCCGCGGCGCGAGAGCCGGTCCGGGCCGGTGAGCTCGCGGACAAGCTCGAGTCGGAGTTCCCCGAAGCCGGGCCGGCAAAGGTACGCCGCCTGCTGGCCGAGCTGATCCGACGGCGGGTGCTGATCACGGGCCTGCACGCGCCGAGCACCGAGACCGACGCCCTCGGACATCTCCTCGACCAGCTCCGCCTGGCCGGCACCGATTCCCTCCCCGCTCTCGCCGGGACCGTGCGCGAACTGGGGGAGATCCGGACCGCGCTGACGAGGTGCGCTTCGCGTAGTGGGCGCGAGGGTGCCGCAGCCCGGATGAGGGCCCTCGTGCCCGGCCTGCGCCGCCACCCCGTCGCGCTCGACCTGCGCCTGGATGCGCAGCTCGTACTGCCGGGCGCCGTCGCCCGTGAGACCGAGCGCGCCGCGCTGCTCCTGACCCGCGTCAGCGCCCGCCCCTACGGCACCGCGGCGTGGGGCGCGTACCACCAGCGGTTCTACGAGCGGTACGGCATCGGCACGATGGTGCCGCTCCAGGAAGTCGTCGCCGACAGCGGCGTCGGCTACCCCGAGGGCTACCCGGGCTCCTCGCCCGGCGCCCGTCGGCCACGCCTCTCCGCCCGCGACGACACCCTCGTACGGCTGGCGCAGGCGGCCGCGCTCGACGGCCGTGACGAGGTGCTCCTCACCGACGAGCTGATCGACGCCCTGGACGTGGGACCCGACGAACCTCGCGTGCCGCCGCACTTGGAGGTGGGGGTGCGGGTCCATGCGGCCGGCGTGGACGAGCTGCGGCGCGGGCGGTTCCGGCTGGAGGTCGTGAGCGTGTCCCGCGGCGCCGGTGTGACCACGGGCCGCTTTCTCGGCGTCCTGTCCCCGGACGACCGTGCGGCCCTGGCCGCCGAACTGTCCGGCCTCCCGGCCGCCGACGGCGACACCGTGCCCGCGCAGCTCTCCTTTCCGCCGCTGCTGCCGGAGAGCGCCCACGTCACTCGGACCCCGCGAGTCCTGCCGACCGTGATCAGCCTCCAGGAACACCGGGCACCCGACGCCGACGTCCTCGTGCCCGCGGACCTGGCGGTGGGGTGCGACGGCCGCCGCATGTACCTGGCCGATCCGGAGCGCGGCCGGCGCGTCGAGGCCGTCGGGATGCACGCACTCAACCTCCGCACGCACACCCCGCCGCTCGTGCGCTTCCTCACCGAGTTGCCCCGCGCCCAGTGCGCGCAGGTCACCGTGTTCGACTGGGGCGCCGCGGCGGCGATGCCGTTTCTGCCGCGCCTGCGGTACGGGCGCGTCGTGCTCATCCCGGCCCGATGGCGCCTCGATGCTTCCGAGCTGCCTGGCCACGCACGCCCACGCGCCGAATGGGAGGCCGCCTTCACCGGCTGGCGGGCCCGACGGCGGCTGCCCCAGCGGGTCCACCTCGTGGAGGACGACCGGCGTCTCTTCCTCGACCTCGACGAGGCCGGCCACCGCATGCTGCTGCGCCACCACCTCGACCGGAGACGCCAGGCCGTACTCGTCGAGGCGGCGGAGCCGGGGGCGTTCGGCTGGTGCGACGACCGTGCCCACGAGGTGGTGGTGCCGCTCCGGGCGACCCGCCCGTCTCCGTGGTCAGAGCTGCCCGCTCCCACCCCGGCCCGCGCCCTCTCCACAGCCCAGACGCAGACCCCGGCCGCATCGTCGGTGCTGCTGGCCGCGTTGTACGGCGGCGCTCGCCGCCAGGACACGCTGCTCGCCCGCTACCTGCCCGACCTGCTCGAACGGCTCGGAGGCCCGCCGTGGTGGTTCGTCCGCTTCCGCGACCCCGAGCAGCACCTGCGCCTGCGCATCGCGCTCCCCACGCCCGATGCGTTCGCCGATACGGCCCGGACAGTGAGTGTGTGGGCCGACGAACTGCGCGACGCCGGCCTGCTGGCGGACCTGCGGTACCCCACCTCCTACCGGGAGACGGGGCGCTGGGGCTGTGGTGCCGCATGGGACGCGGCCGAAGACGTGTTCCGCGCGGACTCGCGGGCCGTCCTCGCCCAGCTCTCCCAACCGCGGCGCCCCCACGAGCGCACACTGGTGGCCGCGCATACCGTCTCCATCGCCTCCGCGTTCCTCGGCAGCACGGAAGCCGGGACGCGCTGGCTGATCGACCACATCCCGCCCACGGCGCCCGGCCCCGTACCGCGCCCGCAATTCGCCGACGCCGTACGTCTGGCCGACCCCGGCAACGACTGGGCCGCCCTGCGCGCCGCCCCCGGAGGAACGCCCATCGTCCAGGCGTGGGCGGACCGTGACGCGGCGCTCGCCGCCTATCGGAGGCATCTGCCCGGACCCCACACGCAGGGCATCGCCCTCGACGACGTCCTGACCTCGCTGCTGCACGTCCACTTCGTACGGCACATCGCGGTGAACTTCCCCGAAGAAGAGACCTGCCTCCACCTCGCCCGAGCCGCCGCCCTGGCCTGGACCGCCCGCACCACCGGGAGGACGTCATGACCGTACAGACGGCACAGACGGCGCAGACCGCGCTCGGCCTGGTGGCCGACGCCGTCGCCGAGCACCTCGCCGACCCCGGCGGGGTGCCGTTCCCGACGGCACACCGGCAGCACCTCGCCCTCGGTCTCCCCGGCATCGCACTCCTGCACATCGAACGGGCCGCGGCCGGCCTCGGCCCGTGGCAGCGCGCCCACGACTGGCTCGCCGCCGCCTCCCGCGAGCCGCTCACCAGCGGTCCCGACAGCCACCCGTTCTACGGGACGCCCGCCTTCGCGCACGCACTGGCCTGCGCCGCCGACCACCTGCCCGGCGCCTACCGACGCGCTCTCGCCACCCTGGACCGGCAGACGGCGGCCGATGCGAAGCGCCGCGTCGACGCCGCTCACCGACGAATCGACACCGGGCTACTCCCGGCGCTCGCCGAGTTCGACACCGTCCGGGGCCTGACCGGCTACGGTGCCCACCTCCTGCGCCGCGCCCCCGACTCCTCCGTCCTGCGCGCCGTCCTCGGCTACTGCGTACGCCTCACCCAGCCGATCATCCATGACGGAGAAACTTTGCCGGGATGGTGGACGCCAACGGGTCCGTCGGGCCGCCCGGACGAACGCTTCCCCGGCGGACACGCCAACAGCGGCATGGCGCACGGCATCGGCGGGGTACTGGCGTTGCTGGCGCTCGCCGCCCGGCACGGCACCTTCGTCGCGGGCCAGTACGAAGCGGTGGGCCGGATTCTGACCTGGCTGGACAACTGGCAGGAGGACACCGACGACGGCCCGGCGTGGCCGTACTGGGTCACCCGCCCCGAGCTGCGCGCCGACCGCCTCGTTCCGTCCGCACCGCGACGGCCGTCCTGGTGCTACGGCACCGCCGGTCTCGCCCGCGCCCGGCAACTCGCCGCACTCGCCCTCGGCGACACCCGTCGCCGACTGGACGCCGAGAACGCCCTCGTGGCCGCTCTCACCGATCCCGCCCAGCTCGGAGCCACGACGGACAACGCCCTGTGCCACGGATTCGCCGGCCTCGCTCACATCGCCGCCCGGGCGGCCGACGACGCCCACCCCTCGACAGCCGGACAACTCCGCGCCGTGATCCCGGCACTCCTGGCCGCCGTACATCCGCCCGACACCGACCCGGCGCACACCGCCACGGCGCTGATCCAGGACGAGGAGCGCGGCCCCGGCCTCCTCGACGGTGCAGCCGGTATCGCGCTGGCACTCCTCGCGTCCGGCGCCGCCGAACCGCCCCGCACCGCCTGGGACGCCTGCCTGCTCGTCGCATGACCGACCACCGACCACCGACCACCGACCACCGACCGAAGGACATCCGCGTGCCCCCTGACCGCTGGCAGCAGCACAACATCACCTTCGCCGACCGTGAGAGCGCGCAGCGCGCCGTCTCCGAGCGCATCGCCCCCGTCCTCCTCGCCGCCGAACAGGATGGGCAGCTCGCAGGCTGGTGGTTCATGAACAAGCAGCCCTGGCCGCTGCGGTACCGTGCCGACGAGCCGTCACCCGCCGTAGAAGCGGTGCTGAGCGACCTTGTCCAGGACGGCGGCCCGGTCGTGTCGTGGCTGCCCTGCGTCTACGAGCCCGAGACCGAGGCCTTCGGCGGAACCGACGCCATGGAAGTCGCCCACGAACTGTTCCACCGGGACAGCCGCCACCTGCTCACCCACCGGCGACCGGGCCCGGAAAACCTCGGACGCCGGGAAACCGCCGTGCTGCTGGCGAGCGCGATGATGCGGGCGGCCGGACTGGACTGGTTCGAGCAGGGCGACGTGTGGGCGAAGGTCGCCGCCCTCCGGCCGGCAACCGGCCGTCCGCCCGGCGCCGGGGCCGCCGAACTCGGCCCCGCCATGCGCAAACTGATGACGGTGGACGCCCACAGCCTGTGCCTCCCGGGTGGCCCGCTCGCAGGGCACGGCGGATGGGTGGCCGCCTTCGAGCGGGCGGGTGCCGAGCTGGCCGCCCTCGCAGGTCGTGGTGCCCTCACCCGCGGTCTCCGAGCCGTCATCGCCCACCACACGATCTTCCACTCCAACCGCGCCGGTCTCCTCAGGGGAGACCAGAGCGCCATGTCCGACATCGCACGAGAGGTAGTCATGGGAACGAGCGACAACGCCGCACCGTCCGGTGAAACAGCGACCGGGAGGCAGGGCGTCCACGGGGTGAACGACACGATCGCAACCCCCGGGGCGGACGCCGTACGCCTCCGCAACGCCCTGGTCGACGGGCTGCGCGCGCAGGGGTACGCCCGTACGCCCGCCGTCGAGCACGCCCTGCGGACCGTGCCGCGCCACGTGTTCGTGCCCGACGCGTCGCTCGAGGACGCCTACGCCGACGCGCCGGTGAACATCAAGTACGACACCGACGGCACCTCGATCTCGTGCGCCTCCCAGCCGGGCGTCGTGGCCCTCATGCTGGACCAGCTCGATGTCCGCCCCGGCGAGCGCATCCTCGAGATCGGCGCCGGCACCGGCTACAACGCCGCTCTGCTCGCCCACCTGACGGGCGAGAGCGGCCACGTGACCACCCTCGACGTCGACGACGACCTGGTGGAGGGCGCCCGCGCGCACCTCGCCGCCGCCGGGATCGGCAACGTCACGGCGGTGACCCGCGACGGGGCCCTCGGCCACGCGGAAGGCGCACCGTACGACCGGATCGTGGCCACCGTCGGCGCGCACGGAGTGCCGCACACCTGGCTGCGGCAGCTCGCGCCCTGCGGCCGCCTCCTCGTTCCCCAGCGCCTCAAGGGCACAGTGTCCCGCTCCGTCGCCTACGAGCAGCGCGACGGCCGGTGGGTGTCGCTCGGCAGCCAGATGAACACCTTCATGCCGCTGCGGCGCGGCATCGCCGACGACGCCCGCCGCGTCATCCCGCTCAGCACGGACGGCACCGTACGGCTGCAGGCCCCGGCCGGCCAGAACATCGACGCCGACGCCCTCGCCGGCGTCCTGTACCAGCCGCGCACCGAGGAGTGGACCGGCATGACGGTCCGCGCCATGGAGTCGCCCGAGTGGATGGAGCTGTTCGTGACCTGCTCCCTGCCCTCGGGCCTGATCCGGATGCTGTTCCCCCGGACCGCCAAGGGCACTCTCCTCACGGAGGACCCCTACCCCTCCTCTTCGGCGGTCGTCGACAAGGGCGCCGTCGCCTACCTCGCGCGGCGCGTGTCGGAACGGAAGACACCGGAGGGCGGAAAACTCTGGGAGTTCGGCGTCATCGGTCACGGCCCCGGCGGCGACGAGCTGGCCGCGCGGGTCGCCGACGCCGTCCGCACCTGGGACCGGGAGTACCGCGGCCGTGAGGCCACCTTCGAACTCCGGCCCCTCGACGCCCCCACGACCGAGCCGAGCCCCGGCCTCTTCACTCTCGACACCCCGTTGAACCGCATCGTCGTCGACTGGCGCTGACGCCGCCCCACACAGCGGACGGACGGTGCCCGCCGGCCGGCATGCGGCCGGCGGGCACCATCTCCCACTCCCACCCGGGGGACCCATGGACCCGCACGGCCCCACAGCCCAACGCTTCCCGCTCATCGCCCGATTCCGGCCTCCCTGCCCGCCTCTGCCCGAGCGCGTACGTGCCCTGGCCGAACTCGCCGGCACCGCGGTCGAGAAGAGCGACCAGGGCCTCGCATCGTCCACCTGCAACCAGGCCGCGCTCATCGCCTCCGACGTCGGCCTCCCCGACCTCGCCCGCGAGCTGTGCCGCCACCACGCCGCCGCCTACCTCCACGCCTGCCCCCTCCCCGGCATGAGCGCCATCCGGGGCTTGGAACCCGTCGTCAACCTCGCCCGCCTCCAGATCCGCGCCGGCCACGCCGACGAGGGACGCCGGCGACTGCTCGACCTGTACGCGGCGGTCGAGGCGGGTATGTTCGCCCAGTTCGAGGGTGTCGCCGTGCCGTCGGACCTCACCGCGACGGACGAGGACCGTCACGAGGTCCGCGCGTGGCTGTGGCGCGTACTCCTCGCCGACGGCACCCGCACCCTCACGACCACGGGACGGTGGGCCGAGGCTGAAGCACACATCAAGGCCCATCGCGGCGTCGGCAGCCGGATGCTCGACGGACGCCAGACCGCGGTACTCGCCGCGCTCACCACCGACGACACCGCCCGGGCCGCTGCCCTCCTCGCCGACACGACGCCCGGCGACCCGTGGGAACAGGCCGTCACGGCCTGCCTGACCGTCCTGTGCCGCCGCGCCACCGGGCAGCCGGTCGACCGCCAAGCGGCGGACCTGGTGGCGGCGTACATCGGCCGGAAAACCGAACCGGGCATGACCGTCTTCGACACCCGCCTCGGCCTCACAGTCCTCGACACGACCGGTTCCACCGAGACACCTGCCGCACGCCGCATCGTCGACGACCTCCACCGCAGGACGACGCAGGCCCGGGACGGCTACGCGGCCCGCGAGACCCTGACCAGCCCCTTGTTCACCGCGATCGCCTCGGGCCGGCAAGCGCAGGATTGCCGTGACCTGGTGAGTGCCTGCGCCCTTGGGGGAGGGGGCATGCCGGACGAGCTGCGGGGTGACCTCGTGTCGGTCGTGCGCACTGGAGACAGTGTGATCCGGGCAAGTCTCGCGGGAGTGTTCGACCTTGGACCTACGCCTCCGTGAAGACAGCCTGAGAAGGGCAGCCCGAAGAGCCCTCAGGGAGAAGGCCCTTCGAGACGTAAAATGAGCGGCTGACCCGCCAAGTAGCTACGGAGCTACCCATGCCCTATTTATCGGAAACTGCAAAGGTCACTGAAACCGCGTCTCTGTAGTCATAAAGACGCAGGTCAAGCAGTCTGCTCCCCGCACCCGCAGGGAGGTCCCTTGGCTGGAACCGATCACCTCGAACCGGAACACTGCTCCCCGCACCCGCGGGGATGGTCCCGGGGTGGCCCGGCTCACCCAGCAGCTGCTGGACGGCTCCCCGCACCCGCGGGGATGATCCCTCGCGCCGGCCGAGGGACCGCTGACGCTCGGCTGCTCCCCGCACCCGCGGGTATGGTCCGTGCTCGCGGTGGCAACACGCCCCGGCTCTCGCCTCTAATGGCCTTTGCCTTGACCGCCCGCAGAAACCCTGAGTGTGGAGGAGGGGGAGGGCGACAGCGAGGTCAGGCCGCCGGCAGGCGCAGCGAGCGCAGCCGTTCGGCGACGGCGAACGAGTCGAGACGCAGGGCGGTGATGTCGGCGATGAGGTCCCGCCAGGCCTCGAACTTGGTGTTCACCCGCTCCCCGTGCATCCCGAGATACGCCACGGCGACACCGAATCCGTACAGCTCGTTGCGGGCAGGAAGCGGCCGGAGTACGACGCACTCCTCCAGCATCACGGCCGCACGCCAGAAGGCGTCCGGGTGATGCTGGTCATGACGGGGCGGGTCGACCTTGTGCCGGGCGGCCAGGCCGACGAAGACGGAGTAGTCGTTTACCGCGAGATCGTCCAGCAGCTCAGCCTGGCGCTCCAGGAACCACCGGTAGTCGACGTAGTACTCGGCAGGCACAGGTCAGGCCGCCCGCGGGGCGGTCCGGGCCGGCGCAGAGCCACCGTACTCGGCGTCGAACGCAGCGGCCGTTTCCGGGTCGCCGGTCACCTGCCGGAAGATCTCCGCGCCCTCGGCCAGCGCGCGCTCGCGCCGCTTCTCCTCGGCGACCTGCGCGAGGTAGGCGTCCAGCGGCAGTCCCGCGGCGTCGGCCAGGGCCCGCAGCGCGTCCGCGGTGGTGTCGTCGATCTCGATGCCAGCCATGCGTCGAGTATGCCGCGTGAGACCACGCTCAGGCCAGCCACCTGAGGCTACTGCTCTGACCAGCGGATTCCTGATCGCTTCCATCACTTCCGCCGGCCGGGCGCCCCCTGGCACTCGGGCGCAGCCGTGACGCTGACCGACCACTTGATGCCAGCAGTGGAGACGCCCGAGGTCGTGAAGGTGCGGTCGGGCTGTCGAGCAGAGGGCCTGGGTTCTGCCGAACGCCCGGGCACCTGTGCTGCGGCCAGGGCTAGGCTCGGGGGCGGACACCGTTACCGACGAGGGGGTTTCGAGGTATGAGCGGGAGAGTTACGGCGGTCAGCAGCAACGGGGAGTACTCGTTCACCAAGCCGAACCGGGACAGCGTCAGACTGCTCGCCGGGCTCGGCGTGGAGGGGGACGTACACGCCGGTGTGACGGTCAAGCACCGCTCGCGTGTCGCGCAGGACCCCACCCAGCCGAATCTGCGCCAGGTCCACCTCATTCACGAAGAGCTCTTCGACGAGGTCGGCGACGAAGGATTCGAGGTGGCGCCCGGAGAACTCGGCGAGAACATCACCACGCGCGGCATCGACCTGCTCGGCCTGCCCGTCGGCACACTGCTGCGCGTCGGCGACTCCGCGGTCCTGGAAGTCACCGGCCTCCGCAACCCCTGCCTGCAGATCGACAACTTCCAGGACGGGCTGCTGAAGCAGGTCGTCGGCCGCGACGAGGCGGGGAACATCGTGCGCAAAGCCGGAATCATGAGCGTCGTGAAGGAAGGCGGTGTGGTGCGCCCCGGCGACGATGTCGCGATCGAACTTCCCAGCGGTCCGCACCGACCCCTGGACCGGGTCTGATCAGCTCGCCGGGGTTGATCCGTGTCCCGAACCTGTCGGCAAGCAGCCGTCGAGCGGAGAAGGCCTCCTCACCGCATGCTGTCTCCTGCTTCTCGTACTGATGGCGGACGCGGCGGCAGGGCTGATGGTCGTCATCGTGCTCGCCGTACGACGAGTGGGCCGGATGGACGCGTCCCCGACTCCCCAAGACGCGTGCCAGAACCGAGAAGCGGAAGCGCCCCGCCTGCGGGCTACACAGGGGCGCGCCATTCCCCTTCGAGGCTGCTGAAGAGCATGGAGTCTCGCCAGCCGTCACGGAGCAGCGCCGTGTGGCGCAGGTGTCCCTCAAGCGTCATACCGATCTTGGACAGCACTCGGCAGGAGCTGTGATTCCGCGGGTCACAGGTCGCATAGACCCGATGAAGCCCCAGCTCGTCGAACCCGTAGGCGAGCAGCTGCCGACCGATTTCCGTGCCGATGCCCTGCCCCCACACTCGGGGATGCACGACGTATGAGATCTCGCCCTGGCGCTGCTTATGGCTGCGGACGTGCAGTTCACCCATGCCCACCACATCCCGTTCGACGCGAGCGACAAACGGGAACCGGCGCTGAGGGGTGTCCGACCAGGCCGTGACCGCGGAAAACACGAATTCCCGGGTCTGGACTTCTGTGTTCGGCCCCCAGGACTGATAGCGGCACACCCGTGGCAGAGACGCCCACGAGTGAACGGCTGGCCAGTCGTCCACAACGATCTCGCCCAGAGTCACCGATGGCCTACCCATATGACGATCATGAACGCACCTCCGCGCGAAGGGCAAGACCGAGGACTTCGAGGGGGAGACGGCCGCACGACGCGTCGCAACGGGAGCTGGGCCGTCGGTACTCGCCGGTCAGACCTGGTCGAGAGGCTCGGCTGCGTAGGTTCCGTCCTCAAGCTGCACGTCCGTCAGTTCGTAGAGGCGCTGGCGGCCGTGAATCCAAGGAGTGATCTTGGTCCCGGTCGGCCGGGTGGTCTCGTACCGCACTGGCGTGCCGTCGGCGTCCTCAGTGCGCAGGAGGGTGAAGCGGCGGACGCGGGCCGGCTCCGCGGGAGTGGCCCGGCTCCGTCGGTACAGCACTCTGCCCACGGCGGCAGCGGCCAGGAGTACGACGAGCAGCCACTGGCTCAGGGCCGTGCCGAGAAGGTCCAGGCCCCGGTCGAGGGCGAGGGAGACGAGGGCGGGCATGGCGGCATCACTCCTGCAAGGCGGTTGTCATGGCCCGCCGGGGTGACGGGCCGCGCCGACTGTGCGGGAGCGGGGGGTTAGACGCGCAACCCCCCTTTGACCTGCCTCATCTGCCCCGCTGACGCTCGCTGCCGGCGTCGGGCCCTGCGTGGACGCCGTCCTCGTCGAGCGTGACCAGCGGTACGTCGTCGGCGGCTCCCCATCCGGGTGGTACGGCGAAGGCGGACGGCGCCTCACCATTCCAAGGGGCGGGCGGCTCCGGTGACGCGGGGGCCACTGTGTGCCCGGTGTTCAGGGCGGCGAAGGCGGAGCGGAAGACGGGGACGCTGTCACTGGCCATCTCGTAGGCGATGACCTTCTGCCAGCTCGAAATGTCCGGATCGTAGACCGGAGTGATGGGCGCGCTGACGCCCTCGGGCCACCAGCCCTCGCGCACGCCGCGCGGGACGGCCCGGGACAGGGCGACGGTCGGGCCGTTGAGTTTGCCGAGAGCGGAGCGCAGTTGGTCCGCGTCGATGTAGCCGTCGCCGTCGACGATGACCATCTCGGCGAACCGGCGGGCGCCGGCGGTCAGCGAGCGCAGATAGCGCTTGGCGCGCTCGACGGTCCAGGCGGTGTCGACGGCGGCGACAGTCAGCTCCGCGTGGTGCGCTGCGGCGAGCGCGACGAGCTTCTCGACGAAGTCCCGGTCCGCGCCCTCGATCGTGATCTTCATGTGGCCTTCTGTCAGATTCTTACCCGGTTCTGCGGAATCTACATGAAGGGGGACCGGTCTCCGCGGAGGCGACGTGTGTCCTCGCATCGGATAACCTTTCCTTATCCGACGTCAGAAGAAGACGGGGGAGCGACCGTTGAGTACCGCCACCACCGAGCACTCGTCCGAAGAGGCCGGCACAGCTCCCGTTCCGGCGGAGCGGTCCCCTCTCGTCGCACAGTGGGCGCAGCGTCACGGCGTAGAGGTCGCCCAACGCCTCGCGGACGCGGAGGACTTCGCGGACGAGGTGCGGCGGCGACTTCGACCGGCCAACACGTCGGACACGTACGCGAAGGCGTGGAAGGTCTGGACGCGGTTCTGCGGAACGCAGGGCTTCCCGGAACTGGAGTGCACGCGTGGTGCGTTGGTGGCGTTCGTCGTGTGGCTGCTGGATCGGGGCCGGGTCGACGGGACGGGCTACGCCCCGTCGTCGGCGAGCACGATCCTCGCGGGGGCGGTCGTGGAGCTGCGCCGCCGTGGCGCGGAGGTGAACCGGGACGACCAGGCGCAGGCGCGGACGACGCTGGAGGCGGCCGCCGTGGAGCTGCTGAAGGCGGGGGAGCGGCGCGGCCGGGGCCAGGCCGCCGCGGCCGAGGTCCCCGACCTGTACCGCGTGGCGAGGGCCTGCCCGGACAATCTCGCCGGGGCCCGGGACAAGGCGCTCGTCCTGACCGGCTTCCACTACGCCTCGCGTGCCCAGGACCCGGCGGGCCTCCTCGCCGGGGACGTCGCCCTCACCCCGCGCGGCCTGGTCGTGTCGGTGCTCACCGGCAAGACCAAGCACAGCGTCCGTGACGCGAAGGTCAACTACCAGCAGGACCCGGAGATTTGCCCGGTGGAGGCGTGGAAGACGTACCGGGCCCGCCTCGCCGCCGAGGCCCCGCCGCACTGGTCGGAGCCGGACGCCCCCGCGTTCGTCGGCGTCGACCGGCACGGCAACGTCACCGGCGGCATGGTCCCCGACTCCGTCACCCGGGCCGTGAAGCGGATCAGCGCCCGTGCCGGAATCTCGCTTGCCTGGACCGGCCACTCCCTGCGCATCGGTCTGGCCACGGCCGCCCGCAAGAAGGGCAAGGACGCCGTGGCGATTGCCGACCAGGGCGGATGGGCCCGGCACTCCCGCTCCATGAACGGCTACTTCCAGCGGGTGGACGGCTGGGAGGACAACGCCACCGCCGGCCTCACCTGACTGTCGTGCGGCGCCGGGCGGCGCACTCGGCTGGGGAGTGGAGCCAGGTGCGTTCCCCGGCCTGGGGGTCGCGTGCCCGCTCGCGGTCTAGGCCTGCGGTGCCAGGGTGCGCAGGACGCAGAACTCGTTGCCCTCCGGGTCTGCCATGACCACCCAGTTTCGGTCTGACCCCTGGCCCACATCCGTCTTGGTGGCGCCGAGGCCGAGTATTCTGGTCACTTCGTCCTCGGTGCTGCCGTCGATCGGGCTGACGTCGAGGTGAAGCCGGTTCTTCACGGTCTTGCCCTCGGGTACCTGGATGAAGAGCAGGGTGGGCGGCATCTGACGGGCCCGAACATCCTCGACGGTCGGCACCCAGGAGCCGATCTCGACCTTGCCCTCGCTCCGGTCGATCACCTTGAAGTCCAGGACCTCGCACCAGAAGGCCGCGAGCCTCTCCGGATCTTGGCAGTCAACGGCCAACTCAGTGAACCTACTTGTCATGAGTCTCCCCAGGTAGTGCGAACGGGGCTCAGGGTATTCGGGTGTGAGCAGTTGCGGTGCAGAAAGTGCCGCTGAGATTGATCTTGCTCGGCCGGCACACCTGCCGGGGCCTTCGCTGGGGTTCCCGGAAAGATCGTCGGGCGGGTGGTGACGCTGGTTACGGTCCGACCGTGCCGGTGGAGTTTCTGACTGAGGAGCAGGCCGAGGCGCTCAGGGCCTTGTTCTCCGGGTCGATGACCGGGGTCAGGCCGATGTTGCACGAGGAGTCGGCGATGCCGAGCTGCCCGGCCAGGTACTCCACGACCTCCCACGGCACCGCGAGCGGGTCCTCACCGAGGAAACGGCCGATGAAGCGGACCGTGCAGAGCTGCACAGCCATGCCCAGCCGGTGCGCGTCCGTACGCCGCAGCGCGATCAGATCACGGTCGTCGTCATCGAGGAAGAAGAACCGCTCCAGCTCCGGGCGCGTGGGCACCTCGGTGCACGTCCCGTACCCGCTCGCGCCTGTCCCACGTCGGCCAGAACTGCCTGCGCGCCGACACCATCGTCGCGGCGAACGCCGCGCTCATCACCGCCCAGTCCCGCGTCGGGCTGGCCCAGATGTGGGGCGGCGGGCTGCTCGCCTCCGTCGACGGCCTGCGCTTCGTCGTCCCCGTCAAGAGCACCAACACCGGGCCCTCACCCAAGTACTACGGCTACAAACGCGGCGTGACCTGGCTCAACGCCGTCAACGACCAGGTCGCGGGATCGGCGCGATGGTCGTACGCGGCATCCCGCGCGACAGCCTCTACACACTGGACACCCTGCTGAACCTCGACGGCGGGGTGAAGCCGGAGATGGTCGCGACCGACAACGCCTCGTACTCCGACATGGCCTTTGGCCTGTACAAGATGCTCGGCTTCCGCTTCGCCCCGCGCTTCCGCGACCTTCCCGATCAGAGGTTTTGGCGGGCCGACCTGCCTGACGGGGAGGTGTCGGCCGGCGGGTACGGGCCGCTGGAGGAGATCGCCCGCCACAAGGTCAACCTCAGGCGGATCGAAACGCAGTGGCCGGACATGCTCCGGGTCGCCGGATCGCTGATCACCAACCAGGTCCGGGCCTACGACTGCTGCGGATGTTCGGGCGCGAGGGCCACCCCACGCCGCTGGGCGCCGCGTTCGCCGAGTACGGGCGGATCGACAAGACCATGCACCTGCTCGCCCTGGTCGACCCGGTCGACCCGGTCGACGACATCTACCGCCGCCTGATGAACCGGCAGCTCACCGTCCAGGAGTCCCGTCACCGCCTGGCCCGCGCGATCTGCCACGGCGGCCGCGGCCAGATCCGGCAGGCGTACCGCGAGGGCCAGGAGGACCGGCTCGCCGCCCTCGGCCTGGTCCTCAACGCCGTTGTCCTGTGGAACACCCGCTACCTCGACGCGGCCGTCGCCCAGCTCCGCGCCGAGGGCCACGACGTCAAGGACGAGGACGTCGCCCGGCTCTCCCCGCTCAAGGACCGGACATCAACTTCCTGGGCCGCTACCTGTTCAACATCAAGGCCGGCGGCCCCGGCCGGGGCCTGCGTCCCCTCCGGGACCCCGACGCTGTCGAAGACACCGAGGACGAGGACGGCTGAGGGCCCCGGCGTCGAGTGATGCCGGGGCCTCCAGAAACTGCGGGCGGTCAGTTGCAGCAGTCGCAGCCCGGACGGCAGCCGCACGCGTCCGTCTCGGCACCGGCGGACGGCACCACCGCGGCGGCGGGTGCGCAACAGCCCTTGCCCTGCCAGGCGTCGCGGCCTTCCTTGACCGCGATGGCGGCGATGACCAAGGCCGCGATCGGGTCGGCCCAGGACCAGCCGAGGGTGGCGTTGAGGACCAGGCCGACCAGGAGCACGGCGGACAGGTACGTGCACAGCAGGGTCTGCTTGGAGTCGGCGACCGCCGAGGCGGAGCCGAGTTCGCGGCCGGCGCGGCGCTGGGCGGCGGACAGGAATGGCATGACCGCGAGGGAGAGGGCGGCGATGACGATGCCGGGGATCGACCGTTCCGCTTCCCCGGTGCCGGTGAGCGCGCGGACGGCGTCGACGGCGACGTACGCGGCCAGCGCGAAGAACGACACCGCGATGATCCGCAAGGTGCGCTGCTCGCGCGCCTCGCGGACGGCCTGATCCCGAGCGGAGAACTGCCAGGCGACCGCGGACGCGGAGGAGACCTCGATGACGGAGTCCAGGCCGAAGCCGATCAGGGCGGTGGAGGAGGCGAGGGTGCCGGCGGTGATGGCGACGACCGCCTCGATGACGTTGTAGGTGATCGTCGCGGCGACCAGCAGCCTTATTCGCCTGGCGAGGACGTCGCGGCGGGCCGGGGAGGGACCGAGGAATATCGATATCTCGGCGGCCATGGTCAGCAGCAGCCCTTCTCGTCGGCGTCGACGCAAGCACGGTCGGTCTCGACGGCCACCACGGCGGTGCGCAGGTTGTCCAGCGCGTGGCCGAGGCGTTCGTCGGCGAGCTCGTAGCGGGTGCGGCGGCCGTCGGGCACGGTGACGACCAGGCCGCACTCCCGCAGGCACGCCAGGTGGTTCGACAGCCGGGTCCGCGAGACGCCGAGGGTGTCGGCGAGGTCGGCGGGGTAGGCGGGGGCATCACGCAGGGCGAGCAGGATGCGGCAGCGGATCGGGTCGGCGAGCGCGCGGCCGAACCGGGCCAGCACCTCGATGTCGGAGGCAACAGTCAGCACGCCACGACAGTACACGTGATCCTGAATTCAGAGAATCATGGATCATTGCGGTCGGTCCGGATCTTCAAAGAACCTTCGTTTCTGGAGATCGCCCCGCGAGGCCGCCCAGACCCTCCCGCGCCTTCAGAAACCCGAACGGCAGCTCGACGTGCTCACCGCGGCTGGGTGCCGGAAGATCTTCGCGGACAAGAAGTCCGGCAAGAACGCGCTCCGCCCGGAGCTGAAGGCGTGCCATGCCTTCCTCGACGCCGGCGACACCCTCGTGGTCCCCTCGCTCGACCGCTATGGCCGCAGCCTCCAGGACCTCATCGACATGGTCGCCGAGCTGCGCGAGCGCGGGATCGGCTTCACCTCGCTGCACGAGAACCTGGACACCACCACCCCCGGCGGCCGGCTCGTCTTCCACGTCTTCGCCGCCCTCGCGGAGTTCGTCCGTGAACTCATCGTCATCGGCACCAACGAGGGCCTGGCCGCCGCCCGCGCCCGCGGCCGCATCGGCGGACGCCCCACCGTCGCCACCGAGGAAGTCATCCGCGCCGCACGCGGCCTGCTGCCCGGCCCCGGCCGGTCGATCACCTCGATCGCCAAGCTCCTGGGCGTCTCCCCGGGCACCCTCTACAACCACATCCCGGACCTCAAGGAACTGCGCGCGGGCACCGTGCCCCGTCAGCTCGAAGCCGACTCCCGTTGCCCCCGGACCTGACCGTCCTTGACCTTCGAGTCGAGTCGAAGGTTTACCGTCGGCAGCATGAGCACGATGCGGATCTCCCAGCTGGCCGAACGCTCCGGCGTTCCGGCCACCACGCTGCGGTTCTACGAGAACACCGGGCTGCTGCCCGCCGACCGGTCCCCGGCCGGCTACCGCCTCTACGGCGAGGACGCCGTCGAGCGCCTGGCGTTCATCGGCGCGGCCAAGCACCTCGGACTGCCGCTGGAGGAGATCTCGGAGCTGCTGGCCGTGTGGGAATCGGGCGCGTGCGCGCAGATGAAGGCCGACCTGCGGCCGCGGATCGCCGCACGGATCACGGACGCCGAGGCACGCGCCGCCGAGCTGGCGGCGTTCACCGCCACCTTGCACACGGCGCTGGACCACCTCGACGCGCTGCCCGACCGGCCCGGGCGCTGCGATCCGGAGTGCGGCTTCCTCGCCCCCGCCGCCCCCGCCCGGCCGGTCGACGTCGTCGTGCTGCCCAGCTGCCGGGCCGCCGAGCAGGACGCTGAGCGGTGGAGGAGCGCGCCGGTGTCCTGCTCCCTGGACGGGGACGGTGTGGGCGAGCGCGCCGAGCAGTGGCGGCGGCTGATCGACGGCGCCGAGCGCCAGGAGACCGGCGAGGGCCTGCGGCTCACCCTGCCCGCCGACCGGGCCGGGGCCGTCGCGGCCCTGGCCGCCGCCGAGCAGCAGTGCTGCCCGTTCTTCGACTTCCGCCTCCACCTCGACGGCCCCCTCCTGCACCTCCAGGTGCGAGCCCCCCTGGAGGGAGCCGCACTGCTGGCCGAACTCTTCGGCCCGGCCGCCTGACCGCCGCACCACCCCGCACCCCGTTCCCGCCCCTTCGAAGGACCCCCTGTGCTCGTCGCCCGTTCCGTCGCCCTGTTCGCCGTCGCCGCCCTGTTCGAGATCGGAGGAGCCTGGCTGGTCTGGCAGGGCATCCGCGAGCACAAGGGCTGGATCTGGATCGGCGCCGGCATCATCGCCCTCGGCCTCTACGGTGTCGTGGCCACCTTCCAGTCCGACGACAACTTCGGCCGCATCCTCGCCGCGTACGGAGGGATCTTCGTCGCCGGGTCGATCGCCTGGGGCATGGCCTTCGACGGCTACCGCCCCGACCGCTTCGACGTCATCGGTGCCCTGGTCTGTCTGGCCGGCATGGCGGTCATCATGTACGCCCCTCGCGGGCACTGACCGGCTGCAACCAGGGCACGTCTATAAGCTGCACCCGCGACACGAAACAGGAGGCCGAAGACCGTGGCGGACGAGCAGGAGCTGGCCGAGATCCAGCGGCGGCACTGGCAGGACACCTACACCGCCCACCCGGGGATGTACGGCGAGCAGCCCTCCGCACCGGCCGTTCACGCCGCCGGCGTCTTCCGTGCCGCCGGGGCCCGCGACGTGCTGGAGCTCGGCGCCGGGCACGGCCGCGACGCCCTGTACTTCGCCCGCGAGAACTTCACCGTCCAGGCCACCGACTTCTCCGCGACCGGCCTGGAGCAGCTCCGGGGCGCAGCCCGCACCCAGGGCACCGCCGGGCAAGTCACCACCGCGGTCCACGACGTCCGCGACCCTCTGCCCCTGCCGGACGCCTCCGTGGACGCGGTCTTCGCACACATGCTGCTGTGCATGGCCCTGTCCACCAAGGAGATCCACACGGCCGTCGCCGAGATCCGCCGCGTCCTGCGCCCCGGCGGCACGTTCGTCTACACCGTCCGCCACACCGGCGACGCCCACTACGGCACCGGCACCGCCCACGGCGACAACATCTACGAGCACGGCGGCTTCGCCGTCCACTTCTTCGACCGCGCCCTGGTCGACGCCCTCGCCGACGGCTGGACCCTCAATGAGGTCCACGCCTTCGAGGAAGGCGACCTGCCCCGCCGCCTCTGGCGTATCACCCAGACCCTGCCCCGATGACCGCCCTACCCGCACCGGACATCACCGTCGACGGCACCGGCCTGCTCTGCGTCACCCTCCTGCTGCGCTTGCGCAAGCATATCGACGGCGCCCAGCCGGGCACCGTCGTCCACGTCATCGCCACCGACCCCGCCGCACCGCTCGACCTGCCCGCCTGGTGCCACATGACCGGCCACCACTACCTCGGCCCCGTACCCGACCCGGCCGGACGACCGGTCTACGCCCTGCGGCTCACCACCGACGCCGTTCCCACACGGCCCGGCGCACCATGGCACCGAGACGACCGCGGCCGGCAGGAGTTCCGCGGGTAACCCTGACAAGATCAATCTCAGCGGCGCTCGACCTGGCATCAGATACACGAGAAGCCCCTGGTGGGAACTGGTCTGCGAAGATCACGTTCCGGAACCCAGAGGCTTCACACGTTGACCAGCCCGGCCCGCTCGCCGCGTTCCTCTTCCGGCTCCTCGGCCCGGCCCCGCGGACACCCTGGGCACGACGCTGGGCACCCAGGGCCTGACCGCCGAGGACGCGGAGCGGGCCAAGGACGCTTTCGTCACCGGGCTGCACGCGGCGATCGGCGTCGCCGCCGCGCTCACCTTCGCGCTCGGCCTCCTCGCGGTGCGCCGGCTGCCACGAGGAGCCGGACGTGGCCGCCGAGGAGCTCCCGCGCAGACGGGAACAGGCCGTTTCCTGACCCCCGGCGTACCGACGCACACCCGGCACGCCAACTCCCGTAAGACACCCGCCCCTTCCGGGCGTCTTACGGGAGTCGCCGTTCGGCGCACGGCGAACGCTCAGTACGGCCGGGTCAACTCTGCCGGAGCGGCTCCGGTTCGTCGGCCCGGCCGGCTTGCTGGGTCAGGACCCGCAGCGCATCGGACGAGGCCGGGTCGTTCGCGGTGTAGACCTCGACCCGGTGGTCGGGACTGTCGGGCTGGAGCCACACCTGGTAGTCCACATTCACGGTTCCGACGGTGGGGTGTCGCAGGTGCATGGAGCCGACGGTGCAGTCGGCGACGTCGCCGGTGGCCCACATCGTCGCGAAGTCGTCGCTGTGCATGGTGAGTTCCCCGATCAGGCCTGCGAGCCGGGCATCGGTCGGGTACCGGCCCGCGGTGAGCCGCAGATAGGCGACGTGGACGCGGGCCAGCTCGTGCCAGTTGCGATACATGGCCCGGGTGTGGGGGTCGAGGAAGAACATGCGGGGAATCGACGGACGCTGCTCCTGGTCCCGTGGCGCCTCGTAGGAGATGTGCTCGGCGAAGAGGGCGTGCCCGGTGCGGTTCCAGGCGAGCACGTCCCCGCGCCTGCCGAGGACGACCGCGGGGACGGTCTCGCCGAGCGACTTCAGGAGTGTGAGGACGCGCGGGTGCGGTTCCTCGGGAGGCGGTTGGCTCAGGCCGGGCTTCGCGGACTGTCGGGCGAGGTTGTGCAGATGGACGGTCTCCACCTGGTCGAGCCTGAGCACGCGGGCCAGCGCGTCCAGCACCTGCTCGGATGCCGTGTCGGCCTGGCCCTGCTCCAGGCGCGTGTAGTACCCCGCGCTCACTCCGGCGAGCTGGGCGAGCTCTTCACGCCTGAGGCCGGGAACGCGGCGGGAGGTGCCGTAGGTGCGCAGGCCGATCTCGGCCGGGGTGACCCGGTCGCGGCGGCTCTTCAGGAACGTTCCGAGGCTCTCCATGCGTTCGAGCGTAAGACGCGGGCCGGGTTTGTGGGTGTACCTGTCAGGTGTACCCACGGCACGGGGATGGCTGCTGTACGCACGGTGCCGGACCGTCGAGGGCATGACTCAACAGCATGCACACCCCTCGCCCGGCCTGCGGGCCTGGCTCGGGCTCGTGGTGGTCCTCGGCCCGGTCCTGCTGGTCTCGATGGACGGTTCGATCCTGTTCCTGGCGATGCCGAGCATCACCGAGGCCATCTCGCCCACCGCCGACCAGGCGTTGTGGATGCTGGACATCTATGGCTTCGCCGTCGGTTCCCTGCTGGTCGCCTTCGGTAGCGTCGGTGACCGCTACGGCCGCCTGAAGCTGCTGATGACCGGCGCGGCCGTGTTCGGTGCCGGATCCGCCGGGGCGGCGTTCGCGCCGACCCCGGAGCTTCTCATCGCCTGCCGGGCCCTCATGGGCGTGGCCGGCGCGACCCTGCTGCCCTCGGCGCTCGCGGTGCTCAGCGAACTGTTCCCCGACGCGAAGCAGCGCGCCCGTGCGATCGGCGTCTTCGCCGCCGCGTTCGCGGCCGGGTTCGCCATCGGTCCGGTCGTCGGAGGCGCGCTGCTCGGACAGTTCTGGTGGGGCTCGGTCTTCCTGGTCAACCTGCCCGTCATCGCCGTCTTCCTGGTGCTCGCGCCGGTCCTGCTGCGCGAGGTACGGGCGACCCGGACCGGCCGCGTCGACCTGCTCAGCGTCGTAGCCTCCGCCGGGGGCCTGCTGCTCACGATCTACGGCATCAAGCACCTGGCCGCAGACGGCTTCACGGTCCTGCCGGCCGTGACCGGGCTGCTCGGCCTTGCGACGCTGACGTTCTTCGCGCTCCGCCAGCGGCATCTCGAGCACCCGCTGATCGACTTCTCCCTGTTCCGTGACCGCACCTTCACGATCGCGATCATCACCGGGCTGCTGCCGCTGGCGGCATGGTCGGCGGCGGCCTACCTGTCCGGCATCTACCTCCAGTCCGTCCTGGACCTGAGCGTCCTGCATGCGGCACTGCTCGCGCTCCCCGGAGCGGCGGCCCTCACCATCACCTGCATCGTCACCCCCGCCTTCGTCGACCGTATCGGCAAGAAGAGCGCGCTCATCATCTGCCACTTCACCATCGCCGGCGGCCTGCTTCTGCTCCTGCCCACCACCATCACCGGTGGCATCGGCTGGTACGTCGCCTCGACCATGATCGCTGGAGTCGGCTACGGCATCTCCTTCAGCGTGGTCGCCGACACCGCCGTCGGCGCGGTCCCCGCGGAGCGTGCGGGTTCGGCCGGCGCGATCGCGGAGACCAGCAACGAGATCGGCAACGCCCTCGGCATCGCGATCCTCGGGTCGCTCGCCGCCCTGATTTTCCGCCTCCAGGGGCCGGACCTCGCTCCCACCCTGGACGAGACCCGCCACCTGCCGGACCTCCTGCCTGCGGCGCTTCAGGACGCGAAGAGCGCCTTCGTCACCGGCCTGCACGCCGCCGTCGTGGTGGCCGCTCTGCTGCATGCCGCGCTCGGGGCCGCCACCCCGCGCTGGCTCTCCAAGCCGACGGCCGACGACCCCGGTGGGAGCAGCTCCGACGAGCCCGAGCAGCAGCAACTGGCGGGTAAGGCCTGAACCGGCCGGTGCGGCCCTACCCGCGGATCCGCCCGCCTCACCTCAACCGGTGAGGCGGGCGGATCCGAGCCCGCGAACGCCGGGAGGACTTGCCCGGGCGATCTCTGAGCCGATGCCTGCCTACGCACTGAATCTCGCTGTCGAAGGACTTGCCACGTGAGGTAGAAGGGTGGCATGGACACCGCCGAACTTCAGCGGACGCTGAACGAACACATCGAAGCCGTTGTCGTGCACCACGGATACACCACCTACATGCGTGACTACGAGGTCATCGTCAACGTGTGGAACGGCCCCCAAAGCCCGTCGACCTACCTGCGGTATCTCTTCCGGTACTGCGTCGAGGCCCGATGTGAGACGTTCCTGTCCACTGACACCTGGCGGGATTCCTTGGACGACCAGCTACTCGACCACGAAACCGCTGACCCTGACCTCGGCGGTTATGTCTGGGGGGCGAAGTACCACGAGCTGTACGGTGCCGAGCTTCGTCTCGAGTCGGAGGCTGCCCTCCGCTGGTCGAAGGCTGTCGGGATCGACTTCCATGAGGTGCACGTTGAGACCAACGCTCACGATCTGACCTTGCTCTTCTCAGACCTTGAGGTGAGCGAGGTCCCGGTCGGATACGCACCCTTCGTCGCGGACTGAGCGCCAGAATTCGTGGCACCCCGTGACGAGCGTGGGTCCGGTGTCGGTGTGCCACTGACGATCACCGATCACGCCTGGGCTGTGGTCTTCTGCTTGAGGCGTTCGTAGGGTGTCTGGCCGCCGAGGCCGCCGAGGGGGCGATGGTAGTTGTAGTAGTCCTCCCACTCGCGGAGTTTGTCGTTGAAAATTCGGCGTCGTCGATGACGACGCCGTCGAGGAGCCGGTGGAACCCCTCGGCGTCGATGCGGCGGGAGCGTTCGACTCGCCGTTCAAGCGCGGTGTGCGGTGCCCGACCACCGGCCACGGCGCGGCGAGCGGGTCCTCCAGGAACAGGCCGACGTACCGCACCGTGCACATCTGGAGCACGAACCCGAGCTGGTGATGCTTCGTCCGCCGCAGGGCGATCAGGTCCTGGCCACGTCGACTTCCGCAAGGGCTTACTGGACCAGTTCGATGTGCGGGTGGTCCGGGGAGGCCGGGCAGACGTGGAGCTGGAGGTTGTAGCCGCCGCCGATGTCGATCAGCGTGAAGTTGCCGTCCCGCGCTCCCAGGGGAGGCGGGGCCGGGCTCGTCGGTTCCTCCTCGGCGACCCAGGTTCCGCTGCCGGCGTCCCATTCCGAGGAAGCGATGGTGAGAAGCGGCACCTCGTCCGTGCCGCACTCGGGGCAGGGGCGGTCCACGGGGTCGCTGAGGCCCCAGCAGGTCCAGCCGCCGGTCTTCCAGCCCGGTGCGTGGCAGAGGTTGTTCAAGTACAGCTCTCCCGGGTCGTACGCGTAATTGCTGTACAGCACGGGGTCGATCGACGCCCATCGGCTCATGTCCTCCACCTGGGCACGCAACTCCTCCGGCAGCTCTGAGGGATTGGGGTATTCAGTGACCTGTTCCGGTGAGAACAGGCATGGCTCCGGGAGGTACCACTGGGACTGGATGACCGGCGGCTCGGGCGGTGCGTCGAGGACGTCGGTGACAGTGGCGGAGGAGCGCCAGAAGAGTGCGGTCGTGGGGTGGGCGCGTTCGGCATGGTCGAAGGGGCACCACAGGACCTGGAGGAGGTCCGCGTCGGGCGGGCACGGGAAGGCGATGTCACGGGCGTAGAGCTGAGCGACGGGGAGCAGGGGGACCGGGCCGTCGAACCACGGGCGGCCCACCTTGATCCGCTCCCAGTTCTCCCGTTCCTCGGGGGTGACCTCGGGCGCATCGGGGTCGAGCCGCAGCCGCTCCTCCGCGGCGGCGAGATCGCGGCGCAGCAGCCGGACGTCGTCCGGGGAGTGGACCGTCTGCGACGCGTGCCGGTCGTGCGGCTCGTCGCAGTGCGGCCACGGCTCGCCGGCGGGCCACAGGAGCGGCCCGCCGACGGAACTGTCGTGCACAGTGGGCGACCCCGGCCGCGGGTGCAGCCGCGTGCCCGTCCGCACCAGCGGAGCCAGTTGAGGGAAGAGTGCGGCGATGTCGAACGGCCGCGGTGGAGTGGTAAAGATGGCGCTCATAGCTGTGATGCTGGCACCAGCGACTGACAATGGGTGTACCGATCCCCGTCAGCTGCCACCAGATACGTTCCCCGAGTCAGCAGGCGGACCAGAGGAAGATGCCGGCGATATGTAGTCCGGCCAGGTAGATGGTTGCGGTCTTCTCGTAGCGCGTGGCGATGCCTCGCCATTGCTTCAAGCGGTTGATGCACCGTTCGATGGTGTTGCGTTGTTTGTAGATCTCTCGGCCGAAGGCCGGTGGCCTGCCGCCCTGGCTGCCGCGACGCAGCCGATGACGTTGCTGGTCCGCAGGGATGGCGATCACCGCTCGGATGCCGCGCTTGCGTAGGTGCTCGCGAATCGCACGGGAGGAGTACGCCTTATCCGCCAGGACCACGTTCGGCCTGGTGCGGGGTCGCCCACGGCGTCGGGGAACGCGTAGCCGGGCCATGACGTCGGTGAACGCGGGTGCGTCGCCGGACCCGGACGCACGCCTCCTCCCTGGGGTCCCATCGGGGGCGTGTCGCCCCGGCGAGTGGCCCGCGTACGTCAGCCAAGGTGCATCGACCGCCTCTTTGCCCTTAACGGTTGTGTGCTGTGACGGGGCATGACGCTAGCAAGCGGGCGGTGACCGGTTCCGCTCGCGAAACCCGTCCCTGCCACCACGGGCGGCGGCCGGTCGCAGCGCGATCCGCGGTGAACCGGCCGTCGGGAAGTTTTCGCAGCCACCCGCGATCGAAGAGTCTGACCAGCTTCCCGCGCAGCGGTTCCGGCTTGGCCCGCACGCTGACATCGGTTCCCAGCATGTCACCGACCTGCCGGGCCATGACCGGTCCGGCGGCCTGCCGCACGGCGGCGAGAACGCGCCGGTAGTCCGGCGGGAGTCGGCCTCGGGGAACAACGGAACAGCCGTTAGCGCTAAGGAACGCTCTTGACGTCTAGCACAGTGATCCACTCCGGTGCTGGGGTTCGGGGAAAGATCGTCTGCGGGGTTTGACGCGGGGCTACCGTCCGCCGCGTGCCGGTGGAATTTTTGACTGATGAGCAGGTCGAGGCGTACGGGCGGTTCGTGGAGGAGCCGACGCGGCCAGAGCTGGAGCGGTTCTTCTACCTCGACGATGTGGACCGGGAGCTGATCCGGAAGCGGAGAGGCGATCACAGCCGTCTGGGGTTCGCGCTCCAGATGTGCACGGTCCGCTATCTGGGGTTGTTCCTGGAGGATCCGCTAGAGGTGCCGTGGCCGGTGGTCGAGTACCTGGCCGAGCATCTGGGCGTGGAGGACGCCTCGTGCGTGAAGCGGTACACCGAGCGGCAGATGACGGCGTACGAGCACGCGTGGGAGATTCGGGACGCCTACGGCTACCACCAGTTCGAGGACGCGGAGTGGGGGCGGAGATTCCGTACGTTCCTGCACGGGCGGGCGTGGACGCACGCCGAGGGGCCGGTGGCGCTGTTCAACCAGGCGGTGGGCTGGCTGCGGCGCAACCGGGTACTGCTACCGGGCGTCTCGGTGCTGGCCCGGCAGGTGGCGGAGGTCCGCGCGGTCGCGGAGAGGCGCCTGTACGCGACGGTGGCCAAGGCCGCGCGGCGGGCGGAGGCGTCGCTGCCGGCGGACCTGGTGGCGCTGCTCGATGTCCCGGAAGGGCGGCGGGTCTCGGAGCTGGAGAGGCTGCGCCGGCCGCCGACGCGGACGACGGGGACGGGGATGGCGAAGGCGCTGGAGCGGGTGGAAGAGATCTCCTCGTTCCGGCTGGGCCGGGTGCGGATCGACAGAGTGCCGCCGAACCGGCTGGCGGCGCTGGCCCGGGTCGGGCTGGGGTCGAAGGCGCCGAACCTGGAGCGGACCCCGGAGCCGAAGCGCACCGCGCTGCTGACGTCGGTGGTGCGGCACCTGGAGGCGTCGGCGATCGATGACGCGCTGGACCTGTTCGCGCTGCTGATGCAGGTGAAGCTGATCAGCAGCGCCCGCCGAGCGACGGACAAGGACTGGCTGGCGGCCCGGCCGCGGGTGGCGAAGGCGTCCCGCATGGTCAACGGCGTGTTCCGGCTGTGGAGCGAGCAGCTGGCCCTGGTCGAGGAGCACGGCGCCGACCTCGATCCGGCGGCGATGTGGCGGGCGCTGGAGACGGAGATCGGGCCGCGCGAGGAGGTCGCGGCCGCGGCCTTGCTGCTGGAGGAGCTGCTGCCGCCCGGGGACGATGAGACCGAGGCGGAGACGCGGCGGCTGCTGGCCACCCGCTACAGCACCGTCCGCCCGTTTTTGTCCCTGCTCGGGGAGTCGTCCGCGCTGAGCGCGGCCTCGGCCGGCAAGCGGGTGCGCGAGGCGGTGAGGCGGCTGCCCGCGCTCGCGCGGCGGAAGGTCAAGGTCAAGCCGCTGCTGCCGCGCGAGATCGACGCCCGTCTGGTGCCGGCGGCGTGGAAGAGGGCGGTGTACTCCAACCCGGAGCTGCCCGAGGGCGCGGTGGACCGCGACGCGTACGTGGTGTGCGTGCTGGAGCAGCTCTACCGCGCGCTGATGCGGCGCGATGTGTTCGCCTCGCCGTCGAACCGGTGGGCCGATCCGCGGGCCAGGCTGCTGGACGGCAGGCGGTGGGACGCCGTCGCCGAGGACGTCCTGCACGGCCTGAGCCTTCACGAGCCGGTCGAGGAACACCTTGCCGGGCGGGTGCGGGCGCTGGATCGGCGTGGCAGCTGATGGCCGAGCGCCTGGAGGAGGCCGGGCAGGACGCGAAGTTCAGCTTCGAGGTCCAGCCGGGCGGCCGGCTGAAGCTGAACGTGGACCGGCTCGGCGCGGTCGGTGAACCCGCGTCGCTGCGCTGGCTCAGGAAGACCACCGCGGCGATGCTCCCGAAGATCGACCTGCCGGACCTGCTGTTCGAGGTCGATGCCTGGACCGGGTTCCTGGACACCTTCGTGCACCTCGGGGACGGCCGCACCCGGATGGAGAACCTGAAGACCTCGCTGGTGGCGTTGCTGGTCGCCGAGGCGTGCAACATCGGCCTGACCCCCGTCATCGACGCCGCCGACGAGGCGCTCACCCGGGCCCGGCTGGTGCACGTCGACCAGTACTACCTACGCGCCGACACCATCGCCGCGGCGAACGCGAAGCTGATCGCAGCCCAGGCGCGGGTGCCGATCGTCTCCCACTGGGGCGACGGGCTGCTCGCCTCCGTGGACGGCCTGCGGTTCGTGGTGCCCAAGCGGACCATCAATGCCGGGCCCTCGCCGAAGTACTACCACTTCAAACGCGGGATCACGTGGCTGAACGCGGTCAATGACCAGGTCGCGGGGATCGGGCAGATGGTCGTGCCGGGTACGCCGCGCGACTCCCTGCACATCCTGGACACCCTGCTGAACCTGGACGCCGGGGCGCGGCCGGAGATGGTCGCCACCGATAACGCCTCGTACTCCGACATGGTCTTCGGGCTGTTTGCGATGCTCGGCTACAACTTCTCGCCCCGGTTCAAGGACCTGGGCGACCAGCGGTTCTGGCGGGCGGAGATGCCTGGGGTCACGACCGGCGGGTACGGGCCGCTGGAGGACCTGGCGCGTAACCGGGTGAACCTGAACAAGGTGATCACGCACTGGCCGGACATGCTGCGGGTGGCCGGCTCCCTGGTGACCGGGCAGGTCCGCGCGTACGACCTGCTGCGGATGTTCGGCCGCGAGGGGCGGCCGACCCCGATGGGGCAGGCGTTCGCCGAGTACGGGCGGATTGCCAAGACCCTGCACCTGCTGCGGGTGGTCGACCCGGTCGACGACACCTACCGCCGGCAGATGAACCGGCAGCTGACCGTGCAGGAGTCCCGCCACAAGCTCGCCCGGGACATCTGCCACGGCAAGCGCGGGCAGATCATGCAGGCGTACCGGGAAGGGCAGGAGGATCAGCTCGGCGCGCTCGGGCTGGTCCTCAACGCCGCCGTGCTGTGGACGACCCGCTACCTGGACGCCGCCGTCGACCAGCTGCGCGCCCTGCCCGCCAACGAGCGGGAGCACGACGTCCTGGACCAAGACGTCGCCCGGCTCTCCCCGCTCAGGCACGCGAACCTCAACTGCCTGGGCCGCTACAGCTTCCGCACCAGCATTCCTTCCGATGGCGGGCTGCGCCCGCTGCGCGACCCGGCTGCGGCCGAGCAGGACGAGGACGAGTGAGCACAGCGGTGCCAGCGGCTACGGGGTTGTTGGGTGCCATGGCGCGTCGGCCCGGGTGGACAGCGCGTCGGCTGCCAGTTGAAGGGCATACACCGGCCGTTCGTCGCCGTGGACGGCGCCGAGGTAGTGGTGGCCGGTCATGTGGCACCAGGCGGGCAGGTCCAGCGGCGCGGCCGGGTCGGTGGCGATGACGTGGACGACGGTGCCCGGCTCGGCGCCGTCGATCTCCTTGCGCAGGCGCAGCAGGAGCGTGACGCACAGCAGGCCGGTGCCGTCGACGGTGATGCCGGGCGCGGGAGTGTCGGGGATCGTGGGCTTCATCGGCGGTAGGCCGTGGCGGCGACGGCGGGCAGGAGGGCGAGGGAGAGGGCTCCGCCGGTGAGGGCGAGGGCGGGGTAGCTGGTGGCGGCGACCATGATGCCGGAGGCCATGCCGCCGGTGGCGCCGGCGATGGCGATGGAGACGTCGACCAGGCCCTGGGTCTTGGCGCGGGTGGCCAGCGGGACGGTGTCGGTGATGATCGCGGTGCCGGAGACGAGACCGAAGTTCCAGCCCAGGCCGAGCAGGGCCAGGGCGAGGGCGAGGAGGGCGACGGAGTCGCCGGGCGCGGCGGCGGCGAGGATGCCGGCGGCGAGCAGGGTGATGCCGGAGGCGGCGGCGATCTTCATGCGGCCGTAGCGGTCGACGAGCCAGCCGGTGAGCGGTGAGGGCAGGTACATGGCGCCGATGTGGATGCCGATGACGAGGCCCGAGGCGGCGGTGGAGTGGCCGTGGTCGTGCATGTGGACCGGTGTCATCGTCATGATCGCGACCATGACGAGCTGGGTGAGGATCATGACCAGCGCGCCGAGGACCACGCCGCCGCGGCCCTCGCCGGTGTCGGCGTCACCGCCGTCGGCGGCCGGGTTGGCCGCGGTGTCGGCTTCCCTGGCCTGGGCGACGGCGCGGGCCAGGAGCAGCGGGTCGGGGCGCAGCCACAGGGCGAGGACGAGCGCGGCCAGCGCGTAGGCGGCACCGGAGATGACGAAGAGTCCGGCGAGGTGGGGGATGTGGAGGTGTTCGGCGAGGGTGCCGGCGGGGGCGGCGAGGTTGGGTCCGGCGACGCCGCCGAGGGTGGTGGCGACCAGGACGGTGGAGACCGCGCGGGCGCGGTGGCCGGGTGGGGCGAGGTCGGCTCCGGCGTAGCGGGCCTGGAGGTTGGTGGCGGTGCCCGCGCCGTAGACGAACAGGGCGATGAACAGCAGGACGGGGTTGTCCAGGACGGCGGCAGCGATGACGCCGGCCGAGCCGAGGGCGCCGGTGAGGTATCCGGCGGCGAGGCCGGGGCGGCGGCCGCGGGCCTGCGAGATGCGGCCGACGGTGACGGCGGCGAGAGCGGACCCGGCGGTGAACAGGGCGCTGGGCAGTCCGGCGAGGCTGGTGGTGCCGAGCATGTCCTGGGCGAGCAGGGCACCGACGGTGACGCCGGCGGCGAGACCGGCGCCGCTGAGGATCTGGGAGGCGACCAGGACACGCAGGATGCGGCGCTGTGCCTGGGCGGCGTCGGGTATGGCGGCGGGGACGGCGGGTGCGGTGCTGGTCATGTCTCTTCCTGCGCGGGGCGGTCGGCAGTGGATGTGTCAGGGGGTGGTGGCTGCTGGCGGCGTCCACTGCTGGTCGTGCCAGGCCGGGTCGACGTGTGTGTGGGTGAGGTGGTTGGTGTAGTTGGACAGGGTCTTCATGCCGACGCCCAGGACGACGTCAAGGATCTGGCGGTGGGTGTGTCCGGCGGCGAGGAAATCGGCGACGTCCTGCTCGTCGGCCCAGCCGCGCTTGTCGACGATGGCCTGGGTGAGGCGGCGCACGGCGTCCAGTGACGGATCCTGCAACGTGGTCGCCTTGCGCAGGGCGTTGACGTCGTCGGTGGTGAGACCGGCGCGCAGGGCGAGGGTGGAGTGCGCGGCAACGCAGTGCGGGCAGGCGTTGGCGACGCTCGCGGTGAGCAGGACGACCTGCTGCGCGGGCTTGGGCAGAGAGGAGGCGGCGAACTGCTGGGCCAGGGCGGTGTAGCCGGCCAGGAGCTGCGGGGACTCGGCCATGACGGCGTTGAGGGTGGTGAGGAAACCCATGCGTTCGCGGGCCGCAGCGAGGTGCGGCAGGGCCTCGGCGGGTGCGGTGGCCTCGTCATGGAGGGGAAAACCGGTCACGGAATGGGAGGCCTTTCGTGCAGAGGCGTACGGGGCGCTCACCGGGCCCTCGTGCGGGCCCGGTGAGCGGATGGAGGAGGGCTGTCAGTCGGCGTCGAGGGCCTGGGCGAGATCGGCGAGCAGGTCGTCGGCGTCTTCGAGGCCGACGGACAGACGGATCATGCTGTCGGCGATGCCCCGGCGGGCGCGCTCGGCCGCATCGAGGCCGTGGTGGGTGGTGGTGATGGGCTGGGTGACCAGGGACTCGACGCCGCCCAGGCTGGGCGCGATGGCGAACAGCCGCAGCCGGTCCACCACCGCGGCCGTCTGGCCGGCGTTCGCGTCCAGGACGGCGCTGAGCATGCCGCCCCCGCCGCGCATCTGCGCGTCCACGATGCGCTTCTGCTCGCCGGTGGCCAGCCCCGGGTAGTGCACACGGGCGACGCGCGGGTGCGTCTGCAGGAACGCGGCGACCGCCTGCGCGGTGGTGTTCTGGGCGCGGACCCGGACGGGCAGGGAGCGAACGGAGCGGGCGAGGAGGAACGCGGTCTCGGGGGCGATGACCTGGCCGAGGTTCTTGCGCCACCCCGCCACCGGGGCGAGGTGTTCGGCAGGGC
Source organism: Streptomyces sp. CB02414 (assembly GCF_001905385.1). Taxonomy (GTDB): domain Bacteria; phylum Actinomycetota; class Actinomycetes; order Streptomycetales; family Streptomycetaceae; genus Streptomyces. Next base: position 55,185 of record NZ_LIPF01000016.1, on the reverse strand, counting down.
CGGTCAGGACGCCGGCGGTCAGGTCGGAGTGCCCGCCGAGGTACTTGGTCGCCGAGTGCACGACCAGGTCCGCGCCATGGGCGAGCGGGTTCTGGTTGACGGGGGTGGCGAAGGTGTTGTCCACCACCGTCAGCGCGCCGACCGTGCGGGCCTGGGCGGAGAGGGCGGCGATGTCGAAGACGGTCAGGGTGGGGTTGGCCGGGGTCTCGAAGAACACGATCCGCGTCCGGCCGGTCAGCACCTCCGGCAGCCGCTCGACTTCGTCGGCGCGCAGGAACGTCGTGGTGATGCCGATCTGGGGCAGATTGTCGCCGAGGAGTTCGAACGTGCCGCCGTAGACCTCGCCGATGCACACGATGTGGTCGCCGGTGCGGCAGTGGGCGAGGAAGGTGGCGGCTTCGGCGGCCATGCCGGAGGAGAACGCCAGGGCCTGCTCGCCGCCTTCGAGGTCGGCGAGCTTTTCCTCGGTGGAGCGGATGGTGGGGTTGAGGCCGTAGCGGGTGTAGAGGTTCCCGCTCTTGCGGCCTTCGACGACGTCGAGAAGGTCGGCGGTGGTGTCGAACGCGAAGGTGGAGTGGTTGTAGAGCGGGGTATGGACGGCCCCCTCGGCGTCACGGCGCTCGCCGGCGTGGACACTGCGGGTGGACAGTCCGTGCGCGCTGGTCTCGGTCATGCCTCTCCTGCTGCTCGTCGGTTCCTCTTGGCTCGGGCCGGTGGGCCCGGTCACTGCGCGCCAGCCGCCCGGATGAGGGTTGCTGCCGCCGTCTCGATCTGCTCGGCCGTGGTCCAGCGGCCCAGGGACAGCCGCAGCGCGCCGAGCGCGCGGTCCGGCTGCATGCCCATGGCGGTGAGCACCGGGGAGGGGGTGTGGGTGCCGCTGTGGCAGGCTGATCCGGTCGACGCCGCGATCTCACCGACGGCGGCGAGGACCTCGTGGCCGAGAGCGCCGTCGACGCTGACGTTCAGGGTGTTCGGCAGCCGATGCTTGTCCGGCCCGTTGAGGTGCACGCGGCCGGGCAGACCGATCGCCAGCCGCTGATGGAGATCGTCGCGCAGAGCCGCGACGCGGGCTGGAGCGCCGGAGGCAAGCTCCTCGGCCGCGAGCCGCGCGGCGGTGCCAAGCGCGACGGCCAGGGCGACGTTCTCCGTGCCCGCGCGCAGGCCCCGTTCCTGCCCGCCGCCATAGACGACCGGCTCCAGGCTCACACCGTCGCGTACGTACAGGGCGGCGGCGCCCTTGGGCGCGTACATCTTGTGCCCCACGATCGTCAGCAGGTCCACGCCCAGGTCGCCGACATTGAGGGGGATCTTGCCCACGGCCTGGGCGGCGTCGCAGTGGAACAGCGCACCACGCTCACGGGCGAGCGCGGCGAGTTCCGTGATCGGCTGGAGGGCGCCAGTCTCGTTGTTCGCCGCCATCACCGACACCAGCACCGTGTCCTCGGTGAATGCGTCGGCCAGGGCGTCCGGCTCGACGAGCCCGTCGCGGTCGACCGGCAGCACGGTCACCCGCGCGCCGTGCAGCCGCTCAAGGGCCCGGCACGTCTGAAGGACGGCCGGATGCTCGGTGGCCTGGGTGATCACATGCGGGTGCGGGCGGCCAGAGGCCAGGACCGCACCGCGCACCGCGAGCAGGTCGGCTTCGGAGCCGGAGCCGGTGAACACGATCTCGCCGGGCCCGGCGCCGATCAGAGAGGCGACCTGGGCACGGGCCTCGGCAAGCGCCCGGCGCGGCTCCTGGGAGAAGGGGTGGTTGCTGGAGGGGTTGCCGAAGAAGTCGGTCAGGTGCGGCCACATCGCCTCTGCGACGCGCGGGTCGACCGGGGTGGTGGCGTTGTAGTCCAGGTAGACCGGCCCGCCGGCCAGTCCCGGGTGCGGCGGGAGGTCGCCGCCCGGGCGGGTCACGTCAGGTCCGCGGCGTCGACGGGCATCTGGGACAGGCGCCACTCCAGCATGCCGTCGTTGAGGCGGATCGCGCGCCGGCCGCGGTCGGTCAGGAGCCGTACGGCGTCGTAGGCCAGGACGCAGTACTCGCCGCGGCAGTAGACGACGATCTCCAGGTCCTCGGGCAGCTCGTTGATCCGGTCGGCCAGCTCGTCGACTGGGATGGAGAGGGCTCCGGGGATGTGCCCGGCCTGGTACTCCTCCACCGGCCGGACATCCAGGACGACAATGTCCCCGGCCGCGATCCGGGTCCGCAGTTCCTCGCGGCTGAGTTCGGCGGCGGTGTCCTCGCCGAGGTAGGCGTCGCGGGCGGCGGGCACGGCGGCCTGGTGGGTCTCGGCTACCTTGCGCAGCAGCGCGAACAGCTGGGCGACGTCGTCACCGGCGAGGCGGTAGTGGATGCGCACGCCTTCGCGGCGAGTGGCGACGAAACCGGCCTGCTTCAGGGTCTGCAGATGCGCCGAGGCGGTGGTCAGGTTCAGTCCGGCCGCCTTCGCGAGCGCGTCGACGGTGCGCTCGCCCTGGGCCAGCAGATCCAGCAGCTCCAGACGCTTTCCGCTGGCCAGCGCCTTGCCGCTGACCGCGAACGCGTCGTACAACCGCGCCTTCGTCCCGCTCTTCGTGTTCTCCGACATAGCATCCTCCATAAATCCATGGATTATTGTAGTTGAGTCTGGTGGGTGTGACCACACGCCCCCGTTCCCGAGATCTTGGAGGACGCCGTGGGCTTCGCGGACGATCACCTCATACCGCTGGTCGACGAAGGACTGGGCAACAGCGCCTACCTGCTCGACCTCGGCGACGGACGCGCCCTGGCCATGGATGCCAGCCGCGACCTGCGCTCTTTGCGCGTGGCAGCCGAGCGGCGCGGGCTGCGCATCGCATTCGCCGCGGACACGCATCTGCACGCCGACTTCCTCTCCGGCGCCGTCCAGCTCGGCCACGACACCGGCGCCACGATTCTGGCCTCCGCCGCCGGCCGCCGCGCCTTCGCGCACCGGGCGCTGGCCGACGGCGACGAGGTCGACCTCGGCGGGCTGACCCTGCGGGCCCTTGCCACCCCCGGGCACACCGACGAGCACCTGTCCTTCCTGCTGCTCGACGGCGCCCGGGAGCTCGGGGTGTTCACCGGCGGGTCGCTGATCGTGAACTCCGCCGCCCGCACCGACCTTCTGGGTGCCGACCGCACCGAGGAACTGGCCCGCGCCCAGTACCGGTCGCTGAAGCGGCTGACCGCGCTGCCGGACGAGACCGCGGTGTGGCCCACCCACGGCGCCGGGTCCTTCTGCTCCGCGCCGCCCGGCGCCGAGCGCACCACCACCATCGGCGCCCAGAAGCAGGCCAACCCGCTGCTCGCCGCACCGGACGAGGACACCTTCGTGGCCGAGCTGATCGCGAGCCTGGGCACCTACCCGGCGTACTTCGACCGCCTCGGCGAGATCAACCGGCGCGGCCCGACGGTACTGACCGGACGGCCAGCGGTGCCCGAGCTGTCCGCTCGGCAGGTCCGTGCCCTGCTGGCGGACGGCGGGTACGTCCTGGATGTCCGCCCGGCGGCCGACTACGCGACCGGTCACATCCCCGGCTCGCTGTCGATCCCGCTGCGCGAGCAGTTCGCCACCTGGCTCGGCTGGCTCTTGCCCGACACCGCGCCCCTCGCGTTCGTCGTCAACGACGACCAGGACCTGGGCGAGATCGTCTGGCAGTCCTACAAGATCGGCTACGAGCGCCTTGCCGGGCGCCTCGCCGGCGGCATCAACGCCTGGCTCGCCGACGGCAACGCGCAGGCCACCACCGCGTTCCTCACCGCCGACCACGCCACCGGCCGCCCCTACGTCGATGTCCGGCAGGAAGCCGAGTTCGCGGCTGGACACGTCCCCGGCGCCGTGCATATCGAGCTCGGCGCCCTCGTCGAGACCGCTGCCGACGCACCGACCGGCCCGGTCGTGGCCTGCGGGCACGGTGAGCGCGCCATGACCGCCGCCAGTCTCCTGGAGCGCGCCGGCCACACCGACATCGCCGTCCTGGACGGCGGACCGGCCGACTACACCGCCGCCCACGGCCAGCAACTCGCCCAGGGCGCGGAGGACACCCGCTCGTGAATGCCACACCCACCACCACCGCGACCGATGCCGCCGGGCGGCCCGTACGGCTCGGGCTACGGGAGAACTGGCTTCAGTTCACCCTGCTGGTCATCGTCAACATCTGCGTCGGCGGCCTGGTCGGCCTGGAGCGCACCACCGTCCCGCTCATCGGTTCCGAGACCTTCGGCCTGACCAGCGACCTGGCCGTCTTCTCCTTCATCATCGCCTTCGGCCTCACCAAGGCCCTGACCAACCTGGCCGCCGGGGCCCTGACCGCCCGCTTCCGCCGCAAGCAGCTGCTGGTGGCCGGCTGGCTGCTCGGTATCCCCGTCCCCTTCGCCCTCGCCTGGGCGCCGTCGTGGGGCTGGATCGTCGCCGCCAACGTGCTGCTCGGCCTGAACCAGGGCCTGACCTGGTCGATGACCGTCAACATGAAGATCGACCTCGTCGGTCCCTCCCGCCGAGGGCTGGCCACCGGCCTGAACGAAGCCGCCGGATACACCGCGGTCGGCGTCACCGCCCTGCTCACCGGCTACCTCGCCACCAGCTACGGCCTGCGCCCCGTCCCCGAACTCATCGGCGTCGTCTTCGTCGTCGCGGGCCTCGCCCTGGCCCTCGTCGTCCGCGACACCGCCGCCCACGTCGCCCTCGAACTGGCCAACCACACCAAGCCGCTGCCGACGGATGAGGACACCGGTCTGAAGGCCACCTTCACCCGGACGTCCTGGCGCAACCGCTCCCTGCGCGGCGCCAGCCAGGCCGGGCTGATCAACAACCTCAACGACGGCCTCACCTGGGGCGTCTTCCCCCTCCTCTTTACCGACCACGGCCTCGGACTCGCCGCCGTCGGCCTGATCAAGGGTCTCTACCCGATTCTGTGGGGGCTCGGACAGATTCCCACCGGCCACCTCGCCGACCGCATCGGCCGCAAGCCCTTGATCGTCTACGGCATGCTCGTCCAGGCCGTCGGCTTCGTCCTCGCCCTCGCTCTGCTGGACCGGCCGCTGCTCGCGGGCATCCTGTCCGCGGTCTTCCTGGGCCTGGGTACCGCCATGGTCTACCCGGCCCTCATCGCCTCCATCTCCGACCACGCCCACCCCGCCTGGCGGGCCAACGCCCTGGGCACCTACCGGTTCTGGCGCGACATCGGCTACGCCGCCGGAGCTCTCGTCGCCGGCATCCTCGCCGACGCCCTCGGCCTCAACGCCACCGTCATCGCCGCCGCCGTCCTCACCGCCGCCTCGGGACTCCTGGCAGCCCGCTGGATCACCGAGCACCGGCCCGACGCCCGCTGAACGAGCAGCCTGTCCTGGCCACCTACCGGGGCAGGCTCTGGGTGACCCGCCACAACCGCCGCGGCAACTCCCCCTCCTCGAAGGCGTGAATCTCCCGCAGGTCCCAGCCGTCGGCGAGCGCGTCGACCAGGTCGCGGTCGAAGAAGTGCACGGCGAAGCCTCCGTGCTCGAAGATGCCGTCCCCATGAGCGACACCGGTGCCGTAATGAGCGTCGCCGGTGTGCCGGACGGTGTAGACGAGGGTGCCGCCGGGCCGCAGCACGCGACCGACCTCATCCACTGCCGCGTGGATCTCTTTCGTGGACAGCGCCATGCACAGCAGCATGTGCGCGAACACCGCATCGGCCGACGCGTCCGCCAGCGGCAGCGGCGCACGGACATCATGTACGGCCGTGGTGACCTGACCCTCAAGGTCCCGGGCGAGCGAGGCCCGGCGCAGCTGCTCCAGGCCGGTCGCGGAGAAGTCGGCAGCCTGCACAGTGAAGCCCTTGGCCGCGAAGAACAGCGTGTCCCGGCCATGGCCAGCGCCCAACTCCAGCACATCCCGCGCCCCGGCAGCACGGAAGACCTCGGCGGCGCGGACCGCGGGCGCGGACGGCTCCTCGCCGTACATCCCCGGGTGGACGGTGTAGGTGTCCTGCCAGTGCTGCCGCTGGATCTCTGCCAGCTCCTGCTCATCCATCACGGCCTGTGTTCCCTCCAGGTTGCGCCGACGCGCAGCATAGACAGCCGTGCTTCCAGCGCTGCTCAGGACACGGACAACGCCATCCGCTCTCACAAACGATCCTTTGCGCGAGCAAGATCAATCGCGGGCCGCCGGAGCCCCATCGGACCCGGATTCATTCGCAGAACCCGTTCTCACTCAAAAGCGGGACGGACCCCCTTTTGAGACTTGCATTGTGCGAAAATCCGGCCCCATGACGCACCCTCAGCAGCCCTCTCCGACCGACCGGTCGGACGCCGACGACGTCGAACAGCACGCCTGTCCGAAGTGCGACGCACAGCCCGGCTCACCGTGCCGCTCGCGCGGCGGCGCGGTCGCCTCCGCGTACCACACCCGCCGCTTCACCCTGGTGCCCCGGCTGAAGAAGGCGCTGCGAGTACCCACCCCGGCCGACCGGGGCCCGGGCCGGCCATGGCGGCCCGGCACCCCGCCGCCAGCACCGATCGACCCGGACCTGCCGAGCGCGGACATCCGCATCGGCTACGCCCGCTGCTCGACCCTCGGGCAGGAACTCGACTCCCAGCTCGACGCACTCAGCAAGCACGGCATCCCCCGCGACAAGATCTTCAGCGAGAAGATCAGCACCCGAGTCCGGGTCCGCCCCCGGTTCGAGGAGGCCCTCCGTACGGCGCGGGAAGTCAAGGCCCACGCCCCGCACTGCCGGGTCATCTTCACCGTGTACGAGATGAAGCGCCTCGGCCGCGACGCCGCCGAACTCACCGCGCTCGCCGACCACCTCACCGCCCACGGCCTGATCCTGGAGATGCTTGCCGGGCCCTTGCCCGGCATCTACGACCCCAGCGGCCCCGGCAAGCTGCTGTTCGCGTTCTTCGCAGCGATGGCGGAGACCGAGCGGGAGAACATCCGCGAGTCCACGCTGGAGGGGCTCGACACCGCGGCCCGCAAGGGCAAGCACGGCGGCCGGCCGCCGGTCATCACCGACGACATGCTCCACACCGTGCTCCGCCGCCGCGCGGGTGGCGAGTCTGTCGAGCAGATCCAGCCCGACCTGATCATCCCCACCGGCAAGCGCAAAGGGCAGAACCCCTCCGTCGCCAGCATCTACCGGGCCCTGGCCGAGCACGCCAAGCGCGAGGCGTACCCCGAAGCTGTCGAACAGGCCCACGCCGACTTCGCCGCCCTGCTCGGGGAGGTTCCCGAGCCCCGGGCCGAGTCACAGCCCGTACGGTGACTCGCCTTCGGTGGCCCGGGAGCGCTTAGCGCTAACGGCTGTTCCGTTGTTCCCCGAGGCCGGGAGTGTGCTCTCCTCCACGCCTGACGTGCGGTGCGGGATCAGCATCACGCCCGGGCGTCGGCGTGGCCGAGGCCCGTTCGTCGGCAAGCTGTCCACTCACCCGTCCAAGGACGCGTCCCGCTCGGCCCGTACCTCCTCCTGCTGCTCGGCCAGCTGTTCTTCGAGTTCGTCCAGCTCAGGATCCATGCCTCGGATCGTGGGAGGGCGCCCAGCCACAGCGAGCCGCGGTTCCCCACTCCCACATGCTGCGCACTACTGGTTCCAGCGCCCGGCCCTGGCTGGTCAGGACGTAACGGACGCGGGGAGGCCAGCCCGGAGTGCGGTGACGCTCGATGACGCCCGCACCGGTCAACTGGGCCAGCCGGTCCGAGAGGACCTTGTCCGAGAGAGCGGGCAGGGCGGCGGACAGTTCGGAGTACGTGGCCTGACCACGGCGCAGGAACTCGCGAACAACCAGCGGCGTCCACCGACCACCCATCGCGGCGAGGGTGATGTCGACAGGACATCGCGGTTCGTGGCCCGGCGGAACGAGGGCGCTGTCAGGACAGTCCGCCAGCGGGCCGGCCTGGTCACCCGCCGGTGCGTGTCCAACTGTTTGGTGAGTCACGAGAGCCCCTCCTAATGTCCGGCAAGAACAGCCCGCCAGCTCGCCTCCAGGGGGCCTTGTGCGTATCCACCACCTCAACTGCGGTTCTCTCCGGAAGATTCCACCACTCGGCGAAGAACCTCCGGCCGGCGCCGTGGACCGCGAACGGGCCGTTGCCTGCCATTGCCTGCTCATCGAGACGGACTCGGACGGGCTGGTCCTGGTCGACACCGGCCTCGGCAGCGCAGACCTACAGCACCCCGACCGGTCGCTGGGTGCGGACTGGGTCGCCTACGCCCAGCCCGCGCTGAACCCCGAGGAGAGCGCGCTGAGCCAGGTCGTCCGCCTCGGGTACGCGGCCCAGGACGTGCGGCACATCGTGCTCACCCACCTGCATCGCGACCACACGGGAGGACTGCCGGACTTCCCCCACGCACAGGTGCATGTCCACCCCGACGAGTACCGGGCCGTCACCGACCCCACGGCAGCGCACCACCGGCACAGCCTCGACCGCTTCATGCCGGCACACCGGGCGCACAACCCGCTGCTCACACCCGCACCCGTGGCGGATCGCACAGAGTGGTTCGGCTTCCCCGGTGCGACGCGGCCGCAGGGGCTGGCGTGCGACCTGCTGCTGGTTCCGCTGCCCGGCCACTCGGCGGGACACTCGGGTGTCGCCGTGCGCGACGGCCACGGACGGTGGCTGCTGCATGCGGGTGACGCGTACATGTATCACGGCGAGCTCGAGCACACGCCGCCTCTCTCGCATCCTGCCCTTGAGCCGGTCCAGCAGGGAGCACAGACCGACGTCGCGGCTCGCGAAGCGACCCGCGACCGACTGCGCTCCCTCCGACGCGACCACGCGGACGAGATCACCGTCTTCAGCGCACACGACCCATGGGAGCTGTCCCGCTTCACCGCTTCCGAAGGCTAGGAACATCGGGTCGGGCCTGCTTCGACTGAGTTGCTTGAGAGCGTCGTCGCAGGCCCTCCGGGTGTTCTCGATCGGCATCCAGGAGAAGAGCGCTCGCACATCCGCTGCCGTCGCGTTGTCCGGTCTGTCTCGAGCCGAACCTACTGACGGAAGATCTTCCCCACAGGCAGCCGCTCGCGACCAGCGTGAGCATCCCCGACGACTGTCACACCAGCCCTTTGGCCTGGGTCTTCAGGTTGACGGAGGCTCAACGAGGGACACGTCCTGCACCACGTCCCGAGGTCGGCTTCAAGGACGACGGCTCAGTCCTGCGGACGCCGCCACGGTGGTGGCGTCGTCAGGGGCGGGGGAGTAGTGCGTACGGGCGCAGGGGGACGCCGACGACCTGGAGGACGAGGTTGCGGTGTGCGGCGTGCAGGGTACGTACGGCGGCCCGGGTCAGGCCGGGCTTCGGTGGTTGCACGCCGGCGCGTTCGCGACCGGGCTTCGTCGGGATCCACAGGTAGCCGGGGTCGCTGCCTTCCAGGGCTGCGGTGATGCCGGCGCGGACGTCGAGCCAGCGGCGCAGGATCTCCACGGTGTGTTTGTCGAGGGGGTGGTCGGAGTCGGCGACGGCCACGACGGGGACGGGGCGGCGCTCCAGGTCGATGTCGGTGACGTCGAGTTTGTGGAGCTGGGGCACGGTGCGGCCGGTGGCGGCGACGAGGGCGGCGACGGCGGCGGTGCGGACGGCGGTGGCGGCGTTGGCGCCGGTGGGGCGCCGTACGGCGAGGGTGCGCAGCAGTTGGTAGGCCTGCTCGGGCTCGAGGCGGTCGCCGTGCCCGGAGGCCGGGTAGGGCCGGTGCAGGCCGGGGAGGGCGAGGTGGTCGACGAAGGCGTTGTACGTCTGGATGCGGGCGCGCTGGGAGTCGGACGCGGCGGCGGTGTGCGGACCGGTGAGGGTGTTGCGGCGGCGGGTCTCCCCGGCGTCGGCCGCGTCGAGCCATGAGTCGGCGTGCTCGGGCCGTACCAGCTCTTCGGCGGTGAGACGCGTGGCCTTCTCCTTGTCGAGGACGTGCTCCAGGTACTCGGTGAGGAGCGTGCCGCGCAGGCGGACGGTCTCGTGGGCGTAGCCGGCGTCCTGCTGGGCCCTCGTGAAGGTGCCGATCGCGGCGAGGGCGTCGGCGGTGCGCGGGTTGGGCATGCCCACAGAGTACGGAACCCAGGTCCGACCAAGCGGGATAACAGCAAGAAGCAAGGAACCGCTCCTTCCCGGCCGGCTAGCTGCAGGTGTCGTTTCGGTCCGTGTCGGACCAAGACGGTCCGAGCAGGCCCGGTACGGTCCTTGTGCGACCCCGAGCAGCCCGGAGGCGGGGCCCTCGGCCCCGATGGGGGTACTCCTCGCTTCTTGCTGTTATCTATCCGGATGGGGGTGCCGGTAAGAACGCTGCAGGTGAGTCCGGGGTCGTACCGGTCGGGCCGGGATCCGTCCGGACGGCCACGCCCGCGAAGTGATCTGACTCACATGCTGTCACAGGGATCGATGAGGCGGTGTCTTGTTCTCGTCACCGCGGTCAGCACCCACGGGCACACGCGTCCGGCCGCGGAACACGGCGGGACGGCAGCTCTGCAGACTCAGTGGTTCAGGGGGCTGACGGCGTGACCGAAAGCCCCCACCCTGGATGCTTCGGGGCTCGACATGCTCGCCAAGCTACCTGACCGGGGCCCGACGACGCACACCGGTTTGTGCCCGTCGGCACTGACGCCGACGTCATGACCACGGTCGGCCGACGAGCTCTCCCGGCTTCGACCGGGCCGCTCGGACCGCTCGTCACCGAGGCGTGCGCCGGCGAAGAAGAGGACGAACGAGGGCCCTGACATCCGAGCCGGATCTCCCGCCCTCATGACCCGCGGCTGCCGTCGGAAGGACACCGGCACTTCCGAGACGTATGCGTCAGCCGCTCCAGTGCTCGGCAGCCGACCGGGCGCTGAGGGTGTACGGGTGGTCGGCGCCGAGCACCCGCACGTAGTCGGCGACGAGGCCGGCCAGCAGCATTGGTCGTACTGATGGTCAGGGCTGTGGACTATGTTGTGGGGATGACTACCGGGACGGCATCGCGCCACACACGGATTGGTGACCCGGTGCTCTTCTGAGCGCCGTACGGGCCAGTGCGGGCCCGCTGCTCGATCGAGGGTCCCGCGCTGCCGCGCGGGCCCCGCCTCCGTCGTGTTGATCACAGGTTCGACACATCAACCACGACAGGAGAGTTCATGCGCACCAAGACATTGCGGATTCCCACCGCGGACGGGCAAGCCGATGCGTTCGCCGTCTTCCCTCACAGCGGCGAGCGGCACCCGGGGGTGCTGATGTACGCGGACGGCTTCGGCATCCGGCCTGTGCTGCGGGAGATGGCCCGCGATCTGGCCGGGCACGGGTACTACGTACTCGTCCCCAACTTCTTCTACCGGCACGGCCCGGCACCGGTGGTCGAGCTTCCCGAGCACATCGGAGAAGAGGTCCGGCCCGCGGTCTTCGCCCAGCTGATGCCCTTGATCGAGGCGCACACCGCCGACCGTGTTCTGAGTGACGCCGAAGCCTTCCTCAGGTTCCTCACCAGCCAATCCGAGGTCAGCGCCGGTCCGGTCGCGGTGACCGGCTACTGCATCGGCGGCCTTCTGGCGATGCGCACCGCCGCGGCCCACCCCGGCCAGGTCGCGGCTGTCGCCGCGTTCCACGGCCCCGTGGGGGCAGACGGGCCCGAGCTCTTCTCCAAGCTCACCGCCCAGGTCCACCTCGGTCACGCCGAAGGCGACATGACACCCGAGGCCCTCGGCGAGCTCAACCAGGCCCTGGACGCCGCAGGTGTCAGCTACACCTCCGAGATCTACCCCGGCACCGTCCACGGCTTCACCATGTCCGACACCGACACATTCAGCGCCTCCGGGCTGAAGCACCACTGGGACCAACTGCTCCCCCTCCTGGCCCGCACCCTGGGCAACGGCTGACGCTCCAGGCTCGGAACCAGATCCGGAGTACACGGCTCTGCGCCTGCCGGCTTGGGTCGCATGGGGCCCTGGCCGGCATCGAGAACGACCGGTGACCCACCGTGGTCGCAGGGCGCCCCCGCCAGCGCGGAGGCGGCCCGCCCGTTCCAGGCGGCAGTGCCGAACCCAGACAGGGGAGGTTGGCGTGTGCACCCGGCAAACCTGTCTCCACGAAGGTACCGCGGGCACGGCTGCGATGACCTTTGCCGGGTCCGCGGGTCTACCCTTCCGGCAGCGATGATCAGAGATCACCGGACGGGAGCAGGTAGCACCATGACGCAGTTGCTGCGGGTCCAGAATTTCACCGTCTCGGGCGACGGATTCGGCGCGGGCGAGGGGCAGAGCCTGGAGCGGCCCTTCGGCCACGCCGATCCGATGAGCTTGATGAGCTGGGCCGGCGCCACGGCCAGCTGGAAGATGCGAACGGAGCCGGGCGGCAGCCGCGGACTGGACGACTACTTCATCCGCGACTACGACCACAACATCGGCGCCGAGACCATGGGCCGCAACAAGTTCGGCCCGCAGCGCGGCCCCTGGGAGAACGAGGAGTGGCAGGGCTGGTGGGGCGACGAGCCTCCCTTCCACACTCCGGTCTTCGTCATGACCCACCACACCCGCCCGTCCTTCACCTTGTCGGACACCACCTTCCATTTCGTCGACGGCGACCGCGCCAAGATCCTGGAAAGGGCGAAGGAAGCGGCCCAGGGCAAGGACGTCCGCGTCGGTGGCGGCGCCACGACCATCCGCGCCTTCCTGGAGGCGGACCTGGTGGACACGTTGCACGTGGTGGTGAACCCATCGATCACGCTTGGCTCCGGTGCCCGCCTGTGGGAGTCCCCGGACGAGCTGACCGACCGCTTCCACCTCGACGTGGTCCCCAGCCCGAGCGGGGTGGTACACCACCTGTTCTGGCGGAAGTGACGCGCTGAGCCCGACGCGGACTCCCTGCACCACTCGTTCGCGGTGGCGGTCCCGGCGTATGGCTGCGTACGTTCGAACCCATGACGCGCACGCTGAGTTCCCGGCTGGTGGTCCAGTGAGCGGCTGGTGGGCCCACCTGGGCGAACGGACCCGCCGTGAGGTCGATGCCGAAGTGCTGCGCGACCGCCGGCTGTCGGCCGTCAGGTCCGTCTGGGAGGCGCTGCGCCCCCTCGGGGCCGGCCTGCACGAAGCAGAGCGGGTGGTCCACGCGCGATACGAGGCTCTGGGAGACCGCGTACAGCGCACGCCACCCGATCCGCTGGACCTGTCCTCGCTCACAGCCCGGGCCGCCGCTCTTCCCGGCCGTGTGGCAGCGGTGGAGGCGCTCTGGGACGGCGATACAGTCCACGATTGGTTCGTGCTCCTGGTCGGGGTCCTGGACGCCCCTGAAGGGGAAGGCCACCTCCAAGTACCCTTCCCGCTTCGCGTCTCCGCACGTCCCGGCTGGCGACGCCCCGCGCTGGAGGACGATCCAACGGTCGGCGACAAAGCCAGGCATGTGACGGTGCAACGCCCCGCGCCACTTGCTTCAGCGACGTCGTTGCCTGAGGCGGCGGCAGCCGGGGAGGAAACTCTTCGTCACCGGCGGAGACCACGCCGGAGGTTGCTCACTCGCCCCGCAGTTCGGCGCGTGCCCGCTGCAGTTGCTCGACGGAGACGGCCCCGGAGTCCGGCAGGCCCGCCTGCGACCATGCGGCCTGTGCCCGGGGGACGGCGCCGCCGGCGTCGTCGAGGAGGATCTTCTTCGCCAGGTTCACGGCGATGGCGCCGTCGCCCAGGTCCATGAGGTGGGCGAGCATGCGTACGCTCTTGGTCGCGGAGGCTTTCTCGTTGTACCGGAAGACCAGCACCCACCGGCCCCGCAGGCCGCGGGCCCGCTCGATGAGGTCGCGGCCGCGGTCGGTCTCCTGCTGCTCGGTACGGATGTGCTCCGTGTCCCCGGCCGGAGAGCGCAGGGTGAGCAGTCCCCGGCGGCTGGACTCCTCGATCTCCACCTCCTCCAGGAACGCCACGAACCGCGAGGCACTCTCCAGGCGGTCGATGTCCTGCGCCGCCTGCTGGGCGATCAGGTGCAGGTCGACGGTCAGGGCATGCACGCGGCGGCCCCACGCCGGTTCTTCACCGACCGGGCAGGGGCCGGCGGCCTGGGCGGCCGCGATGACAAGGCTGTAGTCCACGTCCCCATCATGACGGCCCTGTTCATGCACCGGACGACCAGACGACGTAGCGGCTGACGCGTGCTCGCGGGCCGGCGCGGCATGCGAGCGGCCCGCCGGGTACGCGGTGCGCAACCGCGTCGGTCTTCTGGGCGGCCATGGCGGGGCGTGGGCCGCCCTGCTGCTTCGGCCTGAGCCTCCCGCGTCCCGCGCCAACCCCCAGGGAGCCGCCTTGAGGGGCATCGTCCCCGTGTATCAGCGTCCTCTTGCCCGCGATTCGGTCCTGGCCCGTTCGAGTTCTCGGGTGACGGCCTGTTCGTCCTGGCCGTGTACCGCCTTCTCGAGGCTGTGATCGTCCTTGCGGGAGAAGCGTTCGCCGCGGGCGACATCCTCCTTGCTCAAGGTGCGTCCGCACCATTCTCCTTGTCCGACGGTCTGGTCGTCGAAGGGGACGGCGGCGCCTTCTCCGAGCACTACCCACTGCCCGGAGGCCCATCGCAGGGCGAGGAGGTAGGTGTGGCCGGGTTCGAGGCGGGGAGCCGCAGCGGTCGTTCGCTTGGTGCGCTTGCCGCTGTCGCGGTAGACGTTCCAGCCGGCGCTCACCATGTCGAAGTCCTGCCCGATCTGCTGCCGGGGGCTTGGGGACGACCAGAGGACCTTGTCCGCGCGGAAGGTCACCGCTCGGTCGGTCCGGTACTGGATGGGGCCCTTGGCGAAGTTGCGCCGGTTGGTGTCCTGTTCGGCTGTCGGTGTGGCCACGACGACGTGATCGGCGTTGGCGACCCAGTCCTCCGCTGTCCGGGAGGGGTGGCTGTCGCTGGGGATTCCGCAGCCGACCACCGTATCGAGGCCGCCGTGGCCGACCAGGACGCCGGCGGCGACTCCGGCCAGGGCCAGAAGTGCGGCGACGGGGCTGCTCGTCAGGCGGTCGATGACTGTCGTTCGCACGTCTACCAGCACTCCTGAGCGGGGACGAGTGCGGAGACCGCGGTGCAGGCGGCTTCGGCGCGGCGTGCTGCGGGTATGTCTTGGGCAGCGTGGGCGAGGAGGCTGGTACGCAGCCGGGCTCGAAGGTTCAACTGAGGACACCGTTCTCACAACAGGGATGGGCCGGGAATCACCGCGCGGTGACTCCCGGCCTCAACGACGTGACGCTGATGTAGACGCTCAGTCGGCCTTGGTGGTGTCCAAGTAGATCAACTTCACACTGACCAGTGCACCCACCCGCCCCCCGAGGAGACCCTTCAGTAGCCAGGCAGGCATCGACGCGTTCCCAGGCGCGTACGAGGTCAGTCATCGACGCAGACTGCCACACGTCCAGAACTCCCTCAGTACTCACAGGGTCCCGGCCGTTGTTGCCTCAGTGGGTGAGTACCCAGTGCTGTCGTCGAAGTCCCGCCCCGAACCACATGAACACCCCAGCCACGAACCAGCCCGCCACGACGGCGAGGGCGCCGACCGTCCAGGCGCGCGTGTGCCACCTCAGCCACAGACCTGACCAGCCACGCCTTCCTGCTGCTATGCCAGCTGAGCCCCGATCGACCCGCGCGTCAATGACGGCCCGTGTGCGACACGCGCGAGGACCGGAGGTCCCGACGGGCATGAGGGGCCCCGACGGATGCGAGACCTTGGGCACTTTCATGCATGAAGAGAGCGTAGCCCCGAAGACGCCTCTGACCTGCGGAATCGCGTTTGGCGATCCGACTCCAGGATCGGGTATGCCGATCCTGGAGTCGGGTTACCCGATTCCAGAGTCGGGTCAACCCGACTCCAGGATCGGATTGACCCGACTCTGGAGTCGGATCACTTAGCTATGTGCACACACTCGCCCTCTGTGCACATCGCACACCGATCCGACTGAGCAGCGGGATCGCTTAGCAATGTGGTAATGCTCTTCCCGGTAAGTGATCCGTTCCCCAAAGGCTGATCGCCTACCGCCCCCATACCGACGTGCAGGGACGGCCCCCACATGGCAGAGCAGGCGCGAAAGATCCTCGCCCTGGTCGATCAGGACACGGGAGAGTTCGAGGAGGTACACCGCGCCAACTACGCGTTCGACGGGGCTCACATCAACGTGGGCATCCGCAAGGGCCGGGAACTCGCCTCGGCGGCCTCGGGTCTGACCGACCGGGAGTTTCGCGTCCTCGTCTGGTACTGGTTCGCCACGGAGACGAGCGAGGAAGCCGTCATGCGTACGGGCTCCGCCATCGCTGAGGAATTGGGCATGAGCCCTGATGCTCTGTCGAGAGCGGTGAAAGTGCTCAAGCGGGCTCGGCTGCTTGTCGAGGCGGGCGGGCTCGGGCGGACCACCTTCTACAGGTGCACGCCCTACCTTGCATTCATCGGTACCGGCTTCGCCCACCGCGAGGCCGTGAAGGACTGGAACCCTCCGGAGACCAAGGTGCGCGAGCCCCGTGTCCGTCGGCGTGGGAAGAAGGGCGAGGCCTGATGAGGATTCACGACGCGGCAGACGTGCAGTACCTGCTGAAGAAGACCGGGCGGGTCCTCAGCCCGAACCAGCGCATCGTCGTCATGCTCTACGCGTCCTCGGAGCAGCGTCCCGACGGAACGGTGATGATCAAGGCCAGCACGCTGGCCGCCACGGCGGGCATGACGCCACCGGTGCTCTCCCGGACCCGCAAGGAACTGCTCGAGGCGGGCTGGCTGGAGGTGACCGGCAGTGTGGGAAGCGCCAAGCACTACCGGCTCAACCCGGCACTGTTCGAGGACCGAGGTCAGGCCGGACGTCACCTGCGAGCCGTCGGCAGCTGAAGGGGCGATGCCGTGAGGCGATCCGACTCTGGAGTCGGATCGTTTCTCCATGAGTGAAGCAGCGGGGACTTCACGTATCTACCGCGGCAGGCAAGTATCACGGCGTGATAATCCGGTGCCGGGAGCAGCTTGGATCGGCTGTCCAGCAGGTCACAGGTGCCCAGGTCCGGTGCCCGTGGGTCAGCCGCCGTAGAGGCCCCACTCGTCGAGGCCGCTGTAGACGTGCGCTTCGAGGCATTGCGGAGCGTCAAGGCCCTCGGCCTCACCCCGGTACACGGCGATGAGGGAGTCCTTGCCCCGCCACCAGGTGTCGGTCACTCCTTGTACTTCGGGGACCGGCTCGAATCCGCCGAGATCCAGTGAGTCGACGGCCTCGCGCTTGACCCTCGTGACGGTCGTGGCCCACCGGCGGGCATGGGCGGCGAGGGCCAGGGCTTCCACCCATCCGTCTGTGCTGGCATGCAGGGGTGTCCAGCGGTCGGCGTCGATGCCGAACGCACCGTCGGGGCCGATCATGAATCCGTAAGCCATGGACACCCGGCAGTCCCCTGCCCGGAACGACCAGCCTTGCGTAGGCGTCCCCGAGGGACAGCCGGCGGCCAAGACGCGCGGACCGCCCTCGTAGAACGGAGCCGGTGGCAGGGCGAGGCCGCCCCAGCGGTCCTGGAAGGCAGCGGCTCGGTCGATCTCCGCGACAGGAATCCCGTGCCCCAGCCATACGTCGCGGTGTCGTGCGACGTCCCGCCGGCAGACGCGGACGCCTTCCGTCTCGATGAACCACTGGGCTCTGCGGCTCAGGCCGGCGGGCGCGACCGGGACGGACGATACGGGCCGGTCAGCCATTACTGCTGCTCGCCGTTGCGGGCGTGGAGTACGGCCGACGCGAGCCGAAGTACGGCTCCTCGGACTCACGGCCGGGCCTGTCCCACAGATCCCAGGCCCGGGAGAAGCTCTCTCGGCTGAGCGAGACCCAGACCCCCCAGGAGAACACCTCGTCACTGCCGCTGACGGGTATCTCGATCAGACCTTTGACGAAGTAGTGCTGACCGAGGACCACACACTGATCCGCGGTCAGCAGGCAGTCGTCGGCATCGGCGAAAGCCGGATCCCACACAGCGGGAGCAACGGCCGTGTAGTTCATCGGCAGCTCCGGATGACGGGCCCCGCAGCACCCGCAGGTGAACCCCGTATGACTGATCATGGACCCGGAGCCTAGCGACGGACTCCAGAAGTACGCCGGGCGGGCTTCCCGGCTTTCCCGACCACTGCCTTGCGTTGCCAACCATCGCGCTCAGACACCCTCAGCCAGCGAAAGCCAGCCAGGGCGATACCTGCAGACTCCCGAGCCGGCGCGCGTATGCCTGAGAACCCACCCCGAACCTCAGCCACGCTGTGTAACCGCCGAGCTCGGAAAGTGGCACCGAGCTGAGGAGAACCTACGGGCAGAGGGGCACCCCGAGGAACGGAGCGCTTGCGCGAGTACCGCAGGGCATCCCGTACGGAGGGTTCCTTTGCAGGGTTCCTTCCCCTGTATGGAGAGTGCGTAGCCTCCGCGACGCTTTGACCTGCGGAAACACCTGGTGGATCGGTACCGAGGGATGCCGATATCGGCATCCTGGGATGCTCATATCGGCACTCTGAGATGCCGATATGAGCACTCTAGGATGCCGATACATGTCGTCAGTGGTCATGTCGTCAGTGGTCATCGAGGGAACTGGGCGGTTCCCTCGACGACCTATGGCGACATGACGCAGTAGGTCGTCGAAGGAACCTCAGGATTCCTTCGACGACCCTCAGCGACATGTCGGTACGGGTATGTGAAGGAAACGCCGGGTTCCTTCGGTTACCCCACACGACATGTCGCCAGTGGTAATGTCGCCGGTGTCAGAGACAAAGCCCAGGTCAGGGGTCGCAAGTGCCAAATCAGGGGCGCAGTGGACGCAGCCGTGCGCTGGTCAACACCGCGACTGGTGAGGTCCACGAGCTGCTGGAACCAGAGGACGAGGGCGCCCCACGCCGGTCCTACGCCTTCGGCGGACGGCACGGGCAGTTCAGCTTCGAACGAGTCCTCGCCATGCTCGCGGCGGATTCAGGAATCACCGGTAACGAGTTTCGGCTGTTCTTCTACTGCGGGATCATGACGTACAACGGGAAGGGTGGTGCCACAGCAGTGGAGGCCGCCGACTTCCTCGGACTGACCCCGCAGGCGACGAGGAGGATGGCCAAGAAGCTCGCCGAGCACAAGATGCTCCTGGTGGCCGATGTGATCGGCCGGACCATCAAGTACCGGGTGACTCCGCACATCGTCTCCAGTCTCTCCGGACGGGAACAATCTGAAGAGGCAGCCGCCTACCACCTGCCGACCCTGCCGGGCCGTCCGGCGCAGCGACGAAGGGCCTGACCATGGCACGCAACAGTCCATACCCAGAGCTCGAAGCCCTGCAGGCGCGCATAAGCGATCTCTCGCACCTGAAGCAGAACGTGCTGATGACCTACGCGATCCTGGGCGGCCTGGACAACAGCGTCGAGCGCACCGCGGCCGAGCTGGCCGAGCTGATCGGCGTACCCGCACCGCACTTCTCCCGGGCACGGCGCGAGCTCGAGGCGGCCGGCTACCTGGAGTGCACCCACACCATGGGGCAGGTGAAGTTCTTCCGTCTGGGCGAGGCGGCAACTGCGCGTCAGGTCGTGGTTCCCCTGCTGAACCGACCGACCGGCTGAGCAAGCGCACCAGTCGAGAGAGGCGCGAGAGACTCAACGGTCTCTCGCGCCTCTCTCGTCATTCGTACTGTGCGGGGTCTGCCACGTCTGCCACGTCTGCCTCGGCATCGCGCCAGGTCGAGACCGGAAACGATCCGACTCCAGAGTCGGATCGTTTCTCCGCGTGAGAACCGGCAGGAGCATCACGGATCGGCTGCGGCAGGCGATTATCACGGCGTGATAATCCCGGCCGGACGCTGCTGAAGCAGGAACCTTGCCAGCGATCTCCTTGACCTCAAGCATGGTTGAAGTTCTAGCGTCTTCTCCGGCTGATCACCTGACGGCCGATCACCTGACGACTGGAGCAGACGCGTGATTCTCGTAACGGGCGCCACCGGGAACGTAGGAAGTGCTCTGCTCGATGAGCTGCACGCGTGCGGTACCGGGCCGCTGCGGGGGCTCACCCGTGACGCCGCGCGGGCCTCGTTCCCCGAAGGGGTGGAGGTGAGTGAGGGCGACTTCGCCGACATGGCTTCCCCGAAGGCCGCGCTGGACGGAGTGCGCTCGCTGTTTCTGCTGTCGGGGATGGGCCCTGATGCCGACATCCTCGACGCCGCCCGGCAGGCGGCTGTCGAGCATGTGGTGCTCGTGTCCTCCATCACCGTCCAGACGCATCCGGACCTGGGTCCCGCCCGCGAGAACCTGGCTGTCGAGCGGCTGCTCAAGGACAGCGGCATGGCCTGGACGGTTCTGCGGCCGACGCAGTTCGCCTCGAATGCCCTGTGGTGGGCGGAGTCGATCCGTGCGCACCAAGCGGTCCGCGTGCCGTACGCGGACACCGGGCTGCCCACGATTCACCCTGCGGACATCGCGGCGGTGGCGCGAGTGGTGTTGACCGAGCCCGGTCACCAGGGGCGGACGTATGCGCTGACCGGCCCGGAGCGTGTGACGGCCCGGCAGCAGGTGGAGGCCATCGCGGCGGCCTTGGGGCGGGAGGTGCCGTTCGCGGAGATCGGCCGGGCGGAGGCCCACCGGCACATGTCCACGTTCTCGGGAGCCGAGGCCGCGGACGCGGTGCTGGATCTGACGGGCGGGGACGTCAACGACGAACTGCTGACGGTGCGCGACACGGTCTCGAGGGTCACCGGAACCGCCGCCAGGCCGTTCCGCCAGTGGGTTCTGGAGAATGTCGCCGCCTTCCGCTGAGCAGCCCCTTCCCGGCCGGCCGTCGAGGCGGAGGACAGTACGGGTCAGCAGTCGACGCCCTTGACCACTCGGGCGGGCACGCCCGCGACCAGGGTGCGGGCCGGCACGTCGCCGGTGACGACCGCACCGGCGGCCACGACCGCTCCGGCGCCGATGGTCACACCCTGCGTGACCACAGCGGCCGCGCCGATCCAGACGTCGTCCTCGATCACGATCGGGGCGCTGGTGACGTACTCACGCCGCTCTGCCAGGGGCAGCGGGTGGCCGCCGGTGATGAGGCTGACCTTCGGGGCGATCATGACGTTGTCGCCGATGCTGATGCCACCGTGGTCCATGAAGGTGCAGCCTTGGTTGACGAAGACGTTCGTCCCGAACTTCGTGCCCAGGCCGTACTCGGTGAAGAAGGGCGGGTAGATCGTCACCGACTCCGGCAGCGGGCCGCCGAACACAACCGCCAGTAGTTCGTCACGGCCCTCGGTGTCGCTGAACGGGAGCACGTTCAGCCGCGAGGTCGCGTCGGTGACCTGCGCGATCCGCTCGGCATAGCGCGCGAACTCGGGAGTGCGGACGTACATGACCTGTTCCGTGCGTGTGGACATGCGTTGATCCCAGCACTCGGGCGAAGACCCCATCAAACAACCTCCGCCCCGACCAGCCACAACCGTCAGTTGTGTTCGTAGGGTGGGCGGTGTGGACATCGAAGCGCTGCGCACCCTCGTGGCCGTCGCTGGGGCCGGGCAGTTCCAGGCCGCGGCCGACGAGCTCGGGATCAGTCAGCAGGCGGTCTCCAAGCGGATCATGGGTCTGGAGAAGAGCCTCGGTGTCGCACTGCTGGTGCGCACTTCTCACGGCTCCCGGCTGAGCGTGGACGGACAGGTCTTCCTGCCCCACGCCAAGAAGGTCCTGGCCGCGCTCGAACAGGCGGAACAGGCCGTACGCCCAGGGAGCCGCCCCCTACGCGTGGACGTCCTCAACCGGCGAATCGCACCGGCCCAGGCCGTCTACCGCTTCTACCGCTCCCGCCCCGGGACCGGCCTGGACACGGTCACTCTCGGCGAGGAGAACGCCGCGGGGGCCGCCCGGGCCGTGCTCGAAGGAACCGTCGACGTCTCCTTCCGTGCCCTGCCCGCAGAGCAGGTCCCGGCCGGGATCAGCGCCGAACGCCTCCTGGACGAGCCGCTGGAGCTCCTGGTCGGGCCCGGTCATCCGTCGGCGGGCAAGGAGTGGGTCCGGCCCGCGGACCTCGCCGGGCACCGCGTCTGGATCCCCGGCATCAGGGCCGGCACGGAGTGGGAGCGGTTCTACCGGTCGCTGTCGGAGGCATTCGGTCTGAGCGTCGACGCACTCGGCCCCAACTTCGGCGACGAGGTCCTCATGGACGCTCTGGCCGACTCGGGTTCGCTGGCGACCCTGGTGGGCAGCGGGGACCGGTACCTGTGGCCGGAGAGCTATGGCCTGCGGCGTGTCCCGCTGCGCGAGCCGACGCCGGTCTACCCGCACGCGCTGCTCACGCGCACCGACCACCGGCATCCCGTGCTGACCGAACTGCGCGAGCACTTGCGAGCCTCGGCACCCCGCACCACCGGCGATGTGTGGGCCCCGGACTGGGCGGTCTGCTGACCGGCCTCCGGTACGACTACGACTCCGCATGTCGGGTGTCGCGTCGGCTCCTTGGCCCAGGGCGCGTATCAGCAGGGACCGCTGGGGGTGGGAGGCGGCTTCCTCCGGGCTGGGGCGCCCTTCGTCGCCCATCGACTGCACCAGGGTGTGGTCGTGGGTGATCTGGAACAGCTCTCCGTCCCGCAGGAGGTGGACGCGGGAGTCACCGATGTGGACGAGGACCAGCTGCGATCCGGTCCAGAGCATCGCGGTGAGCGTGGTCCCGGCGCCTTCGGAGGAGGGGTCGGCACCCGCGACGGCGAGCAGACGGTTCCCCGCGTAGGCGGTGTCCTGGGTCGTCGAGCACACGATGTCGTGGTCGTCGGGATGCCGACGCCTGCACCGACGCTACGAACGCCAGCCCGAGCACTTCCTCGCCTTCGCCGGCATTGCTGCCGCTCTCATCTGCTACCGCCGCCTGGTCGACCGATGCAGGTGATCACAGGTCGGACTGTCGGCAGTGCCCAGGGCTCGAGAACACCGCTCACCAGATCAGCGAGGAACTGCACCGCCCCACCGGTGTAGTGCCACCACGCACCATTGCGCGAGGCGACAGTGACCGTCCATTCCTGCGGCCCGGCGGGGCTGGTGGTCCACAAGAAGAAGTCCCCCTGGTTGGAGGAGGACCAGGGAAGCAGGCCGCCCGGTGCGGGGTACGGATGCATCGGGACGGCCAAGTCGGCGTCCTCGCACCACTCGGCCAGGACTTCCAGGTCCTCGGTATCTTCGGCCCAGGCCACTTCGGCACCCGGCGCCGGGCCTCCAACACGCACGAAGTCACTCAGCTCGAACGTTGGGTAGAGCTCACAGAGGAGCTTGTAGTCAGCAGGCAGAGCCGTACCCAACACGCTCTCCAGCCGTGGCCAGTCGACACCAGCTGGGGTCGGCAGACGGTGGGCCACGAGGTCAGGCAGCACCCGTTCGAGTTCCGCGACTGACGCAGCGGGGTCGGTCAAACGGCTGCCTGGGGCCTGCGTACCAGCGAGATCGTCCACGCGAGCAGACTGTCACAGCAGCACCCCACCCTCACGCTCGCCCCTGGACAGCCGCCAAGAGAGGCGGCGTTCCGCGACGCCTTCGCGAACGCCCCGATGGCCGGCAACTCCATGCCTGTCCCCTCCTCGTGCCGGGGGCGTCGCCCGGCCCTCCTGATGCTGCGGGCTCCCCCAAGGTGAAGGGCAATCAGGGGCTATGGTCGGGCCCTGTCCGACGGGCTGGCGGGAGGTCGCGTCTCCGCAGTCTCGAGGGAGCCGACAATTATCACGGCGTGATAATCCGGGGCCGGACGCTGTGCGATGTCGCGGAAGGTGGGGCAGCGTGAGGAACGCCATGACCGACTACCTGGCCGCCGCCATGGCGATGCTCGGCCCGGCCCAGAACCGTTACGCGAACCCCTCCGCCTGGGACCGGCTCCACGCAGAACTCGGCATCAGGCTGCCAACCGACTATCAGACCCTCGTGGACGCATACGCTCCCATCCAGCTCAACGGCCACCTGTACCTGCACCACCCCGCGACCGAACGCTGGAATCTGGGCCAGGAGATAAGGGACACGATCCGCGCTTGGTCCGAGGTTTCCTGGCACGACCTCGACCCGGACGAGGACCCTCGCCTGCTGTTCGGTCTCACGGAGTTGAGCTTCGGCACCCGCAACGGGCTGTGGCCGATCGCGGGCACCGACCGAGGCGAGACGCTGTTCCTCGTGGCTGTGGACGATACGGCCCCCCGGCTCCTGGTTGAAGACGGCGAAGGCGGCTGGGCCCAGTTCGAAATGAGCTTCGCGGAATGGCTCTACCGATACCTCATCGGCGAAGACATGGCGGGCCCCAATACCTCCGTCTTCTACCCCGGCCCGGTACAGCTGCGCCGACTTCCGATGACCGCTGACGAACGGCCGGAGCCGTGGAGCGGGCCGGACCGCGGTATGTGACCCTGCATGTCGGCGTACGGCGCTGACTCCCCCGCTGCGTACGGATGAACGTCGTCAGCACTCTGCCCTTCCGGGTCTCTCTGGTGCCGCGTAATCCATGCGACTTGGAGCGTCGGCTCTGGAACTCTGCGGTTCGGGCCTGCGGGACAGGGCGTTCAATCGGCGCAGAGACTGGAGTGGTGATCGATGGACTTCGTGCTAGAGGGACCGGTTCTGGAGGGCAGTGTCGTACGCCTGGAGCCGCTCAGTCACCGACATGCGGAGGACTTGGCCGCGGCGGCGGAGGAGAACCGCAGCTCGTATGGGTTCACCTGGGTGCCGAAGGCCACCGAGGTCGAGGGATACATCGACGCCCAGCTCGCCCGCGCCACTGACGGGAAGCTTGCTCCGTACGCGCAGGTGGATCGGATATCAGGGCGGGCGGTCGGGGCCACGGCCTACTGGGATCCGCGGCTGTGGCCGACGGGAGAAGGTCTGTGCGCGATCGAGGTCGGTTTCACCTGGCTTGCGGCGACGGCTCAGGGCACCGGGACGAACACCGAGGCCAAGTACTTGCTGTTCAGGCACGCGTTCGAGGGCTGGGGGGTAGCACGTGTCGATTTGAAGACGGACGCACGGAATACCCGTTGCCGGGCTGCGATCGAAGGAGTAGGCGCCCGTTTCGAAGGTGTTCTACGGAACTGGTCCCGGTCGTGGGCCCCTGGCGAGGATGGTCTCCTCCGTGATTCCGCGATCTTTTCGATCACCGCAGCGGAGTGGCCGGACTGCCGCACCAGGCTTGAGCAGCGAATCGCTCGGGTCCTCGAACGCAGGTGACAGGGTGCGGATCTGCCGGCTCCGAAGAAGCCCGAGCCGTCCCCGCCAGGCATCTGAGGGCCGATGCGCAGAGCATCTGAAACTGCTCAATCTGTCTGCGCAGAGGCGGCAGCGATCAGCAGTGCGGTGAACGCGACGGGGGCGGCTGTCTGGTAGACCACCCAGACTTCACCACCGGCGCCGCTGCCCTGCCACGCCATCAGGAGGCCGGCCAGGGCCGCCAGCACCCAGCCGCTGTCGTAGGTGATCATGAGCCGCATGTAAGTGCGCATCGACCGGCGGCGTGTGTATCCGATCTCGACCCCGCCGCCGATCAGCAGGGCCACGCCCGAGACGACCATCAGCCAGGCAGGCGTGCCGAGTAGCCGGCCGAGCGGGGCAGCGCCGGCGACGTAGACAGCGGCCAGCAACACCTTGAAGGCGCCATCGGCGATGGCCCCCACCGTCTGGCGGTTCATCCACGGTGCCACGACCTGGGTCATGAATCCCCCCAGAAGCTCGTTCCGGTTGGTCCGGGCCAAGCTCGACGAGATCGCCCAACGCGCCGATCTGACCACCGGCGCCGTCTACTCACTGTTCGGGAGCAAGAACGGCTTGGTGGTGGCCCTGGTCGCCGACTACCTGCGGCCGTACTACGACGAGATCGAGCAGGCGGTTCCCGCCGGACTCGACCTGCTGGAAGCGGTCGACGCCTTTGCCCGGTACTACCGGCGCAGTTGTGACGCTCCGGATGCGTGGTCTCGCCTGTCGCTTCAGATCACCTTGCTTGACATGGCCGTCCAAGACTCGGAGTTGGGATCCCAGCTCGCCACATCCATCCGGTCGCAGGAGGAGCATCTGATTGCGCTGTTCACCGGAAGGACACATGGCGGGAGCGTCGTGACGTCGCAGCAGGCGCAACGCCTGACCACGGCACTCAGGGCACTGTTCGTCGGCCTCAGCCAGGGCGTCACCCTTGGTCTTGCTCCTGGTGCCGACGAGCAGTACTTCGCCGCTGCCGCACGCTCCTTGGCATCCGGCATGTCCCTCATCGATCACGATGAGGGCGGTTTGTGAGGGCCACTGCGGGAAGAGCCGTGCCGTCTCACCATGGGCGAGACGAGGCGCGATTGCTCCTTCAGCGCACGATGCGTGCAGGCCACCAGCCCTCCCCGCTCGGCGCTGACCATGTCAGGTCGGGCGCCCATTGGGTGAAACCACGTCAGAACATGCAAAGCGGTTGTCATCGCGCCAACAGAAGTCAGTATGCTGACGTCATGGCTTCCCCCTACCCCGACGGAGACCGGGAAAAGGTAGCGTCCAAGCTGCCCTCGGCGCTCCAGCAAGCGCTCAAGGTCCGCGCCGCCGAACTCAGCCTGGACATCCAGGACGCCGTCGAGGCGGCCATCAACGACTGGCGCGACAGCACGAGCGGCGGCGCCGAGGTCGACACCGCCGGTGCGCGGTCGTTCTCCACGTGGCTTCCGCCAGGGCTGTACGAGCAGTTCAAGGAGACGTGCGCCGATCGCGGCGTCTCCTACACGCAGGGTCTCGCCCAGTCGGTCCGCGGCTGGCTCGATGCCAACCCCTCCCCCCAGCACGGCGCCCGCGGCACCGAACCCGAGCGGAAGATCGTCGGCAACCAGAAGGGCGGGGTCGGCAAGACCGCCATCTCCGCCGGTATCGGCGAGGCCTACGCCGAGGCGGGCAAGCGCGTCCTCATCGTCGACTTCGACCCGCAGGGCCACCTGAGCGAACAGCTCGGAGTCCCCCAGATCGAGCCCGACCACGACAGCCTGGTCTCGCACATGTGCGGCGACGGCAGCGGAGACCTGCGCGACCTCGTCGTGGAGATAAAGGATCCGCGGTTCCAGAAGCGCCTGCACGTACTGCCCGCCTGCTTCGACGGGTTCCTCCTCGACGCCAAGATCGCCGTCGTGGCCACGCAGAAGCGCGGCTTCCAGAAGGAGGCCGCGCTGGAGCTGGCCCTGCGTCCGCTGGAGGCCGACTACGACGTGATCATCGTCGACTGCCCGCCCAGCCTCGGCATCGCCATGGACGCCGCCCTCTACTACGGGCGCCGGCGCCGCGGCGAGGCCGCCGGTGGCTCCGGCGTCGTCATCCCCGTACTCGCCGAGGACTCCTCCGCCACCGCCTACGGCATGCTCGCCCAGCAGATCGAGGACCTCTGCGAAGACCTCTCCCTCGAGATCGACTACCTCGGCCTGGTCGTCAACCTCTACGACTCGCGCCGCGGTTACGTCGCCACCTCCTCCCTGGACAACTGGAAGTCGCTCGGCGACCCGAAGGTCCTCGCCGTCATCGGCGACCTGAAGGAGCAGCGGGAAGCGGTCCGCAAGCGGATGCCGCTGCTGAGTTACGCGCCGCAGAGCGACCAGGCGGAAGCCATGCGGCAGGTAGCGAGGGGAGCCACCCGGTGAGCAAGGCGGACACCCTGGGGTCGGCACCCGCGTTCGGCGCGGCCCGCGGCGCCCGGTCCTCCCGGCGCAACCTCATCGACAAGACCATCGCCGGTGAGGAGTCGACCACGGCGGCCATCACGGAGCTGCCGGTCACCCTCATCAGCGACAACCCCGACAACCCGCGCAACCACCTGCGCAACCTCGACGAGACGGTGCAGAGCGTCCGCGAGGTCGGCATCATCATCCCCATCGCCGTCGCCACGGTCGACGCCTACCTGCGCAGCCGGCCGGACCGCGCCGGCGACCTCGACGACGGAGCGAAGTACATCGTCGTCGACGGCCACCGGCGCCTGGAGGCCGCCCGCCGCGTCGGCCTGGCCACCATCCCCGTCCGCGTCGACAACGGCCGGGTCGCCACCGACGAGGCGCTCCTGGAGGCCGCGTTCGTCGCGAACTACCACCGCGACGACATGACGGACCTGGAGGAGGCCCACGCCCTCAAGACCCTGGTCGACTACTACGGTTCCCAGACCAGGGCGGCCAAGCGGCTGGGCGTTCCGCAGAACACGATCTCCAGCAAGCTCTCCCTTCTGAAGCTCACTCCCGAGCTCCAGAAGGACCTGGTGACCGGGGCGCGGAAGGTGGAACACGTCCGCAACCTCGGCAAGTTGTCCGCCGACGAGCAGAAGGCCAAGGCGGACGAACGGGCGGAGGCGGCCCGCGCCAAGGCGGAGGCCCAGGCGGCGCGCGAGGTCGTCGAGCGCCAGGCGGGCCCCGCCGATTATCACGGCGTGATAATCCCGGAGACGCCCGCCGAGCAGGTCACCCCCTCTCCTTCCGCACCGGCTACTGCGTCGGCCGCGTCACAGGCACCAGCGCCTGGGCCCAGCGCACCGACACCGCCCGCCGAGCGTGAGCAGGCGGCTTCCGAGTCCATCCCGGTACCGCGTGCCGGCGCGGCGGAGCCCGGCCAGGCGAACGCGGAAGAGGCGCAGCCGAAGCAGCCGAAGCGGCTCCCCTACGACGACGCCTTCTACTGCGTGCACCATCTCCACCAGAAGATGACGGCCGAGACGTTCGCCCAAGGGTCCCGGGTGTGGATGGACATCCTGCGGGAGCAGCATCCGGACGAGTACAAGGCCCTGCTGGCCGAGCTGGGAGCCCGGTAGCGGACCGGCAGTCGCCCCACGGCCCCGTTCGCCGTCCTCCGTGACGGCGGGCGGGGCCGTGTCTGTTCGTCCGCCGGCGTAGTCGGTCGTGCTTCCGCACCGAAGTCCGGAGCCGTCGTCGGAGGCCGCAGTACCATGTCGGGCCGGGAAGAAACGCACAACTCACCTGGCACGTAAGTGTTCTGACGGCTCAGCAGGAAGGTTGCCGGCGTGTACCTGAGTGTCCCTTTCGAGGACGGCGAGGTCTTCGTCGTCGAGCTGTCCGACGAGCAGGGTTCCGGGGTGATCCGGGCCAGTCGCGGCGACGAGCTCTTCGAGACGTCCGCCGACACGTTCGAGTCGGGCATGGCACGGGTGCAGCGGGTGGCCGCGACCATGCTGGAGCGGCTGGCTGATCTGCCACGCAGCCCCGACCACGTCCGTGCGGAGTTCGGACTCCGGGTGACGGCTGAGGCGGGTCTCGTCGTGGCGAAGGGCTCCGGGGAGGCACACATCAAGCTCGAACTGGAGTGGGGCCGGACCGAGGGCGGTACGTGACACCGGCGGCCGAGCCGGGCATCGCGTGGGAGCGCGGGACGGCCCGTGTGCTGCACGAGGGCCGTCCGGTCGGGGTGGCGTTCCTGATCCCCGGCCAGCTGCTGCTCACGTGCGCCCACGTCGTCGCCTCCACCGCCGGCCTGCCGGAGAGCGAACCGCTGCCGGAACTCCTCCCGGTCACCGTCGACTTCCCCCTGCTGCCCGGGTGCCCCGAGGCCGCCGCCACCGTGCACTTCAGCGTGCCGGTGGCCGGTGACAGCAGCGGTGACGTCGCCGTCCTGCAGCTGACCGGCGAGCCCCCGCCGGGTGCCGTACCGCTGCGGATCGTGGAGGCGGACGACCTGGCGGGGCACCGCTGGCGGGCCTTCGGGTTCCCGAGGTACCCGGGACGCGGCGGCAGCAAGGACGCCGGGATCTGGACCCGCGGCACCGTCGAGGGCCGCGAGGGTACGGGCTGGTGGCAGCTGACCTGCGACGAGGGAACACCGTTCCCGCTGGCCGGCGGCTTCAGCGGAGCGCCGGTGTGGGACGAGGAGTACGGCGGCGTCATCGGCGTCGTCGTCGCCGTCGAGGGGGACCAGCGGCGCCGGACCGGCTACGCGCTCACCGTGGAGTCCCTCACCCGGGAATGGCCCCAGCTGCGCAGAAGACTGCTGGCGGACAGCCCGTACCGGGAACTGCTGCCGTTCACCGAGCACGACCGTGCCGTCTTCCACGGCCGCAGGAACGAAACGCAGCGACTGCTCGAACTCCTGGAGCAGCAGCAAGTACCCCTCCTGCCTGTGCTCGGGCCCTCCGGCGTCGGCAAGTCCTCGCTGGTCGGTGCCGGCCTGCTCGGCAGTCTCGACCACGACCGCTACGTGATCGCCCGCCTCCCGCTGGGGCTGCGCTTGACCGCCGAGGAGTTGCTGGCCTGGGCCCTGGCCTCGGCGGGAGATGTGGACACCATGCGGGCCGACTGGCACGACCGCTGGTCGGCCCTGGCCCGGCAGCTCACCGACGAGCAGGGCATCCGCACCGCCGTGGAGCAGACGCTGGCCCGCCACGGTGGGAGAGCCCGGCTGGTGCTGGTGGCCGACCAGTTCGAAACGCTGCTCACCGACGCGCCCGACACCGCCCGCCGGCTGGACTCCATGCTGGGAGTCCTGACGGACCGCCGTACCGACGGCAGCCGGCGAGCCCAGGCCGTCGTCGTCGTCCGCATCGACTTCCTCCGGCAGATCGAGCAGCTCCCCCACCTTCGTACGGCATGGGACGCCACCTCGGTGGTGGTGCAGCCGATGATGCGGACCCAGCTGGCCGATGTGATCACCGGTCCGCTGGAGGGCCGGGCGGGAATCCGGTTCGCCGACGGTCTGGTCGAGCGGATGCTGCGGGACGCCCCGCCCGGTCCGGCGGCGCTGCCGATGCTGGAGTACGCCCTGAGCCGGCTGTGGGAGCGGCAGGAGCGCGGGTGGTTGACCACCACGGCGTACCAGGAGCTCGGTGGCGTGGAAGGGGCCCTGGCCAAAGGCGCGGAGCAGAGACTGTGGGCCTGGGCGGACAGGACCGAACGGCAGGCGTTGGAGCGGATCTTCATCCAGCTCGTACGCCCCGGCGAGCTGCTGGACGCCGGGGAGCGCGGGCCGGACACCCGCCGGGTCGCCGCCCGCACCGAGTTCTCCGAGGGCGACTGGGCGTTGATCCACCGGCTGGCCAGCACGCGGCTGGTCGTGGTCACGCGCCGTCCGACGGGGAGGGACACCGCCGAACTCGCGCACCAGGCGCTGGTGGAGACGTGGCCGCGGCTGCAGCGCTGGGTCGAGGAGAACCGGGAGTTCCGCAGCTGGCAGGAGGGGCTGCGACGTTCCTTGCAGACGTGGCAGGAGCAGGGCCGCCCGAAAACACTGGTCCTCGGCCGGGAACAGGTCACGGAGGCGCGGCGGTGGGTCGACGAACGCGCCACCGAAGTACCCGTCGAGGAAGCCGAGTTCGTCGAAGCCAGTGTGCAGGTCCAGCAGCGTCGCACCCGTCGACGCCGCTTGATCGTCGCCGGCTTCGCCATGGTCACCGTACTCGCTCTCGTCGCGGTGTCCCTGGCCACCCGCAACGCCCGCGACAGCAGTGAGCAGCGGGCCCTGGCGGCCAGCCGGAGCCTGACGGAGCAGAGTCGTCAGCAGGCCACCGCCGACCCGGCGCTGGCGGCTCGCCTCGCCCTGGCTGCTCAGAGCATCTCCCCGACTCCGCAGACCCGCTCGCATCTCCTGTCCACGGTGTACTCGCCCGTACAGGCCACCCTGACGGGGCATACCGAAGCGGTGGAGTCGGTCGCCTTCAGTCCGGACGGACAAACCCTTGCCACCGGTGGAGACGACGGCACGGCACGGCTGTGGGACGTCGCGGGGCGCCGGCGGATCGCCGCACTCGACAGCCGCAGCCGCCAGGTGCACACGGCGACGTTCAGCCCCGACGGCAGGACCCTCCTCGCCGATCACGACGGGTGGGAAGCAGGCCTGTGGGACGTCCGGACCCGAAAGCTGACCGCAGTCCTGACCGGCGCAGGAGGTCCGGCTCTCTTCAGCCCGGACGGAGACACGATCGCCACTGGAGGCCGTCAGGGAAAGATCCTGCTGTGGGACGCCCGTACTCATCAGCGGATCGACGAACTCCGGGTCCACCGCAGCAACGAGGACGCCTGGCCCTCCCATCTCGCCTTCAGCCCGGACGGCACCACCCTCGCCGTCACCGTCTTCGGCGCCCGCACCAGCAAGAGCGACCAGTCAGAGGTACAGCTCTGGGATGTGCGGGAGGGACGGCGCACGGCCACGCTGGAAGGCCACACGGGGCAGGTGACTTCGCTGGCGTTCAGCCCGGACGGCGAGACGCTGGCCACGGGGGCGAGTGACGCAACGGCGCGCCTGTGGGACGTGCGCCGGCATCGTCCACTGGCCACGCTCCCAGGCCACAGCGACACCGTGTGGGACGTGGCGTTCAGCCCGGACGGCCGAATCCTGGCGAGCGGCAGCCATGACCGTTCCATCTGGCTGTGGGACGTGGAGGAGCGCACGGCCGTGATCGTGCTGAACGGCCATACCGGGGGTGTGAACGCGCTCGAGTTCAGCCCGGACGGCGCGATGCTGGCCAGCGGGTCCACGGACGCCACGGTCCGGTTGTACAACATGCGAGTCGGGCAGCCGCTCGCCGTGATCGCCACGGACGGTTCGACACCACAGACCAGGACCCCGGCTCCTCAGGCCGTCTACAGCCCGGACGGGAAGGTGCTCGCGGTCAGCGACGACACCGGGGCCGTCCGCCTGTACGACGCCCGTACGCGGCGCACGCTGGGCCGGTTGACCGGGTACAGCGGCGGGGTGAACACGCTACGGTTCAGCCCCGACGGCAGTCTCGTCGCCGCGAGCAGCCACGACAGTCCGCTCGTCATGCTGTGGGACGCGC
Source organism: Streptomyces sp. CB02414 (assembly GCF_001905385.1). Lineage (GTDB taxonomy): Bacteria > Actinomycetota > Actinomycetes > Streptomycetales > Streptomycetaceae > Streptomyces. The sequence continues at coordinate 22,576 of NZ_LIPF01000016.1, read as the reverse complement.
GCACCCACCGCCGCCTCGCCCCGTTCGACGGCCATCGCAGGCCCGTGCAGTCCGTTCACTTCAGCCCGGACGGCCGGACCCTCGCCACCACCAGCTACATCGACGGGACAACCCGTCTGTGGAGCGTACGGACCCGTGAGCAACTGGCTTCGTTCGACGGCGGGGCCCAATGGACGACCTTCAGTCCGGACGGAACGACCCTCGTGACCGGCGGCTTCCAGTCCTCGTCCGTGCACCTGGTGGACGTCCGGACCCGCCGTCGCGTCGGCAGCTTCGACGCGGTCCACAAGAGCATCTACTCCGTCACCTTCAGCCCGGACGGCAGTACTCTGGCGATGGCGAGCGGGGACGGAAAGCTGAGACTGTGGGATTTCGACCGCCGCCGCCTCATCGCGACACTCGCCGGGCACACCGACATGGCGCAGTCGGTTTCCTTCACCCCGGACGGGAAGACCCTCGTCAGCAGCGGCCGGGACGGCGCGGCCATGCTGTGGGACGCGCGCACCCACCGTCGCCTCGCCACCCTCACGGGTCACACCGGCGTGGTCTGGTCGGCCGTCGTCAGCCCGGACGGGAAGACCCTGGCAACGGTCGGCGACGATCGCGCGATACGCCTCTGGGACATCCGGACCCACCGGCAGTTGGCCCTGTACACCGGCCATACCGGTGTCGTGAGCTCGGCCTTCTTCTCCTCGGACGGGCACACCCTCGTCACCAGCAGCTCCGATCTGAGCGTACGGCTGTGGGACACCCGCGCCTTCAACGACCCCGCCACCCTCACGGACCGGGCCTGCGCCATCGCGGGCCGGTCCCTGACCGAACAGGAATGGCACCGTTACGTCCCTGACGGAGTCGCGTACCGCCGGACATGCCCCTGACGGCGACCGCCCGACGTCGGTCATGGCAGCTCGTCGTCGATCCGGTGAGCGCGTTCCTCACTGCGCCATCGGCCCATGTCGACTCCGCGCTGCCGTACCGACTCGACCCAGGCGACCACGTGGCCGCCGAAGTCGGCGACCCGCGAGAGGGGCATGTCCCCGGCGACGGCGAGGAGCGCCAACAGACCGTCCGCCGACGTGTCACCGCTGTCGCAGGCCGGGCATAGGTCCGCTTCCCGGAAGCCGTGGACGGGCCGCCCGGCGTTGTTCGTCCACGCATGACCGAACCGGACAAGGAGCAGAGCCGCGCCTCCGCAGCGGGCGCACGGCGGCACCTCGCCGACCCGGACGGTGATCTCGTCACCGTCGGTCATGCCACACCGTGCCAGGTGTCCTGACCGAAGGAGCCCTTGATGTCGGAGGCGATCGTGGCGGCGTTCACCATCGACTGAAGAACGTAGACCGTGGTCTTCCGAGGGCCGCGTACGAAGAGATGTACGGGGCTTTCGCCGGGGTGGGCGCCCATGATCCGCTTGAGTTCCCTGACCATGGGCTCGTTGACGCGGTGGTGGGGGAAGGCGAGCTGGACCGGCGCCGCACCGCTGCGCTCGGCGGCCGTCACGTCGAGGACCTGGAGTTCCTGGCCGAAGACGCTGATGGCGCCGTCCCGGTCGTTGATGCGCCCCTGGACGGAGATCACGCTGTCCTCCACCAGCGCGCCCAGCACGAGTTGGTAGGTCGCGGGGAAGAAGAGGACCTCGATCGTGCCGTCGCGGTCGGCGAGGTTCACGATGGCCCAGGCGTTGCCCTGCTTGGTCACCTTGTTCTGGACGCTGGTGATGAGGCCGGACAGCCGCACCGTTCCGTCGGTCCGGCCGGAGGCCAGCAGGTCGGGGATGGTGGTGTCCCGGTGGGCGGCGAGGATGTGCTCGGTGCCGTCCAGGGGATGGGCGGAGACGTACATGCCGAGCATCTCGCGCTCGGTGGACAGCAGCTGCTTGCGCGGCCACTCGCCGTCGTCGATCCGCACGTCCAGGCCGAAGCCGGACCCGCCGTCGTCGCCGGTGCCGCCGCCCAGTCCGGCGAAGAGGTCGTCCTGGCCGTGGGCAGCGGCCTTCTTCAGCGGCACGACCGCGTCGATGGCCGTCTCGTGCACGGCGCACAGTCCCCTGCGGGTGTGACCGAGCGAGTCGAAGGCGCCGGCCTTGATGAGCGATTCGACCGCCCGCTTGTTGAGGGCCGGCAGTTCGGCCTTGTCGAGGAAGTCGGCGAAGCTGGTGAACTTCCCCTTCGCCTTCCGCGCCGCGACGACCGTGTCGATGACGTTGTCGCCGACGTTGCGCACCGAACGCAGGCCGAAGCGCACGTCGTCGCCGACGGCCGTGAACTGCGCGACGGACTCGTTGACGTCCGGCGGGAGGACGGTGACGCCGAGCTTGCGGGCGTCGGCCAGGTAGATGCCGGCCTTGTCCTTGTCGTCGCCGACGGACGTCAGCAGCGCCGCCATGTACTCGGCCGGGTAGTTGGCCTTCAGGTACGCGGTCCAGTAGGAGACGAGACCGTAGCCGGCGGTGTGGGACTTGTTGAAGGCGTAGCCGGAGAAGGGGAGCATCACGTCCCAGATGGCCTTGACGGCCTCCTCCGAGTAGCCGTTGGCGGCCATGCCGTCGTGGAACTTCTCCCACTCGGCGGCCAGGACCTCGGGCTTCTTCTTGCCCATCGCGCGGCGCAGCATGTCGGCGCCGCCGAGCGTGTAGCCGGCCAGGGTCCGGGCGATGGCCATGATCTGCTCCTGGAAGATGAGCAGGTGGTGCGTCGAGCCCAGGATCGGGTCCAGGACCTCCTTGAGCTCCGGATGGATCGGTTCGGGCTCCTGCTTGCCGTTCTGCCGCAGCGCGTAGTTCGTGTGCGCGTTGGCCGCCATCGGGCCGGGCCGGTACAGGGCGAGGGCGGCGGCGATGTCCTCGAAGCGGGTCGGCTCCATCAGCTTGAGGAGCGCGCGCATGCCGCCGCCGTCGAGCTGGAACACGCCGAAGGTGTCGCCGCGGCCGAGCAGCTCGAAGGTTTTCCTGTCGTCCAGCGGAATGACGACGGTGTCGCTGTCGCCGTCCATCGGGTCGACGGTGGCGAGCCCGACGCCGCGGTTCTCGCGGATGTTCTGGATGGCGTGGTCGATGACGCCCAGGTTCCGCAGGCCCAGGAAGTCCATCTTGACCAGCCCCATGTTCTCGCAGCTGGGGTAGTCGAAGCCGGTGATCTTCACGCCGTCGGAGGCGCGCATGTGCAGCGGGATGCGGTCGGTGAGCCTGGTCTTGGACAGGATGACGGCGGCCGCGTGCACGCCGGTGCCGCGGGTCAGGCCCTCGACGCCCTTGGCGGTGTCGATGACGGTCCTCACGTCCGGCTCGTTCTCGTACATCGCCCGGATCTCACCGGCCTCGCCGTAGCGCGGGTGCGCGGGGTCGAAGATGCCGTCCAGCGGGATCGACTTGCCCATGATGTCCGGCGGCAGTGCCTTGGTGATCCGCTCACCGTGGCTGAAGGGGTAGCCGAGGATCCGTGACGAGTCCTTGATCGCGTTCTTGGCCTTGATCTTGCCGAACGTGTTCACCATCGCGGTGTACTCGTCGCCGTACTTCTCGGTGACGTACCGGACCATCTTGTCGCGCCGGCGGTCGTCGAAGTCGAGGTCGACGTCGGGCGGGTTGATCCGCTCGGGGTTGAGGAACCGCTCGAAGAGCAGACCGTGCTCCAGGGGACACAGCTCGGTGATGCGGGTCGCGTACGCGACGATCGAGCCGGTCGCCGAACCACGGCCGGGGCCGACCGGGACGCCGTTGTCCCGGGCGTACTTGCAGATGTCCGCGACCACGAGGAAGTACGAGGAGAACCCCATCGGACCGATGACCGACATCTCGGTCTCGAAGCGCTCCAGAACCTCGGCCGGGACGGGATCGCCGTACCGCATGGCGAGTCCGCTCAGGCACTCCCTGCGCAGCCAGGACTCCTGCGTCTCCCCATCCGGGACGTCGGGGAACTGCGGCATCTCGTCGACGTTGTCGAAGACCTCGTCGTACGACCCGACCCGCTCGGCGATCAGCAGCGTGTTGTCGCACGCCTCGGGAAGCTCCGCGAACAGCGCCCGCATCTCGGCCGCCGTCTTCAGGTAGTAGCCGCTGCCGCTGAAGCGCAATCTCTTCTCGTCGGCCTTGTTCTTGCCCACGCCGATGCACAGCAGGTTGTCGTGCGCGTCGGCCTGGCTCTCGTGGATGTAGTGCGCGTCATTGGTGGCCAGAAGCGGCATGCCCAGCTCCTTGGCCAGCCGCAGCAGCCCTTCCCGCACGTCCCGCTCGATGGACAGGCCGTGGTCCATCAGCTCCAGGAAGTAGTTCTCCTTGCCGAAGACGTCCTGGTAGGCGGAGGCGACCTGCCTGGCCTCGTCGTACTGGTTCAGGCGGAGCCGTGTCTGGACGGCGCCGGACGGGCATCCGGTCGTCGCGACGATGCCCTCGGCGTGCTCGGAGATCAGCTCCATGTCCATGCGGGGCGTGTTCGCCGGGAACTGGCCCGTGTACGAGGCTTCCGTGGACAGGTAGAAGAGGTTCCGCAGGCCCCGCGCCCCCGTCGCCCACATCGTCATGTGGGTGAAGCGGCCACCGCCACTGACGTCCTTCGACCCCACGCCGTCGTCCGACACGGCCCGCCGGCCGCCGGGCCCCCAGAACTCCTGCCGCCGGTTCCGGCGCGAGGACGGGGCCACGTACGCCTCGATCCCGATGATCGGCTTGACCGAGCCGAAGCCCTTGGCCACCTGCTGGAACTCGTAGGCGCCGAACATGTTGCCGTGGTCGCTCATGGCCACGGCCGGCATGCCCTGCCGGTCCACCTCGGCGAACATCGGCTTCAGCTTCTGGGCGCCGTCGAGCATCGAGTATTCGGTGTGATTGTGCAGGTGAACAAAGCTGTCGGCCACCAGGCGAGCACCTCCGAGAGCAGCGTCGTGAAGCCGCACCCTAACCCCGAAACAAGATCGACTCGGGTTACTCGGCTGCCGCTCCGACCGCATCAACTGGAGGCGGTCGTGGGGGCCTTGGCCTGTCGACCGAGAAAGGGAATGTCGGCTCGGCGTGTCGCTCAAGACCTGCCGGTGATGATCGCCAGGAGGCGCGGTTACCGGTCGCTCGTGGGCTGCTGAAGGAGAGAGGAGAGAGGAGAGGGCGAAGGCGGATCTGCGGTGGGGGCTGTGCCTGAGGGGGCGGGAGCAGGAAACCGGCGTGGCCGATTTCGCCAGGAGAACCGGGACCGTCCCCGTGGGTGCGGGGAGCGGGACGCAGCAGTGAGGACAGCGGTCACCGATTGCCATGACCGTCGACGACACCGGCCGAAGCCCCCGTCCGAACGCCGGGCCCGGCTGCGCGAACTGCGCACCTGGGACCATTGGCTGTGCCACACCGCCGGGCTGCACGACGACCCCGCGCCCTGCCGGTGCCGGCACCGCTGGACCCTGGAGATGCCCACCGCCCTCTACCTGGGCCGGCCGCGCACCTACGAGAGCCAGAAGACGCCGGAACGCGAGCTCGCCGAGGCCGAGTCGATCAACACGCTGCGCGCCTTCAGACCGCACGTGAAGGCCCTCGCCTGCGGCGGCGGCCACCAGGAGCCGCCCCTGCCCCCGCCGCCGCACCCGGGAGCCGAGGAGAAGCGGAAGCCGTACTTTGCCACCTCCGCCGACGTCACCGCCCCGGCGACGCACCCGGCCGAGGCGGAGGTACAGCGATGACCGCCGAATCGGACCCGCTCGCACCCGCCGCTGTAGCGGGGACGGGTGCTCTCGGCCGGCTGGGCACCGTGTGGCCAGTCCGCGCGCGGGCGGTCACCGGCTACGGCTTGCTCTCGTCGGTGACCGCGGCGGGCAGAGGCGAGGCGCCACCGTGCGGGGTGCAGACCTCCTTGCCCCCGTCCTTGAGGACCACGCAGGCCCGTGCGGCCGCGGGGTAGGGGGCTTCGACCATGGGTGAGTAGGTGTCCCGGTCGTAGGTGATCGAGCGGGCGGCCGAGTGGTTGTGCGGCCCCTCGACCCTCGCCGTGTCCCCGACCTGGCCCTCGGTGATCCTGGCCCACGCGGCTCCGCAGCGGGGGCTGTAGCGCAGTTCCAGGTGGACGCCGTCGACCTTCGCTGCCGCGGCGGTCCACACTCCGATGTGGCATTCCATGCGCTGGGAGTCCTTGTTCCGGCACTCGAAACCGCTGCACTTCGTGAGGCTTCCCTTGGTCATGGGCTCTCCCTGGCTCGCCGGGGCGCCGATGAGCATTCCCGCGAGCAGTCCCACGGCCACCCCCACACCGGTGGTGGCGGCCACGAGAGCGAGGCCCCAGCGCCGCGGCCGGCGGAGCGTCGCGGAGGCGGTGGGATGCTTCGGCGGCTGCCCCCTGGTCGGGGCCGCGTCCGGGGCCACGGAGGTGCCCGTGCTCGGCACCGGTTCGGGATCTGGATCGGGCTCTGGAACGGGATCAGGACCGGTAACCACCGTCGGCGGTGTTCCCGAGGCGTCGGAGCGCTCGACGGAATCGGCGGTCTCCGCAGGCTTGCTGTCCGGCTGCCCGCGCTCGGCGATCTCCAGCAGAAGGAGCAGGCGGTCAGGTTTGACAGAGACCGCCTGGGCGAATTCCCGCACTGCCTGCCGGGGCGGAAGTGCCTTTCCGCTGAGGTAACGCCCCCACGACGACTTGCTGTAGCTCGTCCGGCCGGCGAGCGTGGCCAGGGTCATTCCGCTGCGCCGCCGCAGCAGCCGCAGCTGCTCGGTCAGAAGTTCGGCTTCCCCGGGCGCTCCCCCGGCCCGGGGTCTCCCAGCCTGTCCCGCCACTACTCGTCCTCCCTCGTCTTGTCCCTCTGATGCAGGGCCGGTTGACGCGTCCCGCTTCCCATGATGTCCCACCCGGTCCCACTGCTCTACCGGCGTCGCCGTCCCGAAGCGAGCATGTGATCACCCGCCCCGACAGGAAGACCGCAGACACCTGCCGGGCCGGCCCACTCGATCACCGCGGGGCCGCAGTGTCGGGTACGTGCGTCCATCAACCGGTCCGACCAGGCGAATGGGTATCCATGGCAGCCGAGCTCGTCCTGCGGGCACATGACTTCATCGACGCCTGCAACGCCGACGGCATGCCCACCGTGGCCAAGGAGGGCTTCACCGGGCTGTGGGCACCCTGTACGCCCTCGCCTGCTGCCTCCAGCACGAGCTCGGTCCCACCGTCCTGTCGCACGACTGCGGTCCGGCCGCACAACGTCCGCGTCCGCTTCGGCGCCTCACGCGTCGGTTGTGTCCCGGACGAGAAGCCCATGAGTTTCTGACCAACACCACCCACAGACATACGGAGACAGTAGTGGCAGACGCCAAGGTCCTGGAAGCGCAGAAATGGGTGAACAGCACCTACGGTGACGTGCCCGGTTACAGACGCTGCGCCGAGGACGGGCAGACCGGCTGGAACACCATGTACTCCCTCACCATGGGATTGCAGCACGAACTGGGCATCAGCCCGCTCGTCGCGGCGTTCGGCCCCACCACTCTGTCGCGGCTGACCGCGTACGGTGACATCGGCCCGGGGCACACGAACGCGAACATGGTCAACCTCGTCCAGCACGCCCTGTTCTGCAAGGGCTACTGGGGTGGCAGCGGGAACGGTCAGTACAGCACCGCCACCCTGAACGCCGTCATCAGCCTCACGACGGACATGGGTCTGACCGGCAGTGACGGCACGGTCACTCCGAAGGTGTTCAAAGCACTGCTCACCATGGACGCCTACATCGTCCTGGCAGGCGGTTCCGAGAAAGTCCGCGCCATTCAGCAGTGGCTCAACCGCAACTATCTGGACAGATCGACCTTCTTCATAGGTCCCTGCGACGGCCACTACTCACGCGACGTGCAGAAGGCCCTCATGAAGGCCATCCAGTACACGGTGGGCATCCCCGAGGACCAGGCCAACGGGAACTTCGGTCCCGCCACCCAGGCGGGGCTGAAGGCCAACACCCTGTCGAAGGGTGCCACGGGGACCCTCGTGCGGCTCTTCTCTGCGGCATGCGTCTTCAACGAACCTGTCCCCGCAGGAGATGTGCAATACACAAGTTCCTTCAAGGACACCTACGATTCCGATCTCGCCCTCTTCGTACTAGCTTTTCAGAGATTCTCCATGCTGGAGGATCACGGGGGCGCCGACTACCCAACCTGGGCTCAACTGCTGGTCTCCACGGGGGACCCGGAGCGCCGTGTCGACGCCTGCGACACCCGCTTCACGATCACCGACTCCCGCGCGCGGGCACTGGCCGCAGAAGGCTACAAGTACGTGGGGCGCTACATATACGACCCGCCGGGCAGCACGCTCGACAAGGAGATCCAGCCCGGAGAACTCGACAGCATCTTCAGCAACGGCCTACGCGTCTTCCCGATCTACCAGGACAACGCCCGGGAACTCGGCGACTTCAGCTACAACACCGGGTACCGGCACGCGCTGGAGGCGCATGAACGTGCCGTCGGCTACGGGTTCAACCGGGGCACGGTCATCTACTTCGCCGTCGACTACGACGCAACCGACCCGGAGATCACCTCCCACATCATTCCCTACTTCCAAGGAGTGGCCGGAGGACTGGCCGGGCGGGGAAAGCGCTATGTGCACGGCGTCTACGGGTCCCGCAATGTGTGCGCACGGATCACCGACGCCACCTACGCTCGCTGGTCGTTCGTTTCCGGCATGTCCTGGGGCTTCTCCGGAAACCTCGGTTTCCCCCTGCCGGCCAACTGGTCGTTCAACCAGATCAAGGAGTTCCGCTTCCCCAACGGATCAGACTCCTTCGACCTCGACAACAACGCCCACCGGCCCGGCACGGACTCCGGTCAGGCAAGCGTCAACGAAACCGTCTCCCCGTCCGAGGACTTCATCCAGTACGTCACGGAGGTCTACGAGTGCGCCCTCGCCTACGGCAAGGGAAATCCGAACAGGCTCGTCATGGAATACCTCCGGCACAAGTCGTACGACAACTTCCAGTGGACGGCTCTCATCGGCCCGCCGGACCGGGACTTCATCACCTACGCCAAGGACACGCGCGCCCCCCGCTGGGTGACCAGCTTCGTGGACAGCGCCACAGGCCAGGAGATGGGCATCGAACACCTCATGGCCACCTGCAACGGCCACTTCCAGCACCCGCAGCCCGCCGACGCGCAGCGGGTCAACCACGGTGACATCGCGGGCTGGGGCGGGGACCTCATCACCTTCTACGCGGAGTGGCGACGCGACCGCGACAGCTACGCCTCCGGCTATCAGTACTGCGTGGAGCGGCTGGCGAAGACCGGTATCTCCTCGTCCTTCGGCTACGCGGACCTCCTGGAGGACGCGGACGGCTACCTGATCGCCAAGCGCGTCAATGCCGGTCTCAACATAGCCACCGCGGTCCTGCGCCACTACGAGAGCGGCGGGAACAACGGGCGGTTCCGCGACTACCGCAGTCAGCGCTTCGGGACCGAGGCGAACACCCACGCCCTGGCCCGGGACACGCTCACGACGAACAGCCCCATCATCGCCGCCGGACGGGCCTTGCTCATCCAGAACACCGCGGGTTATGACACGCCCCTGCCCGACTCGCTGCCGGACGACGAGCTCGACGATTTCGTCCAGGGGTTCGTCGATGTCCTCCACGGACTGGCCGGCTGACTGCGCACATCACCCACGACGAGGGGACAGACCACCTGTGAACCAGCACGGGAAACACGGGAAGCCCGCACCGTACGCACTGCTCAAGCGCCGCCAGGTCGTCGGTGGCTTCCTGGCGATCGGCGGGGCAGCCCTGTGGTCCGCCGCCGGAACCGCCGGAACCGCCGGGGCGGCCACAGCCGCCCCGGCGGCCGAGCGCTGGGACAAAGCGGACAGCGTCAACGGCTGGCCGGTCATCGAGCAAGCGCCGGAACACCTGATCGAAGGAGCGGGCGGCACCCGCGTCGCCTGCCGCGGTGGCGACGTCGCCACTGTCCTGCTCCACCTGGCGCGCCGCTACCACTACGAAGTACGCGCGATCGCCCCCGGGGACATCACCGGGCACACGACCGATCGTGTCCTCAGCCGGCGGTACGAGAGCAACTACCTCTCCGGGACGGCCATCACCGTCTTCCCGGCCCTGTACCCCGCAGGGGCGAAGGGCAATGTCTACCCCCAGGACCTCGCCACGATCCGGGACATCCTGGCGGAACTGGAGGGCCTGGTGAAGTGGGGCGGCGACCTCGATCCGGTCAAGGAGTCCCACTTCCAGATCGACGTCGCGCCGCGAGACCCGAAGCTGGCGGACGTCGCCGCCCGGATCAGGGGGTGGGAGTCCCGGCCCGGCGCCGGTGCCGGAGTGGTCCCCGACGTCTTCGCCACCCGGCGGCGTCTACGGGCCAGGGACCTGCGTAACCGGCAGAACCGGTAGCCGTTCGGACGACGTCTCGTCCGGCGCGCCCGCGGGTGATCGCGTCAGAGGCTTTCACGGTGGTCCCAGCCGTCCCACCGTGTCCCGCCGGGATCGAGGTCCCCGCAGGTCAGACCATGAGACGTCCCGAGCACAGGTCACTTGGGCGGCGACCGTTGCGGTCCGTTCGGCACGGCCCGAAGACTGCTTACCGAGCCGCCCGCCGCGGGTGGTTCAGGTCATGGGAGGTCATGGGAGGGAGTACGCATGCAAGCCATGACGAGGGCTCTCGCCACCGTCGCTACCGTCGTCGCGATCGCCGCCGGAAGCCTGGCCGTCGCAGGCACCAGCGTCGCGGCGACTTCGGAGAAGAAGCCCGTGGCGAGCGCGGAGACATCCGCCCCGCTGGCCGTGGTCAACCTCGGCCTGACGACCTCTGAGGCCAAAAGCCTCCAGGGCAAGTTTCTGAGGGCCTGGGGCTACACCGGCGCGATGGACGGGATCGCCGGGCCGGAGACCAGGGCGGCCTTCAGGCGGATGGCCAACGTGACCTGAACTCGGCGCTTGTGCTCGCCCGCAGCAACGCCGGGCAGCCGCCGGTGTGCTTGCACGTCAAACGCGGTGGCTGCCGATGCACCTGTGTCATCCGAGTTCAAGCGCCTGAGAGTACGACGGAATTCTGTCAAAGCAATCGGAGGATGAAGATGCGCAATCGAACAATAGCGTCCCTTGTCGCCGTGGCTTCTGCCGCGGTCGCCGTCACCACCATGACCACCGCGCCGGCAAGCGCCTACAACCCTGACCCGAAAATCATCCAGAACGAATCGCGGCGGACGGTCTACTGCCCGTGTCAATACAATGACGACATCGACGGTACCTATTTCCAGAAGGACGACGGCGGGGTGGGAAGGAAGGTCGTCTTCGGTAACGGTGGTGGTTACGCGTTGGCGAAGGTCGAATTCCACCCGTACGACGAAATACTGTGGATGTACGACGTCGAAAACGACAATGACGGCCTCTACTACAAGGTGTCCTACGAAGGCGACGGTGGAAAGTACGGGGTGTACACGCCCCCGGGCACGTCCAACAGCTGGGACGTCAAGAAGGTGAACCTTGACATCCCGGAGGGCAGGAGCGTGACGATCACGGTGTACGACGACCGTGCAAGGACCGACCACGTCGCCACGATCAAGGCCACTGCCTGACAAGCCGTCCCGATCGGCACGTCGGACAGCCCGCTGCCGCGGACTCGTCGGTGCGGATGATGTCCAGGACGCGTCAGCGTGGGCGAGGTGGCTTCCGCAGCCGGTGCAGCGGAAGAGCATGGCGGTCGCCCCCTCGCCCGGGCTGGTCAGGAAGCGCTCAGGCCGGCCCGAAGCTGGTCGGGTGCTTCGGGATGCGCCGCCGGCTCGGCGTATCCCCGCCGGGTGCGGGGAGGCTGGTCCCACGGACCAGCTTCGCAAAGGACGGGGAATTGCATCGAGTGAGCTGCCGCCAACTTGACATAGCAGGTCAAAGGGCTGGTGTGACCGGCTCGCGGGGTACTCGTGCTGGTCATGGGCGAGATTTTCTCCAACGCGGAGCACGCGCGCCTACGCTGCGGCCGTCGCACGGAGGGATGTCCGCAAGTCCGAGTAGCCGCCGCCCTTACCAGTACGCCCCCGGGAAAGTGATGTCACACCCATCATGACAGGTCAGAGGGTGTTTTCGTAGGAGGAACGGCACAGGTGACCAGCCTTGTTCGGCCCTCTCCGGGGCACCCAGAATCTCCGTTATGAATCACTCGGGGAAAGTCGATCAGGACGACATCGTGCGGGCGCGGAATGTGCTGCTCGCGTCGGGACGCCGCACGCCGCGCGAGGAAGTCGACGCCTACCGGGTACTCGCTCAGGTCAGCCCCGCCTCGTACCTGCCGCTCTTGGCCAGGGCGCTGCAACGGCTGAGTTACGACACCGGCTCCGGCGAAAGGCATGCAGCCTGTCTCGCTCTGCGCGAGGAGGCGGTGGCCGCGGCGCGGTCCATCGATCCGGCCGAAGCTGCCCGCCCGGACGTTCTCTACGAGGCTCTCGACACGTGCCAGAGAGAGCTGTACACCCTGGGCCGACGCGCCGAAGGGCTCGCCATGCGCGCCGAGATGCTGGCCATTGCCCGTGCGCAGGCCGAACTGACCGGCGCCCCCGTCGTCAAAGGGCTGCATGAGTGGGCTGCCGGTCTTTCCGAGGAGGGCCGGTATACCGAGGCTGCCGATGCCATGACCGAGTTGGTCACAGCAATACTGCCCGACGGGGCCGGCGGTGGGGCTCTCGCCTGGTCACTCCTGGAGTGGATCGCCGCTCTCCATGACGCTGGCCGGTCCGGCGAAGCACTCACGGCGTTCGAAACACTCGTCAGCATGGAAGCGGCCGAAGCCGCGAATGACCGCGGCCCAATGGCCTGCCATCTCTACGCGCTCATCGGGTACGCCCAGATGCTCGACACCTACGGCCGGGGCGAGCAGGCGGCCGCCGTGCGGCAAGAGGCACTCGCTTTGCTGACGGAGTTGGCCGATACCGGTGAGCGAAAGTCCTGGAGTGGCTATCAGACGTCGTTCTGGGCGGTGCTGCTGAGCTTCTCCGGCGCCGATAGCGATCGGCCTGCGTCCGATGGACCGCGTCCGCCTTCGGGGGCGGCGCCCATGCAGTGGTCGCCCGATGCCAAGCGGCGCTACTTCGACAGCCGTCATGCCCTCCGTGAAGAGGTGGACACCCTCGCTCCGCGAGCCACCGAGGATCCTGACCAGCACCTGGCCGAACTGGTCCGGCTGCATCGGGTTCTCACCGTCCGCTCCGCCGTCTACTGGGAGAACCGCACTCATCTGTTCGCAGAGCGAGTGCGCTCTCTGTTCGACGACGGAGTGGGCCTGGCCCGCTGGCTGTCTCAGCACGACCCGGCAGACGGAACGCGAACATTGGCCAAGAGCCTGATCGACCGATCGACCTTCCACACCTCCGCCCGCGAGTTCAGGCCCGCCCTCGATGACTTCCGCCAAGCCCTGAGCTACCTGGGGGAGGCCGACTGATACTCCAGCCGTGGTTGTGGATCTTCATGGTGTGGTTGTGCGGCGGCGGTAGTGGCATGTGCGGGCCCGGGCTTGATGCCGGCGGCGCCATAGGGGCCAGTGCAGACGGTGTCCGCGTTGGTTGTCGGGCGGCGTTGTTGGGGGTGGCGAACAGTCGCTGGATCTCGTTGCAGGCGAGTGCGATCAGCCCGTCGGGGACGGGATGATCGCGGTGCTCGCGGGCGCGGACGACGGCGAGGAAGGCATGCGCGAGCATGGCCAGGGTGACCCAGCGCAGCCAGGGGGTGTAGCGGCGGACTTGGTGCTCGTCCAGGCCGGCGAGTCCTTTGCCGGCCTGGAAGGTCTCCTCGATCCTCCAGCGCATCCCGGCGACGCGTACGAGCGTGCCGATCGGCACCGGATGGGGGCTGAGGCAGCGGTAGCAGGCCAGTTCGCCGGTGGTGCGGTTGCGGCGGATGAGCAGCCGGTAGACGCCCGCGACGGCCTCCGGGAGCAGGTCGATGGCGGCCCAGTCGTAGTGGCGCGGCCCTTTCGCGCCGCCTCCGGCGGACATTCGTCTTCGGTGCGGCACGAGACGGCCATGACAGACCCGATCTGGCGCTCGGCCAGCATCTGGGCCAGAGCGGGGTTACCTCCATAGACCTCGTCCCCGGGCACCCGGCCGACCGTATGCCCGGCCTCGCAGAACCGCTCGATCATCGCCGCGGTCAACTGCGTCTTGGTCGCAAAGCGCGTGGTGTCGGGCGCCAGCCCGGCCGCCCGGCATCGCTGAGGGGCCTCGGCCCGGCCCACCAGGTACCGCTCTTCATCTCGATCGTGGTGGGCACTCTGACGGTCATCCCCGGCCGCGCGACGCTCTAGCAGGGCTGCCTCCATCTGGAGCTGGCGGTCACCCCCTGTCGGCACCGGTTCCTGCCCCGGGAGACCTGCCGCCCAGCCCCGTAATCAGCACCGCCGCCACCGCCAGGTGCATCAGAGCGAGAGAGACCCGGGTGCCGCCGTCCATGCCGTCGCCGATGAACGGCAGGAAGGACACGGCCAGTACGGCGCCGGCCACCCCGGTCCAGATGGCGCGGGCACGCCGTACCTCGAACCGCTCCAGGGCGGCCAGCAGTCCCCAGCCGGAGAGCGACGCGAGCAGTGCGACGACCGCCACAGGCACGGCGCCGAGGTCGAGCGTCTGCTCGCCGTCGGCGATCCGCAGCGGGTGTCCCAGTAGCGGGTCCGCGACCAGCCACACCATGACGGGGGCCAGGACGGCCAGAGCCGTAACCCCCAGGCGCCGTCTCCGCGCGCTCACTTGGCGCCCCCCGAGAACGCCCCGTGCAGAAAGACCTCCACCAGCTCCTGCGAGGTCAAGTCGGGCTCGTCCTCCGTACGCGGCTGAGTGAAGAGCAGCCCGAAGAAGAGGGCCGCGATCTGCTCCGGCGGCCGGCGCAGATCGGCCTTCTCGGGCTCCAGCAGCTCCGCGAGGGCCGCGCGGATGCGGGTCGTCGACTCGTCGCGGCCCGCGCCGCGCACCGTGCCGGGGTGCTTGCCGCCCCGATGCCCGAGCGAGCCGAGGATCGCGCCCATCCTGGACATGTGCGCCTGCAGCGCCTCGGCCGCCTCCGCGAGCCGGTCGGGCAGCGGCTGGGATACGTCGATCGCGTCGAGCTCGCGGACCGCGTGCTCGGGGGAGAGCGCCTCCGCAATGCAAGCCTGCAGCAGCTCTTCCTTGTCGGCGAAGACCCGGAAGATCGTGCCCTCGCCGATGCCCGCGGCGCGGGCGATCTTCGCGGTCGTCACCGCGGCGCCGTACTCGGCGATCAGCGGGATCGCGGTCTGGATGATCATTTCGCGGCGCTGCTCCGGTGACATGCCAGGGGCGCGACGGCGGGTGGCCTGGTTCTCCTTAGGTGCTGTCATGACCGCAAGATTGCGGAGTGAGGACTCACTCCGTCAATGAGTGAGTCCTCACTCCGCCCACTTTCCCGCACTCGGCTACTTGTCGATGACAGCCCATCAAGATCCACAACTACGGCTGGAGTACTAACCCGTGCCGCCAACGTCTGCCTCAGAACTACGCACGATGCTTCTCAGGCATCAACCGGGAGGCGTGTTCCGTTTCCGCCGTCGCGGACCGGTCTTGTTACCTTCTCCCGTCGGCACTCGTCATGAGAGCGACGACCGCACAGGGACTCGGTCTGGAGAAGCAGCTCGACTTCCCCGGGCCCGACGGGCGTTTCCTTACCGTCGGGGTTCCCGACAGCCCGGTGCAGATCATCCTGTGGTCCCACGCGCCGGCCGCGGGACAGCCGGGCGGCACGGGCGCGCCCGGTCCGCTGATCCTCGTCCGGACCGTCCTGGCGGACCCGGAGTGGCCGGTGTTGCGGGCGCGCCTCGGAGAGGTCGGGCGTGCGGGGGAGGACCCGGTGGAGGTCCTGTCGGCGGTCGCGGCCCAACGGGAGCTGTCCTCGGCGCAGAGCGTGGGGGAGGTGCTCGCATGGCGCCTGGACGGGTGGCGGAAGCATCGCGGCCCGGGCGCGGCAGCCGCCGACGGTCCGTCGTCCACGCCTACGACTGTGACCGCCGCGGCCGGAGCTGACCGCGCCGGACCGGCTGCTGCGCGAGACGCTGCCGGCGGGACCGGTGCGCGAGGCGATCCTGTCCTCGCCGACGTGACCGGACATCGCGGCGACGATGGCACGGCTGGATGAGCGTGGAGTCGACGTCCGCCGCGTTCTCGCCACCGCGCACGACGAGGGTGTCGGCGTCGACCGGGCAGTGGCGCGGGTCCTGGGAGCGGACGCGGCACCGGCACCGGTCGCCAGCCGGTACGTGATGCTGTCGTCCGGGCCGCTGACAACCGGCTTGGACGTGCCCAGGGATCTCGACCTGTCGGACCGAGCACGAGCGCTACTGCCGGTGGTCCGGGAGGTGTTGCCAGGGCGGGAGCAGGAGGCCGGACTGCTGCTGTCGGCACGCCGTTGGCCACTGGTGGCCGCACGGATGGCGAGGATGGAGCGTGAGGGCGTACCAGTGCGCGAGCGCCTCACGCGTCTGACGAACGACGCCTCGTGGCAGCAGGGGCCGCGTTCCCGGCTCGGTGCTCGGCTGGTGGCCGCGGTGGACGACGCACTGCGCCGAGCACCGGAGGCATGCGGCGCCGGTCCGGGAAGCAGGGTCGACGCCGCGGCCGCCCGATCTCGGTCGACGAGCATGGACCCGACTGAGCGGCAGACGGCGGCCACGGGCCCAGCGTCCGTCGAGCCGGCCGTTGCGACTCGCCCTACGGCGGGGACGAACTCGAAGCCGGTCCGCAACAGGACGCGGTAGCGCTCCTGCTTAAAAGCGGTGAACGAACTCCCCGCCAGTGGAACGCTCAGCCCGTCCCCCGGTGGTGAGGTCACCGCCAAGCAGGCGGGATGGCGCCGAGCTGCTCGAGGACGTCCCAGCCCGTCGGGCGGGCTGCGGGGTCGGTCCACGGGGCTCCGAGACCGACCCAGTAACCGCGGCGGGTACGGATGGCCCGCATCGTCTCCCAGTCTCCGGGGTGCCCCAGGTCGTCGATACCGGACTCGCTGCCGCAGGACGGGCAGACTGTCTCGGTGGGCACGTCGTCACGCCAGAACGACGGCCCGGCCAGACCGCAGATCCGGCACACGGTCTCCGTACCCAGCGACCCGGACACGGCCCGTTCAAGGACGCGCTGCTCCCGGTCGACCGGAGGCGGCGGCGGGGTGCGCCACGACGCGGGGATGCTCATCACCTGCTGGAGCACGTCCCAGTCCCGCGGCTTGCCGCGCGGACACCACCACTGGGCGCCGTGGCCGATCCACCATCCCCGGAAGTCGTGCAGGCCCCGGACACCGTCCCACGAGCCGGGCTCCGCGCCCATGTCACCGATGCCGGACTCGCTGCCGCAGCAGTCACAGATGGCGGAGGTCGGCCAGCCGTCCTCCCAGAAGGTGTCGCCGTCCCAGCCGCACATGCGGCAGAACTCCTCCGGGGGGACCGGCGCGCTCGGTATCGTCCCGTTGTCCGGCATCTTCAGCGCCACTCCTCGGGAATGTTCTGTATCTGTCGCAGGAGATCCCAGTCCTTCGGGCGGCGTTGAGGCTCGGCCCAGGGGGCACCGCGCCCGACCCAGTATCCGCGGAGTTCGCGGACCTGGGTCAGGTTGTCGTCGCCGATTCCCGATTCGGTGCCGCAGCAGTCGCAGATGACGTACAGGGGGAAGCCGTGGGCCCCCCACAGAATCTCGCCGTCGTCGACACCGCAGACGCGGCACGCGGTCTCGTCTCTCTTGTCGGGCATAACCGCGATTCTCCACTCCGCCGCGCCGACGGTCCGCGGCAGGCCGGACGATCCCTCACGCCGCGTGGCAGTTCGCCGGCGACCGGAGCCGCCGCGGAGACGGGCGCGGCCACCGTTGGTCACTCCCACGTCCAGGAAACGATGAGACCTCTCCCAAGGGCTCGTTCCGTCCGTCTGCCCCATACGGGGGTGTTGTCCGTACGGCCGAAGGCAGTGATTCAGACTGCTTGCTCACGGTGGCTGGTCGGCTATTCCGGGACCGAAGAGAGACGGATGGCTCGGGGACAGGCCCGAATCCGCACCGCGGCGGGCGGAGCTTGTGCAGTCCGCGGCGGTGGTGACGGTACGGGGCCGTTCCTTGAGCGGCCGGATCAGGCGCCGGGTCGTCAGGGTGATCGATGCCCAGGCCAGATGCGCTTCGCTGTGCTGGGGAAGGCGTTCGTAGCGCACGTTTCTGCGGGCCCGCATGATCCAGCTGGAAGCTCTTCCGTCCCTTGGGGCGGGTGACGGTGCGCAGGGTCAGGCCGAGGAAGGTGTGGGCCCAGTCGACGAGCTGGCCGCCGTAGGCGGAGTCCGCCCGGACCAGAGTTATCTCTGGGAGTCGAGGATGACGGTGACCGAGCGCGGGTTCTTCCCCTCCCACTCGCGCACGTGCTGGTGCAGCTGGTCACGAAGGTGCGTGACGATCCCGGCCGCGGCCCAGCGCTGGAAGTACGCATAGAGGATGCGCCAGGGAATGCCGAAGTGCCTCGCGAGACGGGTGCTGGCAGCGGCAGTGGAGGCCTACAAGGGCCCGCATGCCTACCTCCCTGGCGGGGGTGGGCGGAGAATCCCCGCCGTGGCCGACCGAGGCGGCCTCGAGGCCTTTGTCAGGTCGGACCATGAGAGGGCGGAGAGCTGTAGTCCGAGCGCACCGCGATGCCCTGCTCGTCCCTCACCAGGGGCAGACCTGACGGGGCCTGCCCAGCGGTCGTGCCGCCGGTGCGGGGGCGGGTCAGGACTTGCCGGCTCCTCCTGCGCGCCGATGTCCTTTGCTGAGGATCTCCGAGAACGGCTCTATGGCAGTGCCTGAAGCACTCCGCAGTGAACGCGCGCTTGCCGACCGCGGACCCCATCGTGGCCGATGAGGCACCGGTGGAGTGGGGACCGCGCCGAGGGCCCGGGGCGGGGCGGCGTGCCGCGGTTTCCCACGAAACCCGGTGGAGTCTCAGCGGCCGGAAGTGGTTGGGTCCTGCTCAGTGCTTCGCTGACACGGCCCGGCACGGTGCGAGGCGCAAGGTCCGAATCGCGGGCGCGGTCCAACCCGCGTGTCGTCGAGTGATGGAGGCTGTTCGCGGTGGCTGGTTACGGGGCGCTTTCCGACGTGTACGAGTGGCTGATCGGGGACGACAGGCTGACTCCCGCCAAGGCAGCCGCGGTCTACTACAGCGATGTCGTGGGCTCTCTGCCACCCAACGCGCGCGTCCTCGACTGCGCGTGTGGAACCGGCCAGCTCGCCGTCGGTCTGGCGAGTGTCGGCCTTGACGTGGTCGCCGCAGACGCCAGCAGTGGGATGGTTCGCCGGACCGAGAAGGCCGCCGACGAGCAGGGTGTCTCGCTT
Source organism: Streptomyces sp. CB02414 (assembly GCF_001905385.1). GTDB lineage: Bacteria > Actinomycetota > Actinomycetes > Streptomycetales > Streptomycetaceae > Streptomyces. The sequence continues at coordinate 3,308 of NZ_LIPF01000016.1, read as the reverse complement.
CGAGCCCTCCGGGCGAGCTGGGACGAACTGCCCGACCACCTGGAGGACTCCACGTTCGATCTGGTGTTCTGTGTCGGCAACTCGCTCGGGCACGCTGAGGGCGCAGCCGGGCGCCTGACCGCACTGGAAGCGATGTCGCGGCTGCTGAATCCGGGCGGACGTCTCGTGCTCCACTCACGCAACTGGGAGCTCGTGCGCTCCGCCGGCTCACGGGTAGACGTCCGCGATCGACTCGTCCGCCGCAACGACCGCGATGCGGTCGTCAGCTACTACTGGCAGATCGAGCCGCGTTGGGAGCAGGAACACTTCCTCGAGATCGTGGTCGCCCGGATCGAGCCGGATGGGGCAGTGCGAGCCTCCTCGGAGCGGTTGTCCATCTGGCCCTACCGGTACGAGGACCTCGTGGCGCAGTTGCGGAGCGTTGGGCTCACGGTGCAGTCCACCACCTTCGACCCCGAGAGCGACGGGTACCTGGTGGTCGCCGGCCGCGACCAGGCGCGAGGCACGTCCGAGCCGGCGCGCTGATCTGCCTTTCGTCGTCGTTGCCGACCTGCCGGCTCGCGACCGTCTGCAGCGCTTCGCGAAGTGTGCAGCGCTTGAAGCGGTTGCTGCGGGAGCGGTCCGCACCCTGCATCTGACCTGCTCAAACCGGGGATGTCTCAACCGCCTTCTCTGACTCACCTCACCCTCCCAGACGCAGCGCCCGCGCCATGAGACCGGGGCTGCTCTCGGTCCCCGCTCCGTTCGCCGTCGAACCAAGGTGCCGCAGCAGCCGACCTTCCGATGACCGGACCGATCCGGCCAGGCCGCGTCGGACGGCCGGCATCGCGGCCTGGCCCGCTCTACGAGTTCCGGGCCAGGAACGGCAGGACCACGTCGGCCATCTCGTCGGGTACTTCCTCGGCGAGGTCGTGTCCGGCGTCGAGGACGTGCCCGGTGACGTCGTGGGCCATGAGCCGCATCTGGGACTCGTTGCGGTCGCCGATGAAGGCCGAGCCGCCGAGCGCCAGTACCGGGATGTCCAGTTTCTTCTGTGCGGTCTGCCGGTTCTGTTCGGCGTCGATGAGCATGGCCCGGTAGATGGAGAGCATCGCGCGGATGCCGCCGGGCATGGAGTAGCAGCGCACGTATTCGTCGACCGCGTCGGGGGTGGCGGTGTCGGGGTGGCTGCGCTCGGACTTGATCATGTAGGTGATCAGCTCGCGCTCGTGCCCGGCGATCAGCATCTCGGGTACGTCCGGCTGGAAGTAGAAGCCCAGATGCCACAGGTGCATACCGCTGGAGACGTTCTCGGGGGTGAGGGCGGTGTGGTCCTCGAAGCCGAAGCCGGGGAACAGCGCCTCGGCGAACACGAGAGCGTCGACGTGGTCGCGGTGGCGGGCGGCGAGCTGGTAACCGATCACCGCGCCCCAGTCCTCGCCGATCACGGCGTACGTCTCGTGCCCGAGCTGGGTCATCAGCTCGGCGATGTCGTCGCTCATCGTCGCGGAGTCGTAGCCGTCCGCGGGGCGGGCGGAGTCGCCGAGGCCGCGGAGGTCGGGTGCGACGACGGTGTGATGGGGCGTCAGCTCCGGGACAAGGTGGCGCCAGTGGTAACTGGTCTTGGGCACGCCGTGCAGCAGCACCACGGCGGGGCCGGACCCTGCCGTCCGGTAGTGCAGGCTCGTTCCGTTGACGGCGGCACGGCCGGTGCGCAGGGGTATTGTGGTGTGGTCGTACATCATGACGTGGGTGCTTCCTGTCCTGGGTGGGTCGGTGCGGTCGGTGCTGGGGGCACGTGGTCGTCGTGGCGGGGGCGGGCGCCCCATTTTCTTGATCGCTCGTTACGGATTCGGGGTACGAGAAAGGCCGGGCCGAGGCCGCGGACCCTCAGTCGAGTGCGGTCAGCGCGATGTCCACGAGGGGTTCGAGTGCGGAGGCGTCCGGCGTGATCTTCGAGGAGACCAGCAGCCCGTTGAGGAAGGTGACCAGGAACGCGGCGACCGTGTGCGGGGCGTGCCGCGCCGCGATCTCGCCCCGCTCCGTCGCGGCCCGCAGCACCTCGGTCAACGCCTCCCGGCTCGCGTCCTGCATGTCGCGCACGGTGCGGCGGGTCGCCGCGTCCTGAGGCAGCCGCTCGCAGACGGCGTTGACGGCCAGACAGCCTTGGCCGCCGTGCCCGACGGCTATGCGGATCCGCTCCGTCAGCAGCGTACGGATCGCCGTGCGGGCGTCCGCCCCCTCCTCCAGGCTGCGCAGGGCGGCCGCGGCGAGGGTGGTGCGGTAGTGCTCCAGCGCGGCCCGGTACAGACCGTCCTTGTCGCCGAACGCCGCATACAAGGGCCCCTGTCCGATCCCCAGGTGCTGGGTCAGATCGCGAACCGAGGTCGCTTCATAGCCGCGCCTCCAGAACAGCTCCATCGCGCGGCTCACCGCCGCCTCGGTGACGAACTCCCGGGTCCTTGCCACGGCTCCACCGCAACTTATCTGGATCGCACGCTCAAGAAAGTGTGACAGGGGCTGGCGGTGCGCTGAGCCGCTGGCCGGCCTCGTCCGAGGCAGCGGCAGCCAGGTCACGCGGTTGGTGCAGGCCCCCGGGAGCCGGGACCGTGACGCGGACGCTCGAGCGGCCCGGGCAGTTGAGGTTCGAATGCCTCCACGGGGGAACGCCGGGCCACGTCCTCTGTTCAGCGCCCCGCAGGTGGTGGTACCGGCATCGGTGCGGTTCTCCCAGCGTGGTGGGCACGTCTACCGCTCCCGGGTGGCGAGGAGCGCCCCGGCGGCGGTCGCGGCCTTGCCGGCGGCCTCCCGCACCGCCGCCCAGCCGCCTTCTTCCGTCCCGGGCCCGGCAGCCGCACGCTCAAGGGTCGCCTGTACGTGGCGCAGCAACTCCACGTACGGGGCGAGCCCTTCCGCACCGGGCGGCAGAGGCGGCACGTCCACGGGGCTACCGGCCCCGGGCAGCGGCAGCAGGCTCCGGCCCGCCGCACTCGCCTGCGCGGCGATCACGGCCTGGAGCTCGTCGCCGCCTTCCTCGAAAGCGACCTCGTCCGCCACCTGTTCGGCCACGGCGAAGGCTTCCCAGGCAGCCGCCATGACCTGGACCCGGTCCGTCGCATCCAGGGCCGCGTCCAAGGGCTCCAACCAGTCCGGAAGTGACACACCGTCACTCCCTGTCTCGCTCAGTCAGGCAGCGATCGTCTCACTCGGTGGCGGCGACCGGGGCGCCCTGTGGATAACGCTGAGGGCTGGGTGTTGAGGCGGAGGAACAGGCTCTGCAGGTGGGAGCGGCCGTCTCGGGTGGGAGCGGGGGGGGGGGGGGGGGGGGG
>NZ_LIPF01000015.1 GCF_001905385.1 Streptomyces sp. CB02414 | reverse complement strand
CTCACCTGTTCAAGCACCCAGCAGGCGTGTCACCAACGTCGCGGGACAGCACATCTAGCACCTGTTTTCGGCCGAGTTGCCTCTCAGGGGGCACCTCGGCCGGACGCTGTGCCCCGGGACCTCAAGAGTCCCTGGTGAACCGTCAGTTGCCGTGCTAACTTCGCAGGTCGGTCAGGCAACGTACCGACTCATGGGGGACAGTCGGTGGAGACAGGCGCGGGATTCGGCGGAGCCGAGGACGACTCCGGACAGGCGCGGGGACTGGCACTGCTGCTGGAGCTGACCGAGGTCCTGTGCGGATTCGGCTGCACGGAGGACGCCCAGGGGCGCGTCTATTTCGCCTCGCTGCTCGAAGGACAGCTGGGGCGTGCCGTCGACCTGCGCGGCGTCAAGCAGCGTGAGGACGTGGTCGTCCTGGTCCGCGCCGCCCTGAACGTGACGGGCGGCGAGCGCGTACTCGCCGACGTGGTGCGCATCCTCGAAGGGGGCCCCGCCGGCGACGAGGTGCTCCGGCTGGTCACCGCCGAACCGGCCTCCGCGCCTCAGGCACCGCCGGGTCCGCTCGGCCGTGACGACGAGAGCGCGGCGCGCGCCGTACTCGCCGGGGGCGAACTGCCCGCCGGAACGCTGCGCGACGACCTCGTCGAGGAACTGAGCGGCCTCGACCTGCCCACCGGCCTCCTGCCCGACCAGCTCTTCCTCCACGTACTGGCCTGGAACGCCCAGCCGGACGGCCTGCCGCCCGCCGTCCTCCTCCTCGACCGGGCGGTCCCCCTCGCCGCCGCCCACGGCCACCGTGCCGCGCTGCGCGGCTGGGTCGACGAGTGGGCCGGGCGGGCCGGACTGGCCCCCGAGCTGAAACGGCGCCGGGAGGCACGCGCGCGGACGGTGCGGGACCCGGACGTCCCCCGCTGCCTGATCGTCGCCGTCGAGCCGGCCCGCGACGGTACCGACGACGTCGTCGTGCGGCCCTGGCTCAACACCGCGCCGGGTCACTGGGACCCGCAGCCCGGAGCGCCCGCGGTGACCACCCTGGAGGACCTCGGCCCGGCCGTGGACGACGCGCTGCGGCAGGGCGCCCGGCTCTGGGGCGGGCCGCAGGAGGCCGGTGGCGGTGGACAGGGCCGGCCGCCGGCGTACGTGGAGTTCGTCCTTCCGTACGACCTCCTCAACCACGATGTGGCGAGTCTGACGTACCGGATCGGCGACGGGCGGCCGTTGCCGCTCGGGCTGAAGTACGGCGTGCACCTACGGAGTCTGGAGCGGATGCGCACCGACGACGCGCTGGTCCGGCACCAGTGGCAGGAGCGCTGGCAGGCGCTGCGGCAGCACGGGGTCGGCGTGCACGGCTGGACCAAGCCGGACGCGCGGCGGCTCGACGCGTGGCAGGCGACGCTCGCGGGGGACACCAGGCATACCGCCGTGGTGCTGGACGCCCCGGCCGGCCTCTCCGCCATGGAGGCGCTCAAGGCCGCCATAGCGGAGGGCATCGGACTGGCGGTGTGGGACCGCAGAGGGGCCTTTCCCGAGGAGCGGCGCGAAGTGGTGACGGCCGTCTTCGCGTCGGTGCCGACGCCCGGACAGATCCCGGTCGCCATCCACCGGCTGCGGCGGAGCGCCGAACTCAACCAGCAGGGCCCGGGCAGACTCCTGGGGCGGCACATCGGGTTCTTCTGGGATGATCCCACCCGAATCGTCGACATGCACACCATCGAACCCGGCGATCTCGCCGACGAGGAGGCACCGGCATGAGCACGCAGGAGCAGACGTCCCCGAACGGCTGGCGCGTGTTCCACGGCACCGGCCGGCCGCCGGCCGTCGCGCCCCCGCTGCCCCAGGCGCCGCCCTGGCGACGGTTCCTCGGCACACCGGCCCAGCCCGCCCCGCCGGACGAGCCGGAGGCGGCGGTGCGCAGGCTGGGCCCCGGCGAGGTGACCCCGCAGCTCGGCCCCGAGGAGATCGACACCGTCAACGCCGCACTGCTGCTGCGCAGGCCACTGCTGATCACCGGCCCGCCCGGCATCGGCAAGTCCACACTGGCCTACGTGATCTCCAGGGAACTGGGCCTCGGCCGGGTCCTGGAGTGGAACATCGTCAGCCGCACCACCCTGCGGGACGGGCTCTACGTCCACGACGCGATGGGCCGCGCGCAGGCCATCGCGGCCTGGCAGGCGGGCTTGCGCGGCACGGTCACCCCTGAGGTCGCGGCCGCCGCGGCGGACGAACCGGACGGCGTCAACCCGGCGGTCGTATCATCGGAACGCCAACTCCCGCCCGTACTGGGGGACTTCATCACCCTCGGCCCACTGGGCACCGCCCTGCTGCCCTACGATCGTCCCCGGGTGCTCCTCGTCGACGAACTCGACAAGAGCGACATCGACCTGCCGAACGACCTGCTGCACGTACTGGAGAACGGAAGTTATGAGGTCCCGGAGCTGGTGCGCGACGCCGCGGAGACCGCGCGCGTGCACACCAGCGATCCCGCGGGCCAGGCGCTGGTGCGGGACGGGCGCGTCGAGTGCCGGGAGTTCCCGGTCGTGGTGATCACCAGCAACGGAGAACGCGAGTTCCCCGCGGCCTTCCGCCGCCGCTGCCTGCCCCTGGAGCTGCGCACCCCCGACCACGAGCAGCTGCTCGCCCTGGTGGAGGGGCACTTGGGCGTGCGGCCCGAGGGCACCGAGGACCTGGTGGGCGAATTCGTACGACGGATCCGCTCCGGCGGCACCCACTCCCTGGATCAGCTACTCAACGCTGTCCAGATGACTACCGCGGGTGGTTTCCAGGCGGCCGGTGACGGGCGTAAGCTCGTGGAAATGCTGCTCCGCGACCTCGCGAAGGGCCGCTGAATGACCGGCTTTCCCAGGGAGCGCGCATCCGGACCGGGCGACGGTGATCCCGTATCAGGGACGTCGCCTCCGTCGGCGTTCCCCGAGTCCGTCGAAGGCGCGAACGGGTACGGAGCGGCGCCCGGCGCTGCCCCGGCCCGGCAGGCGTCCGCCCGCGACCAGCCGTACCAGGACGGGAGTGAACCGTCCGACGCGCACTGGCGGGAGGTCGCCGAGGCGGTCTGGCTCGCCGCCTACTGGAACCGGCACGGCGGCCCGGACGGCGGCCGTCCGGAACCGGAGTCCGAGCCCGCACCCGCCCGCGCGCACCCGCGTCCCCCGCGGGCGGAAACCGAGTCCGGAACCGGAGCGGAGGACGAGAGTCCGCCCGATCCGTCCGCGACCGACGGCGGCGCCGGCACCGCCGACTCCACCGCCCCCGGAACGGCCCCGCGGCCGACCACCCCCGGCACCCCCGCCGACCCCGCGCCGCCGCCCGGTCTCCACGAGGGCCCCGGCCCCCGGGATGCCGCACCCTCCCAACAGGGCACGCGACGACGGCTGTTACCCGACACGGACGGCACCTTCACGCTGCACATCGGGCGCCCGCTGCTGCCCGTCGAGGAACGCCCCCAGCCGGGTCCCGGCCGCACCACCGCGCTGCTCGCCCGCGCCCTGCACCGGCTGGCCCGGCGCATCCCCTCCCGGCACACCCTGGAGCTCGACGAGGAGGCCACCGCCGAGCAGGGCGTGTCCGACGGCCTCTGGCTGCCCTTCCTGCGGCCCGCCCGGGCCACCGCCTTCGACCTGGTGCTGCTCGTCGACGACGCCCCGACCATGCGCATCTGGCAGGAGACCTGCGCCCGCCTCACCGAGGCCGCCGAACACAGCGGCGCCTTCCGCGGCGTCCGCGCCGTCCGCGTGCACCTGCCGCGCACCGGCACCGCAACCCTGCGCCGCCCCGACGACCGCGCCCCCGCAGACCCCGCCGAACTCCTCGACGGCCGGGGCGGCCGGGTCTTCCTCGTCGTCACCGACGGGCTCGCCCACGGCTGGGCCGCCCAGGCCGCCGACGACCTGCTCGGCCGTCTCGGCCACGCCGGTCCCACGGCCCTCGTCCACCTGCTGCCGCCCCACCTGCGACACCGCACCTCCCTCTACCCGTACCAGGCGGTCCTGGAGGCGGGCGGGTTCGGCGCCCCCAACGAAGGCCTCGGCCACTGGGCGCCGCCCGGCGGCCCCGACCCGCTGCGGCCCCTGCCCGAGGCCGGCGACGGCTCACTGCCGGTGCCCGTGCTCTCCCTCAAACCCGGCTCGCTCGGCACCTGGGCCGACCTCGTCACCGGCGAGCGGGGCGTACGCCGGTCCCTGCCCGTCGTGCTCGCCGGCGCGCTCGCCAAAGGCGCGCCCGCGCCAGGCCTGCGCGCGCCCCGGCTGCCGCGCGCCGCCACCGCCGCCGTGCGCCGCTTCTTCACCCTCGCCACTCCGGCCGCACGCCGGCTCGCCACCCAACTGGCAGCCGTGCCCTTCGACTTCGATCTCGTGGAGCAGCTGCGGCGCCGCACCATGCCGGAGACCGGGCCCGACCACCTCGCCGAGATCCTCATGGGCGGGCTGATCGACTGGGACAGCGGCGGCGAGGGCCGCCCGGAGTTCGCCGACGGCGTCCGCGAGGCACTGCTCGCCACCACCACCCGCAGCCAACTCGCCCGAACCGTCAGCATGGTGGGCGAGCTGCCCGCCGCCGGCACCCGCGGCGTCGCGCTGCGCGCCGCGCTGCACGACCCGGCCGGGGCCGCCCTGCCCGACCCCGCCGAACGGGGCTGGGCACGCAGCGAACTGGCCGTGATGCGCGCCCTCTCGGGCCCCTACTCCGACCGGGCCAGGCGCATCGAACCCCGACTCTCCGGGCGCCCGCCGTCCGGTGCGGCCGAACGGGTGGGCACCGGTTTGCCCCCGGGTACACCCACTGAGGTGAACCCTGCGGGCGGCGGGGGATCATCCGGCGGCCGAGCAGGCAGGGATCCAGCGTCGAACAACGCCGACGAACCTGGAGACCCCGTGCCGCCCCTGGTAACCGACGCCACCCCACCCGAAGCCCCGGAGGCTGAGCAGCTCATGCAGAGCACCACGACCGCGACGCCCGCCATGCTGGTGAACGTGCCCCTGCGCAACACCTCGTTCGTCGGCCGGCAGGGACTGCTGACGGCCGTGGAGGAGCAACTGGGTGCCCAGGACACGGCCGCGGTCCTCCCGCACGCGCTGCACGGACTCGGCGGCGTCGGCAAGTCCCAGCTCGCCCTGGAGTACATCTACACCCACCAGCACGACTACAGGGTGATCTGCTGGATCCCCGCCGAACGCGAGAGCCTCATCCTGGCCGCGCTGGGCAACCTCGCCGCCCAGCTGGGCGTGGCCCCGTCCAGCCAGGACCGCGTGGGCGCGCCGGCCGCCAACACCGCCGTCCCCGCCGTGCTGGAGGCACTGCGCAACGGAACGCCGTTCAACGACTGGCTGCTCGTCTTCGACAACGCCGAGGACGTCGAGGCGGTACGCCAGTACTTCCCCACCAACGGGCCGGGCAAGGTCATCGTCACCTCCCGGAACCGGGCCTGGGAACGCGTGGCGACCCCGCTGCCGGTGAACGTCTTCGACCGCTCCGAGTCCATCGAGCTGCTCCAGAAGCGTTCGCCCGACCTGAGCACCGAGGACGCCGACCGGCTCGCCGAGGCCCTCGGCGACCTGCCGCTCGCCGTCGAGCAGGCCGGCGCCTGGCGCGCGGTCACCGGGATGCTCGTCGACGAGTACCTCGACCTGCTCGCCCAGCGCAGCCCCGAGATCCTGGAACTCGACCCGGCACCCGACTACCCGGTCTCCGTCGCCGCCGCCTGGGACCTCTCGCTGGAGCGCATCCAGCAGAACAACCCCGGCGCCCGCCAGCTCCTCGACATCTGCGCCAGCATGGCCCCGGAGCCCATTCCGCGCTCCATCCTCCGCGGCAGCCGGGGCGTCAGCATCACGCCCGAGGTCGACCCGCTGCTGCGCCAGTCGATCCGGCTGAACCGCGCGGTGCGCGACCTCAGCCAGTTCTCCCTCATCAGGGTCGACCCGCGCGCCGACACCCTGCAGATGCACCGCCTGCTGCAGACCGTGCTCCTGGCCAAGCTCGGCGAGGAGGAGCGCGAGCGGATGCGCGGCGCCGCCCACCAGCTGCTCTCCGCGGCCAAGCCGGGCCCGTACGGCTCCTCCCTCGAATGGCCCGCCTACCAGGCGCTGCTGCCCCACGTCCTGGCCTCGCAGGCCGTGAGCAGCTCCGACACCTGGGTGCGGGACCTGGTCGCCGACACCGTCTGGTTCCTCTACTACTGGGGCGACCACGAGGGTGCCGCGGACTTCGCGCGGGAGGCCTGGAACCGCTGGCTCGCGGCCTCCGGCGAGGAGGACATCCACGTCGTCCGCATGACGAAGAGCTTCTCCTTCCTGCTGCGGCAGACCGGGCAGGTGCCCGAGTCGATCCCGCTGATCGAGAAGGCGCTGGAGACCTCCCGCCGGCTGGAGGTCGAACCGGAGGAACTCATCGACTCCCTGTGCGAGATGGCCGACGCCCGCCGCTACCAGGGCCGGCTGGAGGAGGGACGGAGCGTCAGCCGGGAGGCCACCGAACTGGCCCGGTCCCTCTTCGGCACCGACGACCCCGCCACCCTGCGGGCGACGCACTCGTGGGGCGTCGACCTCCGGCTGGTCGGGGAGTTCCGCGAGGCGCTGCCGCTGGACCAGGAGAACGCCCGGCTGCGCGACCTGCTGTTCGGCCCGGCCAGCTTCTTCACCCTCAACACCCTCAACGGCCTGGCCATCGACATGCGCGAGGGCGGCGACTACCCCGGCGCCCGCGACTTCCAGGAGGACGTGTACCAGCGGGCCCGCACCGCGTTCGGCGACGAGCACCCGCTCACCCTGCGCATCGCCCGCAACCTCGCGGTCTGCCGGCGCCGCGACGGGGCGGTCGACAAGGCGGCCAAGCTCACCGAGGAGACGCTGCGGCGCTTCGTCAACCGGTACGGCAGCGACCACTTCGACTCGCTGGCGACCGCGACCAACCTCTCCGTCGACCGGCGTCTCGCCGGCGACCTCGACAGCTCGCGGCAGCTCGCCGAGGACACCGTCCGGCGCTACGAGCAGCGGCTCGGCGCCAACCACCTGTGCACCCTGCTGACCCGGGCCAACCTGGCTGCCACGCTGCGGAGCCTCGGCGCCCTGGACAGCGCGCAGGAGGAGGAGGACGACGCGGCCCGCCGGCTGGCCGAGACGGTGGGGGAGCGGCACATCACCACGCTGACCACCGCCATCGGACAGGCCAGCACGGCCTACGCCCGGCTGGACTTCGACCGGGCCCGCGAGATCGACGAGGCCAACCTGCCGCTGCTCGCCGAGGTCGCCGGCGAGGACCACCCGCTCACCCTCGCCTGCACCGCCAACCTCGCGCTCGACCTGCGGGGCCTGGGCCGCGGCGCGGAGGCGGACGAACTGGAGCGCCGGGCGGTCGAGGGCTTCACCGAGAAGGTCCGCGCCGACCACCCCTGGCTCACCGCCGCACGCCGCCGCCGGCGCATCGAGTGCGACATGGCTCCGATGCCGCTGTAGCCTCCGGCGGTCGGGCGGGGTGCCGGGCCCGGCCTGAGACGCGGCGTACGGCCGGGCAGTGCGGAGTGCGCCGCGGTTCGGTGCGTGCGGCGTGCCGGGCGCGCCCGGCAGGTGGTGTCCGGCGGTACGTGGGTCGGAGGGAAGGGGGCGCTGCCCCGGTGCGGGGGCGGGGCTCAGCCCAGGTCCGCCGGTGCCGTCGTCGTGCCGTCCTGGGAGGGCGGGGACGTGAGGCGGGGCGGGGGAGACCGGCGGGCGTGGTCGCGTTCGGCCAGGCGGCGGGTCAGGAGCAGCAGCGGCTGGGTGAACAGGGTGGTGGCGAGGGCCATGAGGACCAGCACCGTGTACAGCGCGGGGGAGAGCAGGCCCGCTCGCAGGCCGGCGTCGAGGGCGATCAGCTCGGTGAGGCCCCGTGCGCTGAGGAGCACGCCGACGGTCCGCGCGTCGTGCCGGTCCAGTCCGCCCAGCCGGGCGGCGAGCGTCCCGCTGCCCACCTTGGTCACCACCGCCAGCACCGTCACCACCAGCAGGACGGCCCAGCCCGTGCCGTCCATGCCGTTCAGCGTCACCGACTGACCCGAGAGCACGAAGAAGAACGGCAGCAGCAGCGAGCTGACCTCGTGCAGCGGACGCAGCAGGTCCGGATCGAGCGTGCCGCCCTCCTCACGCGGGACCACCACCCCCGCGAGCAGCGCACCGAAGATCACATGCAGGCCCAGGGAGTGCGTCACCCAGGCCGACCCGAGGGCGAACCCGATGAGCAGCGCCAGCCGCAGCGAGGGCTCCAGCCGCGTCCGCCACAGCAGCCGGCGCAGTACCGGCCGGGCCGCGAGCAGCATCACGGTGACGAAGCCGGCGGCCAGCGCCACCCGCCACGGCCAGGCCGGCGCCGTCGGCTCGCCGCCGTCCATCAGCGCCGCGGCCAGCACCGTCCAGCAGACCGCGTCCAGCACCCCGGCCGCGGACACCGCCACCACCCCGGGAACGGACCGGGACAGTTCGTTCTCCCGCACGATGGCGGTCAGCACGGGCACCGCCGTTATCGACAGGGCGATCCCGGCGAACACCACCATGGCGGGGGACGGGTCGCGCGGCATGCCCAGGCCGTGCAGCTGCTCCCGAAAGAGCAGCGCGCCCCCGCAGCCCACCGCCATCGGCACCACGAAGGAGGCCAGGGCCACGGTCAGCGAGGTGCGGGCCCGGTCGCCGAGGATCTTCAGATCCAGCTCGTAGCCCACCGCGAACAGGAAGACCACCAGCGCGAACTGCGCGAAGCCGGTCAGCGCGGTCCCGATCTCCGCGGGGAACAGCGTCGCGTACGCGTCCGGAGCCACCGTGCCGAGCAGGGAGGGCCCGAGCGCGATGCCCGCCGACAACTGGCCCACGATGTACGGCTGCTTCAGCCTCCGGGCCAGCCAGCCGGCCGCGTGGGCGGCCACCAGCACGAGGGCCGACGCCCCCACGAAGTGCGTGATCAGCGCGTCAGGGCTCATCCTGTCCCCCCGTTGGTCCGGTGGCCGTCCGGCCCGCAGACATGTCCGGCGGTCCGCTGTTCGGCGGCCCCGCGTTCGAAGCGTTCCCGTGAACGCGCTCCAACTTGCCTAGAATAGAAACGATCTGACGGTCCATCGAAAGTCGTACACGGAGAATCACCAGGGTCACGGGGGGCACATGACGGCGGTCGTCTTCATCCACGGCACGGGAGTGCGCGAACCGGGCTTCTCTGCGCTGGCGGGGCGCTTCTCCGTCGGAGTGACGGCACTGCGCGACGGCCTGCGCGTCGTGCCGTACTACTGGGGCGGCGAACACGGAGCCGTGCTGGCCGCGGGCGGAGCGAGCCTGCCTCCCGCCTCGGGCACCGGCCGGGGCCCGCTCGAGGCGGACGCCCCCGGCGACGACGACACCGCCGGCTGGGCGGCCCTCTACGCCGACCCGTACGCCGAACTGGCGCTCGTCGCCGCCGGTTCGCCCCCGGCCGCGGAACTGCCGCCCGGCACCCTGCCACCGGACCAGCACCTACGGACCCGGCTGGCCGCCCTCGCCGCCGAGGGCGACGGACCGGCGGCCGAGCTGGGCCCCGGCCTGGCCCGCGCCGCCGCCGACCTGGCGGCCCACCCGCTGCTCACCGCCGCGGCCGTCTCCCTCGCCGCGGACGACCTCGCCGAGGTCGCGGCCCGCTGCCTGACCGCCCGGGTCGTCGCCGGCCTCCTCGACTCGGACGCGCCCCTCGTGCCCGGCGGCGCCACCCGGGACGCCGTCGCCGGCCGGCTCGCCGCCGCTCTCGGGGCACCCGCCCGCGGTACGGAGCGCGGCGTGCGCTCCCTGGCACTGCGGGTCGCGGGCTCCGCGGCCTCCCGCGCCGTCGTACGCCGCCGCCGCGCCCTCACGGAGGCCGCCCACCCCGCCGCCGGGGACGTCCTGCGCTACCTCAGCCGGGGCGAGGCGGTCCGCGCGGGACTGCGCACCCTGATCGCCGGACTGGAGCCGCCCGTCGCGATCGTCGCCCACAGCCTCGGCGGCATCATCGCCCTGGACACCCTGGTCCTCACCCCGCTGCCCCAGGTCAGGCTGCTGGTCACCGCCGGTTCCCAGGCGCCCTTCCTGTACGAGTCCGGGTCCCTGCCCTCCCTCGAACACCCCGAGCCCCTGCCGGCCCACGTCCCCGACTGGCTCAACCTCTACGACCCCCGGGACCTGCTCTCCTACCTCGGCGCCGGCCTGTTCCCCGGCCGGGTCACCGACGTGGCCGTCGACAGCCGCCAGCCGTTCCCCGCCGCGCACAGTGCCTACTGGACCGATCCGGCCGTGTACCGGGCCATCGCGGACCGGCTCCCGTGACCGGCCCGACGCCCGCCCCGGCCGTGGACCCCGCCCGCGTGCACGCCCTCGTCGTCGGCGTCGAGACCTACGACGCAGGCCCCGGCTGGGACCTGCCCGGACCCGCCCGCGACGCCGTCCGCTTCCACCGCCTGCTGCGCGCCGCCGGAGTACCGGACGCCAACATCCGCCTCCACCTCGCGCCGCTGCCGCCGTACGTCCCCGAAATCCCCTACGCCCCCGCCGACCACGCCACGCTGCGCCGGCAGCTCGTACGCGAACTGCCGACCGCCCGGGGCGAGGTGCTCTGGGTCTGGTGGGGCGGGCACGGCGTCCTCGACCGGGCCGGGCACCTGCGGCTGTTCTGCGCGGACGCCACCACCGAGGACAAGCTGGGCATCGACCTGGACTCCGCGCTGGAACGCTACGCCGGGGACGCGGTGCCGGGCCTCGCGGACCAGTTGTGGCTGGTGGACGCCTGCGAGACCTTCGAGGAGGCGCTCGCCTTCCGGGAGGCGCTGCCGCCGGACGCGCTGCCGGTCGGCAGGCGCGGCACCGCGCACCGGCAGACCGTGCTACGCGCCGCCGGACGGGGCCGGACCGCGGCCAACGACCCGGTGCGCGCGACGGGTCTGTTCTCCGACGTCCTGCTCGCCCTGCTGGCCGACCGGGCGGCCGTACTGCCCGCGCCGCCCGATCCGGAGGAACTGTTTCCGGCCGTACGAGCGCGTATCGCAGCCCTCAGGGAAGCGGGTCGTACTCTGCAGTATCCCGAGATCCGGCTGCAGAGCCCCGAACGCACCGAGGTCCTCGTCCCGGGGGCGCCCGGCGGCCGGGAGCGGCCGGCCTCTCCGCTGCTGCGGGCCGTGGACGCGCTCCTGGCCTATCCGCTGATGAGCGACCCGGCCGAGCGGCAGACGGTGGTCGCCGCGCTGGACCCGGGCGTCACCGGGACACTTCCCCGTCACACCAAGGCGCGCACGGACGCGGCCGGCATCCTGGGCGGGCTCCTCAGACGCCGCCCGCAGGCGCTGTGGGATCTGTACGACGCCGTGGTGACCGTCGACGACGATCCTGAACGGAAAGGCGAACTCGCCGATGCGATAAGGGATTTGGCGGACTCCGCGGGACGCTCGCACACCAGGTGATGATCGGGTGGCGTGATCGTACGGTTTTCGACATGCCTTCAAATGGCCATGATGGAAAGAGACGCGGGGCATCGAGTGCCACCGTGCGAGAAGGGGGAGCATCTTGGATCAGCCGCCCGCTCTGCGCCATGCCGAAGCCGCCGCCCGTGCGCGACCGGCCGCCCCCGGGCGCGCCGACGCCGTCTGGGAGTCGGACCTGGCGGACGTCGCGGCGGTGCCCCTGACCGCCGTGGACGGTCTCACGCCGCTCGCCCCCACCGCCCGCCTGCTCGAAGAGGTCCTGCGCGCCCGCGGTGGCGTCAGAGGGGGCAGCGAGGGCGGTGGCGGCGGCGCCCGGGCCGAATAGCCGCCGCCCGCACCCGACGACAGAGCTCATCGCGTCCGACCCCGACGGCGACGGAACCCGACGGGACCGTGTGCCCGCCGGGCTTCGGGCATGCCCGCCCCGACCCGGAGGTTCCCGCCCATGACCAGCGAGCCGCGCCCCGCCCCGTTCCGCGTACCGGACCGGCTCTTCGCGGAACTGGCCGCCGGAGGCGGTTCCACGGAGGCCGTCGCCTTCCTGGAGCGCGGCGAACGGGCCCGGCGGCTGCTCCTGCTGCGGACGCTGCTGGACCGGCTCGCCCCACTGCCGACGCCTCTGACCCCGGTCGCGGAGGCCTGGGAGGTGTTCAAGCTGGCCGCCGGGCGGGCCCCCGAGGCCGTCGACGGGCTACTGCTCGCGCCGACCACCGGCGGCTGGATCGCCCACATGCTGCGCCGGGTGCACGGCACCGCGACCGGGCCGCCGCTGTGGGCCGAGGCCGGCCGGCTGAACGTCCTGGCGGTCACCGCGGCACTGCACGCCGGCGCGGAGACGGAGCTGACGGTCCCGCTGGTTGACGGCGGCCTGCACCTGCCGGGCCTGGGCCTGCTCCGCCTCCCGGACGCACCGCCGGGCCCGACCGTCGCCCGGGCCACCACGACGAGGACGGGCGAACTGACCCTCACCGGCCCTCTGGACCACGGCCCCCGGCCATCGGTGACATGCCACCCCAGAACCGCTCCGGCGAAGACCCCGCCGACGTCCCCTCCCGCCGGACCGGACATCGCGGACGGTGCTTCCCGAGCTTGTCCACCTGCCCCCTCCACCGGGTCGGGCGGCTCCCGGGGCTTCTCCGGTGTCGGCCCGTCCGGGGCCGCCCCGGACGGGCCTGAGGACCCTGGGGGCTTGCGCGTAGCCGGTTCCTCGGTGCCTCCGCCCGTCGAGGGCGGCACTCCCGCCGCCCGCCCGACAGAACCTTCCCCGGCCGGGCCGGACGGCCCCCAGGACTCCTCCCGCACCCGCCCGACCGCACCAGCGTCCACCACCGAGGGCTCGTCCACCAGCACGACACCCTCCGCCTCCGGGGCGGCGCCTTCTGTCTCCGGGGCGGCGCCCAGCGCCTTCGGCACGGCGCCTTCCGTCTCCGGAGTGACGTCGCCCGCCTTCGGCACGGCGTCCTCCGCCTCCGGCACGGCGTCCTCCGTCTCCGGGGCGGCGCCTTCTGTCTCCGGGGCGGCGCCCAGCGCCTTCGGCACGGCGCCTTCCGTCTCCGGAGTGACGTCGCCCGCCTCCGGTACGACACCCTCCGTCTCCGGGGCGACGTCACCCGCCTCGGGCACGGCGTCCTCCGCCTCCGGTACGGCACCCTCCGCTTCCAAAGCGGCGTCCTCCGTCTCCGTAGTGACGTCGCCCGCCGTCGGCACGGCGTCCTCCGCCACCGCCACCACACCCCCCGCCACCGAGACGGACCCCTGGCTCCCGCTCCGGACCCTCACTCACCCCACCCCCGCCGGCCCCGTCGCCATCCCCCTCGACGACCTCGACCCCTACCGCGACCTCGACGACCCGGTGCCGCCCGCCCGGCTCGACGCCGAGGAGGCGGCCGAGTGGCAGCGGGTCTTCGACGACGCCGTCGCGATACTCGCCGCGAGCGGCACCGCACAGGGCCCGGGGCGGCTCGACCCGGCCCTGATACGCGCCGTCGTGCCCTATGGACGTACCGCCGCCACCCCGCCCGCCGCGCCCACCGTCGCCGTCTCGGCCTCCAGCGGCGACTCCTTCGGCGCCATGCTCATCTCCCGCCCCGGGTCCGCGCTCGCCCTCGCCGAGACCCTCGTCCACGAGTTCCAGCACAGCAAGCTCGCCGCCCTCCTCCACCTCTTCCCCCTCCTCGACGACGACCGCGCGGAGCGCTACTACGCCCCCTGGCGCGCCGACCCGCGCCACCTCACCGGTCTGCTACACGGCGCGTACGCCTTCACCGGAGTCGCCGGTTTCTGGCGGGACCGGCTGGCCGAGCCGGCGCACGCCGAGGCCGCCGCTTACCACTTCGCGCTGCGCCGGCTGCAGAGCCGGCTGGTCGTGCGCACGCTGCTGAGCAGTGCCCGCCTCACCGCGCCGGGACGCCGACTGGTCACCGGCCTCGCCCGGACGCTGGACGGCTGGCTGCGCGAACCCGTCGACCCGGCCGCCCTGTCCCGCGCCCGTACGGCCGCCGCCCTGCACCGCACCCAGTGGCGGCTGCGCAACGTCGCCGCCGCCCCTGCCGGGCCGGACGGCACCCTCCGCTTCCGGCCGGACCGCGGCTTCTGGCCCGACACCCGCACCCATGCCTTCGCCACCCGCCCCGCCGTCCCCCGTACCTCCGACGAGCACCTCGCCGCCGGTGACCCCGCCACCGCGCTGGACGGCTACGCCAAGGACCTGGCCCGTGACCCCGCCGACCCCCACGCACGGTCCGGCTGGATCGTCGCCCGCGCGCTCCTGGACCCGGGCCCCGGCACCCGCCACGCACTCGCCCGCCCGGAGCTGCTCCGGCCCGCCGGGCCCTGACGCGCACGGGTCTGCGCAAGCAGGGGGTGAACAGGCGCCCGAATGGTCAGGATGGAGTCATGGGATTCCAAGTCGACTCCGAGGCCGGGCGGCTCACCCGCGTCATACTGCACCGGCCGGATCTCGAGCTCAAAAGGCTCACCCCCAGCAACAAGGACGCCCTCCTCTTCGACGACGTGCTGTGGGTGCGCCGGGCGCGCGCCGAGCACGACGGGTTCGCCGACGTGCTCCGCGACCGCGGGGTGGCGGTGCACCTCTTCGGTGACCTGCTCACCGAGACCCTGGACGTCCCGGCCGCCCGCCGGCTCGTCCTGGACCGGGTCTTCGACGAGAAGGAGTACGGAGTGCTGGCCACGGACCACCTCCGGGCCGCCTTCGAGACGCTGCCCGCCCGGGAGCTCGCCGAGGCCCTGGTCGGCGGCATGACCAAGCGGGAGTACCTGGAAGCGCACCCGGAGCCGACCTCCGTGCGCTTCCACGCCATGGAACTGGACGACTTCCTGCTCGGACCGCTGCCCAACCACCTCTTCACCCGGGACACCTCGGCCTGGATCTACGACGGTGTCTCCATCAACGCCATGCGCTGGCCCGCCCGCCAGCGCGAGACGGTCCACTTCGAGGCGATCTACCGGCACCACCCCCTCTTCCGCGACGAGACCTTCCACCTCTGGTCCGAAGGGCAGGCCGACTACCCCTCCACCATCGAGGGCGGCGACGTCCTCGTCATCGGCAACGGCGCCGTCCTCATCGGCATGAGCGAGCGGACCACGCCCCAGGCCGTCGAGATGCTCGCGCACAAGCTGTTCGCGGCGGGCTCCGCCCGCACCATCGTGGCCCTGGACATGCCGAAGAGACGGGCCTTCATGCACCTGGACACCGTGATGACCATGGTCGACGGCGACACCTTCACCCAGTACGCCGGGCTCGGCATGCTCCGCTCCTACACCATCGAGCCGGGCGCGGGGGACAAGGAGCTGAAGGTCACCGACCACCCGCCGGAGCACATGCACCGCGCGATCGCCGCCGGTCTCGGCCTCAACGAGATCCGGGTGCTGACCGCGACGCAGGACGTGCACGCCGCCGAGCGCGAGCAGTGGGACGACGGCTGCAACGTGCTGGCCGTCGAGCCCGGCGTCGTCGTCGCCTACGAGCGGAACGCCACCACAAACACCCACCTGCGCAAACAGGGCATCGAGGTGATCGAGATCCCGGGCAGCGAACTGGGCCGGGGCAGGGGCGGCCCGCGCTGCATGAGCTGCCCGGTCGAGCGGCGGCCCGTATAAGAATTCAACCTCTCGTATACTGTTCCATTGAGTCCCGTCCCCGTACTTTCTGGAGCACCCCATGGCGACAGTCCCGATCGCCCTCGCCGGCCGCCACTTCCTCAAGGAGCTCGACTTCACCGCGGAGGAGTTCCGCGGCCTGGTCGAGCTGGCCGCGGAGCTGAAGGCGGCCAAGCGGGCCGGGACCGAGACACGGTATCTCCAGGGCCGGAACATCGCGCTGATCTTCGAGAAGACCTCGACGCGCACCCGGTGCGCGTTCGAGGTCGCCGCTGCCGACCAGGGCGCGTCCACGACGTACCTCGACCCGTCCGGCTCGCAGATCGGGCACAAGGAGTCCGTGAAGGACACCGCGCGCGTGCTGGGGCGCATGTTCGACGGGATCGAGTACCGGGGCGACAGCCAGCAGAAGGTCGAGGAGCTGGCCGCCTTCGCCGGCGTCCCCGTCTACAACGGCCTGACCGATGACTGGCACCCCACCCAGATGCTCGCCGACGTGCTCACGATGACCGAGCACAGCGACAAGCCGCTGCACGAGATCGCCTTCGCCTACCTCGGCGACGCCCGCTTCAACATGGGCAACTCCTACCTGGTCACCGGCGCCCTGCTCGGCATGGACGTACGCATCGTCGCCCCGAAGGCCTACTGGCCCGCCCAGGAGGTCGTCGACCGGGCGAAGGCGCTCGCCGAGTCCAGCGGGGCGCGCATCACCCTCACCGAGACCGTGGACGACGGCGTGCGCGGCGCCGACTTCGTCGTCACCGACGTCTGGGTCTCCATGGGCGAGCCCAAGGACGTCTGGGCCGAGCGGATCAAGGCCCTCGCCCCGTACGCGGTGACCATGGACGTCCTGCGCGCCACCGGCAACCCGGACGTGAAGTTCCTGCACTGTCTGCCCGCCTTCCACGACCTGGGCACCAAGGTCGGCCAGGAGATCTTCGAGGCTCACGGCCTCGACTCCCTGGAGGTCACGGACGAGGTCTTCGAGTCCGCGCACTCGGTCGTCTTCGACGAGGCGGAGAACCGGCTGCACACCATCAAGGCCGTCCTCGTCACCACGCTGGCCTGACCAGGACCGTTATCCTGACCGGCGGTCCCGGAGCCACCCCTTCCGGTGCCGCCGGCCGCGACCACCGTCGCGCCCCCCGCACCACCAGAAACGAGCACCACCCGCAATGCCCGCTTCCCGCATCAAGTCCCCCCACCTCCTGGTGGCCGAGTCCGGCGCCGACCGCGAAGGCCACGGCCTGAAGCGCACGATGGGCCTGTTCCAGCTCGTCTGCTTCGGCGTCGGCGCGATCGTCGGCACCGGGATCTTCGTCGGCCTGTCCGACTCGGTCGCCGAGGCCGGCCCGGCCGTCGTCGTCTCCTTCGTCCTCGCCGCGATCACCTGCGTCTTCACCGCCTTCGCCTTCGCCGAGCTGGGCGGTGCGATCCCGGTCTCCGGCTCCTCGTACTCCTTCGCCTACGCCGGACTCGGCGAGCGCACCGCCTTCCTCGTCGGCTGGTGCCTGCTCCTGG
Source organism: Streptomyces sp. CB02414 (assembly GCF_001905385.1). Lineage (GTDB taxonomy): Bacteria > Actinomycetota > Actinomycetes > Streptomycetales > Streptomycetaceae > Streptomyces. The sequence goes on along the minus strand of NZ_LIPF01000015.1, from coordinate 96,532 downwards.
AGTACGGCGTCTCCGTCTCCGCGGTCGCCGTCGGCTGGAGCCAGTACGTCAACGAGCTGCTCGACAGCGTCCTGGGCGTCCAGCTCCCGCACGCCCTCTCCGCCGGCCCCGGCGACGGCGGCGCGGTCAACCTCCCCGCGGTGATCGTCATCGCCCTGGCCTGCGTGCTCCTGGTGCGCGGCGTACGGGAGAGCGCCCGCGCAACGGCCGCGATGGCCGTCCTCAAGCTGGCCGTCCTGATCGCCTTCTGCGCCATCGGCTTCTACGCCTTCAAGGACGGCAACCTCAGCCCGTTCTCCCCGGCCGGTCTCGGCGGCATCGGCGCCGGCACCACGGCCGCCTTCTTCTCGTACATCGGCTTCGACGCGATCACCACGGCCGGCGAGGAGGCCAAGAACCCGCGCCGGGACATCCCCGTCGCCATCCTGGTCTGCATCGGCCTGGTCACCCTGCTGTACTGCGCGGTCGCCGTGGCCGCGATCGGCGCCGTCGGCGGCGACCAGGTCGGCGACCGGCCCGCGGCCCTCTCCTACGTCGTGAACGAGGTCACCGGCTCCACCGTCGGCGGCGGCGTGGTCGCCTTCGGCGCGGTCGTCGCCATCGCCTCGGTCGTGCTCGCGGTCATGTACGGCCAGACCCGCATCCTGATGTCCATGTCCCGGGACGGCCTGATCCCCCGCGTCTTCGAGAAGGTCTCGCCGCGCACCGCGACCCCCGTCGCCGGCACGCTCATCGTCGGCGTGCTCTTCGCCCTCCCCGCGGCCTTCGCCCCGCTCGACGCGGTGGTCAACCTCTGCACCATCGGCACGCTGGCCACCATGGCCGCCGTCAACGTCGCCGTGATCGCGCTGCGCCGCCGCGAGCCGGGCCTCGCCCGCACCTTCCGCGTGCCGCTGTACCCGGTGACGCCGCTGCTCGGCGTCGGCTTCTGCCTGTACCTGATCTACGAGACGGGCGCGACGACCTGGCTCCAGTTCGCGGTGTTCCTCGCCGTGGGCCTGCTGGCGTACGCCGCCTACGGGCGCCGGCACTCCCGCCTGGCCCGGACGGACGCGGACGTCACTCCGCGGGACCCCGCTGAGCGGGTATCGCAGGAAGCCTGAACCAGACCGCCTTGCCCGCCCCGGTGGGCCGGTGACCGCAGGACGAGCTGAGGGCGCGGATCAGCAGCAGACCGCGCCCGTGCTCCTGCCAGGGGTCGGGCGGCTCGATGCCCGGCCGGGTGAGGTCACCGGGCGGCGACGGGTCCGGGTCGTGGACCTCCACCTGGCAGCTGGTCGGCATCAGCTCCACGACCAGCTCGATCGGCGACCCGCCCGCGGTGTGCTCGACGGCGTTCGCCACCAGCTCCGCCGTCAGCAGCTCCGCCGTGTCGCCGTCGGCCGTGTGCTCCCGCTCGGCCAGCGCCGTACGCACCAGGGCACGGGCCACCGGCACGGCCGCGGCGGAGTGCGGCAGCGCGATGCGCCAGGAGGCGGGGGCGGAAGGGTGATCGTGCACGGCGGGTCCGTTTCGTGGAGCAGGCGGTCCTGTCCTGCTTTCAACCTTATGAATGGTACGGCGCCACCGGCAGAGCCGTTCGACGGGCACCGCCCGGGACCTTCGGCCCGGCGCTCACGGGCCCGCCGTCTCTATCGCGCACCCGTGACGACAGTCACAGAACGGTGATAACTTCGAGTGTCATGAGTCCCTTCACCGGCTCCGCCGCCCCCACCTCCGACTGGCGGCACCTGCGCGTCGATCTCACCGACGGCGTCGCCACCGTGACCCTCGCCCGGCCCGACAAGCTCAACGCGCTCACCTTCGAGGCCTACGCCGACCTGCGCGACCTGCTCGCCGAGCTGTCCCGGGAGCGGTCCGTGCGGGCGCTGGTGCTGGCGGGGGAGGGGCGCGGCTTCTGCTCCGGCGGCGACGTCGACGAGATCATCGGCGCCACGCTCTCCATGGACACCGCCCAGCTCCTCGACTTCAACCGCATGACGGGCCAGGTGGTGCGGGCGGTACGGGAGTGTCCGTTCCCGGTGATCGCCGCCCTGCACGGAGTCGCCGCCGGGGCGGGTGCGGTCCTCGCCCTCGCCGCCGACTTCCGCGTCGCCGACCCGTCCGCCCGCTTCGCCTTCCTCTTCACCCGCGTCGGCCTCTCCGGCGGCGACATGGGCGCGGCGTACCTGCTGCCCAGAGTGGTGGGCCTGGGCCACGCGACCCGGCTGCTGATGCTCGGCGACGCGGTGCGGGCGCCGGAGGCCGAGCGGATCGGACTGATCAGCGAGCTGACCGACGAGGGCCGCGCCGACGAGGCCGCCCAGACCCTGGCCCGCCGCCTGGCCGACGGCCCCGCCCTCGCCCACGCCCAGACCAAGGCCCTCCTCACGGCAGAGCTGGACATGCCGCTCGCGGCAGCGGTGGAACTGGACGCCTCGACCCAGGCCCTCCTGATGAACGGCGAGGACTACGCCGAGTTCCACGCGGCCTTCACAGAAAAGCGCCCCCCGAAGTGGCAAGGGAGGTAGGGCATGTCTTCAACTCAGGGGAGCACGCCAACCTCAGGGGCGCGGGACAGCGTCGATATGCGGCTCCGCCGCGGGGCGCGAGCAACCACAACGACGCCGCACGCGCCCGCGACGACAAGCCACCCCCTACGCACCGCGATCATCGGCGGAGGCCCCGGCGGCCTCTACACCGCCGCCCTCCTCAAACGCCTCGCCCCCGACCGCGAGGTCACCGTCTGGGAACGCAACGCCCCCGACGACACCTTCGGCTTCGGCGTGGTCCTCTCCGACGAGACCCTGGGCGGCATCGAACACGCCGACCCGGCGGTGTACGCGGCTCTCCAGGCCGACTTCGTCCGCTGGGACGACATCCACATCACCCACCGAGGCACCCGCCGAACCTCCGGAGGACACGGCTTCGCCGCCCTGGGCCGCCGCCGCCTCCTCACCATCCTGCACGACCGCTGCCGCTCCCTCGGCGTGGACCTGCGCTTCCGCACCGAGGCCCCGTCCCCGGACCGGCTGGCGCGGGAGTACGACCTGGTCGTCGCAGCCGACGGCGTACACAGCACCACCCGCGAGGCCTACCGCGACGCGTTCCGGCCCCGCCTCACCACCCACCGCTGCCGCTACATCTGGCTGGCCGCCGACTTCGCCTTCGACGCCTTCCGCTTCGACATCGCCGAGACCGAGCACGGCGTGATGCAGCTGCACGGCTACCCCTACGCGCCCCACGCCTCCACCGTCATCGTCGAGATGCGCGAGGAGGTCTGGCAGGCGGCCGGCTTCGACGAGCTCGACGAGGCCGAGTCCACCGCCCGCTGCGCCAAGATCTTCGCCGACGCCCTCGGCGGCCGCCCGCTGAAGTCCAACAAGTCGGCCTGGACCACCTTCCGCACGGTCGTGAACGAACGCTGGTCGCACGGCAACGTCGTCCTGCTCGGCGACGCCGCCCACACCGCCCACTTCTCTATCGGCTCCGGCACCAAGCTCGCCGTCGAGGACGCCCTCGCGCTCGCCGCCTGCCTGGAGGAACAGCCCACTCTCGAACAGGCCCTCGCCGCCTACGAGGAGGAACGGCGCCCCGTCGTCGCCTCCACCCAGCGGGCGGCCAAGGCCAGCCTGGAGTGGTTCGAGGACCTGCCCCGGTACCTGGACCAGCCGTCCCGCCGCTTCGCCTTCAACCTGCTCACCCGCAGCCGTCGCGTCACCCACGACAACCTGCGGCTGCGCGACGCCCGCTTCACCGAGTCCGTCGAGCGCGAGTTCGGCTGCCCGCCCGGCACGCCCCCGATGTTCACCCCGTTCCGGCTGCGCGGCCTGACCCTGCGCAACCGGGTCGTCGTCTCCCCGATGGACATGTACTCGGCCACCGACGGTGTCCCCGGCGACTTCCACCTGGTCCACCTGGGGGCGAGGGCCCTGGGCGGCGCCGGACTGGTGATGACCGAGATGGTGTGCGTCAGCGAGCAGGGCCGCATCACCCCGGGTTGCGCGGGTCTCTACACCGGACGCCAGGCCGAGGCGTGGCGGCGGATCACGGACTTCGTGCACGCGCAGGCGCCCGGCACCGCGATCGGCGTGCAGCTCGGGCACAGCGGCCGCAAGGGTTCGACCCGGCTGATGTGGGAGGGCATGGACGAACCGCTCCCCGAGGGCAACTGGCCCCTGGTGGCCCCCTCGCCGCTGCCGTACAAACCGGGCGGCCAGGTCCCGCGCGAGCTGACCCGGGCACAGCTCACCGACATCCGCGAACAGTTCACGGCCGCCGCCCACCGCGCCGCGCGGGCCGGGTTCGACCTCCTCGAACTGCACTGCGCCCACGGCTACCTGCTCTCCGGCTTCCTCTCCCCGCTCACCAACCGCCGCACCGACGCCTACGGCGGCTCACCGGAGAAACGGCTCCGCTTCCCGCTGGAGGTCTTCGACGCCGTACGCGCCGAATGGCCCGAGGACCGGCCCATGACCGTACGCGTCTCCGCGACCGACTGGGCCGAGGGCGGCACGAGCCCCGAGGAGGCCGTGGCCATCGCCCGCGCCTTCGCGGCGCACGGCGCCGACGCCGTCGACGTGTCCACGGGGCAGGTCGTGGCCGAGGAGCGGCCGGAGTTCGGGCGCTCGTACCAGGTCCCGTACGCCGACCGCATCCGGCACGAGGCGGGCGTCCCGGTGATCGCCGTCGGCGCGATCTCCTCCTGGGACGACGTGAACTCGCTGATCCTTGCCGGGCGCGCCGACCTGTGCGCCCTCGCCCGCCCCCACCTCTACGACCCGCATTGGACCCTGCACGCGGCGGCCGAGCAGGGTTACGAGGGGCCGGGCGTCGGATGGCCGGCCCCGTACCGGGCGGGCAGTCGCCGCCCGGTGACCGGACGCACCGACGCCCCCAAGCCCAGGCTCACGTTGCACGGCGGACGTCAGGACGTGTAGCCCCAGGCCGCGCTCACCGGGCGCAGCGGTCCGGCGATCTCGTCCTCGGCGGGCAGCGCGCGGCCCGGCTGGACCGTGCCGGTGCGGATGTTGTCCCGCCAGTCGCCGAGGCCCCGGACCAGCTCGCCGTCGCTCTTGCGGCCGTAGTCGAGCATGGCCGGGTCGTAGTCGACGCCGAGGAACGCGCACAGGCGGCGCATCTCCCGCTCGGGGGCGTCGGTGATGTCCTCGTAGCGGACGGTGAAGCCGTCGGAGTCGGCGGTGCGGGCCTCCTCGACGGCGTTCACGTAGGGCAGCACGTCGCCGACGGCCTTGTCGTACGGCCGCTTGACGGGGTCGCTCTCGTGCCAGGAGCGGGCGATCGACTCGGGGTGGCGCAGCAGGAAGACGAAGCGCGCGTCGGGCCAGCAGTCCTTCAGCCGCTGGAACATGTAGACGTTGGCGGGGGTCTTCTCCACGACGAAGTCCTTGCCGGACCTGGTCAGCTCCCGGTGCATCACGCGGTCCCACAGCAGGTGCTCCAGGTCGCCGCGCTCCAGGCCGAGGGTGCTCATCGCGCGCTGGGAGAACCAGTTGGTGCAGTCGACCTCCATCCGGCCGAGGTGCAGCTCGTGCGGGGCGTGCAGTCGGGGGTGGGCGCCCAGCATCATGCGCAGCAGGGTGGAGCCGGAGCGGATGGAGGAGATGATGAAGACGGGCCGCCGCAGCAGCCGCTCGGTCGCCAGCTCCCCGGTCGGCGGGCACCGGTAGGCGGGCGTGGGCCGCTGGGCGGGTTCCGGCGCGGCGGACGCCTTCTTCCCCTTCGCTCTGTGGGGAGCTCTCCGTACCTGGAGGCCGGTGGTGACGGTGAGGGCCCGGTTCAAGTTACGTGCGAGACTCATGCGTCCGCACGGTAGGTGACGAACCTGAGAAGAGGGCCTGAGAAGGCTGAGGGTTCCATGATCATCACAAAATGTGATGGGAGTCACTGAGGGGGTGGGGTGTCGAGCGCGGCGTAGACCGCCCCCGCGTCGCGCAGCCGCTCGTGCAGCGCGTGGAAGACGGCCGCCGAGCGCGTGCCCGGCCATCCCTCGGGCAGCAGCCGGGCGGGCAGGCCCGGGTCGGCGTAGGGCAGGTGGCGCCAGGAGTCCAGCGCGAGGAGGTAGTCGCGGTACGCCTCCTCGGGCGGGGTGTCGGCCCGGCGCTCCCAGTCGCGCAGCACGCGCGCGTGGCGGTCGAGGAACGCCTCGTGCTCCTTGGCGACCGCGGCCAGGTCCCACCAGCGGGCCACCGCGTCGGCGGTCGGCGTGAAACCCAGGTGCTCACCGCGGAAGAAGTCCACGTAGGGCTCCAGGCCGAGGCGGCCCAGCGTGTGCCGGGTCTCCCCGTACAGGCGGGCGGGAGCGATCCAGACGCCGGGGGCCGCGGTGCCGAAGCCCAGCCCCGCCAGGCGGGAGCGCAGCACGTGCCGCTTCTGCCGCTGCGACTCCGGCACCGAGAACACCGCGAGCACCCAGCCCTGGTCGTCGTAGGGCGCCGTGGCGTAGATGCGACGGTCCCCGTCGTCCAGCAGCTGCCGGGCCTCCGGGGAGAGTTCGTAACCGGCCGCACCCTCGGACGTGCGGGCGGGCATCAGCAGTCCGCGCCGTTTCAGCCGGGACACCGACGAGCGTACGGAGGGGGCGTCCACCCCGACCGCGGCCAGCAGCCGGATCAGCTCGGCGACGGGCACCGGGCCCGGCGCGAAGCGGCCGTACGCGCCGTAGAGCGTGACGATCAGGGACCTAGGGGCGTGCTGCGCGTGCTGCTCGGACACGTTGATCATCTTAGGTTGTCGTCATCACGCCTGGTCGCCCCGGGGACGGTCGGGCGGCGGGAGCAGCCGGTAGCGCTGGAGCTTCCCGGTCGCCGTGCGCGGCAGCGCGTCCGGGAAGTGGATCTCGCGCGGGCACTTGTACGGCGCGAGCTCCGCCCTGAGGAAGGCGCGCAGCGCGTCGGCGTCCCGCTCGGCGCCCTCCCGCAGCACCGCGTGGGCGACCACGACCTGCCCGCGGTGCGCGTCGGGCCGGCCCACCACCGCCGCCTCCACCACGTCCGGGTGGCGCAGCAGGGCGTCCTCCACCTCCGGCCCGGCGATGTTGTACCCGGCGGAGATGATCATGTCGTCGGCACGGGCCACGTACCGGAAGTACCCGTCGGGCTCCCGCACATAGGTGTCCCCGGTGATGTTCCACCCGTCGCGCACGTACTCCCGCTGCCGCGGATCGGCCAGGTAGCGGCAGCCCACCGGCCCCCGCACCGCCAGCAGCCCCGGCTCCCCGTCGGGCACCGGCACCCCGGACTCGTCCTGCACGCGCGCGTGCCACCCCGGCACCGGGACGCCGGTCGTGCCGGGCCTGATGTCGCCGTCGGCCGCGGAGACGAAGATGTGCAGCAGCTCGGTGGCGCCGATGCCGTTGATGACGCGCAGTCCGGTGCGTTCGTGCCAGGCCCGCCAGGTGGCCGCGGGCAGGTTCTCGCCCGCCGAGACACAGCGCCTGAGGCTGGTGACGTCGTACGCGTCCAGCTCGTCGAGCATCGCGCGGTACGCCGTCGGCGCGGTGAACAGCACCGACACCCGGTGCTCGGCGACGGCGGGCAACAGCTGCCGGGGGCCCGCCTGTTCGAGCAGCAGCGCGCTCGCCCCCGCGCGCATCGGGAAGATCACCAGCCCGCCGAGACCGAAGGTGAAACCGAGCGGCGGGCTGCCCGCGAAGACGTCGTCCGGGCGCGGTCGGAGCACGTGCGCGGAGAAGGTGTCGGCGATCGCCAGCACGTCGCGGTGGAAGTGCATGCAGCCCTTGGGCCGGCCGGTGGTGCCGGAGGTGAACGCGATCAGCGCCACGTCGTCGGCCGCCGTGTCCGCGGCCGGGTACGGCGTACCGGGCGCCGCGCCGGCCTCCCCGCCGGCTTCCGTGCCGGCCTCCGCGCGGGTCAGCAGGTCGTCGGGCGCGTCACCGCCGTACGTCGTGATCCGCAGCCCCGGCACCTCCGCCTTGGCGAGGTCGTCGACGGACCGTACGTCGCACAGCGCGTGGCGCACCCGGGCGATCTCGCAGATCGCGCGCAGCTCGTGCGGGCGCTGCTGGGCCAGCACGGTGACCGCCACCGCGCCCGCCTTCAGCACCGCCAGCCAGCAGGCCGCCAGCCACGGGGTGGTGGGGCCGCGCAGCAGCACCCGGTTGCCCGGGACGACCCCGAGGTCGCCGGTGAGGAGGTGGGCGAGCCGGTCGACCCGGTCCCGCAGCCGCCCGTACGTCCAGTCGTCCCCGGACGCGGTGCGGAAGACCGGGCGGTCGTCGGGCGGGCCGGTGAGCAGCTCGGCCGCGCAGTTCAGCCGGGCGGGGTAGCGCAGCTCCGGCAGGTCGAAGCGGAGCTCGGGCCACTGGTCCGGGGGCGGCAGGTGTTCGCGCGCGAAGGTGTCGACGTGGCCGGAGCGGTGCGGCTCCGCGCGGTGCGTCTGCGCCATGGCGGTTCGCCCCCTTTGTCGTGGTGGGCTCGCGCAACGAGCGTATCGTGTTGGTGACGACAGTCAACGGTGCGCGATAACCTCGGGTGTGGCCCGGCGCACGGGAGGCCGGGACGCGGCGCGGGTCGTAGCGGGGGACGTGGCAGGGGAAGGGACCGTCGATGACCGCATTCTCGCTCGAACCGGCACAACTCGCCTGGTGTGCCGAGTTGCGCGCCCTGGCCGCCGAACGGCTGCGCCCGCTGGCCGAGAAGGGCGAGCCGGGCCGCGTGAACCGCGCCCTCCTCGCCGAACTCGGCACCCTCGGGCTGCTGCCCCGCCTGTTCACCTCGGGCGCCCTCGACCTCTGTCTGATGCGCGAGTCCCTGGCCCACGCCTGCACGGAGGCCGAGACCGCCCTCGCCCTCCAGGGACTCGGCGCCCACCCCGTCCACGCCCACGGCACCGAGGCCCAGCGCACCCGCTGGCTCCCCCGGGTGAGTGACGGCAGCGCGGTCGCCGCCTTCGCCCTCAGCGAGCCCGACGCCGGCTCGGACGCGGCGGCGCTGACCCTCGCGGCGGCACCGGACACGGACCGGGCGGGCGCCGGGGGGCCCGGCGCCCAGCCCTCTCCCGTACCCACCCCTCTCGCCGCCCACCGCGACGGCCCCTCCGCCTGGCGGCTCACCGGCGAGAAATGCTGGATCTCCAACGCCCCCGAGGCCGACTTCTACACCGTCTTCGCCCGCACCACCCCCGGCGCCGGCGCCCGCGGAGTCACCGCCTTCCTCGTGCCCGCCGACCGTCCCGGCCTCACCGGCACCCCCCTCGACATGCTCTCCCCGCACCCCATCGGCGCCCTCTCCTTCGACGCCGTCCCCGTCACCGCCGACGACGTCCTCGGCGAGCCCGACCGCGGCTTCCGGGTCGCCATGGGCACCCTCAACCTGTTCCGCCCCAGCGTCGGCGCCTTCGCCGTCGGCATGGCACAGGCCGCCCTCGACGCCACCCTCGCGCACACCACCGCCCGCGAGGCCTTCGGCGGCAGACTGCGCGACCTGCAGACCGTCGCCCACCAGACCGCCGAGATGGCCCTGCGCACCGAGGCGGCCCGCCTGATGGTGTACGCGGCGGCCACCGCGTACGACGAGGGCGCGCCGGACGTCCCGCGCCGCTCCGCGATGGCGAAGCTCCTCGCCACCGAGACCGCCCAGTACGTCGTCGACCGCGCCGTCCAGTTGCACGGCGCCCGCGCCCTGCGCCGCGGCCACCTCCTCGAACACCTCTACCGGGAGGTGCGCGCCCCGCGCGTCTACGAGGGCGCGAGCGAGGTGCAGCGCGGCATCATCGCCAAGGAGCTGTACCGCACCCTGGACGCGACGACCGAGGAGGCCGGAAGTTGACCGCCGAACGGCTGAACCCGCCCGAACTCTCCCCTCCCACCGGCTTCTCCCACGCCGTCGTCGCCACCGGCACCCGCGTCGTGTTCCTGGCCGGCCAGACCGCCCTCGACACCGACGGCAAGGTCACCGGTGACACCCTCCCCGACCAGTTCGAGCAGGCCCTCACCAACCTCCTCACCGCCCTGCGAGCCGCCGGCGGCACCCCCGCCGACCTCGCCCGCGTCACCGTCTACGCCACGGACGTCGCCGCCTACCGCACCCACGCCGCCGAACTCGGCCGCACCTGGCGCGAGCTGGCCGGCCGCGACTACCCGGCGATGGCGGTCGTGGAGGTCGTACGCCTGTGGGACGAGCGGGCGTTGGTGGAACTCGACGGATTCGCCGTACTGCCCTAGACGGCCCCCAGACCCTAGAGTTCCGGCATGCCGGACATCGAACTGACCGCGGGAACCATCGAGTACGAGGACACCGGCGGCGACGGCCCGGTCGTCGTCCTCCTCCACGGCCTCGTCCACGACGCGACCGTCTGGCGCAAGGTGATCGCCGACCTGCGCACCGACCACCGGGTCGTCGCCCCGACCCTGCCCTACGGCGCCCACCGCAGGCCCATGTCCCGGCCGCCCACGCCGGACCTGGTCAACGAGCTGATCGCCGAGTTCCTCGACCGCCTCGACCTGAGGGACGTCACCCTGGTCGAGAACGACTGCGGACGGGCCCAGACGGTGGCGGCCCGGCACCCGGAACGCCTGGCGCGGCTGGTCCTCGTCGCGTGCGAGGCCTTCGACAACTATCCGCCGGGACTGCCCGGGAAGATGATCGGCGCCGTCTGCCGGGTGCCGGGCGGCGTGTCCCTGCTGGTCCGCGTGCTCGGGCTGAAGCCGCTGCGCCGGCTCCCCGTCGGCATCGGCGCGCTCACCAAGCGGCCCGTGCCGGACGCGATCGTCGACGGCTGGCTGCGCCCGCTGCGCACCGACCCCGCGATCCGGCGCGACTTCCGGCACTACAACACGCACGTGCGCCGTGACGAACTGCTGGCGGCCGCCCAGGGGTTGCGGCGCTTCGAGCGGCCCGCGCTCGTGGTCTGGGCGACCGAGGACCTGATGATGCCCCGCGCCCACGGCCGACGGCTGGCCGAACTGCTCCCGCGGGGACGGCTCGTGGAGATCGAGGACACCCGGACACTCGTCGCCGAGGACCAGCCGGAACTGCTCGCCTCACTGCTGCGGGAGTTCATCGCCGAGAAGCCCTGAGCGCCGCCCCGGGCGGGACCGGTCAGGCCGCGATCGCCAGCCGCCCGGACGGTACCCGGCGCGGCCCGACCACCCGGCCGTCGGGCCGCAGCTCGCCGGTGTCGTCGAAGACGATCGTGCCGTCGCACAACAGGCTCCACCCCTGCTCGGGGTGGGCGGCGACGACGTGCGCGGACGCCGGTCGCGCGGCGGGGGAGCCGGCGGCGGGGCAGGAGGACCGGTGGGTACACATGGCGCACCTCCACATCGGGAGACCGTCCCGTCGTCGGGACCGTCGCATGTACAGACCGTGCGCCCGGCGCCGAGTCGTCGCCAAGACCCGGCCGGCAAGCGTGACAACACCCGGACAACCCGGCGACCGTTCCACGACGGCCGGAGCGGACTAGGGCCTGTCCGGCGGATCAGGTCGCAGGAAAGGTGCGGCGACTGATCAGTGCAGGTGAGCGGAGTCTGGTGCGTCCAGCTGCAAGGCGGAGGAGGGCGTCGACGCGATGGGGGTCCCCCCGCGCGAGCGAAGCCGAGCGTGGGGGAGTCGGCAACCGACGACAACGCCGCAGATGGGCGTGCCGGACTCCGCGTCTGCGGCATGATCCGCCGGACAGGCCCTAGCCACCGTGCGAGGCCGGACGGGACTCGCCACCGAAGGGGTGACGGTCACCCCCGTCGGCCCGTCCGCCCGGTACCAGTGGAACCCCCATTCCCACCCGACCGGGAGGTCCCCCATGCCCGTACGATCCGCGGCCCTCGCCACGGCCGCCGGCGCCGCCCTGTTCCTGCTGGCCGCCCCCGCCGCCACGGCGGCCCCGCACGACGCCCGCCACGTCACGGAGTCGGTGACGGTCGACCCGACCGGCCGCATCGCCGCGGACGGCACCGTCACCCTCTCCGGCACCTACCGCTGCACCGCAGGCACCGGCCCCGTCTACGTCAGCTCCACGGTCAGCCAGAGCGACCCGTCGGTCCGGTACGGCGTCGGCGGCACCCGCGCGGTCTGCGACGGACTGGAGCACCGTTGGGTCAACACGGGCACTCCCGACTCGGTCGCCCTGAGGCCCGGCGCGGCCCACGTCGAAGCCACCCTGATGGAGCTGCGCCCCATGGGCATCGTGCCGCTCCCCAGCTTCCACGCGCGCCACGGCCAGGACGTGACCCTGGTCCAGGGCTGAGCCCCGACACCGCGGGCCCCCGCATCACGTCGGTGCGGGGGCCCGCGGCATCGGCGGTCGGCTGTGGTCAGGGGCGCTTCCTCGTCTCGGCGCCGGGCCGCGGCGAGCGCGGGGGATTCTGCCGCTGCTGCGGCAGGGCCACCGGGTCCGGGGACGCCGGACCGGCCGTCCCGGCGCCCGGCCCGGACGCGTCGCGTTGCCGGTGGCGCGGCGCCACCGCCCGCCGGGGCGGGCGGGTCAGCGTGATCTGCCGAACGATCTGCTGGAAGCAGACCAGCGAGGCCAGCCCCGGCAGGGCGGCGGCCGCCGCGTCGCTGAGCGTTCTGGGTGCCTGGGCGACGCACAGCAGCATCGCGATGGCCGAGAACAGCAGGACCACCGCCCAGGAATGGACCGCGCGGCGCTGGTGCAGCGCGGACCGCAGCACGGCCAGCGACGCCACCAGCCAGGGCCCGTAGACCAGCAGCGGCCACCAGGACACGACGCTGCCGCGGGTGCGGGTCACGGCTGCCAGGCGCAGGGGCTCGTAGGCCACCATGCCGCCGAACAGGCTCACCGAGGCCGCGATGACCGCGGCGAGCGCCGCCACGAACAGGCTCGCGGCGCGCAGCCGGCTCACCCTTCTGCGGATCCTGCGATGACTCGTGGGTGTCTCCCGCAACGGCGGCAGCTCGGCCGTGATCTCCTGCAGGTTGCTCAGCGGTGTACCGGGCGCGGGGGCCAGGGCCGACGCGTCCGGGGCGTGCGGCGAGGGGGGCTGCTGCTCCATCGCGTCCTGGAGCAGGAAGGCGAGTTCTTCGGCGGGGTCCCAGCCGGGTTCCGGCGGGACGAGGGTTTCCTGGAAGGCCTGTTCGGGGGCGCGGTGCCGTCCGGTTCCCGTGGAGCGGAATCGGCCCTCGCCGTAGGACAAGTGATGCTGGAACTGTTCCTCGTGCATGACGTCCCGGATCACTCCGCCCGGGTGTACGTCAGGGCCCCCTGGGATCGCCCCCAACGCTCGGCGAAGCCGGCCTCGAGGTCTGCCATGACGTCCAGGAAACGCCGCAGCACGGGCTCCGTCACCCGGAGCGGGACGGGGAGTCCGCCTCTGGTCAGAGTTCCGTCGCTCGGTGACGGCCAGTGGTTTCTGCCGGGCCGGTAGGTGTATGGGCCAAGCGTCACCAATTCCCCGTTTTCCTTGGTCATATCCGAATTAACGTCTGCCTTGTCCGTCGGATGCGCGGCAGTCGAGTGAACGAATTCTGCGATACTTACCCAATCCAGAATTCACACCACATCGAAAGTATCGCTGTACGAAAAGCCGGAATGCGGGCACGCGAATCCGCCATGACACCCGCGTCGTCGACGAGTACGTCGTCCTCCGGCTCAGCCGCGCAGGGCCGATGCGAAGATGCCGGGCATCCGGGTGGGCCTGGGGTCCGTGGCGTACGCGGTGAGCCGTGCCATCGTCGTACGTCCCGTGCGGTTGGTGACGTAGTACGGAGGGCGTGGCGACAGTGACGGTGCGCCGGTGAACAGGCCGCGCGGCGCGGGTGCGAACGGGGCGCGCAGCACGGTCTTCTCCACGTCCTGAAGCAGATACGCGTTGTGCACGAAGCCGACGCCGCTGCCGATGTCCCGGCGGTCATGGCCGGGGAAGGCCCCCCACGGGGTGTAGCCGAGCAGGAAGCCAAACGCCGACCAGCAGTTGACGCCCAGCGTGCCGTAGCGCAGCGCGGCGACGGCCTCGTCCACGGCGGCGCGGTGGGTGCGCTCGGTGCGGGGGTGGACGAGGAGCGTGGCGCCGAGGGTGCCGGGCAGCCTGTCGTTGGCGAACTCGGTGGCCGCGCGCAGGAAGCCGGTCACGTCCTCGCCCGGCAGGCGGACCACGCCCAGGGCGCCGGCGAACACCTCGTGGGTGAGCATCGGGTCCTCCGCGTCGGCGATGTCCGGGACCAGGACGGTGCTGTCGTCGCCGTAGGTCTCGGCCTCCGGGTGCGCGCGGGTCACGGCGGCGAGGCGGTCGGCGGCGCCGGGGTAGTGGGCACGGCGCCGCGGAAGCGTGCCGAGGACCCGGCGGATCTCGGCGAGCAGCCGCTCGGTGCCGTCCCAGTGGCGGGGCAGAAGCAGGATCTGGGTGGCGACGCAGTTGTGGCCGGAGTTGTTCAGCTTGCTGGTGACGATGTGCTCGGCCTGGAAGCGGAAGTCCGCGGCGCTCCACGGGCCCGGCGTCACGATGCAGGGGCTGACGCCGCCCAGTTCGCTGGTGAACGGCTTGTCGTTGAGCGGGGTGTCCGCGCGCCGGCGCTCCTCGCCCCGCTCGCCGGTGCCCCACACGATGGCGTCGTGCGTGCGCTCGCTGCCGGTGACGTGGATGGTGTCGACGTCGTCGTGAGCGGTGAGGTACGCCCCCTCGGCGGCGCCCCCGTCGACGAAGCGGACCCAGCCGCGCTCCACGAAATCGGTGAACACCTTCTCGAAGTGCGGACGCAGACAGGAGTTGACCGGGTTCATCTTGGCGAGGACGACCTGGCCGTCCGCGTACAACTTGTGCAGGACGTCGAGCGGGGTGATCGCCGGGACGTTACCGGCGCCGAGCACCAGCGCGACGGCCGGTTCGCCGGGCCGGCCGCGGTACTCGCCCGCGGCGCGGGCCAGGACCTGCTCGCGCGTCGTGCCGGGCAAGGACCACACCTCGGCGGTGAAACCGCTCAGCAGGAGGCGGTCGGCGGTCGTGGCGGGGAAGACGTCGACGACGGTGCGGCCGTCGCGCGTGCGGACGGCCTTTGCGGGCACCGGACCGTGCCCGGCGGCCAGTCGGCGCAGCACGTGCAGATACGCGCCCACGGTCTGCGCCAGCGCCCAGGGCGCGGTGACCCAGTCCTCGGCGGACCGGTCGGACGAGGCGTCGTAGCCCTTGGTGCGGGCCGACTCGGCGACCATGGCGGGCGCCCCGTCGCCGATGCGGGGGAGCATCCGCTCCAGCAGGCCGATCCGCTCGGCGAGCGGCGTCGCGGTCCAGGAGGCCGCGTGCTCGCGCAGGTCGGCGACGGCCTGGTCGAGGGGCGCGGTGTCGAGTGAGGGTGCGGTGGTCAAGGGGAACTCCTCAAGGGGCGGGGAGAGGGTGGCGTCAGCGGGTCAGCCGGGCTGTGTCCCGCGCCGGGTCGACGAGTACGAAGGAAGCGGCGGCGCCCACGGCGAGGAGCAGCCCGGACAGCAGGACCGCGCTCTGGTAGCCGTCGGTGCCCTGGGCGTCGACGAGCGCCCCGACGAGGGCGGGCGCGGCGAGACCGGCCGCCGTCACCACCGCGTTCATGGTGCCCAGGGCGCCGCCCTCGCGGGACGACGGGGCCAGTTCGGCGACGGTGGTCGCGGCGATCGTGGCGTACGAGCCGCCGAAGCCGAAGCCGAGCGCGACCAGCACGGTCTTCGCGGTCGTGCTGTCGGCGAGCGGCAGCGCCAGGCAGCAGGCGGCGCCGAGGGCGAGGAGCCAGCCGCCCACCCAGCCCCGGGCGCGGCGGCTGCCGACGCCGCGCCGCATCAGCCGGCCGGTGACGCCCGCCTGCGCGAGGAGCACAACGGCGCCGATCGTCCACGGCGCGACGACGACGGTGCCGGCCGTGTGGGCCGAGTAGCCGAGGCCGCCCCGCAGGTAGGAGGGCAGCCAGACCAGCATCAGGGCCACGGTCCAGTAGCTGGTGAAGTACGCGAGGGTGGCGCCGATCCAGGTGCGGCTGGCGAAGATCCTCCGGTACGGCACGGCCGCCCGCACCTTCTCGGGCCGGGCGGCCGCGGCCGTGACGGTCCGGTGCCGGCCGTCCGCGCCGAGAACGGCCCAGGCCGCGGCCCACACGGCCCCCACGGCGACGAGCACCCACAGCGCGGCCCGCCACCCGTGGTGCTGGATCACCCACGACAGGCCGGGCGCCGAGACGATCACGCCGAGCGTGACGCCGAGGGTGATCAGGGCGCCGGGCAGGTTGCGCCGGTGGTCGGGGAACCAGGCCAGCGTGGCCTGTTGGGCGACGGGGAAGGCGGGGCCCTCCGCCGCGCCCAGGAAGACCCGCGAGGCGACCAGCACGGCGAGGCCGCCGCCGATCGCCGCGGGTACCTGGGCCACGGACCACAGGACGGCCATCACCAGGATCAGCAGTTTCGGCGACATCCGGTCGGCGGCGAGCCCGACCACGACCGCGGCCACGGAGAAGAGCAGGAAGAACGCGCTGTTGGCGAGACCGAACTGGGTGGCGCTCAGATGGAGATCGGCGCGGATCTCGTCGGCGGCGAGGCCGAGGACGGACTTGTCCGCGAAGTTGACCATCATGAAAACCACGAGCAGCACGGTCACCGTCCAGGCACGCCGGCCGCTGCCGGTGGCCTCGGTGGTCCCCGTGGGGTGCTGGGGCACTGTGGGTACCGCGGTCATGGGGGCTCCTGGGGAAGAGAGGGAGGGCCGGTCAGGACAGCGGGACTCCGACGATGGCGACGCGCTCCATCACCCTGCGCTGCGGGAAGTAGTCGTTGACCGCGTAGTGCTGGGTGGCGATGTTGTCCCAGACGGCGACGGAGTCGGGCTCCCAGTGGAAGCGGACCTGGAACTCCGGGATGCGCGCCTGGAGGACCAGGATGTCGAGGAGTTCGCGGTTCTCCGCGCCGGACAGGCCGTTGATGCGGCGGGTGAACGGCTCGTTCACGTACAGGGTCCGGCGGCCGCTGCGCGGGTGGCGCACGACGACGGGGTGCTCGACCCGCGGCCAGCTCTCACGGAAGGCGGCCTTCTGCTCGTCGTTCATGAGCGCACCCCAGCTGGCCTCCCAGTCGTGGACGGCGGTGAGGTCCTCGATCCGCTCTTTCACGTCATCGGGCAGGTTGTCGTAGGCGGCGGCCATGTCCGCCCACATGGTGTCGCCGCCCGCCGCCGGCACGTCCACCGCGCGAAGTACGGCGCCGAGCGACGGGTTGGCCATGAACGAGTGGTCGCTGTGCCAGATGTTCTTGTTGCCCGCGGCCTTGGCGTCCTTGGCGAGCCGGGAGATGCCCGGGGTCCCGGTCCGCGCGAAGAACGGGTTCGGTTCGGGCGGTCCCCACACGCCGGACAGGGCGAGCTGGTGCTCGGCGGTGAAGCCGCGCTGGCCGCGGAAGAAAATCACCTTCCATTCGAGCAGCGCCTGGCGCAGTTCCGCGGCGAGTTCGTCGGTGACCGGCCGGGTCAGGTCGACGCCGCCGAGCACGGCACCGAAGTGCGGGGTGAGCGGGGAGATTTCCAGCAGCCGGTACGTGAACTGCTCCGCGCCGGGGGCGAGTCGGTCCAGGACGCGGCTGCCGTAGTGCATGAGGGGCTTGTCGAGTACGGGCTTGGGGTTGGCCACAGGGGTCGAGGCGACGGCCTGCATGGGGTACCTCCCGACAGCGGACAGATTACGTAACCGGCAGTATCGATATTGGCTCGTGGTGGGGCAAGGGGTCGGGACGAGTTGTTTCGGCGTGGGTTTCGTGAGCGCGCTCCGTACGGCGGAGCGGCCGATTCCGGGCAGGGCGGGGCAGGAGAGGGCGGAGCGGCGCACGGGGTGACGGACCGGCGTGGGCGCGAGCGCCGGCGGCCGGGTTACGGCCGGGTGCCGACCGCCCGGCCGATCAGCTCCACCATCGATTCGACGAGCGCATCGTCCGGCATCCGCTGCTCGCCGACCATGCGGAAGACCAGGGACGCCGCCACGAGCGTCGCGGCGTCGGCCACGTCGACGTCCGGCCGGACGTCACCGCGCGCGACACCGCGTTCCAGCAGGTGACGCGTCTCGCTCATCACACGGGACGTGTAGGCGCGGTAGGCGCCCGGCTCGGCCCCCGCCTCCGCGGCTGCGCCGATCACCCCGGCCAGCAGCCGGTCGACGCCGGGCTGCCGGTAGGCCTCCATGCGCGCGGTCAGCACGGCGCGCAGCTCCGCCCGGAAATCGCCCATGTCGGGCACGGTCAGCGGGCCGATGCGGGACTCCGCGGCGGCGATGACGAGATCCTGCTTGGTGGGCCAGCGCCGGTACATGGCCGGTTTGCTCACCCCGGCGCGGGCCGCCACGGCGTCCATGGTCAGGGCGCCCATCCCGCTCTCCGCCACCAGGTCGACCACGGCGTCGAGGACGGCGCGGGTGACGTGCGCCTGGCGCGGGCGCCCCGGCCCCCTCCGTGTGCTCTGTCCCTGATCGTCGGCCATGCCAAGACCCTATGCGGGCCCGGCCGGTGTGCCGTACGAGGGGCGGCCGATCCCTGCCGCCCACCGCCGGCGGCCGGGATCAGCCGCGCACCGCCGGCGCGGCCTGTGCCAGCTCCGCCCGCAGCACATGCTTGGTGATCTTCCCCGAGGGGGTACGGGGCAACTCCCGGCGCAGAACCAGCTCGCGCGGCATCTTGTACCGGGCGATCCGCGGCTCCAGCCAGCCGCGCACCGCCTCCAGGTCCGGTTCCGTGCCGTCGCGCGGCACCACGACGGCCACGACGGTCTCGCCCCACTGCGGGTGCGGACGGCCGACGACGGCGACGTCGAGGACGTCCGGGTGGCCGCGCAACGCGCCCTCCACCTCCTGTGAGGCGACGTTCTCACCGCCGGTGACGATGATGTCCTTCATGCGGTCCACGACCGTCACGAACCCGTCCTCGTCGACCCGGCCCAGGTCACCGCTGCGGTACCAGTCGCCCGCGAACACCTCGGCGGTGGCCGCCGCGTCGACGAGGTCGGCTTCCACCCCGCCTACCACTCGCTGATGGACGTCTCGGTGAGCGCCGGCATCGAGGGCGCCGCCTGGGCCGACGAACGGCCAGGCGCCCACGTGGCACGCGCGGCGAGCTTCATGCTGGCCACGACACTGGAACCGGGACACCTGTGCCCGGTCTCCATGACGTACGCCGTCGTCCCCGCCCTGCGCCACGCGCCCGACCTCGCCAAGACCTGCGAACCCCTGCTCACCAGCCGCGTCTACGACCCCGGCCTGCGCACCCCCGCCGGCAAGCGCGGCCTGCTCGCCGGGATGGGCATGACGGAGAAGCAGGGCGGGCGCGGACTTCACGGGACTGCTGGGACGTCTCCCCGGGTGACGGCGGACCCGCGCACGACCACGCCGTGACCACGTTCAGTCCGGGGCCTGGCCGCCGCCGCGCTCTTCCTCGTCCCTCTCGACCTCCTCCCGCGTGGCGACGTCCTTCGCCTCACGGACTCGTTGCGCGGCGGCGAGCTCCATCCCCGCACCGACGGGATACAGCACGGAGACCAGGAAACCGGTCAGCGGCCAGGCGCCCGTGCCCCCGACGAAATGGGCCGCGACCCAGGACAGACACACCGTCAGGGCCACGGAGACGACGCTGAACGAGACTCCGAGCGCGGTGACGCTGCTGGGCTCCTTCTCCAGCGGCTTGCGGAAGCCTCCCGTCGCGACGGCCTCCAGCAGGCTGAACCCGGCCGCGGCCCCCAGGGCGAAGTAGAGCAGGTGCACGGAGCCGGACCGGCCGGCCTCCGCGTTCAGCACCGCGGCGGCCGCGGTGATGGTCACGGAGAACCCGTACGCCTGTCCGTTGTTGCGCAAGGAGGAGCGCAGCCCGTGACCCAAGTGCCGGTACATCGCATGCCCGCTCTCGACGACTGGTGGCCCGGAGCCGAGTCACTCACTGAAGTCATTGCCTGGCGGGACGGAACCGGCGCGCCCGGCCGCGGAACGCCATCCGGAAGCGTGAGCCTCGCGGGTCGGCGGAGTCAGTACGTCTCCAGTACGTTCTCCAGCGCGCCGATGACGTAGGAACGCCAGCCTCCACCCATGATCCGGTGCGCCATCCGCTGGGCCGGGTCGTCCGGGTCGAACCCGGTGTGCACGAGGAAGAGACGTGTGCCGCGGCCTTCCGGCTCCAGGGTCCAGGTGATGGTCCAGTCGGCGGCGTTCCCCTGACTCCCGACGGCGTCCTGCCAGCGGACACTCAGCATCCGCCCGACGTCGTAGGCGAGGACCTCGGCCCGGACGGTGCCGGAGAAGTTGGTGTTGGGGCGGGGCACGGCGGTCATCGTGTAGCGGTGGCCGACCTCCAGGCGGAAATCGCCGGGCATCATCCACTGGGCGATCAGGTCGGGCTCGGTCAGGGCCCGCCAGACCTTGGCGGGCGGGTGCGGCAGAAAGTGATCGACCCTGATCGTGGTCAGGTCGTCGTCATCCGGTCCGTCGGGCGCCTGGGGCATCGTCATGTCTCATCGTCCGGCATGCGGTCGAGCAGATCGCCCAGACCCTTCAGCTTGTCGCGCCAGAACCGCTCGTACGGATGGAGCCAGTCCTGTACCTCGGCGAGCGGGGCCGCCTCCAGCCGGTAGATGCGCTGTCTGCCCCGGCGCTCCTCGGAGACGAGGCCGGCCTCCCGGAGCACCTTCAGATGCTCCGAGAGGCTGGGGCGGCGCATGTCGAAGTGCTCCGCGAGCGTCTGGACCGACTGGGGACCCTGGTCACGCAGCAGGCGCAGCACCTCGCGCCGGGTCGCGTTCGCGAGGGCGGCGAAGAGCCGGTCCTGGTCCTGGCCCTGGTCCCGGGCGCTCTGGGTGACCACTTCGGTCAGAAGCCTTCCTTCTCCGTGAGCAGCATCAGGCTGTTGCCGTCGGGGTCCTCGAAGCCGGCCATCCGTCCCCAGGGGAGATCGGTCGGGCCGTCCACGGTCACTCCGGCTTCGGCGAGCCTGGCGCAGTCCGCGTCCACGTCTGTCGTCACGAACATGATCCCTCGTGCGGTTCCGGGAGTGAAGCCGCCCATACCGGGGCCGGAGAGGGTGAGCACGGTCTGGGCGCCCTTCGGGGCGACCTGGAGCCAGCGGCCGGGGGCCGTCTGGAGGTCCGCGGTGACCTCGAAGCCGAGCACGTCCGTGTAGAAGCGGAGGGCCGCGTCCTGGTCGGACACGGGGACGGTGACGAAGGAGGCGTGGGTGATGTTCATGCGACCCACCATAGGTAGGAGATTCCCTACGCGTCAAACGTAGGAAATCTCCTACCGGATGTGAATGGCACCGATCAGTGTGGAGACATCACCAGGTCGCCGATGACCCGCAGACCCACTTGCGCCGCCAGCCACGGGGCACGTTCGGCTTCGAACTGCTTGACGTGCACGAACACGGTGTGGTCCGTCGCGGGCTCCTCCAGGTCAAGGTCGAGACAGTTCAGGCACAGCGTCACGAACGCGCCTCGGTACCCGCCGACACCGAGCCCCACCTCGGGTGCCTCCGGCCAGCCGGAGAAGTCCCACCGCACTGCGGCGGGGGCGCTGCCCGCGATCTTGAGCAGCGAAGCCGCGGAGGCGGGCGGCAGCGCCCAGCCCAGCACTCTGACGGGGAGATGCGCCACCGGGTCGTCCCCGTCGGCCGACGACGCGTCCCGGTCTCCTTCGGCCCACCAGTCCGTGTCCGGGAGCAGCTCCATCAGCGCTGTCAGGGAGGGAGCCGATGAGATCCTCGCCTCGAAGTCGATCTCGAGCTCGGTCGTGTCGGCGATGTCGAGCAACTGCTGAACGAGCCGCATGGCCGCCGCGAGATCGGCCGTTCTCAGGATGGGCTGCGCATACGAGTTCGACATGGGGGACAGGGTGGCATCCAGGCCGCGGTGAGCGAGTTCCGCACGAAGCCGATCCCCTCCTGACTCACGTGCACGCGGCTCAGGAGGTGATCGGCGGCAATGGTCCTGGAGCCGGTCGGGTGTCCCGGGAAAGACCGGCCAAGGTCGTGACCTGCGACGTCTGGCCGCCGGTAGTCGTTGACCTGTGTGAGCGCTCTTTCGCTTCTTTCATGCTCGTGCTGGCTGATGTGGTCGGAAGTCCCAGAAGACTCCCAGAGGGCTTCCATGGGGCAGGGCGTCCTATTCGGCTCTGCACAGGGCATGCGTGTGCGCCTGCCCCAACGGCATGCAGTTGGTGAGTAGTTCCGGCAGCCTGGCGACGAGGCGGCACCCGGCGGACATATTGGGGCATGGGCGAAGTGCCGTGCCCTACGCCGAACGATCCGTCACCCGTGCGTAACGAGAGTTGGGACCCTCCGTACGGTGCGGATATAGAACGAACCCGGCCCAGTTCGTCCATTCCTCACGTAAGAATGTCGAGGACGCCGCGAATGCGCGGGGAGCCGCCCAGTCGACTAGCAGTTGGGTCTTGCTGTCCAGGAGGGGCTGCCGGTGCGATCACTGGGGACCCATCCGCCGCACCCAAGTGCAGGGCATGCCGGTGGCCAAGCGTCCGAGGGTCAGCAGCGGACCGTCGTGCGGATCGCTGCGTCATGCGAAGGAGAGGAAGGGGCGTCGGCGTCACCCTAACGTCGCGAACCGAGTGGGATGCCGGTCTCCAACCAACTCAACGTGCTGGTGACGGCGAGCGTGTCGGCGACCCCTGCCCGGCGGCCCTTGGACAGGGTCACCGTCCCTTCGCGCAGCACCTCGACGCGTCCACCGGAGGGCGCGAGCCGGGCACAGGTGAGGACATAGCCGAGGTCGAAGCCGTCGGAGTGCAAGGCGCCTGAGCTGTTGATCTGCGTCATGTACGTGGTGGCCTCTGTGTATGCCTCGTGGTGTTCGGAGGGGACAGAGACGGAGATGGTCCCGTCGTCGGGCTGGCCGAGACGGTTGTCCAGCGCCCGGGCGAGGTCGTCGAGGACGCTCGTGTCGCTGACCGGCACGATGTGGTCGACGAACTCCAGTTCCTGGTGCGGGGTGTCCTCGCGGCAGATCCTCGCGATCGTCCGCAGGTCGGAGAGCAGGGCCTCGGGCTCGACGCCGAGAGCGATCCTCAGGCCGCAACCCCCCCTGAGCGCTGACCGCCCGTCCGCGAGTGAATCGCGAGCGGGTGAGCGGCAGCTCGTCGAGGTATCCGCCCAGACTCCGCACGATGCGGGAGTGATCACGAATGCCCAGCAGCGGAACCGAGGCTCCCCCCGGAACCAGTGAGATGTCGGTGCGTGCCTGCCCGAGAGACCTGGACACAGCTCCGCGGATCACGTTCGGGTCCATCTGCCGGATGGCGAAGGAGAAGCCGAAGCGCTCGTCCTTGAGGTGGTCGGGAAGCAGCCGGTACCCCTGGTCGCAGCCTATGGCGTACACCGTGTCGTCGACGGCGAGCAGGAGCAGGGCGGCGGTGCGTCGGACGCTCTCACTGACCGTGATACCGGTGGTGCGCGACATGGGGCCGCACCAAGGGGCCTCGGTGCGTTCCATTCCGCAGGTGACGTACACGGCCGGTGTCCCAGCGCATTGGGTACATGGAGCTCGGCGCCGAGGCCGTCCAGAAGCGCGGCGTCGAGTGCGGACAGCATGGCCTCCGAGGTGGGGGAGACGCCGGACAGTCGGTAAACGGTGCGTACTGCGGTGTTCGATGCCAAGGGTGATTGCCTCCACGGACAGGGTCTGCGGCGCGCATTGCGACGTACCGGTACAGGAGAGGTCAAAGTACACGGTGAAGGGTGTCAGGAATCCGTGTACTCCGTCAACAGAGTTAGCTCTGGAGGGCGGGTGTCTATCCGTGTACGCTGAGGCTATGACGGACACGACGGACACTGCCGCTTCTTCGGTCGGACCATTGGTCACCGGCGCCGAGATCGCTCGGCTGGCCGGAGTCACCCGGGCTGCTGTTTCCAACTGGCGTCGGCGTTACGACGACTTCCCGGCGCCGGCGGGAGGAGCCTCGAACAGCCCGCTCTACGCGCTCGCGGAAGTCCAGGAGTGGCTGGACAGGCAGCGCAAGGGCCAAGAGGTATCGCCCGAGGTCGAGTTGTGGCAGGCCATGCGGGCTGTGTACGGCGAGCAGATGATCGTGGGCTTGGCTCAGGTCGCCGCGGTGCTTGCCGAAGGGGCGGAAACCGGAGTGCCCGCCGACATCGCCACCCGTGTCCAGGAGCTGATCCGCGGCGAAACGCCCGCTGACCTCGTCGACGGACTGGTCGAACGGTTCATGGACTCCGCCCGGCGTGCCGGATCCGACCAGGTGACGTCCGAGCGGTTGGTGCGTGCCGTCCGTCACTTCGCTCCCGAGCTGTCGTCGGACGCCACCATTTTCGATCCTGCCTGCGGAATCGGCGTGCTGCTCCTGTCCGTCGCCTCCGAAGTCGCCCTACGTCGCCTCGGTCAGGAGATCGACGCCGACAGTGCTCGCTTCGCGCAGCTCCGCGCCGACCTTCTGGGACAGTCGGGCGTGCGCATCGTGGCAGGTGACTCACTGCGCGCGGACGCATGGCCGGATCTCAAGGCAGACCTGGTTGTCTGTGACCCTCCGGCCGGCGTGACCGAGTGGGGCAGGGAGGAACTGCTCCTCGACTCCCGCTGGGACCTGGGCACCCCGTCGAAGGCCGAAGGCGAGCTGGCCTGGCTGCAGCATGCCTACGCGCACACCGTGCCCGGGGGCCACGTCCTCATGGTCATGCCGGCCTCGGTCGCCTACCGCAAGGCAGGACGACGCATCCGTGCGGAGCTCGTACGCCGGGGCATCGTGCGCCAAGTCGTCGCCCTGCCACCGGGCACGGCGACCTCACACGCTCTGCCCGTCCATCTGTGGTGTCTGGAGCGTCCCGAGAGCTCGGAGGGCGCGGACACGTATCGCACCGTGCGCATGGTCGACCTGACGGACAACAGCCCTGACGGGAATCTGGAACCACTCCCGGACCAGGTCGCCGACGTGCCGTTGATCGAACTGCTCGACGACACCGTCGATCTGACGCCCGGGAGTCATCTCCTTCCCCGGCACCGTGACTACCCCGGTGAGTACGCCGCCCTGCGCAAGGAGCTGGAGGACCGGATCCGTCGACTCGCCGCCCTTCTGCCCGAGCTCTTGGCGGGTGAGGGGCCGGGTTCCTTGGACGGCGCCACCACAAGCGTCGCGGATCTCGCCCGAGCCGGACTCGTGGCGTACGAAGGGCAGGAGCCGGTCTCGGCCAGCGAGCAACTCGACACGGACTACCTGCAAGGATTCTTGCGTAGCTCCGCCAACGCCCGCCGGTCCACGAGCGCGAGCGGAACCTACCGCTTCGACGGCAAGGGCGCACGCATCCCCCGTATGGGCATCGACGACCAACGCCGGTACGGCTCCGCCTTCCGGACCCTGGCCACGTTCGAGGAGGGAATGCGCAAAGTCGACGAGCTGAGTCGGCAACTCGCCGAGGTCGCCCGTGACGGTCTTGCTACGGGTGCCCTGGCACCGCGGCAATGAACACGGTGCCGAGGACACGGGTGTCAGGCCGCGTGCTGTAGGAACGGGCTTGCGGTCCCGCTCCACGTTACGCTCAGGGACTCGCGAGCCCGTGTGCAGGCGACGAAGAGCAGGCAGCGCTCACGGAGCAGGTCGGCCTCGTGCTGGAGCGGGTCAGCCTCACGAGGGGTGACCTCCCGCGCGAACGGCACGGTGCCCTCGGCGGCACCGAGCACGGACACCGCCCGGAACTCCAGCCCCTTCATTGCGTGCATCGTCGCCAGCCGTACGCCTTCCGCGCCCTTCGTGACCTGGCCCCTCACCCGCAGTACCGGGATGCCGGCGGCCCTCAACTTGTCCTCGGCGGTGTCCAGGGAGAGGTTGAAACGTCCGCACACGCCGATCTCGTGCGGCGCGAGTCCCTCGTCGAGCAGCGTGCGGACCCGTGCCACCAGCGCCTCGGTCTCCTTCTGCCGAGTGGCGTGCCCCCGTACCTCCGGGCGGCGGCCATGGAGCAGTGAACGGTACCCAGCCAGCGAATCCGTGCCCTCGCCCTCGAGGGTGTCGACGGCCACGGGTGCGAGGAGGCGAGCCGACCAGGCGAGGATCTCTTCCGTGGACCGGTAGTTGACGCGCAGCCGGAAGCTGCGGCCGGTCGTGGATATGCCCAGCGAGCCGAGCGACACCCGGGAGTCGTAGATTCGCTGATGCGGGTCGCCGGTCACGAACAGGTCGTCGGGACCGGGTGGGACGGCTGCGCGCAGCACACGCCACTGCGCGGGGTGCAGATCCTGTGCCTCGTCGACGACGACGTGGGCGTACGGAGCCGGCCGGTCGGCGAGGAGTCCCGCCGCGCGGGCGCAGACGCGCAGGTGCGTGGTCTCGCCGCGGTCCCGCAGGAACTGCTCGAACCGCTCCACGCCGCTCCACACCTCGCGGCGTCGAGCGGGGCCGAGGCCCGTGCCGCGGCCACGGCGACTCGCGCCGAGGTAGGCGTCCAGGTCGCGGAGGTTCTGGCCGAGGACGACGTGCCGATACTCCTGTGCCAGGAACTGGGCGGCGAACGGCAGATCGAGTTGCTTGACCGCCTTCTCCCACAGCTGCCGTTGCTCCCGGTCCCCGATCGGTTTCGGCGCGGCAGCCGAGCCGGCGCGCACGACGCCGTTCGCGAAGGCATCGACCGTGGTCACGTCCACTCGTGCCAGCAGCCTGTCGTCCTCGTCGAGGAGCAGGCCGAGCATGTCGCGCAGTCCGGCGGCGAGCGCGTTCGTGTAAGTGGTGAGCAGGATACGGCCGTCCTCGGAGCGGCCGAGCAGGTGCTTGACCCGGTGCAGGGCGGCCACCGTCTTGCCTGTGCCGGGTCCTCCGGTGACCTGGACGGGGCCGCCGTGCGAGGCGCGGTAGGCCACGCGACGTTGGGAGGGGTGCAGGAAGACCCGCCAAGCTGCGAACGGCTTCTCCAGTATCTCCTCCAGCTCATGCGGTCCGGTGACCAGCCGGATGCGTGCGGCAGTGTTGGCGATCACGGTGGCCAGGTCCTCGACCGGTTCGGTGGGCGCGTCGGCGGGACGGCGGACCGCCACCACGTCCCGGTAGACCTCCTCCGGGCTGAACCCCTCGGCGAGGTACTGGAGCACCTCCAGCTGGTCCTCCGGGAGGAGCGTGGCGAAGGCCTCCAGCTGTGCCTTGTCCACCAGGGACCGTGCGGCGCGCAGAACCTGGTCGTCGACGCCGAGCTCCCGCAGTGTGCCGTCGGAGACACCCGCGAACAGCAGCTGGGGGGCGGTGCGTGCGGCCGTCTCGTACAGCGGTGTCAGCTCGTCCAGGGCGACGGCGTTCCGTACCTCCAGGGCTCGTGTGGCGGAGTTCGAGCTGTACAGGCGTTTCGCCGCCCAGGTGTAGGCGTCGTCGTGCGGCAGGACGTTGACCAACAGGAACGTGTCACTGCCGTCGTCGGGTGCGAGAACGACGCCCCGCCAGAAGTCGGTGATGCGAATGGTGCGCATCCGGGGATCACGGGCATTCTCCACGGACTCCAGGTGCAGTCCCTTGTCCGCGTTGAGTTCGGCGACGCGCATGGCCTGGAACTTCGCCATGGCCTTGCGCACTCCGGCTCGGACCGGCTTCTCCAGGGTGTCGTATCCGTCCCAGAAGCTCTGGGTGAAGGCGAGCCGGGGCATGGGGGTCCTTCCTTTCCACCGGACGGTTCTTCATGATCGCGGATGAGGGGAACTCCCGGCCAGCCGCGCGGCGATGTGCCTCAGCGAGGCCAGAAGCCGTGCGGGTTCGCCGGAGAGATCGAGACTGTGCTGGAAGAGCCGCACTCCCCGGCCGTCCGGTCCCGCTGTCGTTCCCCGCACCTCGTGGAAGCGCTCGGGCCGGCGTCCGGCCGCGTACACCAGGTGTGCCTCGCGCAGTCCGAGCACGGTGGCGTAGGTGAGCGCCTGGTAGAGGTCCGCGTTGAGGAGGCCGTCGCCCTTCTCCACCTTGTACTTGGCGTCGACGACGGCGAGCGGGGTGCGGCCGTCGCCGGTCCGTACGACGAGGTCCGGGCGTACCCGCACAAGACCGGCGACGTCGAGGTGATGGACGTCCTGGGGACGCGCTGTCAGGCCGTGCTCCCGGAGGGCCTCGCCCAGGGCCACCGTGACGAAGTCCTCGAACAGCTGGTTCATGTCGAAGAGGAAGCCGTCCACGGTGAGTGGGTCGGTCCCGCCGGGCCGGTGCTCCGGAGAGGTGCCGCGCAGGACCGCCTCGGCGAGCCGCAGCGCCGGCTCGTAACGGAGGTTCAGGCGGGAGGGCTGCCAACGCGGCAGTCCCTGCCCCCGCACCAGGGGCTGCGCGTCAGCCAGCCGCACCCGCTGGTGGGCCAGGCGCCGCCGGACCGGCCCGGGAACGCCCGGCAGCCGCAGCAACCGCTCGGCGGCGGCGCGCAGGATGCGGTTCTCGGCGATGTCGGCGGTGTACGCGTCGTGGACGATCTCCACGGGCGGCGTACGGCCGAAGTGCCGGCGGATCTGCTCAGCCTCGCGCAAGCGCCCGCGGACGACCAGCGCTGACTCCTCCACTTCCCGGTACCCCTGGAGGACGCCCCGCCGCAGCGCACCGTCGATCTGCCGCTCCACGGCGTGCGCGAGCGCCGGGACGACGTCGTCGTACGTGCCGGTATCGACGGTGCCCTCCCTGCTGTCCCGCCAGGCGCGGGCCGGGTCGAGGCTGAAGCCGAGAAGGAAGAACAGCCGGCTCACCGGCGTCTTGGGCATGATCCGCACGACCGGACCGCCGGGTGTGCGCACGGCGCCGACCCGGCTGCCCGCCCTGAGCAGCCAGTGCCCGACCTGCCCGGGGTCGGGGGTCGCACTCTGCAGGACGCCGGAGGCGGCCAGCGCCCGTCCGGCCTCGGCGCTCAGCGGCACGGAGACGGCCGGTCCGTACTCGCGCAGGGACACGTCGGACCCAGGCTGCGTCACGGGTGCTGCTCGCGCAGCGAGTCGAGGCCGTAGCGGGCGGCGACGTCGAGGCCCTCGCCGTAGTGGTGTTCCTCCAGAAGCGGCAGGATCTTCGTGCGCCAAGTCCTTTCGAGGCCGCCGTCGCGGTACACGCCCGGCTTCATCAGGTACGAAGGCCCGATGGCGAAGTCGGCGTCGTCTATCCGGGCGTTGAGAGCGTCGAGGAGACGGGCGGGCTCCGGGTCCCTGCCCTCTCGCTCCAGCCAGCGGGCGAGCAGCCCGGCGGTCGGCTCGGTGCGTGGAGACAGCTCGACGAACGCGAAACGGCGCCGCATCGCCGCGTCCACGAGGGCGATCGAGCGGTCGGCGGTGTTCATCGTGCCGATCACGAAGAGGTTGGGCGGGAGGGGGAAGTCGTCCCCGGAGTAGGTGAGACGGACGGAGCGGTCCCGGTACTCCAGGAGGAAGTACAGCTCGCCGAAGACCTTGGCCAGATTGGCACGGTTGATCTCGTCGATGATCAGGAAGTGCGGGACGTGCCGGTTGCCCTCGCGCGAGGCCAGATCGGCCAGCTCTCGGAGCGGCCCCGCCGTCAGCCGGAAGGCCACTTCCCGTGTCTCGGGGTCCTCCACGGGACGGAACCCCTCGAAGAAGTCCTCGTAGGCGTACGAGGGATGGAACTGCACGATCTTGACCTGCTCCGGTCCGCCGCCGAGGTACTCGGCCAGCCTCATCGCCAGAAACGTCTTGCCGGTGCCGGGTGGGCCGTAGAACACCAGCTGTCGCTCGTCGGCGAGGAGTTCCCGCATTTCGTCCAGCCAGGCCCGGTCGTGGACGAGAAGGTCCTCGGCGAGCGCCTCGCTGATGTCCGGAAGGGACAGCTCTCGGGGCGCCGGCCGCTGCGCGGTGGGGGCCTCGCCGGGTGCAGCCAAGTCCGTGCGCTCCGGCTGCCCGGTGAGCTCATCGAGTGCTTCCAGCACGCCGGTCAGGTCGACGACGTCATGCTGGACGGACAGCTTCTGTTGCACTTCCTCCGGCAGGTCTTCGTACGCGTGGTTCCGCGGCGACCAGGTGACGGTGCGCCGCAGATTGGACAGCCCGCCCGGCGACGAGGCCTGCACGGCGTCGCCGGTGATCCGCCCGATGTACAGCCGTCCGTCACCAATGGCGGCGACGGTGTCACCGACGCGCATCTGCGTCAGAAAGGCGTGGAGTTCGTCGACGAGACCGCGCTTCTGGTTGTACGAGGCCGCTCCCTCGTACCCGTCCTCCACGAAGCGCCGCAGCGCGCTCTTGGTCGGATCAGCCTCCTCCAGAGGCGGCAGGTGCGCGGCCGCGAGGGAGACGAATCCCTCCGTCAGCCACAGTTGCCGCACCAGGTTGTGACCGGAGACGTTGGAGCCGCGCACCAGCCACGCCTTGCGCGGAGCACGCCAGCCGGTGGACAGGTAGTCGGCGAGCGGATGGCCCTCCGCCGTGCGCCACGACTCGGGGCCGGAGGCGTCGTAGCCGTAGACGAGCGCAGCGGCGGCCGAGGACGAGTTGCACTCGATGTCCCTGGTCACCACCCACCGGCTCGGCGCCCCCGGCAGGTCGGCATCCGCAGGGGCGTCGATCAGGGCGCCACCCGCGCGCAGGTCCGCACGATTGCGGCGGGCGTGATCACCCAGTCCGGGCCAGACCTCGGCGGCGACCACGGAGCCCTCCCGCAGCACGAACTTGTGGGTGCCGTTGCCGCCGAACTCGGCGAGCAGGTGCCCGCGGGCGTAGCCTCCGTCTTTGGGGAGCTTGATGCGGAACTCGGGTGTTTCAGCCAGGAGTTCGAGCTGGGGCATGGGCGACCTTCCGGGGCGCGCGAGGTCTGCGCTGACGTTCTTCACCCTACCCGTTGACGCCGTCAAGCGACCCAACTCGAACGGGTAAACGATCACGCGATTGTGTTGACGGTGTAAACGTGGTGGTTCTAAAGTGCTGATGTGCCCGGCCGGCTCGTACGTCAAGTTCCGGGTGCTCGAACGCTCAAGTGGGGGGCACTATGGGTGGGGAGTCGACGGCTGAGGCCAGACGGCGCACGATCGAGGCGGAGTTGCCGTCGGTCATAGAGAGGCTGAGTCGCTCCGCGTCTCGTTCGGGCCTCGTGAGTCACCGGGCCTTCGCCCTGGAGGCGAACCGGCTCGGACTCACGAGCGATGAGCAGCAGCGCAGGCTCCGCCACGGGCTCGACGCTGTAGGTCTTCACGTGAAAGCCCAGCGCCGGAGACGGAGCGGAGCCGCATCCGCAGGGCTCACCGCTGCGCCGGCCCCGCAAGCCGCTGGGCCGGTCCGGCGGCCTGCTGGGCAGTCTCCGCCACCGGAGGCGTCGCTGAGGGCCGTCCTGGAACCGGCGCCCGTGCTGAGCGAAGCGGCCGAACGCCTGGCCCAGGCCCGGCGCATGCTGGGCCGCTACGCCGACAGCGACGGCAAGGTCGGCAAGCTGGCCCACGACGGTGTCGTGCGACTCCATGGGCTCAGCCCCGCCGAAGCGCGTGAGCTGACGGCCTACTTCCCTATCACCCGCCCTCGCCCGGGGCGCCAGTCCGGCCAGAGGGCCACCGGGGCCCAAACGGTCGGCCTTGAGACACCCGCACGTGCTCCGGCATCCTCGAAGTCGGCAACGGGCAAGAAGCGTCCCGCCCGCTCCGCCGTCTCCACCACGGAAGACGCACTGTCGCTCGCCGTTCGAGCAGCCCGGGCCGTCCTGGAAGACGATCGGTGGCGCCGGAACTTGGGCAAGGCATTGCTCACGGCGGACGAGGAAGTCGGCCTCGCCGTGCTGCTGCGCGACGGCGGCGATCTCCTCAACCGCGATGTTCCGGCCGAGGAGGTGAAGTCGCTGTCTCGCGGTGGCGAGCGATGGCGCGCCTATGAATGCCTCGTCCTGCACAACCAGCGGCTGGTGTGGAAGATCGCACACGCTTACCAGGGGCGCGGGCTGGACGTCGAGGACCTCGTCCAGCACGGCACTCTCGGCCTGATGCGCGCGGTCCGCAAGTTCGACGCGACCAAGGGCTTCAAGCTGTCGACCTACGCAACGTGGTGGATCAAGCAGTCCATCACCCGCGCCATCGCTGACGAGGGCACCATGATCCGACTGCCCGTGTACGTGCACGAAAGGGTCAGCAAGGTCTCCGTGGCTGAGCGCAGGCTTCTGAGCGAGGGCCGCGCCAGGACCGTCGCCAATGTTGCCTACGCGACCGGTCTTACCTTCGCCGAAGTGGAGGAGGTGCGCCGGATCAGCCGGCCCACCGACTCCCTGGACCGGATCATCGGCGACGACACCGCCCTCGCCGATCTGGTCATCGGGCCGAGTAGTCTGCCCGGCCCTCCAGTCGTGCTGCTCCGCAAGGAGCTTCAGGAGCGCCTGCGACACGTCCTGGGGCATCTCACCGAGCGCGAGCGGCACGTCCTCATCCGGCGCACAGGTCTCGACGGCGACGAGCCGGACACACTGGAGGACATCGGTGTCGTCTTCGGCGTCACCCGCGAGCGCATCCGCCAGATCGAATCGAAGGCCAAGGCCAAGTTCCGCGGCCAGCTGATCCGCCACGGGCTGATCCCCTCGAACCTCTGAACCACCTCCTCCCGCCTGACCCGAAGGATCACCCCTATGGACCCCCGCGAGCAGCTGGTGCGTTACCTGACCGACCAGCTCGTCGGCCCTGCCGGCGGTGACCACGAGGTGCTCGACGCCCCGCCGGACCGGCAGTACCTCATGGGCACCCTCTACCCGCAGCAGGCCGAACTCCGGCGACAGCTCGCCCTCGCGGCCGACGACCCCGAGGCACCGGGCGCCGAGCAGGACGCCGCCGACGTGAACCCCGCCGCCGACCCGGTACCGGAGACCAACAGCTGGCTGCCCGCGTCCATCGGCCTGAGCTTCTACACCGACGCCGCTCGGGTCGAGGTGACCTGCACCGCCGCCCGCTACGAGACGCAGCGGGGCGAACCGGGGCGTGGCCGCCGCTGGCGCCGCATACCCCTGCCGTCCACACCGCACACGATCGGCCCTGACCAGAAGGACGTCGTCGTCCTGGACGGCCGCGCGAGGATCCAGGTGACCCGCCGCTCCTACGGGGACGGCACGCTGGTCACCGTGGCCCTGATCAACGAGAAGCGCCACACCGGATCCGGCGACAAGGCGCCGAGCTGGGACGACATGCTGTTCCAGTGCGGGCTCACCGTTCGCCCCGTCGAAGGATCAGTGCTGCCCTACCCCAGCGTCCGGCTTGCCAGCCGGGACCCCGAGGAGCGCGAACTGCGCTTGCAGTACCGGCACGTCATCACGCACGCCGTCGGTCACGGCTGCGCCGTCCGCGAGGAGAGGGGAGAGGACGGCGGCGTCGAACTCCTCGCCTGCGAGGTGCTGCCCCGCGCCGAGGTTCCTGCCATCCGGGCCGGCGGCCCGCTCGACGCCCCGGCGCTCAGGATCGCCCATCTGGCGGACTCCGCCGTCTGCAGGGACCAGATCCGGGAGGAGC
Source organism: Streptomyces sp. CB02414 (assembly GCF_001905385.1). GTDB lineage: Bacteria > Actinomycetota > Actinomycetes > Streptomycetales > Streptomycetaceae > Streptomyces. The sequence continues at coordinate 63,214 of NZ_LIPF01000015.1, read as the reverse complement.
TCGCCGAGTTCGCCGCCGCCTACCACGCCTGGTACGCGGGGCAGCGATCCGTCGAGGTGCCGCCCTGGGGCCGGGAAGCCGCGGAGCGGATCCTCGACCGCGTCCGCCGGACGGTCACCCGCGTCGAGGCCGGTGTGCGTACCCTGTGCGACCCCGACCGCCCCGAACTCCTCGATGCCTTCCGTATCGCTCAGCGCGCGATGCTGCTGCAGATGCGGCACTCCGCCTCCGACCAGGCGGGTCAGCGGCGCCTGCGCTCCGACGACGTGGCCCTCGATCCGCCCGTCGACTCCGAGGCGAGCTGGCACCCTTTCCAGCTCGCGTTCTTTCTGCTCGCCCTCGACGGGGTCGTCGACCCCGGACACCGTGACCGCGAGACCACCGACCTCATCTGGTTCCCGACCGGTGGCGGAAAGACCGAGGCGTATCTGCTCCTCGCCGCCTTCACCATTGCCCTGCGCCGCATCTGGGGCGAGGGCGGCGGCACCACGGTACTCAGCCGCTACACCCTCAGCCTGCTCACGACCCAGCAGTTCCAGCGCGCCGCCACCACGATCTGCGCCCTGGAACACCTCCGCCGCACCGAGCCCGGACTCGGCCTCGGGAACGAACCCATCACCATCGGTCTGTGGGTCGGAGACACCACCACCCCGAACAAGTTCCAGTCCGCCAAGGTCGCCTTCGGCGAGCAGCGCGATGCCAGCCACCCCGAGGACATCTTCATTCTCGACCGCTGCCCCTGGTGCGGCACGCGCATCCTGCCACCGACCTGGTCCAGCGTCCGCTCCGACTACGGAGTCCGCGCCAAGGCGGACAAGTTCGCCTTCTACTGCCCGCGAGACGCGTGCGCCTTCCACGACGTCCTGCCCGTCGCCGTCGTCGACCAGCACCTGTACCAGGATCCGCCCACCTTCGTCCTGGGCACCGTCGACAAGTTCGCTCGGCTCGCCTGGGAGCCCGACTCGGGCCGCCTCTTCGGCGCCGGCACCGGTCATCGCCCCCCGTCTCTGATCATCCAGGACGAGCTGCACCTGCTCACCGGTCCGCTCGGCACCACGGTCGGTCTCTACGAAGCGGCCATCCTGGAGCTGTGCACCGGCCCGGACGGCCGCCCGCCCAAGATCGTCGCAGCGACGGCCACGATCCGGCGCTCCGCGGAACAGGTCCGTGCCCTGCACCAACAGGATGTCCAGCTGTTCCCGCCATCCGGGCTCGACGCCCGTGACAGCTTCTTCGCCGTCCCCGACACCGGCCGCCCCGGCCGCCTCTATCTCGGCGTCATGGCGCAGGGCCACACCGCGGGCCGCGGCGCCGTCGCCACCACGGCGGCCATGCTCCAGGGCGTCCACCGGCTTCCCGAGGAACACCGCGACGACTACTGGACGCTCGTCGCCTACCACCACAGCCTGCGTGAACTCGGCCGCACCGTCACCGCCGCCGGCGACGACATCCCCGCCCAGCTCCGCGGACTCGGCGAAGGCACCGGCGTCCGAGAGCTGGTCGGCGAGCAGGTGCAACAACTCGACAGCAGTGTGAAGCGCGCCGACCAGCCCATCCTCCTCGACCGCCTGGAGAAGCCCTGGGCGGACCCCCGTTCGGTGTCGTTCCTCCCGTGCACCAACATGCTCTCCGTCGGCGTCGACGTGAAGCGGCTCGCCTACATGCTCATGCAGGGCCAGCCCAAGACCACCGCCGAGTACATCCAGGCCACCAGCCGCGTCGGCCGCCACCAGGTGCCCGGACTCGTCGTCACGTACTTCAACGCCACGCGCCCGCGCGACCGGTCCCACTACGAGACCTTCATCGACTACCACCGGGCGCTCTACCGCTACGTCGAACCCGCCAGCGTCACCCCCTGGTCGCTGCCCGCTCGTCGACGGGCCCTGCACGCCGCACTCGTCATCCTGGTCCGCCACCGGGTGGGCCTGGCCGCCGAGAACCAGGCCGGACGAATCACCGACCACAAGGAAGAGGTGGGGCGTATCGCCGACGCCTTGGCCGAGCGTGCCGCGACCGCCGAACGCGGCGTCACCGCGGGAGCCGGCACCGATGCCGTACGAGCCGGTGTGCGAACGGAACTCGGCTATTTGCTGGACGACTGGTACCGGCAAGCCGACACCGCCGCCGCCGAGGGCAAGAACCTCCACTACCGCAGCCAGGGCAAGGGCCAGCACAACCTGCTCAAGGCTTTCGAGCAGCGCTACGGCTTGTGGGAAACCCTCAACTCGATGCGCAGCGTGGACCGGGAGTGCCAGATCACCGTGACGGGAGCAGGAAAGTGAAGCGCAAACTCCGGGTCCGGCAGGCCCAGACCGTGCTTCCCTTCGGGGTCGGCGCCGTACTCGACGTCCAGGGCGAAAGCTTCGTCGCCGCCGGCATCGAGAGGTGGCCGGACCTCAAGACCCCCGTATCCTGCGAACGACTCGCCGCACGGCTTGGCAGCAAGGGCTTCTACGCCGCGCCACACACCCTCAACGACCGGTACGACCAGCCCGACCGCCCCGGCGTCCCCTATGTGCGCTTTCCCGGCTGGCTGTTCTGCGGCTCCTGCCGGGGCATGGCCCGCTACCTGCGCGAGAACGAGAAGCCGGGCGAGCCCCCCGTCTGCGCGTCCTGCGCCGCCGCGCCCCGCCTCACCCCGATGCGATTCGTTCGCATCTGCGCCGACGGACACCTCGACGACGTCGACTGGTGGTACTGGGCCCACTCCAGGCTCGCGCCCGAGTTGCGCGACTCGTGCTCCGAGTCCGACAACGCCTGGAAGGCACGCCGGCTCAGCTTTCGAGTCGCCGACCGCGCCACCGGACTGGAAGCGCTCTCGGTGCGCTGCGGAGCCACCGGAGCGGGCGGCAAGCCCTGCGGTGCCGAACGCGACCTGCTCGACGTCCTCGGCCCTCAGAGCGGACACTGCTCGGGCCGCAACCCCTGGCAGCGCTGGGACGCGAGGAGCTCCTGCGGCCAGCAGGTGCACATCGTGCAGCGCACCGCCGGAAACGTCTACTACCCGGTCGTCTACTCGGCCCTGGACATCCCTCAGACCGACGAACCCCCCCGTGCGGAGCAGAGCGTGGCCGCGGCCGTCTTGGCGCACGACTACTGGCCGCTTCTGCTCGACGCACTCGGCACCCGCAGGGCAGACACCTTCCGCGGCATGATCAAGGAGGACACCGACGCTCCGGACGGCCTCATCGACCAGCTCGCCGCGGAGGCCACCGGTGCCCCCACTACGCCGTCTCCCGAGCCGAAGCCCGGAAAGACGGGAAAGGTCGACCTGAGCCGCGACGAGTGGTACGCCTTCGACGCCACTCGGTTCCCCGAAGCCGCGAAGGAGTTCACGATCCGGCGCGGCGGCCTCGGCCTGGACGGCGAGAAGGAAGAGCCCTGGGCCACCCTCGACGCGCATGTCGGCAAAGTGGTCCTCGCCGACCGTCTGCGCGAGGTCAGGGCGTTGACCGGCTTCCGCCGGCACTCCCCGAACGGCACCCTTGTACCCGCCGACACCAGCGGCCGTCTGCGCTGGCTGCCCGCGACCGAGGTGTACGGCGAGGGCATCGTCCTCACCCTCGACGAAGAGCGTCTGACCGCCTGGGAGAACGATCCCCGCGTCCAGGTCCACGTCCGCGGCGTCCGCGCCGACCTGGAGGCCTCGTTCCGCGCGGAACAGCTCGCCGAGGCCGTGGGCAGCGAACTGTCCCCCCGCTTCCAGCTCCTGCACACCGTCGCCCACCTCCTCATCCGCCAACTCTCCTTCGACTCCGGATACACCACCGCCAGCCTGCGCGAACGCGTCTACGGCCGTCCCGAGTACGGTCAGCACGGTCTGCTGATCTACACGGCTGCCGGGGACGCCGAGGGCACCCTCGGTGGCCTCGTCCGGCAGGGCGAGGCACCGCACTTCGCCGAGACGCTGATCCGGATGCTGGAGGCGGCCGCCTGGTGCTCCGCCGACCCGCTGTGCGCCGAACACACCGGCCAGGGCTTCGGCAATCTCAACCGGGCCGCCTGCCACGCCTGCACCTTGCTGCCCGAGACGAGCTGCGAGACCGGCAACACACTCCTCGACCGGGCCCTGGTCGTCGGCTCGGCCCGCGTCCCCGGCTACTTCACCGACGTCCTCACCGCGAGCCGCGAGTACGCCGCCGCCACCGCTCAGGAATGACATCCATGGCCACCGCGAACACCCCCCTGCTCCACCCCGACCTCACCCCGGCCCAGCGCGACTGCCTGGACACTCTGCCGCTGACCGGCAACCACGTCGTCAGCGGGCCGCCGGGAAGCGGCAAGAGCCTGCTCGCCGGACACCGCGCCGTTCACCTGGCCCTCACCGGTCGCCCCACTGTGCTGCTGTCGCGCTCCAACCTGCTGCGCCAGCTCCTGCGCGACACCCTGCACGGCCTCACGGTCCCAGGCGCACCGGTCGAGGCCACCACCGTGCACGCCTGGATCCAGCGTCGCTTCGGCCGGGACGCTCCGCGCACCGAGGACGGCTGGTTCGACTGGACGGCCCTTACCCGTCAGGCCGCAGCCACTGTCGACGAGGACGAGGAGACTGCCGTCCCCCACCTCGTCGTCGACGAGGGCCAGGACCTGTCGCCGGGCTTCTACCGGTTGGCCCGTCTCGCCGCCGCCTCCGTCACGGTCTTCGCCGACGAGTGCCAGCGCCTGACCGAGACGAACTCCACGCTCACCGAGATCGCCGACGCTCTCGGCCGTTCCTCCGGGCGGGTGGAGATCTCCGGCAACCACCGCAACACCCGCGAGATCGCCTCCCTGGCCGAACACTTCCGCACCGGGAGTGCCCATCCCGACATCCCGTTCCGCAGCGGCTCCCTGCCCGTGGTCCGTCAGTACTCGGGCGTCAAGGACATCGCCGAAGACATCACCACCATGGCGGTGCGGCAACCGCGCCATCGGATCGGCGTGATCGTCAACTCCCTGCGCACGGCGGCCGACCTGATGCGCCTGCTGGAACGTGCCGGCCTCGCCCAGGAACCCCAGCTGTACAGCTCGGCTGCCACATCCGGTCGCTACCGCGACCTCGACCTCGCCCGTCCGGGCGTCGTCCTCGTCCACCGGGCCAGCGCCAAGGGGCTGGACTTCGACACCGTCGTCATCGCCGACGCGGAGTCCGACTCGGGTACCGATCCCACGTCGGCGATCTTGCGCATGGCGTACTACGTCATGATCACCCGGGCCCGTGAGCGGCTGGTGCTGGGATGGCAGGGGAGCCGGACGCCCCGGCATCTGGAGGGGTTGCACGGGTGGGCGCACATGCGATGACCGCGCGCCACGGCGCAGCCGCCGTCACCGACTTGTACATCCGGCCGCCGAAGGCGCGGCGACATACCGGGGCCCGCGAGGCGCCTCGATCCGAGAGGGCGAGTACTCCGATGGGCATGGCTGATGACGTCAAGGGCCTGATTCAGCAGACACTCGACAACGCGATGGTCTCCCAGCAGGCGCGGGCCAGGGAAAATGTCGAGCGCCTGCGGAGAGTCCATCCCGACGACACACCACAGGAGTTGATCTGTCGGTTGGACCGCGCCTACCTCACCAGCATCACCGCATCCCGTGCCGCCCGGATCGTGCCCGGCTCCGAGGCCCCGACAGCTCGGGCTGATGCCAGGGCCTTCACCGAAGCGACAGTGCAGTATCTGCTGTCGCTGGCCGAGGTGCATGGCCTGCATCCTGAGGACTTCGAGCGACGACAGCCTTTGGGCTTGATCGTCCTCCTTGTCCACGGAGCGGGACGTGCCCTGGGTGAAGTTGTCGATCGAACCGGTCCCTACTGGGGGCGGCGCGGTGCCGGGGCGATCCCCGCGAGCGCCATCAAGCGGGCCAACAAGGTGCTTGGTCCGCGGTTCATCACGAGGTCCGGCAGCAAGCAGGGAGTCCTGGTGCTGGACAAGCACGTGCCACGTGGTGTCGATGCCGTGATCGGCGCGGGTGGCGACCATGTGCTCGGGCGACTGACGATCAAGTACGCACGGTCCGTTCTCGGGCAGCCACCGGCGAGCTGGACTTGGTGATTGCCGCGGCGCCGGTGTGGTGCAGGGTCGAAACGGCCCGCACCACACCGGAGCATGCGGTCCGTCACCGCCGGGACGGCAGAACGCTCGCCGCGGTGGAGGGGACGCGTACGTCCGCGAACTGGCTGCGGCCCTGCTCGGCGAGGCGGCCGAGGAGAACGAGCTCGGTGTCCTGAGCCGCCTGGTCGCCGCGTTCCACGGCGTCGCGCAGCGCGTCGCGAGCGGTCAGGACCTCCTTGCGGAGGGTCGTTGGGTAGGAGTCCTGTTCGGCGAGGGCGACGGTGATGATCGCCGTGCGGACCGCCGGGTCGAGACCGGTCCACAGGTCCTCGGCCCGCTCCGTGACGCTCCGCAGCGCATCGGTGCGCATGGCCCGTCGCGCGTCCATGACCGCCTCCGCCGCGGCCCGCAGCTCCTCCCGTACCGCAGTCGGCAGCAGCCCGGGCCCGTTGCGGTGCGCGAGGACAGCCTGGGCATGGACGCCTCGCGCACGCTTGCACAGGTCGAGGGTGTCACGGGCGGAGTCCAGCAGCCCGTCCAGGGAACGGCCCACGGTCTCCCCCTGGCCCAGCGCCGCCAGGTCCTTCCGCAGCTCGGTCAGCGTGTCGCGCTCGGCGGGAGTCAACTCACGCTCGAAGTCGGACAGGAAGCCGGCGTACCGGTCGTGGAGTTCGGCTGCCCTCCGTCCGACGGTGGACGAGACGGTGCTGCGCCGGAGCCGGGCGCCCTGCCATGCGCCGGAGGCGATCCGGTACTGCAGGTCGACGGTCCGGTCGGGGTCAAGCCGTACCTGGAGGGCGATCGGCACGTCACCACGGGTCTCGTCGACGTCCCGGCCGGTGTGGGCGCCGCAGAACTCGTTGCGCTGTGCGGAGCCCAGATGCGGCCCTTCCCAGACACGGAACAGCACCGCCTCGTCGCGGTTCCTGCGTACCGCGAGATCCTCCACCCGGTGCCATTCGGTCGGGTAGGGGGTTCCGGCGGGGAAGAGCACCTCGACGGTGCCGTCCTTGAGTTCGAGTCCGATGTGCTGCGCCGTCACCTGCTGGGGAAGAGCGGTGCCGAAGTCGCCGCCGCAGAAGGAGCACGCGGTGAGACCGGGGCCGTTGACCATCCCGCAGCCCGGGCACTTGAGGCCGCCGAGGTCCAGCCGCGCGTCGCAGTCGAGACAGTTGGTGGCGGTGGCGGGATTGTCGTCACGGCCGCACTCCGGACACTCCATGCGGGTGACCGTCGTGGGAGCGGCCCGCAGTCCGGACAGGTCCGTCTGACACACCGGGCAGGCGGCGGTCAGCTCGGGTGCGGGAACGTGGCAGCCGGGGCATTCCACCGTGGCCCTCCCCAGCAGCGGGGTGTCACAGCCCGGGCAGGCGTCCTCGGAGACGGGAATTCCCTCGATGGTGCACGTCTCGGCGGGGCAGTCCAGGGTGTCCAGCAGACCGGCCTCCACGGCCGCGCCGTGCGCGACGACCAGCATGGGATCCACCGCGTCCGACACCTTGTCCTCGCCGAACAGGTCCTGAAGGCCGCGCCGGACGGCCGGGACGCGGGTGGAGCCGCCGACCAGGAGGACCCGCTGGACGTCCTCGGGCAGCGCGCCGCTCCCCGTCAGCACCGACTCGACCGTCTCCCGCATCCTGCGCAGGTGATCGGTGAGGAGCCCCTCGAAGTCGGCGCGCCGCACCGTGCCCGACCAGGAGCCACCTTCGCGTCCGAGCGGGGAGAGGGTCACGTCGAAGGTGTCCCGCGTGGACAGCTCGACCTTCGCGCGCTCGGCGGCCGCCCGGATGCGGAAGGCGTCGGTCTCGCCGCTGTGGTCGCGTCCGCCGAGCTGCCGGCGAAGGTGGCTGTCCAGCAGTGCGTCGAAGTCGGCGCCGCCGAGGAGGTTGTCACCGCCCAGCTCACTCACCGAGAAGTAGCCGGGGCCCAGGGTCAGCATCGACACGTCGAAGGTGCCGCCGCCCAGGTCGAAGACGAGCATGCTGCTGGGCTCGCTCACGTCACCGCCCGGTCCGACTCCGAAGGCGTGCGCAGCGGCGGTCGGCTCCTCCACGATCCGCGCCACGTGCAGCCCGGCCAGCCGTCCCGCCTCGCGTACGGCGGCGAACTGCGGTTCGGCGAAATACGCGGGAACGGTGATCACGGCACGCCGGAACGACACGCCCGCGGCGTCCTCGGCGTCCTTCTTGAGCCGCCGGAGCAGTACGGCGGAGACCTGCACCGGGGAGAGGTAGTGCTCGCCGAGCCGGATCTCCACCGAGCCGTCGGCGGCGGCCCGGACGGACGGCGCGTCGTCCGGCCGTGTGCTGAGGGCCTGCTGCACGAGGGCGTCGTCCCACCGCCGCCCGATCAGACGCTTGACCTCGGTGATCACCGAGCGAGGGTCTCCGTCCCGCCAGTTGAGGGCTTCCCTGCCGATCAGCAGGGTGCCGCTCGCGTCTACCCCGACCGCCGACGGCGTGGCCTGTTCGCCGTGCCGGTTGGGCAGGACGGCGGGGGCACCGTCGTGCAGCCACGCCGTGACGGAGTTGGTGGTACCGAGGTCGATGCCGAGGGTCCGGTGCATGGAGGAATGCTTCCTGATCGTCGTGGAGTGCCGTGGACGGGAAGTGCGGTACGGGGCACCGGGCGGTGCGGCCGTCGGTTCAGGCGCGGCGGCGGGAGCGGCGCCCGCGCCCGGCCGAGGGCTTGTACGGCAGGCTTCGCTGGGCGCGGGTGGTGCGCCGGGGCTGTGACCGTTTTCCGCCAACCGGGAGTGTCGCGGGGGCGGAGGCGTCCGCGGCCGCCTCTTCCGGCGTCCCGGACTCGGGTACGGGTGCGGGGCCGGGCACCGCGATGACCACCTCCGCGGGTCTCAGGGTGGCGGCACCCATGCGGAAGCCGGTGATCTTCTCCCTCAGTACCGTGCCGTGCGGCCGGGTCGGATGGGGCTCGGTACCGACGACGCGCATGGTCGCGGGGTCGGCCGCGTAGCCCACGACGTCCATCGGAGCGACGTCGTGCCGGGCGAACTCGTCGCGCAGCATCCGGTGCGCGGCGTCGATCTGCTCGCCCAGCGCGATGGCGGCCGACGCCGTCTCGCGCGCGGAGCGGGCCCCTTGGAGGGCACCTGCCCGGCGGCGGGTGTCGGCGAGCACGTCGTCCAGTGGCAGCAGGGCGTCCAGCAGGGCGCGCAACCGGGCCTCCGCCTCGTCCCGTTTGCCGGACAGCGCCTCGACCCGGCGCCGCAGCTTGTCGAGTTCGGACGGCGGGCCGGCGGTGGCGGCCCGAGCGGGGTCGGTCACGGTTGCTCCTCGGTGGCGTGCCCGGTCTCGGCTGCGGGCGGTGGCAGGGGAGGGGTGAGCATTTCGGCGACGAGGGCGGTGACGGGGCTGCTGGAGGACCGGTCGGCATGCTGGAGGAGCTGGTGCCGGGCCGGGTCCCGACGGGCCTCGGTGAGCGCCTTCGCCGCCAGTCTGCGCAGGGGGAAGGGCCGGGTGCCGGGTGGGATGCCGGGCACGAGTTCGTGGAGCGTGGGGCCGAACCAGGGGATCGGGGGGACTGAGGGGTCCTCACTGCCCGGCCCGACCGGCCTGTCCCGGGCGGATTTGCCTGCGGTGGCGGTCAAAAGAGGGCCTCCTGGCCGGTGTCGTCGTGACTCGCTCTGCGAGGGCGGGGACCGGGCCCGAAGAGCAGACCCTGCTCGGGCAGCCCGGCACCGATCCGTGCCGCGCACGCGCGGTCGCGCCGCGCCCCGCCCGGATCGCCGGCGCGCTCACGCGCCCGGGCCCGCTTCAGGTAGGCGGTCTCCACGGTCTGGTCGAACCGTGCGCTGACACCGGTCCGCATCCGGTCCTGGAGGAACAACTCGATGACGTCCGACGGGGTCGCGGTGGCCTCCAAGTGCTCCGCGAGGTGCAGGAGGGCCTCGTCGCGCGCCTCCCTGACGTGGTGGCCGTGGGCGGCGGGGACGGCGAGGCCGTCGGCGACGCACAGCAACTCGACGCGACGCTCCAGGGCGGCACGCCCGCCCTCGGCGCCGGTTCTCCCGGCCGCGAGTACCAGGAGGTTGACGAGCACTTGATCGAGGAGTGCGTCCTCGTAACCTTCGCCGCCCGCACCGTCGTACTCGAGCACCTTCCGTACGGCGGCCCGTGCCGGAGTGAGCCGACCCCCGGAAGCCTCCGTGACGGCCTGCCCCGCAAAGTGCTCCCGGAGCCACCGCCGGGCCGCATCGCACTCCGGGTCGCGGTCCAGCAGGCCCTGCACCTCGCCGACCCGCGGCCTGTCCCCGCCCGACGCACCGTCGAGCGACCGGCGCAGGTCCTCCTTCAGGTGGTCGTCGAGGCCCGACCTGGCGTCCCGGTCCCGAGGGGTGACCACGAGGGCCCGAGCGAAGCGCTTCCGGCTCTGCTCGGGGTCGCTCCGCAGGACCTTCTGCCCTTGCCGCACCAGCTCGGCGGTCAGCTCGGCGGCCACGGAGGTGTCCTGCGGCAGCAGTGCGTGTGCGATCTCGAGACCCTGGATGCGCGTGATGGGGGAGTATCCGTGCCCGGCGCGCCCACGACCGACATTCTTCGCCGCGTGGAGGATGGCCGCCGTCTCCCTGGCTCCCGGCCTGCGCCCCAGGCGTGCCGCCGTGCTGAAGTCCGACAGCGCCTCGCTCCACTCGCCGGCCGGCACCCGGTCCCGGCCGCGCTCCGCCACGGCCTCGGCCACCGGCCCCGCACAGGCCCGGTGGTCGGGTGCGTCCTCGATCCAGGTGGCGGGGTCGGGATGGCGCGTGGTGTAGGCGTCGAGGAGTTCGACCCGGCGACCGCCCCGGATGAGATGCCGGGCGGCGTCCTTCAACGGAATCAGGCCGTCCGACCCGGCCTCGGCAGGGGCGACGACAGGGAAGAGGCGTTCCGCCTCCCAGGCCGTCTGCCAGGCGCCGAGTGCGTCCCGGCTCGCCCGGACGTCCAGGGCGTGCAGCAGGTCGGTGATCCGTCCGTGCAGGTGGTCGCGGGCCTTGTCCCAGTCCTTGTCGGGGACGGGGGCCCCGCGCCGTCCGGTGAGCATGCCGCGGAAGTCGCCGGGATCGTCCTCGTCCAGGAGGTACGCCCACAGCACGATCACGAGCGCCGCGGTGTGGGCGTCGGCGGACCGTTCCTCGTCGCTGAGCCTGCGGAGGGCAGTCACCGCGAGGGCGTGGACGACGCCCGTCTCCGCCATCGTCAGGTCATCGGCGTCGGGGCACCGACGGACCGCCTCCGGCCAGTTGCCGGCCCGAGCGGCCAACGCGGCCCAGAGGACGTCGTACCGCACCGCTTCGTCGTAGTCTTCCGGCGCGCCGTACTCGGCCTGTAGTCGGCGCAGTACGGGGTGCGCGACGTGGAACTCTGCTCGGAGGACGGCACGTTCGGCTGCGGCCAGCAGATCGCGCACCGAGGCCGTCCGGCCTGCTCCCCCTGTGTCCCGCACCCGCACGATCCGACGTCTCCCTTGATCCCCCGCCTTGCGCAAGGATCACCGTAAGGAGGGCCTGTTGGCAACGTCAACGCGCGTCCGGGTGAGGGGTGGCTGGATTGCGCCGGGCGCCTGTCTCAGGTCGGACCGGTCAGTTCGGCCCGTACGGTCTTGCCGCTGGGCGGGAAGGCAAGCGTCTCCCAGCGGTCGGCGAGCGCGTCGACGAGCGCGAGGCCGCGTCCGCCGGCGCGGAGCAGCGCCTCGGGTGCGGCGCCCGCCGGGCATGCCTGTGGCCATCTGTCCCCGCGCGGGTCGGTGACGTCGACCCGGAGGTGGCAGGCCGCAGCGTTGAACACGAGGGTCAGGCGGAAGCTGCGACCGGCCACGTGACCGTGGAGGACGGCGTTGGCCGCCAGCTCCGCGACGACGAGTTCGGCACGCTCCGTGAGGTCCTGCGGAGCGCACCAGGCTCGTAGTTGGCTCACGGTGAGCAGGCGGGCGAGCCGGGCTCCGCGGCGGGTGGGGGAGAGCAACTGCGTGAAGCTGAGGTGAGGGGTGCTGAGTTGGGGAGCGGGTTGGTTCATGGCGCCAGCGTGGCGTGCGGGTGCGGCCGGTCGCGAGCGCCGCACCCCGTACGCGGAGTCAGCGTACGGGCACGCGGAGTGGACAGTACGTATGGTGGGCCGTCACGCTGAGTGGTGAACCTGTGGTGGTCCGAGGGGCTGGAGAGAGGGGCGGCGGATGGACATCGTCGAAGGCGAGGTGGCTGTGGGCGTCGGCGCCAGTGCCCATACGGTTCCGGAGGGGGAGCGGGAACCCCACCCTTCTGACAGTCTGCGTACGTTCGGCGCGTTCGTCCAGGCGTTGCGCGAGCACGCGGGGCTCAGCCGGGCCGAGTTCGCCGCGATGGTCCAGTACTCCAAGCACACGGTCGAGTCCGTGGAGTTGGGCCGCCGGATGCCGGACGAGGCGTTCGTGGAGCGGGCGGAGGAAGCGCTGGGCAACACGGGTGCGCTGCGGAGGGCCGCGCGGCATCTCACGCGGGGCGAGGCGGGGCTGGCTGCGTGGTTCCGGCGGTGGGCTCGGCTGGAGCGGGAGGCGGTGAGTCTGAGTACGTATGAGTGCCGGTTGGTGCCGGGGTTGTTGCAGTCGGAAGAGTATGCGCGGGCTGTGTTCGAGGGCACCATCCCCTTGCGGACCGACGAGGAGCTGGAAGAGCAGCTTGCCGCACGGATGGAACGGCAGGCGATACTGCGGGAGCGGCCTACCGTGCCGTTCAGCTTCATCGTTGAGGAGCACGTGTTCCGGCGGCGATTCGGGGACGCGGAGGCGATGCGCGGCCTGTTGGATCACGTCCTTGAGCTGACCGCTCCGCGCAACGTGACGCTTCAGGTGGTGCCGGTGGGGGCAGCGTTGCATGCGTGTCTGGACGGGCCCGTGCAGGTTCTGGAGACCTTGGAAGGGCGGCGGCTCGGGTATTCCGAGGGACAGCAGAACGGACGGCTGATCTCCGACCCGAAAGAGATGAGTCTGCTCTGCCAGCGCTATGAAACACTGCGGTCGCAGGCCCTGAACCCCCAGGAATCGCGGGACCTGCTGGAGCGACTGCGAGGAGAGCTATGAACAGTGCTACGGCGGAACTCGCCTGGTTCAAGTCCAGCTACAGCGGCAGCCAGGGCGACAGTTGCGTGGAGGTCGCCGTCACCGAGCAGGCCATCCACGTACGGGACTCCAAGGACGTGACCCGCCCGGCCTTCGCGGTCGGCCGTGACGGCTGGCGGACGTTCGTGCGGTTCGCGTCGGAGCGCTGAGCTTGCGGGGGTGCCGTCGGGTGCGTCCGGACGGCACACTCCTTTCTACCGCCGAGGCGTCAGGTGAGGGTGTTGCGCAGGTGGGGGCCGAGGTAGCCGACGTACATCTTCCCTGAGCGAGGACAGTCGTCGTAGAAGTGAAGGCGAGGGGCGATTGTGTTGCCCCCGCCGATCTTCAGGTGGGCCTGCATGAAGACCCGGCCGTCGGGGGACACCGCTTCTGGTACCGGGAGCATGCGTTCGGTGCGCAGTTTCGCCTTGCGGGCGACGGTGTCCGACTCGCGCATGGCCACCTTCGCGGCGGGGAACGGAAAGGCGCTGGACGCGTCGGACTTGCACCAGCTCAGGAAATCACCGGAGGCCGCGCCGTCGGCGGAGGACTGGGCGAAGTGATTGAGGGCCAGTAGCCCGTCCCAGGCGACGTAAAGCCAGTTGTCCACCGACTGGCTGTCGAGGGACCGGGTGACTTTGTGGTTCCCGGTGAACGAGATGCCGGTCAGCTCGTTGAGTCGGTCCAGCAGTTCGGAGAACGTCTCCGGGTAGGTGATGTCCTCGGCGTCGGCCGGCGCGTGGGCGAGGGCGAACTGTCCTGCCTCCTGCAGCTGCTCGCGCAGGAAGCGTATGAGCCGCTGGGACTCCTGGACCTTGTCGTACAGTTCCTCGTTCTCGCCGCGCACTTCGTTGCTGGCCTGGTCCGCCTTCGCCAGTTCCGCGTACAGGTCGTTGATCTCGTCGACCCGCATCGCCTCCGCGCGCTCCGCCTCGTCCAGCAGGGCCGTCAGTGCCGCACTGTCGGAGCGGAGCTGAGCGAGGTCCGTGCCGTCGGCGGTCGTGCGGGGGCGGGTGCGCTGTCGCGGAATGCTGAGCAGAGCGGCGGGCAGCGGCTGCCGGGAGGACAGTCGTTGGGGAAGGGCCGCGAGCGTGGAGGCGGCGCGGCGGGGGTCGGCCTCGATGGTCCGGCGCGACATCACGGGGTGGCGTTGCGCGTCGGGCTTCCAGGCCGGGTCGAGCCCGGGCAGGTAGGTGCGGACACCACCTCCGAACACGGGGTGGGTGGTACTCCAGCGCGCCGTTGAACCGCGTCTGTGCTTCCGGGGTGAGCACGTACAACACGGCCAGTCCGTGCAGGTAGCGGAAGAGCGGCTCGACGACCGAGCGCGACCAGTCGTCGGGGTTCTTGCCGTACGGCACCGTGGCGACGACGACGGGCAGCCGTCGGGTGGTGTCGCACAGCTCCTCGATGGCGTCGTCCACGTCCTCGGCCTCGATGAAGACGGGTGCGGAGGCGACATCGGCGAGGCCGTCGCGTGCTTCCAGCGCGTCCAGGAGGGAACGGACGATGTGCGGTGTGTTGGCGCGCCTGGGGGCCATGCCTTCGCGGGCAGGCTGGTGCTCGATGTCGACCTGCACCCACGTACGGCCCCCGTCCTCCTCAAGGCCGGAGCGCACGATGAGCGTGGACTGCCAGGTGCCCGAGGCCGTGGAGGGCGTCTCGCGCATGCGCCAGCGGCTGTATGCGCCCTTGCGCCCGCCCTCCGAGTCCCGGTCAAGGGTGGCGTGCGGGGCTATCTCGGTCCGTCCCTCGTCCAGCCCGGAGGGGTCGTATCCCTTGCCGCGGATCCAGTCGATCAGCTGCCGCTCGGCTATGCCGCACGCCTTGACGTAGCTGAGTTCGGTCGAGACCACCATGCGGTATCCGCGTGGTTCCATGAGCACTCCTACTGGGGAGCCGGGCTGGGCGGTGTTGCGTTCGGTACGGCGGCCCTTCGGCTTCTTACGCCTTGTCGGGCGGTCCGTAGCCGAGGGACGCGCGGTTGATGAATCGGTCGCCGAGGTCCCGAGCGGGGGCAGGCTTGGCCTGCCGAGTGGACTTCGCGGCCGGCGTCTTGGTGCGGGAGCGTGCGGCCGGCTTCGGCTTCTTGACGCTGGTGACCGGTGGCTTGCCCTGTGCTCTGGACTTCTGTCGCAGAGCGGCGAGTTGTTCGCGTTCCTGCTTGGTCTTGTGAGCGGGCAGTGCGTTGACGAGGGCGCGGGCCTTGCGGAAGAGGTAGCGCGCCGCCGTGTCGTGCTTGGCCTTCACGGCTTTGCGCAGCACGTTGATCGTGCGGCGCAGAGCCTTGACCTTCGCCGCGTCCCCCTGGGGCAGCTGGAAATCGACACCGGTTGAGCGTTGCTCCCGGGCGGCACGACCAGGCCAGTCTGTGCCGCCCGTCAGGACGACCGCGGTACGGGGATTGCTGGTTTGGCTTCGGCGTACCACGAGTGGTCCTTCCTCTGCGCGGGCTGCGGGCTGGGGTCAGCCGTGGCGGGGGCCCTGGCCGGGGGGCGGGGTGAGGGGGGAGCGGTAGGCGCCGGGGCCGGGCTTCTCCTCGTCGAGCGGGGTCTCCAGGGTCAGGCCGGCGGTGGCCATCCGGTCGTACTCGGCGAGGACGAGGCGCTTGGTTCGGTACTCGCCGTACTTCGCGATCTCGTTGTTCTTGAGTCCGCCCGACTCCGACTGGAAGGACTCCAGGATGTAGTCGGTGTCCTCGCGGCTGATCCCGTAGAGGTGGAAGAAGTACGCGTCCAGCTCGGCGCGCAGCTGGGCCCGACGGTCCTCGTCCCAGCGGAAGGGCTGGCCCTCGTCGCCGAGATCGCGGGCGAGGGGGGTCATGTCGTAGGCCGTGTAGACGAGTTCGAGGACGCGGGGGAGGAGGAAGGGGAGGTGGGGTTCGAGGGTGGTGGGAGTGGGGACGGGGAGCTGTTTCCAGATGAAGAGCTTCATGTGAGCGTCGCTGATTTTCTGGCGACTGATGAAGTCGAACACCAGAGAGGACTGGGTGGCGATCAGAGCCGCGACTGGACGGGGACCAACGCGAGGCAGCATCAGCGGGTAGGTGTGGCCGACGGCCGTGCGCGGCAGGAAGGCAGGGATGGCGGTGCGCTCGTTCGTGGACGCGGTTACGTCGCACCAACCACAGAGCCAATCATGGTCCCAGTGCTCCTCGGTGAGGCGCAGTTCGATGCCCTTGATCAGTACGCCCTTGTTATTGCGTCGTGTGGGGATCTGCCCGTCCTGCTGAATCCAGTTGAGCGGCAATGCCAGACGCCCGGGATCCTGTAGCTCTTCCGAGAGCAGGTACCTGGGCTGGTTCTGGCGATTGACGGCAGTCAAGCTCTTGACGACGTCGGCGGCACGGTGGTTGAAGAAATCGACCATCTTCGCCTCGTACAACGGCAACATCCGCTCCTCCCCCCGCTCGAAGACGTTCCCCCGCAGCTCCCACCCTTCGTCCTCAAGTCTCTCGCGGCTGCGGAAGAGGTCGGAGTCGTCGGTCATGTTGAAGAGGTTCTTGAATGCCATGCCCCAGGGGTTGCCGTCCCGACGCCCCTCGTTCCACAGCACCGGCAAACGTCGGTACACGCCGGCCGTGATGTCCGCGTCGCGCTGAGTCCGGAAGGCCGGCAGCGTGCCCGTGTTCGGGTTGATCCTGGCCAGGTCCTCCGGGTCCAGTGCGAAGACCCGGTCCGGGTCCTCCAGGTCCGTCACGTCGGAGAGGAAGAAGCCGACGCGACTGGCGTCCGCCTGTGCCGCGCGGCCGGCGAGGGAGAGCAGACAGAACTTGTAGCTGGAGTGCACGCTCTCGAACCACTTGTCGCCCTTGGGCAGCGCAGGGGACTTCGGTCGCCGGTTCTCGAAGTCGTACAGGGAGGCCAGAGCCCCCCGCCGTGTGAAGTCACCGAACAGGTGCTGTGACCCCGCGCCGGTGGCGATCGCTGTCGGAAGGATCACGCCGATCCGGCCCTCGGGCGCGAGCACGTTCGCCATCCGCTCGGCGAACAACGTGTCCGTCTGGAGCGAGTTGACGCCCTTGACCGTCAACCCCTTCCCACACAACGGGAACACCCCCGAGTCCCCGGCGAAATGGAACGTCCCCTTCACTGCACGCCGCGCCTCCCGGTACCGCTTCCCGGCGTCCGGGTGCTCGCGCTCCCACTCGGCGATGCGCGTACGCCGTGCCGCGCCGGCGATCTCCGCGATGTCGGGGTCGACGACGCTGAAGTACTTCTTGTCCTCGAAGTCGACCTTGTCCCAGGGCGGGTTCCCCACCACGCACGAGAACCCCCCGGCCCACCCCGTCACCGGATCGACCGCACCCCCCGACGTGTCGCCGTCCTCCGGGACCGTGAAGACCTCGGGGAAGTGCAGGTGCCAGTGGAAGAAGGCGTACTGGTCCCGCAGGCGGTCGATCTCGGCGTGGGTCGAGTCGGGTGCCGCCTTGCCCTGCGGGTCCTCCAGCCCCCGGAACATCTTGTGCGTGACGGCGGGCGGGGCGTCCTGGTGCTTGTGCCAGACGAAGGCCGCGCACCACGCGTCGGCCACGTGCATCGCGTGCCGGTACTCGGCCGAGTCCGACCACTTGCGGAAGTCGGACTCCTTGCGGCGGACGTCGGCGAGGTCGCCGTCCGGCGCGGCGGTGATCCGGCGCAGCCCCCGGGCGAAGGAGGCGTTGGCGACCTTGGTCTCCGTCTCGACCTCGAACAGGCCGCCCTGGCCCCTGCGCTCCTCCGTGTTGCGGGCCAGCAACTGCCGTGCCCAGCCGTCGTCGTCGCCCTCCGTCTTCTTGAACGCCCGGTCCGGGATGCCGTCCCGCATCAGGGCCGGGGTCGCCCCGATCAGACCGTTGCCGTGCTTGATGTGGGAGTCCAGGAACCCGAGAGGGCGGCCGGCCTTCATCGCCTCCAGCCACAGGGATACCTTGGCCAGTTCGACGGCCATGGGGTTGAGGTCGACGCCGTACAGACAGCGGGCGACGACCTCCCGGAGGGCGTCCGCCACCGCGTCCGCCGTCGGCTCGGGGTTGCGCTCGCGCACCGCAGCCACCCGCTTGGCGATCCGGCGGGCCGCTGCGACCAGGAAGTGACCCGACCCGCAGGCCGGGTCGCAGACCGTGAGGGAGAGCAGCTCCTCGACGATGGTGTCGGCGGGGTCGACGCGGCCCTCGGCGCTCGCCCGCTGCTCCCCACGCTTGACGGCGTCGTCTATCACCGGGTTCAGCGTCGAGTCGAGCAGCGTCTCGGTGAGGGCGGTCGGGGTGTAATAACTTCCAGTCTTCTTACGGTCGTTGCCGATGCGGTCGACCAGTTCGAAGGTCCGGTCGGCCGCGCTGTGCTTCGGCACCAGCTCCAGCAGCGCCTCGTACACCGAACCGAGTTCCTCGGCGCCCATGTGCAGATAGTCCACCGGGCGCCAGCGGGCGGAGCCGGCGTCGCGCACGCGGGCCAGGTGCTTGACGGCCTCGAAGAAGTGCCAATTCGACAGCCGTACGTCGTGCAGGGGCCGGTCGTCCGGGGTGTCGTTGAAGAGGCCGCCGAGTCCCTTCAGCCCCAGCTCGGGGCGGCCCTCCTCGGAGCCCAGCGCCTCGATCAGCAGCTCCAGGGCCCGGTAGCGGTCGTCGTGGGCTGTGCCCAGGCGGCGCAGGGCGTGCCGACGGAGGCGGGCCGTGGAGAAGTAGCGGGAGAAGCGGTCGCGGGTTCGCTCGTCCGCCTCCGGGTCCAGCAGTGCGTCGCGGTCCTCGGCGACGAAGAGGAAGATCATGCGGTAGACGAGCCGGAGCAGTGCCGTCTGGAAGGCGTGGACGTCCAGGCGCTCGCGGAGCTCGTGATTGTGCGGGTGGCTCAGGAACCCGGTGCCGAGGACGGTCAGGGCGTCCTGCACACCCTCGCGGAAGTGCTCGAGGGCCCGGCTGCCGGACTCGATGGCGACCGTGCGCCACTTCTCCAGCCAGCACCCCGAGGGCGCCGTGCCTTCCGGCACCGTGAAGCGGGACGCGTGCAGCAGGCAGTACAGCAGCACGAACTCGCTGAACAGCTCGCCGTCGAAGATGGCCTCCAGGTCGAATTCGACATAGGCGGCCGTGGCGAAGGACGACGAGTCGCGCAGCAGGCGCAGGCGGCGGCCGTTGGTGAGGGCCGCCCACAGGTGGGCCTCGGTGCGGTTGAGGGAGTCCTGGAGCATGGACTGGGCCGGGACCTGACCGGTCGCCGGGCGCTTGTCCAGCTCCTGGTTCCAGGGGATGAGGTGGATCAGGGCCGGGCCGTGGCGGTGGGAGACCGGGAAGCGCTTCTCCGGGTCGGAGTCGGCCGGGACGCCCGCGGCGCCGACCTCGGTCAGCGCCCCGAAGTCCAGTTTGCGGAAGAGCTGGGCGAGCCAGTCGGTGCCGGCCCGGCCGGTCGGGTCGGCGGCGGGTGCGCCGGTGACGGGGTCGGAGGGCAGGGCGGCGCGCAGGTCGCGCCAGAGCGGCTTGAGGTACTCCCAGGCGCGCTCGGCCTCGTCGCGTACGGGGACGGAGGCGGGCAGGCCGTAGTCGGCGGGCTTGGTGCCCGGCAGGTTCCGCGCGTCGGCGATGCGCAGCAGCATGTCGGCGGGGAGCAGTCCGCCGACCGTGGTGACGGCGGTGAAGGCCAGGGCGGTGCGGGTGGCGGCGGACATCAGGCTTCGGCTCCGGTCGCGGTAGAGGCGGGGGCGGCGGGGGAGACGGACGCGGCAGGCTGCGACGGCACGTACACGTACACACCGAGTACGTCGGCGGGCTCCTGCGGGACGACCTTCAGGCCGCGGACGATCTCCTCGTTGGCCTTGCGCACCCGGCGGTGCGAGGTGTCGAGTTCGGCGGCCAGGCGGACGCCGTACTCGGTGAGGTGGTCGGCGAGGTCCGGGAGGGCGTCCAGGTCGCGGGCGATCTGGTTGCGGGCCCGCTGCTCGTGGGTGTTGGCGGTGGCGCGGGCCGCGAGGAGGGAGGCGGCCGCGTCGTCGTCCAGCCAGCGGGCGCGCTGCGGCAGACCCTCGTAGGCGAGGAGCCGCGCGTCCTCCGCGACGAGCTGCCGTTCGCCGGTGCGGGACGGCAGGGTGAGGTGGAAGCGGTAGCGGACCAGCAGCAGCGTGGTGCGGGTGGTGACCGCGTCGGTGGTGACCACGCCGCAGCGGCGGGCCGGGCGGGGGCCCAGGGCTTTCACGTCCAGCGCCGAGTCCAGCACGTACGAGGCGATCGCGCCGACCGCCGGGTCGGTGCGGACGAGGGCGGCCTCCCCGCGGGCGATCGCCGGAGTGGCGCGGAACGGGATCTCGCGGTCCTCCTCGACGAGCCGGTTGCCCAGGGCGGCACCGAGCGCGGCCTGCAGACCGGCCGGGGTGCCGCCGACCTGGGCGGTGAAGTCGCCGGTGCCGTCGCGGGGGTCGCGTACCAGCGCCTCCAGGTCGCGCAGCGCCTCCAGGGCGAACTCTCGGACCTCGTCGGCACCGCCCAGCGCGGCCCGTACGGCGGCGACCTCGCGGGCCACCTCCTCCGGGTGGATGGCACGCTGGGCGTACTTGGAGCGGGATGTCGTCTCCCGCTCGGCGGCCGAGGCCCACTCCCGCTCGACGCGGGCGAACGACTCCTGGCCGCCGTCCAGGTCGAACAGGCTCTCCTGACTGCCCTGCCGGCCGTGCAGCAGCAGCCACTCCACGACGGCGTCAGTGACACCGGAGGCGGTCTCGTCGGGGACGGAGACGGAGATGCCGAGGTCCTTCTTGATCTGCCGGTGCTTCTTGAACAGCACCTCCAGGACCTTGCCGTCGATCCCGTTGTCCTCGCCGTACATGGTGATGACGCGGACCTGGTCGCGCTTCTGTCCGTAGCGGTCGACGCGGCCCTCGCGCTGGTCGTGGCGGGTCGGGTTCCAGGCCAGGTCGTAGTGGACGACGGCGTCGAAGTGGTGCTGGAGGTTGACGCCCTCGGAGAGGCAGTCGGTGGCGATCAGCACGCGGCGGACGGCCGGGTCGTCACCTGCCTCGGCCGCCTCGGCGGCGAGCTGCTCGATGCGTTCCAGGCGCTGCTGCGGGGAGAGGGTGCCGGTCACCGAGGCGATCTTCGTTTTCTTGCCGAGCTTGCCGTCGAGCTGCTGGGCGAGGTAGTCGGCGGTGGGGATGTAGCGGCAGAAGACGATCGGGTGGTAGCCCTCGGCGATCAGGCCCTTCAGATGCCGGGTCAGCGCCTTCAGCTTCGCGTCCTCGGCCGGGCCGACCAGCTTCTCGGCGCGCTGGGCGAGTTCGAGCAGCCGGGCGCCCGCGTCCTCCGTCTCGGCGGCGCCCGGGGCGACGTCCATGCCCTCCAGCCGGTCGTTGTCCGCGGAGTCGGCGGCCACCGGGGCGCCGAGCACGTCGGCCTCGTGCGCGGTGCGGGCGGCGGCGGACTCGGAGCGGGTCTTCAGGGTCTGCGCGGCGGCGGCCGGCGAGGACACCATCGAGCGCAGCAGTGCGATCACCGACCACCAGGCGATGCGGGCCTCCCGCTTGCCCTGCTCACCGGCCGCCTCGACGCGGTCGCGGGCGTAGGCGATGGCGTCGTCGAGCAGCGCCCGGTAGGCGGGGGTGAGCTTGTAGGGCTCGTCCTTCGTCCAGCGGTCGGACGGGAAGGCCGTCCGCTCGGCCAGGGAGTCGTCGGCGAGACCGTCCTCCCTGGTGAGGTAGGAGCGGACGTCGGCGCGCTTGCGGGCCACGAAGTGCTCGGCGAGCTTCGCCCGCCCCGCCGGGGAATCCAGATCCAGCGTGGCCAGTTCGGGGCGCACCAGGCCGAGCAGGTTGCGGAACGCCGACTCCTTGCCTGAGTGCGGGGTCGCGGTCAGCAGGAGCAGGTGCCGGTCGGCCTTGTCGGAGACCCGGCGCAGCAGCTCGTACCGGAGCTGGTTCGCGGCGGAGGACGCGGCGCCCTGCGCGTGGTCGTCGGCGGCCACGCAGGTGTGCGCCTCATCGACGATCACCAGGTCGGGGCAGTGCCGTACGAAGTCCTCGCGGTGGCGCGTCGACTTGATGAAATCCGTCGAGATGATCGTGAACGGGTGCCTGTCGAAGAGGGACTGGCCCAGCTCCAGGCCGCGCTCCAGACGCGACACCGTGGAGGCCAGCACCAGTTCGGCGTCGATGCCGAACTTCTCCCGCAGCTCGCCCTGCCACTGCTCGGCCAGCGCCGGGGAGCACAGAACGGCCAGGCGCGTCGCCTCGCCCTGCGCGAGCAGCTCCTTGGCGATCAGGCCCGCCTCGACCGTCTTGCCGATGCCGACGTCGTCCGAGATCAGCAGCCGTACGGTGCGCTGCCGCAGTGCCATCAGCAGCGGCACCAGCTGGTAGGCGCGGGGCTCCACGGCGATCGACGCCAGCGAGCGGAACGGGCCCGCGCCCGAACGGAAGCCGACACGGAGCGCTGTACGCAGCAGACCCGCGGCCCGCTGGTCACCCAGGTCGTCCGCACTCGGTGGCGCGAACTCCGCCGGACGCACGTCCTCGAACGCGGGGAAGACCGCCGCGATGTCGTCCTCGCTCCCGCCCAGGGGGCGCAGCACCAGCATGTCGGGGGCGCTCTCGGGCAGCACCACCCATTCCCGGCCGCGGGCGGCGACCAGGGAGCCGGCCGTGTACGTGAGGCTCATGGGATGTCTCAGTTCCTAGAGGTCGAAAGGGGTGATGCGGCGGTCAACGGAGCTGGAAGTACGAGGGGTTGTGGTCGACGATGGCGTCCCAGTCCGCGTCCGCCGGGAAGCGCAGGACGTCCCAGCCGGCTTCCTCCAGGCGGTAGCCGGCCTCGATGTCGCGGGTGGAGTCGGCCGCATGACCGGGCACGTCGACGAACACGGCGAGGTCGGCGCCCTCCAGGTGGAAGACCAGGTCCGGGCGGGCCCCCGCGGCGGCGACGAAGGCACCGACGTCGTCCGGCAGCCGGTAGCCCTTCGCCCTCAACCAGCCGAGCAGGTCACCCTGTGCGACCAGGGCCGACAGGTCGGCCTCCACCGGGGTGGGCGCCGAGGCTGCCCTGCCGGTGGGCGCGGTGCCCGTACCGTCTGTCGGGGCGTGGGCGCCGGCGGCGTCGGAAGCGCCGCCCTGCGCTGTCCTCGTGCCCTCCGCCGCCGGGGCCAGCCTGCGGAACTGCTCGCTGCGGGACTCGCCGCGGTCCTCCCGCCGGGTCCGGGCGCGGGCCAGCCGCGCCAGCGGCGGGTGGGCCGCGAGCCGGCTCAACTGGCGGTGGTGCGTCTGGTTGGCGTAGGTGAGCAGACAGGCGTAGCAGCCACGGGCGCACTTCTCGCCGACCGCCGGGCCGCCCTCGTCCTCGCCGGTGTCCGGGTCGAAGTGGCAGATCTCCAGCGCAGCCCGCGCTGCCTCGGCGAGGGTGTCCTTGTCGTGCTGGATCCGGCGCAGCACGCCGGCGCCGCCCTCGGCGGCCTCCGTGAACAGCATGCGGCGCCTCGGGCCCTCGTCCGGCGGCAGCAGTTCGGCGGTCAGCTCGGAGTCCTCCAGCTCGAACGCCGCCTCGATGCCCCGCTCCAGCGCGTACAGGAAGGACAGGGCCACCGGCTCGGGCAGCGGCTCGTCGAGGGTGACCACCAGGATGTTGCGGCGGTCCTCGACGAAGGGCAGCACCCGCTTCTTGCGGCGCTTCTCGTTGCCGTCCTCGTCGACCACCGGCATGCCGGTGCCCTCGATGGCGTCCGCGGCGGCCCGGTCGTTGAGCCAGCGGCCGTCGCCCAGGTCCAGCCAGTAGCCGTCCGGCTCGCCCTCCTTGGCACGGACGCGTCCGAGGTTGGTGATCCGGACGGTCGCCGAGTCGCCGTAGTCGAGCGTGAGGACCGGCGCCCCGTCGGCGTCGGTGACGTGCGAGGTGAGGCGTCCCTTGCGGGCTCCGTGATCCTGGAAGGCGTACGAGGTCTCCAGGCGGAAGCCGGCCCGGCGGCGCTCCTCCTCGTCGGAGGAGATCCGCTCGCGCGGCGTCGTGTACACGGTGTGCAGGTGGAGCAGGCCGGTGCGCTTGCCGTACAGCTCCTCCCCGCACATCGTGCACTTGTCGGCGCCGGGCCTGACGGCGTAGTGGTAGCCGCAGCCGTCGCAGCGCCTGGCCTCCGCCGTCGCCAGCTCGCCCGAGGCGTCCGGCGGCAGCTGCACCCGGGTGACCTGGTAGCGGGCGCCCTCGTGATAGATGAGCGCGCCGGGACCGAACTCGCGGATCGCGAGGAAGCGCGGACGCTGGAGGTAGTCGCCGTCGGCGTTGCGGCGGTTTCCGGAGCGCGGGATGTACGCGGCCAGCGGCAGCCTCGGGAAGCTGTAGCCGGGCAGGAAGCCTTCGGACGCCAGGTACCGGTAGGGATTGAAGTCGCTCATCACCGACTTGCTGTCGGTGGAGCGGTTCAGCAGGAGGTTCGTCTGCGTCTCGGCCTCCCGTCGGCGACTGCGTGCCCGGGTCTGCTCGCCGGGGGAGAGGGTGTGATCGACGACGCGCTTGTTCTGTTCGTACTGGTCGATGACGGCGGCCCGGAACAATTGACGCCATCGCTCGAACGCGGCGTCGAACTCCCCCGGTGCTCGCTCGATCCGGTCCTCGATCCACTCGTCGTACCACCAGGTGGTCGACGCGAAGTCGGCGATCAGCGGCGCGAGGACGGTACGGGCGGTGATGGCCGCGCGTCGGCGGGCATCCTCGTCCAGGGACCGGCTGAGAACTTCGGTACGCAGCGGCAGCGGCATCTGCGGATCGGGCCGGTCCTCACCGTCCGGGTCATAGGCGACGTCGACGACCTCGGGGATCGCGACTCCGAGCTTCATCCCGGTCTCGGCCAGCCAGATGCCCTGCAGATGGGAGCGGACCAGATCCTCGTTGGCCAGGTCCAGGCGCGGCGGGGCCACCTGCCCCGACACCATGTCCTGGGACCTGCGGAAGTAGTACTGGTCGTGGCTGTTGCCCGTCGCGCAGTACGTCGTCACCAGCGCGGGCTGACCGGAACGGCCCGCACGGCCCGAGCGCTGCGCGTAGTTCGCCGGGGTCGGCGGCACATTGCGCATCAGCACGGCGTTGAGCGAGGAGATGTCCACGCCCAGCTCCATCGTCGGCGAACAGTACAGCAAGGGAAGTTCGGCGTCCCGGAACAGCCGCTCGCGCTCCAGGCGGTCCTCGGGGGTGACCTGCGCGGTGTGCTCCCGGGCGAACAGGCCGGCCAGCTCGGCGGCCGCGGTCCGGTACAGATCGCGGAAGAACGGGTTGACGCGCGGGCCCTCGCCGCTGGTGTAGGTGCGCGCCAGGGGATCAACCGCGCCCCGCTCGCCGTTCCCGGCGCGCCAGACCAGTGCGGCGGCCGACACCCGGTAGCCGGTGCGCTTCTGGGCCGCGCGGCGGCGGTAGGCCGGACCGGACTGTTCCGGAGTCGCGTCCACCTCGCGCACCAGGTCCGCGTCGCGCAGCACCTTCAGCAGGTCCTCGATGACCTTCTGCACGTCGTCCAGGGGCAGGTCGCGCAGCTCGGGCACGTTCCGCCGCAGGTACTTGCCGAACTTCCCGCGGGCCGACAGGAACTGCGCGGTCCGCTCCATCCCCGGCCGTGAGCCGTACGGGTAGGCGGTGCCGACCGCCGGCCGGTCGCTCTCGCCGAGCACCCACGGCCCGGTCAGGCGCTCCTCGCTCGCCCGCTGCAGGGTGTCGAAGTCGTCGCGGAAGTACTGCACGTCGATGGCGAGAGAACGCCGCATGAAGTCGAGCAGAGTCCGGGCGACCTCCTCGCGCAGCGCGGGATCGGCATCGCGCAGCGCGGCGTGCGCCGACTGCCAGCGTTCGGGACGGGCGGCGATCCAGTCCAGGTCCTCGTAGTCGATGCGCAGCAGCCCCGTCTGCTCCAGGTTCGGCATCGTGATGCGCCAGCCGCGCTCCAGGTCGCGGTAGAGGCGGTACCCCACGACGTCCCGGAAGGCCTTCGTGGCCCGGCGCTCCATGGAGGGGGGCAGGTCGGCGCCGGCGGCGTACTCGCGGGGTTCCAGGCCCATCACCTCGGTGACGGCCTCCGCGAGGTCGTCGTGGCTCAGGCCCTCCTCACCGGAGCGCAGCGTGGCCTGGTACAGGGCGCCACGCAACTGGGTCACCTGGGCGAAGTCGTTGAAGTGCCCGGCCTGCAGGGAGGCGTCCTGACGGTTGTCGACGAAGGTGAGGAGCTTGCGCGCCTCCTTGCCCAGGCTGTCCTCCGGCACCGCCCGCAGGGACTTCACGATGGACGCGGAGATCAGCGAGGTCGCCGAGGAACGGCCCTCCTGGTCGAGGGTGGCCAGCTTGGCGAAGTCCCGGCCGCGGGTCTGCTCGTAGGAGACCTGGCAGTGCACGCAGAACAGGAACGGCGCCGGGACGAACGCAGCGACCAGACCCTCGCCCGTCTCGTTGCCGTGGGCGTCCACGACGACGCGCTTGGGCAGGCGCGGTCTGGAGGCCTTCTTGACGACCGTCACGCCCTGAGCGTCAGGCTCCAGCCACGACTCCGGCAGCCGCCGGTCGTCGACGGCCTTCTGCGGATCGGCCGGCCACTCGTAGTCCTCGCCGGGCATCCCCAGGTAGAGGTAGCCCTCGCCCGCGCGGCCTCCGGAGGCGGAGGTGTCCCGGCGCGGCTCGTACCGGAACGCACCGCCGTCCTCGGTCCGCCAGACGGTCAGGTACTCCTGGCCGCACTCGCGGCAGAAGGCCAGCGGGAACAGCGGCTTGCCGTCGCTGTCCGGCTGCTCCAGCTGGTAGGTGCGGGTGAGCGGCCGGGTGAGCGGATCCTCGAGCGTCGTGTAGACGGTGTCGCCCTTGGAGAGGAACTGGTGCAGCCGGAACGCGAACAGCGGCCGCTCCGTCACCGGATGCTTCGCCTGGGCGCCGGCCTCCAGGGTGGTGCGGATCGCCTCGCGCACGCTCTCCTCGGACACCCCCGACTGCCCGGACAGCTCGGCTGCCGCGTCTTCGAGGGTGCCCGGGTCGCAGCGGCGGAGCCGTCCGGTGCCCTCCTCGCGTTTCAGACCGAACCGGGACTCCACCCAGCGAGCCAGAGGGTCCTTCGTCAGTGCCTCGTACGAGCGGGGCGCCGCCGGCACCCGCAGCCGCTCGGCGGGTACGGAATCGGGAGCTTCCTCCGTCGCCCGGACCAGGGTCTCGCCGATGACCCGCTTCGGCAGCACCGTCGTACCGAACAGCCGGCCGGCGACCCTGGCCACCTCGCGCCGCTGGTCCTCCCACGAGCCCTCGGTGGACATGGTCGCCGAGGTGCCGATGCACTGCAGCGTCGCAGACGCGCGGCAGGCCTCACGCACCCGACGGATCAGGAAGGCCACGTCCGCGCCCTGTCGGCCCCGGTAGGTGTGCAGCTCGTCGAAGACGAGGAACTGCAGCCCCTCGGCCATGCGGATCAGGCTGGACCGGTCGTCGGGCCGGGTCAGCATCAGCTCCAGCATCACGTAGTTGGTCAGCAGGATGTCCGGAGGCTCCTTGCGCAGCTTCCGACGGTCCTCCTCGGACTCCTGTCCGGTGTACCGGGCGAAGGTGACCGGCTCGCGGCCCTTACCGAATCCGTGGCGCAGGTACTTCTCGAGTTCCCCCAGCTGCGAGTTGGCCAGCGCGTTCATCGGGTAGACGACGATCGCGCGCACCCGGCTGCCCGCCTGTGGGCCCGCCGCCTGACGCTCCTTCAGCACGCGGTCGACGATCGGGACGATGTACGCCAGCGACTTGCCGGAACCGGTGCCCGTGGTCAGCACGTAGGAGTCGCCCGCCTGCGCGGCTTCGATCGCCTGCCGCTGGTGAAGATGGAAGGTCAGCGGGCGGCCGTCCGGACGCGGCGACGTCTCCTTCTTGCCGGCCTGGAAGATCTCCGCGCACCTCGGATGCAGCACACCGTCCCGCACGAGGTCGGTGACCTGACCGCCGTCGGCGAAGAATGGGTTCAGCGACAGCCAGGGGTCGGGCCACTGCGACTTCGCTGCCAGGTCCTCCTCGACGAAGTTGCCGATCCGGGCGTCCCTGATCACCGTTGCGCTCTTGGTGAAGTCCTTGTACTCGCTGATCAGGTCGGCATGGATGCCGAAGACGTCCATGGCCTCGGGCAGGCGCGGCTCCCTGCGAGGCACGGGTGTGGGGGCGGCTGCGGCGGGCTCGGGGAGCAGGGTGCGCAGCCGCGCCACCGGGTCCATCACCCGCCAGTGCGGGGCGAGCAGGGCGGCCGTGTCATCCGGTGCGAGGGCGAGCGGGACCAGGACCTCACGGACCAGTGCGGCGTTCTCGGGCCGGAGGTCGGCGTCCTTCTCCAGAAGGCGCTCCACCAACCGGACCAACTCCGCGGGCAGGTCCGGGCGTACCAGGGTGAGCCGCGGCGGCTTCTCGTGCTGGTGCTGCTCGGAAAGTTCGAAGGGGGTTCTGGCGGAGAACGGTGGCTGCCCGATCAGCAGTTCGTACAGGATGCAGCCGAGCGCGTAGAGGTCGGCCGACGCGGAGACCCGCTCGGCACGGAACTGCTCGGGCGCCATGTAGCGGGCCGTGCCGACACTGACGCCCGTACTGGTCAGCCGCGTCTGGTCGGGATCGTCGACGACCGAACCCATGCCGAAGTCGAGGACCTTGACGGTGCCGTCACGCGTCAGCATCGCGTTGGCCGGCTTCAGGTCGCGGTGTACGACCCCGGCGGTGTGCGCGGCGGCGAGACCCGCGGCGATCTGCGCCCCGACGGCCGCGACCCAGGAGACGGGCAGTTGCGGTTCCTCGTCGATGAGGTCCGCGAGGGGATGGCCGTCCAGCAGCTCCATGGCCAGGTAGGGCAGGCCACTGCCGTCCGGCGCCCCGTCCACGCCGCCGTCGATGAGCAGGGTCAGGTTGGGGTGCCCTTGGGAGAGCATCCGCATGATCCGCACCTCGCGGCGGAAGCGGTCGATCTCCTTGTTCGACCCCGACGCATCGACGGCGACACCGGTCCGGGCGCGCAGCACGGTCTTGACCGCGACCTCCTGGTGCGGGGAGTCAGGAGACGCCCGAAGGTCCTCCGCCCGATGCACTTCGCCCATGTTCCCGCGTCCCAGGACCCCCATGATCCGGAATCGTCCGTCGACCGTCCCCTGGCCCACTGGCCCTCCCCGATTCACCCGTCGCACACAAGGTGGGTACATTCCGTGAGGAGCGTATACCTTCACCTGTTGACGAGGATCACACCGTCCGTTGACAATGTCAACAGGCGATTCCAAGGTAGATGTACGTGACGTCGTTTCCGAAGCGTGGCTCAGATGCCCAGGGGGGGGCGGGCCGGCTCAGTGACCTGTGACGATGCGAGGACATCGGTCACTGGTCCGGGCCAATGAACCTACAGTCGTTACAGGCTCGTGCCGCTTGATGAAGCCGAAAGCCCCAGAAAAGTCCCAGTGGACTTCTGCGACCCGCCTCCGTCACCACGGTGATTTCGACTGGGGCGGGGTTCGCAGAGCCACGCCACTGGCGCGAAGCTTCCCGTGGCGGACGCGGCGCCGGAATACCGGGCTGCGGTGACCACGCTGGCCGAGACCCCTGAAGGGCCCGCCCGCCGCCCCCGGGCCTCGGTCGTCGCTCTCGCCGAGTGATGTCCAGGCCACGGAGGAAACGGTGCCGAGCGACCTACTCACGGTCCTCGGCACGCGGCCCTGAGGAGCGTCCCCCGGCCGCGCCGGGACGCGGTGTTCCGCGGGTACCGGCTGACACAGCTTCGCCACGCGCGTCGTGCGCCACCTCGCCCGGTACCGGGACGTCGGCCTTCCTGACGAGTCCGAAAGGTGACTGCGCCGTTTCGTGGAGTGAGGCACCTGTCTCCGCAGCGTGACGAAAGGCGGCCGCAGGGTGACCGACCCTGTGAGGGCGCGCACAGGGCTCACGTCACACGGGGCCGTGGTTAGTAGACGCCGACGGCCCCTCGCCCGCGCGGTCGCCAGCCGTCCGGGCGAGTCAGGCGGCCGGTCTGCGAAGCGGCGTAGTAGGTCACACACTTGTCGCGGCGCCCGAGCGTTCCGCAATGTGTTCGGCGTACCGGGGAGCCGAGCGCCGGGACCGGACGGGAAGAGCCCGTCCGTGATCCAGACACCGGCCCTGATGACGCGAAGCCGCGTCCAACGCGGACACCGCGTCGCCGACCCCCCGTCGGCCTCCCCATCACGTTCCCGAATGGAGAGGTACGCCCATGCACGCCATCCTGCGCCGCCCCCACATCCGCAAGTCCGCCGTGGCCTCCCTCGCCGCCGCCGGCGCCGCCGCCGTCACCCTCACCCTCGCCCCGAGCCCGGCGCACGCCGCCGAGCCGGCCAAGGCCTCCACCGCGCAGACCCAGGCCCAGACCGACAAGATCAAGGCCATCGTCAAGGCCGGCGAGAAGAAGCACGGCGACGACCTCGACGGCTGGATCCGCACCGCCCTGGACGTCATGGACGTCAAGAACATCCCGGGCACCTACGAGGGCCTGCACCGCAACATCATGCGCGAGTCGTCCGGCAACCCGCACGCGCAGAACAACTGGGACGTCAACGCCCAGAACGGTATCCCCTCGAAGGGCCTGCTCCAGACGATTCAGCCCACCTTCGACGCCTACCACGTCAAGGGAACGAAGGACTCCATCACCGACCCGGTCGCCAACATCGTCGCCGCCTGCAACTACGCGGCCGACAAGTACGGCTCCATGGACAACGTCGACTCCGCCTACTGACCGGCGGATCCACCGACCGCCTGGGCCCCCGGGACGACCGGTCCCGCGCGGAGGCCGGCGGGGCCCAGGCAGCACGGCGGGGCCGGAGGGACGACACGTCCCTCCGGCCCCGCCCTTTCAGATGTCCCGAAAAATCTCGATCTGCGCCCCGATCGAGTTCAGCCGCTCGGCGAGATCCTCGTACCCCCGGTTGATGACATACACGTTGCGCAGCACCGACGTGCCCTCCGCCGCCATCATCGCCAGCAGGACGACCACGGCGGGGCGCAGGGCCGGCGGGCACATCATCTCGGCGGCGCGCCAGCGGGTGGGGCCCTCGACCAGGACGCGGTGGGGGTCCAGGAGCTGGAGGCGGCCGCCAAGGCGGTTGAGGTCGGTGAGGTAGATGGCGCGGTTGTCGTAGACCCAGTCGTGGATGAGGGTCTGGCCCTGGGCCGAGGCCGCGATGGCCGCGAAGAAGGGGACGTTGTCGATGTTCAGGCCCGGGAAGGGCATCGGGTGGATCTTGTCGATCGGTGCTTCGAGCTTTGACGGCCTGACCGTCAGGTCCACCAACCGCGTGCGGCCGTTGTCCGCGAAGTACTCCGGCGTGCGGTCGTGGTCGAGGCCCATCTCCTCCAGGACCGCCAGCTCGATCTCCAGGAACTCGATGGGGACCCGGCGGACCGTCAGCTCCGACTCCGTGACCACGGCGGCGGCGAGCAGGCTCATCGCCTCGACCGGGTCCTCGGAGGGGGAGTAGTCCACGTCGGCGTCGATGACCGGCATGCCGTGGACGGTGAGGGTGGTGGTGCCGATGCCTTCGACGCGGACGCCCAGGGCCTCGAGGAAGAAGCAGAGGTCCTGGACCATGTAGTTGGAGGAGGCGTTGCGGATGACGGTGACGCCGTCGTGGCGGGCGGCGGCCAGCAGCGCGTTCTCCGTCACCGTGTCGCCGCGCTCGGTCAGGACGATGGGGCGGTCCGGGCGGACCGTGCGGTCGACCACCGCGTGGTAGTGGCCCTCGGTCGCGGCGACGTCCAGGCCGAAGCGGCGCAGCGCGATCATGTGCGGCTCGATGGTGCGGGTGCCGAGGTCGCAGCCGCCGGCGTAGGGCAGCCGGAAGCGGTCCATGCGATGCAGCAGCGGGCCGAGGAACATGATGATGGAGCGGGTGCGGACGGCGGCCTCGGCGTCGATGGCCTCCATGTCCAGCTCGGCCGGCGGCACGATCTCCAGGTCGGTGCCGTCGTTGATCCAGCGGGTGCGGACGCCGATGGAGTTCAGCACCTCAAGGAGGCGGTAGACCTCCTCGATGCGGGCGACCCGGCGCAGCACCGTGCGCCCCTTGTTGAGGAGCGAGGCGCACAGCAGCGCCACGCAGGCGTTCTTGCTGGTCTTGACGTCGATGGCACCGGAGAGGCGCCGGCCGCCGACCACACGCAGGTGCATCGGGCCCGAGTAGCCCAGGGAGACGATTTCGCTGTCCAGCGCTTCGCCGATACGGGCGATCATCTCAAGGCTGATGTTCTGGTTGCCGCGCTCGATGCGGTTGACGGCGCTCTGACTGGTGTTGAGCGCCTCCGCAAGCTGTGACTGGGTCCAGCCGCGGTGCTGCCGGGCGTCACGGATGAGCTTGCCGATGCGTACGAGGTAGTCGTCTGCCATGAGGTTGAGGCTATCTCAGATATGAGATGGTGCCTCTCGGGGGGCCCGTTCGGGTGACGGGACATCAGGCGGGGCATCAAGGGACTCAACGGCCGCCTCGGCGGCGCTTGCTGGTCGTCGTGCGGCGCCATCCGAAAGGTCCGGGCAAATCCATGGATGTCGTACGACGTCCTGTGCTGCTGCGCGTGTGGCGCGGGCCGTTCCCGCCGCCGGTCGTGACGGACCACGAGCGTTTGTTGATGTTCAGCCGCACTCCGGGGAGGATTCGGAAGCTCTTGCGGAACGTGAGCGGCATCGTGCCCCCTTCCGAGTCGTGCCGGGCACGCGCGCCCGGCACAAGTCGGATACCCCCGTCCGGCGTAGTGATGGCCGCAGGGGTCACCCGGGATGGGGCGCACGCCACACCGCGCCCGAGCATGACCAGTCCGCCCCTATGTACTAGAGTTATCTCGACATCGAGATATCTGCCGAGGCGCACCGAAGCCGCACGCCGGCCGGTCCGACGGTAAGGGTTACCTAACTTAGCCTTACCTTAGCGGATTGGCCAGGGCGGCGTGGCGGCAGGATGCGGTGGTACGCGCACATAAATGAAGGAGACTGTCGTGTCGGCGAACAGCTTCGACGCCCGCAGCACGCTGCAGGTGGGCGACGAGTCGT
The DNA here is from genome assembly GCF_001905385.1 of Streptomyces sp. CB02414. GTDB lineage: Bacteria > Actinomycetota > Actinomycetes > Streptomycetales > Streptomycetaceae > Streptomyces. Next base: position 30,141 of record NZ_LIPF01000015.1, on the reverse strand, counting down.
ACGAGATCTTCCGGCTGGACAAGGTCGAGGGCTCCGCGCGCCTTCCCTACAGCCTGAAGGTGCTGCTGGAGAACCTGCTCCGCACCGAGGACGGCGCGAACATCACCGCCGACCACATCCGCGCCCTCGGCGGCTGGGACTCGCAGGCCCAGCCGTCGCAGGAGATCCAGTTCACGCCGGCCCGCGTGATCATGCAGGACTTCACCGGCGTGCCCTGTGTCGTCGACCTCGCCACCATGCGCGAGGCCGTCAAGGAGCTCGGCGGTGACGCGGCGAAGATCAACCCGCTCGCCCCGGCCGAGCTGGTCATCGACCACTCCGTCATCGCCGACAAGTTCGGCACCAACGACGCCTTCAAGCAGAACGTCGACCTGGAGTACGGCCGCAACAAGGAGCGCTACCAGTTCCTGCGCTGGGGCCAGACCGCCTTCGACGAGTTCAAGGTCGTCCCGCCCGGCACCGGCATCGTCCACCAGGTGAACATCGAGCACCTGGCCCGCGTGGTCATGACCCGCGACGGCAAGGCCTACCCGGACACCCTGGTCGGCACCGACTCGCACACCACCATGGTCAACGGCCTCGGCGTCCTCGGCTGGGGCGTCGGCGGCATCGAGGCCGAGGCCGCCATGCTCGGCCAGCCGGTCTCCATGCTGATCCCGCGCGTCGTCGGCTTCAAGCTCACCGGTGAGCTCCAGCCGGGCACCACCGCCACCGACCTCGTGCTGACCATCACCGAGATGCTCCGCAAGCACGGCGTCGTCGGCAAGTTCGTCGAGTTCTACGGCGAGGGCGTGGCCGCCACCAGCCTCGCCAACCGCGCCACCATCGGCAACATGTCGCCGGAGTTCGGCTCCACCGCCGCGATCTTCCCGGTCGACGACGAGACGCTGAACTACATGCGCCTGACCGGCCGCAGCGACCAGCAGGTCGCCCTGGTCGAGGCGTACGCCAAGGAGCAGGGCCTCTGGCTGGACCCGAAGGCCGAGCCGGACTTCTCCGAGAAGCTGGAGCTCGACCTCGCGACGGTCGTGCCCTCCATCGCCGGCCCGAAGCGCCCGCAGGACCGCATCGTCCTCGCCAACGCCGCCCAGCAGTTCAAGACCGACGTCCTCAACTACGTGGACGTCGTGGACGAGGCGGGCAAGGAGTCCTTCCCGGCCTCCGACTCCCCGGCCGTCACCAATGGCACCCCGTCCAACCCGGTCCCGGTGACCGCCCCCGACGGCACCACCTACGAGCTGGACCACGGTGCGGTGACGGTCGCGGCCATCACCTCCTGCACCAACACCTCCAACCCGTACGTCATGGTCGCCGCCGCCCTGGTGGCCAAGAAGGCGGTCGAGAAGGGCCTGACCCGCAAGCCGTGGGTCAAGACCACCCTCGCCCCGGGCTCCAAGGTCGTCACCGACTACTTCGAGAAGGCGGGCCTGACCCCCTACCTCGACAAGGTCGGCTTCAACCTCGTCGGCTACGGCTGCACCACCTGCATCGGCAACTCCGGCCCGCTGCCGGACGAGGTCTCCAAGGCCGTCAACGACCACGACCTCGCCGTCACCTCGGTGCTCTCCGGCAACCGCAACTTCGAGGGCCGGATCAACCCCGACGTCAAGATGAACTACCTGGCGTCCCCGCCGCTGGTCGTCGCCTACGCGCTCGCGGGCTCCATGAAGGTGGACATCACCACGGAGGCCCTGGGCACCGACCAGGACGGCAACCCGGTCTTCCTGAAGGACATCTGGCCCTCCGAGGCCGAGGTCAACGACGTCGTCGCCAACGCCATCGGCGAGGACATGTTCTCCAAGTCCTACAGCGACGTCTTCGCCGGCGACGCCCAGTGGCAGGCGCTGCCGATCCCGACCGGCGACACCTTCGAGTGGGACGGCGAGTCCACCTACGTCCGCAAGCCCCCGTACTTCGAGGGCATGGGCATGGAGCCGGCCCCGGTCGAGGACATCTCCGGCGCCCGCGTGCTCGCCAAGCTGGGCGACTCGGTGACCACGGACCACATCTCGCCCGCCGGTGCCATCAAGGCCGACACCCCGGCCGGCAAGTACCTGACGGAGCACGGCGTCGAGCGCCGCGACTTCAACAGCTACGGCTCGCGCCGCGGCAACCACGAGATCATGATCCGCGGCACCTTCGCCAACATCCGCCTGCGCAACCAGATCGCGCCGGGCACCGAGGGCGGCTACACCCGCGACTTCACGCAGGACGGCGGTCCGGTGTCGTTCATCTACGACGCCTCCCGCAACTACATCGAGCAGAACATCCCGCTCGTCGTCCTGGCCGGCAAGGAGTACGGCTCCGGCTCGTCCCGCGACTGGGCCGCCAAGGGCACCGCGCTCCTCGGCGTCAAGGCCGTCGTCGCCGAGTCCTACGAGCGCATCCACCGCTCGAACCTCATCGGCATGGGCGTCCTGCCGCTCCAGTTCCCGGAGGGCCAGTCGGCGTCCTCCCTCGGCCTGACCGGCGAGGAGTCCTTCTCCATCTCCGGCGTCACCGAGCTGAACGACGGCACCACCCCGCGCACGGTCAAGGTCACCACCGACACCGGTGTGGAGTTCGACGCGGTCGTCCGCATCGACACCCCCGGTGAGGCGGACTACTACCGCAACGGCGGCATCCTGCAGTACGTGCTGCGCAGCCTGATCCGCAAGTAGGCGGCACCGCACAGCGGTCGAGGGCCGCATCCCCGGTGACGGGGGTGCGGCCCTCGCCGTGCCGGGTGCCGGGTCAGGCGATGGCCCCGCCGGTGCCGCTCGCCGCCGCGATGTAGTCGGAGCGGCCCGAGTCGTCGTAGAGCGTGATGTCCACGTACGCGCCGTCGGGGATGCTGAAGTCCTTGACCGTCAGGTCCACGACGTCCGAGGTGCCCGGCGCCGAGAAGGTGCCGAGGTTGTGGCGCGACCCGTTGTGCGAGTAGGCGACGGACACGTAGAACGTGTCGCCGTCGTTCTTGGTGTCGTAGATCCAGAGCTTCTCGCCGCTCGGATGGAACTCGACCTTGCCGACGAACCAGCCCGCGTCGCTCAGCTCCATCTTGACGGCCCAGCCACCCGCGTCGTGCGCGAAGTACGTGTTGTCGAACGGGTCGGTGAGGCTGCCACCGCTGCACGGGCAGGTGCCGGTGTCGCGGTAGTACGTGGAGACACTGGGGTCGGGGCTGTACGCCTGGGCCGGAGCGGCCGTCGCGAACAGGGCCCCCGCGGCCAGGAGCGCGCCCGTGACCAGTCCTGTGAACCGTCTGCCGATGTGTGTCCGCACGTGTTCCCCCTCGGATAGACGCGCGATGCGCCTGCGGCGGCTGCCTCAGGCGCGCTCATTCTGGTGCATCGGTCACGCACGGGGAACGGGTCCCCACACGGAAGTGGCGGGTTCAGGCCACTGCCCGAACCCGCCACCGCACCCAGCCGGGTCCGCCTACGCCAGCAGCTCCACCTCCGCCAGCGTGTGCTCACCGTCGAGCACCAGGCGGTACTTCTGGTACGTCCCCGGCGACTTCACCGAGAACGCCCGGGTCTGCCGGTCCCAGGCGAAGGACTCGCCCGAGCGCTCGTCCAGCGTCCGCCAGGCCGTACCGTCGGCCGAACCCTGGAGCTTCCAGCCCGCCGGGGCCTTCGCGCCGTCGGCCGGCGACGTCAGCGTGTACTGGACGGCCTTCGCACCCTCGCCGGACACCGGCAGCTCCACCGACGTCACGGCCGCCTCGGTCGCCGACGTGTCGTCGAACAGAGCTCCCTCGCCCACGGTCACGTCCGCGCGCGGGGTGGGCACCTCGTCGTCCTCGGTGATCGACACCGGCGCGGCGTTCTCGCCGGTGCCCCACGTGGACGGCCGCGGGCCCATGTCGAACTCCAGGACACCGCCCCGGGCGATCAGGTCGTGGGGGAGCGCGGTGGAGTTCCAGCGCTTGCCGTTGACTTTCAGGCCCTGGACGTAGATGTTCCGGTTGCTGTTCTTCGGCGCCTTGACCACCAGCTCGCGGCCGTTCTCCAGGTGCACGGTCGCCTTCTTGAACAGCGGGGAGCCGATGGCGTACTCGCCGCTGCCCATCACCAGCGGGTAGAAGCCGAGCGCGGAGAAGAGGAACCAGGCCGACTGCTCGCCGTTGTCCTCGTCGCCGTGGTAGCCCTGCCCGATGTCGCTGCCGGTGTAGAGGCGGGAGAGCACCTCGCGGACGTTCTTCTGCGTCTTGTACGGCTGCCCGGCCGCGTCGTACATGTACAGGGCGTGGTGGGCGACCTGGTTGGAGTGCCCGTACATGCCCATGCGGACGTCCCGCGCTTCGGTCATCTCGTGGATGACACCGCCGTAGGAGCCGACGAACTCCGGGGAGGCCGTCTCGGGCGTGGACAGGTACTCGTCGAGCTTGTCGCCCAGGCCCTTCCTGCCGCCGTACAGGTTGGCGAGGCCACGGCTGTCCTGCGGGGCGGTGAAGGCGTAGCCCCAGCCGTTGGTCTCCGTGTAGTCGTAGCCCCACACGCGCGGGTCGTACTTGTCCGAGTCCACGCGCCACTTGCCCGCGAGGTCCTTGCCCTGGAAGAAGCCGGCCTTCGCGTCGAACATGTTGACGTAGTCCTGGGCGCGGTTCAGGAAGTACGCCGACTCCTCCTTGTACCGCTTCTCGCCGGTCTCCGCGTAGAGCTTCTCGCCCATCTTCGCGATGCCGTAGTCGTTGAGGTAGCCCTCCAGCGCCCACGACATGCCCTCGTGCGTCTCGGTGCTGGTGTAGCCGAGGAACGGCGAGGTCGCCATGCCCTTGCGGCCCACGCCCGAGGACGGGGGCACGACGGTGGCGTTCTTGACGGCCGCGTCGTACGCCGCCTTCGCGTCGAAGTCGACGCCCTTGACGTAGGAGTCGGCGAACGCCACGTCCGAGGAGGTGCCGGTCATCAGGTCCGCGTAGCCCGGGGAGGACCAGCGGGAGGTCCAGCCGCCGTCCTTGTAGTGCTGCACGAAGCCGTCGACCAGCTCACCGGCCTTGGACGGGGTCAGGAAGGAGTACGCGGGCCAGGTGGTCCGGTACGTGTCCCAGAAGCCGTTGTTGACGTAGACCTTGCCGTCCACGATCTCGGCGCCGGTCTCGGTCGGGGTGTCCTCCTTGACCGCCTTGGAGAACGGGGAGGCGTACTTGTACTTCCCGTCGACCTTCTCGTGGCCCGCGTTCGGGTACAGGTACAGCCGGTAGAGGCTGGAGTACAGGGTGGTCAGCTGGTCCTGCGTGGCGCCCTCGACCTCGACCTTGCCGAGGACGCGGTCCCACTGCTTGCGGGCGTCGCGCTTGACCTTGTCGAAGGAGGCGCGCTTCGGGATCTCCTGGCGCAGGTTGTCCTTCGCCTGGTCGACGCCGATCAGCGAGGTCGCGATGCGCAGCGTCACGGTGCGGTCCCTGCCCGCGTCGAAGCGCAGGTGGCCCTTGACGCCGCTGGAGCCGCCGCCGGTGACCTTGGAGTCGAACTCGCCGTAGACGAAGAGGCGGGTGGCGCCCGTGGAGAGCCCGGACTTGACGTCCGAGTAGCCGTGGAAGGTGCCGTTCTCCTCGTCCAGGGTCAGACCGGCCTGGTCCTCGACGTTGTCGAAGATCACGCTCGCGTCGTCACCGGGGTAGGTGAAGCGCATCATCGCCGCGTGGTCGGTGGGCGCCATCTCGGCCTTCAGGCCGTTCTCGAACCGCACGCCGTAGTAGTACGGCCTGGCCGTCTCGTTCTCGTGCCGGAAGGCCAGCTCGCGCTGCTCCCGGCCGGTGTCCGGGGTGCCGGAGGCCGCGGACGGCATCACCTGGAAGGTCTGCCGGTCGCCCATCCAGGGGCTCGGCTCGTGGCTCGCGCTGAACGCCTGGAGGGTGGGCAGGTTGTCCGCGTTGTTGCCGCGCGCGTAGTCGTACAGCCAGCTCAGCGAACCGGCGTTGGTCACCGGGACCCAGAAGTTGAAGCCGTGCGGCACGGCGGTCGCCGGGATGTTGTTGCCGCGCGAGAAGCTGCCGCTGGAGTTGGTGCCGCGGGTGGTGAGCGCGTAGTCGGACAGGTGGGCCTTGGGCCGCTCGGGCCTGGCCCGCTCGATCTCCACGTCGTCCAGCCAGCCCCGGAACTTCGCCGGGCCCTTGGGGGAGTCGTAGGCCACCAGGATCCGGTCGACGGTCTTGCCGGCCGCGACCGACCCGATCCCCGACCGCACGCTGTTCCACTGGTTGACGTAGAGGATCTTGGCGTCGCCCTGACCGCGCGGCGTCAGCGGGAACCCGTGCTGGTCGGTGGCCTTGAGGTCGCTCAGGTAGGTGCCGTCGGTGAAGGCGAGGTCGACGGAGACGTTCGTGGCGTCGTAGTCGAGGTCGCCGTCCGCCATCGACGGGAAGATCTTGTAGCTGAGCTCGGTGCGGCGCTCGACCTTCACATTGACGTCGAAGACCTTGTTGTACGAGTAAGCCCGGCCGTCCGCGTTGTGCCGGCCCGCGTACTTCAGGGCGTGCGTGCCGGTGAAGCCGGCGCCCGCCTTCGCCGTCGGCGAGCCGGTCGGGCCGCGGTCCACGTGCGAGAGCATGTCCTCGGGGACGGGCGTCTCGGTGTCGGCGGTGGCCAGCTGCACGTCGGCGAGCTGGAGGATGTCCCCGCCGTTGTTCTTGGTGATCTCCAGCCGGAAGTGCCGGTACTCGGCCGGTCCGTCCAGTTCGTACGTTTTCGTCTGGAGGCGTTCGCCGAAGGATTCGCCCGAGCGGCTGTCCACGGTCTGCCAGGTCTCGCCGTCCGCCGACCCCTTGAGCGTCCAGTCCGCCGGGTCGCGCTCGTCGTGGTCGTTGGCCGAGGTGAGGGCGTACTTGGCGATCTTCGCTGGTTCGTCCAGGTCGAACTCGACCCAGCCGGTCTTCTCGAACGCCAGCCACTTGGTGGTGGGCTCACCGTCGACGAGGTTCTCCTTCACCTCCCCGCCGCCCGTGTTCTCGGCGCTGGCCCGCACCTCGGTGACGCGGTCGGTGACATTGCCCGGTATGCCGGTGCGGTAGCCGCCGTCCACGCCCGAGGAGCGCTTCTTCCCGCCCGGCCCCGTGTCCACGGTGTCGAGCCAGTCCGGAACCGGGTCGTCCGCCTCGAACGAGGACGCGAACTCCCGGTCGGTCTTCGCGGGCGCGGCGGGCAGTGCGACCGCCGCCCCCTGTGAACCCGCCGCCACGGCGAAGGCGGTCGTCAACACGACCGCCGGACCCCATCTGTGCCGAACCCTGTACCGCATGCCCGGACCACCCTCCCAGCGCCTGGGGACAACGTTGTCAATTCAACTGCGCAAGGACCAGTAGGGGTCAAGTGGCAAGTGATGTCAAGGGTGTTGGATGTGGCGTTCGGGGCTTATGCCGGGGATTCTTCCGGCAAGTGGCACACAGCCCACTCATATTTCCGGGAGGTCTCAACTCGGAAAAGACGTACCGCCAACCTTGCATTCGATCTTGCTCAGTCGGCCGGAAGTGGACTATACCTGTCGGCACTCCGGGGCATCTTCACCGCACCCGACCTTGTACGGCCGCATTTCCTGCACGACCCAGCTTGACCCGAACGCGGTGCCGGGGAGGATCCGGTTCACCGCCTGAGTCCTGGAGAAGGCGAGGACTTGAGCATGGGATCCACCACCGGCGTGGGCCATCACGAACTGATCAGGCGGAGCGCGACCGCCGCTCCGGCCCCGGCGACTGTTGTGCCGGCATCGCTCAGCTGATCATCGGCGCCGCACCGCGGCTCCGAGACGACGGCGACAACGCCTCACGTGCGGCCGGCGCGGGACCGGTCCGGTCACGGCGGCCGCACACGCAGCACACCCGGACAGAACCAATCGATCAGTGAGGATGCAGAGATGACCATTCGTGCCGGTTCTCTTGACAGGCGGACGCTCCTGCGCGGGGCCATCGCCACCGCGGCGATGGGCTCGTTCGCGGTCGCGTGCAGCTCTCCCTCCAGCGAGGACGGCGACGGCGACGGCGGCCCGAAGGGCGAGAAGAGCGCCAACAACCCGTTCGGGGTCGCCGCGAACTCCTCGGTCGAAGCGGCCATCTTCGACGGCGGCTACGGCACCGACTACGTCGACTACACCAACCAGGTGCTCGGCAGCCAGGTCAAGGGACTCAAGGTCCAGGTCAAGCCGGTCGTCGACATCGCCCCCCAGCTCCAGCCCCGCTTCGTCGGCGGCAACCCGCCGGACCTCATCGACAACTCCGGTGAGGACCAGATCGGCTTCCTCGGCATCCTCGACCAGCTGGAGGAGCTCGACGACCTCTTCGAGGCCAACACCTACGAGGGCAAGAAGATCGCCGACATCGTCTACCCCGGCGTCAAGGACCCCGGAACGTACAACGGCAAGTTCGTCGCGCTCCGGTACGTGATGACGGTGTACGGCGTCTGGTACTCGAAGACGCTCTTCGAGGAGAACGGCTGGACCCCGCCGAAGACCTGGGACGAGGCGCTCGACCTCGGCCAGCAGGCGAAGAAGAAGGGCAAGTACCTCTTCGTCCACGGCAAGGAAGCCGCGACCTACTACCAGACGATGCTGTTCGCCTCAGCGATCAAGGAGGGCGGTGACGAGGTCCGGCTCGCTCTCGGCAATCTCGAGAAGAACGCCTGGTCGCATCCGGCCATCCAGGGCGTCCTCAAGGTCATGGAGACCATGATCAAGGAGAAGATGTTCGTCCCCGGCGGCTCCGGCACCCAGTTCCAGAAGGCGCAGGCGATCTGGAGCAACGACCAGAAGGCACTGCTCTACCCGTCCGGTGGCTGGATCGAGAACGAGATGAAGAACGCCACCAAGGCGGACTTCCAGATGACCGGATTCCCGGAGATGACGCTCACGGACAAGCCGAAGCTGCCCTACGAGTCGCTCCACGCCGCGGCGGGCGAGCCGTTCATCGTGCCCAAGCAGGGCAAGAACCCGGCCGGCGGCAAGGAAGTGCTGCGGGCGATGCTGTCCGAGAAGGCGGCCGCCAACTTCTCCAAGACCAAGCTGGCCCCGACGGTGGTCAAGGGCACGGTGCCCGCCGACGGCTTCGGATCGGCCGCCCTCGTCTCCCAGACGAAGATGCTCGAGGCCGCGGGCGACAACATCTACGACATGAGGAGGTTCGTCGAGGCATACGGCATGAACACCGACCAGTTGGTGCCGTGGAACTCGTTCCTCTCCGGTGACCTCGACCGCAAGGGCCTCACCTCGGCCCTGCAGAAGATCTCCGACAAGGTCCAGGAAGACGACTCCATCGACAAGATCAAGATCAGCTAGTACGGCGATGAAAGAAAACATCACCACCTCCGACGCCGCGAGCCGCCGGCCCGAGCCGGCCGCTCGCGGCGGGCGGCCACGGCGCCGCAGGCTCACGTTCGACCGGGTGACGTTCTTCCTCGCGTTCCTCGGTGTCCCGCTGGCCATCTTCGTGATCTTCGTTCTGATCCCGTTCGGCCAGGCGATCTTCTGGGGGATGACCGACTGGCGCGGCTTCAGCCCGGACTACAACTTCGTAGGCTTCGACAACTTCACGAAGATGTTCCAGGACGACATCTTCCTGAAGGCGTTGCGCAACGTCGCGCTCCTCGCGGCCTTCGTGCCGCTGGTGACGCTGACGCTGGCCCTCGGGGTCGCCGTGGCCATCACCCTGGGCGGGCCCAGCAAGGGCCCCGTCCGAGGGATCCGGGGAGCGTCGTTCTACCGGATCATCTCGTTCTTCCCCTACGTCGTGCCGGCGATCATCGTCGGTCTGATCTGGGCGCAGATGTACGACCCGAACGCCGGCCTGCTCAACGGCGTCCTCACCGGCCTCGGCCTCGACCGCTTCGAGACGTTCGCGTGGCTGGGCGAGAAGGCCACCGCGATGCCGGCCGTGATGTTCGTCATCATCTGGGGGCTCGTCGGGTTCTACGCGGTGCTCTTCATCGCCGCGATCAAGGGCGTTCCCGGCGAGCTGTACGAGGCGGCGAAGATCGACGGGGCCGGCCGGTTCCGCACCACGATCTCGATCACCCTGCCGGCGATCCGGGACAGCGTGCAGACGGCGTACATCTACCTGGGCATCGCCGCACTCGACGCGTTCGTCTACGTCCAGGCGATGGTGCCGAACGGCGGTCCGGCCAACTCGACCCTGACGATCAGCCAGCGTCTGTTCAACGTCGCCTTCGCCAAGCAGCAGTTCGGCTACGCCACCGCGATGGGCGTCGTCCTCGCCGTCGTCACCCTGGTGTTCGCGGCGCTGGTGTTCCTCGTCAACCGCCTCACGGGCGGCGGCGAGGGCGAGAGCAAGAGGAAAGCACCTGGGTCCAGGGCTCGGCGTGCCGCAGCCAAGGGAGGTGCCCGGTGAGCGTCATCGCCGCCGACCGGAAGCCGGCCAGTGACCGGAAACCGGCGACCGACCGCAAGCTGACGAGGGCCGCCGCGAGCAGCGACCGCAGATTCGCGGCGATCTCGCACGCCCTGCTGATCCTGTGGTCCGTGATCGTGATCGTGCCCATGCTGTGGGTGCTGATGTCGTCGTTCAAATCGACCGGCGAGATCCTTTCGTCGCCGTTCTCGCTGCCGGATCAGTGGCGGTTCGAGAACTACGCGAACGCGTGGACCGACGCGAACATCGGGAAATACTTCCTGAATTCCGTGATCGTCGTGGTCTCGGCACTGGTCCTGGTGATGCTGCTCGGCGCGATGTGCGCCTACATTCTCGCCCGGTTCGAGTTCCCCGGACGCCGGCTGATCTATTACGTGATGCTCGCCGGCCTGACTTTCCCGGTCTTCCTGGCGATCGTTCCGCTCTTCTTCCAGTTGCAGAACTTCGGGCTGCTGAACACCCGTCCCGGACTGATCCTCACCTATGTCGCGTTCGCGCTGCCGTTCACGATGTTCTTCCTCTATTCGTTCTTCCGGTCGCTGCCGCACGACGTGTACGAGGCCGCGCTGATCGACGGTGCCGGGGACTGGCGGGCGTTCTTCCAGGTGATGCTGCCGATGGCCCGTCCGGGCATGGCGGCGGTGGCGATCTTCAACTTCCTGGGCCTGTGGAACCAGTTCCTGCTGCCGGTGGCGCTCAACACCGACCAGGACAAATGGGTCCTCACCCAGGGCATGGCCGCCTACGCGTCCTCGCAGGTCTACGACATCGACTACGGTGCGCTCTTCGCGGCGATCGTGGTCACGGTGGTGCCCGTACTGATCGTGTACTGCGTCTTCCAGCGGCGGATCGCCGGTTCGGTGTCGCAGGGCACCTTCCGCTGACGCCCACCGCCGCTCCACCCGTCGTACGCAGGGGTCCGGTCCCGGAGAGACAGCTCTCCGGGACCGGACCCCTGTGGCGTACCGCCGGTAGTCGGCCGTGGACACGGCGTGGAACCGATTTCTTTCAAGGGCTTGACGCCACTGGGCGATCCAGCGGAGTTTGGGGTTAATAACTTGTACAAGGTCCGCATCACACCGGGTGACGCGGACCCAGGGATGAGGGTGAGAGTCAATGGAGACTCCCGGGTCGCAGTCGTCGCTGCACCGAGCCAACCTGGAACGGGTCGTACGAGCGGTACGTCTCGCCGGTTCGCTCACGCAGGCGGAGATCGCGAGGACGACGGGGCTGTCCGCGGCCACGGTCTCGAACATCGTCCGGGAACTGAAGGAAGGCGGGACGGTCGAGGTCACGCCCACCTCGGCGGGCGGCCGCCGGGCCCGCAGCGTCTCGCTGAGCGGGGACGCCGGCATCGTCATCGGCGTGGACTTCGGGCACACGCACCTGCGCGTCGCGGTGGGCAACCTCGCCCACCAGGTGCTCGCCGAGGAGTCCGAGCCGCTGGACGTGGACGCGTCCGCCGCGCAGGGCTTCGACCGGGCGGAGCAGCTGGTCAGCCGGCTGATCGAGGCGACCGGCGTCGACCGCTCCAAGATCGCCGGAGTGGGCCTCGGCGTGCCCGGCCCGATCGACGTGGAGTCCGGGACGCTGGGTTCGACCGCCATCCTGCCCGGCTGGGGCGGCACCAAGCCCGCCGAGGAGCTGCGGGGGCGGCTCGGCGTGCCGGTGCACGTGGACAACGACGCCAACCTCGGGGCCCTCGGCGAGCTGGTCTGGGGCAGCGGGCGGGGCGTGCGGGACCTGGCCTACATCAAGGTCGCCAGCGGCGTCGGCGCCGGCCTGGTGATCAACGGCAAGATCTACCGCGGCCCCGGCGGCACGGCGGGCGAGATCGGGCACATCACCCTCGACGAGGCCGGCCCGGTCTGCCGCTGCGGCAACCGGGGCTGCCTGGAGACCTTCGCCTCCGCCCGCTACGTGCTCCCGCTGCTCCAGCCGAGCCACGGCACCGACCTCACGATGGAGGGCGTCGTGCGGCTCGCGCGGGACGGCGACCCGGGCTGCCGGCGGGTCATCGCCGACGTGGGCCGGCACATCGGCAGCGGGGTCGCCAACCTCTGCAACCTGCTCAACCCGAGCCGCGTCGTCCTCGGCGGCGACCTCGCGGAGGCCGGTGAGCTGGTGCTCGGGCCGATCCGGGAGTCCGTCGGCCGGTACGCGATCCCCAGCGCGGCGCGACAGCTCTCCGTCTTCTCCGGGGCCCTCGGGGGCCGCGCCGAGGTGCTCGGCGCGCTCGCCCTGGCGCTCAGCGAGATGGGCGATTCGACCCTCTTGGACGGAACTGCGACCAGTGCTCTGCCGGTGGCCACCCCTGCCTTCACTTAGAGCACGGATGGCACCGTTGTCATCTCGTTAAGGATTTACTTCTTGACGTCGCACGTGTGGCCGAGTTGACTTCCAGCCACCTCGGCCGCAACGACGCGGCCTCGTCAGGGAGGTTTCTGAAGTGAACACGCGTATGCGTCGTGCCGCCGTTGCCGTTGCCACCACCGCGATGGCAGTCTCGCTCGCCGCCTGTGGCAGCGCCAAGGAGGCCGACGACAGCAAGGACTCGTCCGACTCGGCCGCCAAGAAGGGCGACGCCATCAAGGTCGGGCTGCTGCTTCCGGAGAACCAGACCGCGCGCTACGAGAAGTTCGACAAGCCCTTGATCGAGAAGAAGGTCAAGGAGCTGACGAACGGCAAGGGCGAGGTCGTCTACGCCAACGCCAAGCAGGACGCCACGCTGCAGGCGCAGCAGGTCGACACGATGATCACCAACAAGGTCGACGTGCTGATCGTGGACGCGGTGGACTCCAAGGCCATCGCCGGCTCCATCACCAAGGCCGAGCAGGCGGACATCCCGGTCGTCGCCTACGACCGCCTGGCCGAGGGCCCGATCGACGCCTACACCTCGTTCGACAACGTCACGGTCGGCAAGACCCAGGGCGAGGCCCTGCTGAAGGCGCTGGGCGACAAGGCCAAGGACGGCCAGATCGTCATGATGAACGGCTCCTCCACCGACCCGAACGCCGCCCAGTTCAAGGAGGGCGCCCACTCCGTCCTGGACGGCAAGGTGAACATCGGCCGCGAGTACGACACCAAGGAGTGGAAGCCGGAGAACGCCAACGCCAACATGCAGGCCGCGATCTCCGCCATCGGCAAGGACAAGATCATCGGCGTGTACTCCGCCAACGACGGCATGGCGGGCGGCATCATCACCGCCCTCAAGCGCGCGGGCATCGCCGACATCCCGGTCACCGGCCAGGACGCCGAACTCGCGGGCGTGCAGCGGATCATCACCGGCGAGCAGTACATGAGCGTCTACAAGTCCTACCCGCAGGAGGCCGCGGTCGCCGGTGAGATGGCCGTCGCCCTCGCCAAGGGCGAGTCGCTCGACTCCATCGCCACCAGCAAGTCCGACAGCGCCACCACCAAGGGCGTCCCGTCGGTGCTCGTCCCGGTCGTCTCGCTGACCAAGGACAACATCAAGGAGACCGTCATCAAGGAGGGCTTCTACACCCTCGACGAGATCTGCGCCGGAAACTACAAGGCCGCCTGCGACAAGATCGGCCTCAAGTAAGCAGTCCCGCTCCCCGTACCGCCTGAGCGCGTACGGGGCCGGCTGCCCCCGGTTTCCTCCGGTGCCCCGCACTCAACAGCCCCGCAAGCTAAGCGGGGCGCCGGACGGAACAACCCCCCTCATACTTCTGCACAACCTCCCGCCGGGTCAGGCGGCGAAGGAGATGGTTCACGTGTCCGCTACGCCCGTGCTGGCGTTGCGCGGGGTCTCCAAGCGATTCGGTGCCGTCCAGGCGCTCACCGACGTAGAGCTTGAGGTCCACGCCGGTGAGGTGGTCGCCCTGGTGGGCGACAACGGAGCCGGAAAGTCCACGCTGGTCAAGACGATCGCCGGCGTGCACCCCATCGATGAAGGCGCCATCGAGTGGGACGGCAAGGCCGTCAGCATCAACAAGCCGCACGACGCCCAGAACCTGGGCATCGCGACCGTCTACCAGGACCTCGCGCTGTGCGACAACATCGACGTCGTCGGCAACCTCTACCTGGGCCGCGAGATCCTCAAGCGCGGTGTCCTGGACGAGGTCGAGATGGAGCGCCGTTCCCGCGAGCTGCTGGACACGCTGTCCATCCGCATCCCCAGCGTCCGCATCCCGATCGCCTCCCTCTCCGGCGGTCAGCGCCAGGTCGTGGCGATCGCCCGGTCCATGCTCGGCGAGCCCAAGCTGGTCATCCTCGACGAGCCCACCGCCGCCCTCGGCGTCGAGCAGACCGCGCAGGTCCTCGACCTCGTGGAGCGGCTGCGCGAGCGCGGTCACGCCGTCATCCTCATCAGCCACAACATGGCCGATGTCAAGGCGGTCGCCGACAAGGTCGCCGTCCTGCGCCTCGGGCGCAACAACGGCGTCTTCGAGGTCAAGTCGACCTCGCAGGAAGAGATCATCTCCGCCATCACGGGCGCCACGGAGAACGCCGTGACCCGTCGTGCGGCGCGCACCAATGGGGAGATCAAGAAGTGAGCATCGACAAGACCTCCACGCCCGCCGAGGACAAGACGGCGGAGAACCCCGCCGCGGCCTCCGGCGCGGCCACCGCGGTCGACCCGCGGCTGCTGGTGCGCGAGCAGGGATTCGCGGGCTACCTCGCCGAGTTCAAGCGGAAGATGAAGGCGGGCGACCTCGGGTCCATCCCGGTCGTCGCCGGCCTGCTGATCATCTGGGCCATCTTCACCAGCCTGAACTCCAACTTCCTCACCGCCGGCAACTTCTCCAACATGTCGGTCACCATGGTCGGCACGGGCATGATCGCCATCGGCATCGTGTTCGTCCTGCTGCTGGGCGAGATCGACCTGTCGGTCGGCTCGGTCAGCGGTGTCGCGGGCGCCACCTTCGCCGTGCTGAACATCACGCACGGCATGAACGAGGTCCTGGCCCTGGTCCTGGCCATCCTCACCGGCACCGTGGCGGGCGCCATCCACGGCTTCTTCTTCGCCCGCATCGGCGTCCCCGCCTTCGCCGTGACACTGGCCGGCCTGCTGTTCTGGCAGGGCTTCATGCTGCAGATACTCGGCAGCAACGGCACCATCAACCTGAACAGCGACGGCATCGTCGTCAAGCTGACCAGCTACTACTTCAGCGACGTGGCCGCCGCCTACGGCCTGGCGATCGTCGTGACGGCCGGGTACTTCGTCTCCGCCTTCTTCGACAACCGCCGCCGCGCCGCCGCCGGGGTGCCGTCCCGGCCGCTGAACGAGGTCATCGTCCGCACGGTGCTGCTCGCCGTGCTGGCCTTCGCCGTGGCGATCGTCTTCAACCAGTACAAGGGCCTGCCGCTGGCCGTGGTGATCTTCCTGGCCTTCCTGCTGCTGACGGACTTCGTGCTGCGCCGCACCTCCTACGGCCGCAAGGTCTTCGCGCTCGGCGGCAGCGTCGAGGCGTCCCGCCGCGCCGGCATCAACGTGGAGCTGGTCCGGATCTCGGTCTTCGCGATCGCCGGCACCTTCGCCGCGATCGGCGGCCTGTTCGTGGCGTCGAAGATCGCCTCCGCCAACCAGGGCGCGGGCACCGGTGAGTTCCTGATGAACGTCATCGCCGCGGCCGTGATCGGCGGCACGTCCCTCTTCGGCGGCCGCGGCCGCACCTGGGACGCGCTGCTCGGTGTGATGGTCATCGTCTCCATCCAGTACGGCCTCGCCCTGGAGGGCATCGCCTCGCCGGTCCAGTACATGATCACCGGTGGCGTGCTGCTGGCGACCGTCGTCATCGACGCGGTCACCCGCAAGACGCAGAAGACGGCCGGCCGCGCCTAGGAGGCGCCCAGCGCGCCCGTCGCTGCCGACCCACCGCCCGCCCGGGCTGAGCCCCCGGGCGGGCGGTCCGTCGTCCGCCCGCCGACCGGGACGGCGGGCGGACCGCGCCCCCGGGACGTAGAAGTCGTAGAACAGGTTCCGGATGGGTAAGGCCGAACGCGTGACGTACGACGCACCGCCCGGACACGTTCCGCCGGAGCGGAACATTAGACTCGACGAGCCCGGCAACAGCTCTACTGCAAGGAGGCACGGGTGCCGCTGCTGACCCGCATCACGGGACCGCGCGATCTGGACCGGCTCAGCCTGGAAGAGCTGGGCCGGCTGGCAGAGGAGATCCGCACCTTCCTCGTCGACGCCGTCTCCAAGACCGGCGGCCATCTCGGCCCCAACCTCGGCGTGGTGGAGCTCACCCTCGCCCTGCACCGCGTCTTCGACTCGCCGAAGGACAAGGTGCTCTGGGACACCGGCCACCAGTCCTACGTGCACAAGCTGCTCACCGGACGCCAGGACTTCTCGAAGCTGAAGATGAAGGGCGGCCTGTCCGGCTACCCCTCGCAGGCCGAGTCCGAGCACGACGTCATCGAGAACAGCCACGCCTCCACCGTCCTCGGCTGGGCCGACGGCATCGCCAAGGCCAACCAGGTCCTGGACCGCGACGACCACGTCGTCGCCGTCATCGGCGACGGCGCGCTCACCGGCGGCATGGCCTGGGAGGCGCTGAACAACATCGCCGCCGCCAAGGACCGCCCCCTCGTCATCGTCGTCAACGACAACGAGCGCTCCTACGCCCCCACCATCGGCGGCCTCGCCAACCACCTGGCGACCCTGCGCACCACCGACGGCTACGAACGCTTCCTGGCCCGCACCAAGGAGGTCCTGGAGCGCACCCCGGTCGTCGGCCGCCCGCTCTACGACACCCTGCACGGCGCCAAGAAGGGCCTGAAGGACTTCATCGCCCCGCAGGGCATGTTCGAGGACCTCGGCCTCAAGTACGTCGGCCCGATCGACGGCCACGACCTCGAGGCCCTGGAGTCCGCCCTCACCCGCGCCAAGCGCTTCGGCGGCCCGGTCATCGTGCACTGCCTCACCGAGAAGGGCCGCGGCTACCAGCCCGCCCTGGCGGACGAGGCCGACCGCTTCCACGCCGTCGGCAAGATCCACCCCGACACCGGCCTGCCCATCTCCACCTCCGGCGCCGACTGGACCAGCGTCTTCGGCGACGAGATGCTGAAGCTCGGCCGGGAGCGCGAGGACGTCGTCGCCATCACCGCGGCCATGCTCCAGCCGGTCGGCCTCGACAAGTTCGCCAAGGCCTTCCCGGACCGCGTCTACGACGTCGGCATCGCCGAGCAGCACGGCGCGGTCTCCGCGGCCGGCCTCGCCCACGGCGGCGTCCACCCGGTCTTCGCCGTGTACGCCACCTTCCTCAACCGCGCCTTCGACCAGGTGCTGATGGACGTGGCCCTGCACAAGTGCGGCGTGACGTTCGTGCTGGACCGGGCCGGCGTCACCGGCACCGACGGCGCCTCCCACAACGGCATGTGGGACATGTCGATCCTCCAGGTCGTCCCCGGCCTCCGGCTCGCCGCCCCGCGCGACGCCGACCAGGTCCGCGCTCAGCTGCGCGAGGCCGTCGAGGTGGACGACGCGCCGACCGTGGTCCGCTTCTCCAAGGGCGCCGTCGGCCCCGCCGTACCGGCCGTCGGCCGCGTCGGTGGCATGGACGTGCTGCGCGCCCCGGGCACCGACGACCCCGACGTCCTCCTGGTCTCCGTCGGCGCCCTCGCCCCGATGTGCCTGGAGGTGGCGGACCTGCTCGACAAGCAGGGCATCTCCACCACCGTCGTCGACCCGCGCTGGGTCAAGCCCGTCGACGAGGCCATGGCCCCGCTCGCCGAGCGCCACCGCGTCGTCGTCACCGTCGAGGACAACTCGCGCGTCGGCGGTGTCGGCTCCGCCGTGGCCCAGGCGCTGCGCGACGCGGGCGTGGACGTGCCGCTGCGCGACTTCGGCATCCCGCCGCGCTTCCTCGACCACGCCTCGCGCGCCGAGGTCCTCGCCGAGATCGGCCTCACCGCGCCGGACATCGCCCGGCAGGTCACCGGCCTGGTCGCCAAGCTCGACGGCCGGTACGAGCGCACGGGCGCCGACGTGGACTCGGTGGAGGCCGCGCGCGACTGACGCACGCGACCGACGTACGGCCGGATGGGCAGGCTTCTCCACTCGTTGCAGTGGTGAAACCTGCCCATCCGTATGAATCCGCTCACGCCGGGGCATACGCAGTACGCCCCCCTCTCGATCATGTCGGGGACGACAAGCTCGGAGGTACCCGTGAGCAACAGCAGTCTCTTCAGGACCAAGAAGATCGAGCAGTCCATCCGGGACACGGAGGAGCCCGAGCACGCGCTCAAGAAATCCCTGTCCGCCCTGGACCTGACGGTCTTCGGCGTCGGTGTCATCATCGGCACCGGCATCTTCGTACTGACCGGCACGGTCGCCAAGAACAACGCCGGGCCCGCCGTGGCCCTGGCCTTCGTCGTGGCCGGCGTGGTCTGCGCGCTCGCCGCGCTCTGCTACGCCGAGTTCGCGTCCACCGTGCCGGTGGCCGGTTCGGCGTACACCTTCTCCTACGCCTCGCTCGGCGAACTGCCCGCCTGGATCATCGGCTGGGACCTGGTCCTGGAGTTCGCGCTCGGCACGGCGGTGGTGGCCGTCGGCTGGTCGGGGTACATCCGGTCGCTGATGGACAACGCGGGCTGGCAGATGCCCGAGGCGCTGGCCGGGAGGGACGGCGCCGAGGGGTTCGGCTTCGACATCCTCGCCGCCGTCCTGGTGCTGGTCCTCACCGGCATCCTCGTCCTCGGCATGAAGCTCTCCGCTCGCGTCACCTCGCTCGTCGTCGCCATCAAGGTGACCGTCGTCCTCATCGTGATCGTCGCGGGCGCCTTCTTCGTCAAGGGCTCCAACTACGACCCGTTCGTCCCGGAGTCGAAGCCGGTGGAGGCGGGCGGGGGACTCGACTCGCCCCTGATCCAGCTGATGTTCGGCTGGGCGCCGGCCAACTTCGGCGTGATGGGCATCTTCACCGCCGCCTCGGTCGTCTTCTTCGCCTTCATCGGCTTCGACATCGTCGCCACCGCCGCCGAGGAGACCAAGAACCCGCAGCGGGACATGCCCCGGGGCATCCTCGGTTCGCTCTTCATCTGCACCGCGCTCTACGTCGCCGTCTCGATCGTCGTCACCGGCATGCAGCACTACAGCGAGCTGTCCATCGACGCACCGCTCGCCGACGCGTTCAAATCCACCGGGCACCCCTTCTTCGCGGGAGTGATCAGCTTCGGCGCCGCCGTCGGCCTGACCACCGTCTGCATGATCCTGCTGCTCGGCCAGACCCGGGTGTTCTTCGCGATGAGCCGCGACGGACTGCTGCCGCGCTTCTTCTCCCGCGTCCACCCGAAGTTCCGGACGCCGTACCGGCCGACCATCCTGCTCGGCGTGATCATCGCGATCGTCGCCGGCTTCACCAGCCTGAGCGAGCTGGCGGAACTGGTGAACATCGGCACGCTGTTCGCGTTCGTCGTTGTCGCGATCAGCGTGATCATCCTGCGCCGCACCCGCCCCGACCTGCCCCGCGCCTTCCGCACCCCGCTGGTCCCGCTGCTGCCGATCGTGTCGGTCGCCGCCTCGCTGTGGCTGATGCTGAACCTGCCCGCCGAGACCTGGGTGCGGTTCGGCGTCTGGATGGCGATCGGCGTCGTCGTGTACTTCCTCTACAGCCGCACGCACAGCCGCCTGGCCCGCGGTGAGGAGGCCCAGGCCGGCGGCCCGTCGAAGCCGTCCGGCGACGGCGGGGCCCCGTAGCCCGGGGTCCGCCGTCCCGGCCCCGTACGCCCCGTTCTGGCGGGGCGTACGGGGCCGAACAGGTGGGCGGGAAGGAGCCGTGGCTGGGCCCGGGCGCCGTCACGCCGGACGGACCGTCCGCGGCCCCGTCACCCGAGCGCCCAGCTCCGTCACCCGGCGGCGCAGCTCGCGGTCGGCCGTCACCACCAGGACGGCACGGTCACCGGAGGCCCCCGCGACCAGCGCGACCATGTGGTCGTCCCCGCTGCCGGGCGCCGACTCCACCCGTACGCCGGGCACGGAATCCACTCCCCGGGCCGCGCCCTCGACGACGAGGACGACCTCCACCGGAGAGTCCAGCCCCGGCACCCCGTCCGCCGCCAGCCGGTCCCGCAGGCGCTCCGCGGCCCCCCGCCGGTCCCGCCACCAGCCGTCGGGAACCGACCCGACGACGTTCGCGGCGTCGACGATCACCAGGAGGGGGCCACTGTCGCTCATGAGGTCAGGGTCGCACGCGCGGGCCCACCCGGCCGGAGCGAGCCCGGACGCGGCCGCATAAAATGATCAGGTGAACGGCGAGTGGCTCATACGCGGCCGGGACGGCCGACTCAGCGTCTACCAGGAGTCCGACGGTGCCGCCCTGTGCCGTGCGGAGCAGGCACCGGGCGGTTCCTGGGGCGCCCCGCGCAGGATCGGCGGTGACCAGCGGCTGCACCCAGTGCTGGCGGTCGGCCAGGGCGCCGACGCCTACGCGCACCTGGTCTCCTGGCGGCCCACATCCCCCGGCGAGTCCGGCCTGGTGCACTGCACGCACTTCCGGCCGCTGCTGGCCGCCCTGGACTGGGAACCCGTCGGTCATCCGAACGGCACGGGGGACCGGACCGGTCCGCCCGCCGTCGCGGTCGACGACCAGGGCCGTGCCCACGTCTTCGTGCGCAACGAAGGCGGCGGGCTCAGCATGCGGGCCCAGAAGCAGAAGGGCGGCTGGGGCCCGTGGCGCGACCTGAAGGGCGCGCAGCTCCAGGACGCGCCCGTCGCGGTGGCGGGCAGGGCCGGACGCATCGAGGCCTACGCGTACCGCCCCGGGAGGCTCATCCACTGGCTCCAGGAGAAGCCGGCCACCGAGTTCCGGATGGGGGACTCGGTGGAGACGGAGGCCCGTCCGGGCACCCTGCGCGCCCTGGCGACCTCCGACGAGAACACCACCCTGTTCTTCACCGACGCGTCCGGCACTCTGTGCGCCTGGCGGCCCGGAGCGGAGCCCGTGGCCCTCGTCACCGCGGCGGGCCCCGGACCGGTCGCGGCCGTCCGCTGCGAACTCGACGGGCACGACTGCACGCTGCTGGCACAGCGCTCGGCCTCCGGCCGGATCGCCTTCGCGGCCTACCCCAGCGAACAGGAGTCGGCCGGCGCCTGGTGGACCGAGTCGGGTCCGGTGCTGCCGGCCGACGCGACGGTGTCCCTCACCCTGGACACCGACGCCCGCGTGGTCGCCGCGATCCTGTCGCCGTCGACCGGGCAGCTGCTGCTGGCGAGGCGGAAGGACGAGGCGGGGCTGGCGCTGGGGGCGTGGGAAGCGGTGTGACGGCCGGGCCGGCGCAGGCCGGCACCACGAGTGACAGAACGCCCGATGGGCCGTACCGGACGAATCCGGTACGGCCCATCGGTCTGCTGGAGGCCGGAGCTACGCGGGAACCGAAGCCACCCCGGTGTCCAGGAACCGCTTCCCGTTCACCCGCTCGGAGACGCCCTCGCGGTCCAGGTACGGCGTGATGCCGCCCAGGTGGAAGGGCCAGCCGGCGCCGGTGATCAGGCAGAGGTCGATGTCCTGGGCCTCGGCGACGACGCCCTCGTCGAGCATCAGGCCGATCTCCTGGGCCACCGCGTCGAGCACCCGCGCCCGCACCTGCTCCTCCGTCAGGACGGTGTCGCCCTGCTTGAGGAGCGCGGCGACCTCCGGGTCCAGCTCGGGCTTGCCGCTGTCGTAGAGGTAGAAGCCGCGCTTGCCGGCCTCGACGACCGCCTTGAGGTTGGGGGAGACCGTGAAGCGCTCCGGGAAGGCCCGGTTCAGGGTCTCGGAGACGTGCAGGCCGATCGCCGGGCCGACCAGCTCCAGCAGGACCAGCGGGGACATCGGCAGGCCGAGGGGCTCGACCGCCTTCTCCGCCACGTCCACCGGCGTGCCCTCGTCGATGACGTTCTGGATCTCGCCCATGAAGCGGGTCAGGATGCGGTTCACGACGAACGCCGGGGCGTCCTTGACGAGGACCGCGGTCTTCTTCAGCTTCTTGGCGACGCCGAACGCCGTGGCCAGCGAGGCCTCGTCGGTCTGCTCGCCGCGCACGATCTCGAGGAGCGGGAGGATCGCGACCGGGTTGAAGAAGTGGAAGCCGACGACCCGCTCGGGGTGCTTCAGCTTCGACGCCATCTCCGAGACGGAGAGGGACGAGGTGTTCGTCGCCAGGATCGCGTGCGCCGGGGCGACCGCCTCGACCTCCGCGAACACCTTCTGCTTGACGCCCATCTCCTCGAAGACGGCCTCGATGACGAAGTCCGCGTCCGCGAAGCCCTCGGCCTTGTCCAGGACGCCGGAGACGAGGGCCTTCAGCCTGTTCGCCTTGTCCTGGTTGATGCGGCCCTTGCCGAGCAGCTTGTCGATCTCGGCGTGGACGTAGCCCACACCCTTGTCGACGCGCTCCTGGTCGATGTCGGTCAGGACGACCGGCACCTCCAGGCGGCGCAGGAACAGCAGCGCGAGCTGGGAGGCCATCAGGCCGGCGCCGACGACACCCACCTTGGTGACCGGTCGGGCCAGCGACTTGTCCGGGGCGCCCGCGGGGCGCTTGCCGCGCTTCTGCACCAGGTTGAAGGCGTAGATGCCGGAGCGCAGTTCGCCGCCCATGATCAGGTCGGCGAGGGCCTGGTCCTCGGCGTCGTAGCCCTGCTGGAGGTCGCCGTTCTTGGCGGCGGCGATGATGTCCAGCGCGCGGTAGGCGGCCGGGGCCGCGCCGTGCACCTTGCCGTCGGCGATGAAGCGGCCGCGCGCGACGGCCTGGTCCCACGCCTCGCCGCGGTCGATCGCCGGACGCTCGACCGCGATCTCGCCCTTGAGGACGGACGCGGTCCAGATCAGCGACTGCTCCAGGAAGTCCGCGCCCTCGAAGATCGCGTCCGCGATGCCGAGTTCGTAGACCTGCTTGCCCTTGAGCTGCTTGTTCTGGTTGAGGCTGTTCTCGATGATGACCGAGACGGCCTTGTCGGCGCCG
Organism: Streptomyces sp. CB02414; assembly: GCF_001905385.1. GTDB lineage: Bacteria > Actinomycetota > Actinomycetes > Streptomycetales > Streptomycetaceae > Streptomyces. The sequence goes on along the minus strand of NZ_LIPF01000015.1, from coordinate 6,887 downwards.
ATCAGGTTCGGCAGCAGCGTGCAGCCGCCCCAGCCGGGGACCAGGCCGAGGAAGACCTCGGGGAGGGAGAAGGCGGGGAGGGCCGCGGACACCGTCCGGTAGGAGCAGTGCAGGCCGATCTCGACGCCGCCGCCCATCGCGGCACCGTTGTAGTACGCGAAGGTCGGCACGGCCAGCTTCGCCAGCCGCTTGAAGACGTCGTGGCCGCCCTTGCCGATGGCCAGCGCGTCCTCGTGCCGCTTCAGCAGCTCGACGCCCTTGAGGTCGGCGCCGACCGCGAAGATGAACGGCTTGCCGGTGACGCCGACGCCGACGATGTCGCCGTCCGCGGCCTCCTTCTCGACCCGGTCGATCGCGGCGTCGATGTTCGCCAGCGACTGCGGGCCCAGCGTGGTCGGCTTGGTGTGGTCGTGGCCGTTGTCCAGGGTGATCAGGGCGAAGCGCCCGGCGCCCAGGGGCAGGTCGAAGTGGCGCACGTGGGCGCTGGTGACGACCTCGCCGGGGAACAGCTCGGCCGCACCCTTCAGAAGCTCTGCGGTGGTGCTCACTTGTCCCCCTCGAAGTGCGGGTTCTCCCAGACGACCGTCGCGCCCATGCCGAAGCCGACGCACATGGTGGTCAGGCCGTAGCGGACGTTCGGCTGCTCCTCGAACTGGCGGGCCAGCTGCGTCATCAGGCGGACGCCGGAGGAGGCCAGCGGGTGGCCGAAGGCGATGGCGCCGCCGTACTGGTTGACGCGGGCGTCGTCGTCGGCGATGCCGTAGTGCTCCAGGAAGGCGAGGACCTGGACGGCGAAGGCCTCGTTGATCTCGAACAGGCCGATGTCGGAGATGGACAGCCCGGCCTGGGCCAGGGCCTTCTCCGTGGCCGGGATCGGGCCGTAGCCCATGACCTCCGGCTCCACGCCCGCGAAGGCGTAGGAGACCAGGCGCATCTTCACCGGGAGGTTGTTCTCCCTGGCGAAGTCCTCGCTCGCGATGAGGGAGGCGGTGGCGCCGTCGTTCAGACCGGCCGCGTTGCCCGCGGTGACCCGGCCGTGCACGCGGAACGGCGTCTTCAGGCCGGCCAGGTTCTCCAGCGTGGTGCCCGGGCGCATCGGCTCGTCGGCGGTGACCAGGCCCCAGCCCGTCTCACCGGCCTCCTCGTTGGTGCGGCGCACCGACACCGGCACCAGGTCCGCCTGGATCTGGCCGTTGGCGTACGCCTTGGCGGCCTTCTCCTGCGAGCGCACCGCGTACTCGTCGGCGCGCTGCTTGGTGATGCTGGGGTAGCGGTCGTGCAGGTTCTCCGCGGTCATGCCCATGAACAGGGCGGACTCGTCGACCAGCTTCTCGCTGACGAACCGCGGGTTCGGGTCGACGCCCTCGCCCATCGGGTGGCGGCCCATGTGCTCGACACCGCCCGCGACGGCGACGTCGTACGCGCCGAAGGCGACCGAACCGGCCACCGAGGTGACGGCGGTCAGGGCGCCCGCGCACATGCGGTCGATGGAGTAGCCCGGGACCGAGGTGGGCAGGCCCGCCAGGATGCCGGCGGTGCGGCCGATGGTCAGGCCCTGGTCACCGATCTGCGTGGTCGCGGCGACGGCGACCTCGTCGATCTTCTTGGGATCGAGACCGGGATTGCGGCGCAGCAGCTCCCGGATCGCCTTCACGACCAGGTCGTCGGCGCGGGTCTCGTGGTAGATGCCCTTCGGGCCCGCCTTGCCGAACGGGGTGCGGACGCCGTCTACGAAGACGACGTCCCTGACGGTACGAGGCACGATGGCTCTCCTCCAGGGTGCGGGATGGCACTGCTGCGGCACGCATGCACTGAGCGCGCGCTCAGCCCCATGCTACTTGTGGGTAACGTAGCTGCCCAGTCCCCCCGGCGGGAGCGGCGAAGGTCACATCACCGGATTGCGCCGCCCTCCTACGACACGCCCTCGGCCAACGCCGTCACCAGCACCGGCGTCACCTGCTCCACCTGCCAGGGCCGGGCCCCGTGCCCGGCGAGGGCCGCGCCCACCGACTCCTCGTCGAGGGCGGCCGGCGGCTCCCAGCACACCCGGCGCACCGTGTCCGGGGTGATCAGGTTCTCCTGAGGCATGCTCAGCCGCTCGGCCAGTGCCGTCACCGCCGCGCGCGCCGCGGTGAGCCGGGCCGCGGCGGCCGGGTCCTTGTCGGCCCACGCCCGCGGTGGCGGGGGACCGGTCACCGGCTGGCCGGGCTGCGGCAGCTGCGACTCGGACAGGGCACGGGCCCGGTCGACCGCCACCTGCCACTGCTCCAGCTGCCGGCGGTTGACCCGCCCGAAGCCGTTCAGCGCGGCCAGCGCGTGCGCGTTGGGCGGCAGCGCGAGCGCGGCCTCGACGATGGCGGCGTCCCCGAGCACCTTGCCCGGCGAGACGTCCCGGCGCTGCGCGATCCGGTCCCGGGTCTGCCACAGCTCCCGTACGACGGCGAGCTGCCGGCGGCGGCGCACCTTGTGCATGCCGGACGTGCGGCGCCACGGGTCCTTGCGGGGCTCGGGCGGCGGGGCGGAGGCGATCGCGTCGAACTCCTGCCGGGCCCAGTCCAGCTTGCCCTGCCGGTCCAGCTCCTTCTCCAGCGCGTCGCGCAGGTCGACCAGGAGCTCGACGTCGAGCGCGGCGTAGCGCAGCCAGGGCTCGGGCAGCGGGCGGGTGGACCAGTCGACGGCCGAGTGGCCCTTCTCCAGGACGAAGCCCAGCACGTTCTCCACCATCGCGCCGAGACCGACCCGCGGGAAACCGGCCAGCCGTCCCGCCAGCTCGGTGTCGAAGATGCGGGTGGGCACCATCCCTATTTCGCGCAGGCACGGCAGGTCCTGGGTGGCCGCGTGCAGCACCCACTCGGTGTCGGCGATCGCCGCACCCAGTGCGGACAGGTCGGGGCAGGCCACCGGGTCGATCAGCGCGGTGCCGGCACCCTCGCGGCGCAGCTGCACCAGATACGCCCGCTGCCCGTAGCGGTAGCCGGAGGCGCGCTCGGCGTCGACGGCGACCGGGCCGTGCCCGGCGGCGAAGGCGGCGGTCACCTCGGCGAGGGCCGCGGCGTCGGCGATCACCGGCGGAATGCCCTCGCGTGGTTCCAGCAAGGGTGTCGGCGCCTGGCTCGCAGAAGATCCGGCGTCGTCCGGAGGGGCGCCTCCGGTGGTTCGCAGTGAACGGTCTGCTGCGGTTTCGTGGGCGTCGGTCACCTGTCAAGGGTATCCGTGGATCGACCGCGCCCGCCGACGGAACGTTCCGTCGGCGGGCGCGGGAGGGTCGTAAACCAGTCAGGTCAGTGAAAGATCGGCTTCCATCGGCTTCAGGGGGACGGTGGCGGCGGTCACGGCGTGCGGGGAGTGGAGGGGGGAGTGGTCAGTGGATGATCCCGGTCCGCAGGGCCACGGCGACCATCCCGGCGCGGTCGCCCGTGCCGAGCTTGCGGGCGATGCGGGCCAGGTGGCTCTTGACGGTCAGGGCGGACAGGCCCATCGAGACGCCGATCGCCTTGTTCGACTGGCCCTCCGCGACCAGCCGCAGCACCTCGACCTCGCGGCCGGAGAGCTCGCGGTAGCCGCCCGGGTGGCTCGGGGCGCCCGGGGGGCGGCGGTGCAGGCGGGCGGCGGCGGCGCCGATGGGTGCGGCGCCCGGCCGGGTGGGGAGCCCGACGTTGGTGCGGGTGCCGGTGACGACGTAGCCCTTGACGCCGCCGGCCAGGGCGTTGCGCACGGCGCCGATGTCGTCGGCGGCGGACAGGGCGAGGCCGTTGGGCCAGCCCGCGGCGCGGGTCTCCGACAGCAGGGTCAGGCCGGAGCCGTCGGGGAGGTGGACGTCGGCGACGCAGATGTCGCGGGGGTTGCCGATGCGGGGACGAGCCTCCGCGACGGACGAGGCCTCGATGACATCGCGCACACCGAGCGCCCACAGGTGGCGGGTGACGGTGGATCGGACGCGCGGGTCGGCCACGACCACCATGGCGGTCGGCTTGTTCGGGCGGTAGGCGACCAGGCTTGCAGGCTGCTCGAGGAGAACGGACACCAGGCCTCCTGGGGTGCGGGACGGGGCCGGCTCGTGGGGGACGAAGCCGGGACGAACCGTGCTTTCAAGGTCACAGTCGTCTTCGGCACCGAACGCGTCCGCCTTTAGAGAATGATCACGATCTGGTGAGTAACAATCCGAGCAATTCGGACACGCGGTCGATCATTCGAAGACCGAACGGTTTCGCACTTTGTCGATACGGGGCCGAAAGTGGTCGTGTCGACAAAGTGACGGAACGTTTCGCGGGCCGGAGCGGGCCCCGGTACGGAGCATGTGGAGGGGCGGGCGGGGCCTAGCGCGACTGCGGGCCGCGGCGCTGCGGCAGCGTCACGATCGACGCGTCCCCGGGCGCGGCCGGCGGCAGGCCCGCGACCTGCGCCAGCAGATCGCACCACGAGGCCAGGTGCGCGGCGGTGTCCGGGACGCCGCCCAGCCCTTCGCGCGGTGTCCAGGACGCCCGGATCTCGATCTGCGAGGCGGACGGCCGCGCGGAGAGCCCGCCGAAGTAGTGGGAGCTCGCCCGCGTGACCGTGCCACTGGGCTCGCCGTAGGTCAGCCCGCGTGCCTGGAGCGCGCCGGTGAGCCAGGACCAGCAGACGTCGGGCAGCAGTGGGTCGGCGGCCATCTCCTGCTCCAGCTCGGCCCGCACCAGCGTCACCAGCCGGAAGGTGCCGTGCCAGGCGTCGTGTCCGGCCGGGTCGTGCAGCAGCACCAGCCGTCCGTCCGCCAGGTCCTCGTCGCCGTCGACGACCGCCGCCTCCAGGGCGTACGCGTACGGGGCGAGCCGCTTCGGCGGCGGCACCGCCTCGACCTCGATCTGCGGCCGCAGCCGCGCGGTCCTGAGCGCTTCGACGGCGGCCGCGAAGGGCGGCGGAACCGTACTCCCCGAAGGCCGGGAATCCTCCTCGGCACCCTTCCTCTCGTCCATTCCGCCAGCGCCGTCCGACAGTCGTCCCTGAGCCGCAGCCATGCGGGGAAGGTTAAGCGGAACAGCGCCCCGGCGCAGGGAGGGACACCCGCGTGCGGGCGCGATGTCCGGATCACGCGGTTCCGTGCGGGCGCCCCCGCGCGGCTCGCGCGCGGTCGCACCCGTGGTCGGGCACCGTCCGAGGGGCATGCGAGACTTGCCGGTGTGAGTGCCGAACAGAGCCCCGCGGGCAAGCAGCCGACCGCCACGTACGACTCCGCGTTCCTCAAGGCGTGCAGGCGTGAGCCGGTGCCGCACACCCCTGTGTGGTTCATGCGGCAGGCCGGGCGCTCGCTGCCGGAGTACCGCAAGGTGCGCGAGGGCATCCCGATGCTCGAGTCCTGCATGCGGCCGGAACTGGTCACCGAGATCACCCTCCAGCCCGTGCGCCGGCACGGCGTGGACGCGGCGATCTACTTCAGCGACATCGTGGTCCCGCTCAAGGCCATCGGCATCGACCTCGACATCAAGCCCGGCGTCGGCCCGGTCGTCGAGGAGCCGATCCGCACCCGCGCCGACCTGGCCCGCCTGCGCGACCTCACCCCCGAGGACGTCTCGTACGTCACCGAGGCCTACGGCCTGCTCACCCGCGAGCTGGGCGCCACCCCGCTGATCGGCTTCGCGGGCGCCCCGTTCACCCTCGCCAGCTACCTCGTCGAGGGCGGTCCGTCCCGCAACCACGAGCACACCAAGGCGCTCATGTACGGCGACCCGCAGCTGTGGGCCGACCTCCTGGACCGCCTGGCCGACATCACGGCCGCCTTCCTCAAGGTGCAGATCGAGGCGGGCGCGAGCGCGGTCCAGCTCTTCGACTCCTGGGTCGGCGCCCTGGCCCCCGCGGACTACCGCCGCTTCGTGCAGCCGGCCTCCCGCAAGGTCTTCGAGGCCGTCGCCGGGTACGGCGTGCCGCGCATCCACTTCGGCGTCGGCACCGGCGAACTCCTGCGCGACATGGGCGAGGCCGGCGCGGACGTGGTCGGCGTCGACTGGCGCGTCCCGCTGGACGAGGCCGCCCGTCGCGTCGGCCCCGGCAAGGCGCTCCAGGGCAACCTGGACCCCGCCCTCCTCTTCTCCACCCCGCAGGCGGTCGAGACCCGGACCCGCGAGATCCTGGACGCGGCGGCCGGCCTGGAGGGCCACGTCTTCAACCTCGGCCACGGCGTCCTGCCCGACACGGACCCGGACGCGCTGAGCCGCCTCGTGGAGTACGTGCACACGCAGACCGCGCGCTGAGGACGCGGGCACGCGGGCACCGAACCTGCCCGGCGGCGACACACTCCGAGCGGCCCGTCCGGCACCCGGGGTCCGGCAGCACGGCGCCCCGACCGTGCACTCGCGCGGGCCGCGGGACCTCGGGCAGCCGCCGCGATCCCGGTCGGTGAGCGGATGACGCGCGCGGCGTTCCGTGACTCGGGGGCGGTAGGCCGAGCGTGTCCCGGACCGGCCTCGCGGTTGCGGGCGGCCTCCCCGCGGCCCGTTCGCGTCCCGCGCCCGGCTCACGCCGCGTCCACCCCCGAAGCGGCACTCGCGCCGTGGGTGAAGATCCGGGCCGTTCCGGTGCCGTAGGTGCCCGGCGGGCCCGTCTCCGTCGCGATCGTGTCCGGTTGTGCCGCGGTGAGGCCGGTGAGCGCGCAGGCCATCCAGGCGTGCCGGGCCGCTATGTCGCGCCGACTCGCCGCTGGGCCTGCTGGAGGGCATCGACCGTGCCTTTCGGATCGGGGCTTTGGTATAGACCAAGCTGTTGCGTGCCAGGTTAACCAGACGTGTCAAGAGGAGGCCTGTCGGCACCTCGGCGCCAACTGGGCGGCTCACTACGGCTGTTGACACTTCCACTTGGTCTAGTTGTGCTGTCCCGCGACGTTGGTGACACGCCTGCTGGGTGCTTGAACAGGTGAG
>NZ_LIPF01000014.1 GCF_001905385.1 Streptomyces sp. CB02414 | reverse complement strand
CGCGAGGGCACCACCATCGCCCCCCTCATCACCCGCCTCAACACCATCCGCCGGGCCCATCCCGCGCTGCACCGGCTCAGGAACCTCCGCTTCCACCACACCGACAACGACGCCCTCATCGCGTACAGCAAACGCGAGGGGTCCGACGTCGTGCTGGTGGTCGTGAACCTCGACCCACACCTCACCCAGGAGGCCACGATCTCGCTCGACATGCCGCAGCTCGGCCTGGACTGGCACGCGTCGGTGTCGGTCCACGACGAACTCACGGACGAGACCTACCACTGGGGCCGCACGAACTACGTGCGGCTGGAGCCCGGCCGGGCCCCCGCTCACGTCTTCCACCTCCGCCGGCCGTCCGCCGCCGCGCCCGGGAACGAAGGGTCCGCAGCCTCATGACCGTGAACGAGCCCGTCCCGGACAAGTTCGAGGACACCCCGGCCAAGGACCGCGACCCGGACTGGTTCAAACGAGCCGTCTTCTACGAGGTCCTCGTCCGCTCCTTCCAGGACAGCAACGGCGACGGCATCGGCGACCTCAAGGGTCTGACCGCCAAGCTGGACTACCTGCAATGGCTGGGCGTGGACTGCCTGTGGCTGCCGCCCTTCTTCAAGTCACCGCTGCGCGACGGCGGCTACGACGTCTCCGACTACACCGCCGTACTGCCCGAGTTCGGTGACCTGGCCGACTTCGTCGAGTTCATCGACGCGGCCCACCAGCGCGGCATGCGCGTGATCATCGACTTCGTCATGAACCACACCAGCGACCAGCACCCGTGGTTCCAGGAGTCCCGCAAGAACCCCGACGGCCCCTACGGCGACTACTACGTCTGGGCCGACGACGACACCCGGTACGCCGACGCCCGCATCATCTTCGTCGACACCGAGGCCTCCAACTGGACCTACGACCCGGTCCGCGGCCAGTACTACTGGCACCGCTTCTTCTCGCACCAGCCCGACCTGAACTACGAGAACCCGGCCGTGCAGGAGGAGATGCTGGGCGCGCTGAAGTTCTGGCTGGACCTCGGGGTGGACGGCTACCGGCTCGACGCCGTGCCCTACCTCTACGCCGAAGAGGGCACCAACTGCGAGAACCTCCCCGCCAGCCACGCCTTCCTCAAGCGCGTCCGCAGCGAGATCGACGCGCACTACCCCGACACCGTGCTGCTGGCGGAGGCCAACCAGTGGCCGGAGGACGTCGTCGACTACTTCGGCGACTTCGCCTCCGGCGGCGACGAGTGCCACATGGCCTTCCACTTCCCGGTCATGCCCCGCATCTTCATGGCCGTCCGCCGCGAGTCCCGCTACCCCGTATCCGAGATCCTCGCCAAGACCCCCGCCATCCCGTCCGGCTGCCAGTGGGGCATCTTCCTGCGCAACCACGACGAGCTGACCCTCGAGATGGTCACCGACGAAGAGCGCGACTACATGTACGCGGAGTACGCCAAGGACCCGCGCATGCGCGCCAACATCGGCATCCGGCGCAGGCTCGCCACCCTGCTCGACAACGACCGCGACCAGATCGAGCTGTTCACCGCGCTCCTCCTGTCCCTGCCCGGCTCGCCGATCCTCTACTACGGCGACGAGATCGGCATGGGCGACAACATCTGGCTCGGCGACCGGGACGCCGTACGGACCCCGATGCAGTGGACCCCGGACCGCAACGCCGGCTTCTCGACCTGTGACCCGGGGCGCCTCTACCTGCCCACGATCATGGACCCGGTCTACGGCTACCAGGTGACGAACGTCGAGGCGTCCATGGCCTCGCCCTCGTCCCTGCTGCACTGGACCCGCCGCATGATCGAGATCCGCAAGCAGAACCCTGCCTTCGGGCTCGGCACCTACACCGAACTGCCCTCCTCCAACCCCGCCGTACTGGCCTTCCTGCGGGAGTACGAGGACGACCTGGTGCTGTGCGTGCACAACTTCGCGCGGTTCGCCCAGCCGACCGAACTGGACCTGCGCGAGTTCGCCGGACGCCATCCGGTGGAACTGTTCGGCGGGGTCCGCTTCCCGGCGATCGGCGAGCTGCCGTACCTGCTGACCCTCGGGGGCCACGGCTTCTACTGGTTCCGGCTCACCCGAGTCGCATCCCGCATCGGCCGCCGCGTTTGAGCGTGGGCCGAGGAAAGGACGCGTCACCATGCCGAAGACCGCACCCCTGCGCCCGAGACGTACCCATCTCGCCGAGCCCATGGCGTCGCTCGGCGGGCTGCTGCGCGAGTGGCTGCCGCGCCAGCGCTGGTTCGCGGGCAAGGACCGGCCCGTGGCCGAGCTCGGTCTGCTGTCCATGACCGAGCTGTTCCCGGGCTGTCTGCACCTCCTGGTGCACACCGGGCACGGACCCGTGCCCGCCCCGGGCGGCGCTCCCCCGGCCGGCGACTGCTACCAGTTGCTGCTCGGGGTGCGCGAACAGCCGTCGCCGCGTCTGGGCCGGGCCGTCATCGGGCAGGTGCAGGACGGTCCGCTGGCCGGCCGGACGGTCTACGACGCCCTGCACGACCCCCGGACGGCCCAGCTGCTCCTGGAACGTCTGCGGCACCCCGGCAAGGCGGGGCCCCTGCGCTTCGAGGCCGACCCCTCGCGGCCGGTGCCCGGCGGACTGGCGCCGCGGCTGCTGGACGCCGAGCAGTCCAACTCGTCGCTGATCTACGGGGACGAGTTCATCCTGAAGCTCTTCCGGCGCGTCCAGCCCGGTGTCAACCCGGACCTGGAGGTGCCGGACGCGCTGGCCCGGCAGGGCTGCGGCCGGGTCCCCGCGCCGGTGGCGTGGGTGCGGACCACCCATCCGTACGACGCGACGCTCGGCGTGCTCCAGCCGTTCCTCAACGACGCCGCCGACGGCTGGACCCTGTCCCTGAACGCGCTGGCCGCCGGGGACGACTTCACGGTGCAGGCCCACGAGCTGGGGCGGGCCATGGCGGACGTCCACCTCGCGCTCGCCGAGGCCTTCCCGTCCGGTGCCCCGGGGGAGAACGGCCGGACGGCGGCGGCGATGACCGAGCGGCTGACCGCCGCCGCGCACTGCGTACCGGCGCTCCAGCCCTTCGTCCCCGGGCTGCGGGCGGCCTTCGCCGCACTGTCCACCTGCGACTCGGGGCCGCCCGCCCAGCGCATCCACGGCGACCTGCACCTGGGGCAGGTGCTGCGGGCCGGCCGGGACTGGTTCGTCATCGACTTCGAGGGCGAGCCGTCCCGTCCGCTGTCCGAACGGCGCAGCGCCCACTCCCCCGTCCGCGACATCGCGGGCATGCTGCGCTCCTTCGACTACGCCGCCCGGCAGCGCCGCCCGTGGCGCCCCGAGTGGGCGCGCCGCTGCCGGGAGGCGTTCTGCGCCGGCTACGCCGCCCGCGCCGGGTGGGACCCCCGCAAGAAGCACGGCCTGCTGCGCGCCTACGAGACGGACCGCGCCGTGTACGAGGTGCTGTACGAGGCCCGGCACCGCCCCGACTGGCTTCCCGTACCCATGGCGGCGATCGAACGACTCGCCGTGAGAGGAGACTGACCCGTGGCCCTCCGCGACACCTCGATCCCCGAGCCGTCCGGTCCTGTCCCGCCCGCGTCCGGGGCATGCGGAACCGCCCCGCCCCTCGACCCGGTCGACCGGGGGCGCCTGCTGGCGGGCGCCCACCACGACCCGCACGCCCTGCTCGGCGCCCACCCCGTTCCTGGTGGCATCGCCTTCCGGGCGCTGCGTCCGTTCGCCCGCGCGGTGAGCGTGGTCGTCGACGGCGAGCGCCACGCCCTCGTGTCGGAGGAGGACGGCCTCTTCTCCGGTGTGCTGCCGCTGGCGGAGATGCCCGCCTACACCCTCGTGGTGGCGTACGAGGAGGGCGAGCAGGAGACGCACGACCCGTACCGCTTCCTGCCCGCTCTCGGCGAGCTCGATCTGCACCTGATCGGCGAGGGCCGGCACGAGCAGCTGTGGCAGGCGCTCGGCGCGCACCCCATGACGCACGAGGGGGTCACCGGCACCCGGTTCACCGTGTGGGCGCCGAACGCGCAGGGGGTGCGCCTCGCCACGGACTTCACCCACTGGGACGGCACGGCCTTCCCGATGCGTTCGCTCGGTTCGTCCGGCGTGTGGGAGCTGTTCCTGCCGGGCGTAGGTGAGGGCACCCGGTACAAGTTCGAGATCCACTCCCGGTACGGGCACCGGTTCCTCAAGGCCGACCCGATGGCCCGCGCGGCCGAGGAGCCGCCGAACACCGCGTCCGTGGTGACCGCCTCCGCGTACGAGTGGGGCGACGCCGAGTGGATGCGCACCCGTGCCGGCACGCCGGTGCACGAGGCGCCGTTCTCGGTGTACGAGGTGCACCTGCCGTCCTGGCGGCCGGGGCTGACCTACCGCGAGCTGGCCGACGTGCTGCCCGCGTACGTCAAGGATCTCGGCTTCACCCACGTCGAGCTGATGCCGGTCGCCGAGCACCCGTACGGCCCGTCCTGGGGCTACCAGGTCACCGGGTTCTACGCGCCGACCGCGCGGCTCGGTTCGCCGGACGACTTCCGGTTCCTGGTCGACGCGCTGCACCGCGCGGGGATCGGCGTGATCATGGACTGGGTGCCGGCGCACTTCCCGAAGGACGACTGGGCGCTGGCCCGCTTCGACGGTGATCCGCTGTACGAGCCCGGGGACGAGCGGCGCGCGACCCACCCGGACTGGGGGACGTACACCTTCGACTTCGCCCGCACCGAGGTGCGCAACTTCCTGGTCGCCAACGCCGTGTACTGGTGCGAGGAGTTCCACATCGACGGGCTGCGGGTCGACGCGGTCGCCTCGATGCTCTACCTGGACTACTCGCGCGACTCGGGCCAGTGGGAGCCCAACGTGTACGGCGGCCGGGAGGACCTGGCGGCCATGGCGTTCCTCCAGGAGATGAACGCGACCGTCTACCGGCGCTGCCCCGGCGTGGTGACCATCGCCGAGGAGTCGACCGCGTGGGGCGGGGTGACCCGGCCGACGGACACCGGCGGGCTGGGCTTCGGCCTGAAGTGGAACATGGGCTGGATGCACGACTCGCTGGAGTACGTCGCGCACGAGCCGGTGCACCGCAAGTACCACCACCACGAGATGACGTTCTCGATGGTGTACGCCTACAGCGAGAACTACTGCCTGCCGATCTCCCACGACGAGGTGGTGCACGGCAAGCAGGCGCTGGTGTCGAAGATGCCGGGCGACTGGTGGCAGCGGCGGGCGAACGTGCGGGCGTACCTGGGCTTCATGTGGGCGCACCCGGGCAAACAGCTGCTCTTCATGGGGCAGGAGTTCGCGCAGGGCGCGGAGTGGTCGGAGAAGCAGGGCCCGGAGTGGTGGCTGCTGGAAGAGGGGTACCACTCGGCGGGCGACCACCGCGGCGTCCAGGACCTGGTGCGCGAGCTGAACACCCGCTACGCGCGGACGCCGGCCCTGTGGCAGCGCGACACCGATCCGGCCGGTTTCCGGTGGGTGGCCGTGGACGCGGCGGAGGACAACGTCTTCGCGTTCCTGCGGTTCGGCGCCGACGGCGCCCCCCTGCTCGCGGTGTCGAACTTCTCCCCGGTGGTCCGGCACGAGTACGCGCTCCACGTCGGCGACGACGCCACCGCCTGGCAGGAGGTCCTCAACACGGACGCCGAGGGCTTCGGCGGCAGCGGCGTGGGCAACCCGGACCCGGTGAAGCCGGAGGACGGGAGCGTCCGGATCACGCTTCCCCCGCTGGCGACGGTGTGGCTGGTGCCGTACGCCCTGTGAGGCCCTGCGGCACGACCAGGTGTCCGGCCGCCGAGCCGGGGCATTCGGTGGTCCTACGGACGGGACAGTCCCGCCGTCGCCGCGACCGGGCCCGCAGAAAGGCGGCATCACGTGCGTACCGTCGGAGTGGAGGAGGAGCTCCTCCTGGTCGACCCCGAGTCGGGTGAGCCGAGGGCGCTGTCCGCCGCCGTGCTCGCCCGGGCCTCGCTGGACGACGCCGAGCAGGACGTGTTCGAGAAGGAGCTGCACGAGCAGATGCTCGAGTTCGCCACGCATCCGCAGGCGGACATGGGGCGGCTGCACGCGGAGATCGTCCGCTGCCGCGAGGAGGCCGGGCGGCACGCCGGCGACATCGGCTGTGCCGTCGCCGCGCTCGCCACCTCGCCGCTGCCGGTCAGCCCGGCCGTCGGCATGAACCACCGCTACCGGTGGATGGCCGAACAGTATGGCGTGGTGGTCCACGAGCAGCTGGTCCTGGGCTGCCACGTGCACGTCTCGGTGGAGTCCGACGAGGAGGGCGTCGCGGTCATCGACCGGGTGCGGCCGTGGCTGTCGGTCCTGGCCGCGCTGAGCGCGAACTCACCGTTCTGGCAGGGCAAGGACTCCGCGTACAGCAGCTACCGCAGCCGGGTCTGGCAGCGCTGGCCGTCGGCCGGTCCCACGGAGCTGTTCGGGTCGGCGGAGACCTACCACCGCCGGGTCGCCGACATGGTCGCGACCGGCACCATCCTCGACGAGGGGATGATCTACTTCGACGTCCGGCTGTCCCAGCGGTACCCCACGGTCGAGTTCCGGGTCGCGGACGTCTGCCTGGACGCCTCGACGGCCGTCGTCGTCGCGGCCTTGGCCCGTGCGCTGGTGGAGACGGCCGCGCGGGAGTGGCGCGAGGGCGTCGCCCCGGCCGGGCCCAGCGTGAGCCTGCTGCGCCTGGCGGCCTGGCGGGCCGCCCGGTCGGGGCTGACGGAGGAGCTGCTGCATCCGGCAACGATGCGGCGGATGCCGGCGGAGACGGTCGTACGGGCGCTGCTGGAGCACGTCGGGGAGGCGCTCGCCGCCTGCGGCGACCTGGGCCTGGTGCGGGACGGCGTCGCCGGTCTGCTGCGGCACGGCAACGGGGCGCGGGTGCAGCGCGGACTGCTGGAGCGCACCGGCAGCCTGCGGGACGTCGTCACCGAGTGCGTACGGCGCACGCAGGCGGTCTGAGACGCCCCGGCGGTGTGCCGGTGCTCCGCGGCCGTGCCTTGAGAGCATCAGGGCGTCAGAGCATCAGGACCAGGGCGTACCCCAGGAAGCCCGCCGCGACGAGCGCGACGAGGACGAGGATCACCGTCAGCGGTGCCATGGCCCAGCCCTTGGACGGGTTGTTACCCTCCCACGGGCCTGCCTCGGACATGCTGCTCTCGCCCGGCGGGGTCTCGCCGGGCGGCACGCCGCCGCCCGGCTCCAGTCCGGTGCTGCGTTCGGGTTCCGGGTCCGGATTCGTGTGGGTCATGTCCCCCGGGTCCCCCGATCCGCCGAGATCACCGGGCGGGAACACTTCTGTAGTCCCGGCCCCCCGTGACCACCGCCTCGGCTAGATTCAGCACCGCCGTTAACGGTGCTCGTCGGCGGTGTCACCGTCCGTACATGTCAGGAGCCAGCGCATGCTCGACCCCGCTCTCGCTCCCCGGGCCGCCGGGCCCCTGACCGGCGGGCTCGCCGACAGGCTCTTCGAGACGGCCGCCCGCACGCCGACCCTGCCGATGCTGGCCCGCCGTCCCGCGCCGGACTCCCCGGTCTGGCAGGAGGTGACGGCCGTCGAGTTCCGCGACGAGGTCGTCGACGTGGCCAAGGGCCTGATCGCGTGCGGCATCTCGCCGGGCGACCGGGTCGCGATCCTGGCCCGCACCCGTTACGAGTGGACGGTCTTCAGCTACGCGCTGTGGACGGTGGGCGCCGAGGTGGTGCCGATCTACCCGACCTCCTCGCGCGACCAGGTCGAGTGGATCCTGCGGGACGCGGGCTGCGTGGCCGTGGTGGTCGAGGACGAGCAGAGCGTGATGACGGTCGGCTCGGTGTGCGCGTCGCTGCCCGCGCTCCGCCACGTCTGGCAGCTGGACGCGGGCGCGCTGGACACGCTCGTGGCGCGCGGCGAGTTCATCCCGTACGCCACGGTCGACTCCATGCGACGCATCGTGCCGCCGGACGCCACGGCGGTCGTCGCCTACACCTCGGGCACCTCGGGCCGCGCCATGGGCTGCGCGCTGAGCCACCGCGGGCTGGCCAGTCCGTGCGACACGCTGATCGAGGGCTGGGGCCACACGGTGGCGCCGCCCGGCGAGCAGGGCGCGGTCCTCGCCTTCCTGCCCTTCTCGCACGTGTACGGGCTGATGATCCAGAACCTGTGTGTCCGGGGCGGGCTGCTCATGGCGCACGAACCGGCGACGACCGAGGAGGCGCTCGCCTCGGCCCTGCGCTCCTTCCGCCCGACGTACTTCTACGCGGTCCCGTCCGTCCTGGAGAAGCTGTACAAGAATTTCCTGCGCACCGCGCAGCAGGCGGGCCGCGGAGCGCTGTTCGAGCGGGCCGCCGGCACGGCGCGGGACTTCGCCGCCGCGCTGGAGCGCCGGCGGCTGGGCCAGGGGCCCGGGCCCGGCTTCGACCTGCGGCTCCAGCACTCCCTGTTCGAGCGGACGGTCTACCGCCGGCTGCGGAGCGCGCTGGGCGGCCGGGTGCGCCGCGCGACGTGCGGCGGTTCGCCGCTCAGCCGTGAGCTGTCCCTGTTCTACGAGGGCATCGGCGTCTACGTCCACGACGGCTACGGGCTGACCGAGACCAGCGGCGGGCTGACCATGCAGCCGCTGGGGCGGGAGAAGTCCGGCACCGTCGGCCAGCCGCTGCCCGGCATGGAGATCCGCCTGGCCGACGACGGGGAGATCCTGGTGCGCGGGCCGTCGCTGTTCCAGGGGTACCTCGGCGACGAGGCGGCCACCCGCGAGGTGCTGCGCGGCGGCTGGCTGGCCACCGGGGACCTCGGTCACCTGGACGGGGAGAACTACCTGGCGATCACGGGACGCAAGAAGGACGTCATCATCACCAGCGGCGGCAAGAGCGTGGCGCCGGCCGCCCTGGAGCAGCGGCTGCGCATGCATCCGCTCGTCCACCAGGCGGTGGTGGTGGGCGACAACCGGCCCTGCGTCGGCGCCCTGATCACGCTCGACCCCGAGTTCCTGACCCACTGGCGGGCGGGTCTGGCGTTGCAGGGCGACGCCCCGGCCCGCGAGGCGCGGGAGGAGAACGCGCTGCGCGAGGAGGTGGCGCGGGCGGTGGCCGCGGCCAACAGCGCCGTGTCGCGCTCGGAGTCCATCCGGGTCTTCCGCGTCCTGCCCGAACCCTTCGACGTGTCCAACGGGCTGCTGACCCCGTCGATGAAGCTGCGGCGCGACGAGATCGTACGGACCTACGCCTTCGAGATCGACGCGATGTACGAGGCCCGGCCGCACCGGCGTCCCAGGACGGTGCCCGAGGAGCCGGCCGGCTGGGAGGACTCGGACAACGTGTTCTTCCGGTGACGGCGGCGGAGGCGTCACCCGCGGCCCTCGCACCCGGACCGTGGCGATCGAGGCGCGTAGCCTCGATCGGCACGGGAACTACAGACGAAGGGAATGCGAAGAAGGGACGACGTCCGGCTGGTGCCGGGCCGGGAAGGCGAGATGGCAGCCGAGTCGCGTTGGGACAGGACACTGGCTTCCGAGGAGATCACGAACCGCACCGCCAGCTTCACCGGGGAGCTGCACAATGTGACCGGTGCGCGCCTGGTCGCGGAGGAGTTCCTCTACGACCTGGCCCGTGCGGCACCGCCCGCACAGCCCGAGCACTGGGACGACATCCTGCTCGTCGTCACCGAACTGGCGGCGAACGCGGTGCAGTACGCCCCCGGGCCTTTCCAGCTGCGGTTGCGGCGTACCTTCGACGGCGTGCACGTGGTGATGCACGACACCAGTACGACGGAGCCCGCGCCGCGCCCCTTCCATCCGAGCAGCGGCGGCGGGGGCATCGGCTGGCATCTGATCCATACCCTCTCCGACCAGGTGAGCGTCGTCACCGGCGAGCGGGGCAAGGACATCCACGTCTTCCTGCCGTGGTGAGCGGCGCCCGGCTCCGTCAGGGAGCGCCGGCGTCGCGCAGCGGCACCAGCACGCTGATCGTCTTGCCGCCCGCCGGCCGGCGGTCCACGGCGATGTCACGGGCCAGGCGGGCCACCAGCGGCCAGCCGTAGCCGCTCCCGCGGTGCCGGGTGGGGAACGCGTACGCGGCACGCGGCACGACCGCGCTGTGGTCGTGGACGGCGATCCACATCCCCTCGTCCGTGGGCCGGACCTCGAAGCCGGCCAGTCCCTCGCCGTGGCGGATCGCGTTGGTCACCAGCTCCGAGACGACGAGCAGCAGGTCGACGACGTCCTCCTCGCGCACCCCGCGGCCCGCTCCCCACTGCGCACGCGCCACCGACTCCGCGTACGCGCGTGCCGCCGCCGCGCTGGTCACGGCGGTGGAGGCCGGCCCGTCGGGCGCCGTGACGCCGGACGAGGCCGTGGTGATCCCGTCGGTTGGTTCCATGTCAGTGGTGTCCCTGGTGTTCGCCGTGCTGTCGTTCGGCACCGGGTCAGTCCGCGGAGGTCTCCCGCGGCGGCAGCCGATGGTAGTAGTCGCCGACGGACGCCAGATACTGCCGGTCCATCGTCTCGCTGTCGGTGCGGAACCGGGGCGCGGCCTTGACCTGTGCCCTGGTGCAGGCGACCGTGACCGTGCGTGCCCCGGGGTCGATGCCCCTGACCATGCCGACCGGCACGAGCACGCTGCGGCCGAAGACCCAGACGCCGGTGTCCACGATCAGGTGCCGCATGCCGAAGTGCTCGGCCTGCCGGTCCACGTGCCCGATGGTGCCGTCGGTGGCGACGACGGTGCAGCCGGTGAGGTCCTGTCCCTCCACATGACCGCTTTCCGCCGCGTACGACCAGATGCTCTCCATCGGCACGCCTTCCCTTCCCTCCCGCATCGATCCGACCGTGCTGACGACTGCGGGGCCGGGCGACGCCACGGGCCGGACCGGCTCCACAGCAGCAGATACCCGGCCGGGCCCGCCGCATTCGGCCCCCGTTCGATCAGGCCGCTCCATCGGGTGACGCCCGGCTTTCGCCGGCGCCCGCGACCCGGGGCGGCCTCTGGGCTATTTTTCTCCTGAGCAGATCCTTCAGCAGTTCCGTGAACTGCGGGAACGCACGCACAGGTGACCGGACCGCGCCATCGGGTCCGGAGGGGGTTGTCGAGTCCTCGTACCGGGGGCTCCTGGGGAGCGGAACGAGGGTGCGCATGACCAGCGACAGCACCGGAACCGTCGATACGGGTCCGGGCGATCAGGAGCTGCGCCGTCTCCTGGCGGGCCTCACGGCCGTCCGGGACGGTGACTTCGGCACCCGTCTGCCGGACGAGGCGGACGGCCTGATGGGCGACATCGCCAAGGTCTTCAACGGCATGGTGGACCAGTTGTCCGTGTTCACCTCGGAGGTCACCCGGGTGGCCCGCGAGGTCGGCACCGAGGGCACCCTCGGCGGTCAGGCCCGGGTGCCCGGGGTGTCGGGCACCTGGGCCGACCTGACGGACTCGGTCAACGCGATGGCGGGGAACCTGACCACCCAGGTCCGTGACATCGCGCAGGTGGCCACGGCGGTGGCCAAGGGCGACCTGTCGCAGAAGATCGACGTGGACGCCCGCGGCGAGATCCTGGAGCTCAAGAACACCATCAACACGATGGTCGACCAGCTCTCCGCCTTCGCCGACGAGGTCACCCGCGTCGCCCGCGAGGTCGGCACCGACGGACGGCTCGGCGGCCAGGCCGACGTGCAGGGCGTCAAGGGCACGTGGCGCGACCTCACCGACTCGGTGAACTTCATGGCGGGCAATCTGACCGGCCAGGTCCGCAACGTCGCCCAGGTGGCGACCGCGGTGGCCAAGGGCGACCTGTCGCAGAAGATCACCGTGGACGCCCGCGGCGAGATCCTGGAGCTCAAGAACACCATCAACACGATGGTCGACCAGCTCTCCGCCTTCGCCGACGAGGTCACCCGCGTCGCCCGCGAGGTCGGCACCGAGGGCAACCTGGGCGGGCGGGCCCAGGTGCGCGGGGTGTCGGGCACCTGGAAGGACCTGACCGACAACGTCAACTCCATGGCCAACAACCTCACCGGCCAGGTCCGCTCCATCACGCAGGTCGCCACCGCCGTGGCCAAGGGCGACCTCTCCCAGCGGATCACCGTCGAGGCCAAGGGCGAGGTCGCGGCGCTGGCCGACGTGATCAACACGATGGTCGACACGCTGTCCGCGTTCGCCGACGAGGTCACCCGGGTCGCCCGCGAGGTCGGCACCGAGGGCCGCCTCGGCGGTCAGGCGCACGTGCCCAACGTCGCGGGGACCTGGAAGGACCTCACCGACAACGTCAACTCCATGGCCAACAACCTCACCGGCCAGGTGCGCAACATCGCGCTGGTGACGACCGCGGTGGCGCGGGGCGACCTGTCGAAGAAGATCGACGTCGACGCGCGCGGCGAGATCCTGGAGCTGAAGACGACCATCAACACGATGGTCGACCAGCTCTCCGCCTTCGCCGACGAGGTCACCCGCGTCGCCCGCGAGGTCGGCACCGAGGGCCGCCTCGGCGGTCAGGCCGAGGTGGAGGGCGTCTCCGGCACCTGGAAGCGGCTCACGGAGAACGTCAACGAGCTGGCCGGCAACCTCACCCGCCAGGTCCGCGCGATCGCCGAGGTGACCTCCGCCGTCGCCGAGGGCGACCTGACCCGCTCCGTCAACGTGGAGGCGTCCGGCGAGGTCGCCGAGCTCAAGGACAACATCAACTCCATGGTGGAGTCGCTGCGCGAGACGACGCGGGCCAACCAGGAGCAGGACTGGCTCAAGACCAACCTGGCCCGCATCTCCGGGCTGATGCAGGGACACCGGGACCTGCCCGTGGTCGCCGAGCTGATCATGGACGAGCTGGTGCCGCTGGTGTCGGCCCAGTACGGCGCCTTCTACCTGGCGGAGGACGGCGAGGCCGGTCCCGAGCTGCGGCTCGTCGGCTCCTACGGCTACCCCGAGGACTCGGCCAGACCCACCCGTATCGCCTTCGGCCGCACCCTGGTCGGGCAGGCCGCGCGCAGCCGGCGCACCATCGTGGTGGACGAGGTGCCGTCCGGTTACGTGACCATCTCCTCCGGTCTCGGCGAGGTGGTGCCGTCCGCCCTGGTGCTGGTGCCCATCGTGGTCGAGGGCCAGGTCCTCGGTGTCATCGAGCTGGCGTCCGTCGCACCGTTCACGCAGATCAACCGCGACTTCCTGGAACTGCTGATGGAGTCCATCGGCGCCAACGTCAACACGATCGTGGCCAACGCCCGCACCGACGAGCTGCTCGCCGAGTCGCAGCGGCTGACCGCCGAGCTGCAGGCCCGCTCGGCGGAGCTCCAGGTGCAGCAGGAGGAGCTGCAGCACTCCAACGCCGAGCTGGAGGACAAGGCGTCCCTGCTGGCGGCGCAGAACCGGGACATCGAGGCGAAGAACCTGCAGATCGAGCAGGCGCGGCAGGAGCTGGAGGCCCGGGCCCAGCAGCTGTCGCTGGCATCGAAGTACAAGTCGGAGTTCCTGGCCAACATGAGCCACGAGCTGCGGACCCCGCTCAACAGCCTGCTGATCCTGGCCCAGCTGCTCGCGCAGAACCCGTCGCGCAACCTCACGCCGAAGCAGGTCGAGTACGCGGGCATCATCCACTCCGCGGGCTCGGACCTGCTCCAGCTGATCAACGACATCCTGGACCTGTCGAAGGTCGAGGCCGGGAAGATGGACGTCACCCCCGAGCGCGTGACACTGCGGCAGCTCATCGAGTACGTCGAGGCCACCTTCCGGCCGATGACGACGCAGAAGGGCCTGGAGTTCACGGTCTCGACGGCCGCCGGAGCGCCGGCGGACCTGCTGACCGACGACTCGCGGCTGCGTCAGGTCCTGCGCAACCTGCTGTCCAACGCGGTGAAGTTCACCGAGCGGGGTGGCGTGGAGCTGGCCGTCGAACCGGCGCCGGACGACGAGGTGCCGGCGGGTGTGGTCCGGGGCGGGGCGGTGGTGGCCTTCCGGGTGAAGGACACGGGCATCGGGATTCCGGAGCAGAACCTGGAGTCGGTCTTCGGCGCCTTCCAGCAGGCGGACGGCACGACGAGCCGCAAGTACGGCGGCACGGGGCTCGGCCTGTCCATCACCCGGGAGATCGCCCAGCTGCTGGGCGGCGCCGTCACCGTGGAGAGCACCCCCGACCGGGGCAGCACCTTCACGCTGTTCCTGCCCGTGGCCCGGCCCGACTTCGAGGAACTGCTGGCCCACGGCCCGGAGCAGCCCGACGCCGAGTCGCCGGCCGACGCGCTGTCCCGCCCGGCTGCGGTGGCCGAGCTCACCGGTGGCCACCGGCAGCGTCCCCGGCGGCTGCTCGTCGTGGAGGAGCGCCCCCGGGGCCTGCTCACCCTCGTCGCGGAGAGCGTGATCGCCGACCTGACGCACGGGCGGGACGACACGGGCGTCAGGCCACCGCTCGACGTGATCACGGCCGTGGGCGCGCAGGAGGCCGCCGGTGCGCTGGCCGCCGAGCCGTGCCACTGCGTCGTCCTGGAGCTGGGCATGCCGGACGCCGAGGCGTCCCGCTTCCTGCGGGCCCTGCGGGGCGACTCGGCGCTGGCGAGCGTGCCGGTGCTCGTGCACAGCGGTCACCGCGCGGACGCCGCCCTGGAGGAGGACCTGCGCTCCGGCCCCGGGGGCGGGGCGCTGGAGTTCCTGTCCAGCCTCGACGAGCTGCGCGAGCGCATCGCCCTGCACCTGGCCGCCGAGGAGCCCGGGGACGTGCTGTCGCTGGTCCGGTCGGAGGAGCCGCAGCACCTCGCCCCGCACGCGGTGGACGACTCGCCCGGCGGGCGCACCGTCCTCGTCGTCGACGACGACGCGCGCAACCTCTTCGCGCTCAGCGGCATCCTGGAGCTCCACGGCTTCCGGGTGCTGCACGCGGAGAACGGGCGCCGGGGCATCGAGACGCTGGTGGACCACCCGGAGGTCGCGCTGGTGCTGATGGACGTGATGATGCCCGAGATGGACGGCTACACGGCGACGGAGGAGATCCGCCGGATCCCGCGGTACGCCGAGCTGCCGATCATCGCGGTCACGGCGAAGGCCATGCCGGGCGACCGGGAGAAGAGCCTCGCCTCGGGCGCCAGCGACTACGTGACCAAGCCGGTCGACACCCAGGACCTCATCGCCTGCGTCCGACGGTGGCTGCCCGCATGAGCGCGTCCGAACAGCCCCGCGAGCCGGGCGGCGCCGCGCCCCGGGACGCCTCCGCCGCGCCGCCCCCGGCGTCCGGGCCGCCGCACTCCTGCGCGGTGGACGGCCCGGCGGCCCCTCTGCGCGGCATGACCCCGCTGTCGCCCGTGGGCCGGCTGGCGGCCACGGTGGAACGGCTCAGCCGCGAGGTGCGGGCCGCCCAGGCCGAGGCGGAGGGCCGGGCCCTGATCGAGCTGGCCAAGGGCGTCCTGGTCGCCCGGCTGGGCTGCGGTCCGGCGCAGGCCGCCCGGCAGCTGGCCGAGCTGGCCGAGCAGTCCCAGGTGACGCCGCTGGAGTTCGCCGTCGACGTGATCAACCAGGCCGCCCGGGACCGGGTGTCGGAGGTGACGGACGCGTTCCTCACCGCCACCGCCGCCGTACGCGGTGCGGACGCCGACGACGGCGCGGACACCGGGGCGGCGGGCGCGGAGTCGGCCGCCGTGCGCCTCAGGGCGGCCGAGAGCGGCGCGCTGGCCGCGGGCGACACCCAGGCCGTCGCCGACGCCCTGCTGAAGCAGGCGCTGCGTCCGCTGGGCGCGGCCGCCGTGGCCATCTGGGCGGCCGGGTACGACGGGTCGCTGACCCTGGCCGGCAGCGCGGGCTTCTCCGCGGCCGAGGCCACCCGCTGGCACTACGTGCCGCCGGACGTGACGACGGTGGCCCGGTGCGGGCTGGCCGAGCGCACGGGCCAGTGGTTCACCTCCCTGGCCGAGACCGGGCTGCCCAGCGTGGGCCGGCACCAGTACCCGGACGGCGGCCGGGTCGCCGTGCCCGCCGGCACCGGGGGCCGCATCCACGGCGTGCTGGAGATCGTCTGGCCGGCGCCGCTGGCCCCGCAGCCGCCGCAGGTGGTGCGCCAGGTGGAGGCCTTGGCGGAGCTGTGCGCGCACACCCTGGAGTCGTACGTGCCGGCGCACGGCGCCGGGCAGGAGCCCCGGCTCATGCCGGACGCGGTGGAGCTGATGGACCTGGCCGACGGGCTGTACGACCCCGCGCTGGTCCTGGTGCCGCATCTGGACGCCGACGGGCATCTGGCGGACTTCCGCATCCAGCACGTGAACGAGAGTTTCCTGGACCCGGCCGGCCGGCCGCGTGCCGTCGTGGGGGGCGCGCTGCTGCTGGAGGCCTACCCGATGGCCGCCGGGGACAGCGAGCTGTTCCAGAACGTGGAGCGGGTGTACGCCACCGGCGAGCCGTTCCGGGCGCGGCGCATCAACCTCACCGCGCTGGTGGACCAGGTTCCGCTCTCGGCGGTCGCGGACATCAGCGTCAGCCGGCACGGCAACGCCGTCCTGCTCATCTGGCGCATCGAGGACGAGACGGCCCGGCTGGCCAGCCTGCTCCAGCACGCCCAGCGCCTCGGCCGCATCGGCGGTTTCGAGGAGAACCTGCTCACCGGTGAGATCACCTGGAACGGGCAGCTGTTCGACCTCTACGGGCGCCCCCGGTCGAGCGCCCCGGTGCCGCTGGAGGAGCTGACCGCGCACGCCCACCCGGACGACGCCGTCACCATCGGCCGGTTCCTGCGCACGCTGCTGCACCACCGGCGGCCGGCGTCGGCGGCGTTCCGGCTGCAGCGGCCCGACGGGGTGACCCGGCACGTGCGGGTGGTCGCCGAACCGGTCCTGGACACCGACGACCGGCTGCTCCTCGTACGCGGGGCCTATCAGGACATCTCGGCGCAGCACTGGACCGAGGTGGCGCTCGCCGCCACCCGCGACCAGCTGGCGCACACCGAGCAGCAGGCCATCGAACGCGCCCGGCTGACCCTGCAGCTCCAGCACGCGATCATGCCGCCGTCCCAGACCCCGCTCGAGATGCCCGACCTCCGGGTGGCCGTCCGGTACCGGCCCGCGGAGACCGAGCAGCTGGTGGGCGGCGACTGGTACGACGCCGTGCGGCTGCCGAACGGGCTGGTGCTGCTGTGCGTGGGCGACGTCTCCGGCCACGGCATAGAGGCGGCGACCAGCATGGTGGTGCTGCGCAACGCGCTGCGCGGCCTGGCGGTGACCGGTGCCGGTCCGGGCCAGCTGCTGTCGTGGCTCAACATCGTGGCGCACCACCTGACCGGCGGCATCACCGCCACGGCGGTGTGCGGCCTGTACGACCCGGCCCGGCGCACGCTGCGCTGGGCCCGCGCGGGGCATCTGCCGCCGGTGCTGGTCCGGGGCGCCGAGGCGGGGCCGCTGCCGCTGGTCAAGGGGATGCTGCTGGGCGCGGCGGCCGAGGCGTCGTACGAGGAGGACGAGGTGCAGCTGGCGGCCGAGGACACGCTGCTGATGTACACGGACGGTCTGATCGAGCGCCGCGACCGCTCGGTGGAGGAGGCGCTGGCCCAGCTCCTGAACACGGTCCGTCCGGCGCCGGACTCCCTCGACCAGCACCTGGACCGGCTGCTCACCTACAGCAGGTCGGACACGGACGACGACACGTGCCTGGTGGGCATCCGGGTCGGGTGACGCGGGGCATGCACGTCCGGTCCTGACAGGGGGGTGTGACGGACGGATTCGCGGGTAACCGCCGTGCGCGGTGGGACATCACGCTCCACCGCCCGGCCGCATTGTTGGAGGTACACGTGCCCATAGCCCAGAACCCGCTGTCCGTCGAGGTGACGCTGGAGCGGGAGGAGGTCGCGCTGCTCAAGGTGGCGGGATACCTGGACGTCGACACGGCGACCGAGTTCCAGCACCACCTGGCCAACCAACTGCACCACGGGCGGCGGCACTTCCTGCTGGATCTGTCGGAGGTCCCGTTCATGGACTCCTCCGGCATGAACATCATTCTGCGCGTCTACCAGGAGGCCCGCGAGCTGCCGGGCAGCGTGCACATCATCGCCCCCACCGCGGCGGTGCGACGGGTGCTGGATCTCACGGGAGTGAGCATCACGGTGCCGGTCTCGGAGAACGTCGACGAGGCGCTCTCCCGCGTCGACGCCCAGCCGGAGGGTCCGCAGATACCGGAGGCCTGAGTTCCTGCCCTGCCCGACGCTCATCCGGACCGTTCGTGCGGGAGCAGGTGTCGTGCGAGGTCGGCGGGTGGTTACAGTTGACGCCCGGCAGAGACACGTCGCCGCCGCGCAGCCTTATGGGCGCTGCGGCGCAACGCGGATGAGGGAGTGGGACAGGTGCCGGATCAGGCGGAGGGAACGGCGGGATCGCCGACGCACGAGGTCAGGGACTTTCTGCGGC
Source organism: Streptomyces sp. CB02414 (assembly GCF_001905385.1). GTDB lineage: Bacteria > Actinomycetota > Actinomycetes > Streptomycetales > Streptomycetaceae > Streptomyces. The sequence continues at coordinate 125,387 of NZ_LIPF01000014.1, read as the reverse complement.
GCCGCCGTGAGCAGATCGCCCAGCGATGGGCGGACGAGCCCTTGTTCCGGGCCGTGTTCACCGTCTCCCGCGACGAGGCGGTCGAGGCGGGCAGGACCGTGGTCGACGCCCTGGCCCAAGTCGCGGACGCGGACCGGGTCGAGGACCCGGACGCCGCCGGATTCACCGCGGTGCGCGAGCAGTTGGCCCGGATGGGCGCGGCCCGGTCCCGGGCGGGGCTGAGCACCGCCCAGGTGTCGAGCGAGCTGGCCACCCTGCGTCCGCCGGTCGAGAACCTGCTCCTGGCCGATCTCCCGGACGCGTCGGCCGAGCACGCCCGGGACTGCGTCACCACGCTGAGCGTGCTGATGGGCACCCTGCGGGTCGTGGTCATGCAGACGGCGCTCAGCGAGGGGCAGGCGCTGATCGACCGCCAGCGGCTGCAGCTGCTGGAGGTGGCCACTCCGGTGATCAAGCTGTGGGACGGCATCGTGGCCGTCCCGCTGATCGGCACGCTGGACAGCGCCCGCAGCCAGGTCGTGATGGAGACGCTGCTCGAGTCCATCGTCGAGCAGCAGGCGCGGTACGCGATCCTGGACATCACCGGGGTCCCGACCGTCGACTCGCTGGTGGCCCAGCACCTGATGAAGACGGTCGCGGCGGCCCGGCTGATGGGCGCCGAGTGCATCGTCTCCGGCATCCGGCCGGCCATCGCGCAGACGATGGTCCACCTCGGTCTGGACCTGGGCACCGTGGTGACCCGGGCGAGCCTCGCCGACGCGCTGGGCTACGTGCTGCACCAGCTCGGGGTCGGGATCGTGACCCCAGGGGCGAACGGCACGGTCACGCGGTGAGCGGGGCGTTCCCGGGGCCCCACGGGGGTCCCGTGACAGGTCATGTCCCGGTGCTCAGGCTCGGCGAGGTGCTGCTGGTCACCCTTCAGGGGGACCTGCACGACAGCACGGCCCAGCAGCTCCAGCAGGACCTCGCCGAGACCATCTCCCGCAGCGGGGCGAGGGGCGTGGTCATCGACATCTCCGGGGTGGATATCGTCGACTCCTTCCTCGGCCGGGTGCTGGCCGAGATCGCCGGGCAGACCGAGCTGCTGGCCGCGCGGACCGTGGTCGTCGGCATGCGGCCGGCGGTCGCCATCACCCTGGTGGAGCTGGGCCTGACGCTGCCGGGAGTGCACACCGCGCTCAGTACCGAGGTGGCCATGGAACTGCTCACGGAGCACGCGCCGTCGTCCCGCTACGGCGGCCTGCGCCGGGAGAGTTTGTGATGCCCACCACCGCGGGCGCCCAGGCCCGCCTGCCGATCCGTTCGGACATGGATCTGGTGTGGGTACGTCAGCACGTGCGGCAGGCGGCCGCGCAGCTCGGCTTCGGTCTGGTGGACCAGACCAAGCTGGTCACGGCGGCCAGCGAACTGGCCCGCAACACGCTGGTGTACGGCGGTGGCGGGACGATGGAGACGGAGCCGGTCACCGAGGGCGGTGCGCAGGGCCTCCGGCTGACCTTCAGCGACGAGGGGCCGGGCATCGCGGACCTGGAGCAGGCGCTCAGCGACGGTTTCACCTCGGGCGGCGGGCTGGGCATGGGGTTGGGCGGAGCGCGGCGGCTGGTGCACGACTTCGCGATCGAGAGCGATCCGGGGGCGGGCACGACCGTGCGGGTCACCTCCTGGGTGGGCCGGGCTCCCCGCCCGCGTGAGGAGACCTGATGCCGCGCGTGTGGGACGTACCGGTGCACGACTCCACCCGGGTGCGCGACGCCCGGGTGGCCGCGGAGCACGCGGCGTCCGTGGCCGGACTGGACGAACAGCGCACCGCCACGGCGGCGCTGGTGGCGACCGAGCTGGCGACCAATCTGCTCAAGCACGCCGGGGGCGGCCAGGTCCTCATCGACGTCGTCGCCCCCGCGGTCCTCGCGTCCGGCCGGGAGCGGAACCTGCTCGTGCAGGTCGCGACGGTCGACCACGGTCCCGGGATCGCCGACGTGTCCGCCGCGCTGAGCGACGGCTTCACCACGACGGGCTCCCTCGGCGCCGGTCTCGGCACCTGCGCCCGACTGTCCGACGACTTCGACCTGCACAGCGTCCCCGGCCGGGGCACGGTGGTGGTCGCCCGGATCGGCCCCGTACTCGGCGTCACGGCCCGTGACCGGGGTCCGGCGGCCCGGGTGCGGGCCGGGGCCGTGAACGTGCCGTTCGGTGGTGCGGAGTACTCGGGCGACGCCTGGGCGTGGGTCCGCTCCGGGGACCGGGTGACGTTGATGCTGGCCGACGGGCTGGGCCATGGCCCGGAGGCCGCCCGTGCCTCCACCGCCGCCGTGGAGGCGCTGCGCGGCGCGGCGCATCTGTCGCCGGCCGAGGCGCTGCGGCGGCTGGACACCGCGCTGTCCGGGACCCGCGGCGCGGCCGTCGCGGTGGCCCAGGTCGACACCGGTGCCTCGGTGCTCCGCTTCGCGGGCGTCGGCAATATCGGGGCCCGGCTGTGCGAGAACGGCACCTGGCGGCACCTGGTCTCCCGGCCGGGCATCGTCGGCACCCACCGGCCCACCACTCTGCGCGAGGAGGAGACGGCTTGGGCGGACGACCGGGTGCTGGTCCTGCACAGCGACGGCCTGCCGAGCCGCTGGACGCCGACGGACGACACCTGCCGTACGGTGGTCGATCCGGCGGTCGCGGCGGCCGTGACGGTCCGGGACGCCAGCAGTCCGGCCCGGCCGGTGCGGGACGACACCGCCGTGGCCGTGCTGGCCTCGACCCCGCCGGACGGCCCATGACCCGTACCTGGCAGATCACCGACATCACCGACGCGGCGCGGGCACGCATCGCCACCGCGCGCCTGGCCGCGGCCTACGGCGTGCCGCCGCTGGAGCGCGCCCGGCTGCTGGCCTCGCTCGGCGCGCAGCTGCGGCTGTGCCTGACCAAGGGCGGTACGTGGCGGCTCACGCTGGAGGCGGGCACGGCCTCGCCCGCCACTGCGGAGGCGGAGGCCGGCCGGGGTGTGCTGCACGCGGTGGTGACACCGTCGCGCGACGCCGCGGCCGCCGGCCAGCCGCCGTGGCGGGTCACGGTGCCCTGCCCGGAGGCGGTGCCGGCCGCCGAGGCGGACGTCACGGTGGACGACCCGGCCGCGCTGGCCGAGGCCCTGCTCGGGGCCGACGAGGACACCGCGCTGGTCCTGGACCGGCTCACCGAGCAGGAGCACCTGGTCGACTTCCACCGCGAGGAGCTGCAGCAGACCAACCAGGGCGTGGTGGCGCTGCACGCCGAGCTGGACGCCGCCGGACGGGCCCAGCGGGAGGCGTTCGCCGCCGAGCGCAAGGCGCGCACGGAGGCGGAGAACGCCCGGCGCCGGCTGACCTTCCTGGCGGACGCGAGCGCCGTGCTGACCGCGTCGCTGGACCACCACGAGATCGTGCGCCGGCTGCCGGAGCTGCTGGTGCCCGAGTACGCCGCCTCCGTCGACGTCTGGCTGTTCGACCAGGACGGCGACCGGCCGGGCCCCGCCCATCCGGCGGCCGCCGTGGTCGCCGCCCGCACCGGCCGGCCGCAGTACGCCGCCCCGCATCCGGGCGACCTGCCGGGCGTCGACGACCAGCCGCCCTCGGCGCTGGCTCCGGACCGCCCCCTGCTGTGCATCCCGCTGCCGACCCGGCAGGCGCCGCTCGGCGTGGTGACCCTGTCGCCGCCCGGGGAGCGCTGGGACCCGGACGACGCCGTGATGGTCATCGAGCTGACCCGGCGGGCCAGCATCGCGATCGACCACGCCCAGCGCTACCAGCACAACCGCGACATCGCGGAGACGCTCCAGCGGGCCCTGCTCACGGAACTGCCCGCCCCGCCGGGGCTCGCGATGGCGGCGCGCTACCTCCCGGCCACCCACGGGCTGAACATCGGCGGCGACTGGTACGACGCGTTCCGGCAGCCGGACGGCGGCGTCATCGCCGTGGTCGGCGACGTCACCGGGCACGGGCTGCGCGCGGCGGTGATGATGAGTCAGCTGCGTACGGCGCTGCGGGCCTACGCCGTCGACGGCGGCAGCCCCGGCCGGCTCCTGACCCGGCTGCACACGTTCCTGCACCACCTCCAGCCCGATCTGTTCGCCACGGCCGTCATCGCCCGCTTCCACCCCGACGAGCCCACCCTCACGTGGGCCGCCGCCGGCCATCCGCCGCCGGTGCTGCGTACCCCGGACGGGCGGGTCCGGACCCTGGATGCCAAACCGGGCGCGATGCTGGGCATTCCACTGAAGCAGGAAATCGCCGACCACACGGTGCCACTGGCGCCGGGTTCGACACTCGCCCTGTACACGGACGGCCTGGTGGAGCGGCGCGCCCGGGGCATAGACCCGGGCATCGCACGGCTGGCCGAGGCGCTGGGCTCGTTCGGCCCGGCGGCGCTGGAGGCGGACCTGGAGGGCTCCGCGGACGGCATCCTGAGTCCGCTGCTCAGCGACTCGGAGCGGGACGACGACGTCTGTCTGCTCCTCTGCCACCTCCGCGGCACCCGCTGACCCCGCTCCGCCGGCCGGGCACCGCTCGCCCACCGGAAAGTTCCCGCCCGTTCACCCCCGCCCGGTGCGCTCCGGGCCGGGGCGGGGCATGGTGGTGATCAGGAGGTGTCGCCTGCCTGCCGCGCCCGGCTGGCCGGATCCGGGCGGGCGCGATGGGATCGACGAGGTGCGAAAGAGCGATCCGGGGGCACGCGAACGGCGTTCGCGGCAGACCCCCGGAGCCGCAGAAAGGGATGAACACCGTGACACGACCCAGGATCCTGGTGGTCGGCGCAGGTTTCGCCGGCGTGGAGTGCGTCCGTCGTCTGGAGCGCAGGCTCTCCCCCGGCGAGGCCGAGATCACCTTGGTGACACCCTTCTCCTACCAGCTCTATCTGCCGCTGCTGCCCCAGGTGGCGTCCGGTGTGCTGACTCCCCAGTCGATCGCGCTGTCCCTGCGCCGCAGCAGCAAGTACCGCACCCGGATCATCCCGGGCGGCGCCATCGGCGTGGACCTCAAGGCGAAGGTGTGCGTGGTGCGCACCATCACCGACCAGATCGTCAATGAGCCGTACGACTACATCGTGCTGGCGCCCGGCAGCATCACCCGCACCTTCGACATCCCGGGGCTGACCGACCACGCGTTCGGCATGAAGACGCTGGCGGAGGCCGCGTACATCCGTGACCACGTCATCGCGCAGCTCGACCTCGCCGACGCCAGCCAGGATCCCGTGGAGCGGGCCTCGCGGCTGCAGTTCGTGGTGGTCGGCGGCGGGTACGCGGGCACCGAGACCGCGGCCTGTCTGCAGCGGCTGACGCACGCGGCCGTCAAGCGATACAGCCGGCTCGACCCGGGCCTGATCAAGTGGCACCTGATCGACATCGCGCCCAAGCTCATGCCGGAGCTCGGCGAGAAGCTCGGGCGCGACGCGCAGGAGGTGCTCACCCGGCGCGGCATCGAGATCTCGCTCGGCGTCTCCATCGAGAAGGCCGGCCCCGAGGAGGTCACCTTCACCAACGGCCGGGTGGTGCCCACCCGCACGCTGATCTGGACCGCCGGTGTGGTGGCGAGCCCGCTGATCGCCACGCTCGGCGCGGAGACGGTCAGAGGACGGCTCGCGGTGACCGCCGAGATGTGCCTGCCCGACCACGACGGGGTGTTCGCGCTCGGCGACTCCGCGGCCGTGCCCGACCTCGCCAAGGGCCAGGAGGGCGCCGTCTGCCCGCCCACCGCCCAGCACGCCATGCGGCAGGGCCGGCACGTCGCCGAGAACGTCATCGCCACCCTGCGCAACCAGCCGATGCGGCCCTACGTCCACAAGGACCTGGGTCTCGTCGTCGACCTCGGCGGCACCGACGCGGTCTCCAAGCCGCTCGGTGTCGAACTGAAGGGCCTGCCGGCCCAGGCGGTGGCCCGCGGCTACCACTGGTCGGCGCTGCGCACGGGCGTGGCCAAGGCGCGGGTGGCGGCCAACTGGGCGCTCAACGCGGTGGCGGGCGACGATTTCGTGCGCACCGGCTTCCAGGCCCGCAAGCCGGCCAAGCTGCGGGACTTCGAGTACACGGACGCCTACCTGACGCCGGAACAGGTGCAGGAGCGCGTCGCGGAGGCGGGCCGGGCACGGCTGTGACCCCGTGGCGGGGACGGGCGCGCGGCATGACATCCTGAGAAGTGGATCTCGGCGTGAACCGGCCGGGAGTCGGGCGTGTGAGTCGGGAGAGTGTACGGCGGCGTGAAGGCAGCGGGGCGCTCGGTGCGGACACGGCTGCGGGACCGGATCGCCGCGTCCGACCCGGGGCTGCTGCGGCTGACGGCGGGCCTGCGGACGGTGGGCGCCATCGCTCTGGCGCTGGGTGTGCTCGCCGCGTTCGGCGCGGACGTCACCCATCTGGTCGCGGGCGCCATGGCGGCGATGGTCGCCACCTTCGCCATCCGCGAGAAGGAGCTCGGCGCCCAGGCGGTCACGCTGGCGCTGGGACTGCCCGTCGCCCTGGCCTCGGTGTCGGTCAGCTCGCTGCTCACCTCACGGGTCGTCGTCGGCGACGCCTTCTTCGTCGTCCTCATCTTCTTCGCCGTCTTCGTGAGACGGTTCGGCGACCGCGGCACGGCGCTCGGGCTGATCGGGTTCCAGGTCTACTTCGTCTCCCTGTTCGTCGGCGGCGACCCGTCGGTGCTGCCGGGGCTCCTGGGTGCCATCGCGGTGGCGTTCGCGTGCAGTGCGGTGGTGCGCTTCGCCGTGGTGCCGGCGACACCGGCGGGCATCCTCCAGCGGCTGCGGCAGGCCTTCCGCGCGCGGCTGGCCCAGCTGATCGCCACGCAGATCGAGCTGCTGGACGCCGGGCCGGACGGGATCGACCGGGCGCTGGAGCACCTGCGGGACGGCACCGCGCGCCTGCACGAGACGGCCCTGATGATCCAGTCGCGGCTGGAGGACGGCACTCCGGACGCGTCCACCGCGCGTCTGGTGCAGCGGCGCATCGCGGACGCCGAGATCGCGGCCGAGCGGCTGGGCCTGCTGCTGCTGACCGCGCGCAGCGCCGAGCGGGCGGACACCCTGACCCTGCACCTGCCGGGTGCGCCGGCGCCGTCGGTGGGCAGTTCGCCGGCGCCCGGCGAGGCCACGGAGGTGCTGCGCCGGGACCTGGGGGCGCTGCGCACGCTGGTGCTGCGGCCGCCCGCCGAGGCGCGCGGCACCGCGCTGTCCCACCTGCGCAACCGGCTGCTCGGTTACCGCGACGAGGAGAACCTGCCGGAGGCGATCCCGGCCGTCCAGGACGTGTTCCGCGGCGTCGGTGAGGCCGCGAGGGCGGTCATGGGCCTCAGGATCGCCCTGGACGGGCCCCAGGACGAGTCGGACGACACCCCGGCGACCACCAGGTCCCGGGAGGAGCTGGACGCCGAGGACGCCGCGATCGACGCCGGCGAGGAGGAGGCGAAGGAGGAGGAACCGACCGGGCTGCGGCGGCCCACCACGCGGGCCGCGGTGCAGGTCTCGGTGGGGTCCTCGCTGGCCATCGTCGGCGGGGAGTTCCTGTCCTCGCAGCGCTGGTACTGGGCGGTGCTCGCGTGCTGGATCGTCTTCCTGAACACGGCGTCCACCGGGGAGATCCTCGTCAAGGGCTACCGCAGGGTGCTGGGCACCCTGTTCGGGGTGGTGGCCGGCATCGTGCTGGCCGGCCTGGTCGGCGACCACACCTGGATCGCGTTCGGGCTGGTGCTGCTGCTCATCTTCGCGATGTTCTACACGGCGCCGCTGTCGTACACGCTGATGTCGTTCTTCGTGACGGCGATGCTGGGCCTGTTGTACACCCTGCTGCACACCTACAGCCTGTCGGTGCTGGTGCTGCGCATCGAGGAGACGGCGCTCGGCGCGGCCTGCGGGATCGTCGCGGCGGCGCTGGTGCTGCCGATACGCACCGACCGCCGTACCAACGAACTGCTCGGCACGGTGCTGGAGCGGCTCACCGACGTCACCGAGGGTGCCGTGGACCAGCTCAGCGGCGGGCCGGCGGCCGATCTGCTGGACAAGGCGCGGGAGCTGGACCAGGCGCTGGGCGACCTGCGGGCCGCCACCTCGCCGCTGACACATCCGATCACGCCGCTGCGGGCCCGCCGTAACACCGCCCAGTACGTGGTGGCGCTGCTGGAGACGTGCGCGTACCACGCGCGGTCGCTGGCCGCGACGGCCGAGCTGCTGCCCACCCACCCGTCGATCGCGGCGGACCCGCGGCTGCGCGGGGCGGTGCGGCGCACGGTGCGCAACATCGAGGCGATCGCCGCGCGCGTCGCCGACGAGGACGCGGACACGGGGGTGGAGACCGGTCCCAGCATCGCCTCGCTGCTGCAGTTCGAGGCGGGCGGGGTGCCGCGGTACGGCCGGATCACCGGGCGGGTACTGCGGCACCTGGAGCGTCTGGACGAGGCCGTGGTCGGCCTGGCCCGGCCGCTCGGCGTGCCCGTGGCGACGCCGAAGCGGTGAAGGGTCAGAAGTCGCTGGGCAGACCGCTGGCCTCGGCTATGCCGCGCAGTTCCTCGTTCTGCTGGTGGCGTTCCTTGAGGTAGTCGGCGATCTCGCCGAGGCGCTCGGGGTCGGAGGCGGTGGCCGCGTCGGTGACGACCCGGACCGGGCCGGTCACGTCGGTGCTGATTTCCACGACCTCGTTGTCCAGGCGGCCGGTGACCGCGGTGGCGATGACCAGCGCGGCCTCGTCCCTGATCTCCTGGGGCAGCGCCTCGGCGCTGTCCCCGTCCAGGGAGAAGTCGATGGTGGGCATCTGGTGCTCGTCGATGGCCTGGAGGACCGGTTCGACCACGCTGAGCAGGAGCTGGTAGTCGTCGTTCTCCATGCGTACGCGCAGGAGGTCGAGGTAGACGTCCACGGGACGTCCGTCCGGCGGAGGAATCTCGTGTTCGTTCATTCGCCCCGTGTTCCCCCCTCCGCGCGGCTCAGACCCGGCGCCAGCGTGCGAGGGCGAAGGAGAACACGCCGAACAGCACGAGGCCCGCGGCGACGCAGACCAGCAGCCAGGGGCCGAGCGGGGTGTCGGCGAAGGAGCGCAGGGTGTCGTCGAGGCCCTTGGCCCTGTCGGGCGCGTAGTCGACGGCGGCCCGTACGGCGAAGGCGCCCGCCGCGGCGAAGACGAGCCCGCGGGCCGTTCCGCCACCGACGCCGGTCACGTCGACCAGCCGCCGGGCCCGGGGGCTCAGCGCGCCGAGTTTCAGCTTCTTGTGGTAGCTGCGGCGCAGCGCCTGTACGGCGATGACGACGCCGGCGACGGCGATCGCGGCGCCGGCCACGCCCACGATCCAGCGCCCGCCGGGCATCTCCATGACCCTGGCGGTGACGTCCCGGGACTGCCGGTCGCTGGAGCCGCTGCCGCCGGAGCCGGCCGCGAAGGCGAGGACGGAGTAGGCGACGAAGGCGTAGAACACGCACCGGGCGGCGGCCGGGAGCCGCTTCCTGGCCGTGTGGCCGTCCTTGCCCGTGACGCCGAAGACCGCTTCGGACAGCCGCCACAGGGCCATGCCGACGAGTCCGGCGCCCAGCGCCCACAGCAGTACGGCGCCGAACGGCTTGTCCGCCAGCTCGGCCAGGGCGCCGCCCCGGTCGGCCTGCCGGTTGCCGGTGCCGAAGGCGATCTGCAGCGCGAGTACGCCGACCAGCAGGTAGATGACGCCGCGGGCGGTGAGTCCCGCCCGGGCGGCCCCCTCGGCGGCCGAGCCGTTCGCGGCCCGGCGGGCCCGGCCGCGGCCGGAATGTGCGAGAACACGTGCGTTCATCGTGAGCCTCCCCTCCGGGACAGCGGATGCCCCGGCTTCCCGGCCGCACACCCGGCTCCCGGTCGTCACCGGCGTCGGGGCTCACGGACCCGGCTTCCGCCCCCCCGTACGCGCGGACACGCCGGCTGCCCGCACACCACGGAGGTGTGCGGGCAGCCGGTCCACCAGCCGTCCTCGAGGTCAGTCCGCCGCGACCGCGGGCTCGGGGGCCGGGACCGGAGGAGCCGCGAGTTGCCGCCGGGCGGCCTCGAGGGCCTGGCGCACGTCGCGCGTGCCGGTCGACACGCACAGCGTGTACGCCAGGTCACGCGTCCGGGGACCGGGTCCGCCCAGGTCGTCGCCGGGTTCGTGCAGGGCCGCCGCCTCGTACTCCTCGAGGAGCCCGCGCAGCACCGCGGGGTGGGGCATCAGCATCCGTCTCGTTCCTCCTCCGTCGCCCGGTCCGTCAGGTCCGCACCGGCCGGCCGGTGCCCCGGTGGCCGGTCCGCTGTCCCATCGCCTCGTCCCGGACCCGGGCGCAGCTGCGGCTGATGAGCCGCGAGACGTGCATCTGGGAGATGCCCAGGCGGTCGGCTATCCGGCTCTGGGTCATGTCCTCGAAGAAGCGCATGTAGAGGATGGCCCGCTCGCGCTCGGGCAGCCTGCGCAGCCCTTCCTTGGCGGACTCCCGGTCGATCACCGTGTCGTACGAGGCGTCGGCCGCGCCGAGGGTGTCCGCGAGGCTGTAGCCGTCGTCGCCGGCCGAGAGTTCGGCGTCCAGCGACAGGGTGCTGAAGCTCTCCAGCGCCTCCATCCCGGCGCCGACCTCGTCCTCGGTCAGCCCGGTGTGGGCGGCGATGGCGGCCACCGACGGTTCGGGGCTGCCGGGGCTCTGGGTGAGCTCGCGCCGCGCCACCCGCACCTTGTTGCGCAGTTCCTGGACCCGGCGGGGCACCCGCAGGGCCCACATCCGGTCGCGGAAGTGACGCTTGACCTCGCCGGTGATGGTGGGCACGGCGTAGCTCTCGAAGGCGCCGCGCTCCGGGTCGAAGCGGTCGACGGCCTTGACCAGGCCCAGAGCGGCGACCTGGCGCAGGTCCTCGATGGACTCGCCGCGGTCGCGGAAACGGCCGGCGATCCGGTGGGCCATGGGCAGCCACGCGGCGACGAGTTCGTCGCGGAGCGCGTCCCGCTCGGGCCCCTCCTCGAGGGCGGCCAGCCGGCCGAAGAGGGCCATGGTGTCCGGGGCGTCGTCGTGCCGGCGACGGGCGGGGGCGGTGGTTTCGGGGGATCCGAGCGTTTCGGGACGGACGGTGGGTGTTTCTGTGAGCATGCGGATCGCTCCTGAACGGTGGTCTCAGGGGGACTTTCCGCGGGAGCGGCGCCGGCCGGGTCACTCACCCGGAGGGCCCGAGCAGCCATACCGCTCCCGCTGCTGCGCCTCCGGTCCGAAGCACGAACTTGCGACTGCCCCTGCCCCGGTGGAACAAACTCCGCTTTTGCAAAAGTACTCAGGACAGCGGAACGACCACGGTGATGCACTTGCCTCCCGACGGAAGGTCTGCCACGCGTACGTCACGGGCCAGCCGGCAGACGATCGGCCAGCCCCGGCCGCCGACGCGGCGGCGTCCCTGGGGGTCGGTCTGCGGCACGGCCACCGGAAGGTCGTGGCTCCGGTCGCACACGGAGAGCTCGACACCGGGGCCGACGACATCGACCCGGAAGTCGGTGATGCCGCCGCCGTGCAGGATCGCGTTGGTGGTCAGTTCCGAGGCGACCAGCACGGCGTCCGACAGGGCGTCCGCGTCGCAGGACGCGTGGCCCTCGGGGCCTTGGGTGCCGCAGCACTCGGTGACGACGCGTTCGACGGTCTGCCGTGCCTCGGCGGGTTTGCACGGCCGGTGCAGGCCGGCGCCGGGCCGGGCGACGGCGGGTCGGGTCGGGTGCCTTTCACTCATCCGTCAGCTCCCTGGTCGGTGGGACTACCCGTTACTTCCGGCTGACCTCTGCCGGTACCCCCAAACATCCGGCCCCCCTTACGGCTCAGGGGCCATCCGGGCGGCCGTCGGGGGTACGCGGAGGACATGACGGATGTTGTGGACTCGGACGAACTGCTGCGCCGCATGCACCGGGCGAGGGCCTGTGCGGTGGAGCAGGAGCGGACCTGGCGGGCCCGGAGCGAGGAGCTGCGGCCGACCGATCCGGACGGCTCCCGGGATGCCGCCGTACGGACGATGGCGTACGAGGCCGTCCTGCGGGTGCTGGACGAGGTGCTGACCCCGGGGCGCGGTCCCCGCTGACCGGCCGGGGGACGGATTGGCGGCGGTGAGGCCGGGAAACCGGGTCGGCATGACAGCCGACCACACTCGCGCGCCCGTGCTGGAAGCCCTCGTCGAATACCGCCGCGAGGGACGGCTCTCGTTCACGCCGCCGGGGCACAAGCAGGCGCGCGGGGCCGACCCGGAGGTGCGCGAGGTGCTGGGCGACGCCGTCTTCTACGGCGACGTGCTGGCGACCGGCGGACTGGACGACCGGCTCACCCGGTCGCGGGTGCTCCAGCGGGCGCAGGAGCTGATGGCCGACGCGGTCCACGCCGAGCACACGTTCTTCTCGACGTGCGGGAGTTCCCTGTCGGTGAAGGCGGCGATGCTGGCGGTCGCGGGCCCGCACGAGAAGCTGCTGATCGGCCGGGACGCCCACAAGTCCGTCGTGTCGGGGCTGATCCTCTCCGGCATCGAGCCGGTCTGGGTGGAGCCCCGCTGGGACGCGGAGCGGCACCTGGCCCATCCCCCGTCGGCCGAGGAGTTCGAGCGGGCCTTCGCCGCCCACCCCGACGCCAGGGGCGCGCTGATCACCAGCCCGACGCCGTACGGCGCGAGCGCCGACCTGCGGGCCGTCGCCGAGGTGTGCCACCGGCGGTCGGCACCCCTGATCGTGGACGAGGCGTGGGGCGCGCACCTGCCCTTCCACCCGGATCTCCCCTCCTGGGCGATGGACGCGGGCGCCGACATCTGCGTGACCAGCATCCACAAGATGGGCAGCGGTCTGGAGCAGGGTTCCGTGTTCCACCTGCGCGGTGACCTGGTGCCGCCGAAGCTGCTCGGCATGCGGGCGGACCTGCTGGGCACCACCAGCCCGTCGGCGCTGATCTTCGCCGGGCTGGACGGCTGGCGGCGGCAGATGGTGCTGCGCGGCCGGGAGCTGATGGGCGGGGCGCTGGAGCTGGCGGCCGAGGTGCGGGCGGCCGTCGAGGAGATCGACGGGATGCGCGTCGAGGGCCGGGACGACTTCTGCGGCCCGGGGCTGGCCCACGGCTTCGACCCGCTGCCCGTCGTGATCGATCTCGACGGGCTCGGTGTCTCGGGTTTCCAGGCGGCGGACTGGCTGCGCGAGCAGCGGGGCGTGGTGGCGCACCTGGCGGACCACCGCCGCGTCAACATGCAGATCACCCACGGCGACGACCGGGAGACCACGGGGGAACTGCTCGCCGCGCTCAAGGACCTGGCGCGTGCCGCTCCGGGTCTCGGTCCCGCACCGCGGGTCGAGGTGCCCTCGCCGTCCGGGTTGCGGATGCCGCAGGCGGTACTCCCCCGGGACGCGTTCTTCGGGCCGACCGAGGACGTGCCGCTCGGCCGGGCGGCCGGCCGGGTCGCCGCGGAGATGATCACGCCGTACCCGCCCGGCATCCCGGCCGTCCTGCCCGGCGAGCGGCTGGCCGAGCCGGTCCTGCGGTACCTGCGCAGCGGTCTGGACGCCGGCATGTACCTCCCGGACCCGAGCGACCCGGCCCTGGAGACGATCAGGTGTCGCTGTGAGTGAAACCGGTCACGTGCCCCGGTCTCGGGTTCGCGGAACCCCCGGAGATGGTTTAGCGTTCATCCATACGTGGCGACGGAGTCGACGGAATGTCCTTCGTGCGTCACCGCTTACGGCCCTGGCCGGCCTCCCCCGTCCGGCCAGGGCTTTTTCATGCCCTGCCGCGCCCGCACCCGGATGCGGCACGGAATCCGCACGGGATTCTCCGTCCGCCGAGGTGCCCGGGGAGCCGACAGCGTCTGAAATGGGCATAGGGAAAGCCCCGGAACCGAATCGCCGGCGAGGAGCCCCGTGCCATGACCAAAGCGATCAAGCTGCTGACCGCACTCCCCCAGCCGCAGCGCGCACGCCTCACGGCGCTCGCCCGGGAGGTCTCCTTCGCGGAGGACGCCCGGATCTTCGAGGCGGGCGGCCGGGCCGACCGCTTCTGGGTCATCCGCTCCGGCGCGGTCTCCCTGACCCAGGAGGTGACCCCCGTGCAGCGGGTCACGGTCGCCAGTCTCGGGGCGGGCGACCTGCTCGGCTGGTCCTGGCTGTTCCCGCCCTACGAGTGGGACTTCGGCGCCGAGGCCTTCAGCCCGGTGCGCGCCTACGAGTTCGACGCCGCCGCGGTGCTCCGCCTGTGCGAGGAGGATCCGCAGCTGGGCGTCGTGCTGGTGCGGTCGGTCGCCGAGATCCTCGCGCACCGGCTGGAGACCACCAGGGGCCGCCTCATGGAGCACTACGCACTGCACGGGCGGGGCTCCCTGTGAGGCGCCGTCAGACGCGGTAGCGGCGCAGCGCCGGCATCGCGGCCGCCAGGGTCAGCATCACCACGACGACGAGCAGTCCGCCGCCGGCCACCGCTTCCCGCGCGCCGAAGGCGGAGCCCGCGCCGCCGTGCAGCACGTCGGCCAGGCGCGGGCCGCCCGCCACGACCACGATGAAGACGCCCTGCATGCGCCCGCGCATCTCGTCGGTCGCGGCGGACAGCAGGATCGCCCCGCGGAACACCATGGAGACCATGTCCGCGACGCCGGCCACCGCCAGGAACGCCACCGCGAGCCACAGGCTCGAGCTCAGCCCGAAGCCGGTGACGGCGGCGCCCCAGACCACGACCGAGCCGATCACCATCCAGCCGTGCCGGCGGGCCCGGGAGAAGGTGCCGGAGAACAGCCCGCCGGCCACCGCGCCGACGGGTATCGCCGCGAACAGCAGACCGAGGGCGAACCCCTCGCCGTATCCGGCGTACGTCTCGGAGGCGAGCTGCGGGAACAGCGCGCGGGGCATGCCGAGGACCATGGCGACGATGTCGGCCAGGAAGGAGAGCAGCAGCACCTTGTGCCCGGCGATGTACCGGAAGCCCGCCACCACCTCCCGCACACCGGCGCGCCGGACCGCCGTGCCCTTGAGCGGCGGCAGGGCGGGCAGTTTGTGGACCGCCCACACCGTGACGCACAGGGCCAGGGCGTCGATCAGGTACAGCTCGGGCAGGCCGATCACCGGGATGAGGACGCCGGCGAGGAGCGGGCCGACCACCTGCCCGGTCTGCATGACGGTCGAGCCGAGCGCGTTGGCGGCGGGGAGTTCGTCCTCGGGGACCAGGCGGGCGATGGAGGCGTTGCGAGCCGGTGCGTTCAGGCCCCAGAAGGCCTGCTGGAGCGCGAGCAGCAGCATGAGGGCGGCCACCGACTCCAGGCCGGTGACCGCCTGGAGCCAGAACAGCACCGAGGTCACGGCGATACCGCTGTTGGTGATCAGCAGCAGTTTGCGGCGGTCCATGGTGTCGGCGACCGCGCCGCCCCACAGCGCGAACACGACCAGCGGCAGCAGACCCGCGAGGCTCGCGGCGCCGACCCACGCCGAGGAGCCGGTGATGTCGTAGATCTGCTTGGGCACGGCGACGGCGGTGAGCTGGCTGCCGACCGCCGTGACGATGGTCGACGACCACAGCCTGCGGTAGGCCGGGCGGCGCAGCGGCCGGGTGTCCATGGCCCAGCGGCGCAGGCCGCGCCGCGCTGCCCCGTCGGGGGCGGGGTCCTTCGACCCTGGTTCGGTACTGCTCTCGCTGGTGTCCACGCGCTTCCTACGTGCTCGATACATCTTTCAGGCTGCGCGCTTACTATCGCAGCCCCGTTCGAGCCCGAGGACCCCGCGTTGCCGCTCCGGGCGCGTTCAGGCCCCGGCGATGAGCGTGACGCCGAGGACGATCATGGTGGCGGCGACCAGCCCGTCGAGCACCCGCCAGGCCGCGGGGCGGGCCAGGAAGCGACCCAGGTAGCGGGCGCCGAAGCCGAGCGCGGCGAACCAGCACAGGCTGGCGACCGCGGCGCCCAGGCCGAAGGTCCAGCGCAGCGACCCCTGGTCGGCGGCGACCGAGCCCAGCAGGAACACGGTGTCCAGGTACACGTGCGGGTTGAGCCAGGTCAGCGCCAGACAGGTGAGGACCGCCCGGCGGCGCGAGCCGGCCGCGTCGCCCTCCGCCCGCAGCGCGCCGGCCGGCCGGAACACGCGCCGGGCGGCCAGGGCGCCGTAGCAGAGGAGGAAGGCGCCACCGACCCAGCCGACCACGGTCAGGGCGGCCGGCCAGGCCACCACCACCGCGCCGACCCCGCCCACGCCCAGGGCGATGAGCAGCGCGTCGGACAGCGCGCAGATGCCGACCACGGCGAGGACCGCGTCGCGGCGGACGCCCTGGCGCAGGACGAAGGCGTTCTGGGCGCCGATGGCGACGATGAGCGAGAGGCCGGTGCCGAAGCCGGCGGCCGCGGCGGTGAGGGCGTTGGTCATGCTCCGACGCTAAGCGGACGATCACAGGACGTACAGCTAAAGATTCTTACGTATCCTTAGCGCTCGTGATGACGGGACCGAGCATGCCGGCCTTCGCGGACCTTCCCCTGGACCAGGTGCGCACCCTGCTGGCCGTGGTGGACGAGGGCACCTTCGACGCGGCCGCGGCGGCGCTGCACGTGACGCCGTCCGCGGTCAGCCAGCGGGTGAAGGCACTGGAGCAGCGCACCGGCCGGGTGCTGCTGCTGCGCACCAAGCCGGTGCGGCCGACGGAATCCGGGGCGGTGCTGGTGCGCCTCGCCCGCCAGGTGGCCCGGCTGGAGCGGGACGCGTACGCCGAACTCGGGCTGAGCGTGGCCGGGGAGCCGACCCGGATCCCGGTGGCCGTGAACGCCGACTCGCTCGCGACCTGGTTCCTGGGCGCGCTGACGCGGGTTCCCCAAGAGCCCCGGCTCTGCTTCGAGCTGCGCCGCGAGGACGAGGACCACACGGCGACCCTGCTGCGGGAGGGCGTGGTCATGGCCGCGGTGACCTCGTCGGCCGACCCGGTCCCCGGCTGCACCGTCCGGTACCTGGGGCGGATGCGGTATCTCCCCTGCGCCGCCCCCGACTTCGCCGCCCGGCACCTGGACGGGCCGGTGCGCGAGCGGATCGCCGAGGCGCCGGTGATGGTGTTCGACCGGCGGGACGATTTCCAGGACGGCTTCGCCCGGCGGCTCGGTCACGGCGGCGCGAGTGCCGCGCGGCACTACGTGCCGACCTCGGAAGGATTCGTCGAGGCGGTCGCCGCGGGTCTGGGCTGGGGCATGGTGCCCGAGCCGCAGGCACTGCCGCTGCTGCGGTCCGGACGGCTGGTGGAGTTCATCCCCGGACTTCCGGTGGACACCCCGCTGTACTGGCAGCAGTGGAGGCTCGACTCCCCCGCGCTGGCCACGCTGGCCGAAGCGGTGGCGTCGGCGGCGGCCGAGGCGCTGCGGGCGTAGGCGGGGCGCGATCGCAGGCACGGCGCCGGTTTCACCGCGCATCGACAGGCCACCCGAAGCGGAGCAAGGCAATCCGAGGGCGCCAACGATACCGATCGCAGGTGACATTGATGGACGACTGGCGAGAGCACGCCGCGTGCCGCACGGAGGACCCCGACCTGTTCTTCCCGATCGGCACCACCGGACCGGCCGCTCTGCAGACCGAGCAGGCGAAGGCGGTCTGCCGGACGTGTCCGGTGCGGGAGCAGTGTCTGCGATGGGCGCTCGACACCGGGCAGTCCATCGGCGTGTGGGGCGGGACCAGTGAGCTGGAGCGCCGGGCGCTCAAGCGCCGCGAGGCGGTGCGCAGGAGGTCCGGCTGAATCCGGGCCCCCGGCCCGGCGGCTTCTTCAGCGGCCGGGCGTCGGCCACCAGCGGCTCGTTGTCCGGACCGCGGCCCGCCTCGCGGCCGGTGAGCACCCAGGGGTGGACGCCGGGGCCCTTGTCGTGCGGCAGGTGCGCGTAGTCGTGCAGCCGCCGGGCCGCCCACACCCGCACGGGCCGGTCCGCCCACCAGGTGCCGTCGGAGCCACGGAGTACCCGCGGGGCACGGCGGGGACTCGGGCCGTTCCCGAACGGCCCACCCGTCCCCGGCGCCCCGTGGACGCCGGACGTAGGCTCGCGGCAGCACTGCCGTCGAGAGGGGAGTGGCCATGAGCGTGCGGGTGCGCCGCGTCTGCGATCCGCCCGAGCCGGACGACGGCGTACGGGTCCTGGTCGACCGGCTGTGGCCGCGGGGCGTGGCCAAGGACGCGGCACACGTGGACGAGTGGCCCAAGGGGCTGACCCCGTCGACCGGGTTGCGCCGCTGGTACCACGCGGGCGAGGGCTCGTACGAGGAGTTCGCCGAGCGGTACGAGGCCGAGCTGGCCGCGCCCGAGGCGGCGGAGCTCCTCGATCACGTGCGGGAGCTGGCGGGCGAGGGCGACGTGACGCTGCTGACGGCGTCCAAGTCGCCTGCGGAGAGCCACGCGTCCGTGCTGCTCCGGCTCCTCGACGGGATGTGAGGAGCCGGAGCGGCCGGTGAGGCGCGCGCTGTCCGCTCAGGCCGTCTGCCGTGCCGCGGCCCGGCCCGCCGCACGTCCGGAGAACAGGCAGCCGCCGAGGAAGGTGCCCTCCAGCGCGTTGTACCCGTGCACCCCTCCCCCGCCGAAGCCGGCCACCTCGCCGGCCGCGTACAGGCCCTCGACGGGCGTGCCGTCGGCGCCGAGGGCGCGGGAGTCGAGGTCGGTCTGGATGCCGCCGAGGGTCTTGCGGGTGAGGACGTGCAGCTTGACGCCGATCAGCGGGCCCGCCGCCGGGTCGAGGATGCGGTGCGGGGCGGCGACCCGGCCGAGGCGGTCGCCGATGTAGCGGCGGGCGTTGCGGATGCCCTGGACCTGGGCGTCCTTGGCGTAGGGGTTGGCCATCTGGAGGTCGCGGGCCTCTATCTGGCGCCGGATCGAGGCGGCGTCCAGGAGCGGCTTGTCGGTGAGTCCGTTCATCCGGTCGACGAGCTGCTCCAGGTTCGGCGCGCTCACGAAGTCGGCGCCCTCGCGCAGGAAGGCGTCCACCGGGCCGGGCGCGCCCTTGCCTAGGACGCGCTCGCGCAGGAAGCGGGCGCGGTCCTTGGCGGTGATGTCGGGGTTCTGCTCGGAGCCGGAGAGCGCGAACTCCTTCTCGATGATCTTCTGGGTGAGGATGAACCAGGAGTGGCCGTGGTCCGCGAGGCCGTCGGCGGTGCGCAGGTGCCGCAGGGTGCCGAGGGTGTCGTAGCCGGGCAGGCAGGGTTCGGGCAGCTGGCGGCCGAGGGCGTCGAACCACATGGAAGACGGGCCCGGCAGGATGCGGATGCCGTGGCCGGGCCAGATGGGGTCCCAGTTGCGCACGCCCTCGGTGTAGTGCCACATCCGGTCGCGGTTGACCAGGCGTGCGCCCGCCTCGGCGCTGATGTCGAGCATCCGCCCGTCGACGTAGGCGGGGACGCCGGTGACCATCTCGGCGGGCGGGGTGCCGAGGCGCTCGGGCCAGTGGCGGCGGACTACGTCGTGGTCGCCGCCGATGCCGCCGGAGGTGACGATCACGGCGCGGGCGGTGAGTTCGAACTCGCCGACGGTGTCACGGTTGGAGGCGACGCCGCGCGGTGAGCGGTCCTCGGCGAGGACGGTGCCCCGCACGCCGTGTGCCGTGCCGTCCTCGACCACCAGGTGGTCGACCCGGTGGCGGTGGTGGAAGGTGAGCAGCCCGTCGCGCGCGGCCTGCTTCGCGTACCGCACGAACGGCTCGACGACTCCGGTGCCGGTGCCCCAGGCGATGTGGAAGCGCGGTACCGAGTTGCCGTGCCCGCCCGCCCTGAGGTCGCCGCGCTCGGCCCAGCCGACGGTGGGCAGGAAGGTGATGCCGTGTCCGGCGAGCCAGGAGCGCTTCTCCCCCGCCGCCCACTCGACGTACGCGCGCGCCCAGCGCACCGCCCAGGAGTCCTCGTCCCCGGTCCGGTCGAAGCCGGCGCTGCCCTGCCAGTCGCTCCAGGCGAGGTCGGCGGAGTCCTTGACGCCGAGGCGGCGCTGCTCCGGGGAGTCGACGAGGAAGAGGCCGCCGAAGGACCAGAAGGCCTGCCCGCCGAGGTTGGCCGCGTTCTCCTGGTCGACGAGGGCGACCCTCCTGCCCCGGCTGGTCAGCTCGTGCGCCGCGACCAGACCCGCCAGTCCCGCTCCGACCACGATGACGTCGGCATCCATGGCGACCGTCCCTTCCTGTTCCGTCATTGACTGGTGCTGCCGTCGATGAGCAGCGCGGTGAGCAGCTGCCCCAGCCAGACCCGGGCGTGTTCGACGTCCCGGTCCAGCAGCAGCTGGGTGGTGACTCCGTCGTACGCGGCGACCACGGCGTGCGCGGCGCCCTCGGCGTCACCCAGCGCGGCGGGCAGCGGGGTGTGCCCGCGGGCCCGGGCGAGCCGGTCCGCGATCGCCCGCCTCAGCCGTGCCCGGTGCTCCAGCAGGGCGTGGGCCACGTCGAGGTCGCGGGCGGCGTGCACCAGGAAGTCCGTCTTGACCAGGAGCCAGTCCCGGTCGAGGAGCAGCACCTCGGTGACCCGCTCCACGGCGGCCGGCACGTCCAGGCCGGGGCCGTCGGAGGCGAGGGCGCCGGACACCTGCTCGGCGATCAGGTCGGCGCGTTGCCGGTAGAGCGCGAAGAACAGCTCGTCGAGGCTGTCGAAGTTGGAGTAGAAGGCGCCCCTGCTGTACCCGGCGGCCTCGCACACCTCCTCGATCGACACCCGCCCGAACCCCTTGGCGGCGAACACCTCGAACGCGGCGTCCAGGAGGTTCGCGCGGGTGCGCTCGCGCCGCCTGGTCATCCGCCCCGTCGTCCTCACCACCACACCCCTCGCCCTCCGTTCGATGCGTGAACGTATCGGATACACCGTCGTATCGAAAGGGGTGCGACACCGGACCCCGCAGGAGTAGAACGCATTTTCGAATACGGAGTACGCTGGCTCCATGACCACGCACCTCCAGAGTTCGCTCTTCGACCAGACCGACGAGGTCCGGCTGGGCCCGCTCGACGGTCTGCGCCGCACCGAGCTGGGCTCCGGCGCCTGGATCGACCTCCTCCCGGGCTGGCTGAGCGGCGCCGACGCACTCTTCGAGCACCTGGCCGCCGAGGTCCCGTGGCGTGCCGAGCGGCGGGCCATGTACGACCAGGTGGTGGACGTGCCCCGGCTGCTCGCCTTCTACGGCGCGGGCGACCGGCTTCCGCACCCGCTGCTGACCGAGGCGCGCGCGGCGCTGACGGCGCACTACGCCGGAGAACTGGGCGAGCCCTTCACCACGGCCGGACTGTGCCACTACCGCGACGGCCGGGACAGCGTCGCCTGGCACGGGGACCGGATCGGCCGGGGCGCACGCCAGGACACGATGGTCGCGATCCTCTCGGTCGGCGCGCCCCGTGATCTCCTGCTGCGCCCGGCGGGCGGGGGCGGCGCCACGGTGCGCCGGCCGCTCGGCCACGGCGACCTGATCGTGATGGGCGGCTCCTGCCAGCGCACCTGGGAGCACTGCGTGCCCAAGAGCACCCGCGCCGCCGGGCCGCGCATCAGCGTCCAGTTCCGGCCGCACGGCGTGCGCTGAGGGTCGTGGGCCGAGGGGTCGTACTCCGAGGGTCGTGCGCCCTTCCCGGCCGCCGCGTCTGGTTGGCTGTCGCCCGACGGGCAGCCACCTCGACGCGGGAGAACCATGCGACCGGACGTACGGCAGGTCGCCGACGGCACCCATCTGGTGCACGGCGGCCACACCAACTGGGTAATCCTCACGGACGGCGACGCGGTGACCCTGGTCGACACCGGCTACCCCGGCGACCGCAGGACACTGCTGGACTCCCTGGCCGCCGTGGGCAGTTCACCCGATGCGGTGGCGGCCGTGCTGATCACCCACGCCCACAACGACCACCTCGGCTCGGCCGAGTACCTGCGCGCCGCGCACGGCACGCCGGTCCTGCTCCACCCGGCCGAAGTGCCGCACGCCCGCCGGGACTTCCTCCAGCAGGTGTCCGTCGCCGCCGTGCTGCGCAACGCCTGGCGGCCGGGGGTGCTGCCCTGGACGGTGCACGTCCTGCGCTCCGGCGGCACCGAACGTCACCCCGTCGCCTCGCCCGAGCCCTTCCCCGCCGACGGCGCCCTCGACCTGCCCGGCCGGCCGGTACCGGTGCACACGCCCGGGCACACGGACGGGCACTGCGTCTACCACCTCCCGGGCGCCGGCGTGGTGATCTCCGGCGACGCGCTGGTGAGCGCGCACGCCACGTCCCGGATCTGCGGACCCCAGCTGCTGCCCGGCATGTTCCACCACGACCGGGCGGGCGCCCTGGCCTCCCTCGACGTCATCGCGGAACTGGACGCCGACGTCCTGCTCCCCGGGCACGGCCCGGTCCACCGGGGTCTGGTGAAGGAAGCCGCGCGCCAGGCCCGGGAACGGGCGTTCTAGAGTCGGGGCATGGCCTTGCAGATCAGCGCCACCAACCCGGAGCACCCCGCGCTCCTGCTCGAACTGCCCTGGCAGACGCCGCTGGAGGAGTGGCCCGAGGAGTACCTCGTGCCGCTGCCGCGCGGCATCTCCCGGCACGTCGTCCGCTACGCCCGAGCCGGGGACGAGGTCGTCGCCGTCAAGGAGCTGGCCGAACGCCCCGCGCTGCGCGAGTACCAGCTGCTGCGCGACCTGGACCGCCTGGCCATTCCCGCGGTCGACGCGCTGGGCGTGGTCACGGGCCGTACCGACGCCTCGGGCGATCCGCTGGAACCGGTACTGATCACCCGGCACCTGGGCGGCTCGATGCCCTACCGGTCGATGTTCGAGACGACACTGCGCCCGGCGACCATGCACCGCCTGATGGACGCCCTCGCGGTACTCCTCGTGCGGCTGCACCTCGCCGGGTTCGCCTGGGGCGACTGCTCGTTGTCCAACACCCTCTTCCGCCGCGACGCGGGGGCCTACGCCGCGTACCTGGTGGACGCCGAGACCGGGGAGCTGCACCAGCGGCTCAGCGACGGGCAGCGCGACTACGACCTCGACCTCGCGCGGGTGAACATCAGCGGGGAACTCCTCGACCTGGAGGCGTCGGGAGCACTGCACCCCTCCGTCGACCCCATCGACTTCGGCACCGAGATCTGCGCCCGCTACCGGAGCCTGTGGGAGGAGCTGACGCGCACCTCCGTCTACCCGGCGGGCAAGTACCACTACATCGAACGCCGGATCCGCCGGCTCAACGACCTCGGCTTCGACGTGGCCGAGATGCAGATCGAGCACGCCTCCAACGGCGACACGGTCACGTTCGTGCCCAAGGTCGTCGACGCCGGCCACCACCAGCGCCAGCTGCTGCGCCTGACCGGCCTGGACGCCGAGGAGAACCAGGCCCGGCGGCTGCTGAACGACCTGGAGAGCTGGATGGCCACCCAGGACGACTACGCCCCGGGCGACCCCCTGGGTGCCCGCCCGGAGGTCCTCGCCCACCGCTGGGTGCGCGAGGTGTTCCGGCCCACCGTGCGCGCCGTACCGGTGGAGCTGCGCGGCGCGATGGACCCGGCGGAGATCTACCACGAGCTGCTGGAGCACCGCTGGTACCTGTCCGAGCGGGCCCAGCACGACATCGGGCTGGACACCGCCGTCGCGGACTACATCGCCAACATCCTGCCCAGGGCGCGCGAGACGCTTCAGCCGACGGCGGACTGAGCGGCGTACCGCGCCTTTGGCGCCCTCAGGCGTGCGGGACCACCGCCACCGGGCACTCGGCGTGGTGCAGCACGCCGTGCGCCACGGAGCCGACGCGGGCGCCGACGGCCGTACGGCGGGCGCGGCGGCCGACGACCATCAGCTGGGCGCCGCCGGCCACCGACAGCAGCACCTGACCGGCGCTGCCCATCTCCACGTGCTCGATCACGGGCACGTCGGGGAAGCGTTCGCGCCACGGTGCCAGCGCCTCGCCGAGCGCCTTGCGCTCGTACTGCTCCAGGCCACCCGCCTCGTCGGCGAGCGCCATCGAGCCCGGGCTGTAGGTGAACACCGTCGGCAGCGTCCAGGCCCGCACGGCGCGCACGGTGGCGCCGCGCGCGGCGGCGGCCTCGAAGGCGAACCCGATCACGTCGGCGCTGTCCTCCGGCTCCCCCTGCTGACCCACGACGACCTCGCGGCCCGCCGCCTCGGCGGCGGCACCGTCCCCGGACCGTACGAGGACCACCGGCCGGGCGGCCTCGGCGATCACCTGCCGGCCGACGGAGCCGAGCAGGAACCCGACGACCGCCCCGTGGCCGCGCGAGCCGAGCACCAGCGTCTCGGCGCCGGCTCCGGCGGCGAGCAGCGCGGCGACCGCGTCGTCGGCCTCGCGGACCTCGGTGGACACGGTCAGCTCCGGATGCCGTTCGGTGACGGTCCCGACGGACTCGGCGACCGCGTCGCGCACCCACCGCTCCTGCGCGTCCCGGTCCCCCGCGCCGTCCAGTGCCTGCACTCGCC
The DNA here is from genome assembly GCF_001905385.1 of Streptomyces sp. CB02414. Taxonomy (GTDB): domain Bacteria; phylum Actinomycetota; class Actinomycetes; order Streptomycetales; family Streptomycetaceae; genus Streptomyces. Next base: position 101,057 of record NZ_LIPF01000014.1, on the reverse strand, counting down.
AGGCGTGCACGACGTGCAGCGGCGCCCCGCGCCGGACCGCCTCCCTGGCCGCCCAGTCCAGCGCGGCCAGGCTCTCCTCCGAACCGTCCACCCCTGCCGTGATCGGGCGCGTCATCCGGGTCCCTCCCTGTGTCGCGGTCACGTCGTCCATGGGGCCAGTGTTCCCTACGCTGTCCTCATGACTCTGGAGTGGGAGCAGGTGAACGTCGACGCGGCCGATCCCGTGGCGCTCGGCCGCTGGTGGACCGAGGCGCTCGGCTGGGTCGTGGTGAACGACGCCCCCGACGAGTACGAGATCCGTCCCGCCCCGGACCGGCTGCCCGGCCTGCTCTTCGTGCCGGTGCCGGAGGGCAAGACGGTGAAGAACCGGCTGCACCTCGACTTCCGGCCCGACGACCAGGAGGCCGAGGTGGCCCGGCTGCTGCGCATGGGCGCGCGCCGCGCCGACGTCGGGCAGGGCGAGCAGCCGTGGGTGGTGCTGGCCGACCCCGAGGGCAACGAGTTCTGCGTGCTGGGCCCCCGCCGCGGCCGCCCCGCTGCCTGAGCGAGGACCCCGGGGCGCTGTCGGACCCGCGTGCCAGGATGGACGCGTGCCGCAGACCTCTTTCACCAGCCCGCTCGTCGGCCGCGAGGACGAACTCGCGCGTCTCACCGGCGTGCTGGAGCGCGCCCGCGCCGGGGAGGCCCGCGCGGTGCTGATCGCCGGGGACGCCGGGGTCGGCAAGACCCGGACCCTGGACGAGGTCGCCGGCCGGGCCGCCGCGGCCGGGACGACCGTGCTCACCGGGCACTGCGTCGACCTGGGCGACGTCGGCCTGCCGTATCTGCCGTTCACCGAGATCCTCGGCGTGCTGGCGGCCGACGAGCGGTTCGCCGCCGTGCTGGCCGCCCACCCGGTGGCCGGCCGGCTGCTCGGCGGCGGCCCCGACGAGGCGGACGGCGGTGGCACCACCCGTTCGCGCCTGCGCCTGTTCGAGGGCGTCGCCGCGCTGCTCACCGAGCTGACCGCCGTCGCCCCGCTGCTGCTGGTCCTGGAGGACCTGCACTGGGCCGACCAGTCCTCCCGGGACCTGCTGAGGTTCCTGCTCAGCCGGGGAGTCCTGCAACGGCCGACGGGCGGGGCGCCCGGTCACCGCCTCGCGCTGCTGGCCTCGTACCGGGCGGACGACCTGCACCGCCGCCACCCGCTGCGGCCCCTGCTCGCCGAGCTGGTGCGGCTGCCGGCCGTGGAGCGGCTGGAGCTGCGCCCGCTGCCCGACGACGACGTGGCCCGGCTGGTGCGTTCGCTCGGCGAGCGACCGCTGCCGGAGACGACCGTGCACCGGATCGTCGAACGCGCCGAGGGCAACGCCTTCTACGCCGAGGAGCTGGTCGCGGCCACGGACGCGCCCGCCCGGGGCGTGCCCAGCGGTCTGGCCGACGTCCTGCTCATCCGGTTCGAGCAGCTGTCGGAGACCGCCCAGCAGGTACTGCGCACCGCCGCCGTCGCCGGGCGCAGGGTGGGGCACACACTGCTGCGGGACGCCGTCGGGCTGCCCGAGGAGGAACTGGAGTCGGCACTGCGCGAGGCCCTGGGGCGGCAGTTGCTCGTCTCCGGCGACGGCGACACCTACTCCTTCCGGCACGCCCTCGCGCGTGAGGCCGTCTACGCCGACCTGCTGCCCGGGGAGCGGGCCCGGCTGCACGGCGCGTTCGCCCGGCTGCTCGGCGGTCCGGACCGCCGGTCCGACAGCGCCGCCGAGCGCGCGCACCACTACCGGGAGAGCCACGACCTGCCTCAGGCGCTCGCCGCGTCCCTGGAGGCCGCGGACCACGCCCAGCACATCGGGGCGCCCGCCGAGGAGCTGCGGCACCTGGAGACGGCCCTCGACCTGTGGCCGGCGGTCGACGCGAGCGCACGGCCCGCCGGGCCCGACGCCGTGACGCTCACCCTGCGTGCCTCGGCGGCCGCCGCGCACGCCGGGGACCTGCACCGGGCGGTCTCCCTCACCCGGTCCGCGCTGGCCGGTCTCGGGCAGGACGCGGACCTGGAACTCGCCGCCCGCGTCCGCTACACGCTCGCCGGGAACCTCCTGCGCGTCGACAACCTGTCGGCCGCGTTCGCCCACAGCAGCGAGGCGTTCGCCCTGATCCCCGCCGAACCGCCGTCGCCGACGTGGGTGTGGGCGGCGGCGACACACGTCATGGCGGCCCGTCAGGTCGGGGAGACCGAGACAGCGCTGCGGGTGGGCCGCCGGGCCCTGCGCGTCGCCGAGGAGTTGGGGGTCGCGGACGCCCGGGCGGACCTCCTGATCTCGGTGATCGGTCTCGAGGACGACAACCGGGCCACCTCGCGCGGCCGGGAACGGCTGCTGGAGGCGAGGGAGCTGGCGCGCCGGGCGGGGAACGCGCCGGTGGAGCTGCGCGCGTTGTTCAACCTGGCCATCGGCTGCTTCGAGGCCGGCGCCCCGGCGGACTGCCTGAGCTGGGCGGCCGAGGGGCTGGAGCGGGCCCGCCGTTCGGGGCTGCTGTCCTCGCCCTATCCGCGCGAGATGCGGTATCTGCGGCTGCTGGTGCTGTACACACTGGGTCACTGGGACGAGTGCCTGCGCGAGGCCGCTCAGGACGACGCCGGCCCCTCGCCCGCCGCGGGCGCCCACACCGTCGCGCCCGGCCTGTACGTGGCGCTGGCGCGCGGCGACCTCGGGGCCGCCGACCGCGCCCGTGCCCTGCTGGAGGGGCCGTTCGACTGGATGGTCACGCTGGTCGCGGGCATCGTGCTGACCGACGCCGCCGCACTGCGCGCGGACGCGGAGGGCGCCGTGCGGTGGGCGCGGTCCACCGTCGCGACGCTCACCGACGACGCGGGCACGCCGCCGGCTGTCACCGTCCGCCTCGCCGCGCTCGCACTGTCCGCGGTCGCGGACACCGTCGTCGGGCTGCGCGCGACCGGCGACGAGGCGGGAGTCCGCCGCTGGACGGACACGGCGGCGGAACTCCTGGAGCAGGCCCGCCGGTCCGCCGGCAGGGGCGAGGACGACCGGCCGCAGGGCCTGGAGGGACAGGCGTGGCTGGCCCGCGCGGAGGCGGAGTGGACCCGGCTCGACTCCGGGCCCGACCCGGCGGCCTGGCAGCGGGCGGTGGCCGGCTTCGCGCACGGCGACGTGTACGAACGGGCCCGGTGCCGGCTGCGGCTGGCCGAGGCACTGCTGGCGGCCGGCCGCCGTGCGGAGGCGGCCGAGGAGGCCGGCCTCGCGCTCCGGGAGGCCGGCCGGCTCGGCGCCACGCCGCTGCGCGAGCGGCTGGACGACCTGCTGCGCCGTGCCCGGCCGGCGGACACCGGGGACCGGGCCGCGTCGCTGACCGCCCGCGAGCGGGACGTGCTGCGGCTGCTCGCCCTGGGGCGCAGCAACCGCCGGATCGGCGAGGAGCTGTTCATCACCGCCAAGACGGCGAGCGTCCACGTCTCCAACATCCTCGCGAAACTGGAGGCGGCGAGCCGCACGGAGGCGGTGGCGGTCGCCTACCGGCAGGGTCTGATCACCCCGGAGACCGCGGGTTCGGACTGACCGGGCCGCGAGGGCCCCTGGCTCCGGGAACCCCTGGTCCACGGCGGACGTTGACCCGGCAGCCGACACCCGTGGGCGCACCGACCGGGAGGGAGGGCGGCGGATGACCGAGCTGGTGCCCGGGGGCAACATCCCCCTGCCGGACGGCCCCGTGAGCGTGCGGGTGCCCGGCGCCTTCGACGTGTCGGCGCTCGTCACGGACGACGGCGGCAAGGTGGCCGGGGACGGCGACTTCGTCTTCTACAACCAGCCGCGGGTCCCTGGCGCGCTCCTGCGGGACGGCACGCTCACCGTCGATCCGGCGCGGCTGCGCCCGGGCGCCACCCGCGTGACGGTCGCGGTGAGCCCCTCCGACCCCGGTACCGGCCTCGACGCGCTCCCCTCCCCCACGCTCCATGTCACCGACGCGCGGGGGCGCGCGCTGGCGCGGTTCACGCCCGCCCGCCCCCGGCGGGAGACCGTGCTGCTGCTCGTGGAGTTCTACCGGCGCGGGGAGGGCTGGAAGCTGCGCGCCCTGGGGCAGGGATACGCCGACGGACTCGCGGGTCTCGCCCGGGACTTCGGGGTGGACGTCGTCGACGAGGCGGACGGAGCGACACCGGCCGACGACTCCGACGGATTCCTGGCGCTGGTCAACTCCGCGCGGTCGGCGGACGGTTCCCGGCCCGTCTCCGCCGACGCCCGCCTGGTCTCGGCGGCCCGGGCGCACGCGGCCGCCATGGCCGCCGCCGGCGCGCTGAGCGTCGAGACCCGGGACGGCGTCTCGGTGCACCAGCGCGTCGTCTCCGCGGGATACGCGTACCTCACCGTGGGCGAGCACCTGGTCTCCGGCCCGCGCACGCCCGCCGAGTTCGTCACGTACTGCCTGCGCGCCGAGCGGGCCCGGCGCACGCTGCACGAGGCCGCCTTCACGCACACCGGGTGGGCGTACGCGGCCGGCGGCCCCTCGGGCGACACGTACTGGGCGGTGCTGTGGGCGGTGCCGCTCACCCCGGACGGTCTGGCCCGCACGACGGCCGAGGTCGTGGACCTCACCAACCGGGAGCGGGTCCGGGCCGGTCTGGCGGCGCTGGCCGTCGACCCGCGGCTAACCGCCGCCGCCCAGGCGCACAGCGCCGACATGGTGGCCCGGGACTTCTACTCCCACACCGATCCGGACGGCGGCAAGCCCTGGGACCGGGCCGCCGCCGCGGGCGCCGCCCGGCGCACGGTCGGCGAGAACATAGCCTGCGGCCAGCGCTCCCCCGCCGACGTCGTGGAGGGCTGGATGAACAGTCCCGGTCACCGGGCCAACATCCTCAAGGCCGACTTCACCCACATCGGGATCGGCCTCGCCGGCGGCGGCCGGGCGGGCACCTACTGGACCCAGCTCTTCGGCGGCTGAGCGGAGCGAGCCGCCGCCCGATCTTGGCGGAACGGAGCACTCCGGGCCAGGATGCGCGTATGAAGGGTGACCTCTTTTCCAGCGAGCACATGGTCCAGCCCGCCACCGCGCCGGGCATGACCGTCGAGAACTCCAAGTGCATCCGTTACACGGTCAACGGCGAGATGCTGGCGCGGCAGGGCGCGATGGTCGCCTACCGCGGCAACCTCCAGTTCGAGCGCAAGGGCCAGGGCGTGGGCGGCATGCTCAAGCGCGCGGTCACCGGGGAGGGCCTGCCCCTGATGGCGGTCCGCGGCCAGGGCGAGGCCTGGTTCGCGCACGAGGCGCAGAACTGCTTCGTCGTGGACGTCGAGCCCGGCGACGAGTTCACCGTCAACGGCCGCAACGTGCTCTGCTTCGACGTGTCGTTGTCGTACCGCATCTCCACCGTCAAGGGCTCCGGCATCGCCGGCGGCGGGCTGTTCAACAGCGTGTTCACCGGGCAGGGCAGGCTGGGCCTGATCTGCGAGGGCAGCCCGCTGGTGATCCCGGTCTCGCCCCAGTACCCCGTGTACGTCGACACGGACGCGATCGTCGGCTGGTCCGCGGGGCTGGAGACCTCGCTGCACCGCTCGCAGTCCATCGGCTCCATGCTGCGCGGCGGCTCCGGCGAAGCCGTGCAGCTGGTGCTCCAGGGCGAGGGCTTCGTCGTCGTACGGCCGAGCGAGGCGACGCCGCAGAAGACGCAGCAACACTGAGGCAGCCCGGCCGAGACCTGGAGACGCCCGGAACCGTGTTGACCTTGGGCACCCCGCGCGAAAGGGTGCCAAGGGGCGCGGACGGGCGCCCGGGTTCGGAAGGAAGAGTGCCTTGATCGGGATCACGGACATCGAAGCCGCGGCCGAGCGGATCGCCGGACACGTCGTACGCACCCCGACCGTGCCCAGCCCCGGACTGTCCGCGCTGCTCGGGGCGCCGGTGACCGCGAAGCTGGAGCTGCTCCAGCGCACCGGCTCGTTCAAGGCGCGCGGCGCGACGGCGAAGCTGCTGTCGCTGACCGGGGCCGAGCGGGCCGCCGGGGTCGTCGCGGTCAGCGGCGGCAACCACGGCATCGCGGTGGCGGTCATGGCCGCCGCGCTCGACGTGAAGGCCACGGTGGTCATGCCGCGTACGGCACCGGCCCGTTCCGTGGAGACCGCCGAGGAGGCGGGCGCGCTGGTGCGGCTCACCGACGGCATGGACAGCGCCTTCGCCCTCGTGTCCCGGCTGCGCGAGGAGGGGCTCACCCTGGTGCACCCCTTCGACGACCCCGTGGTGGTCGCCGGGCAGGGCACGGTGGGGCTGGAGTTCGCCGAGGACGCCGGGGAGCTCACCGACGTCCTCGTGAGCATCGGGGGCGGCGGGCTGATCGCGGGGGTGGCGGCGGCGCTGCGGGCACGGCGGCCGGGCGTGCGGGTCTGGGGCGTGGAGACGGAGGGTGCCGAGGCCATGTCGCAGGCGCTGGCGGCGGGCGGCCCGCGGTCCGTGCCCCTGTCGTCGATCGTCACGACGCTCAGCGCCCCGGCCGTCTCGCAGCTGACGTACGAGCATGTGTCGGCGCTGGTCACCGAGGTGTTCGTGGTGCCGGACCGGGAGGCGGTCGAGGGTTCGCTGGCGCTCGCCGAGCACGGGAAGGTGTGGACCGAGCCGGCCGCGGGGTGCCTGCTGCCCGCGGCCCGGCGGGTGGTGGAGCGGGTCGGGGACAGTGCCCGGATCGGACTGGTGGTCTGCGGCGGGAACGCCACGGCCGCCGACATGACGGGCTGGGCGGACCGCTTCGGGCTGCGCTGACGGGTCTTCCGCGCCACTTTCGTACTTACCGGGGGTTACCTGGCATTCGTTGAACGCGGCCCGGCCCGCTCACCGTACCTCTGGTCAAGCCGAGAGCCGGCGGTGCGAACGAGGGATGGCCATGGGCAGGGCGCGCGTCTCCACACACGAGTTGATCGCCGGACGGTACCGCCTGCTCGAGGTCGTCCACCGGGAGACGAACCGCGTCTCCTGGTCCGGGGAGGACGCCCGCACGGGCCGCCCGTGCCTGATCGCGCAGACGGCTCTGCCGGAGGAGGACCGGACCGGCGAGGCGGCGCGCCGGACCGCCGGGCGGGTGGTCCGTACCTGCGAGACCGTGCAGGCACTGTGCCCCGGGCGGGTCGCCGAGGTGGTCGACGCGGTGGTGACGGACGGTGATCTGTGGACGGTGACCGAGTGGGTCGACGGTGTGCCGCTCGGGGAACTCCTGGAGCGCCACGGCACGTTCAACTACGTACGGGCGGCGCGCATCGGGCTGGAAATGCTGGCCGTGCTGGAGACGGCGCACGGCCAGGGCGTCACGCACGGCGAACTCAGCCCGGGGCAGGTGTTCGTGCGCGAGGAGGGCTCGGTCGTCGTCACCGGCTTCGGACTGGCCGGCGCCACCCTCGCCCCGCGCCTGGGCGCACCCTCGTACGCCTCGCCCGAGCAGGCCCGCGACGAGCGGATCGGGCCCGCGGCCGATCTGTGGTCGCTGGGCGCGATCCTCTACGCGATGGTCGAGGGACGTCCGCCGTTCCGTGACCGGGGCCGGCCCGAGACGACGCTGCGGGGCGTGGACCGGCTGCCGCTGCGCACCCCGGTGCGCGCCGGTCCGCTCGCGCAGGCCGTGCAGGGGCTGCTGCGCAAGGACTCCCGGGCGCGGCTGACCCGCCCGGTGGTCCGGGCGGCCCTGACCCGGGTCCTGACGCAGGACCCCGACGCGGCCGGGCGCGAAGTGCCCCGGCCCCGGCTGCGGGGCGCGTGCGCCGCCGCCCGGCAGGTGAGCCGGGAGTGGAGCCGGCGGACGATGGCGGCCGGCACCGCCCTGGCCGTCGTCACCGTCACGGTCGCCGTACTGGCCGCCACCCATGGGCTGCCCGGAACCGGCGGCGACGCCGCCACCGGGTCCGGCCGGCGCCCCCCGTCCCCCGCCGCGCCGCCCGCCGGTGGGTCGGCGCCCTCCTCCCCCGCGTCCCCGACGAGCGCGTCCCCGCCGCCCTCGCCCTCGGCGTCGCCCTCCCGTCCCGACGGCTCCGTGCCGGCCGGATTCCGCCGCTACGACGCCCCGGAGGGCTTCTCGGTGGCCCTCCCCGAGGGCTGGCGCCGGCTGGACACCTCCCGGGTGCCGGACGGGGCGTACCGGGTCGTCTTCGGCGCGGCCGGTGACCCGCGCACCCTCGCGGTCACCTACAGCGAGCGCGCGGGCGCGGATCCGGTGGCCGTGTGGCGCGACGACGTGGAACCCGGGCTCCGGCGGTCGGACGGCGAGTACCGCCGGATCGGCGAGATCCGGGCGACGACCTACCGGGGCCGCGAGGCCGCCGACATGGAGTGGGTCGCCCGCGACGACGGTGATCGGGTGCGCACCTTCGGCCGTGGATTCCTCCTGGGCGCGGGCCGCAGCTTCTCGCTGCGCTGGACGGCACCGGCGGACGACTGGGATGCCGCGGCGAACGAGAAGGCGCTGGCCACCGTCCTCGCCACGTTCCGGGAGGGCGCGGACCGGCGCGCGTGACCGGTGGGGCCGTTTTCGCTCCGTCCGGCCGGGGACTCGCCGGTTATGGTGCAAATCGGATACACGATGATGACCGAGCAGGCCGGCCCCCGTGAGCTCGTCGGCCACCTGGTGCGTGCCGAGGAGGTGGGGTTCGACTTCTCGGTGACCTCGGACCACTACTTCCCGTGGCTGCGCGCGCAGGGCCACTCGCCGTACGCGTGGAGTGTGCTGGGCGCGGCGGCGCAGGCGACCTCCCGCATCCCGATGATGACGTACGTGACGTGCCCGACGTTCCGCTACCACCCGGCGGTGGTGGCGCAGAAGGCGGCGACGATGCAGTTGCTGTCCGAGGGCCGGTTCCGGCTGGGGCTGGGGTCGGGCGAGAACCTCAACGAGCACGTGGTGGGCGGCGGCTGGCCGTCGGTCGACGTGCGGCACGAGATGCTCCAGGAGGCCGTGGAGATCATCCGGGCGCTGTTCGAGGGCGGCCACGTGAACCACCGCGGCACGCACTTCGACGTGGAGTCGGCCCGGCTGTGGGACGTGCCGGACAGCCCGCCGCCCATCGGCGTCGCCGTCTCCGGGGAACGCTCCTGCAAGCTCGCGGGCGAGCACGCCGACCTGGTGATCGCCACCGAGCCGAAGCCGGGGCTGCTGGACTCCTTCGACCGCCACGGCGGCCGCGGCAAGCCGCGCGTGGGTCAGCTGCCGGTGTCCTTCGACCGCGACCGGGACACGGCGATCAAGCGGGCCCACGCGCAGTTCCGCTGGTTCGGCAGCGGCTGGAAGGTCAACTCGGAACTGCCGCACCCGGATTCCTTCGAGGCGGCCACCCAGTTCGTCACCCCCGACGACGTCGCCGAGTCGATCCCGTGCGGCGACGACCCGGACGCCTTCGTGGAGGCCGTACGCCCCTACGCCGAGGCCGGGTTCACCGAGATCGCCCTGGTGCAGATCGGCGGCGAGACCCAGCCCGCCTTCCTGGACTGGTCGGAGAAGACCCTGCTGCCCGCGCTGCGGGAGGCGCTGGGCGGCTCCTGACGTCCGGCCCTGGGATCCGGGCGCCGACGAATCACCCGTCCGACTGAGCATCTTGCGGGCGTGCGGGGTACTAGAGGGCTCTACGTCCGTTCCCCTGGAGGCCGCTGTCGTGAACCCCCTCGTGCGCAAGACGCTGGTCGTGCAGCTGCAGGCGGGTGACGCCGAGCGCTGCCCGGTCCTCGCCCACCTCGGCTACGACGCCGCGGACCCGTTCGCGCTCACCATGGTGTTCAGCCACGACGGCCGTGTGCTCGCCCGGTGGACGCTGGACCGGGAGATGGTGGGCGACGGACTGACCCGTCCGGTCGGCGTGGGCGACGTGCGGCTGCGGCCCGAGTCGCGGGGCATGTGGGACGAGTTGCGCGTCGAACTGCTCGGCGACGCCCGGCCGGACGGGGACCGCCACCGCGCCGTGGTGTTCGTGTGGGCGGCGGCGGTCGAGGCCTTCCTGCGTGAGACGTACGAGGTGGTGGGGCCCGGGCAGGAGGAAGTGTGCGTCGACGACTTCCTCGCGGAGCTCATGGCCGGGGGCTGACCGTCCGCCCTCAGCGGGACGTGTGGCGGTACCTGGTCCACAGCGGGATACCGAACCAGCACAGCAGGTACCAGAAGACGACGCCGGCCACGAGGTAGGGGACGAAGCCGTCGTGGGTCGCGACGCGCAGGATCAGCAGCAGCGAGCAGGCCGTCGTGGCGAGCAGCAACACCAGGCCCAGGATGGTCAGCCGGGACGCCCACCGCACCGCCTGGGGCTTCACGCGCCGCCCCGAGACGAGGCGGTGCAGGGAGACCGGCCCGATCAGGGCGCCGGTCGTCACGGCGCCGAGGACGACCGTGATCAGGTAGATCATCTGGTCCGTGTCCGACAGGTCGTCGTACTTGGGCTGGAACACGACGGTGAGCAGGAAGCCGAACAGGATCTGCACGCCCATCTGCGCGACGCGGACCTCCTGGATCAGCTCCGTCCACATCCGGTCCGCCCGCTCCTCCTCGGTCTCGTTGCGCCCCCGGCGCCGCACCGGCCCGTCAGCCGCGTCCGTCACGTTTCCTCCCGATGCCGTGGCCTTGAGTCCTCTTCCCTCTTCCCGGGTTCCCCGCCGACAGGCGCCCTGTCGGCGCCGCGCCGCACGGTTTGAGCGACCGGGGGGGCGGTTACACGGGCCGGGACCGAAGCAGGCTGCCCGGGAGGATGGCGAAGGATGTCCGACACTCAGCTCACCGTGACGCTCAGCGGCGGCGGCGTGGACGACGCGCGGGCGGTCGTGCGCGCACTGGAGGGTGTCTTCGGGGCGCCCGACGCCATGCCGGCCGACGACCGGGCGACGGTGCGCACCGCGACCTTCGACTCCCCGGACGCCCCGAAGGCGTCCACGGAGACCCGGGAGGCGGGCGCCCCGCTGTCCGCGCCGGTGACGGTCACCGTCCAGGGCACGCCCCAGGCCGTCGAGGCGGCGAGCCGGACCCTGACGCAGGCCTTCAGCACCCGCGACGAGGGCGCGGCCTCCGGCGACCAGGAGCGGGAACGCGAGCTGCTCCTGGTGCCGTGAGCCCGGTGCCGGCTACCAGCGGCCCTCGACCTGGTCCTTGATCCGGCGGTCGTAGAGGTCGCGGATCGCCGCGAGGGTCTCCTCGGACAGTTCCGGCAGCCGGGCGGCGTCCGTGTTGGCGCGCGCCTGCTCGGGCGAGCGGGCGCCGGGGATCACGGTGGTCACTCCGGGCTGCTGGACGATCCAGCGCAGCGCCAGCTGGGCCGGGGTGTACCCCTCGGGGGCGAGCGCGGCGAACTCCGCCGCGGCCTCCACGCCGGTGGCGAAGTCGACGCCGGAGAAGGTCTCGCCCTGGTCGAAGGCCTCGCCGTGCCGGTTGAAGTTGCGGTGGTCGTTGGCGGCGAAGACCGTGTCCCGGGTGTACTTGCCGGACAGCAGGCCGGAAGCGAGCGGCACCCGGGCGATGATGCCGACGCCGGCCTCGCGGGCGGCCGGCAGGACCTCGCGCAGCGGCTTCATCCGGAACGGGTTGAGGATGATCTGCACGCTGGCCACGTTCGGCCGGGCGATGGCGGTCAGCGCCTCCTCGCAGGTCTCCACGCTGACGCCGTACGCGGCGACGCGCTCCTCCTCGACCAGGGTGTCCAGGGCGTCGAACACCTCGTCGCTGGAGTAGACGGGGGTGGGCGGGCAGTGGAGCTGCACCAGGTCGATGACGTCGACGCCGAGGTTGCGGCGCGAACGGTCGTTCCACTGGCGGAAGTTGTCGAGGACGTAATTCTGCGGGATCTGCTCGACCCGGCGGCCCATCTTGGTGGCGACCAGCACGTGCAGGTCGGGCCGGCCGCGCAGGAACGTGGCGATGGTCTCCTCGCTGCGTCCGTCTCCGTAGACGTCGGCGGTGTCGAAGAAGGTCACCCCGGATTCGGCCGCCGTCTCCAGCACCGTCAGGGCTTCCTTGTCGTCCACGTCTCCCCAGTCGGCGCCGAGTTGCCAGGTGCCGAGACCGATCACCGAGGCGTGCTGGTGGGACCTTTCGAATGTGCGCTCGTCCATGCCCGCCAGTCTGTCATCCGGCGCGGGTGGCGAGGCTGCGCGCCTGCACCGTCCGCGCGATCAGGGGTCCCAGCTTGCGTTTGAGACGCCGCAGCGCCTGCGAGTGTCCGGCCGCGCGGTCGATCCGGTGGTACAGCCGGGGCGGGACGTACGGCAGCAGGGGCGAGTGGCGCTGGCCGAGCAGCGCGAACATCTCCTGCGGGGGCAGCCCGATGTAGCGGGGCAGGTTCTCGTACCACCGGGCGCTGTAGCGGGCCGCGCTCTGCACCGGCAGCAGGGCCGCCTTGCGTTCCCGTTCGTAGCGGGAGAGCGCGTCCGGGAGGGGGACGGGCTCGCGCAGTGCGTGGGCCAGGGCCATGGCGTCCTCCAGGGCGAGCGTCGTTCCGGCGCCGATGGAGTAGTGCGTGGTGTGGGCGGCGTCGCCGAGCAGGACCAGGTTGCCGCGGGACCAGGTGCGGTTGGTGAGGGTGCGGAAGGTCAGCCACGAGGCGCCGGGGCCGGACGCGGACCGGCCGGTGAGCGGGTGGCCGTCCAGGACGTCGGCGAACAGCTTCTCCAGCAGGACGAGTCCTTCGGCCTCGTCGGCCCGGTCCAGGCCCAGCCCGGTCCAGGTCTCGGGGGCGCACTCGACGACGCAGGTGCTGCCCTCGGGGCCGTAGCCGTAGCCGTACGCCCAGATCCAGCCGTGCGGGGTGTCGGTGAAAGCGAAGGTGAACGCGTCGAAGACCTTGGTGGTGCCGAGCCAGATGTAGTGGTTGCGCCCGGCCCGGACCTCGGTGCCGAAGTGGCCGGCGTGCCGGGTGCGCACGGCGCTGCCCACGCCGTCGGCCGCCACGACGAGGTCGGCGCCCGGCAGGCGGTCGGCGCCGACCTCGTGCTCGTGCTCCAGGCGCACGCCCAGCGAGCGGGCGCGGGCGGCGAGGATCTCCAGGAGCCGGTGGCGGCCGATGCCGAAGCCCTCGTCGCCGCGGTGCCGGGCGGTCCGGTCGCCCACGTGGGCGACGCCGTCGCGCCAGCGTGCGGAGTGCTCCTCGACGGCGCGCGCGGACTCGGGGTCGTGCTCGTGGAGCCGGTCGAGCAGTGCCCGCCAGTAGGTCACGCCCCAGCCGTAGGTGGAACCCTCGGGGCTGCGCTCGTGGACGGTGATCTCGTGGGACGGGTCCTGCAGCTTCAGCAGGATCGACAGATACAGGCCGGCGGGCCCGCCGCCGACGCAGGCGACCTTCACATTCACCCCCGGAATGCACTCAAATCGGACATATCGCTACGCAGAGTACAGAGAAGTGGGCCGCTGTCGCGTGAACAACGCTGCGGGTCGATCCCCTAGCCGGCCGCGGCCGTGCGGCACTCCGGGTGGCCCCAGCCCTGGTCGTTCTTGGCGATGGACTCGCCGGCCGCGTACGAACGGCCGCACAGGCAGCGTCCGGGGAACTTCGCCTTGATGGTCCGTGCGGAGGAGCCGCCCTTGCGGGCGGTGGACCCCCGGCGCGGTGCCTTCTTCGCCGGGACGTCCGGTGCGGGCGGCGGCTCGGGGGAGCCGAGTCCGCTGCCCGCGGGCTCCTGGACGACCGCCGCCTGGCTGGCGGCGCGGTCGGCGAAGTCGTTGAGCCGGTCGCCGTCGACCTGGTGGGCGGGGACGTAGCGGAAGTCGACCGAGCGGCCGTCGAGCAGCTCGTCGATGCGCACGACCAGCTCCTGGTTGGCGACCGGCTTGCCGGCGGCCGTCTTCCAGCCGTTGCGCTTCCAGCCGGGCAGCCAGGTGGTGACGGCCTTCATGGCGTACTGCGAGTCCATGCGGACCTCGAGGGGCACGCCGGGGTCGGTCGAGGCCAGCAGGCGCTCCAGCGCCGTGAGTTCGGCGATGTTGTTGGTGGCCCGGCCCAGCGGCCCGGCCTCCCACCGCACCGGCGTCTCCGACGCGTCCGCCACCACCCAGGCCCAGCCGGCCGGGCCCGGGTTTCCCTTCGAAGCCCCGTCGCACGCGGCCACCACACGTTCAAGCATGCGCCCGATCATGCCATGGGGCGGCGGGGCGTCCGGACCGGGTCACGGGAGGGCGTTCAGGAGACGTCGGTGATCTTCGGCATCTCTCCCTCGGTCCGCGTGGTGTCGATCACCGAGAAGTCGGCGCCCTGCGGGTCGCTCAGTGTCGCGTACCGCCCGAAGGGGGTGCTCATCGGACCGAAACGGAGGGTGCCGCCGAGTTCCGTCGCGCGGGCCACGGCCTCGTCGCAGTCGGGGACGGTGAAGTAGACGTTGATGTACGACGGCACCTCGGGCGGGAAGTCGTCCGTCACGGCCATGCGGCCGAGCACGGGCTCCTCGCCCAGGTCGAAGAGGCGGAAGTCGACTCCGTCGTCCTCCATCTGCTTCGCCCGGTACCCGAAGACCGCGGGGAAGAAGGCGTCCGACTTGCCCGGCTCCCGGGTGAAGACCTCGGCCCAGCAGTACGCGCCGGGCTCGGCGACGGCCTCGAACCCCTCATGGGCGCCGCCCTGCCAGAGACCGAACACGACGCCGCCCGGGTCGCGGGCCAGGCACATGGTGCCGAAGTCGCCGACCCGCATCGGCTCCATCACCACCTCGCCGCCCGCCTCACGGATCCGCGCGGCGGTCGCCGTCGCGTCCCGGGAGGCGAAGTAGAGACACCACTGCGACTGGTCCTCCTGGCCGGGCACCGGCGGCACCACGGCGGCGACCGCCTTGCCGTCCGCGTAGCACTGGGTGTAGTCGCCGTACTCGGACGACGACACGCCGAAGGTCCAGCCGAGGACCTCACCGTAGAAACGCTTGGCTCCCTCGACGTCGGCGAACATCGCGTCCGCCCAGCAGGGGGTTCCTTCAGTTCGCATGACGGTCACTCCCCGGCGTACGCCTTCTCCAGTTCGGCGATGTCGAGCTTGCGCATCGACATCATGGCCTGGTTGGCCCGTGCGGCCTTCGCGGGGTCGGGGTCGCGGAACATCTCCTCGAGCCGGCCCGGGACGACCTGCCAGGAGACGCCGAAGCGGTCCTTGACCCAGCCGCAGGGTCCCTCCTCGCCGCCCTCCTCGGTGAGCCTGGCCCAGTAGTGGTCGACCTCCTCCTGGTCGTCGCAGGTGATCTGGAAGGAGATCGCCTCGTTGAACCGGAACTCCGGGCCGCCGTTGAGGGCGACGAACCGCTGGCCGTTGGCCGTGAAGTCGACGGTGAGCACCGTGCCGGCGGGCTGGTGGGCCCCCTCGGGGTAGCGGGTGACGGCGCCGATGCCGGAGTTCTTGAAGAGGGAGACGTAGAAGTGGGCTGCCTCCTCCGCCCGGCCGTCGAACCAGAGACACGTGGTGAAGCCGTCGGTGTTCATGAGTACCTCCCGGTCGCGGAACACGGTCACCACTGTCGACCGGCGGAAGCCGGAGAACTCATCGCTCGTGGGCCCCCGTCTTCGCCCACCGCCCGGACGCTCTGCCCGTGGCAGATCTGCCGCGGGCAGAGAAGGGCCTTCCCGGGGCCGCGGCGGGCCAAGAGTGGAGAGAGCGCGGCGCCACCGGCCGCGTACGACTCACCCGACGACCCGACAAGGAGCACCGATGTCTCCACTCATCGCCGGCCTCGCCCCGGCCGCACTGCCCCGCGCGGAGGAGGGGGACACCCCTCCCTCCCGGTTCGACGACCACCTGGCCGCGCAGCTGCTGGCGCAGCGGATCGTGCTGCTGGGCACGCAGGTCGACGAGGTCTCCGCGAACCGGGTCTGCGCCCAGCTGCTCATCCTCTCCACGGAGGACCCGCGCGCCGACATCACGCTGTGCGTCAACAGCCCGGGAGGGTCCGTGCACGCGGGGCTCGCCATCTACGACACGATGCGGCTGATCCCCAACGACGTCTCCACGCTCGCCATGGGGTTCGCCGCCAGCATGGGGCAGTTCCTGCTGAGCGTCGGGACGGCGGGCAAGCGCTACGCCCTGCCGAACGCGCGCGTGATGATGCACCAGCCGTCGGCGGGCATCGGCGGCACCACCGCCGACATCGAGATCCAGGCCGACAACCTGGAGTTCACCAAGCGGACCATCGAGCGGATCACCGCCGAGCACACCGGGCAGAGCCCGGAGACGATCTCCCGGGACGGCGACCGGGACCGCTGGTTCACGGCCGAGGAGGCCAGGGAGTACGGCATGGTGGACCGGGTCGTCCAGTCCCTCGCGGACGTGCGCCCGGCCGCCCCGCGGCGACGGATGGGGCTGTGACATGGGGAGCTACACGATTCCGAACGTCGTCGAGCGGACCCCGCAGGGCGAGCGGTCCTACGACGTGTTCAGCCGGCTGCTGTCGGAGCGGATCATCTTCCTGGGCACCGAGATCGACGACGGCGTGGCCAACGTCGTCATCGCGCAGCTGCTCCACCTGGAGTCGTCGGCCCCGGAGAGCGAGGTCGCGGTCTACATCAACTCCCCCGGCGGCTCGTTCACGTCGCTGATGGCGATCTACGACACGATGACGTTCGTCCAGGCGCCGATCTCCACGTTCTGCGTCGGGCAGGCGGCCTCCACGGCTGCCGTGCTGCTGGCCGGCGGGGACCCGGGGCGGCGGTTCGTGCTGGAGCACGCGCGGGTGCTGCTCGGCCAGCCGGCCAGTGGCGGGCGGCAGGGCACGGTCTCCGACCTGGCGCTGCAGGCCAAGGAGATGGTCCGGATCCGCTCGCAGGTCGAGGAGGTGCTGGCCCGGCACACCCACCACGACGTGGCGACGCTGCGCGCGGACATGGACCGCGACAAGGTGTTCACCGCCGAGGAGGCCGTGGCGTACGGGCTGGCCGACGAGGTGCTCAGCCGGCGGCTGGCGCGGGTGTGAACACCGGGGCGGCGCCTCGCGGTCCGCGGGGCGCCGCTCCGTACGGCGGTCAGGCCGCCAGGCACATCCCGTCGAAGCGGGCACCGGACGCGCCGGGACCCCGGCCGGCACCGGTGTGCCGGGAGGCGAGGCGGACCAGCTCTCCCTGGGCCCGCGCCAGCAGGTCGCCGAGGCCCAGTCCGAGGGCGCCCGCGGCGGCGGCCAGCACCTCCGAGGAGGCCTCCTTGCGGCCGCGCTCCACCTCGGAGAGGTACGGCATGGAGATGCGGGCGGACTCCGCGACCTCCTTCAGGGTGCGTTCCTGGGCGAGGCGTTCACGCCGCAGGATGTCACCGACCAGATCGCGCCACAGGGGCTCCCGGGCGGCGGGGCGCCGTCGTTCCGGGGCGAGGGGCGGGGCTGCGGGCGGGGCGGCGGGGCGGGCCTGTGGGCGCTGGGCCCGGGGTCGGATGGGAATGACGCGGGCTTCGTTCGGCACGTGGCTGGTCACCTCCTCAGCCTAGGAGCCCGGCGGGGCGGGGAAAGGGGGCGGCGTTCAGCCCAGAGGGAAATCTCCGGGTGCCGGTCGCGGTGCGCGGGACTACCCTGAGGACTGGACGCAGCACTCCGCGAAGGCGCCGCGGCACCCGCTTTCCGCCACCCGTGAAAACGAGAGGCATGTGCCGCAGCGACCCGGGTACCCGCAAGCGCGGGAAAAACCTAGGGAGACGCCGAACCGTGACTTTCGTGGGAGAGGTAATGGAGACCGCCGTGATCCGGCCCAAGGCACAGGTCGTCGAGGAGACCACCGGGAGCGGGACGGGTGACGGGACACTGCCGGGTGTCGTGGACCCCCGCACCGTGGCTCCGCGTGACGCACGGCAGTTGTCGCGCCAGTTCTTCCAGCGGCTGTCGGAACTCGAAGAGGGCACGCACGACTACCAGTACGCGCGCAACACGCTGATCGAGATGAACATGTCGCTCGTGCGGTTCGCCGCCGGCCGCTTCCGCGGTCGCGGGGACGACATGGACGACATCGTCCAGGTCGGCATGATCGGCCTGATCAAGGCCATCGACCGGTTCGAGCTGACCCGCGAGGTCGAGTTCACCTCCTTCGCCGTGCCGTACATCGTCGGTGAGATCAAGCGCTTCTTCCGGGACACCTCGTGGGCGGTGCACGTGCCGCGGCGGCTCCAGGAGCTGCGCGTCGAGCTCGCCAAGGCCCGCGAGGAGCTGTCCTCGCGCCTGGACCGCGAGCCCACCGTCGCCGAGCTCGCCACGCTGATGAACATCGGTGAGAACGAGGTGATCGAGGGCCAGATCGCCTCCAACGGCTACAACTCCTCCTCGCTGGACGCGGCACTGACCGGCGACGGGCCCGAGAGCGGCGAATCGGTGCTGGCCGACTTCATCGGTGTCGAGGAGGACGGGCTGCGGCTCGTCGAGGACTTCCACTCGCTCGCCCCGCTGATGGCCGAGCTCAGTGAGCGCGACCGGCAGATCATCCACATGCGGTTCGTCGAGGAGGCCACCCAGGCCGAGATCGGCGAACAGCTCGGCTGCTCGCAGATGCACGTGTCCCGGCTGATCAAGCGGATCATCACCCGGCTGCGCGAGGGCATGCTCGGCGAGCTGGGCTGCGCCTGAGACCTGCGCGAGGGAGCGCTCAGGCCTCGGTGAGCGGCACCTGGGCGGTGACCCGCTTGCCGACCGGTACGCGTTCGACGACGACCGCCTCGGCCAGGGCGTGGACGATCTCCAGACCGTGCCGGCCGACGCGCTCGGGATCGCGGGGGTAGCGCTCGGGCACCGCACCGCTGCTGTCGTAGACGGTGACGGCCACCGAGGCGGGTGTGCCCTCCAGCTCCAGGACGTACGGCCCCTTGCTGTGGCGGTCGGCGTTGGTGACCAGCTCGCTCACCACGAGCAGCACCGCGCCGTCGGCCCGCGGGCCGACGGTGGCGCACCACTCGGTCCTGAGCTGGTCGAGGAAGAGCGAGGCGAAGGAACGTGCCTGCGCTATGCACCCCGGTTCACCGGAGTAGTGTGCCGCCCGCCTCAGCGGTTCAACGGGTACGTCGAAACCAGTCGGTATCACTGCCCCGTCCAGGTACTCGGTCATGCGTTTCTCTCTCGGAAGCCGGACTGGCCGGACGTGTCTGCACCTGCCCTCGTACCCCGGGTCCGGCGTCGCACTCCCCGTGTCCTCGTACTGCGGGCATCGTCACAGTGGCGCGGGGAACCCGAAGGCACGGGAGAGGGTGCGGGAAGGGTGCGCGATGAACGAACTGATGGCCGCACGAAGCCTCACCACCCGGCCGGTGGTCACCCTCGGCGGCGATGCCGTCGCCCACGTCAAGGACACCGTATGCGACGCCGACGCGAGCCGGATCACCGGTTTCACCCTGACCGGACGGGGACTGTTGTCGGGGCCGCTGAAGGAGGGCCTGCCCTGGCCGTCGGTGTACGCGCTGGGGCACGACGCGGTGATGATCCGCGACCGGCGGGGCCTGGTGAGCGCCGCGGCCATGACGGCGCACCAGCAGACGCTGCGGGCCCGGGTGCTGGGGGCGCGGGTCCTCACGGAGGCCGGTGACGAGCTCGGCACCGTGCTCGACGTCGTGGTGGAGGGCGGAACCGGGGGGCGGGTCGTCGGCTTCCGGGTGGCGGCGAGCAGACGGTTCGTTCCGGGGCACACCCGGCACCGGCGGCGGGTGTACGTGCCGCGCGGTGAGTCGCTCAGGGTCGCCGGCCGGTCCCTCGTCCTGCCCGGGGAGGCCGCCCGGCACGTCGCCGACGACCTCTCCGGTCTGACCGCCCTGGTCGGCGGTGTGCCCGGCCGCTGGAAGGGCTCCCTGCCGTGATGCTGTTCACCGAGGTGCGGGGACTGCCGGTGACGGTGCCGGACCGGGCCGGACCGCTCGGCACCGTGACGTGCCTGACCGTCGACGCCGCGTCCGGGGCGGTGAGCCACGTCCGGCTGCGGGGCGGCCGCTTCCGCGGGGAGACGGCGCTCCCCTGGGACGCGGTGCACGCGATCGGCCCGGGGGGCGTCCGGGCCGGTCCCGCCGACGCGGTGGGCACCGCCCCGCCCTGCCACGACCTGCTGGGCCGCCGGGTCCTGACCGAGGCCGGCACCGAGCGGGGCACGGTGCTGGACGTGGCCTTCGACACGGAGACGGGGCGCCTCCTCGCGCTCTTCACGACCCGGGGCGAGGTACCGCCCGACCGGCTGCTGGGCCTGGGCGACTACGCCGTCGTCGTCCGGACGGGCTGAGCGCCATCGCGCCGAGTGATTCCTCGGAGCGCGGGCAGGCCGGACCGGCGCGCGGAACCCGTGGGCGCCCGTGTGGGCTGGGCGGTACGTGGACGGGGCGGCCGACGGGGGAGCTTGTGCATCCGTGCATCCGCGTGTCCGTACATCCGTGCGTCCGTGCATCCGCCGCGCGGGCGCACACGGGCTGGGCGGCACGTGGACCGGCTGGCGACGGGCGGTACGTGGACCGGTCGGCCGGCGGCGCGGTCCGCTCGCGCATCCGCGCATCCGCGCATCCGCGTGTCCGGCGGACGCGGACGGTCCTGTCGGCGCGCGCCCCGGGCCGGGGCTGCTTAGCGTGGCAGCGTGAGTTCGCGAACCCCACCCGGCACCTCCGGATCGGCGGTCGCCCGTCATGGCTGGCCGCAGGCCCTGGTCACCGTGGTGACCGGGCTGGTCGCCATGTGGGTCGTGGCCGCGCTGGGGCTGTGGGCGGCCGGCGCCGCGGACCTGCCCGACAACGCCTTCCCCCGGGTCGTCACGGCGACCGTCGTCACGGCCGTGGGCGGGGCGCTGGAAGTGTCCGGCGACGCGGGAGGGTTCGCCGAGACCGACGCGGGCCTGACCGTGCTGCCGCTGTCCGTGACACTGACCGGCGCGCTGGTCGTCGCCCGGGGCTTCCTGCGGCCGTTGCGGCACCGGGCGGTCGCCGGTGCGACGGAGCTGGCCGGCTGGGCCGGCCGGATCGCCGTTCTGTGGCTGCTCGCCCTGCTGGGGCTCGCCTTCGCGGCCCGCCAGACCTTCGAGGTGTCCCTCGGCGAGGGCATTCTCGACGACCTCGGCGACCTCTTCGGGATCGCTCCGAGGGTCGGCTTCACCACGGACGTGCCGCTGACCGTCCTCTTCGGGCTGCTGTGGCTGGCCGGTGTGCTCGTGCTGGCCCTGCTGGTCTCGCGCGGGGCACCGCTGCCCGGGCGGCTGCTGCGCCTGCACACCTCGGTGCGGCCGGCGGCGTACGCGATGGTGGCGCTGCTGCTCGCGTACGTCGTCGTCGGCGCCGTGGTGGGGCTGGTCGTCGCCGGGACGAGGGGGCACCCGGCGGACACCTTCGCGGTCCTGCTGCTCGGCCTGCCGAACCTGGCGTGGCTCGCGCTCACGGTCGGCCTCGGTGCCACGTGGGACGGGCGCGTGGAAGGGCCGTTCGGGCTGCCGATGCCGCACGTGCTGGACGAGGTGCTGCGCACGCCGGACGTCTCCGCCCTGAACCTGGGGACGCTCACCGAGCACGACGGGCGGTGGTGGTGGCTGCTGGTCGTCGCGGCGGTCCTGCTCCTGGCGGCCGGATTCGTTCTCGCGTGCCGCTCCCCGGCCGGGATGCCCGCCTGGCTGCACGCCGTGCACATGGCCGTCGCGCTGGCGCTCACGGTCCTCATGATCGGCCTGGTCGGCCGGATCTCCGCGCACTACGGCCTGTCGGTGCTCGGCGTCGGCGACCTGGGCGGTGGGCTGTCCGGACAGCTGTTCCTGCGCCCCCGGCTGTGGGCCGCGGTCGGTCTCGCCCTGGCGTGGGGGCTGGTCACCGGATTCGCCGGGGCACTGCTGGCGCGGTGGGCGGGCCGACGGCGCGACGGGGTTCCGGCGGGACCCTAGGACGGACGCTCGGGCGCGGGCGGCTCAGGCGACGGGTACGACGAGGGGCGGAGCGGCCCGCTGCATGCGCAGGGCGTCCACAGACTCGGCCATCAGCTCGTATTCGGTGGTGTCGTCGCTGGTGGCGATGCGCACCAGGCGCCCCGCGGCCAGCTCGTCGGCGACCAGTTCCTGCTGGACGTCGTCGGCACACCAGGTGCGCAGCACGCGCGGCACGTCGGGTGCGTCGTCGGCGACCGGAGTCAGGGCGCCGCGCGGTAAGTGGGGGGTGTCGGGCTGCGGGTCGAGCCGCTCGGCGATCCAGGAGGCCCGGTCGCGCAGCCACCACAGGGCGAGGGCGAGGGTCGGGGCCCGGTAGGTCCCCAGCGGTACTCCGATGCGCCGGCCGTCACAGACACCGTAGGCGGTGACATGGCACAGGAACTCGTCGTGCACTGCTCCCCTCCCCCGTCGCGCAGTCCGCCTGCCGGTCGGGCGTGACGTCCGTGCGGCTCGTGTGCTGTGCGTGAGGGCGCCGTCGCGTGCGGTGAGACGCCCTGTAGGTGAGTATGTTCACTACTGAACCACTGTCACCATGAATTTCCGGCCAGTCTCCTGGCATATTCACGGCCGCCGGTGGCCGAAACAGCGCGTCGCGGGGTGTGGGCAGGGCGGCGGTACCGGAGGGCCCCGGTCCGCCGGGCATACCGAGGATCCCGGAGGCGGGCCGCCGCCTCCGGGATCGCGTCCGCTTCCCTGCCGGTTCTCTACGTCGTGTTCCCTGCCGGTCCTCTACTTCGTGACGATCTCGTCGATCCGGGCCAGTTCGTCGGCCCCGAAGTCCAGGTTCCGCACGGCCGCCACGCTGTCCTCCAGCTGCTGCGGGCTGCTCGCGCCGACCAGGGCGGAGGTGACCCGGCCCTCGCGCAGGACCCAGGCCAGCGCCATCTGGGCCAGGGACTGCCCGCGGGACCCCGCGATGTCGTTCAGAGCGCGCAGCCTGCCGACCAGCTCCCCGGTGACCGCCTCCGAGTCGAGGAAGGGGCTGTCGCTCGCGGCGCGCGAGTCCTCGGGGATGCCGTCGAGGTAGCGGCCGGTCAGCAGGCCCTGCTCCAGCGGGGAGTAGGCGATGGAGCCGGTCTCCAGCTCGTCGAGGGCGTCGAGGAGGCCGCTGGTCTCGGGGCGGCGGTCGAGCATGGAGTAGCGCGGCTGGTGGATCAGCAGCGGAGTGCCCAGCCCGGCGAGGATGCGGGCGGCCTCACGGGTCTGCTCCGGCGAGTAGTTGGAGACGCCCACGTACAGCGCCTTGCCCTGCTGCACCGCCGTGTGCAGGGCGCCCATCGTCTCCTCCAGGGGAGTCTCCGGGTCGGGGCGGTGCGAGTAGAAGATGTCGACGTACTCCAGGCCCATGCGGGACAGGCTCTGGTCGAGGGAGGCGAGCAGGTACTTGCGCGAACCCCACTCGCCGTACGGGCCGGGCCACATCAGATACCCGGCCTTGGTGGACACGACCAGCTCGTCGCGGTACGGCGCGAAGTCGGCTTTCAGCGCCTCACCGAGGGCGGACTCGGCGGAGCCGGGCGGCGGGCCGTAGTTGTTGGCGAGGTCGAAGTGGGTGACGCCGAGGTCGAAGGCGCGGCGCAGGATGGCGCGCTGGGTCTCGACGGGGCGGTCCGGGCCGAAGTTGTGCCACAGGCCGAGCGAGAGCGCGGGGAGCTTCAGGCCGCTGCGTCCGGTGCGCCGGTAGGGCATGTCCGCGTAGCGGTCGGGGTGTGCGGTGTACAACGCGACTCCAGAGGGGTTGGCACCCGAGGTACGGGAGGTATGGGAGGTACGGGCTTGTGCGGAACCGCGTCCCACTCTGGCGTGACCTGCGGACAGTGGTCCAACAGAAGAATCCGATGGGATTGTGCGGCTACGCTTCTGAGTCATGGAACTGCGTCATCTCCAGCACTTCGTGGCGGTCGCCGAGGACCAGCACTTCACCCGCGCGGCCGAACGGCTGCTGGTGTCCCAGTCCGGCCTGTCGGCGTCCATCCGGGCGCTGGAGCGGGAGCTGAGGGCGCCGCTGTTCGTGCGCACGACCCGCCGGGTGACGCTGACGGAGGCCGGGCGGGCGCTGCTGGGCGAGGCCGAGCGGATCCTCGCACAGGTGCGGTCGGCGCACGAGGCCGTCGCGGCGGTGCAGGGCGTGCTGCGCGGCACGCTGTCCCTGGGGACGGAGCAGTGCATCGCCGGGGTGCCGGTGGCGGCGCTGCTGGCCGCGTTCCGCCGGGAGCACCCGGACGTGGAGATCCGGCTGCGGCAGGCGGGCTCGGGCGAGCTGGCGGAGGAGGTCGCGGCCGGTCGGCTCGACCTCGCCTTCGCCTACCGGACGCAGGAGGACACGGACCAGCTGCGGTCCGTGTCGCTGGCCGGCGAGCCGATGACGGTGCTCTGCCACCCCGGGCACCGACTGGCGGCGCACGGCGCGGTGCTGGCCCCGCGGGACCTCGCCGACGAGGTGTTCGTCGACTTCCACCCCGACTGGGGCCCGCGCCGCGTCACCGACACCGCCTTCGCCGCGGCCGGAGTGCGGCGGACCGTCGCGCTGGAGGTGAACGACGTCCACGGTCTGCTCGACCTGCTCGACGAGAACCTCGGCATCGCGGTCGTGCCGCGCCACTTCCGGCACAAGCGGGCCTCCCTCACCTCGCTGCCCCTCAAGGACGGCGACGAGAGCGCGTACGAGACCATCGCCCTGCTGCCGCCCGTCCAGGCCACCAGCCCGGCGGCGCGGGCGCTCATGGCGCTGCTGGAAACGGCGAGCGGCTGAAGGCGGACTGCGCGATGGTGGACGCATGCATGCGAAGGACATCCTCATCGAGGCCTACGGCCGCATCCAGGAAGAAGTCCACGCCGCCGTCGAGGGCCTGGGCCCCGACGGCCTGAACGCCCGCCCGGCCGACGACGCCAACTCCGTCGCCTGGCTGGTCTGGCACCTCACCCGGGTCCAGGACGACCACGTCGCCGACGCCTTCGGGCTCGAACAGGTGTGGCTCGCCGGGGACTGGGAGAAACGCTTCGGCCTGGGGCTGCCCCGCGAAGACACCGGGTACGGGCACAGCCCGGCGCAGGTCGGGAAGGTCCGGGTCGACTCCGCCGGCCTGCTGACCGGGTACTACGACGCGGTGCACGAGCAGACGCTCGGGGCCCTGCGCTCCCTGGCCGCCAAGGACCTGGAGCGGATCGTGGACGAGAACTGGGACCCGCCGGTCACGCTCGGCGCGCGCCTGGTCAGCGTCCTGTCCGACGATCTCCAGCACGCCGGACAGGCCGCCTATGTGCGCGGGCTCGTTCAGAGCGCCGAGGCGTAGCCCGGCAGGACCACGTCCTCGATGAGGGCCTTGCGCTCGTCGAAGGGGATGAAGGCGCTCTTCAGCGCGTTCACCGTGACCGTGCGCAGGTCTTCCACCGTCCAGCCCGCCTGCTCGACCAGCAGGGACATCTCGCGGGTCATCGTCGTGCCGGAGACGAGCCGGTTGTCGGTGTTGAGGGTGACGCGGAAGCCGAGGTCCTTGAGCGCCGTGATCGGGTGCTCGGCGATCGAGGTCGCGGCGCCGGTCTGGAGGTTGGAGGTCGGGCACATCTCCAGGGCGATCCGGCGGTCGCGGACCCAGCCGGCGAGCCGGCCGAGCTTGCCGGCCGCCAGGTCGGGGATGTCGTCGGTGATGCGCACGCCGTGGCCGATGCGCTGGGCACCGCACACCTGGAGGGCCTGGTGGATGCTGGGCAGTCCGTGCGCCTCGCCGGCGTGGATGGTGAACGGCACGTTCTCGCGGCGCAGGTGCTCGAAGGCGTCGAGGTGGTCGGCGGGCGGGAAGCCGTCCTCGGCGCCCGCGATGTCGAAGCCGACGACGCCCGCGTCCCGGAAGGCGACCGCGAGGTCGGCGGTCTCCCGGGTGCGGTCGAACATCCGCATGCCGCACAGCAGGGTGCCGACACGCACCGGCGTACCGGCCGCCGCCGCCTTGGCCATGCCGGCCGCCAGCCCCTCCTGGACGGTCTCGACGACCTCGGCGAGGGTGAGGCCGCCCTTCAGCATCAGCTCGGGGGCGTAGCGGACCTCGCCGTAGACGACGCCGTCGGCGGCGAGGTCGAGGACGTACTCCTCGGCGGTGCGCAGCAGGCCCTCGCGGCTCTGCATCACGGCGAGGGTGTGCTCGAAGGTCGCGATGTAGCGCACCAGGTCCCCGGAGTTGGCGGCCTCGTAGTACCAGGCGGCCAGTTCGTCGGGATCGGTGGTGGGCAGGGTGTGGCCGACGGACCCGGCCAGTTCCACGACGGTCGCGGGGCGCAGGCCGCCGTCGAGGTGGTCGTGCAGGACCGCCTTGGGGAGGCGGCGGAGGGTTTCGGCGTCTATGCGCGTAGATGACATGAGTGGTTGTTCCTCGGCGGGTCGGTGAGCGATAGGCGGGGACGGTCAGGCGGCGGGCTGGAGCAGGTCCCAGCGGTTGCCGTACAGGTCCTGGAAGACGGCGACCGAGCCGTAGGGCTCGTGCCGGGGCTCCTCCAGGAAGGTCACGCCGGCGGCCGCCATCCGGGCGTGGTCGCGGGCGAAGTCGTCGGTGTACAGGAAGAACCCGACGCGTCCACCCGTCTGGTCGCCGACCCGGGCCCGCTGCCGCTCACCCTTGGCCCGGGCCAGCAGCAGAGCGGTGCCGCCGCTCCCCGTACCGGGCTCGACGACCACCCAGCGGGAGCCGTCGGGCCGGGCGGAGTCCTCGGCGAGACGGAATCCGAGGGCCTCGGTGTAGAAGCGGATCGCCTCGTCGTAGTCGTCGACGACGAGGGCGACCAGGGCGATGTGCGGCATCGGGACCTTTCGGGACGGCGATTGACCGGAGAGGTTATACGTAAAACCCATCGGACGCCAGTCCTCGGTCCTAGGCCCTGTCGTCAAATTCCCGTCGTCCGCCCGGAGGGCGGGCCCGGCGGCGTCTGGTGCGTGCGATCGCAAGGCGCCGGAGCGTCCTCGTGGCGGAGCCACGTGGGCGATTCGGCAACGCGGCGAGCGTGCGTGCCAGGCGTCGCCGGGCAGGCGGGAATTTGACGACAGGGCCTAGGCCTCGGGTACGAGGGGCAGGACCGTCCCGGGCCCGAGGCGCGGGCACGGCCCGTTCCCTTACCGTCACGGCCATGAAGATCACCGCACCGCCGCGCGATCCGGGGCAGCGCCGGCAGGACGTGCTCGACCGCCTGGAACGCGAACTGGACATCTGGGTGGCCACGGCGGACGCCGACGGCGTGCCGTGCCTGGTCCCGCTGTGGTTCGTGTGGCACGAGGAGTCGGTCTGGCTGTGCACCCGGCGCACCAACCCGACCGGCCGCAACCTGCGGGGCGGGGGCCGGGTCCGGCTGGCGTTCGGGCACACCCGGGACGTCGTGCTGATCGACGGCGAGGCGGAGACGTTCGGCCTGCGGGAGGCGCCCTCGGCGGCGGACGCGTTCGCCGCGAAGACCGGCTGGGACCCGCGCGGGGACAGCGCGTCGTACGCCTGGTTCCGGGTGCGGCCGTACGCGGTCCAGGCGTGGCACGAGGAGCGCGAGCTGAAGGGGCGGCACATCATGCGGGACGGCGCCTGGATCGTCTAGGGGCTGTGCTTCGGATCGGGCCGCAGGGAAAAGACGGTGCTGGTCAGTGCCGGTGAGCGGGGTCTGGTGCGTGCGGCTGCCAGGCGGAGGAGGGCGCCGGGGCGCAGTCGTGGCAGCCGGCGACAACGCGGCTGGGGGCACCCCCCACGCCCTTCAGGCAGTGGGCGAGTGCGTGCCGGCCCCCGCGTCTGCGGCATGGTCCGAACGACAGCCCCTGGGAACTCAGCCGGTCCGGGCGGCGTCGAGCCGCGCGAGTTCCTCGTCGGTGAGCCGGAGGGCGCCCGCGGCGACGTTCTCGGCGAGGTGCCCGGGGTCGCCGGTGCCGGGGATGGCGAGGACGTTCGGGCCCTGCTGCAAGGTCCAGGCGATCCGGACCTGCGCGGGGCTCGCGCCGTGCACCCGGGCGACCTCGCGGACCTCCTCCTCGTGATCGGCTCCGGCGCCGCGCGGGCCGGCCTCGCCCGCGAGGGCGTAGAACGGCACGAAGGCGATGCCCTGTTCGCGGCACCGGGCGAGCAGTTCGTCGGTGGCGGGGTCGTGGAAGCCGAGGCCGTACCGGTTCTGCACGCAGACCACGGGCGCGATGGCCTGCGCCTCGGCGAGGTGGCGCGGCTCCACGCCGGAGACGCCGAGGTGACGGATCAGGCCCGCCGCGCGCAGTTCGGCGAGGGCGCCGAAGTGGTCGGCGATCGACTCCTGCCGCATGCGGCGCAGGTAGACGACGTCGAGGTGGTCGCGGCCCAGTTGACGCAGGTTCTCCTCGACGTGGGCGCGCAGGTCCTCGGGACGGGCGGAGGTGCCCCACGCCCCCGACCACTCCCGGTACGGGCCGACCTTGACCGCGATCACCAAGTCGTCGGCGTACGGTGCCAGCGCGCTGTTGATCAGCTCGTTGGCGGAGCGCAGGGACGAGAAGTAGAACGCGGCGGTGTCGATGTGGTTGACGCCGAGTTCGACCGCCCGGCGCAGGACGGCGAGGGAGCGGTCGCGGTCGCTCGGGGTGCCGAAGTGGAAGGCGGCGCTGCCCGTCAGCCGCATCGCGCCGAGGCCGACGCGGCGGACGGGCAGGTCGCCGAGGTGCCAGGTGCCGGCGGACTCCGCGGTGATCGTTTCCGAGGTCATCGGCGGAGTGTCGCACACCCCCGGCGAGGGTCAGCAGTACAGATTGCCGCCCGGTGAGACACCGAGGATCTGGCTGAACTGCTGGTACTTGCTGACGCGGCTCTGGACCTGCGCGGGGTTCTTGCCGTCGCACTCCAGGGAGCCGTTGATGGAGCGGATCGTCTGACCGAAGCCGGCACCGTTGACCATGGCGTTGTGCCCGGTCATGCTGCCGGGCCCGGACTGGGTGTTCCAGTACCACAGGGCGGTCTTCCAGGCGACGGCCGAGTCGTTCTGCACCAGCCAGGGGTTGTTCAGCAGGTCGATGCCGAGGGCGTCGCCCGCCGCCTTGTAGTTGAAGTTCCAGCTGAGCTGGATGGGGCCCCGCCCGTAGTAGGCGGCCTGGCCGGCCGGGCAGCCGTAGGGCTGGTTCCAGTCGCAGTAGTGCGGGTAGTTGGCGGTGTTCTGCTCGACGATGTGCACGAGTCCGCCGGTCTCGTGGCTGACGTTGGCGAGGAAGGCGGCTGCCTCCTGCTTCTTCACCGTGTCGCTGCCGGTGTTGGCGAAGCCCGGGTAGGCGCTGAGCGCGGCGGTGAGGCCGCTGTAGCTGTAGAACGAGTTCCTGCCCGGGAACATCTGGTTGAACTGCGCCTCGGTCACCACGAAGTTGCCGACCGGCGTCTCGGAGCCGCCGTCGCAGGCGTACGGCTCCCAGTACCAGGTGCTGATCAGCGGGTCGTAGCCCGGGTTGGCGTGCTCGGCGATGTACGCCTTGCCGTCCGTGTAGCGGACGATGTCGCCGGTGTCGTAGTTCGCGTCGGCCGACCAGGCGGGGTAACTGGAACAGGAGGCGGCGGACGCCTCGGTGGCGGGCAGGAAGGCGGGGACGGCTCCCGCGAGGGCGAGTGCGGTGACCACGGCGGATATACGGCGCCTCGACACGGCTGCCTCCTTCGGCGGAGCACGGCCGCTCCCGTACCAGGGAAGGGAGAAGCGGAGCCCTGGGCGCGCGCCGGCCGGACCGGCCACGGCGTCGGGGGCGGCCGTGGTGGGGGGTGTTGGAGGCACACTCAACCGCGTTGGTCTGTACCAGTCAAGGGTTTAGACCAGTCCAACCCGGCCGGTTCTCGGCCGGGTTGAACGCGAGTCATCGGACCGGTCAGCCCAGCGGCTTCTTCAGGACCGCCTTGCGGTGACTGAAGGTCTCGATGGAGTACCGCCCGTGATAGTTGCCCATGCCGCTCTCCCCCACACCGCCGAACGGCAGGTCGGAAATGGTGAGATGGGCCAGCGGCAGCCCGTGGCCGAGACCGCCGGAGGAGGTCTCGGCGGCGAACCGCTCGCGCGTCCCGTCGGACTCGCTGAAGACGTAGAGGGCCAGCGGCTTGTCGCGGTCGTTGACGAAATCGATCGCCTCGTCGAGTCCGGACACGGTGACGACCGGCAGGATCGGGCCGAAGATCTCCTCCCGCATCACCAGCGCGTCGGGCGCGACGTCGGCGAGCACGGTCGGCGCGATGTACTTCCGCGACCGGTCGCTGCCGCCGCCGACGACCACCCGGCCGGAGTCCAGGAGGCCGGTCAGCCGGTCGAAGTGGCGCTCGTTGACGATCCGCGCGTACTCCCCGGACCGCGCCGGCTCGCTCCCGTACAGCGCCTCGACGGCACGGACCAGCGCCGGCTCCAGGGCGGCGGCGGTCTCGGGGTCGGTCAGCACGTAGTCGGGCGCCACGCAGGTCTGGCCCGCGTTGAGGAACTTGCCGGCGGCCAGCCGTGCGGCGACGGCGTCGAGGTCGGCGTCGCGGTCGACGAACGCCGGGGACTTGCCGCCGAGTTCGAGGGTGACCGGGGTGAGGTGCTCGGCGGCGGCACGCATGACGATGCGGCCGACCGTGCCGTTGCCGGTGTAGAAGATGTGGTCGAAGCGCTCGGCGAGCAGAGCCGTGGTCTCGGGAACGCCGCCCTCGACGACGGCCACCGCGTCGGTGTCCAGGTAACGCGGCAGCAGGCGGGCCAGCGCGGCGGAGGTCGCCGGGGCCAGCTCGCTGGGCTTGGCGACCACCGCGTTGCCCGCGGCCAGCGCGCCGACGAGCGGGGCGAGCAGCAACTGGGCCGGGTAGTTCCAGGGCGCGATGACGAGGACGACGCCGAGGGGGTCGTACTGCGTCCAGGCGGTGGCGTCGGCGCCGAGGTGGGCCGGGACCGGGGCGGGCTCGGGGCGCAGCCAGTCGTCGAGGTGACCGAGGGTGTGGTCGATCTCGCGGACGGTGAAGCCGATCTCCGTGCGCTGGGCCTCGGCGGCGCTCTTGCCGAGGTCGGCGTGGAGGGCCGCCTCCAGGTCCGGGCCGTTCTCCGTGAGCAGGGCGCGCAGCCGGCGCAGCTGGCCGGTGCGCCACTCGACGGGCTTGGTACGGCCGGTGCGGAAGGTGGCGCGCAGCCGGGCGACGGCGTCGGCGGGCTGCTCGGGGGCGGGGTGGTTCACGGGTGCCTCGCTGGCGGTTGGAAGACGTCGACAGTGTGGATGTGTGTGGATGTGTGTGGATGTAATAGCCAACATTTCAGGTACCGAAATACATTCCCGTGCCGCACCCCTCGCTCCGGGACGCCCTCGTCGCCGAGGCCCGCCGGCTCGCCGACCGGACTCCTCACCCCGTCAGCCCGGCCGCGCGGACCGCCTCGATGTGACCCGGGGGCACGACGTCCCCGTCGACGCGCTGCGCGACGGCGGCGCCGGGGCCCCGGACCGGGTGGCCCGGGAGGTCGCCGAGATCCTGGCCGGCGCCCGCTGCTCCACCTGGTTCGTGCAGACCCAGCACCACACGCCGGTACGGCTGCCACCAAGGCGGCTCCCGGACTCCCCGCGCGCGAAAGCCCCGGGTGCAGGTGCGCGCCGCCGCCGAACGTGACGGCGTGCGCTTCGACGGCACCGTTCCCTGGTACACCGGCTGGGGCCTGAACGACGTGATGCTGCTCGCGGGTGCGACCGAGGCGGACGAGGTGTGTTCGCCTTCACCGACGCCCGCGAGCAGCCGGGGCTGCGGCCGTCACCGCCCATGCGGCTGGCCGCGCTGACGGCGGCCCGGACGGTGTCCGTACGGCTCGACGGCCTGTGGGTGCCGGAGGAGGCGGTGGTGCTGCGTGCACCTCGGGAGGAACTCGCCCGGACCGACACGCCTCGCAGCACCAACACCTCCCCGGCCGTCTTCGGAGTGGCCCGGGCGGCACTGGACCTGCTCGCCCGCGCTCCGGACGGGGCCGCGCCGGCCGAGGCGCCGCGGGCACAACTCGACGAGGTCAGGTCGCGGGCCTACGCGCTCGCCGACCATCCCGTCCCGCACGAGCACGTCGAGGAGCGGCTCGCGCTGCGGACCCGGGCGTACGACGTCATGCGGGCGGCCACGACCACGGCCGTGGTGGCCGGGGGCGGGCGGGCGACGAGCCTCGACGACCCGGCCCAACGGCTCGCGCGCGAGGGGATGTTCCTGCTGGTCCACGGCCAGACGGCACCGGTACGCCGGGCACACCTGGCAGCGCTGGCACGGCCCTAGCGGTGGCCGGCCGCGTCACCGGGACGTGCTCACTTCTCTTCGCGGCCCTGAACGACCACCAGGAAGGCGTCCGACTTCAGGTCCATGACGACGGTCGCGGGCTCACCCTGGGCACGCCGGCGTGCGGCGTACTCCTCCGCCGGCCACGAGCCGCGCGGCGAGCCCGCGGGGAACCGTTCCAACACCTTCGCACCCATGGCGGCGGCCACCTCCGCTGTCGCTGTGTCCCGGACGTCTCCGGTCGTTCGCCTGCCCGCGATCCGCGTGGACATGTCCAGCCCGCACACTCCCCCCTCCGCAGGCCGCTCCCCGACTACACATAAGGGAGAAATAAGAGCAGAATGGACGCGTGCGGCGCTACCGAAACCGCACCGACGGCCCGGTCAGTCGAAGGAGACGAATCATGGCCAACGTCTCGCACCCCCGAGGTGACATCTCCAGTCACCCCGACGCCCCGGAAATGCAGGAGCGTTACGCTCGCATGCTCGGCGGCCGCGATGTGGCACTCGTGGACGGGCCGGTGTTCCTGCTCGGCCTGTACTGCGCCGTGTCCCCGTGGATACTCCACTTCACCACCAGCCAGCCCGCACTCGTGGCCCACAACCTGATCATAGGAATCGCCATCGGCCTGCTGGCCCTGGGATTCACCCGCGCTCCGGAACGCATGTACGGCCTCAGCGGTGCGATGTGCGCGATGGGGATCTGGATGATCATCTCGCCGTGGATCGTCGGCACCGACCCGGACGCCGGCGTCATCTGGAACAACATCATCATCGGCGCTCTGACCCTGGCCCTGGGGACGGTGTGCGCCGCCACCGCGGCGAAGAGCATGCGCAGGCCCTGAACACGAGGGAGGAACACCGAAGGCCGGCCCGCTCCAGCGGGCCGGCCCTCGCACGCTCCTACGACCGGCGCCGCGGACTACGCGCGCCCGCAACGGGCACACGCCCTACTGCGGGGGTCTTGACATGGAGGGGCGGAGATGGAAGTAGACGGCATCATCAGTGCCATCGTCATCGGAATCGTCATCGGCGTGCTGGGCCGGCTCGTGGTCCCGGGCCGTCAGCGCATCGGAGTCCTGTGGACGATCCTCGTCGGCATCGTGGCCGCGCTGATCGGTTCGTGGGTCGCGGCGGCCTTCGGCGTGGCCGACACGGACGGCGTCGACTGGGTCGAGTGGCTCATCCAGATCGGTCTCGCCGCGCTCGGCGTGGCCGCGCTGGACCGGTCGAGGGCCCGCACCCGGCGCTGAGCGAACGGGACACCTGCCCGCGGGACCGCCGTCACCGGCCGGCGAGCCACTGTTCGTACCAGCTCACGGTGGCGTCCACGGTGTCCGTGAGCGGCGTGGGAACCGCGCCGAAGGCCCGCTCGAAGGCGGTGGAGTCCATGATCTGCGGCTCCGTGTGCTGGTAGAACATCTCCGCGTACTCGGCCATGAACTGTTCGTCGAACGGGCCGAAGGGGCGGGGCTCGGACAGCACCACGACGTTCAGCGGCCGGCCCACACGCTTCTCGATCATCGTGTGGATCTCACTCGTGCTGACGGCGGGCGCGGTGGGCAGGTGCCATACGCGGCCGTCGCCCTCGGGCCGGTCACCGAGCGTGGCGAGGCCGGCCGCGACGTCCCGGATGTCGGTGTAGCTGTGCCGCAGACCGATGTCGCCGATGCCCACCACATCGCCTCCCGTGAGGGCTCCCGGGAAGACGGCGGCACCGAGGGACGAGTTGAGCACCCCGGGGCCGACGAAGTCGGCGCTGCGACCGAGGGCGACGCGGGCCCGGCCGGCCCGGTGCGCGGACAGATAGCGCTCGTCGAGCTCGGCGCGCATCCGGCCCTTGCGGCTGGTCGCCAGCCACGGACTGTCCTCGGTCATCACCGCTCCCCCGGTCTCGCCGTACGGGTAGAGGGTGTCGAGCACGACGAGCCGGGCTCCGGTCGCCTCGACGGCGGCGAGGACGGCCTCCTGGACGCGCGGCATCACCTCGGTCTGGAGGTGATAGCCGACGTTGACGCAGTGGTGCACCACGGCGGCTTGCTCTGTCGCGGCCCGCGCACCCTCGACCGTGCTCACATCGGCGGCGAACCGCTCGACGCCCTCGATCGCGGGGCCGTCGCCCTTGCGGTCGACGAGCCGGACGCGGTGGCCCCGGCGCACCAGCTCACGGGCGAGTTCGGTGCCGGCGGGGCCCGATCCCAGGACGGTGTGCGGGGCGGGCGACTGCGACTGCGGGGTGGCGGCGGACATGACGGTCCCCTTCTCTCGGTTCTCCGGGTGCGTCTGCGAGAGCGGACCGCAAGGGGCGGTAGCTCTTGTTAGAGACTGTAACTCTCGCGATTAGCCGTAGCAAGAGAGGGGCGGCATAGGCTGCCGGTGAGGATCACATCGCCGAGGAGGGCCGGGCCCATGGTTGTGAAGGACGTCGAACTGCCGCACCTGCGTCGCTGCGTGGAGCTGGCGGCCGAGGCGCTGGCGGCGGGTGACGAACCGTTCGGGTCGGTACTGGTCGGCGGGGACGGCGAGGTACTGGCCGAGGACCGCAACCACGTGGCCTCCGGCGACCGCACCCGCCACCCCGAGTTCGAGCTCGCGCGCTGGTCCGCCGCCCACCTCACCCCCGAGGAGCGGGCCGCCGCCACGGTGTACACGTCCGGCGAGCACTGCCCGATGTGCGCCGCCGCCCACGCGTGGGCCGGCCTGGGGCGCATCGTGTACGTCGCCTCGGCGGAACAGCTCGGTGGCTGGCTGACGGAGCTGGGCGTCCCCGCGCCCCCGGTGCGGACGCTGGCGGTGCGGGAGGTGGCGCCCGGGGTGGCGGTGGACGGCCCGGTACCGGAACTGACCGGGGAGATTCACGCGCTGCACCGCCGGTTCCACACGGGGCGGGCCTGAGCGGCAGCGGAGGATCGGGCGGCGGCGAGGGCGGGGCGCGCGGGCCCCGGCCCGGGTGACCTGCTCGTGTCGGGTACGCCGCCGGGGCACCGCCTTGCCGTCCGTCCGGCCAGCCGGCACGCATGGCCTCAGTCGGCTCCCGTGCCGGTTCTGTGGCGCCGTGCCGGTTCCCGGCTTCCCTTGCCGGCCCCGGTTTCCCGGGTGGCCCCCCGGGCAGCGCGCGCACCGTGCCGCCGGGCGGGCCGCTCTGCCGAGGAGCGCCGCCGGAGGGCGACCGCGTTCAGCGCCCCGGCAGTCCGGCGGCATCGGCGCGTCCCGGCCGTCCCGCGTGCGTGCCCCCGGGACGGCCGGCCACCGTCGGTCAGGTTCGGGCGCCCGGCCGGAACCGCCGGTAGAGGACGGCGCCGCCCAGCACGAGCGCGGCGCCTCCCGCGAGGGCGGGCAGCGCCTGGTCCGCACCGGTGTGGGCCAGGGACGCCGACTCCCTCGGCGGGGCCGCGACGTGCGGGGACGGTTTCGGCTCGGCGTGCTCCTTCTCGGGCGCCGACGGCTCGGGCTCCGGCCGTGCGGGGGGCTCGGCGGGCTCGGGCTCGTCACCGGGGCCGTTCGTCGACTCGTTGCCGACGGCCGGGTTGCCGATGCCGACGACGTTGACGCTGTTGCCGCTGACGTTCACCGGAAGGTGCACCGGCAGCTGGACGCCGTTGCCGGAGAGCACGCCCGGCGAGTCCTCGGCGCCGCCCTCGGCGACCGCGCCTCCCGACGCACCGGCCCCCTCGGAGGATTCCTTCCCCTTGTCCGCCGTACCGTTCGCCCCGGTGTTGGCGCAGCTGTTGCCCGCGGCCGGGTTGAGGAGCCCCACCACGTTCACCGTGTTCCCGCACACGTTCACCGGGACGTCCACCGGGAGCTGGACGGTGTTGCCCGAGATCAGCCCCGGCGAGCCGGCCGCGGAACCGTCCGCGGCGGCGCCGTCGGACGCGAACGCGGCGTACGCCGGCATCGTCACGGCCAGCGCGCCGGTGGCCGCGACGGCGAGCACACCGTTTCGGGTAACCCTTCTCATGAGTTTCCCTGCCTTCCAGACTTGGTCACGGGCAGGCGCCCGCACCGGTTAAAACGCGGACGCACCATCCGAGTTATGGCTAATAGTCCTTTCACCCCATCGAGTGACCGTTTTGTCGAACTGGTGGCAAAGCACCCACAGGCCTCGTCCGGAGGCGAGCCGTCCGGGGCCCGCTTATGGTGAGCGAGGGCGCCGAGCACCGGTCCGCGACGGGGCGCCCGGGAGGCATCGATGCTGGCCAAGCTGGAGTCCCGGCCCTCGGTCCGGCACTGTGCGGTCACCGGCGCGCTCGGGCTGGCGCTGCTGGTCGCGGGACTGCCCGCCGCGACCGCGAGGGACACCGGGCCCGACCTGTCCCGGTTCTACGACCAGAAGGTCAAGTGGTCGGCGTGCGAGGACATGGAGGCGCCGGAGGACCTCCAGTGCGGGAAGGTCACCGTCCCCCTCGACTACGACCGGCCCAAGGGCAGAACGCTCGATCTCGCACTCGCCCGCTACCGGGCGACCGGTGACAAGCGCGGCTCGGTGCTGCTGAACTTCGGCGGGCCCGGCGGTTCCGGCGTCGACGAACTCGTCGGCGGCGGCAAGGACTTCATGCACCTGACCAACGGCTACGACGTGGTCACCTTCGACCCCCGCGGCGTCGGCCGGTCCTCACCGGTCACCTGCGGCCCGGCCACCGTCGACATCATCGAGGCGACCGACGGGGACGAGAAGCTCACCGAACCGCGGGACGTGTTGCGGCGGCTGCGGGAGGCGGCGGCCGACTGCGCGAAGCACTCCGGCCCGGTCCTGCCCCACATAGGCACGGTCGAGGCCGCGCACGACATGGACGTGATGCGCCAGGCGCTCGGCGACGACCGGCTCAACTACCTCGGCTTCTCCTACGGGACCCGGCTGGGCGCGGTCTACGCCGCCAGGTTCCCGGACAAGGTCGGGCGGATGGTGCTGGACGGCGTGGACACCCTGACGGAACCGCTGACCGAGCAGGGCCTGGCCGGAGC
Organism: Streptomyces sp. CB02414; assembly: GCF_001905385.1. Classification (GTDB taxonomy): domain Bacteria; phylum Actinomycetota; class Actinomycetes; order Streptomycetales; family Streptomycetaceae; genus Streptomyces. The sequence goes on along the minus strand of NZ_LIPF01000014.1, from coordinate 64,077 downwards.
GCGAGGACAGCAGACGGCGCTGGAGAACTTCCTCGACTGGTGCGCGGAGGACATCGCCTGTCCGTTCGGGCAGGACACGCGGCGGGCCCGACGCCTGGTCGAGCAGGTCATCGCGTCGCTCGACTCGGACCCGGTGCCGACGGCGTTCGGCGAGCCGTTCTCGGGTCAGGACATGGTGGGCGCCATGGGCCAGGCCCTCTACAGCAAGGAGCTGTGGCCGTCGCTTCAGCGGGCGCTCGCACAGCTGATGGAGGGCGGCGACACCAGCGGCCTGCAGGGTTTCGTGTCCGGCGGCGTGACCTTCCCGGTCCGTGCGCAGGCGCGTGCCGGGAACGGGGAGAAGGCGGGTGCCGGCCTCACCGACCCGGAGGACGTCCCGATGGACAACCTGCCGGCCGCGCTGATGGCGATCAACTGCGCGGACGACCCCGACCGGCCCTCCGCCGGCCAGGTCGCCGAGTCGCTGGGCCGGCTGCGCGCCCGGTACGAGGAGGCGTCGCCGGTCTTCGGCCGGTACCGGCTCACCCAGGTACTGATGTGCCACGGCCGCCCCAAGGGCACCGACTACATCCGTGAGGACGTGAAGGACCTCGACACCGCGAAGATGCTCCTCGTGGGCACCCGTGGCGACCCGGCCACGCCGTACCGCTGGACCGAGGAGACGGCCGAGCGGCTCGGGCCCTCGGCCGTGGTCCTCGACAACAAGGGCGAGGGGCACACGGGCTACGCGTCCTCCGAGTGCGTGCACCGCAAGGTCGACGACTTCCTGCTGTACGGCTCCCTGCCGCCCGACGGCAGCTCCTGCGGCGGCGAGGCTTCCCAGGGCCGGGACGACTGAGGCCCCGGACGTTTGAGGCCCGGACGTTTGAGGCCTGGGCGTATGAGGCCTGGGCGTATGAGATGGATTGCTCCGAATGCCCCACACGTCCGTCCGTCTTATCGTGCTGACATGGAGCACGATCTGAGTCCCGCCGCCCTCGCCGAACTCCGGCGCCCCCGCCCCTACCCGGCCGTGTCCGTGCTGACGCCGACGCACCGCCGCGAGCCGGACAACGCCGGTGACCCCGTCCGGCTGCGCAACGCGGTCGCCGAGGCCAAGAAGCAGTTGCAGGACGACCCGGCGGTCACCCGTGAGCGCCGCATGGAGGTGTCCCGGGAACTCGACCGGGCCCTGGCGGAGGTCGACCTCTCGCACACCGAGGACGGCCTGGCGATCTTCGCAGCGCCGGGTGAGCACCAGGTCTGGACCCTCACCCGTTCCGTCCCGGAGCGCGTCGTCCTCTCGGACACCTTCCTGACCCGCAACCTCGTCGCCGCGCAGGCCGCCGAGCGGCCGTTCTGGGTGCTGTCGGTCGCCGCCGACCGGGTCACCCTGTGGAGCGGCGGGGCGGGAAGGGTCGTCGAGGACCGCACCGGCGGATTCCCCATGGACCGCCCGCCGCTGGACTTCGACCCCGAACGCATGGAGCGGATCGGCGACTCGCCGAGCACCTTCCGGGACGAGAACACCCGCCGGTTCCTGCGCGACGCCGACACCGAGATGGGCCGGGTCCTGCGCGCGCACCCCCGGCCGCTGTACGTCACCGGCCCGCAGCCCGCGCTGTCCGTGCTGGAGGAGACCGGGAACACCGTGCGGGACGCGGTGCTCGTCCCGCACGGAGGCCTCGCGCACGGCACGGCCGACGCCGTGTGGCAGGCGGTGGCGCCCGTACTCGACGACGAGGCGCGCGGCTCCGTCGAGGACGTCGCCAGGGAACTGGACGCCGCCCGCGGGCGCAAGGACTTCGCGGCCGGCGTCGACGAGCTGTGGGAGAGCGCGCACACCGGCCGGGTCCGGCTGCTGGCCGTCGAGGAGAACTTCAAAGTGACGATGCGAGACGACGGCGAACACCTGCTCCCGGCGTACGACGGCGATCTCGACGCCCGCGAGGACATCGTGGACGAGATCGTCGAGCAGTGCCTGGAGACCGGCGCGGACGTCCGCTTCGTCCCGGACGGGGCGCTCGGCGAGGTGGAGGGCATCGCGGGCGTACTGCGGTACTGACGCCCGCACCTGCGTGCGGCACCCCGCCCCTCTTGACGACCGTGAAACCCTGTTCGCGGTACACGTACCCGCGCTCCGCGGGTGCGCCGCGGACGGGGAAGGAGCCGGCGGAGCGTGAGCGAACTTCTGGGTGTGGCGGTGCTGGGCGCGGGACACATGGGCGCCGACCACGTACGGCGCCTCGACCGGGTGGTGAGCGGCGCCAGGGTCGCCGCCGTCGCGGACCCCGACGCCGAACGGGCGAAGGCGGCCGCGGGCGGGATCGACGGAGTCGTGGTGCACACGGACGTCGAGGCCGCGCTGGACGGGCCGGGCGTGGAGGCCGTGCTGATCGCCTCGCCCGGCGAGGCGCACGAGGAGGCTCTGCTGGCCGCCTTCGCGCGAGGGCTGCCGGTGCTGTGCGAGAAGCCGATGGTGCCGGACTCCGCGGGCGCGCTGCGCGTGGTGGAGGCGGAGGCACGGCTGGGCCGCAGGCTGGCGCAAATCGGGTTCATGCGGCGCTACGACGCGGAGTACCGGCAGCTGAAGTCGCTGCTGGACGGCGGGCGGCTGGGCCGGCCGCTGATGCTGCACTGCGTCCACCGCAACGTGTCCTCCCCGCCGCACTTCACCTCCGGGATGCTGGTCACCAGTTCCGTCACGCACGAGATCGACGCGGCCCGCTGGCTGCTCGGGCAGGAGCTGACCGCGGTGACCGTCCTGCGGCCGCGTCCGTCGGCGGGAGCGCCCGAGGGACTGCTCGACCCGCAGTTGGTGCTCTTCGAGACCGAGGGGGGCGCCCTGGTCGACGTGGAGATCTTCGTCAACTGCGGCTTCGGCTACGAGGTGCGGTGCGAGGCCGTCTGTGAGGCGGGCAGCGCCCGGATCGGGGACGCGCACGCCATGGTGGTGACGGCGGCGGGCGGTGCCCGTGAGGAGGTGCCGCAGGACTACCTCGTGCGGTTCGCGGACGCCTACGACCGCGAGGTGCAGGACTGGGTCGACGCCACCCGGCGGGGACGGGTCACCGGACCGGGTGCCTGGGACGGGTACGCGGCGTCCGCGGTCGCCGAAGCGGGCGTGCGGGCGCTGGAGACGGGGTCGCGCACGCCCGTCGGTCTGGCACCCCGGCCCGCGCTGTACGACGCGCCTTAGAACAGGGGTCCACCGAACATGCGGGCGACAACTCCGGCGAGGGCGCGCACCCGTCAAGTCCCGTAGATCTCCTACGACTTGGCGGGCGGGACACGTACGCCCATCGGGTGCCGAAGTCACTCCGGGGAGACTGTGGCATATGCCGGAAGCACCACCGTATCGTGTCTTGCCAAACCCCTTACGGGGCCTCTCGGGCTGTGCAACAGTCGTAACGGTCCTTCCGCCGGCCTCGGTTCCGCCCTGGTTCGTACCGTCTGCACATCGGAGTGCGTCATGTCGTCCCATCTCTCCGCGGACCACCCAGCCGCCCAGCCACCGGGACGCGGCTCGGTCGAGGCGCTCATATCGCAGGCGCGGCGGCTCAAGGGCGACGTGGACGCCGTACGACGGGGCAGTCAGGGCGACGGAACGGATCCCCGCGGACGCTGGCAGCGCGCCCTGTACGACCTGGCGCTGCATCAGCTCAGCGACCTCGACGCGCACTTGGCCGAGTTGAGGGACGGCCCGGCGACCGCGCCCCGCCCCGGCTCGCTGCTCAGCAGGGTCGGCAGCGCGGAGTGGAACCTGCTGACGGACGAGGCCGAGTGGTCCGGGGAGCTCTTCCAGATCCTCGGCCGCGACCCCGCCGCCCTCCCCCTCAGCCTCGACGAGTTCCCGTCCCTGGTCCTCGCCGAGGACCGGCCGAAACTGACCGCGATGGTCACGGGCTGCCTCGTCGACGGCCGGCCCATCGACGGGGAGTTCCGCGTCGTGCGCCCCGACGGCACCGTACGGACCGTGCACATGATGGGCGAGCCCGTGCTCGACGCCGACGGCAGCACCGCCTCGATGTGGGCGGTCCTGCGGGACGTCAGCGCACTGCGCCGCAGCCAGCTCGCCGTGAGCGAGACCCGTGACTCGTTCCGGCACCGTCCGCCGGCCGCGGCCGAACCGCGGGAAGCCGTGCCGCCGCCCTGGCACGGCCTCCTGCGATTCCCGGACCAGGGACGGCCCGGTCTTGACCTGGCGGCCGGGTACCTGCCCGCCGCGGCGGACACGCCCCGGTGCGGCGTCTGGTACGACGCGTACCCGCTCGCCGGTGACGAAACGCTGCTGAGCGTCGGCGAACTCCCCGACGCCGACGCCGGCCCGGCCCACGGTCCGGCGATGGTGATCGGCGCGCTGCGCGGCCTGGCGGCGGCGGGCGTCCGGCCCGCCGGACTTCCGGACCGCCTCGCCCGGTCGCTGCGGTCCACCGTCCTGCCGCCCGTGCGCGGCGCCGTGTTCTGCGGCTACCGGCCCGAAAGCCGCACCCTGGCGTGGGCGCACGCCGACGGCCCCGCCCCGCTGCTGTTCCGCGACGGGACGGGGCACGCGCCGGCCTGGCAGGACGAGACCACCCTCGAAGCCGGCGACCTGTTGCTGCTGCACACCGGCGGACTCGTGCCGGCGGGGCGGCGACGCCTCCTCGCCCTGGCCCCCCGGCTGACCGCAGCGAGCTCGGCGCAAGACATCCTGCGGATCGTGTCGGAGGAGACCGGCGGGTCCCTGCGCCGGGAGGACGCCTGCGTGCTGGTGGCCCGGGTGACGCCGAAGTAGGGGCGGCGGACACCAAGCGGAGACGGCGTGCGCTACGCCTGGGCCGTCCTGCCGCCGCTCCCCCTGCCCTTGGACGTCTTCCCCTTGGGCAGCGCCAGTTCGATCTCCTCCCGCAGCTCCTGGATCTTCGGGTAGCCGGCGTACTGCGCGGTGAGCCGGTACATCTGCCGCAGGCGGTCCCAGGTCCGCTGGGAGGAGTTGGAACCCATCGACACCAGGGCCAGGCGCGCGTACCGGTCCGCCTGTTCGGGGTCGTCGGCGATGAAGCAGGCGGAGGCCATGGACAGGTAGTCGAAGATCTTCGACCGCTGCCGGCCGTCGATCCTGAGGGCCAGGGCCTTGTCCGCGTAGTGCTGGGCGTGCGCGGCGGCCCCCGGCTCGAACTCGGCGAGCGTCCGGTAGGCCAGGGCCTGCATGCCGTACAGGTCCTCCTCCTTGAACGTCTGCATCCAGTCCGGCGGCGGCACGTCCGCCTTGTCGGAGGAGACGAAGAGGTCCTCGGCCCGCCCCAGCGTGCGGCGCATCGCCTGGCCCTTGCCCATGGAAGCCTGCGCCCAGGCCTCGATCGTGTAGAGCATGGCCTTGGTGCGCGGCAGCACCTGCTCGCCGGAGCCCGACTGGGCGAGCTTCATCAGGTCCAGTGCCTCGTCGGGCTTGCCCAGGTGCACCATCTGGCGGGCCGCCCGGGAGAGCGCCTCGCCGGCCCGGGGCCGGTCGCCGCCCTCGCGCGCGGCGTGGGCGGCGATGACGAAGTACTTCTGGGCCGTCGGTTCCAGGCCGACGTCGTGCGACATCCAGCCCGCCAGGACGGCAAGGTTGGCGGCGACCCCCCACAGACGCCGCTGGAGGTGGGGTGGGTGGTGGTAGGCGAGCATGCCGCCCACCTCGTTGAGCTGGCCCACCACGGCCTTGCGCTGCAGGCCGCCGCCGCGGGCGGCGTCCCAGGCGCGGAACACTTCGACCGAGCGCTCCAGTTCCTCCACTTCCTGCGACCCGATGGGGGCGGCCTCGTAGCGGTCGAACCCGGCGGGGTCGGCGTGCAGGGGGTGGTGGAGGTCGGGTGCGTCGGCCGCCAGGGCCGGGTCGGTGTGCAGCCAGTCGTGCATGGCGCTGCTGAGTGCGGAGCCCGCGGCGAGCGCGGCGCCCGCGCCCACCAAGCCGCGTCGGTTGAGCATGAGGTCCATTCCCGTGAATTCGGTGAGGACCGCCGCGGTCCGCTCGGGCGCCCACGGCACTCCGTCGGGATGTTCCTCGCTCCCGCCGCCCTGCCGTTTCCCCGCGCGCCCGTGCCGGACCAGACCGAGGTCCTCGATGGTCACGACACGGCCGAGACGCTCGGTGAACAGAACCGCCAGCACCCGCGGCACCGGATCGCGCGGGATCTCTCCCATGTCGATCCACCGCCGCACCCGCGAGGTGTCGGTCGCCAGCTGCGGGTGGCCCATGGCCGCCGCCTGCCGGTTGACCAGCCTCGCGAGCTCGCCCTTGGACCAGCCGGCCAGGCCGAACAGGTCCGACAGACGGGTGTTGGGTTCTTTGCTCACGTCAAGCCCCCAGGTTCTCGGCTGAGTTGACAGTAGCCCCGTGCGGGTTGCCGGGCGACTATTCGCCACCGTTCGCCAGGGTGCGCCAGATGGTGTGCCACGGGCGGCGGGGTGTCAGGTAGGAATGCGCCACCCCGACCGGTCGCCGCGGGGGTCACTCCCCAGGGTGGCTCCGGGCGGCCGGGCGGGCAGCGCGACGGCTTTCGGAAGAGACGCCCGCTCCACGCGGGGCGGGCGCGGCTCTTCAGGCAGGCACAGCAGGCACACGAAGGGATCTGTCTCGCCCATGTACGCAGCATCGTCCTCCGTGTCCGCCCCGCAGCGCTCACTGCACCCCCGCCCGGCGGCGGGCGGCGGCCCCTACCTCGCCCCCGCGCGTCCGGCGGCCCCGGTGCTCGGGGCGGGCAGGGCGCGGCGCGGCGCGGGCCCCGGCACGCAGCCGCTCAGCGGAAGAATCGACCTGTCCGGCCCGCAGGGCACCCAGTTGCGCACGGCGATCGCCTCCGTGCACCGGATCTGCCCGGAGTTCTCCCCGGTGCAGGTGCTGCGCCGCACCGGGCGGTCCGTGCTCCTGGTCGGTACGACCGGGCGCAGCACCGCGGTCGCCAAGTGTTTACTGGACCACTCCCCCGCGTGGGCGGAGCGCGTCCGGCACGAGATAGGGGCATACCGCTCGTTCGTCCGGCACCGCCCCCCGGTGCGGGTGCCGAGGCTGATCGCGGCGGACCCGGACAACTGCACACTGGTGATCGAGCGGATGCCCGGACGGGTGGCGGCACTGCAGCGGCACCCCCTGGAGTCACCGCCCCGGGCGGACATCAGGGCGGCGCTCGGCGCGGTCTGCCGGCTCAACGCCTGGCGGCCGCCGGCCGGCACCTTCGACGCCCCGCTGGACTACGCGGCCCGGATCTCCCGGTACCACGAACTGGGGCTGCTCACCGACCGGGACCTGGGCGACCTCCAGAAGCTGCTGCACGGTATCGCGCACGCGAGCGGACGCCAGGGCATGGGCCAGTTCTGCCACGGTGACGCGCTGCTGTCCAACATCCTCATGTCACCGGCCGGTCCGGTGCTGGTGGACTGGGAGCACGCGGGCTGGTATCTGCCCGGCTACGATCTGGCGACCCTGTGGGCGGTGCTCGGCGACGCCCCGGTGGCCCGCCGGCAGATCAGCCAGATCGCCCAGTCGGGCGGCACCGCCGCGCGGGACGCCTTCCTGGTGAACCTGATGCTGGTGCTCACCCGGGAGATCCGTACCTACGAGACGGCCGTGCAGCGCTCGATGCAGGACACGGTCCCGGCTCAGCCGGTGCCCGCCCAGCCGGGCACCGTGCCCTCCGGCGAGGAGCAGCGGCTGCTGCTGCGCCGGCTGCACGACGACTGCCAGATGGCCCGCAGGGCCGTCCGCGCGGCGGTCGGCACCCGCTGAGCGACGCGGCATCGGTCCGCGGTGCGCCCTCCCGGGAGGGCGCACCGCGGATTTCTTCTGCCCCTGACAGGGGCCATTGGTGTACGCCACTGACGCCGCCCAGGCCGGTGAGCCGCCACCCCGAAACTCGCCCGACCCCCTGCTGACGTGGGAAATCGCCGCCATGGCGGCATGATTGACGGATCGTCCGACCGCCGGGTACCACTGACCCACGCCCGGCCCCGCACAGTCCGTCGCTCACGCCCCGCCACGTCCGACCGTCACAGGAGGCCGCTTTGCGCAGATTCCCCGTCGTGCCCGCCCTGGCCACCGCGGCCCTGCTGCTGCCGCTGCTCGGCGCCGCGCCCTCCGCCGCCCGGTCGCCGGACGCACCGCCCGCCCCGGACCGCCTGCAGCGGGCCTTCGCCGACGCGGCGGCCGAGTACCAGGTGCCGCAGAGCGTCCTGCTGGGCGTCTCCTACCTCCAGTCCCGCTGGGACGCGCACGGCGGCGCGCCGAGCGTGACCGGCGGCTACGGACCGCTGCACCTCACCGACGCGCGCACGGCACTGGCCGGGGCGTCGCACCACAGTGAGGGCACCGAGGACCCGCGCGGCGACGACGCCCGCCCCCCGCTGCGCCCCGCGCCGACGACCGCCCCGCCCGCCGGCCTGCCGGCGCGGCTCACCACCCTGCCGAGGGCGGCCGAGCTGACCGGTCTGAGCCCCGAGGCCCTGCGCACCGACCCGGCCGCGAACGTGTCCGGCGGTGCCGCGCTGCTGGCGGCCGCCCAGCGGGACCTGGGCGAGCCGCTGAGCGCGGACCCGGCGGACTGGTACGGGGCGGTGGCGCGCTTCTCGGGCGCCGAGGACTCGGCGACCGCGGCGGCGTACGCGGACGACGTGTTCGAGGTGATCCGCGCGGGCGAGCGGCGGACCACGGACGCCGGGCAGCGGGTCGCCCTGGCCGCCCGCCCCGGCGTGGCGGCCGACGTGTCCCAGCTGGACGACGCGGGTCTGCGGGCCGCGAGGTCCGCCGGCACCGAGTGCCCGCGGTCGGTCTCCTGCGAGTGGATCCCGGCGCCGTACGAGGAGTTCGGGGACGGCGACTACGGCAACCACGACCTGGGGAACCGGCCCGCCTCACAGCGCGTCCGCTACATCGTCGTGCATGACACGGAGGGCGCCTGGAACGGCGTCCTCAACATGGTCCAGGATCCCACCTACGTCTCCTGGAACTACACCCTGCGCTCCACCGACGGCCACATCGCCCAGCACGTGAAGGCGAAGGACGTGGCCTGGCACGCGGGGAACTGGTACGTCAACGCCAAGTCGATCGGCCTGGAGCACGAGGGTTTCCTCGCGGAGCCGGACGCCTGGTACACGGAGGCGATGTACCGGTCGTCGGCGCGGCTGGTGAAGTACCTGGCGAAGAAGTACGACATCCCGCTGGACCGGCAGCACATCCTCGGCCACGACAACGTACCGGGCACCACCACGGCGACCATCCCGGGCATGCACACCGATCCCGGCCCGTACTGGGACTGGGGGCACTACTTCAAGCTGCTCGGCCGCCCCTTCGAGCCGACCGCCGGCAAGAGGTCCGGCCTGGTGACGATCCGCCCCGACTACGCCGCCAACCGTCCGGAGTACACCGGCTGCGAGACAAGGGGCGAGTCCTGCGCGGTGCACGGATCGAGCGCGGTCCGGCTGTACTCGGACCACGACGTGAACGCGCCGCTGATCAGGGACATCGGCCTGGGCACCACTCCGACGACCGGGGTGAACGACCTGTCCTCCCGGGTCTCCACGGGACAGCAGTACGCGGTGGCCGACCGGTGGGGCGACTGGACGGCGATCTGGTACCTGGGGCAGAAGGCGTGGTTCCGCAACCCGGGGAAGAGTCCGGCGGCGGTCCCCGCCTCGGGCCGGGTGATCACTCCGAGGAAGGGGCTGGACAGCGTCCCCGTGTACGGGCGGGCGTACCCGGAGAAGGCCGCCTACCCGGCGGGCGTGCCCGCCCAGGCCGTGTCGCCGCTGCCGTACCGGGTGCTCGCGGGCCAGAAGTACGTGGTGGGTGAGCGGGTGGCCGGGGAGTACTACTACGCGGTGACCTTCGACGAGGCCTCCCACCGGGTGGTGACCGGGCGGGACGTGTACTACCAGATCCAGTACGGCCACCGGGTCGGGTACGTGCGCGCCGCCGACGTCACGCTCTCGACCATGCGGTAGCCGCCCGGGTCAGCCCTGCTGGAAAAGCTCCGCCGGGAGGGGCTTCAGCAGGGCGTACAGGTCGTCGGTGATGGGGCGGTCCCAGGCGGCGATGGTCACCAGGACGCCGTCGCTGCGGTCGAACTGCACGCAGGAGATCCGGCTCTCGGAGAGCTTGAGGCGGCGCACGATGAGCAGGTTGTCGCCCTGCATCACCGGGACGTCCTCGGCGCCGGCGACCGTGACCTCCTCGTCGTTCTCCAGGGCCAGCAGCAGCTGGGCCACCTCGAAGGGGATCTCGCCCTCGGGGACCTCGCGGGCCGGGGAGCCCTCCGGCAGGTTGCCGATGATCATCGCGGGGCCGCGGCCGCCGAACAGGTCGTAGCGCAGGAAGACGCCCTGGCAGCTGCCGTCGGGCGCGGGCAGCAGCCCGGCGCCCAGATTGCCGGGCCAGTCGCCCGGGTCCATGGCCAGTACGTCGAAGTCGGGCCCGGCGGGCGTGGCGCTGCGGCGGCGGAGGAACGACATGCCGCCATGGTACGTGGCCACGCCCTTCGCACGGCGTGCGGGCGGGTGCCCGTCCGGGCTACGCGGTGCGCTTGTGCCGTTCGTGGTGGCGGGCCACGCGGGCACGGTTGCCGCAGGACGGCTTGCACCATTCCTGGCGCGGGTGCTCCTTGAGGAAGTAGCGCACGCAGCGCGGTGCGTGGCAGGCCCGCAGCCGGTGCCGGTCGGGACCGGCGAGGAAGCCGATCACTGCGTGGGCGAGCAGCGCGGCGAGGTCGTCCGGCCGGCCGCCGACGGTTTCCCTGCGCAGCACCGGCTCGGCGGGGCCGGTGTCCGCCCAGTCCAGCACCGGGACGGTGGGTGTGCGCGCCGCCGCCTGGTTCAGGCACCGCAGGGCTTCGGGGACGGGCAGCAGCCGGGCGGCGTCCGCGGGGCTCGGCTCACCGGGGCGCACGGCGCGGGCGAAGAGGGCGCGGGCCGCGGCGCGCACCGCGCGGACGGCGGCCAGGGTCGGCTCGTCGGCGCGGTACCGTTCGGCGTCCGGCACGGTGCCGGAGTGGGCGCGGACCCACGCGCCGAGCCCGGCGAGGTCGGCCAGATCGTCGGCGACCCCGCCGTGTCCGTCGTGCCGGACGGTCAGCGCGAGGTCGAGTGCGATCCGGGTGTCCGTGCTGGTCGAGTCCTGCATGGGGCCGATGATAGGCACGGCTCGTGACGGGGAGGGCGGTGCGTCCGGCCTCGTGGCACAGGCACTACCGGCCGCGTCCCGGCAGACGATCGGATACGCCCGGCTCCCGGCATACGGCCGCAGCAGGACGGGCCCGACCCGAGGCACTCCGGCGCACCCCGCCCGCGCGGGCACCACCGACCGGGCACGTCGGGCGCGGGGTCCCGCCCTCACCCCGCGGAGGCCGGCCACAACAGGACAGCCCATCCCGAGGCAGTCCGGCACGCTCCGCCCGCGCGGGCACCAGCAACCCGCGCTCGTCCCCGGGGGCGCGGCCGCGACGCGCGCGGCGAGGCACTGAGGGGCACTGAACCGGCGGCGGCCCGTCCGGACCCGTCCCGCTCGGACCGGCGGTCCTCCACTGATTCGCGCTCCCGCCCGTCTCAGCCCTCGTCCGGCGGAGCCGGTGGCACGACCGCGATCGGGGACACCGCGTGCAGCAGGACGGCGTGGGTGACCGAACCCATCATGCGGGCGGGGGCCAGCAGGCGCCGGCGGTGGCGGCCGACGACGACCAGGGCGGCGTCGCGGGAGGCGGCGACGAGGTGGCCGGCGGCGTCGCCCGGCACGACGTGCGCTTCGGCCCGGACGTCTGGGTGGCGTTCCCGGTAGGGGGCGAGGAAGCCGTCGGCGAGCACCCGGGTCTCGCTCTCGATCGAGACCTCGTCGATCACCGGGGGCATGATCTGGCCCGCCGCGGCCCAGGTCTGCACCGGCCACGGGTAGGCGGCGACCACCTGGAGGCGGGCGCCGAGCAGGGCCGCCTCGGTGAAGGCGAAGGACAGCGTGGCGTCGTCGGGGCTGTCCACGTGCAGGCCGACGACCACGCGGGGGCCGGGCTCGTCCGGCGCCTCGCCGTGCGCCTCGCGCCCGGGGCGCGGCACCACGACGACGGGGCAGGCGGCGTCGCGGGCCGCGGCCATCCCGTTGGAGCCGAGCAGCAGGCTGGCGAAGCCGCCGCGGCCCCGGGAGCCGAGCACGAGCAGTTGGGCGTCGGCTCCCAGCTCGGGCAGCGCGGCACCCGGGACGCCCTCCATGCCGACGTACTCCGTGGAGACCGCGTAGGCCCGCCCCTCCAGGTGGGCGCGGGCCTGGTCGAGCACGGGATCGTCGCCGGTGTCCGGGGGGCCCGCGACCAGGACGTCGGTCTGGGCCCAGACGGCGTACTGGCGTACGTGCACCACCCGCAGGGGTGCCTCGCGCCGGTGGGCGGCCTCCAGCGCCCAGTCCAGGGCGCGCAGGCTGTCGTCCGATCCGTCGACCGCCGCGATGACCGGCAGGGTGCTCATGGGTGCCTCACCTCCGGAAGACCGACTTCCCCCGGGGGACGGACGGGACACCCCCGTTCGGCCGGTCGGCCCAGCCCCGGCGGCTCAGGTGAGGTCGAACTCCCCGTCCCGTGCCCCCGACACGAACGCGCCCCATTCCGCGGGCGTGAAGATCAGGGAGGGGCTTTCCGGGCTGCCGCTGTTGCGCATGGCGATGAACCCCTCGACGAAGGCGATCTGGACATCCCCCCTGCCTCGGCTGCTGGACTGCCACTGCGCGTTGCTGAGATCCAGTTCCGGCTTGTCCCAGCCCATGAGCGGGCGCTGGTGGGTGGTGCTCTCGGCCACGTCCGTGCTCCTCCCGGTGTCGTCGTCCGCGGTCAGCCTAGCGACCGGCCCGGACCGCCGACAGGCCACGTGGGAAGCCTTTCGAGGGGTCAGGAGCCGGTGAACCGGTCCCGTAGCTCCCGCTTCAGGATCTTCCCGCTGGCGTTGCGCGGCAGCGCGTCCACGAAGCGCACCCGCTTGGGTGCCTTGAACGGGGCGAGTTTCCCGCGGGCGTGGGCGATCAGGTCGTCCTCCGTCACCTCGCCGCGCACGACGACGACCGCGGTGACCGCCTCGATCCACCGCTCGTCGGGCAGGCCGATCACGGCGGCCTCGGCGACCGCCTCGTGGGTGTAGAGGGCGTCCTCGACCTGGCGGGAGGCGACCAGCACGCCGCCGGAGTTGATGACGTCCTTGACCCGGTCGACGATCGTGAAGTAGCCGTCCGCGTCCCGGACGGCGAGGTCGCCGGAGCGGAACCAGCCGTCGCGGAAGGCGGCTTCGGTCTCCTCGGGCTTGTCCCAGTAGCCCTGGCACAGCTGCGGGGAACGGTAGACGACTTCGCCGGGGGTGCCGTCGGGGACGTCCTTGCCGTCCTCGTCGGCGATCCGGGCGTCGACGAACAGGACGGGCCGGCCGCAGGAGTCCATCCGGCCCTCGTGCTCGTCCGGGCCGAGGACGGTGGCGAGGGGGCCGATCTCGCTCTGGCCGAAGCAGTTGTAGAACGCCAGGTCCGGCAGGCGTGCGCGCAACCGCTCCAGGACGGGCACGGGCATGATCGACGCACCGTAGTAGGCCTTGCGCAGGCCGCCGAGGTCGCGGGTGGCGAAGTCGGCGCGGTTCGCGAGGCCGATCCACACCGTGGGCGGTGCGAAGAGGCTGTCGGCGCGGCCGGCTTCGATCAGGTCGAAGAGGCGGTCGCCGTCGGGTGCGTCGAGGACGGTGTTGGTGGCGCCGACGGCGAGGTAGGGCAGCAGGAAGACGTGCATCTGCGCCGAGTGGTAGAGCGGCAGGGCGTGCACGGGCCGGTCGCCGGCGCGGAGGTCGAGGGCGGTGATGGCGCTCAGGTACTCGTGCACCAGCGCCCGGTGGGTCATCATCGCGCCCTTGGGCAGGGCGGTGGTGCCCGAGGTGTAGAGCAGTTGCACCAGGTCCTCGGCGCCCGGCTCGGGTCCGTCGTACGCGGGTGCCTCGGGCAGCCGGGCGAGGAGTGAGCCGTCGGCGTCGCGCAGGGGCAGGGTGCGCGCGTCCCCGGGGAGCCGGGCGGCCAGGTCCGGGTCGGTGAGGACGAGCGTGCTGCCGGACTGGCCGACGATGTAGGCGAGGTCGTCGCCGGTCAGGTTCTGGTTGACCGGGACGTGCACCAGGCCCGCGCGGGCGCAGGCCAGGAAGGCGATCAGGTAGGCGTCGGAGTTGTGCCCGTAGGCGCCGACGCGGTCGCCCGGGGACAGGCCCTCGGCCAGCAGGACGCTCGCCGCGCGGGAGACCGCGGTGTCGAGCTCGTCGTACGTCCAGGCGCGGTCGCGGTACTCCACCGCGACGCGGGCCGGAGTGCGCCGGGCACTGCGCCGCAGCACCCCGTCGACCGTGCTGCCGTGTCCGGGCGTCAGCGTCATGGCCCGATCCTCGGCCGGTCGGCGGGGCGGGTCAAGTCGTGTGCGCGGTACGGGAATCCCCGCCGCGACGTCCTGTGTCATGCAACTGACACGTGCACATACCGACTGGTACGCTCAGCCGCCCCTTCCCCGAAGACGCAGGGAGGCACGATGCGCATACGCTCCAGACGGCTCGTCACGGTGGCCGCCGCGCTGCTGACCGCGGCGACCGCACTGCCCGCGGCCGCCGCCGACGGACCCGCCCGCGGCCGGCCCGAACGTCCGTCCCACGGCGGGCTGTCCGCCGTCATCCGCTACACCGAGTACGGCATTCCGCACATCGTCGCCAAGGACTACGCGAACCTCGGCTTCGGCACGGGCTGGGCGCAGGCCGCGGACCAGGTCTGCACACTCGCCGACGGTTTCGTGACCGTGCGCGGCGAGCGCTCCCGGTACTTCGGCGCCGACGCGGTGTCCGACCGCTCACTCTCGTCGGCCGGCACGAACCTCTCCAGCGACCTGTACTTCCGGGGCGTACGCCGGGCCGGCACCGTGGAGAAGCTGCTCGCCGAGCCGGCGCCGCGCGGTCCCAGCCGGGAGTCGAAGGAGCTGATGCGGGGCTTCGCGGCGGGTTACAACGCCTGGCTGGCGCAGAACCGGATCACCGACCCGGCGTGCCGGGACGCCTCCTGGGTGCGGCCGGCCACCGCCCTGGATGTGGCCGTGCGCGGCTTCGCCCTCTCCGTGCTCGGCGGACAGGGCCGTGCCGTGGACGGCATCACGGCCGCGCGGCCGCCGGGCGACAGCACGGCTCCCGCGCCGGAAGCCGGCGCCGACGCGATCGCGGACGCCGCCCGGGAGCTCTTCGCCTCCGACGACGCCGACATGGGCTCCAACGCCGTCGCCTTCAGCGGACGCACGACGGCGAACGGGCGCGGGCTGCTGCTCGGCAACCCGCACTACCCGTGGCACGGCGGGCGCCGCTTCTGGCAGTCGCAGCAGACGATCCCCGGGCGGCTGAACGTGGCGGGCGGCTCCCTGCTCGGTTCCGCCACGATCTCCATAGGCCACAACGCGCACGTCGCCTGGAGCCACACGGTCGCCACCGGCGTCACCCTCAACCTCCACCGGCTGACGCTGGACCCGGCCAATCCGACGGTGTACTTGGTCGACGGACGCCGCGAACGGATGACGAAACGGTCCGTCACCGTCCCGGTGCGCAACGGCGCCCCGGTGACGAAGACCCAGTGGTGGACCCGGTACGGCCCGGTGGTGACCTTGCTCGGCGCCTCGCTGCCGCTGCCCTGGACGTCGGAGACGGCGTACGCGCTGAACGACCCGAACGCCGCCAACCTGCGCGCCGCCGACACCGCGCTCGGCTTCAGCCGGGCCCGGGGCGCGGACGACGTGCTGGACTCCCTGCGCCGCACGCAGGGCCTGCCGTGGGTGAACACCATCGCGGCCGACTCGCGCGGCAGCACGCTGTTCACCCAGTCGCAGGTGCTCCCCCGCATCACCGACGAGCTGGCCGACCGCTGTTCGACCGCGCTCGGCAAGGTGACCTACCCGTCCTCGGGGCTCGCGGTGCTGGACGGCTCGCGCGGCGAGTGCGCTCTGGGCCGGGACCGGGACGCCGTACAGCCCGGGATCTTCGGGCCCTCGCGGATGCCGACGCTGAAGGACGCGCCGTACGCGGAGAACTCCAACAACAGCGCCTGGCTGGCCAATGCGGACCGGCCGCTGACCGGTTACGAGCGGGTCTTCGGCGATGTCGGCACCCAGCGGTCGATGCGCACCCGGGGCGCGATCGAGGACGTGGCGGCGATGGCCGACCGGGGCGGGCTGACCGTGGCGGACCTGCAACGGCAGCAGTTCGCCGACCGGGTACCCGCCGGTGACCTGGCCGCGGCCGACGCGGCGCGGGCCTGCGCCGCGCTGCCCGGCGGCACGGCGACGGACACCGACGGCAGGTCCGTGGACGTGCGGGAGGCCTGTGCGGTGCTCGCGGACTGGGACCGCACGATGGACACCGGCAGCAGGGGCGCGCTGCTCTTCGACCGGTTCTGGCGGGCGCTGACGAAGACGGTGCCCGCCGGGCAGCTGTGGAAGGTGCCGTTCTCGCCCGCGGACCCGGTGGGCACCCCGCACACGCTGAACACCGGCGCGCCGGGCTTCGCCACCGCCCTCGCGGACGCGGTCGGCGAGCTGCGGGCGGCGGGCATCCCGCTCGACTCGCGCCTCGGTGAGCACCAGTTCGTGGTGCGTGGCGGCAAGCGCGTCGCCGTGGGCGGGGGCACGGAGTCGCTGGGCGTCTGGAACAAGATCGAGCCGGTGTGGGACCCGGTCGGCGGGGGTTACACGGAGGTGACCACCGGCTCCAGTTACATCCAGGCCGTGGGCTGGGACGGGAGCCGGTGCCCGGTGGCCCGTACGCTGCTGGCCTACTCCCAGTCGTCCGACCCCGCCTCGCGGCACCACGCCGACCAGACCCGGCTGTTCTCCGGCGAGCGGTGGGTGACGTCCCGGTTCTGCGAGCGCGACATCCGGTCGTCGCCGGACCTGCGCGTCGTCCGGGTGCGCGAACGCTGAGCCGCGCCCTCCCGCGACCCGTCCGGCCCTCTGCCGGGCGGGTCCAGCGGCCCGTCGACTCCGCACGCCCCATTGACATGTCCCGCCTCTGACAGGAAAGTTTCACCCCGCACGGCGATCCACGAAAGATACTTTCAGCTTCGGTGGCGGGAGGCTCTTCGATGGCCGGACAGGCGACGAACGGATTCACTCGGCGTCAACTGGGCACCGGCGCCCTGGCCCTGGGCGGTGCCCTGGCCATCGCCCCGTTCGCGGCCGGACCGGCCGAGGCCGTCGCGGACCGGGGCGGTCGCCCCACGCTGCGGCGCGGCTCCGCCGATCGCGCCGGACTGCTCGCCGGGCATCTGCGCCAACTCGTCACCGACGCCGAGGCGTTCCTCGGCCCCTCCCCCGAGCATCCCTGGTACGCGGGCGCCGTGCTGCTCGCCGGGCGGGGCGGGACGGTGGCGCTGCACGAGCCGATCGGGATGGCGGTGCGCTACCGGGCCTACGACGAGACGACCGACACCGGTGTCGAGTTCCCGGCCGGGGAGCAGATCCCGATGGCCCGGGACACGGTGTTCGACCTCGCGTCGATCTCCAAGCTGTTCACCTCGATCCTCGCCGTGCAGCAGCTGGAGCGCGGTGCGCTGGAGCTGGAGGCGCCGGTCGCCTCGTACCTGCCGGGCTTCGGGCGGTCCGGGAAACAGGACGTGACGGTCCGCCAGCTCCTCACCCACACCTCGGGCTTCCGTGCATGGATCCCGCTGTACAGCGCGCCCACGTACGAGGAGAAGGTGCGGCTCGTCTACGACGAGGCGCCGGTCAGTCCGCCCGGGACGGCCTACCTGTACTCCGACCTGAACATGATCTCCCTCCAGCTGGTGCTGGAGGAGGTCACCGGCCGCACCCTGGACGTCCTGCTGCGCGACGAGATCACCGCTCCGCTCGGCCTGGACCGCACCCGCTACAACCCGCCCGCCTCCTGGAGACCGCGGATCGCGGCCACCGAGGACGCCCGCAAGCCCTGGTCCGGCCTGGACCGGGGACTGGTGTGGGGGGAGGTGCACGACGAGAACGCCTTCAGCCTCGGCGGTGTCGCCGGGCACGCGGGGGTGTTCTCCCGCGCATGGGACCTCGCGGTCCTCGGCCGGGCGCTGCTCAACGGCGGTTCCTACGGCCGGGCGCGCATCCTGCGCCCGGAGTCGGTGGAGCTGATGTTCACCGACTTCAACACCGACTTCCCCGGCGACGAGCACGGCCTGGGCTTCGAGCTCTACCAGCACTGGTACATGGGCGCGATGGCCACCCCGCGCACGGCCGGGCACACCGGCTTCACCGGCACCTCGCTGGTACTGGACCCGACCACCGACTCCTTCCTGGTGGTGCTGGGCAACTCGGTGCACCCGGTGCGCGGCTGGCGCTCGGGGTCGGCCCCCCGGGTCGCGGCCGGCACCCACATGGCACGGGCCGTGCCGGTCCGTCCCGCGCACGGGCGTACGGCGTGGTTCTCCGGGACGGCGGGATCGACGACCGCCACGCTGACGTTGCCCGCGCTGGACACGTCCGGCGGCGGGGCGGAGCTGCGCTGCTCCCTGTGGTGGGACACCGAGCCCGGGTCGGACGCCCTCGTCCTGGAGGCCACCACCGACGGCGGCGCCACGTGGACGCCGGTGCCGTTCACCACCACGCGCCGCGGTGAGCAGCCGCGGGAGCACCCGGCGGGTTCGGCCACCGGCTGGTCGGGCCGCGTCTGGCACCGGCTGACCGCCGCCCTCCCGGCCGCCCGCGGACTCACGCTGCGCTGGCGGTACTCGACCGACCGGCTGTACGTGGGCCGCGGGGCGTACGTCGACGGGCTGCGCGCCGAGGCGGCGGGCGACGTCCTGTTCCACGACGCGCGCCCGGCGGACGCGGCGCGGATCGAGGCGGTGGGGTGGACGGCGTCGGCCGACTGAAGGTGCGGGCTAGCCGTTGAAGACGGCCTTCTGCACCTCGTTGGGGCCGTCGAAGCTGTTCTCCTTCAGGCCGTCGAGACGGCTCACGACCTTGTCGTCGGCCTTGTTCTTGCGGGCGCAGTCGACGAGCGACTTCTTGTCCGCCGGGTAGTCCATGCCGTTGAGGGCCTTCTGCAGGTCGATGGGGCTGAGGTCGGCCATGACGGGCTCCTTGCCGTGCTGGTGACGTATACGGAATTTCCGTTATGTCGCGGTACCCAGCTCGGTGCGGCGCATGCGCCCGTCAGCCCGTCGTCCGCTCCAGCACCGCCATCGCCGCGTTGTGCCCCGGCACCCCGCTGACCCCGCCGCCGCGTACCGCGCCCGCGCCGCACAGCAGGACGTTCGGCTGCCCGGTCGCCACGCCCCAGCGGCCGGTGCCGTCCTGGGCGTGGGGCCAGGACAGTCCCTGGTGGAAGATGTGGCCGCCGGGCAGGCGCAGGTCGCGCTCCAGGTCCAGCGGCGACCTGGCCTCGACACAGGGCCGCCCGTCGGCGTCGGTGGCCAGGCAGTCCGCGAGGGGTTCGGCGAGGTGGGCGTCGAGCTGGGCGAGGGTCGACTTCAGCAGTTCGTCGCGTACGGCGTCGTTGTCCCGCGTGAACAGGCGGGCGGGGGTGTGCAGGCCGAACAGGGTGAGGGTGTGCATGCCCTCGGCCGCGAGCTCCGGGCCGAGGATGGTGGGGTCGGTCAGGGAGTGGCAGTAGATCTCGGAGGGCGGGGCGGCGGGCGGCTCGCCGGCGGCGGCGCCGGCGTACGCGGTGGCCAGCTGCTCGTAGCCCTCGGCGATGTGGAAGGTCCCGGCGAACGCCTCGCGCGGGTCAGCCGCGGGGTCGCGCAGGGCCGGGAGGCGGGTCAGCAGCATGTTGACCTTGAGCTGGGCGCCCTCGGCGGGCGGCGGCGGTGCCTGTCCGGTGAGCGCGGCCAGCTCCCGCGGGGAGGCGTTCACCAGGACATGGCGGGCGGCGGCGACGCCCTCACCGCCGGCCGAACGGTAGGTGACCTCGGCGGCCCGTCCGTCGGTGTCGACGCGCACCGCCTCGTGCCCGGTGGCGAGGACGGCGCCCGCCGCGCGCGCCGCACCGGCCAGGGCGTCGGTGAGGGCCCCCATGCCGCCGACCGGCACGTCCCAGGCGCCGGTGCCGCCGCCGATCACGTGGTAGAGGAAGCAGCGGTTCTGGGCCAGGGAGGCGTCGTGGGCGTCGGCGAAGGTGCCGATCAGGGCGTCGGTGAGGGCCACTCCGCGCACCAGGTCGTCCGCGAAGTGCTCCTCGATCGCGACGCCGATCGGCTCCTCGAATAGGGCCCGCCAGGCCGCCTCGTCGTCGACCCGGCGGCGCAGTTCGTCCCGGGAGGGCAGCGGTTCGGTGAGGGTGGGGAAGATCCGCCGGGCGACGTGCCCGGTCATGCCGTAGAAGCGCTGCCAGGCCGCGTACTCCCGCTCCGAGCCGGTGAGCCGGGCGAAGGACTCCCGGGTCCGCCGCTCGCCCCCGCCGACGAGGAGCCCGGTGGGCCGGCCGTCGCGCTCCACGGGCGTGTACGAGGAGACGGTGCGGCCGCGCACCCGGAAGTCCAGGTCCAGGTCCCGCACGATCTTGCTGGGCAGCAGGCTGACCAGGTACGAGTAGCGCGACAGCCGCGCGTCGACCCCGGCGAACGGCCGCGTGGACACGGCTGCCCCGCCAGTGTGGTCCAGCCGCTCCAGCACCAGCACGGAGCGCCCTGCGCGGGCCAGATAGGCGGCGGCGACCAGACCGTTGTGCCCACCGCCGACGATCACGGCGTCGTAGCTGCGGGAGGCCAGGGGCTGCGTGGGCGGCGTCATGGCTCTTGGTAACACGGGGCGGCGACGGGCGGCCAGAGGTACGGCCCCGCGACCGGTACCCGCGCGGGCGGCGTCCGGGCCGACCCGGCCCGGACGCCGCCCGTCACACATCCAGGCCCCGCCCCGGACAAGCGCCCACCCGACCGCCGACACGGGCACCCCCGCACACAGCCGCCGAGGCCCGGCCGAACACGCCCCGCGCCCCCGCAGGGCGCCCGGGTCAGCGGCCGGCCGCGTGCGCGGCCCCGGGTCGGGCCGCTCCCGACCTGCGCAGGACCGCCACCCTGCGGTACAGCTCGACGGCCTCGGCCGCGCGGCCCAGTTGTTCGAGGCAGTGGGCCTCGTCGTCGCGGGCTGCGAGGGTGTCGGGGTGGTCGGGGCCCAGGACGCGTTCGCGGGCGGTGGCGACCTCGCGGTACTCGGTGAGGGCGGCGGACCAGCGGCCCAGCCAGCCGAGGGCGACGGCTATCTCGCGGCGGCTGACGAGGGTGTCCGGGTGGTCCGGGCCGAGGGCGCGGGCGCGGATCGCGCACACTTCGCGGGACTCTGCCAGGGCCTCCTCCCAGCGGCCGAGACGGCCGAGGTTGACGCCCAGGCCGTGGCGGGCGCGCAGGGTCTCGGGGTGGTCGGGCCCCTGGGCGCGGGTCCGGTCGTCGATCAGCCCCTCGTACAGGGCCAGCGCTTCGGCGCTGCGGCCGAGGCGCCCGAGGCTGATGCCGATCTCGTAGCGCGCGGCGAGGGTGTCGGGGTGGTCCGGGCCGAGTGCCCGCTCGCGGGCCGCGGCGACCTCCCGGTAGGTGGCGAGGGCCTCCTGCCAGCGGCCCAGGCGGCCGAGTTCGTAGGCCACCTCGTAGCGGGTGACCAGGGTGTCCGGGTGGTCGGCGCCGAGCACGCGGGCGCGCGCGGCGGCCACCTCGCGGGCCATCCGGTGGGCGTCCTCGGGGCGGCCCAGCCGGCCGAGGTTGAAGGCCAGGTTGTGCCGGCAGCGCAGCGTGTCGGGGTGGTCGGCGCCCATGACGCGCTCGCGGGCGGCGAGGACCGACGCGTAGACCTGGTGGGCGTCGGCGTGCCGGCCCAGCCGGCCGAGGGTGTACGCCATCTCCTGGCGTACGGCGAGCGTGTCGGCGTGGTCGGCGCCCAGCACCCGGATGCGGGCCTCGGCGACGCGTTTGTACGCGCGCAGCGCGTCGGCGGGGTGGCCGGTGCGGCTGAGGGTGAACGCGATCTCGTAGCGGCTGGCGAGCGTGTCGGGATGGTCGGGGCCGAGCAGGCGCTCGCGTTCCCCGGCCACCGCGCGGTGGACCTCGCCCGCCTCCTCCCAGCGGCCGAGCCGTCCGAGGCTCAGGCCCGCGTTGTGCCGCCCGGCCAGCGCGGCGGCCGCCTCGGGCGCCGGGTCGGGACGTACGCCGGGGCCGCGCGTGGCGGTCCCGGCGTCCGCGGGGCGGGGGATCCAGTCGGCGGTCAGGCGGGAAGCGGGGTCCGGGGGCGTGGTGCGCGGGCCGGTGGCGGTCGCCTTGTGGCCGCTGGTCATGCCGTCGGTCCAGGACGGCAGCGCGGCCCGGCCCCCGCCGACCGGCTGCGGCGTCCGCGTCCGGGGCGCCGGCACGGCCGGGGCGTACGCCGGTGAGGTGCGGCCGGCGGTGATCCGGCGGCCCAGTTCCCGGGCGTCGTCCGGGCGCTGGTCCGGCCGCTTCGCCAGCAGGTCCAGGATGACCCGGTCCAGGTAGGCGGGCAGTTCGGCGCGGTGGGTGCGCGGGGGCTCCGGCTCGGTGTCGCGGTGGCCGACGAGGATCGCCCAGGCGTCGTCGAGGTCGAACGGCGGCACGCCGGTGGCGATCTCGTAGAGCACGCAGCCCAGCGAGTACAGGTCGCTGCGCCGGTCCACCTCGTCGCCGCCGATCTGCTCCGGCGACATGTAGTGCGGGGTGCCCATGGCGATGCCCGTGCCGGTCAGCCGGGCGGTGAACCCGACGTCGTGGCCGAGCCGGGCGATGCCGAAGTCGCAGATCTTCGCGGTGCCGTCGGCGAGCCGCACGATGTTCGCGGGCTTCAGGTCGCGGTGCACGATGCCCTGGTCGTGGGTGTACGCAAGCGCGGCGGCGACCTGCTCGGCGATGTCGACGACGTCGGCGACCGGCAGCGGATGGTGCTTGTTGTCCTCCAGCAGCCGGCTCAGGTCGCGCCCCTCCAGCAACTCCATGACCAGGAAGAGCACGCCGTCGCTCTCCCCGAAGTCGTGCACCACGGTCACCCCGCGGTGCTGCAGCGCGGCGGCCACCCGGGCCTCGCGCCGGAACCTCTCCCGCAGGACGCGGGTGAAGGCGTGGTCGTGCTGCGCGCCCAGCGGTTTGAGGCACTTGACGGCGACGCGCCGCCCCAGCGACTCGTCCCGTGCCCGCCACACCTCGCCCATGCCGCCGCGCCCGATTCGCTCCAGCAGCCGGTACCGGCCCTGGATCAGCGTGCTGTCCCCCATCACTACGCCCGCCCCCGTAGTTCTGTGTCCCGTCAGCTGCGCCCTCCCCTGGCGGGTCCAGTATGGCGGTCTATGGTCCGAGTTTGTATGGTGCCGGGCGCGCGGCCGGTCCGAGCCGTGCCACGGCGCGCAGGATGTGTTTGGGCGGCAGCTGCCAGCGCAGACGTGCGGGAATCGTGCGCAGCGCGGTGCCCGTGGCGCGCAGCCGCCGGGTGACGGTGGCGGGATCGGGGGCCGGTCTGCCGTAGAGCTCGTGCGCGTACGTCGGTAGGGAGTCGTACGCCAGTTGTGCCACCCGGCGCCACAGCAGGGCGCGGGCGGGGACCAGGAGCGGGTGCGTGGGCGGGCGGCGCAGGAAGTCGTCCACCTCGTGTGCCTCTTCCCCCGCGGCCAGCTCGGGCCGTACCCGCGTGAAGTAGGCGGCCAGCTCGGCACGGTTCGCGGGCACGGCGGCCGGGTCGAGGCCGACCAGGCGGGCGCTGTGGCGGTGTTCGGCGAGGTAGCGGTCGGCGTGGGCGTCGGTGAGCGGGTAGCCGGAGCGGCGCAGGACGTGCAGGTAGGAGCCGATCTCGGCGCAGTGCACCCACAGCAGCAGCGCGGGTTCGTCGACGCCGTAGCGCTCACCGGTGCCGGGGTCGGTCGCGCCGAGCATGCGGTGGAGCTTCCGGACGCGGGCCCCGGCCCGCTCAGCGGCCTCCGTGGTGCCGTACGTCGTGGTGCCGACGAAGCCCGCGGTCCGCATCAGGCGGCCCCAGGCGTCGCGCCGGAAGTCGCTGTTCTGCATGACGCCGCGCACGGCGCGCGGGTGCAGGGCCTGGAGGTACAGGGCGCGGATCCCGGCGATCCACATCATCGGGTCGCCGTGCGCCTGCCAGGTCACCGAGCCGGGACCGAACAGCCCCGGGTCGCCGCCCGCCGGATCACCCGCCCGCGTGGCCTTCATACCGGCAGGCTAACGCCCCGCGCGTGGCGGCCCCAGAGTGCCTCCGGGGTCTCAGCGCAGGGTGGCGAGGAACTCTCCGCAGGCGCGCGCACAGGCGCGGCAGGCCTCGGCGCTCTCCTCGGCGCCCGGGTGGGCGTCGAAGACGTGGGCGCTCTCCAGGCACACTTGCCGGCACCATTCCAACTGGACGCGGATGGCGGCCTCGTCCACCTGGTTCTGTTCGGACAGCACCCGGCAGGTCGCGTCGCAGACCTCCGCGCACATGATGCCCTTGCGTCGTACGAGTTCCTGGTTCTCGGTCCCGTCCGGGTCCACGAGGCTCGCCCGCAGGGCGCAGGCCCGCGCGCACTCGGTGCAGGCCTGTGCGCAGGCGAAGCGGTCCTCGAGAAAGCGGAACAGTTCCTGCTGGGAAGTCGTCGTCGATGTCACACCGCGCGGGTTGCCGCTGCGGGCGGCGGCAAACCGCCGGGCCCTGTGCTGCCAAGGGTTCCGGCCCGTTTTCCGGCCGGCCCGGCGGGCACCCGTGCGCTCTTCCGACGCTGGTGACAGCGAGAACACCCACGACTTGCGGAGGTGCAGGACATGCCGGGACGACAGGAACTGCCGTCGACGCTGGAACGCTCCCCCCGGGAGGCCCAGCGGACCTGGATCAAGGCGCACGACTCGGCCGTGGAGGAGTACGGCGAGGGGGAGCGCGCGCACCGGGTGGCGTACGGGGCGCTCAAGCACAAGTTCGAGAAGGTCGGCGATCACTGGCAGCGCAAGGAGGGTGGCCGCAAGGGCCCCTCCGACCCGCAGTCCGGGCGGCCCCGCGGACAGGGCGGGCGCAGCGGTGAGGGCGTCGACGAGAAGGCCTCCAAGGAGCACCTGTACGGCGTCGCCAAGGAGCTCGGGGTGGAGGGCCGGTCGCGGATGTCGAAGGCCGATCTGCTGGCGGCGATCCGGAAGGCCAACCGTTCGCGGACGCGGTCCGCCCGGTCGGGCTGAGCAGGTTGGTGACGTGGACCGGGGGTACCCGCGCTCCATGACGAACGCATGGATGGACCTGGCCGCCGGCGGCGGCATCGGCATCGGCATCGGTGTCGCAGCCGTCGTGGTCGTGGCCCTGCTGATCGGGGCGTTCGCCTTCGGCAGCCGGCAGAAGCGCAAGGAGTCGCCGCCGCCGAGCCCGCAGGAGCAGCCCCGCATGCCCGACGAGGGGCCCGTCCGCGAGGTGCGTGAGCGGCGGGAGCCCGACGAGATGCCCCGCAGCGACGACCGGACGCTGCCGCACGACCTCGGTCACCAGGGCAGCCGCCCCGCCCCCGGGCAGGAGCGGCCCCGCTGGGACGAGGGCAGCAGCGGCTCGTTCGGCAGCGGCGGGCCGGGCGGACGCTGACCCCGAGGAAGCCGTACAGAGGGAAGTGAGAACCATGGCCGACCCCGCTCGCAACACCCTGCCGTTGCCCGACTACGACCATCTGCCGATCGGCGGTCTGGAGAGCCGGATCCGGTCGCTGGGCGCGGAGGAGGTGGAGGAGCTGCTGGCGTACGAACGGTCGCATGCCGACCGGCTGCACGCCACGGAGCTGCTGACGGCCCGGCTGGAGCAGTTGCGGTCCGGTGCCGAGCCGTCCTCCGGCGACCCGGGAGCGGTGCGTCCGGAGCAGGGGCAGGGCCGCACGGGGTCCCCCGTGTCGCCCGCGACCTCGCCGCAGCCGTTCTCCCCGCCGCCGCACGGCACGCCGGACCAGCGGGGCAAGCCGAAGGGTGACCGTACGTAGCCCGTACGCGCCGTCGGCGTAGTTTCCGGCACGGGCGCCGGGGAACCCATGCGCCGTGCTGTTGAACAGGAGAAGGGCCCGCGCCGGTGCGCGGGCCCGCGACGCGGCCGAACGCACCGTCCAGTGGGCCGACGGGCGGCTCCCCGTCTCCGCGGGCGGGGGGCTGTTGCGCAAGGCGTTCCCGGAGCACTGGTCGTTCCTCCTGGGCGAGATCGCCCTCTACAGCTTCGTCGTGCTGCTGCTGACCGGTGTCTGGCTGACCCTGTTCTTCAAGCCGTCGATGACGGAGGTCGTCTACGACGGGTCGTACGAGCCGCTGCTCGGGCTGAGCATGTCGGAGGCGTACCGCTCGACGGTGGACATCAGCTTCGACGTGCGCGGCGGGCTGCTGATCCGGCAGACGCACCACTGGGCGGCGCTGGTGTTTCTGTCGGCCATCGGAGTGCATCTGCTGCGGGTCTTCTTCACCGGGGCGTTCCGCCGGCCGCGTGAGGTCAACTGGCTGATCGGCGTGACGCTCTTCCTGCTGGCGCTCGTCGAGGGCTTCGCCGGCTACTCGCTCCCCGACGACCTGCTGTCCGGGACGGGGCTGCGCATCGCACAGGGCATCATGCTGTCGATCCCGGTGGTGGGCACGTACATCAGCATGTTCGTGTTCGGCGGCGAGTATCCCGGCGACGACATCGTGCCGCGGCTGTACTCGGTGCACATCCTGCTCGTTCCCGGGGTGCTGCTGGCGCTGGTGACGCTCCATCTGATCCTGGTCTTCTACCTCAAGCACACCCAGTGGGCGGGCCCGGGCCGGACCAACCGCAACGCGGTCGGCAAGCCGATGTTCCCGCAGTTCGTGACGAACTCCACGGGCCTGTTCTTCATGGTCTTCGGCGTCCTGACGGTGCTCGGGGCGGTGGCGCAGATCAACCCGATCTGGGCGTACGGCCCCTACCGGCCCGACGTGGTGTCCTTCGGCTCGCAGCCGGACTGGTACGTCGGTTTCCTGGAGGGGTCGCTGCGGCTGATGCCGCCGTTCGAGACGGAGGTCTGGGGCCACACCGTGATGTGGAACGTCCTGGTGCCCGCGGTGGTACTGCCGGCCGCCCTGTTCGCGGTGCTGTACGCCTACCCGTTCTTCGAGCGCTGGGTGACGGGCGACCACCAGGAGCACCACCTGTGCGACCGGCCCCGGGACAAGCCCGTGCGGACCGGGCTGGGCGTCGCCGCGATCTGCTTCTACGCGGTGCTCCTCCTGGCGGGCGGCAACGACATCATCGCCCATGTCTTCGACATCTCGCTCAACCTGCTGACCTGGGTGTTCCGGATCTCCCTGGTGCTGCTGCCGCCGATCGCGTTCATGGTGACCAAGCGGGTCTGCCTGGCTCTGCAGGAGCGGGAGCGCGAGCGGCTGGACGAGGGCGCGGAGACGGGGCAGTTGCGGCAGACGCTCGCGGGGGGCTACGTCGAGACCCACGCGCCCCTCGGCACCGAGGAGCGGCATGTGCTGCGGTCGCGGCGGGAGCCTGAGCCGCTGGCGCCGGTTCCGTCCGACGACGAGGCACCGCATGTGGGGCGGCTGCGGGCGACGCTCAGCGAGTGGTACTACGGCGACCGGGTCGACGTCGAGGAGGCGGGCCCGGAGGAGTCCCCTTCCTCTCCGGGTGAGCTGGAGCGCTGAGCGTCCCGGCCGGCGTACTGGAGGACGAGGCCGAGGACGGCGAGGGTAAGGATGCCGAAGCCGATGAGGGCGAGCCACAGGCCGTAGACGATGCCGAGTGCGACGACGACGGCGCCCAGGGCGGTGGTGATCGGCCAGGGGCTGTGCGGCGGGAAGAAGTCGAGCGGGCCCGCGGTGTCCAGGACCTCCGCGTCCCCGCGGTCCTGGGCGCGCAGGCCCTTCTTGCGGTACTGCACGCGCAGGAAGAACGCGACGAGCGAGGCCATCAGGAAGGCGACGGTCAGTGCCGCGGTGCCGGCCGGTTCGTGGGAGAACCAGCCGTAGCCGGCGGCGGTGACGGCGAAGAAGGCCGCCACGCCGGTGAACAGACGGGCTTCGGTCCTCACTCTGCTACTGCTTCCTCTGCTCGTGCCGCTGGTCGCGTCGGGTGATGGCCGGGTGGTGCAGGTCGAAGGCCGGGGACTCGGAGCGGACCCGGGGCAGCGACGTGAAGTTGTGCCGCGGGGGCGGGCAGGAGGTGGCCCATTCGAGGGAACGCCCGAAGCCCCAGGGGTCGTCGTGCTCCACCTTCGCGCCGTACTGGCGGGTGCGCCACACGTTGTAGAGGAACGGCAGGGTCGACAGGCCGAGCAGGAAGGCGCCGATGGAGCTGATGGTGTTCAGCGCGGTGAAGCCGTCCGCGGCCAGGTAGTCGGCGTAGCGGCGGGGCATGCCCTGCTGGCCGAGCCAGTGCTGGACGAGGAAGGTGGTCTGGAAGCCGACGAAGAGCGTCCAGAAGTGGATCTTCCCGAGGCGTTCGTCGAGGAGTCTGCCGGTGAACTTCGGCCACCAGAAGTAGAAGCCCGCGAACATCGCGAAGACGACCGTGCCGAACAGCACGTAGTGCAGGTGGGCGACGATGAAGTACGAGTCCGTCAGATGGAAGTCCAGGGGCGGCGAGGCGATGAGGACGCCGCTCATGCCGCCGAGCAGGAAGGTCATCAGGAACCCGAACGACCACAGCATGGGTGTCTCGAAGGACAGCGAGCCGTGCATCATCGTGCCGATCCAGTTGAAGAACTTCACTCCCGTCGGCACCGCGATGAGGAACGACATCAGGGAGAAGAACGGCAGCAGCACCGCGCCGGTGGCGAACATGTGGTGGGCCCACACCACCGCGGACAGCATGGTGATGGCGATGGTGGCGCCCACCAGGCTGACGTAGCCGAAGATCGGTTTGCGGCTGAACACCGGGATGATCTCGGAGACGATGCCGAAGAACGGCAGCGCGACGATGTACACCTCGGGGTGGCCGAAGAACCAGAACAGGTGCTGCCACAGCAGTGCCCCGCCGTTCGCCGCGTCGAAGATGTGCGCGCCGAACTTCCGGTCGGCCTCCAGCGCGAGCAGCGCGGCGGTGAGGACGGGGAAGGCCGGCAGCACCAGGATCGACGTGAACAGCACGTTCCAGGTGAAGATCGGCATCCGGAACATGGTCATGCCGGGGGCGCGCAGGCACAGGATGGTGGTGATGAAGTTGACCGCGCCGAGCGTGGTGGACACGCCGGTCACGACCAGTCCCATGGTCCACAGGTCGCCGCCCGCTCCGGGGCTGAACACCTCGTTGTTCAGCGGCGCGTAGGCGAACCAGCCGAAGGCCGCGGCTCCCCCGGGCGTCAGGAACCCGGCCACCACCATCAGGCCGCCGAACAGGTACAGCCAGTACGAGAGCGCGTTGAGCCGGGGGAAGGCCACGTCCGGGGCGCCGATCTGCAACGGCATGACCGCGTTGGCGAACCCGGCGAACAGCGGGGTCGCGAACAGCAGCATCATGATCGTGCCGTGGACGGTGAAGAGCTGGTTGTACTGGTGCGTACTGAGCAACTGGAGCCCGGGGCGGGCCAGCTCACTGCGCATCAGCAGGGCGAGGACGCCGCCGAAGAGGAAGAACCCGAAGGACGTCGTCATGTAGAGGTTGCCGATCACTTTGTGATCGGTCGTGGTCGCCCATCGGGCGAGTGCCCGGCCGAGCGTGCGGTTGGTCCGCTGCCGCGCCGGGGTCCGGCGCGGCGGTTGTGTCCTCTCGTCCACCGCCATGCGGCGGAGGGTACCCAGGCGCCCCCGGCTCAGTCGTACGGCCACGCCGGGGCCGGTGTCAGGTGCTCGCGCCCCCGTCGCCCGGGAAGACCTCGGCGGTGTGTTCGCCCAGCTCAGGTGGTGCGAGGCGGTAGCGCGCCGGGGTGGCGGCGAGACCGATCGGATGGGCCACCTGGCGGGCACCGCCGACGTCCACGACGGCCTCGACGCCCAGCCGTCCGGCGTAGGCGAAGGCTTCGTCGAGGGCGTTGACCGGGCCGGCCGGCACTCCGGCCGCGGGCAGCACGCCGGCCCAGTGGTCGGCGCCGCGGGTGCGCAGCCGGTCCTGGAGGAGCGACCGGAGTTCACGACGGTGGGCCACGCGGTCGGGGTTGGTGCGGAATCTCGCGTCGTCGGCGAGTTCCGGGACGCCGAGCAGCGCGGCCAGCGCGGCGAACTGCCGGTCGTTGCCGACGGCGAGGGCGATCGGCCGGTCGGCGGTGTTGAAGGTCTCGTACGGGGCGATGCTCGGGTGGGCGTTGCCGAGCCGTCCCGGTACGACGCCCGCGGCGACGTAGCCCGAGGCCTGGTTGGCCATCGCCGACAGCAGCGAGCCGAGCAGGCTGACCTCGACGAGCTGGCCCTCGCCGGTGCGTTCCCGGTGGCGCAGAGCGGCGAGGATGCCGACGGTGGCGTGCAGGCCGGTGATGACGTCGACGAGGGCGACGCCCGTCTTGGTGGGTTCGCCGTCCGGTTCCCCGGTGACGCTCATCAGGCCGCCGACGGCCTGCACCAGCAGGTCGTAGCCGGGCAGCCCGGCGCCGGCTCCGGTGCCGAAGCCGGTGACGGAGCAGTAGACGAGCCGCGGGTCGGCGGCGCGCAGTTCCTCGTGGCCGAGGCCGAGCTTCTCCATGGTGCCGGGGCGGAAGTTCTCCACCACGACGTCCGCGCCTGCGATCAGTTCGCGGGCCCGGTCGCGTCCCTCGTCGGTGGCGAGGTCGAGGGTGACGGACCGTTTGTTGCGGTTGACGCCCAGGAAGTAGGTGGAGGTGCCGGAGGCGTCGGCGGGCGGGCGCCAGGCGCGGGTGTCGTCGCCGGTGCCGGGCCGTTCCACCTTGACGACGTCGGCGCCCAGGTCGGCGAGGAGCATCGTCGCGTACGGTCCGGCGAGGACGCGGGAGAAGTCGGCGATCCGCACACCCCGGAGGGCTGCCGTGTCGTGGTCGGTGAGGGTGGTGTCATCGGGCATGGCGTCATCGTGCGCGCTCGGCGGTGCCCTCACACGTGAGCTGCGCCACGCGCACGCGGCTCCGGACGGGAGGGTCCGGAACCGCGTGCGGGGCCGGTCCGGGTCTTCTACGACGCGTCGAGGACCGTACCGCTCAGCACCGGTCCCTGCGGCTCACCTTCGTCGTCGGTGGGCTGCCACCCGATGTGCTCGGCGGGTTCGGTGACCTCGTCGCGGATGGTGGGCACCGTCACCTCGGCGTCGGTCTCCCCCGGCGGGACCATCGCCCACAGCGAGAAGTACTCCAGCCGGGACAGCGGGACCTCGCCGTCGGGGACCTCCCACGCGTGCTCCAGCAGCCAGTCCGGGTCGACGTCCTTGGTGGACAGTTCGGGACGGGTGTCGTCCGGCACCGGCAGCAGCACGGTGCCGAGGAGGACGTCGGCGGGCTCGGACAGCGAGACGCGCCAGCGCAGCGGCTGTCCCTCGGTGACCGCGTCGGCGACGGGACTGACGGTGATCTCCGGCATCGGGTCGTCGTTCTCGACGGTGACACCGCCCGCGTAGGAGCCGACGACCGATCCGCGGACCGCCTTCACCAGCAGGTCGTGCGAGGTGTCCCAGGCGTACCGCTTGTTGCCCGCCACCTTCACCGTCACGTCGATGCCGGAGCCGCCGGGACGGACGTTCACCAGCCGGTGCTCGGTCTCTCCGGTCGCCGGATCGGTGACGTACGTGTGGACCGTGCCGCCGCCCTTGCCGGATACGCGCACCGGGACGCGGTAGGTGCGCTCCCCGTCGTCGCCCTCCTTCACCGTCGTCCGGCCGACGTCGACCCGGGCCAGCGGGGCCGGCCGCACCCGGGGGGTGCCGGGCTGCCAGGCGTGGGCGTCCATCAGCCAGGCCTGGCCCGAGGACGAACGCGGCGTCAGTTCCAGCGAGGCGATCCGGCGCAGGTCGATGCCGTTGCGGGTGGCGGCGGTGAGCGGTACCCGCAGTTCCTGCGCCCAGTAGGAGGCCGTGCGGTCGCTGCCCGGCAGTCCGTCGGCGCGGACGCCGCCGAGGGTGGCGCGCCGGCCGTCGGTGTCGGTGACGGACACGTCGAGCCGGGTGCCGGTGCTGCCCGGCGGCACGATGACGCGCAGGGCGAGGCTTTCGGCGCCCTTGAGGGAGACGGGCGTCCTGGGGCGGATCCGGGCCGGGGTGCCCGGTGCGGCCCAGTCGAGGGCGACGGCGCCGCGGCCGACCTCGCGTTCCGGCTGCCAGTACGCGAAGTGGGGCGAGGAGCCGCGGGCGTCCTCGCCGAGGCAGGCCGCGGCCGGGTCGGGGTCGACCGCGGAGCACAGGCGTCCACCGGTCACCTCCACCCCGTCGTCCGGCAGGAGTCCGGCGCCGCGGCCGGCGCCGACCGCGTGGGTCAGCGCCCGTGCCGGGTCGGCCGAGGGGGCCCGGCGGCCGGTGCCGTCGATCAGCTCGCGCACCCGGTCGTCACCGGCGACGAACAGCCGTGCTGCGGCGGCGATGTAGGTGGCGCCTGCCCGGTGCTGCTGCTCGGCGGTGAGGCGGGTGGGGCTGCCCACCGAGCAGACCGGGTCGGGACCCTCGGGGTCGTCCCAGAAGTCGTCGGAGGCGGGCGCCTCGGCCTGGCCGGGCGTCCACTCGCTGTTGAAGTAGTTGTGGTTCGCGCCCGTGATGTGGACCGCGCTGTGCAGCGCCCGGCCCCGGCTCACGCCACGCGTGCCGTCGACGTAGAGCTGCCCCTGGAGGTCGGCGACGTCACCGTCGCAGCCCGGCAGGATCGTCAGTGACGGCACGTCGGGGACGGGGTTCTGGCCGAAGGCGGTGGGGCCGATGAGTACGGTGCCGCGGATGTTCCAGCGGGAGCGGCCGGGGCTGCCGTCCTGGCTCGGGGGTGGCGGGTAGAGGCTGTCCATGGCGGCCCGGTCGACGCCTTCGCCGCCGCGCGAGTGCCCGACGAGCAGGACGCGGGACAGGTCGGCCTTCGGACCCCGGCGCACGGGTCCGGGTGCCGTGGCGGAGTGGGCGGCCCAGTCGGCCCAGCGGGCCAGGTGCGAGCGCACCAGGGAGGAACGGGCCTGGGCGCCGCCGTCGTCGAGGTCGCCGTCCTGGCCGTTGATGCCGTTGGCGGAGACCGAGACGGTCACGTAGCCCTGGGAGGCGAGCAGCTTCTGGTCCTGGAGGTAGCCGCGGTGACTGGGGATGGGCCGGGCGCCGTCGGCGCAGGGCCAGTCGATCGTGACGGCCTCCTCGCCCTGGCCGGGGACGTAGCAGGTGCCGTGGCGGCCGTGCAGGAACAGGGCGAGCGGGCGCTTGCCGGCCGCCCCCTTCGGCGCGACGACGAGGCCGCGCATCTCGACCGGCGCGGAAAGGCCGGGCAGCCGTACGGGGTCGAGCGTGTACTCGCCGGTCGTCGTGGCGAACCGGCCGGGCCTGCCCGGGTCGACGCTGCCGGCGGGGAGCGGGGGCGGGAGTTTCGCCGGGGGCGCCTGGGAGGGGCGGCGCTCGCGGGCCGGGGCGCCGGGTTCCTCGTCGAGGCGGCGGCCGGCGGCCAGGACCCGGAGGTCCGTGAGCCCGTCGAGGGCGGCCGGTTCGGTGTCGTGCAGGGGTAAGCGGAAGGTGCGGCCGTCGTCGTCCGGTTCCGGTACGCCGAGCAGGCGGCCGTCGGCGTGGAACTCCACCCGGGCGTCGCCGTGCGGGACGTTCCTCGGGGAGCGCCACTGGAGGGCTCTCTCGTCACCGGTGCCGGTGACCCGCCAGCCGGGCGGGAGGTCCGCGGTGCCGGCCGGGGTCGCGGGGGCGGCGGCGGTGCCTGGCGGTCGGGGTGCGGCGTGGGCGGCGGCGGGCGCCACTCCCAGCAGGGTCAGGGCCGCAGCCGCGGCGGCCCATGTCCTTCGAGCACGTATCAAGAATCGCTCCTCAATGCCTCGGGCCGGGGCTCCGCCGGTGCGGACGGCCCTCGTTGGAGGAGGAGGGGAACGAGTTCTTTCGGGTTGCCTGTGAGCGCGCTCGGGCGTGCGGTCAGCCCCCGGGGGTGCTTCCGCCGGTGCCTTCCGTTCTGTCGGCCGCGTCGGCCATGCCGGCCGGGCAGTCGTCGCTGGACCGGCCGGCGAGCCGGCCGCCGGGCTGTTCCACGGTCACCTGCGCGCTGCCGAGGGCCGGGTCCTGGCGCAGGCGGGCGACGGCGACCGTGCAGGCCAGCTGGTCGACGGCCGTCTCGCTGAGGCTCCCGGCCCCCTTCGGCAGTTGGACGACGACCGCCGCTCCGTCGGCGCGGACGGTGGGCGCCTCGGCGGCCGGCGGCAGTTCGGTCGTCAGCCCCCGCCTCCGCTCCTCGGCGTCCGGCCCCTTGAACAGCATGAGTACGGCGCTGCCGAGGTCGGCCGCGCCGGTCACCGTGCGCGTCACCGCCACCAGGTCGCCGTCCGCCACGAAGTAGAGCGGGACCGCGGCGGCGGGCACGGCCTCGGACGGTGCCGGTGTCGGGACGGGGGTCCCGGCCGGGTCCCGGACGCCGGTCGCGGGCTCCCCCGCCTCCACCACGCCGGTCGCGGGGATGCCGCAGGCGGAGAGCGGGAGCAGCGCCGCGCACAGGAGGGTGAGGGCGAGCCTGCGTCGGGGGTTCATGGCCGGTCCTCCTCGTCCGTGTGCGTCGTACGGTCCCCGGCGCCCTCCGGCCGCAGCGGGAGGACGACCGTGAAGACGGCGCCGCCGTCCGGGTGGTTGGCCGCGCGGACGGTGCCGCCGTGCAGGCGCACGTTCTCCGTGGTGATGGCCAGTCCGAGGCCGCTGCCCTCGCTCCGGACGCGGGCGCTGTCCGACTTGTAGAAGCGGTCGAAGACCTGCGGCAGGACGTCTTCGGGGATGCCGTCCCCGCCGTCGTGGACCTCGATGACCGCCTGCCTGCCCGTCCGGGGGTCGTGCTCCTCGCGCAGGCGCAGGCGGACGGGCGGGGCGCCGTGGCGCAGCGCGTTGGCGACGAGGTTGGCGACGACGACGTCGAGTCGGCGCGGGTCGACCCGGCCGCGCAGCTCGCCCGGTCCGGGCAGGCTGGTTTGTACGGTGTCCGGCCAGCCGCGGGCGGCGAGCGTGCGCCGAACGGACTCGGCGAGGTCGATGTCGTCCAGGTGCAGGGCCGCGGCACCCGCGTCGAACCGGGAGATCTCCATCAGGTCGTCCACCAGGCCGGCCAGCTTCGTGGTCTCCTCGCTGATGAGGCGCACGGCCGTCGCGGTGTCCTCGTCCAGGCCGGCCGCGTCCTCGTCCAGTACGTCCGTGACCGCCGACATCGCCGCCAGCGGGGTGCGCAGCTCGTGGGAGACGTCCGCGGCGAAACGGCGCGCGCCGGCCTCCATGCGCCGCAGTTCCGCCACCGAACCCTCCAGCGCGGCCGCCGTCTCGTTGAAGGTGCGGGACAGATCGGCGAGTTCGTCGGAGCCCTGGACCGCGAGCCGCGTGTCGAGGCGGCCCTCGGCGATGCTTCGGGTGGCCCGCCGCAGGGCACGCACGGGGCGCAGCACACCGCGCGCGGCCAGGAGCGCGATCAGGACGGCCAGGGCCAGGGCGGGCACGGTGGCGCGTTCGATGGCGGAGACCAGCGCGTCGACGTAACCCTGCTCCTCGCGCTGCGGCACGGTGAGGTAGACCTCGAGCCCCGAGGCGGGCCGTTCGGTGCTGTAGTCGCCGGCGAAGGTGACGGGCATCCCGACGACCAGTGCGGAGTGGCCGTCCCGCGTCACGCGCTGGAACACCGTGGCCCGGCGGGTGCGCACGGACTCGCGCATCTCCGGCGACAGTTCGCGGAACGCGTCGCCGGTCTCGGACGTCGCGCTCGCCTGCCCGTAGGCGACCAGCACCCGCCAGTTCTGGGACCGGCCGCCGCGCGACACGTCGGCGGCGAACACCTGGAGGTCGGACTCGTCGGGCGGGAAGCGGTAGTTGGGGACCAGGGTGTTGACGCGGTGCCGGAAGTCCTCGATCACCGTGTCCTGGCTCTGCTGGAGGACCCCGGTGCGCGCCTCGCGGAAGGTCAGGGCGCCCGTGGTCACGGTGGCGACGACGGCGACGAGGGTGAAGGCCACGACCAGCCGCACGCGCAGCCCGTTCAGCGCGCGCGGCACGCGAGGCATTCTCATCGGGCCCCGAAGCGGTAGCCGAAGCCGCGCACGGTGTGGACGTAGCGGGGACTGCCGGCGGGTTCGCCGATCTTGGACCGCAGGCGTTTGACGCAGGCGTCCACCAGTCGCGCGTCGCCGTGGTAGCTGTGCTCCCAGACGGCTTCCAGGAGCTGCTGGCGGCTGAAGACCTGCCCGGCGGAGGCGGACAGGGTCAGCAGCAGCCGGAGTTCGGAGGGGCCGAGGGCGACCGGCCGTCCCTGGTGGGTGACGGTGAGGCCGGCCCGGTCGATGACCAGGTCGCCGTGGTGTTCGACGCGGGCGGTGCCGTGGTCGTCCGCGGCGCCGCCCACCCGGCGCAGCACCGCGCGGATGCGTGCGTCCAGTACGCGGGCGCGGACCGGCTTGACCACGTAGTCGTCGGCTCCGGACTCCAGTCCGACCACGATGTCCGTGTCGTCGCCGCGGGCGGTGGCCATGATGATCGGCACCTGGTCGTGCGCGCGGATGCGGCGGCACACCTCCAGACCGGGCATGCCGGGCAGCATCAGGTCGAGGACGACGGCGTCGGGCCGGAACGCCCGCAGCTGCTCCAGCCCCTCCTCGCCCGTCGCCGCGGCGGCGACCTCGTGTCCCTGGCGGCGCAGGGCCAGGCGCACGCCCTCCCGGACGGCGCGGTCGTCTTCGATGATCAGGACCCTCGGCATGGGTCTCAGTATGCGGATGTACGTGCGAACGCCCGCGTGCGGGTCACGGCTGTTACACAGCGGTCCACAAGCCGTCCATGGGCGATCACACGGCCCCGGCACGCTTCGTGATCATGAACGCGCACCGATCGAACCCCTCCGCGCCCTCCGGCGCGTCCCGCCGCCGCGGAAGCCGGGCCCGTCGCAGGCCGGGCGGCGGGCCGCCGCTCCTGTGGGCGGGGCTCGTGACCGGTGTCGTGCTGCTGCTCGCCGGCGGCCTGTTCCTCGGGGAACGGTCCGCGTCCTCCGACGGCCGCGCGGACGCGGCCGGGCCGTCCGCGCCAGAGGCCGCCGAGACGGAGGAAGAAACGGAGGAGGGCTCCGTGGAGGCCGGATCCATCCCGTCGTCGGGCCCCGGGACGTTCGTCACCGCCCAGGGCGGCGGTGACCGGGTCGGCGGGAGCGGACGGACGCTCACCTACGTCGTGCAGGTCGAGGACGGCATCGGGATCGCGGCGCCGGAGGTGGCGGCCGAGGTGGAGCGGATCCTCGCCGACGAGCGTGGCTGGACGGCCGACGGGCGGACCGGGTTCCGTCGGGTGTCCGGCGGCACGTCCGACTTCCGGGTGCGGCTGGCCACGGCGGGGACCGTGGACGACATATGCGGCCAGTACGGTCTGGACACCGGCGGCGAGGTCAACTGCAACGTCGGTCAGGACGTCATGGTCAACCTCAAGCGGTGGCTGCTGGCGACGCAGTACTACGCGGACGACGTGACGTCGTATCGCGCGCTGATCATCAACCACGAGGTCGGGCACTTCCTCGGCCACGGCCACGAGGGCTGCCCCGGGGCGGGGCGTCCCGCCCCGGTGATGATGCAGCAGATCAAGGGCCTGCACGGCTGCCGGACCAACGTCTGGCCCTACGACCGCGAGGGCCGGGCCGTCACCGGTCCCGCCGTCGGCTGAGCCGGCGGCCCCGGGCTACGGGTGCCGCTCCTGGCCGGACTCGGGGCAGTCGGGATTCAGGCAGGTGCCCCGGTGCCATACCGGGACGTAGATGCCGAGGGTCTTGTGGCGCGAGACCTCCGGGGGCACGTGGTGGCCGCAGCGGGGGCAGACGTCCTCGCGCGGCGAATCGGTGTGCTGTGTTTTCGTGCCCTGGGTTTTCGTCTTCTGCATGTGACTGGTCATGATTTCTCACCAACACCAGCGAGAGCTTTGAAAAGCCTTTGCCCCCACTTTACGTTCGAATGTGCGAAAGGGACAGTGGGACGTCGGCGCGGCCGTCACGGGGACTACGGGGACTCCTGGGGGCGCCGCAAACTCATGATCACCGACACCGTCAGGACCACGACGATCACGGCCAGGCTCACCGTGGAGGGGATCTCGGGGATGGACTTGCTGATCATCTCGTGGCTCGCCTGGAGGATGAGCTTGACGCCGATGAAGCCGAGGATGACGGCCAGGCCCGTGCTCAGGTAGTGGAAGCGGTCCAGCAGGCCCGACAGCATGAAGTACAGGGCCCTGAGGCCGAGGATGGCGAACGCGTTGCTGGTGTAGACGATGAAGGTCTCGTCACTGACGGCGAGCACGGCCGGCACGCTGTCCACGGCGAAGATCAGGTCGGCCGCCTCGATCGCGGCGACGACGGCCAGCAGGGGCGTCGCCACCCGCTTCCCCGCCTCCTTGACGAAGAAATGCTGCCCCGCGTACTCGTCCCGCACGGGGACGAACTTGCGCAGCAGGCGGACGGCGAAGCTCCGGCCCGGGTCGAAGCTCTCCTCCTCCCCCTTGAGGATCTTGTACACGCTGTAGAAGAGGATGGCCGCGAAGACGAACAGGACGGCGGTGAACCGGCTGACCACGGCGACACCCGCGGCCAGGAAGAGGCCGCGGAACACCAGGGCGCCGATGACCCCGAAGAACAGGACGCGGTGCTGGTATTCGCGGGGCACCTTGAAATAGGCGAAGATCAGGGCGAAGACGAAGAGGTTGTCGACGGAGAGGCTTTTCTCCAGCAGCCACGCGGTGGTGTACTCGGTCCCCGCCGTCCCGCCGAGCACCAGGAAGACGACCGCCCCGAAGACGAGGGCGAGTCCCACCCACAGTCCGCTCCAGGCCGCCGCCTCCTTGAACCCGATGACGTGGGCGCTGCGGTGGGCCAGGAGGTCGACGACGAGCGACACGACCACGGTCGCGGCGAAGACGGTCCAGAGCCAGAACGGCACATCGAGCATGCGGGCCTCGCAGTGATCCGCAGGGACGGCCCCCCTCCGTCCGAGTGTGCCCTACGCACGGGGGCGGGTCGCCCGGAGGCCGGGCGGCCCGCCGCGCTGGTGGCCGCGCGGGAGTGCGGGGTCAGTGCCCGGCGACGACGCCCGACAGTTCGTTGGTGCCCTTCGGGAGCGTCACGGACCCGACCTTCTCGCCCGACTCCAGGTCGATGGCGTGCAGGCCCTTCGTGCTCGGCTCGGAGACGTAGGCGGTGTGGTCGCGGACGAAGAGCGTGGGCCTCGGCTGCTGCCAGTCCAGCGGTTCCTGCCACGCGCCCACGGCGGGAATCTTCTGGGTGACCTTGCCGCTGACCGGGTCGATGACGTGGATCGCGCCGTCGGTGCCGAGGACGAGTGCCTCGCCGTGCGGTCCGCGGGCCAGCGAGCGGAACGAGTAGCTGGTGCCGAGGTCGACCAGGCGCAGCTCCGCCTTCTCCGTGTCGATCAGCGACACCCGCGTGGGCCGCTCCAGCTCCGCGTCCGGGTCGGTCTTGTAGTCGCCCAGCAGGACGGGCGAGGCGTCGCTGCCGGCCTGGTTGCCGATCCGGCCGTAGTCGTCGGGGGCGTCCACCTTGGTGAACTCGCCGTCCTTGTAGAGCAGTACTCCGTCCTCGCAGCCGACGGCGATCGCCTCCCCCTCGGCCGCCGCCTCGCCGTGCACGCCGGGGCAGTCCTCGTTGCGGGCGATCTCCTTGCCGTTCTCGTCCAGGACGAGGGCTCCGGTGCGCTTCTCCTCGTCACCGACGGTGGTGAGCAGCTCGCCGTTCGCCAGTTCGATGGCGACGCCGTGGTGGGCCTCGGCCGTGGTGTAGGTGCGGCCCCGCGGCTTCTCGCCGGCGGCGAGGTCGGCGGGGTCGAAGACGTTGACCTGGCCGGTGCCGTCGGTGAAGAGCACCGTCTTCCCGGCGTGGCGTACGACGTGGCCGGGCTTGGCACCCGGGTACTCGATGTCGGTGAGGGTCTGGCCCGCCGCGTCCAGGACGCGGAAGCCGCTGTCGGTGGAGACGATGACGTGGTCGTCGTCCCCGGCCGGGTTGACCCGGTTGAACCCGGGCAGCTCGATGGTCCGGGTCAGCTTCAGGCTCTTGCCGTCCAGGATGTAGAGGCCGCCGTCGAAGGTGGCCACCAGCGGGTCCGTGACCGTGGCGGCGGGTGTGGCGCTCGCGGTGTCCTTCGCCTTCGCGTCGGACGAGGAGGACGAGGCCCCGTCGCCGCCGCAGGCGGTCAGCACCGTGGACACCGCGAGGGCGAGGGCCGTCCCCGTGAGGGTTCTGTTGCGTATCGACTTGTTCACCGGTGTGTTCCTTTCCGGGCCGCGCTGGGCGGCGTGTGATGCGGGAGGGGGCCGGCCGGTCGGCCGGAAACTGGTGGAGGGGGAAGGCGAGGCGGAGTCAGCCGCCGGCCGGGGAGGCGGTCAGGCCGTCGGTCATGGCGGTGGTGTTGGCGCGCATCATCCGCAGGTAGGTGTCGGCGCCCTCGCCCTTCGCGGTCAGCGACTCCGAGTACAGCTCGACGACCCGTACGTCGCCGCCCAGTTCCGTGCGCAGCACCTCGGCCAGCCGCTTGGGCCGGGAGGAGTCGGCGAACACGGTGCGCACCCCGGCCCGTTCCATGGCCCGGGTGAGCGAGCGCAGGTCGGAGGAGCTGGGCGAGGCCAGCGTCGTGCCGCTGGGGATCACGGCGCCGATGACGCGGAAGCCGAAGCGTTCGGCGAGGTAGCCGAAGACGTGGTGGTTGGTGACCAGGGCGCGCTCGTCGTCGGGGATGCGGTCGAAGGAGTCCGCCATCCAGGTGGACAGCTCCGCGAGTCGTGCGTCGTAGCGGGCGGCGTTGGCGCGTATCGCCGTCTCGTCCACGCCGTCCACGTGCTCCACCACCTGGTCGGCCATGAGGCCGGCCGCCTTGCGCATCCGGTCCGGGTCGGTCCAGAAGTGCGGGTCCGGCTGTCCGGCCCCGTCGGCGGGGCCGCCGTCGTCGCTCGCGCGGAAGGTGAGCGGGTCGACGGCCTCGCCGACCTCGAAGGTGGCCACGCCGGCCTCGCGGGCGGCGTTAACGTGCCGCAGTACGTTCTCCTCCAGGCCGAGGCCGTTGAAGACCACCAGGTCGGCGGCCTCCAGTTCGGCGGCCTGCACCGCCGACAGGCCGAAGGAGTGCGGGTCCGCGTTCGGTTTCATCAGGACGGTGACCTCGGCCTCGTCGCCGACGATCTGCCGGGTGACGTCACCGAGGATGTTGGTGGTCACGACGATGCGGGCCCGGTCGTCGGTGGTGGCGCACGCGGTGGCGGCCGCCGCCGTGGTGAGGGCGAGCAGGCCCATCAGCAGGCTGCGCAGCCGGGCGACGCCGACCCGGGCGCGCTTGGTGCCCCTCATCGGCCGGTCTCCGTCATCAGGCGGGGCTCGATGTCCAGGTCGAAGGTGCGGGCGATGCGCAGGCCGTCGTTGTAGTCGACCTCGTACACCCGCTTGCCCGCGGGGTCGTTGACGTACGCGCGGCTGCGGTCCACCTCGACGACGGGTCCGCCGGCGCCGGTCTTCCCGGGCGTGGCCAGGAGCGGCTCGGTGGCGGAAGCCTCCCTGCCCGTGGCGATGTCGTACCCGTGCAGGGCGCCGTCGGTCTCCAGGACGAGCAGCGCGGAGCCCTCCCCCGCCGTGTTGGCGGCGACGACCGGCCCGGTCTCCACCCGCTTCCAGGTGCGGTCGGTGACGTCCAGGACCCACACGGCGCGATCGCCGGCCGGTGCCGTGAGGGTGTCGCTGCCGGCCCGGTGCCGGAAGGCGGTGGCCCGTTCCTTCGCGGGCACCTCCTCGCCGTACGGGATCCTCTCCGCGGTGAAGGCGCCGTCGTCCGCGCTGACGAGCAGGGCGCCGTCGGCACATCCGAGGACGAGTCCGCGCCGGGTGACCGCGTCGCCGCGGGGCTCCTCGCACTCCGCGTCCGGCGAGGCGACGCGCCCGCCCTCGCGGTCGTACACGGTGAGCTGCTTGGAGCGGCCGTCGCCGGTGAACGCGAGCAGGTGTTCCCCGTAGGGCACCACCGGGCCGGAGTGCACCCCGTCGAGGGTCCGGGCGGCCGGGACCTCGCCGTCCTCCAGCTCCGTCCGGTCGTACAGCCTGGTCCGGCCGTCCCGGCCGGTCACCGCGGTCACGGTGGCGTCGCTGCGGACCTCGGCGTGCGGGCCCACGGGGAGGTCGCCGACGTCGCGTATCGCCGCCCGGTAGTAGTGCACGTGGTCGCCGTGGTCGACCATCCAGGCGCCGGTGTCGACCACGTGCGTCCCGCGGGGGGTGTCGAAGTAGCCGAAGCGGCCGTCGGAGGCCAGCCGGGTCGCGCCCGCCACGTCCGCCGTCCTGTGCACCCCGCCGGTGATGAGGTCGAGGACCCGGGTGTCGCCGCTGCCGGGGTCGCCGAGCAGGAGACGGGACTGCTGCTCGGCGGACTCCTTCGCCCCTTCGACGTATCCGTGCGGGGTGGCGGTCGGCGGGTTGCCGGGCGGGGCGGACGTGTCGTCGGCTCCCTGGGCGCAGCCCGCGGCGAGGAGGGCGGTGAGGACGAGTGCGGTCGATGCCCGCGTGGTGGTGTTCTTTCGGAGGGTCAGGGCCATCGCGTCTGCTTTTCCTTTTTTCCTTCAGTCGACTGGTGCCGGAGCGGGAACGGCTGCGGGGCGCGCGCGGCGGTGGCGGAGGCCGGACGCGACGTGGGAGAGGAAGAAGAGGCTCACCGCGAGCGCCGAGACGGTCGCGCCGGCGGCGGTGCCCAGGTGCCAGGACAGGAGCAGGCCGCCGAAGGTGGCGGCGGTGCCGAGGAGCGCGGCCAGGACCATGACGCCGCGGACGCCGCGCGCCCAGGGCAGGGCCGCCGCCGGCGGGGCGATGAGCAGTCCCAGGACCAGCAGGGTCCCCACGATGTGGAACGAGGCGACGATCGCCATGCCCAGCAGGCCGAGCAGCACCGCGTGTGCGAGACGGGGGCGCAGGCCGAGGGTGCGGGCCTTGCGCGGGTCGAACGCGAGGGCGAGGAAGGCGCGGTGGCCGAGGACCGAGACGGCCAGGGCCACCAGCAGGGCGGCGCCCAGCAGAAGGAGGTCCTGTTCCCGGACGGCGAGGACGTCGCCGAAGAGGAAGCCGGTCAGATCCACGGCGAAGGACTGCGAGCGCGAGACGATGATCACGCCCAGCGACAGCATGCCCACGAACAGCAGCCCGATCCCGGTGTCCTGGGACAGCCTCGGCGTGCGTCCGAGCGCGGTGACGCCCGCCGTCATGACGGCCGCGCTCGCCACCGCGCCCACCAGCGGACTGCCGCCGAGCAGCGCGGCCAGCGCGACGCCGGGCAGCAGCCCGTGGGACATGGCGTCCCCGAGGAAGGCCATCCCCCTGAGCACCACCCAGGTACCGGCCGGCGCGCAGATGGCGGACACGAGGATGCCGCCCCACAGGGCGCGCTGGACGAACGTCACTTCGAACGGGGCTGTCAACCACTCCATGCGAGGACACTACAATGAAAATCATGTTCACCAAACCGCGCCCTTCGCCGGTCCCTCCCACCCGACGGACGACACGCGTCCGCTTCAGTCGGCTGAGCGCCGGCTATCCGGGCCGTCCGGTGCTCCACCGAATAACCGCCGAGATACCGGCGTTGGCCACCACGGCCCTCGTCGGCCCGAACGGCAGCGGGAAGTCGACGCTGCTCGGCGTCCTGGCCGGTGTGATCCGGCCGACAGCGGGAGACGTGCACCACGACGGCGACCGGCCGCCGGCCTTCGTGCCGCAGCGCGGTGCCGTCGCGGACGCCCTGCCCCTGACCGTCCGGCAGACCGTGGAGATGGGACGCTGGGGCGAGCGCGGCCCGTGGCGCCGGCTGACGCGCGAGGACCGCGCGCGCGTGGACTCGGCGCTCGACCGGCTGCACGTCGCCGACCTCGCCGGACGCCAGCTCGGGGAACTGTCGGGCGGTCAGCGCCAACGCGTCCTCGTCGCCCAGGGGCTGGCCCAGGACTCGGACCTCCTGCTGCTGGACGAACCGACCACGGGGCTCGACCCCGAGGCCAGGGAGCGCATCGCGACGCTGCTGACGGAACTGGTCGCCGACGGCGTGACCGTCGTCCAGGCCACCCACGACCTTCATGCCGCCCGCTCGGCGGACGCGTGCCTCCTGCTCCGTGACGGCCGCCTGGCCGGACAGGGGCACCCCGACGCCGTGCTGACCACGTCG
Organism: Streptomyces sp. CB02414; assembly: GCF_001905385.1. Classification (GTDB taxonomy): domain Bacteria; phylum Actinomycetota; class Actinomycetes; order Streptomycetales; family Streptomycetaceae; genus Streptomyces. Next base: position 19,904 of record NZ_LIPF01000014.1, on the reverse strand, counting down.
GCACTGGCCGAGGTCTGGCAGCCCGTCTGACAGCCGCACCCAACCGATATCCGCTGTACGCCGGTTCGCGGGGCCGGAAGACTTCCGGCCATGGAGTTGACGCACTGATGATGAGCACGGACGCGTACTCGGCCCTGTCCGCCGTGGAGATCGCCGGGCTGGTGCGGCGCGGCGACGTGACGGCCGTCGGCGTCGTCACGGCGGCCCTGGCCGGCATCGAGGAACGCGACGACGGTGTCCGGGCGTTCACCGAGGTATGGCGTGCGCAAGCCCTCCGCCGGGCCCGCGACGTCGACGCGCTGCTCGCCCGCGGTGACCGCCTGCCGCTCGCGGGCGTGCCGATCGGCGTCAAGGCGAGCGAGGGTCCCGGCTCCTGGCAGAACGTCAGGCTGGCGGCAGCCGGTTGCGTACCGGTCGGCGCCACCGCGGTTCCGCGCACCGGCAAGGGCTGGCAGACCTACGGGCACACCGGGCGGGGCCCCACCCTCAACCCGTTCCACGCGGCGTGGTCGCCCGGCGGCTCGTCGGCGGGCTCGGCGGCCGCGGTCGCCGCCGGCCTCGTTCCTCTCGCGAGCGGATCCGACGGCGCCGGATCGGTGCGCATACCCGCCGCCTGGTGCGGCGTCATCGGGTTCAAACCCACCAACGGCCGGCTGCCCTCCCGCGACCGGGCGGGCCTCAACTCACCGGGCGTACTCGTCCGCGATCCGGCGGACGCCCTCGCCTACCTCCGGGCGGTCGGCGAAGCGCCGGAGCCGGCCGGGCGTCCGGCCTACCCGCTCGCCGCGGTCTGGTCGGCCGACCTGGGCCATGCGGACACCGACCCCGCGGTCACCGCGGTCGCCCGTCGGGCGGCTGTGCGACTGGCCCGCGGCCGGCTGATCACGCTGACGGGCTCTGCCGGCCTCGCGCTGGTCGACCCCGCCGATGCGTGGACCTCGCTCCGCGCGGGGGCGTGCGACCGTACCGACGTGGCCGGCGTCGCCGCCAACGACCGGCTACTGCGCCGGTGTTTCGAGGAAGCCGACCTCATCCTCACGCCCACCACCCCGCATCCGCCGCACGGCCATGACGGCCCCGGTGATCGGATGAGTGTCGCCCTGACCTGGGCGTTCAACATCAGCGGGCATCCGGCGCTCAGTCTGCCGGCCGGGTTCACCCCGCGAGGCGCACCCGTCGGCCTCCAGATCGTGGCCCGCCCGCACGAGGAGGGGACGCTGCTCGGCGTCGCTCGGGATGCCACTCGCCTCCTGTCCGCCCGGCGCCCCCTCGTGGCGGCGCCGCCCCCCGCCGGTCGCTGACGGCCGCTCCCGCGCTCACCGGCGCCGCGGCGTTCAGGTCAGTCCGGCCGCCGTGACGGCCAGGGCGGTGCGCAGGGTCGCCGCTAGATCGGCCCGGGCGGTCGCGGGATCGGTGCCCGGCTCGGCCGTCCGGTAGGCGTGGTGCTCGACCGCCGCACGGAGCGCGGCGTTGAGCATGGCGGCCCGGATGGCGGGCCGTACGTCGTCGGCCGGCAGCCCGGCGCCAGGTCCCGCCGAAGTCGCCGCCCTTCTCCAGGACACGGACCCGTCCGATGCCCCGCCGGCGCAACGGCGCGCCCGCCAGGATGCCGCCGAACCCGCCGCCGACGACCGCGACGTCCACCCGGTCCCGCAGGGGCTCGCGCTCCACCGCCTCCGCCTCCGCCGCGTACGGATCGTCGGCGTGGTAGCCGAACCCGGCGTCGGCGGCGCGGTACTGCCGGGTGCCGTCGGGGCGCACGCGCCGCTCCCTCTCCAGGCGGAAGCGGCGCCTGAGCTCGGCCAGGGCGTCCGGGGAAGGAGCCTGCGAGTTCGTCATGTGGGGGGACCGGCGGAGGACGCCCTGCCCCACTCCGGCTCGACGCGCGATCGCGGACAGCGGTGCGCCGAGGCCGTGCGCCGCGTAGATCTCCCGGGCGGCGATGACGAGAGCGGCCCGGTTGCGGCCGGCCACCCTGCGCCCGTCGTTGGCGGGCGGCGCTCGTCGGGTACGGGTTGCTGAGACACACCCGGAGCGTATCGGTGCGGCGTGGTCTGCCCTCAGTCCATCTGTTCGAGGAGAGCGAGCCGCACCCTGAAGGTGCACCCCCGGCCCGGGGCGGTGTCGACCTGGACGTCGCCGCCGTGGGCCGCCACGAGAGAGCGCACGATCGACAGCCCCAGTCCGGCACCGGCTCCGGTGGCCCGGCTGCGCGAGGCGTCGGCGCGGTAGAACCGTTCGAAGACCCGCCGCCGCTCCTCGGGCGAGAGGCCCGGTCCCTGGTCGGCCACCTCCAGCACGGCGAGCCCGTCCTCCACGCCCACTCCGATGCGGACGGGTGTCCCGCCGGGCGAGTGTGCGACGGCGTTGCCGACCAGGTTCGTGACGACCTGCCGCAGGCGTTCCTCGTCCGCGAGCGTCTGGGCCGTGGCGGGCCTGCCGCCGCCCGGCCCGGTGAGCGTGACGGGGCGGGTGGCGTCCAGGGCCCGCACGTCGTGGAGGGCGTCGGCGGCGAGAGTGCGCAGGTCCATCGGGGCGCACTCCAGCGGGAAGGCGGGTGCCGGGCCGATCCCGGTGACGGGGCCCTGAGCCGCCTCGTCCAGGCGCGCCAGGAGGAACATGTCCCCCACCAGACGGGTCAGCCGCTCGGACTCCTGGGCGATCCGTGTCATGAGGTGGTCGGTCTCCCGCCGGGTCGGCGAGGCGCCCATGCGGTACAGGTCGGTGTACCCCTTGATGCCGACGAGCGGAGTGCGCAGTTCGTGACTGGCGTCCGCGAAGAAACGCCGCATCCGTGACTCCGCTTCCGCGCGGGCGCGGAACGCGGTGTCGATCTGGTCGAGCATCCGGTTCAGGCAGGTGGTCAGCCGTCCCACCTCGGTCTGCGCACCGGCCGTCTCGGGAATCCGGTGCGAGAAGTCGCCCGAGGTGATGGCCTCGGCGGTCTCCTCGATGCGGGTCAGCGGCCGCAGGCCGGAACGTACCGCGAACAGCCCGGCCAGGGCGAGGACGCCGAGCAGTACCCCGCCGGCGGTCAGGGAGACGGTCCGGGTCTTCTGGACGGTGCGGTCCACCTCGTCCAGTGACGTCGCCACGACGACGCTGCCGCGGCCGGTCGGTGTGCCGGCCGGGACGAACGACTGGTCGGGCCGGGTCAGTGCGACGACCCTCCAGGTGTGGTCTCCTTCGCGTGCCGGAACGGTGAAGGGCCGTCCCGCACGGTCGAGCACGGCCTGCCGGCCGAGTTCGGGCAACTGCGGCCCGCCCCCTGGAGCGGCGGTGGTGGAGTCGAAGGTGTTCCGGTGGACGCCCGCGTCGTCGACGTACGAGACGGTGGTGTCCTCGAAGGAGCTCAGCACGCGCACGTTCTGCGGGTGGTCCGTGCCCGGCGGCGGTGTGACGCGGGCGGCGATCTGTGCCGTGGTGTGCAGGCGGGCGTCGACACGTCCCTCCAGGTAGTCGTGGAGAGCGATGCTGACGACGAGGCCCGCCGCGAGGAGGCCGGTCGCGACCAGGGCGGTGGCCAGGCACAGCAGGCGGGTGCGCAGGGACACACGCGCCAGGGCGCGCCGCGCCTCTCCGTGCGGCAAGCGCGGTTTCCGGAGCGTTCGTGGTGCCTTCATGCCCGCGGTCCCCGCAGTACGTACCCGATGCCGTGGACGGTGTGGATGAGTTTGGGGCCGGCCCGTTCCACCTTCCGGCGCAGGTAGCTGATGTACGTGTCGACGATGCTGGGGTCCCCGTCGAAGTCGTAGCGCCAGACGTTCTCGAGGATCTGGGCTTTGGACAGGGTGAGCCCGGCGTTGGCCATCAGGAAGTGCAGCAGACGGAATTCGGTGGGGGACAGGCGCACCGGCTGCCCGGCCCGGGTGACCAGGTGGCCGTCGGGATCCAGGTCGAGATCGCCGACGGTCAGCGAGCCGGACGCTTCACCCTTGGTACGGCGCAGCACGGCGTGGATGCGGGCGATCAGTTCCTCGAGGTCGAAGGGCTTGGTGATGTAGTCGTCGCCGCCCAGGGTGAGGCCGGTGATCCGGTCCTGCCGGGTCTCCCGGGCGGTGACGAACAGGACGGGCACGTCGCCGCCGAGCCCTGGGCCGGCCCTGCGGGGCTGGGTGCGCAGCCTGCGGATCACCTCGAAACCGTCGATGTCCGGGAGCATCACGTCCAGGAGCACCAGGTCCGGTGGGCGCCGGGCGGCCGTCTCCAGGGCCTCTCGCCCGTCCGCCGCGACGTCGACGTCGAATCCCGCGTAGCGCAGGGCGGCCGGCAGGAGATCGCGGACGGTCGGTTCGTCGTCGACGACGAGCAGGCGGCCCTTGGGCGAGGAGCCGCGGTGTGCTGCCCGGTCTGTTGTCATGGCTGGCCGTTCCGCTTCGCTGTACTGGGTGACCGGGGCCGGTCCGGCGGCGGTGGGCCGGCCGGACCCGCCCCGGGAGGAGGTCGTGTCCTCGTCTCACTCGCGAGGACGGGAGCTCGTCGTCCTCGAGGAAACCCCACGAACCTGTGTGCGGTCGCCGCCCCTGCCCGGGCCCGCACCCGTCCGGACCGCGTGGAGCCTGCTGCCCGCGTAGCAGGCGAGGCCCGCGAGGAGGAAGCCGGTGAGAGCCGGCAGCCGCACGGAGCCGTCGAGGCCGGCGTCCATCCCGCCCATCTCGCTGCCCATGAGGGAGAAGCCGATCCCCACCGAGACCTGCGAGACCAGGCCGAGGAGCAGGACGCACAGGCCCACGGCCACACCGGCGCGCAGCGCGAGTTCCAGGTGCCTGCCGAGGAGGGCGTCGGACTCTTCGCGGGCCGTTCGCGACGGAGTGCGGGCGGCGGTCCGGTGTCCGGCGTACACGAGCAGACACATGAGGACGGTCAGGCCGATCAGCCACAGGGGAAGACCGGCCACGGCCTTGCCGCTCAGGTCGGTCTGCTGGGATCCGGCGCCGGTCGCGCCGCCGAGGCCACCGGCACCGCCCGTGCGTCCGAAGCCGCCCAGGCCGCCCATCATGCCGCCGCCCTCGGGCTGCCGGCGCTCCAGACCGGCCTGCCAGGACGCACCCAGCCCGGAGGTGAGGACGGCCGAGATCAGGTTCGGGGCGGCCAGGAGCAGCGCTCCGGCGGCCTTCGCGGCCTGAGCGCGTCCGGCGGCCGCGGCCCCTCCGGCGAGCAGCGCCAGAAGCAGGGCGGCGGTGCACAGCGCGGTGAAGATCCCGGTCAGGGTCGAGGCGACCGGATTCCACTTGAGGCGCGCCCGGCTGAGCGCGACGGGGCCGGGCAGCGACGTACGGCGTGCCGCCACGCAGCCGAGGCCGATGACGAGCGCCGCTTCGACCACCGCGAGGAAGCCGGTCAGCGCGACGTCCGCGGCGAAGTCGACGGAGGAGATTCCACCCCCGCCCGTCAGCTTGCCGAGTCCTCCGCCCGGCCCGCCGCCCTCGCCGAGCCTTTCCGAGACGCTTTCGGGAAGGCTCAGCGAGCCACGGGCCAGGGCCGCCAGTACGGGCACGACGACCGCGGCGGCGCCGAGCGCCCCGCCGGTGCGGGCGATCAGCAGTGCGGGAGCCGGGCGAGTGCGGCGGCGCAGCGGTCGGAAGAAGGACCAGCCCAGCACGGCCGCTCCCAGGAACGTGAGCATCAGCGGCATCGCCGACACCTGACCGGCTACCCCAAGGCCCATGCCGCCGCCACCGCCGAACATGCCGAGCAGGCCTCCGGCGTCGCCCTTCGCGGCGAGGTCGGCCGACAGGTCGATCCCGCCGCCGAAGGCCAGGCTGACGACCGCCGGGACGAGCCGGGACAGCGGTGCGACGGCGTCGGCGCCTAGGGCGAGCAACGCCACAAGCGCGGCGCCCGCCATGACCGCGACGGCGGCCGTGACGGCGAGGGCTCCTTCGATCGCGTGGCGTGCGGCGCCTCCGGCCGGCCTGAGTGAGGCTCCCGCCCTGTCCGGGCCGGTCCCTCGCCTCGTAGCGGGTCCCTCGGCCCGGGTCGCTCGTGCCGACCGTGTCGTCGGCCGTGTCGTGGATGTACGGCTCATGGCGTCAGCGCACCTCGTACGGCTCGGCGGGAACGACGGTGCCGGCCGGCGCGGCACCGGGCCGCGCCGGCGCGTGCAGGCCCTGGCCCTCGACGTCCACGTGCGGTACCCAGCGGTCCAGCCACCGGGGCAGCCGCCATGCGCGGTGGCCGAGCAGGGCGAGCACCGCGGGGACCAGCGTCATGCGGACGACGAAGGCGTCGAAGAGGACCGCGATCGCCAGGCCGAACCCGATGGTCTTGACCATCTGCTCGTCAGAACCCATGAATCCGGCGAACACCGCAATCATGATCATCGCGGCCGCCGTCACGACCCGGGCGCTGTGCTCGAAGCCGTTGACCACGGCCCGTACGGGCTGCCGGTCCTCGAGGTACGCCTCGCGCATCCGCGTCACCAGGAAGACCTCGTAGTCCATGGCGAGGCCGAAGACGACGCCCACCATGAAGATCGGCATGATGGACATCACGGGGCCGGGCACCGCGACCCCGAACAGCGCGCCCAGCCAGCCCCACTGGAAGACCGCGACCACCGCACCGAGCCCGGCGGCGATGGAGAGCAGGAAGCCGAGGGCGGCCTTGAGCGGCACCAGGATCGAGCGGAACACGGCGATCAGCAGCAGGAACGCCAGACCGACGACGAGGGCGACGTAGGGCACCAGCGCCTCGGCGAGCTTCTGCGACACGTCGATGTTCATCGCGGTCGTGCCCGCGATCAGCACCTCGGCGTCCTCGCCCGCCACCTCGGGGCCGCGCAGGGTGTGGACGAGGTCGGTCGTCTCCTCGCTGCCGGGCGCCATGGTGGGGACGACGGTGAGGACGGCGGTGTCCTTGCTGTCGTTGAATCGCGGTGGCGACACCGTGGCGACGCCGTCGGTGGCCCGGATCCGGGTGGCGGCGTCATGTGCGGCGGCCTGGGCGTCCCCTCCGTCGTCGGCCCGGACGACCGCGGTGAGCGGGCCGTTGAGACCGGGGCCGAAGCCGTCGGCGAGCAGGTCGTAGGCGCGACGCTGGGTGGTGGACGTCGGCTTGGACTCGTCGCCGGGCAGACCGAGCTCGAGCGAGGCGGCCGGGACCGCCACGGCGATGAGGGCCGTACCGCCGACGAGCAGCACCGCGAGCGGGCGCCGGGTGACGAACCAAGCCCAGCGCGCGCTCACGCCGGGACGCGGTCCGACGGTGGCGGACACTCCCTCCCGCGCACGGCGTTTCCCGTCCCGCACGCGGCTCCCGCGGGCACGGGCGGGCCGGACGCGCTTGCCGGCGATGCCGAGCAGGGCGGGAATCAGCGTGACGGCGATCAGCACGGCCAGCGCGACGGTTCCGGCCGCGGCGAGGCCCATCTGCGACAGTGCCGGGATGCCGACGACGGGCAGTGCCGCGAGCGCGATCACCACGGTCAGGCCGGCGAAGACGACGGCGGAGCCCGCCGTTCCCACCGCGTGCGCGGCGGCGTCCTCACGGCTCCTGCCGTGGGCCAGCTCGTCGCGGTAACGGGAGACGACGAACAGCGCGTAGTCGATACCCACGGCCAGGCCCAGCATGGAGGCCAGTACGGGCGTGGTCCCGCCCAGTTCGAGCGGTGCCGCCAGGACCTTGATCACGCACGTCGCGACGCCGACGCCGAGCAGTGCGGTGAGCAGCGGCAGCCCCGCCGCGATCAGTGCGCCGAAGGTGATGACCAGCACCAGGGCGGCCACCGCGAGCCCGACGGCCTCCGAGGAATGACCGCCCGTCGGCGCCTCGGAGACCGCGTTGCCGCCGGCCTCGACCGTGAGACCCCTGGCGCGTGCCTCCTCCACCGTGTCCGTCAGCGCCTCGCGCGAGGTGTCCGCGAGCTCGCCGACCGTCACGCCGTACGACACCTGCGCGTAGGCGGTCGTCCCGTCGTCGCTGACGGATCCCGTCCTGAAGGGGTCGGTCACCCGCTCCACCTGCGGCGCCTCGCCGAGCGCCCGAACGGCGTCCTCGACGGCCCGCTTGCGGTCCGGAGCGGTCACCTTGCCGTCGTCGGACCTGAACACGACACGTGCCGTCGCGCCGTCCGCCTTCACCTCCGGAAAGCGCTCTTCCAGGAGGTCGTAGGCCTGCTGGGCCTCGGTCCCCGGCATGGCGAAGTCGTTCGGCGGCGCGGCGTCGGCGCGGGCGGCGAGAACCCCTGCCGCCACGAGCAGCCCCGCCCACAGGACGGTGACCCACCACCTCCACCGAAAGGAGAACTTGCCAGTCTTATAGAGGAATGCAGCCACGAGCGGCCCCCGGTCATGTTGCCGACCATCTGAACGGGGCAAGAGTCGCACCTGCTTTTGACCGGTTTCGGAGTGATTCCTGGGAGCTTTCTGAGAGGGACTCGGCACGGGTACCGCGGACGGCGGGCGTGGGGACCGGGGCGCGCCCGTGGCGGTCTCGCACGTGACCTTCGCTGCCGCAAGGCCGATACTTCCGGGAGGACCACTGAGGCCGTCTGCCGTCCTTCCCAGGAGGTACCGATGAAGATGCTGATCAACGTTCCCGAAACCGTGGTCGCGGACGCGCTGCGCGGTATGGCGGCCGCCCATCCCGAGTTGACGGTGGACGTCGAGAACCGGGTGATCGTGCGGCGGGACGCTCCCGTCGCCGGGAAGGTGGCCCTGGTGTCCGGCGGGGGCTCCGGGCACGAGCCGCTGCACGGGGGGTTCGTGGGGCCCGGGATGCTGTCGGCGGCCTGTCCGGGTGAGGTGTTCACCTCGCCGGTGCCGGACCAGATGGTGCGGGCCGCGGCGGCCGTGGACAGCGGGGCCGGAGTGCTGTTCGTCGTCAAGAACTACACCGGTGACGTGCTCAACTTCGACATGGCCGCCGAACTGGCCGAGGACGAGGGCATCCAGGTGGCCAAGGTGCTGGTCGACGACGACGTGGCGGTGACGGACAGCCTCTACACGGCCGGGCGGCGCGGCACGGGGGCGACGCTGTTCGTGGAGAAGATCGCCGGGGCCGCGGCGGACGAGGGCCGGCCGCTGGAGCGGGTGGAGGCGATCGCCCGTCAGGTGAACGACAGCTCCCGCAGCTTCGGCGTCGCGCTCAGTGCCTGCACCACGCCCGCCAAGGGCAGCCCCACCTTCGACCTGCCGGCCGGTGAGCTGGAACTGGGCGTCGGCATCCACGGGGAGCCCGGCCGGGAGCGGCGCCCGATGATGACCTCGGGCGAGATCGCCGAGGCCGCCGTCGACGCGGTACTGGCCGACCTCAGCCCGCGCAACCCGGTGCTGGTGCTGGTCAACGGCATGGGCGCCACGCCGCTGCTGGAGCTGTACGGCTTCAACGCCGAGGTGCAGCGGGTGCTCGGCGAGCGCGGTGTCGCCGTCGCCCGCACCCTCGTCGGCAACTACGTCACCTCGCTCGACATGGCGGGCGCCTCGGTCACCCTGTGCGAGATCGACGAGGAGCTGCTCGGACTGTGGGACGCGCCGGTGCGGACGCCGGGTCTGAGGTGGGGCATGTGACGGTGGACGGGGAAAGGACCGGTACGTACCTACCAGGCAAGGAGATCCTGTGCTCGACGCCGACTTCTTCCGCCGCTGGATGACGGCGGCCGCCACGTTGGTCGACCGTGAGGCGGAACGGCTCACCGCCCTCGACTCACCCATCGGCGACGCCGACCACGGCAGCAACCTTCAGCGGGGTTTCACGGCTGTGGCGGCCACGCTGGAGAAGGAAGCGCCCGGCACGCCCGGGGCGGTCCTCACCGTCGCCGGGCGGCAGCTGATCTCCACGGTCGGCGGCGCCTCGGGTCCGCTGTACGGGACGCTGCTGCGCCGCAGCGGCAAGGCGCTCGGGGACGGCGCCGAGGTGAGCCCGGCGCAGCTGGCCGAGGCGTTGCGGGCGGGCGTGGACGCGGTCCGGACGCTGGGCGGCGCCCAGCCGGGCGACAAGACCATGATCGATGCGCTGGTGCCCGCCGTGGACGCCCTCGGCGACTCGTTCGCCGCGGCCCGCGCGGCGGCGCAGGAGGGGGCCGAGGCGACCACTCCGCTACAGGCCCGCAAGGGCAGGGCGAGCTATCTGGGCGAGCGCAGCATCGGGCACCAGGACCCCGGCGCCACTTCTGCCGCGCTGCTGTTCGCCGCACTGGAGGAGGCGGCCGGTGAGTGACGAGAAGCTGGTCGGGATCGTGCTGGTGTCGCACAGCGCACAGGTCGCCGCTTCGGTGGCGGAACTGGCGAAGGCCTTGTCGGGCGGCGGCGCCGCCGTGCCCGTCGCCCCGGCGGGCGGGACCGCTTCCGGGGAGTTCGGCACCAGCTCCGAGCTGGTCTCGGCGGCCGCCGCGTCCGTGGACCGGGGCGCCGGGGTCGCCGTCCTCACCGACCTGGGCAGCGCGGTGCTCACGGTGAAGGCGCTGCTCGCGGAGGGCGACGAACTCCCGGAGAACACCCGGCTGGTGGACGCTCCGTTCGTCGAGGGCGCGGTGGCCGCGGTCGTCACGGCCTCGACGGGCGCCGGCCTGGAGGCCGTCGAGGCGGCCGCCGCGGAGGCGTACTCCTACCGGAAGGCGTGACCCGGAAGCGCACGCCGCGTGCGGCGGGCGGCGGGGCGGGCACGCTCCCCGCCCCGCGGCCGGAACGCGCGCGCTTCACCCGCCGTCCACGAACTCCCGCGCGAGCCGCTCCCCCGTTTTCTCGGCGGCGGCCACGTCCTCGATCGGCTCGACCTCGCTGCCCTTGAAGACGATGTACGTCACGCCGGAGTCGGTGCCGCCCGCGTGCGGGTCGGCGGGGATGCCGAGAGATTCGGCGGCGGCGTAGGAGGCCTCGCCGATGAGCTCGCGCGGGCCGACGTCGCCGACGACGGCGTAACGGACCCGGTCGCCGTGGACGACGGCCGCGACCGATCCGCCCCGGACGTCGTCGGCGCGGTGGTCCCAGATGTCGCTGGGTTGCGGCACCACGACGTAGGGCAGCCGTTCGGCGTCCAGGGGACGGCCGTCCGACTGGGTGTAGGCGGTGGCGGGTGTGAAGTGCGGGTCGGTTCGGCTGTTGCAGCGGTCGCCGGGCCGGCCGTCGCAGTCGACGTCCAGGTCGGCCTTCCAGTACACGGCCCCCTTCGCGCCGCAGACCGGGATGTCGGCCGGCGCGCCGGCGTCGCTGCGGTAGCGGCCCTTGGAGACGGGGGCGCAGTCGCGCACCTTGGCCAGCAGGTCGGCGGCGCGGACGGGTCCCTCGCTCCGTGCGCCCGCTCCGGGCGCGGCCTCGTACTCGGGGCGCACGGCGGCCTCCGGAACCGGCGCGTCCGGCGGCAGCGGCACCGGCCCCATCCGGCGAGCGGACCGGTCCGCGCGGTCCGGTCCGCCGTGGGGCTGGTGACCGGGGCTGAACGGGGCCTGGGGGCCGGGCCGGGGCAGAGGCGGAGCGTCGGGGAACGTCGTGGGGGCGAGCAGGGCGGCGCTGGCCGCGACCAGTGTCAGCGACTGGACACGCACGTTGAGGCCTCTCCTGGGGGACATGGACGGTCACTCGGCCACATCTGTCCCCGAATCACTCACGCTGCCACCTTTTGTGGGCCGGACGGGGCACACCCTCTTGATGTGGCCGCGTCACTGACGCCATATTGGTCCGGACCATTGCAGTCATGCCGCCGCCGACCGAGCCGGCCCGACCGACCCGGCCTGTCTCCGTCCGAAGCCCCCTGGAGGAAGCGCCCGTGCGAGACGTCCCCGTCCCCGCCGCCCCCTCCCCCCTCCTGCGCCGCTGCGCCCTGCTCTGCACAACCCTCGCCCTGGTCGCCTCCTGCGGCTGGGGCACGGGCGACGACGGCGGGAAGAACGGCCCGCTGCCCGGGGCGCCGACGGGCGTCACCGCCGACGCGGGCAGCGCGACGACGGTGCACGTGATGTGGAACGCGGTCGACGGGGTCGAGGCGTACGAGGTGTACCGCGGCGGCGCACTGGCCGAGGAGGTGCCCGCCGCCGACCGCATGGTGGACGTCACCCGGCTGACCCCCTCGACGGCCTACGCCTTCACCGTGCGGGCGCGCGACGCCGACGGGCGGCTCGGGCCGCCCAGCCGGGAGGTGCGGGCGACCACCCCCGCCGCGGTCACCGACGACTCGGCGCCGACGCGTCCGGGGGACACGCGCGGCCGGGCGGTGGGCAGCCGGGCGGTCCGGCTCACCTGGTCCGCCGCGACCGACGACCGCGCGGTGGCGTCGTACGACGTGTACCAGGGCGGGGCGAAGGTGCACAGCGTCGGCGGCGGACAGACGGCGGCCGTGGTCACGGGGCTGCGTCCGGGCACCCGCTACTCCTTCACGGTCCGGGCGCGGGACGCCGCCGACAACGTCTCCCCCGCCGGCGCCGTCGTACGGCTCACCACACCGGGCTCCGACGACGGCCGCGCCACCGCGCCCACGGCCCTGCGCGCGTCCTCCCGTCACGCCGACGGGGCCTACTACATCGACCTCACCTGGACCCCGCCGCGCACGGACGGGGTGGTGACGGAGTACCAGGTCCACCTGGACGGCCGTCCGGCGACGTCCCTCGTCTACGGCGACGAGGCACCGCGCGACCGGGCCGAGTACAGCTTCTACGCGGGGCGGGAGTCCGGCGTCACGCACCGGGTGCGGTTGCGGGCCAGGCTGCCGGACGGCACCTGGGGCGGCTTCTCGGCGGAGCGGGAGGTGACGACGGGCGCGGGCGGGTGACGGACGTGCGGCCGTGCGCAGGGGTGGAGAGCGCGTCACCTGGCCGGTCGCGCTCCGCATGCGGGCGCGGGCGCCGCGCTGTTGGCTTCCCGTGAGGCAGCACGGGCGTTTCCGATCGCGGCGGCGCATGGGACGTACCGCCGACCGTGCCGCCGGAGGGCAGTCCACATGCGCATCTCTTCGCCACTCCTCCGCTCCGGCCTGACCGTGGCAGCCGCCGCGCTGCCCGTCGCCCTGACCGCCGGGCCCGCCGCCGCGGGCCCGGGCATCTCGGTGAGCACCACCGGGACCACGGTGTCGGTCACCACCACCGCCTGCGCCCAGCTCAACGGCAGCTGGGGCACCGCCTCGCTGATCACCGGCAGTCAGGGGGACTTCGCCCAGGGGCGCCAGGTGGCGCTGACCGGGAACAGCACCGGGCAGGGCGCCAGCTGGTCGGGGATCAGCCCGGGCACCTACACCGTCATCGTCATGTGCTCCAACAACAGCACCGCCGGCTCCCAGACCGTCATCGTCTCGGCGGCGCCCTCTCCTTCGCCGAGCCGTTCCGCCTCCCCGTCGCCCTCGCCCTCCGCGTCCGCGTCGCGCGGCGTGCTGGGCGGTCTCGGCGGGGCCGTCCAGGACTACGGCACGGCCACCCTGGTGGCGGGCGGCGCGCTCGTCGGCACCGGAGTCATCGCGGCGGCCTGGTTCCTGCGCCGGCGCTCGAAGCCGTACCGGTTCTGAGCCTGGACGGTTCTGGGCCGGTGCGCGCTCAGGCCCGCTCGCCCTCGCCCGGCAGTTCGCCGACACCTGCCAGCGCGTGCCTGAGCCACTGGGTCCAGAAGGTCTCCAGGTCGATGCCCGCCCGGAGGACCAGGTGCCGCAGCCGGTCCTCGGTGCTGTCCCGCTCCGGCGGGAAGTCCCGCTCCTCGATCTCCTCGTACTCGGCCAACTGCCGCTCGTGCAGCTCCAGATGGCGGCGCAGGTCCGCCTCGATGCCGGTGGTGCCGACCACGGCCGCCGCCCGCAGCCGCAACAGCATCGCGTCCCGCAGGGGCTTGGGGTCCTGCGGGGCCGCGGTCCAGCGGGCCAGCTCCTCCCGGCCCGCCGGCAGCACCTCGTAGGACTTCTTCTGCCCGCGGGCCGGCTGCTGCCCCGGCACGGCCCGGATCAGGCCGTCGGCCTCCAGTTTTCCCAGCTCGCGATAGATCTGCTGGTGCGTGGCCGACCAGAAGTAGCCGATCGACCGGTCGAACCGGCGGGTCAGCTCCAGCCCCGACGACGGCTTTTCGACCAGGGCGGTGAGGATCGCGTGCGGGAGTGACATGGGCTCATCCTAGGGACGGCCCCCGCATCGCCTACAGCGCCGCCGCGATCTCGGTGCCCTGCTTGATGGCCCGCTTGGCGTCCAGTTCGGCGGCCACGTCGGCACCGCCGATGAGGTGGACGCTGCGGCCGGCGGCGACCAGCTCCTCGTACAGGCCGCGGCTCGGCTCCTGGCCCGTGCACAGGACCACCGTGTCGACCTCCAGCACCGTGGACTCGCCGTCGACGGTGACGTGCAGTCCGGCGTCGTCGATCCGGTCGTAGCGCACGCCCGGGACCATGGTGACGCCGCGGTGCTTCAGCTCGGTGCGGTGGATCCAGCCGGTAGTCTTGCCGAGCCCGGCGCCGACCTTGGTGGTCTTGCGCTGGAGAAGGTGGACGGTGCGCGGCGGCGCGGGGCGCTCGGGGGCGGCGAGGCCGCCGGCGGTCCGGTACTCCGTGTCGACGCCCCAGAGGCGGAAGTACGTCTGAGGGTCCTCGTGCGCCTTGTCGCCGCCGTCGGTGAGGTACTCGGCGACGTCGAAGCCGATGCCGCCCGCGCCGAGGATGGCGACCCGGTCGCCGACGGGGGCGCCGTCGCGCAGGACGTCGAGGTAGCCGACGACGCTCGGGTGGCCGACGCCGGGGATGTCGGGGGTGCGGGGGGTGACACCGGTGGCGACGACGACCTCGTCGTGGCCGTCCAGGTCGTCCGCGCCGACCCGGGTGTTCAGGCGCACGTCGACGCCGTGCGCCGCCAGCTGCGTCCGGAAGTAGCGCAGCGTCTCGTCGAACTCCTGCTTGCCGGGGACCTTGCGGGCGACGTTGAGCTGGCCGCCGATCTCGCTCGCGGCGTCGTACAGGGTGACCTCGTGGCCTCGCTCGGCGGCGCTCACCGCACAGGCGAGGCCCGCGGGTCCGGCGCCGACGACCGCGACGCGCTTGCGTCGCCGGGTCGGGGTGAGGACCAGCTCGGTCTCGTGGCAGGCGCGCGGATTGACCAGGCAGGAGGTGATCTTGCCGCTGAAGGTGTGGTCCAGGCAGGCTTGGTTGCAGCCGATGCAGGTGTTGATCGCCTCGGGGCGGCCGGCCGCGGCCTTGGCGACGAAGTCGGGGTCGGCGAGCATCGGGCGGGCCATCGACACCATGTCGGCGGTGCCCTCGGCGAGCAGCTGCTCGGCCACTTCGGGGGTGTTGATGCGGTTGGTGGTGACCAGCGGCACCGTGACCTCGCCCATGAGGCGCCTGGTGACCCAGGTGTAGGCGCCGCGCGGCACGGAGGTGGCGATGGTGGGGATGCGGGCCTCGTGCCAGCCGATGCCGGTGTTGATGATGGTGGCTCCGGCGGTCTCGACGGCCTTGGCGAGGGCGATCACCTCGTCGAGGGTGGAGCCGCCGGGGACCAGGTCCAGCATGGACAGCCGGTAGATCAGGATGAAGTCCTCGCCGACCGCCTCGCGCACCCGGCGGACGATCTCGACGGGGAAGCGCATGCGGTTCTCGTACGAGCCGCCCCAGCGGTCGGTGCGGTGGTTGGTGCGCGCGGCGATGAACTCGTTGATGAGGTAGCCCTCGGAGCCCATGATCTCGACGCCGTCGTACCCGGCCTCGCGGGCGAGGCGGGCGGTGCGGACGTAGTCGTCGACGGTGCGCTCGATGTCGGCGTCGGTCAGCTCGCGGGGCACCTGCGGGCTGATCGGGGCCTGGAGGGGGCTCGGGGCGACGAGGTCGGGGTGGTAGGCGTACCGGCCGAAGTGCAGGATCTGCAGGGCGATGCGGCCGCCCTCGCGGTGCACGGCCTCGGTGACGGTCCGGTGCCGCTCGGCCTCCGCCTCGGTGGTGAGCTTGGCGCCGCCCGGGTAGGGGCGGCCCTCGTCGTTGGGGGCGATGCCGCCGGTGACGATGAGGCCGACTCCGCCGCGGGCACGGGCGGCGTAGAAGGCGGCCATGCGCTCGAAGCCGCGCTCAGCCTCTTCGAGACCGACGTGCATGGAACCCATCAGGACCCGGTTCGGCAGCGTGGTGAAGCCCAGGTCCAGCGGGCTCAGCAGGTGGGGGTATCGGCTCATCGGGCCCTCCGTGCGCGGTGTGGTGCCTCTGTTGTAGAGGACCACCGCCTCTTTGTGCAACTAGTTGCACAAAGAGGCGGCGCACACCACACCGCCGCGCCGGCGGGCTCGCGTCAGTGACTTTCCAGCCTCACGTGCAGCTCCCGCTCCTGATCCCCGGAGGCCGTGCTCAGGTCGTGCACGGTGAACAGGGAGTCCAGGGTGGTGCGGAAACGCTCGATCGCCCAGTAGCCGCCCTGCACGTCGGCGTCCACGGACGCCGCGAGCCGGGCGGGGTCGCACTCGCCGTGGGCGTCGGCCACGTCGAACGTGCCGAGCCACACGGTGGGGCGCACCTCGTGGTAGTCCCGGGGCACCTCGTCCGAGCGCCGGTCGGACGAGTAGCACGCGCACAGCGCGTCGAACACGGTCCGGGCGTCCTCCTTGCTGCACCCGCTCAGCTCCACCGAGACGGACTCCGGGTGCAGTCGCTCACCGTCCATCGTCATCGCTCCTCTCGTGGCCCGTACTCGTGGCCCATATCCCCAGAAAAGCACCACCCGGGGCCGAGCACTACCGGCGCGGGTCAGCCCCGGGTGAAGCGGTAGGTCTTGCTGTCGGTGAGCACGCAGAAGCCCGGCGACACGACGATCACGCGCAGGGTGCCGGTGCGGCGGTCGTAGTCGATGCCCTCCGCCTCGAAGGAGCCGGAGCAGGCGCTGCGCAGCGGCAGCTGCCGCAGGGCGGTGACGTGGCCGGTGACGTCCGCGGTGCCGTTCGGGGCGGCGGACAGGTCGATGCGCAGCAGGGGCTTCGTGACGCCGAAGAGGGTCCCCTCGGGGTCGTCGGAGGAGCAGAGCAGCGTCGTCGCGTCGAGGAAGTCGCAGCCCTGGACGTCGCGCACGGCGTGGTCCAGGTGGACGGTGGCCGCCTGCGGCAGGTTCGCCGACGGTGAGGTGGCCGGGTTGACGCCGGGCGTCGGGAAGACGAGGAGCCGGTTCATGGTGCCCCACTCGCCGGACAGCATCCACTGGCCGTCGGGCGAGATCGCGGACCAGGAGTTGTTCCGCGCCTCCCCGGGGCTCAGCGTGTGCACGTACTCCGACCACCGGCCGTCGGGTGCCTGCACGCGGAACATCTTCGTGTTCCCGTCGTCCCGCTGGTACGGCTCGACGTAGTGACCGTCGGAGGAGGCGTCGGGGTCGCCGACGTGGTTCCAGCCGCGGGCGCTGAGGCCGAGGGGGATGGTGCCGACGCCGGTGTAGCGGTTCGGGCTGCCGGCCGGGACCTCGACGGAGGCCAGGCCCTGGCTCTCGGTCAGCGGGTCGGCACGGTCGGAGCCCACCTCGGTCCAGGTGCCGGCGGCCGGGGCCGCCTGTGCGGAGGCACCGGCGAGGGTGAGGGTGAGGGCGGCGAGTCCGCCGAGGGCGGTGAGACAACGTTGCCGGGCGCGCAGGGGCATGGGCGGGCGCTCCTTGGTGGGGGCGGGGGGTACGCACTCGGCGGACAGTCTGTCCGCACCTCGCAGTCATGTACAGACCAACTCCGGCCCCGGTGCCGGCCCGGAACTGCCCCCGCCCGTACTCCGTCCGGCGGCGGTCGCCCCCGCGCCGGGTGATGCTGGAAGGAGACGGCAGCGGGCCTCGGCGAATCGGCCCTGTGCACGGTGGAACGCGGTAGAACAAGGGAGTCGGCATCGACAGGGCGTGCCGCGTGGAACGGCGAAGGCGGGGCGTGGGATGAGTGCAGCCGGGTCTGCCGGTTTCGACGGGAACGCCGTGTCGCGCGGGCCGGTGCGGCCCAGCGGTCTGCTCGACGTGCTGAACGTGGCCTCGGTGGTGCTGGACACCGAGGGCCGGATCGTACTGTGGAGCCCGCAGGCCGAGGAGCTGTTCGGCTACTCGGCGCCGGAGGCGCTGGGGCAGTACGCCGCCCGCATCATGGTCGACGAGCGCCACCTGGACCTGGTCGTGAAGCTGTTCGCCGACGTCATGAGCACGGGCCGGAGCTGGGCCGGGGCGTTCCCCATCCGCCGCAAGGACGGCGGGACGCGGCTGGTGGAGTTCCGCAACATGCGCCTGCTGGACGACCGGGGGGACGTCTACGCGCTGGGGCTCGCCGTCGACCGGTCGACGGTGCGCCGGCTGGAGCAGGACGTGGCGCTGTCCACGCGGGTGATCCGGCAGTCCCCGATCGGGCTCGCCGTCATGGACACGGAGCTGCGGTACGTCTCGGTCAACCCGTCCCTGGAGCGGATGAACGGCCTGCCGGCCGAGGAGCACATCGGCCGGACGGTCCGCGAGGTGCTGCCGCTGGTGGACGCCGCTCCGCTGGAGGAGGCGGCGCGCCTGGTGCTGGAGACGGGACGGCCGGTGGTCGACCGGGCGGCGACCGGGCGGACCCCCGCCGACCCGGACCGGCACCACACCTGGTCGGTCTCGCTGTACCGGCTGGAGGACGCCGTCGGTGCCGTGCTCGGGGTGGCCGTGTCGGTGGCGGACGTCACCGAGCAGTACGAGGCGGGCGTCGAGGCGGAGGCCGCACGGCGCCGGCTGGCCGCCGTGGCGGACGCCTCGGCCCGGATCGGGACCACGCTGGAGCTGGACCGCACCGCGCACGAACTGGCCGACGTGGCCGTGCCCGGCCTCGCGGACATCGCGGCCGTGGACCTGCTGGAGACGGTGGTGAAAGGCCGGCGCAGCACTCTCGGCCCGGCCGAGCCGGCCGTGATCCGCGCGCTGGCCGTGCAGGCCCAGGACGCCCCCGAGGCGCTGCGGGCGGCCGACCGGCCCGGTCAGGTCGCCCGGTACGGGCCGGACCGCCTGGTCACCGAGTGCGTGCGCACGGGGCTGCCGGTGATGGTGGAGCGGGTGACCGAGGAGGACCTGCCGCGGATCGCCCGCTCCCCCGAGGCGGCAGAGCTGCTGCGCCGGGCGGGCGTGCACTCCTACCTGGCCGTGCCGCTGATCGCGCGGGGCGAGGTGCTCGGCGCCCTGGACCTGAAGCGGATGCGCAACCCGCTGCCGTTCGGCGAGGACGACCTGCTGCTCGCCCGGGAGCTGGCGGTCCGGGCGGCGCTGCAGATCGACAACGCCCGCTGGTACCAGAACGCCCGCGACGCCGCCCTCACCCTCCAGCGCAGCCTGCTGCCCAGTCATCCGCCCGTGACGGGCGGGCTGGAGGTCGCCTCCCGCTACCAGCCGGCCGAGGCCACCAGCGAGGTCGGCGGCGACTGGTTCGACGTGATCGAACTGGAGGGCTGCAAGACGGCGCTCGTGGTGGGCGACGTGATGGGCAGCGGCATCGCGGCAGCGGCGTCCATGGGGCGGCTGCGCACCGCGACCAACACCCTGGCCGCCCTCGACCTCGATCCGGCGTTCCTGCTCGAACACCTCGACCGGACCACGGCCGGCCTCGACCAGGCCATCGCCACCTGCGTCTACGCCGTCCACGACCCGCACCTGCGGCAGTGCCGGATCGCCAACGCGGGCCACCTGCCCCCGGTCCGGCTGCGGGCGGGCCGCCCGCCGGAGCTGCTGGACCTGCCCACCGGGGTGCCGCTGGGGGTGGGCGGCGTCCCGTTCTCGACCACCACCGTGGACCTGGAACCGGGCGACCGGCTGGTGTTCTACACCGACGGTCTCGTCGAGACCCGCAGGCATCCGCTGGACGAGCGGCTGGACGCGCTCCTCGCGCTGCTGGAGGGCCCGGACCGCCCGCTGGAAGAGGTGTGCGACCTGCTCCTGCGCACCCTGCACGAGCCGGACAACTCCGACGACGTGGCCCTGCTGATCGCCCGGGCCACGCCGCCGGACAGGCCCTAGGTGTGTTGACCGGACAGGTTGGTGACACGGCTGGCTGGTGTCTGGC
>NZ_LIPF01000013.1 GCF_001905385.1 Streptomyces sp. CB02414 | reverse complement strand
GCCAGACACCAGCCAGCCGTGTCACCAACCTGTCCGGTCAACACACCTAGGGCACGCCGGACACGGCCCGGTTCGCCGGTCGCGGTCCTTACGATCGTCGCGTGGTCATCTTCTCGATCGAACGCACCGCCCCGCTCCCCCTGGACGAGGCCTGGCACAGACTCACCGCGTGGCGGCGGCACGGCGACTCCGTGCCGCTGACCCGCGTCACCGTCGCCACGCCCGGCCCCACCCGAACGGGCACGGTGATCGTGGCCCGCACCGGCGTCGGCCCGCTCGCCTTCGACGACCGGATGGAGGTGACCGTCTGGGAGCCGCCGGAGGACGACTCCCCGGGCCGGTGCCGGCTGGACAAGCGCGGCCGGCTGGTCGGCGGCTGGGCGGAGATCGAGGTGCGGCCGGGGCCCGGCGGCCGCAGCCGGGTGGTGTGGCGCGAGGAGCTGACGGTCCGTCTCCTTCCGTCCGCCTTCGACGGCGTCCTGGGCCGCGCGGGACGGTACGTCTTCGGCCGCACGGTGAACCGGCTGCTGCGGCACCCGTGAACCACTGATGGCGCACGGGGGACGGGACGCGGTCGGGCCGGCGGCGTACGCCCCGCGACGGCCGTTTCCCGCGTACCGTGCCGGCATGTCTCTCAGAGCGCGCACATACGTCCAACTGTCTCTCTCCGGTGCCCTGTTGAGCCTGGTGGTGGCGGCGCCGCCCGCCTCGGCCGGGCAGGGGCACGCCGTGCCGCTGCGCATCGTCACGTACAACATCCACGCCGGAACGGGCGCGGACGGCGTCTTCGACCTCGACCGTCAGGCCGCCGCGCTGCGCGCCCTCGACGCGGACGTGATCGGCCTCCAGGAGGTCGACGTGCACTGGGGCGGGCGCAGTCAGGACCTCGACGTCGCCGAGGAGCTCGCCCGGCGGCTCGGCATGCGGGTGTCGTTCGCGCCGATCTACAGCCTCGACCCGGTGGAGACGGGCGGCCCGCGGCGCGAGTACGGCGTGGCGGTGCTGTCCCGCTTCCCGGTCCGCTCCGCGGAGAACCACGAGATCACGCGCCTGTCCACGCAGGACGAGAACCCGGTGCCGTCCCCGGCGCCCGGCTTCGGGGAGGTCACCCTAAAGGTGCGCGGGGTATCGGTGCAGGTGTTCGTGACGCACCTCGACTACCGGGCCGACCCGGCGGTGCGGGCCGCTCAGGTCGCCGACACGCGGCGGATCATGGCGCGGGAGCGGGCGGAGCTGCCAGGTGCCCGGCAGGTGCTGCTCGGCGACTTCAACGCCGAGCCGTCGGCGCCGGAACTCCGGCCGCTGTGGCGGGAGCTGGACGACGCCGGGGCCGGGACCGGCGGCACGTATCCGGCCGCGGCTCCCGTGAAGCGGATCGACTACGTGGCGGTGGGCGAAGGCGTGCGGGTACGGGGCGCCGCCGTGCCGGAGGAAGCGGTGGCCTCGGACCACCGGCCGGTGGTCGCGGACGTGTCCCTCGCCAGGAAGGGGCCGGTGCGGGACTGACGGGCCGGCTCAGGCCACCGAGCCGATCCGGCCCGCCGGGGACGCCGGACCGTCGTGGTGGATGGGGGTGTGGGCGCCGGTCAGTGAGGCGCCCGTGCCGCCGCGGCGGGCCGCGACGATCTCGGCGGCGATGGACAGGGCCGTCTCCTCCGGGGTGCGGGCGCCGAGGTCGAGGCCGATCGGGGACCTGAGGCGGGCCAGCTCCAGGTCGCTCACGCCGACCTCCCGCAGGCGTGCCTCCCGGTCGAGGTGGGTGCGCCGGGAGCCCATCGCGCCGACGTACGCCACCGGCAGCCGCAGCGCCAGCTTCAGCAGCGGTACGTCGAACTTGGCGTCGTGGGTCAGGACGCACAGCACCGTACGGGCGTCCACGGGGGTGCGCGCCAGGTACTCGTGCGGCCACTCGGCGACGATCTCGTCCGCGTCCGGGAAGCGGGCCCGCGTCGCGAAGACGGGGCGGGCGTCGCACACGGTGACGTGGTGGCCGAGGAACTTGCCGGCCCGCACCAGGGCCGAGGCGAAGTCGATCGCGCCGAAGACGATCATGCGGGGAGCGGGTACCGAGGACTCGACCAGCACGGTGAGCGGCGCCCCGCAGCGCGAGCCCCGCTCACCGATCTCCAGCGTGCCGGTGCGGCCGGCCTCCAGGAAGGCGCCCGCCTCGGCGGCCACCGTGCGGTCCAGCTCCGGATGGGCGCCGAAACCGCCCTCGTGGGAGCCGTCCGGGCGGACGACGAGCGCGCGGCCCGTCAGCTCCGCCGGTCCGCTCACGATCCGCGCCACCGCCGCCGCCTCTCCCCGGGCGGCGGCGGACAGCGCGGTCGCGAGCACCGACCGGGCGGGATCGTCCGCCCGCACCGGCACGACCAGGATGTCGACGGCGCCACCGCAGGTCAGGCCCACGGCGAAGGCGTCCTCGTCGCTGTATCCGAAACGCTCGAGCACGGTCCGGCCGTCCTGGAGGGAGTGCCGGCACAGCTCGTACACGACCCCCTCCACGCAGCCGCCGGAGACCGAGCCGACCGCCGTGCCGTCGGCGTCCACCGCGAGGGCGGCGCCGGGCAGGCGCGGGGCGCTGCCGTCGGCGGCCACCACGGTGGCCACGGCGAAGTCGCGTCCCTGCTCGACCCACCGGTTCAGCTCTTCGGCGATGTCCAGCATCCGTCGGTCTCCTCGTACTGCTCGTACGGCGGTGGTGGGAGGGTTCCCGCCGAGGCGGCTAGTGCACCCCCATCCAGCTCTCGATCGGGTTGAGTGCGAAGTAGACGATGAAGATCACCGTCAGGCCCCACATGAACGCGCCGATCTCCCGCGCCTTGCCCTGGGCGACCTTGATGGCGACGTAGGAGATGACACCGGCGGCGACACCGGTCGTGATGGTGTACGTGAACGGCATCAGGACGACGGTCAGGAAGACCGGGATCGCGGTGGCCCGGTCGGCCCAGTCCACGTGCCGCGCGTTCATCATCATCATCGCGCCGATGACGACCAGCGCCGCCGAGGCGACCTCCTGCGGCACGATCGCGGTGATCGGCGTGAAGAAGAGGCAGGCCGCGAAGAACAGGCCGGTGACGACCGAGGCGAGCCCGGTGCGGGCACCCTCGCCGACGCCGGTCGCGGACTCCACGAAGACGGTCTGGCCGGAGCCGCCCGCGACACCGCCGATGGCACCGCCGGCGCCGTCGATGAACAGCGCCTTGGACAGGCCCGGCATGCGGCCCTTCTCGTCGGCGAGCTTGGCCTCGGTGCCGACGCCGATGATGGTGGCCATCGCGTCGAAGAACCCGGCCAGCACCAGCGTGAAGACGATCATGCCGACCGTCATGGCGCCGACGTCGCCCCAGCCGCTGAACTCCACTTCGCCGAAGAGCGAGAAGTCCGGCATGGAGACCGCGCTGCCGTGCAGCTCGGGCGCACCGTTGGCCCACTGCTTCGGGTCGATCACCCCGACGGCGTTCAGCAGGGCCGCCACGATCGTGCCGGTGACGATGCCGATCAGGATGGCGCCGGGGGTGTTGCGCGCCTGGAGCATGAAGATCAGGAGCAGGGTGCCCGCGAAGAGCAGCACGGGCCAGCCCGCGAGTTCGCCGACGGGGCCGAGCTGGAGCGGGGTCGCCTTGCCGGCGTGGACGAAGCCGCCCTTCACGAAGCCGATGATGGCGATGAACAGGCCGATGCCCATGGTGATGCCGTGCTTGAGCGCCAGCGGGATCGCGTTCATGATCATCTCGCGCAGCCCGGTGACCACGAGCAGCATGATGACCACGCCGTACATCACGCACATGGCCATGGCCTGCCCCCAGGTCATCTGGGGGACGACCTGGCCGGCGAGCACGCCGGACACCGAGAGTCCGGCGGCCAGGGCGAGCGGCACCTTGCCGATGAAGCCCATGAGGAGCGTGGTGACCGCCGCGGCGAGCGCCGTCGCGGTGATCACGGCCTTCTGGCTGAGGGTGTTGCCCGCGACGTCCTCGCCGCCGAGCAGGATGGGGTTGAGCAGGACGATGTACGCCATCGCCATGAAGGTGGTGATTCCGCCGCGCACCTCACGCGCGACCGTCGATCCCCGGTGGGTTATGTGGAAGTACCGGTCGAGCCAAGACCGGCCGGAGGGGACGCGGGAACCCGCGCCCGCGTCCTCGGCGGTGGTCTTGGGCTCCACGGACTGCTGGGTCATGGGGCCGTCTCCCAAGGTTCATAGGGGCACCCGCGCGAACCGCTGGGGCGGCCGCGGGATTTGGGATGTGCACGACCCGGGGGACGGCCCGAGACGAACGCATGGTGTGGTGCTGCTGGGCCCGCGAGCGGTGCGGACCCGGGTTGTGCTCCGGGCGGCGCGGAGTGTGTGACGTTCCGTGCGCCGCCCGGAGGTCTCTTCACGCCGTACCGGTGAGGTGTTCCGGCCGTACCGGCGTGCGGTCGAGCGCCAGCCCGGTCGCGTCCCGGACGGCCGCGAGGACCGCCGGGGTGGACGACAGGGTGGGGGCCTCGCCGACGCCGCGCAGCCCGTACGGCGCGTGGTCGTCGGCGAGTTCGAGCACGTCGACCGGGATCGTCGGCGTGTCGAGGGTCGTGGGAAGGTCGGCGACGATCTCCACCATCACGTCCGTGCCACCCGCGATCGGCACAGCGGTGGGGTGCTCGGCCTTCGCGGCGAGCGCCTCCTCCCAACTGGCGGGGCGAAGGAAGTCCATGACCGGCTCTCTTCATCGTCGTCTGGCGGGTCGTACGGATCAAGCCAATCCCTGTGCGGCGGGCCCGGCTCGTTCATGTGCTGTTCACGCGGAGTGGGCCCAGTACACCGCCCGCTGCTCCACCAGGGTCAGTCGCAGAAACACTGAAGGAATTGGCTGGCCAGGGAGGTCATCTTGTAGATTCGTATGAACGGAGGCTCTCGGTAACCTCCTCGCTTTCCTCCGGAAACGGGCGACACAGCCGCGTGACCTGGAACACTTCGAGACAAAGAACGGCGGCGACGAGAATGCGGCTGCGCGCACTGCTGGACACCGACGCGCTGGGCCTCAAGCTGCTCGGCGGCGAGGGCGAGCTGGACCGCTCCGTGCGGGGCGTGATGACCACCGACCTGCGGGATCCCAGCCGTTACCTGTCGGGCGGCGAGCTGGTCCTGTCCGGTTTGGCCTGGCGCCGGGACGCCGACGACTCCGAGCCTTTCGTGCGCATCCTGGTGCAGGCCGGTGTGGCCGCGCTCGCCGCCGGTGAGGCGGAGCTGGGGAGCGTGCCCGAGGACCTGGTGGTGGCGTGTGCGCGGCACCGGCTGCCGCTGTTCGCGGTGAACGAGTCGGTGGCCTTCGCGACCATCACCGAGCACGTCGTCCGGCAGGTCTCGGGCGAGCGGGCCGGGGATCTGGCGGCCGTGGTGGACCGGCACCGCCGGATGATGACCTCGGGTCCGGCGGGCGGCGGCCCGGACGTGGTCCTGGACCTGCTCGGCTCCGACCTGGACCTGCGTGCCTGGGTGCTGTCGCCGACCGGGCGGCCGGTCGCCGGACCGAAGGACGCGGGCCCCGCCCTGCCCGCCGAGGTGTGCGCGAAGCTGGCGGCGGAGCACCTCGCCGCCAGCCGCGCGGGCCGGCGCGCGCCGCACCGGGTGCCGCTGGGCGGGACGACGTACAGCCTCTTCCCGGTGCGCGGCTCGGGGCACCCCCCGGCGACGGCCGCCGCGGGGCGCGCGCCGCAGGCGGCCGTGCCCGGACGGGACGTGCGCGAGACGGTGCTCTCCGACTGGCTGCTGGTGGTGGAGGCGGACGCCGGGGACTGGGCCGAGGAACGGCTCGACCTGCTGTACGGCGTCACCCAGCTGATCGCCGTCGAGCGGGACCGGCGGGACGCGGCGCGCACGGTGCGGCGGCGGCTCGCGCAGGAGGTGCTGGAACTGGTGCAGACGGGCGCGGCGCCGGCCGAGATCGCGGCCCGCCTCCGGGTGGCGGCGCCGGTGCTGCTGCCGGGCCTGGGCGCGGCCCCGCACTGGCAGGTGGTCGTAGCCCGCGTCGAGTGGGAGGAGGAGGACGCGGAGACCGGGGCGGTCGCCCAGACGCTGCTGGAGGAGATCCTCGTCGACCCGCTCGCCACCGGCCCCGAGCACTCCGACCGCATCGCGGTGGCGCACACCGGCGGCGAGGCCGTCGCCCTGGTGCCGCTGCCGGCAGTCTCCACGGAGCACGACGGCTCGGAGACCGGCATCCTCGCGGACGCGCTGCTGGAGTCCGTGCGGGAACCGCTGTCGGCGGGGCTGGACGGCGACGGGCGGGTCACCCTCGGGGTCAGCGCGGCCGTGCACTCGGCGGAGGGGCTGCGCGGCGCGCTGGAGGAGGCCCGGCACGCACGCCGCGTCGCCGCGGCGCGCCCCGGCCGGGTCTGCGCGGCCGGCCACCAGGAGCTGGCGTCGCACGTCCTGCTCCTGCCCTTCGTCCCCGACGACGTCCGCCGGGCCTTCACCGCCCGGCTGCTGGACCCGCTGCGGGACTACGACCGCCGCCACCGCGCCGAGCTGATCCCGACGCTGGAGGCCTTCCTCGACAGCGACGGCTCCTGGACGCGCTGCGCCACCCGGCTCCACCTGCACGTCAACACGTTGCGCTACCGCGTCGGCCGGATCGAGCAGTTGACGGGGCGTGACCTGTCGCGCCTCGAGGACAAGCTGGATTTCTTCCTGGCCCTGCGCATGAGCTGAGGCGCGAGCCGCACGCGGCCCCTTCCCGGCGCCAAACCTCGGCGCCGGGAAGTCCCACGACTTTGTGAAATCTTTCACCCACCCCCTTGGCCGGGCCGCCGTATCCGTGCTGAGATGCCGCCACCACTCGAGAGCTCGATGGCGTGCTAAGGGGAGGGCGACGTGGCGCATTCCGCCATGGCTGGTTCTGGTTGGGGAACGACCGAAGGTGACGATCCGCTCCAGACGGCCGTGTGGCGGTTGCGTTCGCGCGCCTGCTGGGCCGACGCGGCGGCGCTGCTGGAGCCGGTGACCGCGGCGACCGCGCTGCAGCGGACGGCGCTGCTGGTGGAGCGGTGTCTGTACACCGAGCAGGGCTGGGCGGACGCCGAGGACGCGCTGCGCGCCGCCGAGGCGCTGGCCCACAGCGACGACGAACGCGGTGCCGCCGCCTGCGAACGCGGTCAGCTCGCGTACGCCGCGACCGTGCACGGGGTGCGCGACCGCTCCGACGAGGCGCGGGCCGCGCTGGGCCGGGCGGCGGCGCTCATCCCTCCGGGGGCGGCGGGGCGGGCGCTGCTGGACTTCCGGCGTGGACTGCTCGCGGAGAACCTGACCCGGTCACCGCAGGCCGCCCGCGCGGCCTACCGGCGGGCCCACGCCGGCGCGACCGCGCACACCGACCCGCTCCTGCAGTCCTTCACCTGGCGGCACCTGGCCGGACTCGCCCTGCGGGAAGGCGAGTTGGCCGAGGCCCGGCACGGCTTCGCCGAGTCGCTGCGGATCCGCGAGGAACTGGGCTACCTCGTCGGTACGGCACCGGCACTGGTGTCACTCGCCGACGCGGAGTCCGAACCGGAGGCGTCCCGGCTCCGAGAGGAGGCGCGACGCCTGTTCCGGCTGCTGGGCGGGGTACCGACATGGCTGGCCCGGCACCTGACCCCGCCGGCCACGGGGGCGGCGACGGCCTGACGCCTGGGGCGACGGGCGGGGCGGGCTCGGGGGCGGTCCACTCCCTCGTGACGGGCGGGGGGCGGGGGACGGCCTGCTCCACGGGGCGGTGGCAGCTGGCTCGGCGACAGACCGGGCCGTCGAGACGAAAAGAGCGGGCGGACTCGGCTTGCGCCCGCCTGCTTGTGACGAGCGGGGGGGGACACGCGATGGCTTGCCCCACCGAGAGGGCGAGCCACGCCGCCTCGACGGCAGACGGCCCCATCGTGACGGGCCGAAGCGGGCGGGCCAGGGGTCGGCCGGTCCGGCCCATGGCCTGCTGGACGCGGGGCGGTCCAAACCACCGTGACGCGCGTGCGACACGATGACAGCCCCCCCACCGCGACAGGCGAGCCGCGCCGGCTCAGCCACAGACGGACCCCTCGTTGACGGGCCGAAACGGGCGGGCCAGGGGTCGGCCGGTCCGGCCCATGGCCTGCTCGACACGGGGCGGTCCAAACCACCGTGACGCGCGTGCGACACGATGACAGCCCCCCCCACCGCGACAGGCGAGCCGCGCCGGCTCAGCCACAGACGGACCCCTCGTTGACGGGCCGAAACGAGCGGGCCAGGGGTCGGCCGGTCCGGCCCATGGCCTGCTCGACACGGGGCGGTCGTGGGAGGGGGCGGGTTCGGCGTCGCGTCAGGGGGCGCGGCTCCAGCGTGGGGCGGTTTCGGCCCAGGCGGTGTCCCACTCGACGAGATTGCGGCGGTGCAGCACCAGGCCGGTGACGCCGTGGACCGCGAGGCCGGTGATCACGACGCCCAGGAAGGCGAGGATGGCCCAGCCCATCGTGCGGCTGCGGATCTGGCCGGTGGTGAGCGGCGGCTCGGTGAGCTTTCCGGCCGCGTCTACCCAGACCAGGACGGTGCTGTCCGCGGGCAGTCCCGGCTCGACGTCCGTCTTCCCGGTCCTGGGCGTCCCGTCGGGCCCGGTGTACCTGACCTTGACCGGGTACCGGGTCTCCTTGGCCTCGTCCGACCCGGGCTCCGGGTGGCGCGGGGCGTCGTGGACCAGGACCGCGGGACGGTGGTCCCGGGTCCGGGCCTCGTGCTCGGCGGTGCTCCGGTAGTGACGGTAGGCGGTGTCACCGGCCGCGTACATCGCGCCCGGCGCCGCGAGCAGCACGGCGAGCACCAGCCCGAGGCCGATCCACGCCTGCATGCGGTCGGTACGGCGCCGGAGGGGGTTGCGGCGCCACCGCCACAGGAGAAGGTGCGGGTCCCCGCCGGGGGCGGGGTCGGGATCGGGCGGTGGCTGGGCGCGGGGTGTCTCACCGGCCACGGTGGTGCCTCCTTCCGGGCTCGGGGCAGCCGGATCGGGCTGTCGGTGCGGGTGCGTGTCGACGGCGGGTGTGGGGGCCGGGTCGTCGATGTGTGTGCGTCGGCCGACCGAGCCGACCGATGGCCGACCCGGCGGGCGCCGGCCCCGGGAGTGTGGCCGGCGCCCGCGCGGGCGCTGTGGGGGACGCGGTCGTGGATCGGACGGCGAGTGACCGGGCCCGGTGGGCGCCTCCGCGACACGGCGGCGGTGGCTGGGCGCCCGGCCGCCGCACCGGCCCGCGGAACGCCCCGCGTCGGTCCCGCCCGCCGGGCAGGTCAGTGCGGGTGTTCGTCCGGTGGGTCCGTGCCCGCGGTGGACGGGTGGGAGTGCGCCGCCCCCAGCAGCTTGGCGGCACCGCGCACGGCGGCCGTGTGCGGGGCCGGTACGGCGCGCAGGGGGACGTGCAGCCTGCGGGTGAGGTCGCAGGTGATCTCGGGGCGCAGCGCGCCCCCGCCGGCCAGCAGCGGTCCCCTGCCCAGGGCGTCGACGGTGAGGGACGTACGGTCCTGGCGCAGCATCGAGGTCGTCATGTCGGCCACCGCCTCCCCGATCCGCGCGGCCGGCGTGGACTCGCCGAGGTCGCCCGTGCCCAGGGCGGTGCGGCGCGCGTCGAAGACGGCGCCGTCCACCAGGAGCACCACCTCGGTGAGGTGCGCCCCGATGTCGATCACGAGCAGCGGCCGCGACAGGTCCGCGCCCGCCGCGAGGGCCACGGCCCGCGCACTGGGCACGGTCAGCACGCTGCGCGGGCGCAGCACCTCCACGGCCGTACGGGCCTCGTTGCGGTAGGCGTACCCGTCCAGCACCGGGGCGGTGACCACCACCAGGGGACGGGTGAAGCGGGGCAGCCGGTGGCCCAGCAGCCGGTCGAGCATCCGGGCGGTGCCCGGGGTGTCGAGGATGGAGCCGCGCTGGATGGGATAGACCGCGCCGACGCCCGGGAAGGTCACGGTCGGCACGTCGAGGATCATGCCCCGCCCGGCGACCCAGGCGCGGGTACGGGCGCTGCCCATGTCGAGGGCGACGCCGGTGCAGTGCCGGCACATCGGCCAGGGCCGGTGCGGGGCGCGGGCGGTACGGGACCGCCGGACCACGGTCATCGTCCCGCCTCCCGCACCTGCTGGCAGCGAGCGCAGTAGCGGGCCTGCGGCACGATCATCAGGCGCTCGCGGTCGACGGGACGCCGGCACAGATGGCAGTGGCCGTAGCGGCCCTCCGCCATGCGGGCGAGGGCCGCCTCGACGTCGGCGAGCACCATGCGGGCGGAGGCCGCGAGCTTGACCCGGACCTCGGTCTGCCCGGCGCTCGGCCGGCTCGGCTCGCCGGCGCGGGGCGGGGCGGCCGCGATCTGCCGCAGCTGTTCCTCGCGGAACCCGCGCTGCTCGTGGAGGCTCTCCTCGAGCGCGGCGAGGTCCGCGGGCGACAGGCACGTGTCGCGGTCGCCGATGATCTGCTTGTTCACCACTTCACCCCTTGGGCAGGGCGGGAGACGAAGACTGGACGGACGACGGTCAGGAGGCGGCGCGGCGCTGGCAGGCCACGCAGTACCGCGTGTAGGGGAGGATCTCCAGCCGCTCCCCCGGCACCGGCTTGCCGCAGCCCAGGCAGGCGCCGTACGTGCCGGCGTCGATACGGGCGAAGGCCTCGTCGATCTCCTTGAGCACCCGCGCGATGGCGTCCTGCTGCGCGGACATCAGCTGGTCGTCCGCCTGGCCGCTCTCCTTGAGGGCCTGGAGCTGGGTCATGCGGGTGCTGCGGGCGTGCTCGAGGCGCTGGCGTGCCTCGTGAGCGGTCAGCCGCTCGGGGCGGGGTTCGATGCGGGAGGCGTCGAGCGACACGGTGCGTCCTTTTCTCGCAAGGTTCTGCGGGTACTTCCCGGAGGTTCTGCGGGTACGGCGAGCGCCGGGCCGATCGGACCCGGTCAGCCTCAACCATGGCCCCGGCGCCCGGGGAAACCCATCGGGCGCAGACCCCATTTGCCGGGGGCCGCGGGATCCACTCGGCGACGTGCCGAGACCCCCGTATGGGTGTGCCACGGCCCGGAAATGGGGGCCGGACCCCATCGACCCGGCGGCGCCCGGCGGGGGACGCTGGTCGCTTGCTCGGTCGCGACCAGGGTCCGCTTCGCCGGACGGGTCCCTGGACCGCGGCTCCCACCGAGGGTGCGCGATGACCGACAGTGGAGGCGTACCAGTCGACGCGTCGCAGAAGGAGGCGTACCCCCCGGTGTCCCTGTTCTGGCGGATCTTCGGGCTCAACTCGGTGGTGCTGGGCTTCGCCACGGCACTGCTGCTGTGGGCGCCCGTGACCGTCTCCGTGCCGGTGCTGCTGACCGAGGCGGTCGTCCTGGTGGGCGGCATGGCCGTCATGCTGGTGGCCAACGGCGCCCTGCTGCGCTGGGGTCTGGCGCCCCTGGACCGGCTCACGAAGCTGATGACCACCGTCGACCTGCTCCGTCCCGGCCAGCGGCTGCCGGTGGCCGGCGGCGGCGACGTGCCCGAGCTGATCCGCACCTTCAACGCGATGCTCGACCGGCTGGAGCACGAGCGGGCCACGAGCAGCGCCCGGGTGCTGCTCGCCCAGGAGGCGGAGCGCCGCCGTATCGCGCAGGAGCTGCACGACGAGGTCGGGCAGAGCATGACCGCGATCCTGCTCGTGCTCGGCCGCGCCGCGGACGACGCCGACCAGCCGTTGCGCGAGGAGTTGCAGCAGGCGCAGGAGATCACCCGGGAGAGCCTGGACGAGGTACGCCGGCTGGTGCGCCGCCTGCGGCCCGGCGTCCTGGACGACCTCGGGCTGATCAGCGCGCTGTCCTCGCTCACGCACGACTTCGCCACCCACACCGGGCTGCGGGTCGTGCGCCGTTTCGACGCCGACCTGCCCGCCCTGGACCAGGAGACCGAGCTGGTCCTCTACCGCGTGGCGCAGGAGAGCCTGACCAACGCGGCCCGCCACGCGGACGCCGAACGCGTCCAGGTGAGCCTCGACCGGGCCGACGGCGCGGTGGCCCTCACCATCACCGACGACGGCCGGGGCACCGCCGAGGCGGTCTGCGAGGGCGCCGGCATCCGCGGCATGCGGGAGCGGGCCCTGCTCATCGGCGCCACCCTCGACATCACCTCGGCCACCGGCGCCGGCACCAGCATCCGGCTCACCGCACCCGTCCCCAGGAAGCAGCCCTGACCATGTCCGACCCCTCCCTGCCCGACCCGTCCCTGCCGGAGCCGGCCCCGTCGGCCGCCTCCGCCGCGCCCTCGTCCGACCCGTCGAGGATCCGCATCCTGCTGGCCGACGACCACGCGCTGGTGCGGCGCGGGGTGCGGCTCATCCTCGACCGGGAGCCGGACCTGGAGGTGGTCGCCGAGGCCGGGGACGGGGCGGAGGCCATCGACATGGCGCGGGCGCACGCCGTGGACCTCGCGGTCCTGGACATCGCGATGCCCCGCCTGACCGGGCTGCAGGCCGCCCGTGAGCTGGCCGCGCTGAAGCCGGGGCTGCGCATCCTGATGCTGACGATGCACGACAACGAGCAGTACCTGTTCCAGGCGCTGAAGTCGGGGGCATGCGGATACGTCCTGAAGTCCGTCGCCGACCGCGATCTGGTCGCCGCCTGCCGGGCCGCGATGCGGGACGAGCCGTTCCTGTACCCGGGTGCGGTGACCGCCCTGATCCGCAACTTCCTGGACCGGGTCCGGCACGGTGAGGAGAACGCCGACCACATCCTCACCCCCCGGGAGGAGGAGGTCCTCAAGCTCGTCGCCGAGGGCCACTCCTCGAAGGAGATCGCGGAGATCCTCTTCATCAGCATCAAGACCGTCCAGCGGCACCGGGCGAACCTCCTCCAGAAGCTCGGCCTGCGCGACCGCCTGGAACTGACCCGGTACGCCATCCGCGCCGGGCTCATCGAGCCCTGACCCGCCCAGCCGACCGCCCACCCGCCGACCACACGAAAAGGGACGGTGCATGCGCTCCACACCTCGCACCGCCCCCGGTCACCGCCTCGCCGCGACGCTCACCGCGCTGCTGGCCGTCCTGCTGACCCTGGTCCCGGCCGGTCCACTGGCCGGTGCGGGCCTAGGGGGTGTCGTTTGGATCAGGCCGGCTCCAAGTAACGGTGCCTTGCAGTCGACCCGAGCGGGGTCTGGTGCGTGCAGCTGCAAGGCGGAGAAGGGCGACAGGGCGGAGCCCTGGCAACCGACGACAACGCGGCAGATGTGCGTGCCAGACCCCGCGACCCCGGCAGGATCCAAACGACACCCCCTAGCCCTGCCGGGAACGGTCCCCGCGGCGACGACCGTCCCCCAC
Organism: Streptomyces sp. CB02414; assembly: GCF_001905385.1. Lineage (GTDB taxonomy): Bacteria > Actinomycetota > Actinomycetes > Streptomycetales > Streptomycetaceae > Streptomyces. The sequence continues at coordinate 136,651 of NZ_LIPF01000013.1, read as the reverse complement.
CCGGACACCGGTTTCCACGCCGACGACGGCTGCGCCACCTCCTGTGCCACCCAGGCCAGGGCCAGGCACGACCACCTCGGGGAGCGTACGGCGCCCCCGGACCGCCTCGCGACGGCCACGCGCCCGACGGGCGTCGCCCCCGCCGCTCACCGGCGGACCACGGCGCCGTCCGGCTCCGTGTCCGTCTCCCCCGGCCGCACGAGCCACGACCGCGGACGGGCGCCTCCCGCCTCCTCCGGCACCTGAGGCACCCGTACATCCCATTCCTTCTCTCGCCGCGGCCGCGCTGGGCCGCTGCCGTGGCATGCCTGCCGGAGGCCCGTGTTGAAACGTTCCCGTCCCCGCTCCCGCCCCAACTCCCTGAGGGGCCGGGCGCTCGTCGCCCTCCTCGTGATGGCCGGCGCCGTGGCCATCGCCCTGACCATGCCGGTCCGCCTCGGGCTCGACCTGCGCGGCGGCACCCAGATCGTGCTGGAGACCAAGTCCACCGAGACCACCGAGGCCGACCGCGAGGCCACCGACCGCACCGTGGAGGTGCTGCGCGGCCGCATCGACGCGCTCGGCGTCGCGGAACCGACCATCGTCCGCTCCGGTGACAACCGGATCGTCGTCGAGCTGCCCGGCGTCCAGGACCCGAAGCAGGCCGCCGACGTGCTGGGCCGCACCGCGCAGCTCACCGTCCACTCGGTGCTCGGTGCGGCGGAGAGCACCGAGAAGGACCCCGGATCGGAGTCCGGTGCGGAAGGCGAGCGCGTCCTGCCCGACGAGGACGGACAGCCCCTGCGGCTGAAGGCCGCCTCGCTCACCGGTGAGGACGTCAAGGGCGCCGACGCCCGCTTCGACCAGCAGGGCGGCGCCGGCTGGCTCGTCACCGTGGACTTCAAGGACGCGGGCGGCGACCGCTGGGCGAAGGTGACCGGCGAGGCCGCCTGTCACCCGGCCGGCGACCCGCAGCGCCGGGTCGCCATCGTGCTCGACAACAAGATCATCTCCTCGCCGCAGGTCGACCCCTCGGTGGCCTGCGGGGCGGGCATCGCCGGCGGCTCCACCCAGATCACCGGCTCCTTCGACGACGCCGAGGCCCGCGAACTGGCACTGCTCGTCAAGGGCGGCGCCCTGCCCGTGCCGGTCGAGACCATCGAGCAGCGCACCATCGGCGCGACCCTGGGCGACGAGGCCATCTCGGCCGGTGCCTGGGCCGCCGTCATCGGCACCGCGCTCACCGCGCTGTTCATCATCGTCGTCTACCGGCTGATGGGCGCCCTCGCGACCGTGGCCCTGCTCTGCTACGGCCTGATCTCCTACGCCGCGCTGGCCGCGGTCGGCGCCACCCTCACCCTGCCCGGCCTGGCGGGCTTCGTGCTGGCCATCGGCATGGCGGTGGACGCCAACGTCCTCGTCTTCGAACGCGCCCGCGAGGAACAGGCCTCCCGGACCCGCCCGAGCACCCGCTCCTCGCTGACCGCCGGTTTCCGCAGCGCCTTCAGCGCGATCGCCGACTCCAACATCACCACGCTGATCGCCGCCGCCCTGCTCTTCTTCCTGGCCTCCGGCCCGGTGAAGGGCTTCGGCGTCACCCTGGGCATCGGTGTCCTCGCCTCCATGGTCAGCGCCCTGGTGATCACCCGGGTGCTAGCCGAGTTCGCCGCGAGCCGCCCGGCGGTCTTCCGCCGTCCCCACATCACCGGCATCTCGACGACCGGCCCGGTCCGGGACGCGCTGCTGCGCCGCGACCCGTTCCTGATGCGCCGGCCCCGCCGCTGGCTGGCCGCCTCCGCGCTGGTCATGGTGGTGGCCGGTTCCGGCATCCTGGTCCGCGGGCTCGACTTCGGCATCGAGTTCACCGGCGGACGGCTGATCGAGTACTCCACGGCCACCCAGGTCGACGCCGACCGGGCCCGGGACGCCCTCGCCGACGCGGGCTTCCCCCGCGCCGTCGTCCAGTCCTCCGGCGACGGCGACCTGTCGGTACGCACCGAGGAGCTGACCGACGCCGAGGCGGAGAAGGTCACCGAGACCGTGGGCGGGCTGGGCGGTGAGACCGAGAAGGTCCGCGACGAGCTGATCGGTCCCAGCCTCGGCGAGGAGCTGCGGCGGGACGCCCTGATCGCCCTGGGCCTGGCCCTCGGCGCACAGCTGCTGTATCTCGCCGTCCGTTTCCGGCTGCTGTTCGGTACGGCGGCGGTGAGCGCGCTCGCCCACGACGTGGTCATCCTGGTCGGTGTCTTCGCGTGGCTGGGCAAGCCGATCGACGGGGTGTTCCTGGCCGCGCTGCTGACCGTGATCGGCTACTCGGTCAACGACTCGGTGGTCCTCTTCGACCGCGTCCGGGAGCTGCTCGCCGGCAAGGACCGCAAGACGCCGTTCGCCCGGCTCACCAACCTGGCGATCCTGCAGACCCTGCCGCGCACGGTCAACACCGGTATGGGCGCGGTGCTCATCCTCGCCTCGCTGGCCCTGCTGGCCGAGGACTCGCTGACCGACTTCGCGCTCGCGCTGCTGATCGGCGTCGGGGTCGGGACGTACTCCTCGGTGTTCACCGCGTCGCCGCTGGCCATCGAGATGTACGACCGCGGCAACGGGTCCCGTCGCTCCCGCCGCAAGGGACGGACCACGGAGAAGACGGTGCCGGCGAGCCGCGCGGAACGGCAGGAGGTGTCGTAGGCGGCCCGCCCTTCCCTGGGGGTCCGCCCTTTCCCGGGGGAGCGCTCATGGCGTCGCGCCGAAGTGCTCCCCCACCAGGGCCCGCACCACGTCCTGGTCGCCGGCGATCAGCGCGTCCAGCAGTGCCGTGTGTTCGTGCGCGTCGGCGATCAGATCGGCCCGCCCCCGCCCCGCGGGGGTTCCGGCCCTCGGCCACTGGGCGCGACGGTGCAGGTCGCCGGCGACGCCGACGAGCTGCTCGTTGCCGGCGAGCGAGAGCACCACGCGGTGGAAGGCGCGGTCGGCCTCGGCGTAGGTCGCCGGGCAGCCGGAGGACGCGGCCCGGACGGTGGCCTCGGCGAGGGGCCGCAGCCGCGCCCACCGCTCGGCGGGCACCGTACGGGCCAGGCGGAGCCAGACCGGGACCTCCAGCAGCGCCCGGACCTCGGCGAGCTCGGCCAGTTCCCGGTCGCCGCGCCGGACGACGCGGAAGCCGCGGTTGGGGACGACCTCGACGGCGCCCTCCACGGCCAGCTGCTGCATGGCCTCGCGCACGGGCGTGGCCGAGACGCCGAACCGTTCCCCGAGCGCGGGCGCCGAGTAGACCTCGCCGGGCCGCAGCTCCCCGGCCATCAGCGCGTCGCGCAGGGCGTCGAGTACCTGACCGCGCACGGAGGAGCGCTGGACGAGGACACGCGGCCGGGGCGCGGGGGGTTCGCTGTGCGTGTGCTCACCGCGCACGGCCCCGCCCGGCTCCCCGGCACCACGGACCCGACCGTCACCACGGTCCCGGCGCTCACCACCGTCCCGGCCCTGGTCCCGCTGCTCCCGGTTCACGTCCGCGGCACCGGGCTGCGCCGGGACCCGCACCGCTCCGGACGCTCCCGCCGGTTCGTCCGGCCCTACGGCCCGGACGCGCCCCGTCCCCGTTCCCGTGCCCCCGGGCCCCTGCGCGCTCGGCTTCACGGGTCCTCCTGAGGGACGTGTCGGTACTTGAGGTCATTACGGCGGGTTGTCACTTGTCCGTCAAGCACCATAAAGGCACCGGCCGCCAGTTCAAATCCCGAGGATCTTCGGTAAGGTAAGGCTTACCTCAAGCTGTCCGTTCGTTCCGACGTGGATCGGTGGTCCCGCATGCCTGTCACCCGCACGGCCCTCACGGACGCCTACGCGCGCCTGACCGAGGTCCTTCCGGGGCTGGGCGTCACCGAACTGGACCCGGCCGGCCAGGTCCCGGCCGGCGGCGGCTGGGTCGCGGCCGGCTCGCTCGCCGCGGGCGGCGCGGAGCTGGAGGCGTTCCTCGCCTGGGACGACGCCCAGGTGCTGCGGGACTACGGGCAGCGGGCCCGCCCGGACGTCGTGGCGAGCTTCGGGCTGCACCGGTACGCGTGGCCGGCCTGCCTGCTGATCACCGTGCCGTGGTTCCTGCACCGCCGGGTGCCCCGCTACCCCGCCACCCACGTCGCCTACGACCGCTCCGCCGCCGGCCTGCCCCTCGGCCGGATGGCCGTGCGCCCCGCCGGCTTCGCCTGCCTGCCCGGCGACCCGGCCGCCGCCCTGCCCGGGGCCCGCGTGGTCGCCGACGAGGAGGCGCTGCGGGTGGAGGTGCGGGCGGCGGTCGCCGAGCACCTGGAGCCGGTGCTGGCCGGATTCGGCCCCCGGATGCGGCGGCGCGGACGCGCCCTGTGGGGCATGGCGACCGACGAGGTCGTCGAGGGCCTCTGGTACGTCGCCCATCTGCTCGGCGAGCAGGAGCGGGCCCGGCACGAGCTGGAGCTGCTGCTGCCGGGCGCGACCAAGCCGTACGTCGGCGACGCGGCGTTCCGTGAGCTGACCGGACCGGACGGCGAACCGCTGCACACCCGGGACCGTGCGAGCTGCTGCATGTTCTACACGGTGCGCCCCGAGGACACCTGCGCGACCTGCCCGCGCACCTGCGACGCGGACCGCGTCGGCAAGCTGCTCGCCACGGCGGGCTGAGCCGCCCGCGCAGCGCAGGTACTTCCCCCGGAACCACCCGCACGGGTGGTCTTAATCGAACTCATCTCCCGTCTCCTGCAAGGCAGTTCGAGCAGAACCCCGCCCTGGGCGCCCCCTCTCGCTTCCTTGGCGGCCTCTTGCCCCGAAACCCCCTGAGGACCGCCGGCTTTGGGCCACCATGGCGGGCGTTACGCCCTATCCCAAGGCAAGGGACCCCAGATGAGATTGACCGACATATCGCTGAACTGGCTGCTTCCGGGCGCCGTGCTGCTCCTGGGCATGCTGGCGGCGGTGGCGGTGCTCGCGCGAGGCAAGCGTTCCTCGGGGAAGGACGAGGGCGCGGACGACTCGTGGGAGCGCATGGAGGAGCGGCGCAGGCGCAAGGAAGCCCTCTACGGCAGCGTCTCCTATGTCCTGCTCTTCTGCTGTGCCGCGGTCGCCGCGGCGCTCTCCTTCCACGGTCTGGTCGGCTTCGGCGAGCAGAACCTCGGCCTGAGCGGCGGCTGGCAGTACCTGGTCCCGTTCGGGCTCGACGGGGCGGCGATGTTCTGCTCCGTCCTCGCGGTGCGCGAGGCCAGTCACGGTGACGCCGCCCTCGGCTCCCGCATACTCGTGTGGACCTTCGCGTTCGCGGCGGCGTGGTTCAACTGGGTGCACGCGCCCCGCGGCATCGGTCACGCGGGTGCCCCGCACTTCTTCGCGGGCATGTCCCTGTCGGCGGCGGTCCTGTTCGACCGCGCCCTGAAGCAGACCCGCCGGGCCGCGCTGCGCGAGCAGGGCCTGGTGCCCCGCCCGCTGCCGCAGATCCGCATGGTGCGCTGGCTGCGGGCCCCGCGCGAGACCTACCGCGCCTGGTCGCTGATGCTCCTGGAGGGCGTGCGCAGCCTCGACGAGGCCGTCGAGGAGGTGCGCGACGACATGCGCAAGAAGGAGGAGGCCAAGCAGCGCCGGCGCGAGCAGGAGCGGCTGGAGCGGGCCCAGCTCAAGGCGATCAGCCGGGGCCACGGCCACCGGGGCTTCCCCGGGCGGGGCGGCCGGCAGGTCGAGGTCGAGGTGCAGCAGGTGGAGCGCGGCACCGAGCGGGCCACCGCGGAGCCTGCCATATCGGCCCCGGAGCCCCTGCCCGTACGCCGGCGGCCCTCCTTGCAGCCCGTGCGGAACGGAGCTGACCCGGTCACCGTCGACCTCACCGCGGAGGACGACACACAGGCCCTGCCGCGGCTGGACTCCCTGGAGCGCAAGCTCAAGGACCTGGAGCAGCAGTTCGGTTAGTCGCGGTCAGGTCTGACGGGCCGCCGGGCTCCCGGCGGCCCGTCACGCCGCCTCGGCGTCCAGCTCGAACCAGACCGACTTTCCCGTCCCGCAGGGCCGCACGCCCCAGTCGTCCGCGAGGGACTGCACGAGGAGCAGGCCCCGGCCGCCGGTGCTCTCCTCCGGGCGCGGCGTGCGCGGCCGGGGCAGTCCGTCGGCGCGGTCCCGCACCTCGACCCGCAGCGCCCTCGGCCCGACCGTGGCGGTCAGGACCGCGCCGTCGTCGGTGTGGACGAGGGCGTTGGTGACGAGCTCGCTGGTGAGCAGCTCCGCGATCTCCGACCGTCCGGGCCCGCCCCAGTGCCGCAGCAGCTCGCGCAGGGCCCGCCGGGCCTCGGGCACCGCCCGCAGGTCCGCCCGTCCGAGTCGTTGCCTGAGCTCCGGCACCGCCTTCCTTTCCCTGTCCCCCGTCGACGTGCTGATGTCGTTCCCTCCCTGCTCGAACAACTTCACGGGGGAAGCCTTGCCCGTTCGGACCCCGGGCAGTCATCTCGATTCGCCGGAGTCCCCCACGACGGCCGTGCCGCCGGTCACGGGCGCGGCACGTTCCGCAGGTTCGAGCGGGCCATCTGGAGCATCCGCCCGACGCCGCCGTCCAGCACGATCTTGGAGGCGGACAGCGCGAAGCCGGTGACCATGTCGGCGCTGATCTTCGGCGGGATGGACAGGGCGTTGGGGTCGGTGACGACGTCGACCAGGGCCGGCCCCTTGTGCTTGAACGCGGCCTTCAGCGCCCCGGCCAGGTCCTTCGGCTTCTCCACCCGCACCCCGAAGGCGCCGCAGGCCTCGGCGACGGCGGCGAAGTCGGGGTTGGTGTTGGCCACGCCGTGCGAGGGCAGGCCCGCGACCAGCATCTCCAGCTCGACCATGCCGAGCGAGGAGTTGTTGAAGAGCACAACCTTCACCGGCAGGTCGTGCTGGACGAGGGTAAGGAAGTCACCCATCAGCATCGTGAACCCGCCGTCGCCGGACATCGACACGACCTGCCGGCGCCGGTCGGTGAACTGGGCGCCGATCGCCATGGGCAGCGCGTTCGCCATCGAACCGTGCGAGAAGGAGCCGATGACGCGGCGCTTGCCGTTGGGCTGGATGTAGCGGGCGGCCCAGACATTGCACATGCCGGTGTCGACGGTGAACACGGCGTCGTCGTCGGCCATCTCGTCCAGCACGGCGGCCACGTACTCGGGGTGGATCGGGACGTGCTTGTCGACCTTGCGGGTGTACGCCTTGACGACGCCCTCCAGCGCATCCGCGTGCTTCTTCAGCATCCGGTCGAGGAAGCGGCGGCTCTTCTTCTCCTTCACCCGCGGGATCAGGCAGCGCAGGGTCTCCTTCGCGTCGCCCCACACCGCGAGGTCCAGCTTGGAGCGCCGGCCCAGGTGCTCGGGCCGGACGTCGATCTGGGCGATCTTCACGTCGTCGGGCAGGAAGGCGTTGTACGGGAAGTCCGTGCCGAGCAGGATCAGCAGGTCGCACTCGTGGGTGGCCTCGTAGGCGGCGCCGTACCCGAGCAGCCCGCTCATCCCCACGTCGTACGGGTTGTCGTACTGGATCCACTCCTTGCCCCGCAGGGCGTGCCCGACCGGGGACTTGATCTTCCCGGCGAACTCCATCACCTCGGCGTGCGCGCCCGCCGTGCCGGCGCCGCAGAACAGGGTGACCCGGTCGGCGTCGTCGATCAGCCGCACCAGCCGGTCGATCTCCTCGTCGCCGGGCCGTACGGTCGGCCGGGAGGTGACGAGTGCGGTCTCGGCGGCCTTCTCCGGCGCGGGCTCGTCGGCGATGTCGCCGGGCAGCGAGACGACGCTGACGCCGCCCTGGCCGACGGCGTGCTGGATGGCGGTCTGGAGCAGCCGGGGCATCTGCTTGGGGCTGGAGATCAGCTCGCTGTAGTGGCTGCACTCGCGGAAGAGCTGGTCGGGGTGGGTCTCCTGGAAGAAGCCGAGGCCGATCTCGCTGGACGGGATCTGCGAGGCGAGGGCGAGCACGGGGGCCGCGGAGCGGTGGGCGTCGTAGAGGCCGTTGATGAGGTGGAGGTTGCCTGGGCCGCAGGAGCCGGCGCAGGCGGTGAGCTTGCCGGTGATCTGCGCCTCCGCCCCGGCGGCGAAGGCGGCCGTCTCCTCGTGCCGCACGTGCACCCACTCGATGCCGGAGTGGCGGCGCACGGCGTCCACGACCGGGTTGAGGCTGTCGCCGACGACTCCGTAGAGGCGCTTGACTCCGGCACGGGTGAGGATGTCGACGAACTGTTCCGCGACGTTCTGTTTGGCCATGGCTCCAGCTATGGCACACCGGACGGCGTCACGCCTCCCAAACGGCGGCGGCCGTACGGTCGTCGGCGTAACCCTTGACCCGTACGCGGCTGTCGGCGAGGAACTCCGCGAGGCCGGGCGGGGTGCGGCCGGACCACCGCCGGGCGAGGAGCCCGCCCAGCCCGGGCTCGCTGAGCAGCGGCTCGGCGAGGCCCGCGGTGCACATCAGCAGCACATCACCCGGGCGGGCTACGGAGGCGCGGAAGCGGAAGGGTTCGCGGGGCGGCCCGGCGGGCGGGTCGTGGTGGGGGCCGGGCGGGGGCGTGACGCCGAGGTCCATGGTGAGCCGGTCCCCCTCGGGTGTCCCGGCGGGCGGCGACCCGAACCCGACGACGGGTTCGCCGGCCACCTCGCCCGCACTGGGCTCCATGTTCTGCCAGGCCCCATCCCGCAGCCGCAGCAGTCCGCCCGCGCCGACGCCGAAGTACACCCGCGTACGGCACCCGGGGTCGGCGGGCAGCAGCAGGCAGCGCAGGGTGGCCGCGTACTCGTCGGGGCTCAGGCCCTGGTCGGCGGCGTCGGCGCGGAGCCGGCCGAGGCTGCGGTCGGTGAGCCGGTGCAGCCCGGACTTCAGCTCGCCGCGGCGCCCGGCCCGCAGGTCCTCCCCGAGCCGGTCGTGGCTGCGGCCCACGGCCCGCCCGATCCACCGGCACACCTCGGCCGCCGCCCGGTGCGCGCCGGCACTCGCGCGGGCCCCGGTGGCCATCGCCACCAGCACCAGCGCCTGCTCCCCCGCGCCGAAGCGGGCGACGAGCAGCGCGTCGCGGCGCGGGTCGCCCCGGTAGCGCGCGGAGTCGCCCCGCACGGAGACGGCCCGCAGGGTGCAGCTCCCGTACCGGGCGCCGTCCAGCACCGTGTCCGCCACCAGCCCGTCCAGCCCCTCGGGGTCGGCGGGCGGCAGGGCGGTGGGCTCGGGGTCGTAGGTGGGCGGCCCGGAGCCGACGTAGTCGGGGCCGGCGGGCGCGGGCGGGGCCGAGGGGAGGAACGGGGACGGCAGCGGCGGCAGCGGCGGCAGAACGGGAGCGTCCCCGGCCGGCGGCGATGGCACGGAGCCGCCGTCGGACGGCTCCGAGAGATCGGCGTCCCCGGTCCCCGAAGTCGTACGCCCACGAGTCCACACCCGACGCCCGCCGCCGGGCGGAGGCTGGGGAGGACCGGGCTGTCCGGGCTGCCGACCGGTCGGGGCGGCCGGGAAGTTCGCCGGTCCGGTGGGAATGGCCGGCGGGGGTTCCCACGGGGCGCGGGGCGGGGGCGGACCGGGGTGGCCCGGTGTGGTGCCGGCGGGGGGAGGCGGTCCGGTGCGGGGAGCGGGGACGCCGACGGGCGCGGGCGTCGGCGGCGGAGGCGTCGGTCCGCCCCGTGGGCCGTGGTCCGGGCCGCGGGCCACCGTCCCCGCCGCCGAGGTGAAGCGGTCGTCCAGGGAATCGGGCGCGGTCGTGGGGCCGGTGTCGTCGGCGGAGTCGTCGTACAGCTGCGCCCACCAGTCGTCGTCATGACCGGCGGGACTTCCCCCCTGCTGACTCATGCTCCTGATTGTCCACCGACGGAGCCGGATGAAAACGGGGCATCGGGAAAATCCGGCGCACCGGCGTGCGCCGGGACGGCGTGTCGGGGGACGGCTCGAACGGTATTGCGAGGCGGGGTGGCCGAGCGGTCCCACCCCCCACGGGAGAACCGCTCGGCGACGCCACCTTGGCAGAGTGACCGGCGGTACGGCGATGATGTCCCGAGGCGGTTTTGCGCCGTGGCCGTTTCCCGCCACGGTCGGCACCGCGGGCAGTGGTGAGGTTGGTGCTCGGGGAGGGGCGAGGCAGATGCTGGGAGTGCTGGGGCTGGAGGACACGCACGAGGCGGCGTACCGGGCGCTGGTGTCCGTGGGCGCGGCCGACGTGCCCGATCTGGCCCGCCGGCTCGCGCTCGGCGAGCAGGACACGGAGCGTGCGCTGCGCCGGCTGGAGCAGAACGGTCTCGCGGCCCAGTCCTCGGCCCGGCCGGGCCGCTGGGTCGCCGCGCCGCCGGGGGTGGCGCTGGGCGCGCTGCTCGCCCAGCAGCGGCACGAGCTGGAGCGGGCGGAGCTGGCGGCGGCGCTGCTGGCCGAGGAGTACCGCGCGGCTGCGGCCGAACCCGCGGTGCACGACCTGGTGGAGGTGGTGACCGGCGCCGCGGCGGTCGCCCAGCGCTTCGTCCAGCTCCAGCTCGGGGCGACCGACGAGGTGTGCGCGCTGGTCACCGACAAACCGGTCGCGGTGACCGGCATGGAGAACGACGCCGAGGAGCAGGCCGCCGGACGCGGCGTCCGCTACCGGGTGGTCCTGGAGCGTTCGGTGCTGGACCTGCCGACCGGCATCACCGAACTGTCCGCCGCGCTCGGCCGTGAGGAGCAAGTGCGGGTGGTGGACCGGGTGCCGACCAAACTGGTCGTCGCCGACCGGTCCCTCGCCCTGGTCCCGCTCACCGCGCGCTCCTCGGAGCCCGCCGCGCTGGTCGTGCACGCCAGCGGCCTGCTGGAGCTGCTGTCGGGACTGTTCGAAGCGGTGTGGCGACAGGCGCTGCCGCTGCGGCTGGGCACCTCGGGGGTGACCGAGCACGGCCCGGACGGGCCCGACGCCACCGACCTGGAGATCCTCTCCCTGCTGCTGGCCGGCCTGACCGACGCGAGCGTCGCCAAGCAGCTCGACCTCGGGCTGCGGACCGTGCAGCGCCGGGTGAAGCGTCTGATGGAGCTGACCGGCGTCAGCACCCGGCTCCAGCTGGGCTGGCACGCCTACGAACGGGAGTGGGTGTCCAGGAAGCACTGACCGGCGCCCGCCGCACCCGCCCGCACATCTGCGGACCGCGCGCGGCTCCGGCACTCTGGACAGATGGGAGCGTGGGACCTCCTGCTGTCCGGGCTGGTGATACTGCTCGGGCTGTACGGGGTGCTGTTCCCCGGCATGCCCGGGTCGTGGCTGGTGTGGGCCGGGGTCCTGTGGTGGGCGCTGAAGGACCCGCGGCCGCTGGCGTGGGCCGTGCTCGTCGGCGCCACCGTCGTCCTGCTGCTGTCCCTGGCGGTGCGCTGGGCGCTGCCGTCCCGGCGCCGGCGGATGCGCGCGGACGACGCGACCCGGCGGCTCACGCTGTACGGGGGCGCGGGCGCGGTCCTCGGCTTCGTCCTGATACCGGTGGTCGGCGCGATACCCGGTTTCATGGGCGGCATCTACCTCGCCGAGCGGCTGCGGCTGGGCCGGCACGGCGAGGCGAGGGCGGCGCTGCGGACGGCGATGCGCGCGGGCGGTTACGGCGTGCTGACAGAGTTCTTCGCCTGCCTGCTGATCACCGGGGCGTGGCTGGGGGCGGTACTGGCCGGTTAGGGCCTCGGCAGGGTGCCCTCCAGGGCCAGCAGCCGCGTCTTGCGCTCCAGGCCGCCCGCGTACCCGGTGAGGGAGCCGTCGGCGCCGATCACCCGGTGGCAGGGGCGCAGGATCAGCAGCGGGTTGGCGCCGATCGCGCCGCCGACGGCGCGTACCGCGGGCCGGGAGGCCCCGATGCGGGCGGCGATCTCGCCGTACGTCGTGGTCGACCCGTAGGGCACGTCGTCCAGGGCGGCCCACACGCGCTCCCGGAAGGCGGTGCCCTCGGCCCGCAGCGGCAGCCGGAACTCGGTCAGCTCCCCGGCGAAGTAGGCGGCGAGCTGCTCCCCGGCGGCCCGGAAGGGCCCGGCGTCGTGCCGCCATCCCTCCTGGACACCGCGGCCGCCCTTCTGCCCGGGCACGGACAGGGAGGTGAGCGCGCCGTCCGTGTCCGCGGTGAGGAGCAGCGGGCCGACGGGGCTGGGCACCTCGGTCCAGTAGGTACCGGTGGCCGCGGTCGTGGTCATGTTCGTCATCGGTGGTTCTCCCACTCTCCTGCTGCACGCAGGTGGTTCAGGGCGTACGAGCGCCAGGGGCGCCAGGTCTCGGGGACGGCCGCGCCGGGCGGGGCGACGTCCGGGTCGCCGAGTGCGCGGGCGCGGACGACGGCGGCCGTGGCGGCGTCCACGCCGGGTACGGCGAGCAGCGCGCGTTCGGCGTCGTCCCGGTCCGCGCCGGGGTCGAGGCGGACGGCGCCGTCGGCGAGGGCGGCGGCGAGGGCGCCCGGCGTGCCGTGCGGCTCCGCCTCGGCGAGGACGCCCGGTTCGGGGAAGAGGTGGGTGAGGGTGCCGCACGGCGCGTCCAGCGTCTTGCCGTACCGCTGGACCAGCCGCTCGGCCTCCGCCCGCCCCGCCAGGGCCCGTACGGCGAACTCGTCGGGATCGGCGGTGCCCGGCGAGCGCAGTCCGGGGCGGGCGGCGACGAGCGGGGCGAGACGTGGGTCGGCGCCGAGCCGTTCGTCGACGGCGTACGGGTCGGCGTCGAGGTCGAAGAGCCGGCGCAGCCGCTGTACGGCGGTGGTCAGGTCGCGCAGGTCGGTGAGGTGGAGGCGGGCGTCGAGCCAGCCGCCGCCGTTGCGCGTCCCGCCCGGACGCTCGTCGACGGCGACGATCCCGGTGCCGTACGGCAGGCGCAGGGTGCGCCGGTACACGCGGCGGCCGGTGGAACCGCTCACCTCCTCGATTCCGGCGACGGCCTCCCGCTGGAGCAGGTCGAAGACCGGCCCGGCCTGGTAGGGCCCCCGGTGGGCGAGGCGCAGCGGGATCCCGGCGGAGGGGGCGCCGGTGCGTGAGCGGGCGGGCGCGGCGGCGCGCAACTCGCTCGGGGTGGCCGCGTACACGGCCCGGATCGTCTCGTTGAACTGCCGCACACTGGCGAATCCCGACGCGAACGCGATCTCGGTGACCGGCAGGGCGGTGGTCTGCAGCAGGACGCGCGCGGTGTGCGACCGCTGGGCGCGGGCCAGGGCGACGGGCCCGGCTCCGAGCTCGGCGGTGAGCTGCCGCTGCACCTGGCGGGCGCTGTAGCCGAGCCGGCCGGCGAGTCCGGCGACGCCCTCGCGGTCGACGACGCCGTCCCCGATCAGCCGCATGGCCCGGCCCACGACGTCGGCGCGGACGTTCCAGTCGGCCGAGCCCGGCACGGCGTCCGGGCGGCACCGCCGGCAGGCCCGGAACCCCGAACCCTGCGCGGCGGCGGCGGTCGCGAAGAACCGCACGTTGCTCCGCTTCGGTGTGACCGCCGGGCAGCTGGGCCGGCAGTAGATGCCGGTCGTCTCGACGGCGAAGAAGAACGCCCCGTCGAACCGGGCGTCCCGGCTGCGCACGGCCTCGTATCTGCTGTCCCGCGCCTTCTCGAGCGCCACGTCGTCCGTCTTCACACCGTCCAGTCTCCGCCGGCCCGGAGGTCCGGGCTGGCGGAAATCGGACATCGCGTCGGCGAATGTGGCGCAGGTCGCCGGTCTGCCCGGCGGCCGCACGACCGCCACGAGGGAGACGTGCGGACGACGGCGGTCGACGCCCGTCAGAGGGCCGGGGGGGGGCAGCGGCCCGCGGCGCCGGTCCGGTGCGCCCGGAAGCACACGCCGGTCGTGGCCCCGCGCCGCGCGACGACGTGGCCGCCGTGCCTTGTTACCGCAGCCGCCCCCGCTTGGCCTCCATCGCCGCCTTCCCGATGGCGTCCCGGCGCTTCCACTCCTTTCGGATCTCGGCGCGCAGCCGGGCGTCGTTCTTGGCGACGATGCGCTGGTTCTCCCGCATGAGCTTGCGGAAGCTGTCCAGCCGCCGTACGGACAGTTCGCCGCTGTCGATGGCGGCGAGGACGGCGCAGCCCGGCTCGCTCTCGTGGGCGCAGTCGTGGAACCGGCAGTCACGGGCCAGTTCCTCGATCTCGGCGAAGACCTGGTTGACGCCGCTGCCCGCGTCCCAGAGCCCGACGCCCCGCAGCCCGGGGGTGTCGATCAGCACTCCCCCGCCGGGCATGACGAGGAGGTTGCGGGTGGTGGTGGTGTGCCGGCCCTTGCCGTCCATGTCCCGGGTGGCCTGGACGTCCATGACGTCCTCGCCGAGCAGCGCGTTGGCGAGGGTGGACTTGCCCGCGCCGGACTGCCCGAGCAGGACCGCCGTACCGCCGCCGACGGCGGCGGCCAGGACGTCCAGCCCCTCCCCGTGCGCGGCGCTGACGGGCAGCACCGGCACGCCGGGCGCGGAGGTCTCCACGTCCTGGACGAGGTGGCCGAGCATCACCGGGTCGGGCACCAGGTCGGCCTTGGTGAGGACGACCAGGGGCTGCGCCCCGGACTCCCAGGCCAGCGCGAGGAACCGTTCGATCCGGGCGAGGTCGAGTTCGACGGCCAGCGACACGGCGACGATCGCGTGGTCGACGTTGGCCGCGAGGATCTGTCCCTCGGACCGCTTGGAGGAGGTGGAGCGCACGAAGGCCGTACGGCGCGGCAGGTACGTGCGTACGTAGCGCGGGATGCCGTCCGGTTCGACGGCGGCCCAGTCGCCGGTGCAGACGACGCGCAGGGGGTCGTGCGGGGTGACGAACGCGGTGTCGGCCCGCAGGACGCCGTCGGCGGTGACGACGTCGCACTGGCCGCGGTCGACCCGCACGACGCGGCCGGGCAGCAGCCCTTCGGCGGCGTACGGCGCGAACGCGTCGGCCCAGTCCTCGTCCCAGCCGTAGGGGGCGAGGGCGGAGTGGGCGGTGGAGTGAGAGGTGGAACGGGACGTGGAAGTCAAGGGGTTGGCCCTTCAGGGGGCGGCCCCGGCGACCGGACTCAGCGGGCTGAGGTCAGCCGGTGGCCACGGAGGTGGACGTGATGGGTTCCTGGATGCGGGCAGCGCCCGTCGCAATGACAGCCATCGGTCGACACCTCCTCACTCCTGTGTTC
The DNA here is from genome assembly GCF_001905385.1 of Streptomyces sp. CB02414. Taxonomy (GTDB): domain Bacteria; phylum Actinomycetota; class Actinomycetes; order Streptomycetales; family Streptomycetaceae; genus Streptomyces. The sequence goes on along the minus strand of NZ_LIPF01000013.1, from coordinate 121,622 downwards.
CGCGCCCACGGCGATCACCGTGTGACGTGCGTCAGATTAGCCCGTGGGCACCACGGCCCGTCAACGCCTTTTCCACCGCCGGTTCACGCGCCGGCTGCTCACACCTCCACCGGCGCGTCCTCCGGCAGGCTGTCCATGAAGGAGCTGACGGAGAAGACCGCGTTGCCGGCGCCGGGCGGGCCGTAGCCGGGGGGCGAGGAGAGGCCGTAGTCCTCCATGGTCTGGCGGTAGGCCTGGAGGAGGCGGATGTGGTACTCCAGCGGGGCGCCGTCGGGGTTGGTCTTGCCGAGCGGGGTGGTGGGCTCGGGGCACCAGGTGGTGAAGCGGGGCGTGATGCCGTGCGACATGAAGAAGCGCAGGCCCTCGGTGGTGGACTCGATGGCCTCGTCGACGGTCTTGAAGCCGAAGGGCTCGGCCATCTCCACGCCCGCGACGAAGTTGGGGATGACATTGCGCGCGCCGAAGACCTCGGTGGAGTCCAGGATGCGCCGGTGCCACTCGTCGCGGCCGACGTAGCGCTCCTTGCCGGGGCAGTACATCTTGAACAGGTACTCGTCCCACACCTCGAAGTTGGGGTGGTAGATCTGCACGCCGTAGTCCTTGAAGCGCTGGACGTCCGGCTTGGGCAGGGCCTGGGCGACGACCTTGCCGATCCAGCGGCCGGGGAAGTGCTCCTCGATGGCCTTGGCGTACCGGCCGTAGAAGTCGGCCTCGTCCAGACCCTGGACCTTCGACGTGATCGCGCCGCCGGTGAGCGTGTACGCGGTTGAAATCTTGGCGGTGTCGTACTTGTTGATGATCTCCAGCGCCTCCAGGACCTCGTCGACGTCCTTCACGCCGGTGTACGGCCGCCCGGCCGCCTTGTGCTGGCGCCAGTTGTGGTTGATGTCGCAGTACTGGCACTCCTCCTTGGCGCCGAAGTACTGGCAGACGCGGAACGCGGTCAGGTAGATCAGGTAGCCCCACTGGATGGTCGGGGCCACCTCCATGACCGACTTCCCGTTGGAGAGCTTGTGCCGGTAGTACTCGGGCATGGGCGGCACGCCGACGTCGGAGATCCGCTTGCCGTCGAGGTAGAGGCCGAGCTGGTTGTGCTCGTCGGCCGCGACCCGGTAGGGCGAGGACGGGTTCACCCGGACGGAGACGACGGTGCGGCGCAGGTCGTAGGGGCCGCCGGTGAGGATGATCTCCTCGGGCGGCCGGCGCAGCGCGGCCTCGCCCAACTCCGGCAGGGTGCCGTGGTCGAAGGAGAAGATGAAGTACGACTTCGGCTTGACCTCGCCGTCCTCGTTGTCACTGAGCGCGGAGGGGTCGAAGGCGACACCGCCGCGCAGCAGGTCCTCCTTGAAGACGGCCTCGCGCGGTACGTGCGGGAACCGCTCCATCAGATCCTCGACCAGCGCGGTACGGCTGTCCATCCCGTGTCTCCTCCCGGGTCCGGCGTTCGACTTCTCACGGTATGCCCCCGCCGGTGCGGCTTCCCGCGCGGGGGCCCTCCAGACGCGCCGGGTAGGTTTCCGCGGTATGACCGACATCACCGTGACCAACTGGGCCGGCAACATCACCTACACGGCCAAGGAGCTGCTCCGGCCGCGCACCCTGGCCTCGCTGCGGGCCCTGGTGGCGGACAGCGCGCGGGTGCGGGTGCTGGGCAGCGGGCACTCCTTCAACGAGATCGCGGAGCCGGGCGCCGAGGGGGTCCTGCTGTCGCTGGCGGACCTGCCGTCGGAGGTGGACGTCGACTCGGCGGCCCGCACGGTGCGGGTGGGCGGCGGTGTCCGGTACGCGGAGCTGGCCCGGGTGGTGCACGGGCGGGGGCTGGCGCTGGCGAACATGGCGTCGCTGCCGCACATCTCGGTCGCCGGGTCGGTGGCGACCGGCACGCACGGTTCGGGGGTCGGCAACGGGCCGCTCTCGTCGTCCGTGCGTGAGGTGGAGCTGGTGACGGCGGACGGCTCGACGGTGACCGTGGGGCGGGGCGAGGAGCGGTTCGGCGGGGCGGTGACCTCGCTCGGCGCGCTGGGCGTCGTGACCGCGCTCACGCTCGACCTGGAGCCGGCCTACGAGGTCGAGCAGCACGTCTTCACCGAGTTGCCGTTGGAGGGGCTGGACGCGGCGGCGTTCGAGGCGGTGATGTCGGCGGCGTACAGCGTGAGCCTGTTCACGGACTGGCGGGCGCCCGGCTTCCGGCAGGTGTGGGTGAAGCGGCGCACGGACCAGCCGCTGCCCGGCTTCCCGTACGCCGCCGCGGCCGCCGAGAAGAAGCACCCGGTGCCGGGCATGCCCGCGGTCAACTGCACGGAGCAGTTCGGGGTGCCGGGGCCCTGGCACGAGCGACTGCCGCACTTCCGTGCCGAGTTCACGCCCAGCAGCGGCGCCGAACTGCAGTCGGAGTACCTGATGCCGCGCGAGCACGCCCTGGCCGCCCTGCGCGCGATGGACGCGATACGGGAGGTCGTCGCGCCGGTGCTGCAGACCTGTGAGATCCGCACGGTCGCCGCCGACGGGCAGTGGCTGAGCCCGTCCTACGGGCGGGACACCGTGGCCGCGCACTTCACCTGGGTCGAGGACACGGCGGCGGTGCTGCCGGTGGTGCGGCGGCTGGAGGAGGTGCTCGCCCCGTTCGCGGCCCGCCCGCACTGGGGGAAGGTGTTCACGACGCCGGCCGGCGAACTGCGCGGGCTCTACCCGAGGCTGGGCGACTTCCGTGCGCTGGCGCATGACCTGGACCCGGCGGGGAAGTTCACGAACGCGTTCGTGCGCGGGGTGCTGGCCGGCTGAGCCCGCCCCGGCGTACGGGTGTGAAGAGCGCCGCCACGGCGATGAGGACGCAGCAGGCGCCGGCCACCAGGGCGACCGGGGTGGTGCCGCGCCGCTCCGCCGCCCAGGTGAGGACGGCGGCGCCGATGGGGGCCACCGAGTACTGCAGGGTCCAGAAGGCGGAGGTGACCCGGCCGAGCAGGTGCTCGGGGGTCACCTCCTGGCGCAGGGACATCGAGCAGGTGCCCGCCATGCCGACGCAGGCCAGGAACGCGGCGCTCAGCAGGGCGACGGTGGCGACGTCGGTGGCCCGGCCCATCCCGGCGAACGCCAGCCCGCACACGGCGACCGCGCCGGTCCAGGTCGGGCCGAAGCCCAGCCGTCGGCGTACCCGGGCCACCAGCAGCGCGCCGGTGATGGTGCCGAGGGCGCCGACCGCCAGGACGGTGCCGACCGTGCCGTCGTCGTGGCCGAGGTCGTGCTTGAGGTGGTAGATGACCAGGTCGTTGAGGCCGAGGGTGAGGAAGCTGAAGCAGCACAGCAGGGCGGTGAGCGCGCGCAGCACCGGGTGCCCGCGGAGGAAGGCCACGCCGGTGCGCAGGTCCTGCCACAGCCCGGGGCGCTCCCCCTTGTCGGCGTCGGCCCGGTCGTCGGCCGGGCGGGGCCGGAAGCGGACGATCGCGACGAGGGCGGCCGAGACGCCGAAGCTGGCCGCGTCCACGCCGACGGCGGCGGCCGGGCCGGACCAGGCGGCCACCACGCCCGCGCACAGCGGCCCGAGGACACCGGCCGCGGCGGCGGTGGCGTTGAGGCGTCCGTTGGCCTCGGTGAGCTGCTCGGTGCCGACCAGGGAACGCACGACGGTGACGTAGCCGACGGCGAAGAACATGCCGACGGCCTCGCACAGCGGCAGGACCGCGTAGAGGAGCCAGACCTGCGGGTCGAACAGCCACACCAGGGGGATCAGCCCGTACAGGACCATCCGTACGAGGTCGCAGCCGATGAGCAGCCTGCGGCGGTCCACCCGGTCGACGACGGTCCCCGCGAACACGGCCGCGAGGACCGCGGCGGCGCCGCCGACGGCCGTCAGCAGTCCCATCCGCGCGATCGACCCGGTCGCCTCCAGCACCAGCAGTGGTAGGGCGATCAGCGCGAAGGAGTCGCCGAGGACGGAGAGGGTCTGCGCGGCCCAGAAGACGCCGAAGTCCCGTTGCCGCCACAGCGGGCGGGCTTTCCCGGAGGAAGGCCCGGCCGCTCGCCCCGTGTCCCGTGCCTCGTGGGTCACCGGGCCGCCGCCGTCCGCCGCCGCCACCTCATGCCGGTCGCCTCCCCCGCACCGCCCGCCGCCCGGTCCGCGACCACCTTACGGAGCTGTCAGTGGTCCGCGCAGCACGGTGTCGGGTCCGGGTCCTCGAACGGTACGAGCGTGCCGCCCACGGCGGGCATGGCGGCCAGGACGAGGCGGCCGTCCTGCCACTGCGGACGCACGTGGTCCCGGGTCACCAGCGGGGTGTCCGGGGCCGGTTCGCCCGCCGTGCCCAGTACCGTCACGCGGTCGATCGCGGAGCGGGCCAGCAGCTCGGCGACGGTCAGCGTGCCGGTCAGCGCGTCCGCGCCCGGGTAACGGACGGCCCGGCCGACGGCGTCCCAGGCGCCGTCGCGGACCTCGTGCCCCTGGTCGCCGAGCCGGTCCCGGGCGGCGCGCAGGACCGGCTCCTCGGCGGCGGCCAGCGACAGGGCGACGCGCGGGCGGCCGTCCCGCACCAGGTGCGTGCAGCCGAAGACGCCCTCGGGGAGGCCGAGTCCGGCCACGAGCGCCCGGAGCAGGTGGTCGGCCTCGCGCAGGGTCGTCGCGCTGGTGTCGACTCCGATGGCGTACGGCGGGGTCACGAGGGCAGGACCCACACCGGGTTGGAGTAGAACCACAGGTCGCGCCACGGGTCGGCGTCGCCGACGACGTCGATGGCGGGGCCCGCCGGGTCGACCTTGGCGCCCAGCGCGCCGACGGCGGAGCGGTTGCCGTCGGTGCCGCGGGTGCGGAGGTAGACGGGGCGGTCGACGCGGCCGAGGTCGTAGGTGAGGCGGACGGTGCCGGTGTCCTTGTTCACCTCGTACGACTTGACGACGCGGGCGGTCGGCGCGGTGAAGGTGTCCTGGTCGGCGACCGGGCCGGTCACGTCGCCCTGGATGACGTCGACGCGGGCGAGCTTCGGGGTGAACCCGGCCCAGTTGGGGCCGCCGGCGAGGGCGACGTCCATGGACAGGGTGACGCGGGTGCCCTTGCGGACGTGCAGGGCGCCGCCGAGGGTGGCCCAGCGGCCGCCGCCCGAGACGCGGACGTCGAGGCCGCTGATGAGCTGCCCGTGGTCGACCCAGATGCGGCCGGCGCGGATGCCGTCCATGACGGCGGCGTAGGAGAAGCCGTCGGAGCCGACGTGGGTACGGCTGTACTGGCCGGGCCAGAAGTCGCCCTGGGTGACGTCGATCTGCCCGGCGTAGACCGGGTCGTCGTAGCGGCCGTTGGCGTTGAAGTCGCCGCCGCCGCGGGCGGCGGTGTCGGCGTACACCTGGTGGGAGTCGGAGTTGGCGGTGATCCACCAGGGGCGGCCCTCGGCGATGAGGCTGTCCCACAGGCCGCCGACGGTGGCGGTCATCCAGTCGAAGCCGCCCCAGGTGCGGTAGCTCTCCAGCGGGTAGCCGGGGAAGCTGTTGGCGCCGGGGCTGCCGTCGTAGATTCCGCGGGCGCGGCCCATGCCGAGCGGCTTGGGGAGGCCGGCGGCCTGGTGGCCGGGGGCGCCCTCGAAGCCGACGGCGATCTGGTGGTGGCGGGAGGTGGCGTCGCGCCAGGCGCGGATCTCGTGCGGGGAGTCGATGCCCTTGCGCGCCGGGTGGTTGGCGAGCATCAGGGCGTCCTTGACCTTGCGCCGCTTGACCTGGTCGGCGAGGAAGGACAGGCCGGCGACCGCGAGGGCCTCGTTGGCGGGCGTGGAGTCGGTGGCGCCCTTGACGCCGCCGTCGTAGCCGGTCTCGAACTGCTTGAGGACGGAGACCTCGTGGCGGCCGGGGTGGACGAAGACGGTGCCGTGCTCGGCGGCCGGGATGTTCCACTCCAGGCCCTGGAAGACGAGGGTGTCCTCGTAGGTGTCGCGGGCCTCGCGGATGTCCGGGTTGACCTTCTCCACGCCGATCTTGGCGTGGGTGACGCTGCCGTGGTCGGTGATGACCAGCCAGTCCATGCCGTGCCGGGCGCCCTGGCGGACCTGGTCGACGACGCGGTACTTGCCGTCGCTGCTGTACTGGGTGTGGATGTGGTGGTCCCCGGCCAGCCAGAGGAAGCCCTTCTTGCGGCGGCCGTGGCCCGCGGCCCGCGCGGGGGCGGCGGTGGCGGTCTGGGTGAGGACGGTGCCGGCGGCGAGTCCGGCGCCGAGGAGTCCCGCGCGGCGCAACAGGCCTCGGCGGGACTGCTGTTCGGGGCTGAGGGCCTCGTCGGGGACGGACGCGTCGAAGGCGGCGGGAAGGGCCGGCGCGGTCTCGTGGTCGTGGCCGTGATCGTGGTCGTGCGGGTGGCCGTGGTGGTGATGGCCGTGCGTGTGCCCCATGAAAGCCCCTCCTGGATACCGCCGCCGTGCGCGGCTCCGAGGAGGATCGAGGCGGAAGGTGAACGTTGCACGACTCGAAGGTGAGCCTCGCGTGCCACCACGCCTGCCCTAGCATGAAACCTAGGAGCCCTAGGAAGCAGAGAAGGTGGCGCATGCCCCGAGCGGGCCTTACGACCGACCGCGTGGTCGCGGCCGCCGCCGATCTCGCCGACGCGTCCGGCTTCGAGAACGTCACCGTCTCCGCGCTCGCCCGGCACTTCGGGGTGAAGGACGCGAGCCTGTACACGCACGTGCGGAACCTCCAGGACCTGCGCGTCCGGGTCGCGCTGCTGGCCGGCGGCGAGCTGATCGACGAGATCGCGGCGGCGGTGGCCGGCCGGGCCGGCAAGGAGGCGCTGGCCGCCTTCGCGGGCGCCTACCGCTCCTACGCCCTGCGCCACCCCGGCCGCTACGCCGCGACCCAGATCCGCGTCGACCAGTCCCTGGTCGCCGACTCCCCCGCCCTGCGCCGCACCGCCGAGATCACCCACGGCATGCTCCGCGCCTACGGCCTCACCGAACCCGACCTCACCGACGCCGTACGCCTGCTGCGCAGCACCTTCCACGGCTACTGCGCCCTGGAGGCCACCGGCGGCTTCGGCGCCCCGCGCGACGTACGGGCGTCCTGGGACAAGGCGGTCGAAGCCCTGCACGTGGCGCTGACGCACTGGCCGCGCGAGGGGCCGGACAGGCCCTAGGTCAGCCCAGCGCCCGCACCTCCTCGTACGTCGGTGCCGCCCCGCCCGGCACCCGCCCGGCGCGTACGTCGTCGGCCGCCTCCAGGGCGGCGCCCAGCGCCCGCCGGTACAGCAGCGAGCCGAGGCTGACGCGGCTGACGCCCAGGTCGGCGAGGTGCGGCAGGGCGGGCCCGGCGGGCGAGTGGAGGACGTTCAGCGGGACTTCGCCCAGGTGGGCGACGAGGTCGCCGATCGCGCCGGGATCGGTGAGGCCGGGGACGAAGACCCCGTGGGCGCCGGCCTCGCGGTAGGCGTCCAGGCGCCGCACCGTCTCCGGGAAGGAGCCGTCGCCGGACCAGTACGTGTCCGTGCGGGCGTTGACGAACAGGCCGGGGGCCGCCGCACGGACCGCGGCGATCTTCGCGGCGTGCCGGTCGGCGGGACCGAGGGCGTCCTCCAGGTTGACGCCGACGACACCGACCGCCGCCAGCTCCCGCGCGAACTCCCCCACCTCGTCGGGATCGTCGCTGAAGCCGTCCTCCGCGTCGACGGAGAGCAGGAACGGCCCCGAGCCCAGGGTGAGGGCCAGCCGCAGCGTCTCGTCGCGGGTCGCCGACGCCCCGTCCGGCAGCCCACTCGCCGCCGCCACGCCGAGGCTGGTCGTGCCGATGGCCCGGAACCCGCGCCCGGCAAGGGCGTACGCCGAGGCGTGGTCCCAGGCGCACGGCAGGAGCAGCGGCTCACCGGCGCGGTGCAGCTCGGCGAACGCGGTCACGACAGGTCACCCACCGCGTCGGCGTAGTACACGGACTCCTCGAGGTGCTCGGCCAGTCGGCGGAAGGACCAGCCGTCGCCGGGCGAGTGGTCGAGCTGCTCCTCGGTGAGCGCGTCGAGGCGGTTGGCCCAGATCCGGGCGAGCCGGGTGAGGCGGCTGCGGGCCTCGTCGAGGTCTGCCTGCGTGAAGGGGGCGAGGTCCGCCTCCGTGGTGACCATGGAGGCGTGCCAGTGGTCGGGCTGCGTCTCCTCCCCTGCCAGCCTCGCCTCCATCTCGGCGAGGTGGTCGACCATGTGGTCGGCGACCCGGCGGACCGCCTTGTGCGGGGTGTAGACACGCCCGTCGACGTGGGCGGGCCGCCCGTCCCAGCGGGTCCAGGTGGCGGCGAGGGCGAGGACGTGCTCGACCATGCCGGTGACGGTGCCGGCGGGCGTGACGGGGGCGGTGGTGGCAGTGGTGGCGGTGTTCGTGTCGCTCATGCCCCGCACGCTATGGGCCCGTTGCTTCGGTGCGGGCCGAAGTGTCCGCGCCTCAGGTCACCAGGCCGTGCCGGTAGGCGTAGACGACGGCCTGGACGCGGTCGCGCAGGTCGAGCTTGGTCAGGATGCGGGACACGAAGGTCTTCACCGTCTCGTGGCTGATGACGAGCGCCGCGGCGATCTCGCTGTTGGACAGGCCGTCCGCGATGAGGCGCAGCACCTCCAGTTCACGGGGCGTCAGCGGGACGTCCCGGGCGTCGCCCCCGGCGGGCCGGATGCGGGCGGCGTACCGGCCCACGAGGCGGCGCGTCACCTCGGGGTCCAGCAGCGCCGAGCCCAGGGCGACGGTGCGGATGCCGTGCAGCAGCCGGTCCGGCGGGGCGTCCTTGAGCAGGAACCCGCTGGCGCCGGCGCGCAGTGCCTCGTAGACGTACTCGTCCAGGTTGAAGGTCGTCACCACGAGCACCTTCACGGGGTGCTCGACTCCGGCACCGGCCAGCAGCCGGGTGGCCTCGATGCCGTCGAGGACCGGCATGCGCACGTCCATCACAACGACGTCCGGGCGGAGCCGTCCGGCCAGTTCCACGGCGGTCCGTCCGTCCCCGCACTCGCCCGCCACCGCCAGGTCGGGCTGCGCGTCGATGATCGTCGACAGCCCCGTGCGGATCAGTACCTGGTCGTCGCAGACCAGCACCCGGACCGGCGCGCTCATACCGGGCTCCCCCCAGGTATCCGCGCCCGCACCAGGAAGCCGCCGCCCGTCCGGCGGCCCGCGCTGAAGTCGCCGCCCAGGACGTCGACCCGTTCGCGCAGGCCCTCCAGTCCCCGACCGCTGCCGCCGGGGGAGGCGGCCCGCGAACCGGAACCGTCCGTGCCGACTTCCACGGTGATCTCCCTCTCGCCGTGGCGCACCAGGACCGAGGTCCGGCCGCCGTGGTCGTACTTGAGCGCGTTGGTCAGGGCTTCCTGGACGACCCGGTAGGCCACCAGGTCGGCGCTGCCGGTGGAGGCCGGCGGCGTGCCGTCCTCGGTGAACTCCACCGGCTGCCCGGCCCGCCGGGTCTGCTCGACGAGGGTGAGTACACGGCCGACGGGCGGCGTCCGGTCCTCGCCGCCGTGACCGGTGCCGTGATCGGGGTTGAGCAGGTCCAGCAGGTGCCGCAGGTCGGTGATGGCCCGCCGGCCGGTGTCGCTGACGGCGGTCAGTGCCTGGTCGAGCCGGTCGGGCGCGGCGGTCAGGTACCGGGCCGCCTCGGACTGCACGACCATCGCCGTCACGTGGTGGGTGACCACGTCGTGCAGTTCGCGGGCGATGCGGGTGCGTTCGGCGTTGCGGGCGTCCTCGGCGACGCGGCCGCGGCGTTCGGCCTCCGCGGCCCGCGCGGAGCGCATCCACGCGCCGACGCCCCAGACGAGGGCCAGGGCCAGGTGGAAGGTGACGAACTCGGCCACGGGGTCGCCGGGGCCGGTCCGGTGGAGGGCGACCGCGAGGGCCGCGTACGCGACGGTCGCGGCCACCGGGGTGGCCCGCCGGTACCGTTCCAGGTGCGACCCCGCGCTCAGCAGCGCGATGGGCAGCGCGGTGCCCGCGAAGAGGTGGTAGCCGCGCAGCTGGTCCAGGGCGAAGCCGCACGACACCAGGGCGAGGCAGACGAGCGGCCACTTGCGGCGCAGGGCGAGCGGGAGGCACTGGAGGACGGCCGCCACACCGGCCAGCGCGTCGGCGGGCCGGGTCGGCAGGCCGCCGACCTCCGTGCCGTTGCCGTGGAGGCCCGGAACGACCGACGCGACGAGCAGCAGCAGTCCGAGCGGGAGGTCCCGGACCGTGACGTCGAGCCGGCCCCACAGCTCCGGGACACGCCGACCTACGATCACCGGGGCAGTTTAGCGGGGGAGTTGGCGCCCGCGGCCCGCCGGGCACCGAAGGGCACGATGTTCCCGCGCCGGTGCGCCAGCCACAGGAACACCAGCGTCAGCAGCACCCCGAAGCCCACCGAGTACACGCTGCCCTCCGGTCCGAAGTCGCCGCCGGTGAGCAGCTTCGGACCCGACATCGTGGCGTCCAGCAGGCCCTCGCTGGTGCCGTTGCCGGAGACGACGGTGCTGAAGACGCCGCCGGCGGCGAAGTTCCAGCCGAAGTGCACGCCGATGGCCAGCCACAGGTTGCGGGTGGCGGCGTACACGGCGGCGAGCATGAAGCCGGCCTCGATGGCGATGGCGACGGCGCCCCACAGGGTGGCGTCCTCGTTGAGCAGGTGCGAGAGCCCGAACACCACGCCGGTCAGCCCCAGCGCGAGGTAGGTGCCGATGCGCTCCTCGATGATCCGGAACAGCACCCCGCGGTACAGGACCTCCTCGGTCGCCGCGGCGCCGGCCATGAATCCGACCATGCCCACCGCACCCGGCACCGAGCCCAGGCCGTGCACGTCGTAGTGCCCGGAGGCGAAGAGGTTCACGATGACGGCCGTGAACATCCCGGCGCCGATCAGCGTCCCCCAGCCGGCCTTGGCCGGGGCGTCCTCCAGGGCCACGTCCAGGGCCTGGCGGCGCTCGGTCCGCCGTACCACCCAGGCGTACACGTAGACCACCAGCGCGGCCGCCGTGAGACCGACGACCAGGGTGAGCCAGTCGTTGTCCTTCACCGCGTTGATGCCGATGCCGCCGACGGCGTACGCCGCCAGCACGGCCAGGAACTGCCAGACGAACCTCACGGGAACCCCTTCTCCGGACCGCGGCCGGTGCGCCGCGGGCATGCACTGGACGCTACGGATCCGGCGGCCCCGGATCGTCACCTCACGGTGGACACCTCGCCGTAGCTCGCACGGGGGACAAGCCCCCGAGGCCGTGCCGCCGACTGACTAATCTCCTGCCATGACCAGCGACTTCACCGACGCCCTCGCCTCCGGCCGCCCTCTCGTGCTCGACGGCGGCATGTCCAACCAGCTGGAGTCGGCGGGCCACGACCTGAGCGACGACCTGTGGTCGGCACGGCTGCTCGACGAGGACCCCGAGGCGCTCACCGAGGCGCACCTCGCCTACTTCGAGGCGGGCGCGGACGTGGCGATCACCGCGAGCTACCAGGCCACGTTCGAGGGGTTCGCCCGGCGCGGGACCGGCCGTGCGCGGGCCGCCGAACTCATGGGCCTGAGCGTGGAGTCGGCGCGGGAGGCGGCGCGCCGCGCACGGGCGGACCGCCGCCTGTGGGTGGCCGCGTCGGCCGGCCCCTACGGCGCGATGCTCGCGGACGGCTCCGAGTACCGGGGCCGGTACGGGCTGACAGTCGCGGAGCTGGAGCGCTTCCACCGTCCCCGCCTGGAGGTACTGGCCGCCGCCCGGCCTGACGTACTCGCGCTGGAGACCGTTCCCGACACCGACGAGGCGGCGGCGCTGCTGCGGGCGGTGCGCGGGCTGGGCGTGCCGGCCTGGCTGTCGTACACCGTCACGGGCGGCCGCACCCGCGCGGGCCAGCCGCTGGAGGAGGCCTTCGCCCTGGCCGCGGACGCGGAGGAGGTGATCGCGGTGGGCGTGAACTGCTGCGCCCCCGGGGACGTCCCCGGTGCCGTGGAGACCGCCGCGCGCGTCACCGGGAAGACGGTTGTCGTTTACCCCAACAGCGGGGAGGCCTGGAACGCTGAGGCGCGGTCCTGGGCGGGGCGTTCCTCGTTCGACGCCGGGCAGGTGCGCCGGTGGCGGGCGGCCGGGGCCGGGATGGTCGGCGGCTGCTGCCGGGTGGGGCCGGAGACGATCAGGTCGGTCGCGGCGGCTCTGGCACCGGCGTGAGGGGCGGCCGGGGGCCCGGTCGTCGTGGGGAGCTTGCCCTGCCGTGGCCGGCGGGGCATGTGCCAGGATGATGTGAACTGGCGTTCGGGGGGACGGGTTCGACAGGGGGGGACCGATGGAACACGGGGGGCGGCCCGGAAGGCGGGCGGTGCCCGGGGCGGTGGCAGCCGCCGGGGTGGTCGCGGCGCTGGCGGTGGCCGCGCTGGTGCTGCGGCCCGAGGAGGGGCTGCTGGACTCCGACGGCAAGGGCCCGCTGGGCCACTGGGGTTTCGTCGCGATCGGGGCGTCCGTCGCCTGGGCGGTCGCGGTCATGAAGGCCGTCCAGCGCCTGCGTCCCCGGTTCAACAGCTACCGTGCCGCGCTGCCGCCGGGCGAGGAACGGCTGCGGGAGCTCGCCGCGCCGCTGCTGCTCGCCGGGGCGGGCGTCATCGGCGTCCTGGCCCTGGTCCTGCACCGGTTCTCCACCGGCGGCGCCCAGCCCTCCCCGCCGCCGGTCGTCCCGACGCCGCTCCCCACCCAGCCGGTCCCCGGCGAGCCGATGCCCGGACAGGAACGGGGAGACCCGGGGCACGACGCGTCACTCGCCCTCTACCTGGTGCTCGGCCTGCTGGCCGCGGTGGTCGTCGTGCTCGTCGTGATGGCCGTCGTACCGCGGCTGCGACGGCTGGGGCTCAGGGTGCCGCAACGCCCCGGCCGCACCGCCCCGGTGGCCGAGGACGACGACGCGCGTCTGCTCCTGTCCGCCGTGCGGTCGGGCCGCCGCGCCCTGGCCGACACCGGTGACGCCCGCGCCGCCGTCATCGCCTGCTACGCCGGGATGGAGGACGCCCTCGTCGCCTCCGGCGTGCCCCGGCACGCCTCCGACAGTCCCGCCGACCTGCTCGACCGCGCCGTCACGGCGGGGCTGGCGCCGGGCCCGGCCGCGCCGCGCCTGACCGCGCTGTTCCGCGAGGCCCGCTTCTCCTCCCACCCGATGGACGCCTCCCACCGCGAGGCCGCGGCCGACGCCCTGGAGGAGATCGACTCGCTGCTGGCGGAACGGGAGGACGCGCGGTGAACCGGCCGGCGGAGGACACCCCCGACACCCCCGGAGGGGACATGCTCACGCTGGGCCGGCTCGGGGTGCTCGGCGGCGCGGTCGCCGGCTCCGGCGTCCTGCTCGTCCTGCTCCTCGACGGCCCCGGGGCGGCCGGCGCCCTCCTCGCCCTGCTCGTCGTCGTGGCGCTGGTCGTCACCCGGTACGTCGCCGGGGCGGACGCCTTCGACTCCGGACGCCGGGACGAGGTGCGGCTGCTGCGGACGCGGGCGCCGGGCATGGGCGAGTGGCGACGGAACGTGGGGACCGCGACGGGGCCCGACGGCGCCCTCTACTACCGTGCGGTGCTCCGGCCCGAGCTGCGCCACCTGTACGCCGCCGCGCTCGCCGAGCACCACCACGTCTCGCTCGACCAGCAGCCCGAGCGGGCGGCCGAGTTGATCGGCCCCGAGCTGTGGCCGTGGCTCGGGCCCGAGCCACCCCGGACCGGACCCGACGGCCAGGTCCCCGTCGACGTACTGCGCCGCCTCGTCGACCGCCTCGAAACCCTCGGCGCACCCCGCACCCCGCACCCCGCACCGGTAAGGAACAAGCGACGTGACGACTGACCCCACGCCCCCGCTTCGCACCGCCGAACAGGTCGGCGAGCAGGCCGGCGCCGTACTGCGCGAGATAGGCCGCGCCGTCGTCGGCAAGCCGGACGCCCTCGAACAGGTGATGCTGGGCGTACTGGCCGGCGGCCACGTCCTCCTCGAAGACCTGCCGGGGCTCGGCAAGACCCTCCTCGCGCGGTCCTTCGCCACCACCCTCGGCCTGGACTTCCGCCGCGTCCAGTTCACGCCCGACCTGCTGCCGTCGGACGTCACCGGAACACCGCTGTACGACCAGCGCACCGGCGAGATGGTCTTCCACCCCGGACCCGTCTTCACGAACCTCCTGCTCGCCGACGAGATCAACCGGACGCCGCCCAAGACCCAGGCCGCGCTGCTGGAGGCGATGGCCGAGTCGCAGGTGACCGTGGACGGCGAGACCCGCCCGCTCGCCGACCCGTTCGTCGTCATCGCGACCGCCAACCCGGTGGAGTACGAGGGCACGTACTCCCTGCCGGAGGCGCAGCTCGACCGGTTCCAGCTGCGCGTGCGGATGGGCTACCTGACCGCCGGGCAGGAACTGGCGATGCTGCGGGCCCGGATCGACCGGGCCGCGCCCGAGGCCGTCCTCGAAAGACTCGCGGGGCCGGCCGACGTCAGGGCGTGGCGCGCCGTCGTGGAGCGCGTGGAGATCGACGACGACCTGCTGGAGTACGCCGTCGCCCTCGTCGGCGCGACCCGCGACCACCCCCAGATCAGCATCGGCTCCTCACCGCGCGGCGGGCTCGCCCTGGTCCAGCTGGCGCGCGCCCGCGCCGTGCTGGACGGCCGCGACTACGTCGTCCCGGAGGACGTGAAGGCCCTCGCGGTGCCGGCGCTGGCCCACCGGGTGTCGCTGCGGCCCGAGTTGTGGGTGCGCGAGGTGTCCACGGACGACGTGCTGCGCGAGATCGTCGGCAGTGTCGGCACGCCGACGACCCGGCGGACGGCCGCCACCGCCGCCAACGCCCCGTCATGACCGCGCCGCCACCGGACGCGGGTGTGGTCCGCGCCCTGGAGGGGCGCACCGACCCGGCCCAGCCGCCGCCCCCGCCGCCCGGCGGGCCGCGCCCGAGCGAGCGGACGCTGCGCCTGCTGACCGTCGCCGTCGTCGCGCTGTCCGCCGCCCTGCTCACCGGCCGGGCGTGGCTGCTGGCGCTCGCGGCGGCACCGCTGGTGCTGCTCGCGCTTTCGCTGCCCCGCGCCCACCCCCGGCGCGTCGAGACGACGGCGACCGTCGAGCCGAGCCGCTGCTTCGAGGGCGACACCGTCACCCTGCGCGTCTCGGTCGCCCACGACGGGGACGCCGTACGCCTCGACCCCGGCGTCACGCTCGGCCCCGGCCTGCGGCTCGACGAGGTGGTCGTCGGCCCGTCGACCGTCACGCTGCGCCACACCGCGCTGCACTGGGGCCGCTGGTCGGTCGGCCCGGTCGACCTCGACGTGTACGACGCCGGGGGCACCGTGCGCCGCACCGTGCGGGTGGCGGAGCAGGAGGTGGCCGTCTTCCCGCACGCCGCGCAGGCGCGGTTCACCCCGATCCCGGTACGGCTGCCGCAGCGGCTCGGCGAGCACGCCTCGCCGCAGGCCGGGGAGGGGATCGAGGTCAT
Organism: Streptomyces sp. CB02414; assembly: GCF_001905385.1. GTDB lineage: Bacteria > Actinomycetota > Actinomycetes > Streptomycetales > Streptomycetaceae > Streptomyces. The sequence goes on along the minus strand of NZ_LIPF01000013.1, from coordinate 106,238 downwards.
CGGAGTGGCCCCCTGGGTGCCCGGGGAACGGCAGCGGCGCATCCACTGGCCGTCGACGACCCGGCGCGGGTCCGTCCAACTGCACCGCTTCGCGGCCGAGCGGGCCGCCGACACGGTGATGCTGATCGACGCGTTCGGGGACGTCGTCGACCCGGTGACCGGGCTGTCGTCCCTGGACGAGACGGTGCGCGCCGCCACCGGACTCACCCGGGCCTACCTGCGCACCCACGACCGGGTGGGGGTCGTCTCGACCGGCGGCACCACGCGGTGGCTGGCGCCGGGCACCGGGGACGCGGCGTTCTACCGCATCGTGGAGAGCGTCCTCGACGTCCGCAAGGACCGCCGCTTCGACGCGCCCGGCCTGGAGCGACTGCCGCCGCCCGCGCTGCCGGAGGGAGCGCTCGTGTACGTGTTCACGCCGCTGAGCGACGCACGGATGCTGAAGGTGCTGCGCGATCTCCAGGAGCGCGGGCGCCGCCCGGTCGTCGTGGAGATCCCGAGCGGCGACCCGCAGGTCGAACCCGGGGACACGGCGGGCGAGCTGGGACTGCGGCTGTGGCACGCGGAGCGGGACGCGATGCGCTTCGCCCTGCGGGACAGCGGGGTGCCGGTGGTGCGGCACGTCGTGGGTGAGTCGTTGGACCTGGCGTTGGCGCCGCTGCTGTCGGGCCGGGTCGGTGGGAGGGGGCGCGCGGGATGACGATGCTCGACGCACGGGTCGGTTTCCGCGAGTACCTGGGGTACTGGGCCGACACCCTGCCGGTGCGGGTGCTCGGCGCGGCGGCCCTCGTGATGGCGTGGCGGCCGTGGGCGACGGTGGGCGGTGCGCCGGGCGCCGTCCTGTTCGGGTGTGCGGTCGCGTGCGCGGTATGGGCGGCGCCGTCCCTGGACCGGCGCCCGTCGCTGGAGTCCGCACGGTGGTCGTACCGTCTGCTGCGGCACCGTACGACGGTGCTGGCGGGCGGTGTCGTGGCCGTCGCGGCGTCCTCCGGCGATCCGGCCTGGTGGGAAGGTGCCTGCGTGGCCGGTCTGCTGGTCGCCTACCTGGTGACGAGTGAGACGTGGCCGTGGCGTTGGGGACGCGGGGCCCGGCGCGTGTGGGCGGAGGCGGTCGCGGCCTGCGCCGGGGCGGGCGTCGTGCTGGGTGCCGCGCTGGTTCCGGTGAGCGGTGCGGGGGGCGGGCTGGGGCGGGTGATCGCCGCCGGGGTGGTGATGCTGGCAGGGGTGCTGACTGTTCTGTGGTGGGCCGGCGGCACCGCCCGTTCCACCGGACCCCGGTGACGTGACGGTGCCGCCGGGGCTCCTCACACGCGAGGGGAGGCGGTGACGCGGTACGTCTTGTAGCCGTCGCCGTCGTTGTTCCAGTTCAGCTTCCAGGCGCCGTCGCCGAGGGCGTAGCGCGAGATGGCGTACCGGATGGTCGAGGTGGTGTACGAGCCGTCCCCGTCCTCCAGGCGGCCCTCGATGCCGAAGTCCCGGCGGTAGCGGACCGGGTCCGTCGCCCCGGAGACGCTCTTCTTCAGGGCGACCCGGAACTTGGCCGCGTCGAAGATCAGGTGCGGCGCGTTGCCGTAGGAGGCGGGCCGGTCCCAGGACAGCTTGGCGTAGCTGTAGATGTAGCTGCCGGACCGGTAGGAGCACATGGTGGCCTTCATGGTCCAGTTGTCCGGCCAGGGGCCGGTGTACCCGCGGTCGTCGACCGACTTGGTGGTGGTGTTGCAGGACGCCGCCATGGCCGGGGCGGCCGTACCGACCACCGCGCCGCCGAGGGCGCCCAGGCAGGTCGCGGTGACGGCGGCTCTGCGCAGGAAGGTGCGCACGTGTTGTCTCCTGATTCTCCGCACGTGGGATGCGGTGGGTGTGGCGGTGTGGCTGGGCCGGGCGGGGACAATTGGACGCACCGGCGGACCGTTTCGGCGCCTGCTCTTCGCGTCCGTCGCCCGGACGCCGGGATCGTAGGCATGCCGCCCGCCGCGCCGCCTCGTGCATCCGAGGCGGCCCCGTGTGCAGGTGAGGTGCGCGGTGCGGGCCCGGTCAGGCGGCCGGGTCAGTCGGGTCCGGTATGCCGGTCACCGGGATGTGCCCGGCGGCCACCAGCAGCCACAGCGCCTGGTAGGGCGCGGCTCCCTGGTCCCGCAACGGCAGCCGCAGCCGGGCTCCGAGCACCGGCAGCCGGGCCGCGAAGGTGTTCCGGTGCATGCCCAGCGCCTCGGCCGTCGCGCCGGCCCGGCAGTTGAGGCCCAGCCAGGTGGCCAGGAGCCGCCGGGCCGAGGCTCCGCAGCACTCCGGTTCGTCCGCGCAGCCGAACCTGCCGTCCGGCGGGGCGTCCTCCGGGTGGTCCAGGACGGCCAGTTCACGGGTCGCCCACTCCACGACCGGCGCCTCCCGCAGCAGCGACCGCAGTCCGGCCCCGGAGCCGCTCGCCGCGTCGTCCGGCGGCTCGGGCAGGTCGGCGAGCTGGAAGGCCAGGTCCGCGACCGCGCGGTGGGTGACCTGTCGGTGGTCCAGTCCCATCGCCTCCAGGACCAGCCGCAGCCGCTTGTTGGCGGTGGTGCGGTCGACGCCGAGCAGCCGGCCGGCCCTGAGCGCCCCGTACGACAGGGCCCGGCGGGCGGTCGGCACGGCCTGGGCGCGCTGCTCCTCCGTCAGCCTCCGCAGCCCGCCGCAGACCTGACGGGACCAGACCCGCGCCCCCGGGGAGAGGAACGCGAGGAGTGAGGACCCGCCGAAGTCACGCACTATCCGCTCCGGGTCGCGTTCGGCGGCCGTCAGCGCGCGCACGGCCGCCCCGTAGGCGGAGGCCGTCTGGGACCACGGCCGCGGCCCGGACACACCGGCGAACCGTCCGGGCGCCTGCCCCACCACCGGGCGCAGCACCGCCAACGGCGCCGTGCCGTCCGGGTCCTGCGGGAGCACCACGATGACGTGCCGCGGGTCCGCCGGGCACGGCACCACCAGTCCCCCGCCGCCCACCGCCTCCTCACAGGCGTACGCGGCCCCGGTGCGGTCCTCCCCGGGCGCGCACTGGAGGACGGCCACCACCCCGCGTCCGGCGGCCAGCACCTCACCGACCCCGGCCTCGGCGGCGCCCAGTCCGGCCAGCGGCTCGGCGACGCGTACGGCGCCCTCCCAGTTGCCGAGCATCAGGTACTGGAGCACCGAGACGCGGATGCCCCGCAGCGCGGTGCGCAGCACCTCACGGTCCCGTCGGCTGCGCAGCGCCGCGTCCAGCAGCGTCAGTTGCCCGGCGGTGTGGGCCAGCAGCTGCCGCAGGTGGGCCGGGCCGCCGCCGGGCAGGACGGCGGCCAGTACCCGGTGCGGCCGGTCGCGGCCCACCGCGTGCAGCACCAGCTCCCGCCCGTCGTCGTACGGCGCGAAGGCCGTACGCGCCCGCCCGGACCGAGTACGCGCAGGCGTCCGCGCGCGTACTGACACTCTCCGCGTGCGCTCCGGAGCAGGCGGACGGTCCGGCCCGGCTGGTGCGGGAGGTGGCGGCCGTCACCGGCGGACCCGTGGTGCTGGCCGAGCCGGGCGGGGCGGAGTGGGCGCGGCTGGCCGTCATACAGCCGCGTGCGCTGGAGCAGGTCTCCCGCTCGACCGCCAGTTGCCGCCGCAGCACGCGGCGCAGTGTCTCGTGGGCGTCCCAGGGCCCGGCGGGAAGCAGCACCGGCAGCCCGGCCCGGTCGGCCTGCTCCAGCAGTTCGCGCGCCGGGGCGGTCGCGGGTGCGGGAACCACGGCGACGACTCCCGCGCGGGCGAGTTGGCGCAGCGCCGCCCCGGCGTCCTCGGGTCCCGCGCCTTCCGGGCCGGTGGGCAGCACGGCCAGCCCCGCCCGGACCCGGGGAGCGTCTTCCGGCGGCAGGCGCCAGCGCGCGTCGCAGACGACCACGTCGTCCAGCTGCTGCTGTGCCGTCGCCTCGGCAGCCGGTTCCGGACGGCGCAGCACCGGGACGGGACCGGCGGTCAGGTCGGGGAGGGTCAGCATGACGACGTCCGAGGCGGTGGGGGCACTTCGGCGACGGCCGAGACGTTGCGCGGGGCCGTGCCGACCTGACACCGTACACAGGGGAAGCCCGGCGGGCGGAAAAGATGCCGCGCCAGACCCGGCAGAGGAGGAACATCTGTGGCGACACGCCGACATGTCAGGCGCTTCGGCGGCTTCGCCGCGTTGTTGGCGATCACCGCCGGCTGCCTGGTGGCGGTGATCATCGGCCAGGACGGCGGCGGCACGTCCCCGGACGTCTCCCATCTCGAGTCGGGCCCGATCACTCCGAAGAGCTGAGGACGCCCAGCTCGCACCACACGACCTTGCCGGGGTCCCGCTCCCCCACGCCCCACTTGTCGGCCAGCTCCGACACCAGCAGCAGCCCCCGACCGCCCTCGCCGGGCTCGCGCACGTCCGCCTGCGGCACGGCCGGTACGCCGTCCCCGCTGTCGTGCACCTCGACGCGTACGCCGCCCGCGCCCCAAGGCAGCAGCCGCAGCAGAAAGCCCCGGCCGGGCGGTACGCCGTGCACCAACGCGTTGGTGGCCAGTTCGCTGACACACAGCACGACGTCGTCCGCGCGCTCGCGCACACCCCATGCGGCGAGCGCCTCACGCGCGAACGCCCGTGCGGCGGGGACGGACCGGCGCTCTCGGCGGTAGAAGCGCTCGCGCGGGGACGGGGGTCGATTTTCGTTGTTCACGTGACGATGGTCACGCTCCGTGGTCATGATGAGACAGAGCGCACGGCCGTACAGCCGGTCCGTACGGGTGCGCGACGGTGAACGTACGCGGGCGGGTGGGGAGTTCGACCTCATGGGCACGACGACACGGAGGAACGCCTCCGCGATGAAGATGGTGGGGGCGCTGCTCGCCCTCTACCGCCAGGCCGCCGGGTACACCCAGAGGTCACTGGCCGAACGGTTCGTCATCAGCGAGCAGCAGATCGCGTCGATCGAACAGGGCAGGCGCCCACTGAAGCCGGATCTCGCCGAGCAGCTCGACGAACTCCTGGACACCAAGGGTGCGTTGTCAACTGCGTTGAGCAAGATGCCGGAGGTGGATCTGGTTCCGTTGTGGGCGGAGGAGTACTTGGATCGGGAGCGGGAGGCGATTGCGATCTCGTGGTACGAGGGTTTGGCGATCCCCGGCCTACTCCAGACCGAGGGCTACGCGCGGGCGGTCTTCCGCAGCCGGGTGCCTGTGTACGACGAGGACTCGATCGAGCAGTTGGTGGCGTCACGGATCGAGCGCCAGGAAATCCTTCACCGCAAGGTGCCACCCACGACGAGCTTCGTGATCTGGGAAGCAGCGCTACGGGATCGACTGGGCGGAAAGGAGGTGTACGTCGAGCAGGTCAGGACGCTGCGCGAGTGCGCCGACGTGCCTGGCGTGGCCCTGCAAATCCTGCCACTCGGCCGCACCATGCACGCAGGTCTCGACGGGCCGTTCATCCTGCTCGAAACTCCGGACTATCAGCGGCTCGCATACATGGAAACGCAACGCGGCAGCCAACTGATCGGTGACCCCGACGGCGTGGGAATCCTGACACAGAAGTATGCGATGCTGCGGACGCAAGCCCTCAACACCGAGGACACGAGGGCCATGTTGGACCGTCTTCTGGGAGAGCAATGAGCGGCACTGCGCTTGAGTGGTTCAAGTCCAGCTACAGCGGAAGCGAAGGCGGGGCTTGCCTCGAAGTCGCCTACGAGTGGCGCAAGTCCAGCTACAGCGGAAGCGAAGGCGGCAATTGCGTCGAAATCGCCACCGCCCCCACCGCCATCCACATCCGCGATTCCAAAACAACCGTCGGAGACATAGTCACCGTCGCGCCAGCAGCCTGGACCGCATTCCTCGGATGGTGACGTCGGCCTTCCACAGGTCGAACTCCGCGTCGCGCGGACCGTACGCGGTGTGCGGGGTGCCGTCCCCGAAGACCCGCACGGGGTGCGTGGCGTCCCACGCCTGCCACCCCGGGTCGCCGGTCTCGACGAACCGCACCCACGCCCCGTGCATCGCGTCGGCCAGTTCCTGCGGAGCACCCTCGCCCGCGAGCCGCCGCGCGTCCGGATGGTGCCCGGAGTCGAAGACGAAGCCCAGCTCCAGGGCGTGGCAGGCGCCGAGGTCGGGCAGGCTGGACGGCCAGGCGAACTCGTAGACGTACGAGGAGCCGGGCCGTGCGTCGGCCACCCGGTGCATCGGGAGCCGGAGCAGGTGGTCGGTGACCAGCTGGCCGACGGTCTCGGCGGCGCCGGCGGCGGGGCGCAGCGCGCGGTAGCCGCGTACGACCTCGTTGCCGCAGTGGCAGCGGGCGCGGGCTCCGGCGAGGGCGACGGCGCCGAGCCGGTCGACGCGTTCGAGGAGGCTGCCAGGGACCAGCCAGAGCCGGTACTCGTCGCGGGTCCAGCCCATCATCAGGTCGACGCCGGGCGCCGCGTCGCCGTCGACCAGCGCCTCCAGCGGGTCGCGCGGCAGCACGTCCCCGTCGACGACGATCCCGAAGGCGGGCCCGCCCAGTACCGGGCTGCTGAACCGGCCCACGTCGGCCTGGGCCCGCAGCAGCTCGGCCCGGTCGGCGGCGGCGAAGGCCTCGGCGGTGGCGGGGATTCTGAGGCGGGAGGCCATGCGGCGGACCATGCGCCGTACCTTGTCGCGGTCGGCGGCCTCGGGTGCGCCGCTCTGGAGCACGGCCCGCCGGAACAGGCCCCGGGCGCGCGGGGCGGCGAGGAGGCCGCCGGTGCTGATCGCACCGGCCGACTGACCGGCGAGGGTCACCCGGCCGGGGTCGCCGCCGAAGGCCGTGATCGAGTCCCGCACCCATTCCAGGGCGGCGAGCTGGTCGCGCAGGCCCGCGTTGGCGGGGGCGTCGGGGAACAGGCCGTAGCCTTCGACACCCAGTCGGTAGTTGATCGAGACGCAGACCACTCCGTCGCGGGCGAAGGTGCGGCCGTCGTAGACGGGGACGGCGGAGGAGCCCCTGGTCAGGGCGCCGCCGTGCAGCCAGACCAGGACCGGCAGGCGGGCGGCGGGGGCCGGGTCGGGCGTCCAGACGTTGAGGTTGAGGCAGTCGTCGCCAGGGACGGCGGGGTCGGAGAGGTAGCGGGCGAACGCGTCGGAGTACGGGGGTTTGGGTGCCGTCGGGCCGAATGTGGTCGCGTCGCGTACTCCGTCCCAGGGCTCGGGCGGCTCCGGGGGCCGGAACCGGCGGGGGCCGAAGGGCGGGGCGGCGTACGGGATGCCCCGGAAAACGGCGACACCGTGCTCGTACCTGCCGCGCACGGCCCCGTGGGGCGTACGGACCACGGGATTCGTCCGGCCTGACATCAGCGCTCACCAGCCCTTCGCCGCACCGTCGTACCGCTCATGTCAAAGCGCTGAGGCGCCCGGGACTATTCCGGGCCTTCGTTCCCGGCGCGGCTGGGGGACAATGGGAGACGCACGCCCACACGTACGCCCACCCTGTGTCGCCGAGGAGGCCGTCGTGACCGTCGACCCTCGTCCCCCGAGCACCGTCGCCCCCGTGAGGATCGTCGAGGCGGACGGGCGGCATGCCGTGCTGGCCTTCTCCGGCGATCTGGACGCCCCCGCGCTGCGCGTACTGGAGGAGCTGCTCCTCGATCACCGTCTGGCGGCGCCGACCGCCTGGACGCTGGACATGAGCGGGCTGGCGCACATCGACCTGGCGTGCGCCTACGCGCTGCTGCGCGCGGCGACCCGGGCCGAGGAACCGGTCACGATCACCGTGCGCGGGGCCCGTCCGGCCGTTCACCGGACCCTGAAGCACGCGGGCCTGGACACCGTCGTCGCATACGAGCACTGACGACCCGCCCGCCCCGCACCGCCCGGCCTCGACTTGCCTGCTGGGAAAGTCAGCGGTAACTTTCCCGGCGGGAAAGTAACGCTGGACGGAAACACGGACGGGGAGGCGGTGGCCGTGAGCACACCGGTCGATGCCGAACAGGCTTGGAGGGACCTGCAGCGCATCCGCGTGCCGCAGGAGCGGGTGTACGACGAGGTCGAGCGGTCGGCGTCCCGCAAGCCCGGCGCGACCTGGGCGATGGCCGCGGTCATGTGGGGCTTTCTGGCCCTCATCAGCCTCGATCTGCCCCAGTGGGGCGTCTGGCTGGCGCTCGCCGGCTACTGCGCGGTGGTGACCGTACTGGCCAGGGCGTTGCACCGGAGGAGCCGGGTGCAGCTGCACCACTCGCGGTGCGACTGGCGGACGTTCGCCGCCTTCGCCGGGGGCGCGGTGGCGACCGGGGGGACGGTCCTGCTGTCCGGCCGGCTGGTCGAGCCGCTGGAGCCGACGACGGGGGCGCTGATCAGGGCGACCGTGTCGGTGGCCGTGTTCGTCCTGTTCGTCGGGCCGGTGACCCGGTGGTCGACCGGCTCGCTGCGCGCCCGGGCCGGCCGGCGGGCCACCGAGGGGGCGGGCCGGTGAGCACTCCCGCAGGCTTCGACGAGCTGATCCATCCCGCCACCCGGCTGTCGGTGGTCGCGCTGCTCGCGGCCACGGAATGGGCGGACTTCCCGTTCGTCCGCGACAGCCTCTCGCTCAGCGACTCCGCGCTCTCCAAGCAGCTCCACACGCTGGAGGAGGCCGGGTACCTGGAGCTCCGCAAGGAGGGCGCCGGCCGCAAGCGGCGCACCAGGGTACGGCTGACGGACCGTGGCCGCACCGCCTTCGAGGGGCACGTGGCGGCGCTCCGCGCGATCGTCGAGGGCGCCCGGCCCGCCCCGCCCACCGGTCCGGCGGAACAGCGCCTTCCCACGGAGGCCGCACGATGACGCACCGGCAAGCGACCGGGCACGACCTCGTCGTCGAGGCCCGAGAGGTGACGATGACGTACGGCGACGTGGACGTCCTGCGCGGCGTCGACCTGGACATCCGCCGGGGCGAGGTCTTCGCCCTGCTCGGTCCCAACGGCGCCGGGAAGACCACCACCGTCGAGATCCTGGAGGGCTTCCGGCGACGGTCCGCCGGTGACGTGCGCGTCCTCGGCACCGACCCGGAGCGCGGCGACGACGCCTGGCGGGGCCGGCTCGGGCTGGTGCTGCAGTCCTGGCGGGACCACCCCCGCTGGCGGGTCGCGGAGCTGCTCGGGCACTTCGCGACGTACTACCCCGACCCGCGCGACCCGGCCGAACTGCTGGCGCTGGTCGGTCTCGCCGACCAGGCCGGCCGGCAGGTGAACCGGCTCTCCGGCGGCCAGCGCAGGCGGCTGGACGTCGCCCTCGGCATCGTCGGCCGCCCCGAGCTGCTCTTCCTCGACGAGCCGACCACCGGCTTCGACCCCGAGGCGCGGCGCGAGTTCCACCTCCTGGTGGAACGGCTGGCCCGCGACGAGGGCGTCACCGTCCTGCTCACCACCCACGACCTGGTGGAGGCCGAGCGGCTGGCCGACCGGATCGCCATGCTGGTCGGCGGCCGCATCCGCGCCCTCGGCACCCCCGGCGAACTGGCCCGGCGGGCCGCCGCGCGGGCCGAGGTCCGCTGGACGGCCGACGACGGAACGCCCCGCCGGGAACGCACCGAGGACCCCTCACGGCTGGTCTGGGAACTCCACCGGGACGCGGCCGGGCCGATCCCCGGCCTGGAGGTCCGCCGCCCGACCCTGGAGGACACGTACCTGCACATGGTGCACCGGGCGGACAACGGCACGGACGGGGAGGCGCGGGCAGCATGAAGGGAACACACATGACGGGTGGTTACCGGCGCGCCGGTCTCCAGCGCGGCGGCATCGAGCTGCGCCAGCTCCTGCGCAACCCGAAGGAACTCTCCGGCCACCTGACCAACGTGGCCGTCGCGCTGGCCGTCGCCGCCTACATGAGCGACGACGTGCCCGGCACCCAGACGCCGATGGCCCACCTGGTGCTGGCCGGGTTCGCCGCCTACCTGCTGTTCCAGGTCGGGCTGGTCAACCTCCCGCAGATGCTGGTGACCGAGCGGGAGGAGGGCGCCCTGCTTCGGCTGCGCGCCACACCCGGCGGGATACCGGCCTACCTGATCGCCAAGTGCATGCTGGTCGTCGGCACGGCGGTCGGCACGCTGGCGCTGCTCCTGCTGTCGGCGGCGGTCCTGGTGGACGGGCCGCTGCCGGATGGGCCGGGCGGCTGGCTGACGCTGCTGTGGGTCACCACGCTCGGGCTGCTGGCCGTCGTACCGCTGGGCGCGGCGATCGGCGCCGTGCTGCCCAACCCGCGCGAGGCGCTGGCGCTGATCATGCTGCCGACGATGGGGCTGCTGGTGACGTCGGGTGCGGTGTTCCCGATCACCGCGCTGCCGGTGCCGGTGCAGCAGGTGGCCTCCGTCTTCCCGCTCAAGTGGATGGCGCAGGGCCTGCGTTCGGCGCTGTTCCCGGACTCGGCGCGGGCGGCCGAGGTGGCCGGCTCCTGGGAACTGCCCATGGTCGCCCTGGTCCTGACCGCCTGGGCCGTCCTCGGCTTCCTCCTCGCGGTTCCCCTCCTGCGCCGCGCCGCCCGCCGCGAGTCCGGCTCCCGCCTGAGCGCGCGCCACCGCAAGGCCGAACAGAGCGGGGCGCTGCCCGCGCGGGGATAGTGCTCTCCGGGGGCGGCTCAGCCGCCGATGTCCACGCTGTTGTCGGGTGCGCCGTCGCCGAACGGGGGCAGGTCGCCGCGTTCCACGGGCGTGGTGTCGGGACGCGGGGAGGGAAGAGTCTCGGCGGCCTCGGCCGCGTCGGGGCGGTGGGCGGAGACGGCGGCCTCGCGCAGGACCGCGCGCGGCACCGAGTCCGTCCCGGCGGACAGCCACAGCACGTGCCCGTCCTTCGGCACGGCGTACTCGTGCTCCCCGCCGCCCGTCCGGTACCAGGTCCCGGCGTCGCGCTCGCAGGTGGTCCGTCCGCCGCCGCTCGTGTGGCCGACGGGCCGGCTGCGGCAGGTCTCCTCGGTGATCGATCCCCGCTCGACGCCGAGGCGGACCACGGCCCCCGAGCCGTCGGTGTAGGCGGCGGAGAAGCCGTCGTCGCCGAGCACGCCGACGGACTGCTCGGCCAGGGTGAAGCCGGGGACCGTGGTGACGTAGACCAGTTCCGGGGCCGTTCCCATCGCCTCGGCCCTGGAGTTGAGTTCGGCGGGTGTTCCGGCGGTGGTGGCGGGAGCCTGTTCGGAAGCGGCGGCGGCCGGGGTTTCGGACGCCTTCTCGGTACCGCACGCGGTGAGCAGCAGAGGGGTCAGCAGGAGCGGCAGGACGCGCGCGCGACGATTCATGCACCCATCCTGCCGCACAGGTGTTCCACAGCCGCGCGGTTTCCGCACGCCCACGCCCACGGCCGCTGCCGTGTCCGATTCCTTCAAGACGGCTCCCGGCCGCCCTGCCTACGGTGACGCCATGACCGCACGATTCAACGCCATCGGCCTCGTCGTCTCCGACATGGCCGCGTCCGTGACCTTCTACCGCCGGCTCGGTTTCGCCTTCCCCGAGGACGCTGAGCGCGAGCCGCACGCCGAGGCCGGCCTGCCGGGCGGCATCCGGCTGATGCTCGACACCGAGGAGTCCGTACGTTCCTTCACCCCGGGGTGGGAGCCGCCGGCCGGTGGCGGGCGGCACTCGCTCGCCCTGCTGTGCGACACGCCCGCCGAGGTGGACGCCCTCTACAAGGAGTTGACCGGCGCCGGCTGCCACGGCGAGCGGGAGCCCTGGGACGCCCCCTGGGGGCAGCGGTACGCCGTCGTGGGCGACCCGGACGGCCACGGGGTGGATCTGTTCGCGCCGCTAGCCGCGCCCGGCGAGTAGTTCACCGGGCGGCAGTCCCGTCAACTCCCGTACGTCCCGGGCCAGGTGCGCCTGGTCGGCGTAACCGGACCGGGTGGCCGTCTCGGCGAGGGGCAGGCCCGCGCGGGCCAGGGCGAGGGCGCGCTGGAGCCGCAGCACGCGGGCCAGCGTCTTGGGGCCGTAGCCGAAGGCGGCCAGGGAGCGGCGGTGCAACTGGCGTGCGCTCAGGCCCAGTCGGTCGGCGGTGGCGGCGACCGGGCGGCCCGCGTCGAGGGCGGCCACGATCCGGCGCGGGAGCGGGTCGTGGGGGCCGGCGTCGGCCGCCGCCGACAGTGCCGCCTCCTCCAGGCCGGTCGCCGGGTCGGGGGCCGCGTTCACCCGCGCGGTCAGGCGCCGGACGCGGGCGGCGGGCCAGAGGTCGGTGAGGTCGACGCGGCGGTCGCGCAGTTCCGGGGCGGGGACGCCGAGGAGGGCGGGGGCGGTGCCGGGGTGGAAGCGGACGCCTGCCCAGGGGCCGGCGGAGCCCGTGGTGACGTGGGCGCGGGTGTCGGGACCGGCGACCAGCAGCCGGCCGTCGTGCCAGAGCAGGTCCATGCAGCCGTCGGGCAGGACCCGTCCGGAGCCGGGCACGGTCGGGGTGTTGGTCCATACCACCGCGCCGGTCAGCCGGGATGCCCGTTCCGCGTACACGCGTGCCAGGCTACGCCGCCGGCGCGCGGTACTCCTGCGGGCTGACGCCGTACACCCGCTTGAACGCCGTGGACAGGGCGAACGCGCCGCCGTAGCCGACCTGGCGGGCGATCGCGCCGAGCGTGTCGTCGGTGTCGCGCAGCCGGTCGGCGGCGAGCGCCAGCCGCCAGCCGGTGAGGTACGCCATCGGGGGCTCGCCCACCAGGTCGGTGAAGCGCCGGGCGAGCGCGGCGCGGGAGACTCCGGCCTTCGCGGCGAGGGACGCCACCGTCCAGGGGTGCGCGGGGTCGGCCTGGAGCAGGCGCAGCGCCCTGCCGACGACCGGGTCCCCGAGCGCCCGGTACCAGGCGGGCGGCTCGGCCCGCGGGCCGGCGAACCAGGATCGCAGCGCGGCGATGACGAGGAGGTCGAGGAGCCGGTCGAGGACGACCTCCTGGCCGGGTTCGTCGCGCGTGACCTCGGTCATCAGCAGGGGCGTCAGGGGGCACTCCCACTGGTCCGAGGTGAGGGACAGCAGCGGGGGCAGGGCATCGAGGAGCCGGCCGCCGATCTCGCCGCGCACCAGGTAGGTGCCGATGAGCAGCACCGCCTCGCCGTCGGCGCGGTCGCCCCAGGTCCGTACGCCCAGGTCCATCGAACCGTTGAGCGGACGTCCGTCGGGGTAGCTGCACTCGCCGCCCGGCAGGATCACCGCCTGGGGCGCGGTAGCGGGGTCGTCGGCGCAGGTGTACGGGTCGGGGCCGCGGGCGATGGCGAGGTCGCCGGCGCGCAGGCGCACCCGCTCCCCCGTGTCCGGGACCACCCACGCGTCGCCGCGCACCATCAGCATCACCGTGAGCGGCGCCCGGTCCTCGACGCGGACGGCCCACGGCGGGTCGAAGCAGGCGCGGATCATGAACGCGCCACGGGCGCGGGGTCCTTCGAGCAGGCCGGCGAGTGCGTCCATGGCGCCACAGCGTAGGGCCTGTCCGGCGGAGCAGGTCGCAGGAAAGCGACGGCGCCTGACCAGTGCAGGTGAGCGGGGGCTGGTGCGTCCAGCTGCAAGGCGGAGGAGGGAGTCGACGCGATGGGGGTCCCCCCGCGCGAGCGCAGTCGAGCGTGGGGGAGTCGGCGACCGACGACAACGCCGCAGATGGGCGTGCCAGCCCCCGCGTCTGCGGCATGATCCGCCGGACAGGCCCTGGTCACGGCGTGGACGCACGCGTATGCCCGTGAGCCCTTCGGCGATGGGCAGGCCCGGCGAGCGGCCGTTGACTGGGGGCATGACGGAGACGGGCACACACAAGGGCACTGAGGGTACGAAGGGCATGACGGTCGTGGTCACGGGCGCCACCGGCCGTACCGGGCGGCGGGTCGCCGAGGCGGCGCGGGCGGCCGGGCTGAGCGTGCGGGCGGCGTCCCGGGCGACCGGGTTCGACTGGCGGTCCCGGTCGACCTGGGCGGACGCCCTGCGCGGCGCCGACGCGGCCTACCTCGCGTACCCCACCGACGTCGGCGACCCGGAGGCCGCGGACGCGGTCGGGGCGCTGGCGCGGGAGGCGGCCGGGCTCGGCGTGCGGCGGCTGGTGCTGCTGTCGGCGCGGGGCGAGGACCAGGCGCGGCCCGCCGAGGAGGCGCTGGCCGGGGCGGGCGCCGAGTGGACGGTGGTGCGGGCCGCGTGGTTCGCGCAGAACTTCAGCGAGGGGCCGCTGGCCGAGGAGCTGCGGCAGCACGGGGAGCTGGTGTTCCCGGCCGGGGAGGCCGGGGAGCCGTTCGTGGACCTGCGGGACGTCGCGGACGTGGTGGTGGCCGCGCTGACCTCCGGCGACCGGTACGCCGGCCGGGTGCTGGAGGTGTCGGGGCCGCGGCTGCTCTCCTTCGGCGAGGCGGTCGCCGAGATCGCGAAGGCGACGGGGCGGGCACTGACGTACCGGTACACGCCGCCGCGGGAGTACGGGGCGAACCTGGCCGGGTTCGGGGTGCCGGAGGAGGAGGCCGCGTTCCTCGTGGACCTGTTCGGCACGCTGCTCGACGGCCGCAACGCCCGGCTGTCGGACGGCGTCCAGGAGGTGCTGGGCCGGGAGCCGAGGGACTTCGGCCGGTTCGTGCGGGAAGGCGCGGAGGCGGGGGTGTGGGCCCCGGCGGCGTCCGGCGGGGCGTAGGCATGGGGCCCGCTACGAGGCCTCCGGCTTGTCACGGCCGTGGTCGTGGTGGTGGCTGTGATTGGCGGGCGGCGTGTGCTTCACGTGGGTGCGCAGGCGGGAGGTGACGTCCTCCGGGGGCAGGAAGCGGGACCAGCGTTCCGGGAACTCGGAGGGCATGTCGGGGTCCGACTCGCCGCTGGCGGCGGCCCGGGCCACGTACTCGGCGACCTGGGCCTGGCGCAGCCGCTCGTTGGCCTCACGGGCGGCCGCGGTGGAGGCGGCCGGCCAGACCCGGTCGATGGCCGCGTTGACCGCCGCGCCGACGAGCACCGCGAAGGCGGACACGCCGATCCACAGCAGCACGGCGACGGGCGCGGCCAGGGAGCCGTAGATCGTGGGGCCCTCGACGGTGTTGGTGAGGTAGATGCGCAGCAGGAAGCTGCCGAGCACCCACATGGCGAGGGCGACCAGCGCACCGGGCACGTCCTCGATCCACGGGGAGCGCACCGGCACGGACACGTGGTAGAGCGTGGTCAGGAAGGCGATGGACAGGATGATGACGACGGGCCAGTACAGGACCTGGACCACCGTCGTCGACCACGGCACGATGCGCACCACGGCGTCCGGGCCGGCCACCATCAGCGGCAGCGCCACCGACCCGATCAGCAGGGCGACGAGGAAGAGCAGGAACGCCATCAGGCGGGTCTTGACGATGCCGCGGACGCCGTCGAGGCCGTACATCACGGTGATCGTGTCGATGAAGACGTTCACCGCGCGGGAGCCCGACCACAGGGCGAACAGGAAGCCGAGGGAGATGACGTCGGGCCGTCCGCCCTTCATCACGTCGTCCAGGATCGGCTCGGTGATCTGCTCGACGCCCTTCTCGGAGAGCACCGCGCGGGAGGCGTCCAGGATGTTGGTGCGCAGGCTCTCGGTGGTGTCGGCGCCGATCCAGGCGTCGACGTAGCCGAGCAGTCCGAGGAGGCTCAGCAGCAGGGGCGGCACCGACAGGAGGGTGAAGAACGCCGCCTCCGCCGCCAGGCCGAGGATGCGGTACTCCATGCACGAGTTGACGGTGTCCTTGAGGAGCAGCCAGGCGGTCCTGCGTTTGGAGACGTTCCGGTACAGGACCCGGGCGCGATGGAGCCGGCCGGAGGGCCGTTCGGGGGATTCACTTGCTGGCTGCACGCCCTAAAGGTATCCGCCGCGGAGGGTCGCACTCATCCGCGGACGCCCTCCTGCCGGTGACGGCTCCGTGCGGATCCGCGGCACGGTAGGTTCACGGTCATGGCAGGCAGTACCCACACCGTGACGAATCAGGCGCCGCCGCTGACCGGCTACGACGTCTTCACCGCCGACCGGGCCCTGACGGCCGCGGTCGAGCGGCATCTGGCTCCGGAGCTGCGCGAGGAGGCGGTGGCGGAGCTGTCGGGCCTGGGGCGCGGCTGCGGGTCGGCTCAGAGCCAGGAGTGGGGCGCGCAGGCGAACGACAACCCGCCGGTGCTGCGTACGCACGACCGTTACGGCCACCGCGTCGACGAGGTGGACTTCCACCCGGCCTGGCACCGGCTGCTGGGCAAGGGCGTCTCGGCGGGGCTGACGGCGGCCTGGTCCCGGCCGGGCGGGCACGTGCGGCGCGCCGCCGGTTTCGTCATGTGGACGCAGGTCGAGGCGGGCAACGGCTGCCCGCTGTCGATGACCCACGCCGCCGTGCCGGCCCTGCGCACCGATCCGGCGCTGGCCGCCGAGTGGGAGCCGCGGCTGACCTCGCGCGTCTACGACCGGGAGCTGCGGCCGGCCCGTCTGAAGGCCGGGGCGCTGTTCGGGATGGGCATGACGGAGAAGCAGGGCGGCAGCGACGTCCGGGCGAACACCACCTCCGCGCGGCCGCTGGCCGAGGACGGCACGTACGAGCTGACCGGGCACAAGTGGTTCTGCTCGGCGCCGATGTCGGACGGTTTCCTGGTGCTGGCGCGGGCGCCGGGAGGGCTGACCTGTTTCCTGGTGCCGCGCGTCCTGGCGGACGGCAGCCGCAACGTGTTCCTGATCCAGCGGCTCAAGGACAAACTGGGCAACCGGTCCAACGCCTCCGCCGAGGTCGAGTTCGCCGGGACCTGGGCGCGCCGGGTCGGCGAGGAGGGGCGCGGGGTGGGCACGATCACCGGGATGGTGGCGGCGACCCGGCTGGACTGCGTGCTGGGGTCGGCGGGTCTGATGCGGCAGGCGGTGGCGCAGGCGGTGCACCACGGCGTGTACCGGGAGGCCTTCGGCGCGAAACTGGCCGACCAGCCGCTGATGCGCAACGTGCTCGCGGACCTCGCGATCGAGTCGGAGGCGGCCACCACGCTCGGGATGCGGCTGGCGGCGGCGCACGACGCGGCGGAGGGCGGTGACGAGCGGGAGCGGGCGCTGCTGCGGCTGGCGGTGCCGGCGGCGAAGTACTGGGTGACCAAGCGGTGCGCCCCGGTCGCGGTGGAGGCCGCCGAGTGCCTGGGCGGCAACGGGTACGTCGAGGAGTCCGGGATGCCCCGGCTGGTGCGCGAGTCGCCGCTGAACTCGATCTGGGAGGGCGCCGGGAACGTGCAGGCACTGGACGTGCTGCGGGCCCTGGGGCGGGAACCGGCGGCGATGGACGCCTACCTGACGGAGGTGGGCCTGGCGCGCGGCGCCGACCACCGCCTGGACGCGGCGATCCGGGGACTGCTGACGGAGCTGGCCGATCTCGGCGCCGCCGAGGGGCGGGCGCGGCGGCTGGCGGAGCGGCTGGCGCTGGTGCTCCAAGGGGCGCTGCTGGTGCGGTACGCGCCACCGGAGGTCGCCGACGCGTTCTGCGCCGGGCGGCTGGGCGGCGACGGGGGCGCGGCCTTCGGCACGCTGCCGCCGACGCTGGACCTGGCGTCGGTGGTGGAGCGGGCCCGTCCGGTGAGCTGAGTCTTCGGTGCGGGGGTGGTGCTGCGCCGACACGGCACCACCCCCGCCACACAGGCCCGTTCAGGCCGAGTACGCCGCTCGGGGCGACGTGTTCCAAGTTTGGGCACCGGTACAGCGGGCCACCAGGGTTGCAAGGGGTTGCAACTTGCTTCCGGCTGTGTGCGGACTGTGCCCTTCCGTCCCGGGCAAGCGGTCATTATGAGACGAACATCCGACTTCCGGGAGGACGGGGACCAGTGGGGCTCTCGCCGATGGACGTGACGCAGTTCGCCGCCGTCGACACGACACGCGCGGCGCGCGTGCTCAGCGAGGTCCGCTCCGCGAGACTCTCCGGCGGACGGGCCCCGGTGGCGCCGCGTCCCGTGATCGAGCAGTCCTGGGACCGGATGCTGCGCAGCGGCGTCGATCCGGAGCACGACTTCCGTGCCGGGCTGCTGTCCCCGGACGAGGTGCGGCGGCGCCGGGAGGCCTCGCCGCTGCGGCACGTGCTGCCGGTGCTGCGGGAGGGGCTGCTGGCGGTCGCGGACGTCGCGCACCACATCATGGTCGTCGCCGACGACGAGGGGCGGGTGCTGTGGCGGGAGGGCAGCGCGCGGGTGCTGCGCCGGGCCGACGGGCTCGGCTTCGAACTCGGCGCGGACTGGCGGGAGGAAGTCGTGGGCACCAACGGCGTGGGCACGCCGGCGGTCACCCGGCGGCCCGTCCAGGTCTTCGCCTCCGAGCACTTCGTACGGTCCCAGGCCACCTGGACCTGTGCCGGGGCGCCGATCACCGATCCGCGCAGCGGCCGGCTGCTCGGGGTGGTCGACGTGAGCGGGCCGCTGGAGACGATGCACCCGGCGACGCTCGCGTGGGTGGACTCGGTGGCCAAGCTCGCCGAGGCCCGGCTGCGGGAGTTGCACGTGCGGTCGCTGGAGCGGCTGCGCACGGTGGCCGCCCCGGTGCTGGCGCGGCTGGAGGGGCGGGCACTGGTGGCCGACCGGGACGGCTGGACGGCGGCGGTGACGGGGATGCCGCACCTGGACCGGGTGGTGCTGCCCAAGTCCCCGGCGGCCGGGCCGCGGTGGCTGCCGGCTTTCGGGGCGTGCACGGTGGAGCCGCTCGGCGAGGGCTGGCTGCTGCGGGCGGCCGGGGAACCGGCGGGGCAGGAGGGGGCCCGGATCGCGCTGGACCTCTCGCAGCCGCGCCGGTGGTCGGTGCGGGTACTGGGGGGCGCGGAGGACTGGGTGCGGGAACTGAGTCCCCGGCACGCCGAGTTGCTGTACCTGCTGGCCGTCCACCGCACCGGGCGCAGTGCCGCGGAGCTGGCCGAGGACATGTTCGGCGACCCGGCCCGCACGGTGACCGTACGGGCGGAGATGTCGCGGGTCAGGAGGTACCTCGGGGCGTACCTGGAACACCGGCCGTATCGTTTCTGCGAAGACGTGGAGGTGGAGGTCGTCCTCCCGGCCGCCCCGGGGGACCTGCTCCCCCACTCGACCGCACCGGCGGTGGCACAACGCCGGGGGGCGGCGTCGGTGCCCTGAACGGGCGGCGGCCGCCGCCCACCACTCCACGCCGGGCGCCCCACCGGGTGACGCGTCCGGCGCTTCGCCCGGCGGCCGCCCGTCCGCGGGACCGGTCCGCGCCGCCGCGGGCCTCCCGCCACCGGCCGCCCCGCCTCCACCGGCGCGTGGCCTTCACCGCCCCGCGCGCACGCCCCACCGGCCCACGGCAGGGACGGATCGGTACCGTTCTCGCATATTTGCAGCGTCCACGTCCGCCGGGCCGTCCGTCTGTCGTAGCATCCT
This sequence comes from Streptomyces sp. CB02414, assembly GCF_001905385.1. GTDB lineage: Bacteria > Actinomycetota > Actinomycetes > Streptomycetales > Streptomycetaceae > Streptomyces. The sequence goes on along the minus strand of NZ_LIPF01000013.1, from coordinate 86,985 downwards.
CTGGGGACCGCCCCATCTGCTCCTCGGTCAACGCGGCCACCGTCGAGCACAGTTGGACGGTGCCTGTGGAGGTTTCATGAAGCATCGCGGCAGACACCGCCGGCGCAGGCGGGGCAAGGCGCTGCGCGCGGCCCTGGCCGGCGCGGCCCTCGCGCTCACGGGCGCCGCCACGATGATCAGCGCCTCGCAGGCCACCGTGGCCGACGACCCGGGCACCCTGAACCCCCTCACCTCCGCCGCCGAGACCGCCGACCTGCGGCTCACCGAACACCACGTGCCGCGCCCCTGGCTCGACCGCCTCTCCACCGCGATGGGCGAGCCGGTGGGCGTCGGCGCCGTCCTCGGCTCCGCCGACCACACCCTGCGCGACGCCGCCGACTGCACCACCGGGGAACGGGAGGCACTGCCGGTCTCCCCCGCCGCCACCCGCGCCTACTGCTGGGAGGAGGCCGACACCGAGGGCTGGAGTCCCGGCGCGGTCACCACCTCGGGGGACGCCGACGACGACGGCCGCTGGGGCGCCCACCGGGTCATCCTCTCCGCCTGGTCCCGCGACGACGGCACACCCGAGGGCGGTCTGGCCCGGGTCTCCTTCGTCGACGCCGACGACCCCGACCACCTCACCTACACCTCGGCGCTCCTCGCCGTCCCGGTCGACGGCGGACTCGACTACCGGGGGCTGGCCTCCCCCGTCTCCGGCATGGTCTGGTACCAGGACAAGCTGCTCGTCACCGCCGGCACCGGCGGCCGCGACGCGCTGTTCGTGTACGACGTGGACCGGATCCAGCGCACCACGACCGACGCCCTCGCCGTAGGCCGGGTGCCCGGCGGCTGGGCGGCGGCCGGCCACCCGTACGTGCTGCCCGCCGTCGCCTCGTACCGGCTCCCCGACTCCTCCGGCGCCGCGCGTCCCGGCGCGATCTCGCTCGACCGCGGCACGGTCCCCGACAGCCTGGTGGCGAGCGAGCGGGTGCCCGCGGACGGCGACCGTCCCACCCGGCTGTGGCGCTACGACCTCAGCACGGACCCGGCGCGCACCGGACTGCCGGACGCCGACTCCGCCGGACACGTCGACCCGGTGGAGGCGTACGAGACCGGGGCGGCCGAGGTGGGCGGCGTGCTGTCGTACCGTCCGGCCGGTGCGGCGCGCGCCGACTGGTACCTGGGCCGCGCGGCCGGCGGGGACGACGGGACGGACGGGCGCGGCACCCTGTGGCGCCAGGACACCGAGGGCGCCCGGGCCGTGGAGTGCGGCGCGGACGGTTCGCAGCGCTGCTGGAGCGGACCGGCGGGCTCCCTGTCGTACTGGGCCGAGACCGGTGAGGTCTGGTCGCAGTCGGGCCGGATGCTGTTCGCGCTGCCGCTCCGGTCGATCGAGGACGCGCTGGACTGAGGCCGTCGGGCCCCAAGGCCCTCCCCGGATGCGGCCGGCGGATGCGACCGGGCGGGGATCGACAGATCCGCGGGGCTGATGATTCCCTGACCGGCATGACCAACATCGCCGTGACCACCTGGTCCCTGGAGCAGACGGCGCCGACCGATCTGCTGCCGGCCGCCGCCCCGGAGGGGGACGTCCGGATCGTCCGCTCCGAGGTGCCCTCCCCCGAGTTCAGCCGCTTCCTGTACGCCTCGGTGGGCGGGGACATCCGCTGGACGGACCGGCTCGGCTGGAGCCACGCGCGGTGGCGGGAGCACCTGGAGCGGCCCGGCGTGGAGACCTGGGTCGCCTACGACCGCGGCACACCCGCCGGGTACGTGGAGCTGACGCCCGGGGACGACGGCGTCGTGGAGATCGAGTACTTCGGCCTGCTCCCGGCCTTCCGGGGCCGGCGCGTCGGCGGACACCTGCTCTCGTACGGCACCGCCCGGGCCTGGGACCTGGCGGAACGCTGGCCGGGACTGGCCACGACCAAGCGGGTGTGGCTGCACACGTGCAGCAAGGACGGCGAGTTCGCGATGGACAACTACCAGCGCCGGGGCTTCCGCCTGTTCGACACGAAGGTCGAGGAGGAGCCCGACGTGGCCACGCCGGGTCCCTGGCCCGGAGCCTTCCCCGCCTGACCGACCGCCCCACCGGGCCGCACGGCCCCACATGTGCCCCACGGCACCCTTGTCTCACTCTACGGGACAAGGGTGTCCGCATTTTGGATTAAGCTGGACTGTGTCCAGATCGCCGTGCCAGTCTTCCGTCATGCCTGGAACTGGAATTGCCTTGGTGAGTCGGCGGCACGTCGACCTCGGCCGCATGTCCAGCGCCATCTGTCCGGTCCGCTGAGAGCACCCTCCAGCACTACCGGATCTTCTTTCTTCGCCTCATTCCCGCGCAATGAAGCGCACCCTACTCGTGCGCTCATATGCGCAGGTCAGAGCCGCTTTCCGCCTGTCCCGAAGGACGTGTCACCCATGGCCGCCACGCCGCCGAATTCCGCTGCCGCGACCCCCCGCCGCAAGGTGAGCCGTCACCGCGGCGAGGGTCAGTGGGCGGCCGGTCACTTCACCCCGCTCAACGGGAACGAGCAGGTCAAGAAGGACGACGATGGTCTCAATGTGCGGACACGTATTGAGACGATCTACTCCAAGCGTGGTTTCGACTCGATCGACCCCAGCGACCTGCGCGGACGCATGCGCTGGTGGGGTCTGTACACCCAGCGCAAGCAGGGCATCGACGGCGGGAAGACGGCCGTCCTGGAGCCGGAGGAGCTGGACGACAGCTACTTCATGCTGCGGGTCCGCGTCGACGGCGGCGCGCTGACCACCGCGCAGCTGCGCGTCATCGGCGAGATCTCGCAGGAGTTCGCGCGCGGCACCGCCGACATCACCGACCGGCAGAACGTCCAGTACCACTGGATCCGCATCGAGGACGTGCCCGAGATCTGGGACCGCCTGGAGGGCGTCGGCCTGTCCACGGTCACCGCCTGCGGCGACACGCCCCGCGTGATGATCGGCTCCCCGGTCGCGGGCATCGCCGAGGACGAGATCATCGACGGCACGCCGGCCCTGGAGGAGATGAAGCGCCGGGTGCTCAACAACCCGGCGTACTCGAACCTCCCGCGGAAGTTCAAGACCGCGATCTCCGGGTCGCCGGTGCTGGACGTGGTGCACGAGATCAACGACGTGGCGTTCGTCGGTGTCCAGCACCCCGAGCACGGGCCGGGCTTCGACCTGTGGGTCGGCGGCGGCCTGTCCACCAACCCGAAGCTGGGCGTGCGCCTGGGCGCCTGGGTGCCGATCGAGGACGTGCCCGACGTCTACGAGGGCGTCATCGCCATCTTCCGCGACTACGGCTACCGGCGGCTGCGCAACCGGGCCCGCCTGAAGTTCCTGGTCGCCGACTGGGGCGCGGAGAAGTTCCGGCAGGTGCTGGAGGACGAGTACCTGAAGCGGAAGCTGACCGACGGCCCGGCGCCCGCCGACCCGACCAGCCGCTGGCGCGACCACATCGGTGTGCACCGGCAGAAGGACGGCCGCTACTACGTCGGCTTCGCCCCGCGCGTCGGCCGCGTCGACGGCACCACCCTGACGAAGGTCGCCGACCTCGCGGAGGCGCACGGCTCGGGCCGGGTCCGCACCACCGTCGAGCAGAAGATGATCATCCTCGACGTCGAGCAGGACCGGGTCGACTCGCTGGTCGAGTCCCTGGAGGCGCTGGACCTCACCGCCCGGCCCTCCACCTTCCGGCGCGGCACCATGGCCTGCACCGGCATCGAGTTCTGCAAGCTCGCCATCGTCGAGACCAAGGCGCGCGGCGCCTCGCTGATCGACGAGCTGGAGCGCCGGCTCCCCGAGTTCGACGAGCCGCTCACCATCAACCTCAACGGCTGCCCCAACGCCTGTGCCCGCATCCAGACCGCGGACATCGGTCTCAAGGGCCAGCTGGTGCTGAACGAGCGGGGCGAGCAGGTCGAGGGCTACCAGGTGCACCTGGGCGGCGCGCTCGGCCTGGAGCCCGGCTTCGGCCGCAAGGTGCGCGGCCTGAAGGTCACCGCCGAGGAGCTGCCGGACTACGTGGAGCGGGTCCTCACGCGCTACCAGGCCGAACGCGAGGACGGCGAGCGCTTCGCCACCTGGGCGGCCCGCGCCTCCGAGGAGGCCCTGTCGTGAGCGAGCGCGCCGTGCCGTTCCACTGCCCGTACTGCGGCGACGAGGACCTGCGTCCGCACGAGCAGGGACACGGCGCCTGGGAATGCGCGGCGTGCAACCGCGCCTTCCAGTTGAAGTTCCTCGGGCTGCTGGCCCGGGGTCTTCAGCCCGACTCGACCGAGGGGGAACGGATATGACGGCCGTTCAGGAAGAACGTACGACCGAGGATCTCAAGGCGCTCGCCGAGCGGGCGGGCCGCGAGCTGGAGGACGCCTCCGCGCTGGAGGTCCTCCAGTGGGCGGCGGACACCTTCGGCAGCCGCTTCTGCGTGACCTCCTCCATGGAGGACGCGGTCGTGGCCCACCTCGCCTCCCGCGCCCTGCCCGGCGTGGACGTGGTGTTCCTCGACACCGGCTACCACTTCGAGGAGACCATCGGCACCCGGGACGCGGTCGAGGCCGTGATGGACGTGAACGTCATCACGCTCACCCCGCGGCAGACGGTCGCCGAGCAGGACGCCGAGTACGGCCCGAGGCTGCACGACCGCGACCCGGACCTGTGCTGCGCGCTGCGCAAGGTCAGGCCGCTGGAGGAGGGCCTGAAGGGCTACCAGGCCTGGGCGACCGGGCTGCGCCGCGACGAGTCCGAGACCAGGGCGAGCACGCCGGTCGTCGGCTGGGACGAGAAGCGGGGCAAGGTGAAGATCTCGCCCATCGCGAAGTGGTCACAGGAAGATGTGCAAACGTACGTCACCGAGCACGGCGTTCTCACCAATCCGCTGCTGATGGACGGCTATGCCTCCGTGGGCTGCGCGCCCTGCACCCGGCGTGTGCTGGAGGGCGAGGACGCCCGCGCCGGACGCTGGGCGGGCCGCGCCAAGACCGAGTGCGGACTGCACGGCTGACATGACGACGACCACCGGACCATCGAGATCCAGGGAGAACCACGTGACGACCGGAGCCACCGTCTGGCTCACGGGCCTGCCCAGCGCCGGCAAGACCACCATCGCCCACGAGCTGGCGGGGCGGCTGCGCGAGGAGGGCAGGCGCGTCGAGCTCCTCGACGGCGACGAGATCCGCGAGTTCCTCTCGCGCGGCCTCGGCTTCAGCCGCGAGGACCGGCACACCAACGTGCAGCGCATCGGCTTCGTCGCCGAACTGCTCGCCCGCAACGGCGTCACGGCGCTGGTCCCGGTGATCGCCCCGTACGCGGACAGCCGGGACGCGGTGCGCGAGCGCCACGAGGCTAACGGCACGGCGTACGTCGAGGTGCACGTCGCCACCCCGGTCGAGGTGTGCTCGGTGCGCGACGTGAAGGGCCTGTACGCCAAGCAGGCCGCGGGGGAGCTGACGGGGCTCACCGGCGTCGACGACCCGTACGAGGAGCCCGTCAAGCCCGACCTGCGCATTGAGTCGCAGGACCAGACCGTCCAGGAGTCCGCCGCGGCGGTCCACGCCCTGCTCACCGAAAGGGGACTGGCATGACGACGACCGTCGCAGCGGTGGAGGAGGGCAAGGCGGGCCCGTACGCCCTCTCCCACCTCGACGCGCTCGAATCGGAGGCCGTGCACATCTTCCGCGAGGTGGCGGGCGAGTTCGAGCGGCCGGTGATCCTCTTCTCCGGCGGCAAGGACTCCATCGTCATGCTGCACCTGGCGCTGAAGGCGTTCGCACCCGCGCCGGTCCCCTTCTCCCTCCTGCACGTGGACACCGGGCACAACTTCCCCGAGGTGCTGGACTACCGCGACCGCGCGGTGGAGCGGCACGGGCTGCGCCTGCACGTGGCCTCCGTGCAGGACTACATCGACCGCGGGGTGCTGCGCGAGCGGCCGGACGGGACCCGCAATCCTCTCCAGACGCTGCCGCTGACCGAGAAGATCCAGGCGGAGAAGTTCGACGCCGTCTTCGGCGGCGGGCGCCGCGACGAGGAGAAGGCCCGGGCCAAGGAGCGGGTGTTCTCGCTGCGCGACGAGTTCTCCCAGTGGGACCCGCGCCGCCAGCGCCCCGAGCTGTGGAACCTGTACAACGGCCGGCACGCCCCCGGCGAGCACGTGCGCGTCTTCCCGCTCTCCAACTGGACCGAGCTGGACGTGTGGCAGTACATCGCCCGCGAGGGCATCGAGCTGCCGCAGATCTACTACGCCCACGAGCGCGAGGTCTTCGCCCGCTCCGGCATGTGGCTGACGGCCGGTGACTGGGGCGGCCCGAAGGACGGCGAGACGGTCGAGAAGCGGCAGGTCCGCTACCGCACCGTCGGCGACATGTCCTGCACGGGCGCCGTCGACTCCGACGCCGACACCATCGAGAAGGTCATCGCCGAGATCGCCGTCACCCGGCTCACCGAACGCGGCGCCACCCGCGCCGACGACAAGATGTCCGAGGCCGCGATGGAAGACCGCAAGCGCGAGGGGTACTTCTAGACATGACCAGCACCACGGAACCCGTCGAGCCGCTGTCGGTCTGGCAGCTGTCGGAGACGACCCTGCTCCGGTTCGCCACCGCCGGCTCGGTCGACGACGGCAAGTCCACGCTGGTGGGCCGGCTCCTGCACGACTCCAAGTCGGTCCTCACCGACCAGCTGGAGGCCGTCGAGCGCGCCTCCGCGAGCCGCGGCCAGGACGCCCCGGACCTCGCGCTGCTCACCGACGGCCTGCGGGCCGAGCGCGAGCAGGGCATCACCATCGACGTGGCCTACCGCTACTTCGCCACCCCGCGCCGCCGGTTCATCCTCGCCGACACCCCCGGGCACGTGCAGTACACCCGGAACATGGTCACCGGCGCCTCCACCGCCGAACTGACCGTCATCCTGGTCGACGCCCGCAACGGCGTCGTAGAGCAGACCCGCCGGCACGCCGCGATCGCCGCGCTGCTGCGCGTCCCGCACGTCGTCCTCGCCGTCAACAAGATGGACCTGGTCGACTACCAGGAGTCCGTCTTCGCCGCGATCGCCGAGGAGTTCACGGCGTACGCGACCGAGCTGGGCGTCCCGGAGGTCACCGCGATCCCGATCTCGGCGCTGGCCGGCGACAACGTCGTGGAGGCGTCGGCGGTCATGGACTGGTACGGCGGCCCGACGGTGCTGGAGCACCTGGAGACGGTGCCGGTCAGCCACGACCTGGCGCACTGCCACGCCCGGCTGCCCGTGCAGTACGTGATCCGCCCGCGCACCGCCGAGCACCCCGACTACCGCGGCTACGCGGGCCAGATCGCCGCCGGCACCTTCCGCGTCGGCGACGAGGTGACCGTCCTGCCGTCGGGCCGCACCTCGAAGGTGTCCGGCATCGACCTGCTGGGCGAGCCGGTCGAGGCGGCCTGGACGCCGCAGTCGGTGACGCTGCTGCTCGAGGACGACATCGACGTCTCGCGCGGCGACCTGATCGTGCCCAGCAAGGACGCGCCGGAGACCACCCAGGACGTCGAGGCGACGGTCTGCCACGTCGCCGACGCGCCACTCACCGTGGGCCACCGGGTGCTCCTCAAGCACGGCACGCGCACGGTCAAGGCGATCGTCAAGGACATTCCGGCCCGGCTCACGCTGGACGACCTGTCCCTGCACCCGCACCCCGGGAAGCTCGTCGCCAACGACATCGGCCGCGTCAAGATCCGCACGGCGGAGCCGCTGCCCGCCGACTCCTACGCCGACTCCCGCCGCACCGGTTCCTTCATCCTGATCGACCCGAGCGACGGCACCACCCTCACCGCGGGCATGGCCGGCGAGTCCTTCGCGGCGCCGGAGCCGGTCAAGGACGGGGCGGACGACGACGGGTGGGACTTCTAGCCATGGGTTCCCGGGACTTCTATGCCACGTTCGCGAAGGAGGGCGGCCGCGTCGGCAGCGGCGCCCTGGGGAGTGGGCAGGGCGGCGTCGGGCGATGTGGCAGGTGACGTACGCGCACCGCTCGCGCGCCCTCACCCCGCACCGCCGTAGACGCGAACCCGCCGATCTCCCGGCCACGACCTGACACCTCGGACCAACCGACAGGCGTGAGCGCCGGGCCAACGAGAGGAACACCTCCCGTGCCTGCCACCAAGCCCCTGCGCCGCACCCTGGCGGTCCTCGCCGCGCTGCCGCTGCTGGTCCTCGCCGGCTGCGGGTACGGCTCCCAGGCCAAGGACGACGGGGGCGTGGAGATCGCCGCCGGGGCCGAGAAGATCGACGGCCTCGACTCGGTCCGGGTCGGGTACTTCGGCAACATCACGCACGCCACGCCGCTGGTCGGCAACCAGAAGGGCTTCTTCCAGAAGGAGCTGGGCGCCACCGAGGCCAAGTACGCGGTCTTCAGCGCGGGCCCGTCCGAGATCGAGGCGCTGAACTCCGGTTCCATCGACATCGGCTGGATCGGCCCGTCGCCGGCGATCAACGGCTACGCCAAGTCGGAGGGCAAGAACCTGCGGATCATCGGCGGTTCGGCCTCCGGCGGGGTGAAGCTGGTGGTGAACCCGGACAAGATCAAGTCGTTGGAGGACGTCAAGGGCAAGCGCATCGCCACCCCTCAGCTCGGCAACACGCAGGACGTCGCGTTCCTCAACTGGGTGGCCGAGCGGGGCTGGAAGGTCGACGCGCTCAGCGGCAAGGGCGATGTGACGGTCGTCCGCAGTGACAACAAGGTGACCCCGGACGCCTTCCAGTCCGGTTCCGTCGACGGTGCGTGGGTGCCGGAGCCGACCGCCTCCCGGCTGGTCGCCCAGGGCGGCAAGGTGCTGCTGGACGAGTCGACGCTATGGCCGGACGAGAAGTTCGTGATCACGAACATCATCGTGCGACAGGAGTTCCTCAAGGAGCACCCGAAGGTCGTCGAGGCGGTGCTGAGGGCGTCGGTCGACACCAACGAGTGGATCGAGGCCAACCCCGACGACGCCAAGGCCGCGGCGAACGCGCAGCTGGAGAAGGACACCGGCAAGGCCCTGCCCGCCGGCGTCCTGGACCCGGCGTGGGAGTCGATCCGGCTCACCGACGACCCGCTGGCCGCCACCCTCGACGCGCAGGCCGACCACGCCGTCGAGGCGGGCCTGCTGGAGCAGCCCGACCTGAACGGCATCTACGACCTCACGCTGCTCAACAAGGTCCTCAAGGCCAAGGGCGAGCCCGCGGTCGACGACGCCGGACTCGGCGTCAAGTAAGCCCGGAACCCGACCCGTCCCCAGGAGGTGACGACCATGGCCACGACCACGACCCTCGCCAAGGCCGACGAGGGCACCGCGGCGGCCACGCACGCCGCCCGGATCGAGCATGTCTCCAAGTCGTTCGCCGGCCCCGCGGGGCAGCAGCTCGTGCTGGACGACATCTCCCTCGATGTCGCGCCCGGCGAGTTCGTCACCCTCCTGGGGGCCTCCGGCTGCGGCAAGTCCACGCTGCTGAACCTGGTGGCGGGCCTGGACAGGCCCAGCGTCGGTTCGATCACCACGGACGGGCGTCCGGCCCTGATGTTCCAGGAACACGCCCTGTTCCCGTGGCTGACGGCCGGCAAGAACGTCGAACTCGCCCTGAAGCTGCGCGGCGTGCCCAAGTCCGAGCGCCGCGGCAAGGCGGAGGAACTCCTCGAACTCGTACGGCTGGGGGGCGCGCACGGCAAGCGGGTGCACGAGCTGTCCGGCGGCATGCGCCAGCGGGTCGCGATGGCCCGGGCACTCGCCCAGGAGAGCAAGCTCCTGCTGATGGACGAGCCCTTCGCCGCGCTCGACGCCATCACCCGCGACGTCCTGCACGACGAACTGACCCGCATCTGGCGCGAGACACGGCTGTCCGTCCTCTTCGTCACCCACAACGTGCGCGAGGCCGTCCGGCTCGCCGAGCGCGTGGTGCTGCTGTCCTCGCGCCCGGGGCGCATCGCCCGCCAGTGGACGGTCGGCATCCCGCAGCCGCGGCGCATCGAGGACGCCGAGGTCGCGGAACTGTCCGTCGAGATCACCGAAGAACTGCGTGGGGAGATCCGCCGCCATGGCCAGCACTGACACGACGCGCCCCGCGAAGGAGGGCGGCGATCTCGCCGGTCTGGAGGCGGGCCTGGACGCGCTGGAGACGGTGCAGCAGGGCCGCACGCCCTTCCGGCGGACCCTCGTGGAGAAGATCCTGCCCCCGACCGTCGCCGTGCTCCTGGTCCTGGCGGTCTGGCAGGGCCTGGTCTCCTTCGAGATCGTCGACGACCCCACCAAGCTGCCCGCCCCGTCCGACGTCTGGGCCGTGGTCCACCAGGCGTGGCTCCAGGGCGAACTGCTCGGCTACATCTGGACCAGCGTCTCGCGCGGCCTGTCCGGCTTCCTGCTGGCGCTGCTGATCGGCACGCCGCTGGGGCTGCTGGTGGCACGGGTGAAGTTCGTGCGCGCGGCGATCGGCCCGATCCTGTCCGGCCTCCAGTCCCTGCCGTCGGTGGCCTGGGTGCCGCCCGCCGTGATCTGGCTGGGCCTGAACAACTCGATGATGTACGCCGTCATCCTGCTCGGCGCGGTGCCCTCCATCGCCAACGGCCTCGTCTCCGGCGTCGACCAGGTCTCCCCGATCTTCCTCCGCGCCGGCCGCACCCTGGGCGCCACCGGCCTGAAGGGCACCTGGCACATCGTCCTGCCGGCCGCGCTGCCCGGCTACGTCGCCGGCCTCAAGCAGGGCTGGGCCTTCTCCTGGCGCTCCCTCATGGCCGCCGAGATCATCGCGTCCTTCCCCGACCTGGGCATCGGCCTCGGCCAGCTCCTGGAGAACGGCCGCAACGCCAGCGACATGGCCATGGTCTTCGAGGCCATCCTCCTGATCCTGATCGTCGGCATCGCCATCGACCTGCTGATCTTCAGTCCGCTGGAGCGGTGGGTGCTGCGCAGCCGCGGCCTGCTGGTGAGGAGCTGAGAGGCGCCATGTCCGCTCCGGTCCTCCTCGTCATCGCCCACGGCAGCCGCGACCCGCGGCACGCCCGGACCGTGCACGCCCTGGTGCGCCGGGTCAGGTCGCTGCGCCCGGACGTACGGGTGGAGACGGGCTTCTTGGACTTCAACGTGCCCTCGGTGCAGGGCGTGCTGGAGTCCCTGGCGACGGAGGGTGTGCGGGACGTCGTGGCCCTGCCCCTCCTGCTGACCCGCGCCTTCCACGCCAAGGCGGACATCCCGGCGGTCCTCGCGGACGCGCCACCGCGGCTGCGCATCCGCCAGGCGGAGGTGCTCGGCCCCTCCCCCCTGCTCCTGTCGGCGCTGGAACGGCGCCTGTACGAGGCGGGCCTGACGCCCGCCGACAAGTCCTCGACCGGGGTCGTGCTGGCCTCGGCGGGGTCCTCCGACCCGGAGGCGATCGCAGTGATCGCTGAAATCGCGCGGGAGTGGCGGCACACCGGTTGGTGCGCCGTGCGGCCTGCGTTCGCCTCCGCATCCCTTCCCCGCACCGAGGACGCGGTGCGGGAGCTGCGCGAGCTGGGCTGCGCCCGCGTGGCCGTCGCCCCGTACGTCCTGGCCCCGGGCTTCCTGCCGGACCGCATCGCGCGGGGCGCGGCCGGGGCGGACGTACTGGCCGACGTCCTCGGTCCCTCGCCGGAGGTGGCGCGGGTGCTGCTGGAACGGTACGAGGCGGCGCGGGTACCGGTGCCGGTGCTGGCGGCGATGGGGGCGTGAGGCCGGCTGCCTTGCTCAGGCCCCGGTCAGCTCCACGAGCTTGGTGACGGTGTTCCAGTTGCGGGTGGTGGCGATCAGGCCCTTGGTGAGCCGTGGTTTGGCCAGGGCCTCGGCGAGTTTGGAGCGGCCGAGGCCGTTCGGCGCGTACAGGTACAGGGCGCGGTCGCCGAGGCGGAAGTCCTCCGGCTGGAAGGCGGACCGGTCGACCGGCGAGAAGCGTTCCTCGTCGACCGGCGCGGAGAAGTAGGTGACGTGGAGCTGCTTGGGCTCCAGGTCGGCGGCCGGGAAGGGGCAGGCCTCGGCGACCGCCCCGAGGTAGGCGTGGTCGCGGACGATGACGTCCACGGGGAAGCCGAAGCGCTTCTCGATCGCCCGCGTCAACTCGGCGGCCAGCGAATCCTCGTCGCCGTGCCCGGCCGCGAACACCGCCTGTCCGCTCTGGAGATGGGTGCGTACGGCGTCGTGGCCGAGCTCCTCCAGGAGTGCGCGCAGCTCGGCCATCGGGAGCTTCTTCGCGCCGCCCACGTTGATCCCGCGCAGCAGCGCCGCGTACATCGTCGTCATGCGCACACCATAGAACGGCCGTCGTGCCCCGTGGGGGCGGGCACGACGGCCGGGTCCGCGCGCCGGGCGGACGTGCGCGCCACTTTCGCCGATGAGGTGTCCGTGGTTCAACCACTACGCGCGCCTGTGACTTATTCAACAACGTTGTTGTAAGGGGCCCGTGTCCTCGACGAGGGGGCAAGGACGCCGAGGGCCCGTCGGTTCGGGGGAACCGGCGGGCCCTCGGTGTGTTCTCCTCGCCGTGCGGTCAGGCTCTCGCCGCCGCCAGTTCGGCCTCGATCAGGTCGGCGGCCCGCCGGGTGCCGCCCTCCTGTGCCATCCGGGTCTGGATCTCCTTCAGACGCCCCGCCACCTCCGGGTCGTCGACGAGGTCGAGGCCGGCGGTGCGCAGCGCCTCGGCGGTGGCCTCCTCGGTGGGGAGGTGCCGGGCGACGCCGAGCCCCTGGAGCATGTCCGCGTTGACGAACTGGTCCGCGGCCTGCGGCACGGCGATCATCGGCGTGGCGGTGGCCAGGCCCTCCTGACTGCCGCCGGCGCCCGCGTGGGTGACGAACAGGTCGGCCTGCTGGAGGACCGCCAACTGCGGCACCCACGACCGCACTTCCACGTTCTCCGGTACGGCGCCCAGCTCGCCGGCGTCGACGTGCCTGCCGATCTGGAGCACCACGTGCCAGTTGGGCAGCCCGGCGAAGGCCTCGACGCACTCACGGTAGAAGGCGGGCTGCTTCGTGAACGCCGACCCGAGGGAGACGAGGACGACCTTGCCGGCGCCCTCGGGACGCCGCCACTCCCCCTCGGCGGTGCGGTCGCCCTGGCAGGCGCCGACGAACGTGTACGCCTTCTCGTCCACCCGGTCTGCGTTGGGCTGGAGCGCCTTCGGGATCAGCACCAGGGAGCGGGCCGGGCGGCCGACGAACGGGTCCGGGTGCATGGTGATCCCGTTCTCCTCCAGCCAGGCGTGGAAGCGGGCGTAGTACGCCTGGCCGCGTTCGGTCTTCAGCGGCTCCTCCCACATCGGCTCGCCGACCTCCTTCTCGTACCCCTCCCACGCCACCATGCACGGCGAGAGGGAGACCACGGGCACGTCCCAGCGGTGGCCGAGGACGCGGGCCGGGTAGGAGGCGATGTCGTGCAGGATCAGGTCCGGCTCGTCGCCCTCGTACGCCTCGGCGAGCTGCGGGAGCGCGTGGATCGCGTCGTTCAGGAACGGCTCGACGTTGTCCAGCAGCGTGGTCCCCCACGCCTCCGGGTCGGCGTCGGGGCCGGGCAGCGTGCTGTTCCACAGCTTGGGTTCGGCGCCCGCCTCGGCGACCTTGTCCGCGAAGGCGGGCGGGATCGCGTAGGTCACCCGGTGTCCTCGCGCGACGAGCTCGCGGATCACCTCCAGGCTGGGGTTCACGTGGCCGTGCGCGGCGATGGAGAACATGGCGATGTGAGCGGGGCTGGTCATGCGCACAGCGTATGCGAGACGAGACGTCTCGTACAACTCATTTGCGCTCATCCGGTCAGCTCCGCGTGCAGCCGCAGCCACCGCTCGGGCGACACCTCGCCCACGAGCGCGCCCGGATCCAGGTGTGCTGCCCGGAACGCCGCGTCCACCCGGCGCCGCGGGTGGGCCCGGCGCAAGGAGGCGTGCAGCGATCCGCCGACTCCGGAGAAGCCCAGTTCGACGAGGTCCCGCCAGCTCCGGTGAGCGGCGCCGGCGAGCAGCGGGGTGGGGCGGCGTTCGATGCGGAGGATTCCGGCATCGACGCGGGGCGCGGGCCGGAAGCCGTACCGGCTCACCCGCCCGGCCAGCCACCATGCGTGCTGGGGCCAGGTGCGGACCGTCAGCAGGGTCCAGCGGCCGTAGTCACCGGTGCGTTTGCGGGCGTACTCCAACTGTGTGATCAGTGTGGCGTCGGTGAGGCCGGGTGTGGTGAGGCACCAGTCGACGATGTCCGCCGTGCGGGAGAACGGCACGTTCCCGGCGACGGAGAACGGTGTGCGCGGGGGTCGCGCGGCGAGGAAGTCACCGGCGACGACGCGGACGTGGGGGGTGTCCGAGAAGCGGGCACGGAGCCCGGGGACGAGCCGGGTGTCGATCTCGTAGGCGTACAGCTCCCGGCTGCGGCGGGCGAGCGGCACGGTGAGCGCGCCCTTGCCCGCACCCACTTCGAGGACGAGGGACGGGTGACGGCTGTCGGGAGAGGCGAGCCGGGCAACGCGCTCAGCCGCCGCGCGGTCGGCGAGGAAGTTCTGCGAGAGCGTGCGGGCACGCTGGGTGGGGCGGGCCATGGCCTGCGGTCCTTGTCTTCCGTGAAAGGGGGAAAGGGCAGCCGAAGGCCCTGACCGGAAGACGAAGGCAGAAGGAGATGCGGAGGTACGGCCCCACCGCGCGCGTCGGGCGCGTCAGCGGCGGGGGGACCCCGGGCCGGTCAGGGCTCCGGGGCCACGACGCATCCTGATGGAGTACGTGCAGCCCCGGCCGAGACCGGAGTTGATGATCGCGTTGAAAGCTGCCACGGAGGCGACGTTAGGCGGGTGCGCGCCCGGCGGGCAACGGCTTTTTCGCGCGCGGGCGGCCGTCACCGCTGATAGCGGGCGAGTACGAGGTTGCCGTCCTCCTCCAGTCGTTCGCGCAGCTCCGCCATGCCGATCGCCCCGCTGTAGTACTCCTGGAGCGCCGGGGTGGCCACCTTGTCCTTCCACTCGGGATAGCCCCGGACGGACTGCGCGGGCGCCGGGCTCAGGTGGCCCGCGAGGGCGGTGCCGGTCGCCCAGCCGTGCTCGGGGGTGTGCAGGGCGGGGTCCTTCAGGGCCTGGGTGCCGGTGGGCAGCATCCAGTCGCCGAGGGCGAGGCGCACCATGTTGTCCGGCTGGAGGAGGAAGTCGACGAAGGCGGCGGCCTCCTTCTTGTGCGGGCTGTCCTCGGCGATGGACAGGGTCTGGGGGCTGACGCCCTGGGTGAGGCCGTCGGCTCCCGCCGGGGCGGGCAGCACCTGCCAGTCGAAGCCGTCGGGCGCCTGCTGCTCGATCTGCTGGCGGTAGGAGAAGCCGAGCGGCACCATCGCGTACTTGCCCGCGAAGAAGCCGGGCAGGGTGTCGGAGCCGCCGCTGCCGAGGGTGGTGGAGGAGGCGCTGCGGTCGGTGTTGACCTGGTCGTGGATGGTGCGCGGGACGACCTGGTCGCCCTCCTCGAAACGGACGGTGACCTTGCCGTCCGCGCCCCGGTGGAACAGCTGCCCGCCGGTGGACAGGGACAGGTTGAGCGTGGCGGACACGGGCTCCTTCAGCGGCCAGGCCACCCCGTACCGCCCGTCGCCGCTCAGCCGCTTCGTCACCCGGCGGAACTCCTCCCAGGTCCAGGGGTCCTCGGGCGTCGGGACCCGGACGCCGGACTCCTCGAGCAGGTCCGCGTTGGCGATCAGTACGCGCGGTTCCTGGAGGAACGGCACGCCGTAGATCCCGTCGCCGAAAGTGACCGTCTCCCAGCTGCGCTCCGGGATGCCGGTCCTCAGCCGGTCGGACAGCAGGCCGGTCAGGTCGGCGAGGTAGCCGCCGTAGGCGAAGTCGGCGAGGTCGTCGGAGGCGTCGTGGATGATGTCGGGCGCCTCACCGCCCTCGAAGGAGGTGAGGAGCTGGTCGTGGACGCTGTCCCAGCTGCCCTGGACGTATTCGACGCGTACGTCGGGGTGGGTGGCGTTCCACTCCCGCACCAGCTCCTTGTTGGCCTCGACGGACTCCTCCTGCCAGGCCAGGGACTGGAAGCGCAGGGTGATCCGGCCGTCGTCCGCTCCGTCGCCGCCGCCCGAGCAGCCCGCGAGCAGCAGGGTGAGGGCGGCCAGCAGGGTCGCGATCCGCGTGCGTGCGGTCATCAGCTCTTCACCGCCCCGGCGAGCATGCCGCCCGTGATCCGCCGCTGGATGAGGGCGAAGACGACGAGGGAGGGCAGGGTGGCGAGGAACGCGGCCGCCGCGAGCGGGCCGAGGTCCGCGACGCCCTCGGCGCCGATGAAGTGGGTGAGGATCACGGGCAGGGTCTGTTTCTCCGGTGTCTTGAGCAGGACGAGGGCGAAGAAGAACTCGTTCCACGCGGTGATGAAGGCGAACAGGGCCGTCGCCACGATCCCCGGCGCGAGCAGGGGCGCGGTGACGGAGACCAGGGTGCGCAGCCGCCCGGCGCCGTCCACGGCGGCCGCCTCCTCCAGCTCGGCCGGCACCGCGCGGACGTACCCGGCGAGCATCCACAGCGCGAACGGCAGCGACCACACGACGTACACCATCACCAGCCCGGGGACGCTGTTGATCAGCCGCAGGTTCTTCAGGATCAGGAAGAGCGGGATGATCAGCAGCACGAAGGGGAAGGCCTGGCTGACCACGACCCACCCGGTGGCCGCCCGCGCGAGCCGGCCGCGGTGGCGGGCCATGACGTAGGCCATCGGCGTCGCGATCAGTACGGCGATCACGGCGGCGCCGAGCGCGGCGAGCAGGGAGTTGAGGGCGGCGCGCAGCAGCGGCTGTTCGTCGAAGGCCTGCCGGAAGTTGTCAAGGGTGGGGTTCTCGGGGATCCAGGTGGGGTGGAGGCTGCCCAGCTCCTGGGGCGGTTTGAAGGCCGTGGAGATCAGCCAGAGGAAGGGGAAGGCCAGGAAGACGAGGTACGCGAGGAGCGCGGCGTACTGGCCCACGCGGGCCGGGGTCGAGGTCCTCACGCCTCGTCACCTCCCTTGAGTCCGCCCTTGAGCCGGCCGGCGAGGAAGACGGCCAGGACGATCGAGATCACGGCCACCATGACGCAGCCCATCGCCGCCGCGTAGCCGAACTGGCCGTAGCGGAACGCCTCCTCGTAGGCGAAGAGCATGGGCAGCCGGGTCCGGCCGCCGGGGCCGCCGTTGGTCAGCACGTAGACCAGGGCGAAGGAGTTGAAGTTCCAGATGAGGTTGAGCGCGGTGATGGCGAGGGCGACCGGTCTGAGGGCGGGCCAGGTGACGGTGCGGAAGCGGCGCCAGGCCCCGGCGCCGTCGACCGCGGCGGCCTCGTGGAGCTCGCGCGGGGTGTTCTGGAGTCCGGCGAGCAGGGCGACCGTCGTCTGGGGCATGCCGGCCCAGACGCCGACGACGATGACGGCGGGCAGGGCGGTGGCGAGGCCGCTGAGCCAGTCCCGGCCGTCGCCGAGGCCGAGGTCGCGCAGCGTCTCGTTGAGGATGCCCGCGTCCGGGTTGTAGACCAGCCGCCACATGATGCCGACGACGACCTCGGGCATCGCCCAGGGAATGATCGCCAGGGCACGGGCCAGCCATCGCATCCGCAGATTCTGGTTGAGGAGCAGGGCGAGGCCGAGCGCGAGCAGGAACTGCGGGACCGTCACGCCGACGGCCCACAGCAGCCCGATGCGGAACGACTCCCAGAAAAGGGTGTCGTGCAGCAGGTCCTGGAAGTTGAGCGTGCCGATCCACTGCGTGGGCTCGGTCCGGCCGGACTGGGCGTCGGTGAACGCGAGCAGGATGCCGTAGAGCAGCGGTCCGACGCTGAGCACCAGGATGGGGATCAGCGCGGGCAGCACCAGGAACCAGGCACCGTGGTCCGGGCCGCGCCGCGGCCGGTCCCCGCCGGGCACGCGGCGCGCCGGTCTCCTCCGCTCAGTCACCAATGTCACGTAATCAGCCCCTTTGCGCGGCTCGGACGGGCCTGGTCATGGTCGTGAAGGCGCCGCGCCCCGTCAAGGGCCCGCGCACACGCTCCGACCTGTGCGAATGCGACACTGGCGGACGGATGGCGGGAACCCGGCGGACACGGAGGCAGGCGACGATGGACGAGGCACGGGCGCGGGAGGTGCTGGCCGAGGCGGGGGTGCTGCCCGGCGCGGCGCGGGAGGCGCGGCTGCTCGCCCTCGGCGAGAACGCGGTGTTCGCCGCCGGTGACCTGGCGGTCAAGGTGGGCCGGGACGCGGAGCTCCTCGGCCGGGCGCGCCGGGAGCTGGCCGTCGCGGTATGGCTGGAAGAGGCCGGTGTGCCGGCGGTGCGGGCGGCCGACCCGACGGCACTGGTCGTCGACGGGCACCCGGTGACCGTGTGGCGGCGGCTGCCCGACCCGGTGCGGCCCGCCGAGCCGCGGGACGTGGCCGTGCTGCTGCGACTGGTGCACGAACTGCCCTCCCCCTCCTTCGGGCTGCCGCCCCGCGAACTGCTGGGCGGTGTGGAACGCTGGCTGCGGCTCGCGGGCGACGTGATCGACCCGGCGGACGCCGCGTATCTGCGCGAGCGGCGGGACGGCTTCGCGTCGGCCGCCGCCGCGCTCACCCCGCACCTGACGCCGGGCCCGATCCACGGCGACGCGCTGCCCCGCAATGTGCACGTCGGTCCCGACGGCCCCGTCCTGGTCGACCTGGAGACCTTCTCCACCGACCTGCGCGAGCACGACCTGGTGGTGCTCGCGCTCAGCCGGGACCGCTACGGGCTGCCCGCCGACGCGTACGACGCCTTCACCGCGACGTACGGCTGGGACGTGCGCGAGTGGGACGGCTGCGCGGTGCTGCGCGGCGCCCGCGAGACGGCCAGCTGCGCGTGGGTGGCACAGCACGCGCCGAGCAACCCCAAGGCGCTGGCGGAGTTCGAACGCCGGGTGGCGTCACTGCGGGACGGGGATCCGACGGTGCGGTGGTATCCGTTCTGACGCCGGACCGGGCTCGCTGCGCCGAGGGCGGCCACCAAGCCCGGCTCGGACCCGCCGCGTCGACGGCGGCCACGGTGCCGGAACGCCTCCCGCTGACCCGGGCGAGTCCGAGACGCGGGGCTCGGACGCTCCGGCCCCGGGCCGGGCCGGAGCGCCGGGTCAGACCCGTTCGCCGGCCGGCTCGCGCAGGGGCCATCTGCCGTCCACCACGGCCGTGGCGTCGCCCTTGCGGCGCAGGAAGCTCTGGAAGTCCGCCGCCCACTCGGCGTACCACTCGATCTGGCGGTGGTGCAGGTCCGCCGGGCCGAGGGACGCCACCTTGGGGTGGCGGCCGGCTATCGCGCAGGCCAGCCGGGCGGCGGCGAGGGCGTCCGCGGTGGCGTCGTGGGCGGCGTCGAGCGGGACGCCGTACTCCTTGCAGACCGCTTCGAGGTTCCGCTTGCCGCGGCGGTAGCGGTCGACGGAACGGTCGATGGTGTACGGGTCTATGACCGGGGCCGGGTCCAGGCCTCCCAGGCGGTCGCGCAGGGACGGCAGGCCGTACCGCCGCAGTTCGGCGGAGAGGAGGGTCAGGTCGAAGGCCGCGTTGTAGGCGACGACCGGGACGCCCGTCTTCCAGTAGGCCGCGAGTACACCGGCCACGGCGTCGGCCACCTGGTCGGCGGGGCGGCCCTCGGCGGCGGCCCGCTCATTGCTGATGCCGTGGACCGCCACCGCGTCCGCCGGGATCTCCACACCGGGGTCGGCCAGCCACTCCCGGCGGCCCAGCGGCTCCCCGCCCCTGACCTCGATCACGGCCCCCGTGACGATGCGCGCCTCGTGCGGGTCGGTGCCCGTCGTCTCCAGGTCGAAGCCGATCAGCAGCTCCCGGTGCCAGCCCATGGGCGGTCCCCCTTCTCGGTGGTGCTTTCCCCCAGTGGCCTCCACCCTCGCACGGGCCACTGACAATCGGAGGATCGCCTACCGCTTGTGCCGCCGCCAGGCCCCGCCCCGGCCTTCAGGAGACCGGCCGCGAGTCCGCCCACATCAGCTCGAACTCCTCACGGTAGGTGGGGAAAAGTCCGCCTTCGTCCACCTGGTCCGACTTCACGACCTTGCCGCCGTTGCGCCCGTTGCGCAGCACGAGCACCGGCGCCTCCATGCCCCGGGTGCGGCGCAGGTAGGACTGCACGACCGCGATGCCGTCCGCGCCGTCGCCGTCGACGAGGTAGGCGGTGAAGCGGGGCGTCTCGTCGAAGACCTGGATCTCGAACGCCCCGGGGTCGCGCAGCCGGGCGCGCACCCGGCGCATGTGCAGGATGTTCATCTCCACGGCCCGGCTCAGCTCGCCCCGCTTGATGCCGAGTTCGCGCTCGCGGCGCTTGATGGCGCTGGAGGCCGGGTTGAGGAAGAGCAGCCGCACCCGGCCGCCGGACTCGGCCAGCCGCAGCAGGCGGCGGCCGGAGAAGTTCTGCACGAGCAGGTTGAGGCCGATGCCGAGGGCGTCCACGCGCCGTGCGCTGCCGAAGAGGTCCTCGGCCGGGAACTGGCGCAGCAGCCGCACCCGGTCCGAGTGCACGGCGACCACGTCGGCGTACCGGTCGCCGACCAGGTCCTCCACCGCGTCCACCGGCAGCCGCCGCGTGGAGGGCACGTCGCTGCCCGCGCCCAGCACCTCCAGCAGCCGCGCCGAGGCCCGCTCGGCCTGGCTCAGCACCGCCTCGGACAGCGCCCGGTTGCGCGAGACGACGTTGCGGGTGACCTCCAGCTCGTCCAGGGCGAGTTCCACGTCGCGGCGCTCGTCGAGGTACGGCTCGAAGCAGGGCCAGTGCTGGACCATCAGCTCGCGCAACTGCGGCAGGGTGAGGAAGCTGAGGACGTTGTCGTCGGCCGGGTCGAGCAGGTAGCCCTTGCGGCGGCTGACCTCGCGGACGGCGACGGCGCGCTGCACCCACTCCTGTCCGGCGGGTCCGGCGGCAGCGACCACCCAGTCGTCGCCGTGGACGGGCTCGTAGACCGGACGCAGGACGGCGGCCACGACCGCGCGCAGCCGCTGCTCGACGAGGTTGAGCCAGATGTACGCCCGGCCGGCGCGCTGCGCCCGCGTGCGCACCTCGTGCCAGGCCTCGGCGTCCCAGTCCAGTTCGGGGCCGATCGCGCCCGCGTTCATCGGCCGCGCCAGGGACACCGCACCGGGCGGGACGTCCGTGGAGTTCCCCTGCCGGCCGCCGTCGTCACCAGGGGGTAGCTCCAGCCCTCCCGAGCCCACCCGCGCACCGCCTTCCGCTCCCTCGGAGCACTCCGGGTCAGACCCCGTCCCAACGATCAAGGAAGGGTACTCCGCGAGGGGTGCGCGGTGCAGCCCGATGGACGGGCCGGTTTTCCCAACATCGTTGATCCACAAGCACGTTCCGCCCGCCCGGACACCGCGGAGTGAGCGGATTCATAGCGGTGACGTGGCCGGGTACGGGGAAGGATGCCTCGCGCCCGCCGCGAGGCGCACGCCGCACGGAACGCCGAGGGGAACGCCGAGGGGTGGGTATGAGGACGTACGTGCTAGGTCGTCGCCTCACTTTCGGGGAGACTTCCACAGGACTCGGAGCCAAGGCGTCCGCACCGGCGCCCCACACCTGAAAGAGTCGTGTCCATGCAGGTCTGGCCTGGAGAGGCATATCCACTCGGTGCCACGTACGACGGCGCCGGCACGAACTTCGCGGTCTTCACGGAGGCCGCCGACCGAGTAGAGCTGTGTCTGCTGCACGACGACGGTTCGGAGACCGCGGTCGAGCTGCGGGAGAGCGACGCGTTCGTACGGCACGCGTACCTGCCGGGCGTGATGCCGGGGCAGCGGTACGGCTACCGCGTGCACGGCCCGTACGCCCCGGAGCGCGGGCTGCGCTGCAACAGCGCCAAGCTGCTCCTCGATCCGTACGCGCGTGCGATCAGCGGAGCGGTCCAGTGGGGCGAGGAGGTGTACGGCTACCACTTCGGCGAACCCGAACGGCGCAACGACCTGGACTCCGCTCCGCACATGATGAGCTCGGTCGTGGTCAATCCCTACTTCGACTGGGGCGACGACCGGCGGCCCCGGACGGAGTACCACCACACGGTGCTCTACGAGGCCCACGTCAAGGGTCTGACCATGCGGCACCCCGGCCTCCCCGAGGAGCTGCGCGGCACCTACGCGGCCCTGGCGCACCCCGCGCTGATCGAGCACCTGACGGAGCTGGGGGTGACGGCGCTGGAGCTGATGCCCGTGCACCAGTTCGTCAACGACCACCGCCTGGTCGACATGGGCCTGAACAACTACTGGGGCTACAACACGATCGGCTTCTTCGCCCCGCACAACGCGTACGCCTCCTGGGGCGACCGCGGGCAGCAGGTGCTGGAGTTCAAGTCGGCGGTGAAGGCGCTGCACGAGGCCGGGATCGAGGTGATCCTCGACGTGGTCTACAACCACACCGCCGAGGGCAACCACCTGGGTCCTACGCTGTCCTTCAAGGGCCTCGACAACCCCTCGTACTACCGGCTGACCGACGACCCGCGCTACTACATGGACACCACGGGGACCGGGAACTCGCTGCTGATGCGGTCCCCGCACGTACTCCAGATGATCATGGACTCGCTGCGCTACTGGGTCACCGAGATGCACGTCGACGGCTTCCGCTTCGACCTGGCGGCGACCCTGGCCCGGCAGTTCCACGAGGTGGACCGGCTGTCGTCGTTCTTCGACCTGGTGCAGCAGGACCCCGTGGTCTCGCAGGTGAAGCTGATCGCCGAGCCCTGGGACGTGGGCGAGGGCGGCTACCAGGTGGGCAACTTCCCGCCGCTGTGGACCGAGTGGAACGGCAAGTACCGGGACACGGTGCGCGACCTGTGGCGCGGCGAGCCGCGCACACTCGCCGAGTTCGCGTCCCGGCTGACCGGCTCCTCCGACCTGTACCAGGACGACGGCCGCCGCCCGCTGGCCTCGATCAACTTCGTGACCTGCCACGACGGCTTCACGCTGCACGACATGGTGTCGTACAACGAGAAGCGCAACCACGCCAACGGGGAGGACAACCGCGACGGCGAGAGCCACAACCGGTCGTGGAACTGCGGGGC
Source organism: Streptomyces sp. CB02414 (assembly GCF_001905385.1). Classification (GTDB taxonomy): domain Bacteria; phylum Actinomycetota; class Actinomycetes; order Streptomycetales; family Streptomycetaceae; genus Streptomyces. Next base: position 64,022 of record NZ_LIPF01000013.1, on the reverse strand, counting down.
CGAGGGCGACACCGACGACCCCGCGGTACTGGAGCTGCGGGCCCGGCAGATGCGCAACTTCATCGCCACGCTGCTGCTCTCCCAGGGCGTGCCGATGATCAGCCACGGCGACGAGTTCGCCCGCACCCAGCAGGGCAACAACAACGCCTACTGCCAGGACAACGAACTGGCGTGGGTCCGGTGGCCCGAGGAGGATCCCGACCTGCTGCGGTTCACCCGCGCGATGGTGTGGCTGCGCAAGGACCACCCGGTCTTCCGCAGGCGGCGCTTCTTCCACGGGCGGCCCGTGGAGGGCACCCACGACGAGCTGTCGGACATCGCCTGGTTCACGCCGGAGGGGGGTGAGATGGCCCAGCGGGACTGGCACTCCGCGCGGGCGTCGGCGCTCACCGTGTTCCTGAACGGCAACGCGATCTCCGAGCCCGGCGCGCGCGGGGAACGCATCGCCGACGACTCGTTCCTGCTGATGTTCAACGCCTCGCCGAAGGCGCTGGACTTCGTGGTTCCGGTCGACCACGGCCGGCAGTGGGAGGTGGTCGTCGACACCTCGCGGACGGACGGGATGCCCTCGGACACGGGAGTGAGGAAGGTGCAGGCCGGTGACCGGCTGACCCTGGTGGACCGGAGCATGACGGTGCTGCGGCGGCCCGTCTAGACGGAGTACGCGCGGGCACGGGCGGGGCACCCGTGCAGGGGGCCGGTGACACGAAAGGCGGCGGGGCGGGTACGTAGGTTTCCATGACGCCTGAGCGACCCGACCCGGTGCTGTCCTCCAGTTCCCCCTCCTCCGCCCCGACCGCCACCTACCGGCTGCAGCTGCAGCCCGCGTTCCCCTTCGCGGCCGCGGCGGCGGCCGTGCCGTACCTCGCCTCCCTCGGGGTGTCGCACCTGCACCTGTCCCCCGTCCTGGAGGCGGTGCCGGGCTCGCTCCATGGCTACGACGTCGTGGACCACGCGCGCGTGCGCGAGGAGCTGGGCGGCGAGGAGGGACTGCGGGCGCTGGCGCGCACCGCGCGGGAGCACGGGCTCGGCCTGGTGGTGGACATCGTGCCGAACCACATGGCGATGTCGCCCCGGCACAACCGTGCCCTGTGGGACGTGCTGCGCGAGGGCCCGAAGTCGCCCTACGCGCGGTGGTTCGACATCGACTGGGAGGCGCAGGGCGGACAGCTGCTGGTGCCGGTGCTGGGGGCGCCGGTCGGCGAGGTGCTGAAGGACCTGCGGGTCGACGGGGACGTCCTGCGCTACCACGAGCACGCCTTCCCACTGCGGGAGGGCACCTCGGACCTGCCGCTGCCGCAGCTCCTGGACGCGCAGTGGTACCGGCCGGTGTGGTGGCGGCTGGCCCGCACCGAGCTGAACTACCGCCGGTTCTTCAGCATCTCGGAGCTGATCGGCGTCCGCGTGGAGGACCCGGAGGTGTTCGAGGCCACGCACGCCACGGTGCTGCGACTGCTGCGCGAGGGCGTGGTCGACGGGCTGCGCGTCGACCACCCCGACGGCCTCGCCGACCCCGGCACGTACCTCGCGCGGCTGCACGAGGCGAGCGGCGGCCGGTGGACGGTCGTGGAGAAGATCCTGGCGGACGGAGAGCGGCTGCCGGCCGCCTGGCCCGTCGCGGGCACCACCGGGTACGACGCCCTGCGGCACGTGGACGGGCTCTTCACGGACCCCGCCGGGTACGGGGAACTCCTCGGCCAGTACCGCAGGTTCGCGGCCCCGCAGACGGACCGGGGCGGGGACTGGGCGGCGACGGTGCGGCGGGCGGCGTACAAGGTGCTCACGCACGAGCTGGCCACCGAGATGGACCGGCTGACCCGGGTGGCGCACCGGCTGTGCGTCGCCTCGCCGGAGCCCGCGCTGCGCGACCGGGCACCGTGGGCGCTGCGCACGGCGCTGCGGGAGCTGCTGGTGCGGCTGGAGGTGTACCGGCCGTACGCGTCGGCGGACGCGGCGTCCGTCGTCACCGGGGAGGCGGCGGCCGAGGCACGGCACGCCTTCGCGGTGCCCGAGGAGGCCGGGGCGGTGGACGTCGTCCGGGGCCTGGTGCTCGGGCGGTACGGGGACGGGCCCGAGCACGAGGAGTTCCGGTCCCGGTTCGCGCAGACGGCGTCGGCGCTGCGGGCGAAGTCGGTGGAGGACACGGCGTTCTACCGGTACGTGGCGCTGCTGTCGGCGACCGAGGTGGGCGGGGACCCGGGCCGTCCCGCCGTGTCTGCGGAGGAGTTCCACGCCTACTGCGCGCGCGTGCAGCGCGACTGGCCCGCGACGGGCACGGTCGTGTCGACCCACGACACGAAGCGCAGCGCCGACGTGCGGGCCGCGCTGGCGGTGCTCACTCAGTGCCCGGGGCGGTGGGCGGACGTCCTCACCGAGGTCACCCGGACGGGCGACGGCGTCCCGGACGCGCAGCTGGCGTGGGCGGCCTGGCAGACGGTGTTCGGGCTGGGACCTGCCGACGGCGAGCGGGTGCGGGAGGCGCTGCTGAAGCATGTGCGCGAGGCGGGGATGTACACCAGCTGGACGGAGCAGGAGCCGGCGTACGAGGAGGCGGTGGCCCGGTTCGTGGCGGCGGGCCCGTGCGGGGCGCCGGGCGAGCGGGTGACTACCCTGCGCGCCGCCCTGGAACCGCACATCCGCGCCAACGTCCTCGGCACGGCCCTGACCCACCTGACGATGCCGGGCGTGCCGGACCTCTACCAGGGGACCGAGCGGGAGTACCTGGCCCTGGTCGACCCGGACAACCGGCGGGCCGTGGACTTCCCGTCCACCGGGCCCGTCGAGGACGGACCGCCCGCCGGGAAGGCCGCGGTGACCCGGGCGGCGCTGGCGCTCCGGGCGCGGCGGCCCGACGCCTTCGGGGACGCGGCGACGTACGAGGCGCTGACCGCCGAGGGGCCCTCGGCGGCGCACTGCGTGGCCTTCGTCCGCTCCGGTGCCGTCCTGACGGCCGTGACCCGGTTGTCGCTGCGGCTGACGGAGGCGGGCGGCTGGCGCGACACGACCCTCCCGCTGCCGCCGGGCCGGTGGTCCGACGCGCTGACGCCCGGACGGGAGTTCACCGGGCACGCGCGCGTGGCGGAGCTCTTCGCAGAGGTGCCGGTGGCCCTACTGGAGCGGGTGGGGAGGGAGGACGGGGCCGGGGACTGAGCGGCGGGCCGCCGGTACGGCTCCCCCGGGCTGCCCTGCCCGGCGGGGGACAGCGGACCGTCCCCGGAGGGAGCCGGGAGCCGCCCGGCGCGGCAGCCGGGGTCAGGCGAGCGCTGTGGCGGCGGTGCCGTCGCAGACGTGGGGCGGGAGGACCGTCGTGGGGGCCGGGACAGTCGGGCAGGACGTGCGGAGCAGGTCGACGAACGCCTCGGCGGCGCCGGTGGGCGGGACGCGGGAGAAGACGGTGAGGGCGCGTCTCCAGGGCGGGTCGGGCGTCAGGACGACGCAGTCCTCGCCGACCGCGCCGCTCACGATGTGCGAGGGTGCCGTGCAGACGCCGACCCCGGCGGCGGCCATCCGTACGGCCGTCGACGTGTGCTCGGTGTAGACGGCGGTGTACGGCCGGAAGCCGGCGCGTCCGCAGGCCCAGTCGAGGAAGCGTTGGCCCTCGATGACGGGCTCCATCGCGCACCGCACCCAGGGCCGGTCGGCGAGTTCGGGCAGCGTCACCGTCGTACGGCCCGCGAAGCGGTCGTCGAAGGGCACGACGAGGACGATCTCCTCCTCGCCGACCGTGACGACGGTGCCGGGCCAGTCGTGGGGCGCCGGACCGACGGCGAGGTCCGCGGTGCCGCGCTCGACCTCCTCCTCCAGCGCCTCGGTCGTCGCGTACTCGTGGAGGTGCAGGAGGACCCCGGGGTGCGCGGCGCGCCAGCGGGCGAAGACGTCGGGCAGGATGCCGACGGCCACCGAGTGCACGGCCGCGACGTGCAGTTCCCCGCCCTCGGCCCCGGCGGCGGCGCGCGCCGCGCGGCGGGCCTGGACGGCGCTGCGGACGGCGAGTTCGGCGTGCGGGCGGAAGGCGCGGCCCATCGGGGTCAGGCGCACCCCGCGCGGCAGGCGTTCCAGCAGGTCGCCGCCGACCGACCGCTCCAGGGCCTTGATCTGGTGGGAGAGCGCGGACTGCGTGACGTGCAGGGCCTCGGCCGCGCGGGTGAAGGACGCCTCGTCGACGACGGTCAGGAAGTACTCCATCTGCCGCAGACTCATTCCCTCCGGCTCCTTTCCCGAGTCCGGTCCCGTCACCGGGACTTGCCATGAAGGCTCTGCATCGAACCCACAAGAACATTGCCTTGGACTCATGGCAAGGAGCGGGCGGACGCTGAGGTCATGAACACACACGACGTGATCGTCATCGGCGGCGGCACCGGCGGTTACAGCACCGCCCTGCGTGCCGCGGCCCTGGGTCTCGACGTCGCCCTCGTCGAACGCGACAAGGTCGGCGGGACCTGTCTGCACCGCGGCTGCATCCCGAGCAAGGCCATGCTGCACGCCGCCGAACTGGTCGACGGCGTCGCCGAGGCGCGTGAGCGCTGGGGCGTGAAGGCGAGCCTGGACGGCGTCGACTGGCCGGCCCTGGTCGCCACCCGCGACGACATCGTGAACCGGAACCACAAGGGCGTGGAGGCGCACCTCGCCCACGCGGGCGTGCGGGTGGTGCGGGGCGAAGCCCGGCTGACCGGAGCCCGGACCGTACGGGTCGACGGCGCGGGGGATCTCACCGCGCGCCGGGGCATCGTGCTGGCGACCGGCTCACGCCCGCGCACGCTCCCCGGGCTCGCTCCCGACGGGCGGCGCGTGGTGACGAGCGACGACGCCCTGTTCGCCCCCGGGCTGCCGGCGTCCGTGCTGGTCCTGGGCGGCGGTGCGATCGGCGTCGAGTACGCCTCGTTCCACCGCTCGATGGGCGCGCGGGTGACCCTCGTCGAGGCCGCCGACCGGCTCGTGCCGCTGGAGGACGCGGACGTGAGCCGCCATCTGACGCGCGGTCTGAAGAAGCGCGGCGTCGACGTGCGGGTGGGCGCCCGTCTGCTCGACGCCGAGGTACTCGACGACGGCGTCCGCGCGCACGTCCGCACGGCCCGGGGCGAGACCCTCGCCGTCGAGGCGGAACGGCTCCTGGTGGCCGTGGGACGGGCACCGGTCACCGACGGGCTGGACCTGGCCGCCGCGGGCCTGGACACCGACCAGCGGGGCTTCGTCGTACCCGCGGACTGGGACCGGCTGGAGACCGCGGTCCCCGGCGTCCACGTCGTCGGCGACCTGCTGCCGCCGCCGTCGCTCGGGCTGGCCCACGCGTCGTTCGCGGAGGGCCTGCTGGTGGCCGAGACGCTGGCAGGCGTGCCGTCCGCGCCGGTCGACTACGCGGCCGTGCCGCGGGTGACGTACTCGGCGCCGCAGACCGCCGCCGTGGGCCTGGGCGAGGCGGAGGCACGCGCGCGCGGGTACGAGGTGTCCGTCAACGTCATGCCGCTCACGGCCGTCGCCAAAGGGATGGTGCACGGCCAGGGCGGGATGGTGAAGGTCGTTGCCGAGGCCGGGGGCGGCCGGGTGCTCGGCGTGCATCTGGTCGGCCCGCACGTGTCGGAGATGATCGCCGAGAGCCAGCTGATCGTCGGCTGGGAGGCCGAGCCCGCCGACGTGGCCCGGCACGTCCACGCCCATCCCACGCTGTCGGAGGCGGTGGGCGAGGCGTTCCTGACCCTGGCGGGCCGGGGGCTGCACCAGCAGTGACGCGGCGCCCGGCGCCCGTGGCACCCCGGGTCCGCCGTGCCGTGCCACCGCTCAGCCCCGCGCGTCCTGCGCTTCCCACGCGAAGACCGACCCCGTCCGCGCCGCCATCACGCACGCGTTGGGGAAGGTCCGCGCGTACCCCACCGGCTGTCCCCGCCACTGTCCGCGCGCCTGGGCCGTCACCGGGGCGTGGACCATCGGGCAGTGGGCCTCGCGCGCGGGGATGTCCGCGATGCGGCCGTGTGCCGCATCGAGTTCCGCGCAGGCGCGTTCCGCGCGGACGTGGCCCCGGGGCGGGTCGCACAGCAGCAGGGCACGGCGTGCGGCACCGGGCCGGGCGCCTGCCGGGGCGGCGGGCCGGATGCCCGGCCGGGCGTCTTCCCGGGTGACGGTGAGCAGGAGCCAGTCGGTGGCCGGTTCCCGCTGGGCGGCGGCCCGCGCGGGGGTCGCGCAGGTGAGGAGGAGGGCCGCGGCCGCCAGGAGGGCGGCCCGGGCCGCCCCGGTCGTGAAGGTCTGTGTCATTCCTGGTGCATCGGCACGGCCGCCTCCGGACCCCAGCCCGGCTCACCCGAACGGGAGCCCGCGGTGGAGCGCCGGCGGCCGGCCAGTTCGAACGCGGCGAGGACGACCCGTGTCTGGTACTCCGCCTGGCGCGCGACCGGGATCCAGCGGGCCCCGCAGCCGTCGCGGTAGTCGGCGCAGCCCTCGTCGACGAGCCGGTTCACCTCGGGCAGGACGCCCGCCAGGTCGCCGCCCGTACGGGTCACCAGCTGGTGCAGCAGGCCCGCCGTCCGCAGGGACAGGCGCCGCCCGGCCAGGCGCAGGGCGACCAGGTGGGCGTTGTTCATGGGAGGCAGGGAGCGGCCCGTTCCGTCGTCCGTGTCGGGGTCCCAGGCGTCCGCGAGCCTGGGGCAGACCAGCAGGTAGTCGTCGACCGGTGCGAGGAGGTGGGCCGCGTCCGGGTCGGTGGCGAGGTGGGGCCGGATCCGGGCCAGGACGCGTTGCAGACGCAGGGTGTCGCGCCGCAGGGTGCGGCTCACCGCGCGGAGCACGGCGTCCCGGTCGGCGGGGGGCGAGTCGTCCGCCACCGCGGCCACGCCCCACATGGGCGCCTCTACGACCGCGGTGACGGTGCCGTAGCGCTGCGGGTGGCACCACGTCGACTCGACGGCGGCCTCGGTGATGGCCGCGGTGAGATCACCGCGGCGGGGCGGCGGGATGCGGTAGACGGCGGGGCCGAGGTCGGGCCAGTACAGGGTGTCGTAGGCGCCCAGTTCGCGGGGGACGCCGAGCCGGGCCGCGGTGTGGGCGATGCGCTGGGCGAGGCCCGGCAGGTCGTGGGTCACCTCGACGAAGCCGCCGCCGACGTCGACGCCGTGCAGGGAGCACTGGAGGAAGGGCCGCAGTTCGTCCTGGAGGGCGAGCAGGGCCCGGGTCTCCGGCAGCGTCGAGTGGTCGGGGCCGTCGGGCAGCCACTCGGGCTGTTCCAGGAAGCCGGGGCGGAAGAAGTTCCGGGCGTAGCGGCCCAGGGTGTAGGGGCCGGACAGCCAGCCCTCGTTGCGGCGCAGGCCGTCCGGGTCGACGCAGAGCAGCAGGTTCCAGGTGGCGTCGGCGCCCTCGGTGAGCCGGGGGTCGGCCAGGGCCCGTTCGGCGAGCCGCAGGACGGTGGCGCCGCCCACGGGTTCGTTGGCGTGCGGTCCGGCGACCACGAGGGTCTGGCGGCTGCCGTGACCGACGGAGAGCAGCAGCAGCGGGCTGCCCGCGCGGGAGGTGCCGACGCGGCGCAGCCGGGCGTGCCGGGGGTGGCGGGCGACGAGTGCGGCGGCCCGGGCGCCCAGCTCGTCCACGGTCGGATAGCGCAGGAGGGGCGGCAGGGCACACCTCCACGATGCGGGCCGTCGGTTCACCTGGCGTGCGCGGTGTACGCACAGTCAGTCACGACTTGGAAGGTACGTCAACACCGTGAAAAGCAAAGGGGTTTGTCCTGCGGGAACAGGCCACCGGGACACACGACACCGAGTGAAGCCCAGGCCAGAGCTGGGCTCGGCGTCCGGTGTCGCGTCCTCCGTCGTGTCCGGTGTCGCGCTCAGTTGACCGCGAGACGGAAGGCCATCTGCCCAAAACCTATCTGGTCGCCCTCGCGGACGACGGCCGCGCCGATGACCCGCCGCCCGTTGACCGTGGTGCCGTTGGTGGAGCCGAGGTCGCGCAGCACCCACATGCCGCCCTGGCGGCTCAGTTCGGCGTGCACCCGGGAGACCGTCTCGTGGGTCAGCCGCAGCCCGTTCGCCGGGTCGCGCCCTATGCGCAGCGGATGTCCGGCACCGGGGTGCGGCAGCAGCAGCTTGGGCAGCCGCTCGGCCTGCCAGGCCCTGCGCAGCCGTACGCCGAATCCGGACACCGCCTCGACGGTGCCGAACACCAGCCGCGCCATCCGGCCCTCGGAGTGCAGGTCGGCGGTGAGCACGGCCAGCTCGTCCGGGCGGCGGGCGGCGAGCGCCAGTTCCATCCTGCGGATGAACGTGTCGTGCGACAGGCGCCCCATCGCGACGCCGTCCCGGAGCACCCGCAGCGCCTTGTCGCGCTCCGCGTCGGACAACCGCGCGGGGTACGTGTTGAACTCGAAGGACGACGTCACACAGGTGATTGTCGGTCAGCCGGGGTGGAGTGTCCAGAAAACGGGGAACGGCGGCCGCGCGCGCGGGTGCGCCCCGGTCACCGTCACGTGCACCACGACACCGGCCGCGAACGGGGGTTTTCGCCAGCGCGGAGATCGCTTTTGCAGCACGATGGACGGGCTACATCACGGTGAGCAGACGAAGGGGAACCGTCCGTGCAGTTCGAGGTGTGGGCACCGGAGGCCGGTCGGGTGACGCTGGAGTGCGACGGCGTCACGCGCGCGTTGGAGCGCGACGGGGAGCGGCCGGGGTGGTGGTGTGCCGAGGCCGGGGCGCGGGACGGCTCGCGGTACGGCTTCGCGGTCGACGACGGGCCGGTGCTGCCGGACCCGCGCTCGCGCAGGCAGCCGGACGGGCCGGACGGGCTCAGCGCGGTCGTCGACCACGGGACGTACGCGTGGCGCACCGAGTGGGCCGGGCGCCCGCTGCCCGGCGCCGTCCTGTACGAGCTGCACGTGGGCACGTACACGCCTGAGGGCACGCTCGACGCCGCCGCCGGACGGCTCGGCCACCTGGCCGCGCTGGGCGTCACCCACGTGGAGTTGATGCCGCTGTGCCCGTTCCCGGGCCGGCACGGCTGGGGGTACGAGGGTGTCTCGCTGTGGGCGGTGCACGAGCCGTACGGCGGGCCCGAGGCGCTGAAACGGTTCGTCGACCGGGCCCACGAACTGGGCCTGGGCGTGGTCCTGGACGTGGTGCACAACCACCTGGGCCCCTCCGGCAACTACCTGCCCGCCTTCGGCCCGTACTTCACCGACACCCACCACACGCCCTGGGGCGTCGCCGTCAACCTCGACGCCCCCGGTTCGGACGAGGTGCGGGCCTTTCTCGTCGAGAGCGCGCTGGCCTGGCTGCGGGACTACCGGATCGACGGGCTGCGCCTGGACGCGGTGCACGCCCTGGCCGACACGCGCGCGTGCCACTTCCTGGAGGAGCTGTCGACCGCGGTGGACGGCCTCGCCGCCGACCTGGAGCGTCCGCTGTTCCTCATCGCCGAGTCCGACCTCAACGACCCGCGGATCATCACCCCGCGCGCGGAGGGCGGTTTCGGTGTGCACGCGCAGTGGAACGACGACTTCCACCACGCCCTGCACACCGCCCTGACCGGGGAGTCGCAGGGCTACTACGCCGACTTCGCGCGCGATCCGCTCGCGGCGCTCGCCAAGACGCTGACCCGGGGCTACTTCCACGACGGCACCTTCTCCAGCTTCCGGGGCCGCGGTCACGGACGCCCGCTGGACCGGGCCAGGGTCGCCGCACACCGGCTGACCGGCTACAGCCAGACCCACGACCAGGTGGGCAACCGCGCCCGGGGCGACCGTCTGGCCTCGCTGGTCTCCCCCGGCCTGGCCGCCTGCGCGGCCACGCTGACCCTGACGGCGCCGTTCACGCCGATGCTGTTCATGGGCGAGGAGTGGGCGGCGGGCACCCCGTGGCAGTTCTTCACCGACCACACCGACCCGGAGCTCGCCGAGGCGGTGCGGAGCGGCAGGCGGCGGGAGTTCGCCGCGCACGGCTGGAAGGCGGAGGACGTGCCCGATCCGCAGGACCCGGCGACGCGCGAGCGCTCCTGCCTCGACTGGACCGAGCCGGAACGCGAGCCGCACGCGCGCGTACTGGACTGGTACCGGCGGCTGATCGCCCTGCGCGCCGAGCAGCCGGACCTGACCGACCCCGACCTCGCCGACACCAGGGTGGCGTACGACGGCAAGGCGCGCTGGCTGGCCTTCCGGCGCGGAGACATCCGGGTGGTCGTCAACCTCGGCGCCGAGCCGGCGGCGATTCCGCTGGGCGGCCGGCCCGCGCGGGTGCTCGCCGCGTGGGAGCCGGTTCAGGCCCCGGGGGCGGACGGGGTGCTCCGGGTGCCGGGTGAGTCGAGCGTGGTGCTCGTACAGGAGTGACGGGACGCCGTACGTGCGGAGAACTGGGCGATGCCCGTACGTGAACCCGTGGCCCGGCACGAGGCCGCTGGGGCGACGGACCGCGCACGCCGGAGTGGTGGACCGGACGCGCACGGAACGCGTACCCGACCGGCAGGCCGCCGCGCGGGGCGTTGGAATGCCCCCGGTGGTCGCCGGGGCGGCTCGTGCGCCGGGTTGCGGCACGGGCGCGCTCAGGTCGGCGCGCCGTCGTCCGTGCCGTCCTCGCGCAGCTCCGTCACCCGTTCCAGGAGGATGGGCTCCCAGGCACGGCGCAGCCGGGTCCGCAGCACGGGCAGGGGCGCGGGCGCCGGTGCGGGCGGGCGGCCGGCGAGGGCGTCGGCGAGGTGGACGAGGGTGTCGCAGCGGGCCAGCCACAGGCCGCGCAGGCAGGGCCGGGCTCCGTAGCCGGCGAGGGTGGCAGCGCGGACGGCGGCGGGTGAACCGACCGAGCGCGCGAGGGCGGCGATGTCCTCGGCCGGGTCGCCGAGTGCCGCGTCGGTCCAGCCGAGGACACCGCGCACCCGCCCGTCGGCGCCGACGACGAGGTGTTCCCCGGCCAGCCCGTGGTGCACGAGGACCGGCGCCGCCCCGGGCTGGACGCCGAGCTGGGCCGTCGCCGCGCGGGTGAGCCGCTCCGGCCGCGCGGGGTCGAACTCGTCGGCCTCGGCGAGGTGCCGGCCGGCCCGCTCGGCGGACTCCCGCAGGGCCTCCAGCGACCGCGGGGCGGCCCGGGGCACGCCGATCGTCTCGGCCTGGCGGACCGGCACCTCGCGCAGGCCGGTGAGCAGCGCGGCGAGGTCCGCCTCGCCCAGCGCCGACACGTCGTGCTCCTCGCCGGACCCGCCGGGCACCTTGGCGTCCAGCGTGTAGGTCAGACCCGGCGCCCACTCGCCGTGCGCCACGCTGGTCGGCACCGTGACGGAGAGGTGGGGCCGGATCAGCTCCCGCAGCCGCAGTTCGCGCCGCTGCCGCAGGGCGGCCTCGCGGTCGGGGGCGAGGCGCAGCACGTGCCGGGTGCCGACCCACCAGGTGGCGGGCCCGGCGCCGGCCGCGGCGGGCCGGACGTCGGTCTCCGCGCTCTCGCCCAGCAGGGAACGGACCAGTCGGCGGACGCTGTCCGCGGTGGGTGTCGGTGCCTGGGTCATGGTCGCGCCGTCGTCTTCCGGGTCTGCCGGGTCGTTCTGGTTCCGCCGGGGCGTTCGAGGTCCGTCGTCTTCGTCTCGTTCAGTTCACCACGACCAGCTCCCGGGTGGTGTCGTTGAGGCGCCGGCCGCCGTCCTCGGTGACCGTGACGATGTCCTCGATGCGTACCCCGAACCGGCCGGGGAGGTAGACGCCGGGCTCGACGGAGAAGCACATGCCGGGCACCAGGGGCTGCTCCTCGCCCTCGATCATGTACGGCGGCTCGTGCGTGGTGACGCCGATGCCGTGCCCGGTGCGGTGGATGAAGTACTCGCCGTACCCGGCGCCGGCGATGACCGCGCGGGCGGCCCGGTCGACCTCCTGGCAGGCGACGCCGGGCCGCACCGCCCGGAAACCGGCCTCCTGGGCCTCACGGACGAGGTCGTGCACCCGGCGCTCCTCGTCCATGGGCTCGCCCACGTGGACGGTGCGGGAGGTGTCGGAGCCGTAGCCGTCCTTCAGGCCGCCGAAGTCGAGGACGACCATGTCGCCGTCGCCGATGACGCGGTCGCCGACCTCGTGGTGCGGGTTGGCGCCGTTCGGGCCGGAGGCGACGATGGTGAAGTCGACCTGGGAGTGGCCGAAGCGCCGCAGCAGGTCCGCGAGGTCGGCGGCGACGTCGGACTCGCGGCGCCCGCCGAAGCGCACCTTGCGGATCTCCTCGAAGGCGGCGTCCGCGGCCGCGCCCGCCGCCGTCAGGAGTTCCAGCTCGGCCGCGTCCTTGACGGCGCGCAGCATGGGCAGCGCCTCGGTGAGGGAGGCGTACGAGGTGCCGGGCAGGGCCCGCTGGAGGGCCAGCAGGTGCATCGCCCAGGCGTTGTCGCTGATGCCGAACCGGCCGGCGCCGTCGAGGAGGGCGGCGGTGGCGGCGTAGGGGTCCTTGCCGTCGGTCCAGTCGCGCAGGGTCAGGGCGGGCGCTCCGGCGGCCTTCTCGGCGTCGGGGGCCTCCAGCGTCGGGACGACGAGGACGGGATCGCGGCCGGGCGCCAGGACGAGCAGGGTGAGCCGCTCGGTGGCCGCGGTGGGGGCGTAGCCGGTGAGCCACACGAGGTCCGGCCCCGGTGCCACCAGCAGCCCGGCCAGTCCGGCGTCGGCGGCCGCCCGCGCGGCGCGCTCCATGCGCGCCCGGTAGTCGTCGGCGGTGAAGGGAGCAGCGGGCGCGCTGCCGGTCATCCGGGCCTCCTGGGCAACGTGGGTGAAGGGACTACGAGCAGCATCCTGCCCGCAGCGAGGGGGCGGCGCGAGCCGATTGCCATTGATCAGCCGTCGTGGGTAATGGTTAGATTCGGTTCAAGCATTAGATACGTCAGCGACGTCTACGGGGCCCGGTGTCCGAGCGCCCCAAGGAGGCCGGAACCGTGCTCGTACTCGCGCACATCAGCGACCTGCACCTCGACGGGAGCGCGCGGGCCACCGCGCGCGCCGAGCGGGTGCGCGACCGGCTGTGGGAACTGCCCGGGCGGGTGGACGCCCTGCTCGTGACCGGGGACATCGCCGACCACGGCACGGAGGCGGAGTACGAGGAGGCCGCCCGCATCCTGGGGCTGCGGGACGGCGACGCGCCGTTTCCCGTGCTCACCTGCCCCGGCAACCACGACAGCCGCGCGCCCTACCGCAAGGCCCTGCTGGGCCGGCCCGCCGCCGACGGACCGGTCAACGGCGCGCACGTCTTCGACGGTGGCGCGGTGCTGATGTGCGACTCGAGCGTCCCGGGCAGCGACGAGGGGGAGCTGGACGAGGAGACGTACGGCTGGATCGAGTCCGCCCTTGACGGGCTCGGCGGCGACCGCCCGGTCGTCCTCGCCTTCCACCACCCGCCCGCTCCCCTGCACCACCCCCTGCCCGACTCCTACCCCTTGCGCCGCCCCGAGCGCCTCGCGGCGCTGCTGGAACGCCGCCCGGAGGTGGCCGGCCTGATCACGGGGCACGCCCACACACCCGCCGCCACGGTGTTCGCCGGGCGGCCCCTGATGGTCGGGCCCGGGGTGACGTGGACCCTGCGGCTGCCCTGGGAGGGGGAACAGATCGCGGACCGGGACGCTCCGGTCGGGCTGGCCTACCACGTGCTGGACGACACCGGGCGGCTCACCAGCCACTTCCGTACGGTCACGTGACGACGCGGCGTCAGGTGACGACGCCCGGTACCGCCGTCAACTGCTGGTAGCCGCCGCTCTCGTGGCGGACCGTGACCTTGACCGCCTTGCCCGGCCGGGCACCGGCCACGGCCTCGGCGAGGTCGGCCGCCGAGTCGACGCGGGTCTTACCAAACGCGAGGAGCACGTCGCCCCTGACCAGCCCGGCCGCGTACCCGGGGCCGGGCACGTGGACGCCGACGACCAGCGCGCCCGGCTTCTCGTCGTCCACGGCCGCCACACCGAGGGTCGCGGCGGCCCGGGCCGGGGACGGGGAGGCGGACGGGGACGCGGCGGCCGACGGATGCACCGGGGCGGCCCGGCTCCCCGACGGTTTCTCCGCTCCCGGTCCCGGCGCGCCCGCCTGCCGTTGCAGTTCGGCGACTTTGCTCATGCCGATCACCGTGGCGCCCACCGTGCCGAGTCCCACGCCGGCCAGGAGCAGGACGGCGGCGGCCAGCACCCCGAGCAGCAGGGTGGTGAGCCGCCTCCGGCGCCGGTGTCCGCCGGGCTGGGGCCGGTCGCCGTCGGGCGTGGTGCCGCCCCCCGGTTCCTGACCGGGCATCGGCTTGGGTCGCAACGCTGTCTGTTCCATGGATCGCCTCCGGCAGGTGATCTACCCGGCGCACCGGCGCGTGACGAGCCACGAAAGAGTGAGACTGACCGACGGTCAGGGGGTCAGGACGGGGCTGCTCCTGGGGACGGGCACGGCAGGGACGCGGTCCGGGAGGAAGCCGTGGGTGCGGCCAGCCAGGTACTCGGCCTTGTAGCGCGGGACGTTGCGGTGCCAGTTGAGGATGCCCGCCATCCAGTTCTGCAGGTCGGTCACATAGCCCCGCATGATCTCCCGCGCCTCGTCGGTCAGCTGGAAGTCGTCGTAGACGACGGGCAGTTCGTGGGCGGCCACGTGCTCGAACTGCCGCATGCGCTGGTTCATCAGGTCCTGGACGACGCGGAGGGCGGCCGGGTAGTCGACGCCGAAGAAGTTCTGCACGACCAGGACCGCGTTGTGGATCTCTCCCTCGTACTCGATCTCCTTCTGGTACGAGAAGACGTCGTTGAGCAGGCAGGCGTAGTCGATCGCCGCGTTCTCCAGGGAGCGCACGGGCCCGCTGCGGTAGACGTCGGGCGGGACGGCCGGTCCGTGTCCGGCGCGGCACAGGCCGAGGGTCAGGTCGGATCCGAAGGTGGCGCGCCGCATCTCCAGGTAGTCCACCGGGTCGGGGACGCGGTTCTGGATCTGGTTGGCGAGCTCCCACACCCAGGCTTCGGTCATCGCGTCGACGGCCGCCTTCAGGGGGCGCCGCTCCTCGGGCGTCATGCCGGCCGTCGTGCGGACCCACAGGTCGGTCAGGGAGCGTTCCATGGCGTTGGCCGGCGGTGGGACCGGCTCGCCGTCGAGCGGCATGCAGGCGGACAGGCGGGCGGTGGTCAGCCGGGCGGCGGCCAGGTCGCGCCGGTGGCCGTAGACCAGCGGGTAGTAGTCGTCGCCGTAGGTGCCGAAGGCGAGCCAGCCGGAGGCGAGGTTCAACTGCTCCTGAGTCGCGTCCGGGTCGAGGCCCGCCGCACACAGCGGGAGGTCGCAGCTGGCGAGCTTGTCCTCGTCCCAGACGCCCTCGCTGAGGAAGCCGATCGCCTGCGACCACTCGGACAGGTACTGCCGGGCGCCGTCCAGGGCCGGGCTCAGCTCCAGCGGGAACGGCATGCGGATGTCGGGGATGACCGACGGGCCGACCTTCTGGTAGGGCACGTGCGTGTAGGCGCGGCCCCGCTCCGAGGCGGCCCGGGCGAGCAGCGCGCCGACGTCCGCGGCGGAGGTGCCGGGGCCGGCGAGCGCCGCCCAGGGGGTGCCGGGCCGTGCGCCCTCGTTCATGTACCGGCTGGAGCGCATGTGCCATTCGTGGCCGCCGGACTGCCAGTCCTGGAGACCCTTCGCGTACGCCCCGACGGCGGCGGCCTCGGCGGGGGTCAGTCCCTTCTCCAGGGCCACGGCGGGCACTTCGGTGAACGCGGTGTGCTCGAACTGGTGCAGCCGGGAGGTGAGGACGTCGTTGACCAGCTCGGCGGCCTCCTGGGTGGTGCAGTCGAAGAAGGTCTCCAGTACCAGCACGCCGTTGCTCAGCTCGCCCTCGTCCTCGACCTCCCGCTGGTAGGAGAAGAGGTCGTTGCGCAGGTGCACGGCGTCGGAGAAGGTCTCCATCAGCACCCTGAGCGGCCTGGTGCCCGCGACGGCGGCGGGCACCTCGGCGGTCGCGTACTCCACGAGCCCGGCCGACCAGGGGGCGCCGCCGACCTTGCGGCGCATCTCGATGTACTCGACGGGGTTGGCGATCCGCCCCTCGTTGATGTTGGACAGCTCCCACAGGGACTCGTTGAGCAGGTGCTCGGTGGCGACGGCGAAGCGGCGGCGCCAGTCGGCCGACATGGCCGGCACCGTGCGCCTCCACAGGTCGGCGAGGCCGGCCTCGACCGGGTTCTCCGGCTCGGGCATCGCGGCGTCGAGGTCGAGGGGCATGAACCGGGGGAGCCGGTCCAGGTGCGCCTTGCCGCCGACTCGGTCGTTGGTGCGCTTGAACTTCTCCAGGAAGTGGTCGTCGAAGAAGAAGACCCACACGTACCAGTCGGTGATCAGGGAGAGCGCCGGACCGTCGCAGTCGGGGTGGGTGTAGGCGCAGAGCAGGCCGTAGTCGTGTGCGTCAAGGTCGGCCCGGTCCCAGACCCCGGACCCCTCCAGCATGCCCATCTCGCGCGCCCACGTCGTCGAGTGGGCGCGGGCCTCGTCGAGATGCGGGTTCAGCCGCGCGGGGTGCGGCAGGTAGAAGTACGGGAGTTCGAAGGGCTGTTGCGTCATGGCCCGGCACTACCCAGGGCCCGGTGGGCGCATCCGCCCGGGGGGACATGATCACACCATCGCGTGAATCGGGGCGGAGAGGGAACTTCCGCCCGTGGCTCTCAGGGCCTGACCTGGATCAGCGCGTGCGTTCCGCTCGTCCGCCAGCGCGGCTCGCCGCTCGCCTCGAGGGCCTCCTCGGTCTTCGCGGTCAGGCCCGTGATCACGTCCGACTTCAGGGTGCGCAGCGCGGCGACCGGGCCCGGGAAGTACGAGGTGACGTCCGCGAAGGGGGTGGTCGCCGGCCACCGGCGGTCGCCCACCAGGCGGCGGTAGTTCAGGTCGCCCTTGAGCACGGTGACCGTGGCCGCGGCGAACTCCTCGCGCAGGTCGGCGGGCGCGTCGGAGTACGGCAGCGGCGCGCAGGAGAAGGGGTGGGCGCGGACGGTGACGCGGCCGTCGGCCAGCGCGGCCCACAGCCGGTCGCCGTACGCGGCCGCCGCGCCGCCGGCCGCGACGAGCCGCCGCAGCGCGTCGAGCACGTCGGCGTGGGTGGCGTCGGAGACGTAGTACGGGTACGGCTTGACGTGCAGGACCGCCCGGTCGACGCGGCCCTCGGCGAGGAGGTGCGCGACGAGGAGCAGGTCGGGGACGAGTTCCCGGCCGGCGTTGTCGGCGACGAGGCAGAGGGTGGCCGGGCCGCGGGCGCCGGTGCGCGTCGCCGGGAGCAGGGACCAGAGCGCGTCGCCGTCGTCGGCGACGAGCGCCGCCGCTTCGTCCCCGGCGCCGGTGCCGCTCTCGGAGAGGCGGAAGCCGAGGTCCGCGCGGTTGCCCCAGAGCGAGCCGTGCAGCAGCGCCCGGTCCCGCTCGTCGGCGGACAGCGCGTCGAGGCCGTCGAGCGCGGCCAGTTCCTCGTCGGTCTCGCGGGCGCCGAGCTCGGCGAGCTTGGCGGGGCGGAAGGGGTCGATGCCCTGCCAGGGGCCGGGACCGAAGTAGCCGACGGCGTCGAGGAGCCTGCGGTAGAAGTGGCTCTCGGCCCACAGCCAGGGCACGTCGAACCAGGAGCGGCCGGCGTACTCGCCCATGCCCCAGCCGGCCCAGCGGTCGTGGTCGCGGGCGTCGGCCCCGGCGGGCAGTGGCTCGATGACGCCGTCGGCGCAGCTCGCGAGCAGCGCGTCGAGGGCGCGTTCCTGTCCGGGGTCGTAGGGGAACGCCTCCCGGACCTGCCTGATGATGGCCGGGTGCCGCTCGGCCAGCACTCCGTGCGGGAAGGAACCGGGCTCGTCACCGCGGATGACGGGGGCGGACTCGGCGGGGGTGTCGGGCATGCGCCTCACCGTATCGCGCACCCCGGCGCGAGCGGCGAAGCCCGCGCCCCCACGGCAGTCGCGTTCCCCCGGGCGTTGAGGTGCGGCACCTCGTCGGCGCGGGTGAGCGGGGGCGATGGGGGTCCCCCGGCGCGAGCGCAGCCGGCCAGGCCCTACGTCTCGCGCTCCAGGCGGGCGGTCAGGGTGAGGTAGCGCGCGCGTCGGGTGACCGGGACCATGCCCCGGATGATGAGGTACCACATGCCGGCCAGGCGGCGCGGCTGGCGCGCGTCCGGTTCGAGGGTGCCGCTCACGAGGCGGGTGCCGACGATGGAGCAGACGAGGGTGTGGGCGACGGAGTCGACGTCGATGTCGGGGTGCACGTCGGCCTGCCGGACGGCGTCCAGCAGGCGGGACGAGGCGATCTCCCGCCACTCCGTGAAGGGGTGCGGCAGCGGCGGGCGTACCGGCACTCCCCCGGTGGCGAGCCGCAGCCCGGCGCGCAGGACCGGACCCTCCTCGCACAGCCGGGCCATGCCGAACGTGAGGCGCATCAGCGCCTCCAGCGAGGTGTAGCCCCGGCCGTCCAGGTCCGTCGCCAGCCGGCGCGAGGTCCTGGACTGCAACTCCATGATCGCGTGCGCGAGGTCCTCCTTCGCCGCGAAGTGGAAGTACAGGGCCCCCTTGGTGACACCGGCGTGGACGACGATCTCGCTCAGGGTGGTCGATTCGTAGCCCTGCCGGTCGAACAGGTCGGCGGCGGCCCCGAGAATCGTCGCGCGGGTCTGCTCGGCGCGTAGCTGCCTCGCCATCGGCTGAACTCTCCTGGGCTGGAACTCAACAGGCCGTGCCGCCTGTCTTAACCCCCTGTACACGATATCTCACCGTCGGATCAGCCGGCCTGCGGCCCCGCGGTCCTGGGCCCGGCCCGTGCCGTGGCGGCACGGGCCGGGCGGGGTGGTTCAGTTGACGTAGACCGTCTCCGTTCCGTCGGTCACGGGGGCGTAGGTGGCGGTGAAGTAGCCGTTGGCGAAGCAGAGTCCGGAGCCGGACACCTTGGTGAAGTGCTGGTCGGTGAAGGCGATCGAGTTGCCGTCGTTGCTCGCGGTACCGGCGAGGCCGGGTGCCTCGTAGACGCAGTTGATGCTGCCGAGGAGGGTACGCAGGGCGACCGTGGTCCGGACGGTGGAGCCGCTCGGCGGGGTGACGGCGACGGCGCCGTCGGAGGACACGGTGGTGGTGTAGGGCAGGTTCTGGACCGTGATGCCGTTGACGCCGAGGACGCCGGTGACGTTGCTGGTGCAGCTGGAGCTGTCGAAGGTGTGGGCGGTGAGCGTCTCGGTGGCCGTGCCGGGCGCGGTCGGGTTGTCGGTGACCGTGACCGTGAACTGCGAGGACGTGCAGGACACGCCGCTGCTGCCGGTGGCGCTGGAGTGGAACGTGGCGGCGGTGCCACTCGCCAGGGAGGCCGTGAGGACGTCCCCGACGGCGACCGGCGTGCCGCCGGCCGCGCCGGTGGTCAGGACGGGGGTGTCGGCCGCAGCGGCGGGGACCGCGACGGGGAGGGTCAGCGCGGCGACGGCTGCGGTGAGGGTGAGGAATCGGCGGGTGCGGGGAGCGGTACGAGTACGCATGCGGCTGCCTCTTCTCTGAAGTGGGGTTCGTGAAGCAGGGGTGGGCCGGCCGCGGGGAGGCGGCCGGGCCGATGCGACGGGTTTCCGGGCGGTGCCGGTGAGCGGTGGGCGCGTGCGTGGCCCCTGGGGTACGGGCCTTGCCCGGAAGGTGCCGTGTGCCCCGACGGGGGCGAGGTCCGGTGCTGTGAGGTCCTGTCCGGGGATCAGGACCGGGGCCGGGAACGCGGACGGGGCCGCGGAAACGGATCCGGCGCCACGGATCCGGGGAAACAGGGACCGTTGTAGACCTGACGGCCAGTCAACGTCAATGCCTCGGGCAGGAGTTGGCGCGAATCCTCGCACAGCGGCCGGTCCGCCGGGCCGGGGAAGCGGCAGGTGGCACACAACCCCCACTCTTTACTCACACCTTGCTTGACCCTGCGATGTAACCACCGGTAACTTCCCGATTGGCTACTGGTGCGTAACGTGAAAACCCTTGCACCCGCCGGGAGTTGCCGGGAGACGTGCGCATCAGCCGCTGTCCGCGCCAGGACAACGTGCCGCTGAAGCCCGATCCGCATTCACTATGCCTCTGGGAGCAGACATGGCCTCGTCCCCGGACGTCACCCCGTCCGCCGGCAACACCCCCGAGCCCGAGAGCGGCCCGGAAAGCGTTTCCCCGCCCGAAGCCACCGGCGCCGCCCCCGCGAGACGCGGTCGGGTCCGGCTGCGCCGGGCCGCGGTGCTGGCGGTGCCCGCCGCCGCGGTCACCGCGGGCCTGGCGATCCTCACCGCCCAGGGTGCCCTGGGTGTGCAGTTCGCGATCTCCGGCATGCCCTTCACCGTCACCGCGACGGAACTGGACGGCGAGGGTTTCGCCCAGTTCGGCGGCCTCGACAACATGGCCGAGGGCAGCCCCAACGCGGGGGACACCGGCGGGCAGGTACTGGTCGTCACCTCCGTGATCGAGGAGGCCAAACTCACCAAGCTGTGCCAGAGCGTCGACCTGGGCGGCACCAACCTGCTCATCACCGCGGGCGGCGGGGACACCCGGGTCTCGGCGAAGGACCTGACCACCGACTCCACCGAACTGTCGGGCGACGCCGCGTTCGACAACATCGAGATCGGCAACGACGCCAGCACGCTGGACAAGGCCGGTCCGAAGGGCCGCGGTCCGATCGGCGTCTTCAGCCAGCAGGCCGACACCGTGCACATCAAGAACCTGCGGCAGACCAACTACGCCACCACGGCCGGGGTGTTCAAGCTGCCCGGCCTGAAGATGCGCTTCAGCGGGTCGGGCTGCTGATGCCCGGCGACCGGCGCGGGGGCCCGCGCGCCGCCTTCCGGGACTGGCGGTCCGGCCGGCCGTTCTGGGGCGGGCTGCTGCTCGCCCTGGCCGGGGCCGAGGTGCTGCTCACGATGAAGGCGTCGCTGAAGGTCGTCCTGCACGTCGGCATGCAGGGCGTGGCCGGCTACCTGCTGCCGGTCGTCATGCTGCTGTGCGGACTGCTGGTTCTGGTCAACCCCTCCCAGCGGCTCTTCTACTCGCTCATCGGCGTCCTGGCCTCGCTGGGCACCTGGGTCACGTCCAATCTGGGCGGGTTCATCGTGGGGCTGCTCCTGGGCTGCGTCGGCAGCTGCCTGGTCTTCGGCTGGCTGCCCGACCAGGAGTCCCGCCGCGACCGCCGGCGCCGCAGGAAGGCGGCCCGGGCCGCGCGGACGGCTCCGCCACCGCTGGAGCGGAGGGCGGGCGAGCCCGCCTGACACCGGGGCCGTCCGGCATCCGTGCCCCCGGATGCCGCCGGCACGCACCCACTGACTTACGTACACCCACTGATCCACCCGGCGTCCGGCCCCGGCACGCACCCGGGGCCGGACGCCGGGACCACCGGCCCCGGACCGCCCGCGACACCTGCGCGCGGGCCCCACCGGCCCCGTTCATCACGATGCGGCACCGACAACTCACACCTGGTCGCCGGTCACTTGACTACCGGCGCTCACTCACGGTTTGCTCCGGCCAGGCGAGATTCACCCGGTTGGCGCACTGACCCCGCGGCTCCGGTCCCGTCCTCGCTCCGTTCCTCCTGCTCGGCCGTACAGCGAGGTGCCGCACCCCCCATGAGTACAACTCCTCCGTCCGCCCCCTCCCCCGGACGTGCCCGCGCCGCGGCGCTCGTCGCGGCCGCCTGCCTGCTCGCGGCCGGCTGCTCCGCGCCCGGCGGGGACGGGGACGGCTCGGCCCCGGACGCGGCGGGCGGACCCGGCGGCGACCGCATGAAGGTCGTCATGGTCACCCACGGCGGCGAGGGCGACGCCTTCTGGGACCGGGTGCGCAAGGGCGCCGAGGCCGCGGCCGCCAAGGACGGCATCGACCTGACGTACGCGGGGGACGCCGACGCCGCCGACCAGGCCGAACTGGTGCGGGACGCGGTCCGCGACAAGGTGGACGGCATCGCCGTCACCCTGGCCAAGCCGCAGGCGATGAAGGGGCCGGTCGCCGAGGCCCGCAAGGCCGGCATCCCGGTGGTCGGCCTCAACTCCGGCATGGACGCCTGGCGTTCCACGGGGCTCCTCGGGTACTTCGGACAGGACGAGAGCGTCGCGGGCCGTGCCGTCGGCGACAAGCTGAACGACCTCGAGGCGAAGCACGCCCTCTGCGTCATCCACGAGCGGGGCAACGTCGCCCTGGAGGCGCGCTGCGCCGGCGTGAAGAAGACCTTCGAGGGCGAGACCGAGATGCTCTACGTCGAGGGCACCGACATGAAGGCGGTGGGCGCCGCCGTCACCGCCCGGCTGCGGCAGGACTCCAGCATCGACGAAGTCGTCATGAACGGCGCGGCGTTCGCGCTGAAGGCGGTCGAGTCGGCCGACGAGGCGGGCAGCGACGCGCACGTCGCCACCTTCGATCTCGACGAGGAGCTGGTCGCCGCGGTCAAGCGCGGGGACGTGCGGTTCGCCGTGGACCAGCAGCCCTACCTCCAGGGCTACCTCGCGGTGGACGCGCTCTGGCTGTACCGCACCAACGGCAACGTCAGCGGCGGCTCAGTGGCACCGGTGCTGACCGGCCCGGCGTTCGTGACCCGGAGCAACGCCGACGCGGTCGCCGGGTTCGCCGCGGACGGCACCCGGTGACCGCACCCCGCGGGCACGCTCCCCGTACACCCGCCACCCTCCCCCACTGATCGCCTAGGACGACGATGTCTGCACGGAAAGGTGCCCGGCGCCGCCTCGGCTCCATACGTCTCTCCCTGATCCTCCTCGCCCTGGTCCCCGGCGTCACCCTCGCCGCCGTGTGGGGGGTGACCACGATCCAGATGTTCTCGGAGGGCCTGCGGCTGCGCGCGCAGACGGAGCTGAGCCGTTCCACCGGCGTCATGGGCACCGAGGCGGCCCTCGCGCTGCAGCAGGAGCGCAGCCTGTCGGCGGCCTGGCTGGCCGGCCCGGGCGGCTCCCGCGCCGCCCTGGACGCCCAGCGCGAGCGGACGGACGCGGCGGTCGCCCAGCTCGTCGGCCAGTCCGACGCGATCGAGCGCGCGCCCGACCGGGTCTCGGACCGGATGTACTCGGTACTCGGCTCGGTGGGCAGCCTCGAGTACTACCGCAGCCAGGTGGACAACCCCGACGACATCACCCCCGAGCAGGTGCTCGGCCAGTACACGTCGATCATCGACGAGCAGATCCACGCCTTCCAGGAACTGTCCCAGGTCGACGACGGCGACCTCACCTCGCAGGCCGGGCCGCTGGTCGCCCTGGAGCACGCGGCCGAGCTGATGTCCCAGGAGGACGCCCGGCTCACCCTGTCCTGGCCGTCCGGCCGGATGGACGAGGAGGAGTGGGCGCAGTTCGCCCAGCTCGTCCACACCCGGCGCTGGCTCGTGCGGGACCAGGTCGTCCCCTCCCTGAGCGGCGACGCCAAGACGCAGACCGAGCGGATCCTCACGAGCCCCGAGTGGCAGACCCTGGAGTCCGTCGAGGACGAGGTGCTGGCGGCCCGCGCGGCGGGCGAGGGCGGCCGGATCGACCTGCCGGACGCGCAGCGCCGGTGGACCGGGGCACTGGCGAAGGTGTCCGACCAGTACGCGGAGCTGATCCGGCAGCAGACGGGCGGACTGCTCGACCGCAGTGCCGAGAACGCGCAAGGGCTGCTGGTCAAGGCGGCGGCCCTGAGCGCGGGCGGTCTGGTCGCCCTGCTGCTGTGCGTCGGCATGTCCTGGCGCATCACCCGCTCGCTGTCCCGGCGGCTGCGCGGGCTGCGGCTGGCGACCCTGAGCCTGGCCGAGGAGCGGCTGCCGGACGTGGTGGCCCGGCTGGAGCGGGGCGAGAAGGTCGACGTGGAGTCGGCGACCCCGCCCCTGGACTACGGCCGCGACGAGCTCGGGCAGGTGGCCCAGGCGTTCAACACCGCGCAGCGCACCGCCGTGCACACGGCCGTCGAACTCGCCGACACCCGGCGCGGCTTCCAGAAGGTGATCCTCGGCATCGCCCGGCAGAGCCAGAACCTCGTCAACATGCAACTCGGCAGACTGGACGCGCTGGAACGCGAGCACACCGACCCGGAGATCCTGAAGGGCCTGTACGAACTGGACTCCACGGCGAGCCAGTTGCGCCGCTACGAGGAGAACCTGGTCATCATCGCCGGTGAGCAGCCCCGGCGCACCTGGCGCGAGCCCGTCTCGCTGGTCGACATCATGCGCAGCGCCGTCGGCGAGGTCGCCCAGTACCAGCGGGTGGAGCTGCACACCGACGAGGAGGTGGCGCTCGCGCCGCCCGCGGTGGCCGACGTGATCCACCTGCTCGCCGAGCTGATCGACAACGCGACCGCGTACTCCCCGGCCCCCCACCCGGTCGGGGTGCGGGCCACGCTGGTCGCCAAGGGGCTGGCCGTCGAGATCGAGGACCGCGGTCTCGGGCTGTCGGAGGAGGACTACGCCTCGTTCAACGCCCAGTTGGCGGTGGTCCCGCAGTTCGACGTCGTCGCGCTCGCCGACGACCTCCGGCTCGGCATGTTCGTCGTCGCCCGGCTCGCGCACCGGCACGGCATCACCGTGACGCTGCGCCCCTCGCCGTACGGCGGAACCACGGCGATCGTGCTGATCCCGCACGACATCGTGGTGCGGGAGCCGGCCGACGGAACCGGCGGGGAAGACGCCTCCGCACCCGCCCCTGCTCCCGGCGCCCCGGCGAAACGGCCCGGCCGGCCCGTACGGCCGGCCCGGACCGCACCCGTGAGCCGTCCCGGCGCTCCCACCCCGGCCCAGGCCCAAGCGGCCCCCGCCGATCGGAACGGACTGGCGCCGCTGCCCCGCCGGGTGCCGCAGACCAGCCTGGCCGCCGAGCTGCGCGACGAGGCCCCCGACCCCGGCCAGGACGGTCCAGACGCCGAGCCCGACGCGTACGCCGACTTCACGGCCGAGCGCGCCGCCTCGTCCCTCGCCGGCTTCCAGCGGGGCACACTGCGGGCCCAGGCCGAGGACGCGGACGCCGAGCCCGACCCCGACGCGCGGGTCCTCTCCTCCTCACCCACGACCTCGACGCCGAACACCGACCGACGACCGCCGACGAAGGACACGCAATGACCCGACCCTCCCCCGCCACGCACACCGAGCTGGACCAGCTGCTCACCGGACTCGTGGAGCGGGTCGCCGACGTGAACCAGGCCGTGGTGCTCTCCGAGGACGGACTGGTCGTCAGCAAGTCCACCGGCTTCCTGCGCGACGACGCCGAGCGGCTGGCGGCGACCGCGTCGGGTCTGATGAGCCTCAGCAAGGGCGTCAGCATGGACTTCCGCGGCGGCCCGGTGCGGCAGGCGCTCATCGAGATGGCCAACAGCTACCTGATACTCACCTCGGCGGGGCCGGGCGCCCACCTGGTCGTGCTGACCGGTCCGGGCGCCGACGTGGGCGTGGTGGCGTATCAGATGAACATGCTGGTGAAGAAGATCGGCGAGCACCTGAGCGCGGCACCGCGGGCCACCGCCGGCCCCGGCGAGTGACGTGACCGGAGGCGACGCCGGGGGCCGGCTCGTGCGGCCGTTCACGCTGACCGGTGGCCGGACCCGGCCCAGCCGCGCCGACTTCACGCTCATCACGACGGTGACCGCCGCCGACCCGCAGCCCGCCCGTGCCGCACGGCCGCAGCCCGAACACCGGCGGATCCTCAGGCTGTGCGCCGAGCCGCTGGCCGTGGCGGAGATCGCGGCCCACCTCGACCTGCCGGTGAGCGTGGTCGTCATCCTGCTCTCGGACCTGCTGGAGGCCGGCCGGATCACCGCCCGGCCGCCGCACCCGGTCGACCGCGCCACCCCGGACCTGGACCTGCTGCAGAAAGTGAGGGACGGCCTTGGCCGGCTCTGACGGCGCCACCGAGGCGCCCACGGCACCCGCCTCCGCCCCGGCCGCGCCCGAGGCGGTGAAGATCCTGATCGCCGGCGGCTTCGGCGTCGGGAAGACCACCATGGTCGGCTCGGTGAGCGAGATCGCCCCGCTGCGCACCGAGGAGCCGCTGACGGCGGCGGGGCTGGACGTCGACGACCTCGCCGGGATCGAGGAGAAGCGGGCCACGACGGTCGCCCTGGACTTCGGGCGGATCACGATCGGCCGGGAGCTGGTGCTGTACCTGTTCGGCACGCCCGGTCAGCAGCGGTTCTGGTTCATGTGGAACGACCTGGCGATCGGGGCGCTGGGCGCGGTGGTGCTGGTCGACGTCCGCAGGCCCGAGTCGAGCTTCGCGGCGATCGACTTCTTCGAGCGGCGCGGCATTCCGTTCGTCGTCGGCGTGAACGGCTTCCACGGGCGGCATCCGTATCCGGCCGAGGAGATCCGGGAGGCGCTGGCGCTGCCGGAGCACGTGAAGGTGCTGCTGTGCGACGCGCGGGAGCGGGGCTCCAGCCGGGACGTCCTCATCGCCCTGGTCGACCAGCTGATCGACGCCGCGGCCGGGGCCACGGCGTCGTGACGGGGCGTACGGCGGTCAGCTCAGGCCGGCCGTCTCCAGCCACGCCTTGGCGACGTCCAGCGGGTCCTTCTTGTCCAGCTGCACCTGGGCGTCCAGGTCGAGGAGGGTTTCGGTGTCCAGCTTGGCGGAGACCGCGTTCAGCGTGTCGACGCCCTCCTGGGACAGGCCCTCCTTGTGGACGAGCGGGGTGACGTTCGCGTAGCCGAAAAGGTTCTCCGGGTCCTTCAGGACGACGAACTTCTCCTTGATGATGGTCGGGTCGGTGGTGAAGATGTCCGCCGCCTGCACGGTGTTCTTGGTCAGCGCCGACTGGGTCAGCGGGCCGCCGGCGTCGAGCGCCTTGAAGGACTTGAACTTCAGTCCGTACACGGACTCCAGGCCCTTGAGGCCCTGCTGCCGGGTCTGGAACTCGGGCGAGCCGCCGATGACCAACTCCGGCGCGATGTCCTTGAGGTCGGCGAGGGTCGACTCGGCGGTGAGGCCGTGCTTCTTCGCGGTCTCGGCGTTGACGCTGACCGAGTCCTTGTTCTCGGCCGGCGAGGACTCCAGCAGCGTCAGCTTCTTGTCGAGCTTGGCCTTCACCGCCTCGTTGACCGCCTCGGTGGACTGCTGCCCGGCCTCCGGGTCGAGGTAGGCGAGCAGTGCGCCGTTGTACTCGGGCAGGACGGTGACCGAGCCGTTCTTCATCAGGCCGTACGTCGTCTCCCGGCTGCCGATGTTGTGCTTGTAGGTGACCTTGAGGCCCTTGGCCTTGAGCGCCTCGCCGTAGATGTCGGCGAGCAGGGTGCTCTCGGCGAAGTTGTTCGAGCCGACGACGACGGTGCCGGCCTCCGCCTTCTCCCCTGCCAGGGGGTTGTCGGAGGTGTCGTCGGAGGAGGAACAGCCCGCGAGCAGCGCCGCCGCGGCGGTGAGCGCGACGGCCGCCGCGCCGGTGTGCCTCGTCCTGGACCTGCTGCTCTTCGCGGTAGAAGTCATCCGTCGATCCAAACGAGCCATTCACAGGGCAGTCAAGAACGGCCTGGTTACGGTTTGTTTCACATGGGTGTTCGAGGGGCTCTCACCGCCTGCGCACCCCCGGCGACACCGCCACTCGCCCCACCGCCCAGAACACCGCGAGCGTGACCAGTGCCAGCAGGGCCACCAGGGTCGCGCCGCCGACCACCTTCTCGTAGTTCCGCTGGTAGAGGCCGTCGATGATGTACCGGCCGATCCCGCCGAGACTGACGTACGCGGCGATGGTGGCCGTCGACACGACCTGGATGGCGGCCGAGCGCAGGCCGCTGAGCACCAGCGGCAGGGCGACGGGCAGTTCGACCCGGAAGAGGATGCCCGACTCGTGCATGCCCAGGCCCCGCGCGGCGTCCACCGGGGCGGGGTCGACGGAGCGGACCGCCTCGTAGGTGGTCACCAGGATCGGCGGGATCGCGAGCACGACCAGCGGGATCATCACCGGCAGCAGGCCGATGCCCACGGAGACGGCGATCAGCACCAGCAGGCCGAAGCTGGGCAGCGCGCGGGCGGCGGTGGCGACGAAGGCGACGGCGTTGCCGCCGCGTCCGGTGTGTCCGGTCAGCAGGCCGAGGGGCAGTCCGATCGCGGCGGCGATGCCGAGCGCCATCAGCGTGTACTGGACGTGCTCCAGCAGGCGTTGCGGTATCCCGTCGTACCCGTGCCAGTGGGCGCCGTCGCTGAAGAAGGCGTTGACGAAGTTGAGGACGTTCACCGGGCGGCCGCCTCCTGGGACTCGGGCCGCGCGGCGGCCCTCTTCGGGCGGCGCCCGCCCTTGCCGCGCGGCATCCACGGCGTCAGCAGGTTGCGGACCAGGACGAGGGCCGCGTCGCACAGGATCGCCAGTACGGCGGTGGTGAGGACGGAGTTGACCGCCAGTTCGGGCCGGCCGTACTTCTGCGCGTCCGCGAGCAGGTTGCCGAGGGCGCCCTGGTTGCCGATGAGGGCGCCGACGCTGACCAGGGAGATGCTGGCGGACACGGCCACCCGCAGCCCGGCGAGGATCGCGGGCACGGCGATCGGCAACTGCACCTGGAGGTAGCGCCGTACGGGCCCGAAGCCCATGGCGGTGGACGCGGCCAGCGTCTCCTCGGGCACCGACCGCACGCCGTCGACGATGGCCGGGACGAGCACCACCAGGCTGTAGACGGCCAGCGGGATCATCACCGTCAGCTCGGTCTGGCCGGTGTAGTCGATGAGGACGACGAAGACCGCCAGCGAGGGGATGGCGTAGAACACGGTGGTCACGCCGAGCACGGGCGGGTACAGCCAGCGGAACCGCACGCAGAGCTGGGCGATGGGCAGCGCGGCCAGCAGCCCGGCGAGGACCGGCAGCAGCGCCTCGCGCAGATGCAGCCCGATCAGGCCGAAGTAGGTGTTGTCGAGGTCGCTCGGGATGTCGAAGAAGCCGTTCACGGGGCGGCCTTCGCGACGTCGGCGGGCTCCGCACCAGCGGCCGGTGCGCCGCCGTCGGCCGCCGCGCCGTGGGCGGTGCGGATCGCCTCGCCGATGGTCTGCTGGGAGACGACGCCGGTCACCCGCCCGTCGGAATCCACGGCGACCGCCCAGCCGGTGGGCGAGAGCACCGCGCAGTCCAGGGCGGCCCGCAGCGAGTCGGTGCCGGGCACGAAGGGCCGCCCGTACGGCAGCAGCCCCTCGGCCGCGATGTCGCCGGCGGTCAGGTCCGTCGGCTCGGCCCAGCCCAGCGGACGGCCCTCCGCGTCGGTCACCAGCAGGTAGGGGGCGTCGGGCGCGGCCAGTTGTTCGGCCGTGGCGTCGACGCGCACGACCGGGCCCGTCGTCAGTTCCAGGCCCTCGGAGGCGAAGAAGGACAGCCGCCGGATGCCCCGGTCGGCGCCGAGGAAGTCCTCGACGAAGTCGTCCGCGGGGTTCGACAGCAGCTCGGCTGGCGGCGCGAACTGGGCGAGCCGGCCGCCGGTGCGCATCACCGCGACCATGGTGCCGAGCTTGATGGCCTCGTCGATGTCGTGGGTGACGAAGACGATCGTCTTGCCCAGCTCGTCCTGGATGCGCAGGAGTTCGTCCTGGAGGCCCTTGCGGACCACGGGGTCGACGGCCGAGAACGGCTCGTCCATGAGGAGCACGGGCGGGTCGGCGGCGAGCGCCCGCGCCACGCCGACCCGCTGCTGCTGGCCGCCGGAGAGCTGGTACGGGTACCGCTTGGCGAGCGAGGCGTCGAGCCCCACCCGCTCCATCAGTTCCGCCGCCCGCTCCCGGGACTTCTGCCTGCCCCAGCCGGTCATGCGGGGGACGGTGGCGATGTTGTCGAGGATCGTCCGGTGCTGGAAGAGACCGGCGTTCTGGATGACGTACCCCATCGACCGGCGCAGTGTGGTGACCGGCTGCCGCTGGAGGTCGGCGCCGTCGAGGGAGATGGTGCCCTCGGTGGGCTCGACCATCCTGTTGATCATCCGCAGGGTCGTCGTCTTGCCGCAGCCCGAGGGTCCGACGAGGACCGTGATCGAGCGGTCGGGTATCTCCAGCGACAACCGGTCGACCGCCACGGTGCCGTCCGGGTACCGCTTGGTGACTGAGTCCATCCGTATCAAAACGCCGAATACCCTTCGGGTGGGCGGAAAGTTCTGGCCAGGTCGCTACGGTTCGTTGCCGGGAGAGTCTAGACGTCCGGTGTCACGGAACCGTGGCGGTCATGCGGTGGCCGCCTCCTCGGTATGGGACGCGGGCGGCCGGTGACGCAGTATGGGCGGGTGGAAAAAGTACGGCTCCTCGTGGTGGACGACGACCCGCCCATCGCCGATCTCGTGGCCACGGTCGCCCGCTACGAGGGCTGGGAGGCGGTCACCGCGAACTCCGGCGAGCAGGCGCTGCGGCTGGCCGGTGAGTTCCGGCCGGACATCGTGGTGCTGGACCTGATGCTGCCGGACGTCGACGGCTTCGGCGTGCTGGACCGGCTGCGCCGCTCGGGCACGATGGTGCCGGTGGTGTTCCTCACCGCACGGGACGGGGTGGCCGACCGGGTGGCGGGGCTGACCCGGGGCGGTGACGACTACCTGGTCAAGCCGTTCGCGGTGGAGGAGCTGATGGCCCGGCTGCGGACCGTGCTGCGGCGCAGTGCCGGGCCGGACCTCCAGCGGTCGGTGCTGCGGGTGGCGGACCTGACGATGGACGAGGACACCCGTGAGGTGCGCCGGGGCGAGCGGCGGCTGGCGCTGACGCCGACCGAGTACGAGGTGCTGCGCTATCTGATGCGCAAGTCGCCGACCGTGCTGACCAAGGCGCAGATCCTCGACCACGTGTGGGAGTACGGCTTCGGCGGCCGCTCCAACGTCGTGGAGCTGGTCGTCAGCCGCCTGCGCCGCAAACTGGACGACGCCGCTCCCGACGCCGACGGCACCGAGCCGCTGATCCGGACCGTGCGGGGCTTCGGTTACGTGATCCGGCAGGCGGCCCGGTGATACGGCGCTGGTGGCGGGCCTACCGGGGGCTGCGGCTCGGGACCCGGCTGGCGCTGGGGCTGGGTGTGCTGTCGCTGGTGGTGTTCGCCGTGGTCGGCACGGTGCTGACCGCGTACATGCGGGACTATCTGGAGCGGCAGCTCGCCGACCAGATGAAGCTGGTGCAGGTTGTGCAGTCCAAGGACGCGGCGGCCCACGGCACGGTGCGACGCAAGCCGTACTACGGCTGGTACACCGCCGTGTACGACGTCTCCGGCGGCTCGGCGGACCTGCGCACGCCCGCCGAGGTGCCGGCGGACAGCCGTGCGCTCACCGCCCTCGCGCAGACGATGGCCCGCTCCGACGAGGACGTCACCCGCACCGTGCGGATCGACGGGCACGGCCCCTACCTGCTGCGCGCCTGCGAGGTGGAGCCCGGGGTCGTGCTGGTGAGCGCCGCTCCCATGGGGGACGTCGAGGACACCGTGGAGCAGCTGATCACGGTGCAGGTGATCGCCTTCGGTCTGGCGCTGCTGGCGCTGGTGGTGTCCGGGCGGCGGATGCTGCGGCGCGGGCTGAAGCCGCTGAGCGACATGGCGAGCACGGCGCACGGCATCGCCTCGCACGACCTGAGCGAGTCCGCCGCCCGGCTGCCGCTCAGGGTGGACGGGCGGGACGGCGGGCGGGAGGTGGCGGAGCTGCGGACGGCGTTCAACACGATGCTGGAGCACATCGACGACTCGCTCGCGGTGCGGGCCGAGGCCGAGCAGCGGCTGCGCCGGTTCGTCGCGGACGCCTCGCACGAGCTGCGCACGCCGCTGATGTCGGTACGGGGTTACGCCGACCTGTTCCAGTACGCGGCGGCCAACGAGCCCGCGGAACGGGAGCGGCACCTGGCCCGGCTGCGCGCCGAGGCGGCCCGGATGGGCGTGCTCCTCGACGACCTGCTGCTCCTCGCCCGGCTGGACGCGGCCGAGGTGGAGGCGCCGCTGCGCTGGGAGGACGCGGACCTCACGGAGCTGGTGCGGCAGGCGGCCGACGCCTTCCGCGCCGGTCACCCGGAGCATCCGCTGACGGTGACGGCCGGGCCGGCGGCGGTGAAGCTGCGCGTGGACCCGCAGCGGATCCGGCAGGTGCTCGACAACCTGCTGACCAACGCGGCCGTGCACACCCCGCCGGGCACGAAGGTGTCGGTCACGGTGGCGGCGGCGGACGACCTCGTGACGGTGGCCGTCGCGGACACGGGGCCGGGCGTCCCGGCCGCCGACCGGGAACGGATCTTCGACCGCTTCTACCGCGTCGACAAGGCCCGCAGCCGCGACCGGGGCGGCAGCGGGCTGGGACTCTCCGTCGCCGGGTCGCTGGTGCGGGCGCACGGCGGCACCATCGCACTGGGCGGCGAGCCGGGCACGACGGTGTTCACCGTGACGCTCCCGGCCGCCGCCGGCTGAGCGGAGGTATCAGCCCTCGGTGGGCTGGAGCCGCAGCGAGATGCTGTTGATGCAGTACCGCAGGTCCGTCGGGGTCGGGTAGCCCTCGCCCTTGAACACGTGCCCGAGGTGCGAACCGCACCGGGCGCACCGCACCTCCGTGCGCACCATGCCGTGCGACCGGTCCTCGATCAGCTCGACCGCGTCGGTGTCCTTCGGGTCGAAGAAGGACGGCCAGCCGCAGTGCGACTCGAACTTGGTCTGCGAGGTGAACAGGTCGGCGCCGCAGGCGCGGCAGGAGTAGACGCCCTCGGTCTTGGTGTCGGTGTACTCACCGGTGAAGGCGGGCTCGGTGCCGGCCTGGCGCAGCACGGCGTACTCGGCCGGTGCCAGCTCCGCGCGCCACTGCTCGTCCGGCTTCTCGACGTCGTACGACATGAGTCCTCAGCCCCTTACTTCGCCTTGCTCGACAGCTCGTCCAGGATGCGCGGTCCGAGGTCGGTGACGTCGCCCGCGCCCATGGTGAGAACGAGATCACCGGCCTTCGCCATTCCCGCCACCACCGCGGGCGACTCCGCCTTGTCGTGCACCGGCGTGACGTCGGCGCCCGCCGCGCGGGCCGCCTCGATGATCAGCTCGCTGGTGACGCCCGGGATCGGGTCCTCGCGCGCCGGGTAGATGTCGAGGACGACGGAGGCGTCCGCCAGCGCCAGCGCCTGGCCCATCTCCTTGCCCAGCTCCTGGGTGCGGGAGAACAGGTGCGGCTGGAAGAGGACCAGGATGCGGGCGTCGCCGACGGCGGCGCGCATGGCCTCCAGGTCGGCCGTCATCTCGGTGGGGTGGTGCGCGTAGGAGTCGACGACCTGGACGCCGGCCGCCTCGCCCTTGAGCTGGAGGCGCCGCTTGACACCCGTGTAGGCGGCCAGCGCGGGGGCCAGCTCGGCGGCGGGGACGCCGAGGGCCGCGCCCGCGGCGAGGGCGGCGACGGCGTTGTGGGCGTAGTGGCGGCCGGGGACGGAGACGGTGAAGGTCAGCTCGGCGCCGTCCAAGACGACGGTGACCTCGCTCTTCAGGCCCTGCGCGACGACCGACAGGATGCGGACGTCGGCGTCCTCGGACTCGCCGTACGTCACCGTCCGCACCTTGCCGGACAGGCGTCGGGTCAGCTCGCGGGAGCCCTCGTGGTCGGCGGCGATCACCAGGGTGCCGCCGGGGACGATCCGGCCGGCGAAGGTCTCGAAGGACTCGTAGATCTCGTCCATCGAGGCGTAGTTGGCGTGGTGGTCCAGCTCCACGTTGAGGACGATGGCGACCTCGGGGGCGTACTTGTGGAAGCTGCGGTCGCTTTCGTCGGCCTCGGCGACGAAGATCTCGCCGCCGCCGTGCAGGGCGTTGGAGCCGGGGGCGTCCAGGTCGCCGCCGATGGCGTACGACGGGTTCAGGCCCAGCTCGGACAGGGAGACCGCCAGCATCGAGGTGGTGGTGGTCTTGCCGTGGGTGCCGGCGACGGCGAGCGGGCGCGCGCCGTTCATCAGGGCGGCGAGGGCGTCGGAGCGGTGGACGACCGGGATGCCCAGCTCGGCGGCGCGGGCCAGCTCCGGGTTGTCCTCGCGGATCGCCGAGGAGACGACCACGCAGGTGGCGTCGTCGGCGAGGTGCGCGGCCGCGTGCCCGATGTGCACGGTCGCGCCCAGCGCGCGCAGGGCCTCGGCGGTCGCGGACTCCTTGGCGTCGCTGCCCACCACCGCGGCGCCCCGCTGGGCGAGGATCTTGGCGATGCCCGACATTCCGGCGCCGCCGATGCCGATGAAGTGCGGTCGGTCCATGGCGGTAGGAAGGCCGGGTGCCATGCGCTGTTCTCCCCAGAGGTGCGACGGGTGTCCGTGACGGGTGTCCGTGGGCGGTCTGCCGGTGGGCGCGCCCCCTTCCTTCTCCGCGGGAGCGCGGGCCAAGCCTATGCCTTGCTGTGGGAGAACAGTTTCAGGACCGGCACGCCGACCTTGTGGCGGGCCCGCGAGGCCCAGTCACGGTGGAAGAACTCCTCCACGTAGTGCGGGTCGGTCAGGACGATCACCTCGTCCGCTCCGATCTCCAGGACCAGCGACTTGAGCTCGTCCAGCGGGTGGTCCTCGATCAGGCGGCCCTCCGCCCGGGCGCCGGACGCGCGCAGGGCGGTGAGGGACACCTCCAGGGCCCGCTGCCCGACGCTCTGCGCCTCCTCGCCCTTCGGGGTCTCGCCCTCCCGGACGGCGTCGTCGAGCTCGCCGAGCGCGACGTCGTCGATGGCTCTCAGCAGCCGGTCCGCCTGGTCGCCGCGCGGCTGGAGCAGCACGTGGAAGGCGACCTCCTCGTCCCCGTGCAAGGTGGTGACGAACTCCACGTCGGCGGAGCTCATGGCCTTCTCGATCATCAAAACGCTGGTGAACACCAGGCGCCCCTTCTCCTCCGAGGGCCCGCGGGCCCGCCCTTCCGCAGGCCGAACCAGACCCTGCGGAAACCATCCTGCCCCGTGATCGCACGGGTACTGCCGGATTCAGTGTGCCCGTCGCGAGTTAACCGGAACGGGAGATTCCGCCGATTCCCGGAAGCGCGGTAACGACCGAACCGATGTCCGGTCGCCGTCGCCGGTCAGAGTGGGGATCGTCCTAGTCGCGCCGGTACCGACTGAAGAGGAAACCTTCCTCCTCCAACAGGGACTCCAGGACGAACCGCCGCGGCACCTCGACCGAGGGTCCGCCCGCGATCCGCTGCGCGTCACCCGCGGTGAGCGTCGGCGAGACGGTCAGGCACAGCTCGTCGAGCACCCCGCCCGTGACGAACTGCCCGAGCAGCCGCGGACCGCCCTCGGTCAGCAGCCGGGTGTACCCGAGCGCGACCAGCGCGTCGACGGCGCGGGCCGGGTCCACGCCGACGCCGTCACCGGCGGTCACCACCCGGGCTCCGGCCCGCTCGGCGGCCGCGATCCGGTCCGGGGCCGCGGCGGCGCCGGTCAGGATCAGGGTCGGCACCAGCGGCGAGGTGTACAGCGGCAGCGAGAAGTCCAGCTCCAGGCTCGCGCTGACCACGGCGATGGCCGGCACGGGGCGCTGCCCGGCCGCCTGGCGCAGCTCCGCGAAATCGGCGCGCGAGCGGGCCGGACGGTACCCCTCCTGGCGTACGGTCTCGGCGCCGGCGATCACGACGTCCGCCAGCGCGCGCAGGGTGCCGAAGATGCGCATGTCGGCGGCGCCGGAGATGGGCTGGGAGCGGCCGTCGTGCTGGGCCGCGCCGTCGAGGGTGGAGACCATGTTGGCCCGCAGCCAGGCGCCCGTCCCCGTCCGCCCGTCCGGCTCGGGATAGGCGTAGGCGGCCGCCAGCTCGGCCAGACTCCACTCCCGGTCGGTCCCGTCGGGCACGGGGCCGGATGTCTGATCGGTCACATCGGTCACGGGGGCGGGGAACAGGCGTCGCATGCGGTGCAGTGTTCCACGCGCGGGGTTGCCGAACCGCGGCCACCGCGCGGCGGAGTGACTGACCCCGCGGCCGCGCAGCCGGCCCGCGCACCGGGCGCTCCGACCGCGCCCCACCCCGCACGGCAGCCGGCCCCCTCCGAACAGGCCCTACCATGGACAACCGTGTCGCCCTCCTCCCCCTCCCCCGGCTCCCCCGCCCCCGGCTCCACCCCGATAGCCGGGACGGCCCCCGCGCCGCTCTCCCTGTGCGCCCGCGAGCCCCACGTCCCCGCGGAGCGCCTGGTCGCCGAGATGGTGCCCCCGCCCCGCTTCGACTCGGTCCGCTTCGGCACGTACATCCCGGACCCGAACCAGCCCAGCCAGAGCGAGGCCGTCCGGGTCCTGGAGGACTTCGCGGCCGGACTGGGCGCGAGCCCCGCCGCCACCGGCCGGCGCGGCTTCTTCGGCTTCGGCCGCGGCAAGGCGCCGAAGGCCCCCGCCGGCCCCCGCGGCGTCTACCTCGACGGCGGCTACGGCGTCGGCAAGACCCACCTGCTGGCCTCGCTGTGGCACGCCACCCCGGCGGAGCCGGAGCGCAAGGCGTTCGGCACCTTCGTGGAGCTGACCAACCTCGTCGGCGCCCTCGGCTTCCAGCAGACCGTGCGGACCCTCTCCGACCACCGTCTCCTGTGCATCGACGAGTTCGAACTGGACGACCCCGGTGACACCGTCCTGGTCTCCAGCCTGCTCGGCCGGCTCGTGGAGGCGGGCGTCGCGCTGGCCGCCACCTCCAACACGCTGCCGGGCAAGCTCGGCGAGGGCCGCTTCGCCGCCGCCGACTTCCTGCGCGAGATCCAGGGCCTGTCCGCCCACTTCCGCGCCCTGCGCATCGACGGCGAGGACTACCGTCACCGCGGCCTGCCCGAGGCGCCGGCGCCTTACTCCGACGAGCAGGTCACCCGCGCGGCGCGGGCCACCGAGGGCGCCTCGCTGGACGACTTCGCCGCCCTCCTCGACCACCTCGCCCGCGTCCACCCCAGCCGCTACGGCGCCCTGACCGACGGTGTCGCGGCCGTCTGCCTGACCGGGGTGCGCCCGGTGCCCGACCAGTCGACCGCGCTGCGCCTGGTCGTGCTGGCCGACCGGCTGTACGACCGCGAGGTGCCCGTACTGGCCTCCGGGCTGCCCTTCGACCGGCTCTTCGGCGAGGAGATGCTCAAGGGCGGGTACCGGAAGAAGTACTTCCGGGCGATCTCCCGGCTCACCGCGCTGGCCCGGGACGCGGCGCGCCTGGTCGACACGCGCTGAGGGCCTGCGGAACAGCCGGTTCCCGCCAAACCAGCCGCCATTTTCGGGCTCTCTGCAACCCGTAACTCCCTGTTAACCCTGCAAAGCTCTTTGCAGGGTTAACGTGTTTCTTGCCCGCGCATTGACCATGCGTTTGCCGGGCATTGACCTTGCCCCGGCATATACCAGCGGCAGGAACTGCCTGGAAGGGGGCGCATGTTCCGAGGCACGACGGCCCGGACCGTGGTTCCGATCCTCGCCGCCGTCCTGTTCGCGCTCCAGTTCTTCGCTCCCACCGCTTCCTTCGCATCCGCGCATACGAGCAGTGAAGCCGTGGCCCACGCCCGCGCCGGAACCACTGCCTCCGGCGCGACGGCGTACGACGAAACCGTCACCTGCCACGAGGCCGGCCGCCCGGGCGGGCCGACCACCGCCCCGCGCGTCCGCGACCGCCACCGCGGCACCGCCGCGCCCCAGCCCGACACCCCTCAGCGTCCGCTGCTGCGGCACGCCACCCCGGGGGTGCCCGAACCCGTCGTCTCTGGCCACGGGGCCGAGCACCGCCCCAGATCCGCGACGGACCACTCCCCCGCGGCGCTGCAGGTCTTCCGCTGCTGAGGGACCGGTCGGCGCATCCCCCACCTCTGTCCTGACCGTCCGACGCGCCCCCACGGCGCGCCAGGAGGAACAACCGCATCATGCAGCCCCTCATCGACAACGCCCGCACGTTCGGACAGCGCCCTGAGGAGTTCGCCGGGCACGCCGAAGGCCAGTCGCCCGAAGTCCTGTTCATCACCTGTTCCGACTCCCGGGTCGTACCGGCCCTGATCACCGGAGCCCGGCCCGGCCAGCTCTTCGAGCTGCGCACCGCCGGCAACATCGTCCCGCCGTACGGTGCCGGGCACCCCTCCGGCGAGGCGGCCACCGTCGAGTACGCCGTCGAGGTCCTCGGCGTCTCGGACATCGTGGTCTGCGGCCACTCGCACTGCGGCGCCGTCGGTGCCCTGGTGCGCGGGGACGACCTGACCGCCGTACCCGCCGTCCGCGACTGGCTGGCCGAGGCCGCGGACGAACCGAAGCCCTGCGATCCCGCCGACCCGACGGTCGCCGAGGCCGTCCAGCACCACGTCCTGTCGCAGCTGCTGCGCCTGCGGTCCTACCCGTGCGTCGAACGGCGGCTGACGGAGGGCCGGCTGCGGATGCACGGCTGGTACTACGAGGTCCACACCGGGGTCGTACGCGAACACCGGGCGGACACCGACGCGTTCGAGACGCTGTGAGCGCCGCCATGTCCTCCATATCCCACAAGTTCCCGCATCTGCGGCAGGACTTCACCGCCTCGCTCGTCGTCTTCCTGGTCGCCCTCCCACTGTGCGTGGGCGTGGCCGTCGCTTCCGGCGTCCCGGCCGAACTCGGCCTGGTCACCGGGATCGTGGGCGGTCTGGTCACCGGATTCCTGCCGGGCAGCAGCCTCCAGGTGTCCGGTCCGGCCGCGGGCCTGACCGTGCTGGTCTTCGGCGCGGTCGACTCGTACGGACTGGCCGCCCTCGGCGTGATCGTGCTGGCCACCGGGCTGATCCAGCTCGCGATGGGCGCCCTGAAACTCGGGCGCTGGTTCCGGGCGATCTCCCTGTCGGTCGTCGAGGGCATGCTGGCCGGCATCGGCCTCGTGCTCATCGCGGGCCAGCTGTACTCGGCGGCCGGGCTGGATGCGCCTTCCTCCGGCATCGACAAGCTCACCGGGCTGCCCGGGGCCGCCGCCGACGCGCTGGGCAGCACCGAGGCGCTGACCTCGCTCGCCCTCGGCGCGGGCACGGTCGCGGTGATGGTGCTGTGGAAGCGGCTGCCGAAGCGGGCGCAGACCGTGCCGGGCGCGCTGGCCGCCGTCGGCCTGGCTACGGCGGTCACGGCGGTGTTCGGGCTGTCGGTCGCGACCGTCGAGGTCAGCGGCCTGCTGGACGTGATCCAGCCGCCCGGCGCCGACGCCTTCGGCGAGCTGGCGAGTGTGGGCCTGCTCGGCACGATCGTCGCCTTCACGCTGATCGCCTCGGCGGAGAGCCTGTTCAGCGCCGCGGCGGTGGACCGGCTCCACAAGGGCCCGCGCACCGAGTACAACAAGGAGCTGATGGCGCAGGGCGCGGGCAACACCGTGTGCGGCGTCCTCGGCGCCCTGCCGATGACCGCGGTCATCGTGCGCAGCTCCGCCAACGTGAGCGCGGGCGCGCGCACCAAGGCGTCCCGGGTGCTGCACGGCGTGTGGCTGCTGCTGTTCGCGGCGCTGCTGCCGTCCGTGCTGGCCCTGATCCCGCTGCCCGCGCTGGCGGGCATCCTGGTCCACGCGGGCTGGAAGCTGATCCCGTTCCGCGGCATCGTGCCGCTGTGGCGTGCTCACCGGGGCGAGGCGCTGATCCTCGTGGTCACGGCGGTGTCCATCGTCGCGGTGAACATGTTCGAGGGCGTGCTGATCGGTCTGGCCCTGTCCGTGGTCAAGACCGCCTGGGAGGCCTCGCACCTCAAGCTGGAGGTCGTCGACAAGGGCGCCGGTCCGGTGCAGGCGCACCTGACGGGCAACGCGACCTTCCTCAGGCTGCCGAAGATCCTGGAGAGCCTGGAGGCGCTGCCGCAGGACCGGCCGGTCGAGCTGGACCTGTCCGGGCTGCACCACCTGGACCACGCCTGCCGCACCGCGCTGGAGAACTGGGCCGAGCGGCACAGCTCCACGGGTACGGACCCGGTGAAGGTCACCAAGCCGGCGACGGCGGCCGTGTAGTCCCGTCGACAGCCGTCGGCATGCGGGAGGCCCGGTCCGGGGCATGGCCTCGGATCGGGTCTCCGGCATATCGTGACAGACATAGGCGAAACGATCCTCTGAGCGGGGAGGCCGCCATGCTCCAGGAACTGCTGACCGCGGCTGCCGCCACCGGGGGCGCCGGGGTACTGTACATCGCGTCGGCGGCGCGGATCGTCAAGCAGTACGAGCGCGGGGTCGTCCTCCGGCTCGGCCGGCTCGCCGGTGAGGTGCGGCAGCCCGGCTTCACCCTGATCGTCCCGGTGGTGGACCGGCTGCACAAGGTCAACATGCAGATCGTGACGCTGCCGGTGCCCGCCCAGGAAGGCATCACCCGGGACAACGTGACCGTCCGCGTGGACGCGGTCGTCTACTTCAAGGTGGTCGACGCCGCCTACGCGCTCATCCGCGTCGAGGACTACAAGTTCGCGGTCTCCCAGATGGCGCAGACGTCGCTGCGGTCCATCATCGGCAAGAGCGACCTGGACGACCTGCTGTCCAACCGGGAGAAGCTGAACCAGGGCCTGGAGCTGATGATCGACAGCCCGGCCGTCGGCTGGGGCGTGCAGATCGACCGCGTCGAGATCAAGGACGTGTCGCTGCCCGAGACCATGAAGCGCTCGATGGCCCGGCAGGCCGAGGCCGACCGCGAGCGGCGGGCCCGGGTCATCAACGCCGACGCCGAGCGCCAGGCCTCCAAGGTGCTCGCCGAGGCGGCGCGGGAGATGTCGGAGACCCCGTCCGCGCTGCAACTGCGGCTGCTGCAGACGGTGGTGGCGGTGGCCGCGGAGAAGAACTCGACGCTGGTGCTGCCGTTCCCGGTGGAGCTGCTGCGGTTCCTGGAGAACCCGCAGCGGGTGCCGCCCGGCCACACCCCGGAGCAGCCGGCCGGCACGTGACGCGTGTAGCGCGCGTGGTTCCCGGGAAACGTGCCAGGTGATAGACACAGCGGGTCACAGTCCTGTCCGCCAGCAGGAAGGTCACCCCATGTCCATTTCCAGCCGTCCGGCGACTCGACGCCAGGTGCTCGCCCGCAGCGGGGCCCTCGGCGCAGGCATCGCCTTCACCGGCGCCCTCTCCGAACTCTTCGCCGGCACCGCCGCCGCCCACTCCCCGGGCCACACCGGCTACGGTCCTCTGATCCCCGACCCCGACGGCCTGCTCGACCTGCCCAGAGGATTCCGCTACCGGGTCCTGTCCCGCGAGGGCGACGAGCTGCGCTCCGGCGAGGGCCCGGTCCCGTCCAACCACGACGGCATGGCGGCCTTCGCCGCGCGTTCCCGGGGCCGCCACGGCGGCGTCCACCTCGTCCGCAACCACGAGAACCGCGCCGACGGCCGGGTTCCCGTGCCCACGGTGCAGGACCTGACGTACGACCCGGAGGGCAAGGGCGGCTGCACCGCCCTCACCCTGGACCACCGCAACCACGTCCGTGACGAACGGGTCGCGATCGCCGGCACGGCCGTCAACTGCGCGGGCGGCCCCACCCCGTGGCACACCTGGCTGACCTGCGAGGAGACCGAGGACAGGGCCGGCACCAACGGCTACACCAAGGACCACGGCTTCATCTTCGAGGTCGACCCGGCGGACCCGCACCGCACCGGCGCGGTGCCGCTGACCGCGATGGGCCGGTTCCAGCACGAGGCGGTCGCCGTGGACCCGCGCCGGGGCGTCGTCTACGAGACGGAGGACGCCTTCGAGCGGCCGTTCGGCCTCTTCTACCGGTTCCTGCCCGAGAAGCCGCTGGGCGGGACGGGCTCGCTGCGGGCGGGCGGCCGGCTCCAGGCGATGCGCGTGCCCGGCGTGCCCGACCTGTCCTCGATCCAGGAGACCGGCGCCTGCTTCGACGGCGTCGAGTGGGTCGACGTACCCGACCCACTGGCCGCCGGGACCCCGATCCGGCACCAGGACTTCGGCCGGGGCGGCATCACCCACGCGCAGAAGCTGGAGGGGTGCTACTGGGGCGGGCGCAGCGTCTACTTCGTGTCGTCCTTCGCCCGCAGCGCGGAGGGCTCGGCCGCCGACCACTACGGGCAGATCTGGCGCTACGACCCCGAGCGGCGCCGGCTCACCCTGGTGATCGTCTTCGGCCCGGACACCGACGTGCAGCTGCCCGGCGAGTCCCCGGACAACATCTGCCTGGCCCCCAGCGGCGGCCTCATGGTCTGCGAGGACGGCAACGGCGCCCAGCACGTCTACGGCGTGACCCGGCGCGGTGACGTCTACGCCATGGCCCGCGGCGCCCAGAACATCGGGTCGGAGGAGGAGCCCGAGTGGGGTGAGTTCGCGGGGGTGACCTTCTCGCCCGACGGGGACACGATGTACGTCAACTGCTACACGCCCGGGACCACGTTCGCCGTGACGGGTCCCTGGCGCAGGTAGCCCCGCCGTCGCGCCGCCCGGTCACTGAAGCCCCGGCCTGTGGGTACTCGGCCCCGCATGACGGAGAACGCGCAGGTCAACGACTCCTACTGGCTTCGGACGGCACCGGGCGGCGCACCGCGCCCCGCCCTCGCGGAGGATCTCGACGTGGATGTCGCCGTGATCGGCGCGGGCGTCGCCGGGCTCAGTACGGCCTGGGAGCTGGCGCGGGCGGGGCGCAGTGTGGCGGTGCTGGAGGCCGGGCGGGTCGCCGCCGGCGTCACCGGGTACACCAGCGCCAAGCTGACCGCCCTGCACACGCTGATCTACGACAAGCTGCGCCGCACCCGTGGCCCCGAGGGCGCCCGGCTGTACGCCCGCTCCCAGTCGGAGGCGATCGAGCACGCCGCCCGGGTCGTGGCCGAGCTGGGCATCGACTGCGACTGGGAGGCGCGGGACGCGTTCACGTACGTCGGCGACGCCGAGCGAGTGGACGAGGTGCGGGCCGAGGCGGCCGCCGCGAAGGAGGCGGGGCTGCCGGCGTCGTTCGTGACGGAGACGGGGCTGCCGTTCCCGGTCGCGGGCGCGGTCAAGGTCACCGGGCAGGTGCAGTTCCACCCGCGCAAGTACCTGCTGGCCCTCGCCGAGGACCTGGAGGCGCACGGCGGGCGGATCTTCGAGGGCACCACCGTGCACGGCCTGGACGAGGGCGGTCCGTGCCGTGTGTCGACCCAGTCGGGGGCGACGGTGACCGCCCGGGACGTCGTGGTCGCCACGCACTACCCGATCTTCGACCGGGCCCTGCTCTTCGCCCGCCTCTCCCCGCGCCGCGAGCTGGTCGTCGCCGGGAGCATCGAGGCGGACCGCGACGTGGACGGCATGTACATCACGCCGGACGAGAACACCCGCTCGGTCCGCACGGCGCCGCTGGACGAGGCGGGCCGCCGGCTGCTCATCGTCACCGGCGAGCACTTCACCCCCGGCACGGGCGACACCCGGGAACGCTTCGACCTCCTGTCCGCCTGGGCCCGCGAGCACTTCCCGGGCGTCGACCTCACCTACGCGTGGGCCACCCAGGACATCGACCCGACGGACACCGTGCCGATGGTGGGGCCGCTGCATCCGGGCGCGAAGCACACGTACGTCGCCACCGGCTTCGGCGGGTGGGGGCTGAGCGGCGGCATGGTGGCGGGCCGGCTGCTCACCGCGCAGATCACCGGCGAGGAGTGCGCGTGGAGCGCCCTGTACGACCCGCGGCGGCTGCGCACGGCGGTGCGCGAGGCCCCGGCGCTGCTCAAGACGCAGGCCGAGGTGGCCCGGCACTTCGTCGGCGACCGCCTGCGGCCCGCCCCGCCCGTGGACGCCCTGCCGCCCGGCGAGGGTGCCCTGGTCCGGGCGGGCGGCGACCGGCTGGCGGTCTACCGGGACGAGGCGGGCGCGCTGCACGCCGTGTCCTCGCGCTGCACCCACCTCGGCTGCCTGGTCGCCTTCAACGCGGCCGAGAAGGCCTGGGAGTGCCCCTGCCACGGTTCCCGCTTCGACACGGACGGCAAGGTGATCCAGGGTCCGGCGACGAAACCGCTGGAGCGGCGGGACATCTGAGGCGGGCGGGCGGCGTCTGATCCGGGAGGGTGACCTCCCGGGCACGTCACCACACATAGTCATACAAACCGAACATCACGCTCGTACGTTCATGCGGTGACCACTCTCGTACGCCGCGCCGCCGCCTTCTGCGCCCTGGCCGCCTCCTCCGTCGCCCTCGCCGCCTGCGGCACCACCGAGCCGGGACAGACGCCCCGTCCGGCACCGTCCGCGCCCTCCGCCTCCGCTTCCGAGCCCGCCCCGGACCGGGCGCCCACCCTCGCACCCGGTCCGGCGGGGCTCACCCCCGTCTTCGAACACGGGCCGCGTGCCGGGGGCAGGACGATCGCCCTCACCTTCGACGCCGACATGACGGCCGACCAGGGACCGCGCGCCGCGGCCGGGGAACGGTTCGACAATCCGCGGCTGATCGCGACGCTGCGGGAGCTGGACGTACCGGCCACGGTGTTCATGACCGGGCGGTGGGCC
Organism: Streptomyces sp. CB02414; assembly: GCF_001905385.1. Classification (GTDB taxonomy): domain Bacteria; phylum Actinomycetota; class Actinomycetes; order Streptomycetales; family Streptomycetaceae; genus Streptomyces. Next base: position 19,889 of record NZ_LIPF01000013.1, on the reverse strand, counting down.
GAGGAGTACCCCGACGCCGCCCGGTCCATCGGCCGGGACCCGCGGTTCGAGATCGCCAACCACTCCTACAGCCACTACGCCTACACCGACGACTGCTACGGCCTGCCGACCGTGTCCGAGGACCGGATGCGCTCCGACGTGGAACGGGCGTACGCGGCGTTCGAGAAGGCCGGGGTGCCGGACGCCATGCCGTACTTCCGTTTCCCCGGCGGCTGTTACGACGACGCGGCGCTCAAGGCGCTGTCGGCCACCGGCGTCACCGCCGTGCAGTGGGACGTGGTGAGCGGGGACGCGTTCGCGACCGACGCCGACGCGGTGGCCCGGCAGGTGCTGGACGGGGCGCGGCCGGGGTCGGTCGTCGTCATGCACTGCACCCGCAGCGCCGCCCCGGTCACCGAGGAGGCGGTGCGCAAGATCGTCCCCGAGCTGCGGAGGCAGGGCTACCGGTTCGTGAAGGTCTCGGAGCTGATCGGCGCCGCGAACGGCCGCCGCTGACGGGCCTACGCTGGAGGCATGAGCAGCGACGACGACCAACGCATCGACGACTACTGCCTGATCGACGCGACCCGGCCGCCCAAGGCCGACGGCCCGCCCTACGCCGAGTGCGTACTGTGCCGGGAGCCGACCGAGTACGCCGAGTCGTACAAGGGGATCACCATGTGCCCGCGCTGCGAGTGGCAGGAGGCCCAGCGGACGGCCTGCTCAGGCTGACCTGCGCGAGCTGAGCCGGCAGGCCGCCGCGGTCGCGGCCCCGGCGATCAGGACGGCCGCGCCCAGCGGGAGCAGGGGCAGCGGTACGGTGCCCGACCGCGAGCCGGTGACCAGCCCGCTGACCGCCGCGCGCGCCGGGGAACCGGTCGTCACCAGGGCGAACAGGGCCGCGAGCAGCAGCGCGGGGAGCGCGCGGCCGGGCGAGCGGAGCAGCGGCCAGGAGGTGAGCGCACCGACCGCCGTGCCGAGCAGCGCGCACACGAGCACGGCGAGCAGTCCCGAGCCGCCGGCCGCGAGCGGGGAGACGCGGGTGGCGCGGTCCGAGGCGGCCGGGTCGCTGATCACCGTCACCACGGCGGTCGCCGCCGCGCCCAGCACGACCGCGGCGGCCAGGGCGACCAGTACGCAGGCCAGGTGAGCCCGAGCGGGCCCCCGCGCCGCCGAGACGCAGCCGCGGGCGGCGGGCGGCTCGCCGGTGACGCAGATGCGCACCAGCCAGGCCGCGACCGGCAGCAGCGTGGCCGCCGCCCAGCCCAGCGAGTCGAGCACCGGCTGACCGCCCTGCACACCGACGGCCAGCACGGCGGCGTACAGGACGAGCGGCGGGAGCCAGCGCCGGGAGCGCAGCAGCAGGGCGCTCTGGTAGCGGAACAGGGCGGTCAACGCAGGCCCTCCTGAGCCGGTTCACGGGCGTCCTCCTCGGCGTGCACGCTCGCCACGTGCCAGGGCGGCTCGGCGGTCAGGAGCGCACGCAGCAGGACGTCGGAGCGGGAGGCGGGGACGGAGAGGGTGTACCGGCCGGGGCGCTCCTCCACGGCGCGGGCGGCGGTCCGCAGCGCCTCGGCGGGCGGGGTGCCGTCCCGCGGACCGTGCGCCCGGACGACGACGTGCGGCCCGTCCGCGACCGGGGCTGGCGCGGTACGGCGGTGCAGGGCGCCGTCGCGGACGGTGTACGTGGCGTCGGGCGCGCCGGCCAGGCGGCGCGGGTCGTGGTCGACGAAGACGACGGCGCCCCCCGCCGCCGTACGCTCCGCGACCGCCCGCTCCAGCTCCTCCCGGGCGTCGGCGTCCAGCCCGGTCCAGGCCTCGTCGAGGATCAGCAGGTCCGGTTCGGCGAGCAGGGCCTGTGCCACGGCCACCTTCTGGCTGCCGCCCTTGGACAGCCGCTCCAGCGGCGTGCCGGCGTGTCCGGCGGCGCCCAGGCGCTCCAGCCACCGCCCGGCCGCCGAGGCCGCCGCCCGGCGGGACAGCCCGTGGACGGTGCCGAGGTGGGTGAGGTAGGCGGCGGCGGTGAAGGGCAGGGCGGGCGGGAAGCGCTCGGGGACGTAGGCCGTGCGCGGCCGGCCGGTGATCCGGCCCTCGGAGGGGGCGTCGATGCCGGCGAGCAGGCGCAGCAGGGTCGACTTGCCGGTGCCGTTGGCGCCCTCGATCCGGACCAGGGTGCCGGGCGGCAGGCACAGGTCGACGCCGCGCAGCACCCAGGGCCCGCGCAGGCCGTAGCGGCGGCCCACCGCGTGCAGCCGTAGCTCGCTTCGCATGGGGTCATCCTCTCGCGCCCGCACGGCTTGGCAGACTGTGTTCGTGAGCAACGACGCGACGACGCCCGTCCCCGACAGCCCCTTCCGCCCCGAGCCCGGCGACCGCGACCTCGCGCCGCAGTTCGTCCTGCCGCTGGTCGTCCGCATCGAGCGGGCGGCACCGCCGCCGCGTACCGACGCGCTGGAGACGGCGGCCCGGGCGGTGCTGGTGATGCTGGGCGACGAGCGGTCCACCGGCGACGGCGAGTGGGCCCGCGCGATGCGGGACTGGCAGGACGCGCGCATCCGCAAGGTCGTGCGGCGGGCGCGCGGCGCCGAGTGGCGGCGGGCCGATGCGCTGCCCGGCATCACGGTCACCGGGAAGACGGCGGAGGTACGGGTCTTCCCGCCGGTCCCGCTGGACGGCTGGCCCAAGGACCTGGCCCGCCTCCAGGTCTCGGGCACCGACCTCGACGACCCGGAGCCGCCGGTCGACGCCGGCCTCTCCGCGCCGGTGCTGTGGATGAACCCGGACCTGGACATGTCGGCCGGCAAGGCGATGGCCCAGGCCGGGCACGGCGCGCAGCTCGCCTGGTGGGAGCTGGACGACGCCGGCCGGGCCGCCTGGCGGGACGCGGGCTACCCGCTGGCGGTGCGCACCCCGGGCCCGGACCGCTGGCGGACCCTCACGACGAGCGGTCTGCCGGTGGTCCGCGACGCCGGGTACACGGAGATCGCGCCGGGGTCGTGCACGGTGGTGGCGGACCACCCCGCGTTGCGGTAGGCGCGGGGCGGGCGGCGCCGGTCCGCCGGGAGCAGGGCGCGCGGCCTGGTCGTAATGTGGCGGTATGGCACTTCTTATGGAGATCGAGTATCCCGGCGTCACCGCCGAGCAGTACGACGAGGTCCAGGAGACCGCAGGCACTCGTTCCGGGCGTCCCGCCCCCGGCGGTCTGCTCGGCCACCTGGCCGTCGTCACGGCGGACGGCCTGCGCGTGGTGGACGTGTGGGAGTCCAGGGAGGCCCTGGAGGCCTATCTGCCGGTCATCCTCCCCGCCACGAAGGCGGCCGGCTTCCCGGACGCCGAACCGCGGCTGTCCGAACTCCACAACGCCGTCTTCCCCGGCTGACCTCCTTCCGTCCGGGCCGACGGCGGCCGGCGCCGGGGCATCGCACCGTGCGCCGTGGCATCGTGGTGCCATGACCATCGACGTCCGTCCGGCCTCGGTCTTCGAGGACGTCCGTGCGGTGCTCGGCCCGAAGTCGCCGCAGGCCAACGTCTGCTGGTGCCTGAGTTACCGCGTCCCCTCCAAGGTCAACAACGAGCTGCGCGGCCCGGCCCGCGGCGCCTACGTCGCCGAGCTGTGCCGCAAGGGGCCGCCTCCGGGCGTGCTCGCCCACGACGGTGACGAGCCGGTCGGATGGGCCGCCGTGGCGCCGCGCGCGGACACCTCCTTCGCCCGCAACCGCAAGATCCCGCACGTGGACGACCTGCCGGTCTGGTCGTTGTGGTGCGTGCGCGTGCGGCCCGGTCACCGCAAGCAGGGGATCTCGCACGCCCTCATCGCCGGGGCGGTCGACTTCGCCCGCTCCCGGGGCGCTCCGGCGGTCGAGGCGTATCCGCTGGACAACGGGGACGCCCGGGTCGACCTGACCATGGCGTACGCCGGGCTGCGGAAGAACTTCGAGCGCGCCGGGTTCGTCCACGCCGCCGACACCACCTCGGTGCTGGCCGGCCACCCCCGGGTCCTGATGCGGCTCGACCTGCGCTGACGCCCGGCGCCCCGGCCGAACCTCAGATGTTGCTCTGAACATGCCCCCCACGGGGTTCGGGCCGGGTACGCCGGGCGATACCTCCGGCATACCGGCAGGAGGGGGGCTGAACCATGGAGCGAACGGCACGGCTGGGCACCGGTGTCGGATGGCGTCCGGAGATCGCCGGCGCCGTCGAGGCGATGCCCGGCATCGACTGGGTCGAGGCCGTGTCCGAGAACCTCTGCCCCGGGCACCTGCCCGAGTCCCTGGTCCGGCTGCGCGAACGCGGGGTGACCGTGGTGCCGCACGGGGTCTCACTCGGGCTCGGCGGGGCCGAACGGCCGGACCCGGGACGGCTCGCGGCGCTGGCCGAACGGGCCGGGGCACTGGGGTCGCCGCTGGTGACCGAGCACATCGCGTTCGTCCGGGCGGGCGGCCCCCTGACCGCCTCGCAGCGGCTGGAGGCGGGGCACCTGCTGCCCGTGCCGCGCACCCGCGACGCCCTCGACGTGCTGTGCGAGAACGTGCGCGTCGCGCAGGACGCGCTGCCGGTGCCGCTCGCCGTGGAGAACATCGCCGCGCTCATCTCCTGGCCCGGCGAGGAGATGACGGAGGGCCAGTTCCTGTACGAGCTGGCCGACCGGACGGGGGTGCGGCTGCTGATCGACGTGGCGAACCTGCACACCAACCACGTCAACCGCGGGGAGGACCCGGCCGAGGCGCTCGGCGAACTGCCCCTGGAGGCCATCGCGTACGTCCACGTCGCGGGCGGCTTCGAACGGGACGGCGTGTGGCACGACAGCCACGCCCACCCCGTCGCGCAACCGGTGCTCGACATCCTGACCGACCTCGCCTCGCGGATGGCGCCGCCGGGTGTCCTGCTGGAGCGCGACGAGAACTTCCCCGCGGCCGAGGAACTGGAGGGCGAGGTGGCGGCGGTGCGCGCCGCCGTGGAGAAGGGGCGTGCGGAGGCGGGCGCACCCGTCGTCGGGAGGCGGACCGCCGTCGTGCGGGACGCGGCCGGCGCCGGGGACGCCGTACGGCAGCGGCTGGCCCTCGCGCAGGCCGCGCTGCTGTCCGCGCTGGTCGCCGGGACGCCCGTGCCCGAGGGGTTCGACCGGGTGCGGCTGGGCGTGCAGGCGCGGGCGCTCGCCGGGAAGCGGGCGGACGTGGTCGCGAAGGTCGCGCCCGAACTGCCGGTGATCCTCGGCACGGGATACCGGCCGGCCTTCCTGTCCTACGCCCAGCGGCGGCCGATGACCGGGGGCTACCGCCGTGACGCCCTCGACTTCGCCGAACACCTGCTGCGGGACGGACTCCCGCAGGACGAGGCCGTGCGGCGGGAGTTGAGGGAGTGGTGGCTGGAGCGGGAGGGGCCGGTGCCGCGTCCGCGGCGTCCCGGGGCGCGGTGGGCACGTGCGACCGGGCGGGCGCTGCTGCGCCGCCGGACCGCCCCGGGCCGGACCTGACCTGGACAAACGGAACGTCACATACCCACAACACTGCGTCCCGAAATGTGAACAGGGCATGGCGCCGGCGAAAGCCTTTGGCATAGAAGTACGGCATGTTCTGGGTCCTTCTCCTCCTGCCGGCCTGGGCCGTCGCCGGCCTGGCGTGCCTGCGGCTGTGCCTGGCCGCCGTGCGCGCGGCGGCCGCCGCCCCGCACGCCGTCGACCGTGAGCACGCGCTGACGCTGTACGAGGCGGCGTTCCTGGCGGGCGGTCCCCGGAGGGTCGCCGACCTGACGCTGGTCTCCATGGCCCGCCAGCGGCGGCTGCTGCTCGCGCACACCGGCTGGGCGACCGTCGTCGACCCGTGCGGGCGGGACGAGATGGAGCGGTCGGTGATAGGGGCGATAGGGCCCGAGGGGCAGTCCCGGATAGCGCCGGTGCGGGCCACCGCTGCCGCCGCGGACGCGGTGCGGGGGCTGGCCGACCGGCTGGTCCGGGCGGGCCTCGCCGTGCCGGACGGTGCCCGCGGCGTCGCGGCCGGCGTCCAGCGGGTGCGGGTCGCCGCCGTCACCGTGGTCGCGCTGGGTGCCGCCGCGCTGGCCCTGCCGCTGCCCGTGGACCAGCCGCGCCCGCTGATCGCCCTGTGGTTCGCGCTGCCGCTCACCCTCACCCTGGGGTGCCTCGCCATCACGCGGATGGAGGTCCACCCGTACTCGCGCTGGGCGTCCCCGGCCGGGCAGCGGATGATCGGCGCCCTGGTCCGGAAGGCCGACGGTTCGGCGGACGACCGTACGTACCTGACCTCGGTCGCCGTGCGCGGCGTGCACGCGATCGGCGAACCGGACCTGCGCGCGGCCTTCGCCCATCGCGAGCGGCACGTCGAGGAGTACCGGGCGCGCCAGGACTGACGCGCCGGGGGCGTACGGAGGCACTGGGCGCCGACACCCGGGGGCGGTGCTTGCCTCGCCGGGGCGCCGTACCAAACATCCCTTGTGTCACGCCGTGCACCGAAGGGATACGCGATGCGAGCTGCCGCCCTCTACTCGGCCGCCGGGTCCTTGCTGCTGACCACCCTCGCCGCCGCTCCGGCTCAGGGGACGCCGGGCGCGCCCGGGACCGCCGAGGCGCGCGGCACCGCCGTGGCCGCCGGGCGCGCGGCGGCGGCCGGCGTCGAGTTCGGCAGGTGCCCGAAGGCGGAGGAACTGCCGGCCGCCATGCGCTGCGGCACGGTCTGGGTGCCCCTGGACTACGCGCACCCCGACGGCAAGCGGATCGAACTCACCGTCAGCCGGGTGCGGGCCACCCGCGAGGACCCGGACGACGAGGGGCGCGAGGTGCCCGGACAGGGCGCGCTCCTCTACAACCCCGGTGGCCCGGGCGCCTCGGGGCTGTACTTCCCGCTGGTCGGCATGGTGCCCGAATGGAAGCGGATCGCCGCCGCGTACGACCTCGTCGGTTACGCCCCGCGCGGGGTCGCGCCCTCCGCGCCGCTGTCGTGCCAGGACCCCGGGGACTTCTTCAAGGGACCCCGTCCGGCGCCGACGCAGCCCTCGGACGCGTACAAGGAGCAGCGCGCCGCCGAGGCCGAGGCGTACGCGCGCGGCTGCGCGGACCGGGCCGGGGACGCGCTGCGGCACTACCACTCCCTCAACAACGCCCGCGACCTGGAGGTCGTGCGGGCCGCGCTGGGCGAGGAGAAGCTGACGTTCATGGGGGCGTCGTACGGCACGTACCTCGGGGCGCTGTACGCCGAGCTGTTCCCCTCGCGGGTGCGGCGGATGGTGTTCGACTCGGTGGTGAACCCCGATCCCGAGGGGATCTGGTACCGCAACAACCTGGAGCAGTCGGAGGCGTTCGAGGACCGCTGGACGGACTTCAAGGAGTGGATCGCCGAGCACCACGCCGTGTACGGGCTCGGGGACTCGCCGAGGGAGGTCCAGAACAGCTACGACGAGGCGAGCGAGCGGCTCGCGTCGGAGCCCGCGGGCGGGACGGTGGGGCCCGCGCAGTTGCAGGGGGCGTTCCTGAAGGCCGGATACTACGACGACTACTGGCCGCACCGAGCCGAGGCGCTGTCGGCGTATCTGAAGGGCGACCCGCAGCCGCTGATCGACCAGGCGGGGACGCGGACCGAGGAGGGCGCGGCCGGGGCGGAGAACTCCAACGCCGTGTACACGGCCGTCGAGTGCAACGACGCGCCCTGGCCGACGGACTTCGAGGTCTGGGACCGGGACAACACGCGGCTGGCCCGCCGGGCGCCGTTCGAGACGTGGGACAACGTGTGGACGAACCTGCCGTGCGCCTACTGGCAGGCGCCCCGGCAGCGGCCCCTCGACGTGCGCACCGCCCCGGGTGAGCTGCCGCCGACGCTGATCCTGGCCGCCGAAGAGGACGCGGCGACCCCGTACGAGGGGGCGCTGGAGCTGCGCCGGCGGCTGTCGGGGTCGGTGCTGGTGACCGAGCGGGACGCCGGGACGCACGGCGTCGGCGGCGGGCCGAACGCCTGCGTCAACGGCCACCTGGAGGCGTACCTGCTGGACGGCCGCCTCCCGGCGCGGGACACGTCGTGCGCCCCGCGCCCGGAACCGGAACCGAGGTCCTGACTAGGCCGGCCCGGCCACCAGCTCACCGAGGTCCTTGCGCCGCCCCGTACTGCATCCCCCGGGGGACAACCCCCGGACCCCCGGCCGACCCGACAGCCACGCCGACCGATCAGGCCAGCCCGGCCACCAGCTCACCGAGGTCCTTGCGCCGCCCCGTGTAGAAGGGGATCTCCTCACGGACGTGCATGCGGGCCTCGGAGGCGCGCAGGTGGCGCATCAGGTCGACGATGCGGTGCAGCTCGTCGGCCTCGAAGGCGAGGATCCACTCGTAGTCGCCCAGCGAGAACGAGGCGACGGTGTTGGCGCGCACGTCCGGGTAGCCGCGGGCCATCTTGCCGTGGTCGGCGAGCATGCGGCGGCGGTCCTCGTCGGGCAGCAGGTACCAGTCGTAGGAGCGCACGAACGGGTAGACGCTGATGTAGTTCCGCGGCGTCTCGTCGGCCAGGAAGGCCGGGATGTGCGAGCGGTTGAACTCGGCGGGGCGGTGCAGCGCCATGTTCGACCAGACGGGCTCCAGCGCGCGGCCGAGCTTCGTGCGGCGGAAGACGTTGTACGCCTCCTGGAGCTGGTCGGCGGTCTCGGCGTGCCACCAGATCATGAGGTCGGCGTCCGCGCGCAGGCCGGACAGGTCGTAGGTGCCGCGGATCGTCACGTCCTTGGCGGCGAGCTGGTCGAACAGCTCCTGGACCTCGTCGGCGTACCCGGCCCGGTCCTCGGGGAGGGTGTCCTTCAGCTTGAAGACGGACCAGAGGGTGTAGCGGATGACCTCGTTGAGGTCCTTGGCCAGCTTGCCCTTGTTGGGGATCCGCTCGGCGGCGGGGGTGGAGGCGTCGTCACTCATGACCCTATTCTCCCGCTCCGCCGTGCAGGCTCTGCACCGGGTGGGCCGTGAGCCGCTGCACACCTCGCGGGTCGCCGTGGATCCGGTCGACGGCGGCGTAGGCGCTCGCGATGCTCGCCGGGATACCGACGCCGTCGTAGGCGGCTCCGCACACGGCGAGGCCCGGGAGCTTCGCGACGTGTTCGCGCACGCGGGCCACGCGCGCGTGGTGGCCGACGGGGTACTGGGGCAGGCCGTCCTGCCAGCGGGTGACGCGGGTGGCGACGGGCGCGGCGGTCAGACCGGTGGCCTGCTCCAGGTCGTGCCGGGAGACGTCGACCAGGCCGGCGTCGTCGCGGCCGAGGATCTCCGTCTCGCCGTACCGGCCCACGGAGGTGCGCAGGACGACCACGTCGGGGTCCTCGGCGTCGATCCAGCCCCACTTGCGGGAGGCGAAGGTGGACGCCTTGATGGTGCGGCCGTCGACCGGCGGCACCAGGAAACCGCTGCCCTCCGGTAGGGCGGCGGCGTCCGCGCGGCGGTACGCGAGGGTGATCAGGGCCATGGACGCGTACTCCACCCCGGCCAGCTCGGCCGCGGCGGCGGGGGCCTCGGCGCGCAGCAGCTCGGCGGCGGGGCGGGCGGGGAGGGCGACGACGACCGCGTCGGCGTGCCGCACCCGGTCGGCGGCGGTGATCCGCCAGCCGGCGTCGGCGGTGCGGCGCAGCTCCGTCACGGGCGCGCCGGTGACGATCTCGCCGCCCCGCGCGCGCACCGACTCCGCGACCGCGAGCGGGAGGGTGCCGATGCCGCCCTCGATGCCCATGAACACCGGGCCGGTCTGCGGCGCGGTGGCCGTCCGGCCCTGGATCGCGCGCACCGCCTCGGTCAGGGAGGTGTGGGTGCGGGCGGCCTCGAAGAGCTGGGGCACGGCCGAACGCAGGCTGATGCGGTAGGCGTCGCCCGCGTAGACGCCGCCCAGCAGCGGTTCGACGAGGCGGTCGACGACCTCGCGGCCCAGGCGTGCCGCGACGTACTCCCCCACCGCCACGTCGTCACCGACCTCGGTGCGGGGCAGCCCGGCGTCGCGCTCGATGCGGGCCAGGCCCTCCTCCGAGAGGACGCCGGACAGGGCGGCGGCGGTGCCGGGCACGCCCATGACGTGGCCCTTGGGCATGGGACGCAGAGCGCCTCGGGTCCACAGGGAGGCCGACGCGGTGGCCGGCGGCTGGAGGCGGTCGGCGAGTCCCACCTCGCGGGCCAGGCCGACGGCCTCGGGGCGGCGGGCCAGCATGGACTCGGCGCCGAGGTCGACGCGCACGCCGGCGATCTCGCCGGGCAGCAGCTTGCCGCCGACGCGGTCCGACGCCTCCAGCACGGTCACCCGCGCGCCCCGCTCCAGCAGCCGGTGGGCGGCGGCCAGCCCGGCGATCCCGCCTCCGATGACGACGACGTGCCCCGTGTCCACGGGTGTCTCGCCCGCGGAGGTCTCCCTTGCGCTCATGGCTCCAGCGTCTCAGACCTCACTGACAGCGCGGGGTGCGGGACGAGGCCGGCAGGGCGCGGGACCCGGCCGGGGACTGGAGCCGACACGGGGCGCGGCAGGCGTGGGAGGCGAAACCCGCCCATGGCGCGGAGCCGGACGCGGATCGCGAGCCCGGCGCGACGCGCGGGACAGCCGGCCCGGCGCGGTGTGCGGACGCAGGGACCGGCTCGGGGTCGGCCCGGGCCGGGCACGGCTCCGCGAGTCCGGACCGTGACCTGTTCGGGACCGTTTCGCGCCGACCCGGGGGACGGTTGCCGCGTCGTAGGAACGACAGTCGTACCGACGACCTCGGGGGTCCGCATGCGCGCCTCACGTTCCCTGCGTCCCGTTCCGGCCCTGGCCGCCGCCCTGCTGGCCGCCTCCCTCGCGCTCACCGGGTGCAGCGCGGGGGGTGACGACTCCAGCGGGAGCGGCGCGGGCAGCGCCGCCAAGGAGGCCGCCCCGTCCGGGGCGAGCGACCGGCAGGGCGCCGCGGGCGGCGACACGGCGGAAGGGACGAAGCCGCCGAAGGCCACCGCGAACCACGTCATCCGCACCGCCTCGCTGACCGTGCAGGTCGAGGACGTCCCCAAGGCCCTCGACGAGGCCCGCGCCACGACCGAGAACGCCGGCGGCTACGTGGGCGAGGAGACCACCCGCCGGGACGGGGACGGCCGCGAACGGACCCGGGTCGTGCTGCGCGTGCCCGTCGGCTCCTACCAGGACGTCCTGGACGACCTGGAGGGCACCGGGAAGCTGCTGAACCGCAGCGCGAAGGCGGAGGACGTCACCGATCAGGTCGTCGACGTGGAGAGCCGGATCAAGTCGCAGCGCGCCAGCGTGATCCGGGTGCGCGAGCTGATGGACCGGGCGACGAAGCTGAGCGACGTGGTGACGCTGGAGGGCGAGCTGAGCAGCCGTCAGGCGGAACTGGAGGCGCTGCTGGCCCAGCAGGCGTCCCTGAAGGACCGCACCAGCCTGGCCACCGTCACCCTCTCCCTGTCCGAGACGCCGGTCGAACGGGCGGAGGAGGACGACGACCCCGGGTTCACGGACGCGCTGGCCGGCGGCTGGGACGCCTTCGTGACGATGCTGCGCTGGCTGGCGGTGGCGGTGGGCGCGGTGCTGCCCTTCGCCGTGGTGGCGGCGGTGCTGGTGCTGGTGTGGCTGCGGGTGGTGCGGCCCCGGCTGCCGCGCCGGACGGCACCGGTGCCCGCGGCGCCCACGACCGCGCCCTCCGCCGCGTCGGCCCCGCTGCCGACGGCCCGGCCGGCCCCGGGGGCGACGCCGCGCGAGGAGCCCGGCGGGCGGGACTGAAATGCCCCGCCCCCGTAGCGTGTTCGCATGAACATGAGCGCTGCGGGCGGTACGAGAGAGCGACTGGTCGTGATCGGCGGTGACGCGGCGGGGATGTCCGCGGCGTCACAGGCCCGCCGGCTGAAGGGCCCGGACGAGCTGGAGATCGTGGCGTTCGAACGCGGCCACTTCAGTTCGTTCTCCGCGTGCGGCATCCCGTACTGGGTCGGCGGTGACGTGACCGACCGGGACGATCTGATCGCCCGGACGCCGAAGGAGCACCGCGCGCGGGACATCGACCTGCGGATGCGGACCGAGGTCACGGAGATCGACGTCGCGGGCGGGCGGGTGCGCGCGCGGGACGTCGATTCGGGGACGGAGTCCTGGACGTCGTACGACAAGCTCGTCATCGGCACCGGGGCGCGCCCGATCCGCCCCCGGATGCCGGGCGTCGACGCGCCCGGCGTGCACGGGGTGCAGACGCTGGACGACGGGCAGGCGCTGCTCGACACGCTGGCCCGCACGCGCGGCCGCCGCGCGGTGGTCGTCGGCGCCGGGTACATCGGCGTGGAGATGGCCGAGGCCCTCATCAACCGCGGCTACGAGGTCACGGTGGTCAACCGCGGCCGGGAGCCGATGTCGACCCTCGACCCCGACATGGGCCGCATGGTGCACGAGGCGATGGAGGGCCTCGGCATCACCATGGTGAACGGCGCCGAGGTCACCGAGGTGCTCACCGGGGACGACGGCCGGGTCCGGGCGGTGGCCACCGCGGACGCCGAGTACCCGGCGGACGTGGTGGTCCTCGGCATCGGCGTACGTCCCGAGACCTCGCTCGCCGAGGCCGCCGGGCTGCCGCTGGGCGCCCACGGCGGGCTGCTGACCGACCTGGCCATGCGGGTGCGCGGGTACGAGAACATCTGGGCCGGTGGCGACTGCGTGGAGGTCCTGGACCTGGTCTCCGGGCAGGAGCGGCACATCCCGCTCGGCACCCACGCCAACAAGCACGGCCAGGTGATCGGCACCAACGCGGGCGGCGGTTACGCCACCTTCCCGGGCGTGGTGGGCACCGCGGTCAGCAAGGTCTGCGACCTGGAGATCGCGCGGACCGGGCTGCGCGAGAAGGACGCGCTGCGGGCGGGACTGCGGTTCGTGACGGTCACCGTCGAGTCCACCAGTCGCGCTGGTTACTACCCGGGCGCCTCCCCCATGACGGTGAAGATGCTCGCCGAGCGGCGCACCGGGCGGCTGCTCGGCGTGCAGATCGTCGGCCGCGAGGGCGCGGGCAAGCGGGTCGACATCGCCGCGGTGGCCCTCACGGCCGGGATGACGGTGGAGCGGATGACGGCCCTGGACCTCGGCTACGCGCCGCCGTTCTCACCGGTGTGGGACCCGGTGCTGGTGGCCGCCCGCAAGGCGGCGCGGGCGGTGGAGCGACAGGGCTGACGCGAGGCGCGCAAGCGGCTCCTCACGCCGTTCCGTTGATCCGGTCGATGGCCTGCCGCGCCTGCTCGGCCGGGGGCCGCGAGGGCAGGGACGACACCGAGGCCGGGGCGGTCGTCGTGGCCGGGGCGCCCACCGCGGGCGGCTGCTCGCCGGCCGGCCTGGCATGCGCGGCACCCCGCGCGGAGCGCAGCCGGTGACTGACCGCCTCGTCCAGCGTCACCGGCCGCTGCATCTGCGCGGCCAGCCGCCCGGCCTCCTGCCCGAGCCGGGCGACGTCCTCCCACGGCAGCCGCAGCACGAGGGCGACCTCGGCCTCGCCGTCGGGCAGGGCGTGCATCACGGGAGCCGCTGTGACCCGTTCGTTCATCGCCTGTTCCTCACGTCGTCCCCGCGCCCCGCCTTCCCCGGGCCGCGGGCGGTTGAGGGGACATACGCACGGCGGGGCCGCGGCGTTCAACCGCTGCCCACCCTTTCGAGGATCTCGTCCGCGAGGACGCCGGCCGGCTTCTCCCCGTCGAGGCGCACCACTGATGCGGGCAGTTCGCGCGCCTTCCGGATGCAGGGCTGGATCTGCCGCTTGCACCAGGTCCGGCTCGCCGCTTCGGCCTCGGGGTCGTCCGGGTGCTCGGTCCGCCCGTCGATGCGTGCCGCCAGGACCTCCGCGGGGGCGTCGATGAAGAAGTGTTCGACACGGACGGCAGCCTTTTCGAGCAGGCCGAAGATCTCCGTCACGTACTCCTTCTCCACCAGCGTCATCGGCACGAGCAAGGGACGCCGGTACTGGAGCACCAAACCGGCGGCGATGGCCGCGACCTCGGTGCGCCACAGGGGGATGTCCTGGAAATCGCCCGACGTCGAGGTCACGATGCTGCCGAGCAGGTCCCCCACCGACTCGGGGTCGAACACCAGGGCCGTCGGCACGCGGGCGCGCAACTCGGCGACCAGGGTGGTCTTGCCGCTGCCGAAGGCCCCGTTGATCCAGATGATCATGGGGTGGCTCTCTCCTTGTCCGCCATCGGGCGGGACGACTCCAGGCACCGTACTCAGACCGGGGACGTCTCGCCCCGGACGGCCGGTGCCGGGGTCCAGCGGATGCGGGTGCTGCACAGGGAGACGGCGACCGCGGCGGCGGCCACGGCGCCCATGCCCCACGTCAGGCTGCTCGCGCCCGCGACGAAGCCGATGAGGGGCGGGCCGGCCAGCAGGCCGGTGGTTCCCATGGCGGCGACCAGGGTCAGCGCGTCCGAGCCCTGCCGGGCGGCGGCCGCGTAGACGCACGGGGTCACGGCCGCGATGCCCAGGCCCATGCAGGCGAAGCCGGCCAGGGCCGGGCCGACACCTCCGCTGACCAGAGCCACGGCGAGGCCGGTGCCGGCCACCGCGCTGCCCACCAGCACGACCCGTCCGTCGCCCCAGCGGCCCCGCCAGCCGTCGGCGAAGAGGCGGGCGACGACCATCATTCCCGATACGACCGCGATGCCGAGGGGTGTGAGTTCCGCGGAGGCCCGGGCGACGTCCTTCAGGTAGAGGGCTGACCAGTCGTTCATGGCGCCCTCGGCGACCGTGCCGAAGACCATGGCGCAGCACATCCACAGGGTGGGGCGGGACGGCAGGGTCCAGCGGCCGCTCCGGCGCTCCGGCTTCGGAGCGGCCGGTGCGCCGTCGTCGAGCAGTCCCGTACGCGCGGACGCGCCCAGCACGACGAGGAGGGCGGCGGCCACGCCGAAGTGCGCGGCGACCGACCCGGTGACGGCCGTCATGCCCGAGGCGACCAGGGCCGCGAGCAGGGACCCGGCGCTGAACGTCGCGTGCAGCTTCGCCATGGTGTTGCGCTCGTGCCGTGCCTCCAGAGCCGCACCCTGTGCGTTCATGGCCACGTTCAGGCAGCCCACCAGGACTCCGTCGGCGCACAGCACCAGCAGGGCCACCGGGTAGTTCGGGGCGGCGGCCAGCGCGAGCAGCAGCAGGGCCAGGCCGAGCTGGGACAGGAGGGCGAGCCGCCGGGAGCCGAGGCTCCGCATCAGCCAGGCGACGAGCGGGAAGGACACCGCCGCGCCGACCCCCGCGGCCATCAGGAGCACACCCACTTCGGCGGCGGTCAGCCCCAGGTCGGACTTGAGGGCCGGGATGCGTGCGGCCCAGGTGGCGTACTGGAAGCCGAGGGACAGGAACAGCGCGGCGATGGCCAGCCGGCCGCGCTGGAACGGGTCGCGGAGACGGGACTCGGGGAGTCGGGGCTCGCGGGGACGGGACACGCGCATCAGCTCACTTCGCGCAGGGACGGGAGGAGGGAGGGGGCGGCCGGGACCGGTCGGGACATGTAGACGGCGTCCGTGCCGTAGGCGCCGTCGGGCACGATCCCCGGATGCGGCACGAAGCCGTGTGCCGTCCAGAAGGGCCCGGTGCCGCCGACGGCGACCAGGGAGATCCGTTCGTCCCGGCGCGCCCGGGCGGTGCCGGTCAGGTGCCGCAGGAGGTGCCGGGCCAGGCCCCGGCGGCGCAGGTCCGGCGCCACGACGATGTCGTGCAGGTGAAGGTTGCCGGGGCCGGGCGCGGTCGCCGTTTCCTCGGCCCGTTCCAGGTCCGGGTAGCGGCGGAAGGGGTAGGGCAGGGCGAGCAGGTAGCCGGCCGTGCGGGCACCGACGTCCAGGACGAAGGAGGTGTCCGGCGACGCCGCCGCCCGGGACTGGAGCACCGCCCGGCCCTCCGAGAGCCCCAGTCCCGTGTAGGCGTCCCGCTCCAGTGAGACGACGGTGTCCCAGTCGCCGGCGCCGATGCGGCGTACGCGCACGGTGTCAGTCATCGGCGCCGGCCCCGTCCGGCCGGTCCGCCCAGGTGTGGGGAAGCGGGGCGAAGCCGTTGAAGCCCAGGGTCGTGTAGCTGGTCGCGTAGGCGCCGCTGGACAGTACCCAGACCGGGTCGCCCGAGGCCAGCGCCCTCGGCACCGGGACCAGTCCCGTCTCGTGGTCGTAGGCGTCGTCGCTGTCGCAGGTGGGTCCGGCGACGACGGCGGGGACGTACGGCCCCGTGGTGTGGCCCGGGAAGACCAGCGGGTACTGGAGGGCGTCCATCTCGTACAGGCCGTTGAACTTGCCGCAGCTCAGATAGAGCCAGTGCCGGCGCTCGCCGTCCGTCCCGCGGCGCTCGGCGAGGCGGGCGACGTGCGCGCGGATCGCACCGTGGTCGGCGACCAGGTGCCGTCCGGGCTCGATGACGAACCGCAGGGGGCCGCCGTGGACGCGGCGCAGCTCGTCCATGCCCTCCCGGATCACCGCGAAGATCTTGTCCAGCGGCGGTTCGAGCGGGGCGCCGTGCCGGTCCCGGTAGCCGAGCGCGGGCAGGCCGCCGCCGAGGTTGACGTGGTCGACGTGGATGCCCCGCAGGCCCAGGGCGTGCAGGACGGCGCCCAGGTCCTCCAGGGCCGTGTGCCACGCCTCGCCCGTCATCTGCTGGGAGCCGACGTGCACGGACAGCCCGGCCGGGACCAGCCCGAGGTCCCGGGCCCGTTCCATGATCCGTACGGCGTCGCCGGGCGGGCTTCCGAACTTGTGGCTCAGGCCCCACACGGCACCCGCTCCGCCGGTCGCCACCCGGCAGAAGACGCGGGCGCCGGGGGCGTGGACGGCGAGGGCGGCCACGTCCTGGAGGCTGTCGGTGGCGAAGGTGCGGACGCCGAGCCGGTGGGCGTCGGTGATGTTCCGGTCGGACTTGACGGTGTTTCCGTAGTGCGTCCGCTCGGCCGGCACCCCGGCCCGCAACGCCTGCGCCACCTCGCCGGGGCTCGCCGCGTCGACCCCCGCGCCCTTGCGCGCCAGGAGGCCGAGGACCTCGTCGAGCGGGCAGGCTTTCATCGCGAACCGGACCCGGACGTCCGGCAGTTCGCGGCGCAGGGCGTCGTAGCGCCGCTCGATGCCGGCCAGGTCGTAGACGATCCGGTCCCCGGGGGCGGCGGCGAGGGCCGCGGCCAGGGACTCGCTGAGGACGGCGGCCGTCACCGCGCCCGCCCCGGCTGTCCGGACGAGGGCGGAACGGGCGTGGCCCTGGCGGCGGCCACCAGCCCTCCCCAGGCCTCCGTCAGCAGCGCGAAGTCCGCCATGTCGCCGCGCGCCTCGTCCAGGAGGCGGTCGCGCCGGCCGGCGAGCAGACCGGCGAACTCGGCGTACCGGCCGCCGAGGCGCCGGTAGGCGGTGTCCAGGGTGTCGAGGCGGCGGACGTTCTGCGCGGGGTCCAGCTCCGTGCTCTCGCGGGCCAGGGCGGCGACGGCCGCGGGGCGGGGCCTGCCGTGCTCGTCCAGCAGGGCGTCGCCCTCCTCGGCCATCCGGTCGTAGAGGTGATGGAAGTGGAGCATCGACAGGAGGAACTTGGCGAAGCGCGTCTGGTAAGCGAGGAAGCCGGGCCCGGTCCTGCGCTCGCCGGTGTGGTAGTTGACGATGTGCCGGTTGTGCAGCACGCCGGGCAGCCGGGCGTCGTGCACCAGGTGGATGAGGAAGTAGTCGCTGCCGATGGTGTCCCTGGCGGGCGGCAGCGGCACCCGTTCGGTGACGCTTCCGGCGTGGAAGGCGATGTTGCACATGTCCACCCGCATCGGGTCGACGAGGGCGAGCAGCGAGTGGTCGCCCGTGAAGGGGTCGGTGCCGGCGCCCTTGAAGGACTCCTCGACCAGTTCCCGTTTCCGCTCGGCGGACCAGTGTCCGGGCGCCCAGAGGGCGACGACGTCGTGGTAGACCTCCGGGTCGGCGTCCCGCATCCGCGCGATGTCGACGGAGAGTTCGCCCACGAAGGAGCCGCCGACCATGGCCACCCGCCGGTCCAGGAGCGGGTCCGGCAGGGTGGACTCCGTGACGTGCGGCAGGGCGTCGGCCGCGCGCCCGCCGAGCGAGAGCAGTTCGTGGTGGACGGGGAAGACCGTACGGCCGTGCAGGCTCTGGTAGCGGCTGTCGGAGTCCCTGCGGTGGACGGAGTCGCAGCCGAGCGCCGCCGCGATCAGGAAGGCCCGGTCGGTGCAGGCGCCGTAGGAGACGCCGTCCGGGAGCAGCAGGTCGAGGAGCAGGTCGGGCTTGGCCTCGCCGGACCGGGCGGTGACCCGTCGCAGGAAGTCGCGCTGGGCGGCCTCGTCGAGGTGGTGCGCCGTGATCCGGGGGTGCGCGGGCAAGCGCCGTACGGCTTCGGCGTGTTCGGCGTGCACCGGTGGCGGGCAGGAGTCGAGGACCAGCAGCTGGACGTCGACGTCGAAGTGGCCGACGGCGTGGGCCGCTTCGGCGCCGAGGGCCGCGATGGTGTCCGGGCAGTGCCGGTTGGTGGGCAGGGTCAGGCAGATGCTGCGCATGCGGCTTCCCCGGTGGTGTCGTCGCCGTGCCAGGACTTGAGGCCCAGCAGCCTGGCGCCCAGGTCGTTCAGCTCGGCGGGGCCGTAGCGCTCGGCCTCGGGGCGGCGGGCGTCGCCGAGGAGCGTGGCGTTCCACTCGGGGGTGGCGAGGGTGCGCCACGAGTGGACGCGGGAGTCGCGCAGGGTCCGGTGGGTCTCCAGCGCGGGCATCATCGACAGGTACTGGACCGCGCGCACGCCGTCGCCGGAGACGTTGGGCGCCACGCCGTGGGCCAGCAGGCCGTTCCAGATGAGCAGGTCGCCGGCCTCCAGGTCGGGCCGCACGACGGGCATGTCCTCGCGGTCGATCGCGGGTCTGATCGGGTCGCGGCCGTCGGGCTGGAGCGCCTTCCAGCGGTCGAAGCGGCGGAAGAGTTCGGGGCAGCACTGGAAGCCGCCGTGGTCCGGCTCGGTGTCGTCGAGCGCGATGATGCCCTGCACACGCTGGGGCAGGACGCCGAGGGAAGTGTCGACGTCCCAGTGCAGTTCGATGTCGAAACCCCGGTCCGGCTTGTCGATGAGGGCGCGGTCGCGGTTGCCGGTGTTGGGCGGGTTGAGGTTGAGGCGGTCCAGGGTGACCCAGAGCTCCTCGCAGTCCCACACGTCCACGAAGGCGTCGTAGACGCGCCGCGTCTGGCGGCTGTCCCACAGGAGCTGGTGGTGGTACGCCTCGACGAAGCCGTAGATGTGCAGCTCACGGTCGAGGTCGGAGCGGTACTCGCGGTCCTGGTACCAGGTGTCGGGGCGGCCGGGGTCGAGTCCCTGGAACTCCCAGGCGAAGTCGAGGAGCCGGCGCGCGGAGCCGGCGGGTATCGCCTCCTTCACCACGACGTATCCGTAGGTCTGCCAGTGGGCGAAGTCCTTCTCGGACAGCACCCGCAGGGGGCGTGTCTTGTCAAGGTCGCGCAACTGGGTGCGGGCCAGGTAGGTGTCGGCGTCCGCGCTGAAGTAGGGGATGGCCGACGGGGCTCGGTGGAGGAAGGAATCGGGCGTCGCCATGGGTGCTCCAGATCCTCGCCGTCGCCTGGTCAAGGGCGTCGGCGGAGTGCGCGACGGAGGTCGGGCCGTCACGCGTGAGGTCGGTGGGCAGCGGGGCCCGCTCGCGCCCGGTGCGGAGCGGGGCGGGGCGACGAGGGCGGCTCGGAGGGACGGGGTCTCCCTGGTCGGGGGGACCCGGTCCGCGCCCCCGTCCGGGTGGTCGTCTCGTCCGGGGTGGTCGTCACGGAGGTCGTCACGGAAGTCGTCGCCGCGGGAGCGGCCTTGACGGCCGGCCGTGGCAGAGCGCCGGCGGGAGGACGCTCGTGCCACATGCGTCCCTCGCCGAACTTGCGCCTCACAATGGACTAGATGTGTTGACCGGACAGGTTGGTGACACGGCTGGCTGGTGTCTGGCCGCTGATG
>NZ_LIPF01000012.1 GCF_001905385.1 Streptomyces sp. CB02414 | reverse complement strand
GCGGCCAGACACCAGCCAGCCGTGTCACCAACCTGTCCGGTCAACACAGCTAGAGCCTCGGGTCGACGGGCTCCGACTCCAGCGCCAGCACCCCGAACACCGCCTCGTGCACCCGCCACAGCGGCTCGCCGTCCGCCAGGCGGTCCAGGGCTTCCAGGCCGAGGGCGTACTCGCGGATCGCCAGGGACCGCTTGTGGCCCAGGAACCGCTGCCGCAGCCGGGCGAGGTTGTCGGGGCGCGTGTACTCGGGGCCGTAGATGATCCGCAGGTACTCGCGGCCCCGGCACTTGATGCCGGGCTGCACCAGACGGTCCTTGCCGTCCCGCACCAGCGCGCCGACCGGCTTGACGACCATGCCCTCGCCGCCGCGGCCGGTCATCTCCAGCCACCAGTCGACGCCGGCGCGCACCGAGTCGGGGTCGGCGGTGTCGACGTACAGCCGCCGGGTGGTGCGCAGCAGGCCGCTGCCGTCGTGCTCGACCATCCGGTCGATCAGGGCCAGCTGCTCGTCGTGCGGCACGGCGGCCAGGCTGCGGCCCTGGACGGCGAGGATCTGGAACGGGGCCAGGTGGACGCCGTCCAGGCCGTCGGTGGGCCAGCAGTAGCGCCGGTAGGCGTCGGTGAACGCGGCGGCGTCGGCGGACCGTTCGCGCTGGCGGTCGAGGAGGTCCTTCACCTCGACGCCGCGCGCGGCGGCGCCCTCCAGGGCGGCCAGCGCACCCGGGAACACCGCGCCGGAGGCGGCGCCCACGGCGGCGTACTGGGAGCGGAGCAGCCCCGCGGCCTTCAGCGACCAGGGCATCAGCTCGGTGTCGAGGAGCAGCCAGCCGGTGGCCAGCTCCTCCCACAGTCCCGCCTCGCCGATCGCGGTGCGCAGCCGGTCCAGGATCGCCTCGGTGACCGAGGCGTCGTCGAGGAAGGGGCGGCCGGTACGGGTGTAGAGGGAGCCGGCGGGACCGCCGTCCACCCCGAAGCGGGTGCGGGCCGTCTCCGCGTCGCGGCAGACCAGCGCCACCGCCCGGGAACCCATGTGCTTCTCCTCGCACACGACCCGCGCCACACCGTCCGCCGCGTACTGCGCGAACGCCTCCTGCGGGTGCTCCAGGTAGCCGTCCACGCCGGAGGTGGCGGTCGGCGCCATGGTCGGCGGGAGGTACGGCAGCAGCCGGGGGTCGGTCGCGAAGCGGCTCATGACCTCCAGGGCCGCCGCGGCGTTCTCCTCGCGCACGGTGATCCGTCCCGCGTGCCGGGTCTCCACCACCCGGCGGCCGTGCACGTCCGCCAGGTCGAGCGGCCGGCCGTCGTGTCCGCCGGGCGCCTCGGTGCGCAGCGGCCTGGCCGGCTCGTACCAGACCCGCTCGGCCGGTACGTCGACCAGCTCGCGCTCCGGCCAGCGCAGCGCGGTGAGCTTGCCGCCGAAGACGGCGCCGGTGTCCAGGCAGATGGTGTTGTTGAGCCAGGTCGCCTCGGGGACCGGGGTGTGGCCGTAGACGACGGCGGCGCGGCCCCGGTAGTCCTCGGCCCACGGGTAGCGCACCGGCAGCCCGAACTCGTCGGTCTCGCCGGTGGTGTCGCCGTACAGGGCGTGCGAGCGGACCCGGCCGGAGGTGCGGCCGTGGTACTTCTCGGGCAGGCCGGCGTGGCAGACCACCAGCTGGCCGCCGTCGAGGACGTAGTGGCTGACCAGGCCGTCGATGAACTCCCGCACCTCGGTGCGGAACTCCTCGCTCTCGCCGTCCATCTGCTCGACCGTCTCGGCGAGTCCGTGGGTCTGCTGGACCTTGCGGCCGCGCAGGTGGCGGCCGTACTTGTTCTCGTGGTTGCCGGGCACGCACAGGGCGTTGCCCGACTTCACCATGGACATCACGCGGCGCAGGACGCCGGGGCTGTCCGGGCCGCGGTCGACGAGGTCGCCGACGAAGACGGCGGTGCGGCCGTCGGGGTGGACGCCGTCGGTGTAGCCGAGCCTGCCGAGCAGGGTCTCCAGCTCGGACGCGCAGCCGTGGACGTCGCCGACGATGTCGAAGGGGCCGGTGAGGTGGGTGAGGTCGTTGTACCGCTTCTCGGTGACGACCGTGGCCTGCTCGACGTCCTCCGCGCCGCGCAGCACGTGCACCTTGCGGAAGCCCTCGCGCTCCAGGTGGCGCAGGGAGCGGCGGAGTTCGCGGGTGTGGCGCTGGATGACCCGACGGGGCATGTCGGCGCGGTCGGCGCGGGTGGCGTTGCGCTCGGCGCACACCTGCTCGGGCACGTCGAGGACGACGGCGATGGGCAGGACGTCGTGCTTGCGGGCCAGCTCGATCAGCTGACGCCGGGCGTCCTGCTGCACGTTGGTCGCGTCGACGACGGTGCGGCGGCCGGCGGCGAGGCGCTTGCCGGCGATGTAGTGCAGGACGTCGAAGGCGTCCCGGCTGGCGCTCTGGTCGTTCTCGTCGTCGGCGACCAGACCCCGGCAGAAGTCCGAGGAGATGACCTCGGTGGGCTTGAAGTGGCGCCGGGCGAAGGTGGACTTGCCGGAGCCGGAGGCGCCGATCAGCACGACGAGGGAGAGGTCGGTGACCGGCAGGGCGCGCCCTCGCGGGGCGGTGTCGGTGGTGTCGGTGGTGTTCATGCGGCCTTCGCCTCCTTCTCGGTCGCGGTGGTGGTCAGGGTGAACAGGGCCAGCTGCGTGGGCGGGCCAACCTCGGGGTCGTCGGGGCCGACGGGGCGGAACTCGACGGCGTACCCGTGGCGTTCGGCGACCGTGCCCGCCCAGGTGCGGAACTCCTCGCGGGTCCACTCGAAGCGGTGGTCGCGGTGGCGGACGTGGCCGGCCGGGAGGGTCTCCCAGCGCACGTTGTACTCGACGTTGGGGGTGGTGACGACGACGGTGCGCGGGCGGGCCGAGCCGAAGACGGCGTACTCCAGGGCGGGCAGCCTGGGCAGGTCGAGGTGCTCGATCACCTCGCTGAGCACGGCGGCGTCGTAGCCCGCCAGGCGCTTGTCGGTGTAGGAGAGGGAGCCCTGGAGGAGCCGGACGCGCGCGGCCTGCCGCTCGCCCATGCGGTCCAGCTTGAGCCGCCGGGAGGCGATGGTGAGCGCGCGCACCGACACGTCCACGCCGACGATCTCCGTGACGCGCGGTTCCTTGAGCAGTTCGCGCACCAGGTGGCCCTCGCCGCAGCCCAGGTCGAGGACGCGGGCGGCGGCGCCGTCCCGGAGGGCGGTGAGGATCGCCTCGCGGCGCTGTACGGCGAGCGGGGTCGGCTTCTCCTCCTGCTCGGCCTCGGCCGCGACGGCGTTGTCGATCTCCTCGACGTCGCTGTCGTCGGTCTCGGCGAGCCGCAGCAGCTCCAGCCGGTCCATCGCCTCACGGGTCAGGGACCAGCGGCGGGACAGGTAGCGGCTGGTGATCAGCTTCTGCTCCGGGTGGCCCGGCAGCCAGCCCTCGCCGGCCCGCAGCAGCTTGTCGACCTCGTCGGGGGCGACCCAGTAGTGCTTGGCGTCGTCGAGCACCGGCAGCAGGACGTACAGGTGGCGCAGGGTCTCGGCGAGGGTGTGGGCCGCGGACTCCAGTTCGAGGCGGACGTAGCGGGAGTCGCCCCACTCGGGGAACTCGGTGTCCAGGGGGACGGGCTCGACGGTGACCGTCCAGCCGAGCGGTTCGAACAGGCGCCGTACGAGGTCGGGGCCGCCGCGGGCGGGCAGCGCCGGGATCTGGACGCGCAGCGGCAGCGGCTCGGCCGCGCGCTCGGGGCGGGACCTGCACACGCCGCGCATCGCGCTGGAGAAGACGTTGCTTAGCGCCACGGCGAGGAGCGAGGAGGCCGCGTACGGGCGGTCGTTGACGTACTGCGCGAGGGCCGCGTCGGGGGCACCGCCGCGGCCCTTGCCCTTGCCGCGCCGGACCAGCGCCACCGCGTCGACCTCCAGCAGCAGCGCCGCCGTGCAGCGCTGCTCCTCCGCCTCCGGGTAGAGCACGTGGGCCGTGCCGAAGGAGGTGGAGAACGCCTGCGCCTTGTCGGGATGCTTGTGCAGCAGGAAGCCGAGGTCGGTCGCGGGGCGGTCGGGAGTACCGGTGGTGGTGAGGGTCAGGAACATGCGGAGGGCCTCTCCGGCTGGGTGGATGTTAAAGAGCGTCCTGCGCGCGGGAGCCCCCGGGCGGTGTTCCCCGGGGGCTCCGGCAGGACGACCGTCACACCATCGCACAGGGCGGGTGACCGGCGCCTTCGGTTATCCGTACGGCAGTCTCAGGCCAGCTGGGACTGGACCTGGGAGGAGATCAGCTCCAGGTGGTCCAGGTCGTCGAGGTCCAGCATCTGGAGGTAGATCCGCCGGGCGCCGACCGCCGCGTACCGGCCGATCTTGTCGACGACCTCGGCCGGGGAGCCCGCCAGGCCGTTGGCCTTCAGCTCGTCGACCTCGCGGCCGATGACGGCGGCGCGGCGGGCGACCTCGGCGTCGTCCTTGCCGACGCAGGCGACCAGGGCATTGGAGTAGGTGAGGGCGTCGGCCGGGCGGCCGGCCTCCGCGGCGGCGGCGCGCACCCGGCCGAACTGGCGCTCGGTGTCCTCGACGGAGGCGAAGGGGATGTTGAACTCGTCGGCGTACCGCGCGGCGAGGCGCGGGGTGCGGGTGGCACCGTGGCCGCCGATGAGCACCGGGACCTTCGCCTGCGCGGGCTTGGGCAGCGCGGGCGACTCGGTGAGGTCGTAGAACGTGCCGTGGAAGTCGAAGGTCTTGCCGGTCTCCGTGCCCCACAGCCCGGTGACGATCTCCAGCTGCTCCTCCAGGCGCGCGAACTTCTCCTTCGGGAAGGGGATGCCGTACGCCTTGTGCTCCTCCTCGAACCAGCCCGCGCCCAGGCCCAGCTCGACGCGGCCGCCGGACATCTGGTCGACCTGGGCGACCTGGATGGCGAGGACACCGGGCAGCCGGAAGGTGCCGGCGGTCATGAGGGTGCCGAGCCGGATGCGCTTGGTCTCGCGGGCGAGGCCGGCCAGGGTGATCCAGGCGTCGGTGGGGCCGGGGAGGCCGTCCACGGAACCCATGCGGAGGTAGTGGTCCGAGCGGAAGAAGGCGTCGAAGCCGAGGTCCTCGGTGGCCTTGGCGACGGTGAGCAAGGTGTCGTAGGTGGCCCCCTGCTGGGGCTCGGTGAAGATACGGAGATCCATGTCTCCATCCTGCCCGCTCGGCGCGGGTGCGCCGCACCGGCTCCGGACACCCCGGGGGTGCTTCCCGGCCTCCGGGGGGTGAATTCGCGTCAACCGCGGGCCCGGTGCGCGGCAGGGCCAGTGACCGGGCCGCACGGTGATCGTTTGGCGGGGCGGAGCCGGATCGCCCGGCGTCCGCGCCGGGGCGTGTGCGCCGGTGCGTCAACCGTGTCGGCCTCCCCGTGGGGGCTGGGGCCGAGGAGGCCGCCATGTCCGAAGAGACCGTGCCGCAGCAGGACGGGGCGGATTCCCCGCCCAAGGGGCTGCTCCAGCAGATGGAGGAGCTCATGGCGGCGCTGAACGCGGACCTGTCGGCTCTGGACGCCGACCTCCAGTCGGCCGGGGACCCGGGGCGGCCGGCGGGCGAGGAGCGGCGCGCCGACTGAGCTGTGCGCGGGTGCGAGCGGCGGGTGGCCGGTGGTGTGGCTAGCCCGCCTCCCGCTCCGGTAACTCCGCTTCCCGGTCCGCCAGTTTGCGCAGCATCTCCAGGACCCGGTCCCGGGACTCGTCCGCCGCGTCGATGGCCTCCATGCACTGCCAGTACGTGGCCTCGTCGTCCGCGGCGCAGGCCACGCCGACCAGGGCGATGCCGGTCTCGCCGAGCAGGGTGCCGAGGCGCATCAGCGCCTGACGGGCGTCGCCCAGCTCGGTCAGCTGGGCGGCGCGCAGCTCGCCCGGCGCCAGCTCGGGGGTGCGCAGCACTCCGCAGCCCCGGCCCGCCAGCTCGGTCAGCCCGATCGCCTCGCCGCGCAGTTCCGGTGGTCCGTAGACCGCCAGCCGGCTGCCGATCGCCTGCGCCAGGGCCTGCACCTGCCACACCTCCGTCAGGATGTCCGGCACCTCGCCGCCGGCCGCCAGGGCACGCCCACTCGTCACGATGAGCCGCACAGCGTCCATGCGCTGCCCCCGTCTTTGTCCGACGCGCCCAGGGCGCGTCCGCCCGAACTCCGTTGTCCACTACCCAGAGTGAAGGCGTGTGGGACGAAAAGCTAGAGGAAGGTGGAAATCTTCGGACAACAAATTGATTTCCGGCCCGTTTTCGACTCCGGAGAGTGATAGCGGAGTTGGTCACTCCTCCTCTCTCAGCCTTCCGGTTCCCCGCGCACCGGGAAGCGGAGCTCGTTCCGCTCGATCTTGGCCTCCAGCGCGGCCAGCGGGTCGACGTCCAGCACCTCGCAGAACTGGAGCAGGTACGCCAGTACGTCGGCGACCTCGTCCCGCACCCGGTGGGCGGTGTCCGGGTCGCTCATGACGCGGGCCGACTGCTCGGGCGTCAGCCACTGGAAGATCTCGACGAGTTCGGAGGCCTCCACGCTGAGCGCGGCGGCCAGGTTCTTGGGGGTGTGGTACGGCTGCCACTGCCGTGCGGCCGCGAACTCGGCCAGCCTGCGCCGCAGTGCCGCGAGGTCCAGGGGGTGATCGGTCACGGTTCCAGGTGTACCACCGTGACGCCGTCCGCCCCGGCCGCCCAGGAGGCGTCGGCGACCGCCGCGACGAGGCGGATGTGCCCGCGGTCGCACATCCGGGCCGCCAGCCGCAGCAGTTCCGCCCGCTGCCGCGGGTCCAGGCCTCGGTCGAAGCCGTCGGCGAGGACGGTGAGCGTCTGCAGGGCGGCGGGCACCTCGCCGGCCGGGTCGACCTCCAGCACGCCGGGTCCGGTGAACAGCACCAGCGCGAGGGCGAGGTAGCGCAGTTCGCCGTAGCCGAGGCGGGTGAGCCCGGTGCGGACGCCGTCGCCCCGGTCCAGCAGGGCGCGCACCACGCCGCCGACGACCGGTTCGGCCAGCACGTCTGCGACGGGGCCCGCGCAGCCGGCGCGTACCGCCGCGACGAACCGCGCGTGCCGCCGTGCGCACTCGGCGCGGGTGCGCCACAGCACGTCGGCGAGGTTGTCGCAGCCGCCCAGCAGGCGCCCGGAGCCGGTGGGCACGGGCTCCCGCATCCGGCCGGGCCGCGGATCGCAGGCGAAGACGGAACGCAGGGCGACCACCATCTGCTCGGCCGCGGCCAGCACCCTGCGCTGGCCGTCCGTCTTGCCGGCCACCCTGAGCGGCAGCAGCGGGGTGCCGAGCCGGTCGTCCGGCAGCGGGGCGCGGGTCACGGGCGCCGACCCGGCCGTGTGCCAGGCGGCCTGCACGGCGCGACGGCCCGGGTCGCGCAGGGCCGTCTCCAGGAGCACGACCCCGTCGGCCGTCAGCCGTTCGCCCACGATGCGCAGCTCGGGCTCCGCCTGCACGGCGACGTCCAGGCGGACCGGGCCCGCCGCCCCGTCGGCCGTGCAGCCGATGCGGAAGCCGCGGCGGTGCTGGGCGTCGGGCCGGGCCCGCTCGGGCACACAGGCGACCGGATCGGGGAACGCCACCGCGAGCTCGGCGCCGCCGCCGAGCCGCGCGAGTGCGTCGTACGCCCTGAGCGCGGTGGTCTTGCCGCAGCCGCTGGGGCCGGCGAGCACGGTGAGCGGCCCGAACGGCAGCACGGCGCGCCGGTGACCGGCGAAGGCGGACAGCCGCAGCTCGGTGACCCTGGGCCGGTCCGGGAGCGGGGTGTCGGACGCCGTCGACGCGGGTGACGCTGCCATGTCCGGACCGTAGGACCGCTCCGTACGGGCGAACCGTTTTGCCCGGAAGGCGTTCCTACGATCGGGGGACGCGGCCGTCAGGACCGGGCGGGGCCGTCACACTCCGGGGTCGTCTGCCGCGCCCTCCATCAGGCCGTTCACCTCGGTCCCGGCCGGGGTCAGCAGGAACACGTTGCGGTCCACCCGGTGCATCCCGCTGGCCAGGCCGAAGACGACGCCGGTGCTGAAGTCCAGGACCCGCTTGGCCACCTCGCCCTCGGCGCTGGTCAGGTCCAGGAGGACCGGGATGCCCGTCATCAGGGTCTCGGCGACCTCGCGGGCGTCCGCGAACACGTTGACCCGCAGGACGACGAACCGGCGGCGGGTCTCCGTCACCGCCTCCGGCAGCGCCCGGTGCCCGACCGAGGACGGCCAGGCGTCGCGCCCGCGCAACGGAACGACCTGGGCGAGCCCCTCCCACTGTTCATCGGTGACGTCGTGGCTGTTCACCGGTTCCCCCGAAATCCACTCGCCTTCATTGCGTGCACCAGCCAATTCTTACGCCAAGTCACCCGTTCGGCCCAACACCGACACGGTTCGCGACGCTCCGTGTCCGGTGGTTGCCGCCACAAGGGCCGGGGTACTCAGCGACGGCCGCGCCACGCGCGCGATGCCGTTTGCCGCGCCGACCGCCGAAGGAGAGCCCCATGGGTGCGCTGGACCTGCCCGAACCCGTCGTCCGCGAGGGCGCACCCGCGCCCGTCGACCTCAGAGGACTCGAGGCCGCGCTGCGCGAACGGGTCGACGGCGAGGTCCGCTTCGACGCCGGGAGCCGGGCCGCGTACTCCACGGACGCCTCGAACTTCCGGCAGACGCCCATGGGAGTGGTCCTCCCACGCACCCCGGAGGCCGGTGCCGAGGCGGTGGCCGTGGCGCGGGAGTACGGTGCGCCCTTGCTGTCGCGGGGCGGCGGGACGAGCCTGGCCGGGCAGTGCACCAACGCCGGGGTGGTGCTCGACTGGTCGAAGTACTGCACCCGGGTGGAGTCCGTGGACACCGACGCCCGCACCTGCGTCGTCCAGCCCGGCATCGTGCTGGACGACCTCAACCGGCAGCTCGCGCCGTACGGCCTGCGCTACGGGCCGGAGCCCGCCACCCACGCCAACTGCACCGTCGGCGGCATGATCGGCAACAACTCCTGCGGCGCCACCGCCCAGGCGCACGGCAAGGTCGTCGACAACATCGCCCGGCTGGAGGTGCTGCTCTACGACGGGACCCGCTTCTGGTGCGGGGAGACCGGCGACGAGGAGTACGCCGGGATCGAGCGGCAGGGCGACCTGCGGGCGGCCGTCTACCGGCGGCTGCGCGCGCTGCGTGACACGTACGGGGACGAGATCCGCCGCCGGTTCCCGGACGTCCCGCGCCGGGTCTCCGGCTACAACCTGGACTCACTGCTGCCCGAGCACGGCTTCGACGTGGCCGGACTGCTGGTGGGCAGCGAGTCCACGCTGGTCACCGTCCTGCGGGCGGAGCTGGAACTGGTGCCGGTGGTGAAGGAACGGGTTCTGGTGGTGCTCGGGTTCGACGTCATCGACAAGGCCGCCGACGCCGTGCCCGACATCCTGCCGTACGAGCCGATCGCGCTGGAGGGCGTGGACGCCCGGCTGGTCCGCGACCAGCGGATCAAGCGCCTCAACGACAAGGCGCTCGCCGAGCTGCCCGACGGCAACGCCTACCTGATGGTGCAGTTCGGCGGCGACACCGTCGAGGAGGCGGGCGCGCGGGCGCACCGGATGCTGGAGGCGGTGCACCGCTCCGAGCACGACGCGGACTGCTCGTTCCTCGACGACCCGGCGAACGAGCAGGCGCTGTGGCAGGTCCGGGAGGCCGGGCTCGGCGCCACCGCGCACATCCCGGGCAAGCCCGACACCTTCGAGGGCTGGGAGGACTCGGCCGTCGCCCCCGAGAAGCTGGGCGACTACCTGCGGCGGCTGCGCGCGCTCTTCGAGGAGTTCGGCTACCTGAGCGACACCGGGCCCAGTCTGTACGGGCACTTCGGGCAGGGATGCGTGCACACCCGGATCCCGTTCGACCTGTACACCGCGGACGGGGTGGCGACGTACCGGAGGTTCATGGAGCGGGCGGCCGACCTCGTCGTGGAGTTCGGCGGGTCACTGTCCGGGGAGCACGGGGACGGACAGAGCCGGGGCGAGCTGCTGCCGCGGATGTTCGGGGACGAGCTGGTCGAGGCGTTCGGGCGGCTGAAGGCCGTCTTCGACCCGCTGGACCGGATGAACCCGGGGAAGGTCGTCGCACCCTACGGGCTGGACGAGAACCTGCGCCTGGGCGGTGACTGGGCCCCGTACGAGCCCCGCGACCTGCGTTTCCGCTTCCCGCACGACGGGGGCTCGTTCTCGCAGGCCGCCAACCGGTGCGTCGGGGTCGGCAAGTGCCGGCAGCACACCAGCGACGGCACGGTGATGTGCCCGTCGTACCAGGTGACCCACGAGGAGGAGCACTCGACGCGGGGCCGGGCGCGGCTGCTGTTCGAGATGCTCGACGGGCACGGGGACGGCGCCCTGCGGGACGGCTGGCGGTCGGAGGCGGTCAAGGACGCGCTCGATCTGTGCCTGGCCTGCAAGGGGTGCAAGAAGGACTGTCCGGCGGACGTGGACATGGCCACGTACAAGGCGGAGTTCCTGTCCCACCACTACGAGGGCCGGCCGTGGCGCAGGCCCCGCTCGGACTGGTCGATGGGCTGGCTGCCGGCGCTCGCGCGGCTGGTGGGGCGCACCCGGCTCGCGCCGGTCGTCAACGCGCTCACCCACGCCCCGCTGCTGTCGAAGGCGGCCGTGCTGGCCGCCGGGGTGGCGGACCGGGAGGTGCCGCTGTTCGCGGAGCAGACGTTCGAGCAGTGGTTCGCGCGCCACGAGCCGGAGGGTGACGGGCGGCGCGGGTCGGTGCTGCTGTGGCCGGACACCTTCACCAACCATTTCCACCCGCACATCGGACGGGCCGCGGTCCGGGTGCTGGAGCACGCCGGCTGGCGGGTGGAGCTGCCGTCCGAGCCGCTGTGCTGCGGGCTGACCTGGATCTCCACCGGACAGCTCGGGACGGCGCAGAAGGTCCTCACCCGGACCGTGCGCGGCCTCGCCGAGCACGTGCGGGCGGGCGGTCTGGTGGTGGCGCTGGAGCCGAGCTGCACGGCGGTGTTCCGGGCGGACGCGGGCGAGATGTTCCCCGGCGACCAGGACGTGCGCCGGCTGGCGGAGCAGACGGTCACGCTGTCCGAGCTGCTGACCGGGCACTCCCCGGGCTACGAGCCGCCGCGGGTGTCCGAGCGGTCCGCGAAGGCGCTGGCCCAGGTGCACTGCCACCAGCACGCGATCATGGGCTGGGAGGCCGACCGGGAACTGCTGCGCCGGGCCGGGGTCGACGCCGAGCGGCTGGACTCCGGCTGCTGCGGGCTGGCCGGCAACTTCGGTTTCGAGCGGGGCCACCTGGA
Source organism: Streptomyces sp. CB02414 (assembly GCF_001905385.1). Classification (GTDB taxonomy): domain Bacteria; phylum Actinomycetota; class Actinomycetes; order Streptomycetales; family Streptomycetaceae; genus Streptomyces. The sequence goes on along the minus strand of NZ_LIPF01000012.1, from coordinate 218,472 downwards.
CGTCAGCGAGGCGTGCGCGGAACGGGTGCTGCTGCCGCGGCTGCGCGAGGAGGACGAGGCGACGGTCGTCCTCGCCGACGGGTTCAGCTGCCGCACGCAGATCCACGAGTTCGACAGCGGCGGCCACGAGGGCGTGCACCTGGCGGAGCTGCTGGCCTCGGCGCTGCCCCGGCCCGCCGGGGACACCGACGTCCCGGGCAGCGCGTACGGCACCGCGCCGGGCGCCCGGCCGGCGGCGCCGGGGCGACGGGCGAAGGCGCTGGCGGTGGCGGGCACGGGGCTGGCGGCCGTCGGCTCGGCGGTGGCCCTGGGCCGGGCCCTGCGGCACCGCTGACGGCCGCGCCCCCGCTGTGCCTGGACGTACTTCAGGCGGCCTGGTCCTGGCGGCTGGCCAGGGCCCAGATGACGAAGACGTCGATCGCCATCATGATCACGGACCAGACGGGCGAGTACGGCAGGAACAGGAACTGGGCGATCAGGCTGAGCGAGGCGAGGAAGATGCCCGCGAAGCGTGCCCAGGCCATGTCCTTGAGCAGGCCGATTCCGGTGACGAGGACCAGTGCGCCCAGGACGACGTGGATGACGCCCCAGCCCGTCAGGTTCAGTTCGTAGACGTAGCTGCCGACGCGGGCGTACACGTCGTCCTCGGCGATGGCCGCGATGCCCTGCAGGACGGCGAGGGCGCCGTTCAGCAGCAGCAGTACGCCCGCGAAGACGACGCCGCTGGTCACCCAGCCGCTGGAGCGGTCCGCCGACCGCGGGGTGCCGGTGCCGTGCGTCGGCCTGCCGGGAGAAGGTGCGGCGTGCTGGCTCATGAGCGGAGTCCTTTCTGCGTGTCCCCCGTACGGGCCTGCGCCCGTCGGCACCCCGAGGCGCCGACAGGTCATTCGAGCCTGCGGCCACCCGCACCACCCGGCCACGCGGGCCCGCCGAACGGGTGAGACCGGCAGCGGCCGCGCCCTGCCGTCCGGTCCCCGGGACGGACAGCGTGCGCGTGCGGGCCCGGTGCGCCTCGCGTTTACTGAGCCGCACATGCGAACGCTCGTGAGGGACCGGGTGCCGCGGGTGCGGTGGACGGAGGAGGGCCCGTGACGACGCAGCCCGCCCCGGCCAACGCGGTGCCGGACCGGGCCGAGCAGTCCCTGCGGCGCACCCTGCTCAGCCCCGGCTATCTGCGGCTGTTGCTGCTGTGCGTGCTGCTGGGGATGCCCATCGCACTGGCCTGCTTCTTCTTCGTCGGGTTGCAGCACGAGCTCCAGCACTGGGTGTGGACGGCGCTGCCCGAGGCGGTGGGGTACGACGATCCGCCCTGGTGGTGGCCGCTGCCCGCGCTGGTGCTCGCGGGGCTGATCCTGGCGCCGATCGTGACCCGGATGCCGGGCGGCGGCGGTCATCTGCCGGTGAACGGGCTGGGCGGCGCGCCCGTCGGCCCCCGCGCGCTGCCCGGCGCCGTCCTGGCCGCGCTGGCCACGCTGCCCCTGGGTGTGGTGCTGGGACCGGAGGCGCCGCTGATGGCCGTGGGCAGCGGGCTCGCCCTGCTGGCGGTGCGGCGGGCGGGCGCGGCCGGGGACCCGAAGGCGAGCGCGGTCCTCGCCACGGCCGGCTCCACCGCCGCGATCTCCACCATTCTCGGTGGTCCGGTGGCCGCGGCCGTGCTGCTCATCGAGGGCGCCGGGCTCGGCGGCGCCCAGCTGGTCGCCCTGCTGCTGCCCTGTCTGCTGGCCAGTGCGACGGGCGCCCTGGTCTTCACCGGCTTCGGCCAGTGGACCGGCCTGAAGATCGGCGCCCTCACCCTGCACGACCTGCCGCCGGGCGCCAATCCGGACGCCGGGGACTTCCTCTGGGGCATCCCCACGGCGGCGCTGATCGCCGTGCTGATCACGCTGGGCCGCGGGCTGGGCCGGCGCACGGTCTCCTGGACGCGGGAGCGCACGGCCGTCCGCACCGTCGCCTGCGCCACGGCGGTCGGCGTCTGCGTCAGCGCGTACGCCCTGATCACCGGCCGCTCCCCGGCCGAGGCGGCACTGTCCGGGCAGGCGACACTCGCCGAGCTCGCCGCACACCCGCACGCCTGGTCGGTGGGCGCGCTGGTGGCGCTGGTCGCGTGCAAGGGGCTGGCCTGGGGCATCGCGCTGGGCAGTCTGCGCGGCGGCCCGATCTTCCCGGCGGTGCTGCTGGGCACGGCGACGGCCCTGGCCTGCTCCGGCCTGCCCGGCTTCGGCATGACGCCGGCCCTCGCCCTCGGCATCTCCGCCGCGGCGGCCGCGGTGACGGGGCTGCCGCTGGCCAGCGCCGTGCTGGCGGTACTGCTGATGGGCGGCGACGCGCACGACCAGATGCCGCTGATCGTCACCGGGTCGGTGGTCGCCTTCGTCGTCGCCCAGGTGGCCCGCCGGACCGAGCCGGGCGCGGACGGCGGAGCGGCGACCGGGGCGGGGCGGTGAGGGGCCGGTCGGCAGGGTGGCGGACGATGCGGCCCTGGGGGCTGCGGGCCGGGGCCGCGGCGGTCGTGGTCACGGCCTACTTCCTCCTCCCCCTCGACCACCTGGGCCCGCAGCGCCCCCTGCTGAGCTGGCTGCTGTTCGCCCTGGTCCTGACCGTCGTGGCGGTGCTGCTGCTCCGGCAGATCCGGCACGTACTCGTCGACCGGCCGGACTCCCGGCCCGGCATGGTCCTCTCCCTGCTGATCGTCCTGTCCGTGCACGTCTTCTCGGCCACCTACTACGCCCTCGCCAAGCAGCCGGGCGAGTTCACCGGCCTGCACACCCGCGTCGACGCCCTGTACTTCACCGTCGTCACCCTGGCGACCGTCGGGTACGGCGACATCACCCCGCGGGGCCAGTCGGCGCGGATCGTGACGGTCCTGCAGATCGCGTACAGCTTCGTGTTCCTGACCGCCGCCGCGACCGCGCTGACGCAGCGGATGCGCGACATGGTGGTGCGGCGCACGGGGCGGGACCGGTCCGGCTCACGGGAGGGCTGAGGGGGCGCACGCGCCCGCCCGGCGGGAGGCCCGCTTGTCACCACCCTCGTGGGAGCACTACCGTCGTCACGCCTTGGTGAACGGGAAATCCGGTGTGATGCCGGTGCGGCCCTCGCCACTGTGAATCGGGAAGTCCGGCTCCGGCCCTCGCGGGCAGCCACTGGATCGCTTGCGATCCGGGAAGGCGGAGCACGGGCGGTGGTACCCGTAAGCCAGGAGACCGGCCAAGGCGCGTCGTCCATCCACGAGGTGCTGGAGAGGGTCTGCCGAGTCATGCACATAGCCGAGGGCTTTCTGCCTCCGGCGCACGCGATCGCCTGGGGTGTCGCGTCCGCGCCGTTCGTCGTCCACGGAGTACGGTCACTCACCCGTGAGGTCAGGGAGCACTCGGAGAGCACCTTGCTCCTCGGCGCCTCCGGGGCCTTCACGTTCGTCCTGTCGGCCCTGAAACTGCCGTCCGTCACCGGGAGTTGCTCCCATCCGACCGGTACCGGTCTGGGCGCGATCCTCTTCCGGCCGCCGGTCATGGCGGTGCTGGGCACCATCACCCTGCTCTTCCAGGCGCTGCTGCTCGCGCACGGCGGGCTGACCACGCTCGGCGCCAACGTCTTCTCGATGGCGGTCGTCGGCCCCTGGGCCGGGTACGGCGTCTACCGGCTGCTGCGCCGCTTCGACGTGCCGCTGATGGTCACCGTGTTCTGCGGGGCGTTCGTCGCCGACCTGTCCACGTACTGCGTCACCAGCGTGCAGCTGGCGCTGGCCTTCCCCGACCCGGGCAGCGGATTCCTGGGCTCGCTCGGCAAGTTCGGGTCCGTCTTCGCCGTCACGCAGATCCCGCTGGCGGTGAGCGAGGGCCTGCTCACGGTGCTCGTGATGCGGCTGCTGGTGCAGTCCAGCAAGGAGGAACTGACCCGGCTGGGCGTCCTGCTGACGAAGACGGGGACCACGGGGTCCAAGGAGACCGAGGGACAGGCGGTGGCCCGATGAGCCGGAACGCCAGGATCAACGCCCTGCTGCTGCTCACCGTGGCGGCGCTCGCGGTGCTGCCGCTGGCGCTGGGGCTCGGCGACCACAAAGAGGAGCCGTTCGCCGGGGCCGACGCGGAGGCGGAGACGGCGATCACCGAGATCGAACCGGACTACGAGCCGTGGTTCTCGCCGCTGTACGAACCGCCCTCCGGAGAGGTCGAGTCGGCGCTGTTCGCTCTTCAGGCCGCGATCGGCGCGGGGGTGCTGGCGTACTACTTCGGGCTGCGGCGGGGGCGGCGGCAGGGCGCGGAGCGGGCGACGGCGGCGGCTGTGCGGGACGCTCCCGAAGGGGACTGAGTGCTGCCGATCGACGCGGCGGCGCACAGCAGTCGCTGGCGTCGCCGTCATCCCGTGGACAAGGCCGTGCTCGGGCTCGGGCTGACCGTGCTGGCGGTCTCCCTGCCGCCCTGGCCGGGCGCGGTACTGGTGCTGGTGACGGCGCTGGCCGTGCTGCTGGGACCGGCGGGAGTGCCCGGGCGCGGGCTGTGGCGGGCGTACCGGGTGCCGCTGGGCTTCTGCGTGACGGGGGCGCTGCCGTTGCTCGTTCAGGTCGGCGGTCCGGGCGGGTTCCTGACGGCGGCGGACGGCGGGCCGGTGCGCGCCGGCGAGCTGCTGCTGCGCACCTCGGCGGCCTCCCTCGGGGTGCTGCTGTTCGCGTTCACCACGCCGATGTCCGACCTGTTGCCCCGGCTGGTGCGGGCCGGGGTGCCGGCGCCGGTGGTGGACGTGGCGCTGGTGACGTACCGCATGAGTTTCCTGCTGCTGGACTCGGTGCGCCGGATACGGCAGGCGCAGGCGGCGCGGCTGGGGCACACCACCCGGGCCGCGGCCTGGCGTTCGCTCGGCGGGCTCGGCGCCACGGCGTTCGTGCGGGCCTTCGACCGGGCGGCGCGGCTGCAGAGCGGGCTCGCCGGGCGCGGCTACGACGGCACCCTGCGAGTGCTGGTGCCCGAGGCCCGCGTCTCGGTGCCGTTCACCGCGGCGAGCGTGGCGCTGCTGGCGGCGCTGGCCGCCCTCACCCTCGTACTGGAAGGACCCCTGTCGTGAACGAGCCGGAAGCGGCCCTGGTCGCCCTGCGGGGCGTGTCCTTCGCCTACGAGGAGGGGCCGGACGTGCTGACCGGGCTGGACTTCGCGGTGCGCGAAGGGCGGGCGCTCGCGCTGTTGGGCCGCAACGGCAGCGGCAAGACCACGCTGATGCGGCTGCTCAGCGGCGGACTGAAGCCGCGCGCCGGGCGGTTGACGCTCGACGGGGAGCCGGTGGCGTACGACCGCCGGGGGCTCACCCGGCTGCGGACCACCGTGCAGCTGGTGGTGCAGGACCCGGACGACCAGCTCTTCGCGGCGTCCGTCGCGCAGGACGTGTCCTTCGGACCGCTGAACCTCGGTCTGTCCGACGCGGAGGTCCGGTCCCGGGTCGGCGAGGCGCTCGCCGCGCTGGACATCGCCCGGCTGGCCGACCGGCCCACGCACCTGCTGTCGTACGGGCAGCGCAAGCGGGCCGCGATCGCCGGAGCCGTGGCGATGCGGCCCCGGGTGCTGATCCTCGACGAGCCGACCGCCGGGCTCGATCCGGACGGGCAGGAGCGGCTGCTCGCCACCCTGGACCGGCTCCGCGCGGGCGGCACCACGGTGGTGATGGCCACCCACGACGTCGACCTCGCCCTGCGCTGGTCGGACGACGCCGCGCTGCTCACCCCCGCCGGTGTGCACACCGGCCCGACGGCCGCGACGCTGGCCCGCACGGAGCTGCTGCGGCAGGCCGGGCTGCGCCTGCCGTGGGGCGTGGCGGCGGCGCGGTTGCTGCGTGCGCGGGGGCTGCTGGCGGACTCGGCGACGGGTCCCCGTACGGCGGAGGAGCTGGCGGCGCTGACCGCGCTGACCGAGTGATGCCGGTGGAGGTACCCGGAGCGGGACGTTACGTTGACTCGCGCGCGACGCCACGTGGGCCGGGGCCGGCCCGCTCGGAGTTCACCAGGAGGGACCTCACACCATGACCACCGCACCGCCCGTCACCTTCACCGACGTCCGGGACGCCGCCGCGCGTCTCGACGGCATCGCGCACCGCACCCCGGTCCTCACCTCCCGCACGCTCGACGCCCTGGTCGGCGCCGAGGTGTTCGTGAAGTGCGAGAACTTCCAGCGGGTCGGCGCCTTCAAGTTCCGCGGCGCCTACAACGCGGCCTCCCGGTTGTCCGCCGGGCAGCTGGCGAAGGGCGTCGCCGCCTACTCCTCCGGCAACCACGCCCAGGCCGTGGCGCTGGCCGCCCGGGAACTGGGCACCACCGCCGTCATCCTCATGCCCGAGGACGCCCCGCGCTCCAAGCGGGAGGCCACCGCCGGCTACGGCGCCGAGATCGTCACCTACGACCGCTACACCCAGGACCGCACCGCCCTCGGCGAAGCGCTCGCCGAGGAGCGTGGGCTCGCCCTCGTCCCGCCGTACGACCATCCGCACGTCATCGCCGGCCAGGGCACCGCCGCCGTCGAACTGCTGGAGGTGACCGGCGCGCTCGACGCCCTCGTGGTCCCCGTCGGCGGCGGTGGACTCGTCGCCGGCAGCGCCACCGCCGCCAAGGCCCTGCACCCCGGAATCCGGGTGGTCGGCGTGGAGCCGGAGGCGGGCGACGACACCAAGCGGTCCCTGGACAGCGGCGAACGCGTCACCGTTCCCGTCCCCCGGACCATCGCCGACGGCCAGGCCCTGCCCACCCCGGGCGAGATCACCTTCTCCGTCAACCGGCGCCTGGTCGACGCGATCGCCCTCGTGAGCGACGACGAGATCGTCGCGGCCATGCGCTTCGCCTTCGAGCGTCTGAAGATCGTCCTCGAACCCAGCGGTGCCACCGCCCTGGCCGCGCTCATGGCCGGACGCCTGGAACCCCGCCCGCGCCGGATCGGCGTCATCGCCTCGGGAGGCAACGTAGACGCCGGGCGGTTCGCGGAGCTGGTCGGCCGCTGAGGGGCGTGTCCGCGAGCGGTGGGTCACGCGGGTCCGTCGGAGGCCCGCTGCTCCACCACCCCGGCGAAGGCCGACGCGACGAGGGCGACGGCACGGTCGTCGTCCCGGGACAGCCGGCGCAGTACCTCCAGCGGGGCGTCCCCCGACAGCTCGACCAGGGCCTGGGCCAGCCGGATCCGCGTCGCCGGGTCCGCGGTGGGCGCCGCCAGTTCGCCGTCCAGGGCGGCCATGATCCGCTCCGCGCACCCGGGGTCCCGGGACAGTGTCCCCAGGACCTCCGCGGCGTCCACGTCGTTGGCCCCCTCGACCACCATGCCGACCAGCGTCGGCACCGCCGCTTCCTCGCCACGCCTGCCCAGCGCCAGCGCGGCGTGCCCGCGCACCGTCCGGTCCGCGTCCCCGAGCGCGTCCGTCAGCGCCTCGGCCGCCCCGGGGACCTCGGGCAACGCGGCGATCGCCAGCACCGCGCGCCGCCGGACGCCGGTGTCGTCCGAGCGCAGGCCGGCCGCGAGGGTCGCGAGGCCGTCCCCGTCCGACCGGGCGAGCGCCCAGCGCAGGGCGCCCGCGACGACGGGGTCGGACTCGGACAGGACGGCCCCGGCCAGCAGCTCGGGCGGAACGGCGGCACCCTCCGGCCGGGCCAGCACGGTCTGCTGCCTGCGCGCGGCGCTGGCCGAGTCGAGTCCCTGCATGAGGGCGACGACGTCCAGGACGTCCGGCCAGCCGGTGGGCGCCGACGCGTCGATCGCGCGGAGCCGCTCCAGCAGCTCCCGTTCCCGTTCCAGGCGCTCCTCCGTCCACCGGATGAGGTCGCCGACCAGGGCGGACGGCGAGAAGGCCGGGTCCTCCAGCGCGCGCCCGATCTGCTTGAGCGAGAGCCCGAGGGACCGCAGGCTCTCCACGTGGAAGATCCTGCGGACGTCCTCGGCCGAGTACTCGCGGTAGCCGCCGACGGTGCGACCGGTCGGCCGCACCAGCCCGAGGGTGTCGTAGTGCCGCAGCATGCGGGGGCTCACCCCCGAGCGGCGGGCCACTTCGCCGATCAGCACTCCGTGGTCTCCGCCCCGTCCGTCACGGCGGCCCGTTCGGGGCCGAGTGCGACCCTGCGCTTCGCCTCCTCCACGGCCGCGTCGAAACCGGCCTCGGGATCGCGCCGGAGCAGCTCCGTGGCACGGGCGTGCGCGGCCACCGCCGGGTCGGGGCCGGCCGCGGCCTTCTCCAGGGCCGGCCCGGTCACGTCCCCGAGGTCGATGAGGGCCCGGCTCAGGCTGAGCCGCACGTCGCGGTCGCCGCGGCCGAGCTGTCCGGCCAGTTCGCCGGCCAGGTCCGCCTTCTCCTCCTCGGGCACGAGGACGACGGCGACGCGCCACGCGGTCCGCGCGACCTCGTCGTCGGCGTCGCGCAGCATGCCGCGCGTGATCCAGGCCCATGCGCTCCGGTCGCCGATCTTGGAGAGCGTGTGCAGCGCCTGGCTGCGGGCCCGGGTGCGCTCGGAGCCGAGTTCGCGGCGGACGCGGGGCAGGGTGGCCTCCGGCGGCAGGCGGGTCAGCGCCCAGGACAGCATGTCCCGTACGAAAAAGTCCGGCTCGACGGCGCACCGCTCGACGAGCGGCTCCAGGAAGCCCGGGTCGGGCCGGGTGCCGGCCGCCAGGGCCGCCTGGAGCCGGACCGAGCCGTCCTCGGCGCTCAGGGCCCGGGCCACGCGGGCGTTGCGGTCGGTTCCGTCTGTGGTGTTGATCGGGACCACCTCCTGCACCCAGGGCACACCTTAACAACGTGTCAAGGTCAAGCCGCGCCCGTCGTGAACGGCAGGACCTGGCGGGAGGGGTGCGCCGCGTCACGGTAGATCTTGTGGGTGACGCGACGGCCCACCGGCAGGTGGAAGGCGTCCGGCGGCAGCAGCGCGTTGTGCGCGTCGGTCAGGGGCTCGTCGTTGGAGAGCTCCACGACCAGGCGGTGGCCCGGCAGGAACGTCGCCGCGAAGGCGACCGAGCCGGGCGTGTGGCTGGGCACCGCGTGCCCGGAGACGGTGACGTCACCCCCGAGGGAGAGGGTCTCGCCGCCCCTGACCAGCAGGGTCGGCTCCAGCTCGCCGGAGATGACGGCGTCGGTCGCGGCCGTCACCTTCGCCTCGCCCTCGAGGTCGTCGAGGTACCGGCCCGCCCCGCGAGGTACTCCTCCACGTGGGCCCGGCGGGAGCGCAGCATCGGCGCGTCGGCCTCGTGGATCACCACCTGGGCTCGCCGGCCAGTGAGTTCCCACAGGGCGTGCGCCCCGCCGAAACCGGGCCTTCACCGTGTCGTCCGTCGTCGCCGTCATGCGCGTCGCCGTCCCCTTCCTGCTCCTCCAGGGCCCCGCCTTCGTCCTCATCCCGGTCGTCTCACGGCTCCTGCACCGGGTCGCCGCATCCTGGCTGCTGATGTCCGGGTTCTAGCCTTCGTTAGCCTTCGTCGCGCCGGCGCTGCTCCGCGACCTCGCCGCGGCCCGTGAGATCGCCGCGGCGAGCGGCCCCATCGCCGTGAACAGCCTGCCGCCCGGCGCACCCGGTTCCGCGGCGCACGGCCTGGCCCTGGACGCCCTGAGCAGCGGATTCGGCGTCGCGTTCGTGGTGTGCGGCGTGGCGGCGGCCGTCGCCGCGGCCCCAAGGCCCGCGTTGCGGGGAGCCGCCGGGCGGGGGAGCATGACCGGCACCGCCGGCCCGCCGGACGGAGGAGGCGGACGGTCACGTTTCCCCGCGACGTCGAGACCCCTGTGTGACGTCGAGGCCTCCGGACGCCCCCGCCCCCGGCTCCCCGCACCGGCTCCCCGCACCGCTTCGCCCACGGGGAGCCCGCGGCATCAGACGTCTTGTGCCGCTCCCCCGGGGACCAGCAGCTCCGGCTCCGCCCGCAGCCCGTCGACATCCACACCGCTCTCGGTGAGCACACGCTCGACCTCCGCCACGGACTCCGCGTCAGTCCCCTTCTCGTCCAGCAGGGCGGCCAGGAGGTGAGTCGTGCCGACCGTCGGCGAGCCCTGGGCGGAGGCGGTGAACTGCGTGACGTGCAGAAGCCGTCGCTCGAAGTCGGCGGAGCCGGCCACCTCCGGGGGCTCGCCCTCCGCGACTCCGGTGGAGGGAAGCAGCACTTGGGCGACTGCACCATGCCGGCCGCCGTGCCGCCGCAGGAGTTCCGCCCCTCGGTTCGCTCCCGCCAGTTCCCCGGGCAGCTCACGTTCCGCGACGGCCAGCGACCGGTCCAGCGCCAGGATGCCGAGCAGCACGTCGACGGGTTCCGTCTCCGTAGCCCCGCGCCGCACCGCGCTCCGCTGTGCCTCCGAACGGGCCGCGGCCACCACCGGGGAGCCGAACCCGGCGCCACCCCCGAATATCCACGCGGTGAACTTCCGGGTCAGCGGATTGCCGCTCTTCCCGAACGCCCCCGCCTTGCGCATCATCAGCACCGAACCGGGCTCCGGCACTTCGTCGCTCCCCCGCAACGCGTCGAGCGCGGCCGAGGCGGCCGCGACATCCAGCTTCTCCACCACCATGGCCTCGCGGGCACGCGTATCGGGCAGCGCCATCAGCGCCTGCGCCACGTGGCGGACGCGCACGGAGGCGGAGCGTTCCTCCCGCGCGGCCTCCAGCGCCTTGCGCAGACAGACGCGCACCGCGGCGGTCGCCGAAGGGAGTTCGACACTTGTCTGCTCCTCCTTCCGATTCTTCCAGCGCAGCCTCCGGGCCTCCTCGTGCCGGACCTCGCGCCAGAAGGCATCGATCTCGCGCTCGTCCTCCGGGCTGCCCACCGTGTCGTCACCCGCGTCCCCACTGATCCACACGGATGTCTCCCGGCTCCCGATCGAACCGCCGAGTGAACCGGATGCCCTCATCCCGGGGGCGATCGCGGAACCCGCGGCCCAGTCACCCGACACGAGCGCGTACAACAGGCCCTCCGTGCCGACGTCGTCGCGTTCCTGCTTGGCCACCGCGCGCATCGTCTCCAGCATCAGCTTGACGACGTCCCTCTCGAATTCGGTGGTCACGCCTGCGCCGCGGTCGGACGTTCGCTGGTCCATCGGGTTGCCCCTCCATGGTGGTTGCCTGCCATGTAGGACGCTGGCCGGCGCTCCCCGGCTCCGCCTTCGGCCGACCGGCCGGGCTTCCGGCGCGAATCCTCCACTCCGCCCCGGGGCTCATGAGGGAGTCGTGAAGTGATCCACCGGCCGGAACCACAGGGGGTTGGTGCCGTCGCAGGTGTAGTCGACGGTGATCTCGTGTCCCGGCTCGATGGCGCGGACGGCGTGGATGTCCACGGTGAGGGTGTCGGTGTTCTTGCGGTAGCGCGCGTTGGCTCGAGGCGAGTGGTTGTAGAGGCTGCCGTAGCCCAGCGCGAGGGCCGCCTGGCCGCCGGGCCAGTTGAAGTAGTAGTCGTACAGGGCCGTGCCGTCGACCAGGTGGCGCTGGGAGGCGGGTACCAGGAGTACGGGACAGGACTCGACGGTCTCGCCGGCTGTGATGGCGCGGGTGGCGAAGACGCCGCGTCCGTGGACCGGGGAGGCGCCGATCCGGAGGTGGCCGGGGCCGTTCGCCGCGTTCACCGGCGCACCGCCCGGTACCAGCAGTCGGGTTCACCCATCATGCCGAGGTCGCCCACCTGGTCGATGCGGTCACGGTGGTAGCCGGACCAGTCGGCGACGGGACCGGTGTTGGTCAGCTCCAGTCCCGCTTCGGCGAACTGCTCCTTCAGCAGCGGGTCGGGCACGATCAGCTTGCTGTAGGTATGCGGCGGTGCGAGGGGCCGGCCGTCGTGCAAGCCCAGGATGTCGCACCGGATGCGGAGCAGCGCCATCCCCGAGGTGCCCAGTGGCCGGCAGGTGCGCGTGCGCCGGTCCACGACGTCCACGTCACCCTCAGGACCGTGCCAGACCTGCGGCCATTCGCTGGTCGTGGGTCCGGTGCCGGCGGGCAGGTAGCGGTCGGAGACGTAGTCGAAGACGAGTACCCCGCCCGGGGTCAACGACCGGGCCAGTGCGTGCAGGAACTGCCGGTGGCCCTCCGGTGCGGTCACGTCGCCCAGGCTGTTGCCGCCGAGGAAGGCCAGCCGCACCCCGCACTCCGGGAGCACCTGCCCGGCGTCGCGCACGTCGCCGTGGTACGCCGTGACGTGGCCGCGCAGGCCGGCGGGGACGTTGCGGCCGAGTCCGGCGGTCAGGCTCGGTCCGGACAGGTCGACCGCGACGACGTGCCGCGCGCCTTCCGCAAGGAGCGGTGGGGCGTGGCGCAGAGTCCCCGCACACGGCAGGTACACCAGATCCGGCAGCGGCTCGCCGAACACCCGCGCGGCCGCCCGCACTTCCGCACGGCTCAGCCCGGCGTCGAAGTGGATCTCACCCGCGAGCCGCAGCATCGGCTCGCTGTCGTAGTGGGCGCGCACCATATCGGTCAGCTCCGCCTCGGTTGCCATCGAGGATCCGAGACGGCGGACGGAGGCGGAGACAGGTAAGGATTCCACGACGGCACACCCCCTGCGGCGGCTGAAGAGACCGCGGGATACCTGCCCGGACGACCGCGGCGGAACACGGCCCTTTCCGGCCGTGTCCGTGGCCGTTGTTCGGCTTCGCGGGTGTGGACCGAGCTTTCAGGCGGGCGGCTTGTAGCGGGCCGCGATCACCGTCGCGCGGTGGTGCAGGGAGGTGCGCAGCCACTGCGGGGCCTCCACCTCCGCGTACATGGCGTGCTGCCACAGCGCCCACTCCGCGTGCCGTGCGTCCTGGAAGACGACGTGCAGCCGGCGTCGGCCGTCCTCGTCGGTCTCCTCGGAGTGGACCGCCACGGCGGTGGCGACCAGGTGCTCCCGGTGCGCGGCGTCCACGCGGACCACGACGACGGTGTTGTCGCCGCCGGTCCGGAACCGCACGCTGCGTTCGCGCCAGGCCCCGTCCAGGTCGACGGTGTCCGGACGCTGCGCGGGTTCGTCGAGTTCCTCGGCGGCCAGGACGCGGCTCAGCCGGTAGGTGCGGTCCTCGGTGCCGCGCTTGGCCAGCAGGTAGCCCTGGTCCCTGACGGTGACCAGGCCGACCGGGTCCACCGTGCGCCACTGCGGGAGCCGGCCCACGGCCTCGTAGTGGATGCGCAGTCTGTGCCCGGCGAACACCGCGCGCCGGACCTCGGCGGCGATGGAGTCGGAAACCTCCTCGGGCGCCACGCGACGCGAGAGGAGATCGGTCTCCGGGTCGATGAGCAGCCGCTGCGCCGCTCCGGCGGCGGTGTCCCGCAGCCCCTCGGGCAGCGCGTCGACCACTTTCAGCACGGCCGAGGCGAGCGCCGGCCCCAGGCCGAACAACTGCGCGCCGCGCCGTGATCCGGCGACCACGAGGGCGAGCGCCTCGTCGTGGTTCAGGCCGGTGAGCGCCGTCCGGAAATCCGGCAGCAGCGCGAACCCGCCGTGCCGCCCGCGCTCCGCGTAGACCGGTACCCCGGCCGCGGAGAGGGCCTCCATGTCGCGCAGCACCGTCCGGGTCGACACCTCCAGCTCCCGGGCGAGTGTCTCGGCGGTCATCCGGCCTCGCTGACGCAGCAAGAGCACCAGGGAAACCAACCGGTCGGCGCGCATGGGAAAACCCTAGCGAAATACATGACCAAGGGTGTCACGTATTCCTGACAGGGTTCATCGCACGACGTCTCATGTACCGAATGGAGCAGGTGCGGCAATGGAACGTAACGCGGTCAACCCGGTGTCGTGGTCGGTCGAGATGGGATTCAACCAGGGCGAGGTCGTCTCCGGGCACTCGCGCACCCTGTACATCTCGGGCCAGACGGCGATGAGCAAGGAAGGCAAGCCCGAGCACGACGGTGACATGGCGGCGCAGCTGGCGCTGGCCGTCGACAATATCGAGGCGGTGCTCGCCGAGGCGGGCATGATCCTCTCGAACCTCGTCCGGCTGAACGTCTACACGACCGACGTCGATCTGCTCTTCCAGCACTACGGTGTGCTGGCGGGCCGCCTGGGCGCCGCCGGCGTCGCGCCGACCACCACCATGCTCGGGGTGACGCGGCTGGCGATCCCCGGTCAGATGGTCGAGCTCGAGGGCACCGCCGTCGCGTGAAGTGATCCCGGCTCCCCCGCTGCTCGGGCCGTCGAACCGGCGCGGACAGCGGGCGGCCGGTGACTCGCCTCCCGCACAGGCCGCGTTCCCCGGCGTGCGGGGTGGGGCGGGTCAGACGTCCCGGGGCAGGACGACGTACGTCATGTGCTCTGGGAACGGGGTGGGTGCGGAGCGGAAGCGGGTGGTCGGGTACGTCGGCGGGCTTCCCACGATGCAGGCGGACGTCCGCTGGACCTGGGGTACCCAGTTCATCAACTCCCTCGATCACCGGCCATCCACGTACCTCCGGGCGTCGAGGTCCCCTGTGCGGTATCTCTTCGTCCCACAGACCGGCATACAGTGGCAGTACCTGCCCCGGAGTCGGGCTTCGCCTCGGGCACGACCTGCCGGCGGAAGTGTCCGCGCTCGATGGCCCGGCATCGGATGGGGACAGCGCGACAAGGTGATCCCGGGTCTCGAAGCGCAGGGAGACCGTGTGGTTCCCGCGTCGGGTTCGAGTCGCGGCTGGACGAACTCTTAGACTCCGTAGCGTGGTTGGTCCAAGCCCACAACCACCTGTCAGGTACTCCCACTGGATGCCAGTGGGCTGGACGGAGTGGAACCCGCACGGCGCAACACGCACGCCTCAGGCCTCTTGCCCTCGGTTCAAGGATCGCCACGCAGTCCACATGACGCGTCACCGGAAGGCGGGCGTTCCAGCCAGAGCGACGCCCCCGCCGGCCGCGGAGCGTGCATCCGTTGGGCAGTGCCCTCGCACGTCAAGGGACGATGGTGATCTTGCCTACGTGGGTGCCGTCCCGGAATGCCTCCTGAGCGGCGTGGATGTCGCTCAGGTGGAAGCCGGCCGCGATGCGGGGCTTCACGCTCCCGGTGCGGGCCAGGTCGGCCAGGGTCGAGAAATGGGCGCGGGTGTGCATGGAGGAGCCGATGAGGCGGAGGTTGTGCAGGTAGAGGCGGCGCAGGTCGAAGGTGATGACAGGGCCCGCCACGGCGCCGGCGATGACCCAGCGCCCGTTTTCCCGCAGGGCGGGCAGGAACTGCTCGAGCCACGGCCCTCCCGCCACGTCCGCGACGGCGTCCAGGCCCGTGGGCGCCGTCGCCGCCAGTCGGCGTTCCAGGTCGGCGGGGTCCGCGTTCCTGGGCAGCGTCGCTGAGGCTCCGGCCTCCTGCAGCGCGGCGGCCTTGGCCCCGCTGGTCAGCGCCACCACCCGTGCCCCGCGAGCCGCCGCGAGCTGCACCAGGGCCAGCCCCACCCCGCCGGAAGCGCCGGTGACGAGCACCGTCTCACCGCTGCGGATCTCCGCGCGCTCCAGCATCCCCATCGCCGTGCCGTAGGCGACCGGAAGGGCGGCCAGCTCCTGGTCGGAGAGCGGGGAGGTGCTCATGTCGTGCAGGCGGTCGGCATCCACCACGACGTACTCGGCGAAGCCGCCGTCCCTCTCACTGCCCAGCAGACCGACGGGCGGGGCCTCCTCACCGTCGTCGGCGTAGAAGGCGGGATCGACCAGCACCCGGCAGCCCAGCCACCTCGCCGACACACCCGCGCCGAGCTCACTGACGGTGCCCGCGATGTCGCCGCCCTGGATCAGCGGGAACTCCAGCGGACCCCGCCATCCCGCTTTCGCCTCCGGTCGCCCGGGCAACCCGTACGCCCCTTCGCGGGTCCACACGTCCGTGTTGTTGATCGCCGCCGCAGCCACCCGCACCAGAACCTGCCCCGGAGCGGGCTCGGGCAGCGGCCAGTCATCTCGCAGCCCCAGCGCTTCCGCGCCCCCATGACGGTAGAGGACAGCAGCGCTCATCACACGTTTCATCACAACCCGATCGTGCCCGACAACGGCGGAGCTTGCCGGTTTCACCCACCTCATTGGCCGAGCTCCCGACCGCCGGGTAGATTACCCGCGGGGGTATACAGAAGGGGCGTGGGGCGTGGAACTGGCGATGGCTGCTGAGGAACTGAGGACGGTGGTCAACCGGCTGCGGCGGGCACAGGGCCAGATCGCCGGGGTGATCAAGATGATCGAGGAAGGGCGGGACTGCGAAGAAGTGGTCACACAACTCGCGGCGGCCTCCCGAGCGCTGGACAAAGCGGGCTTCGCGATCATCGCCACCGGTCTGCAGCATTGCCTGACCGATGCGGACATGGCCGCCTCCGGTGACCGGGAGCAGATGCGGGCCCGACTGGAGAAGTTGTTCCTTTCGCTGGCCTGAGTGCGTAGCCGCGCCGGATCGCTCGGCTCGCCAGTGGGGGCGTCACCGGGTACGAAGGCGCCATCCTGGCCGTGGCGGCCGCGGACGGCGATCCCCTGCACGGCGGGGCGCCGCTCGCCGTCCACGCCCTGGGCATGGCGGTTCCGATGTTCACGCTGGTATTGCTGTGGGCCCGGTTGGATCTGGACCGCAAGCGCCGGCTGACGGACATCCGCGCTTCCGTCGGCACTGAGCGCCGGCACCGAGATCGCCCTGGAAGAACGCTGCGTGCCCTGCTGGTGCTGCTCCGGCCGACGCCGCGGCGAGGCACGCACGCGCCTCCTCGTGCGTGGCCATGTGCCGCCCGATCCGTCGGATCCCCTCCCGGCGTCCGGGCTGATGAAATTCGCCCCTCGCTTCGTGGCCGGTCTGGGTGCGTTGCTGAGCGCGCTGGCCGCGTTCTGGTTCTCCGCGATCACCGTTGACACCGGCTACTGGCTGCACCTGGCACCGGCGATGTTCGTCCTCGCACTCGGTTTCGGTCTGGGCGCGCTCGCCCTCACCCAGGCCGCGGTCTATCGCGTCGACGCGGACAAGGCCGGGATCGCCTCGGCCCTGCTCAACTCCGCGCAGCAGCTCGGTGTCGCTCTCGGTCTGGCGGTACTCGCCGGGGTCGCCGCGACCGCCACCGCGCAGCCGGAGAAGGCCATGCTGGGCACCAGGGAGGCACTGGTCTCCGGGTACGGTACGGCCTTGACCGTCGCCGCAGGCATCCTCCTCGCCGCCGGCCTTCTCGCGCTCACCACCCTCAGCGCCCACCGGGCCACTGAGCAGGAGACGCCTGAACCGGCAGGCACGAACACCACACAGGCAAACCGATCGAACACTGCTCGGGCGCCGGAATCGCTCTGAGGTGATCAGAAAGACTCGGTGCCCGCAGGCTTGACCGGCGCCTCCGGAGTGCGTGCTGTTCCTGACGACCCGTGGGAGGGGCGGCCTGCGGGTGCGGCCGTACACCGGCTTCGGTCCGGCCGGGAACCCGAAGTCGTCCGGGATGGCGGCGTCGCCGGTTCGGGAGCAGGCGGCAGCAGCGGAGCCATCCGGTTTCAACCGACTCCACACTCCGAGACGATCAGTCAGGTGAGTAGGCCCCGAGCGATCTCACGGGCCTCGGGCAGCAGACCCGCGCCATGGATGCCGCGGTGGGCGAAAGCTCCCTCCAGCAGCAGAAAGAGATGCCGCGCCAGGGCCTTCGAATCCACCGCCGGCCGCTCCTCGGCGATGAGCTCTTCGAGCCGCTCCTCAATGCTTCCCTTGTGGGAGCAGATGACGGCGTACGCCGGATGGTCCGTCGGCAGTTCGGCCGCGGCGTTGAGGAACGCTCAGCCACGCGTGAACGTCAGCGCCCGCGGGGGCTCGGCGGCAGCCAGACGCTCCTCGAAGTCCCGCCACCACTGCACATGACGGTTCCACAAGTAGGTGGCCACCAGGATGTCCTTGGGACCGAAGTTGTTGTAGAGGGTGCGCTTGGTAACGCCCGACTCGGCAGCGATCCTGTCCACTCCTACCGGGTGAACGCCGTGTTCGTAGAACAACGCGGACGCGACCGTGAGCATGCTCCTGGCCCGCGGGGTGAGATCACGCGCATCCGCCACCTCGTATCGCATACACCCTGCCCGTCTTTACAGGTCTGTGTAAACTGGCCCGCGAGCGGTTCTTATACAGATCAGTATAGGAGGATGCTGTGCCCCGGTGGATCGGACGGGTATTCGATGTTGTCGGCGAAGCCGTGCTCGCAGTCGACGCAGGCCACGCAGTACGCCACGGTCGACCAGTATCCGAACGCGCCTACCACCGCTGCGCCCGTCTCAAGCCGGTGTACGTGCCTCGCTCCTGGGTCGAGGATGAGCTCGGCAGCGGCGGTACCCCGCCCAGGGTCTGAGAAGACGGCGGGCAGAGAGCACGGGGACAGCGGCGTCATCGGCTGGAAACCCCCCGGACTTGGCCGACGGTGATGGCGATCGCGTCGTCCCGGGGCCGCAGCGAGCACACGCGCGCTGGCCGTGTTCTGGCTTTTCATGATCACCCCGACACGGGCTACGGCAGCCGGCGCCGGCGATGTTCGTCCCGCGACGCCGTCCCACCGCGGGGTCTCCCCCCGCATGGTTCAGCGGTTACGCAGTGCGGTCAGCGTGTTGTCGAGGTCGGCGGCGCGGGGACGGTTGTGGGGCAGCTTGGCGAGCATGGCGGCCATGCCGCAGGTGTTGGTGAGGGCGGAGAAGACCAGGCCGCCCGCGATGCCGGCGGAGAGGAGCTGGAAGGCGGGGTGGACGACGAGGCCGAGCAGCAGGCCGAGCAGCACGATCACTCCTGCGGTGAGCCTCACCTGCCGCTCCATGCCCCAGGTGGCACGCGAGGGGCCCTGGGGACGGTGCAGCTCGTGGCCGTCGGCCGCCCAGGCTCCGGTGCCTCCCGTCAGAGTGGCGGCGGCGACGCCGTGCTCCGCGAGGATCCGGCAGGCGTTCTCGGAACGGGCACCCGAGGCGCAGACGACCAGGACGTCGCCGCGGTCGGCTGCGTGGCGGAGGTCGGGCAGCGCACGCTGGATCTGGTCGAGGGGCACGTTGAGCGCGCCGGGGAGGTGACCTCCGGCGTATTCGCCCGGGGTGCGCACGTCGACGACGGTCAGTTCGTGCAGGCGGGTACGTGCCTCGTCGGTGGTGAGGGCGGTGGACGTGGTCATGGCAGAGCTCATCCTTGCGTGTAGACGGTGCCCCCGGCAGGGGCCCCGTTGTCGTGAGGGGTCGGAGGGAACTTGAGCTAGGAGGAAGAACACAGCCCGCGAGCCTTGCGTCTCAGGCGATGACGTCGACGAGCATGAACGCCGCCACTGCCAGCAGGACACCGGCGAAGATCTTCTGGAGGGTGGTGCCGGAGATCTTCGTCGCGAGGCGTTTGCCGTCCCAGGCGCCGAGGATCGCGGCTCCGGTGAAGGGGCCGATGACCTCCCAGTGGAGACCGGTGCCGGTGCGGGCGGCGAGCGCGGCGAGCGAGTTCATGGTGATGACCAGCAGACTCGTGCCCACCGCCTGCCGCATCCGTAGGCCCAGAACGCCGACGAGGGCGGGCACGGCGAGGAACCCTCCGCCGACTCCGAGGAGCCCGGTCACGGCGCCCAGTCCGGCACCGGTACCGGCCGCCTTGCCGGCCCGTATCCGGTGCGGCGGCTCGGCCGCGGACGGCCGCAGCATGCGCAGGGCCGCCAGCGCGGCGATGAGTGCGAACGCCACGGTCAGTACCGCCTGGGGCAGGCGTCCGGCGACGGCCCCGGTGAGGAAGGCCGGGACGATGCCTGCCGCGGCGAACAGCGCCCCCGTCTTCCATGCCACGTTCCCGTCGCGGGTGTGGGCGTACAGGGCGGTGGCGGAGGTGGCGGTGACGATGATCAGGCTGGCCGTGGTGGCGGCGGCCGGGGTGAATCCGAGCAGGTAGATCAGTGCTGGTACGGCAAGAACGCTGCCACCGCCGCCGAGGGCGCCGAGGGCGAGTCCGATGACGGCCCCGGCGACGAGGGCGAGAACCAGTACGCTCACGCTATCTTGCCGCTGTTCCCGCGTGCGTCGACGACCGGGTGCCCGGCGGCGGCCCACGCGCTCATGCCGCCCTCGACGTCCACCGCCTGCGCGCCGCGCTCGGCCAGGAGCGTCGCCGCCCGCTGGGAGCGGTGACCGCTGCGGCAGACCACCACCAGCGGACGCCCCTGCGCCTCGGTGGGCAGGGCGGCGCCGGCGGTCAGTTCCGTCAGCGGTACGTGGACGGCGCCCGGGGCGTGGCCCGCGGCCCACTCGGGCTTCTCACGGACGTCCAGCAGAACAGCCTCGGGCTGATCGCCGTTGGTACGGCTGCGTGCCTCGTCGACCGTGACGCGGGCCGCGGCTCGGCGGAAGAGGAACATCACACGCTTCCTTCCTTGCAGGTGAAACGGTCGCGCTCAGCCGGAGACGAGGGACAGTCCGGCATCCGCGGCGGCGTCGAAGCCGTCATCGACGGCGACCACGTCACGGCCGGCGGCATCCAGCAGGGAGGCGGCGATCGCAGCCCGCATTCCGCCGGCGCAGTGCACCCACACCGTTCCGTCCGGCACCTCGCCGAGGCGGCCGTGCAGCTCGTGGATCGGGATGTGGACCGAGCCGTCGATGTGACTGCCCGCGCGCTCGGAATCCCGGCGCACGTCCAGAACGACCACGTCATCGCCGCGCTCGCGGACCTCGGCGAGGTCGGCGAAGCGGGCGCGGGGGAAGGAGGCGAGCTGTTCGCCCTCACGGACCCAGGCGGCCGGGTCGCCGGTGGCGGCGGCGGCCGGCCGGTCGATGCCCACCCGCGCCAGTTCCCGCTGCGCGGCGCCGATCTGCTCCGGCGTGTCGGCGAGCAGGGTGACGGGCTTGCCCCACGGGATCAGCCAGGCCAGGTAGGTGGCGAGCTTGCCCTCGCCCTCGAAGTTGAACGACCCGGCCACGTGCCCCTCGGCGAACGCCACACGGTTGCGCAGGTCCACCACCCACTCACCCGCGGCAAGCCGCGAGGTGATCTCTTCGGCGTTCGCGCGCTGGGGCGGGGTGAGGTCGACCGGTGCGGGACCGGCGGCGTTGGCCGGGGCCATGTGCGTGTAGTACGCGGGCACGTCCTCCAGCCCGGCGAGCGTCCGCGCGACGAAGGTGTCGACGTCCAGGTTCAGTGCGTCGTTCGTCTTGCGCTCCTGGCCGATCGTGGTCGCGCCCCCTTCGGCCTGGGAGGAGGAGCAGAAGCTGCCGAAGCCATGGGTGGGCAGCACCGGAACTTCGTCGTCCAGCTCGTCGGCGAGCCGGTGGGCGGAGGCGTGCTGGGCACGGGCGAGCTGCTCGGTCAGCCGCGGCTCGACCAGGTCGGGGCGGCCCACGGTGCCGATCAGCAGCGAGCCGCCGGTGAACGCCGCCACACCGCGCCCGCCCTCGGCGAGGGCGTAGGAGGTGTGGTGCGGGGTGTGTCCGGGGGTGGCGATCGCGCGGAGCACCAGACCCTCGTCGACCGTCACGGCGTCACCGTCGGCGACGGGGGTGTGGGGGAAGGACACGTGCGCGCCGACCGGCACGAGGTACTGGGCGCCGGTGGTGCGGGCGAGCTCCAGGCCGCCGGTGACGTAGTCGTTGTGCACGTGGGTCTCGGCCACGAAAGCGATGCGCACCCCGCGGCGGGCCGCTGCGGCGATGATCCGGTCGATGTCCCGCGGCGGGTCGATGACCACCGCTGCGTCGGGTCCGCCGGCCAGGTAGCTGCGGTTGCCCAGACCCTCGAACTCCAGGGTGTCGACGAAGAACACGGTCTTCCACTCCTCTCGAACGGTGTACCCCGGGGGGTATCTGTCACTCACACTAGCATTTATACCCGGGGGGGTATTCCATCGGTTGGAGGGAGCCCACGTCCGGCAGCCGTCGGGCGGGCCGGTTCCCGGCCGCACGGCCCGCCGGGGTGAGAGCGCCGCGGCCTCGTCCTGGTGCTGGGCGCTCTCACCTTGTGCAGCGGCGGAGTGCCGTCAGTGAGCGGCCAGCCCCTGCGTGGCCGAGGTGACGAGATCGCTCTTGGCGAGCCCGTTCCCGTCGGTGACGGCGGATGTCCAGGCGTCGGCGGTGGTGACCGCGGCCCAGTTCGAGTGCAGCAGCGTCATCAGGGTCTCGTGGACCTGGCGCGCGGAAGCGGTGCCGGCCTCGTTGGCGAGGTGGATGGCGCCGGTGGCGTCGGAAAGGACCTCGATCGCGAAACCGAGGGACTCGGCCGCGGCGGAGGTGGACAGGACGCAGTTGTTCGTCATGTAGCCGACCAGGGTCAGCGTGTCGATCTCGTTCTCCCGGAACCAATCGGCGAGGCCGGTGGCGGTGAAGATGTCGGAGTAGTTCTTGACCACTCGCTTGGCCGTGGAGCCGATGCGGCGCTCCACCTCCGGATGGTTCTCCCAGCCGGGCGAACCGGCCGCGAAGACCGGGACCCCTTCGGGGTACTCGTGCTGGACCGCGACGACGGGCAGGTCCGCCTGAGCGGCGAAGTCCAGGGTGCGCAGAATGTTCTTCAGCGATTCGTCGCGGGGCGGGTACTGGATGTTCAGCGGTCCGTCGAAGTACTCCTGCTGCACGTCGATGAGGACGAGGGCGCGGCGTGGGGTGGTCACGGTCTCTCCTGTTTCCGGTGGTACGGCGCGGACGACGCCGTGGATTCCATCCTCATGGAGCAGCGGGCGCTACAGTGAGTGGCAGAAAAGCTGGTAATCGATGAGATCAGGACAGGCATGCGTATCGCCGTTCACGCCTTCGACGGGATCACCGCGTTCCACCTCGCCGCGCCCCTGCTCGTGTTCGGCGAAGTGGCCCGGCAGGGCTTGGCCCCCGAGTGGACGACCACGGTCTGGAGCACGGACGCGCGCTCGGTCCGCACCTCGGAAGGGATCGTGATCGACGACCTCGCCGGGCCCGCCGCGGCGGAAGGGGCCGACCTGCTCGTCTTTCCTTCCTGGCCCACCGACTTCCCGGAACCGGACGGCGACCTTGTCGCCCTGATCCGGGACATGCACGGCCGCGGAGCGGGAATCGTCGGACTCTGCCTCGGCGCGTTCCCCGTGGCGGGCAGCGGCGTGCTCGACGGACGTACCGTGGCCACCCACTGGGCCTCGGCGGCGGAACTGGCCGAACGGTACCCCGCGGTCGTCGTGCACGCGGATGCCCTCTACCTGGACCACGGCGACGTGCTCACCTCGGCCGGCACGGCCTCCGGGCTCGACGCCTGCCTCCATATCGTCCGCAACCGGCTGGGATCGGCGGCTGCCGCCACCGTCGCGCGTCATCTCGTCATCGCGCCTCACCGGGAGGGCGACCAGGCCCAGTACATCGACCGGCCCGTGCCCGACGACGCCGCGGGGCCCATCGGCGACACGATCACCTGGGCCCTGGCCAACCTCGATCAGCGCCTGTCCATCACCGAACTCGCCGCCCACGCCCACATGAGCACCCGCAACTTCTCCCGCCGCTTCTACGAGACGACCGGCACGAGCCCGGCCAAGTGGGTCCTCACCCGCAGGCTCGACGAAGCCCGCAGACTGCTGGAGACGACCACCTGGAGCATCACCCGCATCGCGGCGGCATGCGGATTCGCCAGCGCCGTGACCTTCCGGCAGAACTTCACCGCGCACTACGCCACCACACCGACGTCCTACCGCCACCGCTTCACCGATCGCACCCGGGTGAACGGCGCTGTCCCGGGAGCTTCCGACCTCGCCCTGGGTGGATATGCGGAACGCGCCACCTCCGTCAAGGAGGCATAAGACTCGAAGGCGCTTCGCCGCGTCCCCGTGCGCCCCGGTGCTGCGTTGGCACGCGCGGCGATCTTCCGAGACCTGGCGAGGCCGCGTTGGCGGCCAATAGGTCGTGCACGATGTCGGCTCGATACGATCTCCGTCGTGATCGTTTCCACTGCCCGCACCACGGTTTTCGACATCGACGGCACGCTCTGCTTCGACGGCCGGACGATCGACCGCCGGATTTTGACCGCCCTCGAGACTTGTGAGCGCGCTGGTCATCAGCTGGTTTTCGCCTCCGCCCGACCTGTCCGCGACCTTCTGCCCGTCCTCGGCGGGGCCTTCCCCAGCGCCACGCTGATCGGAGGGAACGGCAGCATCGTTTCCGTCAACGGCCGCGTCCGGGCGCGGGCCGCGTTCGAGGCGGGCGGCCTCGGCAAGCTACTGGCTGAGGCCGACCGGTTCCGGGCGGGCTACCTCGCCGACGGCCCGTGGGACTACACCTACACCGGGCCGGCCGAGCATCCGATCCTCAGCCGTGTCGACCAGGGCCGCCTCGCCCGCCAGGTCGCCCTCGCAGACCTCCCCGCCGTCGTGAAGTTCCTCGTGGTCGACGCGACCGACATGACAGCCCTCGCCGAAGCCGGTCGCATGCTCGGGATGACCGTCAATCACCACCTCGACGAGGCGATCATCGACTTCGCCCCGGGCGTCACAAACAAGTGGGAGGCACTCACCTCGCTCGGCATCGACCAGTACGACGCCTTCGGCAACGACATCAACGATGTTGACCTGCTGCGTCACGCACGGCACGCAGTCCGCGTCGGCGCCCATTCCGGCCTGGACGATGTCGCCCACGTCAGCGTCGCCGCCGCCCCGGAGGCTGTCGCTGACGAAATATCCAAGCTTGCCCTGGTAGCTCCTGCGGTCTGAAGCAGCCCCAGTCAGTTCCGGACCCAGATGCGGATGCCTGGCAGGCCAAGCGCGGCGGGGAAGGCGATGGCGAACCTGCCGGTGCCAACGATGCCCGGCTCGTCGGTGGCGTCGTGGACCAGAGCGAGGACCCGGTCGCCCGTTGTCGGTGAGTTCCCTTGCGGCCCTCGCACGCACAACTTGTCGATCTCCTCGGCCGGCGTCATCGTCTGCGGTGAGCGGTCAGCGATCGCCCAGGCATTCTCGCCGACGGGCGGAGAACTGGCCGGCCCGCTCCGCCTCGCCATCTACTGGGCCGTTGCTCGCGGTCCCGCGGGTGTGCGTAGTCCGTTGGTCTGGGGCACGGTCGAGCGAATAACATCGCTGTATGGCGATACAGCAGAACTCGGGTCCCTCCGCCCCACAGGACATCGAGGCCGACGCGCTGACCGCGGCCGCCTGCCTGTTCCACAGCTTCAGCGACCCGTCCCGCCTGGCGATCCTGCATCACCTGCAGTTCGGCGAGCATCGCGTCGTCGACCTCATCGACCACCTCGGACTGTCGCAGAGCACTGTCTCCAAGCATCTGACCTGCCTCAAGGACACCGGCCTGCTCGTCTCCCGCCCTGTCGGCCGGGCATCGCTGTACTCGCTGAAGCACCCCGACGCGTTGGTCGACCTGCTCGCTGCCGCGGAGAAGCTGCTGGCCCTGACTGGTGACGCCGTCACCCTGTGCCCTCTGTACGGCGTCGACGCGGTCAGCAACTGCCACTGAGGCCGCAGTCCGCCCCACGGCGGCACCCACACTCGCCCGTGCCTTCAACGGATAGCGATTTGGCTCCATCTCCACGTATCGATAGCATCGCCGTTGAGCGATGAAAGCGCCGATTGATGCTCTCCCGCATCTGCACCTGGCAGCGCCGGTCTTCCGCCCTCTGCTTACCCAACGCTTGCCCACAGCCGCGGTCCGAGCGAATCAGCTCGACCGCCTCGCTGGTCGGCTGCTGTGGCGAGCCGGTGCTGCCGCACCGCACGATTGGAGTCCCCGTGAGCCAGGAGACGGACGGCCGGGAGTCGACCGCAGTCCCCTTCGACCCCGTACGCCGCGCCATCGCCAACCGCGTCACCGCCAGCTATGCGATCCCGACGTTCACCGCTACCGCCGCCGCCGATGTCGAGGACCTGTTCGCCCTGCGGACCCAGCTCAACCAGTCCCTCTCCCGCACGGGGCAGAAGCTATCGGTAAACGACTTCGTCGTACGCGCTGTTGCGCTGGCCCTGCGGCGGCACCCGCAGGTCAACGCCTCCTACTCCGCCGAGCGGCGCGGCGAGACCCTGCTGCACGGCCGCGTCCACATCGGCCTGGCCATCGCCGCACCCGCCGGTCTCATGGTCCCCGTCCTGCGGGACACGGACCGTTCCTCGCTGGCCCAGATCTCGTCCCAGACCCGCGACCTCGTCGACCGCGCCGGCAAGCGCCAGCTGGAAATGGCGGACATGGCCGACGGCACGTTCACGATCAGCAACCTCGGCATGCACGGTGTCGAGCACTTCACCGCGCTCGTCATCCCGCCACAAGGGGCGATCCTCGCGGTCGGTGCCGCAACGCAGCACCTGCGGCTCACCGAAGACGGTGTTGTGGCACGCAGGCGGATGCGGTACACGATCACCGCCGACCACCGGATCATCGACGGCGCGCTGGCCGCCCAGTTCCTCGCCACCGTCACCCACCTGCTGGAGAACCCCGCCGAACTGACGGCGGAGGGCCACGCATGAACCACCCTGCCCGGCCGGACGGACGCCGCCTGCTGAGGATCGAGGCCCGCAACGCTCAGACCCCCATCGGGAAGAAGCCAGAATGGATCACCACCCGAGCCCGCATGGGCCCCGAATTCCGCGAACTGGCCACCCTCGTCAAGAGCGAGGGCCTGCACACCGTCTGCCAGGAAGCCGGCTGCCCCAACATCTACGAGTGCTGGGAGGACCGCGAGGCAACCTTCCTGATCGGCGGCTCGACCTGCACCCGCCGTTGCGACTTCTGCCAGATCACCTCCGGCAAGCCACTCCCACTGGACCGCGACGAGCCCCGGCGCGTGGCGGAGTCGGTGCGCACCATGGGCCTGCACTACGCCACCATCACCGGCGTCACGCGCGACGACCTGCCCGACACGGGCGCCTGGCTCTACGCAGAAACCATCCGTCAGATCCACGCCCTGAATCCCGGCTCGGGCGTCGAAGTCCTCGCCGACGACCTCGGCGGCCGCCCGGACCACCTCGCCGCCGTCTTCGAGGCACACCCCGAGGTCTTCGCCCACAACCTGGAAACCGTCCCCCGCATCTTCCGCGAGATCCGCCCCGGCTTCCGCTTCGACCGCTCCCTCGACGTCCTGAGCCAGGCCCACCGAGCAGGCATGATCACCAAGTCCAACCTGATCCTCGGCATGGGCGAGACCAGCGAAGAAGTAGTCGCCACCATGCGCGCCCTGCGCGAGGCCGACTGCGACATCCTCACCCTCACCCAGTACCTGCGCCCCTCACCCCTCTAGCGCCCGGTCGACCGGTGGGTACGCCCGCAAGAGTTCGCCGAACTCAAGGCCGAGGCCGACCGGATGGGGTTCGCGGGCGTGCTGGCCGGCCCACTGGTGCGCTCGTCCTACCGAGCCGGACGACTGTGGGCCCAGGCCATGACGGCACAGGGACGCGACATGCCGCCCGCACTGCAGCACCTCGCGACCGCCGCGACCGCCGCGACCGCCGCGACCGAAGAAGCGTTCCCTACGGCGATCTGAAGGCGCAGGAACCACACGGGGCTGCCCAGCCGGCGGAGGACAAAGGTCCGACGCCGGCGGTGGCGTGTCCTCGACGGTCCGCGCAACAAGCACATCGCGGACGATCTGCAACGACTACCGCTCAAGGAAGGGCGGAGGCGCAGCAGCGCTCGTAGCAGCCGAGCGCCCATTCCCAGAGCTGCGGCCCCGGCGGGCAGCGAGGCGGCCGGCGCCTTCCGCCCAGACCGCATTCGCACACGCCTTGGGCGCGGCGGCGCTGCTCGACGATCGGCGCCGCCGGCCATCACATCCCGTCCCACCCCCGCTCAATACCCCAGGAGAATTCCCATGCCCAAGCCTGCGGCCTATTCGGCGCCGGTCTCGCCGCATACCGGTAACCGCCCGCCGGAGACGGGCCTGCGCCGTTCCGTCCCGGAGACGCAGAAGCGCATCCTGACCGTCCTGCTGATCTCCCAGGTCCTCAGCGGCGCCGGACTCGCGGCAGGCATCACCGTCGGCGCACTGCTGTACAAGGACATGCTCGGATCGACCACCCTGGCCGGCTTGCCCAGCGCTCTGCTCACCGGCGGGTCCGCGCTCGCCGCTGTCGCCATCGGCCGCATCTCACAGGCACGCGGTCGGCGTCCCGGACTCGCCGCCGGTTACGTCGTCGGGGCGCTGGGCAGCGCAGGCGTCGTCGCTGCCGCCACACTGGACAGCCCTGTCCTGCTCTTCGTCTCCCTCGTGCTGTACGGCGCCGGAACCGCCGCCAACCTCCAGGCGCGCTATGCCGGAGCCGACCTCGCAGCCCCCGCCTACCGGGCCCGCGCTGTGTCCACCGCGCTGGTCGCCACCACCCTCGGCGGCATCCTCGGCCCCAACCTGGCGACTCCGGCGGGACGTGTCGCCGAAACCCTCGAACTGCCCAGCCTCACGGGCCTCTTCCTGTTGTCGGGCCTCGCCTACGCCCTGGCCGCCCTCGTCCTGACCGTCTGGCTGCGCCCAGACCCGCTGCTGCTTGCCCGAACCCTCTCCGAGGTGCGAGAGCCGTCAGACGGAGCGGAACGGCCGGAGGCACACTGCGCACACCGGAGCCCGGGACTTCTGGTGGGCGTACTGGTCATGGGCCTCTCCCAGCTGGTGATGGTCGCGGTCATGACGATGACGCCGGTCCACCTGCATGACCACGGTCACGGCACGGCAGCCTCCGGGCTTGTCATCGGTCTGCACGTCGGCGCCATGTACCTGCCATCCCCGTTGACAGGTTTCCTGGTCGACCGCTACGGCAGCACGGCGGTCGCCACCGCTTCTGCGCTCACCCTCCTCACGTCCGGCGTCCTCGCCGCGAGCGCACCCGGTGACTCCGTCGCGCTCTCGGCCGTGGCACTCGTACTCCTCGGACTGGGCTGGAACTTCGGCCTGGTCAGCGGGACCGCCATCGTCACCCAAGCCGCGCCGGCAGCCACTCGCGCCAGGACACAGGGCCTGGCCGATGTGGCTATCGCCATCGCGGGCGCGGCCGGTGGACTTCTTTCCGGCCTGGTCGTTGCTGCGGCGGGCTATTCCGTGCTTGCCGTCGCGGGTGGTGCGCTCGCTCTTGCGATCCTGCCCGCGGTCATGGTGGCGGCCTTGCGCATACGGCAGGAGCAGGGCGGCAACGGCTTGCAGCGTGAGGTGAGGTAGGGGCGACGCTCAGTCCCGGCCCAGGAAATCTTCCTGGGCGCGGGTCTGCGCACCGCGAGCCCGCGGGGCCCGAGGACGTCCCGGTCGCCGATTGCCGTCCAGGTCCGCTCAGCAGCCGGTCTCATCCGGCCTCTCACGAGTGGTGCGCGGGGTGCCGGGCGGAACGCTCAGGGTTGACCTCCCGGTGACGGGTCTCCAGGTGTGCCTGGTCAAGCGAAGGCTCGGCCTTGCTGTTTGCGGGCGTAGGCGCGGGCTGCTCGGACGCGGTCCCCGCAACGGGTGGAGCACCACTGCCGACGTGCATGGGTACGCAGGAGGAAGCGGTCGCAAGGGGGCGCCTCGCAGCGCGCGATCCGAGCTGCTTCGTCGCCGGTGAGCAGGGCTGCAGCGTCCTCGGCGATCTGAGCCATCGCGTGCTCGACGAGCTGCGTCACGGGGTGCACCGGGGCCCGACGGAACCCTTCGTCCGGTTCGTGACGCAGCAACCGCGCACTGGGGACCTTGGTGAGGGCCCGGTTGATACCGTCCAGGGCCGGCTCCGGGGGAGCTTTGCCCTCCACATGCGCCGTGAAGAGAGCGCGCAGGCCACCCCGGAGTTCGGTGAGCTGGTTCTGGCAGTACGACAGCAGCGTCGTCCGCGCGGGTACGAGGCCGTGACTGACGAGCCAGCCGGTGGCCTCCTCGGGGGTACCCAGTTCGTCTGCCCGATGCCCACCGGGGAGCGTCACCGCGCCGTTGACCAGCGCGAGGCTGACGTGCTCGTCGGCTCCAGGGGCGGGTGGGAGCGGGTTCTTCGACATCGCCCTCATGGTATCAGCGCCGGTCTCCCGTGAGATACCTGTTAGCGTGGATCTCACGATGAACAGAACTATCTCCCGTGAGAATCGAGCAGTGGCATGATCCCCGCACCGCCTTCGGGCACCGCACCGTTCGCCCTGTCGGTGCTCGACAACGCACACACCGCTGTCGGGCAGACCGTCGAGGAAGCCTTCGGTGAAGTCATCGCTCTGGCCCAGTTGGCCGAGCGGCGGGGCTACCACCGCTTCTGGATGTCCGAGCACCACGCGATGCCCGGAGCTGCGACCTCCTCGCCGCAGCTGATGCTGGCGCGCCTGACCGGCGAGACGAACCGCATCCGGCTCGGGGCGGGCGGGATCATGCTGCCCAACCACGCGCCGCTCGTGATCGCCGAGCAGTTCGGCATGCTGGAGGCCCTAGCCCCGGGACGGATCGATCTGGGACTGGGGCGCGCGCCCGGCACGGACCTGGCGACCGCCGGGGCACTGCGCCGCCACCACGACGCCAACGACGGCTTCCCGCAACAGGTCCTGGAACTGCTCGGATTCCTCGGCGGCGACTTCGCCGAGGGCCACCCCTACCGGAACGTCCACGCGGTCCCGGGCCCGTGGCAGGCGGACGAGAACCGGGTGCCCCGCCCCGAGACCTCACCGGAAACGTGGATCCTGGGCTCTTCGCCCTACTCGGCGCGCCTCGCGGCCGAACTCGGCCGCCCCTACGCCTTCGCGCTGCAGTTCGGCGACGCCGATGTGGCCTCGGCCATGCGTCTGTACCGGGAGAACTTCCGTCCCTCGAAGGCCCTGGCCGAGCCGTACACGCTCGTCAGCGTCGGCGTGGTCGCCCATGATGATCCGACGGAGGCCCGGCGTCAGGCGGCCTCGTCGGCGATGGCCATGCTGCGGATGTTCCAGCGCAAGCCCTACAGCCTGCTTCCCCCGGAGGAGGTCGAGGCATACCCCGCCGGCCTCCAGGAGCAGCAGATCCTCGAGACCTACACCCACCGGTTCCTCAACGGCACCGGCCCGGAGGTGGCCGCGGCCCTCGAACGACTCCATGCCCGCACCGGAGCCGACGAAGTGATGCTCGTAGTGATGGGTCACTCACGCCAGGCCCAGGCCCGCACGGTCGAGCTCATCGCCGACCACTACGCGCTCCCCTCACGGTGAGTTCCGAGCTTGATCGGCAGCGACTCTGCCGCTGAGCGCGCCGGCGACCGCGCCGACGCGCACGCCGAGGAATCCGACGTGAGAGCGGGAGGAAGAATGACGGAGACGACGATCAGCGCCAGGGAACAACTGGCGGGTCTCGTCGGACGGCGGGGGCGGCACCCGTGGGGTCGGGCAGGGCTCCCACGCGCCACGTCGCAGCACCGACGCACGATGCGCGCGAGCGCCGTGGTGGTCGTGGCCAAGCCGGTCGCCGACGACATCGCTTTCCTGCTCGTGCGGCGTTCCTTCACTCTGCGCCATCATCCGGGCGAGTTCGCGTTCCCCGGCGGCGGCATCGAACTGGGTGAGACCCCCGTCACGGCCGCGCTCCGTGAGTGCCACGAGGAGACCGGCGTGGCCCTCGGCCGACGGCACGTGCTCGGCACCTTGCCCACCCTGGCCCTGGAGGCGAGCGCGAACGTCGTCACGCCGGTGCTGGCCTGGGCCGGAGACGATATCCGGGATGGCCCGGCACAGCACTGGCACAACCGCGAGACCCGGTCGACGCACTGGGTGCCCCGCAGCCACCTCGTGAAGCCGGAGAACCGCAGCACCGTGACGTACGGGGAGCACTGGGCAGGGCCGGGATTCGAACTCGACGGTGCCCATGTCTGGGGCTACACCGCCCATGTCCTGGACCGGCTGCTCGACGAACTCGCATGGAGCCGCCCCTGGGACACGACCCGCCAGAACGCCATCACTGAGAACTGATCGGAACCACACCTCGTGCCGCAGGCGTCCGTTCATGTCTCACCGGTCGTTTTCCAGACCAGATCACGTGGCGCGGGCACCGGAGAGGACTCGGCGGTCCGCCTACCCCGCGGTCACACCAGCAGGCCGACCGCCTCCACCCCGTCCCCATCGCCAAGGCGGCTGAGGTGAGTGAACGAGGCAACAGTGCACCGGATCTCGATGGGGCGCCTGCGGTCACGCCACAGGCGGGTCAGGCCGGTTCGGTGGCGGGCTGCTGGGCCGCGATCTTGAGGGACTCGCCCATGGTGAGGAAGGGCGACCAGGTGCGAGCCAGCCGTGCCACGGTGAAGCCGGCTTCCAGAGCGTAGGTGGCAGCGACGATGATTTCGCCAGCCTCGTCGCCGACGATGTGGACGCCCAGCAGGCGGTCCGTCTCACCGTCGGAGACAAGCTTGACCATGCCGTGCGGACGACGGCTGACCATCGTCCGCCCGATGTGCGCCAGTGGCAGGACGCGGACCTCGTAAGGCCGTCCGCTCTCGCGCGCCTGCTCCTCGGTCAGACCGACGCCTGCGGCGGCGGGCGAGGTGAAGGTGACGTGCGGCAGGTACCGGTAGTCCAGGACGCCGGTCCCGGCGCCGTCGAAGGCGTTGGCGACGGCGAGTTCCGCCTGGGCGACGGCCACGTACTCGAACTGCCGGGCGCGCCCGGTCACGTCGCCGGCGGCCCAGATCCGCGAGTGGGCGGTGCGCTGGTGCTCGTCGACGACGACCTCTCCGGCGGGGCCGGTCTCCAGTCCAGCGGCCTTGAGGTCAAGCGGTTCTGTCACGGGCCGGCGGCCGGTGGCGACGAGGAGGCGCTCGGCGGACAGTGTGCTGGTGCCCGTGCCGTCGTCGACGGTGAGGACGACCTGGTCGCCGGAGCGTGCGACGCGCACCGGCGTGACACCGGTCCGGAAGGAGATGCCCTCCTCCGTCAAGGCTCCCTCCAAACTGGCGGAGACGGCGGCGTCTTCGCGCGGGGTGATGCGCGGCGCGATGTCGACGACGGTCACCGCGGCGCCGAGCCGCGACAGGATCTGCGCCTGCTCCAGCCCGACGGCGTTGGCGCCGATGACGAGGAGGGACTCCGGGACGCGGTCCAGCTCCATGGCGGTGGCGGAGGTCAGATAGCCGACATCCGGCAGGCCGTCGATCGCCGGGATCAACGGTTCGGCGCCGGCCGCGATCAGGACGTGCTCGGCGGTGAGCCGACGGTCCTGGCGATAAGAGAAGACCCATGTCCCGCACGCTGCGCCCGGTTCCTTTGGCCGTTCGCACGATGGCCAGGACGTCGGGGAGTCGGAGTGTCAAATCCAGGTCGAGCAACCCACCCGGACAACAAAAGCGCAGGTCAGGAAGCCTTCCCCGCAGGTTCGAGGATCGCCACGCACTCCACGTGCGACGTCATCGAAAAGGTGTCGGCCTGAGCGAGGCTCACAAAGGGCCAGGTCAGGCGCTATTTCCGGGCTCGCGGGCCCGCACATCTCCACCCGGAGCGTCAAACGAGCGTCACAGTGCGAACGGCTGGCACCCCCCTCTTCCCACCCACCCGACGGTCCGCACCGACCGGGGCGGAGGCGCGGGGTCACCACGGGAGGCCGCCGAGAGAGATCGACACGAAGGGGGTGCGACGACACCGATCGTAATGACATCCATTTTCATGTATCGTCTGCCTCGCTCACCGATCGCGCCCGGAGGTCCACATGGCCGTACCCAAACGCAAGATGTCCCGCAGCAACACCCGACACCGCCGCGCGCAGTGGAAGGCCACGACGCCCCAGCTGGTCACGGTCACGGTGGACGGCGTGCCGTACCTCGTCCCCCAGCGCCTGGCCAAGGCGTACGAGCGCGGCCTCCTGCACCCCGAGGGCTGATCCCCGTATGACGCACGCCCCCTCACCGCGACTTCCCGTAACCGTCCTGTCGGGGTTCCTTGGAGCCGGCAAGACCACCCTGCTCAACCACGTCCTCACCAACCGCGAGGGCCTGCGCGTCGCCGTCATCGTCAACGACATGAGCGAGGTCAACATCGACGCCGCCCTCGTGCGCGGCGGCGAGGCAGCGCTGTCGCGCACTGAGGAGCGCCTGGTCGAGATGACCAACGGGTGCATCTGCTGCACCCTGCGCGACGACCTGCTGGAAGAAGTGGACCGGCTGGCGCGCGAGGGGCGCTTCGACTACCTGCTCATCGAGTCCTCGGGCATCTCCGAACCCATGCCGGTGGCCGCCACCTTCGCCTTCGCCCGCGATGACGGCGCCACCCTCGGCGACCTGGCCCGCCTCGACACGATGGTCACCGTCGTCGACGCCGCCAACTTCCTCCCCGAACTGACCGCCGGCGACGAACTGACCGAGCGGGGCCTGGACCAGTACGAGGACGACGAACGCACCGTGAGCGACCTGCTGATGGACCAGATCGAGTTCGCCGACGTCATCATCCTCAACAAGCTCGACCTCGTGGACTCGGCGTCGGCGGACCGGCTGCGGGCCACCCTGGCCCGCCTCAATCCGGCCGCCCACGTCGTGCCGGCGGTGCGGGGCCGCGTACCAGTCCGTGAAGTCGTGGGCACCGGCCGCTTCGACCTGGAACGCGCACAGCAGGCTCCCGGGTGGGTCAGGGAACTCAACGGCGACCACGTGCCCGAGACGGAGGAGTACGGCATCTCCTCCACCGTCTTCCGTTCCTCCACGCCATTCCACCCCGGCCGGCTGTGGACGTTCGTGACGGAGGCGCTGGACAGCGGCACCTACGGTCAGGTCCTCCGGTCCAAGGGGTTCTTCATCCTCGCCAGCCGGCCCCACGTGACGGGACTGTGGTCGCAGGCCGGTTCGGTGGCACGCTTCGAACCCTCCTCCGCGCGTGACACCGACAGTCCCCACGCACAGGAAATCGTCTTCATCGGAACCCAGCTGGACAAGGAATCGCTGAGCACGGCCCTGGCCGGCTGTCTCATGCGGCAGGGCGAGAAGCGGCCCGAATCCGATCCGTTCCCCGCCTGGGACACCTACGGATTCGACGAGACCTGC
The DNA here is from genome assembly GCF_001905385.1 of Streptomyces sp. CB02414. Taxonomy (GTDB): domain Bacteria; phylum Actinomycetota; class Actinomycetes; order Streptomycetales; family Streptomycetaceae; genus Streptomyces. The sequence goes on along the minus strand of NZ_LIPF01000012.1, from coordinate 183,779 downwards.
GCACACGAGCACGACCCCCTCACCACCGTGACGGGGCACTGAGACTCCGGGCCGGACGGTGGTCGCAGCCACGGCACCGTCCGGCCCGGTACACATCTGTGTGAGGGAGGCCGCTCATGGACAGGAACGAACCGCTCCTGGGAACGGTGCAGGAGACGCTCCTCATCCCGCTCTACGCCCGCGCCGTGGAAACCCGCAAGGAACACGCCCTGCTGCGGGACCCACGGGCCGAGGAGATCGTGGCCTCGATCGACTACGACTTCGGACGCTTCGACGGCCTTCCGAGCCTCGTCGGCGCGCTGCTGCGCACCCTCCTGTTCGACCGGTGGGTGGCGGAATTCCTCACCGCCCACCCCCAGGCCACCGTGGTCGAGATCGGTACCGGGCTCAACACGCGCTACGAACGCGTCGACAACGGCCGCGCCCGCTGGTTCGAACTCGACCTGCCGGACGTGATCACCCTGCGCCGCAGATTCTTCACCGACACCCCGCAGCGGACCATGATCGCGTCATCCGTGACGGACGAAGCCTGGGCCGCCGAGGTGACCTCGGACGCGGGCGGGCCGTACCTGTTCCTCGCCGAGGCCGTACTCCCCTACCTGGACGAGGCCGATGTCCGCCAGGTCGTCGATCTGCTCGCCGACCGCTTCCCCGGCGCCCTGCTCGCCCTCGACACCGCGGGCCCGGGCTTCTTCGACACCCAGGAGGAGCACGACGCGCTCAGCCGGGTCGAGGCCCGTATGCACTGGTTCTGTCCCGACCTGCCGGCCCAACTGGCTGACTGGCGCCCAGGGACCGGCATGGTGGCTTCGCACACCCTCACCAGCCTGCCCGCCTCTCTGCTCGCCCAGCTGCCTCTCCCCTACCGGCAGATGGTGGCCGCGCTCTCCGCGCAGAAGCTCCCCCAGGCAGAGGGCTACCGGCTCAACCTCGTGCGCCTGCCCTGAGATCCGCGCGCCCGTCTTCGGTGCCGTAGGCGTCGCCAGGAGGACTTGGTGACCCCCGGCAGGAAGCCGGCGTGCGCCTGCTCCCGCAGGTTGACCCGTGACAGGCCGAACTTTCGCAGGTGTCCACGGGGCCGGCCGTCCACGCTGTCCCGGTTGCGCACACGCGTCGCGCTCGCGTCGCGGGGCTGGCGCCGGAGTTCGGCTACGGCCGCCTCGCGTTCGGCGTCGGTGGAGGACGGCCGGCGGATGATCTCCTTCTGCTCCGCACGGCGGGCCGCGTACCGCTCGACGACCGCCTTGCGCTTCTCGTTCTGTGCGATCTTGCTCTTCTTGGCCATCAGACCTTCCCCCCTCGGGCGCGGATGCGGGCCACGGCGGCCTCGATGCCGATGCTGTCGACGGTCTTGACCGCCTTGGCGCTGAGCGTCAACCGGACGTGCCGTCCCTCGCTGGGCAGCCAGTAGCGCTTGCGCTGGATGTTCGGGTCGAAACGGCGCGATGTGCGCCGGTGCGAGTGGGAGATGGTGTTGCCGAAGCCCGGCTTGGCGCCGGTCAGTTGGCAGTGGGCGGACAAAGCTCTGCTTCCTGACGCCGGACGGCCACCCAGACACCGAGGAAGCCCCGTCTTCCGCGACCGCGCCGCGAACTACGCGTTCCTCACCCGACTGGGAGGACGGCAACACCTACCCGGTCGTCGACGTCGAGATCTCGAACGTCAGCCACCCCTTCTATACGGGTACCGCCCGCGTACTGGACACCGCCGGACGCGTCGAGCGCATCGAGCGCCGCTTCGGCCGACGCGGAGCCAAGTGATGCGGAGCGAGGCGCAACTGCCCGTCGTCATCGTCGCCGGTCTCCACTCCGAGGCGCGCCGGCAGGTCGTCGACCACCTCCTGGACACTCAGCAGCGGTCCTCGGCCACGGAGTCCACGCAGGTACGACGGTCTCGCGCCCGCTCCCGCAGGAGCAGCAGGAGGCGGCTCGGATCGGTCGGCGAGTGCGCGGCCGAAGCCGCACCGGGCCGAGGTGGATGCGGTCCCACCACACCCGTCAGCCCATGCTGAACCGCAGGTGCGGGGCGACACTGCGGAGTTTCTCGCAGGTCTCCTCGATCTCCCGGTCCGGGCTGGACTGGGCGGTGACTCCCGCGCCCGCGCGCAGCCAGGTCTCCTCGCCGTCACCGATGAGGGTGCGCAGGACGAGGGCCGCGTCCAGGGATCCGGCGGTGCTGCCCCGGAAGACCGCGCCGCCGTACAAGCCCCTGGGACCCCCCTCGTGGCGGGCCAGGGCGTGGAGGGCGTCGCGCTTGGAGACACCGGTGGCGGTGATCGCGGGGAAGAGGGAGGCGAAGGCATCCCACGGCCCAGCGTTCTCGCCGAGCCGGCCCGTCACCCGTGACGCCAGGTGCTGCACCGAACCCCGCGGCCGGACCGCCATGAACTCCTCGACCACGACCGTGCCGGGCCGGCACACCACGGCCATCTCCTCCCAGGCCAGGCGTACGGACACGGCGTGCTCGTGTATCTCCTTGGGGTCGCTGAGCAGTTCCGCACGCCGACGGTCGTTCTCCGCCGGATCGGGGCCGTGCGCGCGGGTCCCGGCGAGGGGCTGGGTGCTGACCCGGCCGTTCTCCGCGACCTCCAGGACCGTTTCCGGGCTGAACCCGGCCGCCCGGTAGCCGCCGAGGTCCAGCAGGTAGGAGCGGGCCGGGGTGTTGGACCGGCGTCCGGCGAGATAGGTGGCGGCGAAATCGACGGCCGGTGCGGCGGGCAGTGGCACCTTCCGGGAGACCACGGCCTTCTCCAGGAGCCCGGCACGGATGTCCTCGATCGTGCGGGCGACCGCGCCGCCGTAGGCCACGGTGCCCGCGGCGATGACGCGTTCGGCTGCCTCCGCTGTCGTTGCGTCCGGCGTCGGCTGGTGGGCGGTCTCTTCGGCCAGCACGTCCGCGACCTTGCGCAGCCATGCCTCGTCCACCGCTCGCACCACGGTCTCCGTCTCGGTGAAGGTCACCTCGACGGCCGGCACGAGGGCGTGCAGCAGCGGGCGGTCCCCGGCGGCTTCGGCGTCGGCGTGCAGGAGGTGGGCGAGTTCGAAGGCCGCCCAGCCGTAGAAGTGGCGTCCCCCGTCGGACGCCCCGTGCGTCGTGGACAGGGCACTGAGCGCGGCGGCGAACGCGGTCACCGGCCGGCCCTCCGTGCGGGAGGTCCAAGTCCGCCCGGCGGCGCGTGCGGTGACGGCGTCCGCGTGCACGGTGAGGCTGACGGCGGTACCCGCCGCGAAGTGCCAGACGCCGCCTTCCGCCTCGTACACCACGTACTGGCCGGCCAGGCGTGCCTGCGCGAGACGGGTGGCGGTGGCCGCGGGGTCGGGGCTGGGTTCCAGGGTGCTCGCACGCGCGAGGGGCATCACGGAGCGCGCCCAGGAGTCCCAGGTGTTCCGAGGGCCGGTGCTCATCCTGTCGTGTCCTTCCTCTGCCGCCGGGTCCGCCGGATCCGGGTGAATCGGTGCCTCCGGGTGTGGCGTCATGACCGTGCTCCCTCCAGCCGCCAGCCGTGGGCGCGGGCCCTGCGCTGCCAGAAGGAGGCGTACGTGCCGCCCGCCGTGACCAGGTCCTCGTGCGTGCCGCGCTCGGTGATCCGGCCGTCCTCCAGGACCAGGATCTGGTCGGCGTGCACGACGGTGCTGAGCCGGTGTGCGATGACCAGGAGCGTCTTGCGGCCGGCGAGGGTACGTACGGCCTCGGCGAACAGCGCCTCGTTCTCCTGGTCGAGCGCTGCGGTGGCCTCGTCGAGGAGGAGGATCGGCGCGTCCTTCAGCAGGGCGCGAGCGATGGACACGCGCTGGCGCTGCCCACCGGACAGGCGTGCGCCGCCCTCGCCCACCTTGGTGTCCCAGCCGTCGGGCAGTTCCCCGATCACCCTGTCCAGGCCGGACAGGGCGGCTGCCTCGGCCAGCTCGGCGGGGCCGGCGTCCGGTGCGGCGATCCTGACGTTCTCCTCGATCGTGCCGTCGAAGAGGTAGACGTCCTGGAAGACGAGCGAGACGTGGGCGGCCAGGTCGTCGGCGGTGATGTCGCGGACGTCGACGCCTCCGATGCGGACGGTGCCCTCCGTGGTGTCCCGGAAGCGGGCGATCAGCGAGCCGACCGTGGTCTTGCCGGCGCCGGAGGGTCCCACCAGCGCCGTCATGCTGCGCTCGGGCAGGCGGAAGGTCACGTCGTCCAGGACGGCACGCCCGCCGGTCTCACCCCCGTCGTAGTGGAAGGTCACGCCGGTGAACTCCACGCTCGCGTCACGGGGAGTCCGCGGCTCGGCGGGCTGGGGGAAGGGCGGCTCGTCGAGGACCGCGCCGAGCCTTTCCAGGGTGTTCCGGGCGATGCGCATGCCGGCGCCGGCCTCGGCGGCGGACGACACGCTGTCGATCAGGCGGACCAGCAACACCAGGAGCGCCAGCAGCGTGGGCACGGTGAGCGACCCGTCGAGCTGCCAGGACACGCCGAGGGCCAGCAGCAGGGCGAAGACGAGCCGGGTGGCGAAGGTGAAGGAGACCAGGCCGGGCAGGCCGCGCGCGATGAGCCGACGGTCGGCGCGCGCCTCGGCCACCAGGGCGTCGTCCAGGGCGCCGTAGCCACCCGCGGTCCGGCCGAACGCCCGCAGGACCGGTTGGTTGCGGGTGTACTCCAGCACCCGGTCGGCCGACTCGCCGATCGCGGCGTCACGGCCGAGGTCGAGGCGGCGCATCAGCGACGTGCTCCCCTGCTGGACGGCGTACAGCACGGGTGCGCAGACCAGGAGCACCAGGGCGGTACGGACGTCGAAGATGAAGGTGGCCACGATCAGGGTCACCGGGGTCAGCACGGAGCTGATGAACGGGCGCAGCAGGTGGGCCGGTGTGCTCATCACCTGGATGACGTTCTGCCCGGCGAGTCGGCTGAACTCGGCGGTACGGCCGGCGGTGAACCAGCCCAGTGGCAGGCGCAGCGCCTGGTCGGCCAGCCGGCGGTGCAGCACCCGGGAGAGCTGGGAGCCGACCGTGAACCCACCGCTGAGGGCGGCGCCCTGGAGTACGGCATAGACGACCACGCAGATGGCGAACGCCGCCAGCCACTGCCAGACGTCGACAGGGTCGGGCCCGAGCAGGGCCTTGAGGACGGGCACCAAGAGCGCGAAGGCGACGCCCTGGAGTACGGCCGCCCCGGACTGGAGCAGCAGCAGCCGGTTCAGCGGCCGGGAGCCCTCCGGGCCCAGGACGCGGTAGAGCTGACGGATCATCGTGCGCTTCCCTCTCGGATGTCGGCCCCCGCGCGGACGGGCCGCTGGTCCGGGACGCCGTCGGTGCCGTCCGGGCCCGTGCCGCTCTGGGCGTCCCACAGCGCGGCGTAGCGGCCGCCGGCGGTCAGCAGGTCGTCGTGGCGGCCCTGTTCGGTGACGCGTCCGTCCTCCAGCACCACGATCCGGTCGGCGGAGCGGATGGTCGACAGCCGGTGGGCGATGACGAGCAAGGTGCGGCCGGCCGCGAGCGCGGACAGGCCGTCCTGGATCAGCGCCTCGGAGTGCGGGTCGGCGTAGGCGGTCGCCTCGTCGAGGACGAGGACGGGCGCGTCGGCGAGCAACGCCCTCGCGATGGAGAGTCGTTGGGCCTCGCCGCCGGAGAAGGTGACGGCCGTGCCGAGTTCGGTCGCGTAGCCGTCGGGCAGTTCAGTGACGCGGTCGTGGATGCGGGCGGCGCGGGCGCACCGTTCGACATCCTCGTCGGTGGCCTCGGGGCGGCCCAGGCGGATGTTGTCGGCGACGCTCGCCCGCAGCAGCCGTACGTCCTGGAGGACGAAGCCCACCCGTCGGTACAGCTCGGTGGCGGGGACGTCCCGCAGGTCGGCGCCGCCGAGGGTCACCGTGCCGGCCGTGACGTCGTGGAAGCGGGGCAGCAAGGAGGCCAAAGTGGACTTGCCCGAGCCGGAGGGGCCGACGAGTGCGGTGACGGTGCCGGGGGCGAGGTCGAGGTCGACGCCGCTGAGGACGTCGGTGGTCCCGTCGTAGGAGAAGGACACCCCGCGCAGACGGACGTGGTGGCCGTCGGGGAGGGCGGGTGTCGTGGGCTCGGGGAGGGTGGGGGCGTCCAGGAGTTCGGTGACGCGTACGGCTGCAGCCTGGCCGGCCCGGATCTGCTGGATGCGGGGGCCGACCACACCCATGGGGGCGGCGACCGCGGGGCCGAGCAGGAGGAAGGGGACGAGTTCGGCGCCGGTCATCCAGCCCTGGGTGACGAACACCGCGCCGGGTGCGGCCAGGAGCAGGAGGACCACGGCCGGGGTGACCACCAGGATCGCGGCGGTGGAGGTGGCGAGGGTGGACCGGACCCAGCCGGCGAAGAAGTCGGCGAAGCCCTCGGTGGCGCGGACAAAGCGCTCGTGGGCCTTGTTACCGCGCCCGAAGCTCTTGAACACGGCGATGCCGGAGGCGAACTCCACGGCGGCGGACGAGATGCGGCCCACCGCGGCGCCGAACTCGGCCATCTGCGCCGCCGCGCCCGCCATGGCCCGGCTGAACAGGAACACGCCCAGCAGCAGGGGCACCACGCTGATCAGGGTGAGCCGCCAGTCGACGGTGAACAGGTAGCCCAGGATGAGCACCGGGGCGGTGAGCACGGACACGACGTCGAGGAGGGTGTGGGCGAACAGGGTGTGCAGCGCGCTCACGTCGTCCTGCACGGCCTGTTTGACCTCGCCGGTGCCCCGGTCGGTGAGCCGGCCGAGCGGCAGCCGTCCGATGTGCCGGGCGAGCCGGCGGCGGAGCGTGAGCTGGAGGTCGTTGTCGGCGAGGTGGGCGAGAGCGCCGGCCGCCGTGCCGCAGACCAGGGCGACGAAACCGGCCGAGCAGGCCAGGGCCACCAGCGGCCAGAGGGCGTCACCGTCGGCCGGAGACCCTGCGGTGAGGCGTTCGGCGATGCGGGAGACCGCGATGAACGGGACCACTCCTGCGAGGGCAGCGACGGCCTGGAGGGCGATGGCGAGGGTCAGCCGGCCGCGGACGGGTTCGGCGAGCCTGCGCAGCGGGGTCGGCGAGGTCGCGGAGGTGCCCGCGCCGCCGGCGGCGTCCTCGGCTGCCGGCGCCGGGCCGGGCTCGGGCGGTTGTGACTTCACTTGACGAGTACTCCGATTTCGGGGATGGGCCTGCCGCCCGCCTCGGTGATGCGACGGCTGGTCATGCCGGCCTCGCGGGCCAGCCGGGCGACGTCGAAGGTGTGCCATTCGTAGCTGTCGGCGATCTCGCGGACGGTGCGGCCGTCGCGCAGGACCTTCCAGGTGGTGGTGAACCGCATGCCGTCGCCCTCGGTGGGTTCGCCGCCGATCCACCACTCGTAGGTCTGGCGGCCGATGGTCTCCCTCAGGGACATCACCGGGGGGATGACGCGGGGTGAGGAGACTCCCATCAGTTCGACGACGATGGGCGCCCCGTCGGGCAGGCGGTCCGCGAGCCGCTTCCACAGCGTCACGCGTTCGGGGACGGTGAGATGGCCGGCGACGCCGAAGATGACGACCGCGGAGAGGCGTTCGGGCAGGACGAGGTCCTGGGCGGACCCGTCGACGACGGTCACGCGGCGGCGCAGGTCCGGGTCGCGGGCGACCCGGGAGGTGAGCATGGCGCGCATGGTGGCCGACGGCTCGGCCGCCAGGATCTCCGCGTCCGGCAGCGCGGCGGCGATGACCTCGGTGACGCGGCCGGTACCGGCTCCGATCTCCAGGACGGGTCCGTGGGACACGTCCAGTCCGGTCAGGACGCCGGTGAGCGGGGGGCCGCTGCTGGCGGTGTGCCGGGTGGCGACCAGTTCGTAGAACTCGGCCGAGGTCGAGTAGTAGTCGATCACGTTGGACTCCGGGCGTGGATGGCCGGGTGTGCATGAGTGGCCTGGCGTGCGGGCGCGGCGGTGCGGCGGCTCACGGGGTGCTCGGCCAGGTGTGCGCGCCGCCGGTGGTCAGGGAGGGGTCCAGCCTGCGCAGGACGGTGGCGACGACCTCGCGGCGGCGCGGGGTGAGGTAGAAGTGGTCGCCGGGGAAGACGCGTACCTCGGTGCGGGCGGTGGTGAGGTCCGCCCAGCCGCCCGCCCGTTCACGGGCGCGTTCCGATCCGAGTTCCGGGTCCGTGCTGCCGGTCAGGACGTGCAGGGGGCAGGACAGCGGTGGCCGCTGTGGCGGGCGGTAGGTCTCGATGATCCGGTAGTCGTGGCGCACTGCCGTGAGGATCAGGGAGCGCAGTCCGGGATCGTCGAGGACCTCCCGGCTGGTGCCGCCCAGCCGGGCCAGTTCGGCGCCCAGGGTGTCGTCGTCCTGACGGTGCAGTTGCCCGGTGACGGCGGTGCCGGGGGCGGCCCGGCCTGAGGCGAACAGGCCCCGTGGGCCGGGGATCTGGCGCCGTTGCAGCTCGTGGGCGAGTTCCCAGGCCACGGCGGATCCCATGCTGTGCCCGAAGAGGGCATACGGCCGGTCGAGCAGCGGCGCGACGGCGTCCGCCACCGCACCCACCAGTTCGGCCATGCCGGCCGCCTCGGGGTCCTCGAAGCGGTCTTCGCGGCCGGGGTACTGGATGGCGAGGAGTTCGACCTCGGGAGGCGTCAGAGCGGCCCAGGGCCGGTAGAAGCCCGCGCTGCCACCCGCGTGCGGCAGGCAGACCAGTGTGTACCGGGGTGCGGAGGCGCCGCTCCACCGCCGGATCCACGGGCTGTCGGCGCGCGCGGCGCGCGCTGAGGGCCGCGCTGGAGGCTGCGCCGAGTGCCGGAGGGGCGTGTTGGGCGCGGAGCGCGCGGTCACCAGGTGACCTTCAGTTCTTCGAGGCCGAAGGTGGCCGAGTCGTGCTTGACGGCGACGTCGTGCCGGTCCCCCGCGAGGCGGAGGGTGGGCACGCGGCGGATCAGGGTCTCCAGGGCGACCTCCAGTTCCAGCCGGGCCAAGTGCTGCCCGACGCACTGGTGGACGCCGTAGCCGAAGGCGACGTGGTGGTTGTCGGTGCGGTGGAAGTCGACCCGCTCCGGGTCGTCGAACTGCTCGGGGTCGTGGTTGGCGCCGGCCAGGAGGGCGATGACGCCGTCGTCGGCGGGGATCGTCCGGCCGGACAGGTCGATGTCCTCGGCGGCCACCCGCAGTGGGATCGAGTCGGCGACGGACAGCACGCGCAGGAGCTCGTCGACGGCGGCGGGCATCAGGCTGGGGTCGCGGCGCAGTTCCTCCATCAGCTCCGGCCGGTCCAGGAGGAGCAGCGTGCTCAGGGCGATCATGCTGGTGGTGGTCTCGCGGCCGGCGTTGATGGTGATTCCGAGCGTGGACAGCAGCTGGTCCGTGGTCACGTGGCCGGGGACGAGGTGCTCGGTGACGAGCTTGGAGATCAGGTCGTCGCGGGGTTCCTCCCGCCGCTTGCCGACCAGTTCGGCGAGCAGTCCGAAGAGGCCGCCGAGGGCTTCGGTGACCTGTTCGGCGGTGCTGGTGCGGGAGCCTGAGACGCGGGTGACGTCCCGGAAGAACTCCAGGTTCTCGCGGGGGATGCCGAGCAGTTCGCAGATCACGGAGGTGGAGACCGCGTTGGCGTACGCGGAGACGAAGTCCACGGGGCCGCCCCCGGCGACCATGCCGTCCAGAATCTCGTCGACGCGGGCCTGCACGGCGGGCCGCATCGCCCGCACCCGGCGCACGGTGAACACCGGCAGGAGCATCCGCCGGTACTTGGTGTGCTCGGGGGCGTCGGTGCGGATGAAGGGGCGGAACCTCGCCCCGGCCTCCTGTTCGCCCTCGCCGAGGGCGGGGAAGCCCGGGCGGCGGATGTCGGCGCTGACCCGGGGGTCGGAGAGCAGTTCGCGTACGTCGTCGTAGCGGGTGACCACCCACGCTTCCTTCTTCGTCGGCAGGGTGACGCGGGCGACGGGCTCGTGGGTGCGCAGCGTGTCGTACTCCGCGGGCGCGGAGAAGGGGCAGCCGCGTTGGATGGGGAAGTCCCGGGGCGGGGCCTCGGGGCTCGGCCCGGCGTCCATGCCGGGCAGGTCGGAGGTGGCGGTCTCGGGGGCGGAGGTCTCGGGGGTTCTCATGGTGGTCCTAGCCGTCGGTGGAGGAGGAGACGAGCGGGGTGTCGGTGCGCGGACAGTCCGGGGAGGCCGGACCGATGGAGGCGTCCGGGCCGTCGGGCGCGGTCCGCGCGTGCGGGAGGTACGCTCCGGCGGCCTCGTCGGTCGTGTCCTGGGGCCGGGTGAGGACGGCCAGCGGGGGTGCCCCGGGACGGGTGGGCAGGGTGCGTGCGGTCATGCCCGACGCGGCGATCACGTCCTTCAGTCCGAAGGGCTCCCAGCGGTACGAGTCGCGTACCTCGCGTTCCGCCTGCGGGGCGCCGTCCCGGTAGACCCGCCATGTGGAGTGCAGGCGCATCACGCCGTCCTCCGCCTCGTCGGGTGCGCCGCCGAACGACCACTCGTAGCGGTGGCGTCCGGCGGTGGCGGTGGCGAGCCGGGTCTCGGGAAGGGTCGTCGGTTCCTCGAACTGCATGAGCTCGACGATCACCAGTCCGCCGGGCGCCAGCCGCCGGGTCACCCGCCGCCACAGCCTGGCCCTCCCCTCGGCGTCGAGGTGGCCCAGGACTCCACAGAGCAGCACGACGCTGATCCGGTCGGGCAGGTCGAGGTCCGGCGCGGCGTCCGCGCTGACGGTCACCCGGGGCCGCAGGTCCTCGTCGCTGAACACCCGGCTGGTGAGTACGGCCCGCATACCGACGGACGGTTCGCAGGCGATGATCTCCGCATCCGGCCGGGCCCGGGCGACGGCCTCGGTCAGCAGACCGGTGCCGGCGCCGATGTCCACCACGGGGCCGGTGCCGAGGTCGGCGTCGGCGAGGAGTGCGGCGACGGCCGGGGCGCTCGCGGTCGCGGTGTGCTCGGCGGCGACCAGGTCGAAGAACTCGGCGGACGGGGAGTACGCGGCGGTGTCCGCCCCGATGGCCGGGCCGGTTTCCACGGGACCGGACGGCCGGGTGGGTTCGGGGCGGGAGGCACTGGTGTCGTACGGGAACCGTTCCGGCGCGGGGAAGACGTCGCTCACCGCGAGGGGCCGGGGCGTGGCCGGCCGGACGATCTCGGGGGGCCCGAGCCGCGCCGCGAGGTCGCTCCAGATTCGGCACACGGCCAGGTCGTACTGTCCCGCGCGCAGGGCGTCGCCGCCCTGCGCGATCGCGTCGCGCAGCCCGTCGAGCGCGCTGCCGATCGCTCCCGGCCACAGGTCGGAGAAGACGGTACGGAAGGACCCGGTGCTGCCGACCACCGCAGTGCTTCCGAGCCCCAGGCGGCCGGTGCCCGGACCGTCCAGGACGAAGCGGCGGTCGGCGTCCCGCCCGATGTGCAGGCGGGGGCTCCACAGGACGGGACCGTGGGTGTCGGCGAGCGTGAGCACTCCGCCCTCGGTGCCCAGGGAGATCCGGTGCCAGTGCAGGGCGTGGTTGTCACGGTCGGACGGGTCGAGCTGGTGGTGCACCCGCAGGGTGAGGGGGGCGCCGGCGAAGACTCCGTGCAGGGAGCGGAAGGGCTGCGGCCCGATCTCGGCGGGCAGCGGCGCCGGGTCCGCGAAACGCCAGGGACGCAGGGTGCCCATGGCCTGCCCGAGGATGTCCACCAGGGGGTGCATCAGGTGGACCGGGGTGGCGGCGTCCAGGAACAGGGGGCGCTGGCGGGCGACGAGCCGCCGGGCCGCCTCGACGAAGGAGCGGACCGGGGCCACGTGCGGGTAGTGGGTGTTGAGCCGGTACTGGACGCCGCGGCTGCGGGCGTGCTTGAGGTTGCCGGTCAACTCGGTGAGGTGGACGGGGTGTTCCTGGAGGACGTGAATGCCCCGGTCCATCAGCGCCCGCGCCAGGTCGGTGCCCTGGCCGCCCGAGATGGACGAACTCACCGCCACGCAGGCGGCGCCGATGCCGGCGGGCAGGTCGTCGGCGTCGGTGTAGAAGGGGACGCCCAGGCTCTCGGCGTAGCCCCGGGAGGCCGATGACCCCCTGCTCAGGATGCCCGCGAGGGTGTAACCGGGGCGTCGGCGTACCGCCTCGGCGTAGAAGCGGCCGAAGTTGGTGCCGCAGACCAGGACGCGCAGGGGTGCCGACGTGCTCACAGGACACCCTCCTCGATCTGCTCGGTCTCGGCGGCCGTTCCGGTGAGCCGGAGGTCGGCGACGCCGTGGGAGCGCAGGTGCCCCACCACGGTGTCCGGGTCCAGCACGTCGCATGCGAAGTGCACGCCCGCACCCACCCGGCCGCGCAGCACCGCGTCCGCCGCGAGCGCGCCCACGGCGGCGGTGAGCCGGTAGCTGCTGGTCGCGCGCAGGGTCAGCCCAGCGGTGGCGGGCGCTCCCGACGCGGTGCCCGACAGCTCGAAGTCCATGACGTAGTACGGACTGCGCCCGGCCAGGTCGAGGTCGGCTGCGAGCATCAGCCGCTCGGCCAGCGCGTCGAGGTCGTCCCCGGCCGCAAGACGGCCCGGCAGGAGGTTGAGCAGCGCGCGTACGGCGGGGCCGGGGTGGACGTTGTACCAGTCGAGCCGGTCGAGGCCGAGGACGGTGGCGAGGCGTTCGCTCTCGCCGCTGAGATAGGGCTGTACGGCGACCCGGTGGGGGAACGCTGCGTGCGCGGTGTCCTCGTCGGTGCGCAGGGCGCGCGAGACGCGCCGGCCGCCGCGGACGGCGGCGAGGGCTTCCCCGTAGGCCGCCCCGTCCGCACCTCCCGAGCTGAGGGACAGCATCAGGTCGTGGGCGACCGTCGGCGAACAGGTCTCCAGGCCGCCGCAGTAGGCGGTCAGCGCCGTGGCCGCGTCCAGGCCGCCGCGCGTCGCGAGCCAGCGGGGCAGGAGGCTGGACAGGCCGGGCAGGGCGCCCGCGGACAGGACGACGGCGCGGCCGTCGCGGACCGGGTCGCTGCCCTTGTCGAGGTCCTCGGCGGCGGGGTCGTCCCCTGCCACGTCGACGCAGTGCGCGCCGGCGTCGAGTGCCGCGAAGGCCACGGTGGCCCGCAGCCGGTAGGTGGGTCCGACGCAGTTGAGGACGATGTCGCAGCCCTCGGTGAAGGCGCGCAGGCCGTCCGGTGCGGTGGCGTCGGCCCAGACGGTTTCGTCGTGGCCTGCGGGGTCCTCCTCGGCGACCGCGCAGAGGGCGGACGCGGTCCGGCCGCCCAGGCGGAGGCCGGTGTGGCCGAGGGAGCGCAGTTCGCGTACGGCGGCCCGGCCGACCGCGCCGGAGGCGCCCAGCACTCCGATCACGGGCTTGTTCATCGGGTGATCGCCCCCTGGGTCAGCTCGGCGAGGGTCTTGAGGATGCCGGGCGCGTGCTCGACGGAGAGGCAGCTGTAGTGGTCGCCGCCGATGTCGACGATGTCCAGGTCTCCCAGGGTGAGTTCCTCCCAGTAGGTGGTGACGGCGTCCTTGCTGCCCGGGAAGGGGTAGGCGCCGTCGTGGCGCAGGAAGGTGATGTCACCGGCGTAGGGCTCGGCGTCGTAGCGGGTGATGGCGAAGACGCTCTGGCGGAAGGCGAGGAAGAGCCGTGTCATGTGCTCGGGTTCGTAGGTGCCGGCCGAGGCGGGCACCGCCTCGCACATCCGGGCGATGCGGGTGGCGCGGGGGATGTCGGCCAGTTCGCGGAAGCGTCCGGCGACGTCCGCGAACTCCTCGGGCAGCGCGGCGAGTCCGCCGTCCGGCAGGACGCCGGGGCTGGCGGCCAGGACCGCGTCGGCCGCGGCGGCCACCCGGTACTGGTCGTCCGGGAAGCCGAGGTCGGCCGGGTCGATGCCCATCATGACGGCGAAGGAGTACTCGGCGAGCAGCTCGTCGTCCAGCCGGAAGCGGGGGCTGTGGCTGCTGATGACGGTGAGGCTCTCCACCTCCGCGCCGGACTCGGCGAGGTTGCGGGCCACCTCGGTGGCGATCAGGCCGCCCAGGCAGTAGCCGACGACGTGGAAGCGGCTGCGGCCGTCGGCCGTGAGGGCGCGGGCGTAGTCGGCCGCCATCTGCTCGATGAGTCCCTGCGGCGGTGCGGCGAGGAAGCCGTTCAGGTCGGGGACCTCCACGCCCACGACTTCGGCGAGGCCGGGCGAGCGCCGCCGGATCTCGGTGATCAGCGCCCGGTAGGGCATGATCGTCGCGGTGCCGGCGTGCACGAGCACGGTCGTGGGTTCGTCGTCGGACCGGGCGCCGTGCAGATGGATCACGGAATCCGTGCGGACCGCGGCGGCGGGCGCGTCCTCGGGGCCGGCCAGGGAACGCAGGAACGCGGCGAGACCGGCCACCGTCGGGCGGCGCAGCATGTGGCGCAGCACGACCTCCCACTCCAGGTCGGCGGCCTCCGGCACGCGTTCGCGGAGCCGGCCCACCATGCGGGCGACGAGGAGCGAGTCGCCACCGAGGTCGAAGAAGTCGTCGTTGCGGGTGACACCGTCGACGGCGAGGAGTTCGGACCAGAGGTCGGCGAGGCTGTGCTCCAGGTCGTCCTTGGGCTTCTCGTCCACGACGACCGGGGCGCTCTCGCGGGGCAGCCAGGTCCGCAGGCGGGCGCGGTCGGTCTTGCCGTTGGCCGTGCGGGGCAGGGCGTCGACGACCTGCCACACGGAGGGGAGCATGTACTCCGGGAGCCGGGTCGCCGCCGTGCGGGCCAGTTCACCCGCCGGGACGTGGTGCCGGTCGTCCTTGAGGGTGGCGAGGAAGAGCTCCTGGCCGGTCGCGGCCAGCGCGTCCCGGGTGTCAGGCAGCGAGGTGACCTCGGACGCGGCGTGCACGTGGAGGAGTTCGCGCCACTGGGAGTGGGTGAGGAAGGACTGGCCGGTGTGCTCGCGCACGTCGGTCCAGGTCCGGCCCGCGACCTCCAGGAACTCCATGGAGATCAGCAGCGGCAGGTTCTCGTCCCGGGTGTTCTCCACGAACACGAGCTGTCCGCCGGGCACGAGCAATTCCCGCAGCCGGCCCACGGCCGCGTCCGCGTCGGCCGCGGCGTGCAGGGTGTTGGCGCAGATGACCACGTCGAAGGTGTTGGGCAGCAACTGCTGGGCGCGCGGGTCCTCGTCGACGTCGAAGCGCTGGTAGCGGACCCATGCGTGGTCGGCGAAGCGCTCGCGGGCCTCGTTCAGGAAGAACGCGGAGGGGTCCGTGAACAGGTAGTCGACGCCGTACTCGGCGAGGACGGGCACCAGTTCGCCGGTGGTACCGCCGACACCGCCGCCCACCTCCAGGACACGCAGCCTCTCCTCGCCGGTGTGGCCCGCCGCGATCTCGCGCAGCGCGGCGACCACCGCGCGGTTGAGGTGACGGATGGCGAGGTTGTCGCGGTAGGCGGCGTCGGCGGCCTCGGTGGCCGCGCCGGGGAAGAGCAGTTCCCGGATGCCCGTTTCCCCGGAGACCAGCTCGGGCAGCCGCTCGGCGCAGGTGCGCATGACGGTGAGCAGTTCGGTGCTCCAGCCGATCTCGTGCTCCAGCTCCGCGGTCCGCTGCCAGCAGTGCTCGGCGTCGGGCGCGGCGACGGGGACGAGCCTGGCGTAGGTGTCGTCGGACTCCCGGTGGGTGAGCCGGTCGCGTGCCGCCAGCGCGCGCAGCCAGCGCCGCACGATGTGGCGGTGGCGGGGGGTGGCACGGAGCGCCGTGCCCACCTCCTCCTCGGTGCGCGACGCGCCGTCGGCGAACACCCCGGAGGCGTCCAGGACGCGGGTCATCTCCACGAGGGCCACCTCGTCGAGGGCGGCCAGGAATGCGGTCAGCCGCGCGGCGTCGACGGCCGCGGAGGCTTCCCGTACGGCGTCGGCGGCAGCGGCGCGCGCCTGAGTCCGGGGCGTCGGCGTACCGGCGCTGCCGGCGTCCGCGTCGGGCGGGCCGTCCTTGCGGGCCGTCTCCACGAACGCGGCCAGGCGCCGGCCGCCGGCCGCCGAGTCGTCCACGATGACGGCGCCCGCCGCGACCTCCGGGTGGGCCTGTACGGCGGCTTCCACCTCGGCGAGTTCGACCCGGTAGCCGCGGATCTTGATCTGGGCGTCCTCGCGGCCCAGGAACTCGATGGTGCCGTCGGGAAGGTACCGCCCCAGGTCACCGGTGCGGTAGAGCCGCTGTCCGGTCGCCGGGTCGGTGAGGAACCGCTCCGCCGTGCGGCTCTCGTCGCCGAAGTAGCCCAGTGCGACACCGGCGCCGCCGATGAACAGCTCCCCCGGCACCCATTCGGGCCGTGCCCGCAGGTGCCGGTCGAGTACGGCGAAGGTCTGGTTGGTCAGGGGCCTGCCGTACGGGATGCTCGGCCGGGCCGTGTCCACGGCGTCGACGGCGTGGGCGATGGACCAGATGGAGCCCTCGGTGGCACCGCCGAGGGAGATGACCTCAAGGCCGGGGAGCAGCTCACGGGCCTGGTCCGGCAGGGCGACGGGTATCCAGTCGCCGGATATCAGCGCGAGTCGGAGTGAGGCGTCGTCGGCCGGGGGCTCGGAGCGCAGCCAGTCGCACAGCATGTGGAGCTGGCCGGGGACCGAGTTCCACACGGTGACTCCGAAGTCCCGGACGAGTTCGGCCCAGTGGGAGGGGTCGCCGCGCCGGTCGGCGGCGGGCAGGACGAGACAGGCGCCCACGGCGAGCGGCCCGAACAAGTCGTACACGGACAGGTCGAAGCCGAGTCCCGCGATGCCGAGGACACGGTCGCGTTCGGTGACACCGAAGCGGCGGTTGACGTCCTCGACGGTGTTGAGGGCCGCCCGATGACTGATCATCACGCCCTTGGGCGTACCGGTGGAGCCCGAGGTGTAGATGATGTACGCGAGATCGTCCGGGCCGCGCGGGATTGCGCTCGCGGCGGGCGCTGCCTGCGCGTCCTGGGGCAGGAGGTCGATGGCGACCGGCGTGACGCCTTCCGGGAGGTCGTCGATCTCGGCGAGCCAGGACTGGGTGAGGACCGTGCGGACACCCGCGTCCGCGATGATCGTGTCCCGGCGGGCCGGCGGCTGGGCCGTGTCCACGGGGAGGTAGGCGCCGCCCGCCATCAGCGTGCCGAAGACCGCGACGACCTGCTCCCATCCCTTGTCCGCCCAGATGGCCACGGGCTCACCGGCCCGCAGTCCTGCCGCCGTCAGTGCTTCGGCCACGGCGGTGGCACGGGCGACGAGCTGCTGGTAGGTGAGGGTCAGTTCCGGAGTGCGGACCGCGATCGCGTCCGGTGTGATCCGGGCCTGGGCGAGGACCGGTTCGTGGAGCAGGGAGTCCGGCAGCGGTCCCGCGGTCGCGTTGACGGCGTTCCGTCGCTCGGCCTGGTCCTCGGGCAGCGTGATGCCGGCCGGGGCGTCCCAGGCGGCGTCGCCTGCCGCGCCCTCGGCCGACAGGGTCCGCACGAGGCCCGTGTACGCCTCGAACATCGCGTCGGCGACACCGTGGGCGAGGGCGCCCTCGCGGATGTCCCAGGACAGGCTCAGCGTGTCGCCGCGGTGCATGACCTGGCAGTCGAGCCAGACCTGCGGTGTCCGGGTCACGGCGTACGTCACCTCGGGGGGCACACCCTCTGAGGTGGCGCCCGATCCCAGGGCGCTGGTGAAGACCACCGGCATCAGCACCGGTCCCCCGGCCCGGCGGGACAGCTCGGCGAGCACCTCCGAGCCCGTGAACAGGGGGTGCGCGAGGTCATTCAGGAGCTGCTCCCCGAGGAGCCGCGTCCGTTCGGCGAAGGCGGCCGGGGCGTCCAGGTCCACGGCGAGCAGTTCGAGCGAGGTGAAGTCGCCCACGAGGCGGCCGATGTCCTCGTGCAGGTCGGGCCGGTCCACCGTCGGTACGTTGAGCGTGAACCGGCCGGCGCGCGACCAGCGGCCGACCGTCTCGGCGTACGCGGTGAGCAGCGCCGTGGAGAGGGTGAGTCCTCGTCGTGCGGCCCGCTCGGTGAGGCGGTCCCGTTCTGCCGCGGGCAGCAGAACCTCCAGCCGGCGGAAGGTCCCCGACTCGGCCGGAGCGGAGGGGTGAGCCGTCTCCCGCGGGTCGCTGACGCCCGCCTCCCAGGCTTCGGCGAGGGGGAGTTCGGGCGCGGGCGGCAGGGTGTCGAGCCGCTCGGTCCAGTAGGCGCGGTCGTGGGTGTACGCGTCGGTCTCGGTGAGGGCGCGGCGGGCCAGGACGTAGTCGCGAAAGGTGATCCGCGGTGCCTCGGTGAGGGGCTCACCGCCGTGGCGGCGCTGGAACTCGGCGAGCAGGATGCGCAGGCTGGCGTGGTCGACGACCAGCATGTCGAAGGCGAGGTGGAGCACTGCCCGCTCGGCGGTCCGGCTCACGTGGACCTCGAAGAGCGGCCACTGGTCGGTGGGCGTCTCGCGGGCGGACAGTCTCGCCCGGGTGTGCTCCACCTCCGCCTCGGCTTCGGTCGGCGGGAGGCCGGTCAGGTCGTCGGCGTCGATGCTGAGGTCGGGTACGTCGGCCAGGACCTGCTGGTAGCCGTCGTGGTGGATGACGGCGCGGAGCATGTCGTGCCGCTGGACCAGTTCCCGCCACACGCCGGTGACGTGGTCCACGTCGAGGTCGGGGTATTCCAGTTCGACGTAGGCGTGGCAGCCGACACCGCCGTAGGCGTAGGCGTCGGTGCGGCCGATGAGGTAGGCGGCCTGGATGTCCGTCAGCGGGAAGGGCTCGTGGCGGCGTTCCGGGTCGGCGCGCAGCGCGGGTTCCCGCGCCTCCAGGTGGCGCAGGATGGCTTCCTTGTGGGTGCGCAGTTCGGTCCGGTGGGTGTCGGTGAGCCGGCCCTGGGGGGCGCGGAAGCGCAGTTGTCCGTCCTGGGCCCACAGCACCACGCCGTCGTCGGCGTAACGGGCCAGCAGTTCAGCGATGTTCACAGCTCTCCGGTCTCGTAGGCGGTCGCGTGGGCCGCGAGCGTTCGAGTGATGTCCGCGGCCAGCGCGGCGACGGTGGGTGCGGCGAAGAAGCGCCGGACGGGCACGGCGGCCCCGAGGCGGCGCTCGATCGCGGTGAGCAGGCGCAGGGCGGTGAGGCTGTCGCCGCCCGCGGCGAAGAAGTTGGCGGTGCGGTCCGGTGCCCAGTGCGGCAGGTACTCGCTCCAGAGGCCGGCGACGGCCGTCTCGGTCTCTCCGCGCGGCGGTTCGGTCTCGGCCGGCGCGGTGTCGGGTTCCGCCATGGCCGCGAGGGCGCTCCGGTCGACCTTGCCGTTCGCGGTGAGCGGCAGGGCGGGCAGCAGCTGAATACGGGAGGGGATCGCGTAGACGGGTACTCGCTCTGCCAGCTGGGCGAAGAGGCTTTCCGTGAGGTCCGCGTCCCGCACGGTCGTCTCCGCCTCCACGGGCCCGCCGGGCTCAGCGTGCGACGTCGGCTCGTTCGGCACGGCGAAGGCGGCCAGACGCTTGGCGGTGCGCTCCCCCACGGCCACGACGGCGGCCCGGGCGACGCCGGGGTGGGACTCCAGCGCGGCCTCGATCTCGCCGGCCTCGATGCGGTGGCCGGCGATCTTCAGCTGGCTGTCGAGGCGGCCGAGGAACTCGATCAGCCCGTCTCCCCGGAAGCGGCCCAGGTCACCGGTCCGGTACCAGCGCCGCCCGTCCTGTTCGACGAACTTCTCGGCGGTGCGGGCCGGGTCGGCGAGGTATCCGACGGCCAGTCCCCCGCCGCCGATCCACAGTTCGCCGGGCGTCCAGTCGGGGCAGTCCCGCCCGTGCCGGTCGACCACGCGATAGTGCTGCCCGGTCAGCGGGCGGCCGTAGGGGATGGAGACCCACCGGGGGTCCGGTTCCTCGACGGTGAGCGTGTTGGACCAGATGGCAGCCTCGGTCGCGCCGCCCATGGCGACGAAGGCGCAGCTCCGTGCAGTGCGTTCGCGTAGCCGGCCGGGCAGGTCGAGCCCGATCCAGTCACCGGAGACCAGTGCCGTCCGCAGCCCCGCGAGGCGGGCGCACTCCGACACCTCCGGTGTCTCCTGCTCGTCGGCGTCGAGGAGAAGGTCGAGCAGGGCCGGCACGGTGTTCCAGACAGTCACGCCGAACCGGTCGAGCAGACTCGGCCAGCGGGCCGGTTCACGGCGCTGCTCGTCGGTGGGCAGCAGGAGGGATCCGCCGGCGGCGAGCAGCCCGAAGACGTCGTACACGGAGAGGTCGAAGTCCAGCGCGGACAGGGCGAACACGCGGTCGTCCGCGCCGATGCCGTGCCGGGTGTTGACGTCCGCGATCGTGTTCCAGGCGGCCGCGTGGGTGATCTGGACGCCCTTGGGCTCACCGGTGGACCCGCTCGTGAAGATGACGTAGGCGAGTGCGTCGGGAAGTACCTTCCAGGGGGCCGGCAGCGGCTCGTGGTTCCGCGTGCCCGTGACGGACAGGGCGCGGGGAGCCGTCCTTCCCTGGGCGGGCCAGTCGCCCACCACGACGCGGAACCCGGCGGTGGCGTGTACCCGTTCCAGCCGTGCGGCGGGCTGTTCGAGACTCAGCGGTACGTAGGCGGCACCGGCCGCGAGGACGCCGAGGACCGCGGCGATCTGCTCCGGCCCTTTGGGCACGGTGACCGCGACGAGTTCGCCCGGGACGACGCCCGCGTCACCGAGTGCGGCGGCCGTGCGCAGCGCCTGGTCGGCGAGGGTTCCGTAGGTCACCTCCTCCCCGGCCGTCGTGACGAGGGCGGTGCGGTCGGGAGTGGCCTCGGCGTGAGCGAAGAACGCCTCGTGCAGCGGGCGCGGGACCACCGGTTCCAGGGCGGCCTCCCTCGCGGCGACGGCACGCCGTTCGTAGTGGGACGCGGGCAGCAGGTCGGGCAGCGGCGCGTCCCAGTCACCGGCGGCGGCGTACCGCAGCAGCCTTCCGTAGGCGTCGAACATCGCGTCCAGCACGCCTGCGGGGAAGAGTTCCTCGACGGCGTCCCAGGTGACGACCAGGTTCCCGGACTCCTCGGTGACCTGGTTGTCCAGACACACCTGGGGGGACTGCGAGATGCCCCAGACCTTGGCGGGAAAGCCGGTGCCCGTGCCGACCAGGGTCGCGTCGCCGACACCGATGGCGCTGGTGAACACCACGGGCGCGGCAGCGTCCACGGTGCCCGTACGTCGGCCGAACTCGCGCAGCAGCCAGTCGATCGGGACGTTCAGGTGGTCCAGGTCCTCCGCCTGGCGGCGTTGCAGTGCTCCGGCCGCCGCCAGCCAGGTCGTACCGTCGCGTCGGTGCCCGGCCAGGGAGAGCGAGGTGAAGTCGCCCAGTACACGGTGGATGTGGGGGTGGACGTCCCGGCGGTTGAAGAGGGTGAGCGTGACGGTCAGCGCGTCGGCGCCGCTCCAGGCGGCCAGGACCTCCGCGTACAGGGCCAGCAGGACGGTGGACGGCGTGAGTCCGTTCCGGGCCGCGTCCCGCTTGACGGTCTGCCAGTCGTCTGCGGGCAGGCTCAGCCGGCGCCGGGTGAAAACGGGCGCGTCGAGGGCCGCGGGGTCCCGGTCGAGGGGCAGCGGGGGCGGGGGCGGCAGTTCGGACAGCCGCGTCCGCCAGTGGGCGCGGGCCCGCTCGGCCGAGTCCGGATCGGCGGGCAGACCGGTCAGGTAGTCACGGAAGGAGACGTCGACGGGCGGGAGTTCGTGCTCGGGGTCGGCGTAGAGCGCGTTGAGTTCGGCGTAGAGCGTGGTGATGGAGAGGGCGTCCAGGACCAGGTAGTCCAGTCCTACGCCGATTCGGGTACGCAGAGTGCCGCCGTCCTGGTAGCGCACCGCCTCGATGGCGAAGAGGGGCCACCGGGCGGGGTCGCGTACCTGCTGGGACAGGCGGGTGCGCAGGCCGGCCAGCGCCGCGACGGCGTCGTCGTGGGCCGGGACGTCCGCCACCGGTATGCGCAGGGGCGGTACGTCGGGCAGGACGCGCTGGTGTCCGTCCGCCACGACCGCGCGGAGCATGCCGTGCCGTCGGACGAGGGTGTTCCAGGCGCGTTCCAGCCGGTCGAGGTCGACGTCCGTGCCGTCGAACTCCGTGTAGTGCCAGGTGCCGACGCCGCCGAGGGTGAAGCGGGGGTCGCGGCCCGTGTGGTAGGCGGCCTGGACGTCCGTGAGCGGGAAGGGCTCGTGGGAGTGGTCGGGGTCGGTGGCCAGGACGGAGGCGGGTTCCGTCCCGGCGAGCTTCCCCTCCTCGGGGCGCAGCGTCTGGCAGAAGTGCTGGAGCACGGGGTGGGCGAAGAGGTCAGCGACGCGGGCGCCGGGGAATCCGGCGGAACGCAGTCGGCCGATCATCCGGGTCGCGACGAGGGAGTCGCCGCCGAGCAGGAAGAAGCTGCTCTCCCGGCCCACTGCGGCCACGTCGAGCAGGTCGGCCCACATGGCCGCCACCGCGGTCTCCACCCGTCCGGCCGGTGCGGAGGTCCGGGGGCCGTCGTCGCCGGCCGCCTCGGTCAGTATCCGGCGGACGCCGGCCCGGTCCAATTTGCCGTTGGCGTTCAGCGGAAGGTCACGCAGGACGACGAGGCGCTCGGGGACCATGTAGGCCGGAAGCCGCTGTCCCGCCCGAAGCCGCACCTGGTCCGGCTCCGGTGCGCCGCCGGGCGCGGAGACGGCCGCGGAAACGGCTGCGGCGAGGTGCCGTGCGGGGGTGTCCAGGACGCAGGCGACCGCGTGCAGCACGGCGGGGTCGTCCTCCAGGGCGGACTCGACCTCGCCGAGTTCGATGCGGTGGCCGCCGATCTTCACCTGGTGGTCAGCGCGGCCCAGGAACTCCAGTACGCCGTCGGGCCGGTAGCGGGCGAGGTCGCCGCTGCGGTACCAGCGTTCGCCGTCGTGCTCGACGAAGCGCTCGGCGGTGCGCTCGGGGTCGGCCCGGTACCCGTTGGCCACGCCGGGTCCACCGATCCACAGCTCGCCGGGGACGAGGTCGGGGCAGTCGCGTCCCCGTCCGTCCACGACCCGGGCCCGCATGTTGCGCAGCGGAACACCGTAGGGCACGGACTTCCAGGCGGGGTCGGTCTCCTCGACCTCGAACACCGTGGAGTGCACGGCCGCCTCCGTCATGCCGCCGAGCGCCACGAATCGGCAGCCGGGCACGAGAGCGCGCAGCCTGCGGGGCTGGTCGAGGCCGACCCAGTCCCCGCCCAGCAGAACCATGCGCAGGGAGTCGCCGAGACCGTCGTTCTCCCCGGCGGCCATCAGCAGGTCCAGCAGGGCGGGCACGCACTGCACCAGCGTCACACCGTGCTCGCGCACCAGGCGGGCCCAGTGGTGGGCGTCGCGGCGTTGGTCCTGACCGATCGAGACGACCTGTCCGCCGAGCGACAACGGGGTGAAGATGTCCCAGGTGGCGAGGTCGAAGTCGAGCGCGGAGATCGCCAGGGTGCGGTCGGCGGGGCCGAGGCCGAGCTGCTCCTCCATCGCCTCGACCGTGTTGACGACCGCGCGGTGCGACACCTCGACACCCTTGGGCAACCCCGTGGAGCCGGAGGTGAACAGCACGTAGGCGGGCAGGGCGGGATCCGGCTGGACCACGTGGGCGGGCTCCCGCGTCCCGGCGTCCTCCAGGAGAAGTACCGGGGCCGTGGCGATCCCCTCGCAGAGCGGCGCGTGCTCCCGGTCGGTGAGCACGGCGACGGCACCGGCCACGGAGTGGATGCGTTCGCGGCGCACGGTGGGCTGCTCGACGCCCACGGGGGCGTACGCGGCGCCCGCGGCCAGGATGCCGAGGACGGCGGCGATTTGGTCGGCGCCCTTGGGCAGGGTCAGCGCGACGGTGTCGCCCTCCTGCACGCCGTGCTCGCGCAGCAGCGCGGTGATTCTGCGGGCGGTGTCGGCGAGTTCGCCGTAGGTGAGGGTGTCGCCGCTGGTGCGGACGACGGCGACGCGACCCGGCTCGGTCTCGGCGAGCCGGAAGAACCGGGTGTGCAGGGCGCGGTCCGGCAGTGGCGTGGGCGGCAGGGCGGCCACCGCACGTCGCGGCAGGACGTCGGGCGCGAGGAGGCCGTCCACCGGCCGGGACCAGGTGTCGGGGTCGGTGGTCAGGCGGGTGATGAGGCGGCGATACGCATCGAACGCCGCGTCCGGAACCCCGGCCTCCAGCACGCCGTCGCGGACGTCCCAGTTGAGAAGCAGGCCGCCGTCCAGCTCGGTGACCTGCGCGTCCAGGTAGACCTGGGGGCCCTGGGAGATGATCCAGGAGGGGCGGCCGAAGGACTTCTGGACGTCCTGCTCGAAAATCTCGCCCAGTCCGATGGCGCTGGTGTAGACGACCGGGGCCAGCACGGGGGCTCCGTCGGCGCGTGCGAGGTCGCGCAGCACCTCCACCCCGCCGTAGGCGCCGTGCGAGATGCCTTCCTGGAGGCGTTCCTGAAGCCCGCGGGCCTGGCGGGAAAACGGCAGGGACGCGCCGAGGTCCGCGTCCAGCAGGACCGAGCTGCTGAAGTCGCCGACCAGGCCGGCGACGTCCTCGGTGATCATCTCCCGGTCGAAGAGCGGGAGGTTGAGCAGGAAGCGCCGGCTGTCGCTCCAGGCGGCGACGACTTCGGCGAACGCGGTGGCGAGGGCGGCGGCGGGGGTGATGCCGTGCCGTCGTGCCGCGCTGATCACGGCGGCCTTGTCGGCGGGTCCCAGCCAGTGGTGCAGGCGGCGTGAGTGGGCGAGCGTGGTGTCGTCGGCGCTGACCGGGGTCAGCGGGTCGACGGTCGTCGGCAGGCGCGGGGCGCGGGGCAGCTGGGGCAGGCGTTCGCGCCACCAGGCCGCGTGCTGCTCGCGTTCCGCCTTGCGCCGGGCGTCGCGTTCCGCGAGGTACCGCCGGTAGTCGAGGGCGAGTTCGCGGGGCTGGTCATCGGGACAGTCGTAGAGGCGGCGCAGGTCGGACAGGAGGACCCTGAGGCTCAGCGCGTCGCCGGCCATCATGTCGAGGTCGATCTGCAGCCGGGTGCGCCCCTCGGGGAGCAGGCACAGGGCCGCGCGGAAGACGTCGCCGGAGGTGATGTCGGGGCGTGCGTGGGTGTTGCGCTCGCGCAGCAGCTCCAGTTCGGTCTCGGCGCCGCCCGGGTCGCGGTGGCGCAGGTCGTACACGGTGAGGGGGTCCCCCGGTGGGCCGTAGTGCTGCCGCCCGTCCTCGTCGAAGACGGCCCGCAGCATGCCGTGGCGGCGCACCAGGGCACGCAGGGCGGTGCCGAGCCGGTCGGGGTCGACGTCGTGGCCGTCGAGCTCGACGTAGAAGTGGGCGGCGACACCACCGAGCGGCTGGCCGTCCTGGCGCCCGACCCAGTAGGCGTGCTGCATCGTCGCCAGCGGGAAGGGCTCCGTCTCGACGCCGGACGCCTGGCTGGAGGCGGGCGGGCCGGCCGTGGCGGGAGGTGCGGTGCCGGTCCCTGCGGCGCTCTCCTGCGCGAGCAGGGCCGTCCAGGCACCGAGGGTCGGCGTACGGGTGAGGTCCTGGAAGGTGACCGTGCTGCCCGCGCGACGCCAGGTGCCGACCAGGGACATCAACGCCAGTGAGTCGAGACCGAGTTCGAAGAGGTCCCGGTCGTCGTCCAGCTCGTGTGGCGCCAGTTCCAACGCGCGCGCCACCGCTTCCCGCACCGCGCCGGACGCGTGAAGGGCCCCCTCGCCTGCCGCTGTTCGTGCCTGGACGACTGCTTCATGGCTCACTGCGGGGACCTTCCGGTCGGAGGGGGGCAGGCGGGGTGACTGTGCCGAGGCCGGGCTTCGGGGAGAGGGCCGCAAACACTCTAGATAGAAATGATTATCATTTCTATACTTCACATCGTAGTCACACAAGGGACCTCGACGCCAGATCCCGAGGCCCGAAAACGAGAGGCAGAACCCCATGACGGAGACCGAACAGACCTGGTCCGAGGCGGAATCGGCGCGCTACCGGGCCGCCGGCCACTGGCAGGGAGTGACGTTCGGCGCCCGGCTGCGCCAGTCGGCAGCCGCCCACGGCGAGCGCGTCGCCCTGGTGGACGGGGACCGCCGGTGGACCTACGCGGACCTGGACGCCGAGGCCGACCGCGTGGCCCACGGACTGCGGAGTCACGGTGTCGGGCGGGGCGACCGCGTCGTGGTCCAGCTCCCCAACCGGGCCGAGTTCGTCCTCGTCTGGTTCGGCCTGCAGCGACTCGGCGCCGTCCCGGTGCACGCCATGCCCGGCCACCGGCGGCGCGAGATCGGTCACCTGGTACGCGTGTCGGGTGCGGTGGCCTGTGTGGTGCCCGACCGGCACGCCAGGTTCGACCACCGGGAGCTGATGCGCTCGGTGCGGTCGGAGCAAGGGCTGGGCCGTTCGCCGCGGATCGTCGTCGTGGTCGGCGACCCCGGGCCGGAGAGCGGCTTCGTCTCCTTCGAGTCGCTGCGGACGGCATCTTCCGCGACACCCGCCGGCTCCTCTCCGGACACCGTCCAGGGACCGCGTACCGATGACGGCGGAACGGACCCGGCCGACGTCGCCCTCCTGCTGCTCTCGGGCGGCACCACCGGCCTTCCCAAGCTCATCCCGCGCACCCACGACGACTACGCGTACAACGCCCGCGCCTGCGCCGAGGTCTGCGCCCTCGACGAGCGCACCGTCTACCTCGCGGTGCTGCCGATCGGGTTCAACTTCACCTTTGCCTGCCCAGGCGTGCTCGGCACCCTCATGGCCGGCGGAACGGTCGTCGTCGCCCCGGACCCCAGCCCGCAGACGGCGTTCGCGCTCGTCGAACGGGAGGGCGTGACCCTCACCTCCCTCACTCCACCGCTCGTCACCCACTGGATCGACGAGGCGGCCTCCGGCGCCTGGGACCTGGGCAGCCTCACCGTGGTGCAGGTCGGCGGGGCGCGGCTGCCGGAGGAGCACGCCCGCAAACTCGGGCCGGCGCTCGGGGTGACCGTGCAGCAGGTCTTCGGCATGGCGGAGGGGCTGATCAACCTCACGCGTCTCGACGACTCCGAGGACCTCGTCTGCGCCACCCAGGGCCGACCCGCCTCGCCGGACGACGAGATCCTGGTGGTGGACGCCGACGGCAGGCCCGTGCCGGAAGGTTCGCCGGGGGAACTGCTCACCCGCGGCCCGTACACGCTGCGTGGCTACTACCGCGCCGAGGACCACAACCGCACGGCGTTCACCCCGGACGGCTACTACCGGACCGGCGACGTCGTACGGCGGCTGCCGACCGGGCACCTCGTGGTGGTGGGCCGAATCAAGGACCAGATCAACCGCGGCGGCGAAAAGATCGCCGCGGCCGAGGTGGAGGAGCAGTTGCTCACCCATCCGGCGATCACGGCGGCGGCGCTGGTGGGTGTGCCGGACGAGCGCCGGGGTGAGCGGACCGTGGCCTTCGTGGTCTGCGCGGGTGAGGCCCCGGGCACTCGGGAGGTGGCCGCCCATCTGGGGGAACGCGGGCTCGCCGAGTACAAGACGCCGGACGAGGTGGTCCAGGTCATCGACCTCCCGCTCACCGCCGTCGGAAAGGTCGACAAGGCCATTCTCACGCAGGAGTTGTCGCGGAGGTGACGCTGGGCGTGCAGGGGCACCCGTCGCCAGGACGGGTGCCCCGCCTGCCCACCGTAAGAGGCACCGCACCCGCGCCTACTCGGGTGCGGTGAGGACCGGACCGTCCTCAGCGGCGAGCAGGTTCCGGGTGGCGGGATGCTCCGGGTCCACCAGTACGCGGCCGGCCCGCCCGGCTTCCACCACCCGGCCCGCGTTCAGCACGACGACCTGGTCCGCGCGGGCAGCGGCTGCCTCGAGGTCGTGCGTCACCATGACGACGGTCAGACCGGACGTCAGCCGCAAGGAGTCCAGCAGGTCGAGAACCTGGCCGGCGGTCTCCGGGTCGAGAGCCGAGGTGATCTCGTCGCAGAGGAGGACACTTGGTTCGGCGGCCAGCGTCCGGGCGAGCGCGACGCGTTGCCGCTGTCCCCCGGACAACTCCCCCGGGCGACGGCCCAGTACGTCCGTGTCCAGCCCGACCAGGCCGAGCAACCGCACCGCCTCGTCGGACGCGGCCCGCGTCGGCAGTCCCCCGACTCCCCTGAGCGGACGGGTGAGCGCGGCGCCCACGGACTCGCGCGGGTTGAGGGCACCGCGGGCGTCCTGCGCGACGAGTTGCACCGGAGCCCCACGCCCCGCGCTCCCGCCCGTGCCGGACCACTCGACAGTCCCCGACGCCTTCGGGTGCAGCCCCGCGAGACAGCGGGCGAGGGTGGTCTTGCCCGATCCCGACGCCCCGACGACCGCGGTGCAGGAGCCCGCCGGGACGGTGAGGGAGACGTCGTGCAGCACGGGGACCCGACCGTGGACGGCGTGCAGTCGCCGCACCGAGAGAGCACCGGCGACGGTGGGTTCGGCGGCGGTGACGCGGGCGGCCTCGCGGTGGGCCCCACCGTCCTGGGCAGCCCGGGACCGCGGAGGCGACGGCGCCACCGGTGCTCCTCGCCCGGTGATCCGCCCCGCTTCGAGGCGGACCACGTCGTCGGCCACCGACCCGATCCACGCCGGATCGTGGCTGACGAGCAGTGCGGCACGGTCCCCCTGGCACAGGACCTCGGCCAGCAGGGCGCGCATCCCGTCGGCCAGAACCGGGTCGAGGCCACTGGTGGGCTCGTCGAGGACCAGCAGCCTGGGCCGGCCCGCCAGCGCCAGTGCGAGGGCGACCCGCTGCGCCTGCCCTCCCGACACCTGCCCGGGCAGCCGCCCGAGGAACTCCCGGTCGGCCGGCAGCCTGACGGACAGCAGAAGTTCACCGACCCCCGCACGGACAGCGTCCCTGTCCTTCACCGGCGAGCGCAGCCGTACCGCCTCGGCGATCTGGCCGCCGATGCGTAACGCGGGATTCAGCGCGGAGGCCGGGTCCTGCCCGAGGAAGGACACCACCCGGCCACGCAGCCGACGGGCGTCCGACCGGTCGAAGGGATCGAGGCCGGCGACCCGGACCGTCCCGGCGCGGACCTCCAGGCCCGTACGCACATGCCCGAGCAGGCCGTACGCCAGACTGCTCTTGCCCGATCCCGACCGGCCGACGACTCCGAGCACCTGCCCGGCCGGCAGCGAGAGGCAGGCGTCGCGCAGGACGGGCGGTCCTCCCGCCACCGGGCCCAGGGTCAGCCCGCTGATCTCGGCCAGTGGCTCGGCGGCCCGCGGCCGGGGCGTCGCGCGGCCGGTCATCCGGCACCCCGCCCCACCGTGTCCGCCAGCCGCCCGGCCAGCAGGCCGGCACAGACCGACAGCAGCACCAGCATCAGCGCCGGAGCGAGGAACGGCGCGGCGGCCAGCGTCGCGCCCGGCACGTTCTCACTCACC
Source organism: Streptomyces sp. CB02414 (assembly GCF_001905385.1). Classification (GTDB taxonomy): domain Bacteria; phylum Actinomycetota; class Actinomycetes; order Streptomycetales; family Streptomycetaceae; genus Streptomyces. Next base: position 154,639 of record NZ_LIPF01000012.1, on the reverse strand, counting down.
ATGCGCCCCCAGTCGGGAGCAGCCCCGCCCGGTCCGAGTCCTAGGAATCCCGCGGTGGCGGCGAGGTGCAGGGAGGCGACCAGACGGAGCGCCGTGTCCGTGAGAGCCGGTCCGGCGATGTTAGGCAGCACGTCGTGGCGGAGTACGGCCCACCGGGTGTCGCCGCGGGCCAGCGCGGCCTCGACGTACCCGCTGGAAAGCACCGTGTCGGCGGCGGCCCGCAGCACACGCGTGGAGAACGGGACGGTGGCCAGAGCGACCGAGGCCACCAGGGCGGTGTGACTGCCGGGGAAACCGGCGGCGAGGACGAGGACGACCAGCAGGGCGGGTAGAACGGCCAAGGCGTCCACGCAGCGGAGCAGCAGGTCGCCCAGCCGGCGCGAGGCCAGGGCCGCCAGGACACCGGCGGTGATGCCGACCGCTCCGGCGGCAACCGTGCCGGCCAGGGCGGTGAGCACGATCGTGCGGCCCCCGGCGAGCACCCGGCTCGCCACGTCCCGCCCCAGCACGTCGGTGCCGAGCAGGAACCGTCCGTCGGGTTGCTGGAAGGGGGCGGCCAGCTGCGCAGTGGGGCTGTGCGGGGCGAGCAGCGGACCGGCCAGCGCGACCAGGAGGACGAGCAGTGTGCCCGCGCCGGTGAGCAGCGGCGGCCTGCGGCGCCGGGGCGTGCCCGGCCCACGGGTACGTGTCCGTCTCGCCCACGGTGTGAGGACCGTCGTCATCATCGGTGTCCTTCCCGTGCGCCGAGCAGCCGCGCACAGATGTCCCCCGTCAGCAGCACGAGGAGCATCACCCCGGCGAGGGCGGTGGCGATGCCCTGCACCATGGGTATGTCGCGGGCCGCTACGGCCAGTTGCAGCTCCCGGCCGATGCCCGGATAGTCGAAGACGTTCTCCACCACCACCGCCGATCCCACCAGTGCTCCCGTGGTGAGGGTGAGCGCCTGGACGGCGGGCGCCGCGGCGTTGGGCAGGATGTGCCGGACGGCGAGCCTCACTCCACGCACTCCGTTGAGTCGTGCGGCCTCGCAGTACGGGGTGGCCGCGGCATCGGCGACGGAGGCCCTCAGCAGCCTGGTGGCCACCGCGAGACCGACCGCGCTGAGCGTCAGCACGGGCAGGATCAGCGCGTGCGGCACGTCGAGCGGTGTGCCGCCCAGCGGGACGACGGAGACCCGCGGCAGGATCTCCAGCCACACGGCCAGTACGGCGACAAGCAAGGCGGCCACGACGAACTCCGGTACGGCCGCCAGGGTCTGGGCGGCCGTCGAGACGATCCGGTCCCCGGCGCCGCTCCGCAGGCCGGTCCACAGGCCCAGCAGTGTGGCGAGCGGCGCGGTGACCGCGAGGGTGAGTCCGGCGAGGAGCAGGCTGTTCGGCAGACGGGTCGCCAGGACATCGGTGACCGGACGGTCGCCCACGAAACCACGGCCCAGGTCCCCGCGGACCGCGCCCGCCACCCAGTCCGCGTACCGCGCGGCGGCAGGGCGGTCGAGGCCGAGTTCGGCCCGGACGTCGGCGCGCTGCGCCTCGGAGGCGTCCACGCCCGCCACCGCGCTCACGGCGTCCCCGGGGAGGACCGCCGTGGCCGCGAAGATCACCGCCGACAGCAGGACGAGCAGCACGGCCGCCCCCGCGAGACGGCGGCCGGCGAAGGCGACCAGGCTCACGCGAGCGACGCCCGGGAGAAGCCGGGGAACTGCTCGAAGAGGTCGTCGCGGATCCCGGTGACACCCTTGGCCTGGGCGTTCAGGTTCGGTTTGAAGACCGGCAGCACCTGGTTGCCGTCCTCCCAGCGCGTGCGCTGCGCCTGGGCGCCCAGCCTCCTCGCCTCGGCCCGGTCGCTCTCCGCACGAGCCTTGGCGACGAGGCTGTCGGTGGCGGACTCCTTCCAGCCGAACGCCGACGGGGATCCCCCCGCCGTGCTCATCTGATACGTCGACAGGGCGGGGATGGGCATCTGGTACGACCCGGCCAGCGGCAGCGCCGCGTACGCCGGGAAGTCCGCGTAGAGCTGTCCCGCGGGCAGCTCCCGGACCGACGCCCTCACGCCGATCTTCTTGAGGTCCTCGACGAAGAGCGTGGCCAGCTCCACCATGCCCGGCGTCTCCGGACCGGTCGTCAGCGTCACCTTCATGCCGTCGGCCCCGGCCTCCTTGAGCAGCGCGCGTGCCCGCTCCGGGTCGTGGGCGCGCTGGGGCAGGCCCTCGGCGTAGTCGGGGAAGCCCATGGAGGGGAGGTCGTTGCCGACCTGGGCGTTGCCGTAGAAGACCGTCTTCACCATGGCCTGCCGGTCGACGGCGAGCTTGAACGCCTCCCGCACCCGGGGGTCGTCGAAGGGCTTGGCGCTCATGTTCATCTGGAACGACAGGCCGACGACGTAGGGGCTCTCGGTCGGGGCGAGTTCGACCTTCTCGTTGTCGCCGAGCGTGCGCGCCGTGACGGGGGACAGGTCGTGGGCGAAGTCGATCTCACCGCTGGTGAGCGCACCGGCCCTGGCGGTCGAGTCCGCGATCGACCGCAGCTCCAGGCCGTCCAGGCGCGGCACGTGCCCGTAGTGGTCGTCGTAGCGCTCGAACGCCGAACCCTGGCCGGCGCTGAACTCGGTCAGCCGGAAGGGCCCGCAGCTGGGCATGTCCTTGCGGAAGGTCTCGGTGCCGTCCTTGACGACGAGGAAGTTGCCCTGACAGAGGATCATGCGGCCGTCGGCGATGGGCCTCAGCGTGGGCAGTACGACCTTCAGGTCGCCCTCGGCCCTGGCGTGCGCGAGGTCGAAGTTGGCGGCGGCGAGCCGGTACACGGGCAGTTTGCTCCGGGCCGCGAGACCGCTGAGCGAGTGCAGGACGTCGGCGGCGGTCAGCGTGGAGCCGTCAGTGAAGCGGACGCCGGGCCGCACGTGCAGGGTGTAGGCCGACAGGTCGTCGGAGATGTCGATGCCCTTGAGCACGCCGTAGCGCACCCCGTCGGGACCGTTGGGGTCCAGGTTGCCGAGGGTGCCGTGCCAGGCGCGGGCACGCACCAGGTCCAATGCGGAGGGGCCGTTGAAGAAGTCGAGCGACTCGGCGGCACCGCCTCCGACGAAGGCGGCCCGGAGTGTGCCGCCCGAGCGGGACGAGGAACCGTCCCCGGCCTTAGCGTCGGTGCCGGCCTCGTCGGTGGAGCACGCCGCCAGCAGGCCGGGGCCCACCGCCAGGGCCCCTGCTGCCGCCGCACCTCGGCGGAGGAAGGCACGACGGTCGATCTGTCTGGACATGCGTCTCCTTGACGTTCTGCTGAGCTGATGACGTTCGCTGAGTGATCCGGGAGCCGGGGCGCCCTCAGCGAGGGTTCCGCGGTTTCGACCGCATCCGCCCCTCCCGGCGGCGCGGGCCCACAGGTCACCGCAGGGTGAGAGCACCCGACGGGCAGGCCCACACCGCTTCACGCACGGCGTCGGCAACGGACGCGGAAGGCTCGTCGTCCAGGACGAGTACGAGTCCTTCCTCCTCGTCCTGGTCGAACACCGTCGGCGCGGCGAGCACGCACTGCCCCGCACCCACACACCGGTCGCGCTCCACGCCGATCTTCCCGGCTCCGGACGCCTGTCGTGCCAAGGTCATGAGGGCCCCTCCCCTGTCGCCCACGTGGGGCGCCTGTGCGACAGTCCGACATTAGTCGGTAACGACTTCCATATTCAATAACTCCCGAAGCCCCGCCCTCGCACCGCACTCGCCGACCCTCGACATCCTTTGAATCCGTGATGGAAATGATTACCATGCCCGATACCCAGGGGAGGTGGGCGGACTGAGCGAGACATCAGCAACCCGGATGCAGGTGCCACTGCGCACGACACGGCAGCGGACGGCGGTCATGAGCGCCCTGCAACAGCGAGCCGGATTCACCTCCGCCCAGGACTTGCACGAGGCACTGGAGGTCGACGGCATCACCATCGGCCTGACCACGGTGTACCGCACGCTGCACGCCCTCGACCGCTCCGGGCAGGTCGACGTCGTGCGCGAGAAGAGCGGCGAGCGGCTGTACCGGCCCAGACCCGACGGCGGTCACCGCCACTATCTCGTCTGCCGCGAATGCGGCCTCAGCGCCGAGGTCGAGGCGAGTGCGGTTGAGAGCTGGGCGGAGAAGCTCGGCGAGGTCATGGGCTTCACCGAAGTCGAGCACACGGTGGAACTGACCGGCGTCTGCAACGGGTGTCACCCCGGCCGGACCGCCCCGGCCCGCGCGGAGCAGCACACCTGAACCGTGCCCGCGCCCCGGCGAGCCGGAGTCACCGCGTCCCCCGTGCTCATACACCAGCTCAGCGTGGTTGTCGCCGTCGTGTCCGTCGAGGGCGGCACTCTCCTCCGCTCGGGGGCTCGATCCCCATCAGCCCGTACGTTACGACGATCTCGTTCGCCGTGTACCTGGCCTGCCGGGTGGTGGGTGGCTGTCGCGTTCGGCTCCGGAGGGTACGCCGGACCTCACCGGTGGCCGGGTGAGGGCGGGGAGGTGGGCAGAACGGAACGCCCGCCGGAACACGGGTCCGGCGGGCGCTTTCCCTCGGGCCACTCTGGGAGCTCCCGGGGCGGGACGCGTCAGTGACCGGCCACCGTCCCGGACAGTTCGTTGGTGCCCTTCGGCAGCGTCACGGACGTCACCTTCTCGCCCGAGTCCAGGTCGTGGTTCCGTCCAGTCGCCGACCGCGTCGATCTTCTTCTCGACCTTTCCGGTCTCCGGGTCGATGACGTGCAGGACGCCGTTGGTGCCGAGCACGAGGGCCTCCCCGTGCGGGCCGCGGGCGAGGGAGCGGAAGGAGTAGCTGGTGCCGAGGTCGACCAGCCTCATCTCCGCCGTGCGGGTGTCGATCAGCGAGATGCGGGTCGGCCGCTCCAGCTCCGCCTCCGGGTCGGTCTTGTGATCGCCCAGGAGGATCGGGGAGACGTCGCTGCCCGCCTGTTCGGCAGAAGTGTGACTCCGCGTCTTCGGCTGCTCGCCTCCGGCCAGCTCGGCGGGGTCGAAAATGTTCACCTCGCCCGTGCCGTCAGTGATCAGCACCGTCCTGCCGCCGTGCCGTACGACGTGCCCCGGCTTGGGTTCCCACCTCCGGCGCTGGGTTCCCACAGTGCGGCGCGCGAAGAGGACGGGCGCGCCGAGGAGTTCGTCGGCACGTTCCCCGCACCGCCCGCCGGTGACCCGGTGGAGCTGGGCCTGGCCGAGTTCGGTTCCCGGGCCGCGTACGACAGCGGCTAGTCGCTGCGGGACCGCACGGTGCGGCTCACCGGCTTCGTCACCCGCGACGACGACGGCACCTGGTACGTGATCCGGCTGCGGGAGGCGTGCTGCGCGGCCGGCTCGGCGGCCGCCTGGCCCCCGGTACTGGACGCCACGGACGCCCGGCCGATCGCCGAACCGGCGGACCCCTACGAGGAGCGTTGAGGCACGTCGTCGCCAGCCGCCGGGGCGGGACGGGACGCCCTACCCGAGGACCGCCTCGGCCGACCCGTTCCAGTCCATGCGTGACCACGGGAGCGCCAGTTCGTCCGTGCCGCGGACCTGTCGTGGGCCAAGGTCCTCGATCCGGGACGCCTCCCCGTATCTGGCGAACACGGTGTCGACGTAGCAGTGTCCGGTGTCGGCGGCGATGAACAGTGCGGCCGACTGTTCGAGAGCGACGAGTTCCGATGGTTGGCCACGCGAACAAGGACATGAGCCGGCCCCAGGTTCGTCAACTGCGCCGCGGACCGCCCTCTCCCGTCGTCCGAACCCCGGGAGCCGGACGTCAAGTGACGGGGAACCAGGTCAGCAGGCGCTTGGCAATGACCGGTACATCCACGTCGTCCTGCGCGACCTCCTCCACGAACGGTCCGGCAACGGAGACAGGCGGCGGGACAGTCACGGCTGCGGCGCCGTTGAACCGCAGGAAGACACGCATGGCGAGCCAGGCGGTGCGCTTGTTACCGTCGATCAACGCGTGATTACGGGCTACGGAGTGCAGCAGTGCCGCGGCCTTCTCGTGGAGCGTGGGGTACAGCTCGGCACCGAACACGTTCGTCCGGGGCCTCTCGATCGCCGACACCAGAAGGCCCATGTCACGCACACTGTGCTCGGTACCGTTGACCGCACGGGCGATGGCCAGGATCTCGTCGATCTGGATGTAGCGCACATCGGTCACTTCAGGTAGTCCAGGATCTCCGCATCGCTGTCCATCAGCTCGGCCAGGACGTCATCGACCTTCAGCTCGGCCCGGTTCTGGGCATCACGGATGGCCTCGATGGCAAGTTCCTGCTTACTGCGGCCCTCCCGCCGGGCCCGGTCCGTAAGCTTCGCGTCAAGGTCGTCAGGGAGTCGGAGTGTCATCGCCATACGGGCATGATACCTGACCGGTATCATGCGGCGCGAGGCACCTCACTCACGAACCCGCAGGTCAGCGATCCGCAAAGATCGATCCGTCGCTCGAACCGTTCCGCGGAGGGAAACAGGTCGAGCAACCCACCCGGACAACAAAAGCGCAGGTCAGGACCCCTTGGCCGCCGGCTCAAGGATCGCCACGCACTCCACATGCGAAGTCATCGGAAACAGATCGAACACCCGCAACATCCGCACCCGGTACCCTCCGTCCCGGAAGTACCCCAGATCCCGCGCCAGCGCCGCCGGGTCGCAGGCCACGTAGGCGACACGACGCGCCCCCAGGGACGCGAGGTGCTCCACCGTCTTCCGTCCCGCCCCCGCGCGCGGCGGGTCCAGGACGATCAGGTCGACCTCGTCGATGCCCGTACGCGGCAGGACGGACTCCACCTTGCCCTGCTCGATCCGCACCCGGTCGAAGCCGGCGAGGTTGTGCCGGGCGTCCTCGACCGCGCGCTTGCCGGACTCGATGCCGAGGACGGCGCCCTTGTCGCCGACCCGGTCGGCCAGGGCGCCGGCGAAGAGGCCGACCCCGCAGTACAGGTCGAGGGCCATGTCGCCCTTGCGCGGGAGCAGGCCCTGCATGACGGCCTTGACCAGGGTGTCGGCCGCCTTGGGGTGGACCTGCCAGAAGCCGCCGCTGCCGACGCGGTAGGTGCGGTCGTCGGCGCGTTCGCGGACGAAGGGGCGGCCGTGGACGCGGTGGACGCCGCCGTCCTTCTCCCCGACCCGCATGACGGAGACCGGGCGGTCCAGTTCGACGATGGGGAGCCTCGCACCCGGCCGGGGGGTCAGGATGACCTGCCGGTCCTGGGAGCCGGTGGCCGCGATCGCCTCGACGGACTCCATGCCCGGCCAGTCCCGCGCCTCGATGCCCAGCTCGCTGACGCCCTCCGCGGCGATCATGCAGTGGTCGATCGGCTGGACCTCGTGCGAGCGGTGCTTGCGCAGGCCCGCGCGGCCCTCGGAGTCGACGGCGTACTGGACGCGGGTGCGCCAGGAGGGGACCTGACCGGCGGGCACCTTGTCGCCCTCGGCCGGCATCACCGTGCCGTCCCAGCCGGCCTCCTCGGGGGTAAGGCCCGCCAGGCGCTGCAGCTGCTCGGCGACGACCTCGCCCTTCAAACGGCGCTGGGCGCCCGGCTTGGCGTGCTGCCAGTCGCAGCCGCCGCAGCGGCCGGGGCCGGCGAAGGGGCAGGGGGCCTCGATGCGGTCCTTGGAGGCGTCCAGGATCTCGACCGCGTCGGCGCGCAGGAAGCGGGCGCCCTCCTCACCCTCGGTCACCCGGGCCACGACCCGCTCGCCGGGCAGCGTGTGCCGGACGAACAGCACCTGCCCCTCAGACGTACGGGCGATGCAGTGGCCGCCGTGGGCGACGGGGCCGATCTCGACCTCGTACTCCTCCCCCACCAGCGATTTCTTCGGTTCTGCCTGCATGGCGGGGTGACTCCAGAGAACGGGACGACAAGGCACGGCCGCCGGAAGGCGGGCGCCGAAGGACAACAGCCGTCCAGTCTACTTCGACGGCGAGGACTCCTTCGCCCGGTCGGGGCCCGCGGGGCCGCGCCGGACCGCGCCGGGCGCGTTCCAGTCCTGGCGCTTGCGCGCGCGCCGCTTGGCGGCCTCGGAGGACTGGAGCTGGTACGGAACCGAGGTGACCATGACGCCGGGGGTGAAGAGCAGGCGGCCCTTGAGGCGCAGGGCGCTCTGGTTGTGCAGCAGGTGCTCGTACCAGTGACCGACCACGTACTCGGGGATGATCACCGAGACCGCGTCGCGCGGGGACTCCTTGCGCAGGCTCTTGACGTACTCGATGACCGGCCGCGTGATCTCGCGGTAGGGCGAGTCCAGGACCTTCAGCGGTACGGCGATGCCGCGCCGTTCCCATTCGCCGCGCAGGGCCTTGGTCTCCGCCGGGTCGACGTTGACACTGAGCGCCTCCAGGGTGTCGGAGCGCATGAGCTTGGCGTAGGCGAGGGCGCGGAGGGTGGGGCGGTGGATCTTGGAGATGAGGACGACCGAGTGGACGCGGGACGGGCGGACCATGTCGTCGGGCTGCGCCTCGTCGGGGTCCTCGGGGGCGGCGATCTCCTCGGCGACGCGGTCGTAGTGCTTGCGGATCGCCGTCATCGTCGCGAAGAAGATGCACATGCCGAGCAGGGCGACCCAGGCGCCGTGCGTGAACTTCGTGGCCAGTACGACGACCAGGACCAGGCCGGTGAAGAAGGCGCCGAAGGCGTTGATCGCGCGGGAGCGAATCATGCGGCGGCGGGCGGCCGGGTCCTTCTCGGCGGCCAGGTGGCGGTTCCAGTGGCGGACCATGCCGATCTGGCTGAGCGTGAAGGAGACGAAGACGCCGACGATGTAGAGCTGGATCAGGCGCGTCGAGTCGGCTCCGTAGATGAAGACCAGGAGCATCGCGGCGCCGGCCAGGAGCACGATGCCGTTGGAGAAGGCCAGGCGGTCGCCTCGGGTGTGCAGCTGGCGAGGCAGGTAGCGGTCCTGGGCGAGGATCGAGCCGAGCAGCGGGAAGCCGTTGTAGGCGGTGTTCGCGGCGAGGAAGAGGACGAGTGCGGTGGCGGCGGCCAGGATGATGAAGAGGAAGCTGCCCTCCCCGAAGACCGCCTCGGCGACCTGCGAGATCACCGGGTGCTGCACGTAGTCCGAGCCGAGCGCGACGCCATTGTGGAAGAGGTCGGTGGCCGGGTTCTCCGACATGCGGACGTCGGTGGCGGCGGCCAGGGCGATGATGCCGCAGAACATGGTGACGGCGAGCAGGCCCATCAGCGCGAGCGTGTTGCCCGCGTTCTTCGACTTGGGCTTGCGGAAGGCCGGGACGCCGTTGGAGATCGCCTCCACGCCGGTGAGGGCGGCGCAGCCGGAGGAGAAGGCGCGCAGGAGGAGGAAGACCAGGGCGAAGCCCGCGAGGCCGCCGTGCTCCGGCTTGATCTCGTAGTCCGCGGTGGGGGCGCGCATGGTGTCGTCCAGGACCAGGCCGCGGAAGGCGCCCCACGCGATCATGATGAAGACGCCCGCGACGAAGACGTACGTCGGGATGGCGAAGAGCGTGCCCGACTCCTTGACGCCGCGCAGGTTCATCAGCGTCAGCAGCAGGATGACGGCGATGGCGCAGAGCACCTTGTGCTCGACCACGAAGGGGATCGCGGAGCCGAGGTTCTCGATGCCGGAGGAGATGGAGACCGCGACGGTCAGTACGTAGTCGACCAGGAGGGCGCTCGCCACCGTCAGGCCGGCCTTCGGGCCGAGGTTGGTGTTCGCCACCTCGTAGTCGCCGCCGCCGCTCGGGTAGGCGTGCACGTTCTGCCGGTAGGAGGCGACCACGGTGAACATCAGCACGACGACCGCGACCGCGATCCAGGGGCTGAAGTGGTACGCCGACACGCCCGCGATGGACAGGACCAGCAAGACCTCGCCGGGCGCGTACGCCACGGAGGACAGCGGGTCGGAGGCGAAGACGGGGAGAGCGATGCGCTTCGGCAGGAGCGTTTCGCCCAGCCGGTCACTGCGCAGTGCGCGCCCGATCAGAATCCGTTTGGGCACGTCGGTCAGTTTGGACACAACAGAGGATCGTAAGCCTTCGAACGGGCGCCCGCCCACCCGCCACCCCCGATCGCCCCGCCCTCTGCTCTACGGGTGAATTCGGCGGCCGGCAGGGCTGCGGATTCCGCAGGTCGCGCGGTCGGCGTGCCTGAATGTCCGACTGTATGACGAAGACTGCCCGATTGCCGACCGCTCCCCCGGCCGTCGCACCGCCCCTGGAGGTCCCATGCACCTGAGCGACCTGAGCGCAGAGCTGATCGGCGGCGCCGCCACACTCGTCGGCCTCGGAATCCTGACCCTCGCCAGCATTCGCAGCATCGGCCGGCGGGGGTCCTCGGCCGGAGGGTGAGACGGCCCCTGCGGCCCCCGGAGGCTTGCCGCTACGTTGGGGGCGGACGACGGGGAAACCCGGCTTCCGTTCGGGGTCCGGGACTTCCCGGGGCCCCGAGCGGCGTCAGGGTCGGTGCGCACCGGCATGATGTTCCCCTGCGGCCCGCACACGGCCGCGACGTGTCGCCAGGCGAGCCGAAAGAGAGACATGAGCAGGACATCCACTAAGGCCGGCGGGCCCGCAGGAAGCGGGGTGTGAGGCGATGCACATCGTGATCATGGGCTGCGGGCGTGTGGGCTCGGCCCTCGCGCAGACTCTGGAGCAGCAGGGGCACACGGTCGCCGTGATCGACCAGGACCCCACCGCCTTCCGCCGCCTCGGTTCCACGTTCGGCGGCCGCAGGGTCACCGGTATCGGCTTCGACCAGGACACCCTGCGCGAGGCGGGCGTCGAGGAGGCGGGGGCCTTCGCCGCCGTCTCCAGCGGCGACAACTCGAACATCATCGCCGCCCGGGTGGCCCGCGAGATGTTCGGCGTGGAGAACGTCGCCGCCCGCATCTACGACCCCCGCCGCGCCGAGGTCTACCAGCGCCTGGGCATCCCCACGGTCGCCACCGTCCGCTGGACGGCCGACCAGATGCTGCGCCGCCTGCTCCCCTCGGGCGCCGAGCCGCTGTGGCGCGACCCCACCGGCGGCGTCCAGCTCGCCGAGGTGCACACCTCTGCGTCCTGGGTCGGCCACAAGATCAGCCGGCTCCAGGAGCAGACCGGGGTGCGGGTGGCGTTCCTCACCCGGCTCGGGGAGGCGATCCTGCCCTCCTCGCAGACGGTGCTGCAGGAGGGTGACCTGGTGCACGTGATGATGCGCACCGACGAGGTCGACAAGGTCGAGGCGGCGTTCGCCCAGGGTCCCGAAGAGGAGGGCGGTCACTGATGAGGGTCGCCATTGCCGGAGCCGGTGCGGTCGGCCGTTCGATCGCGGGCGAGCTGCTGGAGAACGGCCACGAGGTCCTGCTCATCGACAAGGCGCCGACCGCGATCTCGGTCGAGCGGGTGCCGATGGCGGAGTGGCTGCTCGCGGACGCGTGCGAGATCACGTCCCTGGACGAGGCCGCGCTCCAGCGCTGCAACGTCGTCATCGCCGCGACGGGCGACGACAAGGTCAACCTGGTCGTCTCCCTGCTGGCCAAGACGGAGTACGGCGTTCCGCGCGTCGTCGCCCGGGTGAACAACCCGAAGAACGAGTGGCTGTTCAACGAGTCCTGGGGCGTGGACGTCGCCGTCTCCACGCCGCGGCTGATGTCGGCCCTGGTCGAGGAGGCGGTGAGCGTCGGCGACCTGGTCCGGCTGCTGCGCTTCAGCCACGGCGACGCCAACCTGGTGGAGCTGACGCTGCCGGAGGAGTCGGCCCTGGCCGGCACGCAGGTCGGGGACGTGGACTGGCCCGAGGACACCTCGCTGGTCACGATCATCCGCGGCACCCGGGTGCTGACGCCGTCCAGGGAGGACTCCCTGGAGGCCGGCGACGAGCTGCTGTTCGTCGCGGCGCAGGCCCGCGAGGAGCAGCTGGAGGACCTGCTGTCGGCGCGCAAGGGCAGTACGGCGCGCTGACCGGCGCACGGTCCGCACACGGCCCGCGCATACGACGGTGGGGCGCCCGGAGATCTCCGGGCGCCCCACCGTCGTATGCCGTCACCCTTACGGGGGCGTCAGTCCTTGCGGTGCCTGCCGCCGGGCGCGGGGTCCAGGGCGTCCTCGCCCCGGGCCTCGCGCTCGGCCTTCGCGCGCTCCTCACGCTCCTTCTCGGCCTGCTCCGCCGCCTCCATCTCCGCGAACACGTCGATGGGGGCCGGCGCCTTGGCCAGGAAGACCCAGGTCAGCCAGACGGCGAGCAGGAAGGGCGGGATCTTCAGGGTGACCAGGACCCAGCCGAGCTGCTCGGTGTCCGCCCACCAGTACAGCGGGAAGAGGATCGCGGACTTGGCGAGCAGGATGAAGCCCCAGGCGTAGCTGGCCTTGGTGTAGGCCTTCTTGCGTCCCGGGTTCCGGGTGCGCCAGGAGAGGTTCTCCTTGAAGACCGGGCCGAGGATCAGGCCGATCAGGGGCACGCCGGCCAGCGCGGTCACGATGTACGCCAGGGCCAGGCCCAGGGTGTAGAGCATGCCCGGCAGGTAGAAGTTCTTGGCGTTGTCGGTCATCATCGCGAAGACCACGCCGAAGGCGACGCCGAACACGCCGCTGAAGGCGTGCTTGACGGTGTCCTTCATCGCCAGCCGGACCACGACCAGCACCAGCGACACGGCGAGCGCCGCGATCGCCGACATGTGCAGGTCGTTGTTGAGCGTGAAGATGGTGACGAAGAGCAGGCCCGGCAGCACCGTCTCGACCATGCCCCGCACGCCGCCGAACGCCTCGAACAGCGCGGCCTCCGTCACCGCCCGCGCGTCGCCGGCTTCCGTGTCCTGGGTGTCTTCGGTCGGCTTGTCGAGCGACGTCACCGGCTACTCCCGTCCGAGGGGTCTCAGTTCGTATTTCGGGTTGAAGAGCACCCGGCGGCCCCGGCTCATGGAGATCCGGCCCGATGCGATGAGCTTGCGCCCCGGCTCTATGCCCACGATGGAGCGTCTGCCCAGCCACACCACGTCCAGGGCGGCGGAACCGTCGAACAGCTCGGCCTCCAGGGCCGGGACGCCCGCGCGCGGTCGCAGGGTGACCGTGCGCAAGGTACCAGTAACCGAGACGATCTGACGGTCCTGGCAGTCGCAGATGCGGGTGCAGCCGGCGGTGTCGGCGTCCTCGCGCAGTTCCTCGGACTCCAGGTCCTCCTGCGACGAGGAGAGCCGGTCGAACATGCGCCGGAACCGGCCCACCGGCTTGTCGGAACGCGGAGCAGCACTCATGTCTGAAGCGTACCGGGGCGCGCCGACAGCCAGACACCCTCTCCGGGCCGGTATCGCGAGGCTCACTTTTCGAAGCGGTACCCCATGCCCGGCTCCGTGATGAAGTGGCGCGGGTGCGCCGGGTCCGTCTCCAGCTTGCGGCGCAGCTGCGCCATGTAGACCCGCAGGTAGTTCGTCTCCGTCCCGTACGACGGCCCCCACACCTCCTGAAGGAGCTGCTTCTGGCTGACCAGGCGCCCGGTGTTGCGCACCAGCACCTCCAGCAGGTGCCACTCGGTGGGCGTCAGCCGTACGTCCCTGCCGCCCCGGTTCACCTTCTTCGCGGCCAGGTCGACGGTGAACTCGGCGGTGTCGACGATCACGTCGTCCTCGCCGCCCGGGACGGGTTCGGCCCGGCGGACGGCGGCGCGCAGGCGGGCCAGCAGTTCGTCCATGCCGAAGGGCTTGGTGACGTAGTCGTCGGCGCCCGCGTCGAGCGCCTCGACCTTCTCGTCGGAGGAGTGCCGGGCGGAGAGCACCAGGATCGGCACCCGGGTCCAGCCGCGCAGGCCGCGGATCACCTCGACGCCGTCCATGTCGGGCAGGCCCAGGTCCAGCACCACCACGTCGGGGTGGCGGGCGGCGGCGAGCTGGAGGGCGGTGGCGCCGTCGTGGGCGGCGTCGACCTCGTAGTGCCGGGCCTTGAGGTTGATCACGAGGGCCCGCACGATCTGCGGTTCGTCGTCGATCACGAGCACCCGGGTCATCGGGCGGCCTGCCTTTCTGCTGTCGTGACAGGGAGAGCGCCGGCGTGTGCGCCGGCCGCACGGAGGGTGAGCACCATGGTGAGGCCGCCGCCGGGGGTGTCCTCGGCGTTCAGCGTGCCGGCCATCGCCTCGGCGAAGCCCCGGGCCACGGCCAGGCCGAGGCCCACTCCGGCTCCGCGCGGGGCGTCGCCGTACCGCTGGAAGGGCTCGAAGATGCGCTCCTTGGCGTCGTCCGGCACGCCCGGCCCCCGGTCGACGACCCGCACCTCGACGCGGTCCGCGAGGGCGCTGGCGGCGACCAGGACGGTCCGGCCGGCGGGGCTGTACTTGACGGCGTTCTCGATCAGGTTGGCCATCGCCCGCTCCAGCAGCCCCGCGTCGACGGCGACCATGGGCAGCGTCTCGGGGACGTCCAGCTCGACGCTGCCCTCGGGGACGCCGCCGAGCGCCATCGGCACCACCTCGTCGACGTCTATCTCGCGGATCAGCGGCGTGACCGTGCCGGTCTGCAGGCGGGACATGTCGAGCAGGTTGCCCACCAGGTGGTCGAGGCGGTCGGCGCCCTCCTCGATGCCCTCCAGCAGCTCAGCCCGGTCCTCCTCGGACCACGCCACGTCGTCGGAGCGCAGGCTGGTGACCGCGGCCTTGATCCCGGCGAGCGGTGTCCGCAGATCGTGGCTGACGGCGGCCAGCAGCGCCGTGCGGATGCGGTTGCCCTCGGCCAGCGCGCGGGCCCGGTCGGCCTCCTCGCGCAGGCGCCGGCGGTCCAGTACGACGGCGGCCTGGGCGGCGAAGGCGGCCAGCACCCGGCGGTCCTCGGCGGGCAGCACCCGGCCGGTCAGCGCGAGGGCCATGTGATCCCCGACCGGCATGTCCACGTCCGCGTCCTCCGGGCGCTCGACCGGCGGGCCCGTCCCGGCCCGGCCTGCGCAGGTCCAGGGCTCCACGTCGCCGTCCCGTTCCAGCAGGGCGGCCGACTCCATGCCGAAGGTCTCGCGGACCCGCTCCAGCAGGGTCTCCAGACTGGTCTCGCCGCGCAGGACGTCACCGGCGAGGAAGGAGAGGATCTCCGACTCGGCGCGCAGCCGGGCGGCCTGGTGGGTGCGGCGGGCCGCGACGTCGACGACCGAGGCCACGGAGAGCGCGACGCCCACGAATATGGCGAGCGCAAGCATGTTCCTGGGGTCGGCGATGGTGATCCGGTTGACCGGGGGCGTGAAGAACCAGTTCAGCAGGAGGGAGCCGACCGCGGCCGAGGCGAGCGCCGGATACAGGCCGCCGAGCAGCGCGGCGGCCACGGTCAGCGCCAGGTACAGCAGCACGTCGTTGGCGAGGCCGAGGTGGACGGTGTTCAGCAGCAGGGTCAGCAGCACCGGTCCGCCGAGCCCGGTGAGCCAGCCCCAGACGCTCCGGGAGCGGCCCAGCCGCGCGCCCGTGGCCACGGGCAGTCCGCGCCCCTTGGCGACCTCCTCGTGGGTCACGATGTGGACGTCCAGGTCGGGCCCGGACTCACGGGCCACCGTGGCGCCGACGCCGGGGCCGAAGACGTACTGCCAGGCCTTGCGGCGCGAGGAGCCGAGGACGATCTGGGTGGCGTTGCTGCCCCGCGCGAAGTCGAGCAGGGCGGCCGGTATGTCGTCGCCGAGCACGTGGTGGAAGGTACCGCCGAGGTCCTCCACCAGGGTGCGCTGCATCGCCAGTTCCTTGGGGGAGGCCGCGGTGAGCCCGTCGCTGCGGGCTATGTAGACGGCCAGCACCTCGCCGCCGGCGCCCTTCTCCGCGAGGCGCGCGGCCCGGCGTATCAGCGTCCGGCCCTCGGGGCCGCCGGTCAGGCCGACCGCGATGCGCTCGCGCGAGCCCCAGATCCTCGAGACGCGGTGCTCGCTGCGGTACTGCTGGAGGTACTCGTCGACCCGGTCCGCCACCCACAGGAGGGCCAGCTCGCGCAGGGCGGTGAGGTTGCCGGGGCGGAAGTAGTTGGACAGCGCCGCGTCGACCTTGTCCGGCTGGTAGATGTTGCCGTGGGCCATGCGCCGGCGCAGCGCCTGCGGCGACATGTCCACGAGTTCTATCTGGTCGGCCCGCCGCACCACCTCGTCCGGCACGGTCTCCTGCTGCCGTACGCCCGTGATCGACTCGACGACGTCGCCGAGGGACTCCAGGTGCTGGATGTTGACGGTGGAGATCACGTCGGTTCCGGCGGCCAGCAACTCCTCCACGTCCTGCCACCGTTTGGCGTTGCGGGCGCCGGGGACGTTGGTGTGCGCCAGTTCGTCCACCAGGGCGACCCGGGGGGCGCGTTCCAGCACCGCGTCCAGGTCCAGTTCGGTGAAGACTGCGCCGCGGTGCGCCAGCTCCCGGCGCGGCACCTGCTCCAGGCCGTGCAGCAGCACCTCGGTGCGCGACCTGCCGTGGTGCTCCACGAAGGCCACCACGCAGTCCGTGCCCCGCTCCCTGCGGCGGTGCGCCTCGGAGAGCATCGCGTACGTCTTGCCGACGCCCGGTGCCGCACCGAGGTAGATCCGAAGCTTGCCGCGTCCCATGGCCTCATTGTCTTCCGGTCAGCGCTGGTTGCGCAGCGTCGACCCTACGGCCAGCAATCCCGACAAATCAGGGCGGGATACGGGGCGCCGGTGCTCTTTGACGTAACTCTGACGCCCGCGGTGTCACTCCGCGACGATCTCGCCGTCCCGGAGTTCGAGTACCCGGTCGGCCAGGTCCAGCAGCGTGGCGTCGTGGGTGGCGACGAGGGCGGTGACCCGCTCACTGCGTACGACGGCCCGCAGCAGCTCCATCACGGCGTGCCCGGTCTCCGCGTCCAGTTGGCCGGTGGGCTCGTCGGCGATCAGCAGCGCCGGGTTGTTGGCGAGGGCACGGGCGATGGCGACCCGCTGCTGCTGCCCGCCGGACAGCTCGCCGGGGCGCTGGGCGGCGTGGTCGGCGAGGCCGACGAGGGAGAGGAGCAGTTCGACGCGCTCCTCGCGTTCGCGCGGTGCGGTACGGCGCAGCCGCAGCGGGACGCCGACGTTCTCGGCGGCGGTGAGGATCGGGATGAGCCCGAAGGACTGGAAGACGAAGCCGACGCGGTCCCGGCGCAGGGCGAGCAGGCCGTCCTCGTCCAGTTCCGCGAGGTCCCGGCCGTCGACCTCGACCCGCCCGGCATCGGCCGCGTCGAGCCCGCCGACGACGTTGAGCAGCGTGGTCTTCCCGGAACCCGACCGTCCCTTCAGGGCGACCAGCTCACCGCGCGGCACCTCGAAGGAGACGCCGCGCAGGGCGTGTACGGCGGCGGCCCCGTGACCGTACGCCTTGCGCACGCCCTCGACGCGCACCATCGTGTCGGTGACCACCTGGCCCTGGCTCATGTGCCCTCCCCCGCCGAAACCGGGCGCCAGTATCGCCGGACGGCACCGGAACGTTCAAGGTCCGGCACCGGTCGTCACCACGGCCCCGGCATGGCCGGAGGGCCGTGTCCCGTCCAGGACACGGCCCTCCGTACCGAGTGCTCGTACTCGTCTACCGGACCTCGGTGATCTCCGGGCCGCGCTGGAGCTGGCCCATGCCGCCGGAGAAGCGGGAGCCCTCCTCCTGCTGGACGCCCTCGGGGACCATCTGCGCGTCGTTGGGGAGCTTGAGGACGATCGGGTCGCGCGGGGCCATCGGACCCTCGCCGCGGACCACGACCGTGTCCCGGAAGATCTGCTCCAGCAGACCGGCGGCCTGCGGCTGCACCGCGCCCTGGCCGGAGATCACGCCGCGCAGGAACCAGCGGGGACCGTCCACGCCGACGAAGCGCACGACCTGGAAGCCGCCCGTGCCGTCCGGCAGCTGCACCGGGACCTGCGCCCGCAGCTCCCAGCCCAGCGGGCCCTCGACCTCGTCGATGATGCCGCCCTGCTGGGTGATGCCGGAGCCGATCTCCTCGCGCACCTCGCCCCAGATGCCCTCGCGCTTGGGCGCGGCGAAGCCCTGCAGCTGGATGGCGCTGTCGCGCAGCACGACGGTCGCGGCGACGATCGCGTCGCCCGCGACCTCCACCCGCAGTTCCATGCCCTCGACTCCGGGTACGAACAGACCGCCCAGGTCCACCCGGCCCTCGGCGGGGTCGCGGACCTCGGTGCTGTCCCAGGGCCCGTCGGGCCGCGGTTCGGGCTCGAGCCGCACGCGCTCGCGCTCTTCGTCCGCCTCGGTGTCGACGCTGTCGACGACCTGCTCGGCCTCGCCGGCCGCGTCCTCGGCGGCATCCCTCTTCTTGCGACGTCCGAACACGTCACTGTCCTTCCCGGTCGGATACGACCGAAGCGTATCGATTCCCACCCGTCGGGCCGCCCTCGGCGACCTGACCGCTTGTGCCGCTTGCACGGTCCAACCCGGCGTGGCCGCCGGTGGACCCGAAGCCCCCTCCGGCCCGCGCCGAGTCGGGAAGCTCCGCGACCTGATGGAAGCGGACCCTCTCGACCTGCTGGACGACCAGTTGGGCAATCCGGTCGAAGCGCTCGAACCGCACGCTGTCGCGCGGATCGAGATTCACCACGATCACCTTGATCTCCCCACGGTACCCGGCATCAATCGTCCCCGGGGCATTCACGAGGGCGACACCGAAGCGGGCTGCGAGCCCGGAACGCGGGTGCACGAAGGCCGCGTACCCCTCCGGGAGCGCCACAGACACGCCCGTGGGAAGTACGGCGCGCTCACCGGGCTTCAGTTCGCAGTCGACGGTGGTGCGCAGGTCGGCGCCCGCGTCCCCGGGCTGCGCGTACTCCGGAAGCGGTACGTCGGGGTCGACGCGGCGGATCAGGACGTCGAGGCCGGGGCGGGGCTCGCGGTGTCCGGGGACCGGCGCGGTCACGGGTTCACCTCGAAGGCGCGGGCCCGGCGGACCTGGTCGGGGTCGTCCATGGCGGCGCGGATCTCCTCCTCGCGGCCGTGGTTCACGAAGTGCTCGACCTTGACCTCGATGAAGAGGGCGTCGGCGCGCACGGCCACGGGCCCGTCGGGGCCGCCGATCCGGCCGGTGGCGGTGGAGTAGATCTTCCGGCCGGCCACCGCGGTCACCTCGGCCTGCAGGTGCAGCGTGGTGTCGACGGGCACCGGCCGCAGGAAGTCGGTCTCCAGCCGCCCGGTCACCGCGATGGTGCGCAGCAGCCAGTTGAGCGAGCCGAGGGTCTCGTCCAGCGCGCTGGCCAGCACGCCGCCGTGGGCGAGGCCGGGGGCGCCCTGGTGGGCGGCCTGCACGGTGAACTCGGCGGTGATCGACACGCCTTCACCGGCCCGCGCCTGGAGGTGCAGCCCGTGGGGCTGGTCGCCCCCGCAGCCGAAGCACTGGCCGTAGTGGGCACCGAGCAGCTCGCCGGGGGCGGGCGCGTCGGGGTGCCGTACGGGTTCGACGGCGTCGGCGGGGGGCTGGAGACCTGGGGAAGTACCACTCACAGGCGCAGACCTTACCCGCGCGTCGGCCGAACACCGATACCGTGCCAAGCTTGGTGCATGCAGCTCTCGACCGCCCCTTACGAAGAACGCCTCACCGCGCCCCGCTCCTGGTGGCTGGGGTCCTTCCTGGTGGGGCTCTCGTTCGCCCTGATCCTGCTGCCCTTCGGGACGCTGCCGATGCTGGGCGGCCTGGCCGGCGGAACGGCGGTCGCGGCGGTCGCGGCCAGTTCGTACGGCGCGGTCCGCATCCGCGTCGTGGGGGACTCGCTGATCGCGGGCGAGGCGAGGGTGCCGCTCTCCGCCCTGGGCGAGGCGGAGATCCTCGACCCGGAGGAGGCCCGCGCCTGGCGGACGCACAAGGCGGACACTCGCGCCTTCCTGCTGCTGCGGGCCTACATCCCGAGGGCCGTGCGCGTGCTGGTCACGGACCCGGAGGACCCGACTCCGTACCTGTACCTGTCGACCCGCGAGCCGGAGCGGCTGGTCGAGGCCCTGAAGGCGGCGAAGGCGGCGGCGTGACGCCGCCGCGGGCGGCCGGCTGTCAGTGCCCGCCGTCCCCGTCGGAGCCGTGACCGGTGCCCTTGGGGCCGCCGAAGCCCTTGGGGCCGAGCTCCTTGGTGAGGGCGCCCATGTCCAGCGCGTCCTGCGGTCCCTCCAGGGCCGGCAGCTCGTCGAGGGCGCTCCACGGCACCTGCCTCTTGCGCAGGTCCGCCCGGATCCTGTCGGCGAGCTTCCTGGTGTCGCGGCGGTTCATGACGGCCCCCACCGCGGCGCCGACCATGAACGGCATGAGGTTCGGCAGGTTGCGCACCATGCGCTTCATGATCTGCTGGCGCAGCTGGCGCTTCATGTGGCTGTTCATCGCCGAGCCGAGGGTCGACGGTTTGGACACGTCGACTCCGCGCTCGTCCGACCAGGAGTTCAGGTACGCGGTGCTGCGCTGCGCGAGGGTGCCGGGCGGGCGCAGGCCGTACACCTCGTAGAGTTCGGCGATCAGTTTGAGCTCGATCGCGGCCACGCCGGTCACCTCGGCGGCCAGCTCGGTCGGCATCGCGGGCGGCACGGGCATCATCGCCGCCGCGCCGATCCCCGCGCCGACGGTCGCCGTGCCCTTGGCCGCGCCCGCGACCAGCCGGTCGGCGATCTCCTCGGGGCCGAGGCCGGGGAACTGTCCGCGCAGCGTCGCCAGGTCCCGTACGGGCACGCGCGGCGCCAGTTCGATGATCCGGTCGGCGAGGTGCGCGAGGGCGGCTCTGGCGCGCTGGCCGCCGTTGCGGACGCCCTGGCCGGCCTTGTGCCGGAACGCCGCTGCCCTGCGCCGGGCAGCGGGTGCCGGCGGCTGCGTGGTCGCCGGGAGGTCACCCCGGTCGGCCACTGATTCGAGCGGGGCCGTCCCCGTGTCGGTCGGGCCCCGCTCGTCGTCACGCGCGCTGTAGGAACCGTCGAACGGCCCTTGGTCCGCTTCCCGCCTGTGGAAGCGGCGCTTCCAGGGAGGGGTCGAGCCAGTCACGGCCGACCCCGCCTCAGTCGCAGTCGCGGCAGATCGGCTGGCCGTTCTTCTCCCGGGCCAGCTGGCTGCGGTGGTGCACCAGGAAGCAGCTCATGCAGGTGAACTCATCCTGCTGCTTCGGCAGTACACGGACCGCCAGTTCCTCGTTCGAGAGGTCGGCGCCGGGAAGTTCGAGGCCTTCCGCGGCCTCGAACTCGTCGACGTCGACGGCCGAGGCGGACTTGTCGTTCCGCCTGGCCTTCAGCTCTTCGAGGCTGTCCGAGTCGACGTCGTCGTCGGTCTTGCGTGGAGTGTCGTAATCGGTTGCCATGGTCGCTCTCCCCCTCTGGGTGTCTGCGGGTGTCTCCAGCGCACGTAACGCGTGAGAGGCCGGACTTGTGCCCGACCCGAGGCGGAGATTTTGCCTCACATCAAGGTCTGTTACTCAATCGACACCCAACCGGACTCCTCATGAGTGATCGGCTTGGATGGCGATGGGGACCGTACACGGTCCGAATGTCGCACTTCAAAGGCGCCTCACCGTGTACTTCCCGTGATCAGGGTCCCTGAAAACCAGGACTTTCCCGGCCTTCCGACAGGGTGCATGATCACGGAGAGTAGATGGCGAGAAAGCCGGTGCTGTGATCGATCACACAGGCAACTCCAGGGCCGTCGGCCTGGAAATTCCGCTCAAAGCGAACATCCTCGGGTGTCGGTGAGATGTCGGGGTCATGATCTCAGACGGGGAGCGTCACTCGCATCACGAGCCCCCCGCCCTCGCGCGGCTGAGCGTAGATGTGCCCGCCGTGCGCCCTCGCCACCGACCGCGCGATGGACAGCCCGAGACCGACGCCCTTGTCGCTCCCCGTGCGCTCGGTGCGCAGGCGGCGGAACGGCTCGAAGAGGTTGTCGATCTCGTACGCCGGCACCACGGGGCCGGTGTTGGTGACCACCAGCACCGCCTGGCCGTTCTCGACCGAGGTGGTGACCTCCACCCAGCCCTGTTCCGCCACGTTGTAGCGCACGGCGTTCTGGACGAGGTTCAGGGCGATGCGCTCCAGCAGGACGCCGTTGCCCTGGACCACCGCCGGGTCCCGTGTGCCGCGGATCTCCACGCCCTTGGTGTCCGCCTCGGCGTGCACCTGGTCGATGGCCTGGCCGGCCACCTCGGCGAGGTCCACCGGTTTGCGCTCGACGATCTGGTTGTCGCTGCGGGCGAGCAGCAGCAGGCCCTCGACGAGCTGCTCGCTGCGTTCGTTGGTGGCCAGCAGGGTCTTGCCGAGCTGTTGGAGCTCCACCGGGGCGCCCGGATCGGACAGGTGCACTTCCAGCAGGGTCCGGTTGATCGCCAGGGGCGTGCGCAGCTCGTGGGAGGCGTTGCCGACGAAGCGCTGCTGGGCGGTGAAGGCCCGTTGCAGCCGCTCCAGCATGTCGTCGAAGGTGTCCGCGAGCTCCTTCAGCTCGTCGTCCGGACCGTCCAGCTCGATCCGGCGGGAGAGGTCGGAGCCCGCCACCGCGCGCGCGGTGCGGGTGATCCGGCCCAGCGGCGACAGGACGCGTCCGGCCATCGCGTAGCCGAAGGCGAAGGCGATCACGGCGAGGCCCAGCAGGGCCAGCAGCGACCGGCTCAGCAGCCGGTCCAGGGCGTCCTGGCGCTGGCGGTCGATGCAGTCGCTGATCGCGGCGTTGAACTGCGACAGCGACAGGTTGCCGTCCGTGATGCCCGGGCAGTCGTTGCTGGCGACCTGGAGGTCCTGGAAGTCGACGATCTTGTAGAGCGGCTGGTTGCCGGTGCGTACCGCCTGGGCGGCGAGCAGGTAGATGATCGACAGCAGCAGGATGCCGGCGATGAGGAACATGCCGCCGTACAGCAGCGTGAGCCTTATCCGGATGGTGGGCCGCAGCCAGGGCATCGGGGTGGCCGAGCGCGGGTCCCAGGTGGGCTTCGGAGGCGCCCCGGGGGGCGCGGGTGTCGTCGCCACGGTCGATCAGATCCGGTAGCCGGAGCCGGGCACGGTGACGATGACGGGCGGCTCGCCCAGCTTGCGGCGCAGGGTCATGACGGTCACTCGTACGACGTTGGTGAACGGGTCGGTGTTCTCGTCCCAGGCCTTCTCCAGCAGCTGCTCCGCGGAGACCACGGCGCCCTCGCTGCGCATGAGCACCTCCAGGACGGCGAACTCCTTCGGCGCGAGCTGCACCTCCTTGCCGTCGCGGAAGACCTCGCGGCGGTTCGGGTCGAGCTTGATGCCGGCGCGTTCCAGGACGGGCGGCAGGGGCACGCTGGTGCGGCGGCCCAGGGCACGCACGCGCGCGATGAGCTCGCTGAAGGCGAAGGGCTTGGGCAGGTAGTCGTCTGCGCCGATCTCCAGGCCCTCGACCCGGTCGCTGACGTCGCCGGAGGCCGTGAGCATCAGCACGCGTGTGGGCATGCCCAGCTCGACGATCTTGCGGCACACGTCGTCGCCGTGCACGAGCGGGAGGTCGCGGTCGAGGACGACCACGTCGTAGTCGTTGACGCCGATGCGCTCCAGGGCGGCCGCACCGTCGTACACGACGTCGACGGCCATGGCCTCCCGGCGCAGTCCGGTGGCCACCGCATCGGCGAGCAGTTGCTCGTCCTCGACGACGAGTACGCGCACGTCGCTTGTCCTTCCTGTGTCCACCCGCGTAGCGCCTCCGGGGCGCACGAGGGCAGGGGCCGGCGGGGTGTGTTGCCTCCATCCTGCCCTTTTCGGCCATAAGTCGGCTGTAAGACGAGGGAAGGTCCGGGAGGAACACCGGTACGGGAGCGGGAATGCGAGATTTTCTCGCGTGGTTGAGGTTTCCGCGGAAGAGAGTGGGGGGAGGACGGCTTTACACCCCGCGATCACGCTCTGCCTGTACCGCGTCACCGCGCGGTATGCCGCGGTCCGCTTCCGCAGAGCGGGCGTGGGTGTCCGGCACCGTCGCCGCCCGGAAGGGCAGCGCTGGGCACTCCACCGGAGACGTGATCGTCCCTTCCGAACGGCACACCCCCGTGCCACCGACCCACGACCCAGGACGAGGGGGCGCAGCATGGACGCTTTCACCGCAGGACTTCTGCAGCGCATAAAGACGACCGAGTCCGACCTGTCCCGGGCCCGCGACGAGGGGGACGAGTTCCTCGTCGAGGTGGAGCTGGGAGAGCTCGACGACCTGCGCCGTCTCGCTGCCGAGCACGGCGTGGAGGTCGGCACGACCAGCGTCTGACCAGCCCGTGAAAGACAGGGCCCCGGCGGGATCCAGCGCCGGGGCCCTGTCGTGTGTCACACCCGCCCTGCCGGGCACGGAGACCTACGCTCCGAAGTCCGTCAGGAGCCGCTGGAGGGGCTCGAAGACCTCGGGGGTGGCCGCGATCGTCAGGTCGGCGGACGGGCGCTCACCGGGGCGGCCGCCGGTCACCGCGCCCGCCTCCCGGGCGATCAGGTCCCCGGCCGCGAGGTCCCACGGGTGCAGCCCGCGCTCGTAGTAGCCGTCGAGGCGGCCGGCGGCCACGTCGCACAGGTCGATCGCGGCGGAACCGCCGCGCCGGATGTCGCGCACCAGCGGGATCAGCCGCCGCGCGATCTCGGCCTGCTCGGCGCGGACGTCGGCGACGTAGTTGAAACCGGTGGAGACCAGGGCCTGGTCCAGCGGGGCCGGGGCGCGGCAGGCGAGCCGGCGTTCGCCGTCCCACGCTCCCGTCGCCCAGGCGCCGCCGCCGAGCACCGCGTGGTACGACTCGCCCCGCATCGGGGCGACGACCACGCCGGCCACCCGCTCGCCGTTCTGCTCGGCGGCGATGGAGACGGCCCAGGTGGGCAGCCCGTAGAGGTAGTTGACGGTGCCGTCGAGCGGGTCGACGACCCAGCGGACGCCGCTGGTGCCCTCGGTGACGGAGCCCTCCTCGCCGAGGAAGCCGTCGTCGGGACGGCGGTCGGCGATCAGGCCGGTGATCAGCTTCTCCGCCGCGATGTCCATCTCGGTGACCACGTCGATCGGGCTGGACTTGGTGGCCGCGACCGCCAGGTCGGCCGGGCGGCCGTCGCGCAGGAGCTCGCCCGCGCGGTGGGCGGCCTCCTGGGCGATCTTCAGCAGCTCGGCGTGGAGGGGGTCGGGCGTCACGTCGGTCACGGGGTTCCTCACGCGTAGGGACTGTCGTCCGGGTCAGGTCGCAGGGAAGAGACGGTGCTGGTCGGTGCCGGTGAGCGGGGGCGATGGGGGCCCCTCCCGCGCATGGGGGTCCCCCCGCTCGAGCGGAGTCGAGAGTGGGGGAGAAGCCGAGCATGGGGGAGCGTGCAGATGCAAGGCGGAGGAGGGCGCCAGGGCGGAGCCCTGGCAACCGACGACAACGCGGCGGATGTGCGTGCCGGACCCCGCGTCTGCGGCATGATCCGAACGACAGCCCCTAAGGGCTGTCGGCGCCCGCGGCGGCGGGGCGGGGGGCGCGGGCGGGGCAGCAGCCGACCGGGCACAGGTTGTGGCTCGCGCCGAGCGCGCCGAGGGCGCACGGTGCGACTTCCTGGCCTCGCTCGTCGGCGGCCCGCTCCAGTACGAGGTCGCGGACCGCGGCGGCGAACCGCGGGTCGTCGCCCACGGTGGCCGAGCGGCGCACCGGCAGCCCCAGCTCTTCCGCCCTGGCCGTGGCCTCCGTGTCGAGGTCGTACAGGACCTCCATGTGGTCGGAGACGAAGCCGATGGGTGCCATCACCACGGCGGGGACACCGGCCGCCTGGCGCTCCTCCAGGTGGTCGCAGATGTCGGGCTCCAGCCACGGGATGTGCGGGGCGCCGGACCGCGACTGGTACACGAGCTGCCACGGGTGGTCGACGCCGGTGCGCTCGCGGACGGCGTCGGCGATCACCTGCGCGACGTCCAGGTGCTGGCGTACGTACGCCCCGCCGTCACCGTGGTCCTCGACCGGTCCGGAGGTGTCCGCGGCGGAATTGGGGATCGAGTGGGTGCAGAAGGCGATGTGCGCGCCGTCCCGCACCTCCTCGGGCAGCTCGGCGAGGGAACGGACGACCCCGTCGACCATGGGCTCGACGAAGCCCGGGTGGTTGAAGTAGTGCCGCAGCTTGTCGATCTTCGGCAGCTCCAGGCCCTCGGCCTCCAGGGCGGCGAGCGCGTCCGCGAGGTTCTCGCGGTACTGGCGGCAGCCCGAGTACGAGGCGTAGGCGCTGGTGGCGAGGACCAGGATGCGGCGGCGTCCGTCGCGGACCATCTCGCGCAGGGTGTCCGTCAGGTACGGCGCCCAGTTGCGGTTGCCCCAGTAGACCGGCAGGTCCAGGCCGTGCTCGGCGAAGTCCTTGCGGAGGGCGTCCAGCAGGGCGCGGTTCTGCTCGTTGATGGGGCTGACCCCGCCGAAGAGGAAGTAGTGCTGGCCGACTTCCTTGAGGCGTTCCTTGGGGATGCCCCGCCCTCGCGTCACGTTCTCCAGGAACGGGACCACGTCGTCGGGACCCTCGGGGCCGCCGAACGAGAGCAGGAGCAGGGAGTCGTAGGGGCTTGCGTCGAGCACGTCTGGCATGTCTCGATCCTGCCACCCGCCACTGACAACCGACCAACGGTGGGGTCCCGCCGGGCGTCTCACCAGGTCCGCGGGCGCGGCTCCGCACGTCCTGGGGCGTCTTTCCAGGGGTCGCGCGGGGGTGTTTCCCATACGTCGACACGAGTAATCTGTATCGACTGCGTTCGGACCTTACCGAGCCCCACTGAGCCGTTCCCGGAGACCGCGTTGCCCAGTCCCTACCGCGCCCTGTTCGCCGCTCCCGGCACCAAGGCATTCTCGACCGCGGGCTTCCTCGGCCGGATGCCGCTGTCGATGATGGGCATCGGCGTGGTGACGATGATCTCGCAGCTCACCGGGCGGTACGGGCTGGCCGGCGCCCTGTCGGCCACCATCGCGCTCGCCGCCGCCGTGGCCGGACCGCAGGTCTCCCGCCTGGTCGACCGCTACGGCCAGCGGCGGGTGCTGCGCCCGGCGACCCTGGTGTCGCTGACCGCGGCGGCCGTGCTGCTGCCGGCCGCGCACTACGGGTGGCCGGACTGGGTGCTGTTCGTGGCCTGCGTCGGCATCGGCTGCGTACCCAGTCTCGGCGCGATGGTCCGCGCCCGCTGGGCGGCGCTGTACCGGGGCACCCCGCAGCTGCACACCGCGTACTCGTTCGAGTCCGTGGTGGACGAGGTGTGCTTCATCTTCGGGCCGATCATCTCCATCGGCCTGTCCACGGCCTGGTTCCCGGAGGCCGGGCCGCTGCTGGCCGCCTGCTTCCTGGCGACGGGCGTCTTCTGGCTCACCTCGCAGCGCGCCACCGAGCCGGAGCCGCACCCGCGCGAGGAGAAGGGCGGCGGCACCGCGCTGCGCTCCCGGGGGCTCCAGGTCCTGGTCGCCACCTTCGTGGCGACTGGGACGATCTTCGGGTCCATCGACGTGGTCACCGTGGCCTTCGCCGAGGAGGAGGGCCACAAGGCCCTCGCCAGTGTCGTGCTCGCCCTGTACGCGGCGGGATCGTGCACGGCGGCCATGGTCTTCGGGCTGCTGCGCTTCGCCGGACCGCCCGAGCGCCGCTGGCTCCTGGGCGTCTGTGCGATGGCCGTGAGTATGATCCCCCTCCTACTGGTCGGAAACCTACTGTTTCTGGCCGCGGCGCTGTTCGTTGCGGGTCTGTCCATCGCTCCCACGATGATCACGACGATGTCCCTCATCGACCAGCACGTACCACGCACGCAGCTCACCGAGGGCATGACCTGGGTGAGCACCGGCCTCGCGGTCGGCGTCGCGCTCGGCTCCTCCGCGGGCGGCTGGGTGATCGACGCCTCCGGGGCGCGTGCCGGGTACGGGGTTCCGGCGGTCGCCGGCGCCGTCGCGGTCGCGGTCGGTTTCCTCGGGTACCGCCGGCTCAAGCGGCCGGCTCAGCGTCGGGGAGGGACCGTTGAGCAGCACACGCACGGCACGCGGGACGGCGAGCGGGAAGAACGGCACATGGCGTAACTGGGGCGGCAACGTCTCCGCGCGCCCCGCGCGGGAGGTCGCTCCGGCCTCCGTCGAGGAACTGGCCGCGGCCGTCCGCGGGGCGGCCGACGAGGGGCTGCGGGTCAAGGCCGTCGGCACCGGCCACTCCTTCACCTCCATAGCGGCGACGGACGGCGTGCTCATACGCCCGCACCTGCTGACCGGGATCCGCCGCATCGACCGCGAGGCGATGACCGTCACGGTCGAGGCCGGCACCCCGCTCAAGCGGCTCAACCTGGCCCTCGCGCGGGAGGGCCTGTCGCTGACGAACATGGGCGACATCATGGAGCAGACGGTGTCCGGGGCCACCAGCACCGGCACCCACGGCACCGGCCGCGACTCCGCCTCCATCGCCGCCCAGATCCGGGGCCTGGAGATGGTCACCGCGGACGGCTCGGTGCTGACCTGTTCCGAGCGGGAGAACCCCGACGTCTTCGCCGCCGCCCGGATCGGCCTGGGGGCGCTCGGCATCGTCACCGCGATCACCTTCGCCGTCGAGCCGGTCTTCCTGCTCACGGCCCGCGAGGAGCCGATGCCCTTCGAGCGGGTCCTCGCCGAGTTCGACGAACTGTGGGCCGAGAACGAGCACTTCGAGTTCTACTGGTTCCCGCACACCGGAAACACGAACACCAAGCGCAACAACCGCAGCGCCGGTCCCGAGCAGCCGGTGGGCCGGCTGAAGGGCTGGTTCGAGGACGAGTTCCTGTCCAACGGCGTCTTCCAGGCGGCCAACTGGGTCGGCCGCGCGGCGCCCGCCACCGTCCCGGCGATCGCCCGGATCTCCAGCAAGGCGCTCTCCGCGCGGACATACACGGACACTTCCTACAAGGTCTTCACATCCCCGCGCCGGGTGCGGTTCCTGGAGATGGAGTACGCCGTGCCGCGCGAGGCCGTCGCCGGGACGCTGCGTGAACTGAAGGCCATGGTGGAGCGTTCGCGGCTCCGGGTCAGCTTCCCGGTCGAGGTGCGCACGGCCCCGGCGGACGACATCACGCTGTCCACCGCGTCGGGCCGCGACAGCGCGTACATCGCCGTCCACATGTTCCGGGGGACGCCCTACCAGGCGTACTTCACCGCGGCCGAGCGCATCTTCACGGCCCACGAGGGCCGGCCGCACTGGGGCAAGCTGCACACCCGGGACGCCGAGTACTTCTCCCGGGTGTATCCGCGCTTCGGCGAGTTCACGGCGCTGCGGGACCGTCTTGACCCGGACCGGCTGTTCCGGAACGACTACTTGCGCCGGGTTCTGGGGCCGTAGCCGAGGCGTCGGGGGCCGGGCTCGTGGCGTCGCCGGAGCCGTCGTCCCCGGTGGCGTCCGGGGTGGGCGCCGTACCGCCGTCCTCCTCGGAGGCACCGTCCGACGAGGTGTCGCCGCCGGTGCCGCTCGGGGTCCCGGACGGGGTTGCCGCCGGTGTGTCGCCGCCGGATCCGGAGTCTCCCGGGCCACCGGAGCCGCCGGAGTCCCCGTGCTCCTGTCCGTCTTGGGAGCCGCCGCCGGAATCGCCCTGCTCCCCCGCGCCGGAGCCGGCCTTGTCGTGGCCGGAGAAGGCGCTGCCGACGGTGGTGCTGCGGCCGCCGCTCAGGGTCTCGCCGGAGGCGAGTTCGTACGCGGTGATCCCGGCCATGGTGACGCCAAAGACGAGGGCCGCCGCGACCAGGGGGCGTTTCCAGCCGCGGGTGCGCGCACGGTAGACGGTGCCCTCGGTGAACCCTCCCGGAGTCATGGCCGGCCCGGCGCCCGCCGCCGGGGCCGGTACGGTCCGCAGGGCGCCGTCGGTGCGCTTGACCCGCAACTGCTCGCCGGTGCGCTTGAAGAAGTGCTGGAGGACCGAGCCTCCACAGGTGGCGATGACGCTGATCAGTCCGGCGCCGAGGATGGTGCCGTACACGCCGAAGGAGGAGGCGAGTTTGGCGGCCACCACCGCGGCCAGGGCACTGCCCGCGACCTGGGGCACGCTCAGGTCGATTCGCCTGGACCGCACCTCCGTTCGCGTATCCGTCTCACCTGCGTCATCGGGCTTTTCACGCATCCCCGGACCTTGCCTGTCTTTCCCGTACGTGATCGATCAACTGCACGAGAAAGGGACGAGCGGTCGAAACCATTAGTTCCGTTTCTGGTGATTGCGTGAAGTACGCCACGCCAAGATCACGGAAAACGCGCCAGGAGCGGCCAAGCGTCACCTCTTGCCAGAAGTTGGGCGGCGTGCCAATCCACGCACGTGGCCCGAATGGAGTACTGTTGCGAGCCCTGGGTCCGGTCTCCCGTCAGGGGGTCCGGGACCGCGAAGGACCGCCGGGAGGGGGCTAGTTGCACAGGGTGACGAATTTCGTCACTCAGCGTTGCGAACAGGTAACCGTGCCATAACGGCGATCCAGGGCCCGTGCCCGACACGCCGGGCAACTCGGCAAGGTTGTGGCAGGCTGCACCCGGGCAGGCCACACTCGACAGAGCGGAAGCAGCGACGCACGTGACGTCGGCAGGCACCACCCGGGAGGTCCCCATGCCCGAACTGCGTGTCGTGGCCGTCTCGAATGACGGCACACGGCTGGTGCTGAAGGCTGCGGACAGCACGGAGTACACGCTTCCGATCGACGAGCGGCTCCGGGCCGCCGTGCGCGGCGACCGTCCCCGCCTCGGCCAGATCGAGATCGAGGTGGAGAGCCATCTCCGCCCCCGCGACATCCAGGCGCGTATACGTGCCGGCGCGACCGCGGAAGAGGTCGCGCAGATGGCCGGCATCCCCGTCGACCGCGTACGGCGCTTCGAGGGCCCCGTGCTCGCCGAGCGCGCCTTCATGGCGGAGCGGGCCCGCAAGACCCCCGTCCGCCGTCCCGGCGAGAACTCGGGGCCGCCCCTCGGCGAGGCCGTGCAGGAGCGGCTGCTGCTGCGCGGCGCCGACAAGGACACCGTCCAGTGGGACTCCTGGCGCCGCGACGACGGCACCTGGGAAGTCCTGCTGGTCTACCTGGTCGCGGGCGAACCCCACTCGGCGAGCTGGACCTACGACCCGCCCAGGCGCCTTGTCCAGGCCGTCGACGCGGAGGCGCGCACGCTGATCGGCGAGACCGACGACCTCGCCGCGCCCGAGCCCAGCTTCCCGTTCGTCCCGCGCATCGCCCGGCTGCCGCGCGACCGGCCGCTGGACCGCACGCTCGACCGGGAGCAGCGGGAGCGGCCGAGCCTGCCCCCGCCCCCGCCGTCGGAGCCGGACGAGGAGACCGCGACCACGGCCTCGGCCGAACGCGAACGCGACTCGCTCACCAGCCTGCTGGAGGCGGTGCCGAGCTTCCGGGGCGACCTGGTGGTGCCCGAGCGCGCGCCCGAACCGGCTGAGGAGCCCGTCGAGGAGCCCGAGGTGGAAGAGCCTCCGGCCCCCGCCGCGTCGGCCGGTTCCGCCTACGCCGACGTGCTCATGCCCCGCTCCGTGGGCAGCCACCGCGACCGCCTCACCGGCTCCACGGACCGCCAGGCCGAGGCCGACGGAGTACGGCCGGGCCGCCGGGCGGCGGTTCCCAGCTGGGACGAGATCGTGTTCGGGACGCGGCGGAAGAAGCAGGAGTAGGCGGAACTTTTCGCTCTGCGACGGTCAATGGGTCAGGGGCGCTCCCCGCGCGGGGTGCGCCCCTGACTCGTCGGACGGTCTGCGCCAGGCGTCCGGCCCGGCCCACCGGACCCCGGGTGCCTGCCGGGTCCTGCCTCACGGGAGCGCTGCTCCACCAGGATCACGACCCGGCCAGAGCGAGCCGGCGCCGACGTGCCTACAGGAACGAGGCCGGCGCGCCCGCCGGTGCGGGGCCGGATGTCCGCCGGAGTCGGCGCACACACCCACTGGGGGACGCACCGGACACACCTACCGGATCGGCATGCCTACTGGGGATCGGGTCCCACGGCGACCGGCCGCTCCGGGTCCGCCGACCACTCCGACCACGAACCGACGTACAGCGCCGCAGGGATGCCCGCCACCGCCAGCGCCAGCACCTCGTGGGCCCCCGACACGCCCGAGCCGCAGTACACGCCCACCGCACCGTCCCCCTCGGCGCCGAGGGAGGCGAAGCGTGCGCGGAGTTCGCCAGCCGGCAGGAAGCGGCCGTCAGCCGCCACGTTGTCCGTCGTGGGAGCCGACACGGCGCCCGGGATGTGACCGCCGACCGGGTCGATCGGCTCGACCTCGCCCCGGTACCGCTCCCCCGCGCGGGCGTCGAACAGCACGCCGGACCGGGCCAGTGCGGCCGCCCCGTCGGCGTCCAGCAGACCCACCGCGCCCGGTTCCGGCGTGAAGTCGCCCTCCGCGGGGACGGGGGCGTCCGTCGACAACGGCGCCTCCCAGGACGGCAACCCGCCGTCGAGGACCCGCACGTTCGGGTGACCCGTCCAGCGCAGCAGCCACCAGGCCCGGGCCGCCGCCCACCCCTGTCCGCCGTCGTACACGACGACCGGCCGGCCTGCCGACACGCCCGCCCGGCGCATCGCCGCACCGAACTCCGCCACGTCCGGCAGCGGGTGCCGGCCGCCGGTGCCCGCAGCGGAGGCGAGCTCCTTGTCCAGGTTGACGAAGACCGCACCGGGAAGGTGCCCGGCGGCGTACTCGGCCCGGCCGTCGAACGGCGGGGCACCGGCGGCCTTGGCCGTGCTCAGCTGCCAGCGGACGTCGAGCAGGACGGGCGGGTCCCCGCCCGCCAGTTCGTCGGCGAGTTCGGATGCGGAGATGATGGCGTTCATGGCTCCATCCTGGCGTACCGAGTGGCCGCCGCGCCGCTGTCGGGCTACTCTGCCCGCCGGACAGCACCGATCACGAGGCGTACGGGTTCGAGCACAAGCTGTACCACCCGGGACGGCCGGCCTGCCCCGGCGGGCACGCCCGAGAGCGCCGGGCACCGGGTGCGGTGCCGGCATCGGCGCGAAGGTCCGTCGGAGCGGAAGCGGACGCACGGCCCTCGCAGGGCCGAGAAGAGAGTGGCGATGAGCGACGCACGGGGGTCGGCCGGCCGGAACGGCGAGACGAACGCCCGGCGCGCACCGGGCACACCCTGCTGGGTGAGCCTGATGGTGCACGGGCCGGCCGCGACCCACGACTTCTACGGGGCTCTGTTCGGCTGGGAGTTCCGGCCCGGCCCCCAGCAACTGGGCCCCTACGCACGAGCGCTGCTCGACGGGCGTGAGGTGGCCGGCATCGGCCGGCTGCCCTCGGACCGGCACCTTCCCATCGCCTGGACGCCCTACTTCGCCTCCGACGACGTCGACCGGACGGCCGAAACGGTACGCCTGTGCGGTGGCACCGTCGGCGTGGGCCCGCTGGACGCGGGCGAGGCCGGCCGCCTGGCCATCGGCTCCGACCCCTCCGGCGCCGTCTTCGGCGTCTGGCAGGCGGCGGCCCACCTCGGCACGGCGGTCACGGGAGTGCCCGGCACACCGGCGTGGAACGAGCTGGTGACGTACGAGTCGGCGAGCGTCGCCAAGTTCTACGAGACCGTGTTCGGCTTCGAACTGGTCCCGGAGGACTCCGCCGACCGCGACTACGTGACCCTGCGGCTCGACGGCCGGCCAGTCGCCGGCATCCACGGCGTCGGAGGCGCCCTGCCGCGCGACCGGGGGCCGCACTGGGTGACGTACTTCCAGGTGGCCGACGCGGAGGAGGCTCTGGAGAACCTCACGGCGCTGGGCGGCCACGTCCTCGAACCGGCCGGGGACACCACCCACGGCCGGGTGGCGATGGTGGCGGATCCGGAGGGAGCTCGGTTCGCGGTGCTGCAGGGCGGGCGGGCTCGGGGCACGGACGCCCGGTCGCGGCCGGAATAGGCCTGGTCCGCCCGCTGTTGCCGCGAGCATGACGACGAATGTGACGCGGCCCGAGGTGCTTCGCTACACCGCCTTCTCCGGCACTCCCGACGGCGGGAACCCTGCGGGTGTCGTCCTGGACGCCGCCGGCCTCGACGACGGCGACATGCTGGCCGTCGCCGCCGAACTCGGGTACTCGGAGAGCGCGTTCCTGACCGCGCCCCCGGAAGGGCTCGGCGGCCAGGAGGGACGGGCGTACGGGATCCGCTACTTCAGCCCCAAGGCGGAGGTGCCGTTCTGCGGGCACGCCACCGTCGCGGCCGCCGTCGCACTGGCCGAGCGGATGGGGCCCGGGGAGCTGTTGTTCGCGACGCGGGCCGGCACCGTGCCGGTGGAGGTCGCCGAGGAGGGTGGGGCGCTCCGGGCCACGCTCACCAGCGTCGAACCGCATGTCGAGCAGATCACCGACGCCGACCTCGCGGAGGCGCTCGCGGCGCTCGGCTGGCCGGCCGCCGATCTCGACCCGGCGTTCCCGCCCCGGATCGCGTTCGCCGGCGCGCGCCATCTCGTGCTCGCGGCGGCGACGCGCGCCCGCCTCGCGGATCTGGCGTACGACTTCGCGCGTCTGGAGGCCCTGATGCACCGCCTGGACCTGACCACGGTCCAGCTGGTGTGGCGTGAGTCGGCCACCGTCTTCCACGTCCGTGACCCGTTCCCCGTCGGCGGCGTCGTCGAGGACCCGGCGACCGGCGCCGCGGCCGCCGCGTTCGGCGCGTACACCCGGGAGCTGGGTCTCGTACCCGGGGACACCGTCCTCACCCTGCACCAGGGCGAGGACCTGGGCCGGCCCGGCGAGCTCACGGTCACGCTGCGCGCGGGTGACCGGCGGGTACGGGTGAGCGGCGCGGGAACCCGGATCGGCTGAGGCCCGACGCTCAGGCGGTCAGGCGGTCAGGCGGTCAGGCGGTCAGGCGGAGGACACCGGCAGCACGTCAGGTGACAGCGCCGCCGCGCGGGACGTCGCCGCCGTCATCCGGCGCCGGTGGTGGCGGCGGCACAGCACCTCGTAGCCGACCTCGTCGGCGGAGTGGGCGACGTCGCCGACGACCACCTGGGCGCCCTCGACGACCATGACACCGCCGACCGTCCGGGCGTTGTGCGTGGCGCGGGCGCCGCACCAGCACAGGGCCTCGACCTGGAGCACCTCGACGCGGTCGGCGAGTTCGACCAGGCGCTGGGAGCCGGGGAACAGCTTGGAGCGGAAATCGGTGGTGATGCCGAAGGCGTACACGTCGACGCCGAGGTCGTCGACCACGCGCGCGAGCTGGTCGATCTGCTCCGGCGCGAGGAACTGCGCCTCGTCCGCGATCACATAGTCTGCGCGTCCGCCCTGGGAGAGGTGGTCGACGAGATAGGCGTACAGGTCCTGCCCGTCCTCGACCTCCACCGCGTCGGTGACCAGACCGAGGCGCGAGGAGAGCTTGCCCTCGCCCGCGCGGTCGTCCCGGGTGAAGATCATGCCGGCCAGGCCTCGCGCGGAGCGGTTGTGCTCGATCTGGAGAGCCAGTGTCGACTTCCCGCAGTCCATCGTTCCGGAGAAGAACACCAGCTCGGGCATGAGGGGTTGAGCACCTTTCGGCATCGGGATCGGTGAAGCGGAAGGGGAAGGGAGGGGGTCAGGAGCGTACTTCGAGCAGCGGGACGAGTTGCTCGGCGGGGGTCATCGACCCGTGATTGCCGACCATCGAGGATTCCTTCGGCTCCCGCTCCGAGGCGATGAGCAGGACATCGTCCCGCGCGGCGGCGATCACGTCGCCGATGCGGGCGTACACCCGGTCGTCGATGCGGGGACCGAACCAGCCCGCCTCGATCGCCT
Source organism: Streptomyces sp. CB02414 (assembly GCF_001905385.1). Classification (GTDB taxonomy): domain Bacteria; phylum Actinomycetota; class Actinomycetes; order Streptomycetales; family Streptomycetaceae; genus Streptomyces. Next base: position 119,135 of record NZ_LIPF01000012.1, on the reverse strand, counting down.
CGTCCCTCGACGCCACCCAGAACTGCTCGCCGAGCACCTCGCGCCAGCAGGTCAGCACGTCGCTCTGCGCACCCGGGACCGCGTACACGTGCCGGGCGCGGCCCTCGCCGCCGAGGAGGGCGACGCCCGCCTTCAGCTCCCAGTCCTCGTCGAAGTCGATGCGGTGGTCCTCGTCGAAGGGCACGTCGATCATGCCGTGGTCGGCGGTGACGTACAGGGCGCTGCGCGGCGGCAGCTGCTCGGCGAGGCGCTGGACGAGCCGGTCGACGTGGGCGAGCTGGCCGCGCCAGGTGTCGGAGTCGATGCCGAAGCGGTGTCCGGCGCCGTCGACCTCGGCGTAGTACGTGTAGACGAGGGCGCGGTCGGCGCCGGCCAGTTGCTCGGCGGCGAGGTCCATGCGGTCCTCGCCGGACAGCCGGCCGTGGAACGCGCCGCCACTGAGCGCGACCTTGGTCAGCGGGGTGTTCGCGAAGGTCGGGGAGGAGACCTGGGCGGCGTGCACTCCCGCGCGGTGGGCGAGTTCGAACACGGTGGGGTACGGCTGCCAGGCGCCCGGCGCCGTCCACGGCTGCCAGCGCAGCTGGTTCATCAGCTCGCCGGTGTCCGGATTACGCACCGTGTATCCGGGCAGGCCGTGGGCGCCCGGCGGCAGGCCGGTGCCGACGGAGGCGAGGGAGGTCGCGGTGGTCGCCGGGTAGCCAGCGGTGATCGGACGTCCGGTGCCGCCGCGTGAGCTGCCGAGGAGCGAGCTCATGAAGGGGGCGTCCTCGGGGTGGGCGCGCAGCTGCTCCCAGCCGAGGCCGTCGATGAGGAACACGCAGTTGCGGTCGGCGGGGGTCAGCTCGGCGATGCCCGCGGTCGTGCCGGGGACGCCGAGACCGGCGGCCAGGGTGGGCAGCAGGTCGGCGAGGGACCCGCTGCCGTACTCGGGTACGGGGGCGGAGTCGACGGGGAGCGGTTCCGGGTCGGTGTCCCAGGCGGCGGGCTGGACCATCAGCGGGTGTCCGCCGTCGCCTCGGAGAGGGCCTGCGCGAAGGCGAGCGCCTGGCGCACCGTCTCCGGGCCGTCCCCGGCCTCGCTGACGCGCAGGCTCAGGTCGTCGGCGGTCGAGCTGCCGGTGTAGCCGTGGTCGGCCTCGCAGTTGGGGTCGCCGCAGGCGGCGGGCTCCAGGTCGAGGCGGGAGACGGCGCCCCAGCCGATGGTGAGCACGATCTCGCGGGGCAGGGTGCCCGGCTTGTACTGCTCCGGGTTGGCGACCACGCGGCTGACGACGATGGACGAGATCCGGCCGAGCTTGACGGACTCGGTGGACGTCGTGGCGTACGGCGTCGGGGAGGTGTCGTCGGCGGCCTGCTCGTCGGTGTGGCTGACGATGAAGCGGTTGCCGGTGAGCACGAGCACGGTCACGTGCCGGCGCACCTCGTTCTGGTCGAACGTCGTCTCCTGGTGGACCAGGTACGACCGCACGGGCTCGCCGCCCACGGCGGCCTCCACCGCCTCGGCCACGAGGGCCGGGTAGTAGCCGCTGCGCTCGATCGCCGCTCGCAGCCCCTGGGTCGTCGTACTGGTCTTGGCCATGCCGTCCATCCTACGGGGGCCCACTGACTGCGCGGGACGCCTGTGCGGCACCCGTCCCGGACGGTGCGCGGTCAGTAGGCGGGCAGGGTGCGCGGGCCGAGGTCGTCCCTGGCGGGAGGTGGCGCGAGGCGGACGGAGGCGCTGAGGACGCTCAGGCCGCGCGGGGCCACGACGACCGGTTCCAGGGTGACCGCGACGACCTCCGGGTGGTCGTCGACCAGCCGGGAGACCCGCAGCAGCAGCTCCTCCAGGGCGGCGGAGTCCACCGGGGCCGAGCCGCGCCAGCCGAAGAGGAGGGGTGCCGTGCGGATCGAGCGGATGAGCGAGTTCGCCTCGCGGTCGGTGACCGGGATCAGCCGGTGCGCCATGTCGCCGAGCAGCTGGGTGGCCGCCCCGGCGAGCCCGAAGGAGAGCGCGGCGCCGGCCGCCGGGTCGATGACCGCCCGCACGACGGTGTCGACACCGCGCGGGGCCATGCCCTGCACCACCGGGCGCAGCTCCGCGGGTGTCCCGAACAGCTCGGTCAACTCGGCGTACGCCCGGCGCAGTTGCTCCTCGTCCGCAAGGTCGAGACGTACGCCGCCCAGGTCGGCGCGGTGGCGCAGGTGCGGGGCGGTGGCCTTGAGGGCGACGGGGTAGCCGATGGTGCGTGCGGCGGCGACCGCGTCTTCGGGGGTGGGGGCGGGCAGGGCGCGGTGCACGTGGACGCCGTACCTGGCGAGCAGCTCGCAGGTCTCCGCGTCGCCGAGGGTAAGTCCCTGCCCGCGCGCGAGGTGCCCGGCGATCAGCCCGGCGGCGCCCTTCTCGTCGATGTCCTCGTACTCCGGCACCTTGCCGGGGTCGGCGGCGTCACGCCGCCACTGACCGTAGGCGACGGCATGAGCGAGGGCCCGGACGGCACGTTCGGCGGCGGGGTAGGCGGGGATGAGGCGGGTGCCGCGGGGAGCGGCGTCCTCCGGAACAGTGCCGGGCGTGGGCGGGGTGGGCGGCTGCGACCTGCCGGTCGGGGCGGGGGCGCCGGGAGCGGCGGTCCGGGGTGGTTCGGCGGTGGGTGCCGGGGGGCGAGGGCGAGGGTCCGTGGACGCGGTGGTCCGAGGCTCGGCGGGCCCGGTGGGCTGCAGGTCCCTGCGCCCAGTCGCCCCGGGAGCCGTGGGCGCGGAGGCCCTCGGCTCCCCCGGTCCCGCAGTCTGCGTGGCCGCAGGCCCAGCGGCCTGCGGGTCCCCGGGCGCGGTGGCCCCAGGCTCACCCGGCCCCGCGGTGCCCGGGTCCGAGGAGTCGGTGGCCCGGGGCTCATAGGGCCCCCCGCTCCGGGGGCCCGTGGGATCGCCGCTCCCGGGCTCCGCGGGCGCCGGCTGCGGTTGCGTCGGCTGGAGTGCCTGCGGTGCGGTGCTGGCCGCTGCCGAGAGGGCTTCCGCCAGGCCGCCCAGTTCCACGTGGACCACGAGGACCGGCTTGGCCGGCACCGCGGCGGCCGCCGACCGCAGGGCCGCCGCCAGCGCGGCGTCCCCGGCCGATCCCTCCCCCACCGTCGGGATCGCGGTCACCACCACGGCGTCGCACGTGTCGTCGGCCAGGGCCCGGGACAGGGCCGCGTGGAAGTCGTCCGCCGAGGCGGCCGTCGTCAGGTCCAGCGGGGGGTGCGGGCGCAGCCCTTCGGAGAGACACGCGTCGTACGTCAGCAGGCCAAGGGACTCGGAGTTCCCCAGGATGGCCACCCTCGGCCCCGGGGGCAGCGGCTGGCGGGCGAGCAGCAGCCCCGCGTCGACGAGGTCGGTGATCGTGTCGACGCGGATCACGCCGGCCTGCCTGAGCAGCGCGGAGACCGTCGCGTGCGGGAGTCGCGTCGCCCGTACGGCGTGTCCCTGCGGTGCCACGCCCCCGTGCCTGGCCCCCTGCACGACGACCAGGGGCTTGACGGCCGCCGTGCGCCGGGCGAGGCGGGTGAACTTGCGGGGGTTCCCGATGGACTCCAGGTACATCAGCGCGACGTCGGTCTCCGGGTCGTCGTACCAGTACTGGAGGACGTCGTTGCCGGAGACGTCGGCCCGGTTGCCGGAGGAGACGAAGGTCGACACGCCGGTGACGCCGGTGACTCCGCCGCCGCGCCGGTGCAGCCGGGAGAGCAGGGCGATGCCGATGGCGCCGGACTGGGCGAACAGGCCGATCCGGCCGGGGCGGGGCGTCTCGGGGGCGAGCGAGGCGTTCAGCCGCACGTCCGCGGAGGTGTTGATGACCCCGAAGGCGTTGGGCCCGATGATCCGCATGCCGTGCGTGCGCGCCTGCCGCACGAGGGCGCGCTGGCGTTCGCGTCCCTCGGGGCCGCTGTCGGCGTATCCGGCGGAGATCACCACCAGGCCCTGCACGCCGTGCTCGCCGCACTCGGTGACGACCTCGGGGACACGCTCGGCGGGGACGGTGACGACGGCGAGGTCGACCGGCCCGTCGATGTCACGCACCGAGCGGCACGCGGGCACCCCGTCGATCTCCTTCCGGTCTTCGGGGAAGGCCTTGTTCACGGCGTACAGCCGACCGGTGTAGCCCGCGTCCCGGATGTTGCCGAGGATGCTGCGGCCGACTCCCCCCGGCGTGCGGCCGGTGCCGACGACCGCGACCGAGCCGGGCCTCAGCAGCCGCTGCACGGAACGCGCCTCCGCGCGCTGCTCGCGCGCGTACTGAACGGCCAGGGAGCGGTCGGTCGGTTCGAGGCCGAACTCCAGGCGGACCACGCCGTCCTCGAAGCTGCGCTTCTGGGTGTACCCGGCGTCCATGAACACCTTGATCATCTTGGTGTTGGCGGGCAGCACCTCGGCGGCGAAGCGGCGGATGCCGCGCTCCCGGGCGACGGCGGCGATGTGCTCCAGCAGCGCGGAGGCGACGCCGCGCCCCTGGTGGGCGTCCTGGACGAGGAAGGCGACCTCGGCCTCGTCGGCGGGTGCGGTGGCGGGCGTTCCGCCGGCGCCGATCCGGTCGTAGCGTACGGTGGCGATGAACTCGCCGCCGACGGTGGCCGCGAGTCCCACCCGGTCCACAAAGTCGTGGTGCGTGAAGCGGTGGACGTCCTTGGCGGACAGGCGAGGGTACGGCGCGAAGAAGCGGTAGTACTTCGACTCGTCGGAGACCTGCTCGTAGAAGCTGACCAGGCGCTCGGCGTCATCAACGGTGATGGGGCGGACGCGCGCGGTGCCGCCGTCGCGCAGCACCACGTCGGCCTCCCAGTGGGCGGGATACTCGTGCCGGTCCGACGAGGTCTGCATGGGCCCCAGAGTACGGCTCGCGTACGACAACGGCGCGAGGCAGTCTGTGGAGGACGGGAGGTCGGGCCGAGGCCGCGGTCCGACGATCACGCGGGACGGCGCACGGTGCCGTCCCGGCACGCTTCACGATGTGGGAAACTGGTCTAGACAAGACTGGTCTAGACAACATGAATCCTTGAACACCTGAAGGGCAGCATCACATGGCTGAGCGCCGCGTCAACGTCGGCTGGGCCGAGGGCCTCCACGCCCGCCCCGCCTCCATCTTCGTCCGAGCCGCCACGGCCACAGGCGTCCCGGTCACGATCGCCAAGGCCGACGGTTCCCCCGTCAACGCGGCCTCCATGCTGGCCGTCCTCGGCCTCGGCGCCCAGGGTGGCGAGGAGATCGTCCTCGCCTCCGACGCCGAGGGCGCGGACGCCGCCCTGGACCGGCTGGCGAAGCTGGTCTCCGAGGGCCTCGAGGAGCTTCCCGAGACCGTCTGACCGACGGAAAGAGCAATGCCGAACGGCCCGCCCGGAGCACCGGGCGGGCTTTTCTTTTTCCCTCTCCACGAACCGCGTTACCGCTTTTCGCGGGCATTCGGAGGCAGCGGAAAGCCCCCCCCGATCAATACCTCTTGTATACGGGCCGCGCGTTAATACCGAAGGCTCGGTGTGTTTACGGCATGTTGCGATGTGCTCACGCTCTCCGTCCGTTCGCCCCCGGGGGCGAACCGCAGCCGGTACGCGGGGGCGGACCGCTCGGTGTGCAGCGCCATGAGCGCCCGCGCGCGCTCGCCGTCGCCGCGGGCCACCGCGTCGGTGATCGCGCCGTGCTCCGCCCAGCAGCCCGCCGGATCGGCGGGCGCCGCCACGGCGTACATCCAGGCGATCTTGCGGCGCAGCTGGGTCAGCAGGGCCGCCAGGGAGGGGCTGCCGGCGGCCTGGACGAGGGTGTCGTGGAACCATCCGTCCAGTGCCCGAAGGTCCTCGCCGTGGCCCTGCCCGGCACGGTCCTGACCGAGCCTGACCAGCCCGCGCAGCACCTTGAGGTGGGCCTCGGTGCGGCGCCGGGCGGCCCGTGCGGCGCCCAGGGGCTCCAGGAGGGCCCGGGTCTCCAGCAGGTCGGCGGCCTCCTGTTCGGTGGGTTCCGCCACGCACGCGCCCGCGTGCCGCCGGGTCACCACGAAGCCCTCGGCCTCCAGCGTGCGCAGGGCCTCGCGGACGGGGACACGGGAGACTCCGTAGCGGCGGGCGAGCAGTTCCTCGGTGAGGCGGCCGCCGCGCCCGTGGACACCGGCGACGATGTCGTCCCGGATGGCCGTGCACACCGAGTGCGCCGGAATACGCATGCCCCGACCTCCGTCTTAATCCCCGTGAAACGTCGACGATTGACGCGTGTTCAGTGACTCTAGGCCAGTCGGGCGGATATTCCGACGGCGGGTCGGATTTCATGGACATTTTTTGGACAACGGTCGTGTTCCTGCCCGGACCGCACGCGGAAATGCGAAAGGCCCCGGCTCGGGGAGCCGGGGCCTTTCCAGGACCTTGCCGTGCGCGGTCCGCCGTCAGACGTTCACGCCGTGGGAGCGGAGGTAGGCGACGGGGTCGATGTCCGAGCCGTACTCGACGCCCGTACGGGCCTCGAAGTGCAGGTGCGGCCCCGTGACGTTGCCGGTGGCACCGGAGAGGCCAATCTGCTGGCCGGCGGAGACCGACTGGCCCACCGAGACACCGATGGACGACAGGTGGCCGTACTGCGTGTACGTGCCGTCGTGCATCTTGATGACGACCTGGTTGCCGTACGCCCCGCCCCAGCCGGCCTCGACGACCGTGCCGACGCCGACGGCGTGCACGGTGGTGCCGGTGGAGGCGTGGAAGTCGATCCCGGTGTGGCTGCCGGAGGACCACAGGGAGCTGCCAGCCTGGTAGGCGGTGGAGACGTACGAGGCGGTGATCGGCGACACGAAGGTGTTGAGGCGCTTGCGTTCGGCCTCCCGCGCGGCGCGCTCCTTGGCCTCGCGCGCCTCCTCGGCCGCTTCGGCGGCCCGCTCGCGCGCGGCCTCCTGGGCTGCCTCACGGGCGGCGGCGAGCTGAGCGGCCTGCTCCTGGGCGGCGGCCTGGGCGTCGATCTCGTCGGCTATGGAGTCGCCGATGGAGATGACCGGGGTGATCCCGGTCTGCTCCGCCTCGGGCTCGGCGGCGAGCGCCGGTGCGGCGAGGGTGCCGACGACGCCGGTGGTGGCGAGGGCCGCGACTCCCGCCGCGCGGGCGGTAGTGCGGTGCATCCGGCTGGGACGGCGGTGCTTCCCGGTGGCGCGCGTGAACGCCATGTAGAGGCTGGTCCTTTCCTTCCCTCTCGCCTACCGGGTTAGCTGACGGGTTCGGAGGTGGAAGGTCTCCTACGGACCCCCTCGCTGCACGCGCGGGCGTCCGATTCACCCCAGGGACTGCGATGGGTCCCCGGCTCCCCTGGCTCGCGCCGTACGGGGACTCGGCGATGACTGTCCGGTGCCGCGGGTGCGGCGTACTGCCTGACGAACAGCCCGGAAGACGCTAAGCGCGGCTGCCTTCAATCCTCAAACGCAACAAGCTTTTTGTAGCGCATGCCACAGGGCAGACAGGCCGTCTCTCCCTCAATTCGGACAAACGGTGGCCCTGGTGACACTCGGGTCACCAGGGCCACCACGCGCGCGTGGCGCTACTCGGCCGACACCACGGTGACTTCACCGATGCCGAGGGCCTCGACGGGCGCCTTGATCTGCGCGGCGTCGCCGACGAGCACCGTCACCAGGCGGTCCACCGGGAAGGCGTTCACGACCGCCGCCGTGGCCTCCACCGTGCCGGTGGCGGCGAGTTGACGGTAGAGCGCGGCCTGGTAGTCGTCGGGCAGGTGCTGCTCGACCTGGTCGGCCAGCGTGCTCGCCACGGCCGCCGCCGTCTCGTACTTCAGCGGCGCCACGCCCACCAGGTTCTGCACGGCGACGTCGCGCTCGGCATCGGTGAGTCCGCCTTCCGCGAGCGTGCGCAGCACCGTCCACAGGTCCTGCAGCGCGGGGCCGGTGTTGGGGGTGTCGACGGAGCCGCTGATGGCGAGCATCGCGGCGCCGGTGCCGTCGGGCGCGGAGAGCAGGACCTGCCCGAACGCCCGCACGCCGTAGGTGTAGCCCTTCTCCTCGCGCAGCACGCGGTCCAGGCGGGAGGTGAGGGTGCCGCCGAGGCAGTAGGTGCCGAGGACCTGCGCGGGCCAGACGCGGTCGTGCCGGTCGGCGCCGGTGCGGCCGATCAGCAGCTGTGTCTGGACGGCGCCGGGGCGGTCCAGGATGACGACCCGGCCCCGGTCGTCGGCGGTCACCGGCGGCACGGGGCGCGGATCGGCGGCGGAGCCGGTCCACGCGCCCAGGGTGTCGCCGAGCAGCGCACCGAGGTCGACGCCGGTGAGGTCGCCGACGACCACCGCGGTGGCCGTGGCGGGGCGCACGTGCTTCTCGTAGAAGGTCCGTACGGCGGCGGAGTCGATGTTCGCCACCGTCTCCTCGGTGCCCTGGCGCGGGCGCGACACGCGCGAGCCGGCCGGGAACAGCTCCTTCGAGAGCTCCTTGGCCGCTCGGCGGGCCGGATTGGCCAGCTCGTGCGGGATCTCGTCGAGCCGGTTGCGGACCAGGCGTTCGACCTCGCCGTCCGCGAAGGCGGGCGCCCTGAGGGCGTCGGCGAGCAGGCCGAGGGCCTTGGCGAGGCGCGAGGCGGGCACCTCCAGGCTCAGCCGGACGCCGGGGTGGTCGGCGAGCGCGTCGAGGGTGGCGCCGCAGCGCTCCAGCTCGGCGGCGAACTCCTCGGCGGAGTGCTTGTCGGTGCCCTCGGAGAAGGCGCGCGCCATGATGGTGGCGACGCCGTCGAGTCCGGCCGGCTCGGCGTCCAGCGGTGCGTCGAGCAGCACCTCGACGGCGACGACCTGCTGGCCGGGGCGGTGGCAGCGCAGCACGGTGAGGCCGTTGTCGAGGCTGCCGCGCTCGGGGGCGGGGAACGCCCACGGCTTGGGCTCGCCGCCCTGCGGCTGGGGGTGGAAGTCCATGGTGGCGAGCTCGGTCACTTGGCCGCCTCCTCGTTCTCGTCGGTGGCGTCGTCCGCGTCGGCGGCGGTCTCGTCGGCGGGGGCGGTGGGCTCGTAGACGAGCACCGCGCGGTTGTCGGGGCGCAGGCGGGCCTTGGCGACCTCCTGGACCTCCTCGGCCGTCACCTCGAGCACCCGCTGCACGGCGGTGAGGGCGAGCTGCGGGTCGCCGAACAGGACGGCGTACCGGCACAGTTCGTCGGCGCGGCCGGCGACGGTGCCCAGGCGGTCCAGCCACTCGCGCTCCAGCTGCGCCTGGGCGCGCTCCATCTCCTCGGCCGTCGGGCCCTCCTCGGCGAACCGGGCGAGCTCCTCGTCGATGGCGGTCTCGATGACCGGCACCTCGACGTCACCGGACGTCTTCACGTCCAGCCACCCCAGGGAGGGCGCTCCGGCGAGCCGCAGCAGACCGAACCCGGCGGCGACGGCCGTGCGGTCGCGGCGCACCAGCCGGTTGTAGAGGCGGGAGGACTCGCCGCCGCCGAGGACGGTGAGGGCCAGGTCGGCCGCGTCGCACGCGCGCGTGCCGTCCTCCGGCAGGCGGTAGGCCGCCATCAGGGCACGGGCCGGGACCTCCTCCTCGACGACCTCGCGCAGCTGTCCGCCCATGACGTCGGGCAGCGAGCCGTCCCGCGGGGGCTGCTTGCCGTCGTGCGAGGCGATGGAGCCGAAGTACTTCTCGATCCAGGCGAGCGTCTGCTCGGGGTCGATGTCACCGACGACGGACAGCACCGCGTTGTTCGGCGCGTAGTAGGTACGGAAGAACGCCCGCGCGTCCTCCAGGGTCGCCGCGTCGAGGTCGGCCATCGAGCCGATCGGCGTGTGGTGGTAGGGGTGGCCCTCCGGGTAGGCGAGGGCGGTGAGCTTCTCGAAGGCGGTGCCGTAGGGGACGTTGTCGTAGCGCTGGCGGCGCTCGTTCTTGACGACGTCGCGCTGGTTCTCCATGGACTCGTCGTCCAGGGCGGCCAGCAGGGAACCCATGCGGTCGGCCTCCAGCCAGAGGGCGAGCTCCAGCTGGTGGGCGGGCATGGTCTCGAAGTAGTTGGTGCGCTCGAAGCTGGTGGTGCCGTTGAGCGAGCCGCCGGCCCCCTGCACCAGTTCGAAGTGACCGTTGCCCTTGACCTGGGCGGAGCCCTGGAACATGAGGTGCTCGAAAAGGTGAGCCAGGCCGGTACGTCCCTTGACCTCGTGGCGCGAACCGACGTCGTACCAGAGGCACACCGCCGCGACCGGGGTCAGGTGGTCCTCGGAGAGCACCACGCGCAGGCCGTTGGCCAGGCGGTGCTCGGTCGCTGTCAGGCCGCCGGAGTCTGCCTGGGCTGTGGCCGTGTGACCCATGGGCATGTACGTCCCTTCGATCGCGAAACGCTGAGTGGGATCAGCTGGGTGGAATCATTGGCCGGAACTGCGGAATTCCGCCGATCCTGCCGATCCTGCCACTGTATGCAAGCGTGCGGGCGGCCGGTGGAGTTCCCGGACCGCGTACGCCGAGAGCGAGAACGCGGTTGGCGGCCCGGGGACGGGCGTGCGGGACGAGGGCGTACTCTGCGGGCAGCGCCGGGCCGGGCAGCCCGTGACGGGTCCTGGTCGGTCGCTGTCAGTGCCCCGGTCCACAATGGACCGCGTCAGATCACCGTTCACGCTTCAGCAAGGAGCCGGCAGCGATGGCCCGCCGTAGTACGAAGACCCCGCCGCCCGACGACTCGTACGAGGAGAAGATCCTCGACATCGACGTCGTCGACGAGATGCAGGGCTCCTTCCTCGAGTACGCGTACTCGGTCATCTACTCCCGTGCGCTGCCGGACGCCCGGGACGGCCTCAAGCCGGTGCACCGCCGCATCGTCTACCAGATGAACGAGATGGGCCTCAGGCCCGAGCGCGGTTACGTGAAGTGCGCCCGCGTCGTCGGCGAGGTCATGGGCAAGCTGCACCCGCACGGCGACGCGTCGATCTACGACGCCCTGGTGCGCATGGCCCAGTCCTTCTCGATGCGCGTGCCCCTGGTGGACGGTCACGGCAACTTCGGCTCGCTGGGCAACGACGACCCGCCGGCCGCCATGCGGTACACCGAGTGCCGGATGGCCGATGCCGCCGGCCTGATGACGGAGTCCATCGACGAGGACACCGTCGACTTCGGCCCGAACTACGACGGCCAGGAGCAGGAGCCGGCGGCGCTGCCCGCCGCCTTCCCCAACCTGCTGGTCAACGGCGCCTCCGGCATCGCGGTCGGCATGGCCACGAACATGCCGCCGCACAACCTGCGCGAGGTCATCGCGGCAGCCCGGCACCTCATCCGGTACCCGAACGCCGACCTGGACGCGCTGATGAAGCACGTGCCGGGCCCCGACCTGCCCACCGGCGGCCGGATCGTCGGCCTGCCCGGCATCCGGGACGCCTACGAGAGCGGGCGCGGCACGTTCAAGATCCGCGCGACGGTGTCCGTGGAGACCGTCACGGCCCGCCGCAAGGGCCTGGTCGTCACCGAGCTGCCCTTCGCGGTCGGCCCCGAGAAGGTCATCGCGAAGATCAAGGACCTGGTCGGCTCGAAGAAGCTCCAGGGCATCGCGGACGTCAAGGACCTCACCGACCGCGAGCACGGGCTGCGCCTGGTCATCGAGATCAAGAACGGCTTCGTGCCCGAGGCGGTCCTCGAACAGCTCTACAAGCTGACGCCGATGGAGGAGTCCTTCGGCATCAACAACGTCGCCCTGGTGGACGGCCAGCCCCTCACCCTGGGCCTCAAGGAGCTGCTGGAGGTCTACCTCGACCACCGTTTCAACGTCGTACGCCGCCGCAGCGAGTTCCGCCGCGGCAAGCGCCGGGACCGCCTGCACCTGGTCGAGGGCCTGCTCGTCGCGCTGGTGGACATCGACGAGGTCATCCGTCTCATCCGCTCCAGCGAGAACTCCGCCGAGGCCAAGCAGCGCCTGATGGAGCGCTTCTCGCTGAGCGAGATCCAGACCCAGTACATCCTGGACACGCCGCTGCGCCGGCTCACCAAGTACGACCGGATCGAGCTGGAGGCCGAAAAGGACCGGCTCAACGCGGAGATCGAGGAGCTGACCCGGATCCTCGACTCGGACACGGAGCTGCGCAAGCTGGTCTCGGCCGAACTGGCCGCGGTCGCCAAGAAGTTCGGCACCGACCGACGCACGGTCCTGCTGGAGTCCTCCGGAGCCCCGGTGGCCGCCGTTCCGCTCCAGGTGGCGGACGACCCGTGCCGGGTGCTGCTGTCCTCGACCGGCCTGCTCGCCCGCACGGTGAACGACGAGCCCTTGGTCGCGGACGCCAAGGCCAAGCGGGTCAAGCACGACCTGATCGTCTCGGCGGTGCCCGCCACGGCACGCGGAGAGGTGGGCGTGGTGACCTCCGGCGGGCGGCTGCTGCGGGTGAACGTGGTGGACCTGCCTCAGCTCCCCGAGTCCATGCCGGCGCCGAACCTCTCGGGCGGCGCGCCGCTCGCGGAGTTCGTGTCCCTGGAGGACGACGAGACGGTCGTCTGCCTGACCACCCTGGACGAGTCCTCGCCGGGGCTGGCGCTCGGCACGGAACAGGGCGTGGTCAAGCGGGTGGTGCCCGACTATCCGTCCCACAAGGACGAGCTGGAGGTCATCGCCCTCAGGGATGGCGACCGGATCGTCGGCGGCGTCGAGCTGCGCACCGGCGAGGAGGACCTGGTCTTCATCACCGACGACGCTCAACTGCTGCGCTACCAGGCCTCCCAGGTCCGCCCGCAGGGCCGTCCGGCGGGCGGCGTGGCGGGAATCAAGCTCGCCGAGGGCGTCAAGGTCATCTCCTTCACGGCGGTGGACCCGGCCGCGGACGCGGTGGTCTTCACGGTCGCCGGTTCCCGCGGCACGCTGGACGACTCCGTGCAGACCACGGCCAAGCTCACCCCCTTCGACCAGTACCCGCGCAAGGGCCGCGCCACGGGGGGCGTGCGCTGCCAGCGGTTCCTGAAGGGCGAGGACTGCCTGGCGTTCGCCTGGGCCGGAGCCGTCCCGGCGCTCGCCGCGCAGAAGAACGGCTCGCCGGCCCAGCTCCCGGAGACCGACCCGCGCCGCGACGGCTCGGGCGTGTCGCTGCCGAAGACGGTGTCGGTGGTGGCGGGTCCGGCCTGACGAGGACGTCAGGGTGCGATCAGGGCATGAGCGGCGGCTCCTCGCCGCTCTGCTCCGCTCCTTCGGGGTCCGGTACGTAGCGCAGGACGCCCCACATGCCGTGCTCGTCGGCGGGTGGGGCGTCGTCGTCCCTGCGGCACGCGTCGAGTTGCCCGCCCAGGGCGGGGACGTCGATGCCGGAGCCGATGAGCACCAGCTGGGTGCGGCGGGGCTCGCCGGGGGGCCAGGGCTCCGGGTAGAAACGCAGGAAGCGCCCGACGGCGTGGACGGCATAGCGGTTGCGTGAGTCGTACGGGCCGAAGTCGACGTAGCCCTTGATCCGGTACAGGCCCTCGGGACGGCTGTCGAGGAACCGCATGAGCCCGCGCGGGTCGAGCGGGAGGCCGGAGACGAACGACAGGGTGTCGTAGGCGGCGTGCAGGTGTTCGGCGTACGCGCCGTGCGCGGAGTGGTCGTGCAGGTCGTCGAAGGACAGCTGCCCCACGCGCTCCTCGCTCGGGCGGCAGTCGTAGAGGAACTCGGGATCGATGCGGCCATAGGTCGCGGGCACGACGGCGGCGCGGTCGGCGAGTGAGCGGACGAGCGCGAGCACCCGCTCGGCGTCCGGGGCCCGGTCGGTCTTGTTGACGACGACCAGGTCGGCGAGGGCCAGGTGCCGGTCGATCTCGGGGTGCTTCGCGCGCGTGGCGTCGAACTCGGCGGTGTCGACGACCTCGACCAGCCCGCCGTAGACGACGCCCGGCTGGTCGCTGGCGAGCAGCATGCGCACGAGTTCCTGCGGCTCGGCGAGGCCGCTGGCCTCGATGACGATCACGTCGATGCCGGCCTCGGGCCGCGCGAGCCGCTCCAGGTAACCGTCGAGTTCGGTCGCGTCGACGGCGCAGCACAGGCAGCCGTTGCCGAGCGACACGGTGGAGTCGCCGAGTGCGCCGGCCACGGCCATCGCGTCGATCTCGATCGACCCGAAGTCGTTGACGATGGCGCCGATACGGCTGCCTCCGCTGCGGTGCAGGAGGTGGTTGAGGAGTGTGGTTTTCCCGGAGCCGAGGAATCCGGCGAGTACGACGACCGGGATCTGCTGCGGAGTCGGGCGCTGCCCCACCGTGCGACCTCTCTCTCCACCACGCGTACGCCGGCCCGCGGCAGGGCGTACACCCACGTACGGAATTGCCTGATCAGGATACGAGCCGACAGGGCCGGCGCGGTGTGAACGATTGTTAGCGCCACTCGCTGGGCAGACGTCTGGACAAGGTGCCGGAGTGTGCGACCCTCGCTTCCCTCCGTGCGCCTCCTCTCCGCCTCCCCGCCGATCAGCGCAGCTCGGCACTCTGGAGGCGGCAAGCGCCGCCCATCGCTCGCCGGTTCCCCGTCAGCCGACCCGCACTCGACGACCGGCGGCGGTCGCCTGATTCGGGGGTTGACATGGCCACACGGAAGAAGATCACGGGGAGGTTCGGCTCCGCCGCGGCGGGCATTCTGTTCGCCACTGCCGGGGTGACGCTGGCCGCGCGGCAGCGCGCGCTGGAAGTGGAACGGTTGCGCGCACGGCGACTCGCACTCGAAGAGACCGCATCGCGCCGCCGGGCGCTGGCGCACCAGCAGCGCATGCACTGGGAACTTCTCGCGAGGGCGATCGACGACCCGTCCCTGGCCGCGGTGATCGACACCTACGACAAGGACATTCCCGCCGAGAAGCGGCGCCAGTTCTTCTACGCCAACGCGTGGTACGTCAACCTCTTCCACGTCTACGAGGCCGGCCTGATGGACCAGGAGGAGCTGTTCGGACGTCTGCGTGAGTTCTTCCAGACACCACTGATGCGGGAGTACTGGGAAGCGTCCAGGGCTCAGCGCGCGACGCTGAAGGCGTCCTCGGAGGAGGCCCGGATCGGCGCGATGGTCGATGGCCTCATCAAGGATCTGGACGAGGCCGACACGGACGAGTGGTGGGTGGTGGGGACCCCTCCCACGCCTTGAACTTCCAGTAACGTGCTGCCGACAGTGTGCCCAGTCTGCGTAAGGACCGATACCCCTTGAAAATCGTGCGCCGCATCGGTGTGCCTCCAAGCTCGCGTGGCAGTACCTCGGGAGCCAATTGCCCGGATCTCTTCGAGCTGAGTGACGGCAACTTCGCCGTGATCGGCACGGAGGCCACCGAGGCGCTGGAACGTGAGCTCCCCGCCGATGCCTCTCGCGCGGACTACGAACGCATCGTGGTCATCAGCCGGGAAACCCTGATCCGCGCCAAGGCCGACATCCCCGACGCCTGAACCGTCCACGTCTCCGGCCGTGTCCACCGCCGCCCGTGCCGGAAGCCCCACCGCCGAGCAGCGCGGAACCCCGCCCGCGCTCGACGCCCCACCGCTGAGGCCTGGCGCCCGAACGGCACCAGGCCGCTCGCATGCTCACCCTGCCGCGGGGATGATCTTCGAGTCCCGCGCCTGTCCCGGATGCTCGCGCTCCGGCCCACGACCCGCGCCGGGCCGCCGAACCGCCGCGCCACCTCACGGGTCCCCGGCCACCTCAGCCACTGCCGGAGTAGCGCCCGAGCGCGGCTGGAAGTCGCGGCGGCGCAAGTCAGGTTAGGCTCACCTCTGTGAGTACGTGCTCATCCGTCTCCCGGAACCTCGACGAACCCGTCGCGGGCACCGCGCCCGTCGCGAGGACCTGGCTGCTGCTGGAGCAGCCCGGCCCGTGGGGCGCCAAGGCGCTGACGTCGAGCCACCTGGATCCCGCGCTGGGGCGCGCCCTGGAGGCGGCCGTGAAGGGCACGGGCGTACGGGTCGCGCTGGTCCGCAGGCCCGGACGCCACGCGGACCGCCACACCCTTGCCGAACGCCGGGTGTACGCGGCCCACACCGTGCCCGGGAACGTCTGGTTGCACGGCGCCACGCTCACCGATCCCCGCAGGCTGCTCGACCTCGATCTCGCCGCGCTCGGCAAGGGTGACCGCCGCGCCTTCGACTCGGTACTCGAAGGCGCTCCCCACCTGGGTGATCCGCTCGCCCTCGTCTGCACCAACGGCAAGCGCGACCGGTGCTGCGCGCTCCTCGGCCGGCCGCTCGCGGCGGAGCTCGCCGCTTCCGGTGACGGGGACGTCTGGGAGGTCACCCATCTGGGCGGTCACCGCTTCTCGCCGACCGTGCTGGTGCTGCCGCACGGCTACGCCTACGGACGGGTCCAGGGCCACGCGGTCAAGGAGATCCTGCACAGTGCGCGCCAGGGGCGGATCGTGGTCGAGAACTGCCGGGGGAGCTCCGCGTGGGAGCGCCCCGGGCAGGCCGCCGAGCTGGCCGTGCGCACGGCCGTCGGCGAGGAAGCGGCCCAGGCGCTGGACGTCGTACGGACGGACGGCGCGGCGCCCCGCTGGGAGGTGACCGTGGCCCACAGCGACGGACGGCACTGGCGGGTCACCGTCGTGCAGGGCGCGGCGGCGCCGCCGCGTCCGGAGAGCTGCGCGGCGTCGGTGCTGGGCTCGCCCGCGCGGATGGAGATCACGGCGGTACGCGAACTGTCGGTGACGGCGGCGCTCGCGAGCTGACGTCCAGGCCGGAGCGTAGGGCCCCGGCCGAACTGGCGCGCCCTGCCGGGACACGCACGTCAGGCGCCCGGGAGATACGCGCCACACCCCGCTACGGCACGTCGCCACGCCCACGTACCGTCATGGGTATGAGTTCCGCTCCCCCCGCCCGCCGGCTGCGCCTCGGCCTGCCCCGGCGGGTGTTCTCGCAGGTGCTGCTGATGCAGCTGGCGATCGCCGCGGGGGTCGCCGTGCTCGCGACCGGCCTGTTCCTGGCGCCGCTCGGCGACCAGCTGGACGACCAGGCGATGCGCCGGGCCCTCGCGATCGCGCAGACCACCGCACAGCAGCCCCAGATCGTCCGGGACCTGCGCGACACCGCGCCGACCGCGAGCGGCCCGGTGCAGCGGGAGTCGGAACGGATTCGTGAGGCCACGGGGGCGGAGTACGTCGTCGTGATGGACCGGCGGGGCGTGCGCTGGTCGCACACCGATCCGGAGCGGGTGGGCGAGGTCGTCTCCACCGATCCGGGGCAGGCCCTGGCCGGACGCGAGGTCATGGAGATCGACGACGGCACGCTGGGCCGCTCCGCGCGCGGCAAGGTGCCGCTGCGCGACGGCGAGGGCGACGTCGTCGGCGCGGTGTCGGTCGGCATCGCCTACGACAGTGTCCGGGCGCGGTTGATCCACGCCATCCCCGGGCTGTTCGCGTACGCCGGCGGCGCCCTGGCCGTCGGCGCGCTGGCCGCCTGGCTCATCTCGCGCCGGGTGCAGCGGCAGACCCGGGACCTGGCCTTCTCGGACATCGCGGGCCTGCTGGCGGAGCGCGAGGCGATGCTGCACGGCATCCGGGAGGGCGTCGTCGCCCTGGACCGCGGCGGCAGGGTGCGCCTGCTCAACGACGAGGCGCAGCGCCTGCTGGGCATCGGCGGGGAGGCCGTCGGCCACTCCCCCGACGAGGCGCTGGGCGCGGGACGCACGGCCGACGTCCTGGCCGGCCGGGTGACCGGGACCGACCTGCTGACCGTGCGCGGCCAGCGGGTTCTCGTCGCCAACCGGATGCCGACCGACGACGGGGGCGCCGTCGCCACCCTGCGCGACCGTACCGAGCTGGAACAGCTCGGCCGGGAGCTGGACTCGACGCGCGGCCTCATCGACGCCCTGCGCGCACAGGACCACGAACACGCCAACCGCATGCACACCCTGCTGGGACTGCTGGAACTGGAGATGTACGACGACGCCGTGGAGTTCGTCGGCGAGGTGGTGGGCGACCACCGGGTCACCGCGGAACAGATCACTGAGCGGATCGAGGACCCGCTCCTCGCCGCGCTGCTGGTCGGCAAGGCGACCGTGGCGACCGAACGCGGTGTCTCCCTGTGGGTGTCGGAGCGGACGCGCCTGCCGGACCGTTTGGTCGACTCCCGGGGGCTCGTGACCATCGTCGGCAATCTGGTCGACAACGCGCTCGACGCCGTCGCGGGTACGCCGCACGCGCGCGTGGAGGTCGAGTTGCGAGCGCGCGGGCGCACGGCCACGCTCCAGGTGCGCGATACCGGGCCCGGCATCCCCGCGGAACACCGCGAGCTCGTCTTCACGACGGGCTGGTCCACCAAGGAGCCCCCGGCACACCGGCAGCGGGGCATCGGGTTGTCGCTGGTGCGCAGGCTGGCCGAGCGCCAGGGCGGCAGTGCCGCCGTCGGCGAGGCGCACGGCGGCGGCGCGGAGTTCGTCGTCGTACTGCCCGAGGCCCTGACGGAACGGGACCCTGCCGAACCGCTCCCGGCCCAGCCGGACGAGGGACCCGTCCCCGCCACCCCTGCCGTCGCCGCCCACGTGAACACCGCTGCCGAGGAGGAGTCCCGATGATCGAGGTCCTGGTCGTGGACGACGACACGCGGGTCGCGCGGGTGAACGCCGCCTACGTCGAGAAGGTGCCGGGCTTCCACGTCGCCGGGCAGGCGCACAACGCGCTGGAGGCCCTGCGGGGCGTGGAGACACTGCCCCGCGTGGACCTGATCCTGCTGGATCACTACCTGCCCGACCGCACCGGCCTGGAGGTCGTCCAGGAGATGCGGCGCCGCGGCCACCAGACCGACGTGATCATGGTGACGGCGGCGCGGGACGTGTCCACCGTCCAGGCGGCGATGCGTCACGGTGCGCTGCAGTACCTGGTCAAGCCGTTCGCCTTCGCCGGGCTGCGCGCCAAGCTGGAGGCGTACGCGCAGCTGCGGCGCACACTCGACGGCGGGGGCGAGGCGGAGCAGGCGGAGGTGGACCGGATCTTCGGCGCACTGTCGGCGCCGTCGGAGCCGGGACTGCCCAAGGGGCACTCCCCCACCACCGCCGAGCTGGTGCGCCAGTGCCTGATGAAGGCAGACGGCGCGCTCTCTGCCCAGGAGATCGCCGAACGGACCGGGGTGAGCCGGCAGACCGCCCAGCGCTATCTGAAGCTCCTGGAGCGCACCGGGCGGGCCACGCTGACCCTCAAGTACGGCGACGCGGGCCGCCCGGAGCACCGTTACGTGTGGGCGACCCGCGCCTGAGGCGGGACGGCACCGCCGTCTCCTACACGGCCCCCGCCCCGGTCAGTGACCGCACCTCGGTCTCGGCGTGCTTGGCCTCGTCCGGGGCCTCCGGCGAGGTGACCGTACCGATCCACCCGGCCAGGAAGCCCAGTGGGATCGACACCAGACCGGGGTTCTGCAGCGGGAAGTACTGGAAGTCGACGCCCGGGAACAGCGACTGCGGGCTGCCCGACACCACGGGCGACAGCAGGACCAGCACCACCGCGGGAACGAGGCCGCCGTAGACGGCCCACACGGCGCCGCGCGTGGTGAAGCCGCGCCAGAACAGCGAGTAGAGCAGCACCGGCAGGTTTGCCGACGCGGCGACGGCGAAGGCGAGGCCCACCAGGAACGCGACGTTGAGGTCGCGGGCGAGCAGGCCGAGCGCGATCGCGACCGCGCCGATGGCGACGGCGGCGACACGTGCCACGGCGACCTCGCTGCGCGGCTTGGCGTCCCGGCGTCGCAGGGACGCGTACAGGTCGTGGGCCACGGACGCCGAGGAGGCCAGGGTGATGCCCGCGACCACCGCGAGGATGGTGGCGAAGGCGACGGCCGCCACGACCGCGAACAGCACCGCGCCCCCGGTGGACCCCGCGCCGCCGCCCAGGTCGAGGGCGAGCAGGGGGACCGCCGTGTTCCCGGCCGCGTTCGAGGCCCGTACCGCTTCGGGGCCGACCAGGGCCGCCGCGCCGAAGCCGAGCACGATCGTCATCAGGTAGAAGCCTCCGATGAGGCCGATCGACCAGACGACCGACCGCCTCGCGGCCCGGGCCGTGGGCACCGTGTAGAAGCGGGACAGGATGTGCGGCAGCCCCGCCGTGCCCAGTACCAGGGCGAGTCCCAGGCTGATGAAGTCGAAGCGCGAGGTCCAGTCCCCGCCGTACGCCAGCCCGGGTGCGAGGAACGCCTCGCCGTGGCCGCTGCGCTCGGCCGCCGTGCGCAGCAGCCGGTCGACGTCGCCGTGGAAGCGCACCAGCACCAGCGTGGTCAGGGCCACGGTGCCACCGAGCAGCAGCACCGCCTTAACGATCTGGATCCAGGTGGTGGCCCGCATTCCGCCCAGCGACACGTAGATCACCATCAGGGCGCCGACGCCGATGACGGTCCAGGTGCGCGCCGCCTCGCTCGTGCCTCCGAGCAGCAGGGCGACCAGGCTGCCGGCGCCCACCATCTGTGCCACCAGGTACATGATGGAGACGGTTACCGAGGACGTTCCGGCGGCGATCCGGACCGGCCGCTCGCGCATCCGTGCCGCCACGACGTCCGCGAGGGTGAACCTCCCGCAGTTGCGCACCAGTTCCGCGACGAGGAACAGCACGACGAGCCAGGCGACGAGGAAGCCCACCGAGTAGAGCATCCCGTCGTAGCCGTAGAGCGCGATGACTCCCGAGATCCCGAGGAAGGAGGCCGCCGACATGTAGTCGCCGGCGATGGCAAAACCATTCTCCATAGGGGAGAACAGACGGCCGCCCGCGTAGAACTCCTCCGCCGAGCCGTGCCGGTGACGGCTCACCCACGTCGTGATCCCCAGTGTGACGGCGACGAACGTGCTGAACAGCAGCAGCGCCAGCGTCTGATGGTCGCCGGTCACGACGCATCGCCCCGCACACCGCGTGTCAGTTCCTGGGTGTCCCAGCGCAGTTCGAGCGCGGCCCGGTCCCGGCGCAGCCTCGCGTGCCGGGCGTACGCCCAGGTGAGCAGGAAGGTGGTGAGGAACTGGCCGAGCCCGGCGAGCATCGCCACGTTGACCGCCCCCGCCACCGGCCGGGCCATCAGCGCGGGCGCCGCGGTCGCGGTCACCACGTACGCGACGTACCAGGCGAGGAACGCGGCCACCGCCGGCACCACGAACCGCCGGTAGCGGCTGCGGACCTCCTGGAAGGCCGCGCTGCGCTGCACCTCCAGGTAGACGTCGGCCGCGGCCCGCGGCGGCTGGGGGGCCGGTTCCGCGCGCGTCTGCGGCACCGCCGCCGGCTCGGGGGCACCGGCGCCGGCCGACTCGCCCCAGCCGGAGGCGAGGGCGTCGTACCACGGGTCGTCGTAGCCCGGGCTCCCGGACGCCTCGGCGCAGGACGGGTCGTT
Organism: Streptomyces sp. CB02414; assembly: GCF_001905385.1. Classification (GTDB taxonomy): domain Bacteria; phylum Actinomycetota; class Actinomycetes; order Streptomycetales; family Streptomycetaceae; genus Streptomyces. Next base: position 97,929 of record NZ_LIPF01000012.1, on the reverse strand, counting down.
GCTTGACTGCATGCCCAAGGATGGACAGAACGGGAAGATCCCCGACTCTTCTTCCCTCGGCACTTCACCCCATCAGGTGACCGTGCCTCCTGATCCCCGGCTCGGGAGGCACCTGTCACGCACGGTCACGCGTCGATGCGCGACCGGTCCAGCGTCGCCGCCGAGCTGGAGATGAATTCCTTGCGGGGAGCGACGTCGTTGCCCATGAGCAGGTCGAAGACCTGCTCCGCGGATTCCAGATCGGTGAGGTTGATCCGGCGCAGGGTACGGCGCCGCGGGTCCATGGTCGTCTCCGCCAGCTGGTCGGCGTCCATCTCGCCCAGGCCCTTGTAGCGCTGGATGGAGTCCTTGTACCGGACGCCCTTGCTCTGGAACTCCATGAGCTTGTCCCGCAGCTCCCGGTCCGAGTACGTGTAGACGTACTTGTCCTGGCCCTTCTTGGGCTGGATGAGCTCGATGCGGTGCAGCGGGGGCACCGCGGCGAAGACCCGGCCCGACTCCACCATGGGCCGCATGTAGCGGTGGAACAGGGTGAGCAGGAGGGTGCGGATGTGGGAGCCGTCCACATCGGCGTCGGTCATCATGATGATCTTGCCGTAGCGGGCCGCGTCGATGTCGAAGGTACGGCCCGAGCCGGCTCCTATGACCTGGATGATCGCGCCGCACTCGGCGTTCTTCAGCATGTCGGTCACGGACGACTTCTGGACGTTGAGGATCTTGCCGCGGATCGGCAGCAGCGCCTGGAACTCGGAGTTCCGGGCGAGCTTCGCCGTGCCCAGCGCGGAGTCTCCCTCGACGATGAACAGCTCGCTGCGGTCGACGTCGTCGCTGCGGCAGTCGGCGAGCTTGGCGGGCAGCGAGGACGACTCCAGGGCCGTCTTGCGGCGCTGGGCGTCCTTGTGCTGGCGGGCCGCGATGCGGGTGCGGGCCGCGGCGACAGCCTTCTCCATGACCACCCGGGCCTGCTGGGCCGCGTCACGCTTGGTGGAGGTCAGGAACGCCTTCAGTTCCTTGCTGATGACGTTGTTCACGATGCGGCGGGCCGCCGAGGTGCCGAGGACCTCCTTGGTCTGCCCCTCGAACTGCGGCTCGGCGAGCCGGACCGTCACGACCGCCGTGAGGCCCTCCAGGGCGTCGTCCTTGACGATGTCGTCCTCGGCCACCCGCAGGAGCTTCTTGGCCCGCAGCGCCTCGTTCATCGTCCTGGCCACCGCCTGCTCGAAGCCGGCGACGTGGGTGCCGCCCTTGGGCGTGGCGATGATGTTGACGAACGACTTGAGGGTGGTGTCGTACCCGGTGCCCCAGCGCATCGCGACGTCGACGCCGAGCTCGCGCGTGACCTCGGTGGGTGTCATCTGGCCGTGCTCGTCGAGGACGGGAACCGTCTCCTTGAAGCTGCCCTGCCCACTGAAGCGGAGGACGTCGCAGACGGGCCTGTCACTGGCCAGGAACTCGCAGAACTCGCTGATGCCGCCATCGAAGCGGAAGGACTCCTCGCCCTTGCTTCCGCCGTCGCCGAGACCGAACTCGTCGCGGACCACGATGGTCAGCCCCGGGACCAGGAAGGCGGTCTGGCGGGCCCGCTGGTGCAGGTTGTCCAGGGAGAGCTTGGCGTCCTTCAGGAAGATCTGCCGGTCGGCCCAGTACCGCACGCGCGTGCCGCTGCGGGCCTTCGGCATCTTCTTCTTGGTCTTGCGCAGTCCGCTCCTGGCCTCGAACTCGGCGTCCGGGCCGGCCCCCGTGAACGCGCCGGGGACACCGCGCCGGAAGCTGATGCCGTGCGTGTACCCGCCGCGGTCCACCTCGATGTCCAGCCGGCTGGACAGGGCGTTCACCACGGAGGCACCGACGCCGTGCAGACCGCCGGAGGCGGCGTAGGAGCCGCCTCCGAACTTGCCTCCGGCGTGCAGCTTGGTCATGACGACCTCGACGCCGGACAGGCCGGTCTTCGGCTCGACGTCGACCGGGATGCCCCGGCCGTTGTCCCGGACCTCCACCGACGCGTCGTCGTGGAGGATCACCTCGATGTGGTCGCAGTAGCCACCGAGGGCCTCGTCGACGGAGTTGTCGATGATCTCCCACAGGCAGTGCATCAGGCCACGGCTGTCGGTCGATCCGATGTACATGCCCGGACGCTTGCGCACGGCCTCGAGACCCTCGAGGACGAGCAGGTGCCGCGCGGTGTAGTTGGATCCGTCCCGGTCTGCTCCTGCCAGCAGCGCAGTGGACGGCACGGATGTCTCGGCGGTCACGCGGTTCGCTCCTCGCTGAATTTCAGATGGGGCCCCGCTGGGTAAGGGCGCGGCTCGGTGTACCGGTCAGAGGGTACCGAGGCCTGGTAGAGCCGTTGTAACGCCACCCTCGTCGAAGACTCACCCTAGTCCAGCGTCGCATGCTTGTTCGATCCCTCGATGGGGTGAAGTACACATCACGTTCCCATCGAGGCATGAACCATTTAGGCTCCGGGCACGTCCTCATGAACAAACCGGCAACCCAGCCGGCGGGACCGACACTGACCGACTGCGCGAACCCGTACGACACACAGACACGCAATACGGCACATTCGCCGCCAACCGGCAACAGCCGGCCCCTCGGAAATTTTTTTCGAGGAAAAGCCACGAGCGGGAACGTTTTGGGGCTGGTTGGATGTTGACCCTGGTACGACAGCTCGTCGAGCTAGAGAAGAGGCGACGTGACTACTGTTCTGACTTCCGCAAGCCCGCTGACGGCCGCTGATCGCTGCGACCGCTGCGGCGCCCAGGCATACCTGCGCGTCGTCCTGCTGAGCGGCGGAGAACTGCTCTTCTGCGCCCACCACGGGCGCAAGTTCGAGCCGGAACTCAAGAAGATCGCCGCTGAGATACAGGACGAGACGGAGCGGCTCACCGCCGTTCCGGGATCCTCCTCCGAGGAAGAGCGCTGACGCGACGCGCCCGACGACGAGCCGACCCGGCACAAGCCGGTCAACGGGCGGCCGCCCCTCCAGCCGAGGGGCGGCCGCCCGTGCGCGTGCCCGGCGGGCTTCAGGAGGCCGTCAGGCGCTCTCGGACTGCCGCGCGGCCGGGTTGTCCCATCCCAGCGCCCGCAGCACGGCGGAGACGCGTGTGTACACCCCGGGACTGCCCGGGCGCCCGCAGCCGCTCCCCCAGGACACGAGTCCGATGAGCCTCCCCTGGGCGACCAGTGGCCCACCGCTGTCCCCCTGGCAGGCATCGCGGCCGCCGGCGTCCTCACCGGCACAGAGCATGGTGTCCGCGAGATAGCGTCCGTCGTCGCTCCCCGGGTACGCCCGCTCGCACGCCGCGTCGGGCAGTACCCGTACGCGCGCCGCCCGCAGGCTGTTGGCGTAGTCCCCGGCGCCCGAGGTGTCGCCCCAGCCGTAGACGAGTGCGCCCGTGTCGGGTCCGTAGACGGGGTCCCCCTCTGCCGCCATCCCTATGGCGGAGCCGGCGGGCAGGGCCTCCGACAGGGTGAGCACCGCGAAGTCGCCGGCGTTGCTGATGTCGTCGTGCGCCGGGTTGACCCAGACGTCGCGGACGGGGATCTCCCGGCCCTTGTCGGAGAGCAGGTCGGTGCGGCCGGCAATGACCCTCAGGTCGCGCACCTGCTCGGGCGGCGAGCCGAGAACCTCCGTCGCCAGGCAGTGGGCCGCCGTGAGGACGGTGGTGCGGCCGACGGCCACTCCCCCGCAGAATTGTCCCGCCCGCGTACCTCCGAACCGGTCACGACTGGACAGGGCGACGGTCCACGGGCTGTCGGACACTTCGACCGGAAAGCCCCCGACGACGATGCTGTCGGCGGATGCGGGCGCGGCGGACGCGAGCGGTATCGCGGTCGCCGCGGCCGCCAGGACCAGCGGCCGGGCCAGCGCCCGGGCAAAGAGGCGACGCATGCAGGCTCCTCACTCCTTGTGGTGACGGAACACCCAGAGTGATCCAGCCCGCCCCGGCGCGCACCCGCTGCGCAAGGCGAAGGCCCGGTTCCCCACCTGGTGGAACCGGGCCTCGTCGCTCTACGACCTCGGTCTAGTCGAGGTAGTCGCGCAGCACCTGGGAGCGCGACGGGTGACGCAGCTTCGACATCGTCTTCGACTCGATCTGACGGATCCGCTCGCGCGTGACGCCGTACACCTTGCCGATCTCGTCGAGGGTCTTCGGCTGACCGTCGGTGAGACCGAAGCGCATGGACACGACGCCCGCCTCGCGCTCGGACAGGGTGTCGAGGACGGAGTGCAGCTGCTCCTGGAGGAGCGTGAAGCTGACCGCGTCGGCCGGGACGACCGCCTCGGAGTCCTCGATGAGGTCACCGAACTCGCTGTCGCCGTCCTCGCCCAGCGGGGTGTGCAGGGAGATGGGCTCGCGGCCGTACTTCTGGACCTCGATGACCTTCTCCGGGGTCATGTCGAGTTCCTTGGCCAGTTCCTCCGGGGTGGGCTCGCGGCCCAGGTCCTGGAGCATCTGGCGCTGCACACGCGCGAGCTTGTTGATGACCTCGACCATGTGCACCGGGATGCGGATGGTGCGGGCCTGGTCGGCCATCGCGCGGGTGATCGCCTGGCGGATCCACCAGGTGGCGTACGTGGAGAACTTGTAGCCCTTGGTGTAGTCGAACTTCTCCACCGCGCGGATCAGACCGAGGTTGCCCTCCTGGATGAGGTCCAGGAAGAGCATGCCGCGGCCGGTGTAGCGCTTGGCCAGGGAGACCACCAGGCGGAGGTTGGCCTCCAGGAGGTGGTTCTTGGCGCGGCGGCCGTCCTCGGCGATGATCTCCAGCTCGCGCTTGAGCTTGGGGGCGAGCTTGTCAGAGTTCGCCAGCTTGTCCTCGGCGAACAGACCCGCCTCGATGCGCTTGGCGAGCTCGACCTCCTGCTCGGCGTTGAGCAGGGGAACCTTGCCGATCTGCTTGAGGTAGTCCTTGACCGGGTCGGCGGTGGCACCGGCCGCCGCGACCTGCTGGGCGGGGGCGTCGTCCTCGTCGTCGTCGGACAGCACGAAGCCCGCGTTCTCGGTGCCCTCGGGCTCCTCCGTCGCGGCCTTCGGCTCCTCGATCGCCTCGTCCTCGAGAAGCTCGGCGTCGTCCTTCTTGGCAGTGGTCTTCTTGGCCGCCGTCTTCTTGGCGGTCGTCTTCTTGGCGGCCGCCTTCTTCGCGGTCGTCTTCTTGGCAGCCGTCTTCTTGACCGGTGCCTCCGCCTCTTCCTCGGCGACGGCGCCGGTTTCGGTGACAGGTGCGGCCGGGGCGGCGGGCGCCGTGGCCTTCCTGCTGGTCACCGGCTTCGCCGCGACCGTCTTGGTGGCGGTCCGCTTGGCGGGACTCTTCGCTGCGACGCTCTTACGGGTGCGCTTGGGCTCCGCGGCACTGACCATCAGCGTCACACCCTCTTCCTCGAGGATCTGGTTGAGGCTGCGCAGTACGTTCTTCCACTGAGTGGCCGGAATCTGGTCAGCTTCGAAGGCCCGACGCACGTCGTCGCCGGCGATCTGCCCCTCAGCCTTTCCCCGCTCAATGAGCGCCATGACAGAGACGGACTCGGCGATCTCCGGCGGGAGCGTACGGGATGTGCTGGCCGACACGAACAACCTCTCGGAACGTTGGAAAACGGCTTCCGGCCCCGTCCACGGCGGACAGGGGCCGACCGCCGGCTTGGAATGGGCCGACGGCGCGGGCGGAGGCCGGGGAGTTGCACAGCGCCCTGAACGGCGCCCGTATTCCCTCCGCGGCTGTCACCTCTTAGGTCATCGCGTTGTTCCCACGAGCGTTACGCCCAATCCGCGTGGCCCGAGTCACACCCCGTAAGCGTTCAAAACCGGTCAGATGCGAATAAGAGGGGTCACTTGAGCGCTCCGACCCGGCCATACCGGAGGCTCAGCCTCTCATCGCACCGTCGGACCCCGTGGGATCACGATGGATTCCACGGGGTCCGGGGTGGCGGCGAACCGGCCGGCCACTGCCATAGGAGGGGTCTGGCGTGTCCGGCCCGCGCCGGCCCGGCGAACCGCGGTCAGTGCTCGCGCGGGGCGGGCACCACGCGCTCCACCTCGGGGTGGACGGTCAGGAGCTGGCGCATGGCCGCCTCGGCCGCCGCTCCGTCCCCGGTGGCGAGGGCGTCGACGATCCTCCCGTGCTGCGCCAGGGAGACGTCGTTCGGCCGGTCACAGCCCGTGACCGGGCCGCCGGAAACGTGCAGGGCCGCGGAGACGATTCCGGAGAGGTGGTCCAGCATGCGGTTGCCCGCGATCTGGATGAGGAGCGTGTGGAACTCGGCATCGGCACGCGAGAAGGTCAGGGCGTCGCCCTGCTGCATGGCGTGGCCCATGATCCCGACCATGTCGGACAGGCGCTGCTGCACCTCCTCGCGCCCGTGCCCGGCGGCCAGGCGCGCGGCGAGCGGTTCGATCGTCGAGCGCAGCTCACTGAGCTCGCGGCGCTGATCGTCACGCTGCGGCCCGAAGGCGCGCCACTCGATGATGTCCGGGTCGAGCAGGTTCCAGTCGCTGACGGGGCGCACGCGCGTGCCGACGTTCGGGCGGGCGCTGACAAGACCCTTGGCCTCCAGGACACGGAGGGACTCGCGCACGACGGTGCGGGACACCTCGAAACGCTGGCCGATCTCCTCGGGCACCAGCGGACGGTCGGCACCCAGGTCGCCGGAAACGATCATCTGTCCCAGCTGCTGGACGAGTTGCCCGTGCAGTCCGCGCCCACGGCTGCCCGTGGCGCGCCGGCCCACGCGGCCCAGCTCGGTCTCCACCCCTTCCCAGGCGGGCGCCCCGACGCGGTCGACGGCGGGCGTCTCGGCGTAGGGGTAGCGGTCGAGTTCGCCCGGGTTCGTGAGGCCGGAGTCGGCGGAGCGGGCGGCGGTCATCATGGAGTGCGCAAGGGTAGTCACGCATCCTTTGTCGGCGTCGCTTCCAACTCCCTTGAGGTCTTTGGTGAAAAGCACACGAAAGGGTGATCGCTCACCCCGTCGCAATTGACGCCTTATCGGAAAGAAATGGGCTTTCCCCGGGGAGTTGCGCGCACGGTCGGACCGGAAGGGTGTGGCGGATGTCATTGGGGCCTGCTGCGCAGGGTCATGAGCAGATATGCGCAGAGCAGAGCGGTCACGGACAACGCCAGTGCGCTGCCCACGGGTTGGGCGATCATGCGCAGCGCTTCGGCCACATACCGCTCGCCGCCGAAGGGCCACGTCGTCAGGAGGAGCTCGCGCGTTCTCATCGGGAGACCGGCGGCGGTCCGCACGGACGGGCCGTCCCAGACCCTCTGTACGAGCGGCACGACGAGTACGGGTACGGCGACCACCGCGGCCAGCCCGGCCGTGGCGGACCGGAAGACACCGGCGGCGAGCACGCCCGCCCAGCCGCATCCGACGACGAGGGCGAGCCAACCGGCGGCCAGCGCGGGCCAGTCGGCGGGAACGCCGGCGAGTTCCGGTCCGTAGAACAGGTGGAGCACTTCGGCGTTGCAGCCCACGGTGAGAAGGGCCAGCACCAGCGCCGTGGCCGCGGAGACGAGGAGCTTCGCGGTCAGCAGCCCCAGGCGCCGGGGGACGGCACCGCGGTCCGCCGCCAGCGCGGGGTGGCGGAACTCGTCGCCGGAGGCGAGCGCCCCGAGCAGTCCCGCGCCGAGCGCCGCGGGCGGCAGCGGGAGCTCTCGCGGCCACGCGGCCAGCAGACGCGGCTGCGGTGTGTGCCCGACTCGCGCCAGGACCACGGCGGTGACGGTGGAGAGCACGAGGACGACGGCGCCGGTGACGAGGCCGGTCCTGATGCCGGCCGCGCGGCGGAGCTCGTAGCGGAGCGGTCGCAGAGGGCTGGGGGCGGCGCGGACGGTGACGGGGGGCGGCAGTGAGGAGGCCTCCTCCCTGGTATGGGCCGGGGCGGGGGTGAGGGAAGCGTGGCGGCGCGGGAAGCGTCGGGGGCCGACGGGGTCGGGCCGGGTGGAGCGGGTGACCGGCGTGCTGGCGTCCGGTGGGGTGCGGGGGGCGTGGGTGCCGGTGACTGCGGGCGGGGAGGGGGAGGCTTGGCCGTCGCTGTCGGCGGTTTCACGGCCTCCGGGCGAATGGGCGGCGGCATCGGGCCCCGGCCGGGAGTCGTCCGGGACCGGCCGGGGGGTGCCTGGCCGTGGCTCGGCAGCGGCTGGTGGGGGCTGGGGGGCGGCGCCCTCCGACGGTGCCCCGTTCCCGGCCGCTTCCGGGAAGGCCTCGCCGGCGGCGCCTGCCGCCGATTCCCCGACGGCATCGGCCGCCGACAACGCCGCGACAGCCGGGGGCGGCGCTTCGGCGGCAGTACCGGGCGTCGTCGGTCCCGGTGACGGCTGCGGGGCCTCTGCGCCGGGGAGCGCCTTACCGGGGGCCGGCGGCGCACCGTCGTCGGCCGACGGCCTGGGCTCGGCAGACGGCCTGGAGTCGCCGGACGGTCGGGGAGTCTCGCCGTGGGGCGCAGCGGGCGCGCTCTCGGCGTCCGCTGCACGGCGGCTCCCGGTCTCGTGCCGTCGGGGCACGGACTCCGTGCCGGCTCCCGGCCCCATGTCTCCGACCTCGTCGGCCAGTTGGTGCACGAGAATCCTGTGCCGGAACGCGGTGTCACCGATGTCGGCGCACGTACTGCCGTACACCGCCAGGCGATTGCCGCCCTCGCGCACGACCTCGACGGAACGTCGGCCCGCACGGGCCTCTTTGACCAGGACGGCGCCCAGTCGGGCGGCATGCGGAGTGCGCACGGCGACGCGGGGACGCAGCCGGGTGCGCGAGAACTCCGCCGCTTCCTGGTCGGCGACGACTCTGCCCCGCTCCAGCGTCACGACGTGATCGGCGGTCCGCGCGGCCTCCTTGGGATCGGCCGTGCTGAACAGGACGGTCCCGCCGTGGGACGCGTATGCGCGCAGCGTGGCATGCACCCAGCCGGCCTCGCGGGCGGACAGTGCGCCGGCGGGGTCGTCGAGCACCAGGGTGTGCGGGTCGGGAAGCAGTGCGCAGGCCAGCCCGAGACGTCGGTCCATGCCACGGGAGAGGGTGCCCAGGCGTTCGTCGCGCAGACTGACGAGACCGACCGACTCGAGGACTTCGTCGGCCCGCCGGACGGGAACTCCGGCCGCCGCACAGAGCATGCGCAGATGGCCGCGAACCGTGCGGGACGGATGTCCCGGCACCTCTCCCAGCACTGTGCCGACCTCTCGCGCGGGGTGGGCGATGCGGTGCAGTGGGCGGCCTCTGAAGTAGGTGAGGCCGCGGCCGCGCTGGAGTTCGAGCATGAGTCTGAGCGCTGTCGTCTTGCCGGCGCCCGACGCTCCGAGCAGTGCGGTGACGCGGCCCGCGCACGCCTCGAAGGAGACGTCGTCGACGGCGGGCGGGAGCTCCTTGCGGGGGTTGCTGGTCAGTCCGAAGGCCTCGATCACCGCAGCAAGATAGCGTGCCATATCCGGTTTTTCGGGCATCGTACGGCCCGCCGGGGCGCGGGAGGCCGGGCCTCGTCGCTCCTTTGTTCGCCGTTCGCTCCGGGATCCTTTCCCGCAGCGGCCTCACACCTCGGGACGCAGCATCGGGGGGTTGAGGAGAGTGGCACCGCCGGCCCGGAAGAGCTGGGCGGGGCGGCCGCCCTGGCGGGTGGTCGTACCGCCGGTGGGAACGAGGAAGCCCGGGGTGCCCGTCACCTTGCGGTGGAAATTGCGCGGGTCGAGCGCCACGCTCCACACCGCCTCGTAGACGCGGCGCAGCTCGCCGACGGTGAACTCCGGTGGACAGAAGGCGGTGGCCAGCGACGAGTACTCGATCTTGGAGCGGGCTCGTTCCACGCCGTCCGCCAGGATCTGGGTGTGGTCGAAGGCGAGGGGTGCCGGCGGTTCGCCCTCGCGGCCGTGACCGGCCTGCTCGAGCAGCTCCTCGACCGGCGCCCAGCGTGCGTTGCTGGCGTCACCGCCCGCCCGGGGCGCGGGCAGGTCCGGCGCGAGCGCGAGGTGGGCGACACTCACCACCCGCATGCGGGGGTCCCGCTCGGGGTCGCCGTACGTCGCGAGCTGCTCCAGGTGGGCGCCGTTGTCCTGGGTGGGCGCGGCGGGGTCGTGGACGCACAGTCCCGTCTCCTCGGCCAGCTCCCGCGCCGCCGCCTGCGCCAGGTCCTCGCCGGCCCGCACGAAGCCACCGGGCAGCGCCCAGCGGCCCTGGAACGGAGGCTCGCCCCTGCGCACCGCCAGCGCGCACAGGGAGTGGCGACGTACGGTCAGTACGACCAGGTCCACAGTGACGGCGAAGGGCGGAAAGGCTGACGGGTCGTAGGGCATGCGGCGATCATAGTCGTCTGCCTGACGATAAACACTCCCCTCACCGGCCGCATCGGCGGCTGGTCCGTCGCCGCCGGATCTTCTTGGCACCGTCTGCTCCCTGTCGTCGGGCGAGGAACGGTCCAACCTGGTCAAGCCCCTAGTCGCAGCCCGTCGGCGGCCTCTTCCACCATGGCCAGGCCGAGTCGGCTTACCCGCACGGAGAAGGGCTCCCCCGCCACCCTCAGCCCGGTCAGACCGAGCTCCCCCAGGGGTGCGCTGCGTACGGGACGCAGGGTGACGGTCCCGGCCGGGGCGTCGGGGCGGATGCCCGCGAGCGTGGTCAGCAGCAGTACCCCTGCGGCTGCCGCGGTGGCGGCGGGGCGGCAGGCCGCCGGGTGCGGCAGCGGAGCGCTCGTGCCGGTGCGCTGTTCCCCCGCGAACATTTCCGGCAGGCGGTGGCCGAAGGCGCCGGCCGCGGCCAGTATCCCGCGCAGCAGCGAGCCCGCTTCCTTGTCGTGACCGGCGGCGGCCAGACCCGCCACCGCCATCGCCGTCTCCTGCACGTGCACCGCCCCCGCGCGATGCCCGAAGGGGCTGTATCCCGCTTCCGTGGCCGCCAGGGCACGCAGCCCCCAGCCCGAGTCCATGACCGGGTTGCCCAGCAACCGGGCGAGCCGGCCGGTCCGGACCGGGTCGAGCAGGCCTGGTGCGACCGTGCCCCCGCCCAGCAGCCCGGTGTCCAGGAGGTGGGCGGCGGCCGCGCTCAGGTGCGGCACGAGGCGTCCGTCCGGCGTACGGGCCGCCGCTGGTCTTCCGCCCGTCGCGTCGTCGATCCAGAAGTCGCGCCGGAACGCCGTGCGCAGCCGCTGGGCCCACTGCCGCAGCCAGTCGCCGCCCGGCCTGCCGAAGTCGTCGAGCAGTTCGGCGCCGAGCAGGGCGGCGCGGTGAGCCTGGGCCTGGGTCTCGCAGCGGACGGGGCCCTGGGGGTGCGGGTCAGGTACGTACGTGCCGTTGCCCACGGTGGTCCGCAGCCAGGTCAGGCAACGCTCGGCGGCGGGCAGCAGGTCCTGCGTCTCGTGTGCGCCGAGCCCCCAGCGGCGGGCCTCCGCGAGAAGCACGGGAAAGAGCAGGGTGGCCTCCGTGCCGGTGCAGCCCGGCGGCAGGTGCGGGCCGGTGCCGCGCCCCGGTCCGGGGATCATGCCGGATCTCGGTCCGGGGCCGGGCTGCTGGGTGCGGGCGAGGGAGCGCAAGGTACCCGCGGCGAGCCGGGTGCCGAGGGGAAGCGTCATCCGGGCGGCGGCGAGGGCCTCGGCGGGAGCCGGACCGCAGCGCCAGGGGACGCCGGCGGCCAGGTGGACGTCGGTGGGATGCGCGGGGTCGCGCACCAGGAGGGCCCTGAGGTCCTCGATGCTGGTCCGCAGCAGAGCGGAGACCCCGGCGTCGTCACCAGTGGCGTGTGCGGAGGCCAGCGGATCGGCCGCCGTACGGCCCACTGCCCGGACCGGCCCGGCGCCGTCCGGCTGTACGCGCAGTTCGACGCCGGCGCTGCCGCCCGCGGGCAGCACGAACTCCCATCGCAGCAGTCCGGCGGAGGCCAGTGCCTCGGCGGGCGGGGGGACCGCCGCGACCGACGCGCCGCCCGTGCCGCGGGTCCACCGCAGCCCGGAGCCGTGCACGGTGGCCGGCAGGTCCGGCCCCGCTTCGCCCGCGGCGATCGCTCCGAGGTCGGCCAGGTCGGTACCGAGCACCACCTCGACCGGCAGACGCAGCGGGACGGATGCCCAACTGCGCAGCGTGATCCGCTCCGTGCCGTCGGCGTGGCGGGTGCGCTCGATCATCACGTCCGGGTCCGGACCCGGCGCGGAGGCTGTCCGAAGCGTGCCGACGAAGCGAGTACCGTCGGCGCCGGTCATCCGGGCCTGGGACGGAAGCGGTTCACGTCCGGCCACGCGAAGGCGGCACCGGGACAGCAGGCGCCGGCCCGCGCGGTAGAACCCCTCCAAACCCAGGCCGTTCAGCTGGCCCTGCTCCGTGGAGATCACGAGGCCGGGGAGCGCCACGCCGATCATGGTCCTGTGGGTGGGCGGCAGCTCCCCGGGCCTGTGCGGCTTTCCGGGCGGTGTACGCCGGGCAGGGGCGCGGTCTGCGGGAACACCCGCAAGGCCGGTGCCCGCCGACTCCCCACCGGGCCGGGAGACCGACGGCGCCGAGGGCAGCCCCACCCGGGCAGCCGGTCCGCCAGGATTCCGCCCCGGCCCCGGACCGCTTCTTCTGACCGGCACCGCAGGCCCGGCGAGTGACGGCACCGCGGCGCCCCGCCGGCCGCTCACGCCGAGGTCGGTGACGGCGGACGAGGACGGGGTCGGCTGGTGCATGGGAGACCTCCCTCTCTGCTCGACGCCCTCGAACGGAGCGACGCCGTGCGGTGGTTCCGAAACGGGCGGTGGCGGTGCTCCGGCCCGTCCGGGCATTCGGCCACTCAGGTGAACGGGCGGGGGGACCTCCAGGTCACGCACGGGGGCGGGAGGCCCCGGGGCCGGAGGCACGCGGTCCACGTACCGCCTCCGGAGCCACGGCGGCCCGTCCTCGCCGATCGAGCACGGCCGAGGAGCACAAGGGAAGGAACCACAGCGGAAGGACCACGGCCGTGGATCACAGCCGAGGGACGACGGTCCCAGGGCGATGGTCGGGAGGGGGAGCCAGGGAGGATGGCCGAGGAATGGCGGCCAGAACGACGGCACAGCGTTGCCGGGCTGCCCACCGGCGGTCCGGCGCCGCCCCGGCGACCATCGTCGGCCTGGTGACGTCCCACCCTGTGCTCATTCGGAGTCGCTCGCCGCCCCCTTAGGCCCGTGGTCTCCTGTGCGTGCGCCACCCGCACAGGCGCCCGTCCGGCCCGCGCCCTTCTCCTCCTCCGCCCGTGAACGCGCACGGCCCGTCCGCGCGGGACCCGGGCGCTCGCCCGAAGCCGGAGTGCGAGGCCGCACGAACTTCGCACCCGGCTCCCGGCCACGCGCCGCCCTCGACCGACGGGGGACTCCGTCGGCCGACACGCCGGAGCGGGTGCGACGCCGGCGGCCGAGGGATGCCCGCGCTGCCGGGGAGGGTTCGGCCGACTCGCGTTCCGCTGCCCCGTCGGCTTGCTTCTCACCGTCCGGCTCGCCCTTCGGGGCGTCCCGGCACCCGCGCTCCGCACGCAGACAGCGACGGACCGACTCCGGGTCGAGCCCCTCGTTGCACGCCTGGTGCAGGAGCCGGGCGAAGAGGTAGTCGGGATCCGCGCCGAGTGCCATGGCAAGGGCCTCACGGGCCTCCAGTTCGTCGCCCGTGGACCAGGCGACCCATCCGGCGAGGGTGAGCGGTGCGGCCGCGTGCTCGCCGTACGACCCGACGCAGCGACGGGCCAGGGCCCGCCAGAGGCGCAGCGCCGGTGCCGCCTCGTCCCCCTCCATCCATTCCGCGGCGCGGTCACGGGTCGTACGGTCCTGGAGGCCGAGGATCATCGTCGCCGCCTCGTCGTGACCGAGCAGTAGATCGTCGCGCAGGTCTTCGGCGGCCGTTCCGGACACGGGCCGGGCCTCCGCGAGGCGTCGCATCACCCGCTGTGCCAGGTGCAGCGTCTCCTGCGCCACCTCCGAGCGGCCGGCGTCGTCGAGGATCCGCGTCACCAACGGCACGGCCGCCGCGTCCAGGGCGGCCTCCTGCTCGAGAGCCACGTCGCTCTCCCGGGGCAGGAGCCTGGCGCGCAGTTCACCGAGCGTGCCGCGCACCTGGATCCCGGCGTACGTGGCCGCTGCGGCCAGCACGGAGGTGCCTGCCAGCCCCATGGGCGTGCCTTCGGCCGGGCAGCAGGCCCGGTCGTCGCAGACGTAGGACCAGAAGCGCCCCGCCGAGACGCAGAGCGCCTCGACCACCGGAACGTCGAGGACGCCGCACTCGACGCGCAGCTGCTGAGCCAGCGGCCGCAGTCGTTCCATCACGTCCCGGCCGGTCTCGCCCGGTGCCGGTTCCTGGCAGAGGTAGGCCACCATCTGCTCGGGTCGGACCCCTCGGCGTTCACTGCCGGTCACCAGGCCGTGGGCCAGCTGTCCGGCCGCAGCGGCCCAGTCGTCCGGGTTCGCGGGAACGCCGAGCCGGGCCCGGCCGCCGAAACGGCCACGTCCGTCCCGGTCGCGCAGGGCGACCAGGACGATGCTGTCCTCGGGGCGGTATCCGAGCAGATACGGCAGGGCGTCGGCCAGTTCGGCAGGGGTGCGGAGGGTGACCTGCGGCTCGTCGCGGGGTTGGTCGTCCGGGAAGGGGACCGTCCGGCCGGAGTGCTCGGATCCCTCGATGTCACCGTTGTCGGAGGGTCCGGTCGTTTCGCTGTGGTTCGTCATGGCCCGACGATCTCGCGGATCGCGGAGTTCCGCTTTGCCCTGTGGATAACTCTGATCAGGGACGCGTCACCGGGCACTCGGCGACCGCGCCCCTTCCTCCCGCACGCCCGGCTGTCAGTCCCGTCCTGTTGTATGGAACGCATGGAGCACACGAGCAACGCGGATCTCCGGACAGCCGCCGACGCGGTCCTCGCCCGCCTCGTCGGGGACACGTCCGGAAGCGCCCGGCTGCGGGACGACCAGTGGCGGGCGATCGAGGCACTGGTAGCCGAGGGGCGCCGGGCCCTGGTCGTCCAGCGCACGGGGTGGGGCAAGTCCGCGGTCTACTTCGTGGCGACCGCCCTGCTGCGTGAGCGCGGCTCCGGCCCCACCGTGATCGTGTCCCCGCTGCTCGCGCTGATGCGCAACCAGGTCGAGGCGGCGGCGCGGGCCGGCATTCGCGCCCGGACGATCAACTCCTCCAACACCGAGGACTGGGACGCGATCCAGGACGAGATCGCCGCCGGTGAGGTCGACGTGCTGCTGGTGAGTCCCGAGCGGCTCAACAACCCGGACTTCCGTGACCAGGTGCTGCCCAAGCTCTCCGCCGCGACCGGGCTGCTCGTGGTGGACGAGGCCCACTGCATCTCCGACTGGGGCCACGACTTCCGCCCGGACTACCGGCGACTGCGCACGATGCTCACCGACCTCCCGCCCGGCGTACCGGTCCTGGCCACCACTGCCACGGCCAACGCGCGGGTGACCGCCGACGTGGCTGAGCAGCTCGGCACCGGGGGCACCTCGGACGCGCTGGTGCTGCGCGGCCCGCTGGACCGGGAGAGCCTCAGCCTCGGCGTGCTGCGGCTGTCCGACGCCGCGCACCGGATGGCATGGCTCGCCGACCACCTCGACCGGCTCCCGGGCTCCGGGATCATCTACACACTCACCGTGGCCGCCGCCGAGGAGGTCACCGCCTTTCTCCGGCACCGCGGCCACACCGTCGCCTCCTACACCGGCAAGACCGAGAACGCGGACCGGCAGCAGGCCGAGGACGATCTGCTCGCCAACCGGGTCAAGGCACTGGTCGCCACGTCGGCGCTGGGCATGGGCTTCGACAAGCCCGACCTGGGGTTCGTGGTGCACCTGGGCTCGCCTTCCTCGCCCATCGCCTACTACCAGCAGGTCGGCCGTGCCGGGCGCGGCGTGGAGCACGCCGAGGTGCTCCTCCTGCCGGGCAAGGAGGACGAGGCGATCTGGGAGTACTTCGCCTCGCTGGCCTTCCCGTCGGAGGACCTGGTGCGCCGCACCCTCGACATCCTCGCGGGCGCCGGGCGGCCGCTCTCCCTGCCCGCCCTGGAGCCGTTGGTGGAGCTGCGCCGCTCCCGTCTGGAGACCATGCTCAAGGTTCTCGACGTGGACGGCGCGGTCAAGCGGGTGAAGGGCGGCTGGATCGCGACCGGGCAGTCGTGGGCGTACGACTCCGAGCGGTACGACTGGGTGGCGCGGCAGCGCAAGGCCGAGCAGCAGGCGATGCGCGACTACGCCTCGACGAGCGAGTGCCGGATGGAGTTCCTGCAACGCCAGTTGGACGACGAGGGCGCCAAGCCCTGCGGCCACTGCGACAACTGCGCGGGCCCGCGCTTCACCGCGGACACCTCCACCGACAGCCTCGACGCCGCGCGGGTCGATCTGGGCCGGGCGGGCGTGGAGGTGGAGCCGCGCCGCATGTGGCCGACCGGTCTGCCGGCGATCGGCGTGGATCTGAAGGGGCGCATTCCGGCCGGTGAACAGGCCTCGACAGGCCGGGCCCTGGGCAGGCTGTCCGACATCGGCTGGGGCAACCGGCTGCGACCGATACTCTCGGCACAGTCTCCGGACGGCCCGGTGCCGGACGATGTAGCCCAGGCCGTCGTGACGGTACTGGCCGACTGGGCCAAGGGGCCGGGCGGATGGGCTCCGGGCGCCGCCGACGGACGGCCCCGTCCGTCGGGGGTGGTGACGATCGCCTCGCGGACCCGGCCTCAGTTGATCCACTCCCTGGGGGCGCGCATCGCCCAGGTCGGGAGGCTGCCGTTGCTCGGTTCGGTCGAGTACACGGGCGAGGCGCCCGCGGGGTCCCGCAGCAACAGTGCGCAGCGGCTCAAGGCACTCGACGGCGCGCTGACGGTGCCGCCGGCGCTCGCCGCAACCCTGGACGGTCTTGACGGCCCGGTTCTGCTCGTGGACGACTGTACTGAGACCGGCTGGACCCTCGCGGTGGCGGCCCGGCTGCTGCGCCGCGCGGGCGCGCAGGAGGTGTTGCCACTGGTCCTGGCTGTGCAGGGGTGACACCCGGCCGTGAGCGCGCTTCGCGGGGCCGGGGCCTCGCGCGGCTGCCGGCGGTGCGTTCCGTGCGTCACCCGGCCGCACTCTGGGTAGGGATATAGGACGCGCATCATCCGATAACGGTCGTCGGCCTCAATTGCTCGTTGCCGCATCCCAGTTCGACAGGAAGAATTGAAGTCCGCTCCCCGCACGGCTCGTCCGTGATCCGGCAGGGCTTCACTGCGGTGCGCGCTCCCCGAATCCGACCCCGCCCGCAGTGTGGGCGCGTAGCCGAAGGGAGGAACGTGACCTTCGGATTCGCTCCGTCCTCGGCGGCATCCTTGTCGTCGTCCGCCGCAACCGCCACTCGTATGCTCGAACCTGCGGAGTGGGCCGCCGCCGGAATCCCACTGCTGCGCAATCCGCGAGAGGTCGTCAGCGGACTCCATACGCGACACCGCCCGGGTCCCGCGACCGCGATCGTGGCCGTGCTCGATCCCGACGAACGCCTGCGTGCCAGCGCCTCGTTCACCAGCCACCGGGCCGCGGCCGACGGCTGGATGTTCCGCAACGCGCTGCTCGCCCAGCTGCGTCGCGTCATCCCGCACGACCTGCGGCGCCGCACTCCCGTGCGCACCGCCGTGCTGCTCTACTGCCGTGAGGGCGACGCGCGTTGGACGGAGGAGGACGGTGCGTGGATGTGGGGGTTGCGGGACGCGTGCACGTTGCACGGGCTGCGCTGCGGGGCGTACATCACGCTGACCCGGGACGGCTGGCAGGTCCTGGGCGAGGGCCGCGGCGGCCGTCGGCCCAACGCGGCCTCGGCACCGGAGCCGTTCGCCACGTCTCAGGCACCGCTCCCGCCACCGCGTACCGGCGGCGTCGCCTCGGACGTACTGCGTCGTGCGGCGGCCCGCTGAGCCCGAAGGGCACGGTGCACCGGAGCACAGCGCCATGAAGTCCCGTGCGGCGGCAGGTCCGTGGAAGAGCCCGACCACGGCCCCACAGTGCGACGAGCACGGCGGCCACCGGGGACGACGAGGCCCGCACCGTGCGGGGCCGGCCGAGCGGCCCCGCATCACTCCGGTGTCCGCCGCCCCGGCCGAGCGGGCTCAGACCCCCGCGCCCAGCAACGAGTTGATGCGCTGCGGGTCACCGCAGACGATCAGCAGGGCGCCGGCCCGGGCGTGCGCCGCGGACAGGGCCGTGACGGCGGAGTCCTCGGGACCGCCGTTGAGCGCCACCACGACCACCGGCCGGGACGTGGCACGGCTCGCGACGGCGGCGTCCGCGTAGAAGACGTCGTCGCCCGCGTCGTGCTGCGCCCAGTAGGCCGCGTCACCGAAGGAGAGTTCGTGGGCGGCCCACGGGTGCGGATCGCCAGTGGTGATCACCAGCACGTCACCGGGGGTGCGGCCGGAGTCCAGCAGCATGTCCACGGCCTCCTCGGCCGCGTCGAGCGCGCCCTCGGGAGAAGCCGGGATGAGCTGGATCTGCGCGGTGGCCGGGGCGGCCGCCGGAGCAGCCGGGCCCGACGGGCCGGGCTTGGCTGCGGACGAGTCACGCGACGCGCGTTGCGCCGGCGGCGCCGGTCGCGCGGGACCGGGACGGCCGGGGCGCGGCGGAGCCGCGGGGCGGGGGCCGGGTACGGGGCGAGGGGTCGGCGCGGTGCGGCCGCTGGCCGGAGTGGCGCGGGGACCCTGGGCCTTCTCGTGAATCTGAGGCTCCTCGGGAATGAGAGGCATGGGCTGATATTTATCAAACATTGGTGCGGCTCGCGTCGGCGGGTGGCACGTACCTGCGAGCGGAGCGGTCAGAAATCGAATCCGAGCTGGCCCTCGATTTCCGGAACGCTTCCCTCCACCCAACTGCGGACCTTCTTGAGGTGCCGCCACTGGGGCAGCGCATCAAGATACGCCCACGACAAACGGTGGTGCGGAGTGGGCCCCCGCTCCTCCAGTGCGGCCTTGTGCACGGGAGACGGGTACCCGGCGTTGTCCGCGAAAGCGAAGTCTGCATGGTCGATACCCAGTTCGGCCATCATTTTGTCGCGCTGGACCTTGGCGAGCACCGAGGCCGCCGCGACAGCCACGCAGGACTGGTCACCCTTGATCACCGTACGGACCTTCCAGGGCGCCCCGAGGTAGTCGTGCTTGCCGTCGAGGATGACGGCGTCGGGGCGGATCGGCAGGCCTTCCAGAGCTCGCACCGCCGCCAGTCGAAGCGCCGCGGTCATCCCCATGGCGTCGATCTCCTCCGGCGAGGCGTGCCCCAGGGCGTGATGCGTCACCCAGGTCCGCAGTTCCTCGGCGAGTTCGGTGCGTCGCTTGATGGTGAGCAGCTTGGAGTCGGTGAGGCCCACCGGGGGCCGCCGCAAGCCGGTGACCGCGGCACAGACCGTGACCGGCCCGGCCCACGCGCCGCGCCCCACCTCGTCGACACCGGCAATGATCTTCGCTCCGGTCGTGGCGCGGAGTGAGCGCTCGACGGTGTGGGTAGGCGGTTCGTAGGGCATGACGCCCTTAGCCTACGCCGCCCCGAACCGCCGGCGACACCCCGGTTCCCCAAAAGTGGCGGGGGTCCGTGCCGCCCAGGGATCAGGCGCCGTCGGGCCGCAGCAACGGCACCATCATCCGGTCGATCATTTCCTCGACCTCCTGGTCCGTCCATTCGCTTCCACAAATCTTGGAGCGGTACATCATCATTGCCGGGATGGCGTCGAAGACGTATGCGTTCGCCGCGTCACGCCGGACTTCGCCCCGCTCTATTCCACGGGTGATGACCTCTCGGAGCATGGCGAGGGTCGGCTCGATCACACCCTTGAAGATCACCGCATGGAAGCGCTCCGCCTGCACGCTGTCGCATTCGTGAATGACTGATCGCAGGGCGAGCCCTGGGCGCGAGAACATCGCGTCGCGCGCTCTGCGACAGAGCGCCAGCAGGTCGTCGCGCACACTCCCGAGGTCCGGCACCGTGTCGAAGCGCGGCAGCCCGGACCGCAGCGCGTCCGCGACGAGGTCCTCCTTGGACGGCCAGCGGCGGTAGACGGCCGCCTTGCCGGTCTGCGCGCCGGCGGCCACACCCTCCATCGTCAGGCCGTTCCAGCCGACGGTTCCGAGCTGATCCAGCGCGGCGTCGAGGATCGCGCGCTCGAGGACCGCGCCACGCCGACGGGAGGGCGGCGTCCGGGCGGAGGCGGCCACCCAGTGCGAAGCAACCATGTCGAAGGTCTCCAATGAGCGGGGACAACGGGTTTTCGGGGACGAAAGTCGCGCCGGGCGGCCACAGCGGGGGACGGACCGCACGACACCCCAACAAGTGAACGCTTGCGTTCACTGTCCGGGAGTCACTAACGTTGAAGCAACAGTGAACGCGGGCGTTCACTAATTCGTTCGTGGGGGACACATAGTGACAACCTCTCTGATACCGGACCAGAAGCCGGGAGCTGCCCGCCGGGAGGGGCGCCCCGGCATCGCGCTCACAGTCATCGCGGCCTGCCAACTCATGGTGGTACTCGACGCGACGATTGTGAACATCGCCCTCCCGCACATTCAAGAAGCGCTCAGTTTCAGCACCACCGACCTCACCTGGGTCGTCAGCGCCTACACGCTCACCTTCGGCGGTCTGCTGCTGCTCGGCGGCCGGGCCGGAGACATCCTCGGCCGACGCCGGGTCTTCATGACCGGCATCCTGCTGTTCACCTTCGCCTCGCTGCTCGGTGGCTTCGCCCAGGAACCCTGGCAGCTGCTGGCGGCTCGCGTCCTGCAAGGCGTGGGGGGCGCGATCGCGTCGCCCACCTCGCTGGCCCTCATCACCACCACCTTCCCCGAAGGACCGGAACGCAACCGGGCCTTCGGTGTCTTCGCGGCCGTGTCGGCGGGCGGTGGCGCCATCGGTCTGCTGGCGGGCGGCATGCTCACCGAGTGGCTGGACTGGCGCTGGGTCCTGTTCGTCAACGTGCCCATCGGCGTACTGATCGCCGTGCTCACCCCGCTGTACATCAACGAGTCCGAACGGCACTCCGGCCGCTTCGACATAGCCGGGGCGGTGACCTCGACGGCGGGTATGGCCTCCCTCGTCTACGGCTTCATCCGCGCCGCGGACGAGGGCTGGCGGGACAACCTGACCATCGGCTCCTTCGCGGCCGCCGTGATCCTGCTGCTGGCCTTCGTGTTCATCGAGCGGCGGGCCAAGGAGCCGATCACCCCGCTCAGGATGTTCGCCGACCGCAACCGCTCCGGCACGTACGTGATCATGCTGAGCCTGGCCGCGGCGATGTTCGGCATGTTCTTCTACATCGTGCTGTTCGTGCAGAACGTGCTGGGCTACACCCCGATCGAAGCCGGCCTGGCCTTCCTGCCGGTCACTGTGGTCATCGCACTGGGTGCGGGCCTGTCCCAGCGGTTCCTGCCGGTCTTCGGCCCCAAGCCGTTCATGATCGCGGGCTCGACGCTCGCCGCGATCGGACTCGGCTGGCAGGCCCTGATCAGCTCCGACAGCTCGTACGTCGGCGGCGTCCTCGGCCCGATGCTGATCTTCGGATTCGGTATGGGGCTGAACTTCGTGACGCTGACACTGACCGCCGTCTCCGGGGTCGCCCAGCACGAGGCGGGCGCCGCGTCCGGTCTGCTCAACACGAGTCAGCAGGTGGGCGGATCGATCGGCCTCGCCATCCTGACGACGGTCTTCGGCACGGCCAGCAAGAACGAGGCGGAGAAGCAGGTGCCGGACTTCCTCGCCGACGGCTCGGCGGAGCAGAAGGCGGAGTTCGCCCGGACACAGCAGCTGCCGGCACCTTGGGGGCACGACGTGCTGGCGCAGGGCATCTCGGCGGCCTTCGTCCCGGCCGCGGCCATGGCAGTCCTCGCCCTGGCCACGGCGTGGCTGGTGATCCGGGTGCGCAAGAGCGACCTGGAGGCCCTCTCCGGCTCGGCCGGCCCGGGGATCGGCTGACGTCGCGGTACCGGCGGCCGGGCGGATTCCATCGGCGAGCGGCAGCACACCTGCCCGCCGCCGATGCCCGACCGACCGGCACCGGCCCGGTCCGCGCCCCCTCGCCCACGTGCTCGACCGCGTGAGGAACACCAGGAGCGGCAGCACGACGAGCGGCAGCCACAGCGCTTCCATGTCCCCGCTCCCCCCTTCGTCCCCTCTCACGGCACCCGGTCTCGTACGAAGCTGCCTGCCTCGCACGGCGGATGTCATGACAACGGGCGGCGGTCACGCAGAGTTCCCGGCATGCACGGAGCGTGGCTATACGGTCGTGACCATCCATCCGGGCAGAGCCTCGACCCGATCCGCCCAGCCGGCCGGCGGCGCACCCGCCTCGCCCGCGGCGACCACGCCGCCCACGATGGCGCACGTGGTGTCCACGTCCCCGCCGACCTGGGCGGTCGTCCAGAAGGCGCGCTCGTAGTCCCCGAGGGCCCGCGCGGCCGACCAGAGGGCGAAGGGAACGGTGTCGTGGGCGGTGGTACGCCTGCCACAGCCCAGCACGGCCGCGACCGTCGCGGCGTCACCGTAGTCGAGCATGTCCCGGGCCCGTCGCAGCCCGGCACCGACCGCGCTCTTCGGCACCAGCGCGATCACGCCGTCCAGGAGCGCGTGCGCGGCGGGAGGCCCGCCGGGGTCCGCGGCCAGCGCGGCGGCAGCGGCGACCGCCATGGCGCCGACCACCGCCTCACGGTGCTGGTGCGTGGGGTAGGCGGAGATCTCCGCCTGGTGGGTGGCCTGTTCCGGGTCGTCCGCGTACCAGGCGCCCAACGGGGCGATGCGCATCGCCGCACCGTTGCCCCAGGATCCCTGGCCGTTGAACAGCGCGGCGGCGAGCTCGCGCCAGTCGCCGCCCTCGCGCACCAGGCGCAGCAGCCGGTTGACCGCGGGGCCGTAGCCGCGGTCGAAGTCGTGGTGGTGGGCGAAGGAGAGGGCCAGCGCGTCCTGGTCGATGCGGTGGTGGGTGGCCAGGACGGAGACCACGGAACAGGCCATTTCCGTGTCGTCCGTCCACTGCCAGGTGCCGGGCGGCAACGCACGGTCCTTGAGCAGCGGGTAGTTCGCGGGCACGAAGAACTGCGAGCCCAGCGCGTCCCCCACCGACAGTCCGCGCAGGCTGGAGAGGGCGCGGTCCAGGCGCCCCTCGGGAGTTGAATGAGCGGTCATCGCCTCGCCACTCTAGCCGGTGATCCCGTACGGTTCCGGATCTCGCCAGCGTTCGAAGGGCCGGTCAAGACCGTACTTGCCGTCCTCACCGAGAACGAGCATCCGCATCTCGCCGTTCCCGGGGTTCGACAGCGACTCGAACTCCGCGACCGTCCAGTGGAACCACCGCATGCAGAACAGCCGCATGGCCAGACCGTGGGTGACCAGGAGAACGTTCGGCGGATGGTCGGGGTCCTCGAAACTGCGGAACAGGCTCTCCAGGAAGCCACCGACCCGGTCGTACACGTCGGCACCGGACTCGCCCTGGGCGAAGCGGTAGAAGAAGTGGCCGTAGGCGTCCCGGTAGGCCTTCTGCAGGCGCACGTCGTCACGGTCCTGCCAGTTGCCCCAGTCCTGCTCACGCAGCCGGGGCTCCTCCCGGATCCGTATCAGCCCCGGGTCCAGGTGGAAGGCGTGCAGCGTCTGGTGCGTGCGGCGGTACGGAGAGACGTACACACTGACCCGCTCACGGCCGAACACCTCGCGCAGCGCCTTCCCGGTCTCCTCCGCCTGCGCCCGGCCCTGCTCGGTGAGGGCCAGGGCGTGGTCGGGTTCGCGCTCGTACACGGAGTCGTCGACGTTGCCGGTCGACTCGCCGTGCCGGACCAGAACGATGCGCCGTGGTCGTGCCATGCCTTGCACCCTAGATCGAGACGGGCGGAACCAAGCACTCGAAGGGGCCCCGTACGGCGTACGTCACACACTTCTCACACAGGCACCGGGGTGCCGGCCGCGCCCTCAGACGGTCCAGGAGGGTTCCAGCTGCACGATGTCACCCGTCAGCGCCGCGATGTCGGCCTCCGTCTGGGCGCGCAGGGCGAGCCGCTCCACCCGCTCGGTGCGGTACTTGCCGTGCTCGGCGGCCGACCGCCACATCGACAGCACCAGGTACTCGTTCCCCGGCGCCTCGCCGAACAGCCCGCGGATCATCCCGGGCGAGCCGGCCATCGCCGGGTTCCAGACCTTCTCCTGCATGAGGACGTAGTGCTCGGCGCGCTCCTCGTGCACGCGGCAGAGCGCCACCCGCAGCAGGTCGGCGTCCGTGAAGCGGGGTTCGAATCCGGTCTTCACGTCGAAGCGGTAGTCGAAGAGCCTGACCTGCGCGTCCTTGAAGGTGCCCGCCTGGGCCGAGGCGAGCCGGTCGTGCGAGCGGGCCATGAAGGAGTCGTAGAAGGCACGGCTCTCCCAGAAGGCGAAGACGTGCGCCACGTCCGGTCGCCCCCGGCTCCAACCGCCCCCCTGCCCCCGAAAACCCGGCTCCCCCGGAAGCCCCGCCCACTTCCGCTGCCCCCGCTCGAACCCCCGGCGGTCCACCACGGTGCAGCGAATCCACTTGACCAGCACCGCGCCATCGTAAGGCCAGGAACGTGGCACCGGTCACTGTCCGGCGGACCGCTTGTCACCACCGGCGTCGCTGTGCGTGGCAGGATGGACAACCGGCCGTCACCGCTCGGCAGTTGAGGTGGCCGGGCAGGGGCGGGGGACCTGGAAGGGGAAGTCTGTGAACGGCCTCAGCAAAGGCATGGGCAAGGTCGAGGTCGCGCTGCGGTGGGATCCGAACCCGGCGGGGCAGCCACCCGCCGACCTGGACGTCGTCGCCGGGACCTACTTGGCCGAGGACCCGTACGGTGCTCCCGCCTACGTGGTGCACCACGACAGCCGCTCCCCCGACGGCACCGTCTATCTCAACCGGGACAGCCAGGACGGCAAGGGCTTCGGCTTCGACGAGGTCATGACCCTGGAGCTGGAGCGGCTCGACGCGCGGTACGCGCGCGTGGTGGTCGGGGTCGCGATCCAGCAGCGCACCGAGGACCAGACCTTCGGTGACGTGACCAACCCGGGCCTGCGCATCCGTGAGGGCTACACCGACCTGGCCACGGACGACTTCGGCGGGGTACTGGGCGCGACCGCGGCGACGGTCGCGGAGTTCGTGCGGGACGAGACGGGGGCGTGGGAGTTCCGGGCCGGCGTCCACGGTTTTGAGGGCGACCCCGCGGCCTTCGCCGCCACCATGGGCGCGGCGCGCCGGTCCTGACGGCGCGCGTGCATGAGTAAGGGGCGTCCACTCTGGTGGACGCCCCTTACTCATTGAGCGCTACTGAGCACTACAGGTCAGCTGCAGCCGCTCGTCGAGCCGCAGCCCTCGCAGATGTAGCAGGAACCGGCGCGCTGCATCTTCGTGCCGCAGGAGAAGCACAGCGGGGCGTCGGCCTGGATGCCCAGCTGCATCTCCACCAGCTCGGCGCTGGTGTGCGCCTGCTGCGGAGCGGGCTTGGCCGCCTCGACCTCGGCCTTCGGCGTGACGACGGCCTTCAGCTCCTGGGCGCGCGGCGCCGACTGGGCCAGGCCCTCGACGTCGAGCTCGTCGTCGGACGGCTCGTACGAACCGGTCTCCAGGTGGCGCTGGCGCTCCTCGGCGGAGTGGATGCCGAGCGCGGAACGCGTCTCGAAGGGCAGGAAGTCCAGCGCCAGGCGGCGGAAGATGTAGTCGACGATCGACTGCGCCATCCGCACGTCCGGGTCGTCCGTCATGCCGGCCGGCTCGAAGCGCATGTTGGTGAACTTCGAGACGTACGTCTCCAGCGGCACGCCGTACTGGAGGCCGACGGAGACCGCGATGGAGAAGGCGTCCATCATGCCCGCGAGGGTCGAGCCCTGCTTAGACATCTTCAGGAAGACCTCGCCGAGACCGTCGTCCGGGTAGGAGTTGGCGGTCATGTAGCCCTCGGCGCCGCCGACGGTGAAGGACGTGGTGATGCCGGGGCGTCCCTTCGGCAGGCGCTTGCGGACCGGGCGGTACTCGACGACCTTCTCGACCGTCTCGCGGATGGTCGCCTCGGCCTTCTCCGTGACCTCGGCCTTCTCCTTCTCCTTGGTCTTGGCGGAGAGGGGCTGGCCGACCTTGCAGTTGTCACGGTAGATGGCGAGCGCCTTGACGCCCATCTTCCACGCCTCGAAGTAGACCTCCTCGACGTCCTCGACGGTCGCCGACTCCGGCAGGTTGACCGTCTTGGACAGGGCGCCGGAGATCCACGGCTGGATGGCGGCCATCATGCGGACGTGGCCCATCGCGGAGATGGAGCGCTCGCCCATGGCGCAGTCGAACACCTCGTAGTG
Organism: Streptomyces sp. CB02414; assembly: GCF_001905385.1. Taxonomy (GTDB): domain Bacteria; phylum Actinomycetota; class Actinomycetes; order Streptomycetales; family Streptomycetaceae; genus Streptomyces. Next base: position 71,695 of record NZ_LIPF01000012.1, on the reverse strand, counting down.
CTCGTGCTTGAGGCCGGGGGCGTCGATCACGTTGCCGTGCTCGGCGATGTGGGCGACGATCGCCTCGATCTGCTCCTCCTGGTAGCCCAGGCGGCGCAGGGCCTGCGGGACGGTGCCGTTGACGATCTGCATCGAGCCGCCGCCGACCAGCTTCTTGAACTTGACCAGGGCGAGGTCGGGCTCGAGGCCGGTGGTGTCGCAGGACATCGCCAGACCGATGGTGCCGGTCGGGGCGATGACGGACGCCTGGGAGTTGCGGAAGCCGTTCTTCTCGCCGAGGCGCAGCACGTCCTGCCAGGCCTCCGTGGCGGCGGCCCAGACCGGCGTGTCCAGGTCGTCCATGCGGACGGCCTTGGCGTTCTCGTCGGAGTGCTGCTTCATGACCCTCAGGTGCGGCTGCGCGTTGCGGGCGTAGCCGTCGTACGGGCCGACGATCGCGGCGAGTTCGGCGGAGCGCTTGTACGACGTACCGGTCATCAGGGAGGTGATGGCGCCGGCCAGGGCGCGGCCGCCGTCGGAGTCGTACGCGTGGCCGGTCGCCATCAGCAGGGCGCCGAGGTTGGCGTAGCCGATGCCGAGCTGGCGGAAGGCGCGGGTGTTCTCGCCGATCTTCTGCGTCGGGAAGTCCGCGAAGCAGATGGAGATGTCCATCGCGGTGATGACGAGCTCGACGACCTTCGAGAAGCGCTCGACGTCGAAGGACTGGTTGCCCTTGCCGTCGTCCTTCAGGAACTTCATCAGGTTCAGCGAGGCGAGGTTGCAGGACGTGTTGTCCAGGTGCATGTACTCGCTGCAGGGGTTCGAGCCGTTGATCCGGCCGGACTCCGGGCAGGTGTGCCAGTGGTTGATGGTGTCGTCGTACTGGATGCCCGGGTCGGCGCAGGCCCAGGCGGCCTCGGCCATCTTGCGGAAGAGCGCCTTGGCGTCGACCTCCTCGATGACCTCGCCGGTCATGCGGGACGTCAGGCCGAACTTGCCGCCGTCCTGCACGGCCTTCATGAACGTGTCGTTCACGCGGACCGAGTTGTTGGCGTTCTGGTACTGGACGGACGTGATGTCGTCGCCGCCCAGGTCCATGTCGAAGCCCGCGTCGCGCAGGGCGCGGATCTTCTCCTCTTCCTTGACCTTGGTCTGGATGAAGTCCTCGATGTCGGGGTGGTCGACGTCGAGGATGACCATCTTCGCGGCGCGGCGGGTGGCGCCGCCGGACTTGATGGTGCCGGCGGAGGCGTCGGCGCCACGCATGAAGGAGACCGGGCCGGAGGCGTTGCCGCCGGAGGAGAGCAGTTCCTTGGAGGAGCGGATGCGGGACAGGTTCAGGCCGGCGCCCGAGCCGCCCTTGAAGATCATGCCCTCTTCCTTGTACCAGTCGAGGATCGACTCCATGGAGTCGTCGACGGACAGGATGAAGCAGGCGGAGACCTGCTGCGGCTGGGGCGTGCCGACGTTGAACCAGACCGGGCTGTTGAAGCTGAAGATCTGGTGCAGGAGGGCGTAGGCCAGCTCGTGCTCGAAGATCTCGGCGTCGGCGGGCGAGGCGAAGTACTTGTGGTCCTCACCGGCCTTCCGGTACGTCTTCACGATGCGGTCGATGAGCTGCTTCAGGCTCACCTCGCGCTGCGGGGTGCCGACGGCGCCCCGGAAGTACTTGCTGGTGACGATGTTGACCGCGTTCACCGACCAGAATTCGGGGAACTCGACGCCACGCTGCTCGAAGTTGACCGAGCCGTCGCGCCAGTTGGTCATGACGACGTCACGACGCTCCCAGGCCACCTCGTCGTAGGGGTGGACGCCGGGAGTGGTGTGGACGCGCTCGACGCGGAGTCCCTTGCCCGCCTTGGTGCCCTTGGCGCGGGAACTCCGTGCCGGACCGCTCGCCGTCTCTGTCATGCCGCCTCCCTGTACGGGCGAAAACGCCCTGAAGTGCCCCGATTGTTCCCGTGGGCACGGTGTTCTGTCTGGTGTCGCGGGCGTCTCTCGCTCCGCCCGCGACAGGTCTTCTCGTTCGCCGTCGACCGGCCGGGCCCGGGCGCCGAAGTCCAGGTCCGGCCCGCCGGTCAGTCGGCGGCGCCTGCGGGCTCGGGGACCTGTGCCGCCCCCGTGGACCCGCGGTCGTTCTCCTGGCTCCCCGCACCGGCGTCGCCGTCGCCGTCCGCGCCGGTTCGCCCGGTCGTCTCCCTGAGCTCCGCGATCGCGGCCTCGAAGTCGTCGAGCGAGTCGAACGCCCGGTAGACGGAGGCGAACCGCAGATAGGCGACCAGATCGAGTTCCTGCAGCGGGCCGAGGATGGCCAGCCCCACGTCGTGGGTGGTCAGCTCGGCGCTTCCGGTGGCCCGCACCGCTTCCTCGACCCGCTGGCCGAGCTGCGCGAGCGCGTCCTCGGTGACGGGCCGGCCCTGGCAGGCCTTGCGCACGCCGTTGATCACCTTGGTGCGGCTGAAGGGTTCGGTGACCCCGGACCGCTTCACCACCATGAGCGAGCACGTCTCCACGGTCGTGAAACGACGGGAGCAGTCGGGACACTGGCGGCGCCTGCGGATCGACGTGCCGTCGTCGGTGGTGCGGCTGTCGACGACACGACTGTCGGGGTGCCTGCAGAAGGGGCAGTGCATGAACTCCGAACCCTCCTCACAGCAGACCCATAGCCACAAAGGGCCCTTCAGACCCCTCGAAGCAGCCCCAAGCATAGGCGATCGCGGCGGGCCCGAAGACCCGGGGGACCACAACTTGTGGGCTGCTCCCGCAATCCAACCACTACATGTGGGGATTGGCTCATACATACACGCCCTGCACGCGTGTCGCGCCGGTCCGTACGGAACTCGTACGGCCGCGACGGTCCCGCTGTCACTCACACGCGCTTGCACACGCACCTGCGGCCGCACACGCATGCACGCACATGCACACGCACGGCCGTATCCAGCGAGGGCATGCGGAGATACCGTGGCCGCCACGGGGAGGGGGCGTGGGACTACCGCACAGATGGGCGGACCCGCCCCGTCGAACGGGATGGCGGATGGCAGACTGGAGCGACATCCCCGAGGTTGTCACCACGGCGGTGAAGAGTACAGCAATGCGCGCTTTTGTCCGTCGGGCACCGCGGTAGCCATACACCCAGACATGCGATCCAGGCGAGCGATTCCCGTTTTTTCACTCGAACGTGTGTTTGGCGCAACCTTTCGAAAGCTACTACCGTTGGGCAGCAGGGAGACCATCGAGAGGGGCCGACGTGACCACCACCGCCGACAGTGCCGCCATCACTGCCCAGGACCGCCCCCAGGGCCGACCTGAGCCGATGCACGCGATGAGCGACGCCGCGAGTCCAGAGGGGCACAAGCGCTCCCTGCCGGGCCGACCTCCGGGCATCCGGGCGGACAGCTCGGGACTGACCGACCGCCAGCGCCGGGTGATCGAAGTCATCCGCGACTCCGTGCAGCGGCGCGGCTACCCGCCGTCGATGCGGGAGATCGGCCAGGCCGTCGGCCTTTCCAGCACCTCCTCCGTCGCGCACCAGCTGATGGCACTCGAGCGCAAGGGTTTCCTGCGCCGCGACCCGCACCGCCCGCGCGCCTACGAGGTACGCGGCTCCGACCAGGCCGCCTCCGTGCAGCCCACGGACACCGCCGGCAAGCCCGCCGCGTCGTACGTCCCGCTCGTCGGGCGCATCGCGGCCGGTGGTCCGATCCTCGCCGAGGAATCCGTCGAGGACGTCTTCCCCCTGCCCCGGCAGCTCGTCGGTGACGGCGAGCTGTTCGTCCTGAAGGTCGTCGGCGACTCGATGATCGAGGCCGCCATCTGTGACGGCGACTGGGTCACGGTCCGCCGCCAGCCGGTCGCCGAGAACGGCGACATCGTGGCCGCGATGCTCGACGGCGAAGCCACCGTCAAGCGCTTCAAGCGGGAGGACGGCCACGTGTGGCTGCTCCCGCACAACGCGGCGTACGAGCCGATCCCGGGTGACGACGCGACCATCCTCGGCAAGGTGGTGGCCGTACTGCGCCGCGTCTGAGCGCCACGGCGGGCGGGAACGCGACGACAGCGCCCCGCCGACCAGACCGGGCCCCGGGACCTCTGCGCCGGTTCCGGGGCCCCGCGCTGTGCGGCGGCCGCACAGCGCGGGGCCCGGTCGCTCAGTCGCCCTCGGACTCCGTCCGCCGGGCCGCCGCGTCGATCGCGGCGAGCGACTTGCGGACCTGATTGCGGTCCGTGGTGAACCAGAAGTCGGGCAGTGAGGCCTTCAGATAGCTCCCGTACCGCGCCGTGGCCAGTCGCTGGTCCAGTACGGCGACCACACCGCGGTCGCCCGACGCCCGTACGAGACGCCCCGCGCCCTGCGCCATCAGCAGCGCGGCGTGCGTGGCGGCGACCGCCATGAAGCCGTTGCCGCCGGCCTCCTCCACCGCCTTCTGGCGGGCGCTCATCAAGGGGTCGTCCGGCCGCGGAAAGGGGATCTTGTCCATCACGACCAGCTGACAGCTCGGCCCGGGGACGTCCACGCCCTGCCAGAGCGACAGCGTGCCGAAGAGGCAGGTCTCCGGGTCGGCGGCGAAGTTCTTGATCAGCTCGCCGAGCGTCTCCTCGCCCTGGAGCAGGATCGGGTACTCCGGAATCCGGGAGCGCAGCTCCTCGGCGGCCAGCTGGGCCGCACGCATCGAGGAGAACAGGCCCAGCGTGCGTCCGCCGGCCGCCTGGATCAGCTCGGTGAGCTCGTCGAGCATGTCACCGCGGTCGCCGTCCCGGGCGGGGCGGGCCAGGTGCTTGGCGACGTACAGGATGCCCTGCCTGGGGTAGTCGAAGGGCGAGCCCACGTCGACGCCCTTCCACTGGGGTACGTCCTCGCCCTCGGTGCCCTCGGGGGCGAGGCCCAGGGATGCCCCGACGCCGTTGAAGTCGCCGCCCAGCTTCAGGGTGGCGGAGGTCAGAATCACCGAGCGGTCCGCGAAGAGCTTCTCGCGCAGCAGGCCCGCGACGGACAGGGGAGCGACGCGCAGGGAGGCTCCGAAGCGGTCGTGCCGCTCGTACCAGACGACGTCCCACTCGGAGCCGTTGGTGATGCGCTCCGCCACGTCGTGCACGGACTCCACGGAGGCGAGCGCCTGCTTGCGGACGGCGTCCTCGTCCTGCACGGACTTGTCGCGGGTCGCGCCGATCGCGGAGATGACCGTACGACAGGCGTCGCGCAGCGCCATCAGCGCGTATCCGAGGTCTTCCGGGATCTCCTCCAGGCGGCCAGGCAGGGCCAGCTCCATCAGCCGCTCGAAGCCCTCGGAGGCGGTCTGGAGCTGGTCGGCGGCCTTCTCGTTGACCAGCTTCGCGGCCCGGCGCACCGCCCGGCTGACCTGGCCGGGGGTTAGCTCTCCGGTGGCGACCCCGGTGACCCGGGAGACCAGCTCGTGCGCCTCGTCGACGATCAGCACCTCGTGCTGCGGCAGGACCGGGGCGCCCTCGATGGCGTCGATGGCGAGGAGCGCGTGGTTGGTGACGACGACCTCGGACAGCTTGGCGCGCTCCCGGGCCATCTCGGCGAAGCACTCCGTGCCGTACGCGCACTTCGAGGCGCCCAGGCACTCCCGGGAGGACACCGAGACCTGCGACCAGGCCCGGTCGGAGACGCCGGGCGTCAGGTCGTCGCGGTCGCCGGTCTCGGTCTCGTCCGCCCAGTCGCGCATCCGCAGCAGGTCCTGGCCCAGCCGGCTGGTGGGTGCGGCGGCCTCGAACTGGTCGAAGAGGCCCTCCTCCTCGTCCTGCGGCACCCCCTCGTGGAGCCGGTGCAGGCACAGGTAGTTCGACCGGCCCTTGAGCATCGCGAACTCCGGGCGGCGGCGCAGCTGCGGGTGGAGCGCGTCGACCGTGCGGGGCAGGTCGCGCTCGACCAGCTGGCGCTGGAGGGCCAGGGTCGCCGTGGCCACGACGACCCGCTCCCCCTGGGCCAGCGCGGGCACCAGGTACCCCAGCGACTTGCCGGTGCCGGTGCCGGCCTGGACCAGCAGATGGGAGCCGCCGTCGATGGCTTCCTCGACGGCTTCGGCCATGGTCACCTGGCCGGGACGCTCCGTGCCGCCGACGGCGGTGACGGCGGCGTGCAGGAGTTCGGGGAGAGAGGGCTTCGTCATAGCGCGACCACCCTACGGCCCGGGACTGACAAACGGGCACGGAAGGCGGCTGAGGCCGCGGCTGCGGCTGCGGCTGCGAGACGCGGGTGGGGCTGTGGGGACGGCGGCGGCACGAGTGGCTCCTGGGCGGAATGGTCGGCGAGCGGGCGGCACGGCGTCACGGCACCTCGCGCGGGGACCGGTCGCGGATCATGAGGGCGGCCCGCTTGGCCGGCAGGTCGATCTCGCCGGACAGCCGGAACCCGGCGCCGAGGAACGCGGCGACGGACGGACGGTTGCGGACGTCGGGTTCGGCGAGCACGCGCGTGCAGGCGGGCCGCCTGCCGAGGACCAGCTCGGCGACGGCCCTGATCAGGGTCGTCCCGATGCCCCGGCCGCGGTCGGCGGCGTCGCCGATCAGCAGGTGGAGGCCGGTGTCGTGCGGTCTCACCGGACAGTACCGGGCGAGCGGGTCGAGGTCGGCGCGGTACAGCTCCCAGTAGCTCATCGGCACCCCTTCCAGCAGGCCGAGGCACGGGACGCTGCGTCCGTCACCGGCCAGCTGGGCCCGTAGGTGGTCCTCGGTCAGGCTCTGCGGTCCGGTCAGCTCCCAGAACTCGGCGACGGCGGGGTCGTTCATCCAGCGGTCGATGAGCGGCAGGTCCCGATCGGCGTGGACGGGCACCAGGCGGAACTCGCCCGCCGCGGTGGCGACCGGGCCCCAGTCGGTGACGCGGTCGAGCAGATCGCCGCCGGTCCGCCGGGGCGGCGGCGTCTCATCGGGCGCCCCCTTCTTCCCGTCCTTCCCGAAGAGCGTGATGAACTCCGCGGGCAGGTGCAGGTCCAGGGTGTCGTCGGCGCTCGCGTCGGTGGAAGTCACGGGGTCGCTCTTTCGGGGGCGGGGACGAGGAAGGGGAGACGCCAGGTGTTGCTCAGGCGTGCAGTGGGTTGGCGATGGTGACGTAGACGGACTGCGTGTCCACCGGCCCGACCAGTTCGTCGAGGCCCCGCAGACGGGTCAGCAGGTTGGCCTTGCAGCGGAGTTCGGGCGAGTCGAGGAGCAGCGCGGGCAGTGGGCTGTCCAGCGGGCCGGGACCGGAGGCGACGTCTTCGAGGAAGAGGCGGAAGGCCGCGAGCAGCAGCCGTTCGTCGGCGAGTCGCTGGGAACCGAAGGCGCCGACGAGGCCGAACACGTTGTTGATGGCGAGGTAGTACGCGAAGCGCTCGTCGGTGACCTGGTCGGCGACGAACGTGTCGCTGTGCTCACCGATGCCGGGCAGCCGGGCGTCGAGTTCCGCGCGGCGCGACTCGCGGAAGTAGTAGCCCTGGTTGTCGCGGTAGCGGCCGCCGGCGGGCCAGCCGTCGGCGTCGAGCAGGAGCAGCGTGTTCTGCTGGTGCGCCTCCAGGGCGATCCCGGCGTGGGCGTCCAGCCACAGGACGGGCCGCACGACGTGGTGGAGGTACCGCAGGAACCACTCGGCGGCGACCGTTCCGCGGGCACGGCCGGTCCGGCCGGCCAGCCGGGTGACGAGCTCGGCCAGCCGGGAGCGCGGGACACGGGTGGTGGGCCGGTCGCCGCCGTCCGGCCGCGGCGCGACGAGACCCGCCACGCAGGAGACGTCGTCCGAGGGCCGGAACGGGTTGTGCCGGACGACGACGTCGAGCCCTCGTACGGGCCTGCCGTCCGGCCCGTCGACGGCGAGCCACGCCGGGTCACGGACGATGTCGAAGTTCGGGTGGGCGGCCCGCCACTGACGGGACAGGCCCCGGCGCAGCAGACGGTGCACCTCGACTCCGCGATGGAGTTCCTTGCGGAGGTTCTCCCGGCGTGAGTTGGTGATGTGCAGGGCCAGGGAGAGCTTGAGCATGGCGGGGGCGCCGGTGCGGTGGACGGTCCGCAGGGAGGAGGTGGGGCACCAGGGAACGCCCTGGACGCCGAGGTCCCTGAGCAGCCCCGCGTCCAGCAGCGCCTCGGTCTCCGGCCGGTGCCGTACGGCGCGGAACTGCCAGGGGTGCAGGGGCAGGACCGCGTGTCCGTCCGGCGCCGCCGCCCCCTTTCCGAGGAGGCGCGCGGTGAGCCGGGGCGCGGTGACCAGGCGGCCCCCTTCCGTCCACGCGGAGTCGGTGGCGAGGACGGAGGGGGCGACGGCCAGCCAGTGCAAGGGGAAGGCGCCGCGCAGTTCGGGTGAGTACAGCCGCGCTTCCGCCTCGGTGAGGCCCTCCCGGCTCTGCGGGGTGGGGTGCAGCGGGTGCCCGAGGACAAGGGCCTGTTCTGCGGCGAGGAAGAGGTCCGGCTCCGTGCAGGTGCCGGGGGCGTGCGCGCGCGCCGGGTCCTTCGGCCGTTCGCGGAGGATCGCGGCGGTGCGGCGGACGGAGTCCGCGACGCGGGCCACGAGGTCGGTCCCGTCGGCCCCCCGGCCGTCGGCCTCCCGGCCGTGGGCGCACTCCCGTACGAGCAGCGCGGCGACGGTGACGGCGTCGACGGGTGGGGCCGGGTCGGGCGTGTCGGCCAGACGCGGGGCGCCGAAGCGGTGCCATCCCGTCGGCGACCAGTAGAGGACGGGAACGGCCAGGGCGGTACCGCTCGACGGCAGCGGTACGGCGAGGCTGCCGTCGTCGGGGGCACGGGCGTCGGTCTCGCGCGCCCAGCAGCGCAGCAGGTTCTCCACGGCCGCGGCCCGCGCCTCGGCGTACGGGTCCGGCCCGCCCGACGCGTCGACGGGGGTCGCGGGCGCGGGAACGACGCCGGAAGCCGGCCCGGAGGCGGGCACGGTGCAGGGGGCCGACGTGTGGGCGGCAGCGGCTGCGACGGACGGCCCGGCGTCCGCGGTGGCCGCCGGTTCCGGTGTGGGGGTGGTGTGCAACGCGGTTCCTCGTGACGTGCTGGGGGCCTGGGCTGCGGGTCGCTACGGCCGGTGCGCGGCGCGCACCCCGTGCGACGGGACGTGACCGCTCGGGCCCCGCTCCACCGCCTGAACCGCGTCGGCGAGACGGTCCAGCACCGCCGACATCTGCTCCTCGGTGACGATCAGCGGCGGCAGCAGTCGTACGACGTTCCCGGACGGGCCCGCGAGGTCCACGATCAGCCCGCGGCGCAGGCACTCCCGCTGGACGGCGGCGGCGGTACTGAGGCGAGTGCCGCGGGGTGCGGCATCGGCCGTACCGTCCGGTGCCGTCAGCTCGATCCCGATCATCAGACCGAGCCCCCGTACGTCGCCGACGCACGGAGAGTCCTCCGCCAGGCCGCGCAGCCGGGCCAGCGTCCGGCCGCCCAGGGCCGCGGCGTGTTCGGCGAGACGGTGCTCGCGGACGTGGGCGAGGGTGGCGGCGCCCGCGGCCATGGCGAGCTGATTGCCGCGGAAGGCGCTCCCCTCCCCCGTGTGCAGGTCGTCGCGGTACACCACGGCGGCGAGAGGCAGTCCGCCGCCGATCGCCTTGGAGAGGACCAGGACGTCGGGGACGACACCGCTGTGTTCGACCGCCCAGAAGGCCCCCGTTCGCCCGACACCGGTCTCGGTCTCGTCGACGATCAGCGGAACGGACCGTTCGGCCGTGCCGCGGCGCAGGCGGCGCAGCACGGCGTCCGGCGTGGGGAGCACGCCGTCCCGGCTCCGCACCGGTTCCAGGAGCATTCCGGCGGGCAGCGCCTCTTCCGGCCTCGGGGCGGCGAGACCGGTCCCGGCCGCGTGGTCCGGGTCCACGTCCGCGTCCGCGTCCGTGGAGTGGATCACCCGGGTCCGGCCGGTGGCGGCACGGACCAGTCCGGCGGCGGTGGCGACCGGGTTCTTCCCTGCCGGATCGCAGAACCGCACGCGCGCGCGGTCGGCCAGTCCGGGCGGCAACGTACGCATCAGTTCGGCGACGAAGGCCTCCTCGACCGGAGTGGTGAGGCCGGCGACCTGCAAGGGGGCGCCCGCGTCCAGGACTTCGCGGATCGCCCGCAGGGCGACCGGGTGGTTGTGCCCCAGCGGCAGAGTCCCCGCCCCGGACACACAGTCGAGGTAACGGCGGCCGTCGGCGCCCTCGATGGTGAGCCCCCGGGCCCGGACCGGTACGACCGGAAGGACGCCCGCCCCGGTGCCGGCCGCGGCGTCGTCGCGCACCGGCCCGCGTCTCGGAGCACACTCCCGCGCGGTTCCCCTGCGTACTGCGCTCTTCGCCACGGCTCCGACCTCCCGCTGTCCCCGCGCGTCCGGCTCGCCGGCCGCTCTCGGCGGGGGCCGCGCCCGGACAGCGGGCCCCCCACCGCTACAACCGCGGACGGTCGGCCGGGTTACGGGTGGTCGTCCGGATCCTCGCCGCAACGGCGTGCCAGGTCAGGCCGCTTGTATCCGAACCGTTGCCGTACCGTCGGAACTCCCCCACAGCGACCGCATAGTGTGTGGCCCGTTCTTATGCAGTTCACACCAGGGGGAGTCACCACCATGCGATCCATACGGCCGTCGTTCACCACGCGCGGACACCAGCGCGGGCGGCGCAGGACCTCCCCCGCGCCGGTCGCCGTCGCGCTCGTGTCGGCGCTCGCGCTCACCGCCACCGCGTGTGAGTCCGGCGACCCCGAGGCGGGCGGCGACGCCTCGGCCTCCGCGTCCGCCGCGGACGGGGGCAACGGCGAGATCCGGATCCCGGACCACATCAAGGACAAGCTCAAGGAACACGGCATCGACGTCGACAAGTGGCGGGACGGTGCCTGGAAGGACTGGAGCAAGGACGACTGGCTGCGCGAGGCGCAGGACTTCGTCAACCCGATCATCGAGGACCTGTGGGACCCGGACCGGATGCGGGACGCCGAGGAGCCGGACCAGGAGGTCGACGAGAACGACCTCACGGGTGACCAGGGCGTCACCGACCCGGAGCCGGCGCCCGTCCAGGCGGCGGCCGTGCCGCCCAAGTACCACGACAGCGCCGCCACGTCCGGCAAGCTGCTCTTCGACTCGCCCAAGGGCTCGATGGTCTGCTCGGCCACCGTCGTCGAGGACCCGGCCAACCCCGGCAAGTCCAACCTGGTGTGGACCGCGGGCCACTGCGTGCACGCCGGCAAGAACGGCGGCTGGTACCGCAACATCGCCTTCGTACCGTCGTACAACGACACGGGCATGTCGACCGAGGAACTGCAGAACGCCACCAAGGAGGACCTCGCTCCCTACGGCGTCTGGTGGGGCGACTGGGCGCAGACCTCGGACCAGTGGATCGAGCAGGGCGGAGCGACCGGTGGCGACGGGGCCTCGTACGACTTCGCCGTCATCCACGTGACACCGGAGAAGGGCGGCGACGGCAGGTCGCTGGAGGAAACCGTCGGCGCGGCGCTTCCGGTCGACTTCGACGCGCCCGCCGTGCCGGAGATCGAGAGCATGAAGGCGATCGGCTACCCGGCCGCCCCGCCGTACGACGGGCAGAAGATGTTCCAGTGCGAGGACAAGCCCGGACGGCTGTCGATCAGCGCCTCCGACCCGACGATGTACCGCATCGGCTGCACCATGACCGGCGGTTCCTCCGGCGGCGGCTGGGTCGCGAACGGCTCCGACGGCAAGCCGGCGCTGGTGTCCAACACCTCGATCGGCCCGGTGACGGCGGGCTGGCTGGCCGGTCCGCGGCTGGGCGAGGAGGCCAAGGGCGTGTTCGACGCGGTGAGCGGCAAGTTCGCCGGTCAGTGAGCGCGGGCTGAGCGCAGCGCCCGGCAACAACATCCGTACGTTCCACATCCACACGTTCCAACGGGGGTCGATCCACCATGCGTTCCGTACCCATGCCCGCCGCGCCACGCCGACGGCGTACCGTCCTGGCCGCCACCGGCCTGGTCGCCGCCCTGGCGCTGACCGCCACCGCGTGCGGCGGTTCGGAGAAGGACGAGGCCGACGCGAAGCCCAGCGGCGGCACCTCCCAGGCGGCCGACGCCGGCGACACCGGGGGCGGCGGGGTCCAGCTGCCGGGAGACCTCGCGGACCGGCTCAAGGAGCACGGCATCGACGTCGACCGGTGGAAGGACGGCGGCTGGAAGGACTGGGACAAGGACAAGTGGCTCAGTGAGGCCAAGGACTTCGTCAACCCGGTGATCGAGGGCCTGTGGAAGCCGGACCGGATGCGGTCCGCGAAAGAGGCCGACAAGGCGGTCACCACCAAGGACACGGCCGCCGGCCAGGGCGCCACCGATCCGGAGCCGGAGCCTGTCGAGGCCGTGGCGGAGAAGACGCCGTACCACGACAACGCCGCACCGGTCGGCAAGGTCTTCTTCGACTCCCCCGAGGGGTCGATGGTCTGCTCCGGCACCGTCATCAAGGACGTGAACAACCCGGGCAAGTCCAATCTGGTCTGGACCGCGGGCCACTGCGTGCACGCCGGCGGCAGCGGTGGCTGGTACCGGAACATCGCCTTCGTGCCCTCGTACAACGACCTCGGCAAGTCCGAGGCCGAGCTGGCGGGCGCGACGACCACCGAGATGGCCCCGTACGGCACCTGGTGGGCCGACTGGGCCTCGACCTCCAACCAGTGGATCCAGGGCGGTGCGGAGGACGGCGGCGACGGCGCCGCGCACGACTACTCCGTGCTGCACGTGAAACCGGAGCAGGGCAGCAAGTCACTGGAGGAGACGGTCGGCGCGGCGCTGGAGGTGGACTTCTCGGCCCCCTCCGCGACCGAGGTCGGCAGCATGGGCGCCTGGGGTTACCCGGCCGCACCGCCGTACAACGGCCTGAAGATGTTCAAGTGCGTCGACCGGCCCGGCCGGCTGTCGCTGAGCCCGTCGCTGCCCACGATGTACCGCATCGGCTGCACCATGACCGGCGGTTCCTCCGGCGGCGGCTGGTTCCGGGTGGTGGACGGCGAGACGAAGCTGGTCTCGAACACGTCGATCGGCCCGCTCGACAACACCTGGCTGGCGGGCCCGCAGCTCGGCCCCGAGGCCGAGGCGATGTACCAGAACATGAGCCGGACGTATGGCGGGCAGTGACCCGCGGCGAGCGGTGATCCGCACATGACGAGGGCCCGTCCCCTGCCTGGCAGGGGACGGGCCCTCGGTCGTCGTACGGTGCCGGGCCCTCAGGCGAGCGGCGCGGGAACGTACGGCGTGAGCTCCGCCGCCAGTTCCTCGTGCACCCGCACCTTGAGCAGGGTGCCCTCCGGGGTGTGCTCCTCGGAGATCACCTCGCCCTCGTCATGGGCGCGGGCGACCAGCTTGCCGTGGGTGTACGGCACGAGCGCCTCGATCTCGACCGACGGGCGCGGCAGATCGTTGTCGATCAGGGCGAGTAGCTCGTCGATGCCCTGGCCGGTGCGTGCCGAGACCGCGATGGACCGCTTCTCGACCCGCATCAGCCGCTGGAGCACCAGCGGGTCGGCCATGTCGGCCTTGTTGACCACGACGATCTCGGGTACGTCGGTGGCGCCGACGTCCCTGATCACCTCGCGCACGGCGGCCAGCTGCTCCTCCGGAGCCGGGTGCGAACCGTCGACCACGTGGAGGATCAGGTCGGAGTCGCCGACCTCCTCCATGGTGGAGCGGAACGCCTCGACCAGGTGGTGCGGCAGGTGCCGGACGAAGCCGACGGTGTCCGCCAGCGTGTACAGGCGGCCGCTCGGCGTCTCCGCGCGGCGCACGGTCGGGTCGAGGGTGGCGAACAGCGCGTTCTCCACCAGCACGCCCGCGCCCGTGAGGCGGTTGAGCAGCGAGGACTTGCCGGCGTTGGTGTAGCCCGCGATGGCCACGGACGGCACCTTGTGGCGCCGGCGCTCCTGGCGCTTGATCTCGCGGCCGGTCTTCATCTCCGCGATCTCACGGCGCATCTTCGCCATCTTCTCGCGGATCCGGCGCCGGTCCGTCTCGATCTTGGTCTCACCGGGACCACGGGTGGCGAGGCCGCCGCCCTTGCCGCCGCCCATCTGCCGGGACAGCGACTGGCCCCAGCCGCGCAGCCTCGGCAGCATGTACTGCATCTGCGCGAGCGCGACCTGCGCCTTGCCCTCTCGGGACTTGGCGTGCTGGGCGAAGATGTCCAGGATCAGGGCCGTGCGGTCGATGACCTTGACCTTGACGACGTCCTCGAGGTGGATCAGCTGGCCGGGGCTGAGCTCACCGTCGCAGATGACGGTGTCCGCGCCCGTTTCGAGGACGACGTCCCGCAGCTCCTCGGCCTTGCCGGAGCCGATGTAGGTGGCGGCGTCGGGCTTGTCGCGGCGCTGGACGACGCCGTCGAGCACGAGCGCGCCCGCGGTCTCCGCGAGGGCTGCCAGCTCGGCCAGTGAGTTGTCCGCGTCCTGCACGGTGCCCGAGGTCCATACGCCGACGAGGACGACCCGCTCCAGGCGGAGCTGGCGGTACTCGACCTCGGTGACGTCCTCGAGCTCGGTGGAGAGGCCCGCCACCCTGCGCAGAGCCGCGCGGTCGGAGCGGTCGTACTGCTCGCCGTCCCACTCCGAGTCGATCTCGTGGCTCCAGGCGACGTCCTCTTCCATCAGGGCATCGGCCCGAAGGCCCTCGGGGTAGGTCTGCGCGAGACGCTTGGTGTCCTGGGAAGGGGAAGAAGAGGAGGTCATTGGATCCTTACGTAGCTGGGAAACGAATCGACGAGTCGCGCGGCGGTGCGCTGCTGCGACACTCTTCACAACGCTCGGACCGCCGGGAGGATTCCCGCGGCCCGTACCGCGCCGTCCCGAAGATGGTCGCACGGCACGGGCCGTCTCGTCACCGGCTTATTCCCCGGCTACCGGCTTCCAGCCGGGGTGTCCGGGCATCGGCGGGGTCTTCTCGCCGTACAGCCAGCCGTGGAGGAAGTCGCCCAGGTCGCGGCCGGCGGTCTCGGAGGCGAGCCGGACGAAGTCGGCGGTCGTCGCCGTCCCGTCCCGGTGGCGGGTGACCCAGGCCCGTTCGAGGCGCTCGAAGGCGGGGCGGCCGATCTCCTGGCGCAGGGCGTAGAGGACGAGTGCCGCGCCGTCGTAGACGTTGGCGCGGAAGATGCCGGTCTTGCTGCCGGAAGTGGGCGGCGTCGGCGCGGCGGGCGGCCCGCCCTTCGCGCGCCAGCCGTCGGAGGCTCCGTAGGCGGCCTTCATCCGCGCCTCCACGGGTTTGCCGGCGGTCTCCTCGGCGTAGAGGGCCTCGTACCAGGTGGCGTGGCCCTCGTTGAGCCACAGGTCGGACCAGGTGGCCGGGCCGACACTGTTGCCGAACCACTGGTGGGCCAGCTCGTGCACCATGATCGACTCGACGTACCACTTCGGGTAGCCCGGCTCGGTGAACAGCTCCCGTTCGAACAGGGAGAGCGTCTGGGTCTCCAGCTCGAAGCCGGTGGTGGCGTCGGCCATGAGCAGCCCGTACGTCTCGAAGGGGTAGCGCCCGACCTTCTCCTCCATCCAGGAGATCTGGTCGGGCGTCTTCTCCAGCCACGGTTCGAGCGCCGCGCGGTGCTCGGTCGGCACGACGTCCCGGACGGGCAGGCCGTGCGGGCCGGTGCGGTGCAGCACCGTGGAGCGGCCGATGGACACCTGCGCCAGCTCGGTGGCCATGGGGTGCGCGGTCCGGTACGTCCAGGTGGTGGTGCCGTCCGCCCGGTCGACACCCGTCGGCAGGCCGTTCGCGACGGCGGTGAGGCCGTCCGGGGCGGTGACGCGGAAGGTGAAGCTCGCCTTGTCCGAAGGGTGGTCGTTGCAGGGGAACACCAGGTGGGCGACGTCCGCCTGGTTGGCCATGGCGAGCCCGTCCGAGGTGCGCACCCAGCCGCCCTCACGGTCTTCCGGATACACCGGGTCGCTGGTGTGCCGCACGGTGATCCGCGTCCACTCGTCCTCGTCGAGCGGGTCCTCGGGTGTGACGACGAGGTCCTCACCGGCGGTGGCGAAGGCCGCGGGCTCGCCGTCGACCTCGACGGAGTCGACCTCGCCGTGGGCGAAGTCGAGGTTGACCCGGTCCAGGTCGGCCGTCGTCCGGGCGTCGATGACGGTGACGGCCTTCAACGGCTCGCTGTTGCTGCCGGAGTAGGTGAAGGAGAGGTCGTACGCCGCCACGTCGTACCCGGGGTTGCCCAGGTGCGGGTAGAGACGGTCGCCGACGCCCAGGGGGTTCGGCGGGGCGCTGGCGGCGACCAGGCATACGGAGACGGCCGAGGCGAGCAGCGCGGCGGCCCTGAGCCGGCGGCGGGCTCGCGCGCGGGGGCGGGAAGCCGGGGGGTGCGGGGTGTGCGGCATGCCCCACGGCTATCAGCGCGCACCCGGGCCGCGAGGCCGACGCGCGCCCGGGGCACCCGAACGGGTGCGTTCCGGCGGGCGGGGCGGGGGTGCCGGCAACGGACGTACGGGGAGGTTCGGTCGGCTGCGGGCCGCACCGGGAAGTGCCGATCGACCGCGGGCGCGGGGCGCGAGCGGTGCACGAAGACCGGCTGCCCGGGGGACGGGCGTCCCTCGGCGGGCCGCACAGGGCGTCTGGCCCCGGGGGCCGGCCCCCGGGGTTCGCGAACAGGCGGTCCTTGGCGCGGCAAGGGCGCGCCTCCGGCCCCTGGTAGGGGAACCTCGCCGCTTGGGCAGGGAGGCAATGGCGTCCGGGACGGCGAGGCGATGGCCGACCGCGCGGGCACGTCACGGTGCCCGGGCCTGAGAGGGTCGGCCGTGTCCGACGGGTGAGCCCGGCGGTAGGGGCGGGTGCGTCCCGAGCGTCGGCCCGGCGGGGCGGTGCGGCTCAGACCCCTGTGGTCTGCGGCTGCGCCCGGCTCACGTCGTACACCCCGGGCACGTCCCGCATCGCGCGCATGAGGCCGGGCAGCCGTGCCGCGTCGGGCAGCAGGACGGTGTAGGTGTGGCGGACCCGCTGGCGGTCGGGCGGCTCGACGGTCGCGGAGACGATCTCGGCGCCCTCGACGGCCATCGCCTCGGTGAGGTCGGCCAACAGGTGCGGCCGACCGAACGATTCGGCGAGCAGGGTGACCCGGCACTGGGTGCTCTCCCCCCAGCGCACGCCGACCTCCGGTCGCCCCGCGCCCTTCATGCGCGCCACCACCGCGCACTCCGCGCGGTGCACGGTCACCACTCCCCCGCGCACGGCGAAACCGGTGATCTCGTCGGGGGGTACGGGAGTGCAGCAGCCGGCCAGCCGTACGGCCGCCCCCGGCCGGTCGGCGAGGACGTCGGCGGCGGGACGGGGAGCCGGTCCGTCGGACGCCGGGCGGGCGGCGGGTGCGTCACCGGTCAGGGAGGTGCGGGGCGCGTCCTCCGGGTCGGCGGACGTCTGCTCCGGGCGGGCCGCGAGCCGGCGCTGGATGGCGATCCGCGCGGCTGGTGTGCGGGCGTGCTCCAGCCACTCCCGGGAGGGCTCGGAGGCGGGGTCCTGGCCCATCAGGAGCTGCACGGTGTCGCCGTCCCGCAGCACCGTGCTCATGGTCGCCAGGCGGCCGTTGACCCGCGCGCCCATGGCCGCGTGCGCGTCCTCGCCGTACTGGGCGTAGGCGGCGTCCACGCAGGTCGCGCCGTCGGGGAGGCCGAGGGTGCCGCCGTCGGGGCGGAAGACGGTGATCTCGCGGTCCTGGGCGAGGTCCTCGCGGAGGGTGGACCAGAAGGTGTCCGGGTCGGGGGCGCCGCGCTGCCAGTCGAGCAGCCGCGACAGCCAGCCGGGCCGGGTCGGGTCGGCGCGCTCCCCGTCGCCCGTGCTCTGGTCCTCCGTCGGCTGGGCGTACGGGTTGCCGAGGGCGACGACTCCGGCCTCGGCGACCTTGTGCATCTGGTGGGTGCGGACGAGGACTTCGACGACCTGACCGTCCTGCGGGCGGGCGACCGCGGTGTGCAGCGACTGGTACAGGTTGAACTTGGGTACGGCGATGAAGTCCTTGAACTCCGAGACCACCGGGGTCATACAGGTGTGCAGTTCGCCGAGGACGGCGTAGCAGTCGGCGTCCTCCTGCACGAGCACCAGGAGGCGGCCGAAGTCGGCGCCGCGCAGCGGGTCGCGTTTGCGGGAGACGCGGTGCAGGGAGACGAAGTGGCGGGGCCGGATGAGGACTTCGGCACTGATGTCGGCCTCGCGCAGCACTTGGCGCACGTCCTCGGCGACCTCGGCCAGCGGGTCCTGGGCGCGGGCGGCGTTCGCGGTGACGAGCTCACGCGTGTGCGCGTACTCCTCGGGGTGCATGACCGCGAAGACCAGGTCCTCGAGCTCGGACTTGAGCGCCTGGACACCGAGCCGTTCGGCGAGCGGGATGAGGACGTCGCGGGTGACCTTGGCGATGCGCTCCTGTTTCTCGCGGCGCATGACGCCGAGGGTGCGCATGTTGTGCAGCCGGTCGGCGAGTTTGATCGACATCACGCGGACGTCGTTGCCGGTGGCGAGGAGCATCTTGCGGAAGGTCTCGGGCTCGGCGGCGGCGCCGTAGTCGACCTTCTCCAGCTTGGTGACGCCGTCGACGAGGTAGCGGACCTCGGCGCCGAACTCCTCGCCGACCTGGTCCAGGGTGACGTCGGTGTCCTCGACGGTGTCGTGGAGGAGGGACGCGGTCAGGGTGGTGGTCTCGGCGCCGAGTTCGGCGAGGATCAGGGTGACGGCGAGGGGGTGGGTGATGTACGGCTCGCCGCTCTTGCGCATCTGTCCGCGGTGCGAGGACTCGGCCAGCACGTAGGCGCGGCGCAGCGGGTCGAGGTCGGCGTCGGGGTGGTGGGCGCGGTGGGCCTCGACGACGTGGCCGATGGCGTCGGGGAGCTGCCGGCCGCGGGCGGCGGAGCCGAGCAGTGCGGCGCGGCCCAGGCGGCGCAGGTCGATCCGGGGGCGGGCCTTCCTGCGGGGCGCGGACGGCGCGACGGCGCCGGTGGTCGCGGGCGGCACCGGTCCCGGGCTCGCTGGATTCACGGCCTCCGCGTTCATGGGCACCTCCGGCTGCGTGGACCGGCGGACGGGGCATCCCGGGGCGGACGCGGCTCAAGGGATGGTGTCGTTCCCCCGTCCGGGCCGGTGCTTGATGCTATCGAGCCCATCACGTGCGGCCGACCGCCTCTCGCGGAGCGTGAAACGGATCACCCATTCGAGCGATGGACCGAGGGTTTACGTTTTCGCACTGAGTGTCATGGACCGGGCTGTGGTTCAGACGAGCACCCCCTCGAGCCATTCCGCGTCGAACTCGCCTTCGGCGACGATCACCGCGGGGCCGGTCATCTCGATCTCCCCGTCGGGGTGCTCGGTGATCACCAGGGTGCCGCCCGGCACGTCGACGGTGTATGTCACCGGGGTGCCCGTGACGGCCGGGTCGGCGCCGTCCCGGCGGGCGGTGGCGACGGCCACGGCGCAGGCGCCGGTGCCACAGGAACGGGTTTCCCCGGAACCGCGCTCGTGCACGCGCATGGCGACGTGGCGCGGGCCGCGGTCGACGACGAACTCGACGTTCACCCCGTCCGGGTAGGCGGTGACCGGCCGGAACGGCGGCGCGGTGTACAGGTCGCCCGCGTGGTCGAGGTCGGCGACGAAGGCCACCGCGTGCGGGTTGCCCATGTTCACGTTCCGCGCGGGCCAGCTGCGCTCGCCGACGCTCACCTCGACGTCGCCCTCGGGGAGCAGCGCGCGTCCCATGCCGACGGTGACGTCTCCGTTCTTGGCGAGGTGCACGGTCTTCACGCCCCCGCGCGTGGCGACGGCGAGGTCTCCCTCGGTGGCGTGTCCGGCGCGCTGGAGGTAGCGGGCGAAGACGCGTACGCCGTTGCCGCACATCTCGGCGACCGAGCCGTCGCCGTTGCGGTAGTCCATGAACCACTCCGCCTCGGCCGCCATGTGCCGGGCCTCGGGGTGCGCCGCGGACCGCACGACGTGCAGCAGGCCGTCTCCACCGATGCCCGCGCGGCGGTCGCACAGGGCGGCTGCGGCGGCGGGGGGCAGTTCGACGGCGTTCTCCGGGTCCGGGACGATCACGAAGTCGTTCTCGGTGCCGTGACCCTTGAGGAAGGCGATCCGCGTGCTCATTCCTCGATCGTACGGGGTGGGCGCGGCGTGCCGTCGTGTGGCGGGCGCCTGCGCACGCGCCGGCGGCGTGACGGTGGACGCGGGTCAGTGGGGCCGGTGGGCTCGTGTCACCCGCGCAGGCGGGCGACCCGCCACACGGCCAGGGCGACGACGGCGGCGACCGTCAGGGCGTAGACGAGGAGCATGCGCCAGTCGGCGCGGCGTCCCGAGCCGCGCTGCGGCAGCCCCGGCAGGGTGTAGCCGACGCGGCGGGCGGCCATCATGCCCCAGCCGGCCGCGCAGGCGCAGATCAGCAGCCCCAGCATCGCGATCACGGCGCCGCTGTCGCCGAAGTCGAAGGCCAGCGGGAAGGCGAACATCAGGGAGCCGACCGCGGCCAGGCCGACGATGGGCGCGAGCTGCCAGATGCGCAGCCGCCGCTGCGGGCGCAGCTCGACCTCGACCTCGTCGCCGTACATCTCGGCGGGCTCCGGGCCGTCCGTCGTCACGCCCTCCGGCGTCTCGTCGGGGCCGTCGGGGCTCAGGGCGGCTCCGTCGGGCTCCGGGCCGTCGTGGTCGGCGGCGCCGTGCTCGGTGCTTGGTGCGGTGTCGCGAGGGCCGGCCTCCATCGCCACGCGCCCTCCCAACTAGGACTCACTCGGTCGATCGAAGCTCGATGATGGCACGCCGCCGAAGGCCCGGATGACGGCCGGGGCGTCCCGATGCCATCACGTGATCAGGCTGTAACCGGTCGTTCGACCAACGACAGCGCGAGCTGCGGAAGTTCCGTGCGATCCGCCACAGCCCCACTCAACCAGTGCACCCGCGGATCGCGCCTGAACCATGAATCCTGACGGCGCGCGAAGCGTTTGGTGGCACGGACGGTCTCGGTCCGCGCCTCGTCCATGGTGCAGTCGCCGGCGAGCGCCGCGAGCACCTGCTGGTAGCCGAGCGCGCGCGACGCCGTACGCCCCTCACGCAACCCTCGCGCCTCCAGGGAGCGCACCTCGTCCACCAGACCTTCCTCCCACATCCGGTCGACGCGGCGGGCGATGCGCTCGTCCAGCTCGGGGCGGGCCACGTCCACGCCGATCTGGACCGTGTCGTAGACGGAGTCATGGCCGGGGAGGTTGGCGGTGAAGGGCCTGCCGGTGATCTCGATCACCTCGAGGGCGCGCACGATGCGGCGTCCGTTGCTGGGCAGGATGGCCCGGCCCGCCTCGGGGTCGGCCGCGGCCAGCCGGGCGTGCAGCGCCCCCGGGCCGTGCAGGGTGAGCTCCTCCTCCAGCCGGGCCCTGACCTCGGGGTCGGTGCCGGGGAACTCCAGGTTGTCGACGGCCCCGCGGACGTAGAGGCCGGAGCCGCCCACGAGGACCGGCCAGCGTCCCTCGGCGAGCAGCGCGTCGATCCGCTCGCGGGCCAGCCGCTGGTACTCGGCGACGGAGGCCGTGACCGTCACGTCCCAGATGTCGAGCAGATGGTGCGGGATGCCGCCGCGCTCCTCGGGCGTCAGCTTCGCGGTGCCGATGTCCATCCCGCGGTAGAGCTGCATGGAGTCGGCGTTGACGACCTCGCCGCCGAGCCGCTGGGCCAGGAATACGCCCAGATCGGACTTTCCGGCCGCGGTGGGACCGACTACGGCGATGACGCGGGGGGCGGGGGGTGCGCTGCTCACCGCACCAGTCTCCCAAACCTCTCGCCCTGCCCTCGAACGAGTTACGTGACGGCGCGGGACGGGAGTCGTTGCCCGTTGCGAAGTTCCCGCTCCCCGGGCCACCGGGGCCACGGCCCCGGCCGCGCAAACGGACGCACCGGATGCCGCGGGATTTCGCCCGCACGAGTAACGTATGGAGTTGATATGGGCGTTTTTGCACGGCTTCTTCGGAGGTCGAAGACCACTGAGGAGGCGTCGGCCGAAGAGGCACGGACCGACACCCCGGACACCGAGCGTGCGGCGGAGGACACGGCGGAGGCCGTGGAGACGGCCGGCTCCGGGCCCCGGAACACGTCGGAGTCCGCGAAGGCCGACGAGACCGCCGAAGCCGCCGATGCGGAAGGCGTCGGCATCCCCAAGCAGCAGTCCGCCGGGGAGGCCGTCGACAACGAGGCCGACAAGGGCGCCCGCACCTGACCGCCCCGTGAGGGAAGGCGAACCATGGGTCTGATGGACAACTTGAAGGCCAGGCTGGGACCGGCGAAGGGCAAGGTCTCCGACCTCGCGCAGCAGCACGGGGACAAGATCGATCGCGGTCTCGACAAGGTGGCGAGGACCGTCGACGAGAGGACCAAGGGCAAGTACAGCGACCGGATCCAGACGGGCACCGGCAAGGCCAAGGGCGCCATGGACCGCCTCGCTCACAAGGACGACGACGGCACGCCCGGAGGCGGGGGCACACCGGGCACCACTCCGGGCGGCCCCCCGCCCGCCGGGCCGCCGCCGGCTTCCTGAGGGTCACGCGTCCCCGCGCGGACGGGGGCACGCACATCGGCGGACGGTCACGAGCCACCCGGCTCCTGGCCGTCCGCCGGCGCGCGTGCGGCCGGGGGGGCAGTCGGTGTTCGCAGCGGGGGGGGGCGGGTGGTGCTCGCGGCCAGGTGGTGGCGGCCACTACGGCTGGCTGGTGACGGAGGCTTCCACGACCGGACGGTGACCGCGGCCCTCACGACCGGACAGCGACCGCGGCCCTCACGACCGAACGGTGCCAGCGGCTGCGTCCCGGCGGTCGCCGCAGCTACGACCAGGTAGCCGCCACGTATCCCACCCCGTACGGCGCGTCCTCGTACAGCAGTGCGCCGGCGAGGTCGGCGTCGCCGACCGCGCCCGCGAGGACCTGCCACGGTGCCCTGCCGGAGGCCTTCAGCTCGCGCGCCAGCGTGACGTCCAGGGCCGCCAGGGCGGCGGGGTCCGCCGCCGCCAGCGCCCGCGCGACCTCCACGTCGAAGGGCGCCGCCCGTTCGTCGAGGTACCCGGGGGCCTTGAGGGTGCGGCTCGCGCTGGCGTCGCCCAGCACCAGCAGCGCGAGCCGCCCGGGCCGGGCGGCGAGGTCCCGTCCGAGGGCCACGCAGCGCTCAGTGGGCAGCTCCTCCCCCACGCCGACCCCTTCGACGGGACTGTCGGCCCACCCGGCGCGCCCGAGCAGCCAGGCACCCACGGCCAGCCCGTACGGCAGCTCGCGTCCGGTCTCCTCCGTGCCGAGGCCACGCACCGTGCCCAGGCGGACGTCCACGTCCACCCCGAAGCCCCGGAAGGTCCCCGGAGTGCCCTGCGGATAGATCTCCGGCCCCGCGTCGCCGGCGGGCCCGACGACCACCAGCCGGTCGGGCCGCGCGGCGGCGAGCACGCCCAACGCGTCCGTGCACGCGGCACGCGCGGCGTGCAGCTCGGGTGCGGCGCCCGCGGCGACCTCCGGCACGAGGAGCGGCGGGCAGGGACAGACGGCGGCTGCGACAAGCATGATCGGCAGCGTATCCCCGGACCGCCGTCCGCCACCGCACGCCCTGCGGTCAGTCGCAGCCGCAGCCGCTCGCCACGGCGGGCTGGGGCTCGGGGACGCCGATCTTCGGCAGGCCCAGCATCACGCCCGCGGGCTTGGCCTGCTCGGCCGCGTTGCGCTTCTCCCAGGCGTCGCCCGCGCGGGTGCGGCGCACGTCGAGCACCGCGCCCTCGGCGAGGAGGTGGTGCGGGGCGGCGTAGGTGACCTCGACGGTCACCACGTCGCCGGGGCGGACCTCCTGGTCGGGCTTGGTGAAGTGCACCAGGCGGTTGTCGGGGGCGCGGCCGGAGAGGCGGTGGGTGGTGCCGTCCTTGCGGCCCTCGCCCTCGGCGACCATCAGCTCCAGGGTGCGGCCGACCTGCTTCTTGTTCTCCTCCCAGGAGATCTCCTCCTGGAGGGCGACGAGACGCTCGTAGCGCTCCTGGACGACCGCCTTGGGGATCTGGCCGTCCATCTCGGCGGCCGGGGTGCCGGGCCGCTTGGAGTACTGGAAGGTGAAGGCCTGGGCGAACCGGGCCTCGCGCACCACGTGCAGGGTCTGCTCGAAGTCCTCCTCGGTCTCGCCGGGGAAGCCCACGATGATGTCGGTGGTGATCGCCGCGTGCGGGATGGCGGCCCGCACCTTCTCGATGATGCCCAGGTAACGCTCCTGCCGGTAGGAGCGGCGCATCGCCTTCAGCACCGGGTCGGACCCGGACTGGAGCGGCATGTGGAGCTGCGGCATGGCGTTCGGCGTCTCGGCCATGGCGGCGATGACGTCGTCGGTGAAGTCGCGCGGGTGCGGGGAGGTGAAGCGCACGCGCTCCAGGCCGTCGATCTTCCCGCAGGCCCGCAGCAGCTTGCTGAACGCCTCGCGGTCGCCGATGTCGGAGCCGTAGGCGTTGACGTTCTGCCCGAGCAGGGTGATCTCGGATACGCCCTCGGCCACCAGGGCCTCGACCTCGGCGAGGATGTCGCCGGGGCGGCGGTCCTTCTCCTTGCCGCGCAGCGCCGGGACGATGCAGAAGGTGCACGTGTTGTTGCAGCCGACGGAGATGGAGACCCAGGCCGCGTACGCGCTCTCGCGCCGGGTGGGCAGCGTGGACGGGAACGCCTCCAGGGACTCGGCGATCTCCACCTGAGCCTCCTCCTGGACGCGGGCGCGCTCCAGGAGCACCGGCAGCTTGCCGATGTTGTGCGTGCCGAAGACGACGTCCACCCAGGGCGCCCGCTTCACGATGGTGTCGCGGTCCTTCTGCGCCAGGCAGCCGCCGACCGCGATCTGCATCCCGGGGCGGCTCGCCTTCTTCGGGGCGAGGTGGCCGAGGTTGCCGTACAGCTTGTTGTCGGCGTTCTCCCGGACGGCGCAGGTGTTGAAGACGACGACGTCCGCGTCGCCGTCGGCGCTCTCGGGGGCGCGGACGTAGCCCGCGTCCTCCAGCAGACCGGACAATCGCTCGGAGTCGTGGACGTTCATCTGGCACCCGTAGGTGCGTACTTCATAGGTGCGTGGGCCGCCCACTGACTGGCTCCGGTCGATGCTGCTCATGGCAATAAGG
Source organism: Streptomyces sp. CB02414 (assembly GCF_001905385.1). Lineage (GTDB taxonomy): Bacteria > Actinomycetota > Actinomycetes > Streptomycetales > Streptomycetaceae > Streptomyces. Next base: position 46,680 of record NZ_LIPF01000012.1, on the reverse strand, counting down.
GTAGGCGGTCGGCGGCGGTGTCCCGGGCCGCCTGTGGACAACCGGGGTCACGGCAGGTCACGGCGGGTCGCGCAGGTCAGGGTTCGATGAGGCCGGCGCGGATCGCGTACCGGGTGAGCTCCAGGCGGTCGCGGACGCCGAGCTTCTGGAGGAGGTTCGCGCGGTGGCGCTCCACGGTCTTGGCACTGATGAACAGCAGCTCGCCGATCTCCTTCGAGGTGTGGCCCTCGGCGACCAGCTTGAGGATCTCCTCCTCGCGTTCGGTGATGGGCCGGTCGGGCAGGCCGCCACCGCCGTGCAGGCGGTCCAGGTACGAGCGGACCAGGGCGCGCTCGGCGCCCGGATAGATGAACGGCTCGTCGCGTACGGCCGCCCGGCACGCCTCGACCAGGTCGCGGTCGGCGACGGACTTGAGCACGTACCCGCAGGCGCCGGCCTTGAGCGCCTCGAAGAAGTACTGCTCGTTGTCGTACATGGTCAGGATGAGGATGCGCAGTCCGGGCAGGCGGCGGGAGAGCTCGCGCGCCGCCTGGAGGCCCGTCATGCGGGGCATGGCGACGTCCAGGACGGCGAGGTCGACCTCGGTGGTCCGGGCCGCCGCGACCGCCTCGGCCCCGTCCCCGGCCTCGGCGACGACCGTGAGGTCCGGTTCACCGTCCAGGATGAGCCGGACTCCCCGGCGTACGAGGGTGTGGTCGTCGGCGAGCAGGACGCGGATCGGTGGCCGTGCGGACGTCAAGGGCGGTCTCCGGGGCGGTCTGTATGTCGGTGTGCGGGTCGGGCTGTGAAGGGTGCTGCGTCTTTGTCTGCGTCTTTGTCTGCGTCTTTGTCTGCGTAATCGTCTGCGCGCTGGTCTGCGTATGCGTCTGCGTGCCGGTCTGCGAGTCGGTCCCTCAGTCGGTCTTCCTCCCGGACCCGGTCGCCGCTCCGGCTCCCGAACGGGACCGGGACGCGCAGCCGTACGTCGGTGCCGCCACCGGGAGCCGCGTCGAAGTGGATCTCGGCACCCACCAGCAGCGCCCGTTCCCGCATGCCGCGGATGCCGGCGCCCTCGGCGGCCGGTCCCAGACCGGTGCCGTTGTCGCGGACGAGCAGTTCGACGCCGTCGGGCAGCGGGCGGAGGCGGAGCTCCGCGCGGTCGGCGGCGGCATGGCGGGCCGTGTTGGTCAGGCCCTCCTGCGCGACTCGGTAGATGACGAGTTCCGCCTCCGGGGCGAGCGGGGGCAAATCTCCGGGGACGTGGTGGTGGACGGTGAGACCGTGGTGCGTGAACTCGGCGGCGAGCGAACGCAGCGCGCTGGCGAGACCGAGTTCCTCCAGGACGCCGGGGCGCAGCCGGCGGGCGATGCGGCGGATCTCGTCCAGCCCGGCCCGGGTGGCCTCCTGAGCGAGGGACACCTCCTCGCGCAGTTCTCCGGGCACCCGGTCGGCGACGCGCTTGAGCTGGAGCAGTACGGCGGTGAGGGTCTGGCCGACCTCGTCGTGGAGCTCGCGGGCGATGCGGTGGCGTTCGCGTTCCTGGGCGTGGAGCGCCCGGCCGGCGCCCGCGGCGCGCTCGGCCTGGAGCCGGTCGAGCATCGTGTTGTACGTCGCGATCAGCTCCGCCGCCTCGGCCGGCCCGGAGACCGCCGGACGGGCGCCGGGCACCAGCAGGTCGGCGGTGGTCATCGCGCGGCCCAGCCGTTGCAGCGGGGTGAGTCCTATGCGCAGGACGAACGCGTTCCCGGCGAGCAGCGCCACGAGACCGGCGAGCAGTACCAGTGCTTCGTGCCGCAAAACGGGGGTCGAGACGGTGACCGGGCCGAGCAGCAGTGCGGTGGCGACGACCAGGCCCGCGGCGTTGAGCGAGAAGATCCGCCAGAAAAGCGACACGGTCCTCTTCCCGCTCCTCCCGGCCTTCGCGCACGACACCGCCTCGACCAGCTTCGCCGACCATGTGCGGCTGCGTATATCCGTCACGACACCCATATCGCCACCGTACGTGCGGATGACAGCATGGCGGGGCCGTGAACACGTCACGCACGTGTGCGAAGTGCGGCAAGGGAAGCAAGACGAATGAGGGGAAAGCTCGTGTCAGCTCCACGCCTGAGGGCGACGCCGCTGCCGGGTATCGGGGTCCAGTACGACCTGGTGACCCGCGAACACCGCCACCTTTCGGTGGTGGCACACCGCGACGGCACCCGGACGGTGAACATGTACCGGGCCGACGACCCCGATTCCTGCGCGCACTCGCTTCGGCTGGCCGGCCCGGAGGCGGGTGCGCTGATCGACGCGCTCAAGCCCTCCCACCACAGCGCGAACCTGCTCTACACCACCGACCTGGGGCTGGTCGCCGAGCGGATCGAGGTGGCCGCGACGTCCCGCTGGAACGGCAGGCTGCTGGGCGAGACCTGCATGCGCACCGAGACCGGCGCCTCCATCGTCGCCGTGCTCCGCCGGGCCGAGGCTATTCCTTCGCCGGCGCCGGACTTCCGGCTGGTGGGTGGTGACACGTTGATCGTCATCGGCACCCGCGAAGGTGTCGACGCCGCCGCGGCGATACTCGGGCAGGAGTGAGCCGGTGCACTCCGCGGTTCTGCTGATCGAGTTCGGTTCCATCATTCTGGGGCTCGGGCTGCTGGGCCGGTTCGCCGGCCGCTACCGCCTCTCCCCCATCCCGCTGTACCTGCTGGCCGGTCTGGCGTTCGGCGAGGGCGGGCTGCTGCCGCTGGGCGCGAGCGAGGAGTTCGTCGCGACCGGCGCCGAGATCGGCGTCATCCTGCTGCTGCTGATGCTCGGCCTCGAGTACACGGCCGGTGACCTGGTCACCAACCTCAAGTCCCACTATCCGGCCGGTCTCGTGGACTGCGCGTTCAACGCGGTGCCGGGTGCGGTGGCCGCGCTGCTGCTGGGCTGGGGCCCGGTGGCCGCCGTGGTCCTGGCGGGCGTGACCTGGATCTCGTCGTCCGGTGTCATCGCCAAGGTGCTCGGCGACCTCGGCCGGGTCGGCAACCGCGAGACGCCGGTGATCCTGAGCGTGCTGGTCCTGGAGGACCTGGCGATGGCGGTGTACCTGCCGATCGTCACGGCTCTGGTGGCCGGTGCCGGTCTGATGACCGGGAGCGTCACGCTGGCGGTCGCGCTGGCCGCGGCCGGCGCGGTGCTGTTCGTGGCGGTGCGTTACGGCCGTCTGATCTCGCGGTTCGTCTCGAGCGACGACCCGGAGAAGCTGCTCCTCGTGGTGCTGGGCCTGACGATCCTGGTCGCGGGTGTCGCGCAGCAGCTCCAGGTGTCGGCGGCGGTGGGCGCCTTCCTGGTGGGCATCGCGCTGTCCGGAGAGGTCGCCGAGGGCGCGCACACGCTGCTGAGCCCGCTGCGGGACCTGTTCGCCGCGGTCTTCTTCGTCTTCTTCGGGCTGCACACCGACCCGGCGAGCATTCCGCCGGTGCTGCTGCCCGCGCTGGCACTGGCCCTGCTCACCGCGGTGACCAAGATCGCCACCGGTTACTGGGCCGCGCGGCGGGCGGGAATCTCCGTGAAGGGCCGCTGGCGGGCCGGCGGGGCGCTGGTGGCGCGCGGCGAGTTCTCGATCGTCATCGCGGGTCTCGCGGTCTCGGCCGGCATCGAACCGTCCCTGGGCCCGCTGGCCACGGCCTACGTGCTCATCCTGGTCGTCCTCGGCCCGCTCACCGCCCGCTTCACCGAACCGCTGGCGATGCGCCTGTTCCGCCGCCGCGACAATCCCGACCGTCCCGCCGGATCCGCCGGGCTGCCCGGCGAGGCCGACGGGACGCCCCGCCCGACGGGGGCGGAGGCGTCGGTGGGCGACTGACGCGGCGGCCGTCGGCGGGCGGCGCACGACCCGACGTGACCCCGGTACCGGTACGCAGGTGCCGGGGTCGTGTTCTGCACCGACCCCGGCTTCAGGCTCCCGGCGTCCGTGGCACCCACCCCTGCCCGCGCAGGACGCCGGAGACGTCCGGTGCCTCGTAGTGATCGCCCTTGAGGACCTTGCCGTCGGCTCTGCGGCTGATGTGGCCGTCGGGGCCCACCTTGGTCATGTTGGAGCGGTGGATCTCGGCGATCACCTCGTCGAGGTCGATGCCGTGGACGAGGGCCGTGCCGTAGGCGACGTAGACCACGTCGGCCAGCTCGTGCGCGAGCCGGTCCAGCGGCCCCGTCACCGACACCTCGGCGACCTCGGCGGCCTCCTCGGCGAGCAGCTCGCCTCTGTGCGCGGCCAGCTCGGGCGGCACCTCGGCCGGGACGCCGCGGACGTCGAGCCCGAAGGCGTGGTGGAAGGCGCGGACCAGGTCGGCGGGCGAAGAGCTCATGCCACCGACTGTAGCGATCACCACCGACAGTCGGCCCCGGGCAGCGCGACGCCCCCGTCGTGTGAGCTCGGCCCTGGTCAGCCGGGGTGGGGGCTGGCAGGATCGCGCACATGTCCTCGTTGTTCTCCCGCGTCGGCGGGCGCCGCGCCGTCCGGGGCGCGGTCGCCGGTGCCGTCGCCCTCGGGCTGCTGCTGTGGTGGCTGCTGCCCCTGGGCGAGGAGCCGCCGGGCGGGACGATCACGTTCAGCACGGGCACCCGCGCGGGGGTCTACCAGAGGTACGGCGAGTTGCTGCGCACCGAGCTGCGCAAGGACATGCCGGAGCTGAACGTGCGGCTCATGACGAGCGCGGGCTCCCAGGAGAACGTCGAGCGGGTGGCGTCCGGGGAGGCCGACTTCACCATCGCCGCGGCCGACGCGGTGGAGACGTACAAGCTCGCCGGCCGGCCCGGGGCCGAGGCGCTGCGCGGTGTCACCCGCCTCTACGACGACTACGTGCAGCTCGTGGTGCCCACCGACTCGGACATCCAGTCCGTCGCCGACCTGCGCGGCAAGCGGGTGGCCATAGGGCTGCCGAACTCGGGGGTCCGGCTGATCGCCACCCGGCTGCTGAAGGCCGTGGGCATCGACCCGGAGACGGACATCAGGCCCAGCGCGGACGGCATCGACACCGGACCGGGACGGCTGGGCGAGGAGCTGGACGCGTTCTTCTGGTCGGGCGGCGTGCCCACGGACGGGCTCCGGCAGATAGCGGAGACCTCGGCCTTCCGGTTCGTGCCCATCACCGAGGACCTCGTCACCAAGCTGCACGAGTCCGGCGGCGCAACGCGGTACTACCGCACCACCAACATGCCGGAGTCGGCCTACCCGACCGTGCAGAACGGCGCCGTGGTGCCCACCATGGCGGTGTCCAACCTGCTGGTCACCCGCGCGGACATGGATCCGCGCCTCACCGAATGGCTGACCAGGACGGTCCTCGACAGCCGCGACGGCATCGGGGCACACGTCCACTCCGCGCAGCTCGTGGATCTGCGCACGGCGATCTACACCGACCCGCTTCAGCTGCACGAGGGCGCCCGGCGCTACTACCGGTCGGTCAAGCCGTAGGACTCCGCCGGCTCCCCGCGGTTGCCCGAGCGCGGCACCGTGACCGTCACCGCCAGGCCGTGCGGCTCGTGGTGGGCGAAGGTGATCGAGCCGTCGCCCGCCGCGAGCAGCGCCCGGCAGATGGACAGGCCGAGGCCGGAGCCCTTGATGTTCTGGTGCCGGCCGCTGCGCCAGAAACGGTCCCCCACGCGCGCGAGTTCGTCGTCGGTCAGCCCGGGGCCCTCGTCGGTGACGACGACGGTCGCCGAGTCCCCGGTGGAGGCGGCCGTGACGCGTACGGTCTCGTCGGCGGGCGTGAACTTCACCGCGTTGTCGATCACCGCGTCCAGGGCACTGGAGAGCGCCACCGGGTCGGCCCACCCGGTGGTGGGCGGGCAGTCCCCCACCAGTCGTACGCCCTTGGCCTCGGCGGTCGGCGCCCAGGCGGCCACCCGCTCGGCGGCCAGCGCGCCGACGTCGGTGACCGCGAGGTCCGCCTGGGTGTGCTCGGCCAGCGCCAGGTCGAGCAGGTCGTCCAGGACCCGGGCCAGGCGTTTGCCCTCGGTCTGGACGGAGGCGATCTCCTCGTTGCCCTCGGGCAGCTCCAGGGCGAGCAGTTCGATGCGCAGCAGCAGCGCCGCGAGGGGGTTGCGCAGTTGGTGCGAGGCGTCGGCGACGAAGGCGCGCTGCTGCTCCAGCACGTCCTCCACGTGGTCCGCCATCTCGTTGAACGACCGGGCCAGCCGCCGCAGCTCCGGCGGCCCCCCGGCAGGTGCGACCCGGGACTTGAGGCGTCCGGTGGCGATGTCGTGCGTCGTGGCGTCCAGGACGCGCACCGGGCGGAGCACCCAGCCGGTCAGCCGGAGCGCGGCGCCGACGGCGAGCAGCATCGCCGCGGTCTCCCCGGCGGCGATGATCAGCCAGCCGCGCAGGGTGCGCGACGCCATCGAGTCGGTCGGCGACTCGGTGACCACCACCGCGACGACGTCCCCGTCCCGGATGACCGGGGAGGCGACCACCAGGGTGCCGTCCTGCCAGGGCCACACCTGCTGGGGGTCGTGACTGCGGCGGCTGAGCAGTGCCTCGTCGAAGGCTTCGCGCACCTCGCCCGTCTGCGGCAGGAACCAGGTCGTCGGCGCGTTGGCCATCGGGATGTGGTTGCGGTAGAAGACGCCCGCCTTGATGCCGTACACCTCGTGGTAGCTGGTCAGCTCGGTCTGCAGGGTCTCCAGGCGCTCGTCCGTGCTGGTGGGGCGGGAGCCGCCCGGGACCTCCTCGGTGACGAACTGGGCGAGCGCGGCGAAGCGGGCGGTGTCGTCCATGCGGTCGATGACGACCTTCTGCTGCTCCGCGCGGGCGACGCTCACGCCCAGGGGGACGCCCAGCGCGAGGAGTACGGCCGCCATCAGGACGATGAGCAGCGGAAGCAGGCGTGTGCTCACCCGGCCCCGCTACGCGCCGGGGGCGACGAGGCGGTAGCCGACGCCGCGGACGGTCTCGATCAGCGCCGGCATGCGCAGCTTGGCGCGCAGTGAGGCGACGTGCACCTCCAGGGTGCGCCCGGTGCCCTCCCAGCTGGTGCGCCACACCTCGCTGATGATCTGCTCCCGGCGGAAGACCACCCCGGGTCGCTGCGCGAGCAGGGCGAGCAGGTCGAACTCCTTGCGGGTGAGCTGGACGGCCGAACCGTCCACGCTGACCTGGCGGGTCGGCAGCTCGATGCGCACGGCTCCCAGGCGCACCACGGTCTCGGTGCTCCCCGTGGCGTCCTCGTGGGCGGTGCGCCGGCTGACGGCGTGGATGCGGGCGAGCAGCTCTCCGGTGTCGTACGGCTTGACCACGTAGTCGTCGGCACCGAGGTTCAGGCCGTGGATGCGGGAACGGACGTCGGAGCGGGCGGTGACCATGATGACCGGGGTGGCGGTGAGCTTGCGGATCTTGCCGCAGACCTCGTAGCCGTCCTGGTCGGGCAACCCGAGGTCGAGCAGGACGACGCCGAAGCAGTCGCCGTCCGGGACGAGCGCCTGGAGCGCCTCCTCGCCGCTGCGCGCGTGGGTGACGTCGAAGCCGTGCCGGGCCAGGATCGCGGACAGGGCGGCGGCCACGTGGTTGTCGTCCTCGACGAGCAGCAGTCTCATCCGGGCTCCCTTCGGTTCATCGGCCGTACGTCTGGAGGGTTGATCGTCATGGTGGGCGGGCATCGGGCGGGTGCGGAACCGCAGGCACGCGCGCGTGCGTCCTGTGCAGTGACGCCGATGGAAGGGGACGGCGTCAAGAGGGTTCCGGTTGCGGCCGCTCGAAGTTATCCGGCCGATATGCGCCCTGCTCACAAGTGCTACGACTCGTGTCCGATTGCTATCGGATCGTGATGCTCAGATTCCCCTCAGATATAGAGACGCAGGTCGATCGGCGTTACTACTGTCCTCCGAAACCGAGGAGGACGGAGCCCGAGAGCGATGACCGAAGTATCGGTGGCCAAGGAAGACAAGGCCTCGACCGGCGAACTGGTCGTCCTGAAGAGTGTCAACAAGCACTTCGGCGCGTTGCACGTGCTCCAGGACATCGACCTGACGATCACCCGCGGCGAGGTCGTCGTGGTCATCGGGCCCTCCGGGTCCGGTAAGTCCACCCTGTGCCGCACCATCAACCGCCTGGAGACCATCGACTCGGGATCGATCGCGATCGACGGCAAGCCGCTGCCCGCCGAGGGCAAGGAGCTCGCCCGGCTGCGGGCCGACGTCGGCATGGTCTTCCAGTCCTTCAATCTCTTCGCGCACAAGACCGTGCTCGAGAACGTCACCCTCGGCCAGGCCAAGGTCCGCAAGGTCGACGCCAAGAAGGCCGAGGAGAAGGCGCGCGCCCTCCTCGACCGGGTCGGCGTGGGCGCCCAGGCGGACAAGTACCCCGCGCAGCTCTCCGGTGGCCAGCAGCAGCGCGTCGCCATCGCGCGGGCGCTGGCCATGGACCCGAAGGTCATGCTCTTCGACGAGCCGACGTCGGCTCTCGACCCCGAGATGATCAACGAGGTCCTGGAGGTCATGAAGCAGCTCGCCGAGGACGGCATGACCATGATCGTGGTCACCCACGAGATGGGCTTCGCCCGGTCGGCGGCCAACCGCGTGGTGTTCATGGCGGACGGCCGGATCGTCGAAGAGGCCACGCCGGACCAGTTCTTCAGCAACCCGCGCAGTGACCGTGCCAAGGACTTCCTGTCGAAGATCCTGCACCACTGACCCGGTGCGGCTCCGACGCCCCGCGTCGCCCGCATCCGATCACCTGAACCTCTGATCGCCCGGTCATCTGATCGCCCGATCGCCGTTCGACCACAGTCAAAGGATGTTCACCATGAAGCTCCGCAAGGTCACCGCCGCCTCGGCCACCGTGTTCGCCCTCGCCCTGACCGCCACCGCGTGCGGCTCCGACGACGGGGACAGCGGCTCCTCCGGCGGCGGCGACAAGAAGATCACCATCGGCATCAAGTTCGACCAGCCGGGCCTCGGCCAGAAGACCCCGGACGGCTACGAGGGCTTCGACGTCGACGTCGCCACGTACGTCGCCAAGAAGCTCGGCTACTCCGAGGACCAGATCGAGTGGAAGGAGTCGAAGAGCGCCGACCGCGAGACCATGCTGCAGCGCGGTGACGTCGACTTCATCGCCGCGACGTACTCGATCACCCCCAAGCGCGAGGAGAAGGTCGACTTCGCCGGCCCGTACCTGCTCGCCCACCAGGACGTGCTGCTCCGCGCCGACGACGACAAGATCAAGTCGCCGGAGGACCTGAACGACGCGAAGCTCTGCTCCGTCACCGGCTCGACCTCGGCCCAGAACGTCAAGGACAAGCTGGCTCCCGACGCGCAGCTGCAGAACTACCCGACGTACTCCGCCTGCCTCACCGGCCTGCAGAACGGCGCCATCGACGCGCTGACCACCGACGACTCGATCCTCGCCGGCTACGCCTCGCAGGAGCAGTTCAAGGGCAAGTTCAAGCTCGGCGGCTTCAAGATGACCAACGAGAACTACGGCATCGGCGTCAAGAAGGGCAGCGACCTCAAGGCCAAGATCAACGACGCGCTCGAGGCCATGGTCGCCGACGGTGCCTGGGACAAGGCCGTCAAGGACAACTTCGGCCCGGCCAACTACAAGAACGAGCCGGCGCCGAAGATCGGCGACGTCAAGAGCTGAGGCCGGGCCTGACCACGTGCGCCGCCCTCCGGAAGGGGCGGCGCACCCTGGCGGGCGTCCCTACACGCGGAAGCGCGGGAGATCGTGTTCGACTTTCTTCAGGATTACGACCTGGCGGGAGCCATCTGGACGACAGTGCAGCTCGCTGTGCTCTCGGCCGTCGGCTCCCTGATCTGGGGCACCATACTGGCCGCCATGCGGGTCGGCCCGGTGCCGTTGATGCGCGGCTTCGGGACCGCGTACGTGAACATCGTGCGGAACATCCCGCTGACGGTGATCATCCTGTTCGCTTCGCTGGGACTGAACCAGACGCTGCAGATCACCCTCGGTGCGGAGGGCGACTTCGAGACGATCAACTTCCGGCTCGCCGTCCTCGGTCTGGTCCTCTACACCTCGGCCTTCGTGTGTGAGGCGCTGCGTTCCGGCATCAACACGGTGCCGGTCGGCCAGGCCGAGGCGGCCAGGGCGATCGGGCTCAGCTTCGGTCAGGTGCTGCGCTACGTGGTGCTGCCTCAGGCGTTCCGTTCCTCCGTCGTCCCTCTGGCCAACGTGCTCATCGCGCTCATCAAGAACACCACTGTGGCCGCCGCCATCGGTGTGGCCGAGACGGCGCTGGTGATGAAGGAGATGATCGAGAACGAGGCTCAGCTGCTGCTGATCTCCGCGATCATCGCCCTCGTGTTCGTGGTCCTGACCCTGCCGACCGGCCTGTTCCTCGGCTGGGTGGGCAAGAAGGTGGCGGTGAAGCGATGAGTTCGGTCCTCTACGACGCCCAGGGGCCCCGGGCCAAGCGGCGCAACGTCCTGTTCACTGTTGTCTTCTTCGTCGCCTTCGCGGCCCTGTTCTGGTGGGTCATCGGCACGCTCGCCGACAAGGGCCAGCTGGACTGGGACAAGTGGAAGATGTTCTTCACCAGTGGTGAGCCCTGGTCGACGTACATCTGGCCTGGTCTGCAGAACACGCTGAAGGCCGCCGCACTCGCGGTGCTCATCGCGCTGCCGCTCGGGGCCGTACTCGGCATCGCCCGGCTCTCCGACCACGTCTGGGTCCGTGTTCCTGCCGCGATCGTGGTGGAGTTCTTCAGGTCCATCCCCGTGCTGGTCCTGATGATCTTCGGTATGGCGCTGTTCTCCGAGTACACCAGCGTCAGTTCCGACGTCCGCCCCATGTACGCGGTTGTCACCGGCCTGGTGCTGTACAACGCCTCGGTCCTCGCCGAGATCGTCCGGGCCGGCATCCTGGCCCTGCCCAAGGGCCAGGCCGAGGGCGCGATGGCGATCGGTCTGCGCAAGGGACAGGTCATGCGGCTGATTCTGCTGCCGCAGGCGGTCACCGCGATGCTTCCGGCCATCGTCAGTCAGCTCGTGGTGATCGTGAAGGACACCGCCCTCGGCGGCGCCATCCTGACCTTCGGAGAGACGCTCGCCGCGGCCAACACGATGAGCGCCTACTACGGCGCCAACACGATCGCCAGCTTCACGGTGGTGGCGGTCATCTTCATCGCGATCAACTTCGCCCTCACGAGCTTCGCGAGCTGGCTGGAACGCCGGCTGCGGCGGGGGAAGAAGTCGACCGGCGCGGTTCTCAGTGCGGACGACAACCAGCCGAACGCCGGAGCGGTGGCAGGCACCGGAGGGTTCTGACACTCGGTCACCTCGCGTAACACCAACGGAGGCAGTGGCATGATCGCCACTGCCTCCGTCGCTTGACGCAAGCTGCGCCAATGGGTTGCATACGTTCTGTGACCGTGCACCCTGCTCCAACGTCCTGTTCACCTACGTCCCCCGGGACACCGCCACGGGCAGGGGGCACCGCACCGTGGACCCGGTGATCGTCACCGGAGCGGGGCCCGTCGGGCTCACGCTCGCCCTGGCACTGGCGCGGCAGGAGGTGCCCTGCGTCGTCCTCGACGAAGGGCCGGGCAAGGACGAACCGCGCCCCGCGCGCACCGTCGTGCTGCGCGAGGACACCGTCGCCCTCGTCGAACGGCTCACCGGAACACCGTTGACGGAACTGGGTTCCCGTTGGGCCGGATGGCGGTCGATGCGGCGCAAGCAGGTGACGCGTGAGGTCGAATTCGGCGACGCCGACCCCGCGCCGCTGCACATCACCCAGCACGAACTGACCGGCGTCCTGCGCGCCGCGCTCGCCCGCGAAACGCTCGTGAAGGTCGCCGTCGACAGCCGTCTCGACGGCATCGAGCAGGAGGGATCCGGCGTCACCGCCCACACCCGCGGGCCCGCCGGCACCTGGTGGCGCGGCAGCTACCTGGTCGGCTGCGACGGCCCCCGCTCCACCGTCCGCAAGCTCCAGGACATCCGTTTCCCCGGCCGTACGGCGGTGGAACGATACGCCGTGGCCACGCTGCGTACAGAACTCCCGTGGACCGACGAGGCGCTGCTCCACCGGATGCCGCCGTGGCGGACGTCGGGCCCGTCGACGGGAGAGATCGTCGGCCGCCCCCTGCCGGACGGTGTCTGGCGCCTGGACTGGCTGCTGCCGCCCGGGAAGGACCTGGTCACGCCGGAACTGCTGGTGAACCGCGTCCGTGAGACGCTCACCGGCTGGGCGGAGGGGGTGACTCCGTCGTACGAGCTCCTCGACACCGGCGTCCACACCGTCCACCACCGGCTGGCTCGCCGCTGGCGGGTGGGGCGCGTCTTCCTCGCCGGGGACGCGGCCCACCTCCTGGGCGCGCTGGGCACGCAGGGCCTGGAGGAAGGGCTGCGGGACGCCGACAACCTCGCCTGGAAGCTGGCCCTGGCCTGGCATCACGGGCCGCGTGACGCGCTGCTCGACAGTTACCAGGAGGAGCGGCGTACGGCGATCGCCGCGCGTCTGCGCGCCGCCGACCAGGTACTTCCGCTGCTGCGTGGCGGCGGTGGCCTGCGTGCCTACGTGCCCGGCTCGTCACGGGGCAATGACGCGCTGCTCGCCGACGGCCACCTGGGGCGTGGAGCCCTGGGCGCGCCGGGGGCGTACGCCGACTCGCCGCTCATGCCCGGGCAACTCGCGGGGGAGGCGGTCGTCGGCACTGCGCCCGGTTCCCCAGTCACCGACGTGCGGGTCACGGCCGAGGACGGCACGTTCGTACGGCTGCGCGACCGGCTCGGGCGCGGGGCGCTGCTGGTGGTGCTGGTCGCGCCGGGTACGGGGGTGTGGGACCGGAAGCACTGGGTGACCGCCGGGATCATGCCCCGGCTGGCGGCCGCGGTGACGGCGCTGCCGCACCGCGCCGAACTGCTCGTCGCCGAGGCGTACCCGGGTGCCGCCGCCCACACCGTGCTGCTCGTACGGCCCGACGGTCACCTGGTCTCGGCGCAGGGCGGCGTGCGTCCGGCCGACCTGTACGCGGCGGCGGAGACCGCGCTGGGCGGGGCGGCGGCGAGCGCGACGGCCGCGGAGGACGCGGCGGAGGCGAGTGCGGTGGCCGGGTCCAGTCGCTGACCGGCGGGCGCGGTCCGCGTCGACGACTCGTGGGCGACCGGCTGTGGCCGGTCGCCGTGACCGGCCGGCACCGCCGTGGTCCACTCCGGGTCGTGACGGACACCTGTGTGCGCCTGCGGCGGAGGGTCCACACGGACCTCGTCCGTTACGCGGGGCTGCGTGTGTCGCCCGTCCTGCTGAATCCGCATCACTTCCTTCGCACGCGCCGCTCGACGTGCCGCCGCGCGCTCTTCGCGAACCACACAGGCCGGTATCCGCGTCTGTCTCCTCCCCTGCCTCTGCGCCTACCGCCTGGCTGATCGGGTGGCCACCCGGCACCGGCACCGGCTGGCACGATCACGCCGAGTCGGTCGGTGCCTTCGTGACCGCGGCGGGCGAGCTCAAGGAGAACGCCCTCGCCGCCAGTCTGCCCGCGACAGCTGGAAATCCCTGGAACTCACCGACGGCATGGACCGGGAACGCCGGCTGCCTGCCGGCGAGGGACGCACCTTCGGCCGGCACCACGTGCACGAGGCGTACGACGCCGCCAGGGCCGGCACGGCGCTGCTGGTCGGCATCAGAGTGGCGCCTGGACCCGCGGGGCGCCACCGTATCCCCGAGGCCACGGGCCATGACCTGCGCGCCGTCGTCATCTGCGACGAGGGCCACGCCTCCAGCCTGGCGGCGGAGTCACCGCACCGTCTGGGGCTGGCACCGGGCGACCGATCTGATCGGCAGGTTCCAGGCGTGGCGGGCGGCGGGACTGCCGGTCGCCGCTCCGTAGTCTGCCGACCGGGCACTCCCGAGACCCGGCGCCCTGGTACCGGTCAGAACCCCTCCTCGCCGAGGAACTCCGTGTCCTCGCCCTCCTCCTCCAGCGCCTGGCGGACCACCCGCAGGGCCATGCCCTCGGGATAGCCCTTGCGGGCGAGCATGCCCGCGAGGCGGCGCAGTCTCTTGTCACGGTCGAGACCCCGGGTGGCGCGCAGCTTCCGGTCGACCAGTTCGCGTGCGGTCTCCTCCTCCTGCTCGGAGTCCAGCTGGGAGACAGCCGCGTCGATGAGCGTGGCGTCGACGCCCTTGGTCCGCAGCTCCCTTGCGAGGGCTCGCCTGGCCAGCCCGCGGCCGTGGTGCCGGGACTCCACCCAGGCGTCCGCGAAGGCGCTGTCGTTGATCAGTCCGACCTCCTCGAACCGGGACAGCACCTCCTCGGCGGCCTCATCGGGGATCTCTCGTTTGCGCAACGCGTCGGCGAGCTGCTTGCGGGTGCGCGGGGTCCCGGTGAGCAGGCGCAGGCAGATCGCCCGTGCCTGCTCCACCGGGTCCCGCGGAGGCTCCGCCTGCTCGGCCCTCGACGAGGAGGTGGCACCTCCGTCCTCCGCGGACGGCTCAGCGCGCTCGCGCCGCCGCCGTCCGCGCCCGCCGCCCGTTGTTCCACGGCCACGTCCGCCCGAGCGGCGCGCCTCGCCGTCACCGTGGCGCGCCTCGCCTCCGCCACCGGCGTCGACGGCGAACGAATCCGTCTCGTACGTGGTGACCGCCCAGTCGGTTCGTCGCGTCACGGGTCAGCTCTTGGCTGCCGCGGCCTTGGACTTGGTGGCCTTGGGGGTCGCGGGGGCGGGCACCGCCGGTGCGGGGTCGGCCGCGGCGGCGTCCGGTCCCGGCTCGGTGGCCGCCGGCTCCTCGGGACGCACCCCGACGCCCAGCTTCTCCTTGATCTTCTTCTCGATCTCGTTGGCGAGGTCGGGGTTGTCCTTCAGGAAGTTGCGCGCGTTCTCCTTGCCCTGGCCGAGCTGGTCGCCCTCGTACGTGTACCAGGCGCCGGCCTTACGGACGAAGCCGTGCTCCACGCCCATGTCGATCAGGCCGCCCTCGCGGCTGATGCCCTGGCCGTAGAGGATGTCGAACTCGGCCTGCTTGAAGGGCGGCGCGACCTTGTTCTTGACGACCTTGCAGCGGGTGCGGTTGCCGACCGCCTCCGTGCCGTCCTTCAGGGTCTCGATGCGGCGGATGTCGATGCGCACCGAGGCGTAGAACTTCAGCGCCCGGCCACCGGTCGTGGTCTCCGGAGAGCCGAACATGACGCCGATCTTCTCGCGGAGCTGGTTGATGAAGATCGCGGTGGTCTTGGACTGGTTGAGCGCGCTGGTGATCTTCCGGAGGGCCTGGCTCATCAGCCGGGCCTGGAGACCGACGTGGCTGTCGCCCATCTCGCCCTCGATCTCCGCACGCGGCACGAGCGCGGCGACGGAGTCGATGACGATGAGGTCGAGGGCACCGGAGCGGACCAGCATGTCCACGATCTCCAGGGCCTGCTCGCCGTTGTCCGGCTGGGACAGGATCAGGTTGTCGATGTCGACGCCGAGCTTCTGCGCGTACTCGGGGTCGAGGGCGTGCTCCGCGTCCACGAACGCGACCTGACCGCCGGCCTTCTGCGCGTTCGCCACGGCGTGCAGGGTCAGGGTCGTCTTGCCCGAGGACTCGGGGCCGTAGATCTCCACGACCCGGCCACGCGGGATGCCACCGACACCGAGGGCCACGTCGAGCGCGGTCGAGCCGGTCGAGATGACCTCGATGGGCTCCTTCGACCGCTCACCCATGCGCATGACCGCGCCCTTGCCGAATTGCCGTTCAATCTGTGCGAGCGCGGCGTCCAGCGCCTTCTCGCGGTCGGTTCCTGCCATGGGTTCCACCCGGTTTGCTTGATTCGATCGCTTCACGTCAAAGACGCTAATGCCTGCCACTGACAATGCGCCCCGATGCGGGTCCGGCCTGTGGATAACTCGGGCACTTCTCCGTCCAAACCCAGTCGAATCACCCGTCACGAGCCTCGCCGGAGCCTCCATAAGAATGGATGTTCGATTTTCGTGTCAAGCGCACCACGTGGCTCCTCCGAGCGTACGTCTGCCGGTCCGGCCGCCACGTGGCTAGAGTGCGGTCGCGACGTGAAGAGGGGGGCACCATGGCCAAGATCAGCATCAGTCTTGACGCCGAACTGGTGGTGGAGGTGATGGTCCTGGCCGGCATCGGATCGCCCCAGGACGCCGTCGAGGCGGTGGTGCGGGACTACATCGCCCGCGGCCACCGCACGGAGACCCGCACCGGCAGCACGGACCTCGGACTGCGGGAGACCGACGCCAAGCCGCAGGAGCCGCAGGGCTGATCCCTCTAAGAGCCGGCCCCGTCCTCCGGCCTCTTGGCCCACAGCTTGCGCAGGCGCGTGGAACCTCCGGCCCCGGCCGGCCGGCGGATCCGGCGTCCGTGGACGCGCGGATCGTCCGTGACGTCGTAGCGCTTGACGTACGCCCCCAGGAACGCCTGCAGCGTGGCGATCGCCGGAATGGCGATCAGCGCACCGACCGCACCGAGCAGGGCGGTGCCCGCGACGACCGAGCCGAAGGCGACCGCGGGGTGGATGTCCACGGTCTTGGACGTCAGCTTGGGCTGCAGCACGTAGTTCTCGAACTGCTGGTAGATCACCACGAAGACCAGCACCCACAGCGCGTACCAGGGGTTGACCGTGAAGGCGATCAGCATCGGCAGGGCGCCCGCGAGATAGGTGCCGATGGTGGGGATGAACTGCGACACCAGGCCCACCCACACGGCGAGCGCGGGGGCGTACGGCACCTCCAGGAACTCCAGCAGGATGTAGTGCGCGACACCAGACACGAGCGCCATCAGACCGCGCGAGTACAGATAGCCGCCCGTCTTGTCGACGGCGATCTCCCACGCGCGCAGCACCTCGGCCTGCCGGGCGGGCGGCAGGACGGAGCAGAGCGCGCGCCGCAGCCGGGGACCGTCGGCGGCGAAGTAGAAGGAGAACAGCAGGATCGTCAGCAGCTGGAAGAGCCCGCCGAGGACCTGGGCCGACACGTCCAGGACACCGGTGGCGCTGTTCTGCACGTAGTTGCGCAGCCAGTCGGAGCGGAGCAGGCCCTCCTGGATGTCCACCCGTCTCAGCTCGGTGTGGAAGTGGCCGTTGACCCAGTTGATGACGGAGTCGAGGTACTCCGGGAAGTCCTCGACCATCTTGACGATCTGGCCCGCGAGCATGGAGCCGAGCAGCGTGACGAACCCGGCTGCGGCGATCAGCACCAGGAGGAACACGAAGAAGGTGGCCAGTCCGCGGCGCATGCCGCGAGCGGCCATCCAGCTCACCGCGGGCTCGATGGCGAGGGCCAGGAAGAACGCGATGAGGATGTTGATCAACAGGCCGGTGAGCTGGTGGAAGGCCCAGCTGCCCAGCTGGAAGACGGCGATGAGCGCGAGAGCGAGCACCATGGCGCGCGGCAGCCAGCGCGGCATGCGCGCACCCGGCCCGGCGGCGCCTGCGGGCGGGGGCGGGGCGGGCGGCGTCGTGCCGGGCGCGGAGGGGTGCCGGGTCGCCTGCCCGGTCTCGTCAGTCGGTGCCACGGACCAAGTCTCGCCCACGCCGGGGACGGCGGAGTCCCGTTCGGTGATCTTCGCGCCCGGTCAGCGCTGCTCCCGCGGCACGTTCATGACGGTGCAGACGACCCGCCACACGTCCTTGGCGTCCCAGCCGGCGTCCAGCGCCTCGTGCACCGTACGCCCGCCCAGCTCCGCCATCACGTGATCGCGCGCGAAGGTGTCGGCGTACCCCGGACCGAAGTGATCCGTCATCCGCTCCCAGAAGACCGTCAACCGCATGACTCCAGTATCCCGCCCCTGAGGGTGGGCCCTGTGCCGGGACCACCTACCGGGACCGCTTTCCGTCCTACGGTCTTGACCATGGCCGAAAACGGAGCTTCCGCACTCCCCACGACGCCCCCGCCCCCGGCGGGGCGCTCTCCGCTCGCACGCGCCGAGCACTTCGTCTGGCTCACCGCGCGGGTGCTGGAACAGCGCCTGTTCGCGTACCACTTCCGCGGTGGCGACGCCGGTCCGGTGGAGAGTGCCCTGGACGCCTACCGCAACGAGGACGGCGGGTACGGTCACGGGCTGGAGCCCGATCTGCGCGGCCCGGTCAGCCAGCCGCTGCACACCGCGCGTGCCCTGCGCGTCCTGGACGCCGTCGGCGGTTGCGGCGGACAGCGCGTGGAGCGGATGTGCCGCTACCTGACCTCCGTGTCCACGCGGGACGGCGCCCTGCCCGCGGTCCACCCCAGTCAGCGGGGGTATCCGGCGGCCCCGTTCGTGCCGGTCGTGGACGACCCTCCCGGCGAGCTGCTCGCCACGGGGCCGGTGGTCGGCCTGCTGCACCGCAACGACGTCTGGCACGCCTGGCTGTTCCGGGCGACGGACTTCTGCTGGCAGGCGGCGGAGTCGCTGGAATCCTCTCACCCCTACGAGATCGAGGCCGCCGTGGCCTTCCTGGACAGCGCTCCCGACCGTCCCCGCGCGGAGGCGGCCGCCGGCCGGCTGGGCCGCCTCGTGCGCGGACAGCGCCTCGCGGTACTGGAGCCGGACGAGCGCGACGCGTACCCGGTCTCCCCGGGCTACGCCCCGGGCGAGCACCACTTCCCCCACGACTACGCGGGCCACCCGCACTCCCTCGCGCGCGCGTGGTTCACGGACGACGAGATGGCCCGCTCCCTCGACTTCCTCGCCTCGGAGCAGGAGGAGGACGGGGGCTGGCCCGTCCGCTGGCGCCGCTGGGCACCCGCTCCCGCCCTGGAGGCCCGTCCCGGGGTGACGATCGAGGCCCTGCGCACGCTCCGCGCGTACGGCCGCCCGATCGACTGACGGCCGACCGACCGGCCGACCGGGCTCGTCAGCCGCCCATGGCCCGTACGCCCGCGGTCACCACCACGGCCGCCGCGACGACGAGCAGGAACGGCGCGCGCAGAACCAGCGCCAGGGCGGCCGCGGCGACTCCCGCGGCCCGCGCGTCCAGCACCAGCGCCTGCCCGTCGGCGAAGGTCTGCTGCGCGGTGAGCGCGGCGAGGAGCGCCACGGGCAGCAGGGCGGCGAGACGCCGCACCAAGGGCCGCTCCAGCGCGCCCGCGGGCACCAGCAGCCCGACGAGTTTGACGACGTAGCACCCCACCGCGGTCACGCCGATCGCGATCCAGACGCTCAACGGTCCTCCTCCCGTGCCAAGTCCTGACCGGCCCCGCTCCCGCGGCGTCCGCGCGCCCAGAGGACGACCGGGGCCGCCAGTGCGGCCACCAGAACGGGCACACCGGCGGGCAGGACGGGGAGCAGGCCGAGTCCCAGGAGGACGGCCAGCGCGGCAACCATCCGTTCCGTGGTGGTCCTCAGCATCGGCGCGAGCAGCGCCAGGAAGACGGCGGGCCCGGCGGCGTCGAGCCCCCAGGCGTCGGTGTCCCCGATGGCCTCCGCACCCAGCGCGCCGAGCAGGGTGGTGAGGTTCCACAGCAAGTACAGGGTGAGTCCGGTGACGGTGAACCCGATCCGGACGCCGCGCCGCGTGGGCTGGGCGAGGGCCACGGCCGTCGTCTCGTCGATCACCCACTGCGCGGCGAACGGGCGCACCGCGCGCGGGAGGGCCAGCAACTGCGACAGCCGCAGCCCGTAGAAGGCGTTGCGCACGCCCAGGAAGAAGGCCCCCGCCGCGGCGGTGAGCGGATTGCCGCCGGCCGCCAGCGCCCCGACGAGCGCGAACTGGGACGCCCCGGTGAACACCAGGAGGCTGAGCGCGCAGGTCTGCGCCAGTGTCAGTCCGCTGCCGGCCGAGGTCACCCCGAAGGCGAACCCGGACAGTCCGACGGCGACGCCGACACCGAGGGCGTCCCGTACGACGGCGGCGTCCGGCTTGCCCTCCACGCTCGTTTCCGGGACTACTGTCTGATCTGTCACTCCTCGGACGGTAGGAGAAGTCTCCGCCGCGCGTCTTGTACGTTCTTGCGCTCCCGCTGGTAGGCGCCGGGCGGCACACCCACGATCCGCGCGAAGTGCCGGTTCAGGTGCGGCTGGTCGGTGAAGCCCACGGCGACGGCGGCCTCGGCCAGTGACGTCCCGGTGTCCAGCAGCCGCCGCGCCCGGCGTACCCGGGCGTCCGTCAGCCAGGTGTGGGGCGGCATCCCGTAGGCGTCCCGGAAGGCGCGCAGCAGCGCGAAGGGACTGCTGCCGAGCTCGGCGGCGAGCCGTTCCAGACTCGGCGGGCCGGCCATCCGCTCCTCCAGCACGGCACGCGCGCGTGCCGCGATCCGCGCCCCGGCCGTCCGCACCTCCCGGCGCGGCAGCGCACCGCCGTTCAGCCGCAGCAGCCGGGTGACGGCCACGCGCAGCAGGGTGTCGGCGGCGAGCGCGTTCCCCTCGTCGGCGGCCCGCAGCACGCGGTGCACCAGCTCGACGGTGTACGGGTCGTCGAGCACCGGCCTGACGAATCCGGGTGTCCCGCGCAGTGTGGTCGTCTCCGCCGCGATGCCGGCCACGAGCTCGGGCGCCGGGTAGACGGCACCGTAGCGCCAGCCCTCCGGTACGCCGGCCCGACCCGTGTGCGGGGTGTCCGGGTTGACGAGGGCGAGCGACCCGGCCCCTGCGTACTGGTCGCTCCCGCCGTGGTGGAAGATCTCCACGCCGTCGGCGATGGCGGCGATGACGAAGTGCTCGTGCGTGTGGCGGATGAAGGTCTTCCGTATGTACTGGGCCCGGAGCAGGTCGACGCCGGGCAGCTCCGGGTACCGCCAGTGCCGCGCCCGCTCACCCGATCCCGCCATGCGCCCATTCTCCGTCACGCTTGCGCGCCGCCCCGCCACCGCAGCCGCAGGCACCCGCATCCGCCCAGCTCAGGCCGATTGTCAGTGCTCGGGTGCACGATGGATCCATGGTCAGCTCCGCACACCGAGCCCTGGACGGCTTCTCCCCCGCGACCCGCGGCTGGTTCACGGGGGCCTTCTCCGCGCCCACCGCCGCCCAGGCGGGGGCGTGGCAGGCCATCTCGGAGGGCTCCGACGTCCTGGTGGTCGCCCCCACCGGCTCCGGCAAGACGCTGGCCGCCTTCCTCGCCGCCCTGGACCAGCTGGCCTCGACGCCGCCGCCCGCCGACCCCAAGAAGCGCTGCCGGGTCCTTTACGTCTCCCCGCTCAAGGCCCTGGCCGTCGACGTCGAGCGCAATCTCCGCAGTCCCCTGACCGGCATCCGCCAGGAATCCGTGCGCCTCGGCCTGCCCGAGCCCGAGGTCAAGGTCGGTATCCGCTCCGGCGACACCCCGGCCGCCGAGCGCCGTGCCCTGTCCACCCGTCCGCCGGACATCCTGATCACCACCCCAGAGTCCCTGTTCCTGATGCTGACGTCGGCCACGCGCGACGCGCTGACCGGCGTCGAGACGGTGATCCTGGACGAGGTGCACGCGGTGGCGGGCACCAAGCGCGGCGCCCATCTCGCACTCACCCTGGAGCGGCTGGACGAGCTGCTGTCGAAGCCGGCCCGCCGCATCGGGCTGTCGGCGACGGTCCGCCCCGTGGACGAGGTCGCCCGGTTCCTGGCCCCGCGCGGCAGGGTGGAGGTGGTCCAGCCGGAGTCGGGCAAGGAGTTCGACCTGTCCGTCGTCGTCCCGGTCGAGGACCTGGGCGAGCTGGGCGGCTCCCCGGTCGCGGACGGCAACGAGGGCGCGGAGCGACCGTCGATCTGGCCGCACGTGGAGGAGCGCATCACCGACCTCGTCCAGGCGCACCGCTCCACGATCGTCTTCGCCAACTCCCGGCGCCTGGCGGAACGCCTGTGCAACAGGCTCAACGAGATCGCGTACGAGCGGGCCACCGGTGAGCCGCTGGACGAGCACCACTCCCCCGCGGAGCTCATGGGCGGGTCGGGCGTCGCGCAGGGCGCCCCGTCCGTGATCGCCCGCGCCCACCACGGCTCGGTCTCCAAGGAGCAGCGCGCCCTGGTCGAGGAGGACCTCAAGGCGGGCCGCCTGCCCGCGGTGGTGGCGACGTCCAGCCTGGAGCTGGGCATCGACATGGGCGCCGTCGACCTGGTCGTCCAGGTCGAGTCGCCGCCCTCCGTGGCCTCCGGCCTCCAGCGCGTCGGCCGCGCGGGACACCAGGTCGGCGCCGTCTCCACGGGCGTGGTCTTCCCCAAGTACCGCGGGGACCTGGTGCAGGCGGCCGTGGTCACCGAGCGGATGCGCGACGGCGCCATCGAGGCGCTCAGGATCCCGGCCAACCCGCTGGACGTCCTGGCGCAGCAGATCGTGGCGATGACGGCCCTGGACACCTGGCAGGTCGACGACCTGCTCGCCACCGTCCGACGCGCCGCCCCGTTCGCCTCGCTGCCGGAGTCGGCCTTCACGGCGGTCCTGGACATGCTCGCGGGCCGCTATCCGTCCGACGCCTTCGCCGAACTGCGCCCGCGCGTGGTCTGGGACCGGGTCGCCGGCACGATCACCGGCCGGCCGGGCGCGCAGCGCCTCGCGGTCACGTCCGGCGGCACGATTCCCGACCGCGGACTCTTCGGTGTCTTCCTCGCCGGAGCCGACCCGAAGAAGGGCGGCGGCCGGGTCGGCGAGCTCGACGAGGAGATGGTGTACGAATCCCGCGTGGGGGACGTCTTCACGCTCGGCACCAGCTCCTGGCGGATCGAGGACATCACCCGCGACCGGGTGCTGGTCTCCCCGGCTCCCGGCGTGCCGGGCCGGCTGCCGTTCTGGAAGGGCGACCAGCTGGGCCGGCCCTTGGAACTGGGCCGCGCACTCGGCGCCTTCCTGCGCGAGGTCGGCTCCCTCGCCAAGGAGGACGCCCGGCTGCGCCTGGTCACCGCCGGGCTGGACGCCTGGGCGGCGGACAACGTGCTGGCGTACCTCGACGAACAGCGCGAGGCCTGCGGACACGTCCCCGACGACCGCACCATCGTGGTCGAACGGTTCCGGGACGAGCTGGGCGACTGGCGGGTCGTGGTCCACTCCCCCTTCGGCGCGCAGGTCCACGCCCCGTGGGCGCTGGCGCTCGGTGCCAAGCTGACCGAGCGGTACGGCATGGACGCGCAGGTCATGCACGCCGACGACGGCATCGTGCTGCGCCTGCCGGACGCCGACCTGATGGGTCTGGACTTCCTCGACCAGGACCCCGCGAAGCCGGGCCTCGAGTACGACGCCGAGAAGGCGCCCGTCGGCGCGGCCGACGTCGTCTTCGACAAGGGAGAGGTGGACCGGGTCGTCACCGACCAGGTGGGCGGCTCCGCGCTGTTCGCGTCCCGGTTCCGCGAGTGCGCCGCCCGTGCGCTGCTGCTGCCGCGCCGCAGCCCCGGCAAGCGCACCCCGTTGTGGCAGCAGCGGCAGCGCGCCGCGCAGCTGCTGGAGGTGGCGAGCGAGTACGGCTCGTTCCCGATCGTCCTGGAGGCGATCCGCGAGTGCCTCCAGGACGTCTTCGACGTGCCCGGTCTTGTCGAGCTGATGGGCGACCTGGAGTCGCGCAAGGTGCGCCTGGTCGAGGTCACCACCCCGGAGCCGTCGCCGTTCGCCCGCTCGCTGCTCTTCGGCTACGTCGCACAGTTCCTGTACGAGGGCGACTCGCCCCTCGCCGAGCGCCGGGCCGCCGCCCTGTCGCTGGACTCCCGGCTGCTGGCCGAACTGCTCGGCCAGGCGGAGCTGCGCGAGCTGCTCGACGCGGAGGTGCTGACCGAGCTGGAGCGCGAGCTGCAGTGGCTCACCGACGACCGCCGGGTGAAGGACCCGGAGGGCGTCGCGGACCTGCTGCGGGTGCTCGGCCCGCTCACCGACGCCGAGCTGGCCGAGCGGGGTGCCGAGCCGCGGTGGGCGCCGGAGCTGGCCGCCGCCCGGCGCGCGATCAAGGTACGGATCGCCGGTGCCGACCACTGGGCGGCGATCGAGGACGCGGGGCGGCTGCGCGACGCGCTGGGCACGGCGCTGCCCGTCGGCGTGCCGGAGGCCTTCACCGAGCCGGTCAAGGACCCCCTCGGCGACCTGCTGGCCCGCCACGCCCGCACCCACGGCCCGTTCACGTCGGTCACCGCGGCGGCCCGCTTCGGCCTCGGCGTGGCGGTCACCGACGGCGCCCTGCAACGGCTCGCGGCGGCGGGCCGTGTCGTGCAGGGCGAGTTCCATCCGGCCGGCATCGGCCAGGAGTGGTGCGACGCGACGGTCCTGCGCCGGTTGCGGCGCCGCTCCCTGGCCGCGCTCCGGCACGAACTGGAGCCGGTGCCGCCGGCCGCGCTCGGGCAGTTCCTTCCCCAGTGGCAGCACATCGGCAAGGGGCACGCGCTGCGCGGCGTCGACGGGCTGGTCCGTGCGGTCGAGCAGTTGCAGGGCGCGTCGGTGCCCGCCTCCGCCCTGGAGAAGCTGGTCCTGCCGTCGCGGGTGGCGCACTACAACCCGGCGATGCTGGACGAACTCACGGCCGCCGGCGAGGTGGTGTGGGCCGGAGCCGGCTCGCTCCCCGGCAAGGACGGCTGGGTCTCCCTCTACCTCGCGGACGCGGCCCCCGTGCTCCTGCCGCCTCCGCACCCCCTGGAGACGACCGCTCTGCACGAGTCCGTCCTGAGCGCCCTCTCGGGCGGGTACGGCCTCTTCTTCCGCCAGATCGCCGACCAGGTCCGTGCGACCACCCACCCGGACGTCACCGATCCACAGCTGGCCGACGCCGTGTGGGAGCTGGCGTGGTCCGGACGGCTGACCAACGACACGCTCGCGCCCCTGCGCTCCCTGCTGGGCTCCGGCCGCACCGCGGGCTCCACCGCTCACCGCGCCAAGCGATCCGTGCCCCGCGGACGCTACGGCTCGCTCACGGCCGCCGCCCGGCCCGCCGCCCGCGGCGGCCCGCCGACCGTCGCCGGACGATGGTCGCTGCTCCCGGCCCGGGAGCCGGACACGACGGTGCGCGCTCACGCGCTGGCCCGCACGCTCCTCGACCGACACGGCGTGGTGACCAGGGGTGCGGTCGCGGCCGAGGGCGTCGAGGGCGGTTTCTCGGCGGTGTACCGCATTCTGGCCGCCTTCGAGGAGAGCGGGCAGGCCCGGCGGGGCTATGTCGTGGAAGGGCTCGGGGCGGCGCAGTTCGCCATGGAGGGCGCCGTGGACCGGTTGCGTGCGGTGGCGAACGCCCGGGACCGCGGCGAGGGCGCCCCGGGACCGGCGCCCTTCGCCGGCGGCCACGACAGCCCGGCGGCACCCGACGGTTTCCCCGGCCCGGCCCCCGGCTCGCCCTGGGCCGGCCCTTACGACGGCTCGTTCGACGCCCCGTCCGACGGCTTCCAGCCCGGCGGCCACGGGTCGCCCGGCGCTTCCGGCGCCCCGGGTCCCTCGGACGACGTCTTCGCGGACCCGGACGGGCTGGGCCGGTCCCCGTCCCGTGGTGACTACATCTCCCCCCGCGACTACCCCGAGCCGGGCGCCGGCGGCCCGCGCGGCGGCGGCGCGCAGGGCGGCAGTCCCGGCAGCTTCGGAGGGCTACCCGGAGGCGCTGACAGCGGCTTCGGCGGCCGGCGCGGTTCGTACAGCAGTGGTTCGTACGGCACCGGTTTCGGCGACCGCCGCGGCCGCGCCCCCGCCGGTCCGCCCGCCGTCGTACTGGCCGCCGCCGACCCGGCGAACGCGTACGGCGCCGCGCTCCCCTGGCCCGAGCCCCCGGCCGGCTCCACACACAAACCCGGCCGCAAGGCGGGGTCCCTGGTGGTGCTGGTCGAGGGCGAGCCCGCGCTCTACATGGAGCGCGGCGGCAAGACGCTCCTGCTGTGGCCGTCCGCCCCCGACGGTCCGCCCACGGACGATCCCCGCCTGCGCGCGGCGACGGAGGCGCTCGCCGAGGCAGCCCGTGCCGGATCCCTCGGCACGGTCACGGTGGAGCGTGTCAACGGCGCGGCGGCCCTGACCTCCCCGTTCGACCCGCTGCTGGAGAACGCGGGGTTCGTCGCCACCCCGCGCGGTCTGCGCATCCGCGCCTGAGCCTGTCACCCTTGACCCATGCCCGAAGGAGACACGGTCTGGCAGGCCGCGCGGCGGTTGCACGACGCCCTCGCCGGCAAGGTGCTGACGCGCAGCGACTTCCGCGTCCCCCGCTACGCCACGGCCGACCTCACCGGCCGCGCGGTCCTGGACGTCACCCCGCGCGGCAAGCACCTGCTGGCCCGCGTGGAGGGCGGTCTGACGGTGCACTCGCACCTGCGGATGGACGGCTCCTGGAAGGTGTTCGCGGCGGGCCGGCGCTGGAGCGGCGGCCCGGCGCACCAGATCCGCGCCGTGCTCGGCACCGCCGACCGCACGGCAGTCGGCTACCGCCTCCCGGTGCTGGAGATCCTCCGCACGGCCGACGAGGGGCGCGCCGTAGGCCACCTCGGCCCCGACCTGCTGGGCCCGGACTGGGACCCCGACCGGGCGTTGGCCAACCTGCTGGGTGACCCCGCCCGCACCCTCGGCGAAGCCCTGCTGGACCAGCGCAACCTCGCCGGTATCGGCAATGTCTACAAGTGCGAGCTCTGTTTCCTGCTCGGCGTCACTCCCTGGCTGCCCGTCGGGGAGCTGCCCGCCACGCATGCCGCGAAGGTGCCCGCGCTGGCGAAGCGGCTGCTGGAGGCCAACCGCGACCGTCCGGTCCGCCGCACGACGGGCCTGCGCGGCGCGGACCTGTTCGTGTACGGCCGGGCGCCCCGGCCCTGCCTGCGCTGCGGTACCTCGGTCCGGGTGGCCGACCAGGGCGACGGCTCGCGTGAGCGTCCCACGTACTGGTGCCCGGCCTGCCAGGCCGGCCCCGCCCCCGTCCGCGCCGCCACCGGCCCGCGGGGCGAGCCCGGGTGGCAGCGCGGGCCGCGCTGACTCAGCCGGCGAGCAGGGCGTCCATCTGGCCGGCCGCCTCGCGCAGGCCCTCCTCCATGCCCATCTTCATCAGCTGGTCCATCTGCTCCCGGGTGTCGAAGACCGCCAGCATCTCCATGCGGGTGCCGCCGTCGCGCTCGGTGAGCGTGACCCTGGTCGTGGTCGTCGGCATGTCGGCGTTGGGCACGCCGTCCTGGTCGGCGAACCCGTCGGTGAACTCCAGGGACGTCGGCGCGTCCACCGTGGCGACCCGCCACCAGCCGCGGTACTTGTCACCCTCGGGTCCGGTCATGAAATACGTGACGTCCCCGCCCGGGGTCAGGTCGTGCTCTTCCACCGTCGCCGGGTAGGTCGGCGGGCCCCACCAGCGCTCCAGCTGCCGGGGGTCGGACCACAGCTCCCACACCCGTTCCACGGGAGCGGAGAAGTCGGCGATCAGGGTGAGGGTCAGGTTCTCGAGGTCCTTGTTCAGACTGGTGACGCTCATCGTTCCGGTCCTTCCAGCGGGTTGGGCACGTCGGGTTCCGCTTCTCCGGCGAGCAGACGGGACATCCGCTCCACCCGGCCGCGCCAGGCGGTCTCGAGCTCGTCCAGTGCCTGACGGGCCCGGCCCACGGCATCGGGGTCGGTGCGCACGAGCTGCTCCCGTCCGCGGCGCCGCTTGACCACCAGGCCGGCCCGCTCCAGCACCGCGACGTGTTTCTGCACCGCGGCGAAGCTCATCGGGTAGGCCTTGGCCAGTCGTGACACCGACAGGTCCTCCCCCACGCAGCGACGCAGGATGTCGCGGCGCGTCGTGTCGGCCAAGGCGTGGAACAGGCGGTCCACGACGTCTTCGGCTTCTTCCGTGCCTCCGGGAACTCCATCTACAACCATTTGGTTGTACGTTAGCTCCGTCAGGAGGCCTTGTAAAGCGCTGCCTGCCTGAGCCAGGGTCATGCACCACCCCTCGGCGATCCCCGTCCGCACACGGCCGCGAACAGGGCCCGCCGCCACCGCCCCGCGCCCATCGCCCCCACCGCCTGCCGCCTGGGGACGCAGTGCACCGGCAGCACACTCAGCCCCCAGCCACCGACCGCGACCGCGCCTTCGAGCACCCCGGCCCCGGGTTCGAGCGCCAGGCGCAGTACGGCCCACCACCACAGCGCGCCGGCCCCCAGCGCGGCCGCCCGGCGAGCGGCCCGCGCCGACACCATGGCCGCGTCAGCCGTTCCCGGCCTGGAACATCCAGTGCTGCTTCTCGAGATCGGCGGTGATCTGGATGAAGATGTCCTGGCTCACCGGGTCGGGGTCCCAGGTCGCCGCGATCCGCTCCCGCATCCGCGTGATCACCGCGCCCAGCGCGTCCACGATCGTCTGCACCGCGGTGTTGTCGTCGACCCATCCGTCCGGCGTCACGTCGATGCCGCTGCCGACGGCCACGGTCGCGGCACGCCCGTCAGGGGAGACTCCCAGCGCCGAGGCGCGCTCGGCCACGGTGTCCGAGTGCGTGCGCGCGGTGTCGACCAGTTCGTCGAGCTGGAGGTGGACGGAGCGGAACCGCGGGCCGACCACGTTCCAGTGGATCTGCTTGGCGACCAGGGCCAGGTCCACCAGGTCCACGAGGCCGCCCTGGAGCGCCTCGGAGACGGCCTTCAGGTCCGCGTCGGACAACGGGCTCTTCACGACGTACATCCACACCTCCGTCGGTCGGCCCCCCGGCCGCTCCCGCCGCGGCCAGTCCCTCCACGATGACCGCACCGCCGAAGACCGGCAAACCGGGCACGACCGGCCATCACCACCGGCACTCCTGCCCCCACGCACGCAAGGATCCCGACCACGCACGCAAAAACCCCGACCGCACCTCTCCGGCTCCCCGGAGAAGCCCCGGCCGGGGCCTCACACGCACACGTTCGCAGCGCTCAGGCGGCGACGACGTCCACCGCCTCCGCGGGCGCCTTGATGGTCACCCGTTCCGGTGGCACACCGGTCACCGACACGGAACCAAGCATCGGGCGAACCGGCGCGGGAACGGTCTCGCTGGGCGTGGCCGCAGCGGACTGAGCCAGCTCGGCGAGCGCGAGCTCGTCGCTCACTTCCCGCATGAGTTCGGACATCCGTACGTCCAGCGCGTCGCAGATGGCGGAGAGCAGTTCGGAAGAAGCCTCCTTCTGCCCCCGCTCCACCTCGGAGAGATAGCCGAGTGAGACTCGGGCGGACGAGGAGACTTCGCGCAGAGTACGGCCCTGGCGTTGGCGCTGCCGACGCAGCACGTCACCCAGCAGGCGACGGAGCAGAATCATCGGTGGCTCCCTCCTCGGACCGTGTAACCGCATCCTTCACGCCCCACCGTACCGCCTCGCGCCGCGGCCGTGCGGGGAGCGATGTCGTGTTCACTCAGGGCTGCAAACATCAAAACCCCCCGTTCCGTTCCGTATCCTGTGCCCGCTCATTCCCGTTCTGTTCGCCCGCAAGCGTCCTCAAGAGCAGTGTGAGTACGCTCCGTACACTCTCCATACGAATTTCCGCGCGATCGCCGTTCAACCGCAGCGCCTCCACTTTTCCGCCACGGGCGGAACCACCGTCTTCTGCGCAGGGCCCGTCCAGGGCCACGAAGACCGTGCCCACCGGCTGTCCGTCCTGCGGGTCGGGGCCGGCCACGCCCGTGGTCGCGAGGCCCCAGTCGGCGCCCAGCGCCTTCCGCACGCCCGCCGCCATCTGGGCGGCGACCTGCGGGTCCACCGCTCCGCGCGCCGTGAGCAGGTCTCCGTCGACGCCGAGCAGGTCCCGCTTCAGCTCCGTCGCGTAGGCGGTGACCGATCCCCGGAAAGCCTTGGAAGCACCGGGGACCGAGGTGATCCCGGCCGCCACCAGTCCACCGGTCAGTGACTCGGCGACCGCGAGGGTCTCGCCCCTGACCGTGAGTAGCCGCACCACGTCGGCGGCCGTGGAACTCAAACTTCCCTCTCCTTCAACGCAGCTCTGCGCTCGGCGATTCCCCGGCGCCGCAGCACAATGGCCTGTTTCACGTAGTCCAGTCCGGTCGCCACGGTCAGGACGACCGCCGCCGCCATCACCCAGAACCTCAGGGTCGCCAGGGGGCCCGTCAGCGCCAGGACGTACATGCCGACAGCCACGCCCTGGGTGAGGGTCTTGAGCTTGCCGCCCCGGCTCGCGGGGATGACGCCGTACCGGATGACCACGAAACGCAGCACGGTGATGCCGAGTTCCCGGCCGAGGATGACGGCCGTCACCCACCACGGCAGGTCACCCAGGGCGGACAGACAGATGAGCGCCGCCCCCATGATCGCCTTGTCGGCGATGGGGTCGGCGATCTTCCCGAAGTCGGTGACGAGGTTGTAGGTGCGCGCCAGGTGCCCGTCGAACAGGTCGGTGATCATGGCGACGGCGAAGGCGGCCCAGGCGAAGGAGCGCCAGGCCGGGTCGTACCCGCCGTTGCCGAGCATCAGGGCGACGAAGGCCGGTACGAGGAGCAGCCGGAGCATCGTCAGCAGATTGGCGACGTTCCACACGCTCGCCTGGTTGACGGCGGCGGCCGCGATCTTGCCGCCGCGCCCGGCGGCCCCGCCCTCGGTCGCACCGCCGGTCCTGCGCGCACCGGAGGAACCGCCCGCCGCGGACGCCGGGACTCCCGTCATCTGCCGGCCTCCTCACTCCACGCGGACGACCCCGGCAGCGGCTCCGCCACCAGGTCAACACCCTCCGTACCGACCACCTTCGCCTCGACCATACTTCCGACCCGCAGGCCTTCGCCGCTCGTGAGCAGCACCTGGCCGTCGGTCTCGGGCGCCTGGTGCTCCGCCCGCCCCCGGACGCCGTCACCCTCGTCGGAGGGGTCCACGGACTCGACGAGGACGCGCACGGTGGCGCCCACGCGCTCCTCGGCGCGCTGCGAGACCAGTTCCTCGGCGAGGCGGGAGACGTGGGCCAGCCGCTCGGCGACGACGTCCTCGTCCAGCTTGTCGCCGTAGGTCGCCGCCTCGGTGCCCTCCTCGTCGGAGTAGCCGAAGACGCCGATGGCGTCCAGCCGCGCGTGGTTCAGGAAACGCTCCAGCTCGGCGAGGTCAGAAGCGGACTCGCCGGGGAAGCCCACGATGAAGTTGGAGCGCACACCGGCCTCGGGCGCCTTGCTCCGGATGGTGTCCAGCAGCTCCAGGAAGCGGTCGGTGTCGCCGAAGCGGCGCATGGCGCGCAGCACGTTCGGCGCGGAGTGCTGGAAGGAGAGGTCGAAGTAGGGCACGACCTTCTCGGTGGAGGTCAGGACGTCGATCAGGCCGGGGCGCATCTCGGCGGGCTGGAGGTAGCTGACGCGCACCCGCTCGATGCCGTCGACCTCGGCGAGGTTCGGCAGCAGCGACTCCAGCAGACGGATGTCGCCCAGGTCCTTGCCGTAGGAGGTGTTGTTCTCGGAGACCAGCATGATCTCCTTGACGCCCTGCTCGGCCAGCCACCGCGTCTCGTTCAGCACGTCGCTGGGGCGGCGCGAGATGAAGGAGCCGCGGAAGGACGGGATGGCGCAGAAGGAGCAGCGCCGGTCGCAGCCGGAGGCCAGCTTCACCGAGGCGACCGGGGAGCCGTCCAGGCGGCGGCGCAGGGGCGCGCGGGGACCGGAGGCGGGGGCGACACCCTCGGGGAGGTCGGCCGGGGCGTGCCCGGGCAGGGCGACGGAGGCGCCGGCCTCCTGACGCTCGGCGGGGCTGATCGGCAGCAGCTTGCGCCGGTCGCGCGGGGTGTGGGCGGCGTGGATGCCGCCGTTCAGGATGGTCTGCAGGCGGTCGGAGATGTCGGCGTAGTCGTCGAAGCCGAGGACGCCGTCGGCCTCGGGAAGGGCCTCGGCCAGCTCCTTGCCGTACCGCTCGGCCATGCAGCCCACCGCCACGACGGCCTGCGTTCTGCCGTGGCCCTTGAGGTCGTTGGCCTCCAGGAGGGCATCGACGGAGTCCTTCTTCGCGGCCTCGACGAAGCCGCACGTGTTCACGACGGCGACGTCCGCCCCCTCGGCGTCGTCGACGAGCTTCCAGCCGTCCGCCTCCAGACGGCCTGCGAGCTCCTCCGAGTCCACCTCGTTACGGGCGCAGCCAAGGGTGACGAGTGCGACGGTACGGCTTTCAGGCATGGGCTCAAGAGTACTTCGTCCCGCGGACAGCCCACGTCGACGGGGTTGGCCGATCCCGGCCAACCCCGTGGTGACGCGCTCCCCCGGTCCCCTTATCCGGCCTGCGGGTCGCCCTTCGTGTACGTCAGGCGCTCCACGGCGCCCGGCTGGAAGTCGTCGTCGATCTTCTTGCCGTTGACGTAGAGCTCGATGGCGCCGGCATCGCCGAGGACGAGCTTGATCTTCTCGTTGTCCTGGAAGGTCTTGGAGTCGCCCTTCTCGAGGATGTCGTCGAAGAGCAGTTGGCCGTTGTGGTCCTGGGCGGAGATCCAGCTGCGTCCGTCGGCGGCGGTGACCTTGACGGTCACCTTGTCCCGGGGCGCGGCGGCGATGGCGCTGTCGGTCGGGTCCGGCTTGGGGTCGGCGGGCTTCTTCGGCTTGGCGCTCGGCGAGGCGGATTCGCCGGCCGACGGCTGGGCGCCCTCGGCGACGCTCGCCTCGTTGCCGCCGTCGTCGCCGCCCTTGACGAACGTGAAGCCGACGAAGCCGATCACGGCGACGATCGCGGCGACCATGGCGGCGGTCCAGTTGGGTCCGCGCCGCTCCGGACGGATGCGTTCCGCCTCGAACAGGGGCGCGGCCGGAGTCGGCGCCGGGCGGCCTCCGTGCTCGGCGTCGAACTGCGCGAGCAGCTCCGCCGGATCCAGCCCGACGGCTTTGGCGAGGGTTCTGATGTGACCGCGCGCGTACACGTCCCCGCCGCACGGAGCGAAGTCGTCCGCCTCGATGGCGTGCACGATGGCGATCCGGACCCGGGTGGCGGTGGTGATGTCGTCGACGGTCAGCCCGGCGGCGATCCGTGCCTGCTGCAGGGCGCGGCCGACGGAGGGGCGGGATTCCTGAGGGGCGCCTTCGGAGACCTCGTCAGGAACGTCTGGGGACACGTCTGCGATCGGACGCTCGTCTTCAGGGGAGTTGCCGATGGACACGGGGGCGCCTTTCGAGCGTTTAGCCGCCTGTGCTGGACGTTCAGTCTAGGGGGGGTGCGAACGGGTGGGGCAACCGGGCGGTACGACTTTGTACGCCATCGGTATGGCCCGGCATCCCGATGGTGGACTATCAGTTTGTCGTTTCCCTCAACTTGACGTACGCCATGAGGAAACGGTTGCCCAATGATCCCTAACGGGTGAGTCACGATCGGCCGGCCGACCGCCGTGACTCTCCGTCGGTGGAACCCTCGCTCACCGTTCCCTACCCCTCAGACTCCCCCCGGATCACGGCGAGCACGCCGTCCAGCTCGTCAGGCTTCACAAGAACGTCACGAGCCTTTGAGCCTTCGCTCGGTCCGACGATGCTGCGCGACTCCATCAGGTCCATCAGCCGCCCGGCCTTGGCGAAGCCGACGCGCAGCTTGCGCTGGAGCATGGAGGTCGACCCGAACTGCGTGGAGACGACCAGCTCGGCCGCCTGGCACAGCAGGTCGAGGTCGTCGCCGATGTCCTCGTCGATCTCCTTCTTCTGCTTGGTCCCGACCGTGACGTCGTCCCGGAAGACGGGCGCCATCTGCTCCTTGCAGTGCCGGACGACCGCCTGGACCTCCTCCTCGGTGACGAAGGCGCCCTGCATACGGGTCGGCTTGTTCGCGCCCATCGGCAGGAAGAGGCCGTCGCCCTTGCCGATCAGCTTCTCGGCACCAGGCTGGTCCAGGATGACCCGCGAGTCCGCGAGCGAGGAGGTCGCGAAGGCCAGCCGCGAGGGCACGTTGGCCTTGATCAGGCCGGTGACGACGTCCACGGACGGCCGCTGGGTGGCGAGCACCAGGTGGATGCCGGCCGCGCGGGCGAGCTGCGTGATGCGCACGATGGCGTCCTCGACGTCGCGGGGCGCCACCATCATCAGGTCGGCCAGCTCGTCCACGATCACCAGCAGGTACGGGTACGGCTGGAGCTCGCGCTCGCTGCCCTCGGGCGGCTTCACCTTGCCCTCGCGCACCGCGCGGTTGAAGTCGTCGATGTGCCGGTAGCCGTAGGCGGCGAGGTCGTCGTAGCGCAGGTCCATCTCGCGCACGACCCACTGGAGCGCCTCGGCGGCCCGCTTCGGGTTGGTGATGATCGGCGTGATCAGGTGCGGGATGCCCTCGTACGCGGTCAGCTCGACGCGCTTGGGGTCGACCAGGATCATCCGGACGTCCTCCGGGGTCGCCCGCATCATGACCGAGGTGATCAGGCAGTTGATGCAGGACGACTTGCCGGAACCGGTGGCGCCCGCGACCAGCATGTGCGGCATCTTCGCCAGCGAGTGCATGACGTAGCCGCCCTCGACGTCCTTGCCGAAGGCGACCAGCATCGGGTCGTCGTCCTCGGCGGACTCGGCCAGCCTCAGCACGTCGCCGAGGTTGACCATCTCCCGGTCGGTGTTGGGGATCTCGATGCCGACCGCGGACTTGCCGGGGATCGGGCTGATGATCCGCACGTCGGGGCTGGCGACGGCGTAGGCGATGTTCTTGGCCAGCGCGGTGATCCGCTCGACCTTCACGGCGGGCCCGAGCTCCACCTCGTAGCGCGTGACCGTCGGGCCCCGGGTGAAGCCGGTGACGGCGGCGTCGACCTTGAACTCGGTGAAGACGGTGGTCAGCGAGGCGACTATGGCGTCGTTGGCGGCGCTGCGCGCCTTGCCGGGGCCGCCGCGCGTGAGGAGGTCGAGGGCCGGCAGCGAGTAGGTGATGTCGCCGGAGAGCTGGAGCTGCTCGGCGCGCGGCGGAAGCTCCCGTTCCTGCGGGACCGGCGTCTTGGTGAGGTCCGGGACGCCCGCCTTCTCTCCGGGACCGTCCTTCTTGAGCTTCCCCGGCTGCGGACGCGCCGCCGGAACCGGCGTCGGGGTCGGCGCCGACGACTCCCGCTCCCCCGTGCTCACGCCCTGGGTGAGGTCGGCGACCAGCGGGGACGGCGGCATTCCGTGCAGTACGGCGCCGTCGAGGGCGGCGGCCGCGGCGGCGGCGACGTCCACGGCGTCCATCGGCCGGTCCATGTCGGGCTGCGGCACGGCGGACCGCCGGGGCCTGGTACGGCGCCGGGCGAGCGCCTCCTGCTCCGCCCCGTCGGGGTCGTACGGCTCGGCGGCCGGCCCCCCGCGCTTGCGTGACCGCGCGGGCAGCGCCTCACGCCACTGTTCGTCGTACCGCTCGTCGTCGTCCGTGAACTCGTAGGCCTCCGGGTCCCGGAGGAGGCCGAGCCGTACGCCGAGCTGCCGCAGCCGCTGAGGGACGGCGTTGACCGGGGTGGCCGTGACGACCAGCAGCCCGAAGACGGTGAGCAGCACGAGCAGCGGCACGGCCAGGACGTCGGTCATGGTGTACGACAGCGGGGTCGCCGCGCCCCAGCCGATGAGGCCGCCGGCGTCCCTTATGGCGTGCATGCCCTCCCCGCGGGCCGGTGAGCCGCAGGCGATGTGGACCTGCCCGAGGACCCCGACGACGAGCGCGGAGAGGCCGATCACGATCCGGCCGTTGGCCTCCGGTTTCTCCGGGTGCCGGATCAGGCGTACGGCGATGGCGCCGAGCAGGATCGGGACCAGCAGGTCGAGCCGGCCGAAGGCGCCGGTGACGAGGATCTCCACGAGGTCGCCGACGGGGCCCTTGAGGTCGGCCCAGGTGCCCGCGGCGACGATCAGGGCGACGCCGAGCAGCAGCAGGGCGACGCCGTCCTTGCGGTGCGCCGGGTCGAGGTTCTTCGCACCCTGCCCTATGCCGCGGAAGACGGCGCCGACGGCGTGGGCGATGCCCAGCCACAGGGCGCGTACGACCCGGTAGACGCCTCCCGTGGGGCTGGGCGCCGGCTTGGGCGCGGGCTTCTTGGCCGCGGCCTTCTTGGCGGGCGCCTTCTTCGCCGGTGCCTTCTTGGCAGGGGCCTTCTTCGCCGGACCCTTCGCGGGAGCGGCCGCCTTCTTCGCGGGCTGCTTCTTGGCTGCGGAGGGACGTGAGGCCATAGGTGCGAGGTTACCGGGGGAGACGGCGGTCGACACGTGTGCCCACCGCTTCACCCGTTCGTGTCGCCCCCGCGGAAATGCGGAACTGACGCCTCCGGTACTGCCCCTGACGTGCCCTCACGGCAGGCGCGCGACGGACGGTACCGCCCACGCCGCTCAGTTGACCGCGGCCTGCCCTCCGGACGAGCCCGGCTCCAGGGCGTCCAGCGCCCGCCGCAGTCCGGTGAGCTTGCGCTCCAGATGGGCCGCCGTCGCCACCGCCGCCGCGTCCGTCGACTCGTCACCCAACTGCTTGGAGAGCGCCTCGGCCTGCTCCTCGACGGCCGCCAGCCGCGCCGACAGCTCGGCGAGCAGCCCCGCCGGCTCCTTGGCCTCGCCCGCCGCCTCCTTGGTGCCGCCCTCCAACTGGAGCCGCAGCAACGCCGCCTGCTCGCGCAGCTGGCAGTTCTTCATGTAGAGCTCGACGAAGACGGAGACCTTCGCGCGCAGCACCCACGGGTCGAACGGCTTGGAGATGTAGTCCACCGCGCCCGCCGCGTACCCGCGGAAGGTGTGGTGCGGGCCGTGGTTGATCGCGGTGAGGAAGATGATCGGGATGTCCCGGGTCCGCTCCCGCCGCTTGATGTGGGCAGCGGTCTCGAAACCGTCCATGCCCGGCATCTGGACGTCCAGCAGAATGACCGCGAAGTCGTCCGTGAGCAGTGCTTTGAGCGCTTCCTCCCCGGACGATGCCCGCACCAGCGTCTGATCGAGCGCCGAGAGGATCGCCTCCAGCGCGAGCAGATTCTCCGGCCGGTCATCGACCAGGAGGATCTTGGCCTTCTGCACCATGGCCCGCCCTCCTCGCCCCGGCGTGGGGCCTCCCCTGTCCGCAGGACTTGGCGCAGCACCGGCGGGTGCCGCCCCAGGGGACGGCTCCCTTGCGCCGCCCGTCCTTGTGCCGGTCATCGTAGCCGCACCCCGCCTGTCGCCACACCCTGTCACCGTGATGTCACTGTGCACGTAGCAGAAACGCGGCAGGGGACCAGAAGGTTCCCCGAATCCCGCGCTTCTACACGGCTCCGGGCACACTGAGTCAGCGACCCGGCGTGAACTCCGGAGCTTCCCGCCACGTGCGTACACCCACGTTCGCACACCGCCCCCGGGTGCGGTGCGGACGGTCCCCGTTCACACCCCGGGCACTGTGCCCGCAGGGACCGCGGGCGCGCTGCCCTGAAGTACCGCCCCGTGCCCGCGAGGACCGGCCCTCACTCCTCCCGCATCCACTGCTGCATCACCGTCAGCAGGTGATCGGGGTCGACCGGCTTCGTCACGTAGTCGGAGGCGCCCGACTCGATGGCCTTCTCCCGGTCGCCCTTCATCGCCTTCGCGGTCAGCGCGATGATCGGCAGACCGGCGAACTGGGGCATCCGGCGGATCGCTGTGGTCGTCGCGTACCCGTCCATCTCGGGCATCATGATGTCCATCAGGACGACCGCCACGTCCTCGTGCTGCTCCAGCACCTCGATACCCTCGCGCCCGTTCTCGGCGTACAGCACGGACAGGCCGTGCTGTTCCAGGACGCTGGTGAGCGCGAAGACGTTGCGGATGTCGTCGTCGACGATCAGCACCTTCTGCCCGCCGAACCGGATGCCGCGGCTCGAAGTCGGGGCCGCGTCCTGCTCGGCGGACGGCTGCTGCTCCGGCAGTGCGGCGGGTCCCTGCGCGGCCTCCGACGCGGCCCGGCGACGGCGCCGGAAGAGGGAGGCGGCACCGTTCTGGGCATCCTGGTACGACTTCACCTCGGCGGGCAGCTCGGCCTGCGCCCCCGGCAGCGCAACGTCGGCGCCCGGCGTGGCGAGCGCCCCGCCGGGCTCCAGGGCCGGCAGGGGCTGCTGGTAGCCGTGCGCGGGGAGCTCGCTCGGGTGCAGCGGCAGGTACAGCGTGAACGTCGACCCGCGGCCCGGCTCGCTCTGCGCGTGGATCTCGCCGCCCAGCAGCTGCGCGATCTCCCGCGAGATGGACAGCCCGAGGCCCGTACCGCCGTACTTGCGGCTGGTGGTGCCGTCGGCCTGCTTGAACGCCTCGAAGATCACCCGCATCTTGCTGGCCGCGATGCCGATGCCCGTGTCGCTCACCGAGAACGCGATCAACTCGGCGTCCGGGTCGGTCATCGAACCGGCCTCCAGCAACTGCTCCCGGATGGCCTGCGGCACGTCGTCCCGGGCCGGGCGGATGACCAGCTCGACGGCTCCCGAGTCGGTGAACTTCACCGCGTTGGACAGCAGGTTGCGCAGCACCTGGAGGAGCCGCTGCTCGTCGGTGTGCAGCGTGGCCGGCAGCTCCGGCGACACCCGCACCGACAGGTCCAGGCCCTTCTCCGCGGTCAGCGGCCGGAAGGTGGCCTCCACGTAGTCGACGAGCTGGACGAGCGCGATGCGTGTCGGGGAGACGTCCATCTTGCCCGCCTCGACCTTCGACAGGTCGAGGATGTCGTTGATGAGCTGGAGCAGGTCGGAGCCGGCCCCGTGGATCGTCTCGGCGAACTCGACCTGCTTCGGGGACAGGTTGGCGTCCGCGTTGTCGGCGAGCAGCTTGGCCAGGATCAGCAGCGAGTTGAGCGGCGTACGCAGCTCGTGCGACATGTTGGCCAGGAACTCGCTCTTGTAGCGCATGGAGACCGCGAGTTGCTCCGCGCGCTCTTCCAGGACCTGCCGCGCCTCCTCGATCTCGGTGTTCTTCACCTCGATGTCGCGGTTCTGCTGCGCCAGCAGCTCGGCCTTCTCCTCCAGTTCGGCGTTGGACGACTGCAGCGCCTTCTGCCGCTGCTCCAGCTCCTCCGACCGGTCGCGCAGTTGCTCGGTCAGCTCCTGCGACTGCTTCAGCAGCACCTCCGTCTTGGTGTTGACGGAGATGGTGTTGACGCTGGTCGCGATCATCTCGGCGATCTGGTTGAGGAAGTCCTTCTGGATCTGCGTGAACGGGGTGAAGGACGCCAGCTCGATGACGCCGAGCACCTGCCCCTCGAACAGCACCGGCAGGACGATCACCTGCGCGGGCGGAGCCTCCCCGAGCCCGGAGGAGATCTTCAGATAGCCGCTCGGCGCGTTCTCCACGAGGATCGTGCGCTTCTCCTGGGCCGCCGTGCCGACCAACGCCTCCCCCGGCCGGAACGAGGTGGGCATGGAGCCCATCGAGTAGCCGTACGACCCGAGCATGCGCAGTTCGTACTGGTCGCCCTCGGCGCCGGCCTGCTCCTGGCCGTCGACGTGCGGCATGGCGAGGAAGAACGCGCCGTGCTGCGCGGAGACCACCGGGGTGAGCTCGCTCATGATCAGCGAGGCCACGTCCTGGAGGTCCCGCCGGCCCTGCATCAGCGCGGAGATACGGGCGAGGTTGCCCTTGAGCCAGTCCTGCTCCTTGTTGGCGATGGTGGTGTCGCGCAGGTTGGCGATCATCTTGTTGATGTAGTCCTGGAGCTCGGAGATCTCCCCCGAGGCGTCCACGTCGATCTTCAGGTTCAGGTCGCCGCGGGTCACCGCGGTCGCCACGCGCGCGATGGCACGGACCTGCCGGGTCAGGTTCCCGGCCATCTCGTTCACGGACTCCGTCAGGTCCCGCCAGGTTCCGTCGACGTCACGCACGCGTGCCTGACCGCCCAGCTGCCCCTCGGTGCCCACCTCGCGGGCCACGCGGGTGACCTCCTCGGCGAACGACGACAGCTGGTCGACCATGGTGTTGATGGTCGTCTTCAGCTCCAGGATCTCGCCGCGCGCGTCGATGTCGATCTTCTTGGTGAGGTCGCCCTTGGCGATGGCGGTCGTCACCATGGCGATGTTGCGCACCTGACCGGTCAGGTTGGACGCCATCTGGTTCACCGACTCGGTGAGGTCCTTCCAGGTGCCCGCCACACCCGGAACGTGCGCCTGGCCGCCCAGGATGCCGTCCGTGCCCACCTCGCGGGCCACCTTGGTGACCTGGTCGGCGAACGAACTCAGCGTCTTGACCATGGTGTTGAAGGTGTCGGCGAGCTGCGCGACCTCACCGCGCGCCTCGATCGTCACCGTCCGCGTCAGGTCGCCGTTGGCGACGGCGGCGGCCACCTGGGAGATGTTCCGCACCTGAACGGTGAGGTTCTTCGCCATCAGGTTGACGTTGTCGCTGAGGTCCTTCCAGATGCCCACCACGCCGGGCACGTGCGCCTGGCCGCCCAGGATGCCTTCGGTGCCCACCTCGCGGGCCACGCGCGTGACCTGCTCCGCGAAGGACGACAGCTGGTCGACCATCGTGTTGACGGTCGTGACGAGCTCCAGGATCTCGCCCTTGGCGTCGACGGTGATCTTCTTCGACAGGTCGCCCTTGGCGACGGCCGTCGTCACCTCGGCGATGTTGCGGACCTGCATGGTCAGGTTGTTGGCCATGCCGTTCACGGACTGCGTGAGGTCCTTCCAGGTGCCGGAGACGCCCTGCACCTCCGCCTGGCCGCCGAGGATGCCCTCGGTGCCCACCTCGCGCGCGACGCGCGTGACCTCCTGGGCGAACGACGACAGCTGGTCCACCATCGTGTTCAGCGTGTTCTTCAGCTCCAGGATCTCCCCGCGCGCGTCCACGGTGATCTTCTGGGACAGGTCACCGCGCGCCACCGCCGTCGCGACCTGCGCGATGTTGCGCACCTGCGCGGTGAGATTGCCGGCCATGCCGTTCACCGAGTCGGTCAGGTCGCGCCACACACCCGCGACGCCGGGCACCTGCGCCTGACCGCCGAGGCGGCCCTCCGTGCCCACCTCGCGGGCCACCCGCGTGACCTGCTCAGCGAAGCTCGACAGCTGGTCCACCATCGTGTTGATGGTGTTCTTCAGCTCCAGGATCTCGCCGCGCGCGTCGACGTCGATCTTCTGGGACAGGTCACCGCGCGCCACCGCCGTCGTCACCTGGGCGATGTTCCTCACCTGACCGGTCAGGTTGGACGCCATCGAGTTGACGGAGTCCGTCAGCTCCTTCCAGGTGCCCGACACACCGTCGACCCGCGCCTGACCGCCCAGGCGGCC
Organism: Streptomyces sp. CB02414; assembly: GCF_001905385.1. Classification (GTDB taxonomy): domain Bacteria; phylum Actinomycetota; class Actinomycetes; order Streptomycetales; family Streptomycetaceae; genus Streptomyces. The sequence continues at coordinate 5,878 of NZ_LIPF01000012.1, read as the reverse complement.
CTCCGTGCCCACGTCCCGGGCCATCCGCGTCACCTGGTCGGCGAAGGACGACAGCTGGTCGACCATCGTGTTCACGGTGTTCTTCAGCTGGAGCATCTCGCCGGAGACGTCCACGGTGACCTTCTGCGACAGGTCACCGTTGGCCACCGCCGTCGTCACCTGGGCGATGTTCCTCACCTGACCGGTGAGGTTCCGGAACGCCGTGTTGACGGAGTCCGTCAGGTCCTTCCAGGTCCCCGCCGCCCCGGGCACCTGCGCCTGACCGCCCAGCTCACCCTCGACACCGACCTCGCGGGCCACCCGCGTGACCTCGGCGCCGAAGGCGGACAGCTGGTCGACCATCGTGTTGACGGTGTTCTTCAGCTCCAGCATCTCGCCGGCCACGTCCACGGTGACCTTCTGCGACAGGTCGCCGCTGGCCACCGCCGTCGTCACCGCGGCGATGTCGCGCACCTGAGTGGTGAGGTTCCGGAAGACCGTGTTGACGGAGTCCGTCAGGTCCTTCCAGATCCCCGCCGCACCCGGCACGTTCGCCTGCCCACCGAGCTGGCCCTCACCACCGGTCTCGTTGGCCACCCGCGTGACCTCGTCCGCGAAGATCCGCAGCGTCTCGGTCATCTGGTTGATCGTCTCGGCGAGCTGCGCGACCTCGCCGCGGGCCGGGACCGTCACCTTCTTCGACAGGTCACCGTTGGCGACCGCCGTCGTCACGTGGGAGATCTCCCGCACCTGGGCCGTCAGGTTCCCGGCCATGGTGTTGACGGAGTCGGTCAGCTCCTTCCACACCCCGGCCACGCCCGGCACCTGGGCCTGCCCGCCCAGGGCGCCCTCGGTGCCCACCTCACGGGCGACGCGCGTCACCTCGGAGGAGAACGCGGAGAGCTGGTCGACCATCGTGTTGACGGTGTTCTTCAGCTCCAGCATCTCGCCGGCCACGTGCACCGTGACCTTGCGGGACAGGTCACCCTTGGCCACCGCCGTCGTCACCAGGGCGATGTCCCGCACCTGAGCGGTGAGCCGGTACGCCATCGTGTTGACGGAGTCCGTCAGGTCCTTCCACGAACCGGACATACCGCGCACCCGGGCCTGTCCGCCGAGCTTGCCCTCGGTACCGACCTCGCTGGCGACCCGCGTGACCTCGTCCGTGAACGTCGACAACTGGTCGACCAGGTTGTTCACCGTCCGGCCGACCTTCAGGAACTCCCCGCGCAGCGGCTGCCCGGTGCCCTCCGCCGACTGGGTCCGCAGCTCCATGCGCGGCGACAGATCACCGTCCGCGACCGCCGACAGCACCCGGCTGACCTCGGAGACCGGCCGTACGAGGTCGTCGACCAGCGCGTTCGAGTTGTCGATGGCGGCCGCCCAGGAACCCTCGCAGGCCCCCGTCTCCAGCCGCTCGGTGAGCTTTCCCTCACGTCCGACCACCCGCCGCACCCGGGCCAGCTCGCCCGTGAGGTGCAGATTGCGGTCGGCGACCTCGTTGAAGACCGCCGCGATCTCCGACATCACGCCGTCGCCGGACACCGTGAGCCGCTTGCGGAAGTTGCCCTCCCGCATCGCCACCAGTGCCGTCAGCAGCCGGTTCAGCGCGGCCGTGTCCACGGTCGTACTGCCGCCCCGCGTTTTGCCCTGGTTACTCAGGGACTGTCCGCCTTTCGCGCGCGCCTTTGTGCCCCGCGTCGCTGCGCCAGACTCCACTGTGTCCCTCCCGCAGGGGTCGACCGTTACTGCTGTGCCCGGCCGCCACCTCTCGGCGGACCGGTTACTGCCGCGTACTGCCTGTGCTGCCGCGCGGTCCGCACGGGTTCGCCGGACCGCTCCCGGGGCTGCTGCCCGCCGCACTGGGTGCGCATTCAACCTGCCCGGACCTTCACTGGAAGCTTGCCCAGTGTTTCACCCCGGCCGAACCAGGCCATAACAGTTCGGCAGCTTCGCACATCGTCCGCACACCCTCTGGGCGGAAACACAGCAGACCGGCATCCGCATGGACGGCGAAGGTAAGTAACCTTGCATGCGGCTGTCCAGCCTCGCCGGTCCGTCCGGCCTGGGCGGTGGCACGGAGACGAGCGGGCATCGGAGGGGCGGCCGGAATGACCACCGGACTGATCCCGGGGGAGCAGCCCCCGGATCCCGGGCCGACGGGTGGACTGCCGCAGCAGCGGCGCGAGCCGGTCGGCCATGAGGCCGTGCACGGGGAGAGAGGGTCGAGGAGTTCTGTGATCACCGCGCGCGCGGCCGCCAGCTTCGAGCCCGTCGGACGATCGGTGGCGAGCGCCCGGTCCTTCGTCCGGGACACGCTGCAGGGCTGGGGCCATGCCGACATCGTCGACGACGCCGTGGTGCTCACCAGCGAGCTGGTGACCAACGCCGTGGTGCACGCCGGGACCACCGCCGACGTCGTCTGCCTGCGCAGCGACGACGGCGTACGGATCGAGGTCGCCGACCACTATCCCGAGCGCGAGGTCCCGCTCCAGGGCTCCCCCGCCACCATGGGCAGCCTCGACCGCGAGGGCGGCCGCGGACTCCAGCTGTGCGCGGCCCTGGCCGACCGCTGGGGCGTCGAGTACACGCCCACGCTGAAGAACGTCTGGTTCCACCTCCACCTGCCCGAGCGCCCGGTCGGCACCCGTGCCGCAGGTCCCTCGCTCCCCGCCGACCTGCTCCCGCTCGCCGACGGCCGCGTCCGCGTCGCCGTCGTCCAGATCGACCGCACCGGCGCCGTCACGTCCTGGAACGAGGACGCCGGTGAGCTCTTCGGCTACGCCGCCGAGCAGGTCGTGGGCAAGCCGCTGACCGACCTCGCCGCCTGGCCGCACACGCCGGGCACCAGCACCGGCATCGCCGAAGCGCTCCAGCTCTCCCGCTGGGAGGGCAGCTACGGCATAAGGGGCGCCAACGGCCGCGTCACCCCGGTCTACGCCTCCCACCTCCGCGTCCGCGACGCCGGCGGCGAGCCCTCCACGGTCTGCCTCCTCGTCCGCGACCACGAACGCGCCGTCCTCCAGACACCGTTGCGCGTACCGGCCTCCGACAGCGCCGCCCCCTCGGAGGGCCAGAGCACCGACCCCTTCGAGGTCTTCATCGGCTCCCCCGCCCCGGACGACCTCGACGGCCTCCTCCAGCGCACGGTCGAACGCGCCCGCGACATGCTCGACGCGGACGCCGCCTTCCTGCTCCTGGCGACCGACGACGAGACGGAGCTGGAGGTCCGCGCCTCCACCGGCCTGCCCTCCGCCCGCCAGCGCTTCGCCCGGGTCCCCGTCGAGGCCGGCCCCGGCCGCTACGGCTCCGCCCGCATGCCCGCCGTCCACGACGACCTGGCCGCGGTCCCCGGCGCCGTCCCGCTGCTCAACGGCACCGGCATGCGCTCCGTCGTCACCGTCCCGCTCAAGGTCGAGGGCCGCCTCACCGGCTCCCTCGGCGTCGCCGCGGAGGCCGCCGGCCGGTACTCGAACGAGGAGGCGCTGCGCCTCCAGTTCGCCGCCGACCGCATCGCCCTGGCCGTCGAGTCCGCCCGTCTGGGCGAGCTGGAACGGCTGCGCCGGGGCTCGCTCAGCTTCCTCGTCGAGGCCTCCGACCTCCTCGCCGGCACCCTGGACCGCGACCAGACCCTGGCCCTGATGGCCCAGATGACGGTCCCGACCCTGGCCACCTGGTGCGCCGTCTACACCATCGCCGACCAGGCCTCGGAGCCGTACCTCTCCTACGTCCTGCACGAGGACGAGGAGCTCATCGACGGCATCAAGTCCCTGCTCTCGAAGATCGCCCCGCCCGACCCGGTGCCCACCCCCGGCGCCCGCGTCTGGTCGGCGCCCGGCGAACTGGCCCACCAGGCCGCCCTGCGCACGTCCATGCGTGACCTGGGCCTCAACAGCGGTACGACGCCCCAGCTGAGCACCGGCATCGGCCCGACGCTCGCCACGGCGGCCGCGGTCGGCGGCGAGACCGTGGTCCTCCCCCTCGTCGCCCGCAACCGCGTCATCGGCATGCTGACGCTCGGCAAGCCGACCGACGAACACTTCCGCCAGGAGATCCTGGAACTCGCCGAGGACCTGTCCCGCCGGGCCGCCCTGGCCCTGGACAACGCCCGCCTGTACTCGGAGCGCACGGCCATCAGCCAGTCCCTCCAGCGCAGCTTGCTGCCCCCGGAGCTCCCCGTCATCGACGGCGTCGAGGTCGAGGTCATCTACCGCGCGGCCGGCGAGGGCAACGAGGTCGGCGGCGACTTCTACGACCTCTTCCCCATCAGCGACGACGCGTACGGCTTCGCCATCGGCGACGTCTGCGGCACGGGTCCGAACGCGGCGGCCGTCACGGGCCTGGCCCGGCACGCCCTGCGCCTGCTCGCCCGCGAGGGCCTCACCGGCCCCGCGGTCCTGGAGCGCCTCAACTCCGCCATCCTCGACGAGGGCGCCCGCAGCCGCTTCCTCACCCTCCTGTACGGCGAGATGCGCCCCCAGGCCGACGGCAGCGCCGAGCTGAAGGTCGTCTGCGCCGGCCACCCGCTCCCCCTCCGCCTGCGCCAGAACGGCACGGTGGAACCCGCCGCCGAACCTCAGCCGCTCCTCGGTGTCATCGAGGACCTGGAGCTCTACGAGCAGACGGTCACCCTGGACCCGGGTGACGTCCTGCTCTGCGTCACGGACGGCGTCACGGAACGCCGGGAGGGCACCCGCATGCTGGGCGACGACGGCCTCGCCGACGTCCTCACGACCTGCACCGGGCTCACGGCGGGCGCGGTGGCGGCCCGCATCATGCGCGCGGTCGAGCGCTTCGCCTCGGACGCCCCGTCCGACGACATGGCGATCCTGGCGATGCGCGTCCCGGAGCCGCACGCGGACTGACCGGTCGCATCAGGGCATGCGAAAGGCCCCGCCCGGTTGGGCGGGGCCTTTCGTGGTGGAGCCCCCAAACGGAATCGAACCGTTGACCTTCTCCTTACCATGGAGACGCTCTACCGACTGAGCTATAGGGGCCTGTCGCTTTTCCGAGGTTTCCCTCGCGGCAACGGAATAGATCATACCCCGAACAGACCCGTGCTCCCAACCACGCCATTCAGAAGGCCGGCTGCAGAAGCCCGCCCAGGGCATTGCACGCGGACACGATCCGCTGCATGTCCCTCTTGGTCAGCGCGGCGTCGACCGGCAGGCCGAGCGTCTCGTCGGCCGCCCGCTCCGTCTCGGGCAGCGACACGCACCGCCGGAAGCCCGGCATCCGGTGCACCGGCGTCTTCACCGGCACCCAGCACCCGACCCCGCGCCCCCGCACGGCCCGCGCGAAGGCGTCCCGGTCCGGACGCCCATTGCCCGGCACGCGCACCACGTACTGCTGATAGGTGTGCCCGTCTCCCCAGTCCGGGGCGCGCACGCCCTTCAACTTCCCGTCCAGGTAGGCCGCCCGCTGCCGTCGCTGCGCTATCTCGTCGTACGGCGCCTCTGACTCGCCGTGCTCCAGCACGAGCAGCCCGTGCCTCCGGCCGACCGCGTGCAGCGGCCCGAGATTCGCCGGCCTTCCGAAGCGGTGCACCACGACGACGGCGGCGGTACGGGACGTCAGCGCCGCCTCCACCGCCGAGGCGTCCAGGCAGTACGAGACAGGATCTATGTCGGCGAACACCGGCAGAGCGCCGGCCAGAGCCACAGCCTCCGCGACTTCCACGTTGCCGAAGGCAGGTACGACGACCTCGTCGCCGACTCCTACGCCGGCGGCCCTGAGCATTGCTGCAGTACCCATACGGCAGATGCTCGTAGCGCAACGTGAACTTCAAGTGACGGAAAACAAAAAAGGGTTGAACCCAGAACCGAAGTTCGGGGTCCAACCCTTTGAATAATTGTTCGGCGGCGTCCTACTCTCCCACAGGGTCCCCCCTGCAGTACCA
>NZ_LIPF01000011.1 GCF_001905385.1 Streptomyces sp. CB02414 | reverse complement strand
CAACCTGTCCGGTCAACACAGCTAGGGCCTGTCCGGCGGATCAGGTCGCAGGAAAGGTGCGGCGACTGATCAGTGCAGGTGAGCGGAGTCTGGTGCGTCCAGCTGCAAGGCGGAGGAGGGCGTCGACGCGATGGGGGTCCCCCCGCGCGAGCGAAGCCGAGCGTGGGGGAGTCGGCAACCGACGACAACGCCGCAGATGGGCGTGCCAGACTCCGCGTCTGCGGCATGATCCGCCGGACAGGCCCTAGCTGCGGAGGGTTAAGCCCCCTGGGCCCACTCCCTCAGCGCGGCCTTGCTGCCGAAGTCCGCCGCGTTCGTGTCGACCGGGTCGTCGGTGTACTGGTGGAAGCGCCACTCGGCCTGGATGCGGGGCTTGCCGGCCGACACGTAGTCGGCGATCCAGAGGCCGTCACCGGCGTACGAGGTCGTGTCGATGTTCAGCCAAAAGTGCCGGTTGCAGTAGAGAATGACCCGATTGTCCGGCCGTAGCTCCTTCACCTTCCGGATGAACCGGTCCTTCTCCGCGTTGCTCGCGTGGGTGCCCTCGCCCGTCGTCTCCCAGTCGACGGCGAGGATGTCGCCCTTCCTCTCGGGCGCCTTGGAGACGAAGTACTCGGCCTGCGCGGTCAGGTTGCCGGGCCAGAGGAAGTGGTAGAAGCCGACGACGAGCCCGGCGTCGCGGCCGCGTTCGGTCTGGGCCGCCAGTCTGGGGTTGACGTACGAACGGCCCTCCGTCGCCTTGACGAAGACGAAGGAGAGGCCGTCCGTGTCGTAGCTGGAGGACTGGTACGAGCTGACGTCGATGCCGCGCAGCATGCGGACTCCCTCGGATGCCGGTGGGGCTGAAGTGCCTTCGGGGCGGAGGTTGTTGTTATGCCCGGTGGGTGGCGGCCGTACGCCGGGCGCGCGGGCGCTCGGCGTACGGCGGTGGTGAACGCCGGTCGGATCAGGGGGCGGAGGTGGTGACCGGGGCCGCCGGGGCGTCCTCGGCGGCCGGCGCGGCCTCGCCCTCGTCCAGGGAGACGTCCTTGGTCTCCTTGCCGAGCAGCAGCGCGACCAGCGTCAGCACCGCCATGGCGGAGAGGTAGACGCCGACCAGCCACGGGGACCCGTCCCCGGCCTCCCACAGCGCCACCGCGATGAACGGCGCGACGGCCGCGCCGAGGATCGAGCTGACGTTGTACGAGATGCCGGAACCGGTGTAGCGCACACTGGTCGGAAACAGCTCGGGCAGCAGCGCGCCCATCGGGCCGAACGTCATGCCCATCAGAGTGAAGCCGAGCACCAGCCACAGCACCACGCCGAGCGTGCCGAGGCCGATCAGCGGCACCCAGACCAGGCCGAAGACCACGATCGCGGCGGTGATCCAGATCAGCGTGGTGCGCCGCCCGTACTTGTCCGCGAGCGGGCCGGAGACCAGGGTGAACACGGCGAAGAACAGCACGCCGAAGATCATCATCAGGACGAAGGTGGTGTAGCTGTAGCCGAGCCCGGGAACGTCGGCGTCCTCGGCGGTGCGGCCGTAGCTCAGCGAGAACGTGGTCATCAGGTAGAAGAGCACGTACGTCGCCAGCATGATGAAGGTGCCGAGGATCAGCTGCTTCCAGTGACCCTGGACCACGGTGGCCAGCGGCAGCTTGCGCACCTTTCCGGTCTCCTGGGTCTTGGTGAACACCGCCGACTCCACGAGCCGCGAGCGCACCCACAGGCCGATCGCGACCATCACGGCGGAGAACAGGAACGGGATGCGCCAGCCCCAGCTGATGAAGGCCTCGGACGGCTGGGTGGGGTCGGCGCCGGCCGCGGACGGCAGCAGCGCGCCGATGATCAGGAACAGGCCGTTGCCGATGATGAAGCCGAGCGGGGCGCCGAGCTGCGGGAAGGTGCCGTACAGGGCGCGCTTGCCGCGGGGGGCGTTCTCGGTCGCGACCAGCGCCGCGCCGCTCCACTCGCCGCCGAGCGCGAAGCCCTGGGCGAGGCGCATCAGCACCAGCAGCCCGGTGGCGATCCAGCCGGCCTGCGCGTAGGTGGGCAGTACGCCGATGAGGAAGGTGGCGATGCCCATGGTGAGGAGGGAGACCACCAGCGTCTTCTTGCGGCCGAGCCGGTCACCGAGGTGCCCGAAGAAGACGGCGCCGATCGGCCGGGCGACCATCGCGGCACCGAAGACCGCGAAGGACGACAGCAGGGCCGTGGTCGGGTCGCTGTTCGGGAAGAACAGCTCGGGGAAGACCAGTACGGCGGCGGTCGCGTAGATGTAGAAGTCGTAGAACTCGATCGTCGTGCCGATGAGGCTGGCGATGAGGACCCGCGACCGGGGATTGACGGGGGTCTGGGCTGAACCGGGTGCTGGTGCGGGCATTGCTCGGTCTTTCACGTGCGAAACATGGATACCGCAACGATCTCAGCCGTCTTGTGTTTCGGAAAGCGAGTGTCATTATGTGAGACACCCGGGTCATGCCCGTTCGAGTGCTTGGACATGCTCGTCCGAGCTCGGGTGTATGAGGGGGAGGGCGGCCAGTGCTGACCGAGTCGGTCTTCCGGACGGATGCCCTTTCGCGGAGCGACCGGTACCGGCGCACGCCCAGGCTGATCCGGCAGTCCGATCCCGAACTCCTCCACCAGGTGAGGAACACCTGCGAGGGCGCGATGAAGGTCGAGGTCCAGATGAAGTACGGCACGGACCACCCCTGCACCAGGATCGCGAAGGGCAAGACCGTCCACTGCAACAGCAAGGGCATCAAGGTCTGGAAGGCAACCGTCCGCTGCTGACCGGACGTTCGCCGGCGCTCCGGCCCGGGCGGGCGCCGCACCTCGCGGCGCCCGCCCGGGGCGAGTGGTCTGCGCTCAGCACTCGATGATGTTGACCGCCAGCCCGCCCCGCGCCGTCTCCTTGTACTTCACCGACATGTCCGCGCCGGTGTCCTTCATGGTCTTGATGACCTTGTCGAGGGACACCTTGTGCGAGCCGTCGCCGCGCATCGCCATCCGCGCCGCCGTGACCGCCTTGACGGCGGCCATGCCGTTGCGCTCGATGCACGGGATCTGGACGAGGCCGCCGACCGGATCGCAGGTGAGGCCGAGGTTGTGCTCCATGCCGATCTCGGCGGCGTTCTCCACCTGCTCGGGGGAGCCGCCCAGCACCTCGGCGAGGGCGCCGGCCGCCATGGAGCAGGCGGAGCCGACCTCGCCCTGGCAGCCGACCTCGGCGCCGGAGATGGAGGCGTTCTCCTTGAAGAGCATGCCGATGGCGCCCGCGGCCAGGAGGAAGCGGACCACGCCGTCCTCGTCGGCGCCGGGGACGAAGTTCACGTAGTAGTGCAGGACCGCCGGGATGATGCCCGCCGCGCCGTTCGTCGGGGCGGTGACGACCCGGCCGCCGGCCGCGTTCTCCTCGTTCACGGCCATGGCGTAGAGGGTGATCCACTCCATCGCCAGGGCCTGCGGGTCGCCCTCGGAGCGCAGCTTGCGCGCGGTGTTGGCGGCACGGCGGCGGACCTTCAGGCCGCCCGGCAGGATGCCCTCGCGGGACATGCCGCGGTCCACGCAGGCCCGCATCACGCGCCAGATCTCCAGCAGGCCCTCGCGGACCTCGTCCTCGTCGCGCCAGGCCCGCTCGTTCTCCAGCATCAGGGCGGAGATGGACAGGCCCGTCTCGCGGGCGAGGCGCAGCAGCTCGTCACCGGTGCGGAAGGGGTACTTGAGGACCGTGTCGTCGAGGACGATGCGGTCGGCGCCCACCGCGTCCTCGTCGACGACGAAGCCGCCGCCGACCGAGTAGTACGTCTTCGTGAGCACTTCCGTGCCCGCCGCGTCGTACGCCCACAGGGTCATGCCGTTGGCGTGGTAGGGGAGGGCCTTGCGGCGGTGCAGGACCATGTCGTCGTCGTAGGAGAAGGCGATCTCGTGCTCGCCGAGGAGGTTGATGCGGCCGGACGACCTGATCGTCTCGACGCGGTCGTCGGCCGTCTCCACGTCGACCGTGCGGGGCGAGTCGCCCTCCAGGCCGAGCAGCACCGCCTTGGGCGTGCCGTGGCCGTGGCCGGTGGCGCCGAGCGAGCCGTACAGCTCGGCGCGGACCGAGGCGACGGAGCCCAGCAGCTCCTCGCCCCGCAGGCGGCGGGCGAACATGCGGGCCGCGCGCATCGGGCCGACCGTGTGGGAGCTCGACGGGCCGATGCCGATCGAGAACAGGTCGAAGACCGAGATGGCCACGGGGGACTCCTCAGAACGGGGGTGGTGCAGAGGTGGTGCTTCAGGGGGCGGGGTGCCGTGCCCGCTCGTGACGGGCACGGCACCCCCGTACGCGGTGTCTACTTGTTCAGACCCGGGTACAGCGGGTGCTTGTCGGCCAGGGCCTTCACCCGGGCCTTGAGGGCTTCGGCGTCGTAGGACGGCTTCAGCGCCTCGGCGATCACGTCAGCGACCTCGGCGAAGTCCTCGGCCGTGAAGCCGCGGGTCGCCAGGGCCGGCGTACCGATGCGCAGACCGGAGGTCACCATCGGCGGACGCGGGTCGTTCGGGACGGCGTTGCGGTTGACCGTGATGCCGACCTCGTGGAGACGGTCCTCGGCCTGCTGCCCGTCCAGCTCGGAGTCGCGCAGGTCGACCAGGACCAGGTGGACGTCCGTGCCGCCGGTCAGGACGGAGACGCCCGCCGCCTTCGCGTCGTCCCGCACCAGGCGCTCGGCCAGGATGCGGGCACCCTCCAGCGTACGGCCCTGGCGCTCCTTGAAGTCCTCGCTCGCGGCGACCTTGAAGGCGACGGCCTTCGCGGCCACCACGTGCTCCAGCGGGCCACCCTGCTGACCGGGGAAGACGGCGGAGTTGATCTTCTTGGCCAGTTCGGCCGTGGAGAGGATCACACCGCCGCGCGGGCCGCCCAGCGTCTTGTGGGTGGTGGTGGTCACGACGTGGGCGTGCGGGACCGGGTTCGGGTGCAGGCCCGCCGCGACCAGACCGGCGAAGTGCGCCATGTCGACCATGAGGTACGCGCCGACCTCGTCCGCGACCTTGCGGAACGCGGCGAAGTCCAGCTGACGCGGGTAGGCCGACCAGCCGGCCACGATCAGCTTCGGCTTGTTCTCCTTGGCGAGGCGCTCCACCTCGGCCATGTCGACCTGGCCGTCGTCGCCGACGTGGTAGGCGACCACGTTGTAGAGCTTGCCGGAGAAGTTGATCTTCATGCCGTGGGTCAGGTGCCCGCCGTGGGCGAGGTTCAGACCCATGATCGTGTCGCCCGGCTTCAGCAGCGCGAACATCGCCGCCGCGTTGGCCTGGGCGCCCGAGTGCGGCTGCACGTTGGCGTGCTCGGCGCCGAAGAGCGCCTTGACCCGGTCGATGGCGATCTGCTCGACCACGTCGACGTGCTCGCAGCCGCCGTAGTAGCGGCGGCCGGGGTAGCCCTCGGCGTACTTGTTGGTGAGGACCGAGCCCTGGGCCTCCATGACCGCGACGGGCGCGAAGTTCTCGGAGGCGATCATCTCGAGGGTGGACTGCTGGCGGTCCAGCTCGGCGTCGACGGCCGCGGCGACGTCGGGGTCGAGCTCGTGCAGGGGTGTGTTCAGAAGCGACATGCGGTCCGTGTCTCCTCAGCCGGCGGTGAAGGCGGTGTACTCGTCGGCGGAGAGCAGGTCGGTCGGCTCGTCCGTGATCCGCACCTTGAACAGCCAGCCGCCCTCGAAGGGCGCGGAGTTCACCAGCGACGGGTCGTTGACGACGTCCTCGTTGACCTCGGTGATCTCGCCGGAGACGGGGGAGTACAGGTCGGAGACCGACTTGGTGGACTCCAGTTCGCCGCAGGTCTCGCCCGCGGTCACCGAGTCGCCGACCTCGGGGAGCTGGACGAAGACGACGTCACCGAGCGCGTTGGCCGCGTGCTCCGTGATGCCGACCGTCGAAGCGCCGTCCTCGGCGGCCGACAGCCACTCGTGCTCCTTGCTGTAACGCAGCTGCTGGGGGTTGCTCATGGCCTGAATTCTCCTGTACGCGGGGGAGTGCTGATGAAGGGGGGACTACGGAAACCGCTGGTGATCAGCGAGAACGCGCGCGGGACGGCGAGGGTCCCGCCGCCCAGTGTCTACTTCTGACGCTTGTAGAACGGCAGCGCCACGACCTCGTACGGCTCGTGGCTGCCCCGGATGTCCACGCCGACACCCTCGGTGCCCGGCGCCGCGTGCGCGGGGTCGACGTACGCCATGGCGATCGGCTTGCCCAGCGTCGGGGACGGCGCGCCGGACGTCACCTCGCCGACCACCTCGCCGCCCGCGACGACCTGGTACCCGGCGCGCGGGACCCGGCGGCCCCCGGCGACCAGGCCGACCAGGACGCGGGGCGGGTTCTGCTCGGCCCGGGAAGCGGCCTCGGTCAGCGCGGCGCGCCCCACGAAGTCGCCCTCCTTCTCGAACTTCACCACCCGGCCGAGCCCGGCGTCGAAGGGCGTCAGCGCGGTCGTCAGCTCGTGCCCGTACAGCGGCATGCCCGCCTCCAGGCGGAGCGTGTCCCGGCAGGACAGGCCGCACGGGACCAGCCCGGCGCCCTCGCCCGCCTTGGTCAGCGCCTGCCACAGCTCGACGGCGTGCTCGGGCTTCACGAACAGCTCGAAGCCGTCCTCGCCGGTGTAGCCGGTGCGCGCGATGAGCGCCGGGACGCCCGCGACCGTGCCGGGCAGCCCGGCGTAGTACTTCAGGCCGTCCAGGTCGGCGTCGGTGAGCGACCCGAGGATGCCCGGGGACTCCGGGCCCTGCACCGCCAGCAGCGCGTACGCGTCCCGGTCGTCGCGCACCTCGGCGTCGAAGCCGGCGGCCCGCTCGGCCAGCGCGTCGAGTACGACCTGGGCGTTCGAGGCGTTGGCGACCACCATGTACTCGGCTTCGCCCAGCCGGTAGACGATCAGGTCGTCCAGGATGCCGCCGTCCTCGCGGCAGATCATGGTGTAGCGGGCGCGGCCCGGCTTCACGCTGCCGATGTTGCCGACCAGTGCGAAGTTCAGCAGGTCGGCGGCCTGGGGGCCGGTGACCGTGATCTCACCCATGTGCGAGAGGTCGAAGAGCCCGGCCCGGGTGCGCACCGCGACGTGCTCGTCGCGCTCGGAGCCGTAGCGCAGGGGCATGTCCCAGCCTGCGAAGTCGGTCATCGTCGCGCCCAGCGCGCGATGCGTGGCATCGAGCGCGGTACGGCGGAGTTCTGTGCTGCTCATCGGTCGGTCGTCTCCCAGGACAGGACAGGCACGGGCGAGGTCGTTCCTCCCCATCTGTCATCGGAACCTGAGAGGTTCGCCACGACCACCGGAGTACGGCGATCAGGGCTTGCACCTTGGGTGGGGCAGCCGTCGGACGGCGGCCCGCTTTTCAGATGTGCCTCGCCCGCGCGGTAACGGTGCCTGAGAGATTCAAGGGAGGGACTTGCTCCTTCGGCGCCCCGGCGCGGCCGGGGACTCTCCCGCGCGGATTCAAACGGCCGGTATGCAGTTGGCGCCGCCATCATTGCACGCTGCCCGCGTCCGTGGGCAGACCGATATCTGTAACCGGCCTGTGGCAGTAAGCGCACGAAAACGCGAGACCTGCGCATTACCTTCTCTTTACACTCGACGGGGATGGGAACTCGTGAACCGCCCCAGGGGAGGACGATCACGGTGAACAGGACCACGGCGTACGCCACCACCTCGGGTCTCGCGCTGCCCAAGCAGCCCGTCGCCCCGGCACCTCAGGCGTGCGCCGAACTGCCCGCACCCGTCGTCCGCGACCTGAGGGACCGCGGCGGCCGCAGCCCGCACGCCCTGCTCTTCGGACCCCGGGACCTGGTGGTGATCACCGGCCTGCCCGGCAGCGGCAAGTCGACGCTGATGCGGCGCACCGTACGCGGCCGGCGCATCGACTCCCAGGACACCCGCGACCGCTGGGACCGCCGCATGCCGCGCTTCCTGCCGTACGCCCTCTACCGCCCCCTCGTCCGCCTCGCCCACTACGCCGGACTGCGCAGGGCGCTGCGCTCCGGCGAGGGCGTCGTCGTGCACGACTGCGGCACGCAGTCCTGGGTGCGCGCCTGGCTGGCCCGCGAGGCCCGCCGCCGCGAGGGCGCCCTGCACCTGCTGCTCCTCGACGTCGACGCCGACGACGCGCTGGCCGGCCAGCGGGAGCGCGGCCGGGGCGTGTCGCGGTACGCCTTCCTGCGGCACCGCACGGCCAGCACCCGCCTGCTGCGCGCGGTGGCCGAGGGCACCCTGCCCGCGGGCTGCACCTCGGCCGTCCTCCTGGACCGTGCCGCGGCCGACACCCTCCACCGGATCGCGTTCACCGGGTGACGCACCGTAGGGCCGCACACCCGAACGGGTTAGCCTTTTCAGCCACAGCAGCGGTACCAGGCAGGCGGTAGGCGGACAGATGGACTTCCCGGCACAGGCGCACCCCCACCCGCACGGCGGATGGCCCGGCAACGAGCTGGAGGAGGTGCTGTCCGCCTCCCTCGGCGTCCCGTCGGCCGGCGGCCGGATCGTGGAGGTGCTCGGCCGCAGCTTCCTGTGGATACCCCTGCCGAACGGCGGCGGCCCGCACAGCGGCCCCCTCGACCTGCCCTCGCTGGAGATCGACGGCCAGGCCTACGTCCCGGTGTTCAGCTCCGAGGAGCAGCTCCGCCAGGTCGCCGGCGCGCAGATGGCGTACACCGTCGCCCCGGCCGTGGAGTTCGCCCGGGGCCTGCCCCCGCAGGTCGGCATCGCCGTCAACCCGGACGGCGTCGTCGGCATCCCGCTGCCGCCGCCCGCCGTGGCCGAGCTGTGCCGGGCCGGCCGCACCCCGCTGGACGGGCCCGCGTCCGGCGGCCGGGTCCGCCTCTTCGAGCCGGACTGGCAGGACGACCCGGTGGACTTCCTGGCCGCCGCCTCCGCCGAGTTCGCCGCGACCGGCGTCGTCCGCACCGCCCGCCGCTGCATGGCCGCCATCGAGACCGCCGACCCGGTGGTCTTCGTAGGCGTCGAACTCACCCACTGGGAGGGCGACGCCCGAGCCCTCCCCCTCGAAGCCCTTGGCCGAGCCCTCACCAAGGCCCCCCTGAACACCCAGGTCAACCTGGTCCTCCTGGAGGCAGCCCAGGACCCGGTCTGCGACTGGCTGCGAACGAACGTCCACCCCTTCTACGACCGCGACTTGTAGTCACCGGTGAGAGCAGTGCCGGTAAGGGGCGCGGGGAACTGCGCGACCAGCCACGGCGGCGCCGCAGACGCACGACAACAGCACCCCCCCGAGCTCATAGGCGCCCCCCGTCCGGCGGAGCCTTAAGCTGGGTTCACAACCGGGGAACTTCTCGAAGGGGCGATACACGTGAGCGCCAGCGGCACCACGACCGGACAGGTCGAGCACATGCTGCGCCAGGTGACCCCCGGGCGCTACGACGCCTACGAGGCCCTGCTCCGCGCGCTCGCCACCCCCACCTCCGGCCAGGTCTGGATGCTGCTCTGGCACGGCCAGGCCGGCTCCCCGGACGCCCAGTACGGGAACATGGAGGTCGACGGCTACGGGTACGCGCCCTGCGTCACCTCCGCCCAGGAGCTGTCGGCCAGCGGCTGGAACCGGTCGTACGAGGTGGTCGACGGACTGGAGGCGGCCCGCGCCCTCTACCCCGACCGCTACGGCCTGTGGCTCAACCCGCACGCCCCCGGCGGCGGCGTCGGCATCCCCTGGCTCGACCTGCGCCGCATCGCCTCCGGCCTGGACCGTCAGCCCGCCGGCCCCCTGCGGCTGTCCGAACCGGCCATCGAGATCCCGCAGTTCTACGCCCTGCTCGCGCAGAACGCCCATCGCACCCCGGCGGTCCGCGCGCTGCGCCGCGCCTGGGTGCAGCCGGCGCTCGGGGCGCCCTACCTCGCCATCGGTCTCGACGTGTACGACACCTCCCCGCCGGCCGTCGACGCGGTGCGCGCGATGATGCAGCAGTCCGTCGGCGCGGTCCCGGACGGGCTGCCCGTGTCGACCGTCGCGATGACCGACGCCCACGACCCGGTCGCCATGTGGCTGCGTGCCAACGCCCGCCCGTTCTACGACCGCGAGGCCCACGCGGCCGCCCCCGCACAGGCGCCGGCGGGCGGGTACGGATACCCTCCGGCCCAGGGCCGGTACTGACCGTCCGGCGGCTCCTTCCGCCCGCGGTGGGCGGACATCTTCGCGCGTAGACGAGGACGTATGGCACCACTGTGCCGCCGATGCCCCAACTCGTCCGCGTCCGGCCCCCGTTACCCACTGTCCGGATAACGGAACACCTCGAACAGCATCACGGTTGCGCATCCATTCCCCGTCAAGTCTGGCTACAGATCGCCAAAGCGTTGAAGACTCCCGCACCAAGGGGTGGTTGTTCGCCCCTGTGTACGACGGACTGATCACGCCGCTACAGCGGCAAGTGCGGGCCGGCTACCGCCGGTTGAGAGGGGTCCCTGCCAGATGACGGCACCATTGCACGAGCCGACCGCGGAGGCGGCCCCGAGCGCGGCCGAGGAGGCGGCGGTTGCCGGCACCGAGGCCAAGGCGGTTCAGGGGCGTTCCCTCGGCCGCATCGCCTGGGAGCGCCTGAAGCGGGACAAGCTGGCCCTCGCGGGTGGCATCGTCGTGCTCTTCCTCATCGTGGTCGCGATCTTCGCGCCCCTGATCACCTCGCTCTACGGCCAGGACCCCAACGAGTTCCACGAGGACCTGATCGACCCGCTGTTCGGTACGCCCACCGACTCCCTGGGCGGCATGAGCGGCGAGCACTGGCTGGGCGTCGAGCCGGTCAACGGCCGTGACATCTTCGCCCGCATCGTCCACGGCGCCCGGATCTCGCTCCTCGTCGGCTTCCTGTCCGCGATCGTGGCCGTGATCATCGGTACCGTCCTCGGTGTCCTGGCCGGCTTCTTCGGCGGCTGGGTCGACGCCCTCATCAGCCGGATCATGGACGGCCTGCTGGCCTTCCCGCAGCTGCTCTTCATCATCGCGCTGGTCTCGGTCATGCCGGACAGCATGCTGGGCCTCAGTGGCACCGGCGTCCGCCTGCTCATGATGATCCTGGTCATCGGCTTCTTCGGCTGGCCCTACATCGGCCGTGTGGTCCGCGGCCAGACCCTCTCCATGCGCGAACGGGAGTACGTCGAGGCGGCCCGGTCCCTGGGTGCCGGGCGCTTCTACATCCTGTTCAAGGAACTGCTGCCCAACCTGGTCGCGCCGATCATCGTCTACACGACGATGATGATCCCGACCAACATCCTCACCGAGGCCGCACTCAGCTTCCTGGGCGTGGGCGTCAAGCCGCCCACCTCCTCCTGGGGGCAGATGCTGTCGAGCGCGATCGACTACTACAAGTCGGATCCCATGTACATGGTGATCCCGGGTGTGGCGATCTTCATCACCGTTCTTGCCTTCAACCTCTTCGGTGACGGCGTACGCGACGCACTGGACCCGAAGGGGTCCCGCTGACCTGCCGTTCCGTAAAGCGACCCGTGGCACCTGCACGGGGTCTCTCATCTAATCCGGAGGATCCGAGATCGTGACTACCCAACGCACCTCAGGGCGGCGCAAGCAGGCTTTGGCCGCTGCCGCAGTGGTCGCCGCGCTGCTGACCACGGCGGCGTGCGGCGGCGGCGGAGACGACAGCAACGGCGGCTCGAAGAACGGCGCGCCCGGCTTCGACGCGGCCAACAACAAGGTCGCCCAGGCCTCCGCGGCCAAGAAGGGCGGCACCCTGAAGTTCGCGAGCACGCAGGACGCCGACTCGTGGGACACCACGCGCGGCTACTACGGCTTCATGTGGAACTTCTCCCGCTACTACAGCCGCCAGCTCGTCACGAACAAGACCGAGCCGGGTTCGGCGGGCGCCGAGGTCACCCCCGACCTCGCCACCGGTCTCGCCAAGGTCTCCGACGACGGCAAGACCTACACGTACACCCTGCGTGACGGCGTCACCTGGGAGGACGGCAAGCCGATCACCTCCAAGGACGTCAAGTACGGCATCGAGCGCGTCTGGGCGCAGGACGTGCTGTCGGGCGGTCCGACGTACCTCAAGGAGGTGCTCGACCCCAAGGACGAGTACCAGGGTCCGTACAAGGACAAGTCCAAGGACAAGCTGGGTCTGAAGGCGATCGAGACGCCGGACGACAAGACCATCGTCTTCAAGCTGCCGAAGGCCAACTCGGACTTCGAGGAGATGCTGGCGCTGACCTCGGCGTCCCCGGTCCGCCAGGACAAGGACACCAAGTCCAAGTACGGCCTGCGCCCGTTCTCCTCGGGCCCGTACAAGTTCGAGTCCTACAACCCCGGCAAGGACCTGACCCTGGTCCGCAACACCGAGTGGAACCAGGACTCGGACCCGGTCCGCAAGGCGTACCCGGACAAGATCACGATCAAGTTCTTCTCCAACGCCAACGACCTGGACGCCCGTCTCATCGCGGGTGACTACGACCTGGACCTCGCCCAGACCGGTCTGTCCCCGCAGGGCCGCACCACCGCCCTGAAGGAGCACAAGGAGAACCTGGACAACCCGGTCTCCGGCTACATCCGCTACGCGACGTTCGCGACGAACGTCGAGCCGTTCAACAACATCCACTGCCGCAAGGCCATGATCTACGGCGCCGACCACGTCTCGCTGCAGACCGCGCGCGGCGGCCCGGTGGCCGGCGGTGACATCGGCACCAACATGCTGCCGCCGTCCGTCCCGGGCTCCGAGGGCCAGAAGTACGACCCGTACGAGATCGCCGGTGCCAACAAGAAGGGCAACGTCGAGAAGGCCAAGGAAGAGCTGAAGGCCTGCGGCAAGCCCAACGGCTTCAAGAGCAAGATCGCCGTCCGCAACAACAAGCCGGTCGAGGTCGCCACGGCCGAGTCGATGCAGGCGTCGCTGAAGAAGGTCGGCATCGACCTCGAGATCGAGCAGTACGACGGCTCGCAGTACGCCAGCGTCGTCGGCAGCCCCTCCAACGTGGCCAAGAAGGGCTACGGCGTCATCATCATGGGCTGGGGCCCGGACTTCCCGTCCGTCCAGGGTTACGGTCTGCCGCTGTGGCACAGCGACTACATCCTTGAGAGCGCCAACAACAACTTCGCGCTGATCAAGGACAAGGAGATCGACGGCCTGTTCGACAGCTACCTGACCGAGCTGGACGACGCCGGCAAGGCCAAGATCGCCACGGAGATCAACCACAAGGTGATGGAGGGCGCGTACTACCTGCCCTTCGTCTTCGAGAAGTTCATCAACTGGCGCTCGGACAACCTGGCGAACGTGTACACCACCGACGGCTACAGCGGTATGTACGACTTCGTCAACCTCGGTCTGAAGAACCCGAAGAAGTAACCGGCACACCCGCCGTACGGCACGAAAGGCAGGTGAAGGCCGGCGCGGCGTGACCGCGGGCCCGGGACGATCTCCTGGGCCCGCGGTCCGCGGCGGGCCGCACGCTGTGCTCGCTTACCTCATCAGGCGGCTGTTCGCCGCCGCAGTGATGCTGGTGGTCATCATCCTGGTGGTCTTCTGCATCTTCTTCCTCGTCCCCAAGTGGGCGGGCGTCGACATCGCCCTGAACTACGTGGGCAAGCAGGCCGGCCCCGACGCCGTCGAGGCCGTGCGGCAGAAGCTGAGCCTTGACGACCCGGTCGTCGTCCAGGCCTGGGAGTTCATCAAGGGCATCTTCGTGGGGCGCACCTACGCCTCCGGCGGCGACGTGACCAACTGCACCGCGCCGTGCTTCGGGTACTCCTTCAAGACCGAGCAGGCCGTCTGGCCGGTGCTGACCGAGCGTTTCCCGGTGACCCTGGCCCTCGCTCTCGGTGCCGCCGTGCTCTGGCTGATCTTCGGCCTGGCCGCCGGTGTGCTCTCCGCGCTCAAGCGGGGCACCCTGTGGGACCGCGGCGCGATGATCGTCGCGCTCGCGGGCGTCTCCCTGCCCATCTACTTCACCGGTCTGCTCAGCCTGGCGATCTTCTCCTACGGCCTGGGCTGGATCGACGGCGAGTTCGTGCCCCTGGAGGACAGCCTCACCGGCTGGCTCGGCGGCATGATCCTGCCCTGGGTCACCCTGGCCTTCCTGTACGCCGCGATGTACGCCCGGATCACCCGGGCCACCATGATGGAGATCCTCGGCGAGGACTACATCCGCACCGCGCGCGCCAAGGGCCTGAGGGAACCGGTCGTCATCCGCAAGCACGCCATGCGGTCGACGCTGACCCCGCTGCTCACCATGCTCGGCATGGACCTCGGCGCCCTCATGGGCGGCGCGATCCTCACCGAGACGACGTTCAGCCTCCCCGGTCTCGGCCAGAAGGTCCTGGACGCGATCCAGAACAACGACCTGCCGTTTATCCTGGGCGTCACCCTGATCACTTCTCTCGCGGTGCTGATCGCCAACCTCGTGGTGGACGTCCTGTACGCCGTGATCGACCCCCGAGTGAGGCTCGCATGACCGACCTCAGCAAGAGCGGAGCAGCCGTGGGCGAACCCACCGGCTCCTCGCCCGCGCCGAGCGCCTTCCTGGAAGTACGCGACCTGAAGGTGCACTTCCCGACCGACGACGGCCTGGTCAAGTCCGTCGACGGCCTCAGCTTCCAGCTGGAGCGGGGCAAGACCCTCGGCATCGTCGGCGAGTCCGGCTCCGGCAAGTCGGTGACCTCGCTCGGCATCATGGGCCTGCACACCGCCGGCCAGTACGGCAAGCGCAAGGCGCAGATCTCCGGCGAGATCTGGCTGGACGGCACCGAGCTGCTCTCCGCCGACCCGGACCACGTGCGCAAGCTGCGCGGCCGCGAGATGGCGATGATCTTCCAGGACCCGCTGTCCGCGCTGCACCCGTACTACACGATCGGGCAGCAGATCGTGGAGGCGTACCGCATCCACCACGACGTGGACAAGAAGACCGCCAAGCGCCGCGCGGTGGAGATGCTCGACCGCGTCGGCATCCCGCAGCCGGACAAGCGGGTGGACAGCTACCCGCACGAGTTCTCCGGCGGTATGCGCCAGCGCGCGATGATCGCGATGTCGCTGGTCAACAACCCCGAGCTGCTCATCGCGGACGAGCCGACCACCGCCCTGGACGTGACCGTCCAGGCGCAGATCCTCGACCTCATCCGGGACCTGCAGAAGGAGTTCGGCTCCGCGGTCATCATCATCACCCACGACCTGGGCGTCGTCGCCGAGCTGGCCGACGACCTCCTGGTGATGTACGGCGGCCGCTGCGTCGAGCGGGGCCCGGCGGAGAAGGTGTTCTACGAGCCCCGGCACCCCTACACCTGGGGCCTGCTCGGCTCGATGCCGCGGCTCGACCGCGACCAGCAGGAGCGCCTCACCCCGGTCAAGGGCTCCCCGCCCTCCCTGATCAACCTCCCGTCCGGCTGCGCCTTCAACCCGCGCTGCCCGTACGCCGACGTGCCCAAGGACGACGTCACCCGCACGGTCCGCCCCGAGCTGACCGAGGTCGGCAGCAAGCACTGGGCCGCCTGCCACATGTCGCAGGAGCAGCGGGAGCGGATCTGGACCGAAGAGATTGCGCCGAAGCTGTGAGCGACGAAGCAAAGGCAAAGGCAGAGGACGAAGCGGTGACCATCCCCGCACAGAGCGACGGCTCGGCAGGCACTGCCACCCTCACCGAGGGCGCCGCCCGCGGTGAGACCCTGCTCAAGGTGACCGGGCTGCAGAAGCACTTCCCGATCAAGAAGGGCCTGCTGCAGCGCCAGGTCGGCGCGGTGCGCGCCGTCGACGGCATCGACTTCGAGGTCCGCTCCGGTGAGACCCTCGGCGTCGTGGGCGAGTCGGGTTGCGGCAAGTCGACCATGGGCCGGCTGATCACCCGGCTGCTGGAGCCGACCGCAGGCAAGGTCGAGTTCGAGGGCAAGGACATCACCCACCTCGGGGTCGGCGGCATGCGCCCGCTGCGCCGCGACGTGCAGATGATCTTCCAGGACCCGTACTCGTCGCTGAACCCGCGCCACACCATCGGCACGATCGTCAGCGCCCCCTTCAAGCTCCAGGGCGTCCAGCCCGAGGGCGGGGTCAAGAAGGAGGTCCAGCGGCTGCTGTCGGTGGTCGGTCTCAACCCCGAGCACTACAACCGCTACCCGCACGAGTTCTCCGGCGGTCAGCGCCAGCGCATCGGCATCGCCCGCGCGCTCGCGCTCAACCCGAAGCTGGTCGTGGCCGACGAGCCGGTCTCCGCGCTCGACGTGTCGATCCAGGCCCAGGTCGTCAACCTCCTCGACGACCTCCAGCAGGAGCTGGGCCTGACGTACGTGATCATCGCGCACGACCTGTCCGTGGTCCGGCACGTCTCGGACCGGATCGCGGTGATGTACCTCGGCAAGATCATGGAGCTGGCCGACCGCGACCTGCTCTACAAGTCGCCGATGCACCCGTACACCAAGGCCCTGATGTCGGCGGTCCCGATCCCGGACCCGGCGCGGCGCGGCGCCAAGAGCGAGCGCATCCTGCTCAAGGGCGACGTGCCCTCGCCGATCTCCCCGCCGAGCGGCTGCCGCTTCCACACCCGGTGCTGGAAGGCGACGGAGGTCTGCCGGACGACCGAGCCGCCGCTGAAGGAGCTGCGGCCCGGTCAGCAGGTCGCCTGCCACCACCCGGAGAACTTCGAGGACCAGGCCCCGCAGGACGTCGTCCTGCTCTCCGACGCCAAGGAGGCGGCGGAGCTGGTCGCCGAGGACGCGCTCGCCGAGTCGGCCCGGACCTCGGCGGCGGTGGCCGCGGAGGTGGAGACCTCGGAGGCCTCGGAGCTCCCGGAGACCCCGGAGACCTCGGAGGCCCCTGAGGCCGAGTCCGGGGACGACGCCCCCAAGGGCGAGGACACCGGCGAGGAGCCTCCCGCCAAGGAGAAGTGACCCTGCGACGCCCCTGCCGCACCGCCGAGCCCCCGCCTTCGTTTGCAAGGCGGGGGCTCGGCGGCAGGTGAGAATGGCAGGGTGTACGAGCAACTCTTCACCCCCACCGTCCAGCACACGCTCGACCTGGTCGGCATCTTCGTCTTCGCCATCTCCGGCGCGCTGCTGGCCGTACGCAAGAACTTCGACGTGTTCGGCATCGCCGTCCTCGCCGAGGTCACCGCGCTGGGCGGGGGACTGTTCCGGGACCTGGTCATCGGCGCCGTACCGCCCGCCGCCTTCACGGACCTGGGGTACTTCGTCACCCCGCTGTTCGCCACCGCGCTGGTCTTCTTCCTCCACCCGCACGTGGAGCGCCTCCAGACCGGCGTGAACGTCTTCGACGCGGCGGGCCTCGGCCTGTTCTGCGTCGCCGGCACCACCAAGGCCTACGACTACGGACTGGGCCTGACCGCCTCCGCCTGCCTGGGCCTGGCCACCGCCGTGGGCGGCGGCGTGCTGCGGGACGTCCTCGCCAACGAGGTGCCCTCGCTGCTGCGCTGGGACCGCGATCTGTACGCCGTCCCCGCGATCGTCGGCGCCACCATGGTCGCCCTGTGCATTCGCTACGAGGCCCTCACCCCGTTCACCACCGGGCTCGCGGTGGTCACCGCCTTCGTCCTGCGCCTGCTCGCCCTGCGCTTCCACTGGCGGGCACCGCGCGCCTGGAACCGGCGGTCGGGTGTGGTGGAGGGGGAGTGAGTCACGGGCTGTCCGGCATGTCCTTGATGAAGACCACGCCGTCGATCGAGGGCAGGTGGTCCGGGGCGAGCGGCGCGTAGCCGAACCAGGGGGACTCGCGGGGAGCGGGCGCCGGGTCACCGAGGGCGGCGGCCAGCCGGGCGGCGTCGACGAGGCAGCGGTCCTGAGGGAGGGCGTACAGGAGCCCTTCGAGGGTGTCCGGCGGAGGGGTGTCCACACCCTGGTGCCGGATGGTGCCGAGGGCCGTGGCGACGAAGGCGTACTCCCCGCCGAGCCGCGCGCTGACCAGCGCCCCGGCACTCCACCACTCCACCGGCCCCTGCCACATCCGCATGCTGCTCTGCTCCCGCTGGAGGTGGGCGTTCTGCGCGTGGACGAGTACCGGGCCCCGGTCGGCGAGCGCGAGCAGGTTCTCCGCCATCATCCGGTCCCGCAGGCCCAGCAGCCGGTTCATGCGGGCCGGTGACGGGTCGGCCATCCAGGAGTGGTACCGCAGCAGGCCGGCGGCGGTACGTCCGTACAGGAGCGCCCGGTCCAGGCCGTCGCGTGAGCCCTCCGCGAGCAGCCGGGGTGCCTGCTCGTCGAGCAGCGACACCAGGTCGTCGGCGAGCAGCCGCAGCTCCCGGGCCTCGGCCGACCGCCCCACCGACCGGCCCGGGTCCGTCATCGCGGCGGGTTCCGTCCACTGTTCGTCCGGACCCAGCAGTCGGTCCAGCGTCTCTCTGGTGCAGGGGAGCAGACCGGCGTCCACCCGGTCCGCGAGGCAGGCGTGCAGGGCGGTGAGGGCGGGCCTCGGGCTCTCGGCGTGGGTGATCTCCAGCGGGCCGTCGAAACCGGCGAAGCGGACGCGATCGGAGGCGGGCCGGCCCTCGTTGTACGCCCGCATCCAGCGCACCAGCTCGCGGTTGGCGGCGGACGCGCCCCACCCGTGGCTGAACCCGCGCTCCATGGCCTCGTCGAGCGTGCCCGCGCCCGAGGTGACGTGGTCGTCGACGACCAGTCCCGCCAGGCAGTCGCTCTCGATCGCGATCGTCCGGTAACCCTCCTCCTCCACCAGTCGCCGGAACAGCTCGTTGCGTACCTCGAGCAGCAGCTCCTCGCCATGGGTCGGCTCGCCCAGCGCGAGCATCCGGGGCCGGGCCGGCAACAGCTCCATGAGGGCGGCGGCCTCGACGGCACGGGCGGTGTCCTTGATGTCGGTAGCCACGCGTTCAACGCTATCGTTGAACTTTCGGTGGAGACTTTCCAGCGATAACGTCGGGCCCGTGGCCCGAAACCTTCAAAGTGGTGAACAGCTGCGCCCGGTGGACCTGGCGCGCGGCCACGGCCTGTCCACGCAGGCCGTCCGGAACTACGAGGAGTCCGGCATCCTCCCGGCCGCCGGTCGCACGGACAGCGGATACCGCACCTACACCCCGCTGCACGCGCGCGCCCTCGGCGCCTTCCTCGCCCTGGTGCCCGGACACGGCCACCAGAGAGCGGCGTCGGTGATGCGGGCCGTGAACCGGGACGCCGAGGGGGAGGCGTTCCGGCTCATCGACGAGAGCCACGCCCAGCTCCTCGCGGACCGGCGGACCCTCCAGGCGGTGGAGCGCGCGCTGCGCGACCTGACGTCCGCGCCCGCCGCGGAAGTGCCAGGCCGAGGCGGGGTGTTCGTCGGTCCGCTGGCCCAGGAGCTCGGCATCCGGCCCGCGACGCTGCGCAAGTGGGAGCGCGCCGGTCTGGTCCACCCGCGCCGCGACCCACTGACCGGGTACCGCGTGTACGGCGAGACCGACGTCCGGGACGCCCGGCTGGTCCACCAGCTGCGGCGGGGCGGCTACCTGTTGGAGCAGATCGCCCCCGTGATCGCCCAGGTGCGAGGAGCAGGCGGTCCGGAACCGCTGGAGGCCACCCTGCGGGACTGGTACGACCGGGTCTCCGCCCGTGGACGGGCGATGCTCGCGGGAGCCGCCGAACTGGAGGCATACCTGCGGGAACGCTCACGAGGTACCTAGGGCCGAACCCGGGCCATTTCTAAAAGCTACCGCTTAGTAATTGCGTGTTGTACCGTACAGCCATGCCAGAAGCAGCCTCCGCAGCGGCCACGCGGGCCACCATCGGCGACAGCGAGTTCGACCGGGACACCGCCGTTTCCCGGCGCGCCCCCGGTGTCTACGACATCGACCTCTCCGCCGGCTGGACGATCATCAACGCCGTCAACGGCGGCTATCTGCTGGCCGTCCTGGGCCGCGCCCTCGGGGACGCCCTCCCGCACACCGACCCCTTCACGGTCTCGGCGCACTACCTCACCGCCTCCCAGCCCGGCCCGGCGGTCGTGCGCACCGAGGCGGTCCGGACCGGGCGCACCCTCTCCACCGGCCAGGCATCCCTCTTCCAGTACGACGACGAGGGCAACGAGGTCGAGCGCATCCGCGTCCTCGCCTCCTACGGCGACCTCGACGCGCTGCCCGACGACGTCCGCACCTCGGCGAAGCCGCCCGCCGTCCCGCCGATGGACCAGTGCTTCGGCCCGGAGGACGGCCCCGCTCCCGTCGACGGCAGTTCCGCCATCGCCGACCGCCTGATGCTCAAGCTGGACCCCGCCACGCTGGGATGGGCGCTCGGACAGCCCTCCGGCCGGGGCGAGATGCGCGCCTGGTTCGGGCTCGCCGACGGCCGTGACGCCGACCCCCTCTCGCTGCTCCTCGCGGTGGACGCGCTGCCGCCCACCGCCTTCGAGCTGGGGCTGAAGGGCTGGGTGCCGACGGTCGAGCTGACCGTGCACGTGCGCTGCCGTCCGGCCCCGGGCCCGCTGCGCGTCTCCATCACCACCCGCAACCTCGCCGGCGGCTTCCTGGAGGAGGACGCCGAGGTCTGGGACAGCGCCGACCGCCTGGTCGCCCAGTCCCGCCAGCTCGCCCGGGTCCGCCTCGGCTGACCGGGGCCGCCTCGCGGGCAGGTTCTGGGCCGTCGCACGCCGCCGGCGCCGGGGGTCACTCCAGCCAGTGCCGGCGGCCGACGCTGATCAGCCGCATCTGACGCGTCGCGGTGTCCGCCGCGCGCCGGCGCTCCGCCCCGGGCGCCTCCAGCGTCTCCAGGAACAGCGAGGCCGTGGCCAGCATCTGGTCGACGTACAGGCTCGCGAGCATCAGCAGGTCGGCCTCGCTCCAGCCCGCCGACACCGGGTCCTTGGCCAGCTCGTCCTTCACCTCCCCGGCGAACCGGGCCAGTTGCTCCCGTATCGCCTCCCGCACCGGCCGCACCCCGCCGTGCCGCTCGCGCGCGACGAAACGCACGTGCGCCGGATGGGCGGCCACGTGCCCGGCGATCAACTCCACCGCCCGCGCGATGCGTTCCTCGCTGTCCCCGTCCGGTGACACCGTGGCCCGGATCATCGGGTGCAGGCTCCCCAGCGCCTCCTCGACCAGCGCCACGCCCAGGTCGGCCGTGGAGCGGAAGTGGCGGTAGAAAGCGGTCGGCGCGACGCCCACCGCGCGGGTGACCTCCCGCAGACCCAGGCTGCTCAGGCTCTGGTCCTCCAGCAGTACGAGCGCCGCGTCCAGCAGTGCCTGCCGGGTCTTCTGCTTCTGGGCCCGGCGAACGCCGGAGGTGTGACTCATGCCATGCAGTTAACAACTGTTCTCTGTAATTGAGAAGTCGTGAGGCGCGCTAGGCTGGGAAGTCAGTGAACAAGTGTAACTACAACCGTTCACCGAAGGTTGGGAGATCCGCTCCATGCTGTTTCTCGTCGCCGCACTCCTGCTCCTCGGCGTGGTCCTGGGCACCGTCGCCCACGCGCCGCTGACCTTCTCCGTCGCCGCAGGCCTCGTCATCGCCGTCTGGCTCGGCATCTTCGCGGCCCGCGAACGGCACGGCCGCCGACGGAGCACCTCCGCCCACTGACGCACGGTGCACTGACGCACGGTCCATCGACGCACGGCAGGGAGAACACCATGCAGCTCACCGCACCGGCCGCCCGCCGGACCGGCATCCGCGACACCGACGGCATGGCCGTCGCCTCCTTCGTTCTCGGCCTGCTCGGCCTGCTCGTCCTCAACGTCTTCCTCGGCCCGATCGCCATCGCCCTGGCGAGCATCGCCCTGCGGCGCGGCACCGCCCGTCGCGGCCGGGCGCTCCTCGGCCTCGGCCTGGGCGTCGCCGACCTGCTCGTCCTCGCGGCGTTCATGTCGGCGGACAACACCATGTCCTGGAGCCTGTGACCGAAAGGGGCCCCGACGAGGCCAGCCTTGGTCCGAGGCCCGGCGGAGCCGCCCCGTAGAATCGGCCCCACCATGGCTTACCTCGACCACGCCGCGACGACCCCGATGCTTCCCGAGGCAGTCGAGGCACTCACCGCGCACCTGAGCGTCACCGGCAACGCCTCCTCCCTCCACGCGTCCGGCCGCCGTGCGAGGCGCACCGTCGAGGAGGCCCGCGAGACGCTCGCCGAGGCTCTCGGCGCCCGGCCCAGCGAGGTGGTCCTCACCTCCGGCGGCACCGAGGCCGACAACCTCGCGGTCAAGGGCCTGTACTGGGCCCGCCGCGACGCCGACCCGGCCCGCACCCGGGTCCTGGCCAGCCCCGTCGAGCACCACGCGGTCCTCGACGCCGTCCACTGGCTCGGCGAGCACGAGGGCGCGACGGTCGAGTACCTGCCCGTCGACCCCCACGGCCGCGTCCACCCCGAGGCGCTGCGCGAGGCCATCGCCCGTGACCCCGGCGACGTGGCCCTCGCCACCGTCATGTGGGCCAACAACGAGATCGGCACGATCATGCCGGTCCGTGAACTCGCCGACGTGGCCGCCGAGTTCGACGTGCCGCTGCACGCCGACGCGGTCCAGGCGATCGGTCAGCTGCCGGTCGACTTCGCCGCCTCCGGGCTCGCCGCGATGACGGTTTCCGGCCACAAGATCGGCGGCCCCTACGGCATCGGCGCGCTGCTGCTGGGCCGCGAGTACAGCCCCGTACCGGTCCTGCACGGCGGCGGCCAGGAACGCCACGTCCGCTCCGGCACCCTCGACGCCCCCGCCGTCGCCTCCTTCGCGGTCGCCGCGCGCCTCGCCGCCGGACAGCGCGAGTGGTTCGCCCGCGAGATCGGCGCCCTGCGCGACGGCCTGGTCGACGCGGTCCGTACGGCGGTCCCGGACGCGATCCTCGGCGGCGACCCGGCACCGGAGGGCCGCCTCCCCGCCAACGCCCACTTCACCTTCCCGGGCTGCGAGGGCGACTCCCTCCTCCTCCTGCTCGACGCCCAGGGCATCGAGTGCTCCACCGGCTCCGCCTGCACCGCGGGCGTGGCCCAGCCCAGCCACGTCCTGCTGGCCACCGGCACCGACCCCGACCTGGCCCGCGGCACCCTGCGTTTCTCGCTGGGCCACACCTCCACCGAGGCCGACGTCGAGGCCCTCGCCAAGGCCATCGGCCCGGCGGTGGAGCGGGCACGGGCGGCCGGGCTGAGTTAGCCGGAGCCGGCGTCAGGCACTCTTCGAGGCGCCGGGGGAGGGGGCGCTCGTCGCCGCCCGCCGCACCAGCTCCATGTACCGGTCCCAGTCCCAGTGCGGTCCCGGATCGGTGTGGTCGGTGCCCGGCACCTCCACGTGACCGATGATGTGCTCGCGGTCCAGCGGTATGTCGTACCGGGCGCAGATCCCCGCCGTCAGCCGCGCCGATGCGGCGTACATCGCGTCGGTGAAGTCCTGCGGGCGGTCCACGAAACCCTCGTGCTCGATGCCGACACTGCGCTCGTTGTAGTCGCGGTTGCCCGCGTGGTAGGCCACGTCCAGCTCGCGGATCATCTGGGTGACCCGGCCGTCCTGCCCCACGATGTAGTGCGTGGCCGCCTTGTGCGCCGGGTTCTGGAACGCCTTCACCGCGCTGGCGAAGCTGCCCTGGGTGACATGGACGATCACCATGTCGATGCCGAAGTCGTCGGGCCGGTCGGCGCGCCGCCAGTTCTCGTCCGAGGCCGCCACCCAGCGGGCCGCCGTGTAGTCGACCGCACCCTCCTCACGGGGCCGCTCCACGCCCGGAACGCGCCACCACAGGCGGGACAGCTCGTCGCGCGCCAGCACGGCGGTGCCCACGGCCGCCGCAGTGCCGCCGACGAGCAGCGCCCGCCGGCCGATGCGCCGGTCCCCGTCCTTGGACCCGCCGCCGGATGCGCCTGTGGATTCGTGCTTCGCCCCCATGTGATCGTGAACGGATACTCGCGCGCTCCGGTTCCCGCCTCCCCGTACCCTGGAAGGGTTATGACTGACACCCCGCAGCGCACCCGTCCCCTCCGCGTCCTCGCCGCCATGTCGGGCGGAGTCGACTCCGCCGTCGCCGCCGCCCGCGCCGCCGAGGCGGGGCACGACGTGACCGGCGTCCACCTCGCGCTCTCCGCGAACCCGCAGTCCTTCCGCACCGGCGCGCGGGGCTGTTGCACCATCGAGGACTCGCGGGACGCCCGCCGCGCCGCGGACGTCATCGGCATCCCCTTCTACGTGTGGGACCTCGCCGACCGCTTCCGGGAGGACGTGGTCGAGGACTTCGTCGCCGAGTACGAGGCCGGCCGCACCCCGAACCCGTGCCTGCGCTGCAACGAGAAGATCAAGTTCGCCGCGCTGCTCGACAAGGCGCTGGCGCTCGGCTTCGACGCCGTCTGCACCGGCCACTACGCCCAGGTGATCCTCCGCGAGGACGGCACCCGCGAGCTGCACCGCGCCTCCGACATGGCCAAGGACCAGAGCTACGTCCTCGGCGTGCTGGACGACCGCCAGCTCGCCCACGCGATGTTCCCCCTCGGCGACACGGTCACCACCAAGGACGAGATCCGCGCGGAGGCCGAGCGCAGGGGCCTGGCCGTCGCCAAGAAGCCCGACTCGCACGACATCTGCTTCATCGCCGACGGTGACACCCAGGGCTTCCTGGCGGGCCGGCTGGGCAAGGCCGAGGGCGACATCGTCGACGAGGCGGGCAACCGGCTCGGCACCCACGAGGGCGCCTACGGCTACACCATCGGCCAGCGCAAGGGCCTGAGGATCGGCACCCCCGCCCCCGACGGCAAGCCCCGCTACGTCCTGGACATCTCCCCGGTGGACAACACCGTCACCGTCGGCCCCGCCGAGGCCCTGGACGTCGACGCCCTGCGCGCGATCAAGCCCCGCTGGTGCGGCGCCGCCCCCATCGGCCCCGGCACCTACACCGCCCAGCTCCGCGCCCACGGCGGCGAGACCGAGGTGCGCGCGGAACCGGTCGACGGCGCCCTGGAGGTGACGTTCACGGAGCCCGTGCGCGGCGTCGCCCCCGGCCAGGCGATCGTGCTGTACGACGGCACGCGCGTGGTGGGGTCGGCGACGATCGCGTCCACCACGCGCGCGCGGGCGGGCGCGGCCTGAGCGCGGGCGGCACCGGGCGGACCCCGATGTCCGTCCGGTGTCACCGCCCGAAGAACTCCGTCAGCACCGGCGCGAGCATGCCCGGCTCCACCATGTGGGTCTGCCCCTCGACGGTGCCGTACGTGCCGTCCGCGGCCGCCTCGGCGATCGCGCGTGCCGCGTCGTGCCACCACGCGTCGCTCGCGCCGCCCGCGAGGGCCAGCACAGGTGCGCCGATCGAGGCGATCGCGGCACGCGGTACCCGGCTGTCGCCCATCGCGGCGTCGTCGTACGCCAGGCTCGGCGCCACCGACTCCATCCCCGCCCACATGGGAGACTGCCGGGCACCCCGGATCATCTCCTCACCCAACCCGGTGTGGCGCAGGAACAGCTCCACCGCGTCCCCGCGCCGCCCCTGCCCGAGCGTCTCGGTGAGCCGTTCGGTGTACTCGGCCGCGGCCCGCGCTGCGGCGTCGTCCATGGCGTACGGCACCTCGTACACCGCGACCCGGCGCACCGGGAGCCCGCTCGCCGCCGCCCGGAGCGCCAGCGCGCCGCCCGACGACATGCCGTACAACGACGCCTCGCCGCCCACCGCCTCGATCAGCGCCGCCAGGTCCTCGATCTCGCGTTCCACCGCGTAGGGCGCGGTGTCGCCGCTCGCGCCGCGCCCCCGGCGGTCGTACACGGTGACGTCGAGACGCCCCGCCAGCCCGGCGGCCAGCGGCGCCATCGTGGCGCCCGTCGACATGGCGCCGCTGACGAGCACGACCGCCGGCCCCCGCCCTGAGCGTTCGTAGGCGATCCGGGTGCCGTCACGTGAAACAGTCGTCTTCTCCATGCCTGTGCAGACTGCCGCACGGCGGGCGATTCATCGTTCAGGACACCTCGACGTCGTAGAAACAGAGGTGGTCCTTGATCTCCGCAACCTCCGGCTTCGGGTCCGGATACGCCCAGACCAGGTCCGACGCGTCCGGCAGCGACCAGTAGGACGCGTCCCCCTTGAAGGGGCAGTGGGTGGTCGTGGCGGACGGCGTCAGCAGGTCGGTCCGCACGTCGCCGGCCGGGATGTAGTACCGGTCGGGACAGCCCGTCTCGTGCAGCACCAGCGCCGCGTCGCTCTCCGCCAGCACCCGGTCGCCGTGCACCACGCGCACGTGCCGGTCGCTCGGCTCGACGGTGATGCGGTGTCCCTTGAGTCCCTTGGTCACGTCGTCCTCCTGGTGGCAGTGGTGTCCGTCACTACAGCGTGCCCGGAGGCCGGGTTCTTCCCCTCCGGGCCGGGCCGTACGGTGGAGGCCATGAACATCTGCGTCTTCCTCTCCGCCGCCGACCTCGACGAGCGCTACACGCGCCCCGCGCGGGAGTTCGCCGAACTGCTGGGCAAGGGCGGTCACACCCTCGTCTGGGGCGGCTCCGACGTCGGTCTGATGAAGGTCGTCGCCGACGGGGTGCAGGAGGCCGGGGGACGCCTGCTCGGGGTCTCGGTCGACTTCCTGGCGGCCAAGGCGCGCGAGGGCGCCGACGAGATGGTGATCGCGCCGGACCTCGCCGAGCGCAAGCGACTGCTGCTGGAGAAGGCCGACGCCGTAGTGATCATGGTGGGCGGCACCGGCACGCTGGACGAGGCCACCGAGATCCTGGAGCTGAAGAAGCACGGGCACACCGACAAGCCCGTCGTCCTGCTCAACACGGCGGGCTTCTACGACGGCCTCAAGGAGCAGTTCCGCCGCATGGAGGACGAGGGCTTCCTGCCCCGCTCCCTCACCGAGCTGGTGTTCTTCGCCGAGGAGCCGGTCGGCGCGCTCGCCTACCTGGAGGAGAGCCAGGGCATCGAGTGAGGCGCCGGTGATGCGAGCATGGCGGGCATGGCTACACATGTGATCACCGGAGCGGGCTCCGGCATCGGCGCGGCCGTCGCCCGCCGCCTGCACGAACGCGGCGACGAGATCGTGCTCCACGCGCGCGACGCGGGCCGCGCGAAGGAACTGGCGGCGGCGCTCCCCGGTGCGAGGACGCTGGTCGGCGACCTGGCGGACCCGGACAAGCTCTCCTGGGCCTTCTCCCACCAGACGCTGCCCGACCGCGTGGACTCCCTGCTGCACATCGCCGGCGTCGTCGACCTCGGCCCGGTGGGCGACCTCACCCCGAAGACCTGGCGGGGCCAGCTCAACGTCAACCTGGTCGCCCCCGCCGAGCTGACCCGCCTCTTCCTGCCCCAGCTCCGC
The DNA here is from genome assembly GCF_001905385.1 of Streptomyces sp. CB02414. GTDB lineage: Bacteria > Actinomycetota > Actinomycetes > Streptomycetales > Streptomycetaceae > Streptomyces. The sequence continues at coordinate 246,274 of NZ_LIPF01000011.1, read as the reverse complement.
GTCGCCCAGGGCCACGTGCTGTTCGTGAACTCCGGTTCCGGCCTCAACGCCCACGCCGGCTGGTCCGCGTACGCCGCCTCCAAGCACGGCCTGAAGGCCCTCGCCGACTCCCTCCGCCACGAGGAGCACGCCAACGGCGTCCGCGTCACCTCCGTCTACCCCGGCCGCACCGCCAGCCCCATGCAGGCCAAGGTCCACCGGCAGGAGGGCAAGGAGTACGACCCGGCGCGGTGGATCGACCCCGAGTCGGTCGCCACGACCATCCTCATGGCCCTGGACCTCCCGAGGGACGCGGAGGTCAACGACCTGACGGTGCGCCCGGGACGGTAAGTACCGGTCTTCCAGCCCGTCCGGCGTTTGAGGACGAGGCCGTCCAGGCCGAAGCGGGGGTCCGGGGGCGCAGCCCCCGGGGACGGGAAGGGCAGGGGCGGCGGGGGCGAAACCCCCTCCCACCACCCTGCGTACGCTTCCCCCTGTGAACGACAATCCGCGCTTCGGCCCCGCCACCGGCATCGGCTCCCTGCCGGGCCAGGACGCCCGCGAGGCCGCGAAAACCAGCACCGGCACCTTCGAGGCCTTCCCCTTCCTCCCCGAACTGCCCGCCCGCGGCCCCGGCGCCGACATGATCGGCCGCACCGCCGGCCTGCTCGTCGAGCTGTACGCGCGCGTGGAGCCCAGCGGCTGGCGCCTCGGGGACCACCCCGGCCGGGACACCAAACGGGCCCGCTCCTGGCTCGGGGAGGACCTCGACGCCCTGGAGGAGTTCACCCAGGGCTACGAGGGCCCGCTCAAGGTCCAGGCCGTCGGCCCCTGGACCCTCGCCGCCGCCCTGGAACTGCGCAACGGCGAGGCCGTCCTCTCCGACGCCGGCGCCTGCCGCGACCTCGCCGCCTCGCTCGCCGAGGGCCTGCGCCTCCACCTGGCGGAGGTACGGCGCAGAGTGCCCGGCGCCCGCGTCGTCCTCCAGCTCGACGAGCCGTCCCTCACCGCCGTGCTGCGCGGCCGGGTGCGCACCGCCAGCGGCTACCGCACCCACCGCGCCGTCGACCGGCAGGCCGTCGAATCCGCTCTCCGCGACCTCGTCGCCGTCCACGCCGACGGCCCGGTCGTCGTCCACTCCTGCGCCCCCGACGTGCCCTTCGCCCTGCTGCGCCGGGCGGGCGTCGCCGGCGTCTCCTTCGACTTCTCGCTCCTCACCGAGCGTGACGACGAGGCGATCGGCGAGGCGGTCGAGGGCGGTACCCGCCTGTTCGCCGGTGTCATCCCGGGCACGGACACCGCATTGTCAGACCCTGCCGGTAGCGTCATGGGTGTCAGAACGCTGTGGCGCAGGCTGGGGCTGCATCCGGGGCTTCTCGCGGAGGCGGTCACCGTCACGCCGTCGTGCGGACTCGCGGGCGCGTCCCCCGAGTACGCCCGCCGGGCCCTCGCTCACTGCGTCCGGGCGGCGAGATCCCTCGCGGACAACCCAGAGTAACGGGAGGACAACACGGTGGCCGGCGACAAGCAAGCGGAGACGACGAACGTGCCCGCCGAGGCGCGCGAGAAGCACGTGCAGCTCGCTGAGCAGATCGAGGAGCACCGCTTCCGGTACTACGTGAACGACGCCCCCGTCGTCAGCGACGCGGACTTCGACCGGCTGCTGCGATCCCTGGAGGAGCTGGAGGAGCGGTACCCGGAGCTGCGCACCCCGGACTCGCCGACCCAGAAGGTCGCCGGGTCCTACGAGACGGAGTTCACGGCCGTCGAGCACCGCTCCCGCATGCTCTCCCTCGACAACACCTTCAACGACGAGGAGATGGCCGCCTGGACCGAGCGCATCGCCAAGGAGCTGGGCGAGCAGGAGTACCACTTCCTGTGCGAGCTGAAGGTGGACGGACTCGCCGTCAACCTCACCTACGAGCGCGGCCGCCTCGTCCGCGCCGCCACCCGCGGCGACGGCCGCACCGGCGAGGACATCACCCCCAACGTCCGCACCATCGCCGAGATCCCGGAGCGCCTGAAGGGCGACGAGGTCCCCGACCTCGTGGAGATCCGCGGCGAGGTCTACTTCCCGATGGAGAAGTTCCAGGAGCTCAACGCCCGGTTGAACGAGGCGGGGGACAAGCCCTTCGCCAACCCGCGCAACGCGGCCGCCGGTTCACTGCGCCAGAAGGACCCCCGCGTCACCGCCACCCGCCCGCTGCACATGGTGGTCCACGGCATCGGCGTCCTGGAGGGCTTCAAGGGCATGACCCGCCTCTCCCAGGCCTACGACCTGCTCAAGACCTGGGGCCTGCCCACCTCCCCGCACAACAGGGTGGTCGACGGCCTCGACGGCGTACGCGAGTTCATCGCGTACTACGGCGAGAACCGGCACTCCGTGGCCCACGAGATCGACGGCGTCGTCGTCAAGCTCGACGAGATCCGCCTCCAGGGACGCCTCGGCTCCACGGCCCGCGCGCCCCGCTGGGCCATCGCGTACAAGTACGCGCCGGAGGAGGTCAACACCAAGCTCGTCGACATCAAGGTCGGTGTGGGCCGCACCGGCCGCGTCACCCCGTACGCGCAGGTCGAACCGGTCACCGTGGCCGGCAGCGAGGTGGAGTTCGCCACGCTGCACAACCAGGAGGTCGTCAAGGCCAAGGGCGTCCTCATCGGCGACACCGTGGTGCTGCGCAAGGCCGGTGACGTCATCCCGGAGATCCTCGGCCCGGTCGCCGACCTGCGGGACGGCAGCGAGCGGGAGTTCGTGATGCCGGCCGAGTGCCCCGAGTGCGGGACGCCGCTGCGGGCCATGAAGGAGGGCGACATCGACCTCCGCTGCCCCAACGCCCGTACCTGTCCGGCGCAGTTGCGCGAGCGCGTCGCCTACCTCGCCGGCCGTGCGTGCCTGGACATCGAACACTTCGGCGGTGTCGTGGCGGCCGCGCTGACCGGGCCGCTGGAGCCGGCCGACCCGCCGCTGGTGGACGAGGGCGACCTCTTCGACCTCACCGTCGAGAAACTGCTGCCCATCAAGGCGTACGTCCTCGACCCGGACAGCGGACTGCCCAAGCGCGACCCCAAGACAGGCGAGGAGAAGATCGCCACGGTCTTCGCCAACAAGGAGGGCGAGCCGAAGAAGAACACCCTCGCCCTGCTCAAGTACATCGAGGAGGCCAAGACCCGTCCGCTGGCCCGCTTCATCAACGGCCTCTCCATCCGGTACGTGGGTCCGGTCGCCGCCCAGGCGCTGGCCCGGGAGTTCCGCTCCATCGACCGGATCGAGCAGGCCACCGAGGAGGAGCTGGCGCTCGCGGACGGAGTGGGCGGCACCATCGCCGCCGCGGTCAAGGAGTGGTTCGCCGAGGACTGGCACCGCGAGATCGTCCGCAAGTGGAAGGCGGCCGGAGTTCCGCTGGAGGAGCAGTCGACCGGCGAGGACGAGGGCCCGCGCCCGCTGGAGGGACTGACCGTCGTCGTCACCGGCACCCTGGAGAACTTCACCCGGGACGGAGCGAAGGACGCCCTGCAGAGCAGAGGCGCCAAGGTGACCGGATCGGTCTCCAAGAAGACCTCGTTCGTGGTGGTCGGTGACAATCCAGGGTCCAAGTACGACAAGGCCATGCAAGCGAAGGTGCCGGTTCTGAACGAGGACGGTTTCACCGTCCTGCTGGAGCAGGGACCCGAAGCGGCGGCCGAAGTCGCGCTTTCGGCCGAGGAATAGCGGTTGAAGGCCACCCGATCGGCGCATACCAGATGCATACGGGAGGCCGGGTCGCATTCGGGCAACCGTCGACGACCGGTGCCCCTGGAAGCCTTCCGCGGCCTACTGTTGAGGTGTGCGCCCGCCGTGCCCAGCTGCGGTCGGGGCATTCCCCTGCTCCTGAGGGGCAGGGGAAGGGTTTTCCAACGCGGAGCCGTTGAGGGTGGTCGAGGCGGGGGCCGCGTGGCGTGGGCACCGCCGGCTGTGAGAGGGACGGGAATGGAACCGACCGAGAGCGCCGCCGAGGGCTCACGGCTGCGCCTGCGCCGCATGGTGGGCGCGGGGCCCGTGAGCCGGTGGTTCGGGCAGCGAGGCGGTGGGGCACCCCGCCCCGCGGGGGACGCCCGTGCCTCCGCGCCGTCGTCGCCCGGCCACGGCCGGGCGTGGTCGTCCGACGGCCACGGCCCGGCGTCCCTGAACCCCGGCCACGGCCCCGGCTCCGCCCCGCCGCTCACCGGCCCCGACCCGGACGGCGGCGAACGGCACCTGTCCTGGCCCGCGTTGCCCTCGGCGGTCGTCGCGGCCGCCGCCTTCGTGCTGGGCGCCGGTTTCTACCGGGCGTTCACCGGCGGCCACGCGCTCTTCCCGTCCGGCACCGCCGGCTGGGCGCTGGCCGTGCTGACCGGCATCGTCGTCGGCCACCTGGTCATGCTCGGCCGCTCCCGCTGGTGGGGCGGCACCGGTTCCGGCGCCGCCCTCACCCTCGCCGTCCTGCTGCTGTACGGCTGGGTTCCGGCCGGCATGGTCAGCCTCACCGTCGTCGTCCTGGTCGGCATAGCCCGGCGGGGGCGCTGGCGGCACGGCGTCCTGCACGGCGCGGTGGACATCCTCGGTATCGCCGCGGGGGCGATGCTGCTCGGTGTCTGCGGCTCCGTCCCGTCCGTGGAGGAACCCTGGGACCCGAACACCTGGGGGGTGTACGCGGCGCCCAAGGTGGTGCTCGTCGCCGTCGCCTACCTCGCCGTCACCCGAGCCCTGCTGTGGTACCTGCAGACGCCGCGGGCCGGTCTGCCCACCGTCGCCCGCACCGCCCTGGTCAGACAGGGCCTGGTCGCCGTGGCCCTGCTCGGCATCGCCCCGCTGGTCTGCGTGGTGGCCGACGCCAAGCCGCTGCTGCTGCCGCTGTTCGCCATCCCGCTGATCGCGCTCGACTACACCCTGTGGATCGCCCGCGCCCGCGCCGAGGAGCAGCTGCGCGACCCGCTCACCGGCCTGCCCAACCGGCAGTGGCTGCTGGAGCGAACCTGGACCGCACTGGACGACGCCGAGCGCATCGGCGCCCGCGCCGCCCTGATGCTGATCGACCTCGACCGCTTCCGCTCGGTCAACGACACCCTCGGACACCTCGCCGGCGACCGGCTGCTGCTGCAGACCGCCGACCGGCTGCGGCAGGCCCTGCCGCGCGGGGCGGAGGCCGCGCGGCTCGGCGGCGACGAGTTCGCCGTCTTACTGCCCGTCGCCGACTCGACCACGTCGGCGACCCGGATCGCCCGGGGGCTGGTCGGCGCGCTCAGCTCCCCGATGGACCTGGACGGGCTCACCCTCGTCCTGGAGGCCAGCGCCGGTGTCGCCGTCTTCCCCGACCACGCGCTGGACGCCGAGGGGCTGCTGCGCCGCGCGGACGTGGCGATGTACCAGGCGAAGCGGGACCGCACGGGCGTGGAGGTCTACGAGTCCAAGCGGGACTCCAACACCCCGGACCGGCTCGGCCTCCTCGGCGACCTGCGCCGCGCCCTGGACGCCCACGAGGTGCAGCTGCACTACCAGCCCAAGGTCCGCTTCGACGGACACGTGGCCGGCCTGGAGGCGCTGGTGCGGTGGGTGCACCCGGAGCGGGGCAAGGTGCCGCCGGACGAGTTCATAGCGATCGCGGAGTCGTCCGGGCTGATGCCCCATCTCACCGAGTACGTACTGGAGACGGCGCTCGAACAGGTCGCCCACTGGCGCTCCCAGGGTCTGTTCGTGCCCGTCGCGGTCAACGTCTCCCCGCGCGACGTGCACACCCCCGGCTTCGCCGGCTCGGTCGCCGCCCGGCTGGCCCGGCACGGCGTCCCGGCGGGAGCGCTCCAACTGGAGATCACCGAGCACGTCCTCCTGGAGGACCCGCAGCGCGCCGCAGACACCCTCAACGCCCTGACCGGGCACGGCGTCAAGATGTCGCTGGACGACTTCGGCACCGGTTACTCCTCCCTCGTCCACCTGCGCCGTCTGCCGGTCAGCGAGCTGAAGATCGACCGTTCCTTCGTGGCCCGGCTGGCCGTCGACGCCGAGGACGCCGAGATCGTGCGCTGCACCGTCGACCTCGCGCACTCCCTCGGCCTGCTGGTCGTCGCCGAGGGCGTGGAGGACGACGAGACCTGGGAACGCCTGCGCGACCTCGGCTGCGACGCCGTACAGGGCTGGCTGGTCGCCGCCGCGATGCCGCCGGAGGAGACCACCGCCTGGCTGCTGGCCCGCGGCGCCCGCGGCTGGCAACGCCCGGCCGCCGCGCTCCCCGCCGCAGCGGGGGACGACCCTGGCCGGGTCGGCTGACGTTCCGCGCCGGCTCCGGGGCGCCCGGAGCACGGCAGCCCGCGGCGCTCGCCGCGCGTGGCCTTCCGTCCTCGCGTGTGCCCCGGCGCCCGCGCGGGACCCGGGACGCGCGACGTGCCTGAGCGGGTGGTGGGGGAAACCGTTTCACGGGCACGGGGCGGCGCCCCATAGGATTGGGCCAAACCGACTTGCCAAAGCCGATTTGCCCCAACCACACACTCACCCCAGAGGAACGCTGCATGCCTGGCATCACGCGCGAGGAGGTCGCCCACCTCGCCCGGCTGGCGCGTCTGGAGCTGAAGCCCGAAGAGCTCGAGCACTTCGCGGGACAGCTGGACGACATCATCGGCGCGGTCGCCCGCGTCAGTGAGGTCGCCGACCAAGACGTACCGCCGACCTCGCACCCGCTCCCGCTGACGAACGTCATGCGGCCGGACGAGGTCCGTCCGTCGCTCACGCCCGAGCAGGCGCTCTCCGGCGCCCCGGCCCAGGAGCAGCAGCGTTTCAAGGTGCCGCAGATCCTGGGGGAGGAGTAACCGCCATGAGCGACATCATCAAGCTCACCGCGGCCGAGATCGCCGCGAAGATCGCCTCCGGCGAGCTGACCGCGGTCGAGGTCACCGAGGCCCACCTGGCCCGTATCGAGGCCGTCGACGAGAAGGTGCACGCCTTCCTGCACGTCGACCGCGAGGGCGCCCTGGCCCAGGCCCGCGCCGTGGACGCCAAGCGCGAGCGCGGCGAGAAGCTCGGCCCGCTGGCCGGCGTCCCCCTCGCGCTGAAGGACATCTTCACCACCGAGGGCATCCCGACCACCGTCGGCTCCAAGATCCTCGAGGGCTGGCTCCCGCCGTACGACGCGACTGTCACCAAGCGCCTCAAGGCCGCCGACGTCGTCATCCTCGGCAAGACCAACATGGACGAGTTCGCCATGGGGTCCTCGACGGAGAACAGCGCGTACGGCCCGACCGGCAACCCGTGGGACCTCACCAAGATCCCCGGCGGTTCCGGCGGCGGCTCCTCCGCCGCCCTCGCCGCCTTCCAGGCGCCGCTCGCGATCGGTACCGACACCGGCGGCTCCATCCGCCAGCCCGCGGCCGTCACCGGCACGGTCGGCGTCAAGCCGACGTACGGCGGCGTCTCCCGCTACGGCATGGTGGCCTTCTCCTCCTCCCTCGACCAGGGCGGCCCCTGCGCCCGCACGGTCCTGGACGCGGCCCTGCTGCACGAGGTGATCGCCGGGCACGACCCGATGGACTCCACGTCGATCGACGCGCCGGTCCCCGCGGTCGTCGAGGCGGCCCGCAACGGCAGCGTGCGGGGCATGCGCGTCGGCGTCGTCAAGCAGTTCCGCGGCGAGGGCTACCAGGCCGGTGTCGTCCAGCGCTTCGACGAGTCCGTCGAGCTCCTGAAGGAGCTGGGCGCCGAGGTCGTCGAACTGGACTGCCCGTCCTTCGACCTCGCGCTCTCCGCGTACTACCTGATCGCCCCCTCCGAGTGCTCCTCCAACCTCGCCCGCTTCGACGGCCTGCGCTACGGCCTCCGTACCGGCGACGACGGCACGCACTCCGCCGAGGAGGTCACCTCCCTGACCCGCGAGGCCGGCTTCGGCCCCGAGGTCAAGCGCCGCGTCATGCTCGGCACGTACGCCCTGTCGAGCGGCTACTACGACGCGTACTACGGCAGCGCCCAGAAGGTCCGCACCCTCATCAAGCAGGAGTTCGAGCGGGCCTTCGAACAGGTCGACGTGATCGTCTCCCCGACGACCCCGACCACCGCCTTCGCGATCGGCGAGCGCGCCGACGACCCGATGGCGATGTACCTGGCCGACCTGTGCACCATCCCCACCAACCTGGCGGGCAACGCGGCCATGTCGCTGCCCTGCGGCCTCGCGCCGGAGGACAACCTGCCGGTGGGTCTGCAGATCATCGCCCCCGCCATGAAGGACGACCGGCTCTACAAGGTCGGCGCCGCCGTCGAGGCCGCCTTCGTGGAAAAGTGGGGCCACCCGCTGATCGAGGAGGCACCGTCGCTGTGAGCGCACTGTCCAAGGCCAAGGGCTTCAAGAAGTCCAAGTCCGGTACGTACATGTCCATGGCCGCCACCGCGTTCGGCGCGATCGGCGTCGCCAAGCAGATCAAGAAGGCCCGCGTGGAGAACGACACGCTGCGCCTCGCCGACGCCGTCGTCACCGCGGCCGGCGTCGTCACCGGCCTCGCCCTGCTCTACCGCGAGCTGAAGCGCCTGGGCGACGACGACGTCCTGCTGGGCTGAGAGGGAAGTTACACCGTGACCACCACGACCGACCTGGTGTCGTACGAGGACGCGCTGGCGTCGTACGACCCCGTCATGGGCCTCGAGGTCCATGTCGAACTCGGCACCAAGACCAAGATGTTCTGCGGCTGTTCGACCGCCCTCGGCGCCGACCCGAACACCCAGACCTGCCCCGTCTGCCTCGGCATGCCCGGCGCGCTCCCGGTCGTCAACGCGACCGGCGTCGAGTCGGCGATCAAGATCGGTCTCGCGCTGAACTGCGAGATCGCCGAGTGGTGCCGCTTCGCCCGGAAGAACTACTTCTATCCGGACATGCCGAAGAACTTCCAGACCTCCCAGTACGACGAGCCGATCGCCTTCGACGGCTACCTCGACGTGCAGCTGGAGGACGGGGAGACCTTCCGCGTCCAGATCGAGCGCGCCCACATGGAGGAGGACACCGGCAAGTCGACGCACGTCGGTGGCGCGACGGGCCGTATCCACGGCGCCTCGCACTCCCTCCTCGACTACAACCGTGCCGGCATCCCGCTCATCGAGATCGTCACCAAGCCGATCGAGGGAGCGGGCGAGCGGGCCCCCGAGGTCGCCCGGGCGTACGTCCGTGAGCTGCGCGAACTCATCCGTGCCCTCGGCGTGTCCGAGGCCCGCATGGAGATGGGCCAGATGCGCTGCGACGTGAACCTGTCGCTGCGCCCGCACGGCCGGGAGAAGTTCGGCACCCGCAGCGAGACCAAGAACGTCAACTCGCTGCGCTCCGTCGAGCGCGCCGCCCGCTTCGAGATCCAGCGCCACGCCGCCGTGCTGAACGACGGCGGCACGATCATCCAGGAGACCCGCCACTTCCACGAGGACACGGGGTCCACGACCTCCGGCCGCGTGAAGGAGGAGGCGGAGGACTACCGGTACTTCCCGGAGCCCGACCTGGTGCCGGTGGCCCCCTCGCGCGAGTGGGTCGAGGAGATCCGTTCCGCCCTGCCCGAGCTGCCGCTGGTGCGCCGCAACCGGCTCCGCGAGGAGTGGGGCATCTCCGGCAACGACATGCAGTCCATCCTCAACGCCGGCGCGCTGGACCCGATCGTCGCCACGATCGACGCCGGTGCCGACGCGGCCTCCGCCCGCAAGTGGTGGATGGGCGAGCTGGCCCGCAGCGCCAACGAGTCGGGCAAGGCGCTCGACGAGCTGGCGATCACGCCGGTCCAGGTCGCCCGGGTCGCCGAGCTGGTGACCAAGGGCGAGCTGAACGACAAGCTGGCCCGCCAGGTCATCCTGGGCGTCCTCGCCGGTGAGGGCACGCCGGACGAGGTCGTCGACCAGCGCGGCCTGAAGGTCGTCTCCGACGAGGGCGCGCTCACCACCGCCGTCGACGAGGCCATCGCCGGCAACCCGGCCATCGCCGACAAGATCCGCGGCGGCAAGGTGGCCGCGGCCGGCGCCCTGGTCGGCGCGGTCATGAAGGCGACCCGGGGGCAGGCGGACGCGGCCCGCGTCAAGGAGCTGATCCTGGAGAAGCTGGGCGTGTCCGAAGGCTGAGCCCTCCCAGGCACCCGCGCCGCCAGGCGCCGACGGCCCCGGGGAACGCGTCACCACGACGAGTTCCCCGGGGCCGTTGTTGTGAATAAGCCCACTAAGTCCGCAAACGATCACTTCCGCCTGCAAGAGTGACTTTGCATTGCTCATGCGTTCTTTGCGGGCCGTTCACACCAAGGACGACTGTTCCCGGCCAAAGATCCACAATCAGACACCTGGGAGCACGTTCGTGGCAGCCCTCGCACGCTGGTGTGTTCGACGTCGTCTCGTCACCGTCCTGCTCTGGCTCCTCGCCTTCGGCGGGGTCGCCGCGGCCGCCGGTGTCGCGGGGGCGGCGTACTCCAACGACTACGGCGTGCCCGGCACCGACTCCGACCGTGCCTCCCGGCTGCTCACCTCCGGCTTCCCCGGCCTCGGCGGCGACAGCGACACGATCGTCTGGCACACGACGACCGACACCGTGCGCGCCACCGGCGTCGAACAGACGATGAACCGCACCCTGGACCGCATCGCGGACCTTCCCGGCGTTGCCTCGGTGACCAACCCCTACGACGACGCCGACTCGCCGCAGATCAGCGAGAACGCCCACACGGCGTACGCCTCGGTCACCTTCGAGGACGCCTCCCAGGACATCGACCCGGCCGAGGCGCGGGCCGTGGTCGACACCGCGAAGGCGGCCGAGACTGACGGGCTCCAGGTCGAGCTGGGCGGCAGCGCCGTCGCGGTGACCGAGGCGCCGGACGGCCACCTCGCCGAGGTCGTCGGCGTGGCCGTCGCCGCCGTCGTCCTCTTCCTCGCCTTCGGCTCCCTGGCCGCCTCCCTGCTGCCCATCGCCACCGCGCTGGTCTCCGTCGGCACCGCCTACGCCGGCATCACCCTGCTCGGCCACGCCATGACCGTCGCCGACTTCGCGCCCATGCTGGGCACCCTCATCGGGCTCGGCGTCGGCATCGACTACGCGCTCTTCATCGTCACCAGACACCGGCGCGGACTGAAGCGGGGGCTCAGTGTCGCCGAGGCCGCCGAGAACGCCGTCGCGACCACCGGACGGGCGGTCGCGTTCGCGGGTGCCACCGTTTGCATCGCGCTGCTGGGCATGCTGATCCTCCGGCTCAGCTTCCTCAACGGCGTGGCCATCGCCGCCTCGCTCACCGTCGTCCTCACCGTCGCCGCCTCTGTGACGCTGCTGCCCGCACTGCTGTCATACATCGGACCGCGCGCCCTGAGCCGGCGCGAGCGGCGCCGGCTCGCGGAGCACGGGCCCGAGCCCGAGCTGCCGACCGGCTTCGCCGCCCGCTGGTCGGCGTTCGTGGAGCGCCACCCCAAGCTGCTCGGCGCCCTCGCGCTCGTCGTCATCACCGTCCTCGCCCTGCCGACCCTCGGCCTGCGCCTGGGCACCTCCGACCAGGGCAACGACCCCAAGGGCAGCACCACCCGCCAGGCCTACGACCTCCTCGCCGAGGGCTTCGGCCCCGGCGTCAACGGCCCCCTCACCCTGGTCACCGAGGTCGGCGGCGCCGAGGACCGGCTCGCCCTGGACAACCTCGACGCCGACCTCCGCACCACCGAGGGCGTCTCCTCGGTGACCCCGGTGGCCTACAACTCGGGCGGCGACACCGCGTACCTCACGGTCGTCCCCGAGTCCTCCCCGCAGTCGCCGGAGACCAGCGAGCTCGTCGAGCGGCTGCGCTCCGAGGTGCTGCCCCGCGCCGAGGCGGGCACCGCCCTCGACGTGTACGTCGGCGGGGTGACGGCCGGCTACGACGACTTCGCCGACGTCATCGTCGGCAAGCTGCCCCTCTTCGTCGGCGTGGTCGTGGGCCTCGGCTGCCTGCTGCTCCTGCTGGCCTTCCGCTCGATCGGCATCCCGGTCAAGGCCGCCGCGATGAACGTCGCCGCCGTCGCCGCGTCCTTCGGCGTCGTCGTGGCGATCTTCCAGTGGGGCTGGGGGAGCGAGCAGCTGGGCCTGGGCAGCGCCGGCCCGATCGAACCCTTCCTCCCCGTGATCATGGTGTCGGTACTGTTCGGCCTCTCCATGGACTACCAGGTCTTCCTGGTCAGCCGGATGTACGAGGAGTGGCTGGAGACCGGCGACAACCGCCGCGCGGTCCGGGTCGGCCTCGCCGAGACCAGCCGGGTGATCAACTCGGCGGCGGTCATCATGATCTCGGTGTTCCTCGCCTTCGTCCTCAGCGGCGACCGGGTCATCGCCATGTTCGGCATCGCCCTCGCCGCAGCCGTCGCCCTGGACGCCTTCGTCCTGCGCACCCTCCTGGTGCCCGCCCTGATGCACCTGCTCGGCGGCGCCAACTGGTGGCTGCCGCGCCGCCTGGACAAGCTCCTGCCCCGGATCAGCATCGAGCCGCCCGAGTGCCGCGTCGCCCATGAGAGGCTGGCCGCGGCGACGGACGCCGAGGTGGCGGACGTCCTTGCGGAGGAGGAGCGACACCGGGATGTACGCGATACCACTGGGTGACGACGGAGCCGAACTGCGTCCCCTGGAGACCTGGCACGCCGAGGAGTTCCTGGCCCACCTGGAGCGGGGCAGGGAGTTCATCACCCAGCACATTCCGTTCGGCGCCAAGGCCACCGACGTGGCCTTGGCCCGGGAGATCCTCCAGGCCTACGCCGACCGGCACGCCGCCGACAGCGGCTTCCTGCACGGACTGTGGCTGGACGGCAAACTCGTCGGCGGACTGCTCTTCCGGGTCTTCGACGCCGCCACCGGAGTCTGCGAGATCGGCTGCTGGCTGGAGCCCGCCGGAACGGGCCGGGGCCTGGTCACCCGTGGTGCCCGGGTCCTGATCGACTGGGCGTTCGACGAGCGCGGCATGCACCGTGTGGAGTGGCACGCGTCGTCCGCCAACACCCCGAGTGTCAACGCCGCCCGGCGACTCGGCATGATGCGTGAGGGCGTGCTGCGCGAAAGCTCCCTGCACCGGGGTGTCCGCCAGGACATCGAGGTGTGGGCGGTGCTCGCGCCCGAGTGGCGTGCGGCGCGTGAGGCACGCGCGCGTGCCGCTCAAAAGGATCATTAAGGGACCTCTCAGACAGCGTCCGTACGGTGCGAGACATGGGAACGAAGACAGTGGACGAGACCGGCGTGAAGACCGACGAGCACAAGACGGACGAGGCGGCGGAGGCTCCCGAGACCACCGAGGTCGAGAAGGCGGAAGGCGCGGACGCCACGCCGGACGACACCACGCCGGACGACGAGGCCGCTGACGGCGCCGACTTCGCCGCCCCCGCGACCGAGGGCGCCACCGGCGTCGGCCAGGGCGCCGGTGCCGTCGTCTCCGCCGGGCTGGGCATCGTCTCGCTGACCGGCAGCTGGGTCGGCACCGTGGCCTCCGCGCGCCAGTCGCTGATCGGCCAGCTGGAGACGTCCTCGTCGTCGAACGTCGGCAGCCTCATCGAGAAGGGCTACGGCGACGCCTGGCACGCCACCGCGCTGTGGGGCGGCGCGTTCGCCCTGGTCGCGCTGATCGTCGGCGTCGTGGTGCTGGCCCGCCCCGCGTTCGGCGCGCCCGGCCGCCCGCAGGCCCCGTGGATCAAGTCGGTCGCCTGGGCGGGCGTCGCCCTCGGCGTCATCGGCCTGCTGCTCGCGGTCCTGAAGTACACGGACATCCTGCTCGGTCTGCCGTCCACCGGCTGACCAGGCCTTCCGCAGGGGTCTTAGGGCATCCACGCGCCCCGGGCGCACGCCCTAAGACCCCTCACGCACGTCTAAGGCCCCGCCCGGTGCCGAAGATGCGGAACTTACCCGATGTGGCGGACCCCCCTGGGAGACGAAGGTTGAGGCATCGCAGAGAGCGAAGCAGCAACCGGCCTCACTCCAGGAGACACACCGTGTTCGAGTACGAGATCCAGCAGACCCGCGCCACCGAACTGATCCGCCGCGCCGACCAGGAGCGGCTGGCCCGCGAGGCCGTCCGCGCCCGTCGCGCCGCCCGCCGGGACGCCCGCCGCGCGGCCGCGCCGGAGGAGAGCCATAGCGCGCGCCCGCGCAGGCACCGGTTCGCCCGGGTGGCGTGAACGGGGGAAACGGGGAGGGCGGCCGCACGGCCGCCCTCCCCGTCGCCGTACCGCCCGCCGTCCACCTGCCGAAAACAGCTGCGCCGCTGTCGGACCCGCGTGCGATGCTCGCTTCCGTGGAGACCAGGTCCGTCAGTCCCGTGTTCGTCGGCCGCGCCGGTGAACTGGCCACCTTGCACGACGCGCTCGGCCGCGCCGCCTCCGCCGAGCCGCAGGCGCTGCTGCTCGGGGGCGAGGCAGGCGTCGGCAAGACCCGCCTCGTCGAGGAGTTCGCCGACGCCGCACGCCGGCAGGGCGCCGTCGTCGCGCTGGGCGGCTGCGTCGAGATAGGCGCCGACGGACTGCCCTTCGCGCCCTTCTCCACCGCCCTGCGCTCCCTGCGCCGCCAACTGCCCGGGGAACTGGCGGACGCCGCCGCCGGACAGGAGGAGGAACTGGCCAGGATGCTGCCCGAACTGGGCGAGGGCACCCCGGTCACCGGCGGCGGCCGGCACGACGAGGAGAGCATGGCCCGGCTCTTCGAGCTCACCGCACGCCTGCTGGAGCGCGTGGCCGCCCGGCACACCGTCGTCCTCGTCCTGGAGGACCTGCACTGGGCCGACGCCTCCACCCGCCACCTGATCGCCTACCTCGTCCGCACCTTGCGCACCGGCCGCCTCGTCGTCCTGGCCACCTACCGCTCCGACGACATCCACCGCCGCCACCCGCTGCGCCCCCTGCTCGCCGAACTCGACCGGCTGCGCACCGTCCGCCGCATCGAGCTGGGCCGCTTCACCCGCGACGAGGTGGGACGGCAGATCGCCGGCATCCTCGCGTACGAACCCGACCCGCTCCAGGTCGACGAGATCTTCGAACGCTCCGACGGCAACGCCTTCTTCGTCGAGGAACTGGCCGTCGCCGCCCACGAGGGCTGCTGCACCGGCCTCACCGACTCCCTGCGCGACCTGCTCCTGGTCCGCGTCGAGGCCCTGTCCGAGAGCGCCCAGCGGGTCGCCCGGACCGTCGCCGAGGGCGGCTCCACCGTCGAGTACCGGCTGCTCGCCGCCGTCGCCTCACTCGCCGAGGACGACCTCATCGAGGCGCTGCGCGCCGCCGTCGGCGCCAACATCCTGCTGCCCGCGCCCGACGGCGACGGCTACCGCTTCCGGCACTCCCTGGTCCGCGAGGCCGTAGCCGACGACCTGCTCCCCGGCGAGCGCTCCCGCCTCAACCGCCGCTACGCCGAGGCGCTGGACGCCGACCCCACGCTGGTGCCCGCCGCCGAGCGCGTGATGCGCCTGGCCAGCTACTGGTACCACGCCCACGACCCCGCCAGGGCCCTGCCCGCCGTGCTGGACGCCTCCGTCGAGGCCCGCCGCCGCCACGCCTACTCCGAGCAACTGAGGCTCCTGGAACGCGCGATGGAGCTGTGGGACGCCGTGCCGGACGACGTCCGCGCCACCCTGCGCCCCGTCGACTACACCGAGGTCTACCCGCCCTGCGGCTGCGACCCCGAGACCGCCCCCTTGCGCTACCTGGACCTCATGGCGGAGGCCGCCGTCGCCGGACGGCTGTGCGGGGAGCGGGAACGCGCCCTGAAGATCACCAAGCGGGCGTTGCGCCTGCTGGAGGAGGAGCAGGAGGCGGGTGCGGGGATACCCGCGAGCGGCCGGGACCCGCAGCGCGCCGCCTGGTTCTGGACGCAGCGCTCCCTGCTGGTGCAGGCGCAGGGCCGCGGCGACGGCTGGCGGGAGCTCGGCATCGCCCAGGAACTGGTCCGCGGCCTGCCGCCCTCCCAGGTGCACGCCGAGGTGCTGGCCATGGCCGCCAACTGGTCGATGCTCCACGACCCGGGCCCGGACGCGGTCGTCGCCGCCGAGCGTGCCGTCGAGTACGCGCGCATGGTCGGCGCCGACGACATCGAGCTCAACGCCCGGCTCACCCTGGGCGGCCTGATGGTCGACGCGGGCCACATCGACGCGGGGCTGACGGAGATGTACCAGGTCAGAGACCTGGTGGTGGCACAGGGACGCTCCGCCGTGGTGGCTCGCAGTCACGTCAACCTGCCCTCCGTCCTGGAGGGCGTCGGCCGCTCCGAGGACGCGCTCGGCATCCTGCGCCAGGGGGTCGAGCTCACCCGGCGGATGGGGCTGCTGGAGTCCGAGGCCTGGGTGTGGGGCAATCTCTCCGAGTCGCTGATCTCGCTCGGCCGCTGGGACGAGGCACTGGAGGCCGCGGCGAAGGCCGGAGCCCCGGGCCGCGGTCCCGCGCCGTGCGGCGGCGCCGCCCTCAAGCGCGCACTCGTGGCCCTCGCCCGCGGCGGGACGGCCGAGGCCGCCCGGTTGCTCGCCAAGGCCCGCGCCGCCTACGGCACGCACGACCCCATGCCGCAGCACCGTCTCCCGCTGGCCGCCCTCGCCCTCGGCATCGCCGCCGCCGAGGGCCGCCTCCCCGACGTCCGCGCCGAACTCGGCCGGGCCCTGGACGCGGGCCTGCCGCCCGGCACCCAGCGCTACGCCTGGCCGATGCTGCTGTTCGCCGCCCAGGCGGAGGCCGACGCCCGCGACCTGCCGGCCGCCGAGGAGGGACGGGCCGAGGCCCTGGAACGGCTCGCCGGGACCGCCAAGTCGCTCACCACCGGCGCACCGGTCTGGCTCGCCCACGAGAAGTGGGTCCGCGCCGAACTCCACCGGGCCGAGGGCCGGGACACCCCGGCGCTCTGGACGGAGGCGGTCACCGCCTTCGAGTGCCTGGAGCGGCCCTACGACCTCGCCCGGGTCCGGCACCGGCTCGCCGCCGCCCTCCTGGACACCGGCGGCGAGGACGACCGCGCCCGCGCCACGGAGCTGCTCCGCCTGGCCGGCGCCGTCGCCCGGCACCTCGGCGCCCGTCCGCTGGCCGACGCGGTCGGCCTGCTCGGCCGGCGCGCCCGCCTCACCCTGGGCCGCGCCGCCGGACCCGAGCGCGTCCCCGCCGACCCGGCCGAGGCCCTGGGCCTCACCAGCCGGGAACGCGACGTGCTGCGCCTGGTCTCCGACGGCCGCACCAACCGCCAGATAGCGGAGGAACTCTTCATCTCCCCGAAGACGGCGAGCGTCCACGTCTCCAACATCCTGGCCAAGCTCGGCGTGTCCGGCCGCGGCGAGGCGGCGGCGGTGGCCCACCGGCTGGCGCTCTTCCCGGCCGACCCGCTCATGTCCGGTTCGGCCGAGTGAGGCTTACGCTGTAAAGGACGCCGACGGACGGAGGCTTTGTGTTCAACGCATTCGAGGAGCTGTTCTCCCCCGGCCGCAAGCACACCCGCGACGAGCAGAACCGACTGGAACTGACCCGCGAGGACGTCGGCGACGGCGACCCCGGCCACGGCCCGATAGACCTCTCGTCGGGCAAGGTCGTCGTCCACGTCCCCCGCCCCGCCGAGGCGGCCGACGACCGACGGCACCCGAGCGGCCCTAGCTGACCCGCAGCTCCAGGATCCGGTCGTCGTCCTCCTTCGGGTCGCCCCGGCCGTCCGTGTTGCTGGTCACCAGCCACAGCCGGTCGCCGCCCGCCGCGACGACCGTACGCAGCCGCCCGTACTCGCCCTCCAGGAAGGCCTGCGGTTCGGCCGCCGCCTCCGTCCCCTTCAGCGGCACCCGCCACAGCCGCTCACCGCGCAGGCCCGCCATCCACACCGAGCCCTCGGCGAAGGCGATACCGCTGGGGGAGGCCTCGTCGGTGCTCCACTGGGCGAGCGGATCGTGGAAGCCGGAGCCGCCGCCCCTGCCCTCGGCCTCGGGCCAGCCGTAGTTGTCGCCCGGCTTGATCGCGTTCAGCTCGTCCCAGGTGTCCTGCCCGAACTCCGCGGCGAACAGCCGCTGCTCGTCGTCCCAGGCCAGCCCCTGCACGTTCCGGTGGCCGTACGAGTACACGACCGAGTCGGGGAACGGGTTGCCGGGGCCCGGCTCGCCGTCCGGCGTCATCCGCAGGATCTTGCCACCGAGGGACTCCTTGTCCTGGGACAGGCCCTCCTCACCGCTCTCGCCGGTGCCCGCGTAGAGCATCCTGTCGGGGCCGAAGGCGATCCGCCCGCCGTTGTGGATCACTCCCTTGGGGATGCCCCGGAAGACCGTGTCCGGCTCCCCCAGCTGCTCACCGGACGGCTTCTTCTCGTCGTACCGCATGCGCACGATCCGGTTGTCCGAGGCCGAGGTGAAGTACGCGTAGACCATGTGGTCCGAGGCGTAGTCGGGGGAGAGCGCGATGCCGAGCAGACCGCCCTCGCCGGCCGCGGCCACCCCGGGCACCTCGCCCAGCTCCGTCTTCTCGCCGGTCTTCTCGTCGACCCGCGTGATCGTGGCCTCGTCGCGGGAGGAGACCAGCAGGCCACCGCCGGGCAGCGGCGCCAGGCCCCAGGGACTGTTCAGGCCGGTGGCGACCGTACGGACCACCTCCACGGAGCCCTTCGCGGGCGGCGTCCGTTCGGCGGCCGACCCCGGGGGCGGCGACTGGGCCGCCGTACTGCTCGCGGAGGTGGAGCCGTCCGCGCCCGACGGCTCCCCGGCGTCGGAGGAGCAGCCGGCCGTCAGCAGCAGGGCGGCGGCGGCCAACACGGCCGACACGGCTCGACGTTGCACGATCATGGTCGACAGATCCCTTCGACGCGGCGGGTTCTCCTTGTCATACACCGCACGCGCCCTCCAAGTTCCCGATCGCCCGATCCCGAACCCGGCAATCGCGCGCGTCACTCCCACGAGCCCTGGGCCGCCGGCAGCCGGCGCACCTCCGCCAGGTCCTCCTCGGTCAGCCGCAGGCCGGCCGCCCCCGCGTTCTCGCCCACCCAGCGTTCCCGCTTGGTACCCGGCACCGGCACCACGTGCGGCCCCTGCGCCAGCACCCAGGCCAGCGCCACCTGCGCGGGCGTGACCGAGTCGCCGTGCCGGGCGGCGATCCGGCGCAGGCCCGCCACGATCGGCTGGTTGGCGGCCATCATCTCGGCGGTGAAGCGAGGGTGCCGGGCGCGCAGGTCCTCCGGTTCGAAGCCCTGACCGGGTGTCAGTGTGCCGGTCAGGAAGCCGTTGCCGAGCGGCATCGCGGCGAGGAAGCCGACGCCGCGCGAGACGCACCAGGGCAGCAGCGTCCGCAGCGCCTCCGGCGACCACACCGACAGCTCGGCCTCGACCGCGCTCACCGGGAACACCTGCTGCACCCGCTCCAGCTGCCGGACCGTGGCGTCGTGCAGCCGCGCCCCCGGCCGCCGGGCCGACCGCGCGCCGACCGCGCAGAGCCCGAGCGCCCGCACCTTCCCGGCCCGCACCAGCTCCGCCATCGCGCCCCAGGTCTCCTCGACGGGCACCTCGGGGTCGGCACGGTGCAGCTGGTAGAGATCGATGACGTCCGTCTGGAGCCGGCGCAGGGACGCGTCACAGGCACGTTTCACATAGCCGGGGCGGCCGTTGGCCACGATGTGCTGGTCGCCCACCAGCAGACCGACCTTGGTCGACACGAAGGCGTCCGGCCGCCGCTCCTTCAACACCCGTCCCAGCAGCAGCTCGTTGGTGAACGGGCCGTACATGTCCGCCGTGTCCAGCAGCGAGACACCCAGGTCGAGGGCCCGGTGCACCGCCCTGACCGACTCCTCGCCCCGCTGCCGCGACGCGCTGTACGCCCAGTTCATCGGCATGCACCCGAGTCCGACGGCCCCCACCGCGAGTGCCGTCGCGCCGATCGTCCTGCGCTCCACCGGTCGTGACCCTCCCTCGTCAGGCCACCCAACCTAACCTCTGCCCTTCCGCGCCCCTGACATAGCCTCCTGACCATGACTGCTGACGTGTGGCTGCCCATCCCGCCGGACGAGATCGAGGGCCTTCCCAAGGGCCCCGCCTACCGCTACTGGAACGGCGAGGAGTCCTTCCCCGCCGACCCGGCCGACTGCGCGTACTACGTCGTCCCCTACATGAAGCCCAGCGGCATCGGCACCCGCCCCCTGCCCGAGATGCGCTCCGTCCAGGTCGTCCAGACCCTCTCCGCCGGCATCGACCACGTGGAGCCCGGCCTGCGGCACCTGCCCGCGGGCGTCCGGCTGTGCAACGCGCGCGGCGTGCACGAGGCCAGCACCGCGGAACTCACCCTGACCCTGATCCTCGCCTCCCTGCGCGGCGTCCCCGACTTCGTCCGGGCGCAGGACCGCGGCGCGTGGCTGGGCGGCTTCCGGCCCGCGCTCGCCGACCGCACGGTGCTCATCGTCGGGTACGGATCGATCGGCGCCGCGATCGAGGACCGGCTCGTGCCGTTCGAGGTCGCGCCGGTCGTGCGCGTCGCGCGCTCCGCCCGCACCACGGCGCGCGGCCCGGTGCACCCGCTCACCGCACTGCCCTCCCTGCTTCCGGAGGCGGACGTCGTCGTCCTGTCCACACCGCTCACCGAGGAGACCCGCGGGCTGGCCGACGCGGAGTTCCTGGCCCGCATGAAGGACGGGGCCCTGCTCGTCAACGTCGCCCGCGGCCCCGTCGTCGACACGAAGGCGTTGCTCACCGAACTGGAGAGCGGACGCATCACCGCCGCCCTCGACGTGACCGACCCCGAACCGCTGCCGCCCGGTCACCCGCTGTGGCATGCTCCCGGCATACTCGTCAGCCCGCACGCCGGGGGCCCGACCTCCGCCTTCCTGCCGCGCGCCAAGCGGCTGCTGGTGGACCAGTTGAGCCGTTTCGTGAACCGGGAGCCGCTGCGCAACGTGATCCTGACGACGGGCGCGTAATCCGTTTCGGGTACCCTCCGCAACCCCCCGGACGCGGTGGGTACGCGCATATCCGCTGGTCGTCACAGAGCGTAGAGAACCTATGTCCCTGAGTGACGATCCTGGTGTATCGTCCGACAGGGGACGCGCCGCGCACCGGTCGGCGCCGGGGATGGATCTCAGACTGTGAGGGGGGCGACGGGCGATGCACGGCCTATGGACGAACGACCCGACGCGGCGGAGCCGCCGCCGGCGACCCTGGCGCACGACCGCGACCGCGCGCGGGCGAGGCCGGTCCGGCCGCGACGGTCAGTCCTGCCCCCACCAGCGCCGGCACGGCACCCGCAGGAAGCAGAAACCGCCCCTCCCGCGGGGCGCGCGGGCCGCGGGACCGGCGCGGACCGGGAGGCCCCGGTGAGTCCGCCGACCCCCGTACCCACGCTGGACGGCGCGCTGCGGGCGCAGCCGTCGCCCGGACCGCTGCCGTCCCGGCCGTCGGCCGCCGCCGGCCGACCGCCCCTCGTCCGCCAGCTCGTCCTGGCCCTGGTCTGCGCGGGATACGCCGTCGGTTCCGCGTTCGGCTGGGGTTCGAACCACCTCGCCAAGATCATGGGTGACTTCGGGCTGAGCGCCGCCGCGGCCGCCGCCGCGGTCTCCTGCTTCGTCTACGCCCGTGGACGCCGGGTCCGTTTCCGACCCGCCTGGCTGCTGTTCGCCCTCTCCTCGGCGATGGCGTCCCTGGGCAACGCCGTCTGGGGGTGGTACGAGGTCGTCCTGCGCCAGCCCGTGCCCAGCCCCAGCTACGCGGACCTGTTTTTCCTGTGCTTCGCGCCGCCCGCCATCGTGGGTCTGCTGGTGCTGGCCAAGCGGCCCGTGACGAAGGCGGGCTGGATCTGCCTCGGCCTGGACGCCTGGCTGATCGGCGGTTCGCTGCTGACCCTGGCGTGGAGCCTCGCGCTGGCCCAGGCGGCGAAGGCCGGGAGCGGTTCCAGCGTGGCGCACGGCGCGCTGTCGGTGGCGTACCCGCTGCTCGACATCGCCCTGGTCAGCATGGTGCTCGCGCTGCACTTCAGGCGGTCGCCCGTCTGCCGTTCCGCGGTCAACACCGCCATCGGCGCACTCGCCCTGACGGTGATGTGCGACGCCCTGTTCACCTCGCCGCTGCTGCACAACAGCTACCGCTCCGGGCAACTGCTCGACGCCGGCTGGTTCGCCGGTTCGCTGCTGCTCGCGTACGCCCCCTGGGCCGCGTCCCGGCGGGGCGGGCCGGCGGACGAGGAGCGGACCGGCGGGCACACACGCGTGGTGCGTGAGCACGTGCCCGGCCAGCGCGGCACCACCGGCCACCATGCGGCGTCCGCGGCCGCGAACGCGTCCGCGGACGTGACCGGACCCGGCCCGGGGGGCGAGCGCGGGCGCTATCCGGGCGCCCGGCCCATCGCCGGTTCCCTGGCGGCGCTCACGCCCTACCTCGCCGCCGCCGTCTGCACCCTGGGCATCCTCTACAACGTCCTCAACGGCCGCAGCGTCGACCGCGTGGTGCTGCTGACCGGCGGCACCGTGGTGCTCGCCCTCGTCGTGCGCCAGGGCATCATGCTGCTCGACAACATCACCCTCACCCAGGAACTGGCCCAGAAGGAGAACCACTTCCGCTCCCTGGTCCAGGGCTCCAGCGACGTCATCATGATCGCCGCACCCAACGGCATCCTCCGCTACGTCTCCCCGGCCGCCGCCGGAGTCTACGGACGCCCGGCCGAGGAACTGGTCGGCAGCGAACTGGCCGGTCTCATCCACCCGGAGGACCTCGGCTGCGTGGTGCACGAGGTGCGCCGGTTCCTCGCCGCCAGCCCGGTGGAGGAGCCCACCACGCGCATCGAGTGCCGGTTCCGCTCAGGGGGTGGGAGAGGCTGGCTCAACGTGGAGTCCACCGTCAACCGCCACCACGGCGGCCTGATCTTCAACAGCCGGGACGTCACCGAGAGGGTGCGCCTGCAGGCGCAGCTCCAGCACAACGCCGAACACGACCCGCTCACCGACCTGCCCAACCGGGCCCTGTTCACCCGGCGCGTCCAGCAGGCCCTGTCCGGCCGTCGCGCCTCCGACCGGGGCGCCGCTCTGCGCGGCACGGCGGTGCTCTTCATCGACCTCGACGGTTTCAAGGGCGTCAACGACACCATCGGGCACCAGGCCGGCGACGAGCTGCTCGTCCAGGCCGCCCGCAGACTCCAGGAGGCCGTCCGCAAGGGCGACACCGCCTCCCGGCTGGGCGGCGACGAGTTCGCGGCCCTCATCGTCGGGGATGGCGCCACCCGGGAGCGGGCGGCCCGCGAGCGGCAGATCCTGGAACTCGCCGACCGTCTCAGGATGACCCTCTCGCAGCCCTACCTCATCGACGGGAACGACGTCCGCGTCAACGCCTCCATCGGAGTCGCCTTCGCCGAAGCCGGCCTCGGCGCGGGCGAGTTGCTGCGCAACGCCGACCTCGCGATGTACCGCGCCAAGGCGGGCGGCAAGGGCCGCGTCGAGCTGTACAGACCGCAGATGCAGCAGGACGTCGTACGCAAGGCCGAGCTGGCCACGCGGCTGCGGGCCGCTCTCCAGGACGGGGAGTTCGCGCTGCTGCACCAGCCGGTGGTCTCCCTCACCGACGGCCGGATCGCGTCGGTCTGCGCCCAGCCGCGCTGGCGCTCCTCCCAGGGCGTGCTGTTCACCCCAGCGGAGTTCCTGCGCGTGAGCGAGGACGGCGACCGGACCGCCGAGCTGGACCGCTGGGTGCTCCAAGAGGCCGTGGAACAGGCCGCGGAACGTGCGGCGGCCGGGCTCTCGGCGGCCGTGGCCATACGCATCGGTGCCCGTAGGCTGCTGGACCGCTCCATGCCGCTAGGGACCGTGGAGGCCCTGCTGACCCGGCACGGGCTGCCCCCCGGCGCCCTTGTGATCGAGCTGTCGGACATCGACCCACGGGTCGGCCTGGACGAACTGGACCGCCGGCTGAACGCCCTGCGCAGGGTCGGCGTCCGCATCGCCCTCGACGGCTTCGGCAGCGGCTACTCGACGATCACCGCACTGCGGCGCCTGCCCGTGGACGTCCTCAAGCTCGAACGCGGGCTGGTCGAGGGCGTCGTGGAGTCGGCGCGGCTGCACAAGATCACCAGCGGCCTGCTGCGCATCGCCACCGACCTCGGGCTGAAGTCCGTGGCGGACGGGGTCGACCTGCCCGAGCAGATCGTCGCCCTGCGCGCGATGGGCTGCACGCACGGACAGGGCATGGCGTTCTCCGGTCCGCTCGACGAGTACCGGCTGCGCAGAGCGCTCGGAACCGGCCACTACCCGGTGCCGCACGGCCCGGCCGAACCCGCCTTCGCGGGCGGTGTCACGGCCGGCCTGCCCGCCGTCCTGCGTGGTGGCACGGCCCTCCGCTCACATAATGAGACGCCCGTCCCACCCACTTGACAGTGGGTGTGTGCCGGGTGGAGGGTCAGTGCCATGCGCACCCGAATTCTCGTACTTGGAAAGCGCGTCGGCTGAGCAGGTGACGTCCGGACCGTTCCGGACTCCCCGCGACCCACACCCGGCGCGCTCCCCTCGCTTGCCTTTTGGCACGAGGGGTTTTTTGTTGCACCAGCACCCCTGGACAACAGCCACACACCGCCCGAACCTCGCAAAACCCTCAGCGTCAACCCTCAGCATCGAGAAGAGAATGCCGATGACCGAGCAGGCCACCGGGGCCCATCACCCGCAGCCCCGGCCCCGATCCGGAGGACAGTCCGCCCCCGAGCACGTCACGGGTGCGCAGTCCCTCATCCGCTCCCTCGAGGAGGTCGGAGTCGACACGGTATTCGGCATTCCCGGCGGCACGATCCTCCCGGCGTACGACCCGCTGATGGACTCCACCAAGGTGCGCCACGTCCTGGTCCGCCACGAGCAGGGCGCCGGCCACGCGGCCACCGGCTACGCGCAGGCCACCGGCAAGGTGGGCGTCTGCATGGCGACCTCGGGACCCGGCGCCACCAACCTGGTCACCCCGATCGCCGACGCGCACATGGACTCCGTGCCGCTGGTCGCGATCACCGGCCAGGTGGTGTCGTCCTCGATCGGCACGGACGCCTTCCAGGAGGCGGACATCGTCGGCATCACCATGCCGGTCACCAAGCACAGCTTCCTGGTCACCAAGGCCGAGGACATCCCCCGGGTGATCGAGCAGGCGTTCCACATCGCCTCCACCGGCCGCCCCGGCCCGGTCCTGGTCGACATCCCCAAGGACATCCTCCAGAAGAAGACCACCTTCACCTGGCCACCGGTCATGGACCTGCCCGGCTACCGCCCGGTCACCAAGCCGCACGCCAAGCAGATCCGCGAGGCCGCCAAGCTCATCACCGCCGCCAAGCGCCCCGTGCTCTACGTCGGCGGCGGCGTGCTCAAGGCGCAGGCCACCGCCGAGCTGAAGGTCCTCGCCGAACTCACCGGAGCGCCCGTCACCACCACCCTGATGGCGCTCGGCGCGTTCCCCGACAGCCACCCGCTGCACGTGGGAATGCCGGGCATGCACGGTGCGGTCACCGCCGTCACCGCGCTGCAGAAGGCCGACCTGATCGTCGCCCTCGGCGCCCGCTTCGACGACCGCGTCACCGGCAAGCTGGACAGCTTCGCCCCGTACGCCAAGATCGTCCACGCCGACATCGACCCGGCCGAGATCGGCAAGAACCGCGCCGCCGACGTGCCGATCGTCGGTGACGCCCGCGAGGTCATCGCCGACCTCGTGCAGGCCGTCCAGAAGGAGCACAGCGAGGGCAACACCGGCGACTACAGCGCCTGGTGGAAGGACCTCAGCCGCTGGCGCGACACCTACCCCCTGGGCTACGACCAGCCCGAGGACGGTTCGCTCTCCCCGCAGCAGGTCATCGAGCGCATCGGGCGGCTCGCGCCCGAGGGCACGGTCTTCGCGGCCGGCGTCGGCCAGCACCAGATGTGGGCCGCGCACTTCGTGCAGTACGAGCAGCCCGCCACCTGGCTGAACTCCGGCGGCGCCGGAACCATGGGCTACGCCGTCCCCGCCGCCATGGGCGCCAAGGCCGGCGTCCCCGACCGCACCGTCTGGGCGATCGACGGCGACGGCTGCTTCCAGATGACCAACCAGGAACTGACCACCTGCGCCCTGAACAACATCCCGATCAAGGTCGCCGTCATCAACAACGGCGCCCTCGGGATGGTCCGCCAGTGGCAGACCCTGTTCTACAACCAGCGGTACTCCAACACCGTGCTGCACTCCGGCCCGGACGACGTCAACCCGGACGCCCGCGGCACCCGCGTCCCCGACTTCGTGAAGCTGTCGGAGGCCATGGGCTGCTACGCCATCCGCTGCGAGGACCCGGCCGACCTCGACAAGGTCATCGAGGAGGCCAACTCCATCAACGACCGCCCGGTCGTCGTGGACTTCATCGTCCACGAGGACGCGATGGTCTGGCCGATGGTCGCCGCCGGCACCTCCAACGACGAGATCATGGCCGCCCGGGACGTCCGCCCCGACTTCGGCGACAACGAAGACGACTGAGCGAGAGAGACCGAAGAGACCATGTCCAAGCACACGCTCTCCGTCCTGGTGGAGAACACCCCCGGCGTCCTGGCGCGGATCACCGCCCTCTTCTCCCGCCGCGGCTTCAACATCGACTCCCTCGCCGTCGGCGTCACCGAGCACCCCGACATCTCCCGCATCACCATCGTGGTGAGCGTCGAGGACTTCCCGCTGGAGCAGGTCACCAAGCAGCTCAACAAGCTGGTGAACGTGCTCAAGATCGTCGAGCTGGAGCCGACCCAGGCCGTCCAGCGCGAACTCGTTCTGGTGAAGGTGCGCTCCGACAACGAGACGCGCTCTCAGATCGTCGAGATCGTCCAGCTCTTCCGCGCCAAGACCGTCGACGTCTCCCCGGAGGCCGTCACCATCGAGGCCACCGGCAGCAGCGACAAGCTGTCCGCCATGCTCCGGATGCTGGAACCGTACGGCATCAAGGAACTCGTCCAGTCCGGCACGATCGCCATCGGCCGCGGCGCCCGTTCGATCACGGACCGCTCGCTGCGCGCACTCGACCGGTCCGCATAACAACGGAACCCGTCCGCACAACGACGGAAACGGGCGGCCGCGGACACCACCGGCCGCCCGCATTCCGAGACCCCGAGACTTCCCTTCCCCTCACCGGCATACGGTGGGACGCAACACCTGCACTCAAGGAGAGAACCCAGTGGCCGAGCTGTTCTACGACGCCGACGCCGACCTGTCCATCATCCAGGGCCGCAAGGTCGCGGTCATCGGGTACGGCAGCCAGGGCCACGCCCACGCGCTGTCGCTCCGCGACTCGGGTGTCGACGTGCGCGTCGGTCTGCACGAGGGCTCCAAGTCCAAGGCCAAGGCCGAGGAACAGGGCCTGCGCGTGGTGAGCCCGTCCGAGGCCGCCGCCGAGGCCGACGTCATCATGATCCTGGTCCCGGACCCGATCCAGGCCGAGGTCTACGAGAAGCACATCAAGGACAACCTGAAGGACGGCGACGCCCTGTTCTTCGGTCACGGCCTGAACATCCGCTACGGCTTCATCAAGCCCCCGGCCGGCGTGGACGTCTGCATGGTCGCCCCCAAGGGCCCGGGCCACCTGGTGCGCCGTCAGTACGAGGAGGGCCGCGGCGTTCCCTGCATCGCCGCCGTCGAGCAGGACGCCACGGGCAACGGCTTCGCGCTGGCCCTGTCGTACGCGAAGGGCATCGGCGGCACCCGTGCCGGCGTCATCAAGACGACCTTCACCGAGGAGACCGAGACCGACCTCTTCGGCGAGCAGGCCGTCCTGTGCGGTGGCACGGCCGCGCTGGTCAAGGCGGGCTTCGAGACCCTGACCGAGGCCGGTTACCAGCCGGAGATCGCCTACTTCGAGTGCCTGCACGAGCTGAAGCTGATCGTGGACCTCATGTACGAGGGCGGCCTGGAGAAGATGCGCTGGTCGATCTCCGAGACCGCCGAGTGGGGCGACTACGTCACCGGCCCGCGGATCATCACCGACGCCACCAAGGCCGAGATGAAGAAGGTCCTCGCCGAGATCCAGGACGGCACCTTCGCCAAGAACTGGATGGACGAGTACCACGGCGGCCTGAAGAAGTACAACGAGTACAAGCAGCAGGACTCCGAGCACCTGCTGGAGACCACCGGCAAGGAGCTGCGCAAGCTCATGAGCTGGGTCGACGAGGAGGCGTAAGCCTCACTGCCGGGGGCCGGGGCGACGCCGCTCCGGCCCCTTCGGTGAACCCGGGGTAACGTCGGAGGCACGGCGTTGTCCAACCCGTCCAGCCACGGACGGGTGATCCTTCCGCAGAGGCGCAGGACGACCCGCGTCACGCCACTAGACTGCTGCACAACATACGCGTCAGGCCCACAGCGTCGTGCGTCTTCCACGCGGCTCAGCGACACCGAATGCGGCCGTCGGGACGGCCGTCCGCATTGGACTTGTGAGGACTCACGTGAGCTCGAAACCCGTCGTACTCATCGCCGAAGAGCTGTCGCCCGCGACCGTGGACGCGCTCGGCCCCGACTTCGAGATCCGCCAGTGCAACGGCGCGGACCGGGCCGAACTGCTCCCCGCCATCGCCGACGTGGACGCGATCCTGGTCCGCTCCGCCACCAAGGTCGACGCCGAGGCCATCGCCGCCGCCAAGAAGCTCAAGGTCGTCGCCCGCGCCGGTGTCGGCCTCGACAACGTGGACGTCTCCGCCGCCACCAAGGCCGGCGTCATGGTGGTCAACGCCCCGACCTCCAACATCGTGACCGCCGCCGAGCTGGCCTGCGGCCTGATCGTCGCCACCGCCCGCAACATCCCGCAGGCCAACGCCGCGCTGAAGAACGGCGAGTGGAAGCGCAGCAAGTACACCGGCGTCGAGTTGGCCGAGAAGACCCTCGGCGTCGTCGGCCTCGGCCGCATCGGCGCCCTGGTCGCCCAGCGCATGTCGGCCTTCGGCATGAAGGTCGTCGCCTACGACCCCTACGTGCAGCCCGCGCGGGCCGCGCAGATGGGCGTCAAGGTGCTGTCGCTGGACGAGCTGCTGGAGGTCTCCGACTTCATCACCGTCCACCTGCCGAAGACCCCCGAGACCCTGGGCCTGATCGGCGACGAGGCGCTGCGCAAGGTCAAGCCGAGCGTGCGCATCGTCAACGCCGCGCGCGGCGGCATCGTCGACGAGGAGGCGCTGTACTCGGCGCTCAAGGAGGGCCGCGTCGCCGGCGCCGGCCTCGACGTGTACGCCAAGGAGCCCTGCACCGACTCGCCGCTGTTCGAGTTCGACCAGGTCGTCTGCACCCCGCACCTCGGCGCCTCCACCGACGAGGCCCAGGAGAAGGCCGGTATCGCCGTCGCCAAGTCGGTGCGCCTCGCCCTCGCCGGTGAGCTGGTCCCCGACGCGGTCAACGTCCAGGGCGGCGTCATCGCCGAGGACGTCAAGCCGGGCCTGCCGCTCGCCGAGCGCCTCGGCCGCATCTTCACCGCGCTCGCCGGTGAGGTCGCCGTCCGCCTCGACGTCGAGGTCTACGGCGAGATCACCCAGCACGACGTGAAGGTGCTGGAGCTGTCCGCCCTCAAGGGCGTCTTCGAGGACGTCGTCGACGAGACCGTGTCGTACGTCAACGCCCCGCTGTTCGCCCAGGAGCGCGGCGTCGAGGTCCGCCTGACCACCAGCTCGGAGTCCCCCGAGCACCGCAACGTGGTCACCGTGCGCGGCACCCTCCAGGACGGCGAGGAGGTGTCGGTCTCCGGCACGCTGGCCGGCCCGAAGCACCTCCAGAAGATCGTCGCCGTCGGCGAGTACGACGTGGACCTGGCCCTCGCCGACCACATGCTCGTCCTGCGCTACGAGGACCGTCCCGGCGTCGTCGGCACCGTCGGCCGCGTCATCGGCGAGGCCGGCATCAACATCGCCGGCATGCAGGTCGCCCGCGCGACGGTCGGCGGCGAGGCGCTGGCCGTGCTGACCGTCGACGACACGGTGCCCTCCGGGGTGCTGGCGGAGGTTTCGGCGGAGATCGGGGCGACGTCGGCCCGGTCGGTGAACCTCGTCTGATCCGACGTGACCTGGGGGCTGCCGCCCCCAGACCCCCGTTCGCCCTGAACGGGCTCGTCCTCAAACGCCGGACGGGCTGGGATGTCCAGCCTGTCCGGCGTTTTCCGTGCAGGCGTCCTCGCGTACCCGCACCCTCCGCAGCGTCACCGACGCCAGGACCGCCGCCCCGGCCAGCACCACCGCGCCCGCGATGGCCGCCGCGTGCATCCCGCTGGTGAACGCCTCCCGGGCCGCCGTCGCCAGGGCGTCCCCCGCGCGCCCCGGCAACTGCCCGGCGACGGCGAGCGCGCCGCCCAGCGTCTCGTGCGCCACCGCCGGCGCCGAGTCCGGCATCTCCTGCCGGTAGACCGCCGTGCCGATGGAACCGAGCACCGCCATCCCCAGCGCCCCGCCGAACTCCGCGCCCGTCTCCATCAGCGAGGACGCGGAGCCCGCCCGCTCCACCGGGGCGGCACTCAGCGCGAGGTCCATGATCTGGGACATCACCATGGTGACGCCGGAGGCGAGGACACCGCAGGCCACCAGCCCCAGCGCCAGCGCGTCCGTGTCCACCAGCATCAGCAGCGCGTAGCCGCACGCGGCCAGGCCGAAGCCCGCGGACACCACGTGGGCGCGGTTGACGCCGCCCTGCACCAGACGGGTGGCGAGCGGGGCCGCGAAGCCGATCGGCACCGAGGGCAGCAGCGCCCACAGGGCGGCCTCCAGCGCGCTCTTGCCCAGGACCGACTGGATGTACTGGGTGGTGAAGAACGCCGAGCCCATCATCGCGAACATCGTGACGAGATTGAGGACGACGGCGGGGGCGAAGCCGCGCCCGCGGAAGAGGGCGGGGGAGACCATCGGCGAGGCGGTGGTCCGCTGCCGGTGCACGAACAGGGCCGCGAAGAGCAGGCCGACGGTGACCGCCATGACGTAGCGGACGTGCCAGCCCTCGGACGGGATCTCCTTGAGGCCGTAGACGACCGGGAGCACCGCGGCCATCGACAGCGGAATGCTCACCCAGTCGAAGCGGCCCGGCGCCGGGTCCTTCGACTCCGGCAGCAGGAGCGGTCCCAGGATCAGGAGCAGGGCCATCGCCGGCAGGTTCACCAGGAAGACCGACCCCCACCAGAAGAACTCCACCAGCACCCCGCTCAGCACCGAGCCGAGGGCCACGCCGGCCGTCATCACGCCGGACCAGATCGCGATGGCCTGCGCCCGCTGTCCGGGGTCGGTGAAGAGCGAGCGGACCAGGGCCAGCGTCGACGGCATCAGCGTGGCGCCGCCGATGCCGAGCAGCGCGCGGGCCGCGATGAGCATCTCGGCGCTGTTCGCGTACGCCGCCGCCAGCGAGGCGGCACCGAAGGCGACGGCACCGATCAGCAGCAGCCTGCGGCGGCCGACGCGGTCGCCGAGCGAGCCCATGGTGATGAGCAGGCCGGCCACGGCGAAGGCGTAGACGTCGAAGATCCACAGCTGCTGGGTGCCGCTCGGAGCCAGGTCGGCGTTGATCGCCGGGATCGCGAAGTACAGGACCGACACGTCCATGGAGACCAGCAGCAGCGGAAGCATGAGAACGCAGAGCGCCGTCCACTCTCGACGGCCGGCACGGGGCGGGTTGGGTGTCATGCGAGCGACTATACGAGCGTCTTATACGGCTGTCTATGACGTATGTATAGGACGCGTGTATGGACCGGGGATAAGGTGGCCGCATGGGACACCGTGAGGATCTGCTCGCCGGCGCCAAGCGCTGCCTGCTGGAGAAGGGGTTCACGCGCACCACCGCGCGGGACATCGTCAAGGAGTCGGGGACCAACCTCGCGTCGATCGGCTACCACTACGGCTCCAAGGACGCCCTGCTCGTCCAGGCGTACATCGAGCTGGTGGAGGCGATGTCCGAGGCGTTCGAGGGGGACCCGGACGGCGACCTGCCGGGCGAGCCGGGCTCCCCGGAGCGGTTCACGGCCGTGTGGTCGAACATCATCGGGACCATGCGCGAGCCGGGCTCGCTGTGGCGGCTCAGCATGGAGATCGTCGCCATGGGTGACGAGCTGCCCCAGGTCAGGGAGCACCTGGCCCGGGCCCAGCGGGCGGGCGCGCGCGGTCTCGTCACGCTCTTCATGGGCGGCCGTGAGGAGGACGTCACGGAGGAGACCGTCGACACCCTCGGCGGCTTCTACGTCAGCCTGCTGATGGGCCTCATGGTCCAGTGGTCGTTCAGCCCGCAGGACGCCCCCGACGCCGACCGGCTCACCGAGGGGCTGCGTCAGGCGGTCGAGGGCTTCGGCAAGAGCTGACCCGGCTCACAGCCGGGCGCGCTTCAGCGCCATGTGCAGCAGCAGCCGGTCCTCCCCGTCGTCGAGGTCCAGTCCCGTCAGCTGCTCGACGCGGGACAGGCGGTAGTACAGGGTCTGGCGGTGGATGCCCAGCTCGGCGGCGGTGCGGCCGGCCTGGCCCGCGCAGTCCAGGTAGACCTCGGCGGTGCGGGCCAGTTCGCGGTGCGTGGAGACGAGCAGCACCCGTACGGCCGGATCGTGGGCCGACCGCGACGGCAGTGCGGTCAGCAGCCGGAACGCCCCGATGGACGTCCACTCGGCGACCGGTCCGAACCGGCTCTCGGCGCGCGCCGCCCGGGCCGACGCCGACGCCTCCTGCCAGGCGGCCCCCAGTTCCGCGAGGCCGGTGCGCGGGGCGGACACCCCGGCCGCCGTACCCGCGCCCGCCCGGGCCGCCGCCACCGCCCCGGCCGCCGACCCGCCGGTCCCCGCCGCCGCGCCCCGCGCCCGCTCCAGCAGCCGCCCCGCGGCCGACGTCGCGGGGGTCAGCACCTCCGCCGACCGCAGCCGCACCAGCAGCGCCAGCGACTGGGCCGAGGCGCCCCACGGCACGGTGCACAGCGCCGTCGCCCCCGGCACCGTACGGACCGACGGGGCGTCGTCGGGGTCGGCCGACGGCCAGGGCGCCACGCACACCACCGCGTGCGGGGTGTCCGCGCGGGCGCCGAGCGCGGTGCGCAGCTCGGCCACCGCCATGTCCCGCTGCCAGTCGCGCTCGGCGGTCAGCACCGCCCGCAGCTCCCGGCTCAGGTCGGCGCCGTGCTGCGCCTCGTCCGCGAGCAGCGCGCCGATCCGGCCGGTGACCTCCATGGCGGCCGTTAGCTGCCGATCGGTCGGGACGGGGTCGGTGTCCAGCAGCCACACGTAGCCGAGGACGACACCCCGATGGCGTACCGGCAGGCAGGTGCGTCCCCGGTAGACCCCCGCCTCAGGGGTCGGCGGGATGCGGACCGGGCCCTTGGCGCGGGTGATGCCGAAGCCCTCGAACCAGGCCCGGACGGCCGCGGTGGAGCGCCGGGTCAGGATCGAGCGGGTGCGCACCGGGTCCAGGACGGACGGATCGAGGTCGCCCTCGCTGTCGTAGGCGCCGAAGGCGATCAGCTCGAAGTCGCGGTTCTCCAGGGTCGCGGGGGCGCCCAGCAGCTCGGAGATCTCGTCGATCAGCTCCTGGTAGTCGCCACTGGGACCACCGGAGCCTGCGGAACCTCTGGAATCCGACGTCACCCGGGCATTCTGCCGCATTTGTGCGCTGCCTTCATACATCTGTCTGAGATCCGCCGCACGGATGCGTGACAGCTGTCGATGGCCCACGATCGGCGTCATCCTTAGATTTCACGGTGGTTCTCCGTGCCGTTCCCGAAACGTCGGGTGGACGGCCCTGTGTTGGTTGGTAAGTGGAGGTGCCCCGTGCTGGGTCCCGTGATTCTCGCCGCGTCGCGCAGCGACCGGATGCGTCGGCTGGTTTCCGCCGCGCCCGTGACCAAGCCGGTCGTCGACCGGTTCATCCCCGGCGAGACGGTCGATCAGATCGTTCCGATCGTCCAGGAGCTGACCGATCGGGGCCTGGAGCTGACGATGGACGTCGTCGGCGAGGACATCACCACCCCCGCGCAGGCCGAGGCCGCCCGCGACGCCTACCTGGAGCTGGTCGACCGGCTCAAGCCGCTGGACCTCGGCACCCGCGCCGAGATGTCCGTGAAGCTGTCGATGTTCGGTCAGGCGCTGGACGGCGGCCACGAGCTGGCCCTCGCCAACGTCCGCCCGGTCGTCGAGGCCGCCGCCGAGATCGGCACCACGGTCACCCTCGACGCCGAGGACCACACCACCCTCGACTCGATGTTCGCCATCCACGAGGAGCTGCGGAAGGACTTCCCGCAGACCGGCTGCGTCATCCAGTCCTACCTCTTCCGCACAGAGGAGGACGCGCGCCGCCTCGCCGCGGCTGGCTCTCGCGTACGGTTGGTGAAGGGCGCCTACAAGGAGCCCGCCGAGGTCGCCTACCAGCAGAAGCACGAGATCGACAAGGCGTACGTGCGCATCCTGCGGACCCTGATGGAGGGCGAGGGCTACCCGATGATCGGGTCGCACGACCCGCGTCTGATCTCCATCGCGCAGGAGCTGGCCCGGACCGCCGGGCGCAAGCTCGACGAGTACGAGTTCCAGATGCTGTACGGCATCCGCGGCGACGAGCACCTGCGGCTCGCCGCCGAGGGCCACCGCATGCGCGTGTACACCGCCTACGGCACCGACTGGTACGGCTACTTCATGCGCCGTCTGGCGGAGAAGCCGGCCAACCTCCGGTTCTTCGCCCGCTCGATGGTCAGCAAGGGCTGAGCCCACACCGCTCGCAACACCCGCTCAGTAAGGAGTAACGGCAACCATGGACGCTGTGACCCAGGTCCCCACCCCCGTCAACGAGCCGGTGCACGGCTACGCCCCCGGTTCGCCCGAGCGCGCCCGTCTGGAGGCCAAGCTCAAGGAGCTGGCCGACAACCCGGTCGACCTTCCGTGCACCATCGGCGGCGAGAAGCGGATGGGCGGCGGCGAGCGCTTCGACGTCGTGCAGCCGCACAACCACAAGTCCCGCCTGGGCACGTACGCGAACGCCACCCAGCAGGACGCCCAGGACGCGATCGACGCCGCCCTGGCCGCCGCCCCGGCCTGGCGCGCGATGTCCTTCGACGACCGCGCGGCGATCATCCTGCGCGCCGCCGAGCTGCTGTCCGGCCCGTGGCGCGAGACCATCGCCGCCTCCACGATGCTCGGCCAGTCCAAGACGGCCCAGCAGGCCGAGATCGACAGCCCCTGCGAGCTGATCGACTTCTGGCGCTTCAACGTCCACTACGCCCGCAACATCCTGGCCGAGCAGCCCCCGGCCAACTCCCAGGGCGTGTGGAACCGTATGGACCACCGCCCGCTGGAGGGCTTCGTCTACGCGATCACGCCGTTCAACTTCAGCGCGATCGCCGCCAACCTGCCCACCGCCCCTGCCCTCATGGGCAACGTGGTGGTCTGGAAGCCGTCCCCGACGCAGACCCACGCCGCCGTGCTGCTGATGCAGCTCCTGG
Organism: Streptomyces sp. CB02414; assembly: GCF_001905385.1. GTDB lineage: Bacteria > Actinomycetota > Actinomycetes > Streptomycetales > Streptomycetaceae > Streptomyces. The sequence goes on along the minus strand of NZ_LIPF01000011.1, from coordinate 211,015 downwards.
AGGAGGCCGGGCTGCCCAAGGGCGTCATCAACCTGGTCACCGGCGACGGCATCGCGGTCTCCGAGGTCGCCCTGGAGCACCGGGACCTCGCGGGCATCCACTTCACCGGCTCGACCAAGACCTTCCAGCACCTGTGGAAGACGGTCGGCAACAACATCGAGAAGTACCGCACCTACCCGCGCCTGGTCGGCGAGACCGGTGGCAAGGACTTCCTGGTCGCCCACCCGAGCGCCGACCGCGCCGTGCTGAAGACCGCGCTGACCCGCGGTGCCTTCGAGTACCAGGGCCAGAAGTGCAGCGCCACCTCCCGCGCGTACATCCCGGCGTCCATCTGGAACGACGGCTTCAAGGAGGAGTTCGCCGCCGAGGTCGACTACCTCACCATGGGTGACGTCACCGACCTGTCGAACTTCATCGGCGCCGTCATCGACGAGCGGTCCTTCGCCAAGAACAAGGCCGCCATCGACCGGGCCAAGGAGGACGAGACCTGCACCATCGTCGCGGGCGGCTCCTACGACGACTCGGTCGGCTACTTCGTCCGCCCGACGGTCGTCGAGTGCACCGACCCGGAGAACGAGGTGTTCCGCACCGAGTACTTCGGCCCGTTCCTCGCGGTGCACGTCTACGACGACAGCAAGGCCGACGCGTACGACGAGATGCTGACCCAGATGGAGTCGGTGTCCGACTACGCCCTCACCGGGTCGGTCATCTCCAACGACCGCGCCGCGGCGGCGTACACGATGGAGAAGCTGCGCTACGCGGCCGGCAACTTCTACATCAACGACAAGTCGACCGGCGCCGTCGTCGGCCAGCAGCCCTTCGGCGGCGGCCGTGCCTCCGGCACCAACGACAAGGCCGGTGCCCCGCAGAACCTGATGCGCTGGACCCTGACCCGCGCCATCAAGGAGACGCTGGTCGCGCCGACCGACTACGCGTACCCGCACATGGGCTGACGCCTCCTCGGTATGCCCGCCGACGGGCCAGGTCACCCGACCTGGCCCGTCGGCGTTTGCACAGGTCAGTGCGGTGTGGTCGAGGCCGCTGTCTCAGATAGTAGGAAGTCCGAGTAATTGTGGAGACAGACGCTCCGCGCTCCCTTAGCTTTGTAGGAGCCGAACGTCCCGCTCGATCGAGCGAAGGGCGGTCGTGAGCCGGGCCCCGTGCAGGCAACCCCTGCGGCGCCGCGCTCCCCGCCCCTTCCGGCCTCTCGCAATCCCCTTTCTCCGCACCCTCGTGTGCTGTGCCGAAGGAGTCGATTCCCATGGCCGAGACCACCCTCCGCCGCCGAGTCCGCCACCTCTCCCGTACCAGCGACTCCGACCGCAAGAACGCCGCCGCCGCCCTCCAGCGCGCCCTCGACCGCCGTGACAACGGCGGCGCCACCGGCCACTGAGTCGTACGGGACGAAAGTGGCGTCCGCATGCCGGACGCCTCATGTCATCCCGTGGGACGAGGAGTAGGGTGCCGTCATGTCTCCCAGCATCAAACTCGCAGTGATTCCCGGTGACGGCATCGGCCAGGAGGTCGTGGCCGAAGGTCTGAAGGTCCTCTCCGCCGTCCTTCCCCAGGATGTGAAGCTGGAGACCAAGGAGTTCGACTTCGGCGCCCGGCGCTACCACGCCACCGGTGAGACCCTCACCGACGCCGACCTCGACGCCCTCAAGGCCCACGACGCCATCCTGCTCGGCGCGATCGGCGACCCGTCGGTGCCGTCCGGCGTCCTGGAGCGCGGCTTCCTGCTCAAGCTCCGCTTCGCCTTCGACCACCACGTCAACCTGCGGCCGAGCAAGCTCCTGCCCGGCGTCGCCACCCCGCTCGCCGGGCAGCCGGAGATCGACTTCGTCGTGGTCCGCGAGGGCACCGAGGGCCCGTACACCGGCAACGGCGGCACCATCCGCAAGGGCACCGAGCACGAGGTCGCCACCGAGGTCTCCGTCAACACGGCCTACGGTGTCGAGCGCGTCGTGCGCGACGCCTTCGCCCGCGCGCAGGCCCGTTCGCGCAAGAAGCTGGCGCTGATCCACAAGAACAACGTGCTGACCTTCGCCGGTCACCTGTGGACGAACGTCTTCAACAAGGTGGCCGCCGAGTATCCCGAGGTCACCACCGAGTACATGCACGTCGACGCGGCGACCATCTACCTGGTCACCCAGCCCGAGCGCTTCGACGTCATCGTCACCGACAACCTCTTCGGCGACATCATCACCGACCTCGCCGCGGCCGTCTCCGGCGGCATCGGCGTCGCCGCGAGCGGGAACATCAACCCGTCCGGCGACTTCCCGTCGATGTTCGAGCCGGTCCACGGTTCCGCGCCCGACATCGCCGGCCAGGGCAAGGCCGACCCCACCGCGACGGTCCTCTCCGTCGCCCTGCTGCTGCGCCACCTCGGCCACGAGACCGAGGCCGCCCGCATCGAGGACGCGGTCTCCGCCGACCTCGGCGAGCGCGTCGGCAAGCCCGCCCGCTCCACCTCCGAGATCGGCGACGCGCTCGCCGTACGAGTAGCCGGCTGACTCGGCGCGCTCGAAATCCAACCTCTGGAAGCCGCCGGGTCCGTAAAACAAGGCACCCGGCGGCTTTCTCCTGCGTCCGCCAGGTGCGACCATCGAACCCTGGGCCGCATTCACCCCGTTTCATGCGCCGTGGGCCGCGCGCGATAATCGAACGCGAAGCCGCGACATGAGGGAATGCTCGGACGTCCTAGCACCGGCCACCGGCCGTACGGGCGTGACAGCGGCCCGTCACAATCAAACCGGTGAAGGACATCAACCCATGACGACGCCCACGATCGAGCTCAAGCCCTCCGCCAACCCGCTCTCCGACGCAGAGCGCCAGGCGATCCTGGCCAACCCCGGGTTCGGCCGCCACTTCACCGATCACATGGTGACGATCAAGTGGACCGAGGGCCGAGGCTGGCACGACGGTCAGCTCGTGCCGTACGCCCCGCTCTCCCTCGACCCGGCCACCATGGTCCTGCACTACGCGCAGGAGATCTTCGAGGGACTGAAGGCCTACCGCCGGCCCGACGGCTCCGTCGCCACCTTCCGCCCGGAGAAGAACGGCGCCCGCTTCCAGGCCTCGTCGCGCCGCCTGGGCATGCCCGAGCTTCCGGTCGACACCTTCATCGAGGCCTGTGACGCGCTGGTGCGGCAGGACGAGAAGTGGGTCCCCGCGCACGGCGGCGAGGAGTCCCTCTACCTGCGTCCCTTCATGATCGCGACCGAGGTCGGCCTGGGCGTGAAGCCGGCCAACGAGTACCTCTTCCTCGTCATCGCCTCCCCGGCGGGCGCCTACTTCCCGGGCGGCGTCAAGCCGGTCTCCATCTGGGTCTCCGAGGACCGCGTCCGCGCCGTCCCCGGCGGCATGGGCGACGCCAAGACCGGCGGCAACTACGCCGCGTCGCTGCTCGCGCAGGCCGAGGCCGCCACCAAGGGCTGCGACCAGGTCTGCTACCTCGACGCGGTCGAGCACAAGTGGGTCGAGGAACTCGGCGGCATGAACCTGTACTTCGTGTACGGCGACAAGATCGTCACGCCCACGCTCACCGGCTCCATCCTGGAGGGCGTCACCCGCGACTCCCTCCTCACCGTCGCCCGCGACCTCGGGTACGAGGCCGAGGAGGGCCGCGTCTCCGTCGACCAGTGGCAGCGCGACTCGGAGAACGGCACCCTCACCGAGGTCTTCGCCTGCGGTACGGCGGCCGTGATCACGCCGGTCGGCACGGTGAAGCGCGCCGGCGCGCAGTGGCAGCAGAGCGGGGGCGAGACCGGTGCGGTGACGCAGCGGCTGCGTGACGCGCTGCTGGACATCCAGCGGGGTACCGCCGAGGACCAGCACGGGTGGATGCACCGGCTGGTCTGAGGCCCCGCCGTAGGGGCGGGCCTCGCTGGGGGCTGCCGCCCCCAGACCCCCGCTTCGGCCTAAACGGCCTCGTCCTCGAACGCCGGACGGGCTGAGTCGGCCACCCCCGGGCTCTGCCGAGTGCGAGCCCGGGGCTGCGGCAGGAGCACGTACACCACCCCGCCCACCAGCCCCGACAGCAGGAAGCTGCAGTCCACCCCGCCGGTGAACGCCAGCAGCGGACCCTCGTACGACGGCAGGGACACCGCCAGCACGCCGACCACCGCGCCCGCCGCCCAGGCCGCCGTGGCCGGGACGTTCCAGCCGGCGCGGTACCAGTAGGCCCCGCCTCGCGCCCGGCGGTTGAAGACCTGGAGCGCGTCGGCGTCGTACTCCCCGCCGCAGCGTATGAAGCCGATCATGGTGATGACCGCCCACGGGGTGCCGATCGCCGTCAGCAGCAGCACGAAGGACGTCATCGCCGACTGCGCGTCCCAGGCGTAGTGGCCGACGAAGACGCAGGCCGTGGCGACGACCGCGACGGCGCAGGTGGCCCGGGCCCGGGAGGCGCGCGGCAGGATGGCGTCCAGGTCCAGGCCCATGGAGTACAGCATCAGCCCCGCGTTGCCGACCGAGCCGGCGGAGGCGGCGAGCAGCAGCGGCACCAGGTACCAGGTGGGGGCCGCGTCGACCAGCGGGCCCGCGTAGTCCAGGGCGGCACGGGCGGCGTACGAGGTGAAGGTGCCGAAGAGCTGCGGCACCAGCAGGCCCAGCATCAGTCCGAGCCAGGTGGCGTGCAGCACCCGGCGGGAGGAGAAGCGGGCCGGGGAGATGTAGCGGGTGTAGTCGCCGAGCAGCGTGATGAAGGCGATCGGCCCGGACAGTCCCGCGGCCACGGCGGCCAGCAGCCACGTCGGCCAGAACCCGCCCAGCAGGTACCCGCCCGCCTCCGGCAGCGCGGCGGTGGTGAAGTCGGGGGCGTAGGCGATCACGCCGAGGACCAGCAGGGCGGTCATGCCGTAAGCCAGCACTTTGGACATGGCGAGCAGCACCCGGTAGCCGTAGACCGCGCCGGCGACGGTCGCCGCGGCGAGCAGCCCGTAGACGACGGCGTACGCGCCACCGCCCTGCGGCAGGCCGAAGAGCCGGCCGAGCACGCCCATCATCACGTCGCCGCCGATCCACACGGTCAGCGCGGTGTAGCCGAGGGCCAGGAGCAGCCCGACCACCGAGCCGACCAGCCGTCCGCGCACGCCGAACTGGGCGCCGGACGACGTGGACAGGTTGGTGCCGGTGCGCAGGGAGACCAGGGCCAGCGGCGCGGTGAACAGGGTGCCGACGACCGTGCCCGCCACCACCGAGCTGACCGACGCCCACCAGCCCAGGCCGAAGGACGGCGGCAGCCAGCCGAAGACGATCACGCCGAGACAGAGGTTGGAGCCCAGCAGGATCGAGACGAGGTCCCGCGGCCCGCTGGTGCGTTCCTCCTCGGGGATGGTGTCGACTCCGCGCTGTTCTATCGGCATGGCTGGTCTCCTTCGACGGCCGTCCACGGTTTAGAGCGACGCTCAATGTGACGTCCGCCCCGGCCGTCCGTCAATGGTTTCGTCGGCGGGAATCGATGTTTAGAGTGATGCTCTAATGTGTGGACGGCAAGGAGGTGCCACGTCGTGAGACTCACTCCCACGGAACGTGACCGGCTGCTGCTCTTCGGGGCGGCCGAGCTGGCCCGGGCCCGCCGCGCCCGCGGGCTCCGGCTCAACGTGCCGGAGGCGACCGCGCTGATAGCGGACACCGTGTGCGAGGCCGCCCGGGACGGCGCCCGGCTCGCCGAGGCGATCGAGCGCGCCCGCTCCGTGCTCGGCCCGGACGACGTGCTGCCCGGCGTCGCCGACGTGGTCACCGAGGTGCACGTGGAGGCCGTCTTCGACGACGGGTCCCGGCTCGCCGTCGTCTCCGACCCCGTCGGGGGCGGGCTGGGTCAGGAGGCGCCGGGCGCCCTGCTGCCCGGGCCCGACCACGCCGAGCCCGAGGCGGCGGTGCGCCTGCCGGTCACCAACACGGCGACCGTGCCCGTCTCCGTGACCTCCCACTTCCACTTCTTCGAGGCCAACCCGCGTCTCGACTTCGACCGCGAACGGGCCTACGGCATGCGCCTCGCCGTCCCCGCCGGGTCCTCGGTCCGCTTCGGGCCCGGTCAGAGCGCCGAGGTCGGGCTCGTGCCCATCGGCGGGCGGCGGATCGCCGTCGGCTTCGCCGGCCTGGTGGACGGGCCGCTGGACGCGCCGGGCGCGAAGGAGGAGGCGCTGCGGCGGGCCGCGGCCTGCGGATACCTGGGGATCACCACACCGGAAGGAGGCGGGCGATGAGCCGCTCGAAGGGACGCGAGGTCAGCGAGTCGATCCACGTCGACCCCCACGCCTACGCCGCCACCCACGGCCCCCGCGCCGGCGACCGCGTCCGGCTCGGCGACTCGGGGCTGGTGATCCGCGTCGAGTCCGACAGCCAGCTGCCCGGCGACGAGTTCCTCGCCGGCTTCGGCAAGACCGCCCGCGACGGACTGCACCTCAAGGCCGCCGCCGTCCGCGAGACCTGCGACGTCGTGATCAGCAACGTCGTCGTGATCGACGCCGTCCAGGGCATCCGGAAGGTGTCGATCGGCATCCGCGAGGGGCGGATCAGCGGCATCGGGCGGGCCGGCAACCCCGACACCCTCGACGGGGTCGACGTCGTGGTCGGCACCGGCACCACCATCGTGTCCGGCGAAGGGCTCATCGCCACCGCCGGAGCCGTCGACACCCACGTCCACCTGCTCTCCCCGCGCATCATGGAGGCCTCGCTCGCGTCCGGCGTGACGACGATCATCGGGCAGGAGTTCGGCCCGGTGTGGGGCGTCGGCGTCAACTCGCCCTGGGCGCTGAAGCACGCGTTCGGCGCCTTCGACGCCTGGCCGGTCAACATCGGTTTCCTCGGCCGGGGTTCCGCCTCGCACGACGCGCCGCTGATCGAGGCGCTGGCCGAGGGCGGCGCGAGCGGCTTCAAGGTGCACGAGGACATGGGCGCCCACACCCGCGCCCTCGACACCGCCCTGCGCGTCGCCGAGGAGCACGACGTCCAGGTCGCCCTGCACAGCGACGGACTGAACGAATGCCTCTCCGTCGAGGACACCCTCCGCGTCCTGGAGGGCCGCACCATCCACGCCTTCCACATCGAGGGCTGCGGCGGCGGACACGTCCCGAACGTGCTGAAGATGGCCGGCGTGCCCAACGTCATCGGCTCCTCCACCAACCCCACCCTGCCCTTCGGCCGGGACGCGGTCGCCGAGCACTACGGCATGATCGTCTCCGTCCACGACCTCAAGACCGACCTGCCCGGCGACGCCGCCATGGCCCGCGACCGCATCCGCGCCGGGACCATGGGCGCCGAGGACGTGCTGCACGACCTGGGCGCCATCGGCATCACGTCGTCGGACGCGCAGGGCATGGGGCGCGCCGGCGAGACCGTCCGCCGCACCTTCGCCATGGCCGGCAAGATGAAGGCCCAGTTCGGCGCCGACGGGGACGACGACAACGAGCGCGTCCTGCGGTACATGGCCAAGCTGACCGTCAACCCCGCCATCGCCCACGGCCTGTCCCACGAGGTCGGCTCGATCGAGGTGGGCAAGCTGGCCGACATCGTGCTCTGGCGCCCGGACCACTTCGGTGCCAAGCCGCAGCTCGTCCTCAAGTCGGGCTTCCCGGCGTACGGCGTGGTCGGCGACCCGAACGCGGCCACCGACACCTGCGAACCGCTCGTCCTGGGCCCGCAGTTCGGCGCGCACGGCGCCACCCCGGCCGAGATATCGGTGGCCTTCGTCGCGCAGGCTGCCCTCGACCAGGGCAACGACACCATGCCGACCCGACGGCGCCGGGTCGCGGTGCGCGGCACGCGCGGCATCGGCCCGGCCGACCTGCGCCTGAACTCCCGTACCGGCGCGGTCGACGTCGACCAGCGCACCGGACTCGTCACCCTCGACGGGGACCCGCTGCGCTCCGACCCGGCCGATTCCGTCTCGCTCAACCGCCTCTACTTCCTCTGACGTACGTTCCTCCGACCTCCTGGGACAACTCCATGACCTTCCGTATGCCCCCCGAGTGGGCCCCGCACGAACGCACCTGGATGGCCTGGCCCGGCCCCAACCCGACGTTCACGAACGACGAGGAGCTGGCCGAGGCCCGTGCGGCCTGGGCCGCCGTCGCCCGCGCGGTGCGCCGTTTCGAGCCGGTGACGGTGGTGCACGGGCCCGGCCAGGGCGACGGGGCGCGCGAACTTCTCGGTCCGGAGGTCGACCTGGTGGAGCGCGAGCTGGACGACGCCTGGATGCGGGACATCGGCCCGACCTTCGTGACGGACGGGCAGGGCGGGCTGGCCGCCGTGGACTGGGTGTTCAACGGCTGGGGCGCCCAGGACTGGGCCCGCTGGGAGCACGACTCCAAGATCGCCCGCCATGTCGCCGACCTCACCGGTGCCCCCGTGCTGGGCAGCACGCTCGTCAACGAGGGCGGCGCGATCCACGTCGACGGCGAGGGCACGGTCCTGCTGACCGACACCGTCCAGCTCGGCTCCGGCCGCAACCCCGGCTGGAGCCGCGAGGAGGTCGAGACGGAGATCCACGCCAAGCTCGGCACCACCAAGGCGATCTGGCTCCCGCACGGCCTGACCGGCGACTACGGCATGTACGGCACGCAGGGCCACGTCGACATCGTCGCGGCCTTCGCCCGGCCGGGCACCGTCGTCGTGCACAGCCAGCGCGACCCCGGCCACCCCGACCACGCCCGTTCACAGATGTACCTGGAGATCCTCCGCGGCCAGACCGACGCCAGGGGCCGCCGCCTGGAGGTCGTCGAGGTTCCCGCCCCGACCGTCCTGAAGGACGAGGAGGGCGACTGGGTCGACTACTCGTACATCAACCACTACCTGTGCAACGGGGGCGTCGTCCTGTGCGCCTTCGACGACCCGAACGACGAACTCGCGGCGGGCATCTTCCGCCGCCTGTTCCCCGAGCGCACGGTGACGCTCGTGGACGCGCGTACGATCTTCGCGGGCGGTGGAGGCATCCACTGCATCACACAGCAGCAGCCGAGGATCTAGGAGCGCGGACATGGCCGGTGGTGGGCGCAGACCGGCCCCGCCGCGCGAGGACGTGCTCGCCGCCGCCATGGAGATGATCGCCGAGCGCGGCCTGGAGAAGCTGACCATGGCGGCGCTCGGCCGCGACGTCGGCATGAGCAGCGGCCACCTCCTCTACTACTTCCACTCCAAGGACGAACTGCTGCTGCGCACCCTGGAGTGGAGCGAGGGCCGCCTCGGCGCGGAACGCGGGCGCCTGCTCACCCGCGCCGGCACCGCCCGCGAACGCCTCGACGCCTACGTCGACCTGTACGTCCCCGAGGGCCACCGCGACCCGCACTGGACGCTGTGGCTGGAGGTCTGGAACCGCTCGCAGAGCGCCGCCGTCGAATCCGACGCCCGCGACCGGCAGGCCGCCATCGAGGGCGCCTGGCACCGCGACCTGGTCGCGCTGCTCGCCGAGGGCGTCTCGCGCGGCGAGTTCCGGCCCGTCGACCCCGACCGCTTCGCCTCCCGGCTGCGCGCCCTCCTCGACGGCTTCGCCATCCACGTGGCGATCGGGCTGCGCGGCACGGACCGGACGCAGGTGCTCGGCCACGTGCGGGAGTTCCTGGCCGACGGGCTCTACGCCGAAGCCTGAGCCTTCGGTTCCGGACGGACGTTGCTCGCATCCTGAGACGGACGGTGAGCAGGGGGACGGACTGTGCCAGACTGCCACCGTGCTCTCGTTCGCCATGATTATTGGCAGCAGGCGCGCCGGTCCGCAGTGACCACCACGTACGACCAGGTACGGGTGGACACCGTCGTCCTCGACCCGCGCGCAGACCTCTCGCACCCGCGAGAGGTTTTTCGTTTTCCTGGCCCACCCCCAGCCGGGAAGAGAGCGCGAGGGATCATAGACGGACGGTGGAACCGGTCATTCCGGTAGACCGAGATCCCATACAGGAGCCTTCAGATCATGACCGCAACCAGCGAACTCGACGATTCGTTCCACGTCTTCGACACCACCCTGCGCGACGGCGCGCAGCGCGAGGGCATCAACCTCACGGTCGCGGACAAGCTGGCCATCGCACGGCACCTGGACGACTTCGGCGTGGGCTTCATCGAGGGGGGCTGGCCCGGCGCGAACCCGCGGGACACCGAGTTCTTCTCCCGCGCCCGCCAGGAGATCGACTTCCAGCACGCCCAGCTGGTCGCCTTCGGCTCCACGCGCCGCGCGGGCGCCACCGCCGCCGAGGACCACCAGGTCAGGGCGCTGCTGGAGTCCGGCGCCGAGGTGATCACGCTGGTCGCCAAGTCCCACGACCGGCACGTCGAGCTGGCGTTGCGCACCACGCTCGACGAGAACCTCGCCATGGTCGCCGACACGGTCTCCCACCTCAAGGCCCAGGGCCGCCGGGTCTTCGTCGACTGCGAGCACTTCTTCGACGGCTACCGCGCCAACCCCGAGTACGCCAAGGCGGTCGTACGCGCCGCCTCGGAAGCCGGTGCCGACGTCGTCATCCTGTGCGACACCAACGGCGGCATGCTGCCGGCGCAGATCCAGGCCGTGGTCGCCACGGTGCTCGCCGACACCGGCGCCCGGCTCGGCATCCACGCCCAGGACGACACCGGCTGCGCCGTCGCCAACACCCTCGCCGCGGTCGACGCGGGCGCGACCCACGTGCAGTGCACGGCCAACGGCTACGGCGAGCGCGTCGGCAACGCCAACCTGTTCCCGGTCGTGGCCGCGCTGGAGCTGAAGTACGGCAAGCGGGTGCTGCCGGAGGGCCGGCTGCGCGAGATGACCCGTATCTCCCATGCCATCGCCGAGGTCGTCAACCTCACGCCCTCCACCCACCAGCCCTACGTGGGCGTCTCCGCCTTCGCGCACAAGGCCGGGCTGCACGCCTCCGCCATCAAGGTCGACCCGGACCTGTACCAGCACATCGACCCGGAGCTGGTCGGCAACACCATGCGGATGCTGGTCTCCGACATGGCCGGCCGCGCCTCCATCGAGCTCAAGGGCAAGGAGCTCGGCATCGACCTCGGCGGCGACCGCGAGCTGGTCGGCCGGGTCGTCGAGCGGGTCAAGGAGCGGGAGCTGGCGGGCTACACCTACGAGGCCGCCGACGCCAGCTTCGAGCTGCTGCTGCGCGCGGAGGCCGAGGGCAGGCCGCTGAAGTACTTCGGCGTCGAGTCCTGGCGCGCGATCACCGAGGACCGCCCCGACGGCTCCCACGCCAACGAGGCCACGGTCAAGCTGTGGGCCAAGGGCGAGCGCATCGTCGCCACCGCCGAGGGCAACGGCCCGGTCAACGCCCTGGACCGGTCCCTGCGCGTCGCCCTGGAGAAGATCTACCCGGAGCTGGCCAAGCTCGACCTGGTCGACTACAAGGTCCGCATCCTGGAGGGCGTGCACGGCACCCAGTCCACCACCAGGGTCCTGATCTCCACGACCGACGGGACGGGGGAGTGGTCCACGGTCGGCGTCGCGGAGAACGTCATCGCCGCCTCCTGGCAGGCCCTGGAGGACGCGTACACGTACGGGCTGCTGCGGGCGGGGGTCGAGCCGGCGGAGTGAACCGGATACCGGGTCGGTTTCGCGGGCGGTTTCCCCTTCCGCGCTGATGTCTTATTGACGTCGATTCGGGTACTTTCGAACGTATGAAGGACGCACGCGTTCGAGTCCTCATACGCCTCCTGGTCGCGCCGGTCGTCGCCGCCCTGGCGGTGCTGATGGCCGGTGCGCCCGGCGCACAGGCGGCCACCGACGTCTCGGAGATCGGCGCGGCCCTGCGCGAGAGTCCCGTGTACGTCGACCCGGCCGCCACCGACCTGCTGTCGCAGTCGGACGCCGAGGCGCTCGCCGACAAGATCGAGGACGCGGACGAACCCGTCTTCGTCGCGGTCCTCCCGGCCGGCTACCCGACCGAGAACCTCTTCCAGAACCTGCGCACCGAGACCGGCATCACCGGCCTGTACGGCGTCCGGCTCGGCGACCGGTTCGACGCGCGCGCGGACAGCAGCGTGCTGAGCCGCCAGGGCGTGGACAACCTCGTCACGGCCGCGCAGGGCGCGGGCGATGCCAAGGCCCAGCTCAACGACTTCGTCGACGACGCGCTGCGCAGCGTCCGCGGCTCCGCCCCGGCGTCCTGGGACTCCGGCGGCGGCGGTTACGTCTCGACGGGCGCCCTGATCGCCGCGGGCGCGGTCGTGGTGGCCGGCGGTGCGGGCCTCTACGCGGTCTCGCGGCGCAACCGGCGCCGTCGCGAGGAGGAGCAGCGGGAGTCGCTGGAGCGGCTTCGGGTCGTGGTCGACGAGGACATCACCGCGTTCGGCGAGGAACTGGACCGGCTGGACTTCCACCCCGGCGAGCCGGGCGCCGACGACGCGATGCGCACCGACTACGAACGCGCCCTCGACGCCTACGAGCAGGCCAAGACGTACATGGCGGACGCCCGCAAACCGGAGGACGTCCGCGGCGTCACGCAGGCCCTGGAGGACGGCCGCTTCTCGCTGGCTCAACTCGCCGCCCGCCGTGAGGGCAGGCAGCTGCCCGAACGCCGCCCGCCCTGCTTCTTCGACCCGCGTCACGGTCCCTCGGTCGCCGACGTCACCTGGACGCCGCCCGGCGGCACCACCCGCCAGGTCCCGGTCTGCGCGGCCGACCGGACCCGGCTGTCCGAGGGGCGCGACCCGGCGATCCGCGAGGTGGACACCGAGTACGGCCGCCGCCCCTACTGGGACGCGGGCCCGGCCTACGGCCCCTGGGCGGGCGGCTACTTCGGCGGCGGCATCCTGCCCGGCCTGCTGGTCGGCACGATGCTGGGCAGCATGATGGCCGGCCCGGCCTACGGGGCGGGGTACGGCGCCGGGTACGGCGACTTCGGTCACGAGGGCGGCGACGTCTCCGGCGCCGACTTCGACCCCGGCGACTTCGGCGGCGGATTCGGCGGCGGAGACTTCGGCGGTGGCGGCGGCTTCGGGGGCGGCGGGGACTTCGGCGGAGGCTTCTGACCGGGGGAAGGGCACGTCAGCGGCTCGGGGTCAGGGACGGGGCGGTCTTCCGCCCGCGCCGTACGACCACGACGGCCGCGAGGCCCACGGCCAGGCCGAGCGCGGTCTGCGGGCCGAAGTGCTCGCCGAACATCAGGGCGCCCCACACGGCCGTGACCGGAGCCATCAGGAACATGAGCGTGTTGACCTCGGTGATGCCCGACCGGCGCATGATCAGCCAGTACAGCCCGTACCCGCCGAACGTGGGCAGCACCACCAGCCAGGCGGTCGCCACCCAGAACGAGGAGTCGGCGGGCGGGGCCGCCGCTCCGCCGCCCACCGCCAGCGCCGAGAAGAGGACGGCACTGGTCAGGCAGTGGATCGTGAGCGCCGCCCGGGGAGCGACCGGCGCGCGGGAGCGGCCCTCCAGGAAGGTGGCCGCCACCAGGGAGAGCATGCCGAGGAAGGGTATGAAGTACGCCCACCAGGCCACGTCCGCGCCCGCCGCCCCGGCGTCGGCCACGGTCACCGTGGCGACACCGGCCAGGCCCAGCCACAGTCCCAGCCACTGCCGGCGCGTCACGTACTGCCGCAGCACGGGCCCGGCGAGCGCACCGGCGACCAGCGGCTGGACGCCGTCGATCAGGGCGGTGGTGCCGCTGGAGACGCCGAGCTGGATGGCGTAGTAGACGCTGAGCAGGTAGCCGCTCTGGGAGAGCGCGCCGATGGCGGCCTGCCGGCCGGTGTCCCGGAGCGTCAGCCCCCGCCACGCCGACCGGGAGACGGCCGCGGCGGCGACGAGGACCACGGCGAGCGGCAGGAAGCGCCACATGAGGAGCGTGCTCGCGTCCGCGGTCCCCGCGCCGAGCTTGGCGCCGATGAAACCGGAGCTCCAGCACAGTACGAAGGCGACCGAGAGCAGGGCGTTCACGTCGACCACATCCAGAGTAGACAGATCGGTTTACTAGTCTCGGGTGCCCACTATACAGATCGGTATACTCGGGGTCATGGGTGAAGAGTTGGGTGAGGTGGGGAAGCCGCACCGGGTCCGGATGACGCCGGGTGCGCGACGCGTGCTGGAAGCCGCCGAGCGGCTGTTCTACGAGCGCGGCATCCACGCCGTGGGCGTGGACCTCATCGCCGCCGAGGCCGGGGTGACCAAGAAGACGCTGTACGACCGGTTCGGCTCCAAGGAGCAGATCGTCGTGGAGTACCTGGCGGGACGCGACGAGCGCTGGCGGGAACTGCTCGCCGGGCGGCTGGACGCGGCGGGGGAGGGTGCGGCGGCCAGGATCGCGGCCGTCTTCGAGGCCTCGCGGGCGTGGGCCGCGGAGTACGGGTCGAAGGGGTGCAGCATGATCAACGCGCGGGCGGAGATCAATGACCCGGCGCATCCGGCTTACTCCGTCATCACGGGGCAGAAGCGCTGGATGCTCGACCTGTTCACCGGCCTCGCCCGGGAGACCGGGACGGCCGGCGGGGACCGTCTCGCGCGCACCCTGATGCTCCTTCACGAAGGGGCACTGGTCGCGTACGGCACGGGTGTGCTGCCCGACCCCTTCGCCGTGGCGCTCGACCACGTCCGGGAGACGCTGGGGAAAGGAGCGGCGCCGGGACCGGACGCGCCGCTACGGTGACCCCATGCCGTCCACCGCAGCGCTCCTCGTCATCGACATGCAGCACGCCACCGTCGCCATGGCGCACCGGGCCGCCGAGACGGTGGCCGCGATCGCCGCGCTGAGCGAGCGGGCGAGGGCGGCCGGTGTACCGGTCGTGACCGTCCGGCAGCGCGGCGAGGGCATGGAGCCCGGCACCGACGGCTGGCGGGTCGTTCCGGAGTTGGCGCCGCGGGAGGGCGAGCCGGTCGTCGACAAGACGACCCCGGACAGCTTCCTCGGCACCGGTCTCGACGCGGTCCTCAAGGCGCTCGGCGTCACCGAGGTGATCGTCACCGGGTTCGCCACGGAGGTCTGCGTGGACACCACGGCACGACAGGCGCTGAGCCGGGGCTACGACCTGGTCGTCGTGGCCGACGGGCACACCACGTCGCGCCGGACGGCCGAGGACGAGGGCCGGCTGGTCCCGGCGGACGCCTCGATCGCGCAGTACAACACGATCTACCGGACGATCGGCTGGCCCGGCCGGAGCATCCGGGTCCGGGCCGCCGCCGACGTGGAACTCATGCCTGCTTGATCGCCGAGATGTCGAAGTTCAGCTTGATCTTGTCGGAGACCAGCACGCCGCCCGTCTCCAGGGCCGCGTTCCAGGTCAGGCCCCACTCCGAGCGCTTGATCTCCGCCTTGCCCTCGAAGCCGACGCGCTCGTTGCCGAACGGGTCCTTGGCGGCGCCGTTGAACTCCAGGTCGATGCTGATCGGCCGCGTGGTGCCGAGGATCGTGAGGTCGCCGGTGATGCGGTAGTCGTCGCCGCCCAGGGACTCCGCCCCGGTCGAACGGAAGGTCATCTTCGGGAACTCGTCCGTCTTGAAGAAGTCCGAGCTCTTGAGGTGACCGTCGCGGTCGGGGGAGCCCGTGTCGATGCTGTCCATCGTGACGTCGAGGGTCGCGGTGGACTTCGCGGGGTCGGTGCCGTCCAGGTGCAGCGTGCCGCCGAAGTCGAGGAACTTGCCCTTGACGTTGGTGACCATGGCGTGGCGCGCCGTGAAGCCGATCGTCGTGTGGGACGGGTCGATCGTGTACTCGCCGGTCAGGGTCGCGAGGTCGGGGGTGCTGGTCATGGCGTCCTCCAGAAAGGTCGAGCCGTGATGTTGAATGTTCAACCAGTCCAACGGTCACGACTCTAGACCTATTCCGTACACGCTTCAACGGTTACGACCGGCGTGGCGGCGAAGCCTGCGGAGCCGGCCGGGTGTGCACGTACAGCTGCCGGCGGTCGCCGACGTCCACGGGCCGCGGCAGCGGCAGTTCGTACCGGACCGGCATGCCGTGGTCCGCGAACTGCCGGCGCGGGTTGTAGACCTGGTTGAACTTCCACAGCATCCGCGCGAAGTTCGTCTGCCCGTGCAGCAGGTTCCGGCCGAGGATGCGGGCCGCGCCGAACGCCGTCCGCAGGCCCAGGTGCTTGCGGTTGATCACCGCCTGGGTGCGCACCAGCTCCTCGTAGAACCGCTCCAGCGGCAGCGTCGTCGGCACCACCGCGTGCTGGATGTCGAAGAGGCGGTAGTCCCGGGTGGTCAGGCGGCGGGACTCCGTGTGCCAGATCTCCGTGCCCGGGTACGGCGTCATCACCGTGAAGTGCACGATCTCCGGCACCGACAGCGCGAACTCCCGCACGACCCGGAAACGCTCCTCGTCCCAGGCCGGGTCCACGATCAAGTTGATGGCGACCTGGATGCCCATGCGGCGGGCCGCCTCCAGCGCCCGGAAGTTGTCGTCCGGGCTGATCCGCTTGCGGAACAGGTCCAGGCCCTCGGCGTCGATGGCCTCCATCCCCAGGAACATGTACCGCAGGCCGAGCCGCGCCCACCGCTCGAAGACCTCGGGGTGGCGCAGCAGCACGTCGCTGCGCGTCTCCAGGTAGTACTGCTTGCGGATGCCGCGCCGCTCGATCTCGTCGGCGATGGCGTTGCCGTGCTCGGGCCGGATGAAGGCCACGTCGTCCACGATGAACACGTTGGGCTCGCGGACCCGCGCCAGGTCCTCGGCCGCCGCCTCGGGGGAGGCCTTGCGGTAGCTGCGGCCGTAGAAGGTCCAGGCCGAGCAGAACGAGCAGTCCCAGGGGCAGCCGCGCGTGAACTCGATGGAAGCGCACGGGTCCAGCTCGCCGATGAAGTAGCGGCGCCGGTTGCGCATCAGGTCGCGGGCCGGGAGCGGGGAGTCGATGCCGTGCATCATCAGCGGCGCGGGCCCGCGTCCGGCGGCGGTGATGATGCCGGGGACACCGTCCACCCCGCCGTCGCGCACCGCCTCCAGCAGCGGCGCGATCGCGGGTTCGCCCTCGCCCCGGACCACCGCGTCCACCGCCCCGGCCGCCTGCTCCAGCACGTCCTCGGCGACGAACGAGACACTGTGCCCGCCGAAGAAGACGAAGCAGCCCGGCACCTCCCGCTTCACCTTCACCGCCAGCTCGATCGCCTCCGGGATGTTCGCCAGGTAGTTCAGCGAGAACCCGAGGGCCTCGGGCCGGAACGCCCGCACCTCGTCGCGCAGCACCCGCTCGCTGAGCACCTGGCGGTCCACGACCCGCACCTCGTGCCCGGCCTCGCGGGCCGCGCCCGCCACCCGTTCGAGGCCCAGCGGTTCCAGGCGCAGGAAGATCTCGGAGTACATCAGGGCGCTGGGATGCACGAGCAGCAGACGCATGGTCACCTCGTCGCGGGTCGGAACGCACCGGAACGGGAGGCGAACCGGAACGGCGGTAGGGCTCGGTGGGGCACGGACAGGCCTCCCTTTCGTAACCCGGCCCGGCCGCCGCCGCAGCCCCCGTACCGCCGCCTGGCGGACCCCGGAACGGGGAAGGGTCATGGGCATGACCTCCAAGTGGCCGCACGACCGCCGGACCGCCGCCGGACCCGACCGCCGCACCTTCCTCCTCGCCACCGCCCTGGCCGCCACGCTCACCCCGGCCCTCGGCGCCCCCGCGCCCGCCGCGGCCCGCGCCGACCCCTACGACACCCTCCGCCGCCGCTGGCTCGACATCGCCCTCGGCACCGACTACGACCCGGCCGCCGAACCGTACGCCTCCCGCCTCGCCGAGACCGGCACCCGCGCCCGCGAGCACAGCGCCACCATGACCCCCACCCCCACCTCCCTGTGGCCCGGCCACCCCTTCGACCCGCCCGCCGGCATCACCTTCGCCTACGGCCGCCTGTGGACCATGACCCAGGCCTACGTCCAGCAGGGCACCGGCTCCACCGGCGACCAGGCCCTCCTCGCCGGCATCCTCCGAGGGCTCGACCACCTCGCCGCCACCGTCTACAACCCCTCCACCACCCGCTACGGCAACTGGTGGGAATGGCAGATCGGCAGCCCCCGCCTCCTGATGGACATCACGGCCGCCCTGTACGACCACCTCGGCCCCGACCGCACCGCCGCCGCCTGCGCCGCCGTCGACCACTTCATCCCCGACGCCATGCTCCGCGACTACTCCGGCACCTCCACCGGCGCCAACCGCGTCGACCTGTGCCGCTCCGTCGCCCTGCGCGGCATCCTGGGCCGGGCCCCCGACAAGATCGCTCTGGCCCGCGACGCCCTCTCCCCGGTCTTCCCGTACGTCACGAAGGGCGACGGCCTCTACGCCGACGGCTCCTTCGTGCAGCACACCTGGGTCGCCTACTCGGGAACGTACGGCCAGGTCATGCTGGACGGCCTCGGCCGCCTCTTCACCCTGCTCGCCGGGTCGGAGTGGGCGGTGACGGACCCGGGCAGGCAGATCATCCTGGACAGCGTCGAGCACGCCTACGCGCCCCTCGTCCACGACGGACTCGTCATGGACACCGTGAACGGGCGCGCCATCAGCCGGGGCTACCTCAAGAGCGACGATCTGCACGTCATGCGCAGCGACCACTTCCACGGACAGCAGCTCATCGCCGCCATGGCGGTCCTCGCGGGCGGCGCGAGCGACGCCGAGCGCGAGCGCTGGCACGCGCGGATCAAGGGCTGGATCGAGCGCGACACCGTCACCCCGGTCCTCACGGCCCCGCAGTTCCCGGTCGCCGACCTGGCCCGGCTGCACGCGATCGCCGACACGCCCGTCCAGGCCGCGCCCGAGCCCACGGAGCACCGCCTCTTCGCCGCCATGGACCGCGCGGTCCACCGGCGCCCCGCCTTCACCGCGGGCCTCGCCATGGCCAGCGACCGCATCGCGCACTACGAGTGCGGCAACGGCGAGAACCCGCGCGGCTGGCACACCGGCGCGGGCCTGCTCACCTGGTGGGCGAACGGGACCGCTTCGGATCAGTACACGGACTGGTTCTGGCCCACCGTCGACTGGTACCGGCTGCCCGGCACCACCGTCTCCACCAAACGCCTCCCCGACCGGGCGGGCGGCGAGTGGGGCGCGCCCAAGCCCGGCGTGCGCTGGGTCGGCGGCACCACCGACGGTGAGTACGCGGCCGTCGGCCAGCACCTCAAGGGCCTCGGCTCCACCCTGGAGGCCCGCAAGTCCTGGTTCTTCCTCGACGACGAGGTGGTCTGCCTCGGCGCAGGCATCACCTGCGCGGACGGGGTCCCGGTCGAGACGGTCGTCGACAACCGCAACCTGGGCGAGGGCGGCACGCAGGCCCTGGTCCGCGGGCGGCACTGGGCCCACCTGGAGGGCCACGGCGGCTGGATCGTGCCCGACGGCGGCCTGCGCACCCTGCGCGAGGACCGCACCGGCGCCTGGTCCGACATCAACACCACCAGCACCACCGAGCGCCGCACCCGGCGCTGGCAGACCCTGTGGCTCGACCACGGCACCGACCCGGCCGGCGCCGGGTACCACTACGTCCTCATGCCGGGTGCCTCCCGGGGGGCCGTCGCCCGCCGCGCCGCCGACCGCCGCCGGCTGACGGTCCTCGCCAACGACGCCCGACGCCAGGCCGTCACCGTTCACCCGCTCGGCCTCACGGCGGCCAACTTCTGGCAGGCCGGCACGGCGGGGCCGCTCACCGCCACCGCGGGGGCGAGTGTGCTGGTCCGGCGCCGGGGCCGCACCGCTACCCTCTGCGTGAGCGAACCGCCGCGCACCGGAGAGCCCCTGGAGATCGTCTGGGACCGCCCGGTGCGCGGGGTCATGCGGACCGACGAGACGGTCGAGATCCTCGCCACGGGCCGCCGACTGCACCTCCGCGTCACTCCGGGGGTGGTATGTACCACCCATGAATGTGAGGTGACTCTCAGCTGACGGCTTTGTGCGACCCCTACAAGCATCAGGCCTCTTGAGCAGTCGAAACGGCTGCATGCCATGGGGGTTCTGTTCAGTGCTACCAGGAAAACGCGCCGGAGACTGTACGGAGTCGACGGCTCGCAATCCTTGGTCGGGTTCGTAGAGTCGCTACATGACCGTTTTGGATGAGGCGCCGGAAGAGCCGACGGACGCGCGCGGACGGGTGGCCGAGCTGCACGAGATCCGTGCGCAGGCACTGGCCGGACCGAGCGAGAAGGCGACGGCGGCGCAGCACGCCAAGGGCAAGCTGACCGCGCGGGAGCGTATCGAACTGCTCCTGGACTCCGGGTCGTTCCGGGAGGTCGAGCAGCTGCGCCGGCACCGGGCGACCGGTTTCGGCCTGGAGGCCAAGAAGCCGTACACCGACGGCGTCATCACCGGCTGGGGCACGGTCGAGGGCCGCACGGTCTTCGTCTACGCGCACGACTTCCGGATCTTCGGCGGTGCGCTGGGCGAGGCCCACGCGACGAAGATCCACAAGATCATGGACATGGCCATCGCGGCCGGTGCCCCGCTGGTGTCGTTGAACGACGGCGCCGGCGCCCGTATCCAGGAGGGCGTCTCCGCCCTCGCCGGGTACGGCGGCATCTTCCAGCGCAACACGAAGGCGTCCGGTGTCATCCCGCAGATCAGCGTGATGCTCGGCCCGTGCGCGGGCGGCGCGGCCTACAGCCCCGCCCTGACGGACTTCGTGTTCATGGTCCGCGACACCTCGCAGATGTTCATCACCGGCCCCGACGTGGTCAAGGCGGTCACCGGCGAGGAGATCACGCAGAACGGCCTGGGCGGCGCGGACGTGCACGCCGAGACCTCCGGCGTGTGCCACTTCGCCTACGACGACGAGGAGACCTGCCTCGCCGAGGTCCGCTACCTCCTCTCCCTCCTCCCGCAGAACAACCGGGAGAACCCGCCCCGCCACGAGTGCGCCGATCCCGCGGACCGCCGCGGCGACACCCTCCTCGACCTGGTCCCGGCCGACGGCAACCGGCCGTACGACATGGCCAAGGTCATCGAGGAGATCGTCGACGACGGCGAGTACCTGGAGATCCACGAGCGCTGGGCCCGCAACATCATCTGCGCCCTGGCCCGCCTGGACGGCCAGGTCGTCGGCATCGTCGCCAACCAGCCGCAGGCCCTGGCCGGCGTCCTGGACATCGAGGCCTCCGAGAAGGCCGCCCGCTTCGTCCAGATGTGCGACGCCTTCAACATCCCGATCCTGACCCTCCTGGACGTCCCCGGCTTCCTCCCGGGCGTCGACCAGGAGCACGGCGGCATCATCCGCCACGGCGCGAAGCTGCTGTACGCCTACTGCAACGCCACCGTGCCCCGCATCTCCCTCATCCTCCGCAAGGCCTACGGCGGCGCCTACATCGTCATGGACTCCCAGTCGATCGGCGCGGACCTCACCTACGCCTGGCCGACCAACGAGATCGCCGTGATGGGCGCCGAGGGCGCGGCCAACGTCATCTTCCGCCGTCAGATCGCCGAGGCCGAGGACCCCGAGGCCATGCGCGCCCGCATGGTCAAGGAGTACAAGACCGAGCTCATGCACCCGTACTACGCGGCCGAGCGCGGCCTGGTCGACGACGTGATCGACCCCGCCGAGACCCGCGAGGTGCTGATCAAGTCCCTGGCGATGCTCCAGACCAAGCACGCCGACCTGCCCTCCCGCAAGCACGGCAACCCGCCGCAGTGACCCGAGGAGCCACGACCATGTCCCCTGCCGACATCCGCGTCGAGAAGGGCCACGCCGAGCCCGAGGAGGTCGCCGCCATCACGGCTCTCCTCCTCGCCCGCGCCGCCGCCCGCCCCGCCGAGATCGCCCCGACCCACGGCGGCGGCCGCGTCCGCGCGGGCTGGCGCCGCCTGGAACGCGAACCGGGCTTCCGCGCCCCGCACAGCTGGCGCTGACCTGAGACGCGCAGAAGGCCCCTCTCCGCCCAGGAGAGGGGCCTTCTGCGTAGGACATGGGGTCGGGCAACACACCCGGGGCGAGGGGAACTGCGCGACCAGCCACGGACTACCCGCACCCGGCAACGAAACCGCCCCCGGCAGCCCAGTGGCCGCAGGGGGCGTGTCGCAGCCCGGCGTAACGGGCAGGCTGCGCGCAGCGTCAGCGCAGGCGAGCCATCAGCGCGTGCTCCACGAGAGTGATCAGCGCCGACTTCGCGTCGGCCCGATGCCGCGCGTCCGTCGTGATGATCGGCGTGTCCGGCCCGATCTGCAGAGCCTCCCGGACCTCGTCCGGGTTGTAAGGCTGCTGCCCGTCGAAGCCGTTCAGCGCGATCACGAACGGCAGCCCGCTGTTCTCGAAGTAGTCGACGGCGGGGAAGCAGTCGGCGAGCCGCCTCGTGTCGACCAGCACGATCGCGCCGATGGCGCCGCGCACCAGGTCGTCCCACATGAACCAGAAGCGGTCCTGGCCGGGCGTGCCGAACAGGTACAGGATCAGGTCCTGGTCGAGCGTGATGCGGCCGAAGTCCATGGCGACCGTCGTGGTCGTCTTGTCCCCCGTGTGGGTGAGGTCGTCGATGCCCGCGGACGCGGATGTCATCACGGCCTCGGTGCGCAGCGGATTGATCTCCGAGACAGCGCCGACGAACGTGGTCTTGCCCACGCCGAAGCCGCCCGCCACCACGATCTTCGCGGAAGTGGTGGAGCGGGAAGGACCGCCGCTAGAGCTTGCGAAGTCCACTGAGCACCCTTTCGAGCAGTGTCACGTCTGGCTGGCCGCCGGCGTTCTCGTCGCCGCCGGGCTGATGGATGGCGACCAGTCCCGCCTCCGCCAAGTCGGCGACGAGGATCCTGGCCACGCCGAGAGGGATCGTCAGGAGGGCCGAGACCTCGGCCACCGACTTGATCTCCCGGCAGAGGTTGCAGATCCGCTGATGCTCGGGCAGCTGGCCCTGCATCTGGTGCGGCTGCGCGGTGGTGTGCACCAGCGCCTCGATGGCGAGCTGGTACCGCGGCCTGGTGCGGCCGCCCGTCATGGCGTACGGGCGCACCAGGGGGTTGTTCGACGCCCCGGCGGGCGCCGGCTCAGGGGTGCGGCGCTGCGGCTGCACGGGCTGGATGCGCGGAGCCTGCGGCTGGTCGTACGGCGAAGGGCCGGGGCCCTGCGGTGCGTACGGCTGCCGGTGGTCCGGGACGGAGGGGTAGCCGTACCCGTTCGCCGAGCCGTCGTTCCGGCCCTGGCCAGGGCCGTACGACCAGTTGCCCGAAGACGGACCGCCTGGGGGTGTTGCCACTTTTTCCTCCTCCGACTGTGCCGGGCATCCATCACTGTGGAGCCGCGTCCCGAAACTTTACGGCCACGGGACGCCAAAACGCACCGTCTGTCCTTTAGTTGAGAAGGCTGCCCTGGAGCTCAGCCCGCAGGTCGGGCGTCAGGACCGTGCCGGCACGGTCCACCAGAAGTGCCATCTCGTACCCAATGAGACCGATGTCCGCCTCCGGGTGTGCAAGAACCGCGAGGGAGGAACCGTCGGAGATGGACATGATGAAGAGGAATCCCCGCTCCATCTCCACAACCGTCTGGTTCACGCTGCCGCCCTCGAAGATGCGCGAGGCACCGGCGGTCAGCGAGGTCAGGCCGGACGCGACGGCGGCGAGCTGGTCGGCGCGGTCGCGCGGAAACCCTTCGGACATCGCGAGAAGGAGTCCGTCGGCGGAGACCACCACCGTGTGGGACACCCCCGGGGTGTTGTCCACGAAGTTGGTGATCAACCAGTTCAGGTTCTGTGCCGCCTGGCTCATCGGGCTCACACTAACGCTCCTGGTTGTAGGTGCTGTCAGGACCACGGTGTTCATTCCTTGTGTCCTGGCCGTTCGTTTCACTGCCTGCGTTGCGGCCCCGTTCGACGCCGCGCCGCAGGTTGCTCAGCCTGCCCCGGACATCCTCCGGAGCGCGGGAGACCTGTGGGCCTCCCTGGGGAGTGGATTCGGCGGTGCCCTCGACCAGGTTGGCCTTGGGTACCCGGCGCGGCAGCCCCGAGGAGGTCACCCCGCCCGCCTTGGGCCTGCGCAGCTGTGACGCCTGCTGCCAGCGGTCGTCGTTCGCCGACCGCCAGTTGTCCGTGCCGTTCGCACCGGCCGTGTCGGCCGGCGTCTCCTGGCCCACGTGCCCGGCGTTGCCCGCGCCGCCCGCGGTGGATCCGCGGCGGGGGAGACCGGCGTCGGTCATCTCGTGGGTGGCGGAGGCGGCCGGACCCGGACGGTCGAAGCCTACGCGGTCCGCCTCGTTCACGTCAGCGGCCTGCGCGGATTCCGTCTCCGGTGCCCCCGAGGGGTACTGGTCCGGATAGCCGTTCTGATACCCGTCCTGCTGCGGCCAGTCGTCCTGGTGGCGCCGCTGTTCGAAGGCTGAGTAGCCCTCCTGCGCACCGACGCTGCCCGACTGGTGCCCGTTCCCGGCCGGTTCCCCGTACGAGGGGTCCGGGTAGCCGCCCGCCGGGTAGCCCTCGCCCTGCGGCAGGCCGCCGTTCGGTGCGAAGTACTGCTCGTCGTACGCCTGCTGCTGGTCCTGGTACGCCGTCTGCTGCTGGTCGGCGTACGCCTGCTGGTCGTACCCGCCGGTCTGCTGGTCCTGGTAGCCGCCCCGGCCCTGGTCGTAGACCGGCTGCTGGCCGGTGAACTGGTCCTGGAAACCGGGAGCCTCGGTGTCCTCGCGGCCGCCGTGCTCCTCCGGACCGGTGAGCTCGGGGTGCGACTGGGCCTCCAGGGCCGCGCGCCGCTCCTCGCGCATCAGCGAGCGGCCGACCGGATCGAGCTCGCGTATGTCGTCGGGGACCTCGGAGTACCGGCTGTCGTCGAAGCCGAGTTCGGCGGCGGTCCGCATGGGCTGACCGACCTGCGCGAAGTTCTCACCCTGGAAGTTCTGCTCCGGGATGATCTGCGAGACGGTGAACTCGTCGCGCTGCTGGTGCTCGCCGCCGCCACCGTGGGTGATGGCGTCCGGGAGCATGACCAGCGAGGTGGTGCCCGCCTGCTCGCCGGAGGGGCGCAGCTGGACGCGGATGCCGTGCCGGTCGGACAGCCGGCCGACCACGAACAGGCCCATGCGCTGCGAGATCGCGGCGTCCACGGTCGGCGGGTTGGCCAGCTTGTGGTTGATGTCCGCGAAGTCCTCGGCGGTCAGGCCGATGCCCTTGTCGTGGATCTCGACCATCACGCGGCCGTCGGGCAGCCGGGTCGCGGTGACGCGGACCTTGGTCTGCGGGGAGGAGAACGTGGTGGCGTTCTCCAGCAGCTCGGCGAGCAGGTGCACGAGGTCGGTCACGGCACGGCCGTGGATCTCGGCCTCGGGCACGCCGGACAGCTCGATGCGCTCGTACTGCTCCACCTCGGAGGAGGCGGCGCGCAGCACGTCGACCAGCGGGACCGGCTGGTCCCAGCGGCGGCCGGGCTCCTCGCCGGCGAGGACCAGGAGGTTCTCGCCGTTGCGGCGCATGCGGGTGGCCAGGTGGTCCAGCCGGAAGAGGTTCTCCAGCTGGTCGGGGTCGGCCTCGTTGTTCTCCAGGTCGGTGATCAGGGTCAGCTGGCCCTCGATCAGCGACTGGTTGCGGCGCGACAGGTTGGTGAAGATCGCGTTGATGTTGCCCCGCAGCAGGGCCTGCTCGGAGGCGAGCCGGACCGCCTCGCGGTGCACCTGGTCGAAGGCGCGGGCGACTTCGCCGATCTCGTCGGTCGAGGTGATCGGGATCGGCGCGACACGGGTGTCGACCCGGCCGGGGTCGGTGCGGGAGAGCTGGTCGACCAGCATCGGCAGGCGCTGCTCGGCGATACCGAAGGCGGCGGTGCGCAGCTGGCGCATGGAGCGGCTCATCTGGCGGGCCACCATGCCGGCCAGGATGAACGCGGCGAGCAGCGCGATCACGACCGCGGCACCCGTGATGTAGGCGTCCCGCTCGGCGTCGTCCGCGATCGTGGACGCCTCGGTCACCGCCTTGTCGGCCAGGTCCGACTCGATCTTCTGGTACGCGTCGAACTTGAGGGTGTTGACCGCCCACCAGTTTTCCGGCGTGATGCCCTGCTCGGCCAGGTCGGCCCGGGCGCTGGGGTCCGTGGACTCCAGCTGGGCCAGCTCCGAGACCATCGTGGTCGGGTTGGTGGGCGGCGGGACGTAGTCCGGGTCCTTGGCCTTGGCCTCCTTGGCCATGGCCGCGCCGTCCTCCTTGAGCTGCGCCTCGGCGTCCTCGAGCTTCTGCGCGTCCGCCTCGGTGCCGCCGCCGATGTACTCCTCGATCGCGATGCGCTCGAGGTAGGCGTACGAGGAGAGGGCGACGCGCTGGCTGGCGAGGTGGCTCGGCTCCGGACCCGGCTTGACCAGCATGTGCATGCCGATGGAACGCTCCAGGGAGAGCGCCGCCTTGGTCAGGGAGATCGCGTAGACGGTACGGCCGTAGGAGGTGATGTTGCCGGTGCCCAGACCGAGCTCGTTGGCGAACTCCATCAAGGGGTGGGCGACGCCGGTGTAGCCCTCCTCGGTCTCCACGCCCTTGAGCTTGGAGGTGTAGGCGGCCACACGCAGCGACTGGAGCTTGGGCTCCTGCTCGCGGAACACCTTCAGCCGGCGCTCCAGGCCTGGCTTGGACGGCATGCCCTGCGCCGCCTCGTCGAAGACGTCGGCCGCCTCGTCGGTGGCCTGGCGGGCCTTGACGACGGCGTCGTCCTTCTGGCCCTTGCCCTGCAGGAGCGGCGCGGCGGTGGTGTCGCGCTCGTTGTAGAGGGCGTTCGCGTAGTCCAGCGAGGCCTGCACCAGGCGCGCGGTGCTCTCGGCGTCCTCGGCGTCCGACCAGGTGTCGATCGAGCTCTTCACCTGGAAGCCGCCCATGACCAGGCCGACCAGCACGGGAATGAGCAGGATCGCGTTCAGCCGGGTGGTCACCCGCCAGTTGCGCGGGGAGAAACGGCCGCCGCTCGGAGCGGGTTCCTCCTTGGGTTCCGCAGCGGGCACGGGGGCGGGCGCCGCTGTACGCGGCGGCGGGGTGAAGTTGCCCCGGGCCGATGGCTCGGGACTGTTCTTGCTTCGCCTCACTCGACCAACAACCTCTCGGCGGTCGGCACCTACGTCGTGCCGCTGTGTCTCAGAGCCCAGTCCGTCGACGAGTACGTGCTACCGCTGAGTACGTCTCGTGCGTGATTGACCATTGGGCAGTTCTGGCATTCCAGCACGGCGACCTGCGCTCTTCCAAACAGTGGAACGCCGGGGTTACACGTGATGTAAGCCCCAGATAAAACGGTCATAAAGAGCGAGGCCCGTCAAAAGACGGTGCGTTCATGCGCGCAGCGAGACCAGTTGACCGCGACGCGTGTTGATACCACCCGATTCCTCTGCCGAAACGTTATGAACGGCCGGGCCGACCGTGTCAAAGGACACAGTCGGCTCCGGGTCGCCTACGGCAACTGCCGTAGATCACTTCCGACTTGGCTGCTACGGCCCGCGTACTACCGCAGGCGCGCCATCAGCGCGTGTTCCACCAGCGTGATCAGCGCGCTCTTCGCGTCGGCGCGGTGCCGGGCGTCGGTCGTGATGATCGGGGTGTCCGGGCCGATCTGCAGCGCCTCCCGGACCTCGTCCGGCGAGTACGGCTGCTGTCCGTCGAAGCCGTTCAGGGCGACGACGAAGGGCAGGCCGCTGTTCTCGAAGTAGTCCACCGCCGGGAAGCAGTCGGCCAGCCGGCGGGTGTCGCAGAGCACGACCGCGCCGATCGCGCCGCGCACCAGGTCGTCCCACATGAACCAGAAGCGGTCCTGGCCGGGCGTGCCGAACAGGTAGAGGATCAGGTCCTGGTCGAGCGTGATGCGGCCGAAGTCCATGGCGACCGTGGTGGTCGTCTTGTCCCCGGCGTGCGTGAGGTCGTCGATCCCGGCGCTGGCGGAGGTCATCACGGCCTCCGTGCGCAGGGGGTTGATCTCGGAGACGGCGCCCACGAACGTGGTCTTGCCGACGCCGAAGCCGCCGGCCACCACGATCTTCGCGGAGGTGGTCGCCCGCCCTCCGTCAGAGCTTTCGAAGTCCACTGAGCACCCTTTCGAGCAGTGTCACGTCCGGCGCACCGCCGTTGTTCTCGTCGCCGCCCGGCTGGTGAACCGCGACCATCCCGGCCTCCGCGAGGTCCGCGACCAGGATCCTGGCCACACCCAGCGGCATGGCCAGCAGGGCCGACACCTCGGCCACCGACTTCACCTCGCGGCACAGGTGGCAGATGCGCTGGTGCTCGGGCAGGAGCCCCATGAGCGCTGCCGGGTCGGCCGTCGTGCTGATCAGCGCCTCGATGGCGAGCTGATAGCGCGGCCTGGTCCGGCCACCGGTCATCGCGTACGGACGTACCAGCGGCTGGTCGCCCTCGTCCTCGTACGGCTCCGCGTACGGATCATGAGAGGCGGTGGGCGGGGTCATGAATCCTCCGGGCGGGACAGCAGGTTGGTCAGTCGTGCCGTCTGACGAGGCCGGTGGGGGGATTGTGGCGGCCGGACGGTGATTTGGTAACACGGGTGGTGCCGGGGCCGATCAGTGGAGCAGACTTCCTTGTAGCTCGGCGCGCAGGTCGGGCGTGAGCACCGCGCCCGCGCGGTCGACCAGGAGCGCCATCTCGTAGCCGACGAGGCCGATGTCGCACTCCGGGTGGGCGAGGACGGCCAGGGAAGAGCCGTCCGAGACGGACATGAGGAAGAGGAACCCGCGTTCCATCTCCACGACCGTCTGTGCCACGTTGCCGCCCTCGAAGATCCGGGACGCCCCCGCGGTCAGCGAGGTGAGCCCCGAGGCGACGGCCGCGAGCTGGTCCGCGCGGTCGCGCGGGAAGCCCTCCGACATCGCCAGGAGGAGTCCGTCGGCGGACACGACGACGGTGTGGGACACCCCCGGGGTGTTGTCCACGAAATTCGTGATCAACCAGTTGAGGTTCTGTGCCGCCTGGCTCATCGGGCTCAACTAACGCTCCTGCTGGTGAGTGGGCCGCGGGTAGCTGCCGGTCTGGTTGGTACCGGCCTGACGGCCCTGTGCGATTCCCCGACGGAGATTGGTCAGCCGGCCGCGCACGTCGTCGGGCGCACGCGAGACCGCCGGACCGTTCTGGTTCGACTGCTGCTGAGCCGTGCCCGGGACGAGGTTGGCCCGGGGCACCCGGCGCGGCAGGCCGGAGGTGGTGATCCCGCCCGCGGCCGGCTGCCGGACACGCTCGGCCTGCCGGACGAGGTCGTCGTTCGGCGAGCTCCGCCAGGCGGAGGCGGCGGGCCGCTGAGGGGCCGCCGGGGTCTGGGGCTGGG
Source organism: Streptomyces sp. CB02414 (assembly GCF_001905385.1). Lineage (GTDB taxonomy): Bacteria > Actinomycetota > Actinomycetes > Streptomycetales > Streptomycetaceae > Streptomyces. Next base: position 181,930 of record NZ_LIPF01000011.1, on the reverse strand, counting down.
CCGCCTGCGGCTCCGGCGACGCGGCCGGCGCGCTCTGCTGAGCCCGCCCCTCACGGTCGCCGTGGAACCAGTTGGTCTCCAGCGTGTCGAACAGCGGCGTACGTCCGTCACCCGGGCCGGAGGCCGGGGGCAGCGCCCAGGCGTCTTCCGGCCGCTGCGCGGCGGTCCCGATCTGGGGCTCCTGGGCGGTGGGACGCTGCTGCGGGACGGGCGGCCGCGGAGCGGCGAAGTCGTTGCCGCCGTGCGTGCCGGTCCCCTGCGGGCGCTCGAACTGGCCGGTGACGGCCGGGTTCTCGTGCCCCGGCAGGCGGTGCTGGCCGGTCGAGCCGTTGTCGTGCCCCTGGCCGGGCTGTCTGCCGAAGACGTCCGAGCGGACGAAGGCGCCGTTCTGCTGCGGGGCGGCCGGCTCGGGCCGCGCGAACCGGTCGCCCGGCTGCGCGTTCGCGCCGTACTGGTCCTGACCGAACGCGTTCTGCCGGTCCTGACCGAACGGGTCCTGGCCCGGCTGGGCGAACTGCCCGGTGCTCTGCGGGTCCTCCTGGCGCGGTGCCGGGGCGTCGAAGTCGGGACGGGCGAACTCGGCCGTGGCACCGGGGCCCTGGGGCTCACCGAGGCTGGGGACCGCCGGCATCTCCGCGGTCGAGCCCGGACCCTGCCGGTCGTCGTGGCGCGCGGTGCGGTTCGTACGGGAGCTGTCCGGCTCCTCGTGGCCGCGCGGGACGTCCAGCGAGGCGCGCGGCACGGACGGCTGCGCGTTCTCGTCGCTCCAGCTGGGCGTGCGGGGCTGCGGGTTGCCGCCGGGCAGCTCGGCCCGCGGTCCGCCGCGCGGCGGCAGCTGCGGCCGACGGCCCTGCTCGGCGTCGCCGCCACCGCCTCCCCGGCGCTTCCCGCGCTGCGAGGGCGCGGAGGGACCGCGTCCGCCACCGAACATGTCCTGGCCCTGCGGAGCGTTGCCCTGGGGCGCGTTGCCCTGCGGCGCGCTCATGCCCGCGGCCTGCAGGCCCTGCGGAGCACCGGGGGCCTGTCCGGCACCCGCGCCCGCGCCGGCCGGGGCCGGCCGGTTCTGCTGACCCGGGCCCGCGGGGGACTGGGGTCCGCGCGCGCCGCCCGGCGCACCCGGGCGCCCGCCCGCGTCACGCCCGGGCAGAGCGGCCCGCGGCCCCTGACCGGCGGCGAGCCGGCCACCGCCCGGCGCACCGGCGCCGAGGGCCCCACCGCCACCACCGAAGGCACCGCCACCACCGCCGAGCGCACCGCCGCCCTGGCCGCCACCGCGCCGGGCCGCCGCGACACCCGCGGCCGCCTGGGCCGCGGCCGGACCGCCGTTGCCGGCGCCCTGACCGGGCTTGGGCTGCGGCTTGCGGCCGCCCTGGGCGACGTCGACGGGCAGCATGACCAGCGCGGTCGTACCACCGGAGTCCGACGGCCGCAGCTGGATGCGGATGCCGTGGCGCTGCGAGAGGCGGCCGACCACGAACAGGCCCATGCGGCGGGAGACGGAGACGTCCACGGTGGGCGGCGAGGCGAGCCGCTCGTTGATCGCGGCGAGGTCCTCGGGGGAGAGGCCGATGCCGGTGTCGTGGATCTCGATCAGCACGCGGCCGTCCGGCAGCGCGTGACCGGTGACCTTGACCTTGGTCTGCGGGGAGGAGAACGAGGTCGCGTTCTCCAGCAGCTCGGCGAGCAGGTGCACGAGGTCGTTGACCACGCGGCCGGCGACCTCGGTGGTCGGCACGGAGGCCAGCTCGATGCGCTCGTACTGCTCCACCTCGGAGGCGGCGGCACGGAGCACGTCGACCAGCGGGACCGGGCGGGTCCAGCGCCGGCCCGGCTCCTCACCGGCGAGGACGAGGAGGTTCTCACCGTTACGGCGCATGCGCGTCGCGAGGTGGTCGAGCTTGAAGAGCGAGGACAGCTGGTCCGGGTCGGCCTCGCGGGACTCCAGCTCGGAGATGAGCGAGAGCTGACGCTGGATGAGGCCCTGGGAACGGCGCGAGAGGTTGGTGAACATCGCGTTGACGTTGCCCCGCAGCAGGGCCTGCTCGGCAGCGAGGCGGACCGCCTCGCGGTGCACGTCGTCGAAGGCCGCGGCCACGCGGCCGATCTCGTCCCGGGAGTGCACGCCGACCGACTCCACCGAGGTGTCGACGTCCTGCGGGTCGGTCTCCGAGAGCTGCTTGACCAGCTCGGGCAGACGGTCCTGGGCGACCTTGGTCGCGGTGTCCTCCAGGCGGCGCAGCGAGCGGATCATGGAGCGGGCCACGACGAAGGCGCCGACCAGGGAGACACCGAGCACCAGCAGGATCACGACACCCGAGATGATCGCCTCGCGCTCGGACTCGCTGCGCAGCTCACGGGCCTGCTGCTCCATGTCCTCCAGCAGCTTCAGCTCGATGTTCTTCATCTGCTGGATCTTGGTGGAGGAGTCGTCCAGCCAGTCCTGGTAGGACCGCTTGTCCAGTCCGCCGAGGGCGCCCTGCTTGGCGAGCGCGCGGCCCGCGTACGCGTCGGAGGACTCGATGACCGGGTTGCCCTCGGAGATCGGCTTGAGGAGTTCCTCGGCGCCGTCGCCGTAGATGCTGGTGAAGCTGCGGATCTCGGACTTCTGGCTCTGCAGCGCGGACTCGGCGTACAGCCGGTCGTTCTCCGCGAGGTCGGGCTTGCCGGTGTTGCTCGCCGGGAGCGCCGCCGCGAGGACCGCGCGCTGGATGGACGCGTACTCCTTGGCGGAGGAGAAGGCCGCCAGGGTTCGCGTGCGCTGGATCATCTCGGGGTTGCTGGTGGCTTCCGCCATGTCCTGCGAGAGGTCGAGCAGGTGGGTGATCAGGCGGTGGTACGCCTCGACGGTCTGCGTCGAGTTGTCCTCGGCCTGGTAGGCGGTGCTGCGGATGCGCTCCAGGTCGTTCAGGTCTCCGGCGAGACCGACGAGGCTGTCGCGGACGCCGACGAGGTTGCCGTCCTTGCTGGCGGCGTCGATCGCCTCGGAGCTGTCGAGGAAGTTCTTCCGGGCCCGGTCGGTCTTCTCCCGGTCGCCCTTGACGGCGATCGCACCGGAGGACGAGCCGTGCGCCAGCGGACCGGCGGACTGGTCGCGCTCCTCCTGCAGGGCGTGGGCCAGTTCGGTGGCCTGCTTGGTCATCTCGGTCAGCAGCTTCATGTTGTCGAGCTGCTGGATGTCGTCGACCGACTGGCTGATGCGCATCGCGCCCAGCGAGGTGGCCGCGACCACCGGGAGCGCGAGCAGCGACACCAGGCGGGTGGAGATCCGCCAGTTGCGCAGGGCTATTCGCGGGCCGGGGCCGGTCGAGCCCTTGGCCGGCTTCGCGGGCGGCTGCTGGCCGGAAGCGGAGGCTGCCGTGCCCTGCCCCGGGCGCCCGGCGCCGTCCCCGCTGTCGCTCGGCCGGTCCTGGCCCGGGTTCTGGGCGTGCTGGGGCGAGGAGCTGACGGCCTTGGGGCCAGTCCCGCCGTGCTGCGGCTCCGGCTCCGCCGAAGCGCTGCCATCCCTCTTGAAACGTCCCTGCACTAGCGTCGCAACCTCTGGACCAGGCACCCGGCCGCGTGAACGGCTGGGCACGGTGTCGGCGTCATAGGGGCGCCCTGAATACGCCCCCGTGGTGGTCGTGAGTGACCGGCGCTGGTTCCCCCTTCTCGCCGCCGCTCGGCGCTGGTGTGCGCCCCCTGTGCGCCGGCTCGATCCCGCAGCGGTCCGTGGAATTCCAGCACAGTGCCGGATCTCCAACAAGGCCCGTGGGCCAGGCCGTGACATAGGTGACAGCACGTGAGGGGCGAGTCACCGGATGTAGAAAATGATCAACCCGAAACCGGACGTATGCCCGCGAGTCGCCGACGGCGAGCAGGTGTCCCAGTCGACATGATCAGCAGCGGAATGAGGGCTTCAGGTGGGCAATGTCGGTTTCGTCGGAGTGATGTGGCGGTCGGAATTGACCGGTTTGACCCTTGATAAGTGAGCAAACTCACATGCTCATCCTGGGCCCCGGCCGGAGTCGCGGGGAATCGCATGTTTAGCCTGACGCTTTACAGAGAAGGCAAAACCGACAACCCGCGCCCTCGCAGGGCTTCTTGCAGCCCCTCCGGCGCCCGGACACGACAGGGTTCCGTACAACCGTGAAGACGACGATGATGTTCCACAAGATCGCCAACCCGCGACGCACGACGCTGGCGCACCTCGACGGCGCCGGCGAACTGCAGACGCCGGAGCAGCCGGAGCACGCCGTCGAGCTCCCCGCCCAGACCGCCAACCCCCGCCGCACGGTCCTCATGGAGGTCCCGGTCGCGGCCACCGCCGCACAGTAGTACGCCGGCCGGCCCCCGCACGTTCAGCCGGCCGCAGGGAGCACCAGGGCGCCCGCGCCACTACCACCCCTCCACCCGGGGCATGTCGGTAATGCGCGAGGCGCCCGCCCTTGAGGGCCTGCCCGGCGGATCATGCCGGAGACGCGGGGTGCGGCACGCACATCTGCCGCGTTGTCGTCGGTTACCAGGGCTCCGCCCTGGCGCCCTCCTCCGCCTTGCGGCTGCACGCACCACACCCCGCTCGCCTGTACTGGTGAGGTGCCGTCGCTTTCCTCCGGCCTGATCCGCCGGGCAGGCCCGCCGCGTTAGCCTGGAGCGTCAGACTCCAGCCAGCTCAGCAAGGGGCCAAGCAACCCGTGCGCATCGCCAGGTTCTCCATCGACGGGAACGTCGCCTTCGGCGCGGTCGAGGGCGACCAGCCGGACCAGCTCGTCCTCGACATCATCAAGGGCATCCCGTTCGCGGACTTCGAGCTCTCCGGCACCAAGGTGCCCCTGAGCAAGGTGCGGCTGCTGCCGCCCGTCCTGCCCAACAAGGTCGTCGCCTTCGGCCGCAACTACGCCGAACACGCCCGCGAACTCGGCAACGAGGTGCCCGACGCCCCGTTCGCCTTCTTCAAGCCGTCCACCTCGGTCATCGGCCCCGGCGACGCCATCCAGTACCCCTCCTTCTCCGAGGAACTGCACCACGAGGCCGAGCTCGCCGTCGTCATCGGCCGCATGTGCCGCGAGGTGCCGCGCGAGCGCGTCAAGGACGTGATCTTCGGCTACACCTGCGCCAACGACGTCACCGCCCGCGACGTGCAGCGCCGCGAGAAGCAGTGGGCCCGGGCCAAGGGCTTCGACTCCGCCTGCCCGCTGGGCCCCTGGGTCGAGACCGACCTGGACCCGGCCGACCTGACCATCCAGCTGACGGTCAACGGCGGGCAGCGCCAGCTCGGCCGCACCAGCGAGATGATCCACTCCATCGAGGACCTGGTCGTCAACATCTCCGAGGCCATGACGCTGCTCCCCGGCGACGTGATCCTCACGGGCACCCCGGCTGGGGTCGGCCCCCTCAACGTCGGCGACGAGGTCGCCGTCACCATCGAAGGCATCGGCACTCTCACCAACAAGGTTGTCAAGCGTGGCTAGCGCATCCGCCCCAGCAGTCCGTGTCCGTTTCTGCCCCTCGCCGACCGGCAACCCCCACGTGGGCCTGGTCCGCACGGCCCTGTTCAACTGGGCGTTCGCCCGGCACCACCAGGGCACGCTGGTCTTCCGCATCGAGGACACCGACGCGGCCCGCGACTCCGAGGAGTCGTACGAGCAGCTCCTGGACTCGATGCGCTGGCTGGGCTTCGACTGGGACGAGGGCCCCGAGATCGGCGGCCCCCACGCGCCGTACCGCCAGTCGCAGCGCATGGACATCTACCAGGACGTCGCCCAGAAGCTCCTGAACGCCGGCCACGCCTACCGCTGCTACTGCTCCCAGGAGGAGCTGGACACCCGCCGCGAGGCTGCCCGCGCCGCCGGCAAGCCCTCCGGCTACGACGGCCACTGCCGCGACCTGAGCGACGCCCAGGCCGAGGAGTACAAGGCGCAGGGCCGCGAGCCCATCGTCCGCTTCCGGATGCCCGACGAGCCGATCACCTTCACGGACCTGGTCCGCGGCGAGATCACCTACCTCCCCGAGAACGTCCCGGACTACGGCATCGTCCGCGCCAACGGCGCCCCCCTCTACACGCTCGTCAACCCGGTCGACGACGCCCTGATGGAGATCACCCACGTCCTGCGCGGCGAGGACCTGCTCTCCTCCACTCCCCGCCAGATCGCCCTGTACAAGGCGCTGACCGAGCTGGGCATCGCCAAGGAGACCCCCGCCTTCGGCCACCTGCCGTACGTCATGGGCGAGGGCAACAAGAAGCTCTCCAAGCGCGACCCGCAGTCGAGCCTCAACCTGTACCGCGAGCGCGGCTTCCTCCCCGAGGGCCTGCTCAACTACCTCTCCCTCCTCGGCTGGTCGCTCTCGGCCGACCAGGACATCTTCACGATCGAGGAGATGGTCGCGGCCTTCGACGTCTCCGACGTCCAGCCCAACCCGGCCCGCTTCGACCTCAAGAAGTGCGAGGCGATCAACGGCGACCACATCCGCCTGCTGGAGGTCAAGGACTTCACCGAGCGCTGCCGCCCCTGGCTGAAGGCCCCCGTCGCCCCCTGGGCGCCCGAGGACTTCGACGAGACCAAGTGGCAGGCGATCGCGCCGCACGCGCAGACCCGCCTCAAGGTCCTCTCCGAGATCACCGACAACGTCGACTTCCTGTTCCTGCCGGAGCCGGTCTTCGACGAGGCGAGCTGGACGAAGGCGATGAAGGAGGGCTCGGACGCGCTCCTGCGCACGGCCCGGGAGAAGCTGGACGCCGCCGACTGGACGTCCCCGGAGTCCCTCAAGGAGGCCGTCCTGGCCGCCGGGGAGGCCCATGGCCTCAAGCTCGGCAAGGCCCAGGCCCCCGTCCGCGTCGCCGTCACCGGCCGCACGGTCGGCCTGCCCCTCTTCGAGTCCCTGGAGGTCCTGGGCAAGGAGAAGGCGCTGACCCGCATCGACGCGGCGCTGGCACGCCTCGCGGCATAACCGCAGCACGTATGAAGGGCGGCGTCCATACGGGCGCCGCCCTTCCCGTACCCCGCCCGGGTCCCTCCGACCGGCGCAGTCAGCGAAGCCCTCGCAAACTGACGGCATGCACCGCGAGGACATCGACCCACGCTTCATCGGGGACCGCCTGGCCTACAGCCGGGCCGTACTCGTCGAACAGCCCCGGCGCTGGCTCGTGGTCGCCGGTCACGAGGCCCGGGACGACGAGGGCGGCATCGCCGCCGTGGGCGACGTCCGCGGCCAGCTCCGGCTGACCTTCCGGCGCCTGGCCGAGACGCTGGACAAGGCCGGGTTCACCCTGAGCGACCTCGTGCAGGTCAGGATCCTCACCGTCGACATCGAGGCGGTCACGGCCCACTACGACGCCGTACTGGACGAGCTGGCCGCCGCGGACTGCCGCCCCGCCAGCCTGCTGGCCGAGGTCCGGGCGCTGTCCGACCCGCGGATGCTCGTCGAGATCGAGGGCCTCGCCGCCCAGTAGGGGCCGTGTGCGCCGACTCCAGGGCGCCCACCGTCCGTACGCCCTAGGCTGGCCCCATGCCGATCAAAGCCGTGGTCTGGGACGTCGACGACACCCTCTTCGACTACACCACCGCCGACCGCGAGGGCATGCGCGCCCACCTGGTCGCCGAGGGGCTGCTCGCCGGGTACGGGACGGCCGAGGAGGCCCTCGTGCGCTGGCGGGAGATCACCGACCGGCAGTGGGCGAGATTCGCGGCCGGTGAAGTCGACTTCGTCACACAGCGCCGCGACCGTACCCGGGTCTTCCTGGGCTGGCCGGAGCTGACCGACACCGAGGCCGACGGCTGGTTCCAGCGCTACGTCACGCACTACGAGGCCGCCTGGTCCCTCTTCCCGGACGTGATGCCCGTCCTGGACGCTCTCGCCGACAGCCACCGGCACGCGGTGCTCTCCAACTCCAGCCTCACCGTCCAGGACCGCAAGCTGCGCGTCCTCGGCGTGCACGACCGCTTCGAGGCCATCCTGTGCGCCGCCGAGCTGGGCGTCTCCAAGCCCGAGCCCGACGCCTTCCTCGCAGCCTGCGACGCCCTCTCCCTCGCCCCGCAGGAGGTCGCGTACGTCGGCGACCACCCGGAGATCGACGGCCGCGGCGCCGCCGAAGCCGGGCTGCTGTCGGTGTGGATCGACCGCGGCGGCGCGTACGCGACCCTCGACCCGCCCGCCGGACCACGCCGTATCGCGTCCCTGTCCGAACTCCCGGCGCTCCTCGGTGCCGATACTCGTTTTGGAGCCCCGTCCACCTTCGGGTAATGTTCTTCCTGCGCCGCCGGGGAGCGGGCCGAAAGGCCGGGAACCGGAAGCGCAAAGCTAGAACAAGATCCCCTCAGGGGCTTGCGTTCCAGTGGCCTATGGTGTAATTGGCAGCACGACTGATTCTGGTTCAGTTAGTCTTGGTTCGAGTCCAGGTAGGCCAGCTCGCAGAGCTTATCTGCGCCGCGGAGAACATCCGCAAGGCCCCCGTTGTGTAGCGGCCTAGCACGCCGCCCTCTCAAGGCGGTAGCGCCGGTTCGAATCCGGTCGGGGGTACGGTGATCTCTCACGAGATGATCGCTAGGGCCCCCGTTGTGTAGCGGCCTAGCACGCCGCCCTCTCAAGGCGGTAGCGCCGGTTCGAATCCGGTCGGGGGTACAAACTGGTCTAAACCACATTGGTCTATGGTGTAATTGGCAGCACGACTGATTCTGGTTCAGTTAGTCTAGGTTCGAGTCCTGGTAGACCAGCTCGGATCAGCGGCGGTTCAGCATGAAACGCTTGCGAGATCCACGCCCCCGTTGTGTAGCGGCCTAGCACGCCGCCCTCTCAAGGCGGTAGCGCCGGTTCGAATCCGGTCGGGGGTACACGAGTCCGAAGGGGCTCCCGCTCAGGCGGGAGCCCCTTCGGCGTTCACTCGACGCCTTACCGCCGTGCCGACTCCTCCTGCGCCAGCCGGTGCAGCGCCCGCCTTCTCCGCCTCCGAGCCGTGGCTCTCCATGAAGTCCAGATCCCTGCGGGCCACCTCGTGCATCAACTGCCCGTACGGTGCCATCGGTTCCGCGTCCCACGGGTAGTCCAGCCGGTCCACCTCCGCCCGCGGCAGCGCCCGCAGCGCCGCGCCGAGCCAGATGGTCCGGCCCGCCGAGGGCGACGTGGTCGTCCTGCTCATCGGCATGCGGATCAACCGCTTCTGGGCGGTGCACCACTGGCTGCCGGTCCTGGGAGAAGCTCTACCGGTACGCCCACTCGCCCGACATGTTCCACCACCGGGCGTGGGCGTTCGTCAGCCGCAAGGAGCGGGCGCGGAAGGTGCGCGGGCACGTGGGGCTGTGGCACGAGGCGTACGTCGTGCCGGAGGGGCCTGCGAGTCGGTCTACGCGGACATGCCGCCCTTCGAGCTCGCCGCGGCACACGGCCGGGTACCGCTGGAGCGGCGGGGCAGACGGGCCGAGGACCGGTTCGCGCACCGGTCGGGGAAGCGGGCGGGGCCGAAAGGGCGTGAACACGCGGTGAGTACGGCCTGACCGCGGCCGTGCGTCAGGGGAGGGCCCGCCGCGGCGTTGAGGCGGGCCCGTTCCCGGTCGCGTACCCGGGCAGGGTCAGCCCGAGCGGCGCAGGGCCTCGGAGAGGCGGCCGGCGGCGTCGATGATCGCCTGGGCGTGCATGCGGCCCGGGTGGCGGGTGAGGCGCTCGATGGGGCCGGAGACGGAGACGGCGGCCACCACGCGGTTCGAGGGGCCGCGCACGGGCGCGGAGACGGACGCGACGCCCGGCTCGCGCTCGCCGATCGACTGGGCCCAGCCCCGGCGCCGCACGCCGGACAGCGCCGTCGCCGTGAAGCGGGCGCCCTGCAGACCCCGGTGGAGGCGCTCGGGCTCCTCCCAGGCCATGAGGATCTGCGCCGAGGAACCGGCCTTCATCGTGAGCGTGGAGCCGACCGGGACCGTGTCCCTGAGACCGGACAGACGCTCGGCCGCCGCGACGCAGATGCGCATGTCGCCCTGGCGGCGGTAGAGCTGGGCGCTCTCGCCCGTCACGTCACGGAGGTGGGTGAGCACCGGGCCCGCCGTGGCGAGCAGGCGGTCCTCACCGGCCGCCGCGGCCAGTTCGGCCAGGCGCGGGCCGAGAATGAAACGGCCCTGCATGTCGCGCGCCACCATGCGGTGGTGTTCCAGTGCCACGGCCAGGCGGTGGGCCGTGGGTCGTGCCAGTCCGGTCGCCGCGACCAGTCCCGCGAGGGTGGCCGGGCCGGACTCCAGAGCGCTCAGGACGAGGGCCGCCTTGTCCAGAACGCCGACGCCGCTACTGTTGTCCATGAAACGATACTCCCGTCTCACTCTGTGAAACGCAAGTTCAATTTTCCGTGGAACCCGCCACTCTTGATGGCAGGAAGTCACAGCGGCCCGTGACGAAAGGGCCTGGTGGCGGTTGCCCGGAAACACAGGGGTGCGGGCGCCGCTTCCCCAAGATCTCTAGTTGGGCCGTCGCGTTGTCGCCGGCCGAAGGGAAAGCGATGGGTAGGACACTCGCGGAGAAGGTCTGGGACGACCACGTCGTCCGGCGCGCCGAGGGCGAGCCCGACCTCCTCTTCATCGATCTGCACCTGCTGCACGAGGTGACCAGCCCGCAGGCCTTCGACGGCCTCCGCAAGAGCGGCCGCCCCGTGCGCCGGCTCGACCTGACCATCGCCACCGAGGACCACAACACCCCGACCCTCGACATCGACAAGCCCATCGCGGACCCGGTCTCCCGGGCCCAGCTGGAGACGCTGCGCAAGAACTGCGCGGACTTCGGCGTCCGGCTGCACCCGCTGGGCGACGTCGAGCAGGGCGTCGTGCACGTCGTCGGCCCGCAGCTGGGCCTGACCCAGCCCGGCACCACCGTGGTCTGCGGCGACTCGCACACCTCCACGCACGGCGCGTTCGGCGCGCTGGCGTTCGGTATCGGCACCTCCCAGGTCGAGCACGTGCTGGCCACCCAGACGCTGCCCATGGCCCGCCCGAAGACCATGGCGATCACCGTCAACGGGGAACTGCCCGAGGGTGTCACGGCCAAGGACCTGATCCTCGCGATCATCGCGAAGATCGGTACCGGCGGCGGCCAGGGCTACGTCCTGGAGTACCGGGGCGAGGCCATCGAGAAGCTCTCGATGGAGGCCCGCATGACCATCTGCAACATGTCCATCGAGGCCGGTGCCCGCGCGGGCATGATCGCCCCCGACGAGACCACCTTCGCCTACCTCCAGGGCCGCCCGCACGCCCCCGAGGGCGCCGACTGGGATGCGGCCGTCGAGTACTGGAGCACGCTGCGCACCGACGACGACGCCGAGTTCGACGCGGAGGTGGTCATCGAGGCCGCCGAGCTGTCGCCGTTCGTCACCTGGGGCACCAACCCGGGCCAGGGCGCGCCGCTGTCCGCCGCCGTCCCCGACCCGGCTTCGTACGAAGACGCCTCGGAGCGCTTCGCCGCCGAAAAGGCCCTGGAGTACATGGGATTGGAGGCCGGACAGCCGCTGCGCTCCATCAAGGTGGACACCGTCTTCGTAGGTTCGTGCACCAACGGCCGCATCGAGGACCTGCGCGCCGCCGCCGAGATCGTCCGCAGCCGCAAAGTCGCCGACGGCGTACGCATGCTGGTCGTCCCCGGGTCCGCGCGGGTGGGTCTGCAGGCCGTCTCCGAGGGCCTGGACGTGGTCTTCAAGGAGGCCGGCGCCGAATGGCGGCACGCGGGCTGCTCGATGTGCCTGGGCATGAACCCGGACCAGCTCGCCCCCGGTGAGCGCTCCGCGTCCACCTCCAACCGCAACTTCGAGGGGCGGCAGGGCAAGGGCGGCCGCACCCACCTGGTGTCGCCGCAGGTCGCCGCCGCGACGGCGGTCCTGGGCCACCTGGCCTCCCCGGCCGACCTCGCCGCCGACGTCCCCACGCCCGCTGGAGTCTGAGAGCCATGGAAGCATTCACCACCCACACCGGCCGGGCCGTCCCGCTGCGCCGCTCCAACGTCGACACCGACCAGATCATCCCCGCCCACTGGCTCAAGAAGGTGACGCGGGACGGGTTCGAGGACGGGCTGTTCGAGGCCTGGCGCAAGGACCCGGAGTTCGTGCTCAACCGGCCCGAGCGCGCGGGCGCCACGGTCCTGGTCGCCGGCCCCGACTTCGGCACCGGCTCCTCCCGTGAGCACGCCGTCTGGGCGCTGCAGAACTACGGCTTCAAGGCCGTGATCTCCTCCCGCTTCGCCGACATCTTCCGCGGCAACTCGCTGAAGAACGGGCTGCTCACCGTGGTTCTCGACCAGAAGGTCGTGGACGCGCTGTGGGAGCTGACGGAGAACGACCCGCAGGCCGAGGTCACGGTCGACCTCCAGGCCCGTGAGGTCCGCGCGGAGGGCGTCACCGCCTCCTTCGAGCTGGACGAGAACTCCCGCTGGCGGCTGCTGAACGGGCTGGACGACATCTCGATCACCCTCCAGAACGAGGCGGACATCGCCGCGTACGAGGCGAAGCGCCCGTCGTTCAAGCCGCAGACGCTCCAGGCCTGACGGCAGGGCCTCCTCAAGGGCCCCGGCAAGGTCGAGTTTCGGCCATCCAACACCCCGGCTGTACCCCCGATCGGCCCGATCGGGGGTACAGCCTTTTCTGCGTTCGCGCGCGTGTGCGTGTCACGGCTGTGGCTGTCAACTTGCCTGGTTGGAGGCGTGGTTGCCGGGGTACGCGGGTTCTGGAGGCGCGGTTTCCGGGTGTGGCCGGATGGCCGTCCGAGGCGGCAGTTGCCCCCTGCGCAGGCGACAACTCGCCCCAGATGGCACAATCTGTGCATGGAACACGACGGCCAACTCCAGCTCTATGCGGCGGTCGCGTCCCGGCTCAAGGAAGCGCACACAACAGTGCGCGCACTGCAAGTCCCGGAGGGCGTACGGATGGCGCTGACCCGGAAGCTGCTGGTCATTACGGCCGCGGCCAAACACGATCTCGCCGGTGCGGAACGGCGTCTGGAGCGGTTCATCGCGGACCTCGACGAGGGTCGCTTCCCCGAAGAGGACGGCTGAACAGGCCGGGGCTGCCCGAGTCCGTTGCGGCACAAGGGTGATTAGCCCGTTTCGTGTTTGATTTGCGGTATATATCTGCCTAACGTGCGAAAAAGCTTGAACAGATTCGTTCTGGCGATGTCTCCGAAGGGGAAGACGTGAACAAGGCGCAGCTCGTAGAAGCGATTGCCGACAAGCTGGGCGGTCGCCAGCAGGCCGCCGACGCTGTCGACGCGGTCCTGGACGCACTCGTCCGCGCAGTGGTCGCGGGCGACCGGGTCTCGGTCACCGGCTTCGGTTCCTTCGAGAAGGTCGACCGCCCGGCCCGTTACGCCCGCAACCCGCAGACGGGTGAGCGGGTACGGGTCAAGAAGACGTCCGTGCCGCGCTTCCGCGCGGGTCAGGGCTTCAAGGACCTGGTGAGCGGCTCGAAGAAGCTTCCGAAGAACGACATCGCGGTCAAGAAGGCCCCCAAGGGCAGCCTGTCCGGTCCGCCGCCCACCATCTCCAAGGCCGCGGGCAAGAAGGCCGCCGCCAAGAAGGCCACGGGCGCCGCGAAGAAGACCACGGGCGCGGCCAAGAAGACGACCGCGGCGGCGAAGAAGACCACCGCGAAGAAGACCACCGGGGCGGCGAAGACGGCGACGGCGAAGAAGGCTCCCGCCAAGAAGTCCACCGCCAAGACCACCGCGGCGGCGAAGAAGACCACGGCCAAGAAGGCCCCCGCCACCAAGAAGGCGACGGCGAAGAAGGCTCCGGCCAAGAAGTCGACCGCCCGCAAGACCACCGCCAAGAAGGCCACCGCCCGCAAGAAGTAGCAGCGGCACGCGGCACGCGGCAGGCCGCACGGGCACTCACGCGCCGGGCCGGACTCCCTCTCGGAGTCCGGCCCGCGGCGTGTGCGCGACGGGCGCGGTGCCCGGCCGGGAGAAGGGAGCCCGCGACGCCGCGGGGCCGGTCAGAACGGCCTGTGGTGCCTGGCGGGTCGGAGTGGCCTGCGGTGCCTGGTCGGTCGGAATGGCCTGCGGAGCCCGGCCGTCAGCGCATCCGGCCCTCCGGCCGTCGTCACATCTGCCGCGCCCGGCCGTCAGAGCTCCCGCGCGTCCGGTCAGAACGTCTGCAACGTCACCAGCGTGACCCTGCGCTCCGCGCCCGAGCCCTCGGTCTCGATCCGTACCCGCTGCCCGGGCCGCAGCAGCCGCAGGCCCCCCGCGTCGAACGCCGCCGCGTCGAAGGGCACCGGTGTGCCGTCGTCGAGCAGCACCTGCCCGCTGCGCTCTTCCGGGTCGTACGTGTAAGCGGTCGCCTGCATGCCGGCAGCCTACTGCCCGGCGATCAGCAGCCGCGCGGCCACCGCGGCCGTACGGGGTCCCACTCCCAGCGCGAGCGCGGCGCGCAGATCACCGCCGGTGTCGACGTCCTGCCGTACGGAATCCACCTCGCCGAGCCGTAGTTCCACCGCGCCGGACGCGCGGTGCCGGGACCTGGAGTCCGCCCCGAAATGCGGAGTCAATTCACGGCCCGGCGCCGCGGCCAGCAGGGTCGTGCCGATTCCGGCCGCGTCGGCGAGGAATGCACGCGGGAATTCGGAAGCCGCCGCCAGGACTCGCGCCAATTCGGCCGGCCGCAGTGCGGGGAGATCGGCGTTGAGCGCGGCCACCGGACGTGCGGGACGCCTCGCCCGCACCACGGCCGCCCCGTGCGCCAGGGCGGCGTTCAGACCGCCGCCCGGCTCGTCCGGAACGACCCCGGCGCCCAGTTTCGCCAGCTCCCGCCCCGCCCGGGCGTCGTCCGTGACAACTGCCACATCCGCCACCTGCGGGCAGGCCAGGGCGGCTGTCACGGTGTCTTGTGCGAACGCCAGCGCGAGGCCCGGCCGCACCCCGTCGTGCGCGGTGTCCGCCAGCCTGCTCTTGGCCCGGGTGAGGGGCTTTACGGGTACGACCAAGGTCCACTGCACGAGCGTTCCGTCCTTCTCTCGTCGCCGCCATTGTCACCTGGGAGATCCGCCGGTTCACTCTCCGGGGCGTACGGTGTTCTCGACAGACGGGCGGCCCGGGGCGACACTTGTCCGGCCCCAGGCCCTGGAGGAAAGGTGTCAGCGTGCCCCGCCGCAGAATCGGCTTCTGGTACCGCCTGGCCGCGGTGATCTGCAAACCGCCGCTCGTGGTTCTGATCAAGCGGGACTGGCGGGGAATGGAGAACATTCCGGCCGACGGTGGATTTATCACCGCTGTGAACCACAATTCGCACGTCGACCCCTTCGCGTACGCGCACTACCAGTACAACACCGGGCGCGTCCCGCGATTCCTGGCGAAGAGCGGCCTTTTCAAGAAAGGATTCGTCGGCGCCGCGATGCGGGGCACCGGACAGATCCCCGTCTACCGCGAGAGCGCGGACGCGCTCAGCGCCTTCCGGGCCGCGATCGACGCCGTGGAACGCGGCGAGTGCGTCGCCTTCTACCCCGAGGGCACCCTCACCCGCGACCCGGACGGCTGGCCGATGACCGCCAAGACCGGTGCCGCGCGCGTCGCCCTGCAGACCAAGTGCCCGGTGATCCCGGTCGCCCAGTGGGGCTGCAACGAACTGCTGCCGCCCTACGCCAAGAAGCCCCACCTCCTGCCGCGCAAGACCCACCAGGTCCTGGCGGGCCCGCCGGTCGACCTGTCGAGGTTCTACGACAGGGAGATGACCGCGGAGCTGCTGAAGGAGGCCACCGAGGTCATCATGGCCGCCGTCACCCGCCAGCTGGAGGAGATCCGCGGCGAGAAGGCGCCCGAGACGCCCTACGACCCGCGCCGCGAGCGGATCGAGCAGCGGCGTCGCACGCAGGCCCAGAACCAGCACAACGAGCACACGCACAACGAGCAGCCGCAGCAGGCGGAAGGGCAGAGCACGTGAGCGAGCCCGTCAAGGCGGCCGTCTTCGGCACCGGGTCGTGGGGCACCGCCTTCGGCATGGTCCTCGCCGACGCCGGCTGCGACGTCACCCTGTGGGGGCGCCGCGCCGAACTCGCCGACGCCGTCAACTCGGACCGGACCAACCCCGACTACCTGCCCGGCGTGGAACTCCCCGCGAACCTGCGCGCCACCACCGACGCCGCCGAGGCCGCGCGGGGCGCCGACTTCACCGTCCTCGCGATCCCTTCCCAGACCCTGCGCGCGGGCCTCGCCGACTGGACGCCGCTGCTGGCGCCCGGCACGGTACTGGTGTCGCTGATGAAGGGCGTCGAACTCGGCTCCGCGATGCGGATGAGCGAGGTCATCGAGGACGTCGCCAAGGTCGGCCCCGAGCGCGTCGCCGTGGTCACCGGCCCCAACCTGGCCCGGGAGATCGCCGCCCGCATGCCCGCCGCCGCCGTCGTCGCCTGCCCCGACGAGTCGGTCGCCCAGCGCCTCCAGGCCGCCTGCCACACGCCGTACTTCCGCCCGTACACCAACACCGACGTCGTCGGCTGCGAGCTGGGCGGCGCGGTGAAGAACGTGATCGGGCTGGCCGTCGGCATCGCGGACGGCATGGGCCTGGGCGACAACGCCAAGGGCTCCCTCATCACCCGAGGCCTCGCCGAGACCACCCGCCTCGGGGTCGCCCTCGGCGCCGACCCGCTGACCTTCTCCGGCCTCGCCGGGCTCGGCGACCTGGTGGCGACCTGCTCCTCTCCGCTGTCCCGCAACCACACCTTCGGCACCAACCTCGGCAAGGGCATGACCCTCCAGGAGACCATCGCGGTCACCAGGCAGACCGCCGAGGGCGTCAAGTCCTGCGAGTCCGTGCTGGATCTGGCCCGCAGGCACGGCGTCGACATGCCGATCACCGAGACGGTCGTCGCGATCGTCCACGAGGGCAAGGCCCCGATGGTGGCGGTCAAGGAGCTGATGTCGCGCAGCGCGAAGCCCGAACGACGCTGAGCGACACTCGACCGGAACCCGCCCGGCACCCGCGCCCCGCTCGCGCCACGCGGCCCCGCCGACGCTGTCTCGGGGCACCTCGGGCGGGTACTCTCAACGCGATATGAGCACCGAGAACCTCCCCCAGAGCCCCGAGCAGAGTCCGGAGCAGCCCGCTCGCAAGCCGCGTGTGGCCGTCGTGTTCGGCGGACGCAGCTCCGAACACGGGATCTCCGTGGTCACCGCCGGCGCCGTCCTCGCGGCCATCGACCGGACGAAGTACGACGTCCTGCCGATCGGCATCACCCGGGACGGCCGGTGGGCCCTGACCGCCGACGAACCGGAACGCATGGCGATCACCGCCCGCCGTACGCCCGACGTCGAGGAACTGGCCGAGTCGACCGAGGGCGCCGTGGTGCTCCCCGTCGACCCCGCCAGCCGCGAGGTCGTCTACAGCGAACCCGGCTCGGTGCCCAAGGCCCTCGGCGAGGTCGACGTCGTCTTCCCCGTGCTGCACGGCCCCTACGGCGAGGACGGCACCCTCCAGGGCCTGCTGGAGCTGTCCGGCGTGCCCTACGTCGGCTCGGGCGTGCTCGCCTCGGCCGTCGGCCAGGACAAGGAGTACATGAAGGCGGTGTTCACCTCCTACGGGCTGAAGGTCGGCCCGTACGCGGTGATCCGCCCCCGCGAGTGGGAGCAGGACCGTTCCGCCGCCCGCAAGAAGGTCGTCGACTTCGCCGGCGAGCACGGCTGGCCGCTGTTCGTGAAGCCCGCGCGGGCGGGCTCCTCGATCGGCATCACCAAGGTCGACGACCTCTCCGGCCTCGACGAGGCGATCGAGGAGGCCCGGCGCCACGACCCGAAGATCCTCGTCGAGGCGGCGCTGCGCGGCCGGGAGATCGAGTGCGGGGTGCTGGAGTTCGAGGACGGGCCCCGGGCCTCCGTCCCCGCCGAGATCCCGCCGCCCTCGGAGCACGCGTACTACGACTTCGAGGCCAAGTACATCGACTCCACGCCCGGCGTCGTCCCCGCCCCGCTCACCGACGAGGAGACCGCCGAGGTCCGGCGGCTCGCGGTCGCGGCGTTCGACGCGGCCTCCTGCGAAGGGCTGGTCCGCGCGGACTTCTTCCTCACCGAGGACGACGAGTTCGTGATCAACGAGATCAACACCATGCCGGGCTTCACGCCGATCTCCATGTACCCGCAGATGTGGCAGGCGACCGGAGTGAGCTACCCGGAGCTGGTGGACCGGCTGGTCCAGGCGGCGCTGCGGCGCTCCACGGGACTGCGCTGACGTCTCCCGCGCACGGACGAGAAGGCGGCCCCCTCGGGGGTCGCCTTCTCGCAGTATGATCAGCGGGTTTCCCAGCCCGCTCGCCCGCGGGCGGCAGTGCGTTGTCCGCGTTGTGCCACAGCTCGGTGACCAACGCGCCCGGGCCGGCGGCCGGGGGGAACCGCCGCCGACTCGCTGTCGTCTGCTGAGGAACAGCCCGCGGCGGCGATCAACAGTGGGAGAGCGAGCGGGCGGAAGGGGGCTAGAGGTGAACGACCGGACAGGTCAGAGTACGAGTGATGCCGTCCACCTGCTGGACCTTGGCCACCACCATGCGGCCCAGCTCGTCGACGGTGTCGGACTGGGCGCGGACGATGACGTCGTAGGGTCCTGTCACGTCCTCGGCCTGGATCACTCCGGGGATCTTGCTGATCGTCTCGGCGACGGTCGACGCCTTGCCGACCTCCGTCTGGATCAGGATGTACGCCTGTACCACGAAACCTCCAGAGCGGCCACGAGGATCATGTGGGGAAAAGGAACGCCACGGTATCGCGTCGGCGCTCTTCGCGGGGAGACCCGCGGGGCACGGGCCGTCCGCGCCGTGGTGCCGCGATGACACGAGTTGACGAGCGCGCCGCCGAGTGGCGACGGTCATTCCGACCGTAACGAGGACAGAGATGACGCGCGACCGGGCACGGACAGGGACAGAAGGGGAGTCAAGGCAATGAAGGGCACTGTTGGTGAGCTCGGGGAGTTCGGGCTCATCAGGGAGCTCACCTCCCGTCTCACCACCACGCCGGCGGTCCGGGTCGGCCCCGGCGACGACGCCGCGGTGGTGGCCGCGCCCGACCGCAGGGTCGTGGCCAGCACCGACATCCTCGTCGAGGGGCGGCACTTCCGCCGGGACTGGTCCACCGCGTACGACGTGGGCCGCAAGGCGGCGGCGCAGAACCTGGCCGACATCGCCGCCATGGGCGCGGTGCCGACCGCGCTGCTGCTCGGCCTGGTGGTCCCCGCCGAACTGCCGGTGACCTGGCCGACCGAGCTGATGGACGGGCTGCGCGACGAGTGCCAGGTCGCGGGCGCCTCCGTGGTCGGCGGCGACGTGGTGCGCGGCGACACGATCACCGTCTCCATCACCGCCCTGGGCGACCTGCGCAACCAGGAGCCCGTCACCCGGGGCGGCGCCCAGCCCGGCGACCTCGTCGCGGTGACCGGCTGGCTCGGCTGGTCCGCGGCCGGGTTCGCCGTGCTCTCCCGCGGCTTCCGCTCGCCGCGCGCCTTCGTCGAGGCCCACCGGCGCCCCGAGCCGCCCTACCACGCGGGACCGGCCGCCGCCGGGCTCGGCGCCACCGCCATGTGCGACGTGAGCGACGGACTCATCGCCGACCTGGGCCACATCGCGGAGGCCAGCAAGGTCAGGATCGACATCCGCTCCGGCCAGATCGACATCCCGACCCAGATGAACGACATCGGCCAGGCCGTCGGCGTCGACCCGATGCAGTGGGTGCTCACCGGGGGAGAGGACCACGCGATCGTGGCGACCTTCCCGCCGGACGTGAAGCTGCCCGCCCGCTGGAAGGTCATCGGCGAGGTGCTCAACCCCTCCGCGCTGCCCCAGGTGACCGTCGACGGCGCGCCCTGGACCAGCAAGGGCGGCTGGGACCACTTCGGCGGGGAGGTCGAGGCATGAGTCTGCCGAACGTCCTCACGGTGGCCGGCTCCGACTCCGGCGGCGGCGCCGGCATCCAGGCCGACCTGAAGACGATGCTCGCCCTCGGCACCCACGGCATGAGCGTGCTCACCGCGGTGACCGCGCAGAACTCGCTGGGCGTCCAGGGCGCCTGGGAGCTGCCCGTGGAGGCGGTGCGGGCCCAGTACCGCAGCGTCGTGGACGACATCGGCGTCCAGGCGGTCAAGACCGGGATGCTGTCCTCCGCCGAACTGGTCGAGACGGTCGCCGAATTGATCGCGGGCACCGACGCCCCGGCCGTCGTCGACCCGGTCGGCGTCTCCAAGCACGGGGACGCGCTGCTCGCCGCCTCGGCGCTGGACTCGGTCCGCACCAAGCTGCTCCCGGCCGCCACCGTCGCCACTCCCAACCTCGACGAGGTCGCCCAACTCACCGGCGTACGCGTCGAATCGGACACCGATCTGTGCCGGGCCGCGGCGGCCGTGCTGGAGTACGGGCCGCGCTGGGTGCTGGTCAAGGGCGGCCACCTGGCGGGCGACGCCGTGGACCTGCTCACCGACGGCTCCGAGGAGCACTGGCTGCGCGCCCCGCGCCTCGACAACCGGCACACCCACGGCACCGGCTGCACCCTCGCGTCGGCCGTCGCCTGCGGGCTCGCCAAGGGACAGTCGGTGCCCGAGGCGGTCGCGGCGGCCAAGGAGTACGTGACCGGGGCGATCGGGGCCGGGTTCGCGCTCGGCGGCGGCATCGGGCCCGTGGACCACGGCTGGGCGCTCGGGCGGGACATTCCCTGAGCTGGATGCCGGTGGCCGCCTTCTCGGCAGAGGGCGGCCGACCGGCGGAAAGGCTCCGGAAAGGTTCGGAAAAGCTTCACGGAAAGGCGAAAAGCCGGCCCACCCGAGGTGGACCGGCTTCGTGCAGCGGACCAGGCAGTGGCCGCGCGCTCAGCTGACGCGTCAGCGCGAGACCTTGCCGGCCTTGATGCACGAGGTGCAAGCGTTCACGCGCTTCGGCGTCCCGCCGACCACGGTACGCACGCGCTGGATGTTCGGGTTCCAGCGACGGGACGTACGGCGGTGCGAGTGCGAGATGTTGTTGCCGAAGCCCGGCCCCTTGCCGCAGACGTCGCAGTTGGCAGCCACGGGTCACTCCAAAGACTTCAGATGCACTTACGGTTGATCCCGGCATGCCGGGATCAAGCTCTCGGACGCGAACGTCCGGGATCTGAGTGGCGGTGCCAGGGGGAGAGCCCGATCGGGATCGGGCAACCGGAGCAGCATACAACGGCTGCTCCCGTACAACGAAACTACCACGGCAGCTCAGGGGCCCGCCCCCGGCCCTCTTCCGGTGGGCACCCTTGCGAGGTCTACGCTGCCAGCCACGTCCAGCAGCTCAGGGAGGCGCAGGTGGCGCAGGTGCCGCAGAGGTTCTTCGACGCTCTGGCGGTGCGTACCTGGTGCGGTCTGTCGTTGAGTGCGCTCGGGCGGGCGCGCGAGGAGATCGACGCGATCAACGTCTATCCGGTCGCCGACGGGGACACCGGTACGAACCTGTACCTGACCGTCGAGTCGGCCGTCGCCGCCGTGGAGGCGGTGTTCGCGGCGCACGCGGTGGGCGCCGGGAAGCCGGGTCCGGGTCTGGGCTCCAGCGAGGGCCCCTCGCTGGCCGAGACCGTCGGCGCCATGGCGCACGGCGCGCTGATCGGCGCCCGGGGCAACTCCGGGACGATCCTGGCGCAGCTGCTGCGCGGCCTGGCCCAGGTGCTCGCCGCCGACGCCGAGAACGCCCACTCGGACGGTGAGGGAGCCCACACCGACGGCCCCGGTCTGCGGGCGGCCCTGCGGCACGCGGCCGAGTCCGCCCGGCAGGCCGTGGCCCACCCCGTCGAGGGCACCGTCCTGACCGTCGCCGCGGCCGCCGCCGACGCGGCCGACGGGGCGGAGGGCGACTGCGCCGACGTGGCCCGCGCGGCGTACGACGGCGCCCGCGCGGCGCTCGCCGCCACCCCGGACCAGCTGCCCGCCCTGGAGCGTGCCGGAGTCGTCGACGCCGGCGGACACGGCCTCGTCACCGTCCTGGCGGCCCTCGTGGAGACCTTCACGGGCCGGGCACCGGAGCCGGTCACCGTGCCGCACGCACGCGTGGCGCACGACCCGGCGGACCCCGTGGGCGAGTGCCCCGTGGACGGCGGCTTCCCGGACGACCCCTCCGTGGACGACGGGGGCGACGGTGACGGGAGCGGCGGCCCGGCCTTCGAGGTGATCTACCTCCTGGAGGCCGGGGACGCGGCCGTCGCGCGGCTGCGGCAGCGGCTCGACGCCCTCGGGGACTCGCTCGTCGTCGTCGGCGGCGACGGGCTGTGGAACGTCCACGTGCACGTCGACGACGCGGGCGCCGCCGTGGAGGCGGGCGTGGAGGCCGGACGGCCGTACCGGATCCGGATCACCCACTTCGGGCACGGCGACGCCCACACCACCCACTCCGAGCGCCCGGCCCGGGAGCGGACCCAGCGCGCCGTGGTGGCCGTCGTCCCGGGGGAGGGGCTGGCCGGGCTCTACACCGAGGCCGGCGCGACGACCGTGCTCGCCCGCCCCGGGGAGCCGCCCGCGAGCGGCGAGCTGGTCCAGGCCGTGCGCCGGGCGCACGCGCGCGAGGTCGTGCTGCTGCCCAACGACGCCGAGCTGCGCCACACCGCCGCCGCGGCGGCCGAACAGGTCCGGACCGAGGGCGTCCGGGTCGCCCTGATCCCGACCCGCTCCGCGGTCCAGGGCATCGCCGCGCTGGCGGTGCACGAATCCGGGCGGCGCTTCGACGAGGACGTGGTGGCGATGACCTCGGCGGCCGGCGCCACCCGGTACGCCGAGGTCGCCGTCGCCGAACGCCAGGCCTGGACCACCGCCGGCATCTGCCAGGCCGGTGACGTGCTCGGCCTCATCGACGGCGACGTGGCCGTGATCGGCGCGGATGTCGCCGAGGTCGCCGCGACCGTCCTG
The DNA here is from genome assembly GCF_001905385.1 of Streptomyces sp. CB02414. Taxonomy (GTDB): domain Bacteria; phylum Actinomycetota; class Actinomycetes; order Streptomycetales; family Streptomycetaceae; genus Streptomyces. The sequence continues at coordinate 159,118 of NZ_LIPF01000011.1, read as the reverse complement.
GACAGGATGCTCGCGGCAGGCGGCGAGCTGGTCACCCTCGTCCTCGGCGAAGAGGCCCCCGAGTCCGTCGCCGGCCGTCTTCAGGCCCGGGTCCGCCAGGCGTACCTGGCCGTCGACACGGTGGTCTACCGGGGCGGGCGGCAGGGCGCGCTGCTGCTGGTCGGCGTGGAGTAGCACGGCGGGCCCCGCCGTTTCGCCGGGAGGTGCGGGGCCATTGTCAGTGGCGTGGTGTGCAATGGATCTCGTGCCCGCACTGCGAGAACCCCTGAAGAAGGTCCTCGGCCCCGCCACCGCGAAGGTGGTGGCCGAGCACCTCGGCCTGCACACCGTCGGCGACCTCCTCCACCACTACCCCCGCAGATACGAGGAGCGCGGTCAGCTGACGCACCTGGCCGACCTCCCCATGGACGAGCACGTCACGGTGGTCGCCCAGGTCGCCGACGCCCGCCTGCACACCTTCGCCTCGTCGAAGGCGCCGCGCGGCAAGGGACAGCGCCTGGAGGTGACCATCACCGACGGCAGCGGCCGCCTCCAGCTGGTCTTCTTCGGCGCCGGTGTGCACAAGCCCCACAAGGAGCTCCTGCCGGGCACCCGCGCGATGTTCGCGGGCAAGGTCTCCGTCTTCAACCGCCGGCTTCAACTGGCCCACCCGGCGTACGAGCTGCTGCGCGGCGACCCCGACGGCCCAGAGACCGTGGAGTCCTGGGCGGGCGCCCTCATCCCCCTCTACCCGGCCACCGCCAAGCTGGAGTCCTGGAAGCTCGCCAAGGCCATCCAGACGGTCCTGCCCAGCGCCCAGGAGGCCGTCGACCCCCTGCCGGAGACCCTGCGCGAGGGCCGCGGTCTGGTCTCCCTCCCCGAGGCCCTGCTGAAGATCCACCGCCCGCACACCAAGGCGGACATCGAGGACGCCCGCGCCCGCCTGAAGTGGGACGAGGCCTTCGTCCTCCAGGTCGCCCTCGCGCGGCGCCGTCACGCCGAGACCCAGCTCCCCGCGGTCCCGAGGCGACCGAGCCCGGACGGCCTGCTGACGGCCTTCGACGACCGCCTCCCCTTCACCCTCACCGACGGCCAGCAGAAGGTCTCCCGCGAGATCTTCGACGACCTCGCCACCGACCACCCGATGCACCGGCTGCTCCAGGGAGAGGTCGGATCGGGGAAGACGATGGTGGCCCTGCGCGCCATGCTCGCCGTCGTCGACGCGGGCGGACAGGCCGTGATGCTGGCGCCCACCGAAGTGCTCGCCCAGCAGCACCACCGGTCGGTCGTCGAGATGATGGGCGAGCTGGCCGAGGGAGGCATGCTCGGCGGTGCCGAACACGCCACCAAGGTGGTGCTGCTCACCGGTTCCATGGGCGCCGCCGCCCGCCGGCACGCCCTGCTCGACCTGGCCACCGGCGAGGCGGGCATCGTCATCGGCACGCACGCGCTGATCGAGGACAAGGTCCAGTTCCACGACCTCGGACTGGTCGTCGTCGACGAACAGCACCGCTTCGGCGTCGAGCAGCGCGACGCGCTGCGCGGCAAGGGCAAGCAGCCCCCGCACCTGCTCGTCATGACCGCCACGCCCATCCCGCGCACCGTCGCCATGACCGTCTTCGGCGACCTGGAGACATCCGTCCTGGACCAGCTCCCGGCCGGCCGCTCCCCGATCGCCAGCCACGTCGTCCCGGCCGCCGACAAACCCCACTTCCTGGCGCGGGCCTGGGAACGGGTCCGCGAGGAGGTGTCGAACGGCCACCAGGCGTACGTCGTCTGCCCGCGCATCGGCGACGAGGACGAGGACCCGAAGAAGGCCGCCAAGAAGGCCCCTGAGGGGGACGCGGAGAAGCGGCCCCCGCTCGCCGTCCTCGACGTCGCCGAGCAGCTCGCCAAGGGCCCGCTCCAGGGCCTGCGGGTCGAGGTGCTGCACGGCCGCATGCAGCCCGACGACAAGGACGCCGTCATGCGCCGCTTCGCGGCCGGCGAGACCGACGTCCTGGTCGCCACGACCGTCATCGAGGTCGGTGTCAACGTCCCCAACGCCACCGCGATGGTGATCATGGACGCCGACCGCTTCGGCGTCTCCCAGCTCCACCAGCTGCGCGGCCGCGTCGGCCGCGGCTCCGCCCCCGGCCTGTGCCTGCTGGTCACCGAGATGCCCGAGGCGAGCGCGGCCCGCCAGCGGCTGAACGCCGTCGCCGGCACCCTCGACGGCTTCGAGCTCTCCCGCATCGACCTCGAACAGCGCCGCGAGGGCGACGTCCTCGGCCAGGCCCAGTCCGGCGCCCGCACCTCCCTGCGCGTCCTCGCGGTCATCGAGGACGAGGAGATCATCGCCGAGGCGAGACAGGAGGCGGCGGCGGTGGTGGCCGCCGACCCGGAGCTGACCGCCCTGCCCGAGCTGCGGACGGCCCTGGACGCCCTCCTGGACGAGGAGAGGGAGCAGTATCTGGAAAAGGGCTGAGCATCGCCCACCCGGGGGCGCGGGGCTGTGCCGACGTGCGGCTCCGCCGTGCGGGCACGACCAGCCACACTGAACGTAGAGCCGCTCACGACCAAGGACCCCAGATGACCCGAGTGATCGCCGGCAAAGCCGGCGGACGCCGCCTCGCCGTCCCGCAGGGAACCGGCACCCGCCCCACCTCCGACCGCGCCCGCGAGGGACTCTTCTCCACCTGGCAGTCCCTGCTCGGCGGACCCATGGACGGCGAGCGGGTCATCGACCTGTACGCCGGTTCCGGCGCCGTCGGCCTGGAGGCGCTGTCCCGGGGCGCCGGGCACGTCCTGCTCGTCGAGGCAGACGCCCGCGCCGCCCGCACCGTCCGGGACAACGTCAAGGCCCTCGGCCTGCCCGGCGCCGAGGTCCGGGCGGGCAAGGCGGAACAGATCGTCCGCACCCCGGCCCCGGGCGAGCCGTACGACATCGTCTTCCTGGACCCGCCCTACGCCGTCTCCGACGACGATCTTCGGGAGATCCTGCTCACACTCCGCTCGGAGGGGTGGCTCGCCGCCGAAGCGCTCGTCACCGTGGAGCGCAGCACCAGGGGCGGCGAATTCGGCTGGCCGGACGGCTTCGAAGCGATCCGGGCCCGTCGCTACGGCGAGGGAACGTTTTGGTACGGTCGCGCCGCCGCTACGTGCGAAGACGCACGATGACCGGACCGGAGAGCGAGGGAACTCAAGTGCGCCGCGCCGTCTGTCCCGGGTCGTTCGACCCGATCACCAACGGACATCTCGACATCATCGCCCGTGCCTCCAGCCTCTACGACGAGGTCTACGTCGCGGTGATGATCAACCAGGCCAAGAAGGGCCTGTTCGAGATCGAGGAGCGGATCGACCTCATCCGCCAGGTCACCGCCGAGTACGGGAACGTACGCGTGGAGTCCTTCCACGGCCTCCTCGTCGACTTCTGCAAGCAGCGCGAGATCCCGGCCATCGTCAAGGGCCTGCGCGCGGTCAGCGACTTCGACTACGAGCTGCAGATGGCCCAGATGAACAACGGCCTCTCCGGTGTGGAGACCCTCTTCATCCCCACCAACCCCACCTACAGCTTCCTGTCGTCCTCCCTGGTCAAGGAGGTCGCCACCTGGGGCGGCGACGTCTCCCACCTGGTGCCGCCGCTGGTCCTCGAAGCCCTCTCCGGACGCCTGAAGAAGGACTGACACCGGCGCCGCACAGCCCCCGGAGACTGACAAACCGTCACCCGGTGTCCCCCGGACACCCCAGGGTCGTACAGTCGTCCCGTCCGTCTCCAACACAGCTGTAGAGAGTGGCGAGCACACGGTGGACGTGCAGAACAAGCTCGACGAGATCACCGCGATGGTCTCCGGCGCCCGCGCCATGCCCATGTCGGCCTCGTGCGTGGTCAACCGCGCCGAACTGCTCTCGCTGCTGGAGGAGCTGCGCGCCGAGCTGCCCGGCTCCCTCGCCCAGGCCCAGGAGCTGATCGGCGACCGGGAGCAGATGGTCGCGCAGGCCCGCCAGGAGGCCGACCGGATCATCGAGGGCGCACACGCCGAGCGCGGCTCGCTGATCTCCGACACCGAGGTCGCCCGCCGTTCCCAGGCCGAGGCCGACCGCATCCTCGCCGAGGCCCGCCAGGAGGCCGAGGAGGTCCGTGCCGAGGCCGACGACTACGTCGACTCCAAACTCGCCAACTTCGAGGTCGTCCTCACCAAGACCCTCGGCTCCGTCGGCCGGGGCCGCGAGAAGCTCCTCGGCACCGGCCCCGGCGTCGACGAGAACGGCTACGAGGACGAGGACGCCCCCGAGCGCAGCCACGACCCGGAGGTCCTGCGCCGCGACGCCGACGCCTACGTCGACACCAAGCTCGGCGCCTTCGAGGCGGTGCTGGCCAAGACCCTGGACGCGGTCGGCCGGGGCCGTCAGAAGCTGCACGGCCGGATCGCCACCGACGACCTCGGCGCCCTCGCCGACGACTCCACCACCGTCCAGCACTCCAGCGACGCCGACTACCTCGCCGACCTGGCCGCCCTCTCCGACGTCCCCGCCCAGCCGCCCCGCCGGCAGGAGTACGACGAGCAGCAGCAGCCCGCGGCGGCCCAGGTACCGGCGCAGGCGGTGCCGGAGATGCCGTCGCAGCAGCCGGCGTACGGCTACGCCCAGCAGCAGCCCGACCCGTACGCGGCCTACCAGCAGCAGTACGGCGGCCAGGACCCCTACGGCTACCCGCAGCAAACGGCCGACCCCTACGCGTACCAGGGCTACGACGCGTCCCAGCAGACGTACGACGGACAGCAGGCCTACCCCCAGGCGCAACAGCCCCAGCAGCCCGCGCAGCCCCCGCAGGTCCAGCCGCAGACCCTCGACGAGACCAGCCTCTTCGACACCAGCATGATCAGCGCCGAGCAGCTGAGGGCCTACGAACAAGGCCGCGGTCTCTAGGACCGGAACCTCCGACCGGCCCGGATTGGGCCGTGAGCGAATGGTCCAGTATCCTGGCTCTTCGGTCGCGCGTACGTCCGCGATCGCCGCTGCCCGGGAACACCGAAGGGCGGCGTCCCCCAGCTGTACCCCAGCCACGAAGACCGAAAGCAGGAATGGTTCTGAACGCGCGCCTCGACCACCGCGACCCCCTCGTGTTCGACACACACGAGCTGGGACGGCGGCCCGGTGCGCTCCAGCGCCTGACCCGCACGGTCGACGCTCCCAAGGACTTCGGTGTCCAGGGAGTCATCGGAGTGCCGGAAGGCGCCCCGGTGGAACTCGATCTCCGGCTCGAGTCGGTCATGGAAGGGGTGCTCGTCACAGGCACCGCCCGTGCCAAGGCCAAGGGGGAGTGCGTAAGGTGTCTGGAGCCGCTCGAGCAGGAGCTCGACGCGGACTTCCAGGAACTGTTCTCGTACCCTGACGCCGACGACCGGGGCCGCCCTGTGGCGGAACCGGGCGACGACGCCGAGGACGACGAGGACAGGTTCTTCGTCGAGGACGGACTGATCGGCCTCGAACCCGTGCTGCGCGACGCGGTGGTGCTCGCACTGCCGATGCAGCCGGTGTGCCGGGAAGACTGCCCGGGTCTGTGCTCCGAGTGCGGAGCACGCCTGGCGGACGATCCGGACCACCACCACGACGCCGTCGACATTCGTTGGGCGGCTTTGCAGGGACTCGCCGGTTCACTCGGAGACGGCGAGAAGGACGAGATGAGCGGCGCCGAACCTGGCGTCGACGAGAAGCAGGAGAAGTAGCCGTGGCTGTTCCGAAGCGGAAGATGTCGCGCAGCAACACGCGCCACCGCCGGTCGCAGTGGAAGGCTGCGGTCCCCACCCTGGTTGCGTGCGAGCGCTGCCACGAGCCCAAGCAGCAGCACATCGCGTGCCCGTCTTGCGGCACCTACAACAAGCGCCAGGTCCTCGAGGTCTGAGCGGCTGGTGAGAGGCACTGTGTCAGTCCCCAAGAAGGCGGATGACGCCAAGGCGGACCCACCCGCCAAGAAGAAGGCGGACAACAACCAGGCCTCGTCCCACACGCTTCTGGAAGGGCGGCTCGGCTATCAGCTCGAGTCCGCCCTTCTGGTGCGTGCACTGACCCACCGTTCCTACGCGTACGAGAACGGCGGTCTGCCGACGAACGAGCGGCTGGAGTTCCTCGGTGACTCCGTCCTCGGCCTCGTCGTCACGGACACGCTGTACCGCACCCACCCCGACCTGCCCGAAGGCCAGCTGGCCAAGCTGCGGGCCGCGGTGGTCAACTCGCGTGCGCTGGCGGAGGTGGGCCGCGGGCTCGAACTCGGCTCCTTCATCCGGCTCGGCCGCGGTGAAGAGGGCACGGGCGGCCGGGACAAGGCATCCATCCTCGCCGACACCCTCGAAGCGGTGATCGGCGCGGTCTATCTCGATCAGGGCCTCGACGCGGCCTCCGAACTGGTGCACCGCCTGTTCGACCCGCTGATCGAGAAGTCCTCCAACCTCGGTGCCGGCCTGGACTGGAAGACCAGCCTCCAGGAACTCACCGCGACCGAAGGGCTCGGCGTCCCCGAGTACCTGGTCACGGAGACCGGCCCCGACCACGAGAAGACCTTCACTGCTGCCGCCCGCGTCGGAGGCGTCTCGTACGGCACCGGCACCGGCCGCAGCAAGAAGGAGGCGGAGCAGCAGGCCGCGGAATCCGCGTGGCGGTCGATCAAGACCGGTGCGGACGAGCGCGCCAAGGCGACGGCCGACCAGCCGTCCGCCGAAGCCACCGAGGCCGCCGACGCCTCGTCGGCCTCCGCCTGACCCACCCGTACCACCACACGTATCGAACGCCCGCCCCGCCACCGGGGTGGGCGTTCGATACGTCCATCGGACCGTTCCAGGGGATGCCATGCCCGAGTTGCCCGAGGTCGAAGTCGTCCGGCGCGGCCTGGAGCGCTGGGTCGCCCACCGCACCGTCGCCGACGCCGAGGTGCTCCACCCGCGCGCGGTACGCCGGCACATCGCCGGCCCCGACGACTTCGCCCACCGTCTGAAGGGCCACCGCATCGGCACGCCCAGCCGCCGAGGCAAGTACCTGTGGCTGCCCCTGGAGGACACCGGCCAGGCGGTCCTCGCCCACCTCGGCATGAGCGGCCAGCTCCTCGTCCAGCCCCACGAGGCACCCGCCGAGAAGCACCTGCGCGTCCGCGTCCGCTTCACCGACGCCCTCGGCACCGAACTCCGCTTCGTCGACCAGCGCACCTTCGGCGGCCTCTCCCTGCACGAGACCAGCCCCGACGGCCTGCCCGACGTCATCGCGCACATCGCCCGCGACCCGCTCGACCCGCTCTTCGACGACGAGGCCTTCCACCTCGCCCTGCGCCGCAAGCGCACCACCGTCAAACGGGCCCTGCTCGACCAGTCCCTGATCAGCGGCGTCGGCAACATCTACGCCGACGAGGCCCTGTGGCGCTCCCGCCTGCACTACGAACGCCCCACCGCGACCCTCACCCGCCCCCGCACCGCCGAACTCCTCGGCCACGTCCGGGACGTGATGAACGCCGCCCTCGCCGTCGGCGGCACCAGCTTCGACAGCCTTTACGTCAACGTCAACGGCGAATCCGGCTACTTCGACCGCTCCCTCGACGCATACGGCCGCGAGGACCTGCCCTGCCGCCGCTGCGCCACACCCATGCGCCGCCGGCCGTGGATGAACCGCTCCAGCTACTTCTGCCCGAAGTGCCAGCGCCCACCGAGGACCGCCCCGTAGGCGATCACCCCGCAGACGTCCGGCGCGCGTCGTCGTACCGCTCCCGCGACGCCAGGACCTCGTCCATCCGCCCCTCCAGGCACTGGATGAGCGCGATCAGCCGCCCGGCCACCTCACGCCCCAGCGGGGTGAGCTCGTAGTCCACGCGCGGCGGGTTGGTCGGCTGGGCCTCGCGGTGCACCAGACCGTCGCGCTCCAGCGCGTGCAGCGTCTGGGCCAGCATCTTCTCGCTGACGCCGTCGACACGGCGCCGCAGCTCGTTGAAGCGGAAGGACCCCTCGTGCAACGCCCCGAGCGTCAGCGCGCCCCAGCGCCCCGTGACGTGCTCCAGGGTGCCGCGCGAGGGACAGGCCCGGGAGAACACGTCGTACGGCAGCTCCTGCTCCGCCGTGCGCTCCTGCGTGGTCGACATACCGCCAGCGTACGTGGGCCGGGGTCAGTAGCCGAAGTTCTGCGTCCACCACGGCCCGCCGGAGCCGAAGTGGACGCCGACGCCCAGGGTCTGGAAGTCGCAGTTCAGGATGTTGGCGCGGTGGCCGGGGCTGTCCATCCAGGCGTCCATCACGGCCTGGGCGTCGGCCTGGCCGCGGGCTATGTTCTCGCCGCCGAGGGTGCTTATGCCGGCCGCCTCGGCACGGTCCCAGGGGGTCACGCCGCCGGGGTCGGTGTGGTCGAAGAAGCCCTGCTCGGCCATGGACCGGCTGAAGTCCTCGGCGAGTCCGGTCAGGGCGCTGTTCGCGGCCAGCGGGCGGCAGCCCACCTTGGCCCGCTCGTCGTTGACCAGCTTGAGCACCTGGGCCTGGGCGACGGCCTGCTCCGAGGACGCCGCAGGCGCGCTGGGCTTCGCCGGTTCCTTCGTGGCCGGCCGGGAGGGCGTGGGCTTCGGCTTCTCGCTGGGAGTCGTCGACTCCGGCTTCCGGGACTTCGAGGGGGTCTCGGCGGGGGCGGCGGGCTTCGACGCCGGTGCCGAGGGGGAGGGCTTCTCGGACGGCGACTTGGAGGACGGAGCCTTCGAGGACGGGGCCTTCGAGGGGGTGGACCCGTCCGAGGACGGTGCGGAGGACCGGTCGGTGCCGCGGCTTGTGGCGGTGTCGCCGCCCCGGCCCGCCTCGGCGCTGCCGGAGGTGCCGCCCTGTCCGGACGGGGTGTTGGTCGGCACGTCCTGGGCCTGCACCCGGTCGCCCCCGCCGCTGCCGCCGTCGAAGCGGTAGTTGTCGAGGCCGGGCACCGTGCCCGTGGCCACCGCGACCGTGCCGATGGCGACCGCGGCGGAGACGCCGAGGAGGCCGGTACGGACAGGAGTGACGGCCTTCTTCCGGCGCCGGCGGCGCGTTCCCGCGTGCCGGTTGCCCTCGTCGGGGCTGAACCCGTCGCTCGGGAAGGGGACCGTGCGGCCGGCCTGCGGCTGGCCGCCGCCCTCGCCGCCGTCGGCGTCGTCCGGTGCGAACAGGTAGGCGTCGCTCTTCGCGCGGGCCTCGGCGTACGCCTCGGGGTTCAGGTAGGGCGCGATCCCCATCGTGGGGCGGTCGCCCGGTGCGGGCTGCTGCCCGGTCCGTCCCGTCGTACCGTCCGGCTGCCGGCTCCCCGCGGCGCGGCCCGTGGCGGCGCGGCCGGCGGCGGAGCGTCGGTGGCGTCCCATGTTCTGGCCCTCCTCGTCCTCGCGGTCCTGACGCGGGACGTGTCCTCGCGGTCGACGTTCCTCACGATCAACACGGAACTCACACGTTCGAGTGAGTTTCAGGTGAGATTCATTGGGTGGGGACGGTACCGCATGGCGCAAGGGGGTGAAGTGTCCGGCGAGACATTGACTGGTTAGCTTGCACCCATGAGCGAGGATGTACGGCTGGTCGCGTGGGTGCGCGGACAGGTTCAGGGTGTGGGTTTCCGCTGGTTCACGCGGGCCAGGGCGCTGGAACTCGGCGGGATGAGTGGTTTTGCTCTCAATCTGGCCGACGGGCGGGTCCAGGTCGTCGCGGAGGGCCCGCGCGAGCGCTGCGAGGGGCTGCTCGAATGGCTGCACGGTGACGACACGCCCGGACGCGTGGACGGTGTGACCGAGATCTGGGACACACCCCGAGGTGGTTACGAGGGCTTCGCCATCCGCTGACCCGGCGCCGCGCCAGGGGTCTCCGGCGCCCGGCAAGGCCCTCCCGGAAGGGCGTTCCGGGAGGGAAACGGGCAGGTGGTTGCCAAGAACGATGTCCTCGTGGCAGGCTCCCCACGCAGGATGATCGCCACGCCCCCAGGGGCCCGCAGGAGTCAGCGCGCCGCCGCTTCCCGGCCGCGTGCCCCCGGGCGCCCGCCGATACGGGGCGTGATCGTGTTGACCGTCAAACTTTTTGGTGAGACGCTGAAAGCCCCGCGCACCTTAGCTGTTTGGCATGGTTGAACGGCAGAAAAACTCCAAAGTGCCAAGCACCGCGGGTGCGATCCCTACACGACCCACACCGCTTCGGTCGGTCACTCATTGTGGAGGACCATCCATCATGGCAAAGGCGCTTCTCGGTTACGTCGGCGGCTCCGACCCGCGACTCCTCGCCGAGATGCGACGGCTCCAGCAGCGCGTCCAGGACCTGGAATCCGAGCTCGGACGGATCCAGGCGGAGAACGACGCGCTGGCGGCTGCCGCTTCTCACGACAGGATCATGGAGAGCATGGAGAGCGTTGACGCACACCAGGCGGAGCCTGCGCTCACCTGATCACTGCTGATCACTGCATCGCTCCACTACGACACGGCAGTGGTCGGGCCCGCCCGTACCACCGCAGGTGTCAGAGTCTGCAAGGGACGCTTCGGCGTCCCTTCTTTCTTGCCCCCGTCCCAGCGCCCGTGCCGTCCGGCCCCCGCCCGTTCCTGCCCCGCGCATCCTTTCACCCTCTTCAACGTCTGATGTGCCCTGCACGTTCACCCGTGAAACCGCGGTGGTTCACCGGTTCATGGAGTGAGACACCCGCGAAAGGTAGAGTCCGACGGCGTGCACTTGAAGGCCCTGACCCTGCGCGGGTTCAAGTCGTTCGCGTCGGCGACCACGCTCCGGTTCGAGCCCGGCATCACCTGCGTCGTCGGCCCGAACGGTTCGGGCAAGTCCAACGTCGTGGACGCGCTCAGCTGGGTCATGGGCGAACAGGGCGCCAAGTCGCTGCGCGGCGGCAAGATGGAGGACGTCATCTTCGCCGGCACCACCGGCCGCCCGCCGCTCGGCCGGGCCGAGGTGTCGCTGACCATCGACAACTCCGACGGGGCCCTGCCCATCGAGTACGCCGAGGTCACCATCACGCGGATCATGTTCCGCAACGGCGGCAGCGAATACCAGATCAACGGTGACACCTGCCGCCTCCTCGACATCCAGGAACTGCTCTCCGACTCCGGCATCGGCCGCGAGATGCACGTCATCGTCGGCCAGGGCCAGCTCGACTCCGTCCTGCACGCCGACCCGATGGGCCGCCGCGCCTTCATCGAAGAGGCCGCGGGCGTGCTCAAGCACCGCAAGCGCAAGGAGAAGGCGCTCCGCAAGCTCGACGCGATGCAGGCCAACCTCGCCCGCGTGCAGGACCTGACGGACGAGCTGCGCCGCCAGCTCAAACCGCTCGGCCGGCAGGCCGCCGTCGCCCGCCGCGCCGCCGTCATCCAGGCCGACCTGCGGGACGCGCGGCTCCGCCTCCTCGCCGACGACCTCGTACGGCTGCGCGAGGCACTGGACGCCGAGATCGCCGACGAGGCCGCGCTCAAGGAACGCAAGGAGACCGCCGAGCGGGAGCTCAGCCGGGCACTGCGCCGCGAGGCCGGCCTGGAGGACGAGGTCCGCCGGCTCACCCCGCGCCTCCAGCGCGCCCAGCAGACCTGGTACGAGCTGTCCCAGCTCGCCGAACGGGTGCGCGGCACGATCTCCCTCGCCGACGCCCGCGTCAAGAGCGCCACGTCCGCGCCCCCCGAGGAGCGCCGCGGCCGGGACCCGGAGGAACTGGAGCGCGAGGCCGCCCGCGTCCGCGAGCAGGAGGCCGAACTCGAAGCGACCCTGGAGGCGGCCGAACGCGCCCTGGAGGACACCGTCGCCCACCGCGCCGACCTCGAACGCGAACTGGCCCTGGAGGAGCGCCGCCTCAAGGACGCCGCCCGAGCCATCGCCGACCGCCGTGAGGGACTGGCCCGGCTCAGCGGGCAGGTCGGCGCCGCCCGTTCCCGCGCCGCCTCCGCCCAGGCCGAGATCGAGCGGCTGGCCGAGGCCCGCGACGAGTCCCGGGAACGGGCCGCCGCCGCACAGGAGGAGTACGAGGCGCTCCAGGCGGAGGTCGACGGACTCGACGCCGTCGACCAGGAACTCGCCGAGCGGCACGAAACCGCCAAGGGGCAGCTGACCGAGGCGGAGGCCGCCCTCAGTGCCGCCCGCGAGGCGGCCACCGCGGCGGAGCGCGAACGCGCGGCCACGCAGGCCCGCCACGAGGCCCTGGCCCTCGGGCTGCGCCGCAAGGACGGCACCGGCGCGGTCCTCGCCGCGAAGGACCGGCTCGCCGGACTGCTCGGCCCGGCCGCCGGACTCCTCACCGTGACGCCCGGTCACGAGGCCGCCCTGGCCACCGCCTTCGGCGCCGCCGCCGACGCCCTCGCCGTCACCTCCCCGGCGGCCGCCGCCGACGCCATCCGCCTGCTGCGCAAGCAGGACGCCGGCCGGGCCGCCCTGCTGCTCGCCGGCGCCCCCGACGACGTACCCGGCCGGAGCCCGGGCGACGGACCGCCGTACGCCGCCGACCTGGTCCGGGGCCCCGACGACCTGATGCCCGCCGTGCGGCGGCTGCTGCGCGGGATCGTCGTGGTCGGCACCCTGGAGGACGCCGAGGACCTCGTCTACGCCCACCCGGAGCTGACCGCCGTCACCGCCGAGGGCGACCTGCTGGGCGCGCACTTCGCGCAGGGCGGGTCCGCCGGGGCGCCCAGCCTGCTGGAGGTGCAGGCCTCCGTGGACCAGGCCGCGGCCGAACTGGCCGAGCTGGGCGTGCGGTGCGAGGAGCTGGCCGGGGCGCAGGAAGCGGCCGTCGAGCGGCGCCGGGAGTGCGCCGCCCTCGTCGAGGAGCTGGGGGAGCGGAGCCGGGCCGCCGACCGGGAGAAGTCGGCGGTCGCCCAGCAGCTCGGGCGGCTCGCGGGCCAGGCGCGGGGCGCCGCCGGTGAGGCGGAACGGTCCGCCGCCGCGGCCGCGCGGGCGCAGGAGGCGCTGGACAAGGCGCTCATGGAGGTCGAGGAACTGGCCGAGCGGCTGGCCGTCGCCGAGGAGATGCCGGTCGAGGAGGAACCGGACACCTCCGTGCGCGACCGGCTCGCCGCCGACGGCGCCAACGCCCGTCAGACGGAGATGGAGGCCAGGCTCCAGGCCCGTACGCACGAGGAGCGGGTCAAGGGCCTCGCCGGACGCGCCGACTCCCTGGACCGGGCCGCCCGCGCCGAACGTGAGGCACGCGCGCGTGCCGAACAGCGACGGGCCAGGCTCCGCCACGAGGCCGCCGTCGCCGAGGCGGTCGCCGCCGGCGCCCAGCAGCTGCTCGCGCACGTCGAGGTCTCCCTGACCCGCGCCGACGAGGAGCGCACCGCCGCCGACGCCGCCAAGGCCCGGCGCGAACAGGAGCTGACCGCCGCGCGCACCGCCGGGCGCGACCTCAAGGCGGAGCTCGACAAGTTGACGGATTCAGTCCACCGGGGCGAGGTACTCGGCGCCGAGAAGCGGCTGCGCATCGAGCAGCTGGAGACCAAGGCGCTGGAGGAACTCGGTGTGGAACCGGAGGGGCTCGCGGCCGAGTACGGCCCCCATCAAGAGGTGCCGCCCTCGCCCCCCGCCGAGGGCGAAGAGCTCCCCGCCGACCCGGAGCATCCGCGCAACCGCCCCCGGCCCTTCGTCCGCGCCGAGCAGGAGAAGCGTCTGAAGGCCGCCGAGCGCGCCTACCAGCAGCTCGGCAAGGTGAATCCGCTGGCGCTGGAGGAGTTCGCGGCGCTGGAGGAACGGCACCAGTTCCTCAGCGAGCAGCTGGAGGACCTGAAGAAGACCCGCGCAGACCTGCTCCAGGTCGTCAAGGAGGTCGACGAGCGCGTCGAGCAGGTCTTCACCGAGGCCTTCCGGGACACGGCCCGGGAGTTCGAGGGCGTCTTCAGCAGGCTGTTCCCGGGCGGTGACGGGCGGCTGATCCTGACCGACCCCGACAACATGCTCACCACGGGCGTGGACGTCGAGGCCCGGCCGCCGGGCAAGAAGGTCAAGCGGCTGTCGCTGCTGTCGGGCGGGGAGCGGTCGCTGACCGCGGTGGCGATGCTGGTGTCGATCTTCAAGGCGCGGCCCAGCCCGTTCTACGTCATGGACGAGGTCGAGGCGGCGCTCGACGACACCAACCTCCAGCGGCTGATCCGGATCATGCAGGAGCTGCAGGAGGCCTCGCAGCTGATCGTGATCACCCACCAGAAGCGCACGATGGAGGTCGCCGACGCGCTCTACGGCGTGTCCATGCAGGGCGACGGTGTGTCGAAGGTCATCAGCCAGCGGCTGCGCTAGTTCACTGGTCCTGACAGCAGGTACATAGCTTCAACTCTTGAACGAGTAACCCTCCGCTGCATCTCCAAACTCACACCTCTCGACCTATTGACTTCGAAACTTGAAGGCATAGTCTCTGCAACGTTGCTTTTACCTTCAGGTCCCTTCAGCTCCCTTCTGGCGGCACCTCGAAGGCGAACCACCCCGGCAGCGTTGCCGGTAGCCCGAGGAGTACACGTGGCCGACACATCGCAGGCATCATCAGGAGCCAGGACGGCTCACCCCGACCATCTCGGGCACGTCATCTTCATCGCCGCGGCGGCCGCGATGGGCGGTTTCCTCTTCGGCTACGACAGCTCCGTGATCAACGGCGCGGTCGAGGCCATCCGGGACCGCTACGACGTCGGTTCCGCGGTGCTGGCCCAGGTCATCGCCATCGCCCTGATCGGCTGTGCCATCGGCGCGGCGACCGCGGGCCGCATCGCCGACCGCATCGGCCGCATCCGCTGCATGCAGATCGCGGCGATCCTCTTCACCGTCAGTGCCGTCGGCTCCGCGCTGCCCTTCGCGCTGTGGGACCTCGCCATGTGGCGCGTCATCGGCGGCTTCGCCATCGGCATGGCCTCGGTGATCGGCCCCGCCTACATCGCCGAGGTCTCCCCGCCCGCCTACCGGGGCCGGCTCGGCTCCTTCCAGCAGGCCGCGATCGTCATCGGCATCGCCGTCTCGCAGCTCGTCAACTGGGGGCTCCTCAACGCCGCCGGCGGTGACCAGCGCGGTGAGCTGATGGGCCTGGAGGCCTGGCAGGTCATGCTGGGCATCATGGTGATCCCGGCGGTCCTTTACGGTCTGCTCTCCTTCGCCATCCCGGAGTCCCCGCGCTTCCTGATCTCCGTCGGCAAGCACGAGCGCGCCAAGAAGATCCTCGAAGAGGTCGAGGGCAAGGACGTGGACTTCGACGCCCGCGTCGCCGAGATCGAGCACGCCATGCACCGCGAGGAGAAGTCCTCCTTCAAGGACCTGCTCGGCGGCAGCTTCCTCTTCAAGAAGATCGTCTGGATCGGCATCGGCCTGTCGGTCTTCCAGCAGTTCGTCGGCATCAACGTCGCCTTCTACTACTCCGCGACGCTGTGGCAGTCGGTCGGCGTCGACCCGACGCAGTCCTTCTTCTACTCGTTCACGACGTCGATCATCAACATCGTCGGCACCGTGATCGCGATGATCTTCGTGGACCGCATCGGTCGCAAGCCGCTCGCCCTCATCGGCTCGGTCGGCATGGTCATCGGCCTCGCGCTGGAGGCCTGGGCCTTCTCCTTCGACCTGGTCGACGGCAAGCTCCCGGCCACGCAGGGCTGGGTCGCCCTGATCGCCGCCCACGTGTTCGTGCTCTTCTTCGCCCTGTCCTGGGGCGTGGTCGTCTGGGTCTTCCTCGGCGAGATGTTCCCGAACAGGCTGCGTGCCGCCGCGCTGGGCGTGGCCGCCGCCGCGCAGTGGATCGCCAACTGGGCCATCACCGCGAGCTTCCCGTCGCTGGCCGAGTGGAACCTCTCCGGCACGTACGTGATCTACACGATCTTCGCCGCACTCTCCATCCCCTTCGTCCTGAAGTTCGTCAAGGAGACGAAGGGCAAGGCCCTGGAGGAGATGGGCTGACCGCCCCGCCCCGAACTCGGGGAGAAGGGTCCAATCCCCGCTGCCCCTCTCCCCGTACCGTCCGCCGCCCCCGTCCGGTCACCTCCGGACGGGGGCGGCGGTGTGCCGGGCTCCGTTCACCGGATGAGGACGCCGGCGCCGATACGCCGGGCACGCCGCGTCGCCGCCTCGATGTTGTCCAGGCGGTCGCCGACCTCACGCGGGCGTACTCCCACCGCGGCGCTGATCACCCCCAGGTGGCACGCAGCAACAGGATCTCGTCCAGCAGGAGCGGCAGGTCCTCCGGCGCGACCTCCATCCACTCCCCGTCGAGCAGCGGAAGGAAGCGGGCGCCCAGCGAGCGCACCGCCTGAGACCCCCACACCTTCTGCCGCCACGACTCGAAGCCGGCCGAGTCGTTGACTCCACGGGTACAGGCAACCACCGCGCGGCCCGAACGGGCAACGGCCTTTCGCCGCGGTGCGTGTGCGCATACGACGACGCCCCCGCCTCCCGTGGCTTTGACGGGGAGCGGGGGCGGCGGCAGGTGCGCCGGCGTTCCTCAGACGGTCACGGTCTCGGCCGTCCGCTCGGACTGCTCCGCGGACGCCGCCGGGACGACCAGCGCCGGCTTCGGCAGCACCGCGTACAGCAGACCGGAGATCACGACCGTGGCCACCCAGCCCAACCCGTACTCGCCGACGAAGTTGTTCGTGGCCAGCGGGCCGGTGAACCAGTCGGAGGTGGTGAACATCAGGCCCGCGACCAGACCCACCGCCCAGGCGGCCACGGCGGCGAGGGAGAAGCCGCCCCGGTACCAGTACGCGCTGGTGCGCGTCGTGTCCGCCATCGCCGCGCCGTCGTACTCCCGCCCGCGCAGCATGTCCGCGCCGAAGACGCCGACCCACGCCGAGAAGGCGACCGCGAGCAGCGACAGGAAGGCGATGAAGGAGCCCATGAAGCTGGTCGCCACCAGCATCAGCACGCCGCCGAAGATCAGCGAGATGACCGCGTTGACCGAGACCGCCCAGTGGCGCGGGATCTTGAAGCCCAGGGTCTGCGCGGTGAAACCGGCCGAATACATGGACATCGAGTTGATCAGCAGCATGCCGATCAGGGCGATCAGCAGGTACGGCACCGCGATCCAGGTGGGCAGGATCTCACCGAGGAAGGACACCGGGTCGGCCGCCGAGGCCAGGTCCGGCGTGGAGACGGCCATGATCATGCCCATCAGGACCATGGGCAGTACGACGATGCCCGCGCCGCCGACCGTGACGCCCACGATCCCCTTCGAGGAGGCCGTGCGCGGCAGGTACCGGGTGAAGTCCGGGGCGGACGGGATCCAGCTCACGCCGCCGGCCGCGATCAGGCCGACGCCCGTGATCATCGCGGCCACCGACCCCGCGGACCGGTCGAAGACCGCGGACCAGTCGGTGTCGACGACCAGGTAGCCCAGCACCAGCACCGAGAAGGCGCCGAAGAGGTACGTCGCGTACTTGTTGCACTTCTGCACGGCGTTGATGCCCAGCCCGGAGATCGCGAACGTCGCCACCACGAAGGCGAGCAGCGTCACCATGTCCAGCACGCTGTTGGCCTTGATGCCGAACACGATGTCCAGCACGGTGAGCACGGCGTACGCGCCGGTCACCGCGTTGATCGTCTCCCAGCCCCAGCGGGCGATCCAGATCAGCGAACCGGGCAGCAGGTTGCCCCGCTGGCCGAACACCGCGCGGGAGAGCGCCATGCCGGGCGCGCCACCGCGCTTGCCGGCGATGCCGATCAGCCCGACCAGGCCGTACGACACGACCGGCGCGGCGGCCGCGACGACCAGGGCCTGCCAGAAGTTGAGCTGGTACGCCACGACGAGGCTCGCGCCCATCGTGAGCAGCAGCACGCTGATGTTGGCGCCGACCCAGGTCGGGAAAAGCTCGCGGGTGCGGGCGGTGCGCTCGTGGTCGGGCACCTGCTCGATGCCGCGGGTTTCCAGTGCGCCTTCGGTCTCGGCGGTCTTGCTCATGTGGGGGGTCCGTGCCTCGATCGTGTGAGAAGAGGAGTCGGTCGGGACTCTACGCGCGTTGACGTGGCCTCTACCATCGTACTTTGATCCGACTCCTTCCTTCCAGTGCCCTTTGTCCTTTGTGGAAAGCCACAAGCGGGCTGTCCTCGGGGTCCATGGCTGATACTGGACGGGTTATGGAAATCGTCATCCTTGCTGTAGTCATCGCCGTGGTCGTGATCGGCGCGCTCGGCGGGCTGATCGTGGGCAGCCGCCGCAAGAAGCAGCTGCCTCCGCCGCCCCCGTCCGCGCCCGACATCACCGCCCCTCCGACCGAGCCGCACGTCGGCGAAGAGGCCGAGACGCCGCGCGACGAACCGCGCCGGACGATAGAGGAGGTCGACCTCCCGGACGGCGGCACCGCCACCGTCGAGGAGCCGCCCGTCGTCGAAGAGCTCGAGGTCCCTCAGCTCGAGGTTCCCGAGCCCACCGCCGGCCGTCTGGTCCGGCTCCGTGCCCGCCTCTCCCGCTCGCAGAACGCCCTCGGCAAGGGCCTGCTCACCCTGCTCTCGCGGGAGCACCTCGACGACGACACCTGGGAGGAGATCGAGGACACGCTGCTCACCGCCGACGTCGGTGTGCAGCCCACGCAGGAGCTGGTCGAGCGGCTGCGCGAGCGGGTGAAGGTGCTCGGCACCCGCACTCCCGAGGAGCTGCGCGGCCTGCTGCGCGAAGAGCTGATCAACCTGGTCGGCCCCGACATGGACCGTGAGGTCAAGACCGAGCCGCCGAACAGCAAGCCCGGCATCGTCATGGTCGTCGGGGTGAACGGCACCGGCAAGACCACCACCACCGGCAAGCTCGCCCGCGTCCTGGTCGCCGACGGCCGCAGCGTCGTCCTCGGCGCCGCCGACACCTTCCGTGCCGCCGCCGCCGACCAGCTCCAGACCTGGGGCGAGCGGGTCGGCGCCCACACCGTGCGCGGCCCGGAGGGCGGCGACCCGGCCTCCGTCGCCTTCGACGCGGTCAAGGAGGGCAAGGAGCTCGGCTCGGACGTCGTACTCATCGACACCGCCGGCCGCCTGCACACCAAGACCGGGCTCATGGACGAGCTGGGCAAGGTCAAGCGGGTCGTGGAGAAGCACGCGCCGCTGGACGAGGTGCTGCTCGTGCTCGACGCCACCACCGGCCAGAACGGCCTGATCCAGGCCCGCGTCTTCGCCGAGGTCGTCGACATCACCGGCATCGTGCTGACCAAGCTGGACGGCACGGCCAAGGGCGGCATCGTCGTCGCGGTGCAGCGCGAGCTGGGCGTGCCGGTCAAGCTGATCGGGCTCGGTGAGGGCGCGGACAACCTGGCGCCGTTCGAGCCGGCGGCCTTCGTGGATGCCCTCATCGGCGAGTGACGCCGCCGCGGCACCACGAGCGGAAGCGCCCGCTCCCGGATTTCGGCCGGGGGACGGGCGCTTCGCCGTGTGCGGAAGGGGCGTCCTTCGCGGAGGATGGCGGACGGTCGGGTCGCACCGTGTCCTGGCGGACGCTTCCGGCCTCGGCAGGTGCGGGCCGGCAGTGGCTCTACACCCGCGACCGATGGGCGACGTACGCCAGCGTCCCCAGCAGCAGCCGGGCCGCCGGTGGCTTCGTCGCCGAGTCGAGGGCCGGCGGGCGCAGCCAGCGCACCGGGCCCAGGCCGCCGCGGTCGGAGGGCGGGGCCGTGACGTACGCGCCGGGGCCGAGGCCGCGCAGGTCCAGGGCCAAGGGGTAGTCCCAGCCCATGCGGTAGAGCAGCCGGGGGAGTTCGGCGGCGGCGCCCGGGGCGACGAAGAAGTGGGCGCGGCCCTGCGGGGTCGCCGTGACCGGCCCGAGGGGCAGACCCATGCGCTCCAGCCGCGCCAGCGCCCGCACCCCGGCGGCCTCGGCCACCTCGATCACGTCGAAACGCCGCCCGACCGGCAGCATCAACGCGGCGCCCGGGAACTGGGCCCAGGCCTCGCTCGCCTCGTCCAGGGTGGCCCCGGCGGGCACCCGGGGCGCGAAGTCCAGCGGGTGCGCGCCCGGCGCCGGGCAGTCGCGTCGCCCGCAGGAGCAGGCGCCGGCGGCGGCCCGGGCCCCCGGCACCACGTCCCAGCCCCACAGTCCGGTGAACTCGGCCACCGCGGTGCACTCCGTCGCGCGACCGCGGCGGCGCGTGCCGGACCGGATGTCGCGCATGCCCCGGGTGCCGCCGATGCCGATCGTGAAGCCCATGCCCCCTCCAACGGGTCCGACCCGACGCGGTTACGCAGCGGACGCGAAACGTGACTCTCTGCTTCCAACTCCCCAGTGTGGCGCGGTTCAGACAGCGTCCTGATGCACTCCGGGTCGCGTGCGGACCTGCGCACGCCCCGGTGTGCCCCGTTGCACCGACTCCCGGTTGGCCTATGTCAAGTGAATCGCGTGCAGGCCACCGCGAGTTCATTCGAAGGGGTGGCGAATGGTGGCGATTCCGCAATCGCCATGGCTGGACGGGTGATCGTAGGATTACTTTGTGTGCATGAAGCCGTGGGGCACATGCACTTGTGGGTATGCCGGAGGCAACTCGGCTTTCCGTTCGAAGGGTGGCAACCGCCGGACGGAGGGCCCCGACCACCGGCATTCTGATAGGGCTTGGCGCACTCGGCGACAGGTGGTTCCAGGGATGGGGGCGTTCCAGTGAGCGGCAACGGCGGAAGCGGTACGAGCGCGGGAAGCGCCTCGCACGCTGACAAGCGCCCCAACGAGCTGCTCACCTCCTGGTTCGCCCGCAGCGGCTGGTCCAAGGGCGAGCTGGCCCGCCAGGTCAACCGCCGGGCCCGCCAGCTGGGCGCCAACCACATCTCCACGGACACCTCACGCGTGCGCCGCTGGCTCGACGGTGAGAACCCGCGCGAGCCGATCCCGCGCATCCTCTCCGAGCTGTTCTCCGAACGCTTCGGTGTCGTCGTCTCCGTCGAGGACCTGGGCCTGCGCACCTCCCGCCCGGCTCCCTCGGCGACCGGCGTCGACCTGCCCTGGACGGGCCCGCAGACCGTGGCCCTGCTCAGCGAGTTCTCGCGCAGCGACCTGATGCTGGCGCGGCGCGGCTTCCTCGGGAGCTCGCTGGCCCTCTCCGCGGGCCCGTCCCTCATCGAGCCCATGCAGCGCTGGCTCGTCCCCTCGCCCCCGGCCCCCGGCGCCGGGCGCGAGTCCGCACCGGGCTCACGCGCGCGCGGGCGCCTGTCCAGGCCGGAGCTGGACCTGCTGGAGTCCACCGCGGTCATGTTCCGCCGCTGGGACGCCCAGTGCGGCGGCGGCCTGCGCCGCAAGGCGGTCGTCGGACAGCTGCACGAGGTGACCGACCTCCTCCAGGAACCGCAGGGCGAGGCCACCCGCGCCAAACTGTTCAAGGTCGCCGCCGAACTCGCCGAGCTGGCCGGCTGGATGTCGTACGACGTGGGGCTCCAGCCCACCGCGCAGAAGTACTTCGTCCTCGCCCTGCACGCCGCCAAGGAAGCCGGCGACCGGCCGCTCGGCTCCTACATCCTCTCCAGCATGAGCCGCCAGATGATCCACCTCGGCCGGCCCGACGACGCTCTGGAGCTGATCCACCTCGCGCAGTACGGCAGCCGGGACTGCGCCAGCCCCCGCACCCAGTCGATGCTGTACGCGATGGAGGCCCGCGCCTACGCCAACATGGGCCAGCCCGGCCGCTGCAAGCGCGCGGTGCGCATGGCGGAGGACACCTTCGCCGAGGCCGACGAGTGGGACGAGCCGGATCCCGACTGGATCCGCTTCTTCTCCGAGGCCGAGCTCTACGGCGAGAACAGCCACTCCTTCCGCGACCTCGCCTACGTCGCCGGCCGCAGCCCCACCTACGCCTCGCTGGCCGAGCCGCTGATGCGCCGCGCGGTGGAGCTGTTCGCCGAGGACGAGGAACACCAGCGCTCCTACGCGCTGAACCTGATCGGCATGGCCACCGTGCACCTGCTGCGCCGCGAGCCCGAGCAGAGCACCGGACTGGCCGTCGAGGCCATGGGCATCGCCAAGAAGGTCCGCTCCGAACGCGTCAACACCCGCATCCGCAAGACCGTCGACACGGCCGTACGCGATTTCGGCGACCTCGGCGAGGTCATCGACCTGACCGAACGGCTCGCGGTCGAGTTGCCGGAGACCGCCGAAGCGGTCTGAAACCCACCAGCCCCGGCCGCGGCCGGCCCTCCCGAACTGCCCGACTCGGCTCCCCCATGCCAGGTCATTCGGAGGCCGCCGCGGCCGGCCTCCTTTTTGCGCCTAAACCGGCGCCGCTCTCGCGGAGGTGGTTGCTCGCCGTGGGGGTTGCTCAATTGATGGTTGCGGCCGTCGTCGGGAAGGTCGCGTCACGATATCCGTGACCCGGCCCGAGGCTGGGCAGTTCACCGACGCGTAACACCCACAGCGCCTTCGTCACGCCGGCGAAACAACGAGGGGCGTCCACCGAAACCGCGCTGCGCCAATCTCTTGGCGCATAACCGGCCCACCCCTCACCGCCTGCCCAGGCTTCGCCCGCACCGGGCCGTACCGACGACGAGGAGACGCCGATGGCTCCAGCCATCACGCTCGCCGCAGAGACGGAGCTCTCTGCCGCCAACACGGGCTTCATGCTCATCTGCTCCGCCCTGGTGATGCTCATGACGCCGGCCCTGGCCTTCTTCTACGGAGGTATGGTCCGCGTCAAAAGCACCCTGAACATGCTGATGATGAGCTTCATCAGCCTCGGCATCGTCACCGTCCTGTGGGTGCTGTACGGCTTCTCCATGGCGTTCGGCACCGACACCGGCAGCATCGTCGGCTGGAACTCCGACTGGGTGGGCCTGAGCGACATCGGCCTGACCGAGCTGTGGGACGGCTACACCATCCCCGTCTTCGTCTTCCTGGTCTTCCAGCTGATGTTCGCCGTCCTCACCCCCGCCCTGATCAGCGGCGCCCTCGCGGACCGGGTCAAGTTCACCGCCTGGGCGCTGTTCATCACCCTGTGGGCCACCATCGTCTACTTCCCGGTCGCCCACTGGGTGTGGGGCGCCGGCGGCTGGGCCTTCGAACTGGGCGTCATCGACTTCGCCGGCGGTACGGCCGTGCACATCAACGCCGGTGCCGCCGCGCTCGGCGTGATCCTCGTCATCGGCAAGCGGGTCGGCTTCAAGAAGGACCCGATGCGCCCGCACAGCCTGCCGCTGGTCATGCTCGGCGCCGGCCTGCTGTGGTTCGGCTGGTTCGGCTTCAACGCCGGCTCCTGGCTCGGCAACGACGACGGCGTCGGCGCGCTGATGTTCGTCAACACCCAGGTCGCCACGGGTGCGGCCGTCCTCGGCTGGCTCGCCTACGAGAAGATCCGGCACGGCGCCTTCACCACGCTCGGCGCCGCCTCCGGCGCCGTCTCCGGCCTGGTCGCCATCACCCCGGCGGGCGGCGCGGTCTCCCCGCTCGGCGCCATCGCCATCGGCATCATCGCCGGCGTGCTCTGCGCCATGGCCGTCGGCCTGAAATACCGGTTCGGCTACGACGACTCCCTCGACGTCGTCGGCGTCCACCTCGTCGGCGGCATCCTCGGCTCCCTCCTCGTCGGCTTCTTCGCCACCGGCAAGGGTCAGTCCGACGTCGAGGGCCTGTTCTACGGCGGCGGCCTGGACCAGTTCTGGAAGCAGTGCGCCGGCGTCTTCGGCGTCCTCGCCTACTCCCTGGTCGTCTCCGCGATCCTCGCCCTGATCCTGCACAAGACGATCGGCATGCGGGTCCCGGAGGACGACGAGGTGACCGGCATCGACCAGGCCGAGCACGCCGAGACCGCGTACGACTTCAGCGGCGCCGGCGGCGGCGCCGCCCGGACGGCCGCATCCCCGGCCGCCCCCACGACCGCCGCCCAGGCCGAGAGCAAGAAGGTGGACGCATGAAGCTCATCACCGCCGTGGTCAAGCCGCACCGGCTCGACGAGATCAAGGAGGCCCTCCAGGCCTTCGGGGTGCACGGACTGACCGTGACGGAGGCCAGCGGCTACGGCCGCCAGCGCGGCCACACCGAGGTCTACCGCGGTGCCGAGTACACCGTCGACCTGGTGCCCAAGATCCGCATCGAGGTGCTGGCCGAGGACGAGGACGCCGAACAGCTCATCGAAGTCGTCGTCAAGGCGGCCCGCACCGGCAAGATCGGTGACGGAAAGGTCTGGTCGGTCCCCGTCGACACGGCCGTACGGGTCCGGACCGGCGAGCGCGGCCCGGACGCCCTCTGAGGCGCGACGAACAGAACAGGAGCCGCCGGGTGACGAGTACGGACCTGACGAACGAACCAGAGGACTCCGGACCCGGCGGCTACGCGGCGGCCCGGCTGCGCCTCCTCACCGAGGGGGCGCGGTCCGGGCCGCCGCGCCGTGCCGCCCTCGCCGAGCTGACGGACGAGTGGCTGGCCGGCCTCTTCGCCGCGGGGGCCGGAGGAGTGAAGGGCGTCTCGCTCGTCGCCGTCGGCGGGTACGGGCGGGGCGAGCTGTCCCCACGCAGCGACCTGGACCTGCTCCTGCTGCACGACGGCGGTGACGACAAGGCGGTCGCCGCCCTCGCCGACCGCCTCTGGTACCCCGTCTGGGACCTCGGCCTCGCCCTCGACCACTCCGTACGCACCCCCGCGCAGGCCCGGAGGACGGCGGGCGAGGACCTCAAGGTCCACCTCGGCCTCCTGGACGCCCGCCACCTCGCCGGCGACCTGGGGCTGACCGCCGCACTGCGCACCACCGTCCTCGCCGACTGGCGCAACCAGGCGCCCAAACGCCTCCCCGAACTGCGCGACCTGTGCGCCGAGCGCGCCGAACGCCAGGGCGAGCTGCGGTTCCTGCTCGAACCCGACCTCAAGGAGGCGCGCGGCGGCCTGCGCGACGCCACCGCCCTGCGCGCCGTCGCCGCCTCCTGGCTGGCCGACGCACCGCGCGAGGGCCTCGCCGATGCCCGGCGCCGCCTGCTCGACGTACGGGACGCGCTGCACCTGGCGACGGGCCGGGCCACCGACCGGCTGGCGCTGCAGGAGCAGGACCAGGTGGCCGCCGAGCTGGGTCTGCTGGACGCCGACGCGCTGCTGCGGCAGGTGTACGAGGCGGCGCGCGTCATCTCCTACGCCGGGGACGTCACCTGGCGCGAGGTGGGGCGCGTACTGCGGGCCCGCTCCGTACGGCCGAGGCTGCGCGCCCTGCTGGGCGGCGGCAAACCCGTCCCCGAGCGCTCCCCGCTCGCCGAGGGCGTCGTCGAGCAGGACGGCGAGGTCGTGCTCGCCCGCACCGCGCGCCCCGAACGCGACCCCGTGCTCCCGCTGCGCGCCGCTGCCGCCGCCGCACAGGCCGGGCTCCCGCTCTCGTTGCACGCCGTACGGCGCCTCGCGACCACCGCGGGCCCACTGCCCACGCCCTGGCCCGCCGAGGCGCGGGAGCAGCTGGTGACGCTGCTGGGTTCGGGCGGGCCCACGGTGCAGGTCTGGGAGGCGCTGGAGGCCGAAGGGCTGGTCACCCGGCTGCTGCCCGACTGGGAGCGGGTGCGCTGCCGCCCGCAGCGCAACGCCGTGCACGTGTGGACCGTCGACCGGCATCTCATCGAGACCGCCGTCCGCGCCTCCGGCTTCGCCCGCCGGGTCCACCGGCCCGACCTGCTCCTGGTCGCCGCGCTGCTGCACGACATCGGCAAGGGCTGGCCCGGGGACCACTCGGTGGCCGGGGAGACCATCGCCCGGGACGTGGCGTCCCGCATCGGCTTCGACCGCGCCGACGCGGCCGTCCTGGCCACCCTCGTACGCCACCACCTGCTGCTCGTCGAGACGGCCACCCGGCGCGACCTCGACGACCCGGTCACCGTCCGCACGGTCGCCGAGGCGGTCGGCACGGAGGGCACCCTGGAGCTGCTGCACGCCCTGACCGAGGCGGACGCGCTGGCCACCGGTCCCGCGGCCTGGTCGTCCTGGCGCGCCTCCCTCGTCGCCGACCTGGTCAAGCGCGTCTCGGCGGTCCTGGCCGGGGACCCGCCGGCGGAACCCGAGGCGGCCGCGCCCACCGCCGAGCAGGAACGGCTCGCCGTCGAGGCGTTCCGCACGGGCGGGCCGGTGCTCGCGCTGCGGGCGCAGACGGAGCCGCCGGCCGGTCCGGCGCCGAGCGCCGATCCGGAGCCGCTCGGTGTGGAACTGCTGATCGCCGTACCCGACCAGCCGGGTGTGCTCCCCGCGGTCGCCGGGGTCCTGGCCCTGCACCGGCTGACCGTGCGCACCGCCGAGCTGCGGTCACTGCCTCTGCCGGACGGCGTGGACGGCTCCGTGCTGCTGCTGGACTGGCGGGTCGCCGCCGAGTACGGATCGCTGCCGCAGGCCACGCGGCTCCGTGCCGACCTGGTCCGGGCCCTGGACGGCACGCTGGACGTCGCCGCGCGGCTCGCCGAGCGTGACGCCGCCCACCCGCGCCGCCGGGGCGTGGCGCCGCCCCCGCCCCGGGTGACGGTCGCCCCGGCCGCGTCCCGGCTGGCCACGGTGATCGAGGTCCGGGCGCAGGACGCGCCGGGGCTGCTGTTCCGGCTCGGGCGGGCGCTGGAGGGGGCGGGGGTGCGAGTGCGGAGCGCGCACGTCAGCACGCTGGGGGCGAACGCGGTGGATGCCTTCTACGTGACCGGGGGCGAGGGGGCGCCGTTGGTGGGGGAGGAGGCGGTGTCCGTGGCCAGGGAGCTGGAGGAGTTGCTGCGGGCGTGACCTCATGGCCCCTGTCCGCTCTCTGCAGCGGGCAGGGACGATTTGCTTGCCGGGCCGGATACCCTGGAGGGCGACCCACACCAACGCCGACGCGAGGACCTACGCCGCCGTGTTCGATACTCTCTCCGACCGCCTGTCAGCCACCTTCAAATCCCTCCGGGGCAAAGGACGGCTGACCGAGGCGGACATCGACGCCACGGCCCGCGAGATTCGCATCGCGCTCCTCGAGGCCGACGTCGCCCTGCCCGTCGTCCGCGCCTTCATCAAGAAGGTCAAGGAGCGCTCCCTGGGCGCCGAGGTCTCCAAGGCGCTCAATCCCGCCCAGCAGGTCCTCAAGATCGTCAACGAGGAGTTGGTGGGTATCCTCGGCGGCGAGACCCGCCGCCTCCGCTTCGCCAAGCAGCCGCCGACCGTGATCATGCTCGCCGGTCTCCAGGGTGCCGGTAAGACCACCCTCGCGGGCAAGCTGGGCCACTGGCTCAAGGAGCAGGGCCACTCGCCGCTGCTGGTCGCCTGTGACCTCCAGCGCCCCAACGCCGTCAACCAGCTGAGCGTCGTCGCCGAGCGCGCCGGCGTCGCGGTCTACGCCCCCGAGCCGGGCAACGGCGTGGGCGACCCGGTGAAGGTCGCCAAGGACTCCATCGAGTTCGCCAAGTCCAAGGTCCACGACCTGGTCATCGTCGACACCGCCGGCCGCCTGGGCATCGACCAGGAGCTGATGCAGCAGGCCGCGGACATCCGCGACGCGGTCGACCCCGACGAGATCCTTTTCGTCGTCGACGCGATGATCGGCCAGGACGCGGTCAACACCGCCGAGGCCTTCCGCGACGGCGTCGGTTTCGACGGCGTGGTGCTGTCCAAGCTCGACGGTGACGCCCGCGGTGGTGCGGCCCTGTCGATCGCCTCGGTGACCGGCAAGCCGATCATGTTCGCGTCCAACGGCGAGAAGCTCACGGACTTCGACGCCTTCCACCCTGACCGGATGGCCTCCCGCATCCTCGACATGGGTGACCTGCTCACCCTGATCGAGCAGGCGGAGAAGACGTTCAGCCAGGAAGAGGCCGAGAAGATGGCCTCCAAGCTGGCGTCCAAGAAGGGCCAGGACTTCACCCTGGACGACTTCCTGGCCCAGATGGAGCAGGTCCGGAAAATGGGCTCCATCTCCAAGCTCCTGGGGATGCTGCCCGGCATGGGCCAGATGAAGGACCAGATCAACAACCTCGACGAGCGCGACGTCGACCGCACGGCCGCCATCATCAAGTCGATGACCCCGGCCGAGCGCCAGGAGCCCACGATCATCAACGGCTCGCGCCGCGCCCGTATCGCCAAGGGCTCCGGCGTCGACGTCAGCGCGGTCAAGTCGCTCGTGGAGCGGTTCTTCGAGGCCCGCAAGATGATGTCCCGCATGGCCCAGGGCGGCGGCATGCCCGGTATGCCGGGGATGCCCGGCATGGGTGGCGGCCCCGGCCGGCAGAAGAAGCAGCAGAAGAAGGCCAAGGGCAAGCAGCGCTCCGGCAACCCGATGAAGCGCAAGCAGCAGGAGCAGGAGGAGGCTGCCCGCCGCGCCGCCGCCGCGCAGGGCGGGGGCGCCCTCGGGCTGCCGCAGCAGGGCGGCAAGGACTTCGAGCTCCCGGACGAGTTCAAGAAGTTCATGGGCTGACGCCCGCACCCGTACGTCGCCGGGGGCGCCCCTTCCATCGGGGGCGCCCCCGGCGTCGTACACCCACATGCCCGCGCGGCTTTCCTGTCGTAACGTCCCGGTATGACCAACCCGTCCCCGCCGCGCAAGGCCCCCGAGCCGCCCTGGCGCACCGAGGGCACGCCCGACGAGCCTGAGAAGCCGCCGTCCGGTGGCAGGAGGATGCGCGGCGGCTGGTGGAACCTGGTCCTGGCCGCGCTGGTCGTCTACCTCATCGCCAACCTGGTGCTCTCCTTCTTCAACGAGGGGGACGAGCCGACGATCTCCTACACGGAGTTCAGCAAGCAGGTCGACGCGGGCAACGTCAGCAAGATCTACGCCAAGGGCGACGCGATCCAGGGCCAGCTGAAGAAGGCCCGGGACAATCCCGAGGGCGACGGGACGTACACCAAGTTCACGACGGAGCGGCCGACCTTCGCCGACGACCGGCTCTGGGAGGAGCTGACCGAGCACAACGTCACCGTCACGGCCGAACCCGTCGTCCAGCAGCGCAGTTTCCTGGTCAACCTGCTGATCGCGCTGGCGCCGATGCTGCTCCTGGTGGTCTTGTGGATCTTCATCGCCCGGCGGATGCGGGGTGCCCTCGGCGGCGGGGCGGGCGGCATGCTCGGTCGCAAGGCGCCGCCCAAGCCGGTCGAGCTGGAGCCCGGCAAGCAGCGCACCACCTTCGCGGACGTCGCCGGGATCGACGAGGTGGAGGGCGAGCTCAGCGACGTCGTCGACTTCCTGAAGAATCCCGGTGCCTACCGCCGGATGGGCGCCAAGATGCCCCGGGGCGTGCTGCTGTCCGGGCCGCCCGGCACCGGGAAGACGCTGCTCGCGCGCGCGGTGGCCGGGGAGGCGGGGGTGCCGTTCTTCTCGGCGTCCGCGTCCGAGTTCATCGAGATGATCGTGGGCGTGGGCGCGTCCCGGGTGCGGGAGCTGTTCGCCGAGGCCCGCAAGGTGGCGCCGTCGATCATCTTCATCGACGAGATCGACACCATCGGCCGGGCCCGGGGCGGCGGCTCAGGCATGGGCGGCCACGACGAGCGCGAGCAGACCCTGAACCAGATCCTCACGGAGATGGACGGCTTCTCCGGCGCCGAGGGCGTGATCGTCATCGCCGCCACCAACCGCGCCGACATCCTCGACGCCGCCCTGACCCGCCCCGGCCGCTTCGACCGGGTGGTCAGCGTCTCGCCGCCGGACCGCGGCGGCCGGAAGGCGATCCTGGAGATCCACACCCGCGAGATCCCGCTCGCCCCCGACGTCGATCTCGCCCAGGTGGCCCGCACGACCCCGGGCATGACGGGCGCCGAACTGGCCAACCTCGCCAACGAGGCCGCGCTGATCGCCGTCAAGCGGAAGCAGGACCGGGTGACGCAGGCGAACCTCTCCGAGGCCCTGGAGAAGGTCCAGCTCGGCGCCGAACGTCCCCTGGTGATGCCCGAGGAGGAGCGGCGGCGCACCGCCTACCACGAGAGCGGGCACGCCCTGCTGGGGATGCTGCAGCCGGGCGCCGACCCCGTCCGCAAGATCACTATCGTGCCGCGCGGCCGGGCGCTGGGCGTGACGCTGTCGACGCCGGACGCGGACAAGTACGCGTACACCGAGGAGTACCTGCGCGGGCGGATCATCGGCGCGCTCGGCGGGATGGCGGCCGAGCAGGTGGTGTACGACGTGATCACGACCGGCTCGGAGAGCGACCTCGAACAGGTCACCCGGATCGCGCGCGGCATGGTCGGCCGCTGGGGCATGAGCCGGCAGGTCGGCCGGCTCTCCGCCCTCCCCGGCGACGCCCAGCAGGCCTACGGGCTCGCCGCCGCCCCGGCGACGCTCGACGCCATCGACGGCGAGATGCGCCGGGTCGTCGACGAGTGCTACGCGGAGGCCGTGCACAAGCTGCGCGACCACCGTGGGCAGCTCGACGCCCTCGCCGAGGCGCTGCTCGCGACCGAGACGCTGGACGAGGCGGACGCCTACCGGATCGCCGGGATCACCCGGCTGACGAAGGAGGGGCCGGAGGTCTGATCACCGTCCGGCCCTCCTGATGCGCCTCCGCGCGGGAACCTACTTCTGCGGGAACTTCCAGACGTAGGGCTCGCCGTCCTCTTCCTCCCAGTGGACCTCGACGCTCGTGGCACCCGCGGGGATCACGTAGGTCTCGCAGAAGACGTGGCTCTCGCCCTGCTTCCAGCTGTCCACGTCGTACGGGTCCTCGCAGCCCGGGGCGTCCTCGGAGGCGCCGATGAGGACGCCGCCGCGCTGCCCGTCGGCGAAGACCGTGGTGCCGTCGTGCACGCTGGAGCCGTCGGTGAGGGCCGGGCCGCTCTTGTGCGTGTACTTGACGTGCGCGGTGGCCAGCACCTTGCCCTTGGCGTCCGCGGCGTCCGCCACCGCCTTGGCGGCCTCCGCCTCGGTGCCGACGTCCACCTTCTGCGCCACGACCTCGTAGGTGACCTCGCCCGGGTCCTCCGCGACCTTGCCCGTCGCGCTCTCGCCGGTCGCCAGGTCGCCGCCCGAGGCCGCCTCGGACGGAGAGGCGGACGCCTCGGGGCTCGACGAGCCCTTGCCCTTGCCCTTCGCGTCGGCGTCGGTGTCGTCTCCGCCCCCGCACGCGGTGAGGGCCAGGGCGAGGACGGCGACGGGCGCGGCCAGGCGCAGCGCGGTCTTGTGGTGCGGCACTACAGGCTCCTGTATGCAGATGTGTCTTTCCCCCGAACGGTGGATCAGACTAAAGGCCCAAGATCCGCCTGAAGGATGGAGTGAGGGCCTGAACCGGCATCTTCACACCATTCACACCTGCATCGCACCTGCGCCAGAAGAAGCCGCTCAGATACCGTGCCCGCCCGGTCGGAACCGATCGTCAGGGGGTCCGGGCGATCAGGTACCGGAACACGTTCGGCATCCACACGGTCCCGTCCGGCCGCTGGTGCGGATGCAGGGCCTCGGTCAGCTCCTTGTCGACCTGTTCCTGGTCGGTCGCCGCGATCGCCGCGTCGAACAGACCGGTCGACAGCAGACCGCGCACCGCGCTGCCGGTGCCGGCGTAGCCGAAGGGGCACGCCACCCGTCCCGAGCCGTCCGGCCTGAGCCCGGCCCGCTGGGCGACCTCCTCCAGGTCGTCACGGAGAGCGGGACGCCAGCTGCCCGCGCTGCGCAACGGGTCCGCGAGCTTGGTGGCCACCCGCAGCACCGACGTCGTGGCGCACCGCTCGGGCGGGCCCCAGCCGGCCAGCACGACGGCCGCCCCGCGCGCGGCGAGCGGCGTCGCCCGGGCGAGCAGCCCGGCGAGCCCGTCCGAGTCGCCCGCGAGGCACCCGATGGGCTCGAAGGCGGTCACCAGGTCGAACGCCGGCTGTGACGGGTCCGCCGCGTCCCGCGGGGTCCCTTCGACGAGCCGTACCGTGTCCGTGCCCACCTCGTCCGCCCGTACCGAGTGGGTACGCGCGCGTACGTCCCGCGCACCGGGCGCGTCGGGCGCCTCGGGAAGCAGTCGCCGCCGTGCCAGGTCCAGCCGCTCCGGGAAACGGGAGTCCACCCCGGTCACCGCGGCGCCCCGCGAGGCGGCCATCAGCAGGGCCAGCCCGGAGCCGCAGCCCAGCCCCAGCACGCGTGTGCCGCCGCCCACGTCCAGTCGCTCGTAGACGGCCTCGTAGAGCGGTACGAGCATCCGCTCCTGTATCTCGGACCAGTCACGCGCGCGTGCACGCAGGTCCACGCCGGGCGTCGCCCCCGCGTGAGATGAGTGCTGCCGCACGAGCGTAGGTGTCATAGGAAAGCGCCCCAATCGCCGAGTGTTGCCGCCGTGCCCGATTACCTGGCCCCCGTGCAGTGCGCTCGCACTCCCCCCGTATGCCAGGAAACTCCGGGCTCGCCGTGGCGTCCAGTGGTAGCGGCGGCCGGTTTGCCCGATCCCCGCCGCAGTGGCGAGATTTCACTTCCCGGCAACGTGGGCCTGGCCGTGCGGTACTCCGGGTAGCCCCGGTCCGACGCCTCGGGCGGTTGGCCGGAACGCGTCCCTCGGTGATGACAGCGGGTGGCGACCGTGCCGACGAGGCGGTTCCGGCCAAGGTCGGCGGGCCCCGCGAACGCCCCGCCGGGAGACGGAGCGGCCCGGGGCGGGGTGGTGCCGCACGCCGGTGGCACACCCGGTAACCTCGCTCCCGTCGACGCGTCCCGCGATGCGCCCGATCGGGTGGCGTCCTTCCGGTTCGACCGCGGCCGAAAACGCCTCTTGCGCATCCGCGAGCCCCACGCAACCCGGCGCGTGGACGGGGGCTACGCGCCGGCGCGTACGTCGGACTACGCACCAGCTTGTGACGAGCTGTGAGGCTTCTCCGCAGATCAGCGCACCCGCCCTCGTCGCGACGCATCAGCGGCAACTGACGGGTACGTGCAAATTATTTGGGATGCCCCGGAATAGGAACACAGCGGCACCCCGGCTCGTTGTCATTACGTGAGCACGACACCACCTGTTCTCGCCGCAGAGCTGGCGCAGGCGTGGGCCGACATTCAGCGGCACCACACCGAGCTGCCGGATCTTGCCGCGCCCGAGTCCCTGATCGGAGAGTCGTCGTCCGCCTGCGGGCACGAGCTCTCCTTCGAGCGACTGCTCCATGAGGCAGTCCACGGCATCGCCGCCGCGCGCGGAGTACGCGACACCTCCCGCGCGGGGCGCTATCACAACCGTCGATTCCTTGCGATCGCCGAGGAGTTGGGCCTCGACCACCCCGAGGAGCCGCATCCCAGCAGCGGCTTCTCGCTGGTCACGCTCTCCCCCGAGGCGAAGCGCCGCTACCGTCCGACGATCGAGCGCCTCCAGCGCGCCCTGAAGGCCCACACCGCCGCGACCGCGACCGACTCGGCCCGCAGCTTCCGCGGCCCGGCCGCCCGCCACGGCTCCTCCGGGGGAGGGGTGCGCGTGAAGGCGGTCTGCGACTGCGGACGCAATGTACGGGTCGTCCCGTCGGTCCTGGCGCAGGCCCCGATCATGTGCGGCGGCTGCGGCAAGCCGTTCCGGATCCCGGAGGTGGTCGGCGCGGCGGCGGGCTGAGGATCCGGCTGCTCGTGGCAGCCGGATCCGGGCGCGGCGCCCCCGGCCCGCCCCCCGTCCGCCCCGGTCCGCCCTCGGTCCGAAGGGTCCGCCCGCGTGTGGCACAATGGCTAGCTGTACTCGACAGTCGCACAGGACCCCTCTCTCCTCCGGCTGACGCGTCCATCGGGCACTCGGGTACCGCAACCCCACGCGGCTCTCTCGCCGTGCCCACCCACGTCAAAACCAGGAGAACCCACTCCCGTGGCAGTCAAGATCAAGCTGAAGCGTCTGGGCAAGATCCGTTCGCCTCACTACCGCATCGTCGTCGCCGACTCCCGTACCCGCCGTGACGGCCGGGCCATCGAGGAGATCGGCAAGTACCACCCGACGTACAACCCGTCGGTGATGGAGGTCGACGCCGAGCGCGTGGCGTACTGGCTCTCCGTCGGCGCCCAGCCGACCGAGCCCGTGCTCGCCATCCTGAAGAAGACCGGCGACTGGCAGAAGTTCAAGGGCGAGCCCGCCCCGGCGCCGCTGCTGCAGCCGGCCGAGAAGTCGGCCCGTCCGTCCTTCGAGGCGCTCGGTGGCGACGACGAGGGCAAGGGTGAGGCGATCACCCAGAAGAAGAAGGCCGAGAAGAAGGACGAGGCTCCGGCCGAGTCCGAGTCGACCGAGGCCTGAGCATGCTCGAGGAGGCTCTCGAGCACCTCGTGAAGGGCATCGTCGACAACCCTGACGATGTGCAGGTCGCCTCGCGCAACCTGCGCCGCGGGCGGGTGCTCGAGGTCCGGGTCCACCCCGACGACCTCGGCAAGGTGATCGGCCGCAACGGCCGCACCGCACGCGCTCTGCGCACCGTCGTGGGCGCCATCGGCGGCCGGGGCGTCCGCGTCGACCTCGTCGACGTGGACCACGTCCGCTGACGCCGAACGCAGCACCGGCTCGGGCCGGGGAGGGCCACTGGGCCGTCCCCGGCCCGCAGTCGTTGTGAGCCCCGTACGGCGGTAGCCCCGTACGGCTCGCCGCAGTTCCGACAGGAGATCAAGCACAGTGCAGCTGGTAGTCGCGCGCATCGGCCGCGCCCACGGGATCAAGGGTGAGGTCACCGTCGAGGTCCGCACCGACGAGCCGGAACTGCGGCTCGGGCCCGGCGCCGTCCTGGCCACCGACCCCGCCTCCGCCGGGCCGCTCACCATCGAGACCGGCCGGGTCCACAGCGGCCGCCTCCTGCTGCGCTTCGCCGGTGTCCACGACCGCACCGGCGCCGAGGCGCTGCGCAACACCCTCCTGATCGCCGACGTCGACCCGGACGAGCGTCCCGAGGACGAGGACGAGTACTACGACCACCAGCTGATCGACCTCGACGTGGTGACCGAGGACGGCGAGGAGGTCGGCCGGATCACCGAGATCTCCCACCTGCCCACGCAGGACCTCTTCGTGGTGGAGCGCCCCGACGGCAGCGAGGTCTACGTGCCGTTCGTCTCCGAGATCGTCACCGGGATCGACCTGGACGAGCAGCGCGCGGTGATCGATCCGCCGCCCGGCCTGATCGACGACCGCGCGGAGATCGCGTCCGCACGCGACGCCGCCGAAGAGGGGGACGGCGCGTAATGCGGCTCGACGTCGTCACGATCTTCCCCGAGTACCTGGAGCCGCTGAACGTCTCCCTGGTCGGCAAGGCACGCGCGCGCGGACAGCTGAACGTCCACGTGCACGACCTCCGCGACTGGACGTACGACCGGCACAACACCGTCGACGACACCCCGTACGGCGGCGGGCCCGGCATGGTGATGAAGACCGAGCCCTGGGGCGACGCGCTGGACGCCGTCCTGGCCGACGGCTACGAGGCTGGTTCCGGCGAGCCCGCCCTCATCGTGCCCACGCCCAGCGGCCGGCCCTTCACCCAGGAGCTCGCCGTCCACCTCTCCGAGCGGCCCTGGCTGATCTTCACCCCGGCCCGCTACGAGGGCATCGACCGCCGTGTGATCGACGAGTACGCGACGCGGATGCCGGTCCACGAGGTGTCCATCGGCGACTACGTCCTGGCCGGCGGCGAGGCGGCCGTCCTGGTCGTCACCGAGGCCGTGGCGCGGCTGCTGCCCGGCGTCCTGGGCAACGCCGAGTCCCACCGGGACGACTCCTTCGCCCCCGGCGCCATGGCCAGCCTGCTGGAGGGCCCCGTCCACACCAAGCCGCCGCAGTGGCGCGGGCGCGGCATCCCGGACGTGCTGCTCAGCGGCCACCACGGGAAGATCGCCCGCTGGCGCCGGGACGAGGCCCTGCGGCGCACCACGGCCAACCGGCCCGACCTGATCGAGCGGTGCGACCCCGAGGCCTTCGACAAGAAGGACCGCGAGATGCTCTCCATCCTGGGCTGGGAACCCGACCCGGAGGGGGAGCCGTACGGTCGATTTTGGCGCAGGACCCCGGGCATGGAAGAATAGGCGGCTGTTGTGCGTCCGTCCGGAGCGCGCCCCTGCCACAGGGGGAGACGACGCCCGTCCCGACCCGCACGACCCTGATTCCGAAACACCTAGTTTCCGTTGATGACCTGTGGCATCAGCGAAGAAAGCAGACGAAATGTCTCACCTGCTCGACTCCGTCGACGCCGCGTCGCTGCGCAGCGACGTCCCGGCCTTCCGCCCCGGCGACACCGTCAACGTCCACGTGCGCGTCATCGAGGGCAACCGCTCCCGTGTGCAGCAGTTCAAGGGCGTTGTCATCCGCCGCCAGGGTGCCGGCGTGCGCGAGACCTTCACGGTCCGCAAGGTCTCCTTCTCCGTCGGCGTCGAGCGCACCTTCCCGGTGCACACCCCGATCGTGGAGAAGATCGAGCTCGTCACCAAGGGTGACGTCCGCCGCGCCAAGCTGTACTACCTGCGCGAGCTGCGCGGCAAGGCCGCGAAGATCAAGGAGAAGCGCGAGAGCTGAGCGCCCTCCGAGGTCCGCACCGGGGCCGGATAGCATCTGGCCCCGATGGACACCGAAGCACAGCACACGGAGCGCGACCGCTCCTCCCACCCCGCCGACTCCGAGCAGCCCTCGGACCCGGAGGGCCCGGAGGAACGGTCGCGTTCCGCGTTGACGGGGTGGATCACGCAGTGGGTGCCGGGCGGCCGGATCACCGTGGCCGTGCTGGGACTGCTGATGTTCCTGCTGCTGTTCAGCACCTTCGTGCTTCAGCCCTTCCAGATCCCCAGCGGATCCATGGAGCGCGGATTGAGGATCGGGGACCGGGTTCTCGTAAACAAGTTGGCGTACCGTTTCGGTGACGGGCCGCAGCGGGGCGATGTCGTCGTCTTCGACGGCACCGGGCTCTTCGGGCCCGGCGACTACATCAAACGCGTCGTCGGTGTGGGCGGGGACCATGTGGTGTGCTGCGACAGGGAGGGGAGGGTCCAGGTGAACGGCCAGTCGGTCGACGAATCGGCGTTCCTGTACCCCGGCGACCGTCCGTCCACGGTGCCCTTCGACGTCGTCGTCCCCGACGGAGCCCTGTTCGTCCTGGGCGACCACCGCTCCGCCTCCAGCGACTCCCGTGACCACCTGGGCTCGCCGGGCGGCGGCATGATCCCCGTCGACGAGGTGATCGGCCGCGCCGACTGGATCGTCTGGCCCTTCGGACACGCCACCCACCTCGACCGCCCCGACGCCTACGCGCGCGTGCCGGACGCCGAAGCGGGCGCAGCGGCGGGTGGCACCTTGGGTGGTACGGCCGGTGCCGCCTCCGGCGGAGTGTCCGGCGGTGCGCGCCCGTCCGAGGGCGCCGATGGGTAGCCGGGGGAAACCGCGCGGGGCGCCCAGCAGCCCCACGGAGAACCTGCTGCCCACCGGTTCACGGCGCACCGGCCCGCCGTCGGGCGGCCGGTCCCGCGCCGAGCGGCGCAAGCTGCAGCGCAAGGTCAAGCGGCGCCGCAGGCGCGGCGCGGTCAAGGAGATACCCCTCCTCATCGGCGTGGCCGTCCTGATAGCGCTGGTGCTGAAGACCTTCCTCGTCCAGGCGTTCGTGATCCCGTCCGGCTCCATGGAGCAGACGATCCGGATCGGTGACCGGGTCCTGGTGGACAAACTCACTCCCTGGTTCGGCTCGAAGCCGCAGCGCGGCGACGTCGTGGTCTTCCGTGATCCGGGCGGCTGGCTCCAGGGCGAGCAGACCGCCAAGAAGGACGACCCCGTCGTCATCAAGCAGGTCAAGGAAGGCCTCGCCTTCATCGGCCTGCTGCCCTCGGACGACGAGAAGGACCTCATCAAGCGGGTCGTCGGCGTGGGCGGGGACCGGGTCAAGTGCTGTGACACCCAGGGACGCGTCACCGTCAACGGTGTCCCCCTGAACGAGGACTACCTGTACCCCGGCGACGTCCCCTCCAGGACGCCCTTCGACGTCACGGTTCCCGAGGGCCGGCTGTGGGTGATGGGCGACCACCGGTCCAACTCCGCCGACTCCCGCGCGCACCAGGACACCGACTTCGGCACGGTGTCCGAGGACGAGGTGGTGGGGCGGGCCATGGTGATCGCCTGGCCGTTCGGCCACTGGACGACCCTGGACGAACCGAGAACGTATGCCTCCGTGTCCGACTCGGCCGCCGCCTCGACCACCGCCACCGGGCTGTCGCATAGGGTTGCCCCCTACGATCCGAACGCGATGATTCAACTCCCGACCCCTGCGGAACTCCCGCTCGTTATGGGAGTGGTGGGCCTGCACCGTGTACGGCGCAGGCGGTGGCAGAGAGTGAGGAGTTGGCGTGGGGGATGTGGCGGTTGGCGCACGGTCCGGACACGACGGCGAGGAGAACCGCGGACACCCCGTGGAAGCGGCCGGCCCGTCCCCGGACGGCGCCCCGGCCTCCGGGCACGACTCCGGGACCGAGGACGGCAGGGTGACGGACGAACAGAACGGGACCGACGACGAGGGCGTGGGCGGAACGACGCCCCCCAAGACCACGGCGGCCAAGAAGCAGCGTTCCTTCTGGAAGGAACTGCCGATCCTGATCGGCATCGCGCTGGTGCTCGCGCTGCTGATCAAGACCTTCCTGGTGCAGGCGTTCTCGATCCCGTCCGCCTCGATGCAGAACACGCTCACGATCAATGACCGTGTCCTGGTCGACAAGCTCACCCCCTGGTTCGGCTCGGAACCCGAGCGCGGCGAGATCGTCGTCTTCCACGATCCGGACGACTGGCTGGCCGGTGAGCCGACGCCCGACCCGAACGCACTGCAGACGGTCCTCAGCTGGATCGGCCTGATGCCGTCCGCCGACGAGAAGGACCTGATCAAGCGCGTCATCGGGGTCGGCGGCGACACCGT
Organism: Streptomyces sp. CB02414; assembly: GCF_001905385.1. GTDB lineage: Bacteria > Actinomycetota > Actinomycetes > Streptomycetales > Streptomycetaceae > Streptomyces. Next base: position 120,565 of record NZ_LIPF01000011.1, on the reverse strand, counting down.
CGAGTGCGAGGGCACCGGCCCGGTCAAGGTCAACGGCGTGGCGCTGAACGAGGAGTCGTACGTCTACCCCGGCAACACGCCGTGCAGCGTCGACGACCAGGGCGGCCAGTTCAAGGTGAAGGTCCCCGAGGGCCACATCTGGGTCATGGGCGACCACCGGCAGAACTCCCGGGACTCCCGCTACAACCAGTCCGACGAGCACGGCGGCATGGTCCCGGTGAAGGAGGTCGTCGGCCGTGCCATCGTGATCGCCTGGCCGATGAACCGCTGGGACACCCTGCCGGTCCCGGAGACCTTCGACCAGGTCGGTCTGCAGGCCGACGGTCCGCAGCCCCGGTCGTCGGCCGCTGCCGCGCTGTCGGTCGCACCTCAGGGCCTGGCGGTCGCCGGGGTCGTTCCGGTCGTCTGGTGGCGCCGCAGGCGCATCGCCGCCGCCGAGACCCGCTGAGCCGCCTCGGTCCCAGCGCCCGTCACCGCGGCCGTCGACGGCCGCCACCCCGCCGAGAGCGGCCCCTCCCGGGCTCCGGGAGGGGCTGCCCCGTTCCGGTACCGCCGGGTAAGGTGCGGCTTCATGGGTGGCGAGAGCACGACACGTACGGCCCCGCGAGGCGGCGGCGGGAGCAGGGGCCCGGTGGGCAGCCGGACCGGGCAGCGGCTGTCCGGCCTCGCCGTGGCGCTCGGTCTGGTGCTGTTCCTCGGGGGCTTCGCCTGGGGAGCGGTGGTCTACCGTCCCTACACCGTGCCGACCGGCTCCATGACGCCGACCATCGACGCCGGTGACCGAGTGCTGGCGCAGCGCATCGACGGCGCCGACGTACGGCGCGGTGACGTCGTCGTCTTCAAGGACGCGACCTGGGCCGACGCACCGATGATCAAGCGGGTCGTCGCCGTCGGCGGGGACACCGTCTCCTGCTGCCAGGAGGGCAAGCTCAAGGTCAACGGCAAGGTGATCGACGAGCCGTACCTGCCCGCCGGTACGCCGGCCGAGATCAGCGGCTTCCCCACCGTGACCGTTCCCGAAGGCCGCCTGTTCCTGCTCGGTGACGAGCGGGACAACTCCGTGGACTCCACCGCCCACCTCACCGACGCCGCCGGCGGCACCGTGTCGCGCGCCACCGTGGACGCCCGTGTCGACGCCGTGGTCTGGCCCATGAACGGCATGCTGGAGCGTCCGGCCGGCTTCGAGACGCTGGGCGGCCTCTCCTCGCCCGGTCCGCTCAGGACCGTGGTCGGGCTGGTCGTCGCCGGCGCGGTACTGATCCTCGGCGGTGCCGCGTACGGGCCCTTCGCCAAGCGGGCCGCCCGCGCCCGGACGGGGAGGGGCGGCACCGGTGGCCGCTGAGACGACACCGGCCGGTCAGGACACCTACGAGGGCGGGCTGCGCAGGGTCGCCCGGGTGGTGCTGCTCGACCCGGAGGACCGCATCCTGCTCCTGCACGGCCATGAACCCGACGACCCGGCCGACGACTGGTGGTTCACCCCGGGCGGCGGTGTGGAGGGCGAGGAGACCCGCGAGGAGGCGGCACGGCGGGAGCTCGCGGAGGAGACCGGCATCACCGACGTCGAGCTCGGTCCGGTGCTGTGGCGGCGCAGATGCTCCTTCCCCTTCGCGGGCCGCCGCTGGGACCAGGACGAGTGGTACTACCTGGCCCGCACGAAGCAGACCGCGACCCGGGCCCTCGGGCTGACCGAACTGGAGCGGCGCAGCGTCGCCGGAGCGCGCTGGTGGACGTGTCGGGAACTGACCCGGGCACATGAGACGGTGTATCCGACCAGACTCGCCGAGCTGCTGCGCAAGCTGCTCGACGAAGGTCCCCCGGCCGGGCCGGTGACCCTGGACACCGAAATCGTCTAGGGGCTCACGGGACTGGCGCACAATGGGGGGACCGCACGGCTGAAGGGGAACATGCCATGAGCGCCGAGGACCTCGAGAAGTACGAGACCGAGATGGAGCTCAAGCTCTACCGGGAGTACCGCGATGTCGTCGGTCTGTTCAAATACGTGATCGAGACCGAGCGGCGTTTCTACCTCACCAACGACTACGAGATGCAGGTGCACTCGGTCCAGGGAGAGGTTTTCTTCGAGGTCTCCATGGCCGATGCCTGGGTGTGGGACATGTACCGCCCGGCTCGGTTCGTGAAGCAGGTGCGAGTACTGACGTTCAAGGACGTGAACATCGAGGAGCTCAACAAGAGCGACCTCGAACTTCCCAGCGGCTGATGACCCGCGCTGCGCACCCGTGTGGGTGACAAGGTTGTCCACAGTCGTCCGACCGTCCACCAAGATCCAATAGCTCGCTGAGCTGCCCTCATCGTTGGCGCCGGAGGTGGTGCCGACATGAACGCACGAGGTGCGATGGGCAAGTACGGCGAGACGCTCGCCGCCCGCCGGCTGACCGGGGCCGGCATGACGGTCCTGGAGCGCAACTGGCGCTGTGGCCGGACCGGCGAGATCGACATCGTCGCCCGGGACGGGGACGCCCTGGTCGTCTGCGAGGTCAAGACGCGCAGGGGCGGCTCCTTCGAGCACCCGATGGCCGCGGTGACCCCCGAGAAGGCGGACCGGCTGCGGCGGCTCGCCGAACGCTGGATCCAGACCCACGGCGGGGCCCCGCCCGGCGGCGTCCGCATCGACCTGGTCGGGGTGCTTCTCCCGCAGCGCGGGGCCCCGGTGGTCGAGCACGCCCGGGGGGTGGCGTGATGGGATTCGCGCGTACGTGCTCCGTGGCGCTCGTCGGCGTCGAGGGCGTGGTCGTCGAGGTTCAGGCCGACCTGGAGCCGGGCGTGGCGGCGTTCACGCTGGTGGGGCTGCCGGACAAGAGCCTGACCGAGAGCCGGGACCGGGTGCGGGCCGCGGTCGTGAACTCGGGCGCCGAGTGGCCGCAGAAGAAGCTGACGGTGGGCCTCAGCCCGGCGTCCGTGCCGAAGAGCGGCAGCGGCTTCGACATGGCGGTCGCCGCGGCCGTCCTCGGCGCCGCCGAGCGGATCGACCCCCGCGTGCTCGCCGACATCGTGATGATCGGCGAGCTGGGCCTGGACGGACGGGTCCGGCCGGTGCGCGGCATCCTCCCGGCGGTCCTGGCCGCGGCGGAGGCCGGCTACGAGCAGGTCGTCGTCCCCGAGTGCGCCGCCGCCGAGGCGTCCCTGGTGCCCGGCGTCTCGGTGCTCGGCGTGCGCAGCCTGCGCCAGCTGATCGCCGTCCTCGCCGACGAGCCCGTGCCGGAGGAGGCACAGGACCACCAGGGCCGGCCCGACCCGCTCCTGGCGGGCCTGCGCATGCCCGGCACCGGCGCCGCCACCGGGATGCACAGCATGGGCGCGGCGCAGTGCGAGAACGGTCGCGACCTCGCCGACGTCGTGGGCCAGGAGTCGGCGCGCACGGCGGTGGAGGTCGCCGCGGCCGGCGGACACAACCTGTTCCTGGAGGGCCCGCCCGGCGCCGGCAAGACCATGCTCGCCGAGCGGCTGCCGGCCATCCTGCCCCGGCTCCACCGGACGGAGTCGCTGGAGGTCACCGCCGTGCACTCGGTCGCGGGTCTGCTGCCGCCGGGCAAACCCCTGATCGACGTGGCCCCCTACTGCGCACCGCACCACTCCGCCACGATGCAGGCCCTGGTCGGGGGCGGCCCCGGCATGGCACGGCCGGGAGCCGTCTCCCTGGCCCACCGGGGCGTCCTGTTCCTGGATGAGACACCCGAATTCAGCAGCCAGGCCCTCGACGCCCTGCGGCAGCCGCTGGAGTCCGGGCACGTCGTCATCGCGCGCAGCGCGGGCGTGGTGCGTTTTCCGGCACGGTTCCTGATGGTGCTCGCCGCCAATCCCTGCCCGTGCGGGCGGTTCTCGCAGAGCGACGAACTGTGCGAGTGCCCGTCCTCGGCGATCCGCCGCTACCAGGCCAGGCTGTCCGGCCCACTGCTGGACCGCGTCGACCTCCGGGTCGAGGTGGACCGCCTCACGCGCGGCCAGCTGGCCGGGGAGGGCTTCCGGGGCGACACCACCGCGACGGTCGCCGACCGGGTGCGGGCGGCTCGCGAACGGGCGGCCGTACGCCTCGACGGCACTCCGTGGCGGTCCAACAGCGAGGTGCCCGGACGAGAGCTGCGCAGCCGCTGGCACGCCGCGCCGGGTGCGCTGGAGGAGGCCGAGCGCAGCCTGGAGCGGGGCGCGCTCACCGCCCGGGGCCTCGACCGGGTGTTGCGTGTCGCCTGGACCGTCGCCGACCTCGTCGGCCACGACCGGCCCGACGCACGGGACGTCGCACTGGCGCTGCAACTGCGCACCGGAGTGCCGCAGGGCGTGCCCATGACCCTGGGGGCGCTGACGTGAACGGGGGCGGGGTGGCGCGTGGTCCTGAGGACTCGCGTGGACGTGAAGACCTGCCTGGTCGCGAGGTAGCCGGCGGACGGGAAGACCCGCGGGGAGGTGACCTGCGGGGAGGGGACGAACCGGGGGCACGCGAGGACGGGCGCGGACGTGAGGCTCTGCAGGAACGTGAGGAGCCGCGTGGGGGCGACGGTGGGGCGGGCGGCACCTGGACGGACGACGACGAGCTGCTCGGACGCGCCTTCCTCACCAGGGTCATCGAGCCCGGGGACGAGACCGGTGGCCGGTGGGTGCGTGAGCGCGGTGTCGCCGACGTGGTGCGGCGGCTGCGCGAGGGCGTGCGCCCCCTGCCGGGCGCGAGCCCGAAGCGGTGGGCCGGCCTCTGCGCCCGGGCGGTGCGTGCCGACCCCCGTCGGGACCTCGCCGTCGCACGGGCGGCGGGGGTGCGGTTCGTGACACCCGGGACCGTCGAATGGCCGGGCCCGCTCGACGACCTGGGGGACGCCCGGCCCCTCGGACTGTGGGTGCGTGGCAGGCCCAGTCTGCGGATGTGGGCGCTCAGGTCGGTGGCCGTCGTGGGCGCCCGCGCCTGCACCGAGTACGGGGCACACATGGCGGTCACCCTCGCCGCCGGCCTGGCGGAACGCGGCTGGGTCGTGGTGTCCGGGGGTGCCTACGGAATCGACGGCGCCGCCCACCGGGGCGCCCTCGGCGCGGGCGGAGCCACGGCGGCCGTGCTGGCCTGCGGCGTCGACCGCCCCTATCCGCCCGGACACGCGAGGCTGATCACCAGGATCGCGGAGCAGGGCCTGGTCGTCGGGGAGCTGCCACCGGGCGATCATCCGACGCCGAGCAGATTCATCCTGCGCAACCGCGTGATCGCCGCGCTCACCCGGGGCACGGTGGTCGTCGAGGCCGCCTACCGCAGCGGCTCGCTGGTCACCGCACGGGCCGCCCAGCGCCTGGGCCGGCACACGATGGGCGTGCCCGGGCCGGCCACCAGCGCGCTGTCCGCGGGAGTGCACGAGCTGCTGCGCGGCGACGCGGTGCTCGTCGGCGACGCCGCCGAGGTCGTGGAACTGGTCGGCGACATGGGCGACGTGCCCCCGGACCGGCGCGGGCCGGTGCTCCCCACCGACCTGCTGGAATCCCGCACCCGTCAGGTGCTGGCCGGGCTCCCCGCGCGCGGAGCGGCGACGGCCGCCGAGGTCGCACGCCGGGCCCAGACCACACAGGACGACGCGATCGCGAGACTGTACGAGCTTCGAGCACTTGGTTACGTCGAACGACACAGCGACGGCTGGAAGTTGACACGCCAGGCGATGATCTCGGTCCGCGGCGCCCGGTCTCCGTCCTGACCCTCCGTGTTCGGCCGTCCGGGGGAACCCCGACGCCCTTGGGAATTCAGGCAGTTGAGGTATTCGAGTGATCACGCAGAGCGATCATCGTCCCCCCTGTAGAGCGTTCAGCGGAACGTATCTGCGCACCGCCCTCCCTGTCCTCTTCGCGCACCGCGACAGTCCAGTCACGCTACGCTCACGAGGACCCCCACGCAGAACACGGACAACAGGCGACAACCAGACAGCAGACCGGCGGCCTCACCAGGCACACAGATCACGGCAGAACGGCACAAGGCGACGAATGCCCCAGCACACCTCCGGGCCCGACCGGGCGGCGATCCCCCCAGCCGCCCGCGACGGTGGCAGCGTGCGACCGCCCGCCCCCTCGACGCTCGACGAGCTGTGGCGGTCGTACAAGGCGACGGGGGACGAGCGGCTGCGGGAACAGCTGATCCTGCACTACTCGCCCCTCGTGAAGTACGTGGCGGGCCGGGTGAGCGTGGGGCTGCCGCCCAACGTCGAGCAGGCGGACTTCGTCTCCTCCGGCGTGTTCGGACTGATCGACGCGATCGAGAAGTTCGACGTCGACCGGGAGATCAAGTTCGAGACGTACGCGATCACCCGCATCCGGGGCGCGATGATCGACGAGCTGCGGGCGCTGGACTGGATCCCGCGGTCGGTGCGGCAGAAGGCCCGCAACGTCGAGCGTGCCTACGCGACGCTGGAGGCCCGGCTGCGCCGCACCCCGTCGGAGAGCGAGGTGGCCGTCGAGATGGGGATCGCGGTGGAGGACCTCCATGCCGTGTTCAGCCAGTTGTCGCTGGCCAACGTGGTGGCGCTGGAGGAGTTGCTGCACGCCGGGGGCGAGGGCGGGGACCGGCTGAGCCTCATGGACACGCTGGAGGACACCGCCGCCGACAATCCGGTGGAGGTCGCCGAGGACCGGGAGCTGCGGCGGTTCCTGGCGCGCGCGATCAACACGCTGCCCGAGCGGGAGAAGACCGTCGTCACCCTGTACTACTACGAGGGGCTCACGCTCGCCGAGATCGGGAACGTGCTGGGTGTGACGGAGAGCCGGGTCAGTCAGATCCACACCAAGTCGGTGCTGCAACTGCGGGCGAAGCTCGCCGGATTCGGCCGCTGAGCCGCGCTCGCGCCCGCCGGCCGGCGCTCCCCGTGACACGGTCGGCGGTCGTGCGGGCGGGTGAGCGACTCCCGTACGCGGGCCCGCGTCCGTAAAGTGGTGGGGTGCCAAGGATTCGAGCGGCCTCCGTGGCCGAGCACCGGTCGATGCAGCGTGCCGCCCTGCTGGACGCGGCCCGCTCCCTGCTGTCCGAGGGCGGGACGGAGGCGCTGTCCTTCCCCGCCCTCGCCGAGCGTACGGGCCTGGCCCGGTCGTCGGTCTACGAGTACTTCCGGTCGCGCGCCGCTGTCGTCGAGGAGCTGTGCGCCGTCGACTTCCCGGTCTGGGCCGCGGAGGTCGAGGCGGCGATGGAGCGCGAGGCGAGCCCCGAGGGCAAGGTCGAGGCGTACGTCCGCAAGCAGCTCGACCTCGTCGGGGACCGGCGGCACCGGGCCGTCGTGGCGATCTCCGCGAGCGAGCTGGACGCCGGCGCGCGGGAGAAGATCCGGGCGGCACACGGCGGGCTGATCGCGATGATCGTCGAGGCGCTGGGGCAGATGGGGCACGACCAGCCCCGGCTGGCGGCGATGCTGCTCCAGGGCGTCGTGGACGCGGCCGTACGCCGGATCGAGCTGGGCGCGGCGGAGGAACCGACGGCGATCACCGAGGCGGCGGTCTCCATGGCCCTGCGCGGCGTACGGGGCTGACGGCCCGGTCCGGAGGGTGACGCCCGGAGGCCGCCCCTACCCCCGTGGCCGGGCGGGCTCCGGTACCCCGAGGACCGGCAGCAGCACCGGGGGCCCTCCGTCCAGCAGCCAGGGCGGGAGCAGGGAGAGCGGGTCCAGGTAGACGTCGCCGCGCAGCAGGCCCCAGTGCAGGCAGCCCGTGCAGTGCGAGCCCGTGGGCTCCACCGTGCCGAGCACCTCCCCGGCCGCGACCTCGTCCCCCTCCTCCACCGACACCGAGACCGCCACCGGTGCGTACGTCGTCCGCAGCGGTGGTTCCCCCGTGCCCGTCAGCTCGACCGAGACGACGCCCCGCCCCGCCACCCGCCCCGCGAACGACACCGTCCCGGCCGCCACCGCCCGAACCGGTGCCCCGGCCGGCGCGGCGAGGTCCACGCCGCGGTGCCCCGGGCCGTACGGGGTCGCCGGAGGCTCCCAGCCCCGCAGCACCGCCGGCCGGTCACCGACCGGCCAGCCACGCGCCACGGCCGGCACCCCCGCCTCCCGCGCTCCGAGGTCCGGACCGCCCGCTCCCGACGCCTCCGGTCCCCGCGCGCCCGAATCCGGCTCCTCATGTCCCGGCGCCTCGGGTTCCGGCGCCTGTGGACCACGCAGCCCCGGCTCCGAGGCCCCGGCGTCGGGAGGCCGGACCTCGCTCGCGGCCGCCACGGCCGTCGCGGCCGGTCCCGCCGCCGGCGCCGGTCGCGGCGGCCCCGGGGCCACGACCGTCAGCAGCAGCGCCAGCCACACACCCGCACTCGCCCATCGCCTCGTTCGCATGCCCGGAACCGTCCCGCACTCCGGCCGGTCGCCGGTCCGTCCTGTGGACCGTTCCCCGGTTGTGGACAGCCGCGTCACCCGGTACCCCGCGGGTCCCGTACACTTCTGATGGCGATCCGGGTCACCGGGTCGACTTCGCACGCCCCGACACGAGGCCGGTCAAGGCTCGTGTCAGCGCCCCTCGGTCCCTTGTGGCAGGCGCGTCGCGGGCGTCAGGCGCGGGAGCCGTCCGGCTCGCGCGGCACAACCGAGAACACCAAGGAGATACGGCCATGGCCGTCGTCACGATGCGGGAGCTGCTGGAAAGCGGCGTCCACTTCGGTCACCAGACCCGTCGTTGGAACCCGAAGATGAAGCGCTTCATCTTCACGGAGCGCAACGGCATCTACATCATCGACCTGCTCCAGTCGCTGTCGTACATCGACCGCGCCTACGAGTTCGTCAAGGAGACCGTCGCCCACGGCGGCACGGTCATGTTCGTCGGCACGAAGAAGCAGGCGCAGGAGGCCATCGCCGAGCAGGCCACCCGCGTCGGCATGCCCTACGTCAACCAGCGCTGGCTGGGCGGCATGCTCACCAACTTCTCGACCGTCTACAAGCGCCTGCAGCGCCTGAAGGAGCTCGAGCAGATCGACTTCGAGGACGTGGCCGCCTCCGGCCTCACCAAGAAGGAGCTGCTGGTCCTCTCCCGCGAGAAGGCCAAGCTGGAGAAGACCCTCGGCGGTATCCGCGAGATGTCCAAGGTGCCCAGCGCCGTCTGGATCGTGGACACCAAGAAGGAGCACATCGCGGTCGGCGAGGCCCGGAAGCTCAACATCCCGGTCGTCGCCATCCTCGACACCAACTGCGACCCCGACGAGGTCGACTACAAGATCCCGGGCAACGACGACGCGATCCGCTCCGTCACCCTGCTCACCCGCGTGATCGCCGACGCCGTCGCCGAGGGCCTCATCGCCCGTTCCGGTGCCGGCAAGGCCGCCGAGGGTGACAAGGCCGCGGGCGAGCCGCTCGCCGAGTGGGAGCGCGACCTGCTCGAGGGCGAGAAGAAGGCCGAGGAGGCGCCCGCCGCCGAGGCCGAGAAGCCCGCCGAGGCTCCGGCCGCCGAGGCCGCCCCGGCCGCCGAGGCGCCCGCCGCCGAGGCTCCTGCCGCGGACGCCGAGCAGGCCTGACCCCTCACCACCTTCGGGTTCTGGACGGCGGGGGCCCACGAAGCCCCCGCCGTCCGGCGCCCGTAGATCTTCAGACTTCGAGAGAGATTCCGGAATCATGGCGAACTACACCGCCGCCGACGTCAAGAAGCTCCGCGAGCTCACCGGCGCCGGCATGATGGACTGCAAGAAGGCGCTGGACGAGGCCGAGGGCAACGTCGAGAAGGCCGTCGAGGCGCTCCGTATCAAGGGCCAGAAGGGCGTCGCCAAGCGCGAGGGCCGCTCCGCCGAGAACGGCGCCGTCGTCTCGCTCATCGCCGACGACAACACCTCGGGTGTCATCGTCGAGCTGAAGTGCGAGACGGACTTCGTCGCCAAGGGCGAGAAGTTCCAGAACGTCGCCACGGCCATCGCCGAGCACGTCGCCAAGGCCGCCCCGGCCGACATCGAGGCACTCCTCGCCTCCGAGATCGAGCCCGGCAAGACCGTCCAGGCGTTCGTGGACGAGGCCAACGCCAACCTCGGCGAGAAGATCGTCCTGGACCGCTTCGCGCAGTTCTCCGGCGGCTTCGTGACCGCGTACATGCACCGCACGATGCCCGACCTGCCCCCGCAGATCGGTGTCCTCGTCGAGCTGGACAAGCCGAACGCCGAGATCGCCAAGGGCGTCGCCCAGCACATCGCCGCGTTCGCGCCGAAGTACCTCTCCAAGGACGAGGTCCCGGCCGAGGTCGTCGAGTCCGAGCGCCGCGTCGCCGAGGAGACCACCCGCGCCGAGGGCAAGCCCGAGGCCGCCCTGCCGAAGATCGTCGAGGGTCGCCTCAACGGCTTCTTCAAGGACGCCACCCTGCTCGGCCAGCCCTACGCCCTGGACAACAAGAAGTCCGTCCAGAAGGTGCTGGAAGAGGCCGGTGTCACCCTGAAGCGCTTCTCGCGCATCAAGGTCGGCATCTGAGTCCGTACCGCGACGGACGCGCGACCCCGGTAGGGTCGACGCAAGTCGTCGGCGCCGTACGCGCTTGCCGTGGCGCACGCGCGCGCGGCGGCGGACGACAGCAGATCTGACGAGGAGGCCATTGCCGCGTACGGGATGCGAAACACGCCCCCACCGGCAGTGGCCTTCTTCGTGTGTGTGACCACGTAAAAGAGGCGAGAGCTCCATGACCACCAATGCCGAGAAGAGCGACGACGGCAAAGTACGCGGCCGCTTCATGCTGAAGCTGTCAGGAGAGGCCTTCTCCGGCGGCGGGGGCCTGGGCGTCGACCCCGACGTGGTGCACGCCATCGCCCGCGAGATCGCGGCCGTCGTACGCGACGGCGCCCAGATCGCCGTCGTCATCGGCGGCGGCAACTTCTTCCGCGGCGCCGAACTGCAGGTGCGCGGCATGGACCGCGCCCGCTCCGACTACATGGGCATGCTCGGCACCGTGATGAACTGCCTGGCCCTCCAGGACTTTCTGGAGAAGGAGGGCGTCGACTGCCGCGTGCAGACCGCCATCACCATGGGCCAGGTCGCCGAGCCGTACATCCCGCTGCGCGCCGTGCGCCACCTGGAGAAGGGCCGCGTGGTCATCTTCGGCGCCGGTATGGGCATGCCCTACTTCTCCACCGACACCACCGCCGCCCAGCGCGCCCTCGAGATCGACGCCGAGGCGCTGCTCATGGGCAAGAACGGCGTGGACGGGGTCTACGACTCCGACCCGAAGACCAACCCGGACGCCGTGAAGTTCGACGCGCTCGGCTACGGCGAGGTCATCACCCGCGACCTGAAGGTCGCCGACGCGACGGCCGTCACGCTCTGCCGCGACAACAGCCTCCCGATCGTGGTCTTCGAGCTGCTGAAGGAGGGCAATATCGCCCGCGCCGTCAAGGGTGAGAAGATCGGCACGCTTGTGGGTGACCAGGACAGCCGGGACTGACCGGCGCAGCACCCCCCGTCCGTGGACGCCACCTGTCCGGGGGACGGACGGGACGGGACCGGGCCGGGGGATGGACAATGTCCCGCCGGTCGGGAACCGTGCAGGAAGAACGCGACGCAGCCGGCCGCAGCTCCGACAGGGGACCGCAGCCGGGCCTACTCAAGACATGCAGGAGCAAGTGGTGATCGAAGAGACCCTCCTCGAGGCCGAGGAGAAGATGGAGAAGGCCGTCGTGGTCGCCAAGGAGGACTTCGCCGCGATCCGCACCGGCCGTGCGCACCCGGCGATGTTCAACAAGATCGTGGCCGACTACTACGGTGCGCTGACGCCGATCAACCAGCTGGCCTCGTTCTCCGTGCCCGAGCCGCGCATGGCCGTGGTGACCCCCTTCGACAAGAGCGCCCTGCGCAACATCGAACAGGCGATCCGCGACTCCGACCTGGGCGTCAACCCCAGCAACGACGGCAACATCATCCGGGTGGTGTTCCCCGAGCTCACCGAGGAGCGCCGCCGCGACTACATCAAGGTCGCCAAGGCCAAGGGCGAGGACGCCAAGGTCTCGATCCGCTCCGTGCGCCGCAAGGCCAAGGACGCCATCGACAAGCTCATCAAGGACGGCGAGGTCGGCGAGGACGAGGGCCGCCGTGCGGAGAAGGAGCTCGACGACACCACCGCCAAGTACGTCGCCCAGGTGGACGAGCTCCTGAAGCACAAGGAAGCGGAGCTGCTCGAGGTCTGATGAACGACTCTTCCTGGGGAGCGCCGCCACAAGCCGGGTACTGGGGGCCGTCCGACCGGGGACCTGTCCAGGGCGCTGCCCCGGCGGGTCCCGCGTACGATGCGCACTACGCGCAGCAGACTCGCCCCATGCCCATCGTGCCCGACGTACCCGAACACGGCGGTGACCAGGACCACGACCAGGGGACCGCTCGGCTGAGCGGTCCCCTGTTCGACGAGCACCAGTCGGCGCAGCCGTATGCGGCGGCGCCGCGGAATCCGGAGCCCATGCCCGACGCCCCGCAGCCGGCGCAGCCGCAGCCGCCGAAGAAGAGCGCGGGGCGCGACCTGGGTGCCGCGATAGGGGTCGGCCTCGGACTCGGCGCGGTGATCATCGCGTCGCTGTTCGTCGTCAAGGCCGTCTTCGTCGGCGTGATCGCGGTCGCCGTCGTGGTGGGCCTGTGGGAGCTGACCAAGCGGCTCGACGAGCGCAAGGGCATCAAGGCGCCCCTCGTGCCGCTCGCCGTCGGCGGCGCGGCGATGGTCGTCGCCGGGTACGTACGGGGCTCCGAGGGCGCGTGGGTCGCCATGGCGCTCACGGCGCTGGCCGTCCTGGTCTGGCGGATGACCGAACCGCCGGAGGGCTATCTCAAGGACGTCACCGCGGGCCTGTTCGCCGCGTTCTACGTGCCGTTCCTCGCCACGTTCGTCGCGATGATGCTGATGGCGGACGACGGCGCCTGGCGCGTCCTGACCTTCCTGGTCCTCACCGTGGTCAGCGACACCGGGGCGTACGCGGTCGGCTGGCGCTTCGGCAGGACCAAGCTCGCCCCGCGCATCAGCCCCGGCAAGACCCGCGAGGGCCTGCTCGGCGCGGTCGCCTTCGCGATGGCGGCGGGCGCGCTGTGCATGCAGTTCGCGATCGACGGCGGCACCTGGTGGCAGGGCCTGCTCCTCGGCCTCGCGGTCGCCGTCAGCGCCACGCTGGGCGACCTCGGCGAGTCCATGATCAAGCGGGACCTCGGCATCAAGGACATGGGCACGCTGCTGCCGGGGCACGGCGGCATCATGGACCGCCTGGACTCCCTGCTGCCGACGGCGCCGGTGGTGTGGCTGCTGCTGGTGATCTTCGTCGGCTCGGGTTGACGGTCATCGGGTAGCCTGGAAGGGCCTGCGGCGTGTGGCCGCGGGCCCTTCCGTGTATCCCCGCCGACGCGGGGATGATCCAGTGAGGTCTCCTGGCTTCGGCATGGCTCTGCCGTTCTCCCCGCCGACCGCGGGGGTTGTTGCCAAGGCCCGCCGTCATGAGGAGTTGTCCGACCGTGGCCCGTCCAGCCCCCGGTGAGCTGACCTTCGCCGCACCCCGCGGAGCGAAGCGGCCGCCGCGGCACCTCGCCGACCTCACGCCCGCCGAGCGCAAGGAGGCCGTCGCCGCCATCGGCGAGAAGCCGTTCCGCGCCAAGCAGCTCTCGCAGCAGTACTTCGCGCGGTACGCGCACGACCCCGAGCAGTGGACCGACATCCCGGCCGGTTCCCGCGAGGGGCTGCGGGAGGCGCTGCTGCCCGAGCTGATGTCGGTCGTGCGGCACCTGTCGACCGACCAGGGCACCACCCGCAAGACGCTGTGGAAGCTGTTCGACGGGACGCTCGTCGAGTCCGTGCTCATGCGCTACCCGGACCGGGTGACCATGTGCATCAGCTCCCAGGCGGGCTGCGGCATGAACTGCCCGTTCTGCGCCACCGGCCAGGCCGGCCTGGACCGCAACCTGTCGACGGCCGAGATCGTGCACCAGATCGTGGACGGCATGCGGGCGCTCAGGGACGGGGAGGTCCCCGGCGGGCCGGCCCGGCTCAGCAACATCGTGTTCATGGGCATGGGCGAGCCCCTCGCCAACTACAACCGGGTCGTCGGCGCCATCCGCCGCCTCACCGACCCGGAGCCCGACGGGCTGGGCCTGTCCCAGCGCGGCATCACCGTCTCCACGGTCGGCCTCGTCCCGGCCATCCACCGCTTCACCGGCGAGGGCTTCAAGTGCCGCCTCGCCATCTCCCTGCACGCCCCCGACGACGAGCTGCGCGACACCCTCGTCCCCGTGAACACGCGGTGGAAGGTGCGCGAGGTGCTGGACGCCGGATTCGAGTACGCGGCGACGTCGGGACGCCGGCTGTCCATCGAGTACGCCCTGATCCGCGACATCAACGACCAGGCCTGGCGCGGTGACCGCCTCGGACGGCTGCTCAAGGGCAGGCCCGTGCACGTCAACCTGATCCCGCTCAATCCGACGCCCGGCTCCAAGTGGACCGCCTCCCGGCCCGAGGACGAGAAGGCCTTCGTCGAGGCGATCGCGGCACACGGTGTGCCGGTGACCATCCGGGACACCCGTGGCCAGGAGATCGACGGGGCGTGCGGTCAGCTCGCCGCGAGCGAGAGGTAACCTGACCGGCGGAAGTACGACCTGACAGAAATCACATCTTCATATTCCGACAGGGGAGCGCCACAGCGCTGAGAGTGCGGCACCGGCCGCAGACCCTCCGAACCTGGCCCAGGTCATTCTGGGTAGGGAGATCGGTCACCACTCGAGCTGTTGCGCCCTGCCCGGGACCCTCGCCAGGGGCTCCGGGCAGGGCCGCGTCTTCTCCTGGTCACCCAGGAGGAATTCAGTGAGCATCACCAAGAAGGTCACCGCCCTCGCCGTCGGGCTGGGCATGGCCGGCGGCCTCGCCGCGTGCGGATCGTCGTCCGACGGGGACGGCGGGGGTTCCGGCGACTCCAAGACCGTGACCCTCGTCAGCCACAACTCGTGGGCCGTCTCGAAGGACGTCGTCGCCGCCTTCGAGAAGAGCTCCGGCTACAAGGTCGAGGTCCTGGAGGACGGCGACGCCGGGCAGGCCGTCAACAAGGCCATCCTCACCAAGGACAACCCGCAGGGCGACGTCTTCTTCGGCGTCGACAACACCCTGCTGTCCCGCGCCCTCGACAACGGACTGTTCCAGCCGTACGAGGCGAAGGGCCTCGACCAGGTCCACGCCGCGTACCGGACCGACACCGATCACAAGGTCACGCCCGTCGACACCGGCGACATCTGCGTCAACTACGACAAGGCCTACTTCAGCGAGCACGGACTGACCCCGCCCGTCTCCTTCGACGACCTGACCAAGCCCGAGTACAAGGACCTGCTCGTCACCGAGAACGCGGCCGGCTCCTCGCCCGGCCTCGGCTTCCTGCTCGGCACCGCCGCCGAGTACGGCGACGAGGGCTGGCAGGACTACTGGAAGAAGCTCAAGGCGAACGGCGTCAAGGTCGTCGACAGCTGGGAGCAGGCGTACAACGAGGAGTTCTCCGGCTCGTCCGGCGGCAAGAAGGCCAAGGGCGACCGGCCGCTCGTCGTCTCCTACGCCTCCTCCCCGCCCGCCGAGGTGATCTACGCCGACCCGCAGCCGGACACCGCGCCGACGGGCGTCGCCCAGGGCACCTGCTTCCGCCAGATCGAGTACGCCGGCCTGCTGAGCAACGCCGCGAACCCGGAGGGCGGCAAGGCGCTCCTCGACTTCATGCTGAGCAAGCAGTTCCAGGAGGACCTGCCGCTCAACATGTTCGTGTACCCGGTGCGCGAGGACGCCGCGATCCCCGAGTCCTTCCGGAAGTTCGGGCCGCCGGCCGAGGACCCGCGGACCATGGACCCGGCGAAGATCGCCGACAAGCGTGACCAGTGGGTCAAGTCGTGGACCTCGCTCGTAGTGAGGTGAAGCGGGTGGAACGGGTGAGGACCGCGCGCGGGAGCGCGGCGCGGCTCGGTCTGATGGCCGTGCCCGTCGCGTTCTTCGCGGCGTTCTTCGCCTACCCCGTCGCCGCGATCGTCGCGCGCGGGCTCAAGGCCGACGGGGCCTGGCAGCTCGGGCGGATCGGGGAAGTGCTGGCGCAGTCCGACGTCCGGCAGGTGCTGTGGTTCACCACCTGGCAGGCGCTGGCCTCCACCGCGCTCACCCTGCTGATCGCCCTGCCCGGCGCCTACGCGTTCGCCCGCCTCGACTTCCCCGGCAAGCAGGTGCTGCGGGCCGTGGTGACCGTGCCGTTCGTACTGCCGACGGTCGTCGTCGGCACGGCGTTCCTGGCGCTGGTCGGCCGCGGCGGGCTGCTCGACGAGCTGTGGGGCCTGCGGCTGGACACCACCGTGTGGGCGATCCTGCTCGCGCACGTCTTCTTCAACTACGCCGTCGTCGTCCGCACCGTCGGCGGCCTCTGGTCGCAGCTCGACCCGCGCCAGGAGGAGGCCGCGCGGATGCTCGGCGCCTCGCGGCTGACGGCCTGGCGGCAGGTGACGCTGCCCGCGCTCGCGCCCGCCGTGGCCGCCGCCGCGCTGATGGTGTTCCTGTTCACCTTCACCTCCTTCGGCGTCGTCCAGATCCTCGGCGGGCCCGCCTTCTCCACCCTGGAGGTGGAGATCTACCGGCAGACCTCCCAGGTCTTCGACCTGTCCACGGCCGCCGTACTGACGCTGATCCAGTTCGTGGCGGTCGCCGCCGTCCTCGCCGTGCACGCCTGGACGGTACGGCGGCGGGAGACGGCCCTGCGGCTGGTGGACGCGGCCACGACCGCGCGCCGCCCGCGCGGCACCGGGCAGTGGGCGCTGCTGGCGGGGGTCCTGGTCACCGTCGCCGCACTGATCCTGCTGCCGCTGGCCGTACTGGTCCAGCGCTCGCTGGACGCACCCGGTTTCGGCTACTACCGGGCGCTGACCCGCGCGGACGGCGGCACCTTCCTGGTCCCGCCGATCGAGGCGATCGGCAACTCCCTCCAGTACGCCGTCGCCGCCACCGCCATCGCCGTGGTGATCGGCGCTCTGGCCGCCGCCGCGCTCACCCGCCGCGACGCGGGCCGCTTCGTGCGCGGCTTCGACGCCCTGCTGATGCTGCCGCTCGGGGTGTCCGCCGTGACCGTCGGCTTCGGGTTCCTGATCGCGCTGGACGAACCCCCGCTGGACCTGCGCGCCTCCTGGATCCTGGTGCCGCTCGCGCAGGCACTGGTCGGCGTCCCCTTCGTCGTACGGACCATGCTGCCGGTGCTGCGGGCGGTGGACGTACGGCTGCGGGAGGCGGCGGCGGTGCTCGGGGCGTCGCCGTGGCGGGCGTGGCGCGAGGTGGACCTGCCGATGGTGCGGCGGGCGCTGCTGGTGGCCGCCGGGTTCGCGTTCGCGGTGTCGCTCGGGGAGTTCGGGGCGACCGTGTTCATCGCGCGCCCCGACAACCCGACGCTGCCGGTGGCCGTGGCGCGGCTGCTGGGACGGCCCGGGGAGATGAACTACGGCCAGGCGATGGCCCTCTCGACGATTCTGATGCTGGTGTGCGCCGTGGCCCTGGTGGTGCTGGAGCGACTGCGGACCGACCGGAGCGGGGAGTTCTAGGGATGCTGCTCAGCCTTGAGAGCGCGACGGTCCGCTTCGGCGGACGCGCCGTGCTCGACGCCGTCGACCTCGATGTCGCCGAGCACGAGGTGGTGTGCGTGCTCGGCCCCAGCGGCAGTGGCAAGTCGACGCTGCTGCGGGCGGTCGCCGGCCTCCAGCCGCTGGACGCCGGACGGGTGACGCTGGACGGGCGGGACCAGGCCGGGGTGCCCGCGCACAAGCGCGAGCTCGGGCTGATGTTCCAGGACCACCAGCTGTTCCCGCAGCGGGACGTGGCCGGGAACGTCGCCTTCGGGCCGCGGATGCGGGGCGCGTCCCGTGCCGAACAGCAGGAGCGGGTGGCGGAGTTGCTGGAGCTGGTGGGCTTGCCCGACGCCGCCCGGCGGTCCGTCGCCGCACTCTCCGGCGGTGAGCAGCAGCGGGTGGCGCTGGCCCGCGCCCTCGCGTCCCGGCCCCGGCTGCTCATGCTGGACGAGCCGCTCGGCCAGCTGGACCGCTCGCTGCGGGAGCGCCTGGTGGTGGAACTGCGGGAGCTGTTCGGCCGGCTGGGCACCACGGTGCTCGCCGTGACGCACGACCAGGGCGAGGCCTTCGCGCTCGCCGACCGGGTCGTGGTGATGCGGGACGGGCGGATCGCGCAGTCGGGGACGCCGCTCCAGGTGTGGCAGCGGCCGGCCGACGCCTTCGTGGCCCGCTTCCTGGGCTTCGACAACGTGGTCGACGCGACCGTCACCGGGCAGGCCGCCGACAGCCCGTGGGGCAAGGTGCCGGTTCCCGAGGACGCCCCGCAGGGCGCCCGCACCCTGCTCGTCCGCCCCGCCGGGGTGCGGCTGACGGCCGCCGACGCGGGCCTGCGCTGCACGGTCACCGCCCGCACCTTCCGCGGCACCCACGTCGCCGTCCACCTCCAGCCCGAGGACGCCCCGCGCCTGGAGGCGGCGTGCGCGCTGCGGGCGGCGCCGGAGGTCGGGGACGTGGTCGGAGTGGAGTTCGACGTGGCGGAAATCGTGGTGCTCGGGTGATCCTTCCGCTCCTAGGGTGACGGCCATGACACTCCTTGCGCATGACCGCTACTGCGACGAGATCACCGTCCAGGTGGACAGGTTGAGGGACGTCCTCACCTCCGGCGCCGACCCGGCCGCCACCGTGCCGACCTGCCCGGACTGGTCCCTGGAGGACCTGGTGCTCCACGTGGGCCGGGCCCTGCGCTGGACCGGGCTGATCGTGGAGACCCGCGCCGAGGAGGGTCCCGCTGGACCGGGCGCCGGGTTCCGAGGGGCCCGGCACGCGGGGCGACGTGGCCGCGCTCGACGCCTGGCTGGCGGAGTCCGGCCGGACGGTCGTCGCGGCGCTGCGGGAGGCGGGCCCGGACGCGCAGGCGTGGTCGTGGGCCGGGATCGACACCTCGGGCTTCTGGGCGCGCCGGATGACGCACGAACTCGTCGTGCACGGTGCGGACGCGGCGCTCGCGGCGGGCCGGCCGTTCGAGGCGGTCGCGCCCGAGGTGGCGGCCGACGCCGTCGACGAGTGGCTGCAGATCGTGCAGTTCGTGCAGTCCGTGCAGCGGGCCCTCCCCGACGGGCCGGCGAGGACACCGCGGGCGCCGGGCCGGAGCATCCACCTGCACGCCACCGACGCGCCGGCGGAGCTGGACGCCGAGTGGGTCGTCGAGCTGGCCGAGGAGGGCGTCACCTGGCGCCGCGGCCACGAGAAGGCGGACGTGGCGCTGCGCGGACCGCTCACGGACGTGCTGCTGGCCTTCTACCGGCGGCTGCCCCCGGACGCGCCGGGGCTCGAGGTGCTCGGTGACCGGAAGCTGCTGGACCTCTGGCTGGAGAAGGCGACGTTCGGATGAGCCGGCACGGCGGTGGCCCGCCCCCGGCCGGGGACGGGCCACGATGTCGCGTACGGCCTGTGGGCCTGAGGGGCGTCAGCCCTTGCCGTTGGCTCCGCGACGGCGCATGCCGAGGAAGACCGCGCCGCCACCGACGACGACCAGGGCCGCAGCGATGCCGACGATCACGCCGGTGTTGGAGTTGGCGCCGGTCTCGGCGAGGTTGGACTCACCGGCCGCCGGGGACGGGGCGTTGCCCGGCGTGTCCGCCGGAGCGGTGCTCTCGCTGCCCGACGGCGCCGGGGCGGACGTGGAGGGCGCCGGGCCCGGCGTCTCCGTCTCGTCGGAGGGGGTGTCGGACGGGACAGGGGAGCTCTCCGACGGGGTCGGGGAGGGCGACTCCGTCTCCTCCGTCTCGCAGGCGGTCGCCGGGGTCACGAGGTTCGGCTTGATGTCCTCGTCGACGTACGTGTCGGCCTTGACGTGGATGCGGTACTCGGCGTTCGGCTTCCAGTCCTCGGTGAAGGTGATGGTGGTGCCTTCGCTCGAGCCCTTGACCACCTGCTCGCCGACCTTCTTCGCGTCGGCGCCGTTGTTCTGCAGGTACACGCTGACGGTGGCGGGGATGCCGGCGGGGTCCACGTCGGTGACCGTGATGACGCCCTTGTCGCCCTCGCACTCGGCGGCGGCGGAGAACTCGCTGATGTCGCAGGCGAGAGCGCTGCCGGCGGCGCCGATCGCCAGGGCCACCGAGGCGGAGGCGACACCGAGGGCGCGAACACCACGGCGCGATGCCGTGCTTCTGATTATGGACAGGACTGCCACGTTTGTCCTTACGGGAGCGCAGATGCGGGGGGTGAGAGGAGTGCTGACGCCCGATGACGCGGCCTCAGCACACCCATGAGCCTCACTGGTCTATAAGCGGTGCATAAGCAGTGTCAACGCGTAAGCCCGTCAAGGGTGTTGGCTTTGCCCTCTTATTAACCGCCGAGACGTTTCAGCGCCTCGGGAGCCTCCTCGATCCGGTCGACCAGCGCGATCCGGGACTCCATGGTCCGCCCCCCGGCGAGCGAGGTGAGCAGCGGCCACGCGGGCAGCTTCTCCGTCCAGTGCCGCCGGTCCACCAGCACCATCGGCGTGGGCTCGCCCCGCGACTCGTAGTAGTTCGGCGTCGCGTTGTCGAAGACCTCCTGCACGGTTCCGGCGGCGCCCGGCAGGAAGACCACGCCCGCGTTGGAACGGGCCAGCAGGCCGTCCTCGCGGGTGGCGTTGGCGAAGTACTTGGCGATGTGCGCCGCGAAGGCGTTGGGCGGCTCGTGGCCGTAGAACCAGGTCGGGATGCCGACCGAGGCACCGCCTCCGGGCCAGCGCTCGCGCACCTCGAACGCGGACCGCGCCCAGTCGGTGACCGACGGCGTGAACGAGGCGACCTTGCCGAGGAGCAGCAGGGCCGCCTCCAGCATCCCGTCGTCGAACGGGGCCGCGTACGCGCCGAGGTTGGCCGCCTCCATCGCTCCCGGCCCGCCGCCGGTGGCCACGGTGAAGCCGGCGCGGGCCAGTTCGCGGCCCAGACGCGCGGCGCCCGCGTAGGCGCTCGTGCCGCGCGCCATGGCGTGACCGCCCATGACGCCGACCACCCGTGCGCCGACCAGGAGTTCGTCGACCGCGTCGGAGACGGCGTCGTCGTGGATCGCGCGCAGCATGGAGGCGAACACGTCGCCGTCCGCCTTGGTCTGCTGGAACCAGTCGTAGGCGAGGGCGTCCGGGGTCGCCTCGTAGCCCTCGTCGAGGGAGGCGTACAGCGCGTCCGGGGTGTAGACGTGCGCCCGGTAGGGCTCGAAGGGCAGGCCCGGTATGGGCGGGAAGACCAGGGCGCCGGCCGCGGCGACCCGGGCAGCTGCCTCAGCGTCCATCGGGCAGCCGAGGAAGACGGCACCCGTGGGGTCCGCGGACATCAGGGCGTCCGTACGGGCCGTCAGGTCGACGGCCTGGACGCGGTAATGGGCGAGTGTGCCGTGCGCCGAGACGACGTCGTCGAACTCGGCGAGGCTCTCGATCTCCCGGTCGTGCGAGGCGTGGTGGGACTGGCGGGACTGGGGGCCGGGCTGGGCGGGTGTCGTCGAATCCACCCGCCCATGCTAGGCGTGCGCCTGGCTCAGCCCTGGACCGCCGCCGGGTCCATCCAGACGACCTCGAAGGTGTGGCCGTCGACGTCGTCGAAGGCACGGCCGTACATGAAGCCAAGGTCCTGGGTCTCGCCGGAGACGGAACCGCCGGCCGCGACCGCCTTGTCGACCAGCTCGTCGACCTTCTCACGGCTCTCGGCGCTCAGCGCGACCAGCACCTCGCTGGACTTCGTCGAGTCCACGATGTCCTTCTTCGTGAACTGGCGGTACTTCTCCGGCGTGTGCACCATCACGACGATGGTGTCGCTGAACGGGATCGACGCGGTGGAGTCGTCGCTGAACTGGGCGTTGATCTCGTAGCCGAGCCCGGTGAAGAACTTCTTCGAGGCGTCGAGGTCGTTGGTGGCCAGGTTCACGAAGATCATCTGCTGGTACATGGGGGCCTCTCCCGTCGGTGTCCTGCTGCTGTCGTGCCGTTCGAGAGGTTAGACGCGCGGGGAGTGCGGAACTCATCGCCGGATCGGAGATTTTTTCGAGGAAATTCTCCAGCGCCCTCAGCGGGCCAGTGGCAGGGACGCCAACTGGGCGACGACCAGGGTCAGCGGGGCGAACAGGGCGAGCAGCGCACCGGCGCGTACGGCCGCCGCGGCGCGCAGCGTCGCCTGGGGAGCGCCCAGCCGGAGCAGGGCGTCGGTGGTGTCGGTGCGGGCGTGCTTGGCCTCGACGGCGGCGGTGAGGAGGGTGGCCACCGTGCAGCCGGCCACGACGAGAGCGCCGAGGGTGCTCAGCGGGCCGAAGTCGGGGCCGTCCGTGTCGTAGAGGGTGGTGGCCGCGTAGGCGGCACAGGCCACGGCGCAGACGACGCCGAGGGGGCGGCCGATGCGGTGCGACTCCTGCATGAGGACGCGGCCGGCGAGGAGGCGCAGGGCGCCGGGGCGGGCTGCCTGCAGCAGGCGGCCGCAGAGGTGGGTGAGGCCGGGGCCGGCGAGGGCGAGGCCGAGGACGGTGAGGGACCAGCCGAGGAGGACGACGGCGGAGGGGGTGGTGCCCGGGGAGGCGGTGTCGCCGGCGTAGGTCTCCACGGCCAGGCCGGCGGTGAGTACGGCGATGCCCCAGGGGAGGGTGGTGGTGTGGGGGCGGGGAGTGGCGGGGGTGGGGTCGGGTGCGGCGTCGGAGGTGGGCGGGGGGCCGTCCGTCGCGGCTGGGGGCTGGGTGTCGCTCGCCTGCGCCAGCAGGGTGCCTCCCCCAGAGGGGGGACCTCCAGCGGCACTACTGCCCGCAGGCTGGGCGGAGGCCGATGCCAGGCGGGCGCCGTAGCGGCCGTAGGTGCCGAAGGTTTCGCGGGCCGCGCCCCAGCCGTACGCGCCGAAACGGCCGTAGCGGCGGGGGCCGGTGGCGGCGGCGGGCCTCGGGTCGCGGGGGCGGAGGCTCAGGGCGACGGCGGCGGACGCGGCGGCCGGGACCAGGGTCAGCAGGGTCACCACGGCCGGGGCGGGAAGACGCTGGCCGAGCGCCAGTGCCTCGGTCACGGCACCGTCGACCGGCGTTCCCGTCAGGTCCCCGCGCACGTACAGGAAGCCGGACAGGGCCGCCACCGAGCCGAGGGCCGCCGACAGGGCCGTGGTCGTCGCCGAGACCGCCATCAGCCGGCCGGGGCCCAGGCCGATCGCCGACAGCCCCGGGCGGGGACGCGTGCCGGGGTCGGTGCGGGCCACGGCGACGGCAAGGTACACCGTGGCGGCCAGCGGCGCCGCGCACCAGGCCAGGCGGAGGGCGGAGGAGCCGGGCGTGTCCGGGTGGGTGAGCGCGTGGCCGAGGGCGCACAGCAGCAGGAAGCCCGTGCCCGCCGACGCCACCGCGACCAGCAGGCGGCGCAGTTGGACGGCGAGGCGGGCGGCGCGGGTCAGGCGGAGAGCGAGCACGCCGCCCGGCCTTCCGTTCCGGGGGTGCCGGAGGCTCCGCCGGGCCCGGTGGCCACCGTGGTCTCCGCGACCGGCGGCAGGTGCACGGTCCGCACCCGCCGCCCGTCGAGCAGAGACACCGTGCGGTCGGCGAGGGCGGCGGTCTGCGCGTCGCCGGTGGCGAGCAGGACGGTGATGCCGTGCGAGCGGGCCGCGGTGGTGAGCGTGCGCAGGACGTGCGCGCGGTCGACCCGGTGCAGCGGCGCCGTCGGCTCGTCGGCGAAGAGCACCGCGGGCGCGACGGCGAGCGCGCGGGCGATGCACACGCGCTGCCGCTCGGCCTGCTGGAGCTCGTGCGGGCGCCTGCGGGCCGTCCGGCCGCCGACGTCGAGGCGGTCCAGCCACTCCATGGCGGCGGTCTTGGCCCGGCGCCGGCCGGCGCCGCGCAGCATGAGGGGCAGGGCGGCGTTCTCCCAGGCGCTGAGTTCCGGGACGAGCACCGGGGCGGGGTCGATCCAGCCGAAGCGGTCGCGGCGCAGTCGCTCGCGCTTGAGCGGGCCCATGGTGTGCACCGGCAGGCTGTTGAACCAGACCTCGCCGTCCTGCGGCCGGACCATGCCGGACAGGCACCGCAGCAGCGTGGTCTTGCCGCTGCCGCGCGGGCCGCTCACGGCGAGGATCTCACCCTCGCGGACGCCGACCGACACGCCTTGCAGCGCGGGGGAGCCGTCGTGGTGCGTGAAGTGCAGGGCGCGGGCCCACAGCACGTCGTTGTCCGGCGGAGCCTCCATGGGCATACACCTCGGTTCTGATCCGTGTTTCCCCGTTCGCGTCCCCCGTACGGGCGAACGAAGGCGGGGCCGATCGGTCACTGGGCACCGTAGGCAGTCGCCGTGGGGAGGCCGGACAGCACGCGGCCCCGGGCCGCCGTTTCTCACTCGAACGGGCGGCACCGGGGCCGGGTGATGATCCTCTGGAAGGATGATCAGAGCTTCGTCCACGCCTCCGTCAGCGTGGCGCGCAGGATCTGCTCGATCTCGTCGAAGGTCTCCTGGTTGGAGATCAGCGGCGGGGCGAGCTGGATGACCGGGTCGCCGCGGTCGTCGGCACGGCAGTACAGGCCGTTGTCGAAGAGCGCCTTCGACAGGAAGCCGTACAGGATCCGCTCGGTCTCCTCCTCGTTGAAGGATTCCTTGGTGTTCTTGTCCTTGACCAGCTCGATGCCGTAGAAGAAGCCGTTGCCGCGGACGTCGCCGACGATCGGCAGGTCGAGGAGCTTCTCCAGCGTCGCGCGGAAGTTGCCCTCGTTGTCCAGGACGTGCTGGTTGAGGCCCTCGCGCTCGAACAGGTCGAGGTTGGCGATGCCGACCGCGGCGGAGACCGGGTGGCCGCCGAAGGTGTAGCCGTGCAGGAAGGTGTTGTCGCCCTTGTAGAACGGCTCGGCCAGGCGGTCGGAGATGATGCAGGCGCCGATCGGGGAGTAGCCCGAGGTCATGCCCTTGGCGCAGGTGATCATGTCCGGGACGTAGCCGAACTTGTCGCAGGCGAACGTCGTGCCCAGGCGGCCGAAGGCGCAGATGACCTCGTCCGAGACGAGCAGCACGTCGTACTGGTCGCAGATCTCGCGCACCCGCTGGAAGTAGCCGGGCGGGGGCGGGAAGCAGCCGCCCGCGTTCTGCACCGGCTCCAGGAAGACGGCGGCGACCGTCTCCGGGCCCTCGAAGAGGATCTGCTGCTCGATCTGGTCGGCGGCCCAGCGGCCGAAGGCCTCGGGGTCGTCGCCGAAGAGCGGGGCGCGGTAGATGTTGGTGTTCGGGACCTTGTGCGCGCCGGGCACGAGCGGCTCGAAGGGGGCCTTCAGCCCCGGCAGGCCGGTGATGGACAGGGCGCCCTGCGGGGTGCCGTGGTAGGCGACCGCGCGGGAGATGACCTTGTACTTGGTCGGCTTGCCGGTCAGCTTGAAGTACTGCTTGGCGAGCTTCCAGGCGGTCTCGACCGCCTCGCCGCCGCCGGTGGTGAAGAAGACCTTGTTGAGGTCGCCGGGGGCCTCGTTCGCCAGGCGCTCGGCCAGCTCGACGGCCTTGGGGTGGGCGTAGGACCACACCGGGAAGAAGGCGAGCTCCTGAGCCTGCTTCGAGGCGGTCTCGGCCAGCTCCTGGCGGCCGTGCCCGGCCTGGACGACGAACAGGCCGGCGAGACCGTCGAGGTAGCGCTTGCCCTTGTCGTCGTAGATGTGGGTGCCCTCACCGCGGACGATGGTGGGGACGGGGGCGTTCTCGTACGACGACATGCGGGTGAAGTGCATCCACAGGTGGTCGTAGGCGGTCCTGCTGAGGTCCTTGCTGTCGGTGCTCACGATTATCGGGTTCCCCACATATAGGTCTGCTTCTTGAGCTTGAGGTAGACGAAGCTCTCGGTGGAGCGCACTCCGGGGACGGCCCGGATGCGTTTGTTGATGACGTCCAGAAGGTGGTCGTCGTCCTCGCAGACGACCTCCACCATCAGGTCGAAGGAGCCCGCTGTCATCACCACGTACTCGCATTCGGACATGGCCGTCAGCGCGTCGGCGACGGACTCCACGTCGCCCTCGACGTTGACGCCGACCATCGCCTGGCGGCGGAAGCCCACGGTGAGCGGGTCCGTCACGGCGACGATCTGCATCACGCCCTGGTCGAGCAGCTTCTGGACGCGCTGGCGCACGGCCGCCTCCGACAGGCCGACGGCCTTGCCGATCGCGGCGTACGGCCGGCGGCCGTCCTCCTGGAGCTGTTCGATGATGGCGAGGGAGACGGCGTCCAACTGGGGTCCGCCGTTCCTGGACTCGCGGGAGTCCTTCTGGTCTGCGCTTCGACTGGCCACGGCTTCACTGTGCACGACGTATCGACAGTTTCGCAAGCCCGGATCGATGAAATTCGTTGTCTGAGAGGTCGGACTCGACGGATTTCGCAACACGGAGGCGACTGGGGGTGTTGAAAACGTGGGGTCTCCGTCTAGGGTGGGTGTCTCAGTGTTTGGACACGCGCGACAGCGGCGAGGTCCGAACCGGAGAGCCGAAGTAGACACCGAATTTGGAGGGCCGGCAGTGAGCACCGAGCTGCGTCGTCTGCGCAACTACATCGACGGTGAGTTCCGGGACGCCGCCGACGGACGGACCACGGAGGTGGTCAACCCCGCCACGGGCGAGGCCTACGCGACCGCCCCCCTGTCCGGGCAGGCGGACGTCGACGCCGCCATGGCGGCCGCCGCCGCGGCCTTCCCGGCCTGGCGGGACCTGGTCCCGGCCGAGCGCCAGAAGGCCCTGCTGAAGATCGCGGACGCGTTCGAGGAGCGGGCCGAGGAACTGATCGCGGCCGAGGTGGAGAACACGGGCAAGCCCATCGGGCTGACCCGCTCCGAGGAGATCCCGCCGATGGTCGACCAGATCCGCTTCTTCGCGGGTGCGGCCCGGATGCTGGAGGGCCGCAGCGCCGGTGAGTACATGGAGGGCCTGACCTCCATGATCCGCCGCGAGCCGATCGGCGTCTGCGCGCAGGTCGCGCCGTGGAACTACCCGATGATGATGGCCGTGTGGAAGTTCGCCCCGGCCCTCGCCGCGGGCAACACGGTCGTCCTCAAGCCGTCCGACACCACCCCCGCCTCGACGGCCCTGATGGCCGACATCATCGGCTCGATCGTGCCCAAGGGCGTCTTCAACGTCGTCTGCGGCGACCGCGACACCGGCCGCCTGATGGTCGAGCACGAGACCCCGGCGATGGCGTCCATCACCGGCTCGGTGCGGGCCGGCATGTCGGTCGCCGAGTCGGCGTCCAAGGACCTCAAGCGGGTCCACCTGGAGCTCGGCGGCAAGGCGCCGGTCGTGGTCTTCGAGGACACCGACATCCCCAAGGCCGTCGAGGGCATCTCGGAGGCGGGCTACTTCAACGCCGGCCAGGACTGCACCGCCGCCACCCGCGTGCTGGTCCACGAGTCGGTCCACGACGAGTTCGTGAGCGCGCTCGCGAAGGCCGCGTCCGAGATCAAGACCGGTCAGCCGGACGACGAGGACGTCCTGTACGGCCCGCTCAACAACCCGAACCAGCTCGAGCAGGTCACCGGGTTCATCGAGCGCCTGCCCGCCCACGCCAAGGTCGAGGCGGGCGGCCACCGGGTCGGCGACAAGGGCTACTTCTACGCCCCGACCGTCGTCTCGGGCCTCAAGCAGGACGACGAGATCATCCAGAAGGAGGTCTTCGGCCCCGTCATCACCGTCCAGTCCTTCCGCGACGAAGACCAGGCGGTCGAGTGGGCCAACGGCGTCGAGTACGCCCTCGCCTCCTCCGTGTGGACCAAGGACCACGGCCGCGCCATGCGGATGTCCAAGCGGCTGGACTTCGGCTGCGTGTGGATCAACACCCACATCCCGCTGGTCGCCGAGATGCCGCACGGCGGCTTCAAGAAGTCCGGCTACGGCAAGGACCTGTCGGGCTACGGCTTCGAGGACTACACGCGGATCAAGCACGTGATGACGTCCCTGGACGCGTGACGGACCCGGCTCCACGTGTGCGGCCCCGGACGGGAACCCCCCCCGTCCGGGGCCGCGCCGCGTGCAGGGCGAAGGCGCGAACTCGCCCCGGTCGACAGGGTGTCGGGCCTGGCCGGGCCCGCTCGACGCAGCGTCGATTGTCCCGGTGAGCGCGGGCGCGGCATCCTGCGGCCATGCCCCCGCTCCCGAAGACGCCCGCGCTGTCCCTGTCCCGCCGTACCCTGCTGCGCGGCCTGGGCGGTTCCGCCGCGCTCGGCGCCCTGGCCGGCTGCGGAGTACCGGCCGCCTATGTCGCACCGGGTGACCGCGCCGCAACCGACCGATCTGCCACCGAGAGGCGGCTGACCTGGGCGAACTGGCCGCTGTACATCGACACCGACGACGAGCGTCCGAACCGGCGGCCCACGCTGGAGGGGTTCGAGAAGGAGTCGGGCATCTCCGTCGAGTACATCGAGGAGATCAACGACAACGACGAGTTCTTCGGCAAGATCAGCCCGTCCCTGATGAACCACCAGCCCATCGACCGCGACCTGATCGTCATCAGCGACTGGATGTGCGGCCGGTTCGTACGGCTCGGCTGGGTGCAGGAGATGGACCGCTCCCGCCAGCCGAACGTCATCGAGTACCTGGATCCGCTGCTGCGTTCGCCCGCCTTCGACCCGGGCCGGAAGTTCACCGTGCCCTGGCAGTCCGGCATCACCGGCATCGCCTACAACCGCCGCCGGCTCGGTCGGGAGGTCCGGCACGTCTCCGACCTGTGGGCGGACGACCTCAAAGGGCGGGTGACCCTGCTGTCCGGCATGGACGAGGCGTTCGCGCTGCTGATGCAGGGCAACGGCGTCGACATCACCGACTGGACGGCGGACGACTTCCACACGATGTGCGACCAGGTGGAGAAGCAGGTGGCCAAGGGCCAGGTCCGCCGCTTCACCGGCAACGACTACATCAAGGACCTCTCCAGCGGTGACGTCCTGGCCTGCCAGGCCTACTCCGGCGACGTGATCCAGCTCCAGGCGGACGACCCGGACATCGAGTTCGTCGTCCCCGAGGAGGGCGCCGAGCTGTGGTCGGAGTCCCTGATGATCCCCAACCTGGCCCGCCACAAGGCCAACGCCGAGCGGCTCATCGACTTCTACTACCAGCCGGAGGTCGCCGCCGAGCTGGCCGCGTGGGTCAACTACGTCTGCCCCGTCCCCGCCGCCCGGGACGTGCTCGCCTCCTCCGCCGACGAGGAGACCGCCGCGCTGGCCGAGGACCCGCTGATCTTCCCGGACGCGGCGATGCGCGAACGGCTCGCCATCGCGCGGGACATCGCGGCGGGGGAGCGGTCGGAGTTCGCGAAGCGGTGGAACGGGATCGTCGGCGTGTAGCAGACTGACCGTCGTGATGAATTCACCGGTCGATGAAAAGGTGGGTGCGGCTGTCACGCTCGGGCTGCTGGCCGCCTGGGCGCTGCACGACGCCGAGGAACTGGCGACCGTGCCGGGCTGGTGGCGGCGTGAGCTGCCCGCCTTGCGCGAGCGGTTCCCCACCGTGCCGGAGGCCGTGTGGCGGCGGGCCGGGTCGGTCGACGGGCGGGAGTTCGCGGTGGCGGTCGGGGCGATGGCCGCGCTCGTGGCCGCCGCGTCCGCCGCGGGACGGCTGACCGGCGGCCGGTCGGCGGCGTACCAGACCGCGCTGAACGCCTTCGGTCTGCACGGCCTGGTCCACCTCGCCCAGGCGGTGGCGGTACGCGGCTACACGCCCGGGTCCGCGACCTCGCCGCTCGTCGTCGTCCCGTTCACGCTCTGGGCCCGCCACCGGCTGCGCCGCGCCGGCGTCCTGCGCGCCACGCGCCCGCGCGACCTCGCCGTCGGGCTCGGCCTCGCGGCCGCGGCGACGGTCGGGGCGCACGCGGTGGCGCGGCGGCTGACGGGGCACGGCGCCTGACCGGGGGCTACTTCAGCGCGGCCATGGTGATCCCGTCGAGGACCGGCTTCGGACCCGCGCTCTTGGCGTCCGTGGAGTTGACCGAGCAGACGACGGTGCGGCTCAGGTCGCGGGTGCCGCCGATGAGGGCGCTGTAGCCGTAGCGGGACCCCGACTTGCCCCAGAAGATCTCGCCGTCGACGTCCTTGTACTCCAGCCCCGCGCTGCGCCGCGCGCCCGGAACGCCCGCCGGGGTCGTGAACATCTCCTCCAGCTCCGGCTTCGGCACGATTCTTCCCCGGAACAGCTTCGTGAGCAGCTTCTCCAGGTCGGCGGTGGTGGAGATCATGTCGCCGGCCGCCCAGCGGTCCGCCTGGTTCCACTCGGTCACGTCGAGCAGCCTCACCGTGCCGTCCGGCTGCTCCACCGCCTGGTAGCCCCGGTTGTGCGGGCCCCGGATGCGGGGGTCGGTACCGGGGAAGTACGTGTGGTGCATGCCGGCCGGGCGCAGGACCAGGCGCGTGGCCACGGAGGCGTACGAGTGCCCCGTCACCTTCTCGATCAGCAGGCCGAGGATCGTGTAGTTGATGTTCAGGTACTGCTGCCGCGTCCCCGGAGTGAAGTCCTCCGGTCCCTTGGCGATCGCCGACGCCGCGACCTCCTGCGGGCTGAGGGTCTCGAAGCGGTTGGCGTACACCTCCGCGAAGTCGTCGCCGAGACCGTCCCCCGGTTTGATGCCGCTGGTGTGGTTCAGCAGTTGGCGCACGCTGATCGGCTGCTCGAACTCCGGCGTGAACAGGTCGGGGAGGTAGCCCTGTACCGGTGCGTCCAGGTCGATCTCGTCCTGGGCCGCGAGCCGCAGGACGGTGGCGGCGGTGACGACCTTGGTGACCGAACCGGCCCGGAAGCGGGCATGGGGGTGTGCCGGCCGGACACCGGCCAGGTCGCGCACGCCCGCGCTGCCGTGCCAGTCGCCGTCGGGGTCGCCGACCCGCACGAGGGCGGCCGTGGCGTGCCGGTTCGGGACGACGGAGAGCTCGTCGCGCAGGGCCTTCCCGTCCGGCCCGTCCCGGTCGACGGAGCCGGTGGCCGTGGCGGACGGCGAGGCGAACGCCGGGGCCGCCAACGGACCGGCGGCCAGGGCGAGGACGAGGGAGGCGGCGAGGACGGAGGAGGTTCGGGCACGCATCGACTGCTCCAGGAAAAGGTGGCTGCGGCGGGAAGGATCGTTGATCATCCTTGTGCGCCGCGCCCCATGGCGGATCGTCGGTGAGTAGGGCGCCCGCCCCGTAGCCGGGATCAGGGAACGCCCTTATGGGAAAGGCGTGTTGTGCGGGGCATCCCTTACGGGGCCGGGACGGCCCCGCCGCCGTCGCGCAGCGCGCACAGCGTGTCGATGCGGTTGGTGGTGATCGAGTCGACGCCCAGCGCGATCAGCCGGCGCATGGAGCGCCGGGTGTCCGGGGTCCACACCGACAGCAGGCAGCCGTCGCCGTGGACCCGCTCGGCCAGGACCCTGTTCACCAGCCCGAACCGGTAGTTCAGCCACTTCGGCCGCACCGCCGCGAGCAGCGCGGGCCGCGGCGGTGCCGCCGTCGTCCAGGTCATGGCGATCTCGGCGGAGGGGTCGGCGGCGCGCACGGCGAGCATGGCCGCGGGGCCCGCCGTGTAGTACACGCGGTCCTGGGCCCCGCACGCCCGGACGACGTCCACGACGCGCCGCACCGCCCGCTCGCCCGGACCGCCCGGCAGGTCCAGCATCAGCCGGCTGCCGTCGGTCGCGGCAAGCGCCTCGGCGAGCGTCGGCACCCTGCCCGCCGTCAGCCCGCGCACCTCCTCGGCCGACAGGGACCGCAGCGGCCGGTCGTGCTGCCACAGCCGCTTCAGCGTCTCGTCGTGCAGCAGCACGGGCACGCCGTCGCGGGTGAGCCGTACGTCGGTCTCGACCGCGTCCGCGCCGCGGCCGAGCGCGGAGCGCAGCGAGTCGAGCGTGTTCTCGCGGTACCGGTACGGGTCGCCGCGGTGGGCCACGGCGGTCAGGTCGCGTGCGGGACTCATGGCGGGCACCCGGCTCAGGAGGCGAGCCAGGCGGAGGTGTACGTGTCGATCTCGTCCCTGATCCGCGCCTTGCCCGGCGCGTCCAGGAACGACGCCTCGACCGCGTTCTTCGCCAGGTCGGCGAGGCCCCGTTCGTCGAGGTCGAGGAGCCGGGCGGCGACGGCGTACTCGTTGTTGAGGTCGGTGCCGAACATCGGGGGGTCGTCGGAGTTGATCGTCACGATCACCCCGGCGCGTACGAACTCCTTGATCGGGTGCTCGTCCAGGGTGCGCACCGCGCGGGTGGCGATGTTGGAGGTCGGGCAGACCTCCAGGGGGATGCGGTGCTCGGCCAGGTGCGCCAGCAGCTTCGGGTCCTGGGCGGAGCTGGTGCCGTGCCCGATGCGCTCGGCACGCAGGTCGGTGAGCGCGTCCCACACCGTCTGCGGGCCGGTGGTCTCGCCGGCGTGCGGCACCGAGTGCAGCCCGGCGGCGATCGCGCGGTCGAAGTACGGCTTGAACTGCGGCCGGGCCACCCCGATCTCGGGCCCCCCGAGCCCGAAGGAGACCAGGCCCTCCGGGCGCAGCCGGTCGTCGGTGGCGAGCCGTGCCGTCTCCTCGGCGGACTCCAGACCGGCCTCGCCCGGGATGTCGAAGCACCAGCGCAGTACGGTCCCGAACTCGGACTCCGCCGCCTTGCGGGCGTCCTCGATCGCGTCCATGAAGGCGCCCTCGTCGATGCCGCGCCGGGTGGACGAGAACGGGGTGATGGTCAGCTCGGCGTACCGCACCTGCTGCCGGGCCATGTCCCGGGCCACCTCGTACGTCAGCAGCCGGACGTCCTCGGGGGTGCGGATCAGGTCGACGACGGACAGGTACACGTCGATGAAGTGCGCGAAGTCGGTGAAGGTGAAGTAGTCGACCAGGGCCTCGGGGTCGGTGGGGACCTTGGAGTCGGGGTGGCGCGCGGCCAGTTCCGAGACGATGCGCGGGGAGGCGGAGCCGACGTGGTGGACGTGCAGTTCGGCCTTGGGCAGCCCGGCGATGAAGGCGTGCAGATCGCGCGGAACGGCGGGGTCGACGAGGTGCTCGGTCAAGGGTTCCTCCCCGGAACGGCGCCCCGGGCCGCGCGGGCGGCGGCGGGACGCGGGTGATCGGCTGATCGGTGGTACGGGGATCATCGTAGGCCGGTCTCACGCCGGACGGGCGGGGCCCGTACCATGACGGGCACGATCGACCCAGGGGGACGGAAAATGACGGACGCGACACGGCCGGGCGGGGACTCAAACGGCGCCAACGATCCTTGGGCGCCCCCGGAGAGCAGGCCCTCGCTGGACAAGAACCGTGACGCCGCCACGGGAGTGCCGCAGCAGCCGGTCCCGCCCGCCGCCGGCGACGTGCCGCCCTGGCAGCCGCCGCCGTCCGCGCAGCCGCCGTCCGTGCACGACCAGGCCACCGTCGTCTCGATGCCCGCGGCCGGCTTCCCCCCGCCCGAGTCCGCGGTGCCGCCACCGCCGATCGCGCCCGGCGGTCCCGGTGTCCCGGGCGGGTACGGCTACCCCGCCTACCCCCAGGGCGGCTACGGCTGGGGCGCCGCCCCGCTGCCCCCGCAGAACGGCATGGGCACGGCTGCGATGGTGCTCGGCATCCTGGCCTGCTGCATGTTCTGCGCCTACGGCATCGTCTCGCTGGTGCTCGGCATCCTCGCCGTGGTGTTCGGCGTCAAGGGACGCCGCAAGGCCGAGCGCGGCGAGGCCAACAACCACGGACAGGCCCAGGCCGGCTTCATCATGGGCATCATCGGCATCGTCCTCGGCATCGCCGTGATGGCCCTGATCGCCGTCGGCATCATCGCCGCGATCAACGAGGACTCGGAGTACGAGGACCCCTACTACGGCGCCCCGCGCCCGGCGGCGGTCTCCGTGGCGGCCCAGGCGCAGGCGCAGGGCTGAGCAGCTGAGCGGCTGACGCCCGACGGCCCTCCCGCGGGCGTCAGCCGCCTTCGCGCAGCCGCTCCCGCGCCGCCATCAGCGCGAACCCCAGCAGATTCGGCCCCCGCCACCGCTCCGGGTCCGTCGCCGCCTCGTCGTCCGCGGCCAGGCCGATGCCCCACACCCGGTCCACGGGGCTCGCCTCCACCAGCACCCGGTCGCCCGTGTTCAGCAGGAACCCGCGCAGCCCGGGGTCCGAGGCGAACTTGTGGACGCCGCCCTCGACGACGATCGAGAAGCGCTCCCGCTCCCACACCGCCTCGTCGAAGCCGCGCACCAGCCGCCCGGCCTTTTTGGCCTCGGCCGGATGCTCCGCCGCCAGCACCCGGCGCTCCGCCTCCGCGTCGCCGAAGAGCCTGGCCTTGCCCGCCATCATCCAGTGCTCGGCGGTCGCGTACTCCACCCCCGCGACGGTGAACGGCGACGGCCACCACTGGCTCAGACAGCTCGGGCCGATCCGGCCGTCGGGGCGCGGCCGGTGGCCCCAGAAGCAGAGGTACTTGATCCGCTCGCCGGCCCGGACCCGCCCGACCAGCGCCTCTCTGCTGTGCCCCGTGATCTTCTCCATGCACGCGAGTCTGGCACGCGCCACTGACACTCCGTCCGGCCTTTTCCGTGGCGACTCGACACCTGGTCGACAGATTCCGTCGCGTAACCAAATGGCAACAACGGAATCACTTGTTGGAGGCCTAGTGCTCTGTCAGGATCGGCACTCACATCGAGCCTGAGCCACGCCGGCCCCCGCCATGGGGAGACCGAGGAGAGCCGACATGCACAACCCGGGCAACGACACCCCGGACCGATTCCCGGCCCAGGACCGCTTCGCGGACGGCGCCCAGTACATCGCGGGCCGTCTGACGAAGGGCACCTCCGGACGCACGCACACCGTCGTCGACCCGGCGACGGGCGAAGAGGTCCTGACCTACGCACTCGCCGGTCCCGACGACGTCGACGCGGCCGTCGCCGCCGCGCGGGAGGCGTTCCCCGGCTGGGCCGGCGCCACCCCGGGCGAGCGCTCCGACGCCCTGCACCGGTTCGCCGCCGTCCTCGCCGACCGCGCCGAGGAATTCGCCCGCGCGGAGTCGCTGCAGTGCGGGAAGCCGCTGAAGCTGACCCGCGAGTTCGACGTGCCGGGCAGCATCGACAACGCGGCCTTCTTCGCCGGCGCCGCCCGGCACCTCCAGGGCCAGTCGGCGGGGGAGTACTCCGGCGACCACACCTCGTACGTGCGCCGCGAGCCGATCGGCGTCGTCGGGTCCATCGCGCCCTGGAACTACCCCCTCCAGATGGCCGCCTGGAAGATCCTCCCGGCGATCGCCGCGGGCAACACCATCGTGCTGAAGCCCGCCGAGATCACCCCGCTGACCTCTCTGATGTTCGCCCAGGCCGCCACCGAGGCCGGCATCCCGGACGGCGTCATCAACATCGTCACCGGCACGGGCAGGGAGGCGGGCGAGCACCTCGTCGGCCACCCGGACGTCGCCATGACCTCCTTCACCGGCTCCACCGCCGTCGGCAAGCGCGTCGCCGAGGTCGCCACCGCCACCGTCAAGCGCCTCCACCTGGAGCTCGGCGGCAAGGCGCCCTTCCTCGTCTTCGACGACGCCGACCTCGACGCCGCCGTCCACGGCGCGGTCGCGGGCGCCCTCATCAACACCGGCCAGGACTGCACGGCCGCCACGCGCGCGTACGTACAGCGGCCCCTGTACGACGCGTTCGTCGAGAAGACCGCCGCCCTCATGGACACCGTCCGCGTCGGCGACCCCTTCGCCCCGGGCACCGACCTCGGCCCGCTGGTCAGCCACGTCCAGCGGGACCGCGTCGCCGGCTTCGTCGACCGGGCTCGCTCCTACGCGCGCGTGGTGTGCGGCGGCGCGGCACCGCAGGGCGAACTGAAGGACGGCGCCTACTACCGGCCGACCCTCATCGCCGACGCGGCGCAGGACAGCGAGGTCGTCCAGTCCGAGATCTTCGGGCCGGTCCTGGTCGTCCTGCCCTTCGACACCGACGACGAGGGCATCAGGCTGGCCAACGACACGCCGTACGGGCTCGCCGCCTCCGCCTGGAGCCGGGACGTGTACCGCGCGAACCGCGCCACCCGCGAGATCAAGGCGGGCTGCGTGTGGGTCAACGACCACATCCCGATCATCAGCGAGATGCCGCACGGCGGGTACCAGGCGTCCGGCTTCGGCAAGGACATGTCCGCCTACTCCTTCGAGGAGTACACGCAGGTCAAGCACGTCATGTTCGACAACACCGCGGTGGCGGCCAAGGACTGGCACCGCACCGTCTTCGGGGACCGATAGTCACGACGAGAGGCCGCCGACCACGGCCGACCCACCCGAAAGGGCAACCACGCGCATGGAGCAGTACGAGCCCGACCGCCTGTCGCCGGCCCAAGTGGCCGCCATGCGGCGCAGTTTCACCAGCGGCAGGGCCGCCCTCACCCGCCGCTCACTGCTGCGCGCCTCCGCGGGCGGCGCGCTCGCGGTCGGCGGACTCGGCACGCTGAGCGCCTGCGGCATCCCGCCGGCCGGCAAGACCGAGGGCGGCGTGTCCTCCGACGACCGGTCCAAGGAGGAGAAGGAGGTCTCCTTCTCCAACTGGACCGAGTACATGGACGTCGACGAGAGCGGCCGGCGGCACCCGACGCTGGAGGCGTTCACCAGACGCACCGGCATCAAGGTCAAGTACACCGAGGACATCAACGACAACAGCGAGTTCTTCGGCAAGATCCAGCCGCAGCTCTCGGCGGGCCAGGAGACCGGGCGCGACATCATCGTGCTCACCGACTGGCTCGCCGCCCGGCTGATCCGCCTGGGCTGGGTCCAGAAACTGGACCCGGCCAACCTGCCGCACGCCTTTGCCAACCTGTCGCCGCAGTTCCGCAACCCGGACTGGGACCCGGGCCGCGCCTACTCGTATCCCTGGCAGGGCATCGCGACCGTCATCGCCTACAACAAGAAGGCGCTGGACGGCGTCGAGGTGAAGTCGGTCTCCGACCTGCTCGACAACCCGAAGCTCAAGGGGCGGGTCGGGTTCCTCACCGAGATGCGCGACACCGTCGGCATGACGCTGCTCGACATGGGCAAGGACCCGGCCCGCTTCTCCGACGACGACTACGACGCGGCGATCGCCCGGCTCCAGAAGGGCGTCGACAGCGGCCAGATACGCCGCTTCACCGGCAACGACTACACCGCCGACATCAGCAAGGGCGACTTCGCGGCCTGTCTGGCCTGGGCCGGGGACGTCGTCCAGCTCAAGGCGGACAACCCGGACGTCGACTTCGTCATCCCGGACAGCGGCTACATCACGTCCAGCGACAACATGCTGGTCCCCAACAAGGCGCGCCACAAGACCAACGCCGAGCGGCTCATGGACTACTACTACGAGCCGGGGCCCGCCGCACAGCTCGCCGCCTACATCAACTTCGTCTGTCCCGTGGACGGGGTGAAGGACGAGCTCGCGAAGATCGACGCGGACGCGGCGAACAACCCGCTGATCATTCCCGACCAGGCCATGCAGGCCCTCTCCCGCGCCTTCCGCTCACTGAGCCAGAAGGAAGAGACGGCCTACGAAGAGAAGTTCGCGAAGCTCACTGGGGCGTGACGACGATGAAGACCACCACAGACTCGACGGAGCACGGCGGGGACGTCCGCCTCTCCGGCATCAGCAAGACCTACGGCTCCTTCACCGCCGTGCACCCGCTCGACCTGACCGTGCCCCAGGGCTCCTTCTTCGCCCTGCTCGGCGCCTCCGGCTGCGGCAAGACCACCACCCTGCGCATGATCGCCGGACTGGAGGAGCCCAGCAGCGGCACCGTCCACCTCGGCGACCAGGACGTGACCGCGCTGCCACCGTACAAACGGCCGGTCAACACGGTCTTCCAGTCCTACGCCCTCTTCCCGCACCTCGACATCTTCGAGAACGTCGCCTTCGGCCTGCGCCGGCGCGGCATCAAGAGCGTGAAGAAGCAGGTCGGGGAGATGCTCGACCTGGTCCAGCTCGGCGAGCAGGCCCGCAAGAAGCCGCACCAGCTCTCCGGCGGCCAGCAGCAGCGCGTCGCGGTGGCCCGCGCCCTGATCAACCACCCCAAGGTGCTGCTCCTCGACGAACCGCTCGGGGCCCTCGACCTCAAGCTGCGCCGCCAGATGCAGCTGGAGCTCAAGCGCATCCAGACCGAGGTCGGCATCACCTTCGTGCACGTCACCCACGACCAGGAGGAGGCCATGACCATGGCCGACCAGGTCGCCGTGATGAACGGGGGCCGCGTCGAGCAGCTGGGCGCCCCCGCCGACCTGTACGAGAACCCGCGGACCACGTTCGTCGCCAACTTCCTCGGCACCTCCAACCTCATCGAGGCCGAGGTCGACACCCGCAGCGGCGACGACGTCGTCGTGAAGGCGGCCGGCGACAAGCTCGTCCTGCCCCGCGCCCGCTGCTCCGCGCCCTCCCAGGCCGGCGACAAGGTACTGGTCGGAGTGCGCCCCGAGAAGATCAGCATCGCCCACGCCGACGAGGCCGGCTCCATCCCCGAGGGCCGCAACCGCATCACCGGCAAGATCAGCAGCACCAGTTTCATCGGCGTCTCCACGCAGTACGTCGTGGACTGCGCGGCCTGCCCCGAGTTCGAGGTGTACGCCCAGAACATCGACCGCGACGCCCGCCTCGCCCCCGGCGCCGACGTCGTCCTGCACTGGAACCCGGCGCACACCTTCGGCCTCGACGCGGCCCAGGACATCGACGCCGGTGTGGCCGAGGGCGAGGCCGCCTGATGTCCACCCTCACCGAGGCGCCACCGCCGCTCTCCCCGCCCGCCCCGGAACAGAAGCCCCCGCGCAAGCGGGGCCGCTGGACGCCGTACTGGCTGCTGCTGCCCGGCATCCTGTGGCTGGTCGTCTTCTTCGCGGCGCCGATGGTCTACCAGGCCTCCACGTCCGTGCAGACGGGCTCGCTGGAGGAGGGCTACAAGGTCACCTGGCACTTCGTGACCTACTGGGACGCGG
This sequence comes from Streptomyces sp. CB02414, assembly GCF_001905385.1. Lineage (GTDB taxonomy): Bacteria > Actinomycetota > Actinomycetes > Streptomycetales > Streptomycetaceae > Streptomyces. The sequence goes on along the minus strand of NZ_LIPF01000011.1, from coordinate 81,763 downwards.
TGTCCGAGTACTGGCCGCAGTTCCTGCGCTCGGTCGCCTACGCCGCCTCCGCCACCGTGCTGTGCCTGCTGCTCGGCTACCCGCTCGCCTACCTGATCGCCTTCCGCGCGGGCCGCTGGCGGAACCTGATCATGATCCTGGTGATCGCGCCGTTCTTCACCAGCTTCCTGATCCGCACCCTGGCCTGGAAGACGATCCTCGCGGACGGCGGCCCGGTCGTCGGCGTCCTGAACACCCTGCACGTCCTGGACGTCACCAGCTGGCTCGGCTGGACGGCCGGCGACCGCGTGCTGGCCACACCGCTCGCGGTGGTCTGCGGTCTGACGTACAACTTCCTCCCCTTCATGATCCTTCCGCTGTACACGTCGCTGGAGCGCATCGACGGACGGCTGCACGAGGCGGCGGGCGACCTGTACGCGAAGCCCTCCACGGTCTTCCGCAAGGTCACCTTCCCGCTGTCGATGCCCGGTGTCGTCTCCGGCACCCTGCTGACCTTCATCCCGGCCACCGGTGACTACGTCAACGCCTCCCTGCTGGGATCGGCGGACACCGGAATGATCGGCAACGTCATCCAGTCCCAGTTCCTGCGGGTGCTGGACTATCCGACGGCGGCGGCGCTCTCCTTCGTCCTGATGGCCGCGATCCTCGCCATGGTCACCTTCTACATCCGCAAGTCCGGCACGGAGGATCTGGTTTAGATGGCCTTCGTAAACTGGCTCAAGCGCAATCTGGTCGTCATCGCCGGACTGCTGACGCTCGCCTATCTCCTGCTGCCCAATGTCATCGTCACGATTTTCTCGTTCAACAAACCGAACGGGCGCTTCAACTACGAATGGCAGCAGTTCTCCACGGACGCCTGGAAGGACCCCTGCGGCGTCTCCGGACTGTGCGGCTCCCTGTCGATCAGTCTCCAGATCGCCCTCTGGGCGACGCTGGGCGCCACCGCGCTGGGCACGGCGATCGCCTTCGCGCTGGTCCGCTACCGCTTCCGGGCGCGCGGCGCGATCAACTCGCTGATCTTCCTGCCGATGGCGATGCCCGAGGTCGTGATGGCCGCCTCGCTGCTCACCCTGTTCCTCAACATGGGTGCCCGGCTGGGCTTCTGGACGATCCTGATCGCCCACATCATGTTCTGCCTCAGCTTCGTCGTGACGGCCGTCAAGGCACGCGTGATGTCGATGGACCCGAGGCTGGAACAGGCCGCGCAGGACCTGTACGCCGGTCCCTTCCAGACCTTCGTCCGGGTGACGCTGCCCATCGCCGCCCCCGGAATCGCCGCCGGCGCGCTGCTCGCCTTCGCCCTCTCCTTCGACGATTTCATCATCACCAATTTCAACGCGGGCTCCACCGTCACTTTCCCCATGTTCGTGTGGGGATCGGCCCAGCGTGGCACGCCCGTCCAGATCAATGTGATCGGTACGGCCATGTTCGTGATCGCCGTACTGTTCGTCCTGGCCTCCATGGTCATCGGCAACCGCCGAAACCGCCGCAAGGCATAAAGCACATCTGTGTATTCGTAGGGAGTTGAAATCATGGCCCCGAGCGCCATGAGCCGCAGCAACGACTGGACGAAATCCCTCTCCGACGCCCAGCCGGTCCCGTACTGGCTGGACGACCCCGGCCGCCCCCGCCCGCAGCCCGCGCTCACCGGCCCCGAGACCTGCGACCTGCTGGTCGTCGGCGGCGGGTACAGCGGACTGTGGACCGCGCTGATCGCCAAGGAGCGCGACCCGGGGCGGGACGTGGTGCTGCTGGAGGGCCGCGAGGTGGGCTGGGCCGCCTCCGGCCGCAACGGCGGCTTCTGCGCCGCGTCCCTCACCCACGGCCTCTCCAACGGACTCACCCGCTGGCCCGACGAGATCCACCAGCTGGAGGAGCTGGGCGTCCGCAACCTCGACGCCATCGAGGAGGCGGTCGCCCGCCACTCCCTGGACTGCGAGTTCGAGCGCACCGGCGAGATCGACGTGGCGACCGAGGAGTACCAGGCCCGGGAGCTGAAGGACTGGTATGAGGAGATCAGCGGCAAGGGCCTGGCCGACGGCGTCGAGTACCTGGACGCCGAGGCCGTACGGGAACAGGTCGACTCCCCGACCTTCCGCGCCGGACTGTGGGACCGCCGGGGCGTGGCCATGGTCAACCCCGCCAAGCTCGCCTGGGGCCTCAAGCGCGCCTGCCTCGACCTCGGCGTCCGCGTCCACGAGAACACCCCGGCGCTGACCCTGCGGCAGTACGGCGCCGGCATGGCCGTACGCACCCCGTACGGCGGCGTCCGCGCCCGCACGGTCGCGCTCGGCACCAACATCTTCCCGAACCTGGTCAAGCGGGTGCGCTCGTACACCGTCCCGGTCTACGACTACGCCCTGATGACCGAGCCGCTCACCGACGCGCAACTGGACTCGATCGGCTGGAAGAACCGGCAGGGCCTCGGCGACAGCGCCAACCAGTTCCACTACTTCCGGCTGTCCTCCGACAACCGGATCCTGTGGGGCGGCTACGACGCCATCTACCCCTACGGCGGCCGGGTGCGCGCCGAGTACGACGACCGACCGGAGACCTACGCCAAGCTCGCCGGGCACTTCTTCACCTGCTTCCCGCAGCTGGAGGGTGTCCGCTTCACCCACGCCTGGGGCGGCGCGATCGACACCTGCTCCCGCTTCTCGGCGTTCTTCGGCACCGCCCACCAGGGGAAGGTGGCGTACGCGGCCGGGTACACCGGCCTGGGCGTGGGCGCGACCCGGTTCGGCGCCGAGGTGATGCTCGACCTGCTGTCGGGGGAGCGCACCGAGCGCACCGAACTGGAGATGGTCCGCAGGAAGCCGCTGCCGTTCCCGCCCGAGCCCTTCGCCTGGACCGGCATCGCGCTCACCAAGTGGTCGCTGGCCCGCGCGGACGCGCACGACGGCCGGCGCAACCTGTGGCTGCGGACCATGGACAGGCTGGGGCTCGGCTTCGACAGCTGAACCCGGGGGCGGGTGTGACCCGGTTCACCCCGACGAGGCGCCACAACCGGCGTAATGCACGCCGGAGACCTCCCTCTCCCTCGTGACGCACCCCGCGTCCACGAGTGAGAGGGAGGTCTTCATATGCCTGGTGCGAAGACGGCGGTCGCGTGGCTGGCATCCGTCGCACCGGATCCCGAGTCCTGCCGGCGGGAGTGGGAGCGCAACCCCCTCGGGGTCGCGCTGCTGCCCGCCGGCAAGGCCTGGGACGTGCTCATCGTGCCGAGCCGGCTCGGCTATCCGACCCTCGACGTGCTCTCCCGCGTCCTGGACCAACCGGGCCCGGTGCTGGTCGACTTCGGCGACGCGCGCACGGGCTTCTTCGTGCCGGCCGGCACGGCGGCCCGCTGGCTCGGCACCGGGGTCCGCACGGCCGGGCTCGGCACCTGGATCGTGGTGCCGTACCCCGGAGGTGTGCCGTCCGGTGGCGTCCGCTGGCTGATCCCGCCCGACGGGACCGGCACCCTCACCGATCCGTCGCTGCTCGAACTGGCCATGCACGAGGCGGCGGCGGCTCTCGCGGTGGAGGACGGCGGCGGGTGAGGTGCGCGAGGGGTTGACAACGGAATTGGTCTGGACCAAGTTGGGCGCGCTCCACCCTCCCCATCTCCCCCATGTCCGGAGGCACTTGTGGAACGCTCCAGACCGTTCGCCCGTCGCCCGCTCATCACCCTGCTCACCGCCGCCGCGCTCGCCGCGTCCGGCATGACCGCGCTCTCGTCGGCCGCCCGTGCGGCCGACGCGGACCTCGCCCGCAACGGCGGCTTCGAGTCCGGCCTCGACGGCTGGACCTGCACGGCGGGCAAGACGGTGACCGCGCCCGTCCACGGCGGCACCGCCGCCCTCGAGGCCACCCCGGCCGGCGCCGACAACGCCCGCTGCGCGCAGACGGTGACCGTGAAACCGGACTCCCAGTACACGCTGACCGGCCACGTGCGCGGCACCTACGTCTACCTCGGCGCGAGCGGCACCGGCACCACCGACGTCTCCACCTGGGCCCAGTCGGCCCCCGACTGGCAGCGGCTCACGACCGGCTTCCGCACCGGCCCGTCCACCACCCGGGTCACCATCTACACCCACGGCTGGTACGGCACCGGCGCCTACCACGCCGACGACATCTCGCTGACCGGCCCGGGAGGGGAGACGGGACAGCCCCCGGCGGCCCCCGACGGCCTGGCGACCGGCTCGGTCACCTCCACCAGCGTCGCCCTGTCCTGGTCGCCCGTCCCGGGCGCGACGAGCTACGCCGTCTACCGTGACGGCACCAAGGTCCGCACCGTCACCGGCACCTCCACGACCGTCACCGGCCTGACGCCCTCGACGGCGTACGCCTTCCAGGTCGCGGCCGTCAACGACGCCGGGGAGTCCGCGCGCTCGGCCACGGTCACCGCGACCACCGCCGAGCAGTCGGACGGCGGCGGCTCCGACCTCCCGGCCCACGCCCTGGTCGGCTACCTCCACGCCAGCTTCGCCAACGGCTCCGGCTACACGCGCCTCGCCGACGTACCCGACAGCTGGGACGTCATCGACCTCGCCTTCGGCGAGCCCACCTCGGTCACCTCCGGCGACATCCGCTTCGAGCGCTGCCCGGTCACCGAGTGCCCGAACGTGGAGTCCGACGCCGAGTTCAAGGCGGCGATCGAGGCCAAGCAGGCGGCCGGCAAGAAGGTGCTGATCTCCATCGGCGGTCAGAACGGCCAGGTGCAGCTCACCACCACCGCCGCCCGCGACAAGTTCGTCTCGTCCGTCTCCGCGATCATCGACGAGTACGGCCTCGACGGCCTCGACATCGACTTCGAGGGCCACTCGCTGTCCCTGAACGCCGACGACACCGACTTCAAGAACCCGACCACCCCGGTCATCGTCAACCTCATCTCGGCCCTGAAGACGCTGAAGGCCCAGTACGGCGACGACTTCGTGCTGACGATGGCCCCCGAGACCTTCTTCGTCCAGCTCGGCTACCAGTACTACGGCACCGGCAAGTGGGGCGGCCAGGACCCGAGGGCGGGCGCCTACCTGCCCGTCATCCACGCCCTGCGCGACGACCTGACCCTGCTGCACGTCCAGGACTACAACTCGGGCCCGATCATGGGCCTGGACAACCAGTACCACTCCATGGGCGGCGCCGACTTCCACATCGCCATGACCGACATGCTCCTCACCGGCTTCCCCGTCGCGGGCGACACGGCCAACGTCTTCCCGCCCCTGCGCCCGGACCAGGTCGCCATCGGCATGCCCGCCTCCACCAACGCGGGCAACGGCCACGTCCCCCCGGCCGAGGTGAACAAGGCGCTGAACTGCCTGACCAAGAAGACGGACTGCGGCTCGTACGAGACCCACGGCACCTGGCCGGCCCTGCGCGGCCTGATGACGTGGTCGATCAACTGGGACCGTTACTCGAACTGGGAGTTCCAGAAGAACTTCGACGCGTACTTCGGGTGACCGGCGGCGCGGTGCGGCCGGCCGTCAGCGCGACCCCGGCCAGCAGCACCGCGCCCAGACACCAGCTCGCCACCACGTCCAGCGGCCAGTGGTAGCCGCGGCGCACCAGCCCGTAGGAGGCGCCGAGGACGAGGGCCGCGCACAGCGCCACCAGCACCCGGCGGGCGGCCGGCGAGCGCAGCAGCGGCAGGAGCAGCAGCGTCGCCGCGCCGTACGCGACGACCGCGGTCGCCGTGTGGCCGGAGGGGTAGTAGCCGACGGCCGGCGGCACCGCCGGCGTGCCAGGGCGGTCGGTCCACGCCTTCAGCGGGGCGACCAGCGCCGGCACCAGGGCCATCGCCACCGCCCCGGCCAGCGGAGGCAGCCACCAGCGGTGCACACCATGGGCGCGCCCGTGCCACGCGACGTACGCCAGCGCGAGGGCGAGGACGGGCACGGCCACCGGCACGTTGCCGAGGTCGGCCAGCAGCTCGGAAAGCCGGTCGGGGTGGACGAGCGCCCTGCTCAGCCGCTCGTCCACGCCGATCAGCGGGCCGTCGGCGAGGACCTGCCAGGTGATCAGCGCGAAGAGGAGGACGGGCAGCGCGAGGAGGGCGGGCAGCGCGCGAGGTGGGGAGACCGGCATGACGCCCAGCTTCGCAGGCCCGCCGGACGCACCGAAGGGCCGGCACAAGGGGGGGAGTGTGCCGGCCCTTCGGTGAACCACCGTCCCGGGTGCCGAGGCGGCCGTCCTGACCGGAACGCCGCGCGCCCCGGGGGGTTTGGGGCGGGCGACCGTCCGATCGGTGAGGAGACCCGGAACCCGCGGGTTCCGGTTGTGTGCGCGAGGCACGACCAGGTCGAAGCTGGGGAGGCCTCGTCCTGAGATCCGCCCACAGTCCCCTGTGGGCGGGTGTATCTCTCATCTGCGTAGAACCTACGGCAGGGGGTGGGCCGAGGACAGGGCCATAGGCGTCCTGCCATCCACCCCGCACACGTTCTTCACACGCTCTGCGGTTCGCCGCGCCAGGCGTGCGAAACGCAGCTCAGATGCGCGTTCGGGTCCTCGCGCACGTGCGCGCCCGGCGCCCTTCCCGGGGTGCTCGCTCAGACGCGGGCGAAGGCCTGCTCGATGATGTCGAGGCCCTCGTTGAGCAGGTCCTCGCCGATCACCAGCGGGGGCAGGAAGCGCAGCACGTTGCCGTAGGTGCCACAGGTCAGGACCAGCAGGCCCTCGGCGTGGCAGGCCTTGGCCAGCGCGGCGGTCGCCTCCGGGTTCGGCTCCTTGGTGGCACGGTCCTTGACCAGCTCGACGGCGATCATCGCGCCGCGGCCCCGGACGTCGCCGATCACGTCGAACTTCTCGGCCATGGCGGACAGGCGCGCCTTCATGAGCGCCTCGATGTTCTTCGCCCTGGCGTTGAGGTCCAGCTCCTTCATCGTCTCGATGGCGCCGAGCGCACCCGCGCAGGCCACCGGGTTGCCGCCGTAGGTGCCGCCGAGGCCGCCCGCGTGCGCGGCGTCCATGATCTCGGCGCGGCCGGTGACGGCGGCGAGCGGCAGACCGCCCGCGATGCCCTTCGCAGTGGTGATCAGGTCCGGGACGATGCCCTCGTCCTCGCAGGCGAACCACTGGCCGGTGCGGCAGAAGCCGGACTGGATCTCGTCGGCGACGAAGACGATGCCGTTGTCGGCGGCGAACTGGCGGACCGCGGGCAGGAAGCCCTTGGCCGGCTCGATGAAGCCGCCCTCGCCGAGCACCGGCTCGATGATGATCGCGGCCACGTTCTCCGCGCCGACCTGCTTGCTGATCTGCTCGATCGCCTGGGCGGCGGCCTCCGGGCCGGCGTTCTCGGCGCCGGTCGGCCAGCGGTAGCCGTAGGCGACCGGGACGCGGTACACCTCGGGCGCGAAGGGACCGAAGCCGTGCTTGTACGGCATGTTCTTCGCGGTCAGCGCCATGGTGAGGTTGGTGCGGCCGTGGTAGCCGTGGTCGAAGACGACCACCGCCTGCCGCTTGGTGTACGCACGCGCGATCTTGACGGCGTTCTCGACCGCCTCGGCGCCGCTGTTGAACAGCGCCGACTTCTTGGCGTGGTCGCCCGGCGTCAGCTCGGCCAGCGCCTCGGCGACGGCGACGTAGCCCTCGTACGGCGTCACCATGAAGCAGGTGTGGGTGAAGTCGGCGAGCTGCGCGGACGCCTTGCGTACGACGGCCTCGGCGGAGGCGCCGACGGAGGTCACGGCGATGCCGGAACCGAAGTCGATCAGGCGGTTGCCGTCGACGTCCTCGATGACGCCGCCGCCGGCGCGGGTGACGAACACCGGAAGCGTGGAGCCCACACCCTGCGCGACCACGGCCGTGCGGCGGGCCTGCAGCTCCTGCGACTTCGGGCCGGGGATGGCGGTGACGACGCGGCGCTCCTGCTCAAGTGCGGTCATGGGGGCTCCTGGGTCTTGCGCGATCTGCGGGATCTTACGGACGCTTGCCTTCTTTTCTCGCAGGCTAGGACCGGGACGGGGGAGCGGGCATGCTCCATGTGGGCGTTGTCCGCGGTGTCCGTTGTCCGTGATGGACATGTGGCGGACACGGCGGCCTGTGGACACGTCGGCGCGGGCTCGGCCGCGTAAGCGGTGAACTCCCCCTGGGAGGGCGTTAGATTGGCTCGCGGACGGTGGACGTAGCGGCTGGTCAGGGGGAAAGGGCGATGGACAGCGACGGGATGCGGGACGCGCGGGGCACGCGGCGAGCGGTACCGCGCCCGGCAAGCGGTCCGCCGCCGATGCCGCAGGGGCCTCCTTCGGTGGCGCCGCCGGCCGAGCGGGCCCCGCAGGCGTCGCCGTCCCTGGCGGCGTGGCTCGACGCTCCCAGGCCGGACGCCGCGACCGGAGTCTGGCGGTTCGGCCACGTCCCGCCGAAGCTGGCCACGCGGAGGCCGAAACTGGCCCCGGCGTCGGTGGCGGGAGCCGCCATCCCCCTGGTCATCGGAATCGTGCTGTGGTCCATGTGGGTCCAGGGCGTGTTCCCCTACAAGACGGTGCTGGTCGGACTCGTCACCCCCGACGACTGGTGGTACCCGGGGACCCTGTGGCCGGTCGACTCGGTGTGGCAGGCCAGGTACGCCCTGATGGCCATCGACAACACCGTCTTCGTCCTGCTCCTGTGCACCATGGGCTACCTGGGAAGCTGGCCCACCCTGGTCCGTCACTGGCTCGGCCGCTGGCAGCAGCCGACCCGTGCGGCCGCCACCGCCGCGGGTGCGGTGCTCGGCCTGCTCCTGGTCTTCCCCGTTTTCGACAGTGACCCGCTCCCCGTCTACACCACGGTCGTCGTCGTCATCGCCCTGCTCAACGGCGGCTGGGACGTACTGGGATCGCCAGTGGCCATGTTCCTGGTCGACGCCTGCATCACCCTCGCGGTCGTGGTGCCGTGCGCGCGCTGGGGCGACTGGCTTCCGCTGTTCCGGCAGTGGCAGGCCGCCCGCCGGGCCGGGCCCCGCCCCAAGGACGAGCCCGCCGCCACGGCCCCTCCCTCCCAGTGGCCGCTCTTGCGGGCGGCGGGGAACACGCACGAGGCGGACCTGCTGACCGCCGAAGTCCTCACCGGGCGGATGAACGACGTGGACTGCGCACGGGTCCGCCGGGCCTGGGACGTACTGCGGGGCGAAGGGCGTCTCGCCACGTTCACCGACACGGTGCGGCGTCACGGTGCCGCTGCCTGGACGCATCCCTCGGGCTGCCGCGACCTGCCACTGCGTACCTCGACACACGACCTGCTGGCCGGCCAGGTACGCATCGGACGCTGTGGCACCGAGGAGGGGACCCCCGCCCCGTACCGGGGCGCGGGAGTGGCGCTCGACCTCGCGGCACTCGGTACGTCCCTGCTCGCCGTCGGGCCGCCGGAATCCGGGAGGAGCGAGCGGCTGACCGCGCCGGTCGTCGAATCCCTCGCCCTCGAGGCGCTCACCGGCGCCTGCGCGCTGGTCGCGGTGAGCGGGCCCGGCCGCCCCGCGGGTCCCGACGGGGCGTTCGACGTGGTGATCAGCCCCGGGGACCCGGCCTCCCCGTACGACCTGCACCTGTACGGCGAGACCACCGACCCCGACGACGCGGCGGCCGTCCTCGCCGAGTGCCTGGTCGGCGACCTCCAGGGCTTCGACACCGGGCGGGCGGCCACGGTGCTGGCCCAGCTCCTCGGCCCGTACCAGGCCGCGCACGGTCACTTTCCCGCCGTGCCGGCCCTGCGGGAACTCCTGGAAGGACGCCCTGAGGCCGTCTCCGCGCTGCTGGAGGCGCTTCCGCCCGAGGAGGCGCCCACGCTCCGCCGGGAGCTGGACCCCTGGGTGCGGCGGACCGGCACCGCGCTCGACGTCGGCTCCGTTCTCGCCGACCGGCTCTCGCGCCTGGACCGTCCGGCGTTCAGGGACTTCCTCGGCGTGGGGGCGGCGGAGGCCGGAGAGGACACGGAGCGCCCGTTCTCCCTGCGGGCGCTGCGCCACCATCCCCTGCGGGTGCGCATCGATCTGCCCGGACACGGGCACGACGAGGCCGCGCAGATGCTGGCCCGGCTGGTGCTGGCCCAGTTCCTCGCCGTGGCCCGCTCCAGCGGCGACCGCCCGCACTTCGTCTGCCTCGTGCTCGACGACGCCTCCGGTGCCGTCACCCCGGGCACGGTACGGGCCGTTCAGCGGCTTCGGTCGGACAACGCCGGTGTCGTGCTCGGTCTGCGCAGCCTGAGTGAGGTTCCCGAGGCGCTGCACGGGCCCCTGCTGGGAGCGGTCGGCTGCCGGGCGGTGTTCTCCGGTGTCACCACCTGGGACGGGCGGGCCTTCGCGGAGGCCTGGGGCACCGAGTGGGTGGAGACGACGGAGGTGGCCCAGCACACCGTCTTCGCCGACCAGCCGATCACGCGTGCCATGCACGCCCTGCGCAAGCTGGTCACCGGCAAGGCGGTGACCACCGAGGCCGTCACCGTGCGCCAGGTCGAACGGGAACGCTGGTCGGCGTCCGAGCTGGCGCACGCCGTGCCCGCCGGACACGCCGTGCTGTCACTGACCAGCGTCAAGGGCGAGCACACGCCGCCGCTCCTGGTGGACCTGCGCGGGTGACCCGTCCGGGGCGGGCGCCCGGGGACCGTACAGTGAGGCAGAATCGGCACAGGTCGTTCATACGCGACGGCCAAAAGATCACAGACGCCTCACCGCACGCCCACCCCGCCCCGCCCTTCCCACCGACGCAGACCCGAAGGCCCAGGCCCCCATGCCCCCCACGCTCGCCTCGCTCGTCCACCACTCCGCGCTCAAGCTGACCGTGCGCGCGGGCGAGGACCGCCTCGACGTACCGGTGCGCTGGGCCCACGTCAGCGAGCTCGCCGACCCCGTGCCCTACATGGAGGGCGGGGAACTGCTGCTGATCACCGCGCTCAAGCTCGACGCCGGGGACCCCGAGGCGATGCACCGGTACGTGAAGCGGCTGGCCGGTGCCGGAGTGGTGGGGCTCGGCTTCGCCGTCGGCGTCAACTACGACGAGATCCCCGAGGCACTGGTCGAAGCGGCCCGCAAGGAAGGGCTGCCGCTGCTGGAGGTGCCCCGCCGCACCCCCTTCCTCGCCATCAGCAAGGCCGTGTCCGCCGCGATCGCCGCCGACCAGTACCGGGCGGTCACGGCGGGCTTCGCGGCCCAGCGCGAACTGACCAGGAAGGCGCTCACCGACGGCCCCGAAGGGCTGCTGGCCGCGCTCGCCGCCCAGGTCGACGGCTGGGCGGCGCTCTACGACGCCTCGGGCGCCGTCGTCGCCGCGGCCCCGGAGTGGGCCGGCCGCCGGGCGGCACGCCTCACGGCCGACGTCCAGCGGCTGCGGGAGCGCCCGGCCCCCGCCTCCTCCGTCGTCGGCGGGGCCGAGTCCTCGGACCACCCGGAGAACGCCGACCGCGTCGAACTCCACTCCCTCGGCACCTCCCGCAGGCCCCGCTCCGCCCTCGCCGTCGGCACCGCCGCCGCCCCCGGCACCGCCGAGCGGTACGCCGTCCACTCGGCCATCGCCCTGCTGACCCTGACCACCGAACGCTCGCGCTCGCTCCACGAGGCCGGGCTGCGCATCGACGCGGCGGTCCTGCGCATGCTGCTGGCCGGCGAACCCGACCACGCCCGCACGGTCGCCGGTGACCTCTACGGCGGCCTGCTGGACGCCCCCTTCCGCATCATCGTCGCCGAGCCGGCCTCGGCGTCCGCCGCACGGGCGCACGCCGGTCCACAGGCTCGCGTACCCGCCGCCGACACCGACGGTGACCCGCTCGGCGCGCTCGCCGAGGTCGTGGAGTCGGCGGCCGCCCGCTCCGGCGAGGCGGTGCTCGTCGTCCCCGAGGGCGAGCGGCTGGTGGTGCTGGCCACGGACGAGGGCGCGGCCGTCGCCGCCTGCGCCGAGTACGCGACGGCGCTGGAGACCGCCCGCCCGGCACCCGAACCGATGCCGAACGGCGACGTCGACGGCCTGGTCGTCGGCCTCTCGGCGCCCTCCGGGCCCATCGCCGCCTCCACCGCCTACAAACAGGCCGAACAGGCCCTCTCGGTGGCCCGCCGCCGAGGACGCGTCTGTGTGGAACACGAACACCTGGCGGCCGGCTCGGTCCTCCCCCTCCTCGCCGACGACGCCGTACGCGCCTTCGCCGACGGACTCCTGCGCGCCCTGCGGGACCACGACGCGACCGGCCGCGGCGACCTGGTGGCCTCCCTGCGCGCCTGGCTCTCCCGCCACGGCCAGTGGGACGCGGCCGCCGCCGACCTCGGCGTCCACCGCCACACCCTGCGCTACCGCATGCGCCGGGTCGAGGAGATCCTCGGCCGCTCCCTGGACGACCCGGACGTGCGGATGGAGCTGTGGCTCGCTCTGAAGGCAACCTCGACCGACTAGAACTTCCGTGTCGTCGTGCGTGCAGCCCGAGTCGCCGGGGCCGCCGCGCCCGTAGGGTGAGCGGATGCTCAATCGACTCCAGATCGGCGCGTTGCCGCCGGGCCCCCGATGGGCTGCCCAGTGGCAGGTGCGGGTCGACGGCGAAGACGTGGTCGCGGAGGCGGTCGGCGAGGGCGGACGCGGCCCGTTGGCGCACGAGATCCTGCCCGCCGACGGTCCCAGCCTCCTGTGGGCGACCGAGCGAGGGCGGCGTGTGGTGCTGGGAGAGCCCGAGTGCACGGGCGGATGCTGCGGTTGTCTCTCCGTGTTCGTGCAACGGCACGGAGGCATCGTGGAGTGGTCCGACTGGCAGGTCCCCGACGGCGAGGTGCGTCCCTCGGCCTTCCACTTCGACGCCGGTCAGTACGACGCCGAAGTGGCCCGGGTCTCGGCCGACCGAGGGCGGCAGGCCGACGCGGGGTCGTGAGGCCCCGCCCGCGTTCGAGGACGACCCCTCCTCACATCCCGCCGACCTCCACCTGGCCACCGCGTCGAACAACCCACCCCCACCACTACACCCCGGACAAACACCCCCCACCGCCCCCCGCCCTACCGTGGACCCCGCACCCCGTACAGACGTACGCACACCCCCAACGCGGAAGGGCCGGGACTCCACGATGACTTCCACCCACGCCTTCTGGCTCGCCGGCCGCCAGGCCACCGGCGACGCCGCCTTCGACGTCACGTCCCCCTGGGACGGCAGCCACGTCGGCACGGTGAGCCTCCCGACCGACGCCCAGGTGGAAGAGGCCGTGGCCGCCGCGTACGCCGTACGGGACGAGTTCGCCGCCACCCCCGCCCACACCCGCGCCGCCGCCCTGGACCACGTCAGCCGCCGGCTGGCCGAGCGCACCGAGGAGATCGCCCGCCTGATCTCCGCCGAGAACGGCAAGCCGATCAAGTGGGCCCGGGGCGAGGTCGGCCGCGCCGTCTCCGTCTTCCGCTTCGCCGCCGAGGAGGCCCGCCGCTTCAACGGCGGCGAGGCCCAGCGCCTGGACACCGACGCCGGCGGCCAGGGCCGCCTCGCCCTCACCCGCCGCTTCCCCAAGGGCGTCGTCCTGGGCATCGCGCCCTTCAACTTCCCGCTCAACCTGTGCGCCCACAAGATCGCCCCCGCGATCGCCGCCGGCGCGCCGATCATCCTCAAGCCGGCCCCCGCCACCCCCCTCTCCGGCCTGATCCTCGGCGAACTGCTCGCCGAGACCGAGCTGCCCGCCGGCTCCTGGAGCATCCTTCCGGTGCCGAACGAGAAGATGCCCGCCCTCGTCCAGGACGAGCGCCTGCCGGTCATCTCCTTCACCGGCTCCGAGACCGTCGGCTACGCGATCATGGACTCGGTCCCGCGCAAGCACTGCACCCTGGAGCTGGGCGGCAACGGCGCGGCCGTCGTCCTCGGCGACTGGGCGAGCGACGCGGACCTGGACCGGGCCGCGCAGCGCATCGCGACCTTCTCCAACTACCAGGGCGGCCAGTCCTGCATCTCCGTACAGCGTGTGATCGCCGACGCCGCCGTCTACGACCGCCTGCTGCCGCGCGTCGTCGCCGCCGTCGAGGCCCAGGTCACCGGCGACCCGAACGACGCCGCCACCGACGTCGGCCCGCTGGTCAGCGAGGCCGCCGCCGAGCGCGTGGAGTCCTGGGTCGACGAGGCGGTCGCCGCGGGCGCCACCCTCCACACCGGCGGCAAGCGCGACGGCGCCTCCTACGCGCCGACCGTCCTCACCGACCTGCCGGCCGGCACCACCCTCGCCTGCGAGGAGGTCTTCGGCCCGGTCCTCAGCGTGCAGAAGGTGAACGGCGAGGCCGAGGCCTTCGCGGCCGTCAACGACTCCAAGTACGGCCTTCAGGCAGGCGTCTTCACCCACGACCTGGAGACCGCCTTCCGCGCCCACCGCGCCCTGGAGGTCGGCGGCGTCGTCATCGGCGACGTCCCCTCCTACCGCGCCGACCAGATGCCGTACGGCGGCGCCAAGCAGTCCGGCGTGGGCCGCGAGGGCGTCAAGTACGCGATGGACGACTACACCTACGAGCGGGTGCTGGTCCTGACGGGCCTCGCCCTCTGACCCACCCCGAGAAGGCCGGCGGCCCGAACCCACTGTGCGGGGGTTCGGGCCGCCGGCGTGTTCCGGTGACGAGCGGCGGCGTTCAGCCGGCGTCCAGCTGGTGGTCGGCCCAGACGTAGGTCTCCGGGAGCAGCTCGGCGACGGGAACGGCCCGGGCACGGTCGCCGCCGCCGACGATCACCTTCAGGGTGGGGAAGTAGTCGAGGAGGACCTGGCGGCACCGGCCGCACGGCGGGACGATGCCCCGGTCGCGGTCGCCCACGGCGACGATCGTGTCCAGCTCGTAGGCGCCCTGGGCCGCCGCCGCGCCGATGACGACCAGCTCGGCGCAGGGCCCGCCGGTGAAGTGGTAGGCGTTCACCGCCGTGACGATCCGGCCGTCCCGGGCGCGGGCCGCGGCCGCCATGGTGTGGTTGTCGCCCCGGCAACGGGTGCGGGCCACGTGGGCCGCGGCTTCGACGAGTTCCTGGTCGACGGGGTGGAGCTGCGTGGTCATCGTCCTGCCTTCGTCAGGTGCGGGGCGGCGCGGAGCCGTCGGCCGTCAGTCGTCAGCCGCCGGCCGGTGTGCGGGCGGGGGCGGAGGGTCAACTGTGCCGGAACGCGCCGGCTCCCCCGACAGCAGGTCCCGCAACACCGCCCAGTAGCGGTCCCAACTCCACTCCGAGCGCACCCAGTCGCGTCCCCTCGCACCCATCGCGCGGGTGAGCCCGGGGTCGCGCAGGAGCCGGATCAGCCGGTCCGCCGTCGCCGCCGGTGGGCGGCCGTCCACTACGTGCCCCGTCTCGCCCTCCCGCACGGTGTCCGGGGCACCGCCCGAGTCGCCCGCCACGACCGGGAGCCCGGAAGCGGCGGCCTCCAGGTAGACGATGCCCAGGCCCTCCACCTCCAGGCCGCCGCCCCGGGTCCGGCAGGGCATGGCGAAGACGTCGGCGGCGGCGTAGAACGGCGGGAGCGCGTGGTGGGGGTGGCCGTCGGCGAAGACGACCGAGTCCAGGACCCCCTCGTCCAGCGCGAGCCGGCGCAGCGCGGGGGCGTACGGGCCGTCGCCGACCAGGAGGAGCACCACGTCGGGGACCGCCCTGCGCACCCAGGGCAACGCCCTGATCAGGGTGTCCTGTCCCTTGCGCGGGACCAGCCGGGCCGTGCAGAGGATCACCGGGCGGTGGCCCAAGGCCGTACCTGGTCCGGACCGGATGCCGGGCACCGAGAGGTGGAAGACCCGGGCGGCGAGTCCGGGGCCCGGCACCGGTAGCCACCGGCACTGGGCCCCTTCACCGCGCCGGCCTGCTCCGGACCCTCAACCGGAGAAGCCGACGTGCGCGAGCCGCAGGGCGCCGCGCAGCGTGATGCGGAGGTCGTGCACGCCCTCGGCGGCCATCACGGCGCCGGTCTCCACGTAGTCGTACGGGCCCGGCGTCGGCGTGTCCGGGGACAGCACCGCCACCGACGGGCCGCCGTCGAGGGCGATCTCCACGCTGCCCTCGCCCGCCACCGTCACGGTCACCCCCGCGACGCCCCGGCCGAAGTCGCAGGAGCGGTAGAGGAGTTCGCAGGAGCCGCCCGTCACGGGTGTCACCGCGTCGCCCGCCACCTTCGTGCGGTCCACGATCTCCGTGCCGCTCTGCTCGTCGAAGTCGGCCGCGTCGAGGCCGTGTTCGCGTACCGGGCGGGCAGCGGCCGGGTCTCCGTCGAGCCGCACGGTCGCCGTCAGCCGTACGTCCTCGCTGGAGGCGCCCACCAGCAGCGCGTACGGGCCGGGTTCCAGCCGCCACCGGCCGTGGGCCACGTCCCAGAACGCGAACGCGGACAGCGGGACCTCGAAGGACACCTCCTCCGTCGCCCCCGGGGCCAGCGTGAGCCGCCGGTGGGCCAGCAGCTCCCGGCGCGGGCGCGGGAGCGAGGGCTCCTCGGCGCGGGTGTAGAGCTGCGCCACCTCGTCGGCGGTGACGTCCCCCGTGTTGGTGACGGTGAAGGAGACGCGCACCGAGTCGTCCCCCACCCGGGCGGAGAGGTCCGCGTAGCCGAAGGACGCGTACGACAGGCCGTGCCCGAACGGGAACAGCGCGGTCCCCTCGAAGTAGAGATAGGTCTGGCGGCTCCCGATCACGTCGTAGTCGAGCAGACCGGGCAGGTCGGCGTCGTCGGCGTACCAGGTCTGCGGGAGCCGCCCGGCGGGGGAGGCGTCGCCGGCGAGGATCCGGGCCAGCGCGGTGCCGGCCGCCTGGCCGCCGTGCGCGGTCCACAGCACCGCCGGGAGCGCGTCGGCGTCGACGGCGTACGGGTAGGCGGAGACCAGCGTCAGCACCGTGCGGTCGTTGGCGGCGCGGGCGGCGCGCAGCAGTCGTTCCTGGTGGGCGGGCAGCCGCAGCGTCGTACGGTCCTCGGTCTCTCGGCCGTTGATGTGCGGGTCGTTGCCCGCCACCACCAGGACCACGTCCGCCTCCGCCGCCACCCGCGCCACCGCGTCCTCGCCGCGCTCGGCGACGACCAGCTCGAAGACCTCGGCGCCCGAACCGTCTGCGCCGCCCGCGTCGTCGGCGGCAACCTTCACGCCGTCGGCGGCGACACAGACGGGGCGCCCCGTTCCCAAGTGCCTCAGGAGGTGACCGTTCCCATGCGGTTCCAGCCGGAAGGTCTCCTGCACGACCCAGCCGCCGGGCTGGTCGGCGGAGGCGCGCAGGAAGCCGTCCTCGGCGACGGACAGGTACCGGCCGTCCGGTGCGCGCAGCGTGAGGACGCCCTCGCCCCAGTCGGCCAGCGCGAGTTCGGTGCCGTCGGCGTCGGTGGTGAGGGGCGGCAGGTCGGTGCGGCCGGCGAGCAGCGCCGGGTCGAGGGCACCCTCGGAGCCCGGGGACCCGGCGGGGGAGTCCGCCGAGTCCTCCGCCGGGAGCACGTGCAGGAACCTGCCGGCACCGGTGCGCAGCCGGACCCGGTCCACGCCCTCCGCGAAGCTCACGCGTTCGGCGCCGAACCGCTCGTACAGGCCCTCCAGCGGAGTCGAGCGGTGGATGAGCGTGCCGCTGTACCAGTCGAGCTTGCACTCGTCGGCGAGCAGACCGACGACGGCGATCCGGGTGTCGGGGGCGAGAGGCAGCACACCGTCGTTCGCGAGCAGGACGACCGCCTGCTCGGCTGCCTCCAGGGCGAGCGCGCGGTGTCCCGGGGTGTCGAAGTCGTCCGTGCCCGCGTGCGGGTCCCGCGCCGGGTCGAACTCGCCGAGCCGGAACCGGACCGAGAGCTGCCGGCGCACCGCCGCGTCGATGTCGGCCTCGGTCAGCAGGCCCTGCTCCAGGGCGCCCCGGACCCGCGCGACGATCTTCGAGGAGTCCGTGCCGTGGTCGGTGAAGCTGTCCACGCCGGCCCGCAGCGCGGCGGCGGTCGCCTCCTCGTGGGTGTCGAAGTAGTGCTCGGAGTCGACCAGGTTGGAGGGCGCGCCCGCGTCCGAGCAGACCAGGAGGTCGTCCTCGGTCCAGGTGCGCAGGTGGCGCCCGAGGTACGGGGAGACGTGGTTCGGGCGGCCGTTGACCAGGTTGTACGCCGGCATCACTCCGGCCACCGCGCCCGCCCGGACCGTCTCGTGGAAGGCGCGCAGGTCGTACTCGTTCAGCACGCGCGGGCGGACGGACGCCGAGGACGTGTCCCGGTCGGTCTCGTTGTTGTGCGCGAGCCAGTGCTTGAGGACCGGTGCGGTGCGCCAGTACACCGGATGGTCGCCGCGCAGGCCGCGGGTGTACGCGGTCGCGATGGCGGAGGTCAGCTTCGGGTCCTCGGAGTAGCCCTCCTCGTTGCGGCCCCACAGGGGGTGGCGCAGCAGGTTGACGGTCGGGGACCAGACGTTGAGGCCGACGCGCTCGTCCCGGGCGCGCATCGCGCGGGCCTCCTTGGACACCGCCTCGCCGACGCGGCGCACCAGGCCCTCGTTCCAGGTCGCGCCCAGGCCCACGGCCTGCGGGAAAACGGTCGCCGGGCCCATCCAGGCCACTCCGTGCAGGGCCTCCTGGCCGGTGCGGAACGCGGCGATGCCGAGGCGTTCGACGGCGGGGGCGAACTGGTGCAGGAAAGCGGTCTTCTCATCGAGCGTCAGCCGCGACAGCAGGTCGTCGACGCGCTTCCCGAACGGCAGGTGCGGATCGCGGAAAGGCGGCGTGGGCGGCGTGGGTGCGGTCACGTGAGGTTCCCCTTGCGATGGAGCGGCGAACGCTTTCGAAGCGCTTCGATGCTCATTCGCCGCATGGGTGGGTGTCAAGACGTCAGGGAATCTTGGAAGCGACCCTTGTGCGGCCCCAGGGGTTCACCTAACCTCGCAGCAACATCGAAGCGCTTCGACTACGGGGCGGTGACCCAAGGACGCACCCGTAGGTGCATCCGGAACCGCGTATTCCTCCGACGACCGCTTCAGCTCAGCCAGTTCCAGTGAAGACACCGCAGCCGACGGCCACCGCCGGGTGTCCTGGTGCGCCATGAAGGGTTGACGCAATGACGCCGAACGCCGCCTCCGGTCCCAGCCGGAGAAAATTCCTCGCCTCCTCCGCGGCCGTCACCGCAGCGGTGGCGGGAGGAATGCCGCTGCTCTCCGCCTGCGGCGGGGGGTCCGACGGCGGTTCGCGCGACGGCACCACGTCGGGCAAGGACGCGAAGAAGCTGCTGCCGGCGTACGTGGCCGGCAACGTGGTCACCCCCGACATCCCCAGCAAGAACGGCTCCGCGGTCGGCTTCACCGGCAAGCTCGACCTCGCGGACCTGAAGACCTCGGTGCCCAAGAAGCTCGGCAAGGGCGGCGAGGTCACCGTCATGTCGCCGTTCTGGGGCTCCCCGCCGAAGGACGGCAACGCCTACTACAAGGCGATGAACGAGCTCATCGGCGTCGACGTGGTCTGGCAGAACCAGGACGGCAACACCTACGACCAGAAGCTCGGCGCGGTCCTCGCCTCCAGCGAGGTGCCCGACGTGGTGGTCGTGCCCGGCTGGAACATGACCGGCAGGATACCCAGCGCCATCATCAGCAAGTTCGCCGACCTCGGCCCGTACCTGTCCGGGGACGCCGTCAAGGAGTACCCCAACCTCGCGGCGATCCCCACCGACGCCTGGCGGCGGTCCATCTTCGGCGACAAACTGCGCGGCCTGCCGATGCCGGCCTCGTACGTCACCGGCATCGTGCCGCTGTACCGGCAGGACGTCTTCGAGAAGGAGGGCTACGACGTCCCCCGGTCCTGCGACGAGTTCATGGCGTTCGCCAAGGACGCCACCAACGCGAAGGCCAAGCGCTGGGCCTGCCTGGACATGAAGTGGACCGCCTTCAACGCCTTCGGTGTGCTCTCCGGCAACGAGAAGTCGCTCGGCTGGAACGAGGCCGACGGCAAACTGGTCTACCGCATCGAGACCGAGGAGTACCTCGAGGCCCTGGAGTGGACGCGCAAACTGTTCGCCGCCGGGGTCGTGCACCCCGACGCCAGGCTCGGCAAGTCCAACGCCGCCGACCCCGGGCCCAAGTTCGCGGCCGGCGAGTTCCTCGTCTACAACCAGGACTCCTCGCAGTGGTGGAGCCGCACCGCCGAACAGGCCACCCAGAACCCCGAGTTCAAGATCTGGGGCATGGACATCTGGGGACACGACGGCGGCGACCCGACCCTGTGGGCGCAGAACCCGGCGGGCATCTTCGCCTTCGTCAACAAGGACGCCCCGGAGTCCGTGGTCCGTGACGTGCTGGCCGTCGCCAACGTCACCGCCGCGCCGTACGGGACCAAGGAGTACATGGCCACCAACTACGGCGTCGAGGGCACCCACTACACCGTCGAGGACGGCGTGCCCACCAAGACCGAGCAGGGCAACATCGACGTGATGAACGCCTACGTGATGATCGCGAGCCCCGCTCCGACCATCGCCCACCCCGACTTCCCCGAGGTCGCCAAGGGGCAGGTGGAGTGGCAGCAGCGCATGGGCGCCTTCACCAAGAAGCCCACTTTCTACGGCATGCAGATCGTCGAGCCCGCCCGCTGGACCAACCTCTCCAACGACTTCGAGCAGTTGGAGGACGACGTCGTCCGCGGCCGCAAGAAGATCGGCGACGTGCAGCAGGCCGTCTCCGACTGGCGGAGCAAGGGCGGCGACAAACTGCGCGACTGGTACAAGAAGCTGCTCGACGAGAACGGCACGGCGGCGGGCTGACCGGTACCGAGGCGAGGAGAACGGCCGTGTCGAACAGCACGGTGCCTCGGACCAGGACCGAGGCCGATACGACGAAGAAGACCCCGGTGGCGTCCGGCGACGCCACCGGCTCGGGGAAGGGCAAGACGAACACGGGGAAGCTCAGTCTGCGGCTGAGGTTCCGGCGCGACCGCGTACTGCTGCTGATGACACTGCCGGCCGTCCTGCTGGTGCTGCTCTTCAACTACGTTCCGATCCTCGGCAACGTCGTCGCCTTCCAGGAGTACGACCCCTACATCAGTGAGAACGGGATCGTCTCCATCCTGCACAGCCCCTGGGTGGGGCTGGAGAACTTCCAGCGGATCTTCGAGGACTCCGCCTTCTGGAACGCGGTGCAGAACACGCTGGTGCTCTTCGTGCTCCAGCTGGTCCTCTACTTCCCCGTCCCCATCCTGCTCGCGCTGCTCATCAACAGCGTGGTCCGGCCCCGCGTCCGGGCGATCTCGCAGGCCATCCTCTACCTGCCGCACTTCTTCTCCTGGGTGCTGGTCATCGCCGTCTTCCAGCAGATGTTCGGCGGCGCGGGACTCCTCTCCCAGCTGCTGCGCGACCACGGGTACGACGGGCTCAGCATCATGACCGACCCGGACACCTTCAAGTTCCTGGTCACCGCGCAGAGCGTGTGGAAGGACGCCGGCTGGGGGATCATCGTCTTCCTCGCCGCGCTCGCCTCCGTCAGTCCCGACCTGTACGAGGCCGCCGCGATGGACGGCGCGAACCGCTGGCGCCGCATGTGGCACGTCACGCTGCCCGCGCTGCGTCCGGTCATCGCCCTGCTGCTGGTGCTGCGCGTCGGCGACGCCCTGACGGTCGGCTTCGAACAGATCCTCCTGCAACGCGGCGCCGTCGGACCGGGAGCCGCCGAAGTCCTCGACACCTTCGTGTGGTGGAACGGCGTGCGCAACCAGGACTTCGGCTACGCCGCCGCCGCGGGGCTGGTGAAGGGCGTGATCAGTCTCGGCCTGGTCCTGATAGCGAACAAGGTGGCCCACCTCATGGGCGAGCAGGGGGTGTACAAGAAGTGACCGCCGTGCAAGAAGCGACCGCCGCGCGGGAAGCGACCGGCGGGCCCGCGCGCAGGCCGAGCCGGTGGGCGGCCCCGCCCCGGCCGGTGTGGGAGGAGAAACCCAGCCGGGCCGGGCTCGCCGGCAAGGGCCTGGTCCTGCTCCTGGCCTGCCTGGCCATCCTGTTCCCGCTGTGGATCGTCGTCGTCACCAGCCTCTCCTCGCGCAAGGCCATCGACGAGGCCGGCGGACTGGTGATGATCCCGACGGACATCACCTTCGTCGCCTACCAGGAACTGCTCAGCGGCGGCCAGGTCACCCGCGCCGCGCTCGTCAGCGTCGGCATCACCCTCGTCGGCACCCTCTTCTCGATGGCGGTGTCGGTGCTGTGCGCCTACGGGCTGTCCCGCAGCGGTTCGCTGGGCCACCGCTGGATCCTCATGGTGCTGCTGGCCACGATGTTCTTCAGCGCGGGACTCATCCCGACCTACCTGCTGGTGCAGTCCCTGGGCCTGACGGACAGCTACCTCGCGCTGATCCTGCCCAGCGCGATCAGCGTCTTCAACATCCTGGTGCTGCGCGGCTTCTTCATGGGCATCTCGCAGGAACTGATCGACAGCGCCCGCATCGACGGTGCCGGGGACCTGCGCATCCTGTGGCAGATCGTCCTGCCGCTGTCCCGCGCGGTCGTCGCGGTCATCACCCTGTTCTACGCCGTCGGCTACTGGAGCGCCTGGTTCAACGCCTCCCTGTACCTGAACGACCAGGACATGCTGCCGCTGCAGAACGTCATGATCCAGCTCGTGCAGAAGCAGGAGGCGCCGGTCGGCCTCGGCCAGGCGATCAAGACCGGCGAGCTGTCCGGCCTGGCCGTGCAGATGGCCGTCATGGTCATGGCCCTGCTGCCCGTCGCCGTGCTGTCGCCCTTCGTCCAGCGCCACTTCAAGAAGGGCATGCTGACCGGCGCGGTGAAGGGCTGACGCCCTCCCCTCCGGCCCCGTACACATCCGCCCCGAGCCGCACAGAACGAGGTATGTCATGCATGCGTCCGTGTCACGCAGCCCGAGCCGGCGCGCCGTACTCGCCGGGACCGCGGCCGCCGCCGCGCTCACCGCCGTTCCGTTCGCTCCCGGGCGCGCACACGCCGCCGAGGACACGGCGGACGCCGCCCCCGCCTACCGCTGGCGCAACGTCGTCATCGGCGGTACCGGCTTCATCACCGGTGTCCTGTTCCACCCCCGCGTCCGCGGGCTCGCCTACGCCCGTACCGACATCGGCGGCGCCTACCGCTGGGACGACCGCGCCGACCGCTGGATCCCGCTCCTGGACCACCTCGGCTGGGACGACTGGAACCTGCTCGGCGTCGAGGCGATGGCCGTCGACCCCGCCCACCCGGACCGGCTCCACCTGGCCTGCGGCACCTACACCCAGGCGTGGTCGGCGAACGGCGCGATCCTGCGCTCCGAGGACCGGGGCAGGACCTGGCAGCGCACCGACCTCCCCGTGAAGCTCGGCGCCAACGAGGACGGCCGGGGCACCGGCGAGCGGCTCCTGGTCGACCCGCGCGACAGCGACACCCTGTGGCTGGGCACCCGGCACGACGGCCTGTGGCGGTCGACCGACCGGGGCGTCACCTGGGCCGCCGCCCCCGGCTTCCCCGCCGCCCCGACCCCCACCGGTCAGGGCGTCACCCTCCTGGTGGCCGCGGGCCGCACCCTCTACGCCGGCTGGGGCGACGCCGACGGCACCGCACCGAACCTGTTCCGCACGACCGACGGCACCACCTGGGAGTCCGTCCCCGGGCAGCCCTCCGGCAGCGCGGCCAGGGTCCCGGTCCGTGCCGCCTGCGACCGGCACACCCGCGAGCTGTACGTGACCTACGCCGACGCACCGGGCCCGAACGGCCAGTCCACCGGCAGCGTGCACAAGCTGCGCACGACCGACGACGGCTGGGCCGACGTCACGCCCGTCGAGCCGGGCGGCGCCGACACCTTCGGCTACGGCGGAGTCGCCGTCGACGCCCGCCGCCCCGGCACCGCCGTCGTCTCCACCAACAACCGCTGGGCGGCCGTCGACACCCTGTACCGGACCACCGACGGCGGCCGCACCTGGACGTCCCTGAAGGACTCGGCCGTCCTCGACGTCTCCGAGACCCCGTACCTGAAGTGGGGTGAGGAGCAGCCCAAGTTCGGCTGGTGGATCCAGGCCGTCGCCGTCGACACGTACGACTCGGAGCACCTCGTGTACGGCACCGGCGCCACCCTCTACGGCACCCGCGACCTGCGCCACTGGGCCCCGCAGATCCGCGGCCTGGAGGAGGCGTCCGTGACCCAGCTGATCTCGCCCCCGCGCGGGCGGGCACACCTGCTCAGCGGAGCACGGGACATCGGCGTCATGTACCACGAGCGGCTCACGGCGTCTCCCGCCCACGGCATGGCCACGAACCCCGTGTCCGGCTCGGCGACCGGACTCGCGCAGGCCGCCCGCAGACCGGCGTACGTCGTCCGGGCGGGCTGGGGCGATCACGGCAACGGCGCGTACTCGCACGACGGCGGCGTCACCTGGGCACCCTTCGCCTCCCAGCCCGGCATCGCCAAGGACGCACCCGGACCGATCGCCACCAACGCCGACGGCAGCGTGCTCCTGTGGTCCTTCGTGCACTGGGACGGCACCCGGCACCCGGCCCACCGCTCGGTGGACAACGGCACGACCTGGACCGAGGTCGCCTCCTTCCCCAAGGGCGCCACGCCGGTCGCCGACCCGGTGGACCCGGCGCTCCTCTACGCGTACGACACCGACGCGGGGACGCTGCTCGCCAGCACCGACGGCGGCCGCACCTTCACCGCCCGCGCCACCGGGCTGCCCGCCGGCGACGCCCAGTTCAAGCTGGCCGTGGCGCCCGGCCGCAGCGGTGACCTGTGGCTGAGCACCAAGTGGAACGGCCTCCACCGCTCCACCGACGGCGGCACCACCTTCACCAAGGTCGACAGCTGCTGGGCCTCGTACACCCTCGGCTTCGGCAAGGCCGCCGACGGCGCCGGCTATCCGGCGGTCTACCAGGTCGGCTCCACCGAGACCATCACCGCCGTCTACCGCTCCGACGACGAGGCGAAGAGCTGGACGCGGATCAACGACGACCAGCACCAGTGGGGGTGGACCGGCGAGACGATCACCGGCGACCCCCGCGTGTACGGCCGCGTCTACCTCGCCACCAACGGACGCGGCATCCAGTACGGAGACCCCTGCTGATGCCGAACCTGTCGGACACCACCCGCCACCGCATCCTCTACGGCGGCGACTACAACCCCGAGCAGTGGCCCGAGGAGACGTGGCACGAGGACGTCCGCCTGATGAAAGACGCGGGCGTCAACTCCGTCACCCTCGGCGTCTTCTCCTGGGCGAGACTCGAACCGCGCCCCGGCGTCCACGACTTCGCCTGGCTGGACCGCCTGATGGACCTGATGCACGAGAACGGCATCGGCGTCGTCCTCGCCACCCCCACCGCCTCGCCCCCGCCCTGGCTGGGGCACCTGTACCCGGACACCCTGCCTCGCGACGAGGACGGCCGCACCGAGTGGTGGGGAGGCAGGCAGCACTTCTCGCACTCCAGCGCCACCTACCGCCGCCACGCCGCCGCCATCACCGAGGCCCTGGCCGCCCGCTACGCCGGCCATCCCGCCCTCACCATGTGGCACATCAACAACGAGTACTGCACCTACGACCACGGTGACGAGGCCGCCACCCGCTTCCGCGGCTGGCTCCAGGACCGGTACGGCACCCTCGACGCCCTCAACACGGCCTGGGGGACGGCGTTCTGGAGCCAGGGCTACGGCGACTGGGCGGAGATCCTGCCCGCCCGCCGCACCCACTACCTCAAGAACCCGGCCCAGGTCCTGGACTTCCGGCGCTTCACCTCCGACATGCTCCTGGAGTGCTACGTCGCCGAACGCGACATCGTCCGCCGCCACACCCCGCACCTCCCGGTGACCACCAACTTCATGCCGCTCTGGTCCGGCCAGGACGCCTGGCGCTGGGCCGAGGAGGAGGACGTCGTCTCCGTCGACCTCTACCCCGACCCGCGCGACCCCCTCGGCGCCCAGGAAGGCGCCCTGGTCCAGGACATGACGCGCTCGCAGGCACGCGGCCCCTGGATGCTCATGGAACAGGCGGCCGGACCCGTCAACTGGCGCGGCGCCAACCACCCCAAGCCGCGCGGCCTCAACCGCCTGTGGTCCCTCCAGGCCGTCGCCCGCGGCGCCGACGCCCTCTGCTACTTCCAGTGGCGCCAGTCGAGGCAGGGCGCCGAGAAGTTCCACTCCGGGATGGTCTCCCACGCGGGGGAGCGGGGCCGCACGTACCAGGAGGCCAAGCAGCTCGGCGCCGACCTCGCGAAGCTCGGCCCGCACGCGGCGGACACCACCGTCACCGCCGACGTCGCCGTTCTGCACGACTGGCACTCCTGGTGGGCCGGCGCCCAGGACGGCCGCCCCTCCACCCGCTCCGACTACCCCGACGTCCTGCGCGCCTGGCACCGCGCACTGTGGGAGGCCCACCTCACCACCGACTTCGCCCACCCGGAACACGACCTGACCCCCTACAAGGCGGTTCTCGTACCCCAGCTCTACGCGCTCACGGACGCGGCGATCGACAACCTCCTCGCCTACGTCCGCGGCGGCGGCACCCTCGTCTGCGGCTTCCTGACCGGCGTAGCCGACGAGGACGACCGGGTCAGGCCCGGCGCCATGGACGCCCGGCTGCGCGAGCTGTTCGGCATCCGCGTCCTGCACGAGTGGTGGCCCCTGGAGGCGGACGAGACGGCCGCCTGCGACGGCTTCCGCGGCACCCTGTGGTCCGAGGAGATCGAACCCGACGGCACCGCCACCGAGACGATCCGCTACAAGGGCGGCGAGCTGGACGGACTCCCGGCCGTCCTCGGCAAGAACCGCGCCTGGTACCTCTCCACCCTCCCCGAGCCGGCGGCGCTGCGCGACCTGCTCGCCCGCATCGCCGCCGACGCGGGCGCCCGCCCCGCGCTCGACGGGCTCCCGGCCGGCGTCGAGGCCGTACGCCGCGGCGACCTGCTCTTCCTCCTCCACCACGGCCGCGACCCGGTCACCGTGGACGTCCCGGGCACCCACCGCGACCTGCTGACCGAGGCGACCGTCACCGACCGCGTCACCCTCGGCCGCCACGGCGTGGCCGTCCTCACGGAGCCGGCCCCATGACCGGTACGCCGGTGCACGGCACCTGGGAGCCCGAGCCCGCCACCCGCTGGGAGGACGCCTTCCTGACGGGCAACGGCCACCACGGCGCCCTCGTGTTCGGCGATCCGCACGCCGACCGGGTCGTCGTCACCCACCACACCCTCGTCCGCCCGAACGGCGACGAGCACCGCCGCCCACCCCGGCTCGCCGCCGGACTCCCCAACCTTCAGGACCGCCTGCTGGCCGGGGAGACGGACGCCGCCGAGAGCTTCACCGACGGGCGCCCGCTGCAATGGGTACGCCCCTTCCACCCGGCCTTCCAGCTTCGCCTGAACAGACCGCCCGGCGACGCCCGCTCCGACTACCGCCGCTCCGTCGACTTCACCACCGGTGAGACGACCGCCACCTGCGCCACCTGGACCAGCCGCGTCTTCGTCTCCCGCGCCGACGACGTCATCGTCCAGCACATCACCGCCCCGCACCTCACCCTCGACCTCTCCCTCGACCCCCGCCTCCCCGGCGCCCCCGCCGGCCTCGGCGTCGGCCACGGCGCCGTCCTCACCCCCGAGGGCGCCCAGCTCAGCCTGCGCGCCCGCTACCCCGGCGACAGCGGCCTGGCGTACACCGGCGTCACCCTGGCCGCCGTCACCGGCGGCACCACCAAGCTGGTCCCGCCCGGCGTGCTCGTCGAGGGCGCCACGGAGGTACTGCTCCTCACCCGGGTGCGCCGCCACACCGGCGAGCTGGACGTGGTCACCGAGGGCCGCGCCCTGCGCGACCTGCGGGAGGGGACGTCGTACGACGGCCTCCTCGACCGCCACCTCGCCCTGCACCGCACCGCCTACGACCGCGTCACCCTCGACCTCGCCGCCGACCCCGCCGAACGCGCCCTGCCGGGCTCCGCGCTGCTCGGACGCCCCCGCGGCACCGCCCTCCTGGAGCGCCTCTTCGCCGCCGGCCGCTACCACCTCCTGTCGGCGAGCGGCCTGCTCCCGCCCCGCCTGACCGGCCTGTGGACCGGCGACTGGAACACCGCGTGGTCCGGAGCGTTCACCACCAACGCCAACCTCAACCTCCAGACCGCCTCCGCCGCGGCCGCCGCCCTCCCCGAGGTCACCGAGGCCCACGCCGCACTGGTCCACCGCCAGCTCCCGGACTGGCGGGACAACGCCCGCGCGATCTTCGGCACCCGCGGTGTCGTCGCCCCCTCCCACACGGACGGCGAGTCGGGACACACCTGTCACTTCAGCCGCGAGTACCCGCTGCATTTGTGGACCGCGGGCGCCGACTGGCTGCTCAAGCCTCTCGTCGACCACGACGAGACCCGCGGCGCCCACGACCCCCGCACCACCGCCGCGCTCGCCGAAGCCGCCCTCTTCTACGAGGACTTCCTCACCCGCACCGACGACGACGGCCACGTACTCGTCGTCCCGTCCTACTCACCCGAGAACCGCCCCGCCAACGCCGGCTGGGGCACCGTCAACGCGGCCATGGACCTCTCCGCCGCCCGGCACGCCCTGCTGACCGCCGCCGACCGCCACCCCGCACACGCCGACCGCTGGCGCGCCCTCGCCGACCGTCTCCCACCGCACCGGACCAATGCCGACGGAGCCCTGGCGGAATGGGCGAGCCCGGGCCTGGAGGACACCTACGACCACCGCCACCTCAGCCACCTCTACGGCGTCTGGCCCCTCGACGAGATCAGCCCGTACGACACCCCCACACTCGCCGAGGCCGCCCACCGGGCGCTCGAACTGCGCGGCGCCGAGAACGACTCCGCCCACGGCCACCTCCACCACGCTCTGGTCGCGGCCCGCCTCCGGGACGCCGAGCGAGTCGCCCACGCCCTCGGCCGGGTACTCGACGGTGACTTCTTCCACGCCTCCCTGATGAGCGCGCACTACCCCCGCCGCGACGTCTACAACGCGGACGCCGCGCACGCGCTCCCGGCCGTGCTCATCGAGATGCTCGTGCAGTCCACCCCGGACCGGCTGGTCCTGCTGCCCGCGCTCCCGGAGTTCTGCCCGGCGGGCGAGCTCAAGGGCGTACGCACCCGGTTCGGGGCGGCACTCGACCTCACCTGGACGCCCGACGGCGACGCGACGGCCGTCCTGCGACCCGCCCGCACGCACCGCGTCGAACTCCGGACCCCCTCCGGCGCCGAGCCGCTCGACCTCGTCGCCGGAGCGGACCGCGTCATCGGCGTCAAGACGCGGTAGCACCACCGCGCCCGCCGGCCGTGCCGTCAGGCGCGGTCGACCTCGGCCCGCAGCGCGTTGTACTCGGCGAAGGCGGATTCGACGTCGGCGCGGGTCAGGCCGTACCGGGACAGCTCGTACCGGTGCGGGCGGGTGCCCTTGGGGCGGGCGGCGACCGCGGCGAGCCGGGCGGCCTCGGCGTCGGTCCAGCGGGCGCCGACGGCGGCGTAGAGCTTGGGCGCGCCGGCGGCCGGATCGGTCCCCAGCCAGGAGTACGGGACGTCCACGAGTGAGTGGCGGGGGATGGCGGCGCGGGCCGCGAGACCACGCGTCGCGGAGCGGCTCAGCAGCTCCAGCCAGGTGGCGCCGATGCCGCGCGGGTCGACGGGGCGGGTGCTGACGGCCATGCCGTGCTCGACCAGGCTGCAGAAGGACGCCACGACGGTGACCGGGTCGCGGTGCGTCCACACGATGGTGGCGTCCGGGAAGACGGTGTGCAGCGCGTCGAGGTTCTCCAGGTGCATGGGGGACTTGAGGATCCAGCGGCGGCGGCGCGGACGACCGTACTGGAGCACCTGGTAGACCTGCTTGAGGTGGCGGTAGTCGGCGACGAAGTCCCGCTCGTAGTGCCAGGCCTGGTACTCGGGTATCCGTGCCGAGGAGAGCGGCATCAGCGCGTGCGGCAGGGCGAAGGTGCACTCCTCGGGGCCTTCGGCGGTCATCGGGTGGATGTCGCGGAAGCGCGGCGTGAGCATGTTGATGCCGGCGGTCATCCGACGCGCGGGCGCGGTCGCCCTGCGCCGCCCGCCGGGCGGTACCTCCAGGCCGGGGTTGAGCAGCTCCCACAGCAGGGGGCAGCGGTGCTCGTCCGACAGGGACAGCACGCCGTGCGTGAGCGTCGTCGCGGTGCGCGGCAGGCCCACCACGAAGACCGGCCTCTCGACGGGCTCCCGCTCGATCCCGGGATGCTCGGCGATCAGCCGCCGTATCCGGGCCCGGTTGGTGAGGTGTCTGCCGACGTGGGACTGCGCGGACTGCCAGCCGACCGGGGTGAGGTTCTCGGCCCCGGCCCACCAGCGCAGCAGCGAACGGAAGTCGTCGGCGAACCGCTCGTCCCCCGCCGCCCCTCCCGCCCGCGCCAGGAGCCGGTCGAAGGTCCGGTCGGGCGTGCGACGGGAGCCGAACGCGGGGCGCAGCGCCAGGTCGGCGAGCCTGAGGGCGAGCGGAGTCGAAGGCACGGGATTCCTTTCGCGGCCGGGCAACTCTACTGCCGCGCAGCCTAGTTGGCGGCGCGCTCGGCGTCCCTACTCCGCCACCGGCAGCTCGGCCCCGTCCCGCAGGAACAGCGGAATCCGGTCCAGCGGCGCGTCCACCGTCACGCTCGCCCCGCCCTCGTACGTCTCACCCGTCCACGCGTCCGTCCAGCGCGCGCCCGCCGGAAGATACGCCGTGCGCACCGTGGCGCCGGCCGTCAGCACCGGCGCGACCAGCAGGTCCCGGCCGAGGAGGTAGGCGTCGTCGACGTCCCAGGCGGCCTGGTCCCCGGGGAACTCCAGGAACAGCGGCCGCATCACCGGCAGCCCCTCCTCGTGCGCCTCGCGCATCACGTCGAGCACGTACGGCTTCAGCCGCTCGCGCAGCCGCAGGTACTTCTCCAGGACCGGGTACGCCTCCTCGCCGTAGGACCACACCTCGTTCGGGCCGCCGGTCATGTCCGGGCCCAGCGGCATGCCCGGGTCGCGGAAGCCGTGCAGGCGCATCAGCGGGGACAGCGCGCCGAACTGGAACCAGCGGACCAGCACTTCCCGGTACGCCGGGTCGTCCGGGTCGCCGCCGTGGAAGCCGCCGATGTCCGTGTTCCACCAGGGGATGCCGGAGAGCGCGGTGTTGAGGCCGGCCGCGATCTGGCGGCGCAGGGTGGCGAAGTCGGTGCCGATGTCGCCGGACCACAGCGCGGCGCCGTGGCGCTGGCTGCCCGCCCAGGCCGAGCGGTTGAGGGTGATCACCTCGTCCACGCCGGAGGCGCGCAGGCCCTCGTCGAAGGCGCGGGAGTTCTCGGCCGGGTACAGGTTGCCGACCTCCAGACCCGGGCCCGCCCAGTAACGCAGGTTCTCCGGGAAGCCGGGCTTGAGCTCGGGCTCGCAGGCGTCCAGCCAGAAGGCGGTGATGCCGTAGGGGTCGAGGTAGTTCTCCCTGACCCGCGACCACACGAAATCACGGGCCTCGGGGTTGGTGGCGTCGTAGAAGGCGACCTGGACCGTCGAGGCCACCTCCTTGTCCGGCCAGTCGGCGTGCGCCATCGGGCCGTACTGGGTGCCGATGAAGTACCCGCGCTGCTCCATGACCGGGTGGTTCTCGGAGAGCGGCGACACCGACGGCCAGACGCTCACCACCAGCTTGATGCCCAGCTCGTCCAGCTCACGGACCATGGCCGCCGGGTCCGGCCACTCGGCCGGGTCGAACTTCCACTCGCCCAGGTGCGTCCAGTGGAAGAAGTCGCAGACGATCGCGTCGATCGGCAGCCCGCGCCGCTTGTACTCCCGTGCCACCGCGAGGAGTTCGTCCTGTGTGCGGTAGCGCAGCTTGCACTGCCAGAAGCCCGCCGCCCACGCCGGCAGCATCGGCGTACGGCCGGTCACCGCGCTGTAGCGGCGCTGGGTGTCGGCCGGGGTGCCGGCGGTGATCCAGTAGTCGATCTGCCGGGCGGAGTCGGCGACCCACCGCGTGCCGTTGCCGGCCAGCTCCACACGGCCGATCGCCGGGTTGTTCCACAGCAGGGTGTAGCCGCGGCTGGAGGTGAGGACGGGTATGGACACCTCGGCGTTGCGCTGGACCAGGTCGACGACCAGGCCCTTCTGGTCGAGGCGGCCGTGCTGGTGCTGGCCGAGGCCGTACAGCTTCTCGTCGTCGTGGGCGGCGAACCGCTGCTCCAGCCGGTGGTACCCGTTGCCGACGGCCGTGTAGAGGCGCGGGCCGGGCCACCAGAAGTGGGCGCGCTCCTCGGCCAGCAGCTCACCGCCGTCGGCGGTCCGCACGAAGCGGACCAGTCCCTCGGCGTCGACCTCCACGGTCAGCGCGCCGACGGTGAGCGAGCCGGACCCGTCCTCGATCTTGACGGTGCTCCCGGTCGCCGGGGCGTCCGGCAGCAGGGCGCCCGGGAGGTCCGCCAGCACGGGGCCGCCGAGCCGGGCCCGGACCCGGATCGCGTCCGGCCCCCACGGTTCGATCCGCACGGTTTCCTGACGGCCGCTCCACTCCAGCGCCCCGTCCCGCTCGCGGAGCGTGCCGACGGTGGGGGAGGACTGGGCGAGGCCGACCTTGGGCGGCGTCTGGGCAGGCTGGGTCACGAGGCACGCTCCTTGGGGAGTTCCTGCGGGTGAGAAGAGGCCACCTGCGGGTGGGAAGGGACCCTGCGTGAGAAGGAGGAAGACGCTACGACCGGACGGGCGCCGGCCCCGAGCTGGCCCGCACCGTCAGCTCCGGCGCGAGCAGCACGACCTCGTCGCTGCCGTGCCCGTCGAGCTTGGCGATCAGCTGCTCCACGGCGTGCCGGCCCATCTCCTGCGCGGGCAGGGCGACGGAGGTGAGCCGTACCGAGGCCTGGGTGGCGACCTGCTCGGGGCAGACCGCGACCACCGACACGTCCTCCGGCACCGCGCGGCCCTGCTGGCGCAGCAGGGCGAGCAGCGGCTCGACCGCCGACTCGTTCTGCACGACGAACCCGGTCGTCTCCGGCCGCTCGTCGAAGACGCGGGCCAGGGTGGCGGCCATCGCGTCGTACCCGCCCTCGCAGGGCCGGTGCAGCAGCCGCAGCTCCAGCTCGCGTGCCCGGGAGCGCAGCCCGTCGAGCGTGCGCTCGGCGAAGCCGGTGTGCCGTTCGTAGACGGCGGGGGCCTCGCCGATGACGGCGATGTCGCGGTGCCCCAGCTTCGCCAGGTGCTCCACGCACAGCGCGCCGGTCGCCCGGAAGTCGAGGTCGACGCAGGTCAGCCCGGTGGTGTCGGCCGGGAGCCCGATCAGCACGGACGGCTGGTCGGTGCCCCGTAGCAGGGGCAGCCGCTCGTCGTCGAGTTCGACGTCCATCAGGATCATCGCCTCGGCGAGCCCGCTGCCGGTGACGCGGCGCACCGCGTCGGGGCCCTCCTCACCGGTGAGCAGCAGGATGTCGTATCCGTGGGTGCGCGCGGTGGTCGCGACCGCGATGGCGATCTCCATCATCACCGGCACGTACATGTCCGTGCGCAGGGGGATCATCAGCGCGATGATGTTCGACCTGCTGCTGGCCAGGGCGCGGGCGCCGGCGTTCGGGTGGTAGCCGAGCTTCCGGATGCTCTCCTCGACCCGCTGACGGGTGGTGGTGGAGATGGACCGCTTGCCGCTGAGGACATAGCTCACCGTGCTCGCCGAGACTCCGGCGTGCTGGGCGACCTCGGCGAGGGTGACCATCCAGCTCTCCAAGTTTGTGAAGCGCTTCGACAGCGCGCGGGGCGGACAACGGCGGGTGAGGGTGGATCGACAGTAACCCTCCTGGGGAGTGGTGTCCATAGGATGTCGAAGCGCTTCGACAGTCTTTTCTTCCACTGCCCCTTCCCCGGGCGTGTCGGCCGAACGGCCGCACGAAGGGTGGTGGGCCCGTCCGGGATCGGGTACATACGATCGGGTAGCACCGACTAGTAACGTACGTCCGCAAGTTCGCGCACCACGAACCGTGCCGATCTTCGAGGGCGTACGGTCCCCCGATGCCGATTCGCGGCGAGGTGAGCCTCATGTCCGCACCAACCACCCCCTCCTCCCGACCCACCGTCACCGAACGCGAGGCCCGCCAGGTCGCGGAGGCGGCCCGCGAACAGGACTGGCGCAAGCCGAGCTTCGCCAAGGAGCTCTTCCTCGGCCGCTTCCGTCTCGACCTCATCCACCCCCACCCGCTCCCCGCCGACGAGGACGTCCAGCGCGGCGAGGAGTTCCTCGCCAAGCTGCGCGACTTCTGCGAGACGAAGATCGACGGGGCCGTGATCGAGCGCGACGCCCGCATCCCGGACGACGTGATCACCGGGCTGAAGGAGCTGGGCGCCCTCGGCATGAAGATCGACACCAAGTACGGCGGTCTCGGTCTGACCCAGGTCTACTACAACAAGGCCCTCGCCCTGGTCGGATCCGCGAACCCGGCGATCGGCGCGCTGCTCTCCGCGCACCAGTCGATCGGGGTTCCGCAGCCGCTGAAGATGTTCGGCACGCAGGACCAGAAGGACACGTTCCTGCCGCGCTGCGCCCGGACCGACATCTCCGCCTTCCTGCTCACCGAGCCGGACGTCGGCTCCGACCCGGCGCGGCTGGCGACCACCGCCGTGCGGGACGGCGACGACTACGTACTCGACGGCGTGAAACTCTGGACCACCAACGGCGTGGTCGCCGACCTGCTCGTCGTCATGGCCCGCGTCCCGAAGTCCGAGGACGGGACGGGCGGCAAGGGCGGCATCACCGCCTTCGTCGTGGAAGCCGCCTCCGAAGGCATCACGGTCGAGAACCGCAACGCGTTCATGGGCCTGCGCGGCCTGGAGAACGGCGTCACCCGCTTCCACCGGGTCCGGGTGCCCGCCGCCAACCGCATCGGCCCGGAGGGCGCCGGCCTCAAGATCGCCCTCACCACCCTCAACACCGGCCGCCTCTCCCTGCCCGCCATGTGCGTCGGCGCCGGCAAGTGGTGCCTGAAGATCGCCCGCGAGTGGTCGGCGGTGCGCGAGCAGTGGGGCAGGCCGGTCGCCCTGCACGAGGCGGTCGGCTCGAAGATCTCCTTCATCGCGGCGACGACCTTCGCCCTCGAAGCCGTCCTCGACCTGTCCTCCCAGATGGCCGACGAGGACCGTAACGACATCCGCATCGAGGCCGCCCTCGCCAAGCTCTACGGCTCCGAGATGGCCTGCCTGATGGCCGACGAACTGGTCCAGATCCGCGGCGGCCGGGGCTTCGAGACCGCGGCCTCCCTCGAAGCCCGCGGCGAGCGCGCGGTCCCCGCCGAGCAGCTCCTGCGCGACCTGCGCATCAACCGCATCTTCGAGGGCTCCACCGAGATCATGCACCTGCTGATCGCGCGCGAGGCCGTCGACGCCCACCTCTCGGTCGCCGGAGACCTGATCGACCCCGACAAGACCCTGACCGACAAGGCGAGGGCGGGCGCGCAGGCCGGCGTCTTCTACGCCAAGTGGCTGCCCAAGCTCGTCGCCGGACCGGGACAGCTCCCGCGCTCCTACGCCGACTTCCACCCGTCCGGCCACCGTGACCTCTCCGGACATCTGCGCTACGTCGAACGCACCGCCCGCAAGCTCGCCCGCTCCACCTTCTACGCCATGTCCCGCTGGCAGGGCCGGATGGAGACCAAGCAGGGCTTCCTGGGCCGCGTCGTCGACATCGGCGCGGAACTCTTCGCGATGAGCGCCGCCTGCGTCCGCGCCGAGCACCTGCGCGCCGAGGGCGACCACGGCCGCGAGGCCTACCAGCTCGCCGACGCCTTCTGCCACCAGTCCCGCATCCGCGTCGAGGAACTCTTCGGCCGCCTGTGGACCAACACCGACGACCTCGACCGCAAGGTCGTCAAGGGAGTGCTGGGCGGCGCCTACGAGTGGCTGGAACAGGGAGTCGTCGACCCGTCGGGCGACGGCCCGTGGATCGCGGACGCCGCGCCCGGCCCGAGCACCAGGGAGAACGTCCGCCGGCCCATCGGCTGAGCCCGCCCGTTCCTCCGGAACTTTCCCGCCCGGGGCGGGCGGCTCCGGGTCCGCCACGTCTGACCGCGTCCCCTCCCGGCCGCCCCGCTCCGGCGCGCTGCTCGCGGGGCCGGTCAGCGTCGCCGGGCCCCGGGACGCGCTCCCGATCGGCGGACGGCGGTCCGGTCTCCGGTCCGCCGGCCCGGGGCGGCTGGTCTGGTCTCCCGTCGGCCCCGGCGAGCGACGTTCTGGTCGTCGGGCCCGGCCTCCGTCCCGCCCCGTGTGCGGGGCGGGACGCGCCCGTCCGCCGTCCCCGGCTCGCCACGCCCCGCCGCGCGGGCGCCCCCGCGCCCCGGCTCGATCGTCCCGTCCGGACCCGGCCACGGGCCTCGCCCCAACCCAGCCTCGCCCCGCCCCAACCCGGCCCCGACACCCCCGCCGACGCCGCCGGACACGGTCCGAACCCCGCCCCCGGGACCCCACGACACCCGACCGAGGGACGCGCTGTCCTCCCGGAGGGCCGTTGCGGCCACAATGGGGGAATGAGCGACAGTCCAGCCCCACTCGCCGACCCCCACCTCGTGTACGACCCGGTGGCGGGCGACGGCCCGAAGGACGTGGTGATCCTCGGGTCCACCGGGTCGATCGGGACCCAGGCCATCGACCTCGTGCTGCGCAACCCGGACCGCTTCCGGGTCACCGCCCTGTCCGCCAACGGCGGCCGGGTCGCCCTCCTCGCCGAGCAGGCGTACCGGCTGAAGGCGCGGACCGTCGCCGTCGCCCGCGAGGACGTCGTACCGGCGCTGCGGGAAGCCCTCAGGGCGCAGTACGGCAGTGGGGAGCCGCTCCCCGAGATCCTCGCGGGACCGGACGCGGCCACCCAGGTCGCCGCCTCCGACTGCCACACCGTCCTCAACGGCATCACCGGCTCCATCGGACTCGCCCCGACCCTCGCCGCCCTGGAAGCGGGCCGCACCCTCGCGCTCGCCAACAAGGAATCGCTCATCGTCGGCGGCCCGCTGGTCAAGGCCCTCGCCAAGCCGGGACAGATCATCCCGGTCGACTCCGAGCACGCCGCCCTCTTCCAGGCGCTCGCCGCCGGCACCCGCGCCGACGTCCGCAAGCTGGTCGTCACCGCCTCCGGCGGGCCCTTCCGGGGGCGTACGAGGGAACAGCTCGCGAGCGTCACCGTAGAGGACGCCCTCGCCCACCCCACCTGGGCCATGGGCCCGGTGATCACGATCAACTCCGCCACCCTCGTCAACAAGGGCCTGGAGGTGATCGAGGCCCACCTCCTCTACGACATTCCCTTCGACCGCATTGAGGTGGTCGTGCACCCGCAGTCGTATGTCCACTCGATGGTCGAGTACACGGACGGATCGACGATGGCCCACGCCACGCCCCCCGACATGGGCGGGCCCATCGCCGTCGGCCTCGGCTGGCCCGAACGCGTCCCCGACGCCGCCCCCGCCTTCGACTGGAGCAAGGCCTCGACCTGGGAGTTCTTCCCGCTCGACAACGAGGCCTTCCCCTCCGTCGACCTGGCCCGGCACGTCGGGCAGCTCGCGGGCACGGCCCCGGCGGTGTTCAATGCCGCCAACGAGGAGTGCGTCGGGGCGTTCCGCGACGGCGCGCTGCCGTTCCTCGGGATCATGGAGACCGTCACGCGGGTGGTCGAGGAACACGGCACCCCCCGTGCGGGAACCTCGCTCACCGTCCCGGACGTCCTCGAAGCGGAGACCTGGGCACGCACCCGGGCCCGGCAACTGGCGGCACAGACGGCGGAGGCCCGTGCATGACGACCCTGATGTTCATCCTCGGCATAGTCGTCTTCGCGGTCGGCCTGCTGTTCTCCATCGCCTGGCACGAGCTGGGGCACCTGTCCACCGCCAAGATGTTCGGCATCCGCGTGCCGCAGTACATGGTCGGCTTCGGGCCGACGATCTTCTCGCGGAAGAAGGGCGAGACCGAGTACGGCGTCAAGGCCATCCCGTTCGGCGGCTACATCCGCATGATCGGCATGTTCCCGCCCGGCGCCGACGGCCGCATGGAGGCCCGCTCCACCTCGCCCTGGCGCGGCATGATCGAGGACGCCCGCTCGGCCGCCTTCGAGGAACTGCAGCCGGGCGACGAGAAGCGTCTGTTCTACACGCGCAAGCCGTGGAAGCGCGTCATCGTCATGTTCGCCGGGCCGTTCATGAACCTCATCCTCGCGGTGGTGCTCTTCCTCACCGTCCTGATGGGCTTCGGCATCTCCCAGCAGACCACCACCGTCAGCTCGGTCTCCCAGTGCGTCATCTCGCAGAGCGAGAACCGGGACGACTGCACCAAGTCCGACCCGGCCTCCCCGGCCGCCGCGGCCGGGCTGCGCGCGGGCGACAAGATCGTCGCCTTCGACGGCGTACGGACCGACGAATGGGACCGGCTGTCCAACCTGATCCGCTCCCACCCCGGCGAGACGGTGCCGGTCGTCGTCGAACGCGACGGTCAGCAGGTCACCCTCGAGGCGACCATCGCCACCAACCAGGTCGCGAAGAAGGACTCCAACGGCCGGATCGTCGAAGGCGAGTACGTCACGGCCGGCTTCTTCGGCTTCAGCTCGGCCACCGGCGTGGTGAAACAGGACTTCGGCCAGTCCGTGACCTGGATGGGCGACCGGATCGGCGACGCCGTCGACTCCCTCGCCGCCCTGCCCTCCAAGATCCCCGCCCTGTGGGACGCGGCCTTCGGCGACGGCCCCCGCGAGGCCGACTCCCCGATGGGCGTCGTCGGCGCCGCCCGCGTCGGCGGCGAGATCGCCACCCTCGACATCCCGCCCACCCAGCAGCTCGCGATGTTCGTCATGCTGGTGGCCGGCTTCAACCTCTCCCTGTTCCTCTTCAACATGCTCCCGCTGCTGCCGCTCGACGGCGGCCACATCGCGGGCGCCCTGTGGGAGTCGCTGCGCCGCAACGCGGCGAAGGTGCTGCGCCGCCCGGACCCGGGACCGTTCGACGTGGCGAAGCTGATGCCGGTGGCCTACGTGGTGGCGGGCATCTTCGTCTGCTTCACGTTGCTCGTCCTGGTAGCAGATGTCGTCAATCCGGTACGGATCAGCTGATATCCGTGCGAACCGGACCATTCACATGGTCCGACGAGAAGCCCGATCCGGAGAGCATGTCCCTCCGGACCGGGCTTCACGCCGGTCGTACGGCAGATGGACGCCATTGGGTGCATCTCCCGTACGCCGTGTGCCGGACGTTCATGTCCGTGCCGTAATCTCGAATGCCGGAGCCCGCCGCTGACGGGACCGGACCTTGATCCACGACTTGGGGTTGCACAGCAGATGACTGCGATTTCTCTCGGCATGCCGGACGTTCCGACCAGGCTCGCGGAGCGCCGCAAGAGCCGGCAGATCCAGGTCGGGACCGTGGCGGTGGGCGGCGACGCCCCCGTGTCCGTGCAGTCCATGACCACCACCCGCACGTCCGACATCGGCGCGACCCTCCAGCAGATCGCCGAGCTGACGGCGTCCGGCTGCCAGATCGTGCGCGTGGCCTGCCCCACCCAGGACGACGCCGACGCCCTCCCGGTGATCGCGAAGAAGTCGCAGATCCCGGTGATCGCCGACATCCACTTCCAGCCGAAGTACGTCTTCGCCGCGATCGAGGCGGGCTGCGCGGCGGTCCGCGTGAACCCGGGCAACATCAAGCAGTTCGACGACAAGGTCAAGGAGATCGCCAAGGCGGCCAAGGACCACGGCACGCCGATCCGCATCGG
Source organism: Streptomyces sp. CB02414 (assembly GCF_001905385.1). Taxonomy (GTDB): domain Bacteria; phylum Actinomycetota; class Actinomycetes; order Streptomycetales; family Streptomycetaceae; genus Streptomyces. Next base: position 42,262 of record NZ_LIPF01000011.1, on the reverse strand, counting down.
TGTGAACGCCGGCTCCCTCGACCGCCGCCTGCTCCAGAAGTACGGCAAGGCGACCCCCGAGGCCCTCGCCGAGTCCGCCCTCTGGGAAGCCTCGCTCTTCGAGGAGCACGACTTCCGCGACATCAAGATCTCCGTCAAGCACAACGACCCGGTCGTCATGGTCGAGGCCTACCGCCAGCTCGCCGCCCAGTGCGACTACCCCCTCCACCTCGGCGTCACCGAGGCCGGCCCCGCCTTCCAGGGCACCATCAAGTCGGCCGTCGCCTTCGGCGCGCTGCTCTCCCAGGGCATCGGCGACACCATCCGCGTCTCCCTCTCCGCCCCGCCGGTCGAGGAGATCAAGGTCGGCATCCAGATCCTGGAGTCGCTGAACCTGCGCCAGCGCGGCCTGGAGATCGTCTCCTGCCCGTCCTGCGGCCGCGCCCAGGTCGACGTCTACAAGCTCGCCGAAGAGGTCACCGCGGGCCTCACCGGCATGGACGTCCCCCTGCGCGTCGCCGTCATGGGCTGCGTGGTCAACGGCCCCGGCGAGGCCCGCGAGGCCGACCTCGGCGTCGCCTCCGGCAACGGCAAGGGCCAGATCTTCGTCAAGGGCGAGGTCATCAAGACCGTCCCCGAGTCCAAGATCGTGGAGACGCTCATCGAGGAGGCCATGAAGATCGCCGAGCAGATGGAGGCCGACGGCGTGACCTCCGGCGAGCCCTCGGTCTCCGTCGCGGGCTGAGCCACCGCCGCTCCCGCCGCGTCGCCCCAGGGGGCGGCGCGGCATATTCATGGCAGGTACAGTGCGGAGACCAGCAGATCTCAGGGTGAGGCCCCCGCACGTGTTGACGCAGACCACCTCCCGCGTGCTCGAACCGAGCGACCTGGACGCCGCACTCGCCGTCCTCGACCGCGAGCCGGTCGCCAACGCCTTCGTGACCGCCCGCGTGCAGATCGCCGGCCTCGACCCGTGGCGCCTCGGCGGCGAGATGTGGGGCTGGTACGAGCACGGCATGCTGACGTCCCTGTGCTACGCGGGCGCCAACCTCGTCCCCATCTGCGCCACCCCGCGCGCCGTGCGCGCCTTCGCCGACCGCGCCCGCCGGGCCGGCCGCCGCTGCTCCTCCATCGTCGGCCCCGCCGACACCACCGCCCAGCTCTGGCGACTCCTCGAACCGGGCTGGGGCCCCGCCCGCGAGGTCCGCACCCGCCAGCCCCTCATGGTCACCGACCGCCTCCCCACCGACATCGCCCCCGACCCCTACGTCCGCCGCGTCCGCAAGGACGAGATGGAGCGGATCATGCCGGCCTGCGTGGCGATGTTCACCGAGGAGGTCGGCATCTCCCCGCTGGCCGGCGACGGCGGCCTGCTCTACCAGGCCCGGGTCGCCGAACTCGTCGGCTCCGGCCGCTCCTTCGCCCGCTTCGACGCCGACGGCAAGGTCGTCTTCAAGGCCGAGATCGGCGCCGCCACCGACCGCGCCTGCCAGATCCAGGGCGTGTGGGTGGCCCCCGAGTACCGGGGCACGGGCCTCGCGGCCCCCGGCATGGCGGCGGTCCTGCGCTACGCCCTCGCGGACGTCGCCCCGGTCGTCAGCCTCTACGTCAACGACTTCAACACGGCGGCCCGGCGCACCTACCAGAGGGTCGGCTTCCAGGAGGTCGGCGCCTTCATGAGCGTGCTCTTCTGACCCGCGCGGACGGCAACCCGCACCCCCTGCCCCGACCAGCGAAGCGCTAGGCTCCCGCACATGGACGTCGTGATCGGCCCACTGGACCTCTCCGCCCACGTCGACGAGGCCCTGGCCGTCCAGGCCGTCGCGTTCGGCCTCGGCCCCGACGAGGTCGCCGTCCGCCGCCAGATCGTCCTGCGCCACCTGACCTACCCCGGTGCCCGGGCCCTCGGCGCCACCACCGGAGGCGCCCTGGTCGGCTTCGTCTACGGCATGCCCAACGACCGCTCCCACTGGTGGTCCACCGTCGTCGAGCCCTACCTCCGCGCCCAGGGCAACGACAGCTGGCTCGACGACTCCTTCGTCATCACCGAACTCCACGTCCACCCGGCTCACCAGAACCGCGGCCTGGGCCGCACCCTGATCACCACGATCACCGACGGCGCCGCCCAGCCCCGCTCGATCCTCTCCGCGATCGACCGGGACAGCCCCGCCCGCGGCCTCTACCACTCCCTCGGCTACGAGGACCTCGCCCGCCAGGTCCTCTTCCCCAGCGCCCCCAAGCCGTACGCGGTGATGGGCGCCCCGCTGCCGCTCCGCAGGCACTAGCCGGGGCATAACCGATTTCCACCGCACCGGACCCCCCGGCTAACCTCCTAGCACCACCCTTACGCAGCAGGAGACACGAGAACCATGGCCAACGCACCGGTCCAGCGCATGTCGAAGTTGATGGCGAAGACGCTGCGCGACGACCCGGCGGACGCCGAGGTCCTCAGCCACAAGCTGCTGGTCCGCGCCGGCTACGTGCGCCGCACCGCCGCCGGCCTGTGGAGCTGGCTGCCGCTCGGCAAGAAGGTCCTCGGCAACATCGAGCGCATCGTCCGCGAGGAGATGGACGCCATCGGCGCCCAGGAGGTCCAGCTCCCCGCCCTGCTGCCGCGCGAGCCGTACGAGGCCACCGGCCGCTGGGACGAGTACGGCCCCGAACTCTTCCGCCTCCAGGACCGCAAGGGCGGCGACTACCTCCTCGGCCCCACCCACGAGGAGATCTTCACTCTCCTGGTCAAGGACCAGGCATCGTCCTACAAGGACCTGCCGGTCATCCTCTACCAGATCCAGAACAAGTACCGCGACGAGGCCCGCCCCCGGGCCGGCATCCTGCGTGGCCGCGAGTTCCTGATGAAGGACTCCTACTCCTTCGACGTCGCCGACGAGGGCCTCGCCGAGTCCTACGCCCTGCACCGCGCCGCCTACCAGCGCATCTTCGAGCGCCTGGGCCTCGACTACCGCATCTGCGCGGCGACGGCCGGCGCGATGGGCGGCTCCAAGTCCGAGGAGTTCCTGGCCCCCGCCGAGGCCGGCGAGGACACCTTCGCGGACTGCCCGAACTGCGACTTCGCCGCCAACACGGAGGCGATCACCTACGCGCTCAGCCCCGTCGACGCCACCGATGTCCCCGCTGCCGAGGACATCCCCACCCCCGACACCCCCACCATCGAGACCCTGGCCGCCTCCCTCGGCGTCCCGGCCTCCGCCACCCTCAAGAACCTCCTCGTCAAGGTGGACGGCGAGATCGTCGCGGTGGGCGTCCCCGGCGACCGCGAGGTCGACATGGACAAGGTCGAGGCCCACTTCGCCCCGGCCGCCGTCGAACTGGTCACCGCCGAGGACTTCGTCGGCCGCCCCGACCTAGTCCGCGGCTACGTCGGCCCGCAGGGCCTGGGCGACAAGGTCAAGTACATCGCCGACCCCCGCGTCGCGCCCGGCACCGCGTGGATCACCGGCGCCAACAAGGAGCACACGCACGCCAAGAACGTGGTGGCGGGCCGCGACTTCGAGGTCGACGCGTACGTCGACGTCGTGGTCGTCCGCGAGGGCGGCCCCTGCCCGAAGTGCGGCACCGGCCTCAAGCTGGACCGCGCCATCGAGATCGGCCACATCTTCCAGCTGGGCCGCAAGTACACCGACGCCCTCAAGCTCGACGTCCTCGGCCAGAACGGCAAGCCGGCCCGAGTCACCATGGGCTCCTACGGCATCGGCGTCTCCCGCGCGGTGGCCGCCCTCGCCGAGCAGCACGCCGACGAGAAGGGCCTCGTCTGGTCCAAGGAGGTCGCCCCGGCCGACGTCCACGTCGTCGCCGCCGGCAAGGCCCTGCAGACCGAGCTGGCCCTGGAGGTCTCCGACAAGCTGGCCGCGGCCGGCGTCCGCGTCCTGGTGGACGACCGCGCGGGCGTCTCCCCGGGCGTCAAGTTCACCGACGCCGAACTCATCGGCGTCCCGCAGATCCTGGTCGCCGGCCGCCGTTCCGCGGAAGGTGTGGTCGAACTGAAGGACCGCCGCACGGGCGAGCGCGAGGAAGTGACGGTCGAGGAGGCCATCACCCGCCTCACCGTCTGACGACGCGGGGTGGGCCCTGGGCCCGGATGTCAGGGCTCACCCGGCGTGCCGCCCTGGGGGTACCTCCCAGGCCGTTCAGGCACTGGGGGAGGCACGACTGCCCGCAGCTGGGGCGGGACGGCGGCCCGCAGCCCGGCGGCGTAGCCCCACCGCCCGCAGCCGCGCACGCCGGCGCGGCGCCCACCGGAGGCGCCGCGTGGTCGGTCAGCCGCGTACGGCGGGAAGGGGGCGTGTCGGGGGGTGTCCGCCCGCAGCGGTTGGCGCGTCCGCGCCGTCCACTTCTGTGGCCGACCGATTCCGCGCCGTTCCGAGGACGGACACCCCCCGGCGCGGCCCCGACCAGAACACAACCGAACGCGCTACGCGCACCCCCGCCGAACCCGCAGCGGCGCCGCAGGCACCCGTCACAACCAGCCGGCGAACTCCAACAGCAGCTCCGCGTCCCGCTCCCGCCCCACGCGCCGGGCCCGCACCCCCGACTCCACCGCCCGGAAGAGCGTCCACCCCCGCAGCCGCTCCTGATCCACCTCCAGCGACTCCGCGAGCCGCTTGATCCGGCGCCGGGTGGTCGAGGCCCCGGAGGGCTGCGCGACGAGATCCTCCACCCGGTCCCGCACCAGCCGCGCCAGGTCGAAGGCGCTCTCACCGACCACCGGATCGGGCCCCACGGCCAGCCACGGCATCCGGCCCCCGGCGAGCACCTTGCTCTGCCGGAACGTGCCGTGCAGCAACTGCTCCTCGGGAACCCCGGCCAGCAACTCCCCGCGCACCGCGAGCGCCGCGTCGACCAGCGGCGCCACCTCCGGGTCGGTCACCGCACCCGCCCGCATCGCCTCGGCCTGCCGCCCGGTCCGCTCCGCCACGGTCTCGAAGGGATGACCGGCGGGCGGCTCCACCCACAGCCGGCGCAGCGTCCCCGCCGCCTCCAGCAGCGCCTTCGACTCCGGCAGCGACCGCACCGACACGTCCGGATGCAGCCGCTCCAGCAGCAGCACCCCCTCCGTTCCAGCCGCCTCGTCGAGCAACTGCACGGCACCCAGCCCGCCCCAGTGGGCGAGCGCGGCCCGTTCGCTCTCCGGCCGCGCCCGGCGCGGGGCCAGCTTCAGCACGGCCGGCGCCCCGTCGGCCCGCCGCACCAGGACGACCAGGCTGCTGCGCCCGCCGGGCACCTGCACCCGTTCCACGGCCAGGTCGCGCGACTCCACGGCCCGCTCAGCCACCCCGGGCAGCTTCTCCAACCAGTCGTCACCGTCCGGTGCCGTCTCACCGAGCGCCCTGACCAGACGCCGCGGCGGTTCGAAAGCCATGCGCGAGCCGTTCCCTTCCCGTACGGGCAGAGCCGTACGTGTTACGCAGCCGTACGTGTTACGCAGTCGGTGTCGCCGAACCGGCCCGCTCGGCGAGCCCAGGGAAGGGTACGCTCCCGCCCCTCCACCGCACCGCACGGACCGCCGCCTCCCGCAGCGCCCCGGCCGCGGCCGCCCGCCGGTCACCGCCGGCGGCCCGCACCAGGTCGGAGTAGACGCCGGCCACCCGCTCCTCCAGCTCCGCCGCCAGCCGCACCGCCGACGCCGCGTCCGGCACCTCGAAGGGCAGCGCGTACCCGGCCGCCGCCGCGACCGGCTTCGCACCGAGATCGCGCACCTCGCGCGCCAGCGCGTCCCGCCGAGCCCGGTGCGCGTCGTACGCCGCCCGTGCCTCGGTACGCCGTTCCTCGCCGACTCGTCCACCGACGACCCCGTAGCCGTACACGGCCGCGTGCTCCGCCGCCAGCGCGGCCTGGAGGGCGTCCAGCTCCCGGTCCTCAGCCTTGCTCACCCGTCACCCTCCGTCAGCAGATACACGTGCGCCGCCCCGGCCGCCGCCACCGAGGCCAGCAGCCGCGCCAGCTCGCCCGGCACTCCCGCCAGCGCACCGGTCCGCCGGTCGGTCAGTTCCCGCTCGGCGGCGGCGAGCAGACCAAGCGCGTCCTTCTCACCCGCGGGCACGGCACCGGAGCCGTCCTCCGGCCCGGCGGCCCGCGCGGAGACCGACGGCGATGCCTCGGCCGAGGCTTCGGGAGAGGCCGCCCATACCGCACCGAACGCCTCCGCGTGCCGTACGACTTCCTCCCGCAGCGGCCGCAGCCGCTCCGCCAGCCCGGGATGCGCGGCGATCACCGCCGCGTACCGCCCGGCCAGCGCCTCGCTGTCCCGAGCCGCACGCGCGCGGGCCCGCTCGGCGGCGGACGGATCACCGCCCGGGCCACCGGAGTCCGAGCCGCCGGAACAGCCGACGAGCAGCGCGGCCCCGGCGGCCGAAGCGAGCAGGCTCCTTCTGCGCGGCCCGGAGGGCAGACGCGGCGATACGGGAAGCGACACGACAGACGTCCTCGACGGGCTCGTACGGAAGCGGAGACAGACGGCGGAGACAACCACAGCGGAGCGAAGCGCGGCGCGCACGAAACCCGCGCCGAACAGAACCCCGCACCGCGGCCGCCTGCCCGTGATCACGGTACCCGGGCCCCGGCCGGGCACCACCCATCGGCACCGCCGAGCCGGGGTGGACGGCAACACCCCTCGCGACCGGATACCCTTTGACCAGACACGCGCACCGTCCCACAACAGCACACGCGGCCGAGGAGTCACCCGGATGAGCACCACCCAGAGCGAGAGGCTGCGAGAGCTGCTTGAGCCGCTCGTCGCCTCCCAGGGACTGGACCTCGAGGAGATCGCGGTGGACTCGGTCGGCCGCAAGCGTGTGCTGCGCGTGGTCGTCGACTCCGACACCGGCGCCGACCTGGACCGGATCGCCGATGTGAGCCGCGCGCTCTCGGCGAAGCTCGACGAGACCGACGCGATGGGCGACGCGGAGTACACCCTCGAGGTCGGCACCCCGGGCGCCGAGCGCTCCCTCACCGAGCACCGCCACTTCGTGCGCGCCACGGACCGCCTGGTGCGGTTCCAGCTCCACGAGGGCGGCGAACTGGTCGCGCGCATCCTGGGCGTCGACGACGACGGACTCGACCTCGAAGTCCCCGGAGTCAAGGGCCGCAAGGCCACCACCCGCAGGCTTCCCTTCGGTGACATCGACAAGGCACGCGTCCAGGTCGAGTTCAACCGCAAGGACACCCAGAACACCCAGAACACCGACAGCGACACCGACGACAACACGAAAGAGGAGGAGGCGTAGCCGTGGACATCGACATGAGCGCCCTGCGGGGTCTGGTCCGGGAGAAGGAGATCTCCTTCGACCTGCTGGTCGAGGCGATCGAGTCGGCCCTCCTCATCGCCTACCACCGCACCGAGGGAAGCCGCCGGCACGCGCGCGTGCAGCTCAGCCGGGACACCGGACACGTGACCGTGTGGGCGAAGGAGGACCCCGACGACCTCGAGGAGGGCCAGGCGCCCCGCGAGTTCGACGACACCCCGTCCGACTTCGGCCGCATCGCCGCCACCACCGCCAAGCAGGTCATCCTGCAGCGGCTGCGCGACGCCGAGGACGACGCGACGCTCGGTGAGTACGCAGGCCGCGAGGGCGACATCGTCACCGGCGTGGTCCAGCAGGGCCGCGACCCGAAGAACGTGCTGGTCGACATCGGCAAGCTGGAGGCCATCCTGCCGGTGCAGGAGCAGGTGCCCGGCGAGACCTACCCGCACGGCACGCGGCTGCGCTCGTACGTCGTCCGCGTGGCCAAGGGCGTACGCGGCCCCTCCGTGACGCTCTCCCGTACGCACCCCAACCTGGTGAAGAAGCTCTTCGCCCTGGAGGTCCCCGAGATCGCCGACGGGTCGGTCGAGATCTCCGCGATCGCCCGCGAGGCCGGCCACCGCACCAAGATCGCCGTGCGCTCCACCCGCTCGGGCCTGAACGCCAAGGGCGCCTGCATCGGCCCCATGGGAGGCCGGGTGCGCAACGTCATGGGCGAGCTGAACGGCGAGAAGATCGACATCGTCGACTGGTCGGACGACCCGGCCGAGATGGTGGCGAACGCGCTCTCCCCGGCCCGCGTCTCCAAGGTGGAGGTCGTCGATCTGGCGGCCCGTTCCGCCCGGGTGATCGTGCCGGACTACCAGCTGTCGCTGGCCATCGGCAAGGAGGGCCAGAACGCCCGCCTCGCGGCCCGGCTGACCGGCTGGCGGATCGACATCCGGCCCGACACCGAGCAGCCCTCCGACCAGTCGTCCGGCGGGCACGGGGAGTAGGTCCGGGCCGTCCGGCGGGTACGGGGGAATAGATCCAAGCCGCGCGGCGCTGAGATCACGACAGTCTTGCGTGCGGCACGTGTTCGATTCTTGCCCCAAAGGGGTGAGGTCGGTCCGGGGAGGTAGACTTAGGAGTGTCTGGCCGGACACGTACCCGAGCATGCCCCGAGCGCACCTGCGTGGGGTGCCGGGAGCGAGCGGTCAAGAGCGAGCTGCTGCGCACCGTGGCGGTCGAGGGCGAATGCGCCCCCGATCCACGCGGTACGCTGCCCGGCCGGGGTGCGTACGTGCACCCCGTACCGGTCTGTGTCGACCAGGCAGTGCGCCGCAAGGCGTTCCCGCGGGCGCTCCGCGTCCCGGGACCGCTCGACGTAAAGGCGTTGCGTCACTACGTCGAGCAGGCACAAGGTTGCAGCACGGCCGCTGAAAGCGGCACGTGAGCAACGTGGTAAGGAAGACATGCCGCGCGGAACCCCGTGCGGTCTGGTACCTCGCGAGTCGAAAGCAGGTCGAGATTGCGATGAGCACTCGATGAGTACGCGATGAGTACGCCCATGAACTAGCGACGGTCCGGACGCAACCCGGACCTCAGAGGAGCGAAGTGGCTAAGGTCCGGGTCTACGAACTCGCCAAGGAGTTCGGTGTCGAGAGCAAGGTCGTCATGGCCAAGCTCCAGGAACTCGGTGAATTCGTCCGTTCGGCGTCTTCGACCATCGAAGCGCCCGTAGTACGCAAGCTGACAGACGCCTTCCAGCAGGGTGGCGGCAACGGCCGGTCCGCCGGTCGTCCCGCGGCCCCGAAGAAGGCTGCCCCCAGGCCGTCGGCGCCCTCCCCGGCGCAGGCGGCCCGCCCGGCTGCGCCCCGTCCGGGTCCGGCGGCTCCGGCGGCTCCCAAGCCTCCGGCCGCCCAGCAGCCCGCGGCCCCGTCCGCCCCGGCGCCGGGCCCGCGTCCGACGCCGGGCCCGAAGCCCGCGCCCGCGCCGCGTCCGGCCCCGGCCGCGCCGGAGTTCACCGCTCCGCCGGCCGCCCCGGCCGCTTCGTCCCAGGCTCCGGCCGGTCCGAAGCCCGGTGGCGCGCGTCCCGGCGCTCCCAAGCCCGGCGGCGCCCGTCCGTCCGGTCCGGGTCAGGACCGCGGTCAGCAGGGCGGCCAGGGCCGTCCCGGTGGCCAGCGTCCCGGCGCCCAGGGCCAGCGCCCCGGCGGCCGTCCCGGCGGCCCGCGTCCGGGCAACAACCCCTTCACCTCCGGCGGCAACGCCGGTATGGCGCGCCCGCAGGCGCCCCGTCCGCAGGGCGGCCCGCGTCCGGGCGGTCCCGGTGCTCCCGGCGGCGGCCCGCGTCCGCAGGCTCCCGGCGGCCAGGGCGGCGGTCCCCGTCCCCAGGCTCCGGGCGGCAACCGCCCGACCCCGGGCTCGATGCCGCGTCCGCAGGGCGGCGGCCAGGGCGGTCCCCGTCCCGGCGGCCCGCGTCCGAACCCCGGCATGATGCCGCAGCGTCCGGCTGCCGGCCCGCGTCCCGGCCCCGGTGGCGGCGGTCGCGGTCCCGGCGGTGCCGGTCGTCCCGGTGGCGGCGGTCGTCCGGGCGGCGGCGGCTTCGCCGGCCGTCCCGGTGGCGGTGGCGGCGGTCGTCCCGGTGGCGGCGGCGGTTTCGCCGGTCGTCCCGGTGGCGGCGGCTTCGGCGGCGGCGGTGGCCGTCCCGGCTTCGGCGGCCGTCCCGGCGGTCCCGGTGGCCGCGGTGGCACGCAGGGCGCCTTCGGCCGTCCCGGCGGTCCCGCGCGTCGCGGTCGCAAGTCGAAGCGGCAGAGGCGCCAGGAGTACGAGGCCATGCAGGCCCCGTCGGTCGGCGGCGTGATGCTGCCTCGCGGCAACGGCGAGACCATTCGCCTGTCGCGCGGTGCGTCGCTCACCGACTTCGCGGAGAAGATCAACGCCAACCCGGCGTCGCTCGTCGCGGTCATGATGAACCTCGGCGAGATGGTCACCGCGACCCAGTCCGTCTCCGACGAGACGCTCCAGCTCCTCGCCGACGAGATGAACTACACGGTTCAGATCGTCAGCCCGGAGGAGGAGGACCGCGAGCTTCTCGAGTCCTTCGACCTGGAGTTCGGCGAGGACGAGGGCTCCGAGGAGGACCTGGTCGTCCGTCCGCCGGCCGTCACCGTCATGGGTCACGTCGACCACGGAAAGACCCGACTGCTCGACGCCATCCGCAAGACGAACGTCATCGCGGGCGAGGCCGGCGGCATCACCCAGCACATCGGTGCCTACCAGGTCGCGACCGAGGTCAACGGTGAAGAGCGCAAGATCACCTTCATCGACACCCCGGGTCACGAGGCGTTCACCGCCATGCGTGCCCGCGGTGCCAAGTCGACCGACATCGCGATCCTGGTCGTCGCGGCCAACGACGGCGTCATGCCGCAGACGGTCGAGGCGCTGAACCACGCCAAGGCGGCCGAGGTCCCGATCGTCGTCGCGGTCAACAAGATCGACGTCGAGGGTGCCGACCCGACCAAGGTGCGCGGTCAGCTGACCGAGTACGGCCTGGTGGCCGAGGAGTACGGCGGCGACACCATGTTCGTCGACATCTCCGCCAAGCAGGGGGAGAACATCGACTCCCTGCTGGAGGCCGTGGTCCTCACCGCGGACGCCTCGCTCGACCTGCGGGCCAACCCGAACCAGGACGCGCAGGGCATCTCGATCGAGTCCCGTCTCGACCGCGGCCGCGGTGCCGTGGCGACGGTCCTCGTGCAGCGAGGCACCCTGCGGGTCGGCGACACGATGGTGGTGGGCGACGCCTACGGCCGCGTCCGCGCCATGCTCGACGACAACGGCAACAACGTCGCCGAGGCTGGTCCGTCGACGCCGGTCCAGGTCCTGGGCCTGACCAACGTCCCGGGCGCCGGTGACAACTTCATCGTGGTCGACGAGGACCGTACGGCCCGCCAGATCGCGGAGAAGCGCGCCGCCCGCGAGCGCAACGCCGCGTTCGCCAAGCGCACGCGCCGCGTGTCGCTGGAGGACCTGGACAAGGTGCTGAAGGCCGGCGAGGTCCAGCAGCTGAACCTGATCATCAAGGGCGACGCGTCCGGATCGGTCGAGGCGCTGGAATCCTCCCTGCTCCAGCTGGACGTCGGCGAAGAGGTCGACATCCGCGTCCTGCACCGCGGCGTCGGTGCGGTCACGGAGTCCGACATCGACCTGGCGATGGGCTCCGACGCCATCGTGATCGGCTTCAACGTGCGCGCCGCCGGGCGGGCACAGCAGATGGCCGAGCGCGAGGGTGTGGACGTCCGGTACTACTCGGTCATCTACCAGGCGATCGAGGAGATCGAGGCGGCCCTCAAGGGCATGCTCAAGCCGGAGTACGAAGAGGTCGAGCTCGGTACGGCGGAGATCCGCGAGGTCTTCCGCTCGTCCAAGCTGGGCAACATCGCGGGTGTTCTCATCCGCTCCGGCGAGGTCAAGCGCAACACCAAGGCGCGCCTCCTGCGCGATGGCAAGGTCATCGCGGAGAACCTCAACATCGAGGGTCTGCGTCGCTTCAAGGACGACGTCACCGAGATCCGCGAAGGCTTCGAGGGCGGTATCAACCTCGGAAACTTCAACGACATCAAGGTCGACGACGTCATCGCGACGTACGAGATGCGCGAGAAGCCGCGGGTGTAACACCCCCGACTTCGAAGACGGTGCGGTCCGGGGCCGGTCGGCGGAGAGCAATATCCGTCGATCGGCCCCGGCCGTTCGTTGTACGGTTCTGATGTCCCCGCCCGTGGATGGCGGGGCCATCGATCCCGGACCGGCGGGTGAACCGGTTGCACATGTATGTGGGGACGCTGTCCTTCGACCTTCTCCTCGGCGACGTACATTCGCTGAAGGAGAAGCGCTCCGTCGTCCGCCCGATCGTCGCCGAACTCCAGCGGAAGTACGCGGTGAGCGCGGCGGAGGTGGATCACATGAACCTCCATCGCCGGGCCGTCATCGGCCTGGCCATGGTGTCCGGCGACGCCGGGCACCTGAGTGACGTACTCGACCGGTGCGAACGGCTGGTGGCCGGCCGGCCCGAGGTGGAACTGCTGTCCGTCAGGCGGCGCTTCCACGGCGAAGACGACTGACCGCTGAGACGACTGACCGCGAACACGACAGACCCACGAAACACAGAGAAGAAAGAACGGGAGACGGACCAGTGGCCGACAACGCGCGGGCGAAAAGGCTGGCGGACCTCATCCGAGAGGTGGTGGCCCAGAAGCTGCAGCGCGGGATCAAGGACCCGCGGCTCGGCTCGCACGTCACCATCACGGACACCCGGGTCACGGGTGACCTGCGGGAGGCGACCGTCTTCTACACGGTGTACGGGGACGACGAGGAGCGGGCGGCCGCCGCAGCGGGCCTGGAGAGCGCCAAGGGCATCCTGCGCTCCGAGGTCGGCAAGGCGGCGGGCGTGAAGTTCACGCCGACCCTGGCCTTCGTCATGGACGCCCTCCCGGACACCGCCCGGAACATCGAGGACCTCCTCGACAAGGCACGCCAGTCCGACGCCAAGGTGCGCGAGGCCTCCGCGGGCGCCGCGTACGCCGGCGAGGCGGACCCGTACCGCAAGCCGGGCGAGGACGACGAAGAGGCCGACGAGACGGACGACACCGCTAAATGACCGAGAAGCACACCACGCCCGACGGCCTCGTCATCGTCGACAAGCCGTCGGGCTTCACTTCGCACGACGTCGTCGCCAAGATGCGGGGCATCGCCCGCACCCGGCGCGTCGGGCACGCCGGCACGCTCGACCCGATGGCGACGGGTGTCCTGGTCCTCGGTGTGGAGCGCGCGACGAAGCTCCTCGGGCACCTCGCCCTCACCGAGAAGGAGTACCTGGGCACCATCAGGCTCGGGCAGACGACGCTCACCGACGACGCCGAGGGCGAGATCACGGGGTCGCGGGACGCCTCGAAGGTCACCCGGGACGCCGTCGACGCGGCCGTCGCCAGGCTCACCGGCGACATCATGCAGGTGCCGTCCAAGGTCAGCGCCATCAAGATCAAGGGCGTGCGCTCCTACAAGCGGGCCCGCGAGGGCGAGGAGTTCGAGATTCCCGCCCGCCCCGTCACCGTCTCCTCCTTCGCGGTGTACGACGTCCGGGACGCCGTCGCCGAGGACGGCACCCCGGTGCTGGACCTGGTGGTCTCGGTGGTCTGCTCCTCCGGCACCTACATCCGCGCCCTGGCCCGGGACCTCGGTGCCGACCTCGGCGTCGGCGGCCACCTCACCGCGCTGCGCCGCACCCGCGTCGGCCCCTACAAGCTGGACACCGCCAAGACGCTGGACCAGCTCCAGGAGGAGCTGACCGTCATGCCGGTCGCGGACGCGGCCCGCGCCGCCTTCCCGCAGTGGACGGTGGACACCCGGCGCGCCCGGCTCCTCCTCAACGGCGTACGGCTGGAGATGCCCGACGAGTACGCGGGCGCCGGTGCCGTCGCCGTCTTCGACCAGGAGGGCCGCTTCCTCGCGCTCGTGGAGGAACAGAAGGGCAAGGCCAAGAGCCTGGCCGTCTTCGGCTGAACGGCCCGCCGACGGGCTCCGTCCGTGGAGCGGCGACCACGGGGTTTCCACCATCGCCGCTCCACGGCCCCCCTCGGTTCCCCCACCCCCTAGGGTGTATCCAACCCACCCCGTCCGTTCACCCGTCCGGGCAGGCGCTCGGAGTGAACCGGGGGAGCGGAAGGGGGCGCGTTGGCGACGCGCCCTGTCCCGCTGATCATCACGCGCCTACCGTCGAACACACAGCACGGGTGTACGGCGGGGAGGTGCGGCGATGGCGTCGCGTAACCGGTCCCGGGAGGCGGGGAGCGGCAGGATGGCACGGCGGTCGGGGCACGACGTCCGGGGTCCGCACGCCGGGCCGCAGGCGCAGGACACAGACCCCGCGGAACACGGGCCCGACGACGCCCTGGTCCGCGTCCACGACCTCGCCGGCCGGCCCCGCGGCACCGGGTTCGCCGCCGACCACCACGGCACGGTGATCACGAGCCACGAGGCCGTCGACGGCCTGTCCCGGCTCGTGCTGAGCGCCGCCGGCGGCCGCCGCCGCGTCGTGGCCGCCGCCGACGTGACCCCGCTGCCCGCGCTCGGCCTGGCCCTCGTACGCGCCGAGGGCCTCGGCGTGCCCCCGCTGCCCGTCGGCACGCGGGGCAGGACCGAGGCCGGGACGTACGTCCGGATCGCCGCCGGCGGCTGGCGCGAGGCCCGGGTGCTGGGCACCACCGACGTCCACTACGCGGCCACCGACCGCTTCCACCTCCTCGCCGACGCGCTGGAGCTCGCGGTCGGCACCTCGGGGCGGGACGCCCTGCGGCTCGGTGGCGGCGCGGCCGGGGGACCGGTCCTCGACCTCACCACCGGCGCGGTCCTCGGGGTCCTCGGTACCGCCCTGAGCTCCGGCCACAGCGACATCGGCTTCGCCGTCCCGCTGCCGCACGCCCCCGGCCCCCTCGCCGGCCTGCTCGCCGAGAACGCGGCGACGGTCCCGGCCTACGGCGCCGATCTCAACCTGGCCGGGGTGCTCGCCCTCACGGCGACCCAGGTGGGGCAGGACGGCCCGGACGACGGGGGCGCCGACCGGGTGGAGCCGGTCGAACGCGCCGACGTGGTCCGGGAGTTCGCCGCGTTCACCGAGCCCCGCGGCCGGGCCCGTGTCCTCGGACTCGTCGGTGCCCCCGGCAGCGGCCGTACGACCGAGCTGGCCGCCCTCGCCGCCCGCCGCTCCCGGGGTACGGAACCGGCGCCCACCCTGTGGCTGCGCGGCGCCGACCTGCACGACGACGACATGTCGGTGGCGGACGCGGCACGCAGGGCGCTGGGCCGAGCCGCCCGCATCGTGGCCGCCGCCGACCGCTCCCGCCCCGCCGGCCTCGGTGACATCACCCCGGAGCGCTTGGCCCACCTCGCGCACACCGCCGGCCGCCCCCTCCTGCTCCTCCTCGACGGCCCCGAGGAGATGCCGCCCGTCCTGGCCCACCGCCTTCCCGAGTGGACCGAGGGCACGGCGGCATGGCTGACGGAGACGGAGACACGGCTCGTGGTGGCCTGCCGGGCGGAGTACTGGGAGCGGGCGGGGGCGGAGTACCCGCGGGACCTGCTGCACGGGGAACGCGGGTGCGCGTCGGCCGGGCCGGTGCTCGGCGACGGGTGTGCTTGGCCGACCGCGGCACCGGGGTCGTGCACCGGGCCGGACGGCGACGCCGCCGACGCCGCCGACAGCGACCGCACGGCGTGGCGGGCGACGACTGCGGGGCTTTCGTGCGGGATGACGCCTGCCGGGCTGTCGTCCGGTACGGAGCCTGCCGGGTTCTCGCCCGGTTCAGGGCACGCCGGGCTCCCGTACGGGTCGAGCCCGATCGGACTCCCGTACGGGGCGAGGCTCACCGGACTTTCGTACGGCTCGGAGCCCACCGAGCTTCCGTCCTACATGGAGCCTGCCGGGCTTTCGTCCGGGTCGGTCCCTACCGGGTTCTCGTGTGGGCCGGAGTCCCCCGGGCTGCCGTCCGGCTCGGAGTCCGCTGGGTTCTCGGCCGGTTCAGGCCCCGCAGGGCTCCCGTACGAGTCGGGCCCCGGCGGGCTTCCGGCCGGAACCGCCCCCCAGGTCCCCCACTCCGCGCCGGCCGGTGCGGGGGCGCCGCCCTGCGTCCGGCTCGGTGACCTCTCGGAGGAGGAGGCCCGGGAAGCGCGCGCACGCTACCGCGTACCGGAAGGCGCCCTCGACGGCCAGGACGCCCGGCACCCTCTCACCCTCCGCCTGCTCGCCGAGGTCCACGGGGCCCTGCCCGCCGCACCTCCCCCCGCCCGCGTCGACCGGGACGCCGTCTTCACGGCCTACCTGGACCTGCTCTGTCTGCGCGTCGCGACCCGGCTGGCCCGGGACAACGCCCTGCACGGCACCGGCGTGCGCCGCCGCCTCGCGGCGAAGGTCTCCGGGCAGGTGCACGAGGCGGCCCGGCGCAGTCTCGGCCCCGGGCAGGGCGTGCTGGACCGGGAGTCGTTCGAGGCGGTGTTCCCGTGGGGACCGGCCCCGGCACGGCTGGGCGGCGGCACCGGCTGGGCGACGGCCGTGCTCGCCGAAGGCCTCCTCGTCCCCGCCGGCAACGGCTACCGCTTCGTCCACGAGGAGCTCGCCGACTGGCTCCAGGGCACCCACCTCGACCTGGACGAGGCCCTGCGCGCCCTCGTCCACCGCGGCGCCACCCCGCAGCACGCCCACGCCCTCCCCGTACCGCACCACCGCATCGGCCCCGTCGTCGAAGCCGTGCTGCTCCTCGCCCGCCAGCACGGCATCCCCCAACTCGCCCTCACCCTCGAAGAGCTGGTGGGCGCCCTCGACACCGACCCGCAATCCTGGTGGGCCGCCCGGCTGCTCACAGAGGTGCTGACCCGCGTACCCGACGCCACCCCGTACACGGACGTGCTGCGGCTGCTCGCCGACGGTATCGCCGAGCGGAGCGGCGA
Source organism: Streptomyces sp. CB02414 (assembly GCF_001905385.1). GTDB lineage: Bacteria > Actinomycetota > Actinomycetes > Streptomycetales > Streptomycetaceae > Streptomyces. The sequence goes on along the minus strand of NZ_LIPF01000011.1, from coordinate 25,541 downwards.
GGAGTCCCCGGGGCAGGGAGAGTTCGGACCGGCCTTCTGGACCGCCCTGCGACTGCCGGAGGCCACCCGCCTGGACCTGCTGCGCCGCCTCGTCCTCGCCGACGGCCCCCCGCGCGAACCCGGCCCCCGCCACCTCGACACGGCCGCCCGGCTGCTCGCCGCCGACCCCACGACCGTACAACCGCTCCTCGTCCGCTGGTTCGACGACGAGCGGCCGCTGCCCGCGACGCCGCACGCCACCGTCGCCACGGCCGCGCAGGCGCTGCTGCACACCCACCGCCACCGCGGCCTGGACGCACTCACCGAGGCGCTCGCCGACAGCACGCACCGGCGGGCCGACGAACTGCTCGCCGTCCTGTCCGAGGAGGAGCCCTCCGCCCTCTGCCGGGCCGTCGAACGCTGGGCGCGCGACGAGCGGCCGGAGCGGCGGGCGCAGTCCGTCACCCACGGCCTGCGCACCGCCCCGCACGCCCGCACCGGCGCCGACCGCACCCTGCTCCGCCACGCGGCCCTGCTCCTGCTCGCCGGTCCCGCCGACGAGCGGCTGCACGGCGGCGCCCTCGCGCTGCTCGTCATGGACCCGGGCAGCCGGGACCGCCACCTCGCGCGGGCCCTCGGCCGTTTCGCGGCGGCAGACCCGTACCTGCCGCCGAGCGCGGTGGCCGCCGCCCTGCCCACCCACCCGGAGCCCGTCCTCGACGCTTTCCGGGCCAGGCTGCGCGGACCCGACGCCGGGGAGGCGCTGCGCAGGCTCGCCGACGCCACCACACCCGCGCTGGCCCACCGGGTGGCCGTACTCGTCGGCGAGGCCGTCGCGGAGCGCCCCGAGACCGCCGGGCACGTGGCCGCCTACGTCGACCGGCGCCTCGACCACGACCCGGCGGCCCGCGCCGTGCTCCAGCCCCTGGTCACCGGCCTGCTGGACGCGGGACCCGAGCCGGTGCGGGCCGCACTCGCCGGAGTCCTCGCCGCCGACGGCACCTCGGTTCGCGGCCTGCTCCGCCACGAGCTGCGCGAACACCTTCTGACCCACGAGCAGGACCCCGCCGTGCTCGACGCGCTGCTGCACGCCGCCGCCCGGTGCGACGGCGACGGCCAGCGCGCCCTGGTCCACCGCACCGGCCGGCTCCTCGTGCGCACCCCGGACGGCGCCACCCGCTTCGATCAGGGCCTGGTCGACCTGGCCCGCCACCTGCCGGGCTTCGCCGGGCGTCTGACCGACTGGCTGGCCGACGCCCCTCAGGACTGGGCCGCCCTGGTGGGCCCCAGCACCCGCCGCACCATCGAGGGCCTGGCGGGCGCACGGGTCCCGGCGTGAAGCGTGCACCCGGTCACAGCGCCCATGCCGATGCGGGCACGGGACGGGCGGCATGGCACTCTTAGAGCTGCGTAAGAGGCATCGACTCCGACGAGTTTGCGACAAGGAGCAGACACAGTGCAGCGCTGGCGTGGCTTGGAGGACATCCCCGAGGACTGGGGACGCAGCGTCGTCACCATCGGCTCCTACGACGGTGTCCACCGAGGGCACCAGCTGATCATCAAGCACGCCGTGGACCGCGCCCGCGAGCTGGGCGTCCCCGCAGTCGTCGTCACCTTCGACCCCCACCCCAGCGAGGTCGTCCGCCCCGGCAGCCACCCGCCGCTGCTCGCCCCGCACCACCGCCGCGCCGAACTGATGGCGGACCTGGGCGTGGACGCAGTGCTGATCCTCCCCTTCACCACCGAGTTCTCGAAGCTGTCCGCCGCCGACTTCGTGGTCAAGGTCCTGGTCGACAGGCTGCGCGCCAAGGCGGTCGTCGAGGGCCCCAACTTCCGCTTCGGTCACAAGGCCGCCGGGAACGTCGACTTCCTCACCGAGCAGGGCAAGGTCTACGACTTCGAGGCCGAGGTCGTCGACCTGTACGTGACCGGTGAGGCGGGCGGCGGCGAGCCGTTCTCCTCCACCCTGACCCGCCGCCTGGTCGCCGAGGGCGACGTCGGGGGCGCCGCCGAGATCCTGGGCCGGCCGCACCGCGTCGAGGGCGTCGTCGTCCGGGGCGCCCAGCGCGGCCGTGAGCTGGGCTTCCCCACGGCCAACGTCGAGACCCTCCCGCACACCGCCATCCCGGCCGACGGCGTCTACGCCGGCTGGCTGAACGCCCAGGGCGAGGTGATGCCGGCCGCGATCTCCGTCGGCACCAACCCGCAGTTCGAGGGCACCGAGCGCACGGTGGAGGCGTACGCGATCGACCGTGTGGGCCTCGACCTGTACGGGCTGCACGTCGCCGTCGACTTCCTGGCCTTCGTACGGGGGCAGGCGAAGTTCGACACGCTGGACGCGCTGCTGGACCAGATGGGCGAGGACGTCGAGAAGTGCCGCGCGATCATCGCGGCACATCCCGACCGCCACTGACGACCCCACCCGTGGCCCCGTCCGCCGGACGCGGCCACCGGCCTGCTTCCGCGCAGCCCCCGCCCCTGCCCGGCCCCGGTGCAGGCGGCCGCTCCACGCCGCACGACGGCCGCACCGCCTGACCGGCCGGCCGGACGCCCTGACACGGCAGCCACCCGGTGCCCACCCGCCACGTAGCCGGCCGTGGCTGGCCCACCACGGCCGGGCGTCAACGCCCGTCACTGGCCGCGGGCCTGCTCGTCATGGTGGAGTGTGCGCCCGCTCGGGCGTTGAATCGGCCCGCGACGGCCGCGCATGCACGCCCGTCACCGGCCGTGGGCCGATCCGCCCCGGACTCCCGTGCGCCCGCCACCGGCCATCGGGCCGCCCGCCACGGCCGCGCGCCCGCCCGTCACCGGCCCCGTCGGCCAAGCCCCCTGTCAGCTCGGCCCCCGCCAGCCCGGCCGTCCATCAGCCCGGCTCCGCAGCCGCCCCGTCCCCGTCCCCGGTCTGACCCCCGACCGTCGTCGCCTCGACCGCCCGGGCTCGCGCCCAGTGGCAGGCGACCTGGGACTCGTCACCCCCGTGCAGGATCTCCAGGTTCCGGTTCCGGCAGGCGTCGGCGACACCGGCGCGTGCCGCCTCGCCCCCGGCCAGGACCTGGCAGCGGACGTGGAAACGGCAGCCGGTGGGGATGTGCGCCGGGTCGGGCGGTTCGCCGGTCAGTACGACGGGACGGCCCGGCGCCTCCGGCAGGACGGACATCAGGGCCTGGGTGTACGGATGCCGGGGCGCCGTCAGCACCTGCTCCACCGCACCCGTCTCGACGATGCGACCGAGGTACATCACCGCGACCCGGTCGGCGATGTTCCACGCGAGCCCCAGGTCGTGCGTCACCACCAGCGCGGACAGGCCCAACTCGGCACGCAGCCGCAGCAGCAGCGCCAGAATCTCCCCGCGCACCGACGCGTCGAGGGACGCCACCGGCTCGTCGGCGACCAGGAACTCCGGCTCCAGGACCAGCGCGCCCGCGATGACGACCCGCTGGCGCTGACCGCCGGACAGTTCGTGCGGGTAACGCAGGAAGAAGCGCTCCGGCGGACGCAGCCCGGCACGGGCCAGCGCCCCGGCCACCGCCGCCCGCTCGTCCCCGGCGTGACGGTGGATGCGCAGGCCCTCGGCGACGATGTCGTACACCGTGTGCCGGGGGTTCAGCGAGCCGCTCGGGTCCTGGAGGACCAGCTGGGCCCGCTTGCGGTACGCCTTCAGCGCGCGGGCGGAGTGTTCGAGCGGCGCGCCGTCGAAGGTGACGCGGCCCGCGGTCGGCCGGACCAGGCCGAGCAGGCTCCGGGCGAGTGTCGTCTTGCCGCAGCCGGACTCGCCGACCAGCGCGACGATCTCGCCCCGCCGGACGTCGAGGTCGACCCCGTCCACGGCCCGGGCGGGCGGTCCGCCGCCCCGGCCGGGGAAGGCGACGTGCAGCCCGTGGACGCTCAGCAGTTCGGGCGTGGTGCCGGTCATGGGGTGCTGCTCCTCACTCCCTCGTCCCGCGCCGGCGGTGTGCCGGCGTCGGAACCCACGTGGACGCAGGCCGCCCGCCGGTCCGTCCCCGCCTCCCGCAGCCACGGGTCGTCCGTGGCGCAGACGTCCAGCGCCACCGGGCACCGCGGATGGAACGCGCACCCCGGCGGAACCGCCGCCGGGTCGGGCGGGTCACCCGGCAGCCCGCGCGGCGCGAACCGCGAGCCCGGGTCCCCGATCCTCGGGAAGGCCTCCGACAGCGCCCGCCCGTAGGGGTGCAGGGCGTCCTCGTAGACCTGCCGGGCCGGTCCCTCCTCCACCACCCGGCCCGCGTACATCACCGCGAGCCGGTCGCAGGTGTCGGCCAGCACGGCGAGGTCGTGACTGATCATGATCAGGCCGACGTCCTGCTCGCCCACCAGGTTTTCGATCAACCGCAGGATCTGCGCCTGGATCATCACGTCGAGCGCCGTGGTGGGCTCGTCGGCGACGATCAGGCGAGGGTCGCAGGCCAGGGCCATCGCGATCATCACGCGCTGCCGCTGCCCGCCGGACAGCTCGTGCGGGTAGGCACGCGCCCGCGCCGCCGGCAGGCCGACCTGCTCCAGCAGCTCCCCGGCCCGCTTCCGCGCGCCGGCCGGCGTGGCCCTGCGGTGCAGCAGGACGGGCTCGGCGATCTGGTCCCCGACGCGGTGCACGGCGTTCAGCGAGTGCATGGCGCCCTGGAAGACGATCGAGGCCCCCGCCCAGCGCACCGCCCGGACCCGGCCCCACTTCATCGTCAGTACGTCCTCGCCGTCCAGCAGGATCTCCCCGCCGACCCGGGCCCCGGCCGGCAGCAGCCGCAGCAGCGCCAGCGCCAGGGTGGACTTGCCGCAGCCGGACTCGCCCGCGACGCCGAGCTTCTCGCCGGCCGCCAGGGTCAGGCCGGCCCCGCGCACGGCCGCCACACCTCCGGGATACGTCACCTTCAGGTCGCGTACCTCGAGCAGACTCAACGGGACACCCCCAGCCTGGGATTGAGCACGGCCTCCACCGCACGTCCGCACAGGGTGAACGCCAGCGCCACGGCCGCGATCCCGACGCCCGGCGGCACCAGGTACCACCAGTCGCCGGAACTCACCGACCCCGCCTCCCGCGCGTCCTGCAGCAGCCCGCCCCAGGACACGACCGTCGGATCACCGAGCCCGAGGAAGGCCAGGGTCGCCTCGGCCAGGATGGCGGAGGAGATGATCAGGGTCGTCTGGGCGAGGACCAGCGGCATCACGTTGGGCAGCACGTGCCGGGACATGATGTGCCAGTGCCCGCCCCCGAGCGCCTTCGCGCGTTCGATGTACGGCCGGGACTCCACCGCCAGTGTCTGCGCCCGCACCAGCCGCGCCGTGGTCGGCCAGGTGGTCACCCCGATCGCCAGCACGATCGTGCCGAGCGAACGGGACAGGACCGTCGCCAGCACGATGGCGAGCACCAGCGTCGGCATCACCAGGAACCAGTCCGTGATCCGCATCATCACCGTGGCGTACCAGCCGCGGAAGTGCCCGGCCGTGATCCCGATGAGCGCGCCGATCGTCACGGACAGCGCGGCGGCCAGCAGACCGACCAGCAGGGAGACGCGGGAGCCCCAGACCAGCAGGCCCAGCAGGCTCCGCCCGAACTGGTCGGTGCCCAGCGGGAACCGACCGCTCGGGCTCTCCAGCGGCTGCCCGGGCGCGTTGGTCACGCTCTCCACGTCGGAACCGACGGTCAGCGGCGCGGTCAGCGCGACGAGCACGAACAACGACAGCGCCGCCAGCCCGAACACGCCCGCGCGGTGCCTGCGGTACTCCCGCCAGAAGCGTGCGAGGGAAGCGCGGCGCCGCCGCCACGCGAGCGCACGCGAACCGGGCGGCTCCTCGGGAGCCCCGGACGTCTCGGCCGTCTCGGCCGTCTCGGCGGTCATCGGCCCACCCTCGGATCGAACAGCGGATACAGCAGATCGGCCAGGGTGTTCATGAGGATCACCGCCGCGGCGAAGACGAAGAACAGCCCCTGCACGAGCGGCAGATCGGGCACGCTGAGCGCCTGGTAGAACAGCCCGCCCAGCCCCGGCCAGGAGAAGACCGTCTCGACGAGGATGACACCGGCCACTGTCCGGCCGAGATTGACGAAGACCAGCGTCACGGTCGGCAGCAGCGCGTTCGGCACGGCGTGCCGGCGCCGTACGAGATCGTCCCGCAGGCCCTTGGCCCGCGCCGTCGTCAGATAGTCGCCGCCCATCTCGTCCAGCAGCGCCGACCGTGTGACCAGCAGCGTCTGCCCGTACTCCACCGCGACCAGCGTCACCACCGGGAGCACGAGGTGGTGCGCGACATCGACGACGTAGGCGAACCCCTCCTCGCCGCCCCCCGATTCCATGCCCCCGGTCGGGAACAGGCCCGGGAGGGGGTCCACCCCCACCGACAGGACGATGACCAGCAGCAGCCCCAGCCAGAAGGACGGAACCGAGTACAGCGTCAGCGCCAGCCCCGTGTTCAGCCGGTCGCCGAGCCGGCCGTGCCGCCACGCCGAGCGGGTGCCGAGGAACGCGCCCAGCGCGGTGTACAGGCCGAAGGCCGTACCGGTGAGGAGCAGCGTGTTCGGCAACGCCTCGGTGATCTTGTCGACGACGGGCGCGCGGAACTGGTACGACGTGCCCAGGTCCCCGGTCAGCGCCTTGCCGCAGTACTCCGTGAACTGCCGCCACAGCGGCAGGTCGAGCCCGAACTCCCGGCGGTAGGCGGTGATCTGCTCGGCCGAGACCGGACGGCCGCCGGTCATGAACTTCACCGGGTCGCCGGGGATCATCCGGAAGAGGAAGAAGCTGGTGACCAGGACGGCGAACAGGGAGACGACGGCTCCGGCCAGCTTGCCCGCCACGTACCTCGGGTACGCGCGGCGCGCACGGGACGGACGGCCGGTGGCGTCACCGCCGGCCGGCCCGGTGCCGGCGGGCGGCGACGCCACCACCTCACTCACGTTCGTCCGCCGAGGCCCGGCGGCGGAGGGCGAAGAACACCACGAGCCCGGCCAGGACGGCCCCGCCCGCGACGGCCCCGATCACGACCCCGGTCGACGACGAGCCGCCGGAGGAGTCGCCGGAGTCCGCGGGGACGGCCGACCACCAGCTCCAGTAGCCGTCCTGCCCGTAGATGTTGCCCGCCGCGGACGGCATGGTGGTGATCGACTCGATGTGGTCCGTGCGGTAGGCCTCGACCGCGTTCGGGTAGGCCATGACGTTCATGTACCCCAGGTCGTACAGCCGGGACTGCATCTGCTTGACGATCTCCGCCCGCTTGCCGGCGTCGTACTCGCCGAGCTGCCGCGCGTACAGCTCGTCGTACTTCTCGTCGCAGATGAAGTTGTCGGTGGCCCCGGTGTCCTTCGGCGTCGCCGGCAGCGCCGCGCAGGTGTGGATGGAGAGCACGAAGTCCGGGTCGGGGTTGACGGACCAGCCGTCGAAGGCGAGGTCGTACTCCCCGGCCAGCCACGGGTCGGTCACGTTGTCCCGGCAGTCCAGGGTCATCGAGATGCCCAGCTCGCCCCACCACTCCTGGAGGTACTTGCCGACCGCCTTGTCGTTCGGGTCGGTGGCGTGGCACAGGACACGGTAGTTCAGCGGCTCGCCGTCCTTGCCGACCCGCTCGCCGTCGGCGTTCGTCCGGTAGCCCGCCTCGTCGAGCAGCCGAGCCGCCTCCGCCGGGTCGTAGGCCAGCTCCTGCTCGGCCGACGGCTCGAAGAAGTACTGCGAGAAGCGCGGCGGGATGTAGCCCTCGCCCTCGACCGCGTGGCCCTGGAACACCTTGTCGACGATCGCCTCGCGGTCCACCGCCAGGAACAGCGCGTGCCGCACCCGCTGGTCCAGCAGCGACGGGTGGCCGTCACCGATCTTCGTGCCGTCCTTGGCACGGGCGCCCGGGTTGGTGGCGAGGGCGTAGAAGCGGCGGCCGGGGGCGTCGTTGACGTGGATGTTCTCGTCCTCCTTGAGGGAGGCGGCCTGGGCGGGCGTCAGCGACGGCGAGCCGGCGACGAAGGACACCTCGCCCTTGCGCAGCGCGGCGACGGCGGCGTCCTGGTCCTTGTAGTACCGGAACACCAGCTCGTCGAACTTCGGCGCGCCCCGCCAGAAGTCGTTGTTCGCCTCCAGCCGGACATAGCTGTCCGGCTTGTAGTCGGTGAGGACGAAGGGCCCGTTCCCGACGACGGGAAAGTCGTCATCGTTGTTGAACTTCGAGAAGTCCCCGACCTTCTCCCACACGTGCTTGGGCACGATCGGCACGTCCAGCGCGGTCATCGTGGCCTGCGGCTTCTTCAGCCGGATCACCAGCTGGGTCGGGCTGGGCGCGGTGACCTTCTCGAAGTTGGCGACGAAGCTGCCGTTGGCGGTGGCGGCACCGTCGTCCGTCATCATCTTGTTGAACGTCCACGCCGCGTCCTCGGCGGTGGCCTGCTCCCCGTCCGACCACTTGGAGTCGGAGCGGATCGTGTACGTCCAGGTCAGCTTGTCCGGCGACGACTTCCACTCGGTGGCCAGGCCCGGGATGACGTGGTTGTCCTCCGGGTCGTAGTTCGTCAGGTACTCGTAGGTCAGCCGGTGGATGCTGGTGCTGAGCAGCCGCACCGCCAGGAAGGGACTGAGCGAGTCGACACTCTGCGCCACGGCGACGGTGAGCACCTTCTTCTGCCCCTGGTCGCCGTCCGCGGCCCGCGCCGTCGAGGCCGCCGGGGCGACGGTCCCCGCCGCGAGGAGGAGCGCCGCGGCGCCCGCGGCGGCGAGCAGCCGTGCCCTCCTGGGACGGGGCCCGGTACGTCCACTGCCATGCTGATCGTGTGTGCTCATGACTCCCTGACCTCACGTCATCGCACGCGGGAGACGCCGTGCGCCCCCGCGTGAGGCGGGCTTGAACAGGTGTGAACAGTTGTGAACAGGTTGGAGCGAACTGCGAATGGCTGGATCGTGCTTGATCGGGTGACGCCGGCGGAATGAAGTGTGTGTCTATCAGCGGCAGTCTGCACGCGTCAACGGTCCGTCAAACCCCATGTGGCCTGCGGAAACGATGAGTTGACCGAAGGATCACTCTCATTGGCCCAGACCTCTGGTGCCTCCCTGGTGAGAGCCTGACGGCCGAGTCCCACCGGTGCTGCCTGCGAACGCCGTGAACACCGCGAACGCGCGAACGCCCGCGCCGTCGGGTGACGAGGCGGGCGTTCGGGGCCGGTGGGACTACTGCTGCGGCGGGGGAGGCACCTGCCCCGGCTGCGGATACCCGTAACCGGGCTGCTGCGGGTAGGGCTGTCCGGGGTAGGGCTGTCCCGGCTGGTGCTGCCCGGGCTGCGGCGGATACGGCTGCCCGGGCTGGGCGTACTGGCCCGGCATGGGCTGCTGGCCGGGCACGGCCTGCTGGCCCGGCACCTGAGGCTGGGCCGCCTGGTGCTGGGGCTGTCCCGGGTGGTGCTGGCCCGGCATGGGCGGGGCGGCGACCGGCGGCGGGTTGCCGTCGGACGTCCACAGCCCGTGCATCTGCTGGTGGCGGACGAAGTCCTCGGCGACCATCGCCGCCAGGTTGAAGTACGCCTCCCGCACCTTCGGCCGCATCATGTCGAGATCCACCTCGGCGCCGGCGGCCAGATGCTCGTCGAACGGGACCACGACCACGCCCCGGCACCGCGTCTGGAAGTGTCCGACGATGTCGTCCACCTTGATCATCTTGCCGGTCTCGCGGACACCCGAGATGACGGTGAGGGAACGGGACACGAGGTCGGCGTACCCGTGCGCGGAGAGCCAGTCCAGCGTCGTACTGGCACTGCTCGCACCGTCCACGGACGGCGTCGAGATGATGATGAGCTGGTCGGCGAGGTCGAGCACGCCGCGCATGGCGCTGTAGAGGAGACCGGTACCCGAGTCGGTGAGGATGATCGGGTACTGCTTGCCGAGCACGTCGATCGCGCGCCGGTAGTCCTCGTCGTTGAAGGTCGTGGACACGGCCGGGTCCACGTCGTTGGCGATGATCTCCAGCCCCGACGCGGACTGCGAGGTGAACCGCCGGATGTCCATGTACGAGTTGAGGTACGGGATCGCCTGGACGAGGTCGCGGATGGTCGCCCCGGTCTCGCGGCGCACGCGGCGGCCGAGCGTACCGGCGTCCGGGTTGGCGTCGATCGCGAGGATCTTGTCCTGCCGCTCGGTGGCGAGCGTGGAGCCGAGGGCGGTGGTGGTCGTCGTCTTGCCGACGCCGCCCTTGAGGCTGATGACGGCGATGCGGTAGCAGGAGAGCACCGGGGTGCGGATCAGCTCCAGCTTCCGCTGCCGCTCGGCCTCCTCCTTCTTCCCGCCGAGCTTGAAGCGCGAGCCGCCGGCCGCGGGGCGGCTGCTCTTCGCCTTCTGCTTCTTGTTGTTGAGCAGCCGGTCCGACGACAGCTCCACGGCCGCCGTGTAACCGAGCGGCGCGGCACCCGGGTTGGTGGGCTGCCGCTGGTCGTGCTGCATGGGCTGTGGCCAGGCGGCGCCGAGGCGGGGGTCCGCGGGCTGCTGGGGGTGGGGCTGTTCCGGCTGCCCGGGCTGCGGCGCGGGCGGTGCCTGGTGCGGCTGCTGGGCGGTCGGGACCGGCGGGATCGGTGCGGCCTGATCCGGCTGGGCCATGGGCTGAGCTGCCGACGGAGCCGGGGGGACCTGCGGAGCGAAGCCCTGCTGAGCGGCCTGCGGCACGGCCGACGGGGGCTGCGTGGCACCACCCTGGGGCTGCCCCTGCTGCGGCACGCCGGGCTGCGGCTGCTGCTCCTGCCCGTACGACGCGGGCGCTTGCGGGAACCCGTAGCCCTGCTGCGATGCGGGCTGTGGGGGCGCCTGGTTCGGGAATGCCTGGTTCGGCGGCACCGGCGCGGTGGCCGGCGGGTTCCACGCGGCGGGCGCAGGCTGGGGCGCCTGCGGCTGGAACGGAGGCTGCTGCGCCGGAGCGGCGGGGGCGGGCTGCGGCTCGGCGGGCCACTGGTTCGCCGGGGCCGGGGCGACGGGAGGGTACGACGGAGGCAGCGGCGGCACCGCAGCCTGCGCCGCGGGCGGGGCGTCGGCCGGGACGGCGTCCTCGGGCCCGGCAGCGGGCGTCACGACGTCCGTCGTGGGCAGCTGGGTGTCCTGAGGCCCGGGCACCGCGTCCTCGGGCTCATTGTCCGGAGCCGGAGCCGGAGCCGGAGCCGGAGCCGGAGGCAGCGACTCGTCCCCGTCATCAACCGTGTCGGACGTGTCTGACGTGCCGGCAGCGTCGGGCGCACCGCTCTCGTCAAGTACGTCGTCTACGTCGTCCCGCCGGTCGGCGTCGGCGTCGTCCGGCACCGACAGAGCCTCGTCGGCAGCGTCCGGCACATCGGCAGGGGCCGGTACGTCGTCCTGGACGGCGGCTTCGGCTTCGTCGGCCTGCGACTCCGGCCGCTCCTCGTCCTGCCCGGCGTCCTCGGCCGCGGCGCGCTCGGTGATCTCCCGCTTCAGGGCGGCGGCGGAGAAGCGCATGGTGGCGCCGCTCTCCAGGTCACCGTTGCCGGGCTCCTCCTCGGGCCCCGGCTCCTCGGCCGGCGGGGGAGCGGGGGCCTGGAGCTGGAACCCACCGGCCGGAAACGCCGGTACGGCCGTCGGAGAGGCCGGGTCCGCGGCGGGCGCCGGGGCGGCCACGCCCTCCGGCTCGGACCGCACCTGCGGCTCCGCCTCGGGCTCGGGCTCGGACTCCTCGCGTCCCTGCGGCTGCTCGGGCGGCTGCGGCTGCTGCGGCTCGAAGCCGCTCCCGACCGGCAGCTTGGGAACTCCGGCCGGCCCGTCGGCCGACGGCGCGGGCGGAGTGAAGGGCGCCCCCGGACCCGACGGCGCTGGCGGAGTGAAGGGCGCCCCCGGACCCGGCGGCGGAGGCGGGGTGAACGCGGTGCCCGGAGCGGGCGGCGGCGGGGTGAAGGGTGCCCCCGGCGAGGGAGCCGGAAAGGACGAGGGGCCGCCGGCCCCGGCAGCGTGTGGCGGGGGAGTCAGCCCCGGCAGCGGCGGAACCGGCCCGCGCGGAGCCGGCGGATCGGACGGAGCGGCGGCGGAAGCTGAACCGGAACCGGCACCAGAACCCCCCGCCGTCCCCGTGCCTTGCCCCTGCCCCTGCCCCGAGTCGCTGGAGGCGTTCTGCGTGTACCAGGCGGGCGGGGCGTAGTCGATGGTGAACTCGCCCGTCGTCTCGACTGCGGACTCCGTGTCGGGTTGGTCATCGCCGGGCGTCGCCCAGCCCCCGCGGATCCCGTCCCGATCGCTGCTCACAGTTCCTCCTGGTGTGGTCGAGCCCCTCAAGCCGTGCTGGGGCGACCGTTTTTGTCGTCCGACGTTGTCCGAAGTGAAACGAGGTCGTCCGATCGTCGGCCCTCCCCGTACGACGCCGACGCCCCGTCCACGGGTTCTGGCGTCGCGCCGGACACCAGCCTAATCACCACACGCCCCACCCCGGCAGCCCCGTCCTCACCTCAGCATCTGCCCATTGCGTCACAGCCTGCCCCGAAGTGCCGTACCTCGTTTCCGAATCCGTGCATCCGCCACACGACATCCGTGAACAAGTCGGACGGAACTCGGACAGAACCAGGTCGGAGAGGTCTCTCCCGTACCCACGAGTGATCAAGACACCGGCATAGTAGGGACGCTCGTCGAATCCCTTTGTCGTCATCCCTTCGCGGGAAATCCCATGACCAGGAAGAGGACCCACGCGTGAGCTTCGGCCCGCCCCCCTCCATGCCCCAGCCCCCGCCGGCCGCGGAGCCTCACGAACGGAAGCCCGGACGGAAGGTGCGCAAGGCACTGACCGCGCTGCTCGCGGTCGTTCTCGTCGCGGCGTTGGGAACCGGCGGCTGGCTCCTGTGGGGCGGCGGGGGCGGCAAGAACGCCTCCCAGGACGGGAAAGGGGCCACGGAAGCGCAAGGACCCCTCGACGTGCGGGAGACGGTCGAGAGGCAACCCGCGAGCACCGTGGGCGAGATGGCCTTCCGGTTCTCCGTGGACGACATGAATCCCGGTGAGCGCGTGGAGATGCCGGGCATGTGGGCCACGGACCGCATCCTCGCCAAGGGCATCAACAAGACCCTCGTCGGCATGCGCGTCGGCACCGACATCGAGCCCGGCGAGGAGGAGTGGAAGCTCGGTCTCGACGGTCCCATCTGCGGCTACACCCGCCATGTGACCGGCGACAACCGCACCGCCGTCCTCTTCCGGGCCAACGACTGGGCGGAGGACGCCTACTGCAACCAGGTCGCCTTCGTCGACCTCGACGACGGCCGCATGGTCTGGGAGGCCCGCTTCCCCGTCTCCCCGGCCGGCCTCCAGTCGGCGCAGGACGGCGGCCAGGACCGGCCGAGCGTGACCCTGACGCACGACACGGTCGCCGTGACCTGGGGCGGCGGCACCACCGCGTACGGCATGGAGAAGGGCGAGCGTCGCTGGTCCACCACGGCCACCAGCCCGTGTCAGGACATGGGCGCCGCGGGAGGACGCGCGCTGATCGTCCGCCAGATGTGCCGGACCGGTGACAAGAGCGTGCCGGACACCTCCTACCAGTACACCGGCTACAAGGTGCGCAAGGTCGATCCCGCCACGGGACGGACCGTGTGGACCTACTCCGCCGCCGAGGGCACCCGCGACCTCAAGGTGCCCTCCACCGAACCGGCGGTTCTCGCCGTCTCGGGCGGCGACATCGAGATCACCGACCTGCTGTCGCTCGACGACAAGGGCCGCGACCGCGCCACGATCAGCCTGCGCAACGGCGCGTACGTCGCCGAGTGCTCCTACACGGACTACCTGGTCATCGACGACTGCCCGACCATCGCCGTGGGTGACGACCAGGTCTTCATCCGCAGCAAGGACCAGCTCGAGAAGCAGGTCTCCAACTGGATCATCGGCTTCGACCTGAAGACGGGGGACACGACGAAGAAGTTCGACTCCGGTCCGGGATCCCTGCTCCAGCCGGTGCGGATGAGCGGCGGCCGCCTCCTCGCACTGCGCCTGAGCGAGGACCACATCTCGCCGAACGCGCTGGTCGCGCTCGACCCCGGGACGGACGAGCAGATCCCGTACTTCTACTTCGGCCTCCCGGCCGAGGCCGAGACGATGACATTGATGAACGAGAACGACATCGTCGTCCAGAACGGCCGGATCTTCTTCGGCCGCAAGTCCGCGAACGGTCCCTCGGGCGAACAGAAGAAGCAGTGGCTCTACCTGGTCCTGGGCATCGGGAGCAGCGCGGCGGAGAAGCCCTGAGCCTGCCCGGCACCTCTCCGCCCGCACGTCAACGCGGTCCGGCGTCCCCCTCCGGCGACGCCGGCTCCAGATCGAACTCCCCGTCCCGCGCCCCCAGCACGAACGCCCGCCACTCCGCCTCCGTGTACCGCAGCACGGTGCCCGGGTCGAGCGACGACCGCATGGCGACGGCGCCGGCGGGGAGGTAGGCGATCTCCACCCGCTCCTCGTGCTCCTCGGTGCCGGGCGCGCTGTGCCATTCGACACCGGAGATGTCGAGGGAGTAGAGCTCGTCCCGCTCCCGTTCCTTGCGCGCCTTGAGTTCGAGGTCCTCGGCATCGGCCATCGCGGCTGGGTCCTTCCTGTCCTGCGGTCGGCTGTGCGGCTACCCTAGTGGCCGCGATTCTCCTGGTCAGCGGTTTGTCCATGTCCGTACTCGCCGGGGCGACGGCCCGCTCCCGGGCCTCGCGCCGGGGGTGTCCACCCGGACTGGTACGCTGTGTGACGGCCGTTTGTGTACGCGCCCCCGGAGCCCCCGAGCCCTGGAGGCCGCGCCCAGCGGATCCCCGCCTTCCGAGTCACGGAAGATCCCCCGAGACGTAGACCGGGGGCACTCGGTGGCCACTCACAGACCAGAGGAGTACGCGTGTCGCTCGACGCCGCAGTGAAGAAGCAGATCATCACCGAGTTCGGTACCAAGGAGGGCGACACCGGCTCCCCCGAGGTCCAGGTCGCTCTGCTGTCCCGTCGCATCTCCGACCTGACCGAGCACCTCAAGACCCACAAGCACGACCACCACTCCCGTCGTGGTCTGCTGATCCTGGTCGGCCAGCGCCGCCGGCTGCTGCAGTACCTCGCCAAGAAGGACATCCAGCGCTTCCGTGCGCTGGTCGAGCGCCTCGGCATCCGCCGCGGTGCGGCGGGCGCCAAGTAAGACGCCGTGAAGGGAGCGGTTCCCATCGTTCGGGGGCCGCTCCCTTTGCTGTACGTGCGCGGTGTCGCCGCGGCTTTGTAGTGTGGTAACAGAACACGAGACGCACGACACACGACGTACGAACGCACGACACCGAACGAAACACACACACGAGGAGAAGCTCACCTCGCCGCCGCCGGTCCTCGGTAGTGGCCCCCGGGGACAGCACCCCGGGTGCTTCGATCGAAGACCGGCCCGCACCGGATGAGCGCTTCTCCGCCCCGTCCCCCCGCCACACGGGCGAGGAGGGACAAAAGACGACACGTAGACGACACGTAATGGAGAAATCGCTAGTGGAGAACGAGACCCACTACGCCGAGGCCGTCATCGACAACGGCGCCTTCGGCACCCGCACCATCCGCTTCGAGACGGGCCGCCTGGCCCGTCAGGCCGCCGGTTCCGCCGTGGCGTACCTGGACGACGACACCATGGTGCTGTCGGCCACCAGCGCCTCCAAGAACCCCAAGGACCAGCTCGACTTCTTCCCCCTCACGGTGGACGTCGAGGAGCGGATGTACGCCGCCGGCAAGATCCCCGGCAGCTTCTTCCGCCGTGAGGGCCGGCCGTCCGAGGACGCCGTCCTCACCTGCCGCCTGATCGACCGCCCGCTGCGCCCGTCCTTCAAGAAGGGCCTGCGCAACGAGATCCAGGTCGTCGCCACGATCATGGCCCTCAACCCCGACCACCTGTACGACGTCGTGGCGATCAACGCCGCCTCCGCGTCCACGCAGCTGGCCGGCCTGCCCTTCTCCGGCCCGATCGGCGGCGTCCGCGTCGCGCTGATCCGCGGCCAGTGGGTGGCCTTCCCGACGCACACCGAACTCGAGGACGCCGTCTTCGACATGGTCGTCGCGGGCCGCGCCCTGGAGGACGGCGACGTCGCGATCATGATGGTCGAGGCCGAGGCCACCGAGAAGACCATCAAGCTGGTCGAGGGCGGCGCCGAGGCGCCCACCGAGGAGGTCGTCGCCGCCGGTCTGGACGCCGCGAAGCCCTTCATCAAGGTGCTGTGCCGCGCGCAGGCCGACCTCGCCTCGAAGGCCGCGAAGCCGACCGGCGAGTTCCCGATCTTCCTGGACTACCAGGACGACGTCCTCGAGGCGCTCACCGGTGCCGTCAAGCCCGAGCTGGCCCAGGCGCTCACCATCGCCGGCAAGCAGGACCGCGAGGCCGAGCTGGACCGCGTCAAGGCGCTCGCCGCCGAGAAGCTCCTGCCGGAGTTCGAGGGCCGCGAGAAGGAGATCTCCGCCGCGTACCGCTCGCTGACCAAGTCCCTGGTCCGTGAGCGCGTCATCAAGGAGAAGAAGCGCATCGACGGCCGCGGTGTCACCGACATCCGCACCCTGGCCGCCGAGGTCGAGGCCATCCCGCGCGTGCACGGTTCCGCGCTGTTCGAGCGTGGCGAGACCCAGATCCTGGGCGTCACCACCCTCAACATGCTCCGCATGGAGCAGCAGCTGGACACCCTCTCCCCGGTGACCCGCAAGCGCTACATGCACAACTACAACTTCCCGCCGTACTCCGTCGGCGAGACCGGCCGCGTCGGCTCCCCGAAGCGCCGCGAGATCGGCCACGGCGCCCTCGCCGAGCGCGCCATCGTGCCGGTGCTGCCGACGCGCGAGGAGTTCCCCTACGCGATCCGCCAGGTGTCCGAGGCCCTCGGCTCCAACGGCTCGACGTCCATGGGCTCGGTCTGCGCCTCCACCATGTCGCTGCTGAACGCCGGTGTGCCGCTGAAGGCCCCCGTCGCCGGTATCGCCATGGGCCTGATCTCCCAGGAGATCAACGGCGAGACGCACTACGTCGCCCTCACCGACATCCTCGGTGCGGAGGACGCCTTCGGCGACATGGACTTCAAGGTCGCCGGCACCAAGGAGTTCGTTACCGCCCTCCAGCTGGACACCAAGCTGGACGGCATCCCCGCCTCCGTCCTGGCCGCCGCCCTCAAGCAGGCCCGTGACGCCCGCCTCCACATCCTCGACGTGATGATGGAAGCGATCGACACGCCGGACGAGATGTCCCCGAACGCGCCGCGGATCATCACCGTGAAGATCCCCGTCGACAAGATCGGTGAGGTCATCGGCCCCAAGGGCAAGATGATCAACCAGATCCAGGAGGACACGGGCGCCGACATCACGATCGAGGACGACGGCACCATCTACATCGGTGCCGCCGACGGCCCGGCCGCCGAGGCCGCCCGCGCCACGATCAACGGCATCGCCAACCCGACCATGCCCGAGGTCGGCGAGCGCTACCTGGGCACGGTCGTCAAGACGACCACCTTCGGCGCGTTCGTCTCCCTGCTGCCCGGCAAGGACGGTCTGCTGCACATCTCGCAGATCCGCAAGCTCGCCGGCGGCAAGCGCGTGGAGAACGTCGAGGACGTCCTCGGCGTGGGCCAGAAGGTCCAGGTCGAGATCGCCGAGATCGACTCCCGCGGCAAGCTCTCCCTGATCCCCGTGATCGAGGGCGAAGAGGGCGACGAAGAGAAGAAGGACGACGCCGACCAGTGACGTCCCGTGGCTCCAAGGCGACGGCCCGCACCTCCTCGGAGGCGCGGGCCGTCGCCCGTACCCAAACCCTGATCAAGGGCGAGCACGGCATCGGCACGGTACGCAAGACCACCCTCCCGGGCGGCCTGCGCATCGTCACCGAGACCCTGCCCTCGGTCCGCTCCGCGACCTTCGGCATCTGGGCGCACGTCGGCTCCCGCGACGAGACCCCGGCCCTGAACGGCGCCACCCACTACCTGGAGCACCTGCTCTTCAAGGGCACCCGGGGGCGCAGCGCCCTGGACATCTCCTCCGCCATCGACGCGGTCGGCGGCGAGATGAACGCGTTCACGGCCAAGGAGTACACGTGCTACTACGCACGCGTGCTCGACACCGACCTGCCGCTCGCCATCGACGTGGTCTGCGACATGCTGACCGGCTCGCTCATCCGCGAGGAGGATGTGGACGTCGAGCGCGGCGCGATCCTCGAAGAGATCGCGATGACCGAGGACGACGCCGGCGACTGCGTGCACGACCTGTTCGCGCACACCATGTTCGGCGACAACGCGCTGGGCCGCCCCGTCCTCGGCACCGTCGACACGGTCAACGCCCTCACCGCCGACCGCATCCGCCGCTTCTACAAGAAGCACTACGACCCCACCCACCTGGTGGTCGCCGCGGCCGGCAACGTCGACCACAACAAGGTCGTACGCCAGGTCCGCGCCGCCTTCGAGAAGGCCGGTGCCTTCCGGGAGCCGGTGGCGGCGCCCATCGCCCCGCGCGACGGGCGGCGCACCATCCGTGCCGCGGGCCGCGTGGAGCTGATCGGCCGCAAGACCGAGCAGGCCCACGTCATCCTCGGCATGCCGGGCCTGGCCCGCACCGACGAGCGCCGCTGGGCCATGGGCGTCCTCAACACGGCCCTCGGCGGCGGCATGTCCTCGCGCCTGTTCCAGGAGGTCCGCGAGAAGCGCGGCCTGGCCTACAGCGTGTACTCGTACACCTCGGGCTTCGCCGACTGCGGCCTGTTCGGCGTGTACGCGGGCTGCAGACCCTCCCAGGTGCACGACGTGCTCAGGATCTGCCGCGACGAGCTCGACCACGTCGCCGAGCACGGCCTCACCGACGACGAGATCGGCCGCGCGATCGGTCAGCTGAGGGGCTCCACGGTCCTCGGCCTGGAGGACACCGGCGCGCTGATGAACCGTATCGGCAAGAGCGAACTGTGCTGGGGCGAGCAGATGTCCGTCGACGACATGCTGGCCCGGATAGCCTCGGTCACGCCGGACGACGTCCGAGCCGTCGCCCGCGACGTCCTGGGCCGGCGACCGTCCCTGTCGGTCATCGGCCCGCTGAAGGACAAGCAGGCGTCGCAGCTGCACGACGCGGTCGCCTGACCCACCCGGCCCCGACCTCCCGGTAAGGAAGCGAACGAAATCATGAGCAAGCTGCGCGTGGCCGTCCTCGGTGCCAAGGGCCGGATCGGCTCCGAGGCGGTACGGGCGGTCGAGGCCGCCGAGGACATGGAGCTGGTCGCCGCCCTCGGCCGGGGCGACAGCCTGGACACGCTGGCCGAGGCCGGCGCCCAGGTCGCCGTCGAGCTGACCACCCCCGACTCGGTGATGGACAACCTCGACTTCTGCGTACGCCACGGCATCCACGCCGTCGTCGGCACCACCGGCTGGACCGACGAGCGCCTCGCGCGGCTGACCTCCTGGCTCGACGCCTCCCCCGGGACGGGCGTGCTCATCGCGCCCAACTTCTCCATCGGCGCCGTACTCACCATGAAGTTCGCGCAGATCGCGGCCCCGTACTTCGAGTCCGTCGAGGTCGTCGAGCTGCACCACCCGAACAAGGTGGACGCCCCCAGCGGCACCGCCACCCGCACCGCGCAGCTCATCGCCCAGGCCCGGCAGAAGGCAGGCGCCGCCCCGGCGCCCGACGCCACTGCCACGGCCCTGGACGGCGCCCGCGGCGCGAACGTCGACGGTGTCCCGGTCCACGCGGTCCGCCTGCGCGGCCTGCTGGCCCACCAGGAGGTCCTGCTCGGCGCCGAGGGGGAGACCCTCACCGTCCGGCACGACTCCCTGCACCACAGCAGCTTCATGCCGGGCATCCTGCTGGGCGCCCGCCGGGTGGTCACCACACCGGGCCTCACCTTCGGCCTGGAACACTTCCTGGACCTGAACTGAGACCCGAACCGAGACCGGAACCGAGAGCCGAACCGAGCCCCCTGACCCCATGCGCGCGAAAATCTCCTACGCCGTCACGGCCGCCGTCCTGGTCTTCTACTTCGCCCTGGTCGGCAGCCGCGGTGTCATGCTCATCGGCACCGGCACGCCCGTCGCCGTCGTCTTCGGCATCGCGGTACTGATCCTGCCGGTCATCGGCGTGTGGTTCCTGTGGAAGAACACCCAGTTCGTCCGGAGGGCCAACGCCCTCGCCGCCGAACTCGACGCCGAGGGCGGACTGCCCGTCGACGAACTGAAGCGCACCCCCAGCGGCCGCATCGACCGCGACTCGGCCGACGCGGTCTTCGCCCTGCGCAAGGCCGAGGCGGAGGACGCCCCCGGCGACTGGCGCACCTGGTTCCGGCTGGCCGTCGCCTACCACGACGCGCGCGACACCCCGCGCGCCCGCAAGGCGATGCAGCGGGCGATCGCCCTGCACGACGGCAAGCCCGTCGAGACCGCCTGAGCGCAGAGCGAAGGGCGGGGCCCGAACCGTTTCGTGGTTCGGGCCCCGCCCTTCGCTCTGTCTCCTCAGCCCCGATACTCGGCGGCCCACGCCTCCACGGCGTCCGCCGCCCGGTCGAAGGCCTCGTCCCGGGCGAGGAAGTCGGCGCTGTGCGTGGTCAGCAGCGGAGGGAAGGTCTCTCCGGACCGGCCCTGGCGGACCAGGAGCAGCGCCTGCCCCTGCACGGTGCGCGGCAGCCCGAGCCAGCGCACCGGCTGCTGCACCGTCCGCACGCTGGCGACCTGCTGCCAGGTCACCGTGCGCGTGCTGAAGAAGCTCACGTGCCGCACCCCGTGCGCGCTGACCCACGCGCCCATGCGCAGCAGCCGCAGGGCACACACGATGACGACCAGCGCGACGCCGAACACCACACCGGCGGCGGACAGCGAGTCCGTCGCCGCGATGATGACCGCCGCGAACAGGACGAACGAGGCGAGCAGCAGCATCAGCGCCGCCGCCCCGACACGCCACGGCCCCGGCCGGTAGGGCCGGCGCCAGAGGTCACGGTCGTCGTGCGGCAGCGCGACGTCGTCGGTGGCGTCGAAGGCGCGGTCGGCCGTCAGGAAGGGCAGGGGCACGGCTGGTCCTCACTCGTTCCATGGCAGGTGCTGTGCCCGGTGAGGCTACCGACCTGTGTCTGAGCTCACCACCCTCGGGTCCCCGGATGGAGTCAGGGCCGACCGGCCTCGCGCCGCTGCTAGCGCCTCTCGGAGGCCTGCGACGGCTGTTTGTGCCCGGACGGCTGGTCGGCCGACAGCGCGGGCATCCCGATCACGAGAGATCCCGCGATCCCGGCGACGACGGTGAGACCGAGCAGCCAGCGCCCGGCCAGCTGGCCGAAGGACGCCCGCTCCCGGGGCGGGGGTGTGACATTGCTGCGGAACCTGTCGGCTTCGGCGACGAAGGCGAACGGCACGGGTTCACGCCGGCGGATCATAGGGGCTGCGTCTCCCTTCAGGGACTGGAATGAAGTGCTGTTACTCATACAGACGAACGAACGCCCTCGCGGGTGCCCTGTTTCACCGAATTCATCGCGGCACGGCACCGAACGCCCCATTCGGCGGGCGCGGGGTCCGCGGTCGTAGAGTGGCGTCGCCAAGCGACCAGATGGGAAGGCCCTCCACCCGTGACCGACACCCCCGCCGACGATCTCAAGATCGACCTCCGCAGCGACGTCACCGTCGAGCTGGTCAAGAACAGCGCGACCGACTCCGACGTCCTGTTCGCCGCCCGCGTCTCGACCGTCGGGGAGCAGTCCCTGGACGAGCTGCAGAAGGACCCGGAGCGCTCCAAGGGCCTGATCAACTACCTGATGCGGGACCGGCACGGCAGCCCGTTCGAGCACAACTCGATGACCTTCTTCATCAGCGCCCCGATCTTCGTCTTCCGCGAGTTCATGCGGCACCGCGTCGGCTGGTCCTACAACGAGGAGTCGGGCCGCTACCGGGAGCTCCAGCCGGTCTTCTACGTGCCGGGACAGGACCGCAAGCTGGTCCAGCAGGGCCGCCCGGGCAAGTACGTCTTCGTCGAGGGCACCCCCGAGCAGCACGAGCTGGTGAGCCGGTCGATGGAGGACTCCTACCGCCAGGCCTACCGGACGTACCAGGAGATGCTCGCCGCCGGCGTCGCCCGCGAGGTGGCCCGCTCCGTGCTCCCCGTCGGCCTCTACTCGTCGATGTACGCCACCTGCAACGCCCGCTCGCTGATGCACTTCCTCGGCCTGCGCACCCAGCACGAACTGGCGAAGGTCCCGTCCTTCCCGCAGCGCGAGATCGAGATGGTCGGCGAGCGGATGGAGGAGGAGTGGGCCCGGCTGATGCCGCTCACCTACGCGGCCTTCAACGCGAACGGCCGCGTGGCGCCGTAAACGAAGAAGGAGAGCCGCCCCGGGCCCGCCCGGCCGGGCACAGATGTACGCATCAACCATGCGAAGTGTCCGGATTGCGGCGTTTGGAGAAGTTCATCTAGCCTGATCAAAGGGACCCGGCACTGCTTGAACCCCCGAGCAGGCAGTGCCGGGCTCCACCTCTCTCCAGGTCTGCCGCCTCCCCCGAGGGCAGACCCCGCCCTGAGCAACGAGTAGCGTGTAACCCATGGCTCCGACCTCCACTCCGCAGACCCCCTTCGGGCGGGTCCTCACCGCCATGGTCACGCCCTTCACGGCGGACGGCGCACTCGACCTCGACGGCGCGCAGCGGCTCGCCGCCCACCTGGTGGACGCAGGCAACGACGGCCTGATCATCAACGGCACCACCGGCGAGTCCCCCACCACCAGCGACGCGGAGAAAGCGGACCTCGTACGGGCCGTCCTGGAGGCCGTCGGCGACCGGGCCCACGTGGTCGCCGGAGTCGGCACCAACAACACCCAGCACAGCATCGAGCTGGCCCGCGCCGCCGAACGCGTAGGCGCCCACGGCCTCCTGCTCGTCACGCCGTACTACAACAAGCCCCCGCAGGAGGGCCTGTACCAGCACTTCACGGCCATCGCCGACGCCTCGGCGCTGCCGGTCATGCTCTACGACATCCCCGGCCGCAGCGGCGTCCCGATCAACACCGAGACGCTGGTCCGCCTCGCCGAGCACCCGCGCATCGTCGCCAACAAGGACGCCAAGGGCGACCTCGGCCGCGCCAGCTGGGCCATCGCCCGCTCCGGCCTCGCCTGGTACTCCGGCGACGACATGCTGAACCTGCCGCTGCTCTCCGTGGGCGCGGTCGGCTTCGTCTCGGTCGTCGGCCACGTCGTCACCCCCGAGCTGCGCGCCATGGTGGACGCGTTCGTCGCGGGCGACGTGCAGAAGGCCCTGGAGATCCACCAGAAGCTGCTCCCCGTCTTCACCGGCATGTTCCGCACCCAGGGCGTCATGACCACCAAGGCCGCGCTCGCCCTCCAGGGACTCCCGGCGGGACCGCTGCGCGCCCCCATGGTCGGCCTCACGCCCGAGGAGACCGAGCAGCTCAAGATCGATCTTGCCGCCGGCGGGGTACAGCTCTGACAACAGACTTCGCACCACCGCACGACGGACGGACTGCAAACCTCACAACTGAATAGGCGGGCCACCGGTGCCCGCACCCCACCGACAACTGCTTCTGCACGAACGTCACGCGCGCCACGTGCCCACCGGTACGTGGCGTGCGTGGTGAGGAGAGTCTTTTGAGTCATCCGCACCCTGAACTGGGCCGTCCCCCCGCGCTCCCGAAGGGCGGCCTCCGGGTCACGCCCCTCGGAGGCCTCGGCGAGATCGGCCGCAACATGACGGTCTTCGAATACGGCGGCCGTCTGCTGATCGTCGACTGCGGAGTGCTCTTCCCCGAGGAGGAGCAGCCCGGAATCGACCTGATCCTGCCGGACTTCTCGTCCATCCGGGACCGCCTCGACGACATCGAGGGCATCGTCCTCACCCACGGCCACGAGGACCACATCGGCGGCGTCCCCTTCCTCCTGCGGGAGAAGCCGGACATCCCGCTGATCGGCTCCAAGCTGACCCTGGCCCTGATCGAGGCCAAGCTCCAGGAACACCGCATCCGCCCGTACACGCTCGAGGTGGCGGAGGGACACCGCGAACGCGTCGGCCCCTTCGACTGCGAGTTCGTCGCGGTCAACCACTCCATCCCGGACGCGCTGGCCGTCGCCATCCGCACCCCGGCGGGCATGGTGGTCCACACCGGCGACTTCAAGATGGACCAGCTCCCGCTGGACGGCCGTCTCACGGACCTGCACGCCTTCGCGCGCCTGAGCGAGGAGGGCATCGACCTCCTCCTCTCGGACTCGACGAACGCCGAGGTCCCGGGCTTCGTCCCGCCCGAGCGCGACATCTCGAACGTGCTGCGCACGGTCTTCGCCGGCGCCCGCAAGCGGATCATCGTGGCGAGCTTCGCCAGCCACGTCCACCGCATCCAGCAGATCCTGGACGCGGCCCACGAGTACGGCCGCCGGGTCGCCTTCGTCGGCCGCTCCATGGTCCGCAACATGGGCATCGCACGGGACCTCGGTTACCTGAGAGTCCCGCCGGGCCTGGTCGTGGACGTCAAGACGCTGGACGACCTCCCGGACAGTGAAGTCGTCCTGGTCTGCACCGGCTCCCAGGGCGAACCGATGGCCGCGCTCTCCCGCATGGCCAACCGGGACCACCAGATCCGCATCGTCCAGGGCGACACGGTGATCCTGGCGTCCTCCCTCATCCCGGGCAACGAGAACGCGGTCTACCGCGTGATCAACGGCCTGACCCGCTGGGGCGCCAACGTCGTCCACAAGGGCAACGCCAAGGTCCACGTCTCGGGCCACGCCTCGGCCGGCGAGCTGCTGTACTTCTACAACATCTGCCGCCCCAAGAACCTGATGCCGGTCCACGGCGAATGGCGCCACCTGCGCGCCAACGCCGAACTGGGCGCCCTGACAGGCGTCCCGCACGACCGCATCGTCATCGCCGAGGACGGCGTCGTAGTCGACCTCGTCGAGGGCAAGGCCAAGATCTCCGGCAAGGTCCAGGCGGGATACGTGTACGTCGACGGCCTGTCGGTCGGCGACGTGGGCGAGCCGGCCCTCAAGGACCGCAAGATCCTCGGCGACGAGGGCATCATCTCGGTCTTCGTGGTCATGGATTCGTCCACCGGCAAGATCACCGGGGGCCCGCACGTACAGGCCCGCGGCTCCGGCATCGAGGACTCGGCCTTCGCCGCGGTGCTCCCCAAGGTCGTCGAGGCACTGGAACGCTCGGCACAGGACGGGGTCGTCGAACCCCACCAGCTTCAGCAGCTGGTGCGCAGGACCATCGGCAAGTGGGTCTCGGACACGTACCGACGCCGTCCGATGATCCTGCCAGTCGTGGTGGAGGTCTGACGGCCCGTCGGCTCGCCGCCAGCGCCAACCTGGAGCGGGGCGCCTCGATTTGCATCGAGGCGCCCCGCTCCAGTACGTTTACATCTCCGCTCAGACGGGCACCCGACCACTTCGTGGAGGGGACCCCGGGGGTGGAAATCCCGACTCAGAATCTCTGATAAAGTCGGAACCGCCGGAAAGGGAAACGCGAAAGCGGGAACCTGGAAAGCACCGAGGAAATCGGATCGGAAAGATCTGATAGAGTCGGAAACGAAAGACCGAAGGGAAGCGCCCGGAGGAAAGCCCGAAAGGGTGAGTACAAAAGAAGCGACCGTTCCTTGAGAACTCAACAGCGTGCCAAAAGTCAACGCCAGATA
>NZ_LIPF01000010.1 GCF_001905385.1 Streptomyces sp. CB02414 | reverse complement strand
GCGCCGATGGTACTGCAGGGGGGACCCTGTGGGAGAGTAGGACGCCGCCGAACTCCTCTTAGAGCTCCGGCTCTTGGGCACACAGCCCGAGAGCCGGAGCTTTTTTGCGTTGAGGTAAGGTCAGGGAGCATCATTGGCTCGTTTCACCCCAGGAGGCCCCCGCGTGGAGGTCCAGGAGACCCGCGTGCAGACCGACCGGGTCCTCACCATCCCGAACATCCTCAGCATGGCGCGTCTCGCCGGCGTACCCCTGTTCCTGTGGCTGATCCTCAGGCCCGAGTTCGGGGGCCCGCAGAGCGACGGCTGGGCGCTGTTGGTCCTGGCCCTGAGCGGGGTCAGTGACTATCTGGACGGGAAGCTCGCGCGGCGCTGGAACCAGATCAGCAGCCTCGGACGGCTCCTGGATCCCGCGGCCGACCGGCTCTACATCCTGTCGACCTTGGTGGGGCTCACCTGGCGGGAGATTCTTCCGCTGTGGTTGACCCTTGTACTGCTTGCCCGCGAAGCGGTTCTGCTCGTGATGGTCGGCATCCTCCGCCGGCACGGCTATCCGCCGCCGCAGGTGAACTTCCTGGGCAAGGCCGCCACCTTCAACCTCATGTACGCCTTCCCCCTGCTTCTGCTCAGTGACGGAAGCGGATGGATCGCGTCACTCGCTGCCGTTTTCGGATGGGCGTTCGCCGGATGGGGTACAACCCTGTACTGGTGGGCAGGTGTTCTCTACGTGGTGCAGGTCCGCCGCTTGGTCCGTGCGGACGCCACGGCCGATTGAACTCGTTCGCCGATTGTGCGGCACTGACGCCGGATGGCCCGCGCTGCAAAAGTGCGGGACCCTGGACGGGTGAAGTCGGTCAATCCGTCGTCTCTTAGAGGAGGACGCTTCCGACATGAAGGCCGTCGTGATGGCTGGAGGCGAGGGCACGCGCCTTCGGCCGATGACCTCGAGCATGCCCAAGCCGCTCCTGCCGGTGGCCAACCGGCCGATCATGGAGCACGTTCTGCGGCTGCTGAAAAGGCACGGGCTCAACGAGACCGTCGTCACCGTGCAGTTCCTGGCCTCCCTGGTCAAGAACTACTTCGGCGATGGCGAGGAGCTCGGAATGGAGCTCACCTATGCCAATGAGGAGAAGCCACTCGGTACCGCCGGAAGCGTCAAGAACGCCGAAGAGGCGTTGAAGGACGATGCCTTCCTCGTTATTTCCGGCGATGCCCTGACCGACTTCGACCTCACCGACCTGATCAATTTCCACAAGGAAAAGGGTGCGCTCGTCACCGTGTGTCTGACACGCGTGCCCAATCCGCTGGAATTCGGTATCACCATCGTCGACGACGAGGGCAAGGTCGAGCGGTTCCTGGAGAAGCCGACCTGGGGCCAGGTCTTCTCGGACACCGTGAACACCGGCATCTACGTCATGGAACCCGAGGTGTTCGACTACGTCGACCCCGACGTGCCCGTGGACTGGTCCGGTGACGTCTTCCCGCAGCTGATGAAGGAGGGCAAGCCCGTCTACGGCTACGTCGCCGAGGGCTACTGGGAGGACGTCGGCACGCACGAGAGCTATGTGAAGGCCCAGGCCGACGTCCTGGAGCGCAAGGTCGACGTCGACATCGACGGCTTCGAGATCTCGCCCGGAGTATGGGTGGCAGAAGGCGCGGAGGTGCATCCCGACGCCGTGCTCCGGGGACCCCTCTACGTCGGCGACTACGCCAAGGTGGAGGCCGGCGCCGAAATCCGGGAGCACACCGTCGTCGGCTCGAACGTCGTCGTCAAGAGCGGTGCCTTCCTGCACAAGGCGGTGGTGGCCGACAACGTGTACGTCGGCCCGCACAGCAATCTGCGGGGCTGCGTCGTCGGCAAGAACACCGACATCATGCGCGCCGCGCGGATCGAGGACGGCGCCGTCATCGGAGACGAGTGCCTGGTCGGTGAAGAATCGATCATCCAGGGCAACGTCCGCGTCTACCCGTTCAAGACCATCGAGGCCGGTGCCTTCGTCAACACGTCGGTCATCTGGGAGTCGCGGGGCCAGGCGCACCTCTTCGGGGCCCGCGGGGTCTCCGGCATCCTGAACGTGGAGATCACACCGGAGCTGGCCGTACGGCTGGCCGGCGCCTACGCGACGACCCTCAAGAAGGGTTCCACCGTCACCACGGCCCGCGACCACTCCCGTGGTGCGCGTGCGCTGAAGCGGGCGGTGATCTCCGCGCTCCAGGCCAGCGCCATCGACGTACGGGACCTGGAGAACGTACCGCTGCCCGTCGCGAGGCAGCAGACCGCGCGGGGCAGCGCCGGCGGCATCATGATCCGGACCACGCCCGGCGTGCCGGACTCCGTGGACATCATGTTCTTCGACGGACAGGGTGCCGACCTGTCGCAGGGCAGCCAGCGGAAGCTGGACAGGGTGTTCGCGCGGCAGGAGTACCGGCGGGCGTTCCCCGGCGAGATCGGTGACCTGCACTTCCCGTCCAGTGTCTTCGACTCGTACACGGGATCGCTGCTGCGCAACGTCGACATCACCGGGATCGCGGAGTCCGGGCTCAAGGTGGTCGTCGATGCCTCCAACGGCAGTGCGGGACTGGTCCTGCCGAGCCTTCTCGGCAAGCTGGGTGTCGACTCGCTGACCATCAACCCCGGCCTCGACGAGTCCAGGCCCACCGAGTCCGCCGACATGCGGCGCTCGGGGCTGGTGCGCCTCGGGGAGATCGTGGCCTCCTCGCGGGCGGCGTTCGGTGTGCGGTTCGATCCGGTCGGTGAGCGGCTCTCGCTCGTCGACGAGAAGGGCCGCATCATCGAGGACGACCGGGCGCTGCTGGTGCTGCTCGACCTGATCGCGGCCGAGCGGCGCAGCGGACGGGTGGCGCTGCCGGTGACGACCACCAGGATCGCCGAGCAGGTGGCCGCCTACCACGGCACCCAGGTCGAGTGGACGACTACGTCCCCCGACGACCTGACGCGGGTCGGGGGCGAGGACGGGACGATCTTCGGCGGCGATGGCAAGGGCGGCTTCATCGTCCCGGAGTTCAGCAGCGTCTACGACGGTACGGCCGCCTTCGTGCGGCTGATCGGGCTGGTGGCGCGGACCCAGCTCACCCTGAGCCAGATCGACGCGCGGATCCCGCGCGCCCACGTCCTCAAGCGCGATCTGGCGACCCCGTGGGCCGTCAAGGGCCTGGTGATGCGGCGGGTCGTCGAGGCGGCCGGAGACCGCTTCGTGGACACCACCGACGGCGTGCGCGTGGTGGAGACGGACGGGCGCTGGGTGATGGTGCTGCCCGACCCGGCGGAGGCCGTCACCCACCTGTGGGCGGAGGGTCCCGACGACGCCTCCGCGCAGGCGCTGCTCGACGAGTGGTCCGCCGTGGTCGACAGCGCGGGCCGCTAGAAACACACCGCACGCGTGCGTGCCGGACATGTGTCCCCAAGGGGGCCTGTCCGGCACGCCGGTGGGGCCGTTCGGAGGTAGCGGCCGGGGCGTGCGACGATGTGCGGCATGCCGCAGCAACCCCCCGTTCGGAGCACATCCACGCGGCCCGCGCGCCCGGACGCGTCCATGTCCTTGCTCACCAACGTCATGGACCACAGCCTCGACGACGGATACGCCGAGGCCGCCGCGCGGAAGAAGGCCGAGGGCGGTGGCGGTCTGCCCAAGACCCTCCGGGCCAAGCTCGGCCTGGCCGCCGGCCTGGTGCTGGCGGCGCTGGTCGTGACGGTCGGTGCCGCCCAGGCGAGAGTCGCCGCTCCCGCCCTCGCCAAGGAGCGCGAAGAACTCGTCGACCGCATCGAGAAGGAGACCTCGGCGGCCGACAAGCTCGAGGAGAGTATCGAGGAGCTGCGCGGCGACGTGAGCGCCCGGCAGCGTGAGGCGCTCGAGAAGAACGGCGACAGCGACCGCTCCGACCTGGTCGGCGTCCTGTCGGGCGCCGTCGCGGTTCACGGCCCCGGGGTGAAGCTCGTGGTCGACGACGCCAAGGACGCCGGCACCGGGGGCGACGGGCAGCCGCGCGGCGCTTCCGGATTCTCCGACACGGGCCGGGTGCGCGACCGGGACATGCAGCGCGTGGTGAACGGGCTGTGGGAGTCGGGAGCCGAGGCGATCTCCATCAACGGCCAGCGCCTGACGGCGCTGTCGGCGATCAGGGCCGCCGGTGACGCGATCCTGGTCGACAACAGGCCGCTGGTACCGCCGTACACGGTGCTCGCGGTGGGGGACGGCGAACGGCTCAGCAGCCGGTTCCAGGACAGCGCCGACGGGTTCTACCTGCACGCCCTGCAGGAGAACTACGGAATCCGGACCGCCATCTCCGTCGCGGACGACCTCCGGCTGCCGGCCGCGTCGAGTGTGATCGTACGTACAGCACAGCCGATAACCGAGAAGGGCACATCGTGATCGCCGTACTGGGCCTCGTCGTGGGAGTCGTGGCCGGCCTGTTGGTCCGGCCGGAGGTGCCGGCGGCCGTCGAGCCTTATCTGCCGATCGCCGTCGTGGCGGCGCTCGACGCCGTCTTCGGTGGTCTGCGGGCCATGCTCGACGGCATCTTCGACGACAAGGTCTTCGTGGTGTCGTTCCTGTCGAACGTGGTCGTCGCCGCGCTGATCGTGTTCCTCGGCGACAAGCTGGGCGTCGGGGCCCAGCTGTCCACCGGTGTCGTGGTGGTCCTCGGTATCCGCATCTTCTCCAACGCCGCGGCGATCCGCCGCCACGTCTTCCGGGCGTGAGGCCGATGAGCGACCAGGACGACCAGCGGGCGAGCGGCCTGCGCAAGGAACTGCCCGACGAGGTGCCGTCGAAGGCCCCGGCGGAGGCCCCGGCGGAGGCAGACGGGAGCCCGCAGGGGCCGCGACAGCCCGGACTGACCGGCAGGCAGCGGCTGGTCAAGGGTCTGTGGCCGCCGCGTCTCACGCGGGCCCAACTGATCGTGGCCCTCCTCCTGTTCGGCCTCGGATTCGGCCTCGCGGTCCAGGTGGCCTCGAACAGCGAGGGCGACGGCGCGCTGCGCGGCGCACGGCAGGAGGATCTGGTCCGCATCCTCGATGAACTGGACGACCGCAGTCAGCGTCTAGAAGACGAGAAGCAAGGTCTCGAGAAGCAGCGCGACGAGCTGGAGAACAGCTCCGACCAGGCGGAGGAGGCCCGTAAGCAGACGCTCGAAAGGGAGCGGCAACTCGGCGTCCTCGCGGGCACCGTGGCCGCGCAGGGGCCCGGTATCACGGTGACGATCGAGGACGCGAAGGGTGCGGTCGAGGCGGACATGCTGCTCGACGCGATTCAGGAGCTGCGCGCGGCGGGGGCGGAGGCGATACAGGTGAACGGTGTCCGGGTCGTCGCCGACACGTACCTCACGGACTCCGACAACTCCGTGAGCGTCGACGGGAACAAGATCAACGCGCCCTATCGTTTCCAGGTCATCGGCGAGCCGCAGGACCTCGAACCGGCTCTCAACATTCCTGGAGGCGTGGTGCAGACTCTGGAGAAGGAACAGGCCACCGTTACTGTTGAGCGGTCGAGCAAGATCGTCGTGGATGCCTTGCGAGCGGCGAAGCGGCCTGACTACGCTCGGTCGTCCTCCCAGTGAACCGGCGGTGCATGGGGGGCGTCCGGCCAGGGCATGAGGTTGCGGGGGGTCGGCGCACCGATTGGGTGGTGCGTGGTGGAAACTGTCTGGTGGAGACGGACGTTGTGAAGGTGTCCGGGTCGGCCAGTACGTTCAGTCAGGGTTCGTCCTGCCCCACGGGCGGGTCTGTTTCGGTCAAGGGGAATCGCCCGTGAAGTTGTTTGCGAAGTTGTTCGGCAAGAGTGCGCGAGAGGGCCGCGAGAACGCGACCGCTCGCCATCGGGCACAGCCTGACGCGGAGGGCGGGCGCCCGATGTTCCGGGACCAGGTGGCTGGTCCGGGCGGTGACATTTCCGGTGGTCAGGGCGCGTCGTCTGTTGACCCTGCACAGTCCGGCGGCATAGGTTTCGGCCAACCGTCAGGCTCAGGTACGGGTGGAGGGTTCACGTCCGGCCCGTACGCGTCGAACGCCCCGGCGGGGCAGCCGCGGCAGGAGGATCCGTCCATGTCGGCCCTGGTCTGTACGAGGTGCGGTAACCGCAACGCGGAGAACAGCCGCTTCTGCTCCAACTGCGGAGCGCCGCTGCGTCCGGGTGCCGTTCCCGAGCGTGCCTCCGAGACGACCTCCACGATCTCCATCTCGGGGCTGGAGGCGTACGACGCCGAGGCCACCGGCCAGACCGCGATGCCGTCGCTCTCGCCCGAGGCACAGGCCGCCGTGGACGCGCTGCCGCTCGGCTCCGCTCTCCTGGTCGTGCGCCGTGGCCCGAACTCGGGCAGCCGCTTCCTGCTGGACGGCGAGCTGACCACCGCCGGGCGTCACCCGCAGAGCGACATCTTCCTGGACGACGTGACGGTCTCGCGCCGGCACGTGGAGTTCCGCCGCGGCCATGACGGCTCGTTCACGGTCGCCGACGTCGGCAGCCTGAACGGCACGTACGTCAACCGCGAGCGCATCGACCAGGTCGCCCTGTCGAACGGTGACGAGGTGCAGATCGGCAAGTACCGGCTGGTCTTCTACGCGAGCCAGCGGGGCTACTGACCGCCCCCGGGCCACCGCCCGGGGAACCTCCAGGGAAGGTCCATGCTTCAAACACCGAGCGGTGGTGCCGGCAACGGCACCACCGCCACGGACAGTGGGCTGATGAGCATCGGCGCGGTGCTGAACGCACTGCGCGACGAATTCCCCGACATCACCATCTCCAAGATCCGTTTTCTGGAGTCGGAAGGGCTCGTCGAGCCGCGGCGGACCCCGGCCGGGTACCGCAAGTTCAGCGCGCACGACGTCGAGCGTCTCGGTCAGGTGCTGCGCATGCAGCGCGACCACTACCTGCCGCTGAAGGTGATCCGCGAGCACCTGGACGCCATGGAGCGCGGCGAGGCCGTACCGCTGCCGACGCTGGGCCGGCAGCGGGACGGTGAGCCGGCGCCGGAGCCCGCGGAGGGGCCCGCGGCGGTCCGGATCGGCCGGGAGGAACTGCTCGCCGCGGCCGGTATCGGCGAGCAGGAGCTGAACGAGTGGGAGTCGTACGGACTCGTCGCCCCGCTCTCCGACGGCGCCTACGACGCCGAGACGGTGACCGTGGCGTCGCTGGTGGTCCAGCTGGGCCGGTTCGGCATCGAGCCGCGCCACCTGCGGGTGATGAAGGCCGCCGCCGACCGCGAGGCCGGTCTTGTGGACCAGGTGGTGGCACCGCTGAAGCGGCACCGCAATCCGCAGACCAGGGCGCACGCCGAGGCGCGCACCAAGGAGCTGGCGGGGCTGGCGGTGAAACTGCACGCGGCGCTGGTACAGGCCGCCCTGGGCGTGCGGCTGCCCTGACCGGGCCCGACGGCCCGGCCGGTACGAGGCCCGGCCAGCAGCCCGGTCCTCGTCCTGGCCCGCGACCCGGATCGCCCACCCGATCCCGGCCCGACTACCCAAATGTCCCGGGTACGGCCTAGGGTTGCTGTGTGAACGAGCTCGATGTCGTAGGTGTCCGGGTCGAGATGCCCTCCAACCAACCGATCGTGCTGCTGCGCGAGGTGGGAGGCGAACGCTACCTCCCCATCTGGATCGGGCCGGGGGAGGCGACGGCGATCGCCTTCGCACAGCAGGGCATGGCTCCCGCACGCCCGCTGACCCACGACCTGTTCAAGGACGTGCTGGAAGCCGTGGGCCAGGAGCTCACGGAAGTGCGCATCACGGACCTGCGCGACTCCGTCTTCTACGCCGAGCTGGTCTTCGCGAGCGGTGTCGAGGTGAGTGCCCGGCCGTCCGACGCGATAGCGCTGGCGCTGCGCACCGGGACGCCGATCTACGGCAGCGACACGGTCCTCGACGACGCGGGCATCGCCATCCCGGACGAGCAGGAGGACGAGGTGGAGAAGTTCCGCGAGTTCCTCGACCAGATCTCGCCGGAGGACTTCGGAAGCAGCAATCAGTGAGCTGCGCGGGTGAGGTGCCCCGAGGCGGCGCGCGGTCCTCTCCGGGCACATTCGGCTAGCCTTTCCCCGCGCTCGGGCACGGGAAACCACTCGTAGGGTGATTATCACTCGGCGTGGCGAGTGTGGCGATCGTTGACGCACCCTTGGTGACTGCCTACCGTCGAGGAGGCAGGTCAAGGACGGAGGTCGGCGTGAGAATCAGCGGCGACGGTACGGCCGGGGGTGGCTCCGGGCACGGCCTCGGGGCAAGCGGTCCGTACCCTCCCCCGGGCTCCCGGCTCCGTGCTGGCGGGGCCTACCCGCAGCACGGTGGCGTGGCCGACCCGGCCCCGCAGCGACCGGCTGCGGTGCCGAGCAGCGGAGGGGCGACGTCCATGGCGTCCGAGCAGATCGGCTACCGCGGGCCGACGGCCTGTGCGGCCGCCGGCATCACCTACCGACAGCTCGACTACTGGGCCCGCACCGGCCTCGTCGAGCCCAGCGTGAGACCGGCGCACGGCTCCGGGACGCAGCGCCTGTACAGCTTCCGCGACGTGGTCGTACTGAAGATCGTCAAGCGCTTCCTGGACACCGGTGTCTCCCTGCAGAACATCCGCACCGCTGTCCAGCACCTCAGGGAGCGCGGCTTCCGTGACCTGGAGCGGATGACGCTGATGAGCGACGGCGCCACGGTCCACGAGTGCACCTCGCCCGACGAGGTGCACGCCCTGCTCCAGGGTGGCCAGGGCGTCTTCGGCATCGCCGTCGGCGTGGTCTGGCGGGACGTGGAGAGCGCGCTCTCCCAGTTGCACGGCGAGCGGATCGACACGGGCGAGACCCTGGTCGGGCACAATCCCGCCGACGAGCTGGCGCGGCGGCGCAACCGGGCCGTCTGAGCACTGCCGCACGCCGACGGGGCATTGTCAGTGGTGTGAGGCACCATCGGACATGTGAGAGCCGCGCCCACGATCCTGCATCTCGACATGGATGCCTTCTTCGCCTCGGTGGAGCAGGCGTCCAAACCGAGTCTGCGCGGGAAGGCCGTGGTCGTGGGAGGCCTGGGCCCGCGCGGAGTGGTGGCCACCGCGTCGTACGAGGCGCGGGTCTTCGGCGTCCACTCGGCGATGCCCATGGGGCAGGCCAGGCGCCTGGCCCCCAATGCCGCGTACCTCGTCCCGCGCTTCGAGCTGTACCGGTCGATCAGCGAGCAGGTGATGCGGCTCCTGCGGGCGCTGTCGCCGCTGGTGGAGCCGCTGAGCCTGGACGAGGCGTTCGTGGACCTGGAGGCCGGCGGCGCGGCCTGGGACGCGGACTCCGCGCGGCTGGCGGGGGCGAGGCTCCGTGCGGACATCCGCACCGTCACCGGTCTCACGGGGTCGGTGGGGCTGGCCGCCTCCAAGATGCTCGCCAAGATCGCCTCGGAGGAGGCCAAGCCCGACGGGCTGGTGCTGATCCCGCCGGGTACGGAGCGGGCCATGCTGGAGCCGATGTCCGTGCGGACGCTGCCCGGCGTGGGACCGGCCACCGGCGACCACCTGCGGCGGGCCGGCATCACCACGGTCGGCGAGCTCGCCGAGGCGGGCGAGGACGAGCTCGTACGGCTGCTGGGCAAGGCGCACGGGCACGCCCTGTACGCGATGGCCCTGGCGCGTGACGAGCGGCCCGTGGTGGCCGAGCGGGAGACCAAGTCGGTGTCGGTCGAGGACACCTACGACGTCGACATCCACGACCGGACACGGGTCGGCATGGAGGTGCGGCGGCTGGCGGACCGGTGTGTGCGCAGGCTGCGCGGCTCCGGACTGTCCGGCCGGACCATCGTCCTCAAGGTGCGCAGGTACGACTTCTCCACGCTGACCCGCTCGGAGACCCTGCGCGGGCCGACGGACGACCCCGCGGTGGTGCGGGAGGCGGCGGCCCGGCTGCTGGACCTGGTGGACACCACGGGCGGCGTACGGCTGCTCGGGGTCGGCGTCAGCGGCCTCGCCGACTACACCCAGGAGGACCTCTTCGCCCAGGCGGCGGGAGACCGGGCCGAAGAGCTCGCCGAGGAGCCCGAGGCCGAGCCCGCCGAGGAGCACCGCCCGGCACCCGGCGAGCGCCGGTGGCCGGCGGGGCACGACGTGCGGCACACGGAGTACGGGCACGGCTGGGTGCAGGGCAGCGGTCTGGGGCGGGTCACGGTGCGGTTCGAGACGCCGTACTCGGGGACCGGCCGGGTGCGGACCTTCCCGGTGGACGACCCGGATCTGGCACCGGCGGACCCGCTGCCGCTGGTCCCGCCGGCCGGACGAAGACCCGGGACCGCCGCGTCGGGGCCCACGGAAGCCGGTGTGGAGACCGGCCCGGGTTGGGACGCGGGGACTGGCGCGAGTTGCGACGCGGAGGCCTGTCCGGATGCCGGCGCGGGGTCCGGTCCGAGCATGATGCGGGCCCCTGTCCGGGCGACGACGTGGAGACTGCCCTGAGGTACGACGCGGAGACTGCCCGGGGTTGGATGCGGTGGTCTGTCCGGGTGTCGGCGTCGGGTCCGGTCTGAGTGCTGATGTGGGGACCTGCCCGGGTCGGCAGGTGGAGACTGCCCCGGGTTCCGGTGCGGAAGCGTGTCCGGGTTCGGGTGGGGGTGACGGCTCCGAGCCCTGATGTGGGGGCCTGTCCGGGGGCTGACGTGGGGGCTTTCCCGGAGTTCGGCGCGGCGGCCTGTCCCGGGTCTGGCACCGGGGCCGGGCCGGTGGGCTCCGTGCGGCTGGCCTCCGGCTGAGGGCAGGTGCCGCGGGGCGGTGGGGCGGAAGAGGCCGTCAGGCGTCCTCTTTGTCCTGGCCAGCCAGCTTGCCGAAGTCATGGTCGGGCGGCGGGGGAGGGGCGGCGACGTCGAGGCCGTAGTGGTGGTAGAGCTGCAGTTCCTGCTCCGGAGAGAGGTGGCGGCCGACGCCGAAGTCGGGCGCTTCCTTGATCAGAGCCCGGTCGAAGGGCACGCGCAGGGTGCCGTCCACCAGTTCGCTCGGCTCCAGGGGCACGAAGGCGTCCCTGCTGAACAGTCCGGTGCGTATGGCCGCCCACTCCGGAACGCCGGTGGCATCGTCGAGGTAGACCTCGTCGACGGTGCCGATCCGGGTGCCATTGCGGTCGAACGCCTTGCGGCCGATCAGGTTGCGCGGGTCTATCTCGGTACGCACGGGCCCTCCACATGGTCGTACTGGGGTCGTGCACCAGCCGACCCGCCAGCCGCCGAAATCATCCGTAGTACTACGAAAGAGCACATAGAGGCGGTCGGCCACTCGAAGGTCCGTGCGGCGGCCTCGCTGGTACGCTGACAGCGGCTGCTGACCCCGTGCGGGAGAGTCCTCCGGACATCACCGGAGGCGCCGAAGGAGCAAATCCTCCCCGGAATCTCTCAGGCTCACGTACCGCACGGACGAGGTCACTCTGGAAAGCAGAGCGGGTGTCGACGGCTTCCGCTCTCACCGACGGTGAAAGCCGGGAGGGTCCTCGGGCCCGCCCGGTGAAGCTCTCAGGTCGAGATGACAGAGGGGGAGGCCGTCCGGGTACCCGCGCCGTGGTGCCCCTCGAAGGTCGTCAGACCAGGAGGCCTCCGCAATGACCGCCCATCGCACCCCGCTCACCGAACTCGAACAGGCACTGCCGTTCGAGCAGCGCCACATCGGCCCCGACCACGAGGCCCGGGCCAAGATGCTCGCGCAGGTCGGTTACGGTTCGCTCGACGAGCTGACGGCCGCCGCGGTGCCGGATGTGATCAAGAACGCCGACGCGCTGGACCTGCCCGGCGCCCGCGCCGAGGCCGAGGTGCTGGCCGAGCTGCGCTCGCTGGCCGACCGCAACCAGGTCCTCGACTCCATGATCGGCCTCGGCTACTACGGCACCTTCACCCCGCCGGTGATCCTGCGCAACGTCATGGAGAACCCCGCCTGGTACACCGCGTACACGCCGTACCAGCCGGAGATCTCCCAGGGCCGCCTGGAGGCCCTGCTGAACTTCCAGACGATGGTCGCCGAGCTCACCGGTCTGCCCACCTCCGGCGCCTCGCTGCTGGACGAGGGCACCGCCGCCGCCGAGGCGATGGCCCTGTCCCGGCGCATGGGCAAGAACAAGAAGGGTCTGTTCCTGGTCGACGCGGACGCGCTGCCGCAGACCATCGCCGTGATACAGACCCGTGCGGAACCGACCGGCGTCGAGGTCGTCGTCGCCGACCTGAGCGAGGGCATCCCCGCCGAGGTCGCCGAGCGCGAGATCAACGGCGTCCTGATCCAGTACCCGGGCGCCTCCGGTGCCGTACGCGACATCAAGCCGGTGATCGACCGGGCGCACGAGCTCGGTGCCCTCGTCACCGTCGCCGCCGACCTGCTCGCCCTCACGCTGCTCACCTCGCCCGGCGAGCTGGGCGCGGACATCGCCATCGGTACGACGCAGCGCTTCGGTGTGCCGATGGGCTTCGGCGGGCCGCACGCCGGCTACATGGCCGTGCACGAGAAGTTCGCCCGCAGCCTGCCCGGCCGCCTGGTCGGCGTCTCCGTGGACGCGGACGGCAACAAGGCCTACCGCCTCGCCCTGCAGACCCGCGAGCAGCACATCCGCCGCGAGAAGGCCACCAGCAACATCTGCACCGCGCAGGTGCTGCTCGCCGTCATGGCCGGCATGTACGCCGTCTATCACGGTCCCGAGGGGCTGCGGGCCATCGCGCGCCGCACCCACCGGTACGCCTCGATCACCGCTGCGGGCCTCGCGGCCGGTGGCGTCGAGGTCGTACACGGCGCCTACTTCGACACGGTCACCGTGCGGGTGCCCGGCCGGGCCGACGCGATCGTCCACGCCGCCCGCGAGAACGGCATCAACCTGCGGCTCGTCGACGCCGACCACCTGTCGTTCGCCTGCGACGAGACCACCACGCGCGCCCAGGTCGGCGGCGTGTGGAACGCCTTCGGCGTCGAGGGCGACATCGAGGCGCTGGACGCGGCCACCGAGGAGACGCTGCCCGAGGCGCTGCTGCGCACCGACGACTTCCTCACCCACCCGGTCTTCCACCAGCACCGCTCCGAGACGGCGATGCTGCGCTACCTGCGCCGCCTCGCCGACCGCGACTACGCGCTGGACCGCGGCATGATCCCGCTGGGCTCCTGCACGATGAAGCTCAACGCGACCACCGAGATGGAGCCGGTCACCTGGTCCGAGTTCGGCGCGCTGCACCCCTTCGCGCCCGCCGAGCAGGCGCAGGGCTACCTGACGCTCATCCGTGAGCTGGAGGAGCGGCTCGCCGAGGTCACCGGGTACGACAAGGTCTCGCTCCAGCCGAACGCCGGGTCGCAGGGCGAGTTCGCCGGCCTGCTCGCCGTACGCGGCTACCACCGGGCCAACGGCGACGACCAGCGCACCGTCTGCCTCATCCCGTCCTCCGCGCACGGCACCAACGCCGCCAGCGCCGTGATGGCCGGCATGAAGGTCGTCGTCGTCAAGACCGCCGAGGACGGCGAGATCGACGTCGAGGACCTGCGCGCCAAGATCGAGAAGCACCGCGACGAGCTGGCCGTGCTGATGATCACCTACCCGTCCACGCACGGCGTGTTCGAGGAGCACGTCGCCGACATCTGCGCGCAGGTGCACGACGCGGGCGGCCAGGTGTACGTGGACGGCGCCAACCTCAACGCCCTGGTCGGCCTCGCCAAGCCGGGCCACTTCGGCGGTGACGTCTCGCACCTGAACCTGCACAAGACGTTCTGCATCCCGCACGGCGGCGGCGGTCCCGGCGTCGGCCCGGTGGCCGTACGGTCGCACCTGGCGCCGTACCTGCCCAACCACCCGCTGCAGCCCGCGGCCGGCCCGCAGACGGGCGTCGGCCCGATCTCGGCGGCGCCGTGGGGCTCGGCCGGCATCCTGCCGATCTCCTGGTCGTACGTCCGGCTGATGGGCGGCGAGGGCCTCAAGCGGGCCACGCAGGTGGCCGTGCTCTCCGCCAACTACATCGCCAAGCGCCTGGAGCCGCACTTCCCGGTGCTGTACACCGGCCCGGGCGGGCTGGTCGCGCACGAGTGCATCATCGACCTGCGCCCGCTGACCAAGACGACGGGCGTGAGCGTCGACGACGTCGCCAAGCGGCTGATCGACTACGGATTCCACGCGCCGACGATGTCGTTCCCGGTGGCCGGCACGCTGATGATCGAGCCGACCGAGTCCGAGGACCTGGCCGAGCTGGACCGTTTCTGCGAGGCGATGATCGCCATCCGCGCGGAGATCGAGAAGGTCGGCTCCGGCGCCTGGTCCGCGGAGGACAACCCGCTGCGGGGCGCGCCGCACACCGCGGGCGCGCTGGGCGGCGACTGGGACCACGCGTACACGCGCGAGGAGGCCGTCTTCCCGGTCGGCGTGTCCGCGTCCGACAAGTACTGGCCGCCGGTGCGCCGCGTCGACCAGGCCTTCGGTGACCGCAACCTCGTCTGCTCCTGCCCGCCGCTGGACGCGTACGAGGACTGAGCCCGGGGCGAAGGCCCCGTCCGGCCCCCGCTGGGGACCGGGCGGGGCCTTCGTCGTCGTGTGGTCACACCGTCGCCAGGGACACCTCCGTCGACTTGACCAGTGCGACGACGGGCGTGCCGACGGTGAGGCCGAGGTCTTCGGCGGCCTCACTGGTGATCGCGGCGGTCAGTTCGGCGCCTTCGACGGCGACGCGCACGGAGGCCATCGCCGGCCCGGTGGTGACGGCGGTGACCGTGCCCGGGAGCCGGTTGCGGATGGACAGGCCCTCCACGCGGCCGGTGGCCAGGGAGACCTCCGTCGACTTCACGAGGACGCGCACGGCGGACCCGGCGGTCGGCGCGAGATCGTCGGCGGCGTCCCGGGTGATCGCCGCGGTGATGTCCTGGCCGCCCGAGAGGCGGACCCTGACCGTCGCCATGGCCTCGCCCGGGGTGACGGCGGTGACGGTGCCGGGGAGCTGGTTGCGGATGCTCAGGCTCATGGAGGGCACCGTAGCCCGGCGCGGGCGCTATGCCGGGTATGCGTGCGTCTGCGTCGCCTTGACCGTGGCCCACACCGGCGCTCCTGGGTGGAGGCCGAGTTCGGCGGCGGCGACCGTGGTGAGGTCGGCGGCGAGCGGCAGTTCGCCGGTCAGGTCCGCGCGGATCTGGTCGCCGTGCGTCTCCAGGCCGGCGACCTCGCAGTGCCACAGGTTTCGGGCGCTGGAGCCGCCGGGTCGTTCTCCGTAGAGGGTCACGGCGCTCGGCGGGAAGGCCACGAAGACCGGGCCGGTCAGGTCCTCGGTGGTGGTGATGGCCGGACCGGTGTCCAGCCGGACCGTGTGGCCGTCGGCCTGCCCGCGGTAGAGGTTCAGGCCGACCAGTCGCGCGATGTAGTCCGTGCGCGGCCGGCGGGCGATGTCGGCGGGGCCGCCCTCCTGGACGACCCGGCCGTGCTCGACGACGACCAGCCGGTCGGCCAGCACCATGGCGTCCAGCGGGTCGTGGGTGACCAGCACGGCCACGGCCTCGAACTCGGCCAGGTGGCGGCGGAGCTGGGCCCGCACCTCCAGCCGCGTACGGGCGTCCAGTGCCGCCAGGGGTTCGTCCAGGAGGAGCAGCCGGGGGTTGGTGGCCAGGGCGCGGGCGAGGGCGACGCGCTGGGCCTGGCCGCCGGAGAGGCGGCGCGGCTTGGCGCCCGCGTGGTCGGCCAGGCCCATCCGGTCCAGCCAGGCGGCGGCCTGTGCCCGGGCCCGCGCCTTGCCCGCACCCCGGCAGCGCGGCCCGAACGCGACGTTGTCGAGCGCGGTCAGGTGCGGGAAGAGCAGGTAGTCCTGGAAGACCACGCCGACCGGCCGGGACTCGGGCGGCGTACGGTCCAGCGCGTTGCCGTCGAGGCGCAGGTGGCCGTCGGTGAGCGGGGCCAGGCCGGCGAGGGCGCGCAGCGCGGTGGTCTTGCCGGCGCCGTTGGGGCCGAGCAGCGCGACGACGTCACCGGGTGCGGCGGTCAGCGTGACGTCCAGGCGGAAGGTGCCGCGGTCCACCACGAGCCGGGCGTCGAGTCCGCCGCCGGTGGCGTGGCCGTCGGTGGGCTCGGCGGTGGCCGGTTCCCCGGTGTCGGTCATGTCGTCTCCGTCCGGCCTGCCGGACGCCCTCGCCCGGTCCGTCATGCCGCCCTCATCCAGCGGTCCCGCAGACCGGCCAGTACGGCGATCGAGACGGCCAGCAGCACCAGGCTGAGGGCGATCGCCGCCGCGGGGTCGTTCTGCAGGGCCAGGTAGACCGCGAGCGGCATGGTCTGGGTCCGGCCCGGGAAGTTGCCCGCGAAGGTGATCGTCGCCCCGAACTCGCCCAGCGCCCGCGCCCACGCCAGGACGGCGCCCGCCGCGACGCCCGGCGCGATCAGCGGCAGCGTGACCCGGCGGAACGCGGTGAAGCGGGACGCGCCCAGGGTCGTGGCCGCCTCCTCGAAGCGCGGGTCGGCGGCGCGCAGGGTGCCCTCCACGCTGATGACGAGGAACGGCATGGCCACGAAGGTCTCCGCCAGGATCACGCCCGTCGTCGTGAAGGGCAGCGTGATCCCGAACCAGGCGTCGAGCCACTGCCCGATGACGCCGTTGCGGCCGAACGCCAGCAGGAGCGCCACGCCGCCCACCACCGGAGGAAGCACCAGCGGCAGCGTCACCAGCGCCCGCACGAAGCCGCGGCCTGGAAACTCCG
Organism: Streptomyces sp. CB02414; assembly: GCF_001905385.1. Lineage (GTDB taxonomy): Bacteria > Actinomycetota > Actinomycetes > Streptomycetales > Streptomycetaceae > Streptomyces. The sequence continues at coordinate 398,775 of NZ_LIPF01000010.1, read as the reverse complement.
TGCGGGCCAGCAGCCAGGCCAGGGGCACGCCGACGACCAGGCTCAGCAGGGTCGCCGACGTGGCGCACAGCAGCGACAGCCGCAGCGCCTGCCACACCTGAGGGCTGGCCAGCTGCTCGGGCAGGGCACTCCACGGAGCCCGCACCAGCAGGGCGATCAGCGGCAGCAGCAGGAACGCCAGGCCGACCAGGGCGGGCACCAGCAGCGGGATCGGCACCGTACGGGCGCCGGCCTTCCGGGTGTTGGACTTCCTCATGGCGTGCGGAACCCGGCGTCCGTCAGCACTCGCTGCCCCTGACCGGACTTCACCAGCTCGACGAAGGCCTTGGCCGCGCCCGCGTTGGGGGCGCCCTCGAGGACAGCGATCGGGTAGTCGTTGACAGCCTCGGCCGCCTCGGGGAAGTCCACGCCCGTCACCTTGTCACCGGCCGCCTTCACATCGGTGCGGTAGACGACGGCCGCGTCGGCCTCCTTGAGCTCGACCTTCGTCAGGGCCGCCTTGACGTCCTGTTCGTAGGAGGCCGGGGTGAGTTCGAGGCCGCCGGTCTCCAGCGCCTTCCGCGTCGCGGCGCCGCATGGCACGGCCTTGTCGCACAGCACGACCTTGAGGCCGGAGGCGGTGAGGTCCTTCAGCGTGGAGATCCCCTCCGGGTTGCCCGGCAGGGTGGCGATCTCCAGCTGGTTGCGGACGAAGGTGGACGGCTCGCCGGCCGTCGCCCCGGCGTCGGTGACGGTGGCCATCGTCTTCGGGCTGGCGGAGGCGAAGACGTCCGCCGGGGCGCCACTGGTGATGCCCGCGGCGAGGGAGTCGCTGCCGCCGAAGTTGAAGGTGACCTCGGTGCCGGGGTGCTGCTGCTCGAACTTCTCGCCGAGCGTCGTGAAGCTCTCCTTGAGCGAGGCGGCGGCGAAGACGGTGACCTGGCCGGAGATGTCGGCGGAGGAACCGGCCGAGTCCGCGTCCTGCTCCGAGCCGGTGGACGGCGAGCAGGCGCTGAAGGCCAGCAGTACGGCTGCTCCCGCACCGCTCGCCCGCAGGCTCCGGCGGATGCGGCGGGTCCTGCGCCCCGAACGGGTCATCACGGCCACTCCCTCTGTGTCCTCCTGCTGTGTCCTCCTGTTGCGCCGATCATACTTCCGCATCTGCGAGGGAAAAGTCTCCTGTCACATCGCATGAGCAAGCTGGATGCCGTCAACGGCTGGCATGTGCGTTCGTACGGAGTGTCGGGTGGGAGTGGTCAGGCCCTGTCGATATGTACGTTCGTCGACTTCACGCGGGCGGTGGCCTCCATGCCGACCTCGAGTCCGAGCTCCTCCACCGCCTCACGGGTCAGGAGGGAGACCAGCCGATGGGGGCCGGCCTGGATCTCGACCTGGGCGGCGACGTCGCCGAGCTTGATCGCCGTCACGATGCCGGGGAAGGCGTTGCGGACCGAGGTGTACGGGGTCTCCTCGTCGGCACCGCCGGCGCGGGCGAGTTCGACCGAGAACGCGGCCAGGTCGCGCCCGTCGACGAGCCGCCGCCCGGCGTCGTCCCGGTGGGTGGTGATCCGGCCGGCGTCGGCCCAGCGGCGGGCGGTGTCCGGGCTGACGCCGAGCAGCCGCGCCGCCTGGCCGATGGTGTAGGACTGCATGCCGGTCACGATAGGGCGCGGCGTGGGAACGGTTGCCGGAGGGTTGGCCGTTGGGTGTAACGCGATATAGCGTGGTTCTCGGTGGGGCGGTGGAGTATGAGAGCGCAGCCCTCACGAATCGGCGACACGCGCGCTGAGCGCCACCACGGCCGATGGCCGGCTGACCGCCGACGAGCTCGATGAGCGCGTCGGGGCGGCGCTCGGCGCCCGCACACTGGGCGAGTTGGCCGTCCTGACCGCTGACCTCCCCGTGGAGTCGGCCGCGGAGCCGATGCCCGTGGCCAAGGACGTCGTCCGCATCGAGCAGGAAGGCGCGTCCACCCGGCGCGGCGACGACTGGGTGGTGCCGCGGCGGATGGAGATCAGGTCGGCCTGGGGCGAGGTGACGCTGGACCTCACCCGGGCCGTGATCACCCACGACACGTGGTGGACACCGACGGGCTGCGGGCCGGCTACGCCGCGGTGAAGGTGGCGAGGGCCGTCGACGCCGGGGTGCCCGTGGTGCTTCGGGTGGAGATCACCGGCGAGATCAGCTGGGGGCAGGTCGTGGTGCGTGCGCCGCGCCGGCGGTCCGGAAGGAAGGTGTAGGCCGAAGGTGACGTCACTCCGAAGCCGGCGTCGTAGTGACTGCGCCGAGTGACCGGCTCCGGACGCGCGTCGGGGCCGGTACGCGGGTGACGTGTCCGCGGGCCGGCCCCGTGTTCACCGGGCACAGTGGTGCCGTACTGCCCGGCCGGTGTTCAGGCGGCGGTCATCAGTCCCGCACCGACGGGGCGGTGCGGCGCGATGATCCGGCCGTCCGGCAGGAGCTCACCGGTGTCCTCGAAGAGGACGACACCGTTGCACAGCAGGCTCCAACCCTGCTCCGGGTGGTGCGCCACGAGGCGGGCGGATTCCCGGTCGGCGGAGTCGGCTGACGGGCACGGTGGCTGGTGCTGACACATGAGTGGGGTCTCTCGGTCTGTCGTGATGGGTGAGTGCGCTGTGTTGTCTGTCCCGCGGCGTGAAACGTCGTTCATGGCCGCCCCCCGTTGTTCCGGTCGGTCCGAACCCAGTGTTGCCCCACGGGCGTCGATCCGCAGGGATTTCGCGGTACCGCTTCTCACAGGTTGATGACGCGTCACCCGCGCGGACGGTTCATTCCAACTGCACTGTCCCTTCGGGTGGTTCTGCATGGCCGAAAGGGGCTAGTCCGCGCGGGTGCGAGGGAGACGTCGGGGTCAGGCGGGGGAGCGCAGCAGCCGGGTCGGCGTCACCCGGTGCGTGAGGACCGGCAGGAGGTCGGCGACCCGGTGCGGCCGGTGGGCCGCGATGCCGGGAGGCGCCGGCGCCAGCGGCACCAGCAGGTCGGTGGCCGCGGGGTGTCCGGCGGCGGCGTCCGCGGTGGTGTCGCCGTGCAGCCAGAGCGTCAGCATGTACAGCCCGGGTACCGACAGCAGGCGCGGCTGGCAGGCCTGGGGTACCGACTCGGCCTGGCGCAGCGCGCGCTCGGTCGAGGTGACGTAGGGGCCTTCGAAGAAGTGCGAGAACGCCCAGCCGTCGGGCGTCAGCATGGTCTCCGCCGCCGCCACGGCCCGGTCGCCGCACCGGATGAGGAAGCGCCACCCGGTCAGCCGGGTCGCCGTCACGCCCTCCGCGGTGATCCGGTCCAGGACGTGCACGGGCAGGGGCAGTTCGGGTGTGGCGGGTCCCTGAGCGCCGAGCAGGGAGGGTGTCCGGGCCTCACGGACCGCGGTCGGAGAGGAGAGGGCGGTGAGAACGGAACGCAGGGCGGGCGCGGGGGCCGGGGAGACATGCAGGGGCATGACGGTTCGCCTCTCATTCGAAGGCACGGTGGCGCGAGGGCGGGGCGGACGACGCTGTCGGCTCACGGGGCTGGGAAGGCAGGGGCCGGGTCCGGGAACCGAGAAGTGGGTGGGACCTGCCGCGCCTCGACTCGGCGGCAGGATCCATCGACCGTGGGCGCCGGTCAACTGCCTTGTCCGCGGAGTTTATACGACATGCGTTCAGACTGTGTTTCCGCTAGTCGATTCCGGGAACCCGTTCAAGCCTGCATTCGGCCGTCGATATGCGGGAATTCTCCGGATTCCGGACCGGACGTACGGCGGTGACCTCGGGAAATGCTCACCGAGCGGTCGGCCAATTGTCGTCGGCGTTTTTCACGAGTTGCCGCACCGGGAAACTGCTGGAGGCGCCATGCCCGGTGAATGTGCCACCGGTCACAGCGGCACAGCGTAGCGGGTGGCGGGCCGGTACGGAGACGTTATCGATCGCTTCGGCTGGGCATCATCCATCCTGACCGGTCACCGGCGGCCGGATCTTTGACGCACCGCTCCGAGAAGGGACGCCTCCATGGGGGAGAAGGTCGTGGCAGGTCAGTTCGACCTGTCCGATCGCCAGCGCTACCGCGAGAAGCTCCAGCGGTGCCTGACGGGCCTGGAGCGACTCCTGGCGGAGAAGAGGTTCGACCGCCCGAAGAACCTGATGGGGCTGGAGATCGAATTGAATCTCGTCGGTACCGACGGGATGCCGAAAATGTTGAATGCGCAAGTCTTGGAACGCATCGCCAGTCGTGACTTCCAGACAGAACTCGCCATGTTCAACCTGGAAGTCAACATCGCTCCCCACCGGCTGGGCGGCCGGGTATTCGACCGCCTCGCCGAGGAGATCCGTACGTCGTTGGCATATGCGGACCGCAAGGCCGGGGAGGTCGACGCGGGAATCGCGATGATCGGTATTCTGCCGACGCTGGACCGCGACGACCTGGTCTCGTCCAATCTCTCCGCCGTCGACCGCTACGCCTTGCTCAACGAGCAGATCGTGGCCGCCCGCGGCGAGGACTTCACCCTCGACATCGAGGGGGTGGAGCGCCTGACGTGCACCTCGAAGTCCATCGCCCCCGAGGCCGCCTGCACCTCGGTGCAACTGCACCTCCAGGTCACCCCGGACCGCTTCGCGGCCGTGTGGAACGCCGCCCAGGCGGTCACCGCCGCACAGATCGCCGTCGGAGCCAACGCGCCCTTCCTGTTCGGCCGCGAGCTGTGGCGCGAGTCGCGCCCCCCGCTGTTCCAGCAGTCCACGGACACCCGGCCGCCCGAGCTGCAGGCCCAGGGCGTCCGCCCGCGCACCTGGTTCGGCGAGCGGTGGGTGACCTCGGCGTACGACCTGTTCGAGGAGAACCGGCGCTACTTCCCGGCCCTGCTCCCGATCTGCGACGACGAGGACCCGCTGGAGGTCCTGGACGCGGGCGGCGTGCCCTCCCTCTCCGAACTCGTCCTGCACAACGGCACCGTCTACCGCTGGAACCGGCCCGTCTACGACATCGCCGACGGCGTCCCGCACCTGCGCGTGGAGAACCGCGTCCTGCCCGCCGGGCCCACCGTCACCGACGTCATCGCCAACGCGGCCTTCTACTACGGCGTCGTGCGCGCGCTCGCCGAGGAGCCCCGGCCGCTGTGGCACCGGCTGCCCTTCGAGGCCGCCGCCGCCAACTTCGAGGCCGCGTGCCGGCACGGCATCGAGGCCCGCTTCGAGTGGCCCCGGCGCGGGCGGCTGGGCGGCACCACCGAGGTCGACGCCGCCGTCCTCGTCCGCGACGAACTGCTGCCGCTCGCCGAGGCCGGTCTGGACGCGTGGGGCGTCGAGCCCGCCGACCGCGACCTGTATCTCGGTGTGATCGAGGAGCGGTGCCGGCGCCGGGTCAACGGCGCGTCCTGGCAGGCGGCCACCTTCCACCGGGCGCTGGAGGCCGGCCTGTCCCGGGAGGAGGCGCTGGCCGCCACGACCCGCCGCTACGTCGAGCTGATGCGCGAGGGCGACCCCGTGCACCGGTGGCCGGTCGGACTGCCGGAACCCGCGCCGGCCGGCTGAGCCCACCGGCCGTACCCCGCCGCGCCCCGCCTCATACTGATCGGGCAAGCTGTGACGTCCCAGCTGGAGGCAGGTGTGCATGGCGGAGGCGGGCCCGGTGGACGATTCGTTCCCTCACAAGCCAGTTCCGGGGGAGCCCGCTCCTCAGGAGGGGCTCTCACGACGAACGTTGCGTGACGAGACGCTGCTCGTCCTGGCGCTCTCGCTCGGCGCGAGCGGGGTGTCCGCCCTCATCAGCTTCGTCGGCTCGGTCACCCGCCCCGGCGGGCTCAAGGACCAGGCGGCCACCCTCAACGCCTCCGCCGCACCCGGCCGTCCCTGGCTGGATCTCGCCTGGCAGCTCTTCGGCATCACCACGGCGCTCGTCCCGGTCGCCCTCGTCGCCCACTTCCTGCTGCGCGAAGGGCGCGGTCTGCGCACCCTGGGCTTCGACCGCACCCGCCCGTGGCCGGACCTGGGCCGGGGGGCCGTGATCGCGGCGGTCATCGGCAGTACCGGCATCGCCTTCTACCTGGCCGCCCGGGGACTCGGCTTCAACCTCACCGTGGTCCCCGAGGCCCTGCCGGACGTCTGGTGGAAGTACCCCGTACTGGTCCTCTCGGCGGTGCAGAACTCCGTCCTGGAGGAGGTCATCGTCGTCGGCTACCTGCTGCGCCGGCTCGACCAGCTCGGCTGGAGTCCGGCCGCGTCACTGGCGGCCAGTTCGGTGCTGCGCGGGTCGTACCACCTCTACCAGGGCATCGGCGGCTTCATCGGCAACATGGTGATGGGCGTGGTGTTCGTGTACCTCTACCGCCGGTGGGGCCGCGTGGGCCCGCTGGTGGTGGCGCACTCGCTGCTCGACATCGGTGCCTTCGTGGGCTACGCGCTGCTGGCCGGGAAGGTGGACTGGCTGCCGACGGCCTGAAGGTGAGGAGGGGGCCGGGGCGACCGTGCCCGCCCCCTCCGCCGCGTCACGCCAGCAGCTCGCCCTCGATCACCGTCACCGCGCGGCCGCCCAGCAGCGTGCGCTCGCCGCGCAGCTCCGTGCGGACCCGGCCGGAGCGGGGCGAGGCCTGGAGCCCGGTGAGGTCCGGGCGTCCGAGGCGCCGGGACCAGTAGGGGGCGAGGGCCGTGTGGGCGCTGCCGGTGACCGGGTCCTCGTCGATGCCGACGTTCGGGAAGAAGCACCGGGAGACGTAGTCGTAGCCGCGGGAGGGATCCTCCGCGCGGGCGGTGGCGATGATGCCGCGCTCGGAGTGCGCGGCCAGGGCCTTGTGGTCCGGAGTCAGACCGCGGACGGTCTTCTCGTCGGCCACTTCGACCAGCAGGTCCCCGAGGTTGGGCCCGGTGTCGAGGACCGCGCGGGGCTCGGTGCCCAGGGCTTCGGCGACCCCCGCCGGGGCGTCGACCGGGGTGAGTGGCGCGGTCGGGAAGTCCAGGGTGATCGAGCCGTCCTCGCCCGGTGACGCGACGAGGACCCCGCTGCGCGTGGCGAACCGCACCGGGCCCTCGTGGGCGCCCGTGGTGCGCAGGACGTGTGCCGTGGCGAGCGTCGCGTGGCCGCACATCGCCACCTCGGTGGCCGGCGTGAACCAGCGCAAGGCCCAGTCGGCCTCGCCGCCCTCGGGCAGTCGGTGGGCGAAGGCGGTCTCGGCGTGGTTGACCTCCAGGGCGACCTTCTGGAGCCGGTCGTCGTCCGGGAAGGCGTCGAGGAGCAGGACCCCCGCGGGGTTGCCGGCGAAGGCGCGGTCGGTGAAGGCGTCGACGATTCGGATGCGCATGCCCCGACGCTAGACGCCTGCCGAAGCCGCGGACCAAGGCCAATCCGCAAGTTCTGGACCGGTGCTTGCCAGTCGATATGTTCCGATATATCGTTGAGGCATCGCGAATAGTTCGCGACAGATCAACGACTGAATGGGAGTGATCGCCATGCGTAAGCACGGATACGAGCACGGACACGGCGGACACGGACACGGCCGCGGTTTCGGCGGCCCCGGAGGCTTCGAGGGACACGACGGCCGCCGTGCCGCCTTCGGTCCCTTCGGCCCGGGCGGTCCCGGCGGAGGTCCCGGCGGCCCCTTCGGGCCCGGGTTCGGTCACGGAGGCCCCTGGGGCGGCCGGGGCCGCGGCGGACCCAGGGGCAGGGCCCGGCGCGGAGACGTACGGGCGTCGATCCTGGCCCTGCTGAAGGACCGCCCGATGCACGGCTACGAGATGATCCAGGAGATCGCCGAGCGCAGCGGCGGGGCGTGGAAGCCCAGCCCCGGCTCGGTGTACCCGACCCTCCAGCTGCTGGAGGACGAGGGTCTGATCGCCAGCGAGAGCGAGGGCGGCAAGAAGCTCTTCGCGCTCACCGAGGCCGGCCGCGCCGCTGCGGAGGAAGGCCCCGAGGCCCCCTGGGAGGAAGCTTCGCGGGGTGTCGACTGGGAGGCGCTGAGTGAGATCCGGCAGGCCGGCTTCGGGCTGCTGGAGGCCTTCGGCCAGGTCTGGAAGACCGGCAGCAAGGAGCAGCGGGAGAAGGCGCTCGCCGTCATCGGCGACGCCCGCAAGAAGCTGTACCTGATCCTCGCCGACGAGGACTGATCACCGCACCTCCCCTGCCCCCGTGCCCCGCGGAGCGATCCGCGGGGCACGGGGCTGTGCGGGCGTGTTCAGCCGACCCGCCGTATCACCGCCGCGTCGAAGAGATCCCACGCGCGCGGGAAGGCGCTCTCGTCGTGGCAGTGCCACGCCTCCCAGAACAGGTCGGCGAGCAGCGCCTCCTCAGGGGCGTACACCCGGTAGACGTACTGCCTGCCGTCGACGGCGGGCAGGGCCACGAGCCAGCAGCTGCTCCTCATACCCCTGTTGGACCCGCGACGGTACGCTTCGGTTGCCCGGGAAGGCGCGCGGCAAGGCGGCGCGCGCCCGGCAGGGCGAAACGGCTTGATCTCATCCGTAAGGAGGAGATTCAGGCCGGGTGGGTCCACTCTGCGTGGGACGCCGAAATGCTTCCCGTCGGGGATGCCCCCGTCTCCCGGGACTGGTGAGCTGGGGGATGTGCAACACCGTATCCCCCGGCAGTCGGCCGGTGAGCAAGCCGTCCGGCCACCGGACGGCACCGACGCCGATGTCCGGTTCACCCCGGAACTGGCGTCGGTGGTCTCGGGCGCCCGCCGCAGGGCGGTGCGGGACGGCGACCGGCAGATCGACACGGCCCACCTGCTGCACTCCCTCCTGGAGTACGACCCCGAGGCACGCGCCGTCCTCGGCGAGGGCCCGCAGCTCGCCCGGCTGCTCGGCTACCTCGTGCAGCGCAGCATCGGCTACGGCCTGCGCTGGCAGAGCACCGTGGAGGACTCCGGCACGGTACCCGTGGTGAGCGGGGTCGCCGGCTTCTCGCCGCTGGCCGCCGCCGCCATGGAGGACGCCCGCGTGCGCGCCGCCCGGCGCGGGGCGGACCGGGCCCGCGGCGTCGACCTGCTCGCCGCCCTCGTGGCCGACCCGCAGGCGCGCGCCGTCGAGGTGCTCGGCCGCGCTGCCGTCGAACCGCGCACGGTGCTCGCCCGGGTGTCGGACCATCTGGGCACGTCCAGCCGGTGAGACAGGTGCCATTGGGGGTGACGCTCATGTCGTCCCCTGTCATCATGTGCCGGTGCATACGTCTGACAGCGCCCGCGGCAGCAGCGGGAAGGGAGCCGGACTCGGGCTCGCGCTCGCGTCCGCCGTCGCCTTCGGCGGGTCCGGGGTCGCGGCCAAGCCGCTGATCGAGGCGGGACTCGACCCGCTCCACGTGGTCTGGCTGCGGGTGGCCGGCGCGGCCCTGGTGATGCTGCCGCTCGCCGTGCGCCACCGCGCCCTGCTGCGCAGCCGTCCGGCGCTGCTCGCCGGGTTCGGACTGTTCGCCGTGGCCGGGGTCCAGGCCTGCTACTTCGCGGCGATCTCCCGCATCCCCGTGGGCGTCGCGCTGCTCGTCGAGTACCTGGCGCCCGCCCTGGTGCTCGGCTGGGTGCGGTTCGTGCAGCGACGGCCGGTGACGCGGGCCGCGGCGCTCGGGGTGGTCCTCGCGGTCGGCGGCCTCGCCTGCGTCGTGGAGGTCTGGTCCGGGCTGCGCTTCGACGCCCTCGGGCTGCTGCTCGCGCTCGGCGCCGCCTGCTGCCAGGTCGGCTACTTCGTCCTGTCCGACCAGGGCAGCGACGCCGGCGACGAGGCGCCCGATCCGCTCGGCGTCATCGCCTACGGGCTGCTCGTCGGTGCGGCCGTGCTCACCGTGGTGGCCCGGCCCTGGTCGATGGACTGGTCGGTCCTCGGGGACACCGCCCCCATGGACGGCACCCCCGTCGCCGCGTCCCTGCTGCTGGCCTGGATCGTGTTCATCGCCACGGTCCTCGCCTACGTCACCGGCGTGGTCGCCGTGCGCCGGCTGTCGCCGCAGGTCGCCGGCGTCGTGGCCTGCCTCGAAGCGGTCGTCGCCACCGTGCTGGCCTGGGTGCTGCTCGGCGAGCACCTCTCCGCCCCGCAGATCGCCGGCGGCGTCGTCGTCCTGGTGGGCGCCTTCATCGCCCAGTCGTCCACGCCCGCGAAGGGCTCCGCCGACCCGGTGGCGAGCGGCGGGCCGGAACGGGAGTTGTCGGGCCGGGGGACGGCGACCTAGAGTGCGGATCATGCATTCCGACGCACTCGTCCTTCCGCCTCCGGCCGCCTGAGGCGGGCCCCTTGACCAGCCCGGTGCGCTGTCGCCGGGCCGGACGGTGCTGCCCGCAGACGCAGTCCCCGCGCCCCCGGTCGTTCCGGGGCCGCTCAGAACTCCCGCGCCACGTGCGCGTCTGCGGAGAGAAACGTGTCGAATGCCGTTGCCGGCCTGCCCGTCGGGCGTGGCCTCCTTTATCTGATCGTCGCCGGTGTCGCCTGGGGCACCGCCGGCGCCGCCGCCTCGCTGGTCTACCGGGCCAGCGACATGGGGCCCGTCGCCCTGTCGTTCTGGCGGTGCGCGATCGGGCTGCTCCTGCTGCTCGCCGCCCGCCCGTTGAGCCCCCGCCGCGAGCGCACCGCCGTGCGCGAGCCGTTCACCCGCAAGGCCCTGCGCGCCGTCGTCACCGGCGTCGGCCTCGCGGTGTTCCAGACCGCCTATTTCGCCGCGGTGCAGTCCACCGGCCTCGCGGTGGCCACCGTCGTCACGCTCGGCGCCGGCCCGGTGCTGATCGCGCTCGGAGCGCGTCTCGCCCTCGGGGAACACCTGGGCCTGGGCGGAGTCGCGGCCGTGGCCGGGGCCCTCGCCGGACTGGTGGTCCTCGTCCTCGGCGGCGGAGGAACCACCGTGCGGCTGTCCGGGCTGCTCCTCGCCCTGCTGTCCGCGGCCGGGTACTCGGTGATGACCTTGCTCACCCGCTGGTGGGGACGCGACGGCGGCGCGGACGCGGCCAGTACGTCCGTCGGCGCGTTCGCCGTGACGAGCCTGTGCCTGCTGCCGCTCGCCCTGGCGGAGGGCCTGGTGCCGCACACCGCGGACCCGGTCCGGCTGGTGTGGCTCCTGGTGTACGTCGCGGCCGTGCCGACCGCCCTGGCCTACGGGCTCTACTTCGCCGGCGCGGCCGTCGTCCGGTCCGCCACCGTCTCCGTGATCATGCTCCTCGAGCCGGTCAGCGCGGCGGCGCTCGCCGTCCTGCTGCTCGGTGAGCACCTCACCGCGGCGACCCTGGCCGGCACGCTGCTGATGCTCGGCTCGGTGGCGGGGCTCGCGGTGGCGGAGACCCGGGCGGCGAGGACGCGACCGGCGCCCGCGTGACGTCGGGGCCCTGGTAGGGAGCCCCGCCGAGGGGCCTCCCTACTGCCCGGCCGGAGCCGCGAGATACTCCGGCAGCCCGGTGCCGGGGTCCAGGCCGGGGTCGGCGACCGGGGCGTCATAACCCTTGCGCAGCGGGACGAGGCCGGCCCAGTGCGGGAGGGCGAGGTCCTCGGGCTCGTCGTTCACGCCGCCGGTGCGGAGCTTGGCGGAGACCTCGTTCAGGTCGAGGCGGATCACGGCGGTGGCGGCCAGCTCCTTCTTGTTGGCCGGCCGGGAGTCCCGGGAGCGGCCGGGCACGACGTGGTCGACCAGGGCGTCCAGGGCCGTGCGCTTCTCCTCCGGGTCCGTCACGTCGTACGCGGTGCCGTGCACCACCACCGACCGGTAGTTCATCGAGTGGTGGAAAGCCGAGCGGGCCAGCACGAGCGCGTCCACGTGCGTCACCGTCAGGCAGACCGGCAGCCCCGGGTCGGCCGCGCCCGTCATCCGCAGCGGGCGCGAGCCCGTCGAACCGTGCACGTAGAGCCGCTCGCCGACCCGGCCGTAGAGCGTCGGCAGCACCACCGGGGCGCCGTCGCGGACGAAGCCCAGATGGCAGACGTAGCCCTCGTCGAGTATCGAGTGCACCAGCTCCTTGTCGTAGGAGGCCCGCTCGGGGGAGCGGGTCGGGACGGTGCGGTCGGTGGGCGGGTAGGCGGTACCGGGCTGCGACGGTGTGTGCGTCCGCGTGGACCCCTGCATGGCGCTCTCCATTGCACTAGTGCATAATTGGCTTTGTGCTAGGAGAGTATCGGATCACTGGACGGGGCGCAGCGGAGATTTCCGCGAGTGTCGAGCGCGCGGTGGCCTCCGGGGAGCTGGAGCCGGGGCAATCGCTGCCGCCGATGCGGGAGTTGGCCGAGCGCCTGGGCGTGAACCCGAACACCGTCGCCGCCGCCTACCGCACCCTGCGCGAGCGCGGGGTAATCGAGACGGCCGGGCGCCGGGGCAGCAGGGTGCGCGCGAAGCCGGCCACCACCGGACGCGAGTTCATCCGGGTCGATGTGCCGCAGGGCGTGCGGGACGTCTCCGAAGGCAACCCGGACCCGGCGCTGCTGCCCGCGCTGGGCCCGGCGTTCGCCGCGGCGGCGGCGCAGGGCGACCGGGAGCCGGTGCTGTACGGAAGCTCGCCCGTGGAGGCGGACCTGGTGCGCCTCGCGCGTGCCGAACTCGACGCCGACGGGGTGCCGGACGGGCCCGTGGCCGTCACGTCCGGATCGCTGGACGCCATGGAGCGGGTCCTGGCGACCCACCTCAGGCCGGGCGACGCCGTCGCCGTCGAGGACCCGGGCTGGGGCAGCCTCCTCGACCTGGTCCCGGCGCTCGGCCTGCGCACGGTCGCCGTCGGCGTCGACGACGAGGGGCCGCTGACCGGCGACGTGCGCCGCGTCCTGGCGGCCGGCGCGCGCGCCCTGGTCGTCACGGACCGCGCGCAGAACCCGACGGGCGCCGCGCTGAGCGCCGCACGCGCGCGGGACCTGCGTGCCGTACTGCGTCAGCACCCGGAGACACTGCTGATCGAGGACGACCACGGCCACCGCATCGTCGACCTGCCCCTGCACCCCCTCGCCGGTACGACGCGCCACTGGGCCTTCGTCCGCTCCGCCGCCAAGGCCTACGGACCCGATCTGCGCCTCGCCGTGCTCACCGGGGACACCGTCACGCTGGACCGGGTGCGCGGCCGGCAGCGGCTGGGCCCCGGCTGGGTCAGCCGCGTCACCCAGCGTGCCGTGGCCCGGCTGTGGGCGGACGGCTCGGTGGACACACCGGCCGTGGCGGCGGCGTACGGACGGCGCAGGGAGGCGCTGCTCGGTGCGCTCGCCGACCGGGGGATCACCGCGTACGGGCGCAGCGGCATGAACGTATGGGTCCCGGTGCCGGACGAGACCGGCGCCGTCGCCCGGCTGCTGCAGGCCGGGTGGGCCGTCGCCCCCGGCGCCCGCTTCCGCATGGGCGCGCCGCCCGCTGTCCGCATCACCGTCTCCACACTGGGGGAGGGGGACGTCGGTCCGCTGGCGGACGCGGTCGCGTCGGCGGTGGGGCCGGGGCCGGGGTGGCTGCGCAGCCAGGTCTGAGGCGGGCGGTCGCTCGTTCCGTCCGGGGCCGGCCGCCGTCCTGGCCCGCCGGTACCGCCGTCTGCCGCCGCTCAGGCAGCCGACGCCCCTTGGCGTTCTCGCGTCCGCCCGGCCCGCTCACCGGTGGCCGCGGACTCCGTCGGCCCTTCACCGGTGTCCGCGGCCTTCCTCGGCCGTGCCTGGGTCAGGGCTGCGCCCGCCAGGACGATCACCGCGCCGACCGGCGTCGACCAGGACAGGGACTCGCCGAGGAGCACGACACCCGCGGCCGTGGCGATGACGGGCGTGAAGTACGTGACCATCTGGGCCGTCGTCGGGCCGACCTCGGCGACCAGGTCGTACTGGATCAGGAAGGCGAGCCCGGTGCCGAGGGTGCCGAGCGCCGCGACCGCCAGCAGCGGCACGACCGGGAAGCTGGTGGGCATGGAGGTGAACAGCGGTGTCACGACGGCCAGTTGCAGCGTGGCCAGACCCAGCTGGGCGCCGGTCAGCGAGAGGTGGGAGTGGCTGGAGCCGGCCAGCGTGCGGCGGACGTAGATCCAGCCGACCGGATAGCTGAGCGAGGCCAGCAGCGCCAGCGCGGTGCCCGTGACGTCCAGGCCGTGGAAGCCCTGCCAGACCCCCAGCACCGTCAGGACGCCGAGGAAGCCGATGCCGAGGCCCGCCACCCGGCGCCGGGTCGGCCGGTCCTCCGACAGGGCGACCAGCGACAGGGCCATGCCCCACAGTGGCGAGGTCGCGTTGCAGATGCCCGCCAGGGACGACGGAATGGTGAGCTCCGAGAACGCGAACAGGGAGAACGGCAGCGCGTTCAGCAGGAAGCCGGCGACCGCCAGATGCACCCAGGTCCACACCCCTCGCGGCAGCCGCTCCCGCTTCACCGCCATCGCCACCGCCACCACCGCGGCACCGGACACCAGCCGCCCCAGCGTGACCTGGAAGGGGGCGAAGGCCTCGGTCCCCACCTTCATGAAGAGGAAACTGAAGCCCCAGACGAGGGAAAGGAGCCCGAAGCGCAGCCGCCAATCGAAGGCGCGCCGGACCGCGGGAGAGGAAGTAGCACCGCTGCTCATGCGGTCAACGATGGGGCAGTCGTCCTCGTAGCACAATCGAGATTTCGCACCCGATATCTCGTAGCATTGCTTATATGTTGAACCTGGAGCGCCTGCGCACCCTCGACGCCCTGGCCCGGCACGGGTCGGTGAGCGGCGCCGCCGCCGGTCTGCACATCACCACCTCCGCCGTCTCCCAGCAGATGGCCAAGCTGGAGCGCGAGGCCGGACAGCGACTGCTCGCCAAGAACGGACGCGGTGTACGGCTCACGGACGCGGGCCGGCTGCTCGCCGAGCACGCGGCCCGCATCCTCTCCCAGGTCGAGCTGGCCCAGGCCGACCTGGAGGCGCAGCGCGGGCAGGTGGCGGGCGAGCTGCGGATCGCGGCGTTCCCGACGGCCGCCCGCGGACTCTTCCCCGCAGCCCTGGCCGCCCTGCGCGCCGAGCACGCCGCGCTGCGCATCCGCTCCTGCGAGCTGGAGCCGGAGCGCGGCGTCAGCGGCGTGGTGCGTGGTGACCTGGACCTGGCCGTCGTGCTCGACTGGTACAACAAGCCGATGCCGCTGCCCGACGGCCTGGTCAAGGCGCCGCTCCTGGACGACCCGGCCGACGTGGCCCTGCCCGCCGGCCACCGGCTCGCGGGCCGGGACGAGGTGGACCTCGCCGAGTTCGCCGAGGACGAGTGGATCACGTGGGGGGAGGGCGAGTTCTGCCACGAGTGGCTGATGTTCACGCTGCGCTCCAAGGGCATCGAGCCGATCATCGGCCACCGCGCCGCCGAGACCCACACCCAGCTCGGCCTGGTCGCCGCGGGGCTCGGCGTGTGCATCGCCCCGCTGCTCGGCCGTCACCCGATGCCTCAGGGAGTCCTCACCGTGCCGCTCAGGCAGCGGGTGCGCCGGCACGTGTATGTGGTCTGGCGCGCGGACGCCGACCGCCGCCCGTCGATCCGGGCGGCGGTCCAGGCGCTGCGGGCGGCGGCGGGACGGCTCGGCTGACGGGCCCCGCGGGGCGCCTACCGGGACGCCAGCTTGCGGAAGTCCCAGGAGACGACCTTCTCGGGCGTCAGCCGCAGCCAGGCGTGTCGGCCGTCGTGCGGCATCTCCTCCAGACGGAAGTTCTTGCGGGCGAACAGCGTCTCCGGGAAGTCGAGTTCGGCGCACAGCTCGCCCGTGCGCGGCGCCTCGCCCACGAAGTCCACCCGGCCGGACAGCTCCGCGCCCCGCAACTCGTCGTACTCCTCGCCGGTGTCGACCACGATCGCCACCCTGGGGTCGCGCCGCAGGTCCGCCCAGCGGCGGCTGCGGACCACCGAGTACAGCCACATGGAGGAGCCGTCCCAGACGAACCAGAGCGTGCTCACGTGCGGGGCGCCGTCGGCCGACGCCGTGGCCACGCGGCAGGTGCGCTGGGTGGTGAGGAAGGCGTCCAGTTCGCCGGGCGTCATCATGATCTTCCGGCCCCGGCGCTGGGTGACGGTCATCCGGCCAGCCGGATCGAGTCCCCGCTGACCGTGATCTGTACGGCCGGCAGCGGTTTGGGCGCCGGACCGCCCTGCACGCTGCCGTCGGTGATCGAGAAGTTGCTGTTGTGGCAGGGGCAGTTGATGACGCCGTCGGACACGCTCTTCACGGCGCACCCCTGGTGCGTGCAGGTGGCGGAGAACGCCTTGAACTCGCCCGCCGTCGGCTGCGTGACCACCACCTTCTGGTCGGCGAAGACCTTCCCGCCGCCCTCGGGGATGTCCGCGGTGGCCGCCAGCGCGGCTCCGGCGTCCTCGCCGCCCGCGCCCTCGGAGGCGGGCGGCGCGGCGGCGGCGCCGCTGTCGTCCGACGCGGCGTCGTCGGAGCCGGAGCACGCGGTCAGCGCGACGGCGAGCCCCGCCGCTCCGGCCGCCGCCACGACGGTACGACGGGCCGGTCCTGCGGGGTGGAACGGTGCGCTGGTCATGCTGGGGTTCCTTCCGGGGTGGACGCGTGATGATCTGCCGAGAGGTACGGCCCCGGGACACATGCTGTTCAGACCGTGCCGAGATGCTGTCGCGCCGGCGGTCGGACGGGCGTAAAACACGGCTGTCGTTTCGCTGTCGGCCCTTCCCGCCCACGGTCCGGTCAAGCCTGCCCGGCACCGGCGACGCTCGCGCTCACCGCGACGTGCCGTCGTCCGGCGGACGGGTGTCCGTCCCGCCGGAGCGGACCCACGCACGTCCCTCCAACTGCTCGAAGCCGTGGTCGAACCCGAGTGCCGCTGGGCCGTTTCGGCGACCCCGATGGGGACGTCGCCCCCATCGTCGCCTTCCTCGCGAGCGACGACGCGAGGTACCTGACCGGGCGGACGGTGATGACCGACGGCGGGTCCGTGAAGCTGCGCTGAACGGCGTGCACGGGCGTGGGCGCCGCGCCCGGCGTGGTTCTCCTGGCGGACGTCAGGCGTGGACGGCGCGTCCGTCCCGCATCTCGACCACCCGGTCCGTGAAGTGCCGTACCACCGCCCGGTCGTGGCAGATGAACAGGTAGGCAAGGCCCAGGTCGTCCTGCAGGTCGGAGAGCAGGTTCAGCACGCCGGCCCGCACGGAGGCGTCGAGCGCCGACACCGGCTCGTCGAGGACGAGCAGTCGCGGTCGGGACGCCAGGGCGCGGGCGATCCCGGCCCGCTGGCACTGGCCACCGGAGAGTTCGTGCGGGCGCCGGTCCCCGTACGAGGGGTCGAGGCCGACCCGGTCGAGCAGTTCGGCCACGCGGGCGGGACCGGCGACCCGGTCCCAGGTGCCCTGGACCTTGAGCGGCTCGGCCACCGCGTCGCGGATGCGGTGGCGGGGGCTCAGGGAGCCGTACGGGTCCTGGAAGACGGGCTGCATGCGCGGGCGCAGCGGGCGCAGTTCCCGTTCCGTCAGCGTCGTCAGCTCCCGGCCCTCGAAACGGACCTCCCCGCCATCGGGCCGGCGCAGTTGGAGCACCGCGAACGCCGTGGAGGACTTTCCGCAGCCCGAAGGGCCGTCGAGGGCGAGGGTCTCACCGGCGTCCAGCGTGAACGAGAGACGGTCCACGGCGGTCACCGAGCCGTAGCGGACGACGAGGTCGCGTACGTCCAGAAGAGGGCTGTTCACACGAACTCCCCGAGAGGGTCGGACAGGTCATCGGCGTGATGGCAGGCGACCAGGTGTCCGTCCACGGCCCGCGCCTCGGGTTCGTGGTCGCGGCACGGGGCCGTGGCCAGGGGGCAGCGCGGTGCGAAGGCGCAGCCCGGCCCGAGGGCGTCCGGTGCGGGCGGGGTGCCCGGGAGTGCCGGCAGCCGGCGGCGCCGGGGGCCGTCCTGCGGGAGCGAGGCCAGCAGGCCCGCCGTGTAGGGGGCGCGCGGGCGGCCGAGGACCCGCCCGGCCGGGCCGACTTCGGCCGCCCGGCCCGCGTACATCACCAGAACGCGGTCCGCGTGTTCCCGTACGACCTCCAGGTCATGGGTGACGAGCACCAGCGCGGCACCGACCGCCTCGCGCTGCTCGGCGAGGACCCGCAGCACCTGCTCGCGGCGCTCCTCGTCCAGCGCGGTGGTCGGTTCGTCGGCGACGACGACGTCGGGCTCGTTGACCGTCGCCATGGCGATCACCGCGCGCTGCCGCATGCCGCCCGAGTACTCGTGCGGGTAGGCCCGCGCCCGGCGCGCGGCGTCCGGGATGCCGACCCGGTCCAGCGCCGCCACGGCAAGGGCGCGCGCCCGGCCACGGGACAGGCCCCGGACCGACCGTACGGCGGCGGCGAGCTGGTCGCCGACCGGGTGGACGGGGGAGAGGGCGGACAGGGCGTCCTGCGGAACGAGGGTGATCCCGCGCCCGCGTTCGGCGGCGAGGTCGGTGGAGCCCCGCAACCGCACGCTGCCGCCGGTCGTCGCGCCCCGCGGCACCATGCCGAGCAGCGCCCGGGCGGTGAGGGACTTGCCCGCGCCCGACTCTCCGACGACGGCGAACACCTCACGTTCCCGTACGTCGAAGGACAGTCCGCGGACCGCCTCGACGGGGCCGAACGCGACCCGCAGGTCACGCACCGACAGCAGTGCGTCGGACGACATGAGTGGTCTCCTTCCGTACAGGGCGGCCGGTGGCGCGCCGGGCTCCTCGGCCCCGCGCGTACGCCGCCCCCGACACGGCCAGACCCGCCAGCAGAGCCAGGGCCAGGGCCGGGGCGAGGGCGGCCCAGGGGGCGCGTTCGATGTAGGCGCGGGATTCGTCGAGGAGGAGCCCCCACTCGGGAGTGGGCGGCTGGGCGCCCAGGCCCAGGAAGCCGAGGGAGGCGAGGGCGAGAGCGATGCCGGGCAGTCGCAGCAGGGCGTGGCGTGCGACCGGCGCCGCGACGGACGGCAGGACGTGCCGGGTGAGGATCCACAGCGGCGGTGCACCGATGGCGCGTTGGGCGGTCAGGAACGCCGACGCCCGCACCTCCTGCACCAGCGCCGCAGCGTGCGCCGCCAGGGGCGGCCAGGAGATCAGCGCGACGGCGAGGGCGGCGCCGCCGGTGCCGGGACCGGCCGCCGCCGCGACCAGGATGCCGACGATCACGGGCGGCAGCGCGTTGGCGATGTCCGCCGCGCCCGCCGCGACGCCGGGCAGGAAGCCCAGCGCCAGCCCGGCCAGCAGACTCAGCAGGCAGACGGCCGCCGCCGTGCCGACCGTCGAGGCGGCCCCGTGCCCGAGCCGGGCCAGTACGTCACGGCCGAGCCCGTCGGTGCCCAGCGGGTACGCCCACGAGGGCGACGCCAGCCGGGCCGTGGTGTCCACCGCGTACGGGTCGCGCAGCAGGCCCCAGCCGATCGCCGTCAGCAGTACGGCGGCGAGGAGGGCCGGGATCGCCGGGTGTGCCCGGACCGGACGGGCCGGGGGCAGCGCGAGCCCGGCGTCGCGCAGGGCCGGGCCCAGCAGCCGGCGCCGTACGAGGGCGGCCAGCGCGCCGGTGACCAGACCCAGGGCGAGCAGGGCGAGGACCGAACCCTGGAGCAGCGGCAGGTCCTGCGACTTGGCCGCGCCCAGCGCCGTACGCCCGATGCCGGGCACCGCGAACACGGCCTCCACCGCGACCGCGCCGCCCGTCAGGCCGACGGCGACCATCCCGAACTGCGGGACCAGCGGCGGAAGTACCCGGCGCAGCGCGGCGGCCGAGATCCGGGTACGGCTCACGCCCGCGCTCCGCCACAGCTCCACCCACCGTTCGTCCAGCACGGCGGGCAGCGCGTCCGCGACGAGCCGGCCGAGCAGGCCGCCCGCCGGGACGCCGAGCGCGAGGGCCGGCAGGACCATGTACTCGGGTCCCTGCCAGCCGGACGTCGGCAGCCACCCCAGCCACACTCCGCACACCAGCAGCGCCACGGTGGCCAGGAGGAACTCGGGCACGGCGGCGGCCATGGCGGCGAACGCCCCGGCCGACTCCCGCCCCCGCACCAGTACGGGGGACACCAGCGCCACGGCCAGCAGCACCGCCACGGTCAGCGCGGCGGCCATCAGGCCCAGCGACACCTGGAGTCCGGAGACGACCGACGGCAGGATGTCCGTCCCCGACACCCACGAGGTGCCGAGGTCGCCACGGACCAGCCCGGCCGCCCAGTCGCCGAGCAGGGAGAGCGGTCCGGCGTCCAGCCCCAGGTCCCGGCGGATCGCGGACAGCGCCTCTTCGGTCGGCTCCTGTTCGGCGGACCGGGCGCGCAGCACGGTCAGGGCCGGGTCCCGGCCGGAGAGCCAGGGCAGCAGGCCGACGGCGGCCAGCACGGCGAGCAGGGAGACGGCGCGGGTCACCCCCGCTGCGGACGGCCTCACTTGACGTGCGTGTCGAGCGTGACCAGCTCCCGCTCGCGCGGGTCGTGGGCCGCGCCGACCACGTCGGCTGCGTCACCCTGGATCACGCGCTCGTGGAGCATCGGCACGGCCGCGTCGGTGGCGAGCACGGCGGCCTCGGCGTCGACGACCGCCCGTCGGCGGGCGTCACCGGTCGGCGTCGCACCCGCCTTGTGCAGGGCCTTGTCCACGGCCGGGTCGGCGAGCTGGGAGATGTTGAAGGAACCGTCGGAGGCGAAGTCGCTGTAGAGGTACGCGGCCGGGTCACCGGAGTCGAGCACGGTGGCCCGGGAGAGGATGAACGCGTCGAACGCGCCTGCCAGGGCGTCGGACTCGATGTTGGCGTACTCGCGGACCTCCAGCTTCACCTGGAAACCGGCCTTCTTCAGCTGCTGTTGCAGCGCGGCGGCCACCTCGGGCAGTTCCGCCCGGTCCGTGAACGTGCCGATCGTGATGGTCCGGCCGTCCGGGTCGCCCGCCTCCGCGCGCCGCACCGGCTCGCGCAGGCCGGACGCCCACGGCAACGCGGGCCCGAGCAGTCCCTCCGCCACGTCCGCCCTGCCCTCGTACACGCCCTTCACGATCGACTCGGCGTCGATGGCCTCCCGGGCCGCGGCCCGCAGCGAGGGGTCCTTGAAGGCGCCCTTCTCCGTGTTGAGGTACAGGGTGTTGGTACGCGGCATCGGGACTTCGGTGATCAGCTCCTCGTCCAGCAGCGCGGCCTGCGAGACGGGCACCGCCTCGACTATGTCGGCCTCGCCGCTGCGCAGGGCGGCGGCGCGGGCGGTGCCGTCCGGTACGAACGTCACGTCGATGCCGGGAGCCTTGGCCGTGCCGCCCCAGTAGTCGTCGTAGCGGTCGAGGGCGGCGGAGGACGTGCCGTTGACCTCGGTCAGCTCGAAGGGGCCGGTGCCGGCGCCGACCGGGTTCACCGTCTTCCCCCGGTACGCCTTCGCCGCGAGGATCGACAACTGCGGGGAGCTGAGCCGCTGCGGGACCAAGGGGTCTTCCTCGGCGGTGGTGACGACCACGGTGCCGGCGTCCCCGGCCTTCACGGTCAGCTCGACGCCGTCGAGGATGCGGGGCTTGGGGGAGGCGCCCGCGGCCCGGGTGAGGGAGCGGACCACGGCCTCGGCGGTCAGGTCCGTGCCGTCGTGGAAGGTGACGCCCTCGCGGAGGGTGAAGGTCCAGCTCCGGCCGGACTGATTCCACCCGGTGGCGAGCGCGGGCTCGGCGTTGCCGTCCGCGTCCAGCTTCACGAGCGTCTCCGCCGTCGACCAACGCGACAGCTTGAAGGCGTCGTCGGAGAGCGGGGACAGGCCCGAACGAGGCGGTTGCATCATCGCGACGCGGACGCGCTCGCCCGCGTCGGCGCCGGTGGCCTCCGTGGACGCGAAGCATCCGGTGAGCAGTGCGGAGGCGGCGAGTGCCGCCGGGAGAGGCAGGAGACGGGCAGGGACGCGCACGGGGTCACTCCGGGGAAAGGGCCGGTCAATGGTTGAGTGTGGAACGACCGTAGCATGATGACAATCATTTTCATTGGCCCGGCGTCGGGCGGGCCGGCGGCCGGGGTGTCCAGGCGGTGATGCGGCGGTGATGGCGGACGCCCGACGGGGGCGTTCCGCGTCGACGATCACACTCGGTTACTATGCACGCGCCTCGTCCGTGCGATTCCGTCCGACGGAAACGGTCATGGGTATGGGCATGGGCACCCCAGGAGGCGGCCATGGAAAGCAAGGCCACTAAGACAGGTTGGCTTCGGGAATGTTGAGAAATGTCACCGCCACCCGCTACATCGCCCCCCTGCGTGAAGGCGGCTCGCTGCCCGGGCTGATCGAGGCCGACGACCTCGACACCTACGTCCTGAAGTTCACCGGCGCCGGGCAGGGACGCAAGACGCTCGTCGCCGAGGTGGTCTGCGGGGAACTCGCCCGCCGGCTGGGCTTCCGGGTGCCGCGGCTGGTGACGGTCGGCCTCGACCCCGTGCTCGGGCTCGGCGAACCCGACCAGCAGGTGCAGGAACTGCTCAAGTCGAGCGGCGGCACCAACCTCGGCATGGACTTCCTCTCCGGTGCCCTCGGCTTCGACCCGCTCGCCTTCGAGGCCGGCTCCGAGGAAGCCGGCCGGATCGTGTGGTTCGACGCGCTGGTCAACAACGTCGACCGGTCCTGGCGCAACCCCAACCTGCTGCGGTGGCAGGGCGAGGTCTGGCTGGTCGACCACGGCGCGACCATGATCTGGCACCACAACTGGCCCGGCGCCGAGGCCTCCGCCGCCCGGCCCTACGACGCCTCGGACCACGCCCTCGCCCGCTTCGCCCCGGACATCCGCTCGGCCGCCGACGCGCTGGCACCGCTGGTCACCGAGGAACTCCTCGCCGAGGTCACCGCTGAGATCCCGGACGTCTGGCTGCTGGACGAACCCGGTTTCGCGTCCCCCGACGACCTGCGCCGCGCCTACGCACGGCCCCTGATCGAGCGGGCCGCGACCATCCACGAGCGCATCAGGACCGAGGGGGACCGGTGAGCGACCGCCACGTCTACGAGTACGCGCTGCTGCGCGTCGTCCCCCGCGTCGAGCGCGGGGAGTGCGCCAACGCCGGAGTGCTCGTCTACTGCCGGGCCAGGTCCTACGTCGGTGTCCGCACCCACCTCGACGAGAACCGGCTGCTGGCCCTCGACCCGCACGTGGACCTCCCCGGCGTCCGCGCCGCGCTCCGTGCCGTCGAGGGCGTCTGCGCCGGCGGGGACGCGGCGGGACAGGCGGCCGGCGACGACCCGGGGCGCCGTTTCCGCTGGCTGATCGCGCCCCGTTCCACGATCGTCCAGCCCGGCCCCGTCCACACCGGCCTCACCGGCGATCCGGCGGCCGAGACGGAACGGCTCCTCGAACTGCTGGTGCGGTAGGCGGTCCGCCTGCCCGGGGGTGGTCAGACGCGACGCCGGCGCCTGAGGACGAACGCGGCGGCGATCGCCACGCTCGCCACGCCGGTCAGGCCGATGCCGATGTCCCTGCCGCTCGGGCCCGTGCCCGAGGCTCCGCCCAGTCCGCCCTGGGTGCCGAGCGTCGGCGTGACGGCCGGCGAGGTCGCGGGACCCGGCACGGCCGTGGTCGGCGCGGCCGGGGCGGGGGTGGTGGTGGGGGTGGGACGAGGCTTGGAGGTCGCGGAGATGGTCGGGGGCGCGTCCCGACGCGGCGGTGCCCCACCGGCCGCGCCGCCGTCCGCCTCCCGGGCGGCACCGACCCCGGCCTGGTCGATCCGGCCCTGGCCGATCCCGGCCTGGTCGTTGCCCACCTGGCCGAACCCGGCCTGTTCGATGCCCATGTGACCAGTGCCGGCCTGGTCGGTCCGGCCCTCTTCGGGGCTGTCCTGGCCGAATCCGCCCTCACCGTTGCCGCCCTGGTCCGGGCGGTACTCCTCCAGCCCCGTCCCGTCGGGGCGGTACTCCTCGAGACCGCCGTCGCCGGGCCCGCCCGAGTCGGCTCCGGCTTCGCCGGTCTCTCCGTCGCCCGGCGGTCCGTCGCCGAGTGCGTCCGGCGAGAGCTCGTCGGGCGAGAGCGCGTCCGGCGAGAGTGCGTCGGGCGACCACGGGTCGGTGCCGCCCGGGTCGCTGTCGGAGACGGTCTGCACCGCCTTCTGGTGGGTGAGGGTCCAGGAATCCGGGTCCTGGGCGTGTGCGGGGTCGGCCAGCGGCACGATCGCGGCGATCGCGACGGCTATGCCTGCGGCACCGGTACGACGGCGCATGGACGCCTCCTTTCCGGCCACGAATGGCTCCGCTCCGACGCTAGGCGCGCCGCGACGCGGCGGCCCGCAGCGCTGGGCCGATCGGGCGAGCGCGGCGACTGGTCCCGCGTTCGGCCGCCGGGGAATGGATCACACCGCACCGGTGTCCCGTTGACACCGGGTGCCAGGGCTTCTAGCGTCACGTCTGCGGAAGGTACTAAGCGGTCGCTCACCCAAGGTGGCACCGTGGAATCCCGCACGGGCCGCATCCCCAGGACGAGGAGAAGCAGCAATGTCCACCACTGAGCAGCGGGTCGCCGTCGTCACCGGAGCCGCGCGTGGCATCGGTGCCGCCACGGCCGTACGACTGGCCGCCGAAGGCCGCGCCGTCGCCGTCATCGACCTCGACGAGGCCGCCTGCAAGGACACCGTCGAGAAGATCACCGCGGCCGGCGGCAAGGCCGTCGCGATCGGCTGCGACGTCTCCGACGAGGCGCAGGTCGAGGCGGCCGTCGCCCGGATCGCCGAGGAACTGGGCGCGCCGACCATCCTCGTCAACAACGCGGGCGTGCTGCGCGACAACCTGCTGTTCAAGATGAGCGTCTCCGACTGGGACACCGTCATGAACGTGCACCTGCGCGGCGCCTTCCTGATGTCGAAGGCCTGCCAGAAGCACATGGTGGACGCCGGTTTCGGCCGCATCGTCAACCTGTCCTCGTCCTCCGCCCTCGGCAACCGCGGCCAGGTCAACTACTCCGCCGCCAAGGCCGGTCTGCAGGGCTTCACCAAGACCCTCGCCAAGGAGCTCGGCAAGTTCGGCGTCACCGCCAACGCCGTCGCCCCCGGCTTCATCGCCACCGAGATGACCAAGGCCACCGCCGACCGCGTCGGCATGGGCTTCGACGACTTCAAGGCCGCCGCCGCCACCCAGATCCCGGTCGCCCGCGTCGGCGAGCCCGACGACATCGCCAACGCCATCGCCTTCTTCACCGGCGAGGCGGCCGGATTCGTCTCCGGCCAGGTGCTGTACGTCGCCGGCGGACCGCTCGACTAGGGCACGCGGAGACCAGGGAACACCGGGATTAGGGACCACTGACATGACTGAACTCCCCGCCCTCTCCGGGAAGGTCGCGCTCGTCACCGGCGCCAGCCGCGGCATCGGCTACGGCGTCGCCGAGGCACTCGTCGCACGCGGCGACCGCGTCTGCATCACGGGCCGCAACGAGGACACGCTGAAGGAGGCCGTCGACAAGCTCGGCGCCGACCGGGTCATCGGCGTCGCCGGCAAGGCGCACGACGAGGCCCACCAGGCCGTCGCCGTCGAGCGCACGATGGAGGCCTTCGGCCGCGTCGACTTCCTGGTCAACAACGCCGGCACCAACCCGGTCTTCGGGCCGATCGCCGACCTCGACCTGAACGTCGCGCGCAAGGTCTTCGAGACCAACGTGATCTCGGCGCTCGGCTTCGCCCAGCGCACCTGGCACGCCTGGCAAAAGGACAACGGCGGCGCGATCGTCAACATCGCCTCCGTCGCGGGCCTGTCGCCCTCGCCCTTCATCGCCGCCTACGGCGTCAGCAAGGCCGCGCTGATCAACCTCACGGCACAGCTGGCGCACGAGTTCGCGCCGGGGGTGCGGGTCAACGCGATCGCCCCGGCGGTCGTGAAGACCAAGTTCGCCGCCGCCCTGTACGAGGGCCGCGAGGAGGAGGCCGCGGCGGGCTACCCGCTGGGCCGGCTCGGCGTGCCCTCCGACATCGGCGGCGCCGCCGCCTTCCTCACCTCGGAGCAGTCCGCCTGGGTCACCGGCCAGACCCTCGTGGTCGACGGCGGCATCTTCCTCAACGCCGGCGTGGCCTGATCTCGCCCGCCTCCCGCCCGCCGGGACACGTCCGGACACGGGCGCCGTCGACGACGACGGCGCCCGTGTCCGCGTTTCGAGACCAATGGGCGATGACAACGTAGTCATCGTCGAATGATCAAAACCCCTGTTCAGAAGGGGGTTCAGGTGGCGTGGGGCTGCGGTATGGTCTGCCGACCCTTGGTACGGCGGATCGAGGAGCGTGCGCGTGTTCAACCGGAACCGAGGCCTGCGGCGGATCGCGGCCATCGTGTCCATATCGACGCTGGTCACCGGGTGCGGCATCCTGTCGTCCGACAGTTCGGAGGACGAGGGACCCATCGTGGTGGGCACGACCAGCGCCCCCAGCACCCTCGACCCGGCCGCCTCCTGGGACGGCTCCTGGGAGCTGTTCCGCAACGTCTACCAGACGCTCCTCAGCTACCCCAACGGTGCGACCGCGCCCGAGCCCGACGCCGCCGAGAACTGCGCGTTCACCGACTCCGCGAACCAGGTGTACCGCTGCGAGCTGCGCGAGGGCCTCACCTTCTCCAACGGGGAGCCGCTGGACGCCCAGGCGGTCAAGCACTCGATCGACCGGATCAAGGACATCAACGTCAACGGCGGCCCCGCCGGACTGCTGGGCACCCTCGAGAGGGTCCAGGCGCCGAGCGAGCGGGAGGTGGTCTTCCACCTCGGCAAGCCCGACGCCACCTTCCCCTTCGTGCTCGCCACACCCGCCATGTCGATCGTCGAACCGGGCAGCTACCCGGCGGACGCCCTGCGCGAGGACGGCGGGATCGTCGGCTCGGGCCCGTACACGCTCCAGTCGTACGAGGAGGGAGAGCGCGCCGAACTCGTCCGCAACGACCGCTACAAGGGCTTCGCCGACCGCCACAACGACGCGGTCACCATCCGCTACTTCAAGGACTCCGCCGGCATGGTCAAGGCCCTGCGCGACGGGGGCATCCACGTCACCTACCGGGGTCTCGCGGCCGACGACATCATCACGCTGCAGGGCAGGACCAGCAAGGACGAGGACCTCCAGCTGGTCGAGGGCAGCGGCACGGAGATCCGCTACCTCGTCTTCAACCCCGAGGACCCGTGGGCGGGCCGGAAGGAAGTGCGCCAGGCCGTCGCCCAGGTGATCGACCGGAACGCGATCGCCCACAAGATCTACCAGGACACCGTCGACCCGCTGTACTCCATGGTCCCCAAGGGCCTGACCGGTCACACCACGGGCTTCTTCGACGACTACGGCGACCCCAGCGTCGACAAGGCCCGCGAGATCCTCACCGACGCCGGCATCACCGAACCCGTCCCGCTCACCCTCTGGTACACGAGCGACCGCTACGGCTCCGAGACGGAGCTGGAGTTCAAGGAGATCAAGCGCCAGCTCGACGCCTCGGGCCTGTTCGACGTCGCGCTGAAGAGCCGCCCCTGGAAGACGTATGTCACCGGATACCAGAAGGGCGAGTACCCGGTGTTCGGACGCGGCTGGTCGCCCGACTTCCCGGACGCGGAGAACTTCATCGCACCCTTCGTCGGTGAGCAGAACGCGCTCGGGACGCCCTACCTGGCACCGGAGATCACCGGCGAGCTGCTGCCGCGCTCACGCCGGCAGAGCGACCGGGCCAACGTGGAGAAGGACTTCGAGCGCGCGCAGCAGATCCTCGTGGACGACGTGCGGCTGCTGCCGCTGTGGCAGGGCAAGCAGTACGTGGCCACCAGCACCGACATCTCGGGCGCGGAGCGGGCCATGGACCCGTCGACGATCATGATGATGTGGCAGCTGTACCGCAAGACCAGCTGGTAGGGGCTGCCGTTCCCCCGGTGGGTGCGTGCGTTGTCAGTGGTCGCCGGTAGGTTCTTCAGGACTGGAAGCGACCGCACAGCGTAAGGAAGTTGACGTGACCGACATCGCCATGCTGCCCGAGTCCTGGCGCGAGGTGCTGGGCGGCGAACTGCAGGAGCCCTACTTCAAGGAGCTGATGGAGTTCGTCGAGGAGGAGCGGGCGAACGGCCCCGTCTACCCGCCGCGCGAGGAGGTCTTCGCCGCGCTGGAGGCCACGCCGTACGACCGGGTGAAGGTGCTGGTCCTCGGGCAGGACCCGTACCACGGCGAGGGCCAGGGGCACGGGCTGTGCTTCTCGGTCCGGCCGGGCGTCAAGGTCCCGCCGTCCCTGCGCAACATCTACAAGGAGATGCACGCGGAGCTGGGCACCCCGATCCCGGACAACGGCTACCTGATGCCGTGGGCGGAGCAGGGCGTCCTGTTGCTCAACGCGGTGCTCACGGTCCGGGCCGGCGAGGCGAACTCGCACAAGGCCCGCGGCTGGGAGCTGTTCACCGACGCGGTGATCCGCGCGGTGGCGAACCGGCCCGACCCGGCGGTGTTCGTCCTGTGGGGCAACTACGCGCAGAAGAAGCTGCCGCTGATCGACGAGGCGCGGCACGCGGTGGTCAAGGGCGCGCACCCCTCGCCGCTGTCGGCGAAGAAGTTCTTCGGCTCCCGCCCGTTCACGCAGATCAACGAGGCGGTCGCGGCGCAGGGCCACGAGGCGATCGACTGGGCCCTCCCGAACCTGGGCTGACCCGCGCGTTATGGGCCGCCTGACCGGGATCGCCGGCATGTGCCGTTAGCGTCGTCGGGGACAGCCGACGACGGGCACGGAGGACGCGGTGGCCAAGGGACAGGAGCAGGCGGCGCCGGACGCCGTCCTGACGCGGATCGGGCAGGTCGCCATGCTGCACCACGCGGGTGACCGCGAGGAGGCCCGGCTCCGGTTCCTGAGCCTGTGGGCGGAGATCGGCGAGCACGGCGACCCGCTGCACCGCTGCACCCTCGCCCACTACCTGGCCGACACCCAGGACGACCCGGGTGACGAACTGGCCTGGGACCTGCGGGCCCTGTCGGCCGCCGAGGAACTGGCGGACGGCGGGCCGGCCGGCCGGGGCGAGAGCGGCGAGCTCGCCGCGCGGGCCCTCTACCCCTCGCTGCATCTGAACCTGGCCGCCGACTACGACCGCCTCGGCCACGGCGAGGCCGCCCGGCTGCATCTGCGGCGCGCCCGCACGGCCGCCGGCGCGCTGGCCTTCGACCGTTACGGCGAGGGTGTGCGCGCGGCGATCGACCGGCTGGCCCGTCGCCTGGCCGATGCCGGGCCGCCGGGCGAGGCCGGGCCGCCCGCGGACGGGCCCGAGCGCCCCGACGGGTGGTGGGGGCCGCCGCGGCAGCGGCCGTAGCCCGGCCGCCGCCGCGGGACTCGCTCCGTACTCAACGGCCGTACGTCCGGTCGCAGATGACCGCCTCGGGGCTGCCCGGACGCCAGCCGCCGTACTTCTTGCCCAGGGAGCAGATGTCCGCGTTCTTCCCGGTGCCGGTGTCGCCGCCGGGCGACCGCGGGACGTCGGGGACCACGGCACGGGGGCGCTCGGGCGCTCGGGTCCGCTCCGGCGGCTCGGGGCGGGCCGGGGGCGGCTGTTGTTCCGGGCGGGCCCGGGCGGCCGGCGGCTCGTGTTCCGGCGGGTCCGCCGGGGGCGCCGTGCGGCGCGGCTCGTCGGCCGGGTGGTCCGGGGCCCGGGAGGGGCCGATCATCTCCAGTGCCTCGCGGGCCGGCGCCTGCACGACCCGCGGTTCGGCCGGACCGTCCGGACGGGGCGCGGACGAGCGGGCGCCGGGTGCCGACGGGTCGGCCGCGGTCGGGCCCTGGACCGTCGTACAGCCGGTCAGGGCCGCGGCCACGGTCACCAGGAGAGCTGCGGTGGTCGTCGTTCGATGCACCCGCGCCACTCTGGCGGGTCGGGCCCCTGCCGCGACGGCGGACAGGCGCAGGTTGCCCCGCACGGGTGATCTCCGGCCCCGTACGGAGGCCCGTGTGCCGCCCTGGGTGACGTCAGTCGCCCGTGACGCCGTCGATGCGTTCGCGGAGCAGGTCGGCGTGCCCGTTGTGGCGCGCGTACTCCTCGATCATGTGGGTGTGGATCCAGCGCAGGGTGTAGCGCTCACCGGTGCGCCGGTGCTTGCCCCGGGTCGGTGCGTCCAGGGGGACACCGGCGGCGTTGCGCCGGGCCGCCTCGATCTCGGCCTGCCAGGTGGCGTGGGCCTGCGCGAAGGTGTCCGACTCGGTCAGGCGGAACTCGCCGTCCGGGTCCGCGTCGGAGTAGTAGATGGGGTCCGCGTCCTCGTCGGCCAGCACCCTGCGGTACCAGCTGCGCTCCACCTCGGCCATGTGCCGCACCAGCCCCATCAGGGACAGCGTGGAGGGTTCGACGGCGGCGGTCCTGAGCTGGGCGTCGGTGAGGCCCTCGCACTTCCACGCGAGGGTCTGCCGGTGGTACTCCAGCCAGCCCTCCAGCATGGTGCGTTCGTCGGATTCGGGGACGGGTTCGCGGCGCTCGGTCGTCATGGCGGCATCCTCGCTCACCCGGTGCCCCGCCCACCATCTGGTTTCATCCGTCCAGCAGCCCGTCCAGCAGCTCGCGCAACCCGGCCCGCACCTCCGCCAGGTCCGGAACCTCGGCGTGGAAGGACCCGGCCACGCAGCTGAACATCAGCCCGTCCGCCCAGGCGACCAGCGACAGCACGTGCCGGGCGGGGTGGGCCGAGCCCATGGCGATGACGAGCGCGCCCAGCTGGTCCCGGAATCGGGCGCCCGCAGCGTCGAAGTGGGCCCGCAGTTCCGGGCGGCGCGTGGCCTCCAGGGCCAGTTCGTAGCGGGCCAGGGTCAGTTCACGGTTCCGGGTGAGCGCCCGGTGCGTGGCCAGCGCCAGCGCGTCCACCAGGGCGTCGAGACCGGCCCGCGGGTCCGGCATCTCGTGCAGCGCCAGCACCCGTGCCTCCCGGTCGGCCAGGCGGCGCACCGCCAGTTCCAGGAGTGCCTGCCGGGTGCGCGCGACGTTGGAGGTGGAGCCCTGGGGGAGTGCGGCCGCCTCGTCGACCGCGCGGTGTGTGAGTCCGCGCATACCGCGCTCGGCGAGCAGGGCGAGAGCGGCGTCGGCGACGAGGTCGGCGCGGGAGGCGCCCGTGGGGGGCGCGGGGGATGCGGTGCGTGCGGGCATGAAGTCAACCTACCTTCCCTACTACGGCTGTAGTACAGTCGAGTCGAGGGTTTCACTACACTTGTAGTTAAGTCGGTGGGTCGGAGAAGGGACAGAGCCATGCCAGACACGAAACGGGCCGTCGTGATCGGCGGCGGGATCGGCGGGCTGACCGCGGCGGCGGCCCTGCACCGGCGCGGTCTGCGCGTCACCGTCCTGGAGCGGGCCGCCTCGCTCCAGCCGGTCGGCGCGGCGATCTCCCTGTCGCCCAACGCGCTGCGCGCCCTGGACGTCATCGGGCTCGGGGACGAGATCCGCGGCCTCGCCGCCTGGCAGGGCGACGGGGGACTGCGCACACCGGGCGGACGCTGGCTCTCCCGCTCGAACGCCGAGGCCGCCGCGGCACGGTTCGGTGGTCCACTGGTGCTGCTGCACCGGGCCACGCTCATCGACCGCCTGGCCGCGCTGCTGCCGGCGGACGCCGTCCGCACCGGCGCCGACACGCGGCTCGCCGACGCCGGCGACCGCGACCGGCCGGCCCGCGTGCGCACCCCGCACGGCGAGCTGGAGGCCGACCTGGTCGTCGCGGCCGACGGCATCCACTCCGCCGTACGCGGCACGCTGTTCCCGCGCCACCCGGGGCCCGTCTACTCCGGCTTCACCACCTGGCGGGTGGTGATCCCGGTCCCCGGCGCCGACTTCGCCTCGCACGAGACCTGGGGCCGGGGCCGCATCTGGGGCACGCACCCGCTCAAGGACGGCCGGGTCTACGCCTACGCCGCCGCCGTCGCCCCGGCGGGCGGGCACGCGTCCGACGAGAGGGCCGAGCTGCTGCACCGGTACGGCGACTGGCACGACCCGATCCCCGCCGTCCTCGCCGCCGCCCGCCCCGAGGACGTCCTGCGCCACGACGTGCACCACATCGCCGAGCCGCTGCCCGCCTACCACGGGGGCAGGGTCGCCCTCGTCGGCGACGCCGCGCACGCCATGCCGCCCACCCTCGGCCAGGGCGGCAACCAGGCGATCGAGGACGCGATCGTCCTCGCCCACCACTGCGACGACCTCGCCGCCTACACGGCCGCGCGCCTGCCCCGCACCACCGCCGTCGCCCGCCAGGCCGTGAAGGTCGCGCGCCTCAACCTGATGACCGGCCGGGCCGGGACCGCCGTACGCGACGCCGCGATCGCCGCGCTGTCCAAGGCCGGACCCGCCCTCTTCCTGCGGAGCTTCGACGGCATCGCCGACTGGCGGCCCCCGCGGTCCCCGTATGCTTCCCGGCAGACCCAGGCAGGCGAGCGTTAGAGGAGCACACCCCGTGAAGGTCGGCGTCATCGGACTCGGCGACATCGCGCAGAAGGCCTATCTGCCGGTGCTCGCCGTCCTGCCCGGGGTGGAACTGCACCTGCAGACCCGCACCCCCGCCACGCTCACCCGGGTCGGCGAGAAGCTGCGCCTCCCGTCGGAGCGGCTCCACGCCGACCTCGACGCACTCCTGGCCGCGGGCCTCGACGCCGCCTTCGTGCACGCGCCGACCGCCGTCCACCCCGAGATCGTGACCCGGCTGCTCGAAGCCGGCGTCCCGACCTACGTCGACAAGCCGCTCGCCTACGAACTCGCCGACTCCGAGCGCCTGGTGACCCTCGCCGAGGAGCGCGGCACCAGCCTCGCCGTCGGTTTCAACCGGCGCCACGCCCCCGGCTACGCGCAGTGCGCCGAGCACCCGCGCGAGCTGATCCTCATGCAGAAGAACCGCACGGGTCTGCCCGAGGACCCCCGCACGATGGTCCTCGACGACTTCATCCACGTCGTCGACACGCTCCGCTTCCTGGTGCCGGGCCCGGTCGACGACGTCACCGTGCGCGCCCGCGTCCAGGACGGCCTGCTCCACCACGTCGTCCTCCAGCTCGCCGGCGACGGTTTCACCGCCCTCGGCGTCATGAACCGGCTCAGCGGCTCGGCGGAGGAGATCCTCGAGGTCTCCGGCCAGGACACCAAACGCCAGGTGGTCAACCTCGCCGAGGTGATCGACCACAAGGGCCAGCCGACCGTGCGGCGGCGCGGCGACTGGGTCCCGGTGGCCCGGCAGCGCGGCATCGAACAGGCGGTGCTCGGCTTCCTGGACGCGGTGCGCGCCGGCAAGGTGCTCAGTGCCCGGGACGCGCTGGAGACCCATGAGCTGTGTGAGCGGGTGGTACGCGCGGTGCACGAGCGTTCCGCCTGAGCCGCACCGCCCGGACGCCTTCGCCGACGCCCCAGGCCGCGAGGATCAGCAGCGACGCGTGCGGCGTCCAGTCGCCGAAGCGGACGTACGGCGTCGTCCCGTGCGTCACCGGAACCTCGTACACCCGCGACTCGCTCGCGTCCGTACCGAGCCACGAACCGATCCGCGCGCCGTTCGCGTCGTAGACGGCCGAGACGCCGGTCAGCGTCGAGTGCACCATCGGCCGGCCGGTCTCGGCGGCGCGCAGCGCGGCGAGCGAGGCGTGCTGCTCCGGCGCCCAGGTGTCCTGGAAGGTCGACGTGGACGACTGGGCGAACAGCACCTCGGCGCCGTCGGCGGCGAGCTGGCGGCTCATGTCGGGGAACGCGCTCTCGAAGCACACCATCGGCCCGATGCGCAGCCCGTCCCCGACCTCCATCACCACCTGCTCACTGCCCCGCCGCCGGTCCTCGCCCGCAGCCTCGCCCACCGACGTGGCCCACCCCAGCAGGGAGCGCGCCGGGATGTACTCCCCGAAGGGGACGAGCCGCATCTTGTCGTACCGGTCGCCGGTCGGGCCGTCGGGACCGACGAGCACGGAACTCTTGTAGATGCCCGGCTTGTCCGAGCGCCGCGCGTCCACGTTGACCAGGATGTCCGCGCCGGTCTCCCGCGACAGCGCCGCGAGCCGCCGGGACAGGTCGGGCCGGTCGTCCAGGTCGAAGCCGACGCTGCTCTCGCCCCAGACGATCAGGTCGAGGTCCCGGCCGGCGAGCCCGCGGGTCAGTTCCTCCTCGCGGTCGAAACGCCGGTCGGCGCTGTCCGCCCCGGCGACGACGCCCGGCTGCACCACCCCGATCGCCACCCGCTCACCGCCTTCGGGGCGCGGGGACCAGACCCAGGCGGCGGAGGTCGCCGCGGCGGTGGCCAGCAGCCCCGCGAGAGCGGGCACCCGGGCCCGGCGGACGGCGACGAGCACCGTCACGGCGACGTTGACGGCCACCACCAGGAAGCTCAGCAGCCACACGCCGCCCACCGATGCGAGGCGCAGCGCCGGGGCCACCTGCCACTGACTCGCGCCGAGCACGCCCCAGGGGCCGCCGAGCCCCTCCCAGGAGCGGACCAGCTCCACCGCCAGCCAGCCCGACGGCAGCACCACGAGCGCCGCCGCCACCCGGCCGGCCGAGGGCGCCCCGCCCAGCATCCGGCGCACCAGCCAGCCCCAGGGCGCCCACAGCGCGCCGAGCAGCGCCGCGATGACGAACGTGAACACGTGCAGGTTGGGCAGCAGCCAGTGGTGCATGGCCAGCATGAAGCCGAAGCCGCCGCACCAGCCGTCGTACACGGCGCGCTTCCCGCGCGGCGCGCTGCGGGCCAGCAGCAGCCAGGGCACCAGGGCGATCCAGGCCCACCACCACAGGGCCGGGCCCGGAAAGGCGAGCACGGGCAGCGCGCCGGCGAGTACGGCGGTGGCCGAGCGGCGCCACGGGGAGGCGAGCCAGTGACCGAGGATCTTCATGGGCGCCTCCCTACCCCGTGGTCCCTTCAGTGTGCGCTCTCGACGAGGGCGGATTCAGTTGATCACATCGGATGTCCGCACCCGGTGAAGCGCGACCTCCGCGTAGGATGATCGATGATCGATCAAAAGGTCGGGCGGCTCCGCGCTCCCGGCCCTCGCTCACTGGAGGTACGCATGTCACGTCCCCTCACGGTGGTCACCGGTGGCAGCCGGGGCATCGGTGCCGCCACCTGTCTGCGGCTCGCCGCCGACGGGCACGACGTCGTCGTGGGCTATGTGCGGGACGCCTCGGCCGCCGAGGCGGTCGCGGCCGGGGTGCGCGAGGCGGGTGGCCGCGGCCTCGCGGTGCGGGCGGACACCTCGGCCGAATCCGACGTCGAGCGGCTCTTCGAGGTGGCGGAGGAGCGGCTCGGACCGGTGACGGGCCTGGTGAACAACGCGGCGGTGACCGGACCGCTCGGCCGGCTCGCCGACAGCGACACCGCGACCCTGCGCCGGGTCCTCGACGTCAACCTGCTGGGCGTGCTGCTGTGCTCCCGCCGCGCCGCGCAGTTGATGACCGCGCGGGGCGGCGGCGCGATCGTGAACGTGTCGTCGGGCGCCGCGACCATCGGCAGCCCGGGGGAGTACGTCCACTACGCGGCGAGCAAGGCGGGCGTCGACGCCCTCACCCTGGGCCTGGCCAAGGAACTCGGCCCGGACGGGATCCGCGTCAACGCCGTCGCGCCCGGGGTCATCGACACCGAGATGCACGCGGCCATGGGCGACCCGGAACGCGCCCGGCGGATGGGTGCGGCCGTCCCGATGGGGCGCCCCGGCCGGGCGGAGGAGATCGCCGCGGCGATCTCCTGGCTGATGTCGCCGGACGCCTCGTACACGACGGGATCGGTGCTGCGGGTGGCCGGCGGACGCTGACGTCCGGGCCCGGGGCCGCTCAGGCCGCCTCGATGACCTCGCCGCGGATCGCGGTGGCCCATTCGACCACCAGCAGCTCGTACTCCACGCGCTCCTGTGCCGACAGGGTCCCGCCCGCTCGCCGCCACAGGGCACGGATCTGGTCGTTCAGCTCCGCCGCGGACCGCACGGAACCAGGAGTCACGGAATCGGGGGACATGCGGACAAGCCTAGGGGCCCGCACTGACAGTGCGCTACCGGACGGCTACACAAGCGGTCCGGTCAGTGGGCCGACTCCGCGGCGTGCGGGCTCAGGACACCCGCGAAGACCAGGACGATGATGACGATGCCGAGCGCGATCCGGTACCAGACGAACGGCATGAAGCTCTTAGTGGAGATGAACTTCATGAACCACGCGATCACCGCGTACCCGACGGCGAAGGCGATGACCGTCGCGAAGAGCGTCGGGCCCCAGGAGATGTGGTCGCTCTCCATCGCGTCGGTGAGCTCGAACAGGCCGGAGGCCAGCACCGCCGGGACGGCGAGCAGGAACGAGTACCGGGCCGCGGCCTCGCGCCGGTAGCCCATGAAGAGGCCGCCGCTGATGGTCGCCCCGGAGCGGGAGACGCCGGGGACGAGGGCCATGGCCTGGCAGAGGCCGTAGATCAGGCCGTCCCGGACGGTCAGGTCCGTCAGTTCCTTGCGCTGCTGCGGCGCGCGGTGCCGGCCGCCCTTCTCGTCCCGCGCGGCCATCCGGTCCGCGATGCCGATGATCACGCCGACGACGATCAGCATGGTCGCGGTGATCCGCAGGTCGCGGAACGGACCCTCGATCTGGTCCTTCAGCGTCAGCCCCAGCACACCGATCGGGATCGAGCCGACGATCACCAGCCAGCCCATGCGGGCGTCGGGGTCGTGGCGCATCTCCTTGTTCGTCAGCGACCGCGTCCAGGCGGAGAGGATCCGCCCGATGTCCTTGCGGAAGTAGATGAGGACGGCGGCCTCGGTGCCGATCTGCGTGATCGCGGTGAAGGCCGCGCCCGGGTCGTGCCAGCCGGAGAACGCCGCGGTCAGGCGCAGGTGCGCGCTGGACGACACGGGAAGAAACTCGGTCAGCCCCTGGACGAGTCCGAGGATGAGTGATTCAAACCAAGACATGAAGTTACGGAGTCCAAGTGCCGATCGAAAACGGGCATGGACACACCGAACCGCCGTGTGCGGTGATCAGGATCAGGCGTGTCGAGGGGCAGCGTAGCGCCCCAAAGTGAAGATCAGCCCACAGGGAGTTGACCTCCGGGAGCCTCCCGTCAGTTCCCGCGCAGCCGGTGCCGCTTGCGCCAGGCCACCACCGCGCCCGCCAGCCCCGGCAGCGCGATACAGGCCAGCGCGATCAGGAAGGCCGGTGAGGTCGGCGTCGAGGCACGGGCGCCGGCCACGGCGTAGGCGGCGGTGTTGGGGATCGAGCCCAGCCCTGTCGCCAGCAGGAAGGGCAGCAGCCCCATGCGGGAGACGGCCGCGCAGTAGTTGACGGCGGCGAAGGGCACCCCCGGGAACAGCCGTGCCGCCAGCACCGAACGGAAACCGTGCCCGCTCAGCTGCCCGTCCGCGGCCTTCAGCCACTTGCCCCGCAGCAGCGGGCGCAGCGCCTCCTGGCCCAGCACCCGGCCCAGGCAGAAGGCGATGCCCGCGCCGAGCACCGTCCCCGCCAGCGCGGAGGCGAGGCCGAGCTGGGAGCCGAACAGGGCGCCGGCGGCCAGATTCAGCAGCGGACGCGGTACGAACGCGACAGTGCACACTCCGTACGCCACCGCGTACGCGACCGCCGCCGCGAGCCCGCCGAGCTGCGGGGGCCAGCCGTCGGTCAGCAACTCCTGCGGCTGGAACAGCAGGACCGCCGTGGCGGCGGAGGCCAGCAGCAGGACGAGCAGGGAGAGCCGGGACCACGGGGAGAGCAGGACTCTCGTCACGCGGGCGGCGGCACCGGCCGGTGGGACCGGCCCGGCGGCCGTGGCGACGGCGAGCTCTGTCGCGGCGGTCCGGGGAGAGACCGTGGCGGTGCCCCCAGAGCGGGTGGTGGCATCGAACATCCGGTGACACTAACCGACAAATGTGTGTGATCGCCGTATGGTGCGTCTCATGAGCGTCACAGCCAAGGAAATTCCGGACGTGCCGCGCAGCCCCTACGCGGACACCGTGATGGAGCGGCTCACCGCCGTGTACGGCGCCGCGGCCGAACCCGAACGGGCCGCCGGCATGCGGGCGTACATGAAGGACGTCGCTCCCTTCCTGGGTCTGACCTCGCCCGTTCGCCGCGCCCTGACCCGCACCGTCCTGGCGGGAACACCCCGTCCGGCGGAGGCGGACCTCACCGCCGTGGCGCTCCGCTGCTGGCGGTTGCCCGAGCGCGAGTACCAGTACTTCGCCGTCGATCTCCTGCGCCGTCATGTGACGCATTGCTCTTCCGGATTCCTGCCCGTGGTCCGGCATCTGCTCACCACGGCCCCGTGGTGGGACACCGTCGACCTGCTCGCGGCGCACGTCGTCGGGGGACTGGTCGCGGCCGACCGCGGCCTCACCGCCGACATGGACGCCTGGAGCGCGGACGAGGACAGGTGGCTGGTCCGCACGGCGCTGCTCCACCAACTGCGGTACAAGGAACGCACCGACACCGACCGGCTCTTCGGCTACTGCCTGCGCCAGGGCGGCCACGACGACTTCTTCGTCCGCAAGGCCATCGGCTGGAGCCTGCGCGAGTACGCCAAGACCGACCCGGACGCCGTACGCGCCTTCGTGGCCGGGCACGGGCCGCGCCTGGCACCGCTGTCCGTGCGGGAGGCGCTGCGGAACATCGGTCCGTAGCCGACCGGGGCGGCACGCTCCGGACTTCCGTGCCGTCAAAAACCATTCGACCCCGGGCAGCGCGTCGGCGAGGATCGGCGTCATGTTCCGGCACGCCTTCCACCTCGCAGCGTCCGCGGTCGCGGATGCCCCGAAGGCTGCCGTCATCCTCTTCCCGGCAGCCGTCGACGGCGCCCGAAGCTGACCCTCCCCGGATCGTCCGGCGGACCCCGCAGGGGGAGGGTCGGCCAGTCCCCCCTGGGGTCCCACCACCGCCACGAGGCTTCGAGGAACCGCCATGTCCAAGACGGCGTACGTCCGCACCAAACCGCACCTCAACATCGGCACCATGGGCCACGTCGACCACGGCAAGACCACCCTGACCGCCGCCATCACCAAGGTGCTCGCCGAGCGCGGCGCCGGCACGTTCGTGCCGTTCGACCGCATCGACCGCGCCCCCGAGGAGGCGGCGCGCGGCATCACGATCAACATCGCGCACGTCGAGTACGAGACCGACACCCGGCACTACGCGCACGTCGACATGCCCGGCCACGCCGACTACGTCAAGAACATGGTCACCGGCGCCGCCCAGCTCGACGGGGCGATCCTGGTCGTCTCCGCGCTGGACGGGATCATGCCGCAGACCGCCGAACACGTCCTGCTGGCCCGGCAGGTGGGCGTCGACCACATCGTCGTCGCCCTCAACAAGGCCGACGCCGGGGACGAGGAGCTCACCGACCTCGTGGAGCTGGAGGTCCGGGAACTGCTCACCGCGCACGGTTACGGCGGGGACGCCGTGCCCGTCGTACGGGTCTCGGGGCTGAGGGCGCTGGAAGGCGACCCGCGGTGGACGGCCTCCGTGGAGGCGCTGCTCGACGCCGTGGACACGTACGTGCCCATGCCCGAGCGGTACCTGGACGCGCCGTTCCTGCTGCCGGTGGAGAACGTGCTCACCATCACCGGCCGCGGCACGGTCGTCACCGGAGCCGTCGAGCGCGGCACGGTCCGCGTCGGCGACCGCGTCGAGGTGCTCGGCGCGTCCGTCGAGACGGTCGTCACCGGCCTGGAGACCTTCGGCAAGCCGATGGAGGAGGCCCAGGCCGGGGACAACGTGGCGCTGCTGCTGCGCGGCGTCGCCCGTGACACGGTGCGCCGGGGACACGTGGTCGCCGCGCCCGGCAGCGTCGTACCGGCACGGCGGTTCACGGCGCGGGTGTACGTGCTGTCGGCGCGCGAGGGCGGGCGCTCGACGCCCGTCGCCACGGGATACCGGCCGCAGTTCTACATCCGGACCGCCGACGTGGTCGGGGACGTGGACCTCGGTGAGGCGGCCGTCGCCCGGCCCGGGGACACGGTCACGATGACCGTGGAGCTGGGGCGGGACGTGCCGCTGGAGACCGGGCTCGGGTTCGCCGTCCGCGAGGGCGGGCGGACCGTGGGCGCGGGGACCGTGACGGCCGTCGGCTGAGTCGGCCGTCGGTTGGCACAATGGGTAGGTGAACGAAGCCATACCCGTCACCCGTGTCACCGACCACGGCACCGCCAAGCTCATGCCCGACGTCGACCGGGAACGGGCCTGGCTGCTCACCGTCGACGGGGCTCCGCAGTCCTACGTCGACCTGGACGAGCCGGCGCACCTGGAGTTCGAGTACACGCGCCGGCTCGGCCACGTCCTGGACACGGTCGCCGAGCCGGCGCGAGCGCTGGACGCGCTGCACCTGGGCGGTGGCGCGTTCACCCTGCCCCGGTACCTGGCCGCGACCCGGCCCGGTTCCCGCCAGGACGTCGTCGAGGCAGACCGGGGACTGCTGGACCTGGTCGCCGAGCACCTGCCCCTTCCGGACGGCGCGGGCGTCACCGCCCACGGCGCCGATGCCCGCGCCTGGCTGGAAGCTGCCCCCGAGGACTCGGCCGACGTCCTGGTCGCCGACGTCTTCGGGGGCTCACGCGTGCCCGCGCACCTGACCTCCATCGGCTACGCCGGTGCGGCGGCCCGCGTCCTGCGCGCCGACGGCGTGTACGTGGCCAACCTGGCCGACACGGCGCCGTTCGGCTTCCTGCGCTCCCAACTGGCGACGTTCGCCGCCCTCTTCGCGGAGCTCGCGATCATCGCGGAACCGGGCGTGCTGCGCGGACGCCGCTTCGGCAACATCGTCCTCGTCGCCGCGCACCGGCCCCTCGACACGGCGGCGCTGGCCAGACGCACCGCCGCCGACGCCTTCCCGGCCAGGGTCGAGCACGGGCCCGCCCTGCGGGACTTCACCGGCGACGCGCGCCCGGTGCGGGAGGAGGACGCGGTGCCCTCGCCCGTGCCTCCCGCGGGGGCGTTCGGCATCGGCTGAGTACAACGGCTGAGTACCGGGTTCCTAGGACTCGGTCGGAGGCTCCTCGGTGAGGCGGACGGTGCTCAGGATCTTCTGGATCGTGGCCTCCGGCACCTCTTCCTTGACGCCCTTGGCGCCGTAGAGGTTCCAGGTGACGAAGTCCCCGGCGCCGTTCTTGAAGGCGAAGGTGATCGCCTTGCCCTCGCTGTCGCACTTCCCCTTCTGGGGCGTGCCCTCTGAGTGCGCCGTGATGACGCTGCCCTCGAGGCCGGAGGCGGTCGTGTACGCCTTCGGCTTGCCGTACTTGACGCTCTTCTTGTCCGGCTGGGTGTAACCGCCGAAGATCCACCACGGCACCCGGGTCTCGGCCGCCATGTTCGTGTCCTTGGCGCCGCTCTCCCCGCGCGTACCGGCGGTGGCGAGGGCGGTGCTCTCCTTGCGGCCGTCCTTGTTCTCGTCCGTGGTGCACCACTCGGACTTGAGGTAGGCCGGGGCGGTGACCGTGGTCCGGTCGAGCTTGCCGTCCTCCTTCTCCCACTCGAAACCGACGCTGGTGTCGGTGCTGTCGAGCTCCCAGTCGGCGGGCACGTCGAACATGGTGCCGAAGCGCGGGTTGGCGACGACCTGCCAGCCCTCGACGGTCGGCTTCAGCTCGCCACCGCCGCGCGGATTGTCGCCGGTGCCGGACGCGCTGGGATCGGCGGTCGGGGACTGCGACTTCTCCGCGGACGCGGACGCGGTCGGCTTCTTGTCCTTGCCGTCGTCGGCCTGGTCGTCCTTGTCACCGCCCAGCACCAGGAACCCGGTGACCCCGGCGGCCACCACGACCGCGAGCGCCGCGACGATCGCGACCACCTTGGTCCGGTTCCCGCCACCGCCACCGCTGCCGCCGGTGGCCGCCATCGGAGTGGTGACGGGCTGCGGCGTGCTCCACTGCTGCTGCCCGTACGCGCCGGGCTGCTGCTGGTAGCCGGGCTGCTGGTACGGATTCGGCTGCTGGTACCCCGGCTGCTGGTACGGGTTGTTCTGCGGATTGTTCGGCGGATTGTTCTGCGGGTTCTGCTCGCCCCCGGGCGGCTGCTGTCCTGGCCACATGAGCAGTCACCCTAATGCCGCCGAGGACACGATTCGGTCACTGCCCTTTGTCAGGGACGTACCGAACGGTGGCGAGGATCTTCCGGACGGTGCCGTCCGGCACCTCGTCGGCGACGTCCGCCGCACCGTAGAACGACCAGGAGACGAGGTCGCCGTCTGCGGTCTCGAAGGCGAA
Organism: Streptomyces sp. CB02414; assembly: GCF_001905385.1. Lineage (GTDB taxonomy): Bacteria > Actinomycetota > Actinomycetes > Streptomycetales > Streptomycetaceae > Streptomyces. Next base: position 356,897 of record NZ_LIPF01000010.1, on the reverse strand, counting down.
CGTCGTCGCCTTGCCGTCCACGTCGCACTTGTCCCGCTTCTCGACCCCGGTCGACCGGGAGGTGGCGACGCTGCCCGCGATGCCGGAGGACGTGGTGAAGGAGGTCACCGGTCCCGTCGTCACCTTGTCGTGCGCCGGCTGGGCGAAGGCCCCGTAGACCCAGGCCGCCGAGTCCTTCCGGGCGATCTCCTCGGTGCCGCGCGCCCCGTCGTTGCCCCGGGTGCCCGCACTGGCCAGGGGGACGTGGTCGACCCAGCCGTCCCGGTCGCTGTCCGCCGCGCACCACTTCTCCTCGAGGACGGCCGGGGCCCTCATGGCGACCAGGGGCTTGTCCTCGGGGTCGTCGTTCTCCGCCACGTAGGTGACCCAGGTGGGCACCTTCGGCACCCAGGAGGCCGGCACGTCGAAGGCGATGCCCAGGTCGGGGTTGGTGACGGCCTGCCAGCCCTCGACGGTCGCCCGCGGTCCGTCCGCACCGGCGGCCGACGCGGGCGCCGAGGAGGCGGTGGGGCCGGGCTCGGCCCGGTCGTCACCGCCGCCCAGCAGGAGAGTCCCCGTGACGGCGGCGGCGACCACGACGGCCGCGGCTGCCACGATCGCCACCACCTTCGTACGGCCGCCGCCCGGTCGCCGGCCGGGCGGCGGGGCGCCCGTGAACGCGGGGGTGTGCCAGGCCGCGGGCGGCTGCTGGCCCGCGTAGGGCGACTGCCCGGCGTACGGCTGGGGCTGCCCGGCGTACGGGGGCTGCCCGGCGTAGGGCTGGGGCGGCTGGTGGCCGGGCCGCGGATACGGGTCGGGACGCTGCGAGTTCGGTCCGCCGGCGGACGGCTGTTCTCCTGGCCACATGGCCGACAAGCATACGGCGATCATTCGGCGTGCCTGGTCCTCGGATGCTACTCACGGGTAACCTGTCGTCCATGAGCGCAGACCAGATGTCGATAGGCGAGTTGCTCGCCGCCACGGTGCCGATGGTCAGGACCCTGAACCTCGAGTACCTGGAGACCACGCCGGAGAAGGCCGTACTGGCCCTCCCGGACCAGAGCGAGTACCGCAACCACGTCGGCGGACCGCACGCCGGAGCCATGTTCACCCTGGGCGAGTCGGCCAGCGGCGCGATCGTGCTGGCGGCCTTCGGCGACCAGCTCTCCCGGGCGGTGCCGCTGCCGGTCACCGCGGAGATCGCCTTCAAGAAGATCGCGCTCGGCCCGGTCACCGCCACGGCGACGCTCGGCCGCCCGATCGCCGAGGTCGTGGCGGAGCTGGACGCGGGCAGCCGCCCCGAGTTCCCGGTCGGCGTCACCATCCAGCGCGAGGACGGCGCCGTGACCGGTGAGATGACCGTCACCTGGACCCTGCGTCCCAACGGCTGACACCCGCTGAACAGGTAGGCTTCCCGGGTCGCCTCGGTCGAGGCGACCCGGGAAGCGGCAGTCAGGCCCACCCGGACCCGGAAGCAGGGGCGCGAATCGGAGGGTGTGGCGTTGCACGTCCAGGAGTGGCTCGACACGGTGCCCGCGGTGGCCGTCTACGCCGTGGTCGGACTCGTCATCGCACTGGAGAGCCTGGGCATCCCGTTGCCGGGCGAGATCATCCTGGTCTCGGCGGCCCTGCTGTCCTCCCAGCACGGCGGCATCGACCCGCTCGTCCTGGGCGCCTGCGCCAGCGCCGGCGCGGTGATCGGCGACTCCATCGGGTACGCCATCGGCCGCAAGGGCGGTCGGCCACTGCTGGCCCGGCTGGGGAAGAAGTTCCCCAAGCACTTCAGCGAGGGGCACATCGCCACCGCCGAACGGTCCTTCCAGAAGTGGGGCATGTGGGCCGTGTTCTTCGGCCGCTTCGTCGCCCTGCTGCGCATCTTCGCGGGTCCGCTCGCCGGTGTGCTGCGGATGCCGTACTGGAAGTTCCTGGTCGCCAACGTCCTCGGCGGCATCGTCTGGGCGGGCGGCACCACCGCCGTCATCTACTACGTCGGCGTCGTCGCCGAGTCCTGGCTGAAGCGCTTCTCGTGGCTGGGCCTGGTGCTGGCCGTGGCCATCGGCATCGCGTCGATGCTGATCCTGAGGCGCAAGGCGGCCAAGGCCCAGCCTCTGACCGCCGGGGACTGAGGCGCCCCGACAGGGGCGCGGGGAACGGCGCGAGCAACCACGAACAACCCGCGGACGGCCTCTCGCCGTCACTCAGTAAACGCTTCCCGATGCTGCGAGGCCAGCGCCGCGTACATCGTGCCGTTCAGCGTGACCCCCTGACGCTCCTCCTCCGTCAGCTCCCGCTTCACCTTCGCCGGCACCCCCGCCACCAGCGACCCCGGCGGCACCTCCATGCCCTGCGGTACCAGCGCCTGCGCGGCGACCAGCGACCCGGCGCCGATCACCGCGCCGTTGAGGACCGTCGCCCCCATGCCGATGAGACAGTCGTCACCGACGACGGCCCCGTGCACCACGGCGTTGTGCCCGATGGAGACCCGCTCGCCGACCGTGACGGGGAAACCGGGGTCGGCGTGGAGCGTGCAGTTGTCCTGGACGTTGCTGTCCGCGCCGACGGTGATCCGCTCGACGTCGCCGCGCAGCACCGCCCCGTACCAGACGCTCGCCCCGGCGTGCAGCGTCACGTCGCCGACGACCGAGGACGTCGGTGCCACGAAGGCCTCCGCGTCCACCTTCGGTTCCCTGCCGCCGATGCCCGTGATCAGCGCCTGCTGCGTCATCTTCGCCTCCTGTTCGGGTGATACCCGGGGTGATGTACGGCACCGTACGCCACCCGGTGGGGTGAAGATCACAGGCCTCCCGCGTCATGGCCGCAGGGCACGCGGACTACCGTGAGCGGGTGCCGAAGCGCAAGAACACGTATCCGTCCTGGCGGACCCGCCTCGCGCAGCGGGCCGTCCACGCGGGCTGGGCCTGGGTGCAGCGCACCGGCTCCGTCACCGCCGCACACCCCGGACGCTTCCGCTTCGGCGCCCTCGGCACGGGCACCCGCCTCGCCTTCCCCCTCGGCACGGTCTTCGGCGAGCCCTGGATCCACGTCGGCGCCCACTGCATCATCGGCGAGCAGGTCACCCTCACCGCCGGACTCATGCCCGACCTGGATCTGGGGCCCGAGCCGATCCTGCGCATCGGCGACGGAGTCGTCCTGGGCCGCGGCAGCCACGTCATCGCGGACACCACGGTCACCATCGGCAGCGACTGCTACTTCGGCCCGTACGTCTACGTCACCTCCACCAACCACTCCTACGACGACCCGCACCAGCCCATCGGCAAGCAGTGGCCCCGCATGGACCCGGTGGAGATCGGCCCCGGCTGCTGGATCGGGACCGGCGCGGTGATCCTGCCCGGCGCCCGCGTCGGCCGGAACGTGGTGGTGGCCGCCGGCGCGGTGGTCCGGGGCACGGTCCCCGACCACGCGGTGGTGGCGGGCGCCCCCGCACGGGTCGTACGGCGCTGGACGCCCGACGCCGGCTGGCAGCCGCCCCTGCGGACGCCCGCTCCCGTGCCGATACCCGACGGGATCACGCCCGGACAGCTCCGGGCGCTGTCGCAACTGGACGACGAGGCGGTGGCCCGGCTCGCCGAGTTGGACGACCGGCCGGCGACGGCGGGGAAACTGGCGGAACCGGCGGGCGAGAGCTGAGGGTTCGGGCGCCCGGCGGTACGGTTCAGGGCGCCCCCGCAGTACAGTTCGGTGAACGTTCGGGTGCGGCCGACGGCGGTCCGGGGCACCGCACCGCGTCGCCCGGATCAGTGAACCAACGCATGGACGGAATGTGGCGGACCTCGACCTGCTGACCCAGTCCCTGGCGCGCAACGTCAGGCGCTGGCGCGCCGAACGCGGCTTCACCCTGGAGGCGCTCGCCGCGCGGGCGGGTGTCAGCCGCGGCATGCTCATCCAGGTCGAGCAGGCCCGCACCAACCCCAGCCTCGGCACGGTCGTGAAGATCGGCGACGCACTCGGCGTCAGCATCACCACCCTCCTCGACTGGGAACAGGGCTCCACGGTCCGCGTCGTCCCCGCCGAGCAGGCGGTACGGCTCTGGCACACCGACGCGGGCAGCTTCAGCCGGCTGCTCGCCGGGAGGGAGGCGCCCGGCCCGCTGGAGATGTGGGAGTGGCGGCTGATGCCGGGCGAGAGCAGCCCGTCCGACCCGCACCCCACCGGCACGGTCGAGCTGGTGCACGTCACGGCCGGGGAACTCACGCTCACCGTCGACGGCGTGGCGCACCGGGTCCCGGCGGGGGCGAGCGCCTCCTTCGAGTCCGACACCGCCCACACCTACGGCAACGAGGGCGACGCACCGATGGAGATGATCTTGGCGGTCTCGGTGCCGCCCGTCCGCTGAGACGACCGTCCGCTCCGGCGCCCGCCGTTGCTAGCGTGCGGCCATGCACGCACCCATCGGCACCTTCGACAGCGCCAAGCCCGCCCCGGACGCCCTCGACGAGCTGACCCGCCCGGTCGCTGACGCCGTACGCCACTGGCGCGGCAGCGTCCCCGCCGACCAGATCGTCTACGTCGACACTGATCCGGAGTGGGCCGACACCGCCACGTTCGTCGAGCACTACGGCGGTGAGCTGCTCGAACAGTCCGCCAACTGCGTCGTGGTCACCGGCAAGCGGGGCGGCGGCACGACCCTCGCCGCCTGCGTGGTGCTCTCCACCACCCGGGTCGACGTCAACGGTGTCGTACGCCGTCACCTGGGCGCCCGCAAGGCATCCTTCGCGTCCATGGACACGGCGACCGGCGAGACCGGCATGGAGTACGGCGGCATCACCCCGGTCGGCCTGCCCGCCGACTGGCCCGTGCTGGTGGACCCGGCCGTCGTCGACCTGCCGTACGTCCTCGTCGGCAGCGGACGCCGGCGCGGCAAGCTCCTGGTGCCGGGCAAGGCCTTCGCCGAGCTGCCGGGGGCCGTGGTCCTCGAAGGGCTGGGCGTCGCCTGACGCCCACGCGGCGGCCTGACGGGCGGTGCGGACTCAGCCGAGCCGGGGGATCTCGATCGCGGGGCAGCGGTCCATCACCATGTCCAGGCCCGCGGCCCGGGTCCGCTCGTACGCGGCCTCGTCGATCACACCGAGCTGGAACCAGACGGCGGCGGCGCCCTTCGCGACCGCCTCGTCGGCGACCGCGCCGGCCAGCTCGCCGTTGACGAAGACGTCCACGACGTCCACCTCGAAGGGGATGTCCGCCAGGGAGGCGTAACCCTGCTCCCCGTGCACCGTCTCCGCCTTGGGATGCACGGGTACGACGCGCTTGCCGAAGCGCTGGAGCACCTCGGCGACCCCGTACGCCGCGCGCTGCCGGTTGGACGACAGGCCGACCACGGCCCAGGTGTCGCCGAGCTCGGTGAGGATCTTGCGGGCGGTTGCCTCGTCGCCGTACACCGGCGGCCTCCTTGGACTCCTGGACGACTCGCGTGTCGGGCCTTCCGGTGGGACAACGGACGGCGCGGTCCCGGGATTCCCGAGGGAAAGGGTGAACGGCCGGCGAGCGCGCCCCCGGTGCGGCACGGCCCCACCACGCCTACGCTCACCCCGTGCTGCGCATCATCGACGCCCGAACCGGACAGCCCGTTCCCGCCGCGCCCGCCCGGCGGGGCCCGACCCGCGTCCACGTCCACGCGCCGGGTCCCGGGACGGCCGGGGCGCGTGTGCTGCTCGTCGCCGACCTGCTGATCCGCGCCCTGGAACTCGACGGCACGCCCGCGTGGGCGCTGCTGAGCGACGGGAAGGACGGGACCCGGCTGCGCGACGCGGCGGCCGCCCTCGGCATCCGCCCCTTCGAGGACGCCGGCGCCTTCGGCCCGGGCGCCGGCCAGACCGTGCACGTGGTGCGCGAGGGCGGCGCGGCTCCCGAGGGGACGACGGTCGCGGTGGCCGCGGCGGAACCGTCCGCGCCCGACCTCTCCGACCCCGACGCCCTGCGTCTCGCCTTGCTGGCACAGAACCACCACGCGCGCGTGGAGCTCGACGCGACCGCGCTGGACGACGCCCGCGACACCCTCGCCCGCTGGCGCCGCGCGGTCGCCGCCTGGGCGCGGCAGCCGTCGCGCCCGGTGCCCGGCGAGGTGCGCGACCGGCTGCGGACCGCCTGGGAGAACGACGTGGACGCGCCCGGGGTGCTGCGGGTCCTGGGCCAGGTGGAGACGGCACCGGACCTGCCCGACGGAGCCCGGTTCGAGACCTACGCCTACGCCGACCGGTTCCTCGGCCTCCACCTCGCCCGGGACGTCGGGGCCCCGCAGTGACGCGGCGGCCGCCGCCCCGACCAGGACGACCGCGCCGAGGGGCGGGATCCGGCGAGCGCATAGGCTGGGCGGATGCAGGACGAGTACCGCACGGTCGCCCGCGCGGGTGTGCACGAGACCGAGATCAACCGCTCCCGCTTCCTGTGCGCCCTCGCCCCGGCCGCCACCGAGCAGGAGGCCCAGGAGTTCATCGCGGGCGTGCGCAAGGAGCACGCGGACGCCACCCACAACTGCTGGGCGTACGTCATCGGGGCCGACGCCGGCGTGCAGAAGGCCAGTGACGACGGCGAGCCCGGCGGCACCGCCGGCGTCCCCATGCTCCAGATGCTGCTCCGCCGCGACATGCGCTACGTCGTCGCCGTCGTCACCCGCTACTACGGCGGGGTCAAGCTCGGCGCGGGCGGACTCATCCGCGCGTACGGCGGCGCGGTCGGCGAAGCCCTGGACGACCTGGGCACCCTCACCCGCCGCCGGTTCCGCCTGGCCACCGTGACCGTCGACCACCAGCGCGCCGGGAAGCTCCAGAACGACCTGCGCACGTCGGGACGCGCGGTGCGCGACGTCCGGTACGCCGAGGCGGTCACCATCGAGATCGGACTGCCGGAGGCCGACGTGGACACCTTCCGCGCGTGGCTCGCGGACGCCACCGCGGGATCGGCCGGGTTCGAGCTGGGCGGAGAGGCGTACGGGGACGCCTGAAACGGGCCCGGCGGTCAGGTGGGCGACGGCTCCGGGACGAGGGTCTCCTCGCCGATGCGCGTGCCCGACTGGTAGATGGTCACGACGCCGTCGTGGATCTCGTACCGGTAGACGCCGTTGCGGGCCTCGAATCCGGTGCTCGTCTCCTCCGCCTCCATGGCGATGCCGGGCTCGCGCCCGTCGCTGAACTCGCCGTAGTAGTAGAGCGCTCCGGACTCGGTGCGACACAGGGTGATCTGCTTGTTCGTCGTTCGGAACGCCTGGACCAGCTCGGCGCTCGCGCCGCCGGGAATCTCCGCCGCGATACGAGCCGGGCAGTCGGCCGCCGTGCGGGTGTCGCCCGAGCCGGACGAGTCGTCACCCGAGTCGAAGACACCGTCGCAGCCGCGGGCCAGCAGGCCGAGCACGAACAGGACCAGGACGAAGCCCAGACAGCCGGTCCCGCATCCGCCCTGCTTGGCGGGCCGGGGAGGGGTGCCGCGCGGTTTGGGGCTGGGCGTGCGGACCGGGTCCGGGCGTCGCGGTGGGGGAGTCGGCGTGGGCGTCGGGGCCGGGCGATAGCCCGTGCCGGAGGAAGGGAAGAAGACCCCTGCTTCGCTCCGCGGCCGAGTGACGCCCGAGGCGGTGCCCGGTCGTGGACGCGACGACGCGGCCGCGGCACCGGATGAGCCGGGGCGCGAGGGGCCGGGTGTGGCGCGGCTCGCCGGAGCGGCCGGCGTCGACCGCTTCGGCGAAGGCTTCTTGGGCGGAGTCCCGGCGGGCGTGGCCTTCTTCCCGGGCGACTTCTTCGCGGACGCCGACGGCTTCGGCGCCGTCTTCTTCGCCGACGAACGCCAGCCGGTACCGCACACGATGCAGGACAGGTCCGTGCGCGCGTTGTTCGTGTCGCACTTCGCGCAACGCCAGTTTCCGGCCGGGCGCCCTCCGCCGCCCGGCCGCTTGGCGGCGGGGCGGGCGGGGCCCGTCGGCTTCGACGTCGCCTTCGCAGCCGGTTCGGGCGTCGGCTTCGCCGCGCCCTTCCCGGTGGCCCGGCCGGCCGGCGGGGCCTTGGCCGACGCGGCACCGCGCCGGGTGCCGCCGCAGGCCTCGCAGAACGCCTCCGCGGGGCCGTTGTACGTGTCGCAGTCCGCGCAACGCCAGTTGGCCGATGCCGCCACCCGCCGCGCCCTCCTCTTCCCTCGTCCCGTCCGGCCGGTGCCGGACCGTCAGCCGGTGTCCTCGGCGACACGGGTCATCACGGTTCCGAACAGTTCCTCCGTGGCCGCCCCCGCAGGCGCCGTGACCCACTCCGGCGCGTCCTGCGGCACCCGTTCCAGTGGCTCCTCCTCGGGGCCCTCCTCACGGTGGTCGGGGACGCCGAAGCGGCGGCGCAACAGATCGGTGTACTCCTCCGCCTCGGGAACCCGGTCCGGCGGGACGTCCACCCGGACCACGACGAGCCCGGGGGTCGGCCCCTCACGCACGGCAAGCTGGAAGATCCACTGGCACCATCCGTCCGCGCCCTGCGGGACCAGCCTGACGTGGGCGCAGTGGCGCACGTGCGTCTCGAAGCCGCAGAACCGGACCCAGTGGAAGGACAACCGTCCCGTGGCCTCGTCGCACTCCAGCCGGAAGTCCGGCCAGTCGAGCCTCACAGACTGTTCGCGATCGTCTCGATGATCTCGTCCATCTCGAACTCCTCGAGACCTTGACCCGCCTTGGACGCGAAGTGCAGCGTCAGGTCCCACTCCTCGGCGATCGGATCGGACCAGGGCGCCTGTTCAGGCGCGAACAGCACCAGCCGCTTCGCGGACTGCTCCATGACCGCCGTCTGGCTGCGGGCGTACCCCCACTGCTCGAACAGGTCGTCCAGGCTGCGCGGGATCTCAGCCGGGTACGACGGAACGGAGGCGTGGGCGCCCAGCGGGTGGGCCGGAGCGTCGGTGAACATCACGATGACGTGGCGGCGTCGGTCCAGCCCCGTCTCCCACGGCGAGTTGACGGCCAGCGCGAGCGCCTCCAGACCGGACTCGGGAATGTCGCCGCCTCCGGACGCGTCGATGCCGCGGACGAACTCCTCGAAGTCGCGCGCCTGTTCGGGCAGCCGCAGGAAACCGGTCTGCTGGATGGCGTCCGAGGCGTCCTCGCCGAAGTCGCGGAAGGCGATCACCTTCAGCCGCAGCTGGCTGATCGCTTTGCCCTTCTTGCCCATCACGTCGTTGAGCCGGTCGTGGAACTGCAGGGCGCTCGACTTCACGTTGTCGAGGACGGGGAACATGCTGCCCGTCGCGTCGACGCACAGCACGATGTCGACGGCGTACTGCAGATTTCCCTGGTACTGCTCGATGTTGCTCATACGGGACTCTCCTGGTCGTTCGGATGGGTCGGGCGCGCGGCGAGAGGTCACGAAGGGCCGGAGCGGGGGCGCCGGTGACCGAGGTTGATGCGGACGCGGGAGGAACGTGCCCCGGATGCTCCGGCCGACGGGGTTGCCGGGGTGGCGGGCGGTGCGGCGGAATCGTCCTCGACCGGGGACGGCGGGGACGGCGGGGTTGCGCCGGCCGGGCCCGCGGTGCGCGGACGCGGTGTCAGGTTGGCCTTGATCCGGCTGGTGCGCGGCCCGGACCCGGCGGGCTTGGCGGTACCCGGCTCGGTTTCGGTGGCAGGCACCGCAGGCTTCTTCGGCCCGCTGGTGCCCGGGCGCCGTGGCTGGAGGGCACACACCTTCGGGTCGGCCAGCGCTTTCAGGAACGCTGCCATCCGTGGTCGGGCGCCGGGGGTCCGGGCCGTCATGGCACGCAGCAGGCCCAGCATGGCGTCCGACAACCGGGTGTCCAGTTCCAGGTGGTCACCCGCGTTGACGGCGTCCGCGGGGGAGCCGTACCGGTCGTCGAGGTGCGGCAGTTCACCCGTGAGATACAGGTGGGTCATCAGGCCGAGAGCGAAGACGTCAGCCGCACAGGTCAGGTGCCGCGGGCCCACCGAGTCGTCGCGCTGCATGTAGCGGCGCCACTCCGGGGCCCCGTACACCGAGTCACCCGCGATGTCGTCGGGCTCCGGCGGGCTTCCGGACACGTAGGAGTCGTCGAAGTCGATCAGCTTCGCCGTGTGGAAGGCGGCGCCGTCCCGCTTCTGCACCAGCACGTTCAGCGGCTTGAGATCGCCGTGCACGACGTCGATGTCGTGCAGCTGCTTGAGGCTCATGCCGAGTGTCTTGAGCAGCACCATCTTCTGCCGGGGCTCCAGCGCCTGCGGCTTCTCCAGGCTGGAGGTGTCGATCCGCTCGGTGACCTTGTAATAGGTGCTGCCCTCGTGGAAGAAGTCCGTGGCCAGCACCAGGTTGCCGCCGCCGCGTGCGTCGGGACGCAACCGCTTCATGATCGTGCGGTGCCGGTTCTCGAACTCGCGGGCCACCTGCCGGCGGATGCGCACGCTCGGTGATTCCGCCGCGTCGTCCCGAGGCCGCTTGGGCTCCAGGAACCGCTTGATGAAGTACTGGTGGCCGTCCTTCTCGGCGAACGCCCATATGCATTTGCCGCCGTTGGCGTTCGTGGGCTCGCTCGTGATGCGGTAGCCCCCGATGACATCGCCCTGCTTCATGCGTGCTCCTCGGGTGCCAGGGGCAGGTGGGTCTCGTAGTCGGGGCGGTAGGTGTGCCAGGTGCTGTCCTGCCAGGCACGGACCCTGGCCGGCAGCTCCGCCGGGTCCTCCGGCGCGGCCGGTCCGCCTCCGGTCTCTCCCGCGGTGGCGGACAGACGGTCCAGGCCCTGCGGACGACTGCGGACGTACCGGGCGGTCACCTCCTCCAAACGGGGCCAGAACTGCGCCCGCAGGTCCTTGAAGCCGTGGTAGCCGAGTGCCACGACGGCCAGCGAGGCGTCGTCCGCGGTGTAGCCCTGCACCTCCCGGCGTACCCGGTCGGCCCACTCGTCCCCGTTGTGTGCCTCGCGCATGGTCCGCAGCAGCAGCGACTCGAAATCCGCCGGGGTGTGCACATAGCCGAAGAACCCGTCGGTGGCGGTCACCAGGACACAGGGCAGCGGATACGTCAGCCGCTGGCTGTCCACCGTGAAGTCACGGTCCGCGCAGACCAGATTGGTCATCGGCGGATCGGTCCGCAACAGTTCCAGGGCGTCGGCCTCCCGGGTGTGGTCGCGGGTGAGGACCTGAAGCCCGGCTCCGGGACTGAGCACGTAGGCGCGCGAGTCGCCTGCCCACAGTGGCCGCAGTTCCAGCTCCGGCTCGTCACGGGCGGGCGCCAGCCGGTAGTGCAGCGCCGCGAGGGTCGTCGGCAACCGACGGCGCATGGTGCCGCTGATCTTGCTACGGCGCTGGGGAGCGTGTTCCAGGAAGTACTGGAGGTACTCGCACAGCCTCTCCGGCGCGGCCGTCTCGGCGTCCTCGGCCACTTCGTGGAACCAGACGTCCGTGGCCAGCCGCGCCACCCGGGCGCCTACCCAGGCGCCGGTGCGGGAGTTCCCGTCGGCGGCCTGCCACGCCGGTGCCGCCCCGGAGCCGCCGGACCCGTCGAACACCGCGAGCAGCCCCTGGGAACTGGGCCTGTGATGGGCGATGAACGGCTCCGCGTCCTCGCCGCGGCCCGGTACTCGCTCGGTCCACACGGACATGGCCAGCAGTCCCTGCTGGTCGTCGTCCACGCACCAGATCCGCTGGGGCACCGGTCGAGTGCCCGGCCCGCCCTCCGCCCCGGGCAGGGGAGCACCGAGCGGGGTGGAAGGTCCCTGGCCGACGGGTGACGGGAGGGGAGCCCGGTGCCGGGGGAGCGGCGGCCGGGTGGCCGGGTACCCGTGGGGCACGCCCGTCGGGGCCGGGCGGTCGTGGTCGGTCATCGTGTTTCTCCCTCACGCGTGCCGGTGCCGGGCCCGCCGGGGCGGGGGCGCTTGGCGGTCCCGCGAACGCGGCTGCGCCGGGGACCGGGATCGTCGCCGGGGCGGGCGGGGCCGTCGGCGGTGCGGGCGACCCCCGATCCGTCGTGGGGCGGCGCGCTGGTACCGCCCCGGCCCGGGGGCACGCGACCACCGCCCCTGTGGCTGCCGTCCCCGTGGGCACCGTCGACGGGGCCGCCTTCCTCGCGGTCCGATCCAGTGCGGCCGGCAGTGGTGCCGTCGGCACGACGGTCCCACGACCGGGCGTCCGACGGTCCGCCGAAAGCGTCCGGCAGCGGCTCGTCCTCGGGGGGCGCCGCCGCGCCCCCCGGCGGCCGGCCGGCCGTGCCGGAGAGGCGGGCGCGAGCCGTGCCGGCGCTCCTGTCCTCGGGGCGGGAGCCGCCGCGGTCGTGGTCGGCGGCCTCGTGGCGGCCGCGGAGCACTTCGCCCCTGAGCGGTCCGCGCTCACGGTCGCGCCCGGTCAGATCCGCGCCGTCGCTCTCGCCGGAACCGGGCTCCAGGGGACGGGCGAGACTACCCCTCAGCCGTCCGCGCCGGGTAGTCGCGGTCTCGAACAGACCGTCACCGTCGCGAAGGACCTCGTCGAGGACGGCACGTTCCAGTTCCGCCTGCTCGAACGGCTCGCGGTCGGCGTCGCCGCGCTCCAGGACCATGCGCATGACCTCGCGCCGGACCTCCCGCTTCTCCGCCTCGCCCTTCTCGATCCAGGCGAGGGCGGCGCGTGCCCCCTCCTTCTCCATGATCTCGGCGATCAGGCCGTCGACGCCCTCCTCACGCATCATGTCCAGATGCCGCCTGCGGCGCATGCCGTCCAGCCGGGTCTCGCGCACGACGTCGCGAAACTCACGCCCGGCGGTCGCGATCTCGTCCTCGTCGACGAGGAGTTCGATCTGGATGTTGCGCAACCGCACCGCGTCATCGCCGCCGAACCCGGCCAGAGAGGCGTTGAGAGCCATCTCCGCCTCGTGGAACTCGGCGATGTCGTAGTCCCGGGCCACCGTGCGCAACGCTTTGCGCAGGTAGCCGTAAAGGGCACCGCTCATGTCGCGGATGCCCCGCGCGACCACCTTGGCAGGATCGGCGACCCGGCACACGAGGTCCACCCGGCTGCGGAAGCTGAACGTGGGGTCGCGGCTGAGCAGCGGGATGTCCAGGACGAGCCGGTGCTCGGTCATGTCGACCGTGAACACGGTGCTGTACACCCCGAACCGTGACGAGGGGATCTCCTCTCCGCTGCGAATCGTCAGCGAGGGACCGCTGTCCCGGACCAGGACCAGGGCCCGGCCGGGAGTCGGCGGCCGCAGTGGGCTGGTCAGCCGCCACCTGGGCAGTTCCTCGCTGCCCAGGATCGGATCGTAGGTCTGCTCCTCCATGTGTCCCCCTCTCTTTCCGGTGCCGCGGGCCTCGCGGTGCGCGCGGGGCGGGTCACCGGTCCCGGTCGAGCGTGTGCAGCAGGCCGGCGGCGTTGGCGGACGGGCTCCTGCGGTCAGCGGCCCACTTCTCCAGCCACCACGTCAGCCGCTCCCGGTGCCGTCCGGGACGGCGGGCGACGGAGAGCAGGAGTACGCCGATGGCCTCCAAAGCACCGGGACAGGCGTCGGCATAGTCGTCGATCCAGTCGCGCAGGGCGTCCAGCGCGGCGTCCTGCACCGGCTTGCGGGCCAGGGCGCGTGCCCAGAGCTCCGCGAGCCGTTCGGGGTACCGCGGAAGTTCGGACAGCAGGACGGGAACGCCGGGTACCCGTGTGCGGTCGGCGTCGGTCCCGGCCGCGTCGACGACCGGCTCCTCGTAGGGCACCGACACGGCGAACACGAACGCGGACAGTGACTTGACGACCATCGGCGACAGGTCCTGCGGCTCCGACCACTCCAGATAGGCGTCCAGCAGGGCCGCCGTCTGCCTTTGGTGGACGAGATGGACTCCTCCCCATGCCACCGCGGGCAGAGTGCCCCAGTCGCCCTCCCGGTCCAGCGCGGCGCGCAGGACGACCACGGCCCGCTCGGGCGCGGTGCGGCCCAGTAGCCCGCCCACGGCGTTGGCCGCCGTGCCGGCCAGGCGCCGCTGGTAGGCGGAGGCGTCCCCCCGCGCCCAGCGGTGCAGCAGTTCCCACACCGCCTCGGCGGTCTCCGGCCGGCTGCCCGCCACGCCCAGCGCGGTGGCGGCGGCCTGGCGCAGCGGCCAGGACGTGCTGCCCGCCCAGGTGGTCAGAAAGCGGTGCACGGCGTAGTGCGGGTCGGCGAGGGCCAGTACCCCGGCCGCGACGGCGGCCCGGGCACGCACCTGAAGGTCGGTGTGGTTCAGCAGCCGACGCAGCCACTGGAGGATGGCGTCGCGGCGCCCGTCGAGCGCGTTCCAGGCGTAGGCGAGGATGGTCTGGGCCAGCAGTGCGTTGCGAAAGCGGACCCGTGGCGGGCCTGGCGCGAGCCGGCTCTCGTCGGGCAGCTCGAGTCGGATCCACTGCTGTTCGTGCCCGAGCCGGTCGGCGAACCGCAGGTCGGGCGGGGCGGTATCGGGCTCCGTCAGGGCCGCTCGCAGGTGCACCGCGGCCTCCGCGACGGTGAGATAGCCGCATTCCTCGAGGACGGCCGCGGCAAGGGCGAAGGCGACCGCCTCCGGTTCGCGGTAGCGGTTGAACCAGGCGCGTACCTGCTCACTGGGGTCGCGCAGCTGGGCCACCGCCGCGGTCACGTCGCCGTCCGCGCGGATCACGGAGGCCAGCCGCGCGGCGTTGCGCGCCGCGGGCTGTTCGCGCAGCGCCGTGGTCGCGCCGGTGCGTTCCAGCAGGGCGTGAAGTTCGGCACGGGCGTCCGGGCCGCCGCCGTGACCGAGGACGCGCCGTTCGACGAGCGCCAGGGGGTCGACAGGGGTGACAGGGTGCCGGGCCACCTGGTCGCCGCCGGGGCCGGCCGCCAGGACCTCCAGGTCGTGTCCGCCGGTCAGCACCAGGAGGCAGTCGGCGGAGCGCAGCGCGGAGACCACCGAGGCCCACTGGCCCGCACCGCCGGAGGTGCCGAAGGCGGCCGCGAACTCGCGCAGTCCGTCAGGTCCGTCCTCGAGGACCGCGAGATATCCGGCGTCCTTCACCGGTGGTTCCCAGCCCGCCCGCAGTACGGCCGACGGTGTCAGCAGCCAGTGGCATCCTCCCGCACCGCCGTCCTCCATGACCTGGGCCTCGGCGAGGAGATTCACGGCGGTCGCCTCCCGCCCGCTGCCGGGCGGGCCGGTCAGCACCAGCACCCGCCGCTCGCGCAGCGCGTCCACGGCCTCCTCGTATCCGTCGGGTGGCAGGAAGAGTTCGGTGTGGCCGGTGAGTTCGGCCGAGTCCATGGCGGACGCCGGTGCCACGGCCGGACCGCTCGCGCCGGCGCGGGTGCCTCCGGGGTGGAATCCGCCACCGAAGGTGACGCTGTCGTTGAACAGCGCGAGGGTGCCGATGCGGGTGCCGGAGGCGTCGGCGTTCAGTCTCCGGGCGATCTCGTCGGCGAGGGCCCCGGCCCGCAGCGCCTCGTGCCGTTCGGCGTCGTCGCGTCCGCTGCCGTCGACGAGCAGGCGCAGCGCGTCCTGCTCGCTGACCGGCCCGTCGTGCTCCTCGGCGTCGACGCGCGGTCCGGCGCCGGGCGCCTCGTCGCCCTTCCGGTTCTCCGGCGACTCCTTCTCGTCGGCGGGGTCGCGTCGGGTGTCCGTCTCCCCCCGGGGTGCCTCTCCGTGTCCGGGCGTGCCCCGGCCGCCCGGGAATCCCCGGGACGTCTCCCCGGCGGGGGTGTCCTCACTCATGGTGCTTTTCGGCCTTCACGTCGGCGGCGGGATGTGGACACGCACGGTCATGTGCGAACGCGGGCGGTCGTCCGGCTGTGGCGCCGGCGCCGACCCGCGGGACCGAGCCGGCCCTACGACGTGGTCCAGTCCCCTTGCACCTCGACCTTGCCGTTGAACACCTGGGCGTTCTTGATCAGCGCCGCGCTGATCTGCGCCCCGTTGCGGCCCTGGGCGGCGACGGCCTCGTCGACCAACCGCCGGATCTCGGTCTCGAATCCCGAGTCGAGCAACATGTGAGCGGCGAGCTGACGCTCCAACTGCTGCTGGGCGTCCTCGTCGTCGGGTGTACGCGCCACCTGGTCCAGGGCGCCCTCGGCCTGCGTATTGCCGCGGAACCGTGCGCGGATGCGCTCGACGAGTCGTGCACCCCCGCTCCAGCCGGACCGGCCGGCCTCCTGGCCCGCCGACTCGAGCGCTCCCTTGACCACGAGCGCTACGCCTGCTGCCGCGACGGCCGTCACCGGATCCATGTTCTCCCCCGTGTTCTGCTGAAACAGGGAGCCAATCTAGGAGCAGAGGCTGACGCTGTGCAGCGCTTCTTCACGCAATGACTGAAAGTCGCCCAACCCCGTGCGCGTCCTGACCAGTGCAGCACCCTCCGTGACCACATTCTGTTCCGATGTGAAGTGGTGAAGTGGTGAAGTGGCGGAGTGCTGTGTCGGTGTGCGTGTCGGCCGATGCCGGACCGCGATGCGAGGTCAATGGTGAACCGGGTGCCGACAGGCGTTAGCGTGGTGGGTGCCGGCCCGGGCCTCCCGTGCCGGTTTGTGCTGGTTCTTGGGGCTGTTACCGAGAGAAATATGCAGGTCAGGGCCGTTTGATGAAATTGCTGCACACTTCCGACTGGCACCTCGGCCGGGCGTTCCACCGGGTGAACATGCTCGGCGTCCAGGCCGGGTTCGTCGACCACCTCGTCGAGACCGTGCGCGAGCACGGCGTCGAGGCCGTGGTCGTGTCGGGAGACGTGTACGACCGGGCGGTCCCGCCGCTCGCCGCGGTCGAGCTGTTCGACGACGCCCTGCACCGCCTCGCCGGCCTCGGCGTGCCCACGGTGATGATCTCCGGGAACCACGACTCGGCCCGCCGCCTCGGCGTCGGCGCCGGGCTCATCGACCGTGCCGGCATCCACCTGCGCACCGACCCGGCGGGGTGCGGGTCGCCGGTGGTGCTGCACGACGCGCACGGCGACGTGGCCTTCTACGGGCTGCCTTACCTGGAACCGGCCCTCGTGAAGGCCGAGTTCGGGGTGGAGAAGGCCGGTCACGAGGCCGTTCTCGCCGCCGCCATGGACCGGGTCCGGGCCGACCTCGCCACGCGCGCGCGGGGCACCCGTTCCGTCGTCCTCGCGCACGCCTTCGTCACCGGCGGCGAGCAGAGCGACAGCGAGCGGGACATCACCGTCGGCGGAGTCGCCGCCGTGCCCTGTGGCGTCTTCGACGGCGTCGACTACGTGGCACTCGGCCACCTCCACGGCTGTCAGACCCTCACCGGGCGCGTCCGCTACTCCGGCTCCCCCCTGCCGTACTCCTTCTCCGAGGCCGCGCACCGCAAGAGCATGTGGCTCGTCGACCTGGACGCCGACAGTACGGTCACCGCCGAACGCGTCGACTGCCCGGTGCCGCGCGCGCTGGCCCGTCTGCGCGGCACCCTGGAAGAGCTGCTCGCCGACCCGGAGCTCACCGCGCACGAGGAGGCGTGGGTCGAGGCGACCCTCACCGACGCGGTCCGCCCGGCCGAGCCCATGGCCCGGCTCACCGAGCGCTTCCCGCACACCCTGAGCCTCGTCTTCGATCCCGAGCGCGCCCCGGACGACCCGGCGGTGTCCTACGCGCGGCGTCTCGCCGGCCGCAGCGACCAGCAGATCGCCGAGGACTTCGTGAGCCACGTGCGCGGCGCCGGACCCGACGACCACGAACAGACCGTGCTGCGGGACGCCTTCGACGCGGTGCGCGCCGACGACACCCTGCGGGAGGTGGCCCGGTGAGACTGCACCGGCTCGACATCACCGCCTTCGGGCCCTTCGGCGGATCGCAGAGCGTCGACTTCGACGACCTGTCGGCCGCCGGCCTCTTCCTGCTCCACGGACCGACCGGCGCGGGCAAGACCTCCGTTCTCGACGCCGTCTGCTACGCGCTGTACGGCTCGGTGCCCGGCGCCCGCCAGAGCGGCCAGGGCATGACCCTGCGCAGCGACCACGCGCCCGTCGGCACCCGCACCGAGGTGCGCCTCGAACTCACCGTCGCCGGACGGCGGCTGGAGGTCACCCGGCAGCCGCCCTGGGAGCGGCCGAAGAAGAAGGGGGTCGGCACCACCGTCGACAAGGCCCAGACCTGGCTGCGCGAGTACGACGCGGGCACTGGGGCCTGGAAGGACCTCAGCCGCTCCCACCAGGAGATCGGCGAGGAGATCACCCAGCTGCTCGGCATGAGCCGCGAGCAGTTCTGCCAGGTCGTGCTGTTGCCGCAGGGCGACTTCGCGCGCTTCCTGCGCGCCGACGCGGAGGCCCGCGGCAAGCTGCTCGGCCGGCTCTTCGACACCCGGCGCTTCGCCGAGGTCGAGAAGCGCCTCGCCGAGCGGCGCCGCGCGACGGAGGCACGGGTGCGCGAGGGCGACGCCGCGCTGCTGGCCGATGCCCACCGGATGCAGCAGGCCGCCGGCGGGGCCATGGAACTGCCGGAACTGGCCCCGGGCGAGCCCGGCCTGGCCGAGACCGTGCTGGGCGCCGCCGCCGTCGCCCGCTCCACGGCCAGGGAGCTGCTGGCCGTCGCCGACAGCCGGCTCGCCGCCGCCGAGTCCGCCCAGGCCGCCGCCGAGCGGGACCTGGACGGCGTACGGGAACTGGACCGGCTGCAGCGGCGGTTCGCCGATGCCAGGGAGTGGGCGGGGCGGCTGGCCGAGCGGGCCGACGCCCACCGCGCGGCGCAGGAGCGCATGCGGCGCAGCCGGAAGGCCGAGGCGGTGGCCCCGGCCCTGGAGCTGCGGGACGCCGCCGACGCCGAACACCGGCGGGCGGCGGACGCGGAGACCCGCGCGCGTGCCCTGCTCCCGGACGACCTCGCGGACGCCGGTACCGCCGGGCTGGCCGCCGCCGCGCGCCGGGCCGCCCAGGAGCTGGGCGGCCTCGACTCCGCCCGGCGGGCCGAGCAGCGCCTCGCCGGGCTGACCGAGGAGCGGGCCGGACTGGACCGCCAGGAACGCGCCGACGACGAGGCCCTGCGGGAGGCGGAGGCCTGGCTGGCCGACTGGGAGCCGGCCCGTGACCGGCTCCAGGCACGCGTCAAGCACGCCCAGGAGGCCGCGACCCGTGCCGAACCGCTCGCCGAGCGGCGCGACCCGGCCCGGCGCCGGCTGCAGGCCGCCCGGCAGCGGGACCGGTTCGCGCTGGACACGGAGGAGGCGGGGCGGCAGGCGCTGGTCTCGGCCGAGCGTGCCGTCGAGGCCCGTGCCCAGTGGCTCGACCTCAAGGAACAGCGGCTGGCCGGCATCGCCGCCGAGCTCGCCGCCGACCTCACCGACGGCGCGCCGTGCGCGGTGTGCGGAGCCACCGAACACCCCGCCCCCGCCCGGAAGGTCGCCGGGCACGTCGACCGCGCGGCCGAGGAGCGCGCGCTCGCCGCCCACCAGAAGGCCGAGGAGCGCCGCGCGGAGGCCGAACGGCGCCTGGGCACCGTACGGGAGGCACTGGCCGCCGCCACGGCGGAGGCCGGGGACGCGACCACCGCACGGCTCGCCGAGGAGGCCGAGGAACTGGAGCGGCTGTACTCGGAAGCGCGGGCGGCCGCCTCCGGACTGCACGCCGCGCAGGAGGAGCTGCGCCGGGCGGAGCAGGAACGCGAGCGGAGGATCGCGGCCCAGCAGCAGGCGGCCGTACGGACCGCCTCCCGGGTCGCCAACCGGGAACGGCTGGAGACGGAACGGGCTGCGCTGGAGGAGGAGTTGGTGCGGGCCCGCGGCACCGCCGGCAGCGTGGCGGCCCGGGCCGCGCAGCTCGAACGCCGGGCCGCGCTGCTCACCGAGGCCGCCGACACCTCCCGGGCCGCCGAGGACACGGCGCAGCGGCTCAAGGACGCCGACGCCCGCCTGTCCGACGCCGCCTACCGCGCGGGCTTCGACACCCCGCGCGAAGCCGCCGCCGCGCTGCTCGACGACGACGCCCACCGCGAACTGCAGCGCCGGCTCGACGCCTGGGACGCGGAGGAGGCCGCCGTCCACGCCGTCCTCACCGAGGCCGACACCGCCGCCGCGGCCCAGCGCCCGCCCGCCGACCCGGCCGCGGCCGAACGCGCCGCCGCCGACGCCGGCCGCCGCCTGCGCGACGCCGCATCGGCCCGCGACGCCGCCGCCCGGCGCTGCGCCGAGCTGGACCGGCTCTCCGACCGTGCCACCACCTCCGTGCACGGCCTCGCCCCGCTGCGACAGGAACACGACCGCGTCGCCCGGCTCGCCACCCTGACCGCGGGCACCTCGGCGGAGAACGAACGCCGGATGCGCCTGGAGTCCTACGTCCTGGCGGCCCGCCTCGAACAGGTCGCCGCCGCCGCCACCGCCCGCCTGCGGCGCATGTCCTCCGGCCGCTACACCCTCGTCCACTCCGACGACCGGACCGGACGCGGCCGCAGCGGCCTCGGACTGCACGTCGTCGACGCCTGGACCGGCCGCGAGCGCGACACGGCCACACTCTCCGGCGGCGAGACGTTCTTCGCCTCCCTCGCCCTCGCGCTGGGCCTCGCCGACGTCGTCACGGACGAGGCCGGCGGAGTGCGTCTGGACACCCTCTTCATCGACGAGGGCTTCGGCAGCCTCGACGACCAGACCCTCGACGAGGTCCTCGACGTACTCGACGCACTGCGCGAGCGGGACCGCAGCGTCGGCATCGTCAGCCACGTCGCCGACCTCCGCCGGCGCGTCCACGCCCAGCTGGAGGTCGTGAAGGGACGGTCGGGGTCGGTGCTGCGGCAGCGGGGCACCGGCTGAGGAATCCGGCCGACCGGGCCGTACTCAGCGGCCCAGCGGCCGGCGGGGGAGCGGCGAGGAGTAGACGACGCTCGTGGTGACCGACCCCAGCGCGCTGATCCGGCCGGACACCTCTTCCAGGTGCCGCATCGAACGGGCCGCGACCTTGATGACGAAGCAGTCGTCCCCCGTCACGTGGTGCGCCTCCAGGATCTCGGGCGTGACCGCCACCAGGTCGTGGAACGGCTTGTAGTTGGCGACCGGGTAGCGCAGCCGCACGAAGGCCAGGATCGGCAGCCCCAGCCGCTCCGGGTCGACGACCGCCGCGTACCCCTGGATGATCCCCGCCTCCTCCATCCGGCGCACCCGCTCGGTCACCGCGCTGGCGGACATCGAGACGGCACGCGCCAACTCCGCGTACCCCGCCCGCCCGTTGCGCTGGAGGGCGTCCAGGATGAGCCAGTCGGTGGGGTCCGGGGTATACGTCGTCATCCGGCAGAAGTACCAGTGAATCACCGGCGGAGGCAAGGACAGGCCGGGGAATCTCACTTCTGGTGATCTGCTCGCCGAACATAGGTTTGCGGCCAGGAGATCCACCGAGGAAAGGCCGGAAGACGATGACCGCCACCCCCGCGAACCCCGTCCTGCGCGTCGCCCCCGCGCGCCCCGCCGAAGCCGCCGCGTACTTCCGCGCGAGCCTCGCCTTCCACACCGACGTCTCGGACGTCGCCGCCGCGCTCGCGGCCGGCGGCGACCCGGGATTCGTCCTCGTGGACATCCGCTCCACCGAGTCCTGGGACCAGGGGCACATCCCCGGCGCCGTTCACCTGCCTACGGCGCTCATCGCCGAACAGGCCGGCCGGCTCCTCGACCGCGACGTACCGGTCGTGACGTACTGCTGGGGCCCCGGCTGCAACGGCGCGACGCGCGCCGCCCTCGCCCTCGCGGAACTCGGTTACCAGGTCAAGGAGATGCTCGGAGGCTTCGAGTACTGGGTGCGTGAGGGGTTCACCCACGAGACGTGGGAGGGCGCCGCGCGCCGCGCCGCCGACCCCCTGACCGTCCCGGTGGACGCGGCCGACTGCGGCTGCTGACGGGCGGGCGATCCGCGCCGCGGTGATATTGGAATGCGCACCGGCGGCGCGCCGCCCATGATGGGTGCCCATGCCCCGACTTCCGCATCCCACCCCCGAAGAGCTGCGCCGCGCCCCCTTGCCCCTGCGCGGCCGCACCGCCCTCGTCACCGGCGCCAGCCGGCGCGGCGGCATCGGCCACGCCGTGGCCCGGCGGCTCGCCGCGTACGGGGCCAGTGTCTACCTGCACCACCACGTCCCGCACGACGCCGCCATGCCCTGGGGCGCCGACCGGCCCGAGGACGTCGCCGCCTCCGTGCGCGCCGCGCTCGGCGACCCGGACGCCACCGTGGTGGCCGGCCCCGGCGACCTGGCCGACCCCGCCGCACCGGGCGAACTCCTCGCCACGGCCGCCGAAGCGCTCGGCGGGCGGCTGGACGTCCTGATCGCCAACCACGCCCTCAGCGGCTCCGACGGCACCCTCGACACGATCGACGCCGCGATGCTCGACGCGCACTGGCAGGTCGACACCCGCTCGGTGCTGCTCCTCGTCCAGGCCTACGCCCGGCACCGCGCCGCGCTGCCGCCCCGCACGCCCGGCGGACGCGTCGTGATGATGACCTCCGGCCAGGACATCGCGGGCGGCATGCCCGGCGAGATCGCCTACGCGCTGCAGAAGGGCGCCCTCGCCTCGATCACCCGTTCCCTGTCCACGGCTCTCGCCGAACACGCGGTCACCGTGAACGCGGTCAACCCCGGGCCCGTGGACACCGACTACATGACCGGCGAGGACTACGACGCCATCGCCGCGCTCTTCCCCGCCGGGCGGTGGGGCATGCCCGACGACCCGGCCCGCCTCGTCGCGTGGCTCACCACGGACGAGGCGGAGTGGGTCACCGGCCAGGTCGTCGACTCGGAGGGCGGCTTCCGGCGCTGAGCGGTCCGGCTCAGAGCCGCGACAGCTCGTCCACCAGGTCGTCCAGGCCCAGCGAGCCCTGGGAGAGGGCCGCCATGTGCCAGGCCTTCGCGTCGAAGGCGTCACCGTGCCGCTCGCGGGCCTTCTCCCGGCCCAGCAGCCACGCGCGCTCACCGAGCTTGTAGCCGATCGCCTGGCCCGGGATCGTCAGGTACCGGGTCAGCTCGCTCTCCACGAAGTCCGCCGGGCGGCTGCTGTGCGCGCCGAAGAACTCCTGCGCCAGCTCCGGCGTCCAGCGCTCGCCCGGGTGGAACGGCGAGTCCGCCGGGATCTCCAGCTCCAGGTGCATGCCGATGTCCACGATGACCCGGGCGGCCCGCATCATCTGCGCGTCCAGGTAGCCGAGCCGCTGCTCGGCGTCGGTCAGGAAGCCCAGTTCGTCCATGAGCCGCTCGGCGTACAGCGCCCAGCCCTCGGCGTTGGCGCTGACCATGCCGACCGAGGCCTGGTAGCGGGACAGGTCCTCGGCGACGTGCGTCCACTGGGCGAGCTGGAGGTGGTGGCCCGGCACGCCCTCGTGGTACCAGGTGGAGACCAGGTCGTAGACCGGGAAGCGGGTCTGGCCCATCGTCGGCAGCCAGGTGCGGCCGGGGCGCGAGAAGTCCTCCGACGGCTGCGTGTAGTACGGGGCCGCCGCGCTGCCGGGCGGGGCGATCCGCGACTCCACCCTCCGCACCCGCTCGGCGAGTTCGAAGTGGGTGCCGTCCAGCGCCTCGACCGCCTGGTCCATCAGCCCTTGCAGCCAGTCGCGGACCTCGTCGACGCCCTCGATGTGCTTGCCGTGCTCGTCCAGGTGCGCCAGCGCCACCCAGGGCGTCTCGGCGCCCGGCAGGATCTTCTCGGCCTCCTGCTTCATCTCGGCGAGCAGGCGGTGGTACTCGGCCCAGCCGTACGCGTACGCCTCGTCCAGGTCCAGGTCCGTGCCGTTGTAGTAGCGCGACCAACGGGCGTAGCGCTCACGGCCCACCGTGTCCGGGGCCCCCTCGATCGCCGGTGCGTACACGTCGCGCAGCCAGTCCCGCAGCTCCACCACGGCCGCGGTCGCACCCCGGGCCGCCTCGTCCAGCTCCGCCCGCAGCGCGTCCGGGCCGGCGGACGCGAAGTCCTCGAACCAGCCCCGGCCCTCGCCCGTGTCCGCCCACTCGCCGAGCTGGCCGACGAAGGCGCCGGTCGGGCGCGGCGACGCGTACAGCTTGCGCTCCAGACCCAGGGCCAGGGACTCGCGGTAGCCCCCGAGCGCCGCGGGAACCGCGCGCAGCCGCTCGGCGATCCGCGCCCAGTCCTCGTCGGTCTGCGTCGGCGTCACCGTGAAGACCTCGCGCACCGAATGCGCGACGGTGCCCAGGTTGCCGACCGAACGCAGGCCCTCCTCCGCGTCGTGCACGGCGAGTCCGGCGGTCAGCCGCTCGCGGAGCAGCCGGGCGCAGCGCCGCTCCACGTCACTGTCCCCACCGGGCCGGAGCTCCGCCTCGTCCAGCCGGGCCAGCGTGGCCCGCGCCAGCTCCGCGAGAGCCTCCTGACCCGCGGGTGAGAGGTCGGGCAGGCGGCTGGAACTCTCCTGGACGCCGAGAAACGTACCGGTGACCGGGTCGAGGGCGATGAGCTCGTCGACGTAGGCGTCGGCGACCTCGCGGGGCAGCGGGCTCTTGGTCTCTGACATGCGGACATCCTCGTACGGATCCCGGTGCCGCGTCAGCCCGCTTTCCCCGGGCCGCCGCCGCGGGCGGCCGGATTTCGCTCAGGGCGTGCCGTCGGGCGCGGAGGGCGGCAGCAGCGGGCCGCACTCCCACTGCTGGAAGATCAGCCGCGTCTCTACGCGCGCGACCTCGCGCCGGGAGGTGAACTCGTCCAGGACCAGCCGCTGCAGGTCCGCCATGTCCGCGACCGCGACGTGGACCAGGTAGTCGTCCGGGCCGGTGAGGTGGAAGACGGTGCGTGACTCCGGGAGCGCCCGGATGCGGTCCACGAACGGCCCGACCAGCTCCCGCCGGTGCGGCCGCACCTGCACCGACAGCAGCGCCTGGAGGCCGCGCCCCAGCCGGGCGGGGTCCAGTTCCAGCCGGTGCCCGAGGATCACCCCGGCCCGCCGCAGCCGGGCCACCCGGTCCAGGCAGGTCGACGGGGCGACCCCGACCTGGGCGGCGAGATCGCGGTAGGTGGTCCGGGCGTCGTTCTGCAGCAGCCGCAGCAGATGGAGATCGACCGGATCGAGTACGACAGATTCCGCCATCGGCCGAACGTAGCACGGGTTCCTGTCCCCATGACCCGGTCGGTGTTCACCCTTCGGTCCATGGAATCCGCGCGCACGCACACGTCACCACCCGACGACGTACGCTCCACCGCACCCACGGGCAGGGCACTGGCCACCGAGGCCGTGCACGCCGGCCGCGACGATCTCGCGGCCCGGGGACTGCACGCCCCGCCCATCGACCTGTCGACGACCTACCCGTCGTACGACAGCCGGGGCGAGGCCGCCCGCATCGACGCGTTCGCCACCACCGGCGCCGACCCGGACGGCCCGCCGGTCTACGGACGCCTCGGCAACCCGACCGTCGCCCGCTTCGAGACGGCCCTGGCCCGGCTGGAGGGCACCGAGGCCGCCGTCGCCTTCGCCAGCGGCATGGCCGCCCTGAGCGCCGTCCTGCTGGTCCGCGCCTCGATGGGACTGCGCCACGTGGTCGCCGTACGGCCCCTGTACGGGTGCAGCGACCACCTGCTGACCGCCGGGCTGCTCGGGTCCGAGGTCACCTGGACGGACCCGGCCGGCATCGCCGACGCGCTGCGCCCGGACACCGGCCTGGTACTCGTGGAGTCGCCGGCCAACCCCACGCTGGCCGAGGTCGACCTGAAGGCCGTCGCCCACGCCTGCGGGTCGGTGCCGCTGCTGGTGGACAACACCTTCGCCACCCCTGTGCTCCAGCGGCCCGCCGAGCACGGCGCGCGGCTGGTGCTGCACAGCGCCACGAAGTACCTCGGCGGCCACGGGGACGTGCTGGCCGGCGTGGTGGCCTGCGACGAGGAGTTCGCCGGGCGGCTGCGACAGGTCCGCTTCGCCACCGGCGGCGTACTGCACCCGCTGGCCGGCTACCTGCTGCTGCGTGGGCTGTCCACCCTGCCCGTTCGGGTACGGGCCGCCTCCGCGAACGCCGCCGCACTCGTCGAGCGGCTCGCCGCCGACCCGAGGGTGGCCCGCGTGCACTATCCGCGCATCGGCGGCGCGATGGTCTCCTTCGAGGTCCACGGCGACCCGCACGAGGTGATCCGCCAAGTCCGTCTGATCACCCCCGCCGTCAGCCTCGGCAGCGTCGACACGCTCATCCAGCACCCGGCGTCCATCAGCCACCGCATCGTGGACGCCGACGACCGCCGGGACGCCGGGGTCGGCGACCGGCTGCTGCGGCTGTCGGTCGGCCTGGAGGACGTCGAGGACCTGTGGGCCGACCTGGACCAGGCGCTGGGGGAGCCGGCCGCCGAGGCGATCCCGCTGCGGGAGGCGCTGGCGCGGGCCGACTGACGCCTCCCCCTCTCCGGGGACGGCTCAGTCCTTGCCGATCCGCTCCCCGCGCGGCAGCCGCGCCGCGGCCCGGGCCGCCGGGTCCAGGCGCGCCGTGATCACCAGGGTCCCCTCCTCGATCTGGTAGTCGAGGGGGAGGCCCAGGCCGCGCATCGCGGCGACCATGCCGGTGTTCGACGCCTGCGTCACCGCGTACACGCTCGCGCAGTCCGTCTCGGCGGCCATGGCCACGAGCCGGCCGAGGAGTTCGCCGCCGATGCCCCGGTGCTGCCACGCGTCCTCGACCAGCAGCGCGACCTCCGTCTCGTCCCCGTCCCACAGCAGGTGACCGAGCCCGACGATCCGGCCCGACGCCGTCTGTACGGCGAGGGTGCGGCCGAAGCGCGGGCTGAGCAGGTGGTCGAGGTACCGGTCGACGTCCCCGACCGGGCCGTGGTACCGCATGCCGAGCGTTCGCGCGGAGCACCGTTCGTGCATCGCCTTCGCCGCCGGGACGTCACGCGTGTCGGCCCGGCGGACGGTGATGTCGCTCCCCTCGGGCAGCGTCAGCACGTCACGGCCGTGCGGGACGCGCGGACCGAGCCGGGCGTCCAGCTCGACCAGGGCCCGCGCCCGGGCGAACTCGGCCGGGGTGAAGGGCAGATACGGCCGCTCCACACTGATCACCCCGCCCTCCGGGGCGCGCAGCCGCAGCACGGTGTCCTCCAGCGAACCCTCCGGCGGTACGTCCCCGGCCGTACGTCCCACGGCCGTCGCGGGCAGCGACCGGATGGTGCAGCGGCCCAGCAACTGCCTGAGAGCCAGGGGGAGTTCCGCCGTGTCCTGGGCCGTACGGGCCGCCAGGGCGAGCACCCGGGTCGGGGCGTCCACCAGGTCGTGGGCGTCCGCCCGCTCGGTCCACGTGCCGGCACCGCCCGCCGCCGACACCACGTCCGTCAGCCCGGACGCCGTCAGTTCGCCGGGGGAGCGGAGCAGGAACTCGTCCACCGTGCCCTCGGCCAGCGGGTGCGTCTGCAGGCTCAGGATGTCGACCCGCCGTTCGGCGAGGGCGGCGCAGAGCACGGCCAGCGACCCGGGCGCGTCGCGCACCGTCGTCCGCATCCGCCACAGCGCGGTGTCGGCGGCGCCGTCACCGGTCGCGGCACGGGTCGCCCCCGCGTCCCCGGGCTCGGCTTCGACCAGGTTCCCGGCCACCGCCGCGGACGGCGGCCGGGAGCCGGTATCGTCCGCCGGCGGTGCGTGTCCGTGGCGTCGTGTCCACCAACTCCGGAAGCCCGCCGTGGTCATCAGCGCCGCCACCGAGGCGAGCAGCATCACGGGCACCCCGGGGCCGTGCTCGACGAGGCGGGCCACGGCATCCGTCACATCGGACATGTCTCGACTCATGCGGCCACTGTGAAGGAACGGTGTTGCGTGATCACGAACGCCCTGTGACGGATGGGTAAAGAAGGCTTCCGGGGTTATTCTTCGCAATTCACCCATGGGATCGCTCGGGTCGCGCACCGGGGGATGACGCCGGTGCGCGACACCACGGACAGGCTACGGGACCTACTGACCCACCCGGCCCGGCTGGAGCACCTTCGTGAACAGCACCGTGCCGTCCTGCTCGCGCAGCCGCACCGTCATCTCGGCGCTGTCGCCGTCGATCTCGACCTCGCCGAAGAACTGGTAGCCCTCCGCGGGCGAGACGTTGGAGGCGGTCGGCGCCTTCACGAACACCCGCTGGGGGCCGAAGGTGCCGTCCAGGGCGCTGGCCGGGAAGGCGCCCGCGTTGAGCGGCCCGGACACGAACTCCCAGAACGGCTCGAAGTCGGTGAACGCGGCACGCGAGGGCTGGTAGTGCTGGGCGGAGGTGTGGTGCACGTCCGCCGTCAGCCACACCGTGCCGGTGATCCGCCGGTGCTTGACGAAACGCAGGAGCTCGGCGATCTGCAACTCACGCCCCAGAGGCGCCCCGGGGTCGCCCTGCGCGATCGCCTCGATGTTCGCCTTCCCCTCGCCGCCGTCGGGCACGACCAGGCCGATCGGCATGTCGGCGGCGATGACCTTCCACACCGCGCGCGAGCGCGACAGCTCCCGCTTGAGCCACTCCAACTGCTCGCGGCCCAGGATGCCCTGCGGGTCCACGCTCTGGTCGCCGGAGGAGTTGGCGTTGCGGTAGGTCCGCATGTCCAGCACGAACACGTCCAGCAGCGGGCCTTGGCGCAGCACCCGGTGCACGCGGCCCTCCCGCGCGCCGGGACGCAGCGTGGAGACCGGGAAGTACTCGGCGAACGCGCGCCGGGCCCGGGCGGCCAGCACGTCCACGCTCTTCTCCGTGTAGCGGCCGTCCGTCTCCGCGATCGTCTGACCCGGGTACCAGTTGTTGCGGACCTCGTGGTCGTCCCACTGGACGACCGACGGCACCCGGGCGTTGAAGCGGCGCAGGTTCTCGTCGAGCAGGTTGTAGCGGAAGTTGCCGCGGAACTCGGCCAGGGTCTCGGCGACCTTGGACTTCTCCTCGGTGGTGATGTTCCGCCAGGTGCTTCCGTCGGGCAGCTCGGCCGTCGCGGCGATGGGCCCGTCGGCGTAGACGTTGTCGCCGCTGCACAGGAAGAAGTCCGGGTCCAGGGCGCCCATCGCGTCGTAGATGCGGTAGCCGCCGATGTCCGGGTTGATGCCCCAGCCCTGGCCCGCCAGGTCGCCGGACCACACGAAACGCACCGGCTCGCGCCGTCGGACCGGCGCCGTGCGGAAGGTGCCGGGCACCGGCTCGCCGGTGCGGCGCGGGTCGTCCGGGTCGGCGAGGAGCACGCGGTAGTGGATCTGCTCGCCGGGCGGCAGGCCGCGCAGCCGGGTCGTGCCGGTGAAGTCCGTGCCGGCCCCGAGCAGCGGGCCGCGCCATCTGCGCGGGTTGCGGAACGACTCGGTCGCGGACGTCTCGACGATCATCCGGGCCGGCCGGTCGGACCGCACCCACACCAGACCCGAGTGGGAGGTCACGTCTCCCGTCTGCACGCCCCAGCCCGCACCCGGCCGGCCGGAACGCGCGAACGCCGGCGCGGCACCGAGGGCCGCGGGCAGGGTCAGGGCCGCCGACGCGGCGAGGGAGCCGCGCAGCACGCTGCGGCGACCGGGCAACGGACGGTGTGACATGGATGCGCCTCCAGGGACGTCCAGGGACGGGATCCGGCCAGTGACGAGGCCAGTGTGCACAGCCAGACCTACTGGTGCGGCGCGGCGGTCACGGAAACTCCGTGTGAACAACCGGCCGCCCGCGCGCGTGAGCGGCATCCCGTACGCCCGTCACACGGCCCTCGCCATCGACTCCACCCCCGCCCGGATCCGTCCCGGCGTCAGATGCGCGTACCCCAGCACCAGCCGCACCGCCTTCCCCGCCACCTCCTCCTCGCCGTCCGGCCCGTGCCCGTACTCCGCCAGCGAACGCACCGCGATCCCGGCCCGCCCCACGCGTGCGAGGAACCGCTCCTCGGGGCCGTACCGGCCGGGGAGCGTGGCGATGGCGTGGAGGCCGGCGGCGATGCCCGAGATCCGTGAGCCGGGGAAGTGCTCCGCCAGGGCGGCGACCATCACGTCGCGCCGCTCCCGGTAGGCACGCTGGCACAGGCGCAGCTGGCGGTCGTACTCGCCGTGCTCCACGAAGTGGGCGAAGAGCGCCTGGTCGAGGGCCGGATGCCCGAGGTCGGTGGTGCGTTTGCGTTCGACCACGTCGTCCGCCAGCCACTCCGGCACCAGCAGCCAGCCGAGCCGCAGCCCCGGGGCGAGGGACTTGCTGACCGAACCCGTGTAGGCGACCCGTTCGGGGTCGAGCCCCTGGAGCGCGCCCACGGGAGCCCGGTCGTAGCGGAAGTCGCCGTCGTAGTCGTCCTCCAGAACGAGCCCGTCCACGGACCGCGCCCAGTCCAGCAGCGCGGCGCGGCGCCGCGCGGAGTAGGCGATCCCGGTGGGGAACTGGTGGGCCGGCGTCGTCACGACGGCCCGGACGCCCGAGTCGTGCAGCGGGCCCAGGGCGAGTCCCTCCTCGTCGAGGGGCAACGGCACGGTGGCGACGCCCGCCGACGCGTACAGGTCGTCGTGGCGCGGGCTGCCGGGGTCCTCGACGCCGGCGGTACGCACCCCCCGCGCGTGGAGCACGCTCGCGAGCAGCGCCGTCGCCTGCGCCACCCCGGAGACGACCACGAGCCGCTCCGGGTCCGCCACCACACCCCGGCGCCGGGTGAGCAGCTCGGCCAGCGCGGTCCGCAGCCGGGGCAGCCCGCGCGGGTCCGGGTAGCCGAGGGCCTCGTGCGGCAGCTGAGCCAGCACACTCCGCTGGGCGGCGCCCCACGCCGCGCGCGGGAACAGCGACAGGTCCGGTGTCCCCGGCACGAAGTCCGCGCGGTCACCGCCGGGACGCGGGGCGAGATCACGCGCGCGCGGGCGTGCGGCCCGTACGGCGTCACCGACCCAGGTTCCCGCGCCCCGCCCGCTGCGCAGGTACCCCTCCGCCGTCAGCTGTTCGTACGTCTCCGTGACCAGTCCCCGCGACACCCCGAGGTCGGCCGCCAGGTCGCGGCTCGACGGCAGACGAGTGCCCGGCGTGAGCCGGCCCGCGCGGACCGCCTCCCGCAGCGCCGCCTGCAGGGCGCGCCCGCGCGACCGCGCCGGTGCCGAGGCGGCGGGCAGCAGCAGCTCCCACGCCGCGGTGCGGCCCTCCGGACCTGTAGGTACTGACGCCATGATGCGGCCCCCCGGAAATCTCGCCCCCCAAACGCCCCCACTTTACGAGGTGTTGGAGCCGAGGGGTCGCAGCCGCCGGTGCGTAAACCGGAGTGACAGACCACAGCGAGGGGGCAGGCCGACGTGGATGCCAAGAACCGTTTCGAGACGAAGACCACCTTCGCTCTCTCCCGACTCGAATGGCTGGGTTTTCTCACCGTGTCGCTCGTGCTCGCGGTCCAGCACCATTCCGAAATCCGCTGGGGCGTCTTCGTGCTGCTGTTCGCGGTGATCGACGTCATCGGCTACCTGCCCGGCGCGATCGCCTTCCGGCGCAGCCCGGACGGACGTGTTCCACGCGGCTACTACGTCGCCTACAACACGATGCACAGCCTGGTCACGGCGGGTCTCCTCGCCGGGGCATGGGCACTGTTCGTGCAGCCGGAATGGGCCCTGCTCGCCCTTCCGATCCACCTCATGGGCGACCGCGCGCTCTTCGGGAACTCCCTCAAACCCTTCGGTGTCGCCTTCGAACCGGAAACCGTCCCGGCTTTCCGGATGTTCGAGGTGCGGTACCGCTCGGCCGCGGATTCCGGCGAAAGCGCCGCCACGCGGACTTCCGTGGAGGACACCGATGCCGTCCGTGCTTGACACGCTCGCCGCGCACAGCGACAACCCCAGCGCGTTCCTCGCCCTCAACGACGGGAACACCTACTTCCGCGACGACCGGTTCGACGGCGCCTGCGCCTTTCGCACCTCCGGCCGTTACGTCCTCCAATTCGGCGGCCCGTTCACCGCGCCGGACCACCGCGCACGGCTCCTGGACGCCTTCGCCGCCCATGCCGGCCGCCGTCTGGTCGCCGTGCAACTGCAGCGGGCGGACGCCGAGCTGTACGCGGCGCACGGCTTCACGGTCAACCAGCTCGGTGCCTCGTACGCCGTCGACCTGAGCCGCTTCACCCTGCGCGGCTCACGCTTCGTCCGGCTGCGGAACAAGATCTCGCGCGCCAGGCGGGCCGGCCTGGAGGTCACCGAGGTGATGGCCGGCGACGACTGCGCCGAACTGGACCGGATCGACCAGTGCTGGCTGCGGGACAAGGGCCGGCACGTCAAGGAGCTGCGCTTCCTCGTCGGCCAGCGCAACGGGAGCCTGCAGAGGCACCGCCGTCTGTTCGTCGGCCGGATCGACGGCGAGACGGCCGGCTACATCAACTACTCGCCGGTCTACGGCAGCCGCTCCGGCTGGCTGCACGACCTCAGCCGGCGCCGCCCCGACGCTCCGCCCGGCGTGATGGAGGCGCTCAACGCCACCGTCATGGAACGGCTGACCGCCGAAGGAGCGGGCTGGCTGCACTTCGGCTTCACCCCGTTCACCGGACTCGACCCGGAGCACGAACTACCCGGTGCCAGCCGTATGTTCGCCCGGCTCGCCCGCCTGCTGGCCGAGCACGGCGACGTGATCTACCCGGCGGCCTCCCAGCTCGAGTACAAGCAGAAGTGGGCCCCGCACGTGGTCCTGCCGGAGTACATCGCCTTCCGCGGCAGGCCCCGCCCCGGCGCGGTCTGGCAGTTGCTGCGCGCCACCAACGCCCTCTGAGCCACCGCGTCCACGGCCGCGCGAGTGCCGCGCCGATTCCGTATTCATCCCACCCCGGAGGACCGCACGCCCATGAGATTCCTGGAGCGCGAACGCGCCACCCTCGCGAAGCTGCTGCCCGAACTGGACCCCGCCCTGCGCGAGGCTCCGCTGATGGAACTGGAGCGGCCGGGCAGCCCGGGCATCCGGCACTTCCGGGACAGCGGCGGTCCAGGTCTGCTCGTGCCCGAGTCCCACCAGGGCAGGGGTGCCACCGCGCTCGATGCCCTGCGCGTGCAGCGGGCCATCGGCAGCCGCTCGCCGTCCCTGGCCGTGGCCACCACCATGCACCACTTCTCCATGGCCACCCTGGTCGGGATCGGCGGCCTCGGCGACGGCTTGGAGTGGATGCTGATCGAGGGCGTGGCCTCGTCCAACCGCGTGATCGCCTCTGGCTTCGCCGAGGGCCACAGCGGCGCGGGCATCCTCGACCCGTCGATGACCGCCACGGTGACCGCGGACGGCGTCCGGATCAACGGCGTCAAACGGCCGTGCAGCCTGGCCCGCTCCATGGACGTGCTCACCGCCAGCGTGACGATCCCGCGCGAGGACGGGCAGGGCGACGAACTCGCCGTAGCCGTCGTGCCCGCGGAGAGCGAGGGGATGAGCGTCAGCGGCTTCTGGTCCAGCGCCTTCCTCGCCGGGGCGGAGAGCGAACAGGTCACGCTCACCGACGTCCTCGTACCGCCGGAACTCCTGCTGCGCACCGGGACGACCTCCGGTGAACAGCTCGACGAACTTCAGACGGCCGGTCTGATCTGGTTCCAGACGCTGATGACGGGCAGCTACCTCGGCGCCGCGAGCGCGCTGGTGGAGCGGGTGCTGCTGAACGACCGCATCCCCGAGCACGAGCGCGTACGCCTCTTCGTCGAGACCGAGGCCGCCGTGGCCACCGCCGAGGGCGTCGCCCGGCGTATCGACGCCGGTGACCTCGACGAGTCGGCGCTCGCACAGGCGTTGTACGTGCGATACGGCGTCCAGGACGCCATCGCCCGGGTCGTCCCGCGCGCGGTCGAACTCCTCGGCGGCCTCAACTTCATGACGTCCGACGAGGTGGGCCACCTGGCCGCCTGCGCCAACGGACTCTCCCTGCACCCGCCGTCGCGCTCCCGGATGACCGCCCCGTTCGCCGCGTACCTGGCCGACCGGCCACTCGCCATCGCCTGACCGCGCCCCCACCGTCCACCGGTGGGCCGAGACCCGTTGGGAGAACACACCCCCATGCCGTCAGACAACCAGCGTCTCGCCCTCCTGCCCGTCGGCCGTACGAGACGGCGCGACCGCCCCTCCCTGCTGCTCACCGGCGGTTCCGGAGTGCTCGGACGTGCCCTGATCGACGAGCTGGCACCCGACTTCGACCTGTTGTGCCTGCGCCGCAAGACACCGTTGCGCGATCCGCGGGTGCGCGAGCTCCAGGGCGACCTGGTCGCTCCCCGGCTCGGACTGAGTCCACTGGCCTGGCACGAACTGGCCCTCGAGGTGGACGTGGTGCTGCACTGCGCCGCCGAGACCGACTGGCGTACCCCGCCACAGGACATCACGCGCACCAATCTGCGCGGTGCCGACAACATGCTCGACCTGGCGGCCCGGGCCGACGCCCCGCTGTACCTGGTGAGTACCGCGTTCGTGGCCAACACCCCCACCGAGGAGGACCGCCGGCGCTTCCCGGGTGCAGCTGCCTACCTCGACTCCAAGGCCAGGGCCGAACAGATGACACGCGAGGCGGGCGTGCCCGGCGCCATCGTCCGGCCCTCGGTCGTCATGGGTCAGCAGGGGCTGACCGAGGCGATCGGCTCGATGGTCCTGGGGCAGACCCCGGTGCTGCCCGGAGCCCCCGAGGCCCGGATCGACATGGTGCCCCGGGACTACGTCTCGCGGGCCATCGGCGACCTGGTCCGGGGCGGTGTGGCCGACGGCGAGTACTGGCTGACGGCCGGCAAGGAGGCCATCGGCCTGCGGGAGTTCGCCGACGTCTGCGCGGACGTCGCCGTACGCCACGGCCTGCCCCGGCCCCAGCGGCCCCGGCTCGTCCCCGTCGATGCCGTGCACCGGCTGCTCCTGCCCATGCTGGAGGGCACCTCGCTGCCCGCGTCCCTCCGGCGGCGGCTGGAGTACTACGCGGAGCTGCTGCTGGTGTTCCAGCGGGAGCTGCCGTTCGACACCTCCCTCGGCGAACCCGACTGCGGCACCCGCCTGACCCGGACCGACATCCGGGCCGCGCTCGTACGCAACGCGGAGTGCTGGACCGGGGACAGGGCCGGCTTGCTCAGCCGGAACCGATCCGCCGCGACCGCCCCCATGGAGGTGGCGTCATGACCGTGTCACCCCCGTCCACCACCGGGACCACCGGGCCGTCCGCCGGGTCCTCCACCCCGTCCTCCGGGGCCGCCGGGCCGCGCTCCGGAACCGCCGCGCCGACCGACCGGCCCGACATCGTGGACCTCTACCTGAAGCACATCGGCTCCGGCCGTGCTGTGATGGGCCGTGTCATGGGCGGCATGGCCGAGGTCCGTTCCGAGGGGGCCTGGATCCACGCCGACGACGGCCGCCGCTTCCTGGACTTCGGCGGCTACGGCGTCTTCATCATGGGTCACCGCCACCCGGCCGTCGTCGAAGCGGTGCACCGGCAGATCGACACCCACCCGCTGGCCAGCCGCGTCTTCCTCGAACCCGTCGCCGCCCGGGCCGCCCAGGCCCTGGCCGCCCACACCCCGCCCGGCCTCGACTACGTCCACTTCGTCAACTCCGGCGCCGAGGCCACCGAGGCGGCCCTGAAACTGGCCCGCGCCCACGGACTCACCTCGGTGATCACCACCCGCAGCGGCTTCCACGGCAAGACCCTCGGCGCGCTGAGCGTCACCGCCAACGCCACGTACCAGACGCCCTTCCAGCCCCTGCTCCCGGACGTCACCCAGGTGGCCTACGACGACCTGGCCGACCTCGAACAGGCGCTGGCCGCCCGCCGCGACCGGGCCTGCGTCATCGTCGAACCCGTCCAGGGCGAGGGCGGCGTACGCATCCCGCGTCCCGGTTACCTCAGCCAGGTCCGCGCCCTGTGCCAGGCGTACGGCGCCATGCTGGTCGTCGACGAGATCCAGACCGGCATGGGACGGCTGGGCACCTGGTGGGGCGTCGACGCCGAGGGCGTGCGTCCGGACGTGCTGCTCGTCGGCAAGGGACTCAGCGGCGGTGTCGTACCGGTCGCCGCGATGGCCGCCACCGCGGAGGCCTACGCCCCCTTCAGCCGCGACCCCTACCTGCACACCTCCACCTTCGGCGCCTCGCCGATCGCCTGCGCCGCCGCCCTCGCCACCGTACGGGCGATGGAGGAGGAGGACACCGTGGCCCGGGCCGCCGCGCTCGGACTGCGCATCCTCTCCGCCGTACGGGACGTGTGCGCGCCGTACGAGGGCGGACTGGTCCGCGAAGTGCGCGGCCGGGGCCTGCTGATCGGTATCGAGTTCGCCGAAGAACAGGCGGTCGGCGAACTCATGCTGGAACTGATCTCCCGCGGTGTGCTCGTCAACAACTCCCTCAACTCCACCCGGGTGCTGCGGCTGACCCCGCCGGCCGTGGTCGAGGACTCCGCGCTCGACCTGTTCCTCACCACCCTCGGCGCGGCCCTGCGCGGCACGGCCGACCGCATGACCAGCTGACACCGGCTCCAAGCGCCGGCGCCAGCCACCAGCTCCGGACACCAGCGTCCGGAAACCCTCCGGGAAGGAACCGAACGACCCATGCGCCACGTGGTTCTGCACGCCCTCGCCGACGACCTGGCACCCGCCGACGTCTACGGCCGCATCAGCGACTTCCGCCGCTATCCCGAGCACAGCGACACCTTCCGCGAGGTGCACGTCGAGCCTTCGCTGCCCGACGGCTCCACGGTCTCGGACTGGACCGTCGAGTTCCGGGGCGGCCTGATGCGGTGGCGGGAACGCGACACCTACTCGCCCGAGACGTACTCCATCGCCTTCGAACAGCTCAGCGGCGACTTCCAGACCTTCGAGGGGAGCTGGCGCTGCGAAGCGAGGGACGGCGGCACGCTCGTCGTCTACACCGCGGCCTTCGACCTCGGCATCCCTTCCATGGCCGAGATCCTCGACCCGGTGGCCGAGTCGACCCTGCGGACCAACATCGCCCGCGTGCTGCGGGGCCTCGCGGGCGCGGAGGTGATCGATGAGCGCGCGGCTGAGGCTCGTGGCTGACCGGGCGGCCGTCGCGGGCGCCCCGCCCCCGGCCGCCGACCCGCCGCACGAGGAACCGCTGCACGAGGAACCGGGGCCCGGCGCTGCCCGCTGTCTCGGCCTGTACGCCAAGCTGGCCGCCGGCGTGACCGTCGTGACCGCCCGCGGCGAGGGCGGCCCGCTGGGCATGACGGTGTCCGCCGTCACCTCGCTCTCCGCCCGCCCGCCGCTGCTGCTGGCCTGTCTGCGTGACGGCTCCCGCACCCTCGCCGCCGTCCGCGCCCGCCGGGCCTTCGCCGTGCACCTGCTGCGCGAGGAACAGCAGGACCTCGCGGGCCGGTTCGCGTCCCCGACGACGACCGCGGACGAGCGGTTCGCCGGGACCGACACCCGGCAGGTCCTGGGGGTGCCCGTGCTGGCCGGCGCGCTCGCCTGGTCGGTGTGCCTGACCGAGGACGTACGCCGCTACGGCGACCACCACCTCGTCGTCGGCCGGGTCGCCGCCGTGCACGTGGGCGGCGGACGCCCGCTGCTGTGGCACGACCGCCGGTTCGGTGCGCTGACCGAGCCGGTGCCGGACGCCGCCGGATGACCAGGCCGCCGGCCGGAACGCCGTACTGGGACCCCGCGGAACTGCCGGCGCAGCCCCAGTTGCACGGCGTGGCCACCGCGGACGTGGCCGTCGTCGGGGCCGGGCTGGCCGGGCTGTCCTGCGCCTACCACCTGGCGGAACGTGCCCCCGGGCTCGACATCGCGGTGGTGGACGCCGAGTACCCGGCCGCCGGCGCCAGCGGCCGGGGCACCGGTCTGCTGGGCCCCCGGGCCGGCCCCGCGGTCGACCGCGCGGTGCGCCGCTTCGGCCCGCAGACGGCGCGCAGGATGCACCGGGCCAGTGAGCGGGCGGTGCGGGACGTTCTCGCCCTGTGCGCCCGGCTCGACGTGCCCTGCGGGCTGCGGCCCGGCGAGCAGCTGGTGGCCACGCGGTCGACCGCGGGCCTGGTGGCACTCGCCCGCCAGGCCCGCGTCTGCCGCGAACTCGGTCTGGACGTCCCCGTCCTCACCCCGGCCGGCATCCGCGACCGGGTCGGCGTGCCCTACCGGGCGGCACTCCTGCACCGCCCCGCCGCGACCCTCGACCCGGCCGCCCTGACCTGCGCCCTCGCCCGTGCCTGCGCCGACAAGGGCGTGCGGTTCTACGGCCGCAGCCCGCTGCTGGCCCTCCGCCCCGGCGACCTGGTCGGCCCCGAGCTGGTCCTCCCGCACGGCAGGCTCTACGCCGGTCAGGCGGTGCTGGCCGTCAACTCCGCCGCGCAGGCACTGGACCTGCCGGTCGGCACCGTCCTGCCGCTCGAGGTGTACGCCGTCGCCACCGAACCGCTGAGCGCCCCGGCCTACGAGGCCCTGGGCGGGCGCGCCGGACACTCCGTCGTCGACGCCGTCCCGATGGCACCGTACTTCCGGCTGCTCCCGGACCGGGGCCTGGTGGCGGGCGGCGGTACCGCCACGGTCCCGGCGGGTATGGGCGCTCCCCGTCTCCAGGCCGTCAGGGAGCGTGCCTGGGTCTGGCTGGAGAGGTGGCTGCGGTCCCTGCATCCGGACCTCGCCCGGGTACGGGTCACGCACCGCTGGTCCGGCCGCATCGGCATGACGGGCGACGACCTGCCGGTGGTGGGACCGGTGCCGGGCTTCGACGACGTCTGGTACATCGGCGGCTGCTGCGGGCACGGACTCGCCCTGTCCGTGGCGCACGGCGCGCACGTGGCCGCGGCCCTGCTGGGTGAGCCGGAATCCGGCGAACCGCTCCCGTGGCACCGCTCCCGGGCCCCGCGCCTGCCCGCACGCGGACCCGCTCGGCCCCTGCTGCAGGCGTACGTGGACGCAATGGGGCGAATCGCGCGGCATACATGCTGACGGCGGGCGCGGCACGCATCCGTACCCCAGCTCCGCGGACCCCAGCCCCCCGCAGCCCCGCAGACTCTCAGAACCCGACCAGGAGGTTCCACAGTGCGACCCGACTTCGGTATGGACGGCCGCCTGCCGTCGGCCCTGTCCATGGGGACCGCAGATGTCGCCTTCCACCTGGCGACGGGCGGCAACCCGGTGCCCCTCGCGTTCACGTTCGGGTTCGAAGGCCGTGCCCCCAGCCTGGACTCCGTACGCGCGCGGGTCGCCGAACGCGTCCACCGCGTCCCGACGTTGCGCTACCGCATCGCACGGGACCGCAGGAAATTCCGGCGAGTGGACCGGGTCGCGGCGGACCGGCATGTGCACGAGGCGTGGCTGCCCGAGGACACCGACGGGTCGGAGACCAGCCGCCTGATGCTGTCCCGGCCGATGAGCACGGACGACCGGCCGCCCTGGGATGTGTGGCTGGTCCACGGCCCGGCGGACCGCTACACCCTGGTCTACCGAACCGACCACACCTTCCAGGACGGCATGGGCGCCGCCTACACCGCCCGTGCTCTCCTCGGAGACCACCCCGAGGGCGGACCGGCCCCGCGGCGTCCCGCCCGGCCCACCGCACACGGCCTCGCGGACGCCCTGGGCGAGGTGGTGGCCGCCTTCCGCGCGCCCACCCCGAAACCCGCGTTCGACGGAGAATCCACGGGCCGCGTCGACGTCTGCCACGCCGACACCCCGCTGGCCCGGCTGCGCGCCATCGCCCGCGCCCACGGCGGCACGGTCACGGACGTCTATCTCGCGGCCCTGTCCCACGCCGTCCGCACCTGGTACCTGAAGGACACCGGCTCGGCCCATCCGCCGCTGCCCGTGTCGATCCCGATGTCGGTCCGGGCCCCGGGGGATGAGTACGCCCCCGGCAACCGCATGGTCACCGCCCGGCTCCTGCTGCCCTGCGACGAGGAGTCACCCCAGCGGGCCCTGGCCCGGGTCGTCGCCCGTACGGGCCGGCTGCGGGAGAGCCGGCGGCGCGACGCCATGCGCCTGCTGCTGTCCGCCTCCCCGCGGGCGCTCGGCGCCACCGTCGGCGCCCGCCTGGTCCGCGGGGCGTTCGTGGCCGGCCCGGTGAGCAGCGTGAACTTCGGCACGGCCCTGGTCCACCAGGGGGTCGCGGCCCGTCGCGCGGCCGTCTTCGCCGGCGTCGCGCAAGGCATCCGGTGTGTGACGACGCTGACGAGCCAGCACGACACCGCGTGCCTGAGCGTCGTTCACGACGAGGCCCTGGCGACCGCGGACGAACTCCCCGACCTGTGGCTCGCTGCGCTGCTGGAGCTGGAGCGGCCGTAGCCACGGCACCACGCGCAGGCCCCGGACGCACCGTCCGGGGCCTGCGCCTGGTGCCGTGTCAGGGAGTGCCGCGCAGCGTTCCGGTGGTGAGGAAGACGCTCTCCGCGGCGGCCGTGCCGATCAGCGGCAGATACGGGGTGAGGCGCTCGACCGCGTACGGCAGCGTGTACAGGTCGGCGGCCGCCGCGTCCCAGCCGTGCTCGGCCCACCAGCGCTCCGGGTCGGCGATCTGCCAGTTCCAGGCCAGTCCGATCGTCGACAGGGCGTCCATGAAGGGCGCGACCAACGGGGAGGACGTGGTCGCGGAGTTCACGCACTCGGCGCCGAACATGCTGCCGGGCGCGGAGAGTTCGGTCATCGCGGCGACGACGGCCGCCACCTCCGGGGGCCGGAGGAAGTACAGGGGTGCCTCGCAGAGCCATGCGGTGGGCCTGCCGGGATCGAATCCCGCCGCCCTGAGTTCCTCTCCCCAGGATGCCGTGCCGTCGGCATCGACGACGGTGCGGCGTCCGCAGGAGAGCCGGCTCCAGTCCAGTACGTACTCCTTGAAGGCATGTACGGCCGCGTCCTCCACCTCGAAGACGTGCACCCCGGTCGGCCAGTCGAGCCGGAAGGCACGGGTGTCCAGCCCGGCGCCGAGCAGCACCACCTGGCGGCAGCCCGAACGGGCCGCGGCGAGAAGGCAGTCGTCGAAGAAGCGGGTGCGGACCACCTGATAGTCGGGCAGCAGGCGCTGCATCGGTCCGTCACCGGGCGGGCCCCCGTCGAACCCGGCCGCGTGGAGGAAGTCGGCGGCCCACGGGTCGCGGACGAGCGGCGCGGGCCGGAGGTTCTCCGCCGCGTGTGCGGCGGCCGTCCAGAGCGCCGCGCGGGAAATGCCGTGCGGGGTTGCGGCGGCCGGCGCGAACGGTGACTGCCGACGTGTGGATTCCGGCATGGGATCTCCTTGAGGTGGGGCGGGGTGGCTGTGCGGATCCGGATCATCCGGAGCGGCGACGGCCCAGCAGGAAGGCCGCGGCACCCAGCGCGAGCAGGCTTCCGGAGGGGCGGGTGGGCCGCTGGCCGCCCATCGCGGCGGGGGTGCGCGGCTCGTGGATGTTCAGCGCGAACTGACGGTTGGCCACGTCGGAGAGGACGCCGCGGACCTGTTCCGGACTGGTGACGGCGGCCAGCAGCAGCTCCATGGAGTTCCGGGCGAACTGGTTGCGGCCGAGGAACTCGCGGCCCAGTGCGAAAAGGATCTTCGGCACCTCCGCCTGGAACACCTCGGGCAGCGTGATCTCGGGAGCCATGCACCGCACCGAACCATCGAGGTTCGCGAAGGACTTGCCCAGCAGTGAGACGGCCGGCGGCGAACCGATCCCGCGCTTGGTCGCCTTGGCCAGCACGGTGGTGAGCGCGACGCCGAAGTTCATGTCCTCCAGTGAGAGATGGGAGACGCTGGGCACGAACGCGGCCATGTCGGCGGCGAACGCGGGCATGTTGGCCCACGGCGTCAACCGGCCCATCTCCGCCCAGTGCTGCGCCGTCCCGGCCCCGTCGCTCTGCGCCAAGGCCATGAACAGCGGCAGCAGCTGAAGACTGGTCCTGCGGTCCAGGCGGCCGACCATGCCCCAGTCGATCAGCGTCGCGGGTCCGCCGGGAGCGGCGAAGACGTTGCCGGCGTGCGGGTCGGCGTGAAAGAAGCGATGGACGAAGTACCCGTGGTACATGAACCGCAGCAGGTCCTTGCCGATCTCCACGCGCTCGTCGTCCGTGAAGTGCGCGCGGTCGACGTGCCGCACCGACTTCCCGTCGGCCAGCGACTGGACGAGGACCCGGGGGCTGGCGTGCAGTACCCGGGGCACCTCCAGCGAACGGAACGACCGGACGTGCTCGCGGGCCTCGTCCATGTTGCGGGCCTCGCCGGTGAAGTCCAGCTCCGGCTCCATGGCGTCGAAGACCGAGCCGAGCATCGCCTCTATGTCGATGACCTCGTTGAACCGGGGCGCGACGCGGGCCACGATCTTCGACGCCCGGCGCATCAGGGCCATGTCCGCGAGTACGCCCTCGCGGATGCCGGGTCGCTGGATCTTGACCACGGCCGCGCGCCCGCCGGGCAGCGTCACGCGGTAGACCTGGGCGAGGGACGCCGCCCCCAGCGGGGCAACGGTCTCGATGTCGTCGAAGCGCAGCTTCCAGTTCGGCCCGAGGTCCCGGGCCAGTACCGGCTCGAACTCCGAGAACGGCTGGACGTCGACCTCGTCGTGCAGGTTCTGCAGTTCGTCCCGGATGGACTGGGGGACCATGTCGGGCCGGGTGGAGAGGACCTGGCCGAGTTTGACATAGAAGGGGCCGAGGCTCTCCAGGGCATGCCGTACCGCCTTGGCACGGCGCTGCTCCGCCCCGGCGGTGGCGTCGGCGGCGGACCCGGCGGAGACATCGGTGTCCTCCGCCGAGGACCGCGTGTCCCGCTTCGTACGCCTCCGCAGCCGGGTCGCCTGCCCCACCTCGTCGGCCACGAGGCTGCCCAGGACCCTGACCACGAGACGCAGCCGATCGCCGACGACAGACGTCATCGTGTGTGATCCTCCTCAGATCGGGATCCGGGTACGGAACGGCGGTCGGCGTGCACCACGGAGACGGCCGGGCGGGACGGTGGCACGGCCGGTCAGCCCGAGGTCGAGGACTGTCCGCCCTGGGACGGCTTTCCGCCCGGCCCCTGCTGACCGGTCAGGCCCTGCAGGGCCGCCAGCCCTTGCTGACCGGCCTGGGCCGGCAGGTTGGTCAGGTTCTGCAGGCCCTGGACCGCCTCGAGGAGCTTGGGCAGCACCTGGAGCAGCTGGGTGAGCTGGCCCGGGAGCGCCATCAGGTCGCCCGCCCCGCTCGCCGCGTGCCCGAGGCCGCCGGCCAGCTGACCGAGCCCGCCGAGCGCGCCGGCCGCGCCGCCGACCGCGGCGAGCGGATTGGCCGCCCCGCCCAGCGCGGCCAGGGGATTGCCCGCCCCGCCCAGCGCGGCCGCGAGCGGGTTGCCGCCGCCCGCGGTACCGGTGAGCGCGGCCAGGGGGTTCTGCGCCGCGCCTGCGATGTTCCCCAGCGGGCCCGCGGCCCCCGCGGCGAGGCCGGCGAGCGGGTTGCCGGCCGCGCCGATCCCGCCGAGGGCGGCCAGCGGATTGGTGACACCCGCGAGCGCGGTCGCCGGGTTGACGGCCCCGGCCAGTGCGGCGAGGGCGTTCGGGGGCAGCCCGGCCAGTGTGTCGACGGCGTTGCCGGAGCCGCGCGACGATCCTGAGCCGCGCGACGATCCTGAGTCGTCGTCTCGGTTCAGGAGGTCGTCGAAAGCCTCCTTCCAGCTGTCGGTCATATCACCGACCAAATCCTTGAAGATGTCTTGGACGTTCTTGCTGTTGCCCATGAGTGGGGTCCCTTTCCGTTTCTCTGCGAGGGTAGAGGTGCGGTTTTCGGGTGTTATCGGGCGCAGCCTTCCAAGGCTTTCGCGCAGACGTTCTTCAATCGCGCGCGGCCCCTGGTGAAGGCGGCTTCGGCCGCCTTGACGGAGATGTTGTGTATGCGGGCGAATTCCGCAGTGGAAATACCCTTGGCGCGGGCGAGTATGACCTCCTGCTCACGCCCCCGCAGGTGCTGTACCTGGCCCAGGAGCCATCTGCCGAAGTCCTCGTCGCAGACGTCTTCCTCAGTCGTACCCGGGGTCTCCGCGAGCGCCGCGCGCTGGAGGAGTCTGCTGCGACGGTCCATGTCACGGTAGAAGTCGATGCAGAGGCGAAGCGCCACGGACGTCAGAAAGGCACCGAGTCGATTCCTGTCCAACGCGGCGTGGGCGGCTGCCCGGGCCATGGTTTCCTGAACGCAGTCCTCGGCGTCCTGAAAATTCGGTAGTCTTCGCCGAACCAGCCGCATGAGGCGGTCCTGATGCTGGAAGATTTCTTCCCAGGAGCATTCAGCGGGCGATTGGCAGGTGGAATGTCGCACCATCGTGGATTGCAGCCCGTTGTCTCTCGGATTGAGCAGGGAGAACTGCGGCCGACTTTCCATTTGTTCGGCCATGTGGATTTCCTACCCGAGGCCCTGGAGCGGCAAACCGGAATATACGCCTCCGTCAGTCGGCAGGAATGTTTTTCCGTACTCGTTTCCGAGGAGCGGGCCGCCGCGTCCAGTCGCGGTTCCAGTTGCGCCACATGTCCCGTACGGTCTGGTGC
Source organism: Streptomyces sp. CB02414 (assembly GCF_001905385.1). Classification (GTDB taxonomy): domain Bacteria; phylum Actinomycetota; class Actinomycetes; order Streptomycetales; family Streptomycetaceae; genus Streptomyces. The sequence goes on along the minus strand of NZ_LIPF01000010.1, from coordinate 312,782 downwards.
ACTTGGGAGCTGCCGGCGCGCAGCTCGGTGGTGTACGCCTGGACCGCTTCCTTGCCCACCAGCCGCGCTCCGCCGGTGAAGTAGGAACCCCGGACGTGCTGCGGTGAGCGGAACTTGCCCCACAGCAGAATCTTCATCAGCGGCCAGAGGGTGAACACCCCGGACGGGCACCGGTCGTCGGGGTCCAGGGTGCCCCACACCGCCGGGACCAGTCCGCTCTCGCCCAGCAGCTCGTAGATGCGTGCGATCGTCTGCTCCTTCGTCAACTCGCCCGCACGATAGGCGAGTACGGCATCCCGCGACTGGTCGAACATCCGCTCCACCCAGGGGTTGTCCATACCCTGGAGACCTCGGTACGGCGGCTGCTCCAGCATGTCGAAACAGGCCGGGTCGTGCGTCTTCTCGAACGTCACGGCGGCCTGGTTCTGGGCGTTCGTGCCGTACAGCGTGGTGATGGTCCACACGCGGTTCCAGGCGTTCCACAGGTCGAAGTCGTCGAACGCGATGTAGCTGCAGGACACCAGGTCGTCGTAGAACCGGAACATGCGCTTGGTCCAGTGGTCCAGGTACGCGAACCGGGCGGTGTCGAAGTCGTCCTCGCGGACGGCGTCGATCAGCCGGTGGCCCAGGGCGTTGAGCGCCATCACGGTGACGGCGAGTCCGCTGGAGAAGAGCGGGTCGATGAAGTCACTGGCGTGCGGCAGCAGGCACCACCGGTCGCCGACGACCTTCTGCGAGGCGAACTGGGTGCGGTCGGTGGACACGTACGGCCGGACCGCCCGCGCCCGCTCGAACTGCCGGGCCACGCTGGGGAACCGGCGCACGTACTGCCAGAACTCCTCCTGAGCCGAGATGCCCTCCGGCCGGGGGTGCTGGTCGAGATCGAGGTTGAGGCCGACACTGCACAACTGGTTCGTGCTGGTCGACTGGTTGTCGAACGGGATGACCCAGAACCATCCGCCCGGGAACATGTGGTGGAGCGTTCCCTGGCTGAACGGGCTCGGCATGCCGTGCTGTGCACGCGAAGGCGCCACGGCGTCGAAGGGCCGCACGTCCACCATGTGCGTGAAGATCGTGCGCGACCTCGTGAGGTAGGGCGGTTCCTGCCGCAGCCCGAGGCGCTCGGGCAGGACCGCCCGCATGCCGCCGGCGTCGACCACGTACGAGGCCCGGAAGGTGCCCCGGTCCCGGGTGACGAGAGTCGCGCCGTCCTCCTCGAACTTCACGTCGTCGACCATGGTGTGGGTGTACGCGGTCACGCCGTAGGACACGGCGACGTGGAACATGTACGCGTCCACGTCCTGCCGGTAGTAGTGTGAGTCGGGACCGAGCGGAGGTCCCCAGGTGGGGTACTGGGTGCACTCGTCGGGCCGGGTGGGCTCACCTTCCCGGTGGTAGATGAAGCTGAAGTTCCGCTTGACCCCGCTGTTCGACGACACGTGGCGACGCAGTGCCGCGTTGGTCGCCAGGTGCTCGAGCTCGGGGACGTCGTAGCGGCCGGCCAGGACCCGGAGGCCGAACGTGGTCTCGGGGACGGTGGACTCTCCGATGGCGAACCGGGGGTGGCCGCTGCCTTCGAGCAGCAGCACGCGCACGCCGTGACGCGCGAGCACGGTCCCCAGCATCGTCCCGCCGATGCCGCCTCCGACGATGGCGACATCGAAAACACGCTGGTCTTCTTGCATGTCTGCGGTTCCTTTCGCGACGGGAAGGGCGAGTCGCCGGGCTCCCCGGTCACCGGTGGGTGACCGGGGAGCCCGGCAGCACCCGGCGCAGCCCGCAGGCCAGCAACCGGGCGGAGAAGGACGCGGCGAACCAGGGGGTGGGCGCCAGTCGGGCCAACAGGCGGCGGTCATCAGGCACTTGACGCCCGCCGCGCCCGGTGACGTCCAGCCACACGCCGAAGTGCAGCAGCCGCGCCTCGGGTCCGGCGTCGCGAGCGGGGAACGGCCGCATGTGCTCGCGCACCGCACGCGTGAGGGCCGTGCGCCGCACCGTTCCCACCTGGTGCAGGGCCAGGAAGTGATCGAGCAACTGGGCGGAGCGGCATGGGAATCCACCGCGGCCGAGCGGAGTACGCCCTACCAGCCCGGCGTCGTGGAACGCCGCGGCGGCCAGCAGGCCGACCCGGTCGTAGGCGGTCCCGTGGGCCCGCGCACAGGCGTCGGCCAGCAGGAACGTCCGCAGAGAGTGCACGGCGACGTGGGGTGGCAGGAGCCGGCACATCTCCTTCAGCGCGGCGCCCGCGAGGGGGTGACCGAGCAGCTCCGCGAGGGCCGGGCGGCCGAGCAGAGGCTGCCATGCCTCGGGCAACACCTTCGATGGAGCGGAGCGCGAACTCGCCCCGCTCCCACCGGAATCGGAGACCTCCGGCATCTCAGGCCCTGCGGTCATGGCTCAACCCCCCTTGCCTCGTGACCAATTGGCTGTGTCCGTCTCACTTGTCTTTACGCTCGCGCGGCCCTCGCCCCCGCCCCCCGTTTCGCAACGCTCCGTCTGAGTAAGCGCGTTGGCGTGCAACCGACGGCGCGCGACACCGGTATCGCGCTCCGGGCGTGCGTTCCGGCCGCCCATTCGGAGCCGTCGCCTGTTCGAATGAATGAGCCCTACTCACCCGTTGTGGGGGTGCGGGTGCGGGTGACGGCCAGGAGGATGCGCCCTGCGCTCCCACTGGTGGAAGATTCCTGTAGTAAACCTCGTGAGGTGCGGGGAGTGTTCAGGGCAGGACCGAATCTCGTCTGTGCTGAAATGCGGTGTTGGTATGGCCAGTTTTCCGATCACCGACGATTTGCGACTTCCGGCGGAAATCGATGCGTCGGCTCTGACGGATGTTCCCGAAGGGCCGCCCGAGGGAATTCTGCTGACGGGAGCCACGGGATTCCTCGGCGGCTTCCTGCTCGCCGACCTGCTGGATGCCACCGAAGCTCGAATCCATTGCCTGGTGAGGGCGGAGTCGGCCGCTGAGGCCCGGGAGCGGCTCGCGGGTCAGCTACGCGCCCGGGATGTGCCCGAGCACCACATGTCCCGGATCGACGTCGTGCCCGGTAGCCTGGCGAAGCCGCGGTTCGGCTTGACCGACGCCGAGTTCTCGGGCCTCTCGCGCGGCATCGACGTCATTTACCACTGCGGTGCTTGGGTCAATCTTCTGGCGAGTTACCCGATCCTGCGCGGTTGCAATGTGTCGGGAACTCAGGAAATCCTGAGACTGGCGACCCGGACCCGCCGAATTCCCGTGCACTACATCTCGACGATGGGGGTGATTCCGGCGGCCCGAGAGGCCGGGACCGGTGTCTCCGGTTACTGCGCCACCAAATGGGTCGCCGAGCAGTTGGTCGCGCAGGCCGCGGACCGCGGATCGCCCACGATGGTGCACCGGCCCGGTGTGGTCCTGGCGGACTCGCGCACCGGCCTGGTGGGGAAGTCGGACTGGTTCGTCCACCTGACGACGGCGAGCATCCGCGCCGGCTGCGCCCCCGACCACCCCGGTCTCCTGCCGGTGGGCACGGTCGATTTCACCAGCCGCGCCATCGTCGACCTGTCCCTGAGCCGGCGTGCCCGAGGACAGGTGTTCCACGTGATCGATCCCGAGCCGCTGCCCTTCCGGTCGTACTTCCAGGGCTTCGCGGACGCGGGTGTCGACCTTCCGCTCGTTCCGTTCGACACCTGGCTGGAGCGGCTTCGCGACCTGGGCGACGAGGTCCCCCGCAGCACCCTGCGGCTGGCCGGCGAGACCCTCCGGCAGATGATCCCGGCCCCCGGGCAGGACACCGCCGGCCCCACCGCGGCGTCCGCGCACCGCGCCCCGCCCGTGCTCGACTCCGACTACTTCCGCAGGATGCTCGCCTTTCTGAGCCGTGGCGCCATGCTGCCCGCCCAGTGACCCACGCGCGGTCCTCCCCTCCCGCGCACCCCTTACCACATCTCATCAGCTGGAGTTTTCGCATGCCCCCTTTCACTCTGGAAGACCTGACGGCGATGGTGGCCGAGATCGCCGGCGCCGAAGCGGCCCGGGCGATCTCGGAGCAGCCGGCCGACGCGCCCTTCACATCGCTGGGGTTCGACTCGATGGCCGTCATCGAACTGGCCGAGCGGATCCAGGAGCGCTACCGCGTTCCCATCCCGGACGAGGCGGTGCACGACCTGCGCACCGTCCGGCGGACCCTCGACTACGTGAACGGCCGGGCAGCCGTCACCGCGGCGGACGGAGCCCACTGATGGCCCGGGGCGCGGGACGGCTGACCGGTATCGGCGTCTACCGCCCCGGCGGCGTGCTCACCAGCGCCGAACTCGACACCAGGTTCGGTCACGAGGACGGCTATATCGAGCAGATCACCGGAATCCGGACCAGGCTGAGGGCCGACCCCGACGACACCTTCGTCGAGATGGCCGCGCAGGCGGCGGACAAGGCCCTGGCTCACGCCGGAGTGCTCGCCGAGGACCTGGACTGCGTCCTGTTCTCCTCCGCCAGCAGCGTCGGCCGGGCATCGTGCCGGGCCGCCAGTCTCACCCACCGCATCGGAGCCGGCCGGGCCGGCGGGTTCGACGTCAACGGCGGGTGCGCCGGGTTCAGTTACGGGCTGACCGTGGCCTCCGGACTCATCGCCGCACGGCAGGCGCATCAGATCCTGGTCGTCGCCGCCGAGCGGCTGAGCGACATCACCGACCCCGACGACTGCGGGACCGTCATGGTCTTCGGCGATGCCGCCGGGGCCGCGGTGGTCAGCGCCGCGGAGCACGCGGGGATCGGACCGGCGGTGTGGGGAACCCACGGCCCCGGTGAGCCATGGATGACCAGCGCCCCGCCCAAACCCGGTGCCGCCCGCCCGTACATGCACATGGACGGCACCCGGGTGGTCCGCTGGTTCGGTTCGCATATGCCGCAAGTGGCCCGGGACGCACTCGACGCGGCCGGGCTCACCTGGGACGACATCGCTGCCTTCGTGCCGCACCAGTGCAACGGGCGGCTCATCGACGCGATGGTGCGCCGACTGCGTCCGCCCGCGCACGTGGCGATCGCCCGCAGCATCGTCACCGACGGCAACACCAGTTCGGCGTCCATCCCGCTGGCTCTGGAGTCGCTGCTCGCCTCGGCCACCGTACGGCCAGGCGACAAGGCGCTGCTCCTGGGCTTCGGCGCCGGGCTGACCTGGTGCGCCCAGGTGGTCGAACTTCCGTAAGGAGCACCTCATGAACGTCACGTCCGCGTCCCCCGCGGCCGACCTCGGGCCCGTCGGCGCACCCGAAGCCGGTGTCGTGGCCCGTCCTCTGTCCCGTCTGTCCGACGCCGATCTCGGCACCCTGCTGATGATCCGCCACTTCGAACTGGCCGTGCTGGGGCTGTTCTCCCAGGGCCGGCTGCACGGCACCACGCACACCTGCCTCGGCCAGGAGTACATCCCCGTCGCGCTCTACCCGCTGCTGGACGAGGGCGACTACGTCTTCAGCAACCACCGCGGGCACGGCCACTACCTGGCCCGCTTCCACGACCCGCACGGTCTGCTCGCGGAGATCATGGGGCGGGCCGGTGCCGTCTGCCACGGCGTGGGCGGCAGCCAGCACATCTACCGCGACCGCTACCTGTCGACCGGCGTACAGGGCCAGAGCCTGCCCGTCGCCGTGGGAGTCGGCCTGCACCTGAAAGGGGCCGAGCCGGGCCGGATCGCGGTGGTCCACATCGGCGACGGCACCTGGGGCGAGGGCGCCGTGTACGAGGCGCTCAACATGGCGCAGCTCTGGCAGGTCCCGGTGCTCGTCGTGGTGGAGCACAACGGGATCGCCCAGTCGACACCGACCGAGCGGCAGATGTCCGGCACCGTCGCGGCCCGGGCGGCGGCCTTCGGCGTCGGGCACCTGCGGATCGACTCCGTGGACGTCACCGACGTACGCGCCGCCCTCACCCCCGTGGTCGAGCAGGTCCGCGACCGGCACCGGCCCTACGTGGTCGAGTGCGTCACCCACCGGGTGGGCCCGCACAGCAAGGGGGACGACACCCGCGCGGCCGAGGTCCGTGAGCGAGCCGCCCGGCACGACTGGTACCGCCGCTACCGGCAGGACCATCCCGCGCAGTTCGCCGCCGCCGACCAGGCACAGGCGGAGGCCGTCGCGGCCGTCGTACGAGAGGTCGGCGCGCGTCCGGCGTCCCGATGGGAGGCCCGATGACCAGGCGCCAGCGCGTGGCCGAGAACCTCAACAGCGCACTGCACCACCTCCTGGGCGCCCACCCCGGCACTTATCTGATCGGCGAGGACGTCGCCGACCCCTACGGTGGGGCGTTCAAAGTGACCCGGGGGCTCTCCGACCGCTTCCCGGACCGGGTGCTCTCCTCACCGCTGAGCGAAGGCGGCATCGCCGGCGTGGGCGCGGGCCTGGCCCTGTCCGGCAACCGGTCCGTGGTCGAGATGATGTTCTCGGACTTCGCCGCGCTGGCCTTCGACCCGCTGCTGAACTTCGCCGCCAAGTCCGTGTCGATGTACGGCCGCAGGGTCCCGATGAGCATGGTCGTCCGCTGCCCCACCGGCGGCAATCGGGGGTACGGCCCGACGCACAGCCAGAGCCTGCAGAAGCACTTCCTCGGCATTCCCTCGCTGCACCTGCGGGAAGTCTCGCCGTTCCACGACAACCAGCGCGTACTGACCGCGATGCTCGACCGCGAGGAGCCCGGTGTGCTCTTCGAGGACAAGGTGCTCTACACCCGCGCCATGTACCAGGACGGGGTCGTGGACGACCTCTTCCGCTACGAGGTGCTGGCCGATCCCAGCGAGACCGCCCGGGTGTTCGCGCCGGACTGCGGGCCCCCCGACTGGATCGTCCTGGCCCCGGGCGGGCTCACCGAACGGGCCGTCACCGCCCTGCGCACCCTGCTCCTCGAAGAGGAGATCACGTGTGAACTGCTGGTGCCCTCCCAGCTCTACCCCTTCGACAGCAAGCCGCTGCTCCCGGTGCTGTCCCGTGCCGACCGCATCTGTGTCCTGGAGGACTCCGCGGCCGACGGGACTTGGGGCGAGCTGCTCGCACAGCAGATCCACGAGCAGCTGTGGAGCCGGCTGGCCCGCCCGGTACTGCCGCTGAGCGCCGAGTCGAGCATCGTGCCGACCGCGGCACACCTGGAGCACGACGTGCTGCTCCAGCCGTCCACCATCCACCGCGCGATCACGGAGGCGATGAAGTGATCGGCATCGAGCTGCCCACGCTCAACACGAACGACTCCAGCTACACCCTGGTCGAGTGGCTCGTCCCCGACGGCAGCAGCATCGAGGGCGAGGAACCGCTGGCGCTCGTGGAGACCTCCAAGGCCAGCGAGGAGATCGAGAGCACCGGCCCCGGAATCCTGCACGTCCTCGTCGGCGGCGGCCAGGACTGCCGGCCGGGGCAGACCATCGCCTACCTCTTCGAGTCGGCCGAGGAACGCGACTCCTACCGGGCGTCGGCCGCCACCCCGGCGGCGACATCCGCACCCCCCGGCGCGGAGCTGAGCATCACCAACGCGGCCCGTGCGCTCGCCGACCGCCACGGCGTGTCCGAGGCCGAGCTGCGCGGTCTCGGGCGCACGGTGATCCGTACCGCCGATGTCGAGGCCCTGGTGCGGCAGGCCGCGTCGGCACCCGCCTCCGCCGAGCGCCAACTGTCCAAGCGGCAGCGGACGGTGGGGGCGGTGGTGACCGAGTCGATGCGGACCGTTCCGGCCGCGGCCGCCTACGCCAAGGTCGACGTCGGACAGGCGGAGGAACTGGCCCGGCAGCTGTCCGAGCGCACCGGCAGTTTCGTCTCCCTGCCCGTCCTGCTGATCAAGGCGGTGGCGCGCCGGCACGCGGCACACCCCCTGATGTTCGCCGCGCTCACCGACGACGGCACGGTGCGCGAGAGCGAACGGGCCCATGTGGGCGTCACCATGGACGCGGGCCGAGGCCTGTACACCCCGGTGGTGCACGACGCCGCCGAGCTGAGCGGCGACCGGATCGCCGACCTGCTGACCGGCTTTCGGAGCAAGGCGTTCCGGGGCACGTTCCAGGCCGCCGAACTCGCCGGGGCCAACATCATGGTCGCCCCGCACACCACCGAGGGCATGGTCCTGGCCACCCCCATCGTCTTTCCCGGCCAGACCTGCGTGATCTCCGTCGGCGCCGTCGACGACCAGGTGCTCCTGGACGCGCAGGGCACCCCTCGCAGCCACCGGTTCGTCCACCTCGGCCTGGTCTACGACCACCGGGTGGTCAACGGCAGGGACGCGATGGCCCTGCTCAAGGACGTCAAGGAGGAGCTGGAGGCACCGGCCGCGCTCGGCTGACCGCCGACCCGCCGCCACGAAACCCCACCACACGGGACCCCACCACCCCCGGGGTACCGCCCGTCGGACTGGAAAGGACACCCCCCGACATGACCACCGACACCACACCCCACAGCCGCGCCTACGACCTGCTCGCCTCGGTTCTCAGCAACAAGTTCGAAGTGCCCCCCGAGGCCGTCGTCCCCACCGCGACCTTCGAGCAGCTGGACCTCGACTCGCTGGCCGTGGTGGAGCTCTTCGTCGTGCTCACCGAGGAGCTCGGCATCGAAGTACAGGACGGCGAGGCCGACCCGGACCTCACCCTGGCCGGCGTGGCCGACCTCATGGTCGAGGCCGTCAAGTCGTGACCGGCGCCCGTCCCGACGTCGCTGTCACCGGGATCGGCCTGGTCACTCCGGCCGGCACCGGTCGTGAGGCCACCTGGGACGGCGTGTGCGCGGGCCGCCCCACCGCCCGGCACGTCCCCGAACTCAAGGGCCTCCCGGTCGACTTCGCCTGCCTCGTACCGGACTTCTCCCCCCGCGGTCACGTCCCCGGCTCACGCCCCTGGCAGTACGACCGCTTCACCCAGTTCGCCCTCTACGCCGCCCTGGAAGCGGTCCGTGACGCCGGTCTGGACCCGGCCGACTGGGACGCGGACCGCGTCGCAGTGGTCTTCGGCAGCTCGGCCGGCGGCACCGGCACCATGCTGGAACAGCACCGCAAACTGCTCGAAGTGGGCACGGCGCGCGTCTCACCGCTGCTGCTGCCGATGTTCCTGCCCAACATGGCCACCGGACAGCTCACCATCCACCTGCGGGCCCGGGGTCCGGCGCTGTGCACGGTCACCGCCTGCGCCTCCGGCGCCACCGCCATCGGCACCGCCCTGCAACTCCTGCGCTCCGGGGCCTGCGACATCGCCGTCGCGGGCGCCTCCGACGCGGTCGTACAGCCCTTCTGGGTCACCGGCTTCGACCGGATGGGCGCGCTGTCCCGGCGCGGCGACGACCCGCCGGCCGCCTCCCGGCCCTTCGACACCGCCCGGGACGGCTTCGTCATGGCGGAGGGCGGTGCGGCCCTGGTCCTGGAGCCGGCGAGTGCGGCCAGGGCTCGCGGACGCCCCGGCTACGCCCTGCTGGCGGGCTACGGGGCATCGTCCGACGCCCACCACCCCGTGGCACCCGACCCCGAGGGCAAGGGCGCCGCCCTCGCCGTGCGGCGGGCCCTCGACGACGCCGGCGCCCGCCCCGCGGACGTGCAGCACATCAACGCACACGGCACCAGCACGCCGCTCAACGACGCCGCCGAGGCCCGTCTGATCCGTCGCCTCTTCCCTCACCAGCCCTCGGTGACCTCGGTCAAGGGCACCCTGGGCCACCTGCTCGGCGCGGCCGGGGCGGTCGAAGCGGCGATCACCGTCCTGTCCGTGGCCCATGGCCGGGTGCCTCCCGTGGCCAACCTCGAGAAACAGGAAGGAGACGCCGAGATCAACGCCGTCACCGGCACCAGCCGGGCGCAGCCCGTCGGCCTCGCCCTGAGCCATTCCTTCGGCTTCGGCGGCCACAACGCCGTACTCGCCTTCAGAAGCTGCCCCACCGAACCGGCCCGGGAGCCGGCCGCTCCCTCACCGTGAGCATCCGGGAGAACACCATGAGCTTCCTCAACCCCCGCCTCCCCGGCGTCACCTCGGACGACGTCGTCACCGACATCACCGAGGCGCCGCACCGCCTGGGCGCGGTCGCCCAGGCCGGCGGAGCGCAGGTCATCGCCACCGTCGACGTACAGGCGGGAGAGGACGACTGGAACCTCCCGCCCACCGAGGAGCATCCGCGTCCCGTGGTGCTCGTCCACGGCACCTTCGGCAACCGCGGCTACACCTGGAACACGGCCACGCCCCTGCTGCGGCAGCACGGCCACCGGGTCTTCCGGCTCGACTACGGCCAGCACGGCAACCCCGTGATCTTCGGCCTCGGCGACATCAAGCACTCGGCCCGGCAGCTCGCGGACTTCGTCGACGAGGTGCTGCGGCGCACGGGAGCCCAGCAGGTCGACCTGGTCGGCTTCTCACAGGGCGGCATGATGCCGCGCTACTACCTCAACGCCCTCGGCGGAGGGCCCAAGGTGCACAACTTCGTCGGCATCTCGCCCAGCAACCACGGCGTCACGGCCCAGGGCCTGATGAACCTCGCCCGGCAGATCCCCGGAGCGGTGGAACTGGTCGAACAGGGCCCCGTCGGGGAGGTCGTGCCGGCCTGGCCGCAGCTCCAGCACGACCACCCCTTCCAGCGCGAGCTGGCCGAACTCGGCGAGACGACGGAGGGCGTGCGGCACACCGTCATCGCCACCCGCTACGACGACGTGGTCACCCCGTACACCTCGTGCGCCCTGGCGGAGACCGAGGGGCGCTACGTCAAGAACGTCGTCCTCCAGGACATCGACCCGGACGACCACACGCCGCACGTGAGCATGCCCTACAACGCGACCGTGCTGAAGGAGGTGCTCGAGGCGCTCGCCGACTGAGCGCGGCTGCCGTCGAGGACGACGCGGGCGACCAGCGCCGGGTCGTCGTTCATCGGGACGTGGCCGCACCCGGGTAGGCGCACGAGCCGGGCCCGCGGGACGACGCGCTTGGCGCGGACGCCCTGCCGGGGCACGAGCAGCCGGTCGCGGCTGCCCCACGCCACGGTGACCGGGATGCCGGGGACGTCGTCGGTGAACCGCACGGTCCGTCCGGCCCGCAGGGTCTCGGTGAAGCCCTCGGCGTGCGCGAGCGCCAGCGTCTCGGCGACCACCGCCTCGGGGGAGCGGCGGCCGGGACGGGCGTAGATCGTGCTGGTGAGCGCGGTACGGCCGAGCGCCGTGCGGGACATGCGCTCGACCAGGGGGAGGGGCAGGCTCCGGGCGGTCCGGCGCATCCCCAGCAGCACCCCGAAGGCGTAGCGCCGCTCGGCCTGGTTCCAGAAACCGGCCGGGGACAGAGCCGTCACCGACCGCGCCAGTCCTTCCCGGCCCATCTCCAGGGCCAGCAGGCCCCCCAGGGAGTTGCCCGCCACGTGCGGCCGGTCCAGCCCCAGCGCGGCGCAGAAGGCGGCGAGCACCGCGTTGGTCGTCGGCAGGTCGTGCGGCAGTGACGGCGGCAGCGCGGACGACTGCCCGAACCCGGGCAGGTCCACGGCTATCACCTCCCGCTCGGTCGCCAGGATGTCGACCACCGGGTCCCAGGCCTGCCGGTGGTGACCTATCCCGTGCAGCAGGAGCAGCGGTTCACCGGCGCCGACGCGCGCGTAGGAAAGGGTGATGTCCTGGGGGCCGTACTCGGTGGGGACGGTGAAGGAGAGCGTTGCGGACATGGGGCTCCTTGTCGGGAACACATGAACGATGACGGCATTGCGTAGACAGCCTGTCAGCAAGAGCTACCGACGGGTAGCCCCCTGGCCGCCGGTGTGGGCGACGTCGCCTGGACACGGCCGAACGCGTCCGCTGGGATGGAACGGTGACCACCGAAACCGCGACCGACATCTTCGAAGAGCACCGCCCCGTCCTCCTGGGCGTCGCCTACCGCATGCTGGGCCGCCTCGCCGACGCGGAGGACGTGGTCCAGGAGTCCTGGCTGCGCTGGTCCGGCGCCGACCGCTCCGCCGTCCGCGAGCCGCGCGGCTACCTGGTGCGGACCACCACCCGCCTGGCCATCGACCGGCTGCGCCAGATCAAGTCGCGGGGCGAGACGTACGTCGGACCGTGGCTTCCCGAGCCCTGTGCCACGGACTTCGGCCGGACCGTGCCGGACACCGCCGAGCGCGCCGTCCTCGCCGACTCGGTGTCCTTCGCCGTCCTCGTGGTGCTGGAATCGCTGTCCCCGCTGGAACGGGCGGTGTTCGTCCTGCGGGAGGCGTTCGGCTACCCCTACGCCGACATCGCCGCCATGCTGGAACGCGGGGAGGCCGCGGTGCGCCAGCTCGCCGGGCGTGCCCGCAAGCACGTCGAGGAGCGCCGGCCGCGCTACGACGTCGACCCGGCCCAGCGCCGTGACCTGACCGAACGCTTCCTCGCCGCCGCGACCGACGGTGACCTGGACGGCCTGATGGCCCTGCTCGCACCGGACGTCCGGCTGATCGGTGACAGCGGCGGCAAGTCCAAGGCGCCGCTGCGGGTGCTGGAGAGCGCCGACAAGGTGGGCCGCTTCCTGCACGGCGTCGCGCGGAAGGGCATCCCGGACGTCTCCTTCCGCTTCCAGGAGCTCAACGGCGGACCGGCCCTGCTCGTCCTGTCGGGGGGCAAGCCGGACTCCGTCTTCCAGCTCGACGTCGTCGACGGACGGGTCCAGTCGGTCTACATCGTCCGCAACCCCGACAAACTGCGTCACCTGGCCGACCTCGGCTAGCCGCGCCGCGGCGCCCCGCCGACCGGCCGCGACCCCCGAAAGCCCCCGTCCCGCGACGGGGGCTTTCGCCGTCCGGTCGCCGGATTGGTCTTGACCAAGGGGGTGGGCCGCCTTATCGTCGCAGAGAACTGCAACAACCTTTAATAAACAAGGGCGTCAAAACGCCGCCGGACCACGGCGATTGCGGAGGACAGGGTGGGGACCACGCAGTTGGAATCGGTGCCGGAACCGAAGTACTGGCACCTCAGGACCGTACTGAGCGAGGCCCTGGACTCGGAGTTCTCGGTGGGCGAGATCCTCCCCAACGAGCGGGACCTCGCCGCCCGCTTCGGCGTCGCCCGCGCCACGCTCCGCCAGGCGCTTGAGCAGCTCGAACTGGAAGGCCGCCTCCAGCGCCGCCGGGGCGTCGGCACCACCGTCGCCCCGCCGCGCGTCGGCGTGGCCGTCGGCACCGCACAGCACGCCTGGCCGGGAACGGCCGACGACGCCTGGGAGGCCACCGGCTGCGAGCTCGCGACGCCGCCCGCCGCGGTCGCCGAAGCCCTGGGCACCGCCCGCGACGAGCCCGTGCACACCGTCCGCCGCTCCCGCGTGACGCACGGCCAGCCCGTCGCCGCCGAGCTGCTCTACGTCCCGCCGTCCTCGGTGCCCGACCTCACCGCCATCGACGCGCCCTCCGCGGCCGCACGCGCCCGTGCCGTCCTGCGCGAACTGCAGCGCGGCGAACTGGAGCGCCGGGACAGCGCCGTGGAGCTGGGATCGGCCGGCGCCGAGGACGCGAAGGAACTGGACCGCCTTCCGGGAGCGCCCGTCCTCGTCGTCACCACCCGCTACCTCGCCGAGGGCCGCACCGCCGCGCTCTCCGTCGCCACCTACCGCGCCGACACCTGCCGGCTGACCTTCGGGGACTCCGGCGACGTGGAGATCCACCACGGCCCCCAGACCCGGGCCTCCTGAGCCTGCCGGCCCGGAGCCCCGCGGCTCAGCGGCGCGCCGTGGCGCCCTCCACGGCGAACAGCTGCTCCTCGACGTGATCGAGGGCGAGGCGCAGCGCGCCCGTCGCCACGGCGGCCTCACCGAGGAGGGACAGCGCGACCTTCGGCGGACGCAGGCAGTAACGGGCCAGCTCGCGCCGCAACGGTTCCAGCACGTCGTCCAGCCCGGCCGCCCAGCCTCCGATGACGACCAGCTCGGGATCGAGGGCCAGCACCATCGCCGCCACGTCGTGCACCAGCCGGTGGATGTACCGCTCGACGGCCGCGCGGGCCCGCTGGTCGCCCTGCCGGGCCTCGGCGAACACCTTGGCGACCGCCTGCTCGTCCAGCGGATGAAGCGGCTCGTCCGTGGTGGACAGCAGGGTCTCCGGAGTCACGTCCCGGCCCAGCAGGTGCAGCGCGCCGGTCTCGCCCGCCGCCCCGCCGTACCCCCGGTGCAGCCGCCCGCCGATCAGTGACCCGGCCCCGGGGCTCAGCCCGGCCAGCACGAACACGATGTCGTCGGACTCGGTGGCGGCGCCCTTCCAGTGCTCGGCGACCGCCGCCGCGTTCGCGTCGTTCTCCACCAGCACCGGACACTTGAAGGAACGGTTCAGCCGCTCGCCCAGGCGCAGCCCCGTCCACTCGGGCAGCGCGGTGCACAGCCGCACCGTGCCGTCCGCCTCCACGATCCCCGGCGAGGCGGCACCCACGGCCCGCAGCGAGCCACGCGCCACCCCGGCCCGGCGCAGCAGCTCGGCGACCGCGGTGCGCACCCGCTCCAGCCGCTCGTCGGCCGGCGCGCTCACGTCGACGTCCTTGGCCTGGGCACCGATCACCCGGCCGTCCAGGTCGGACAGGAGCGCGGCCACGCGGTGCGGACCGATCTCCAGGCCCAGCAGGTGCCCGGCCTCCGCCCGGAACCGGAACCGCCGCGCGGGCCGCCCCTGCCTGCGGGTCGTACGCTCGTCGGCGGCCGCCTCCACGACCAGACCCGCCTCGATCAGCCCCTCGACGACGCCCTCGACGGTGGGCCGGGACAGTCCCGTCACCCGAGTGATCTCGGTCAGCGTCGCGCAGTCCGTGGCCCGCAACGCGTGCAGCACCACAGCGGAGTTGATCCTCCGCAGCAGCGACGGGTCCCCACCGGTCAGCCCGCCCAACTCCGTCCTCCCAGCTCGTGCGCGTGTTGGGCGGATCGTACTCGGCCCGCTCCGCCCCGGCGAGTGCCGGTCCGCCCCCGCCCTTGCGGCACCGGCGCCTCAGCCGGGTGCCACGAACCCCGACTCGTAAGCCGTGATCACCGCCTGCGTGCGGTCCCGTGCCCCCAGCTTCCCCAGCACCGCGCTCACGTGCGACTTCACCGTCTCCGTGCCGACCACCAGCCGGGCGGCGATCTCCGCGTTCGACAGCCCGCGCGCCATCAGCCGCAGCACGTCGCCCTCCCGCTCGGTCAGCTGCGCCCGCTCCAGCAGCGCGCGGGCCGCGCGGTTGCCGCCGCCGTCGCCGTACTCGGCGGCCAGTTGCCGCACCGACGCCGGAAACAGCAGGGACTCGCCGTCCGCGATCAGCCGCACCGCGTGCACGATCTCGGCCGGGCGGGCCCGCTTCAGCAGGAACCCGTTCGCGCCCGCGCGCAGCGCCTCGTACACGTACTCGTCGTTCTCGAAGGTCGTCACCACGAGGATCTTCGGCGGATCGGTCATCGTCCGCAGCAGCGCCCGCGTGGCCTCGATCCCGTCCAGCAGCGGCATCCGGACGTCCATGGCAACCACGTCCGGCCGCACCTGACGCACCAGCGGAATCACCGCCGCCCCGTCGGCTGCCTCCCCGACCACCTCGATGTCCGGCTGCGCCTCCAGCACCGCCCGCAGACCCGCGCGTACCAGGGGTTCGTCGTCCACGAGGAGCACTCTGACCGGCATCCGCCCAGCGTAGATCAGCCCGGCGGCAGCTCGACCCGCACCTCCCAGTCACCGGCGTCGCCGGGGCCCGTGTGCGCCCGCCCGCCCAGCAGCGCGGCCCGCTCGCGTATCCCGCGCAGCCCGCTGCCACGACCGGGCGCGGCCCTCCCGTCCGGCAGCGGATTGCACACCTGAAGGGTGAGCGCGCCGTCGCTGACATCGACCCGCACCCGGGTGGGCACGGTGCCCGCATGCCGCAGCACATTGGTCAGCGCCTCCTGGAGGATGCGGTATCCCTCGCGCGACACCGGACCCGGCAGGGACTCCAGCGGACCGGTGACCTCGGCGTCGACCTTGGCCCCGGAGGCCCGGGCGGACTCCAGGAGGCGGTCGGCGTCCGCGAGCGTCGGCCGGGCGCTCACGGGCCGCTCCGCCTCCCGCAGGACGCCGAGCACCCGTTCCAGATCCTCCAGCGCGGCCCGGCCGGTCTCCTCGATCGCGGTCAGCGCGCGGTCGGTGAACTCGGGGCTGTTCGCCGCGCGGGCGGCCCCCGCCTGGATGACGGCGACGGTCAGCGCGTGGCCGATGGAGTCGTGCAGCTCACGGGCGATGCGGTTGCGTTCCAGGAGCTGTTCGGTGCGCTCCTCCAGGGCGGTGAGCCGCTCGGCGGCGGACGGGCCGAGCAGCGCGCGGGCCCCCGCCGTCGCCAGGAGGCCGAGGCCCACGACGGCGCCGTACAGGCCGAGGAGGGGGAGTGGCGCGAGGAGGGCGTACGCCCAGTGCGGCGCGGTGTCCCGCAGCACCGGGATGTCATCGACCCGGTGCCCGGCGGCGTGCCGGACCAGTTCGACGGAGAGGATCGGCAGCCAGACGCAGACACCCGCGGTCAGCAGTCCGAGGACGAGGCGGCCTTGCAGCCACACCACCGTGCGCAGGCGGTCCCGCCAGGTCGCCGACGGGGCCACCGAGAAGCCGCCGTCCCCCTGACCCGGCGTGAGGAGCCACCGCGCCTGCACCCCCTCGCCGGTCCGCACCGCCGGAATGAGACCGACCGGGAGCAGCAGGGCCGCCGGCACCCACATGTTGGTGTCGTCGATGAGCGCCCACACGCTCACGATCAGCATCGGCACCCACAGGTACACGAGCCGTGTGTAAGTAGCCCCCCGGAACAGCGGGCGCAGGAAGCGGACCATTCGCACATCGTGCCAGCCGCCACTGACACCCGGCTCCCCCGCACGGGGGAGACGATCTCCACCGGCGGGGGAGGACCCGCCCCCGTACGGACCGGCACGCTGATGCCATGACCAGCATCGACGTCCAGAACCTCACCAAGGAGTACGGCACCCGACGAGCCGTCGACGACCTCACCTTCACCGTCCGCCCCGGCCGCGTCACCGGCTTCCTCGGCCCCAACGGCGCCGGGAAGTCCACCACCATGCGCCTGGTCCTCGGCCTCGACCGGCCGACCTC
Organism: Streptomyces sp. CB02414; assembly: GCF_001905385.1. Taxonomy (GTDB): domain Bacteria; phylum Actinomycetota; class Actinomycetes; order Streptomycetales; family Streptomycetaceae; genus Streptomyces. Next base: position 295,790 of record NZ_LIPF01000010.1, on the reverse strand, counting down.
CGGCACCGCGACCGTCGGCGGACGCCCCTACGCCACCCTCGACGAGCCGCTGCGGCACGTGGGCGCCCTGCTCGACGCGGACGCCGCCCACGGCTCCCGCACCGGCCGGGACCACCTGCGCGTCCTGGCGGCGAGCAACCGTCTTCCCGCACGCCGGGTCGACGAGGTCCTGGAGGAGACCGGCATCGCGTCGGTGGCGCGCCGCCGGGTGAGGACGTACTCCCTGGGGATGCGCCAGCGGCTCGGCATCGCCGCCGCACTGCTGGGCGACCCGGAGGTGGTGATGCTGGATGAGCCCTCCAACGGACTGGACCCCGAGGGCATCATCTGGATCCGCGGACTGCTGGGCCGGCTCGCGGCCGACGGACGCACCGTCCTGGTCTCCAGCCACCTGATGAACGAGACCGCGTCCTTCGCCGACCACCTGGTCGTCCTCGGCCGGGGCCGGCTGCTCGCCGACACCCCGATGCGGGAGTTCATCGACGCGCGCGTGCAGCCCAGTGTCCGCGTCCGGACCTCGGACCCCACCGCGCTCAAGGCCGCTCTCGCCCGGCACGGGCACGAGGCGGTGGAACACCACGACGGGTACTGGACCGTGCCGCACGCACGCGTGGACGACATCGGCCGTGCCGTGTCCGGTGCCGGCGTCCCGATCCTCGAACTGAGCTCGACGGAAGGCACCTTGGAACAGGCCTACCTCGACCTGACGGCCACCGAGGCCGAGTTCACCGCACAGCCCCAGGAGGCCTGACCATGCACTTCGCACCCGTACTCCGCTCCGAGGCGCTCAAGGTGCTCACCCTGCGCTCGCTGTGCGGCACACTGCTGGCCGTGTTCGTCTGCACCACCGCCTTCTCCGCGCTGGCGGGGGTCTCCGACACCTCGGACCCGGACTTCGACCCGCTGTTCATGGCCCTCTCCGGCGTCATGCCCGGTCAGATCGCGGCCATCGCGTTCGGCGCCACGGTCGTGTCGGCCGAGTACCAGGGCAACGGAATCCGCCTGTCCCTGGCCGCCGTTCCGCAGCGCGGGCGGTGGTTCGCGGCGAAGCTGGTCGTCGTCGCCGTACCGGCCCTCGTGGTCGGGCTGCTCACCTCGTTCGCCGCGCTCGTCGCCGCCAGGGCGGGCCTCGGCGCGGCCGCGGACGGGCTCAGCGCGGGCGAGCAGGTGCGCGGTGTCGTGGGATGCGGGATCTACTTCATGCTGATGGCCCTGCTCGCGGCGGGCCTGACCGCCCTCTTCCGCAGTGGTGTGGCCACCCTGTCCACCCTGATCCCGTTCATCCTCATCATCGCCTTCGTGATCGGCGACGCGGCGGGCGGCGCCACGGAGTTCCTGCCGGACCAGGCCGGACAGGTGGTCATCCACCAGACGCACGACGGGATTCTGGGGCCCTGGGCGGGGCTCGCCGTGACAGCGGTCTGGGCGGGGGCCGCCCTGATCGCCGGCGCCTGGCGGCTGCGCGGCCGGGACGCCTGACGCCCCGCCAATTGTCAGTGGCGGCCGGTTTACTGGACGGCATGGACATCGCGCGGCACATCGCCCTCATCGACGAGCTGTGCTTCCGCCCCTTCCCGGCGGAGCACGGCCACTTCGTGGCGGTGCTGGAGAGCAGCCACGGCCTGCGCGACGGCGATCAAGGGGAGCGGGCGGCGACCGAGGAGCAGTACGAGAAGTGCCGCGATGCCCTCCACGAGCGCTTCGCCACCCGCTGGGGGGAGCCGGAGCCCTGGAACCTGCAGACGGTCCTCCTGCGGACCGAGCGGGAGGAGATACCCGAGCCGTGGGCCGCCCTCAGCGCCCGTGCGCGCCTGGCACACCTGTGGGAGGCCGAGGGGACCGGCCGCTGGGTAGCGGTCGCCGTCGCCGACCTGGACGAGACCGACGAGGTGCAGTTGCTGGCCGTCGTCACACAGGAGGCGCCCCCGTGAACCCGGACTACTCCTCCGTGTCCGCCGCGGCCCGCAGCCGTGCGAACTCCTCCGCCATGGTCTGCGCCGTCCAGTGCGCGTTGAGACCGCTGGGATTGGGCAGTACCCAGATCCGCGTGTCCCCGATCGTCCGCTCCTGGGGGCCGACCCGCGCCTTCCGGTCGTCGAACGCCGCGCGGTACGCGGTGACACCGACGACGGCCAGCCAACGCGGCCGCAGCCGCGTCACCTTCAGCGCCAGCAGCCGGCCGCCCTCCCGGTACTCCTCGGCGGTCAGCTCGTCCGCCCGCGCGCTGGCCCGCTGGACGACGTTCGTGATCCCGAGCCCGTACGACGGCAGTTCCCCCTGCTCCGACGGCTTCAGCAGCCGCGGGGTGAACCCGGACAGATGCAGCACCGGCCAGAAGCGGTTGCCCGGGCGGGCGAAGTGGTGGCCGGTCGCCGCCGTCATCAGACCGGGGTTGATGCCGCAGAACAGCACGCGCAGGCCGTCCGCGACGACGTCCGGGACGAGACGGTCGCGGGCGGCCTCCAGCTCCGCCGGGGTGAAGCGCGTCAGAGGATCGCTCCGGGGGTGTATCCCGCGGCGTCCGGGCGCTGCTTGACGATCTCCTCGATCCGGCCGACGACGACGCCGGCCTGGGCGGCCGCCGCGCCCGTGAAGGACAGCTTGTCGGCCATCAGGGCCTCCAGTCCGGCCCGGTCCAGCGGGATGCGCTCGTCGGCGGCCAGCTTGTCGAGCAGTTCGTTGCGCTCGGCGCCCTGCTCGCGCATCGCCAGCGCGGAGGCGACGGCGTTCTCCTTGATCGCCTCGTGGGCGACCTCGCGGCCCACCCCGGCCCGCACCGCGCCCATCAGCACCTTGGTGGTGGCCAGGAACGGCAGGTAGCGGTCCAGCTCCCGGGCCACGACGGCCGGGAAGGCACCGAACTCGTCGAGCACCGTCAGGAACGTCTCCAGCAGCCCGTCCAGGGCGAAGAACGCGTCGGGGAGCGCCACCCGGCGCACCACCGAGCAGGACACGTCACCCTCGTTCCACTGGTCGCCCGCCAGCTCGCCGGTCATCGACGCGTAGCCGCGCAGGATCACCATCAGGCCGTTGACGCGCTCGCAGGAGCGGGTGTTCATCTTGTGCGGCATCGCCGAGGAGCCGACCTGGCCGGGCTTGAAGCCCTCGGTGACCAGCTCGTGCCCGGCCATCAGCCGGACCGTCTTCGCCAGCGACGACGGCGCCGCCGCGAGCTGCACCAGCGCGGTGACGACCTCGTAGTCCAGGGAGCGCGGGTAGACCTGGCCCACCGAGGTGAACGCCTCGGAGAAGCCCAGGTGACCGGCGATCCGCCGCTCCAGCTCCGCGAGCTTGTCCGCGTCCCCGCCGAGCAGGTCCAGCATGTCCTGAGCGGTGCCGACCGGGCCCTTGATGCCGCGCAGCGGGTAGCGGCCCAGCAGCTCCTCCACCCGGCCGTACGCGACCAGCAGCTCGTCGGCGGCGGTGGCGAACCGCTTGCCCAGCGTCGTGGCCTGCGCGGCGACGTTGTGGGAGCGGCCGGCCATGACCAGCTCGGCGTACTCGCCGGCCAGCTTGCCGAGGCGGGCCAGGACGGCCACCGAGCGGTCGCGGATCAGCTCCAGCGACAGCCGGACCTGGAGCTGCTCGACGTTCTCCGTCAGGTCCCGGGAGGTCATGCCCTTGTGCACGTGCTCGTGCCCGGCGAGGTCGTTGAACTCCTCGATCCGCGCCTTCACGTCGTGCCGCGTGACCTTCTCGCGCTCGGCGATGGAGGCCAGGTCGACCTGGTCGAGGACGCGCTCGTAGTCGGCGATGGCGGCGTCGGGCACCTCGATGCCGAGGTCCTTCTGGGCCCGCAGCACGGCGAGCCAGAGCTGCCGCTCCAGCCTCACCTTCTGCTCGGGCGACCAGAGCGTGGCGAGCTCGGCGGAGGCGTAGCGTCCGGCGAGGACGTTCGGGATGCGGGGCTTGGCGGGAGCGGAAGTCACGTAGCGAAAGTTTACTGGCGATTCCTGCAGGCCGGCGCCACGGGGTTCCTCGTCGGAACCTACGAGACCGCTGTGACCTGGACGATCACGGCGTCAGGTCCTCGTACGGCAGCAGCTCGGGACGCTTCGCCGGCCGCCCGTCACCGGACGAGCGGCCGGTCAGTCTGCGGCCGATCCAGGGCAGCAGGTACTGCCGGGCGAACCGGGCGTCCGCGGTCCGGCGCATGACCCAGCCGGGCGGCGGCGTCGGCGGGACCGGCGCGTGCCAGTCGGGGTCCTCGGGCTCGTAGCCGAGCGACTGCCACACGGCCTCCGCGACGCGGCGGTGCCCCTCGGCGGTCAGGTGCAGCCGGTCCACGTCCCACAGGCGCGGGTCGGCCAGCGACTGGGCGCCGTACAGGTCGACGACCACGGCGCCGTGGCGCGCGGACAGGTCGTCGATGATCGCGAAGAGCGCCTCCATGCGTGGCCGGAACCGCTCCAGCACCGGGCCCTGGCGGCCCGGGCTGCGCATCAGCACCAGCTGCTTGCAGTTCGGTGCGAGCCGTTCCACGGCCTGCGTCAGCAGATCCCGCACCCGGGCCATGTCGCACTTGGGCCGCAGGGTGTCGTTGAGGCCGCCGACCAGGGTGATCACGTCGGCCCCCATGGCCGCCGCCACATCGACCTGCTCGTCGACGATCTGCCCGATGAGCTTGCCGCGCACGGCGAGGTTCGCGTACCGGAAGCCGGGGGAGCGGGCCGCCATCCGTGCGGCGAGGAGGTCGGCCCAGCCCCGGTAGGAGCCGTCCGGGAGCAGGTCCGACATGCCCTCGGTGAAGGAGTCACCGACGGCGACGAGACTGGTGTGGGTGGGATTCGTCTGCATGGCGACAGAAATGGTAGCCCCACGCACATACCCGACGGTCGGTCACCCTCGGAAGAAGCCGCTCCCGCCGCCCTCGGAAGGCGCTCCCGTCCCTCTCCGACGACCGGCTCCGCCGCCGTGCGGGCGACGGGTGCGGCCACGAGCCCGTCCCACCGGACAGCGCGTACTTACGTTCGCTGGCCCGGCCGGCGTTCCGCCGGACCGATCGGAGGGCCGTGGTCCGGCGGGCCTTCCGCCGCTCCGGCTGCGGGCCCCCCTCTCCGCCGGTCGGGCAGCGGCCGCGGCTCCGCCGGTCCGGCCACGTGCGCCGGCCCCCGAGTTCAGGTCCGCTGCCCGAACAGCTCCCTCAGGACGTCCTCCATGGTCACCAGCCCCGCCAGCCGCCCGTCGGACCCGAGGACGGCCGCCAGATGGGTGCGGCTGCGGCGCATCGCAGTGAGCACGTCGTCCAGCGGGGTGCTCTCCCGCACCCGCGCGATGGGCCGCATGTCGCCGAGCCGGAACGGCAGGTCCCGCGGCGAGGCGTCCAAGGCGTCCTTCACGTGCAGGTAGCCGACGATGCGCCGCCCGTCGTCGACGACGGGGAAGCGGGAGAACCCGGACTGCGCCGACAGCCGCTCCAACTGCTCCGCGGTGATGCCCACGCGCGCGTGGACGACCCGTTCCAGCGGCAGCACCACGTCCCGCACCGGACGCCGGCCCAGCTCCAGCGCGTCGTGCAGCCGCTCCTGGGCCCGGTCGTCGATCAGCCCGGCCTCGCCGGCGTCCTTGACGATCTCGGCCAGTTCCGCGTCCGTGAAGGTCGCCGAGACCTCGTCCTTCGTCTCCACCCTGAGCAGCTTGAGCAGCGCGTTCGCGAAGGCGTTGATCGTGAAGATCACCGGGCGCAGCGCCCGGGACAGTGCCACCAGCGGGGGCCCGAGCAGCAGCGCGCTGCGCACCGGCTCGGCCAGGGCGATGTTCTTCGGGAGCATCTCGCCGAGCAGCATGTGCAGGTACGTCGCCAGCGCGAGGGCGATCACGAACGACACCGCGTGCCCCGCGCCGGAGGGCACGCCCACCGCGTGGAACACCGGTTCCAGCAGGTGCGCGATCGCCGGTTCCGCGACCACGCCGAGGACCAGCGTGCACAGCGTGATGCCGAGCTGGGCCGCCGCCATCAGCGCCGACACGTGCTCCAGACCCCACAGCACGCTCCTCGCCCGCCGGTCGCCCTCCTCGGCGTACGGCTCGACCTGACTGCGGCGCACGGAGATCAGGGCGAACTCGGCGCCGACGAAGAACGCGTTGACGACGAGCGTCGCCAGACCGATCAGCAGCTGTACGGCCGTCACCGCCCGGCCTCCCCTTCATCGGCGCTCTTGTCGTCGTCGGCGGCGCGCGCGTCGGCGAGCGGCGCGTGCAGCAGCACGCGGGCCGCCCTGCGTCCCGTGGCGTCCACGACGTCCAGCCGCCAGCCCGCGACCTCCAGGCTGTCGCCGACGGCGGGGATACGGCCCAGCTCCGCCGCGACCAGCCCGGCGACCGTCTCGTAGGGCCCCTCGGGCACCTTGAGCCCCAGACGTGCGAGCCGGTCCACGCGTGCCGCGCCGTCGGCCCGGTACAGCGCGCGGCCCTGCTCGTCGCTGCCGGCCGGGTCCAGCTCGGGCGTCTCGTGCGGATCGTGCTCGTCCCGCACCTCGCCGACGACCTCCTCGACGATGTCCTCCAGCGTCGCCACGCCCGCCGTCCCGCCGTACTCGTCGATCACGACGGCCATCGTGCGCCGCCCGGAGAGCCGGTCCAGCAGCCGGTCGACGGTCAGCGACTCGGGGACCAGCAGCGGCTCGCGCATCAGCTCGGCGACCGGCAGCCCCGCCCGCCGCTCGGCGGGTACCGCGAGTACGTCCTTGACGTGCGCGGTCCCCACCACGGCGTCGAGGGTGTCCCGGTAGACGGGGAACCGGGACAGCCCGGTGGCCCGCGTCGCGTTCGCCACGTCCTCGCAGGTCGCCCGGGCGTCGAGGGCGACGACCTGGACGCGCGGGGTCATCACGTTCTGCGCCGTCAGGTCGGCCAGGTTCAGCGTCCGTACGAACAGCTCGGCGGTGTCGGCCTCCAGCGCGCCCTCCTTGGCCGAGTGCCGGGCGAGCGCCGCCAGTTCTTGCGGGCTCCGGGCGGACGCCAGCTCCTCGGCGGGCTCGACGCCGAACCGGCGCACGAGCCGGTTGGCCGTGTTGTTCAGGTGGGTGATGAAGGGCCGGAACGCCGCGCTGAACCAGCGTTGCGGGCCTCCCACCCGCTTCGCGACCGCCAGCGGGGAGGAGATCGCCCAGTTCTTCGGCACCAGCTCCCCGACGATCATCAGGGAGACCGTCGACAGGGCGGTGCCCAGCACCAGCGCCAGCGAGGAGGCCGCCGAGCCCGACATCCCCGCGCTCTGAAGCGGACCCGAGATCAGCGCGGCGACCGAGGGCTCGGCGAGCATGCCGACCACCAGGTTGGTCACGGTGATCCCGAGCTGTGCCCCCGAAAGCTGGAACGTCAGGTTTCGTACGGCCTTCAGCGCGCTCGTCGCGCCCCGCTCGCCCCGCCCGGCGGCCCGCTCCAGTTCACCGCGCTCCACGGTGGTCAGTGAGAACTCGGCCGCGACGAAGGCGCCGCACATGAGCGAGAGCAGGACCGCCACCAGCAGCAGGAGCACTTCCGTCATCGGGTCACCTCGGATCCATGATCGGCCAGGCCGCCGGAGTCCGCGCGATGTCGTGCGCCGACGGAGGCAACGGCGGAGGCGCCGACCGGGGTGTCGCCGATGGGGGCTCGCTCATGCGCCGTCGGTCACAGCCTTTCAGTCGGTGACGGAGCCGGTGAGGGGCTTCACCCAGCGACGCCACTGTTCCTCGGGCGCGTACCCGGCGGCCCGCCAGGCATGCTGCGCCCGCTCGTTGCGCCGCAGCACCATCGCGTCCCCGCGGCGCCCGCCGAGCCGTACGAACCGTTCCTCCGCGGCGGCCAGCAGGGCCGAGGCGATCCCCTGGCGCCGGTGGCCGGGGTGCACGGCCAGCCGGTACAGATGACAGCGCCAGCCGTCGAAGCCGGCGATCACCGTGCCCACCAGGTCCCCGTCCCGCTCGGCCAGGATCAGCGCTTCGGGATCGCGGGCGACGAGCCGCTCCACTCCCTCCCGGTCGTCGCTGATGCTCGTCCCCTCGGCGGCCGTCTTCCAGAAGGCCAGCACGACGTCCAGGTCCTCGGGCCCGGCGGCCCGTATGCGCAGGTCGGTCATAACGCGATCCCACCACGCACGGCGCGCGTTCACGTGCGAATTCCGGCATGCGGACGGCCGGGACCGTCTGCGTCCCGGGGCTGCCCAGGTCCCCGGGAGCGTCAGTCGCCGCGCAGCGCCCGCATCACCGGGGCGAAGGCCTCCATGTACGGCTCCAGCACCGACAGGTAGGTGAACCCGTACCGCTCCCGCTGCGCCCGCACACGCGCGGTGATCTCCTCGACGGTGCCCGCCAGGAAGACGGGCAGCTCCAGCACCTGGTCCGTGGTCAGGTCCGGCAGGTACTCGAGGAACGGCTGTACGGCGGCCTCGCGGTCCTCGGTCACGACGACCATCTGGATGAGCAGGTTCAGCTCGGCCGGCTGCGCGCGGTCCGCCGCGAACTCCCGGTACCGGGCGACGCGCTCGTCGAGCTCGTCGGCGGTGACCGGGGCCAGCTGCCCCGTCGTACTGCCCCGCACCGTACGCCCGCCCGTGAACGCCGCGATGTCGGCGTGCCGGGCCGTCAGCTCCAGCATCCGGTCGCCGTTGCCGCCGATCAGCAGCGGCACCCCGGGCCGCTGTGCCGGGCGCGGCAGGTGCTCCTCGTCGCCGAGCAGCCGTTCCAGCTCCTCGACGGTGCGCCGCAGGTGGTCCACCCGCTCGCCCGGCGAGCCGAACGGCAGCCCGGCCGTGTCGTGCTCCGCCCGCACGTAGCCGGTGCCCAGCCCGAGCTCCAGGCGTCCGCCCGTCAGGGCGTCCGTGGTGGCCACCTCCCGCGCCAGCAGGGCGGGGTTCCAGAAGGCGGCGTTGAGCACGAAGGTCCCCAGCCTGGGGCGGTCGGTGGCCCGGGCCGCCGCGACGAGCGCCGGGAACGGTGCCACCATGCCGAGGTGGTCCGGGACCTGGATGACGTCGTACCCCAGTTCCTCGGCCCGCCGGCACTTCGCGCTCCACTCCGCGGCCGGGGCGGGGACCGTCAGGTTGACACCGAAGCGGTACGGACGCGACATGAACTCTCCTCGCACGGACGGAAGTTCGGGTCACGGCAGTCAATCACCCAGGGGTGACGGGCGCCAGCGCACGCTGATGCGCCGCGGGTGGCGCCGCGCCGCCCTTGCCACTGCTAGCGTTCCGGCGCTAGCTTCGAGGTATGGCGAAGAGCAGGAAGGCCCAGCTGAACGTGCGGGTGGACGAGGGCACCGCCCGGGCCGCCCGGGAGCGGGCCGTGGCACGGGGGATGAGCGTCAACCGCTACATCGAGGAACTGGTCCGGCAGGACACCGGCGAGGCCGGCCGCACCTTCGTGGACGCGGCCGCCGACTTCATGCGGCAGTACGAGAAGGTGTTCGCGGAAGAGGTCGGCGAGGGCCAGGGCCGCCGCTGAGCCGTCGCACGCACACGGATGAACGACCTCACGATCGACCTCGCCTGGCTGCTGATGCTCGCCGAACAGCGCACCCCCGGAGACCCCCAGGTCACCGACTGGGGCGCCCTCGTCGCGGCGGTCGCCCGCCACCGGGCCGAGATATTCGACACCCCCGTCTACGACGGCCCGCACGCCCGCGCGGCCGCGCTGCTCCAGCTGCTCATCCACGTCCCCGCCCTGGAACGCTCCAACGCCCTGTTCGCCTCCGCGGTCGCCTACGCCTACCTGGTCGCCAGCGGGGTCCGGATCGTCACCACGGCCGAGCAGGTGCGGGACCTGGCCCTGCTCGTCAAGAACGGTGACGCGTCGGTCGACGACATCGCGGACGAGCTGCGCCGGTGGACCGCGTGACTACGCCCCGTCGCCGGGCGGACGCCACGCCGTGCCGAGCACGCAGTACGAACTCGGCAGCGCCGGACCGTGTTCCGGCATCATGGTCCGCCGGTAGGGCCCCAGCGTGAACCCGGCCTCCCGCAGCGCGGTGATCGGCTCGCGGGACAGGTGACAGCCGCCGCTGAGCGGGGGCCACAGCGTCCGGTCCAGCGCGCGCTGGGTGAAGGTCATCACCCGGCCGCCGCCCCGGCCGTGCTCGAAGAACCGCACCTCGCCGCCGGGCCGCAGCACCCGCCTCAGTTCACTCAGCGCGCGTGGCACGTCGCGGACACTGCACAGCACCAGCGACACCACGGCCGCGTCGAACGCCTCGCTCTTGACCGGCAGCGCCTCCGCGGCGCCCGGTGCCACGTCCACCGGCACCTGGGCGCGCAGCGCCGCCTCCACGGCCAACCGCCGCAGCACGCGCTCCGGTTCGACGGCGACGACCTCGGAGACGGTGCCCGGGTAGTGGGCGAAGTTCAGCCCGTTGCCCGCGCCGACCTCGATCACCCGCCCGGACAGCCCGGCGAGCAGCCGCTCGCGCACGCGGCCCATGCCCATCCGGGTCTCGGCGCTCACGCTGAACCGGGCGTAGTAGCGGGCGAACAGCGGATGGTGCACGGCGTCCCGCGGCACCGCGCGGGAACGGGCGGATCGCACTGGCATGGGACCTCCCTCACGAGGTGGTGCCTTACCGCGATTGTCCCCCGCACCCACGCCCCGCACCCACCGCGCGGGCGGCGGGTTCTGCCCGTGCGTGCCGAAGGGCTCCGCCGTTGGGGCCTGGGCGTCACCGTGCGGGTGTCGCTCCACGCGCCGCCGCGCGGGTTCCGCCTTCGCGTGCCGCGTCGCGGGCGCGGTGGGTTCCGTTCGCGCTTGCCAAGCCGGTCGGTGCGGGGCCGGCCCCGCGCTGAGCCTTGCGGTTTCGCCTTCGTGCGCCGCCGCGCGGACGACGGGTTCCGCCGCCGCCCGCCACGGCGCCCCCCGCGAGCCTGCCGTCGCGGCCTCCGCCCGGCGAGCCCCGCCGGCGCGCCGCGCCGGGCACGGTGACCTCGCGGGTCAGGGAGCCTCCCGGCGCCCGAACGCCTGCGCGTCCCACGTGCCCTGCAACCGTGGTGCCAGCCAGTGCGGTGCCGCCGACCGGAAGGCGGGCGGGGGGAGGGCCGCCGCGCCGGCGGGAACGGCGCCCAGGAGCGGCGCGCCGGCCACGTCGGGGAGGTCGGCCAGGTTGCAGCGTGCGGCCAGGTCCGGCGCCCCGGGCCAGCTGCCGATCACCACGCCCGGCAGCTCCAGGCCACGGGAGCGCAGCTCACGCGCGGTCAGCTCCGTGGTGTTCAGCGTGCCCAGCCCGGCCGAGGCCACCAGCAGCACCGGCGCGTCCAGCAGACCGGCGACGTCCGCCAGCGTCCCGCCGGCCGCGTCGAAGCGTACGAGCAGCCCGCCCGCACCCTCGACCAGCACCAGGTCGTGCTCGGTGGCCAGCTTGCCCGCCGCCTCGGCCACCTCGTGCGGGCGCACGGGCGCCCGGCCGGCCCGGCGCGCCGCCGTGGCCGGTGCCAGCGGCTCCGGATAGCGGGCGACCTCCGCCGCCGTCACGGCGCCCGCGAGGCGCGCGACCTCCTGCGCGTCCCCGGGCTCGTCCGGCCGTACGCCCGTCTGCGCGGCCTTCAGCACGGCCACCGACCGCCCGGCCGCCAGCGCCGTCGCGGCGACGGCCGCGGTCACGACCGTCTTGCCGATCTCCGTGCCCGTTCCCGTGATCACCAGTACCGGCATGTCATCCCTCCCGTGCCGCCGCGCACACCGCGCGGGCGATCCGTGCCACGTCCGCGTCGCCCGTGACGTACGGAGGCATGGTGTAGATCAGGTCGCGGAACGGCCGCAGCCACACGCCCTCGCGCACCGCCGCAGCCGTCGCCGCCCGCATGTCGACGGCGTGGTCGAGCTGGACCACACCGATCGCCCCGAGGACGCGTACGTCCGTCACGCCCGGCAGCGCGGCGGCGGGCGCCAGACCGTCCCGCAGGCCCGCCTCGATCCGCTTGACCTCCGCGAGCCAGTCCTGGCCGAGCAGCAGCCCGATCGACGCGCACGCCACGGCCGCCGCCAGCGGATTGCCCATGAACGTCGGCCCGTGGGCCAGCACCGGCACCTCGCCCCGCGAGATCCCCTCGGCCACCCGCGACGTGCACAGCGTGGCCGCCATCGTCAGATAACCGCCGGTCAGCGCCTTGCCCACGCACATCACGTCCGGCGTCACCGCCGCGTGCTCCGCCGCGAACAACGCGCCCGTGCGCCCGAACCCGGTCGCGATCTCGTCGAAGACCAGCAGCACGCCGTGCGCGTCGCACGCCTCGCGCAGCACCCGCAGATACGCGGGGGAGTGGAAGCGCATCCCGCCCGCGCCCTGCACCACCGGCTCCACGATCACCGCGGCCAGCTCGTCGGCGTGCCGCTCGATCGACGCGCGCAGGTGATCCGCGTACGTCTCCTCGTACTCCGCCGGCGGCGCGTCCGCGAAGACCTGGCGCGGCAGGGCGCCCTGCCACAGCTCGTGCATGCCGCCCTCGGGGTCGCACACCGACATGGGCTGCCAGGTGTCGCCGTGATAGCCGCCGCGCCAGGTCAGCAGGCGGCGCTTGGCCGGGCGGCCCAGCGAGCGCCAGTACTGCAGGCACATCTTGACGGCCACCTCGACCGACACCGATCCGGAGTCGGCGAGGAAGACGTGCTCCAGACCCTCGGGCGACATGTCGACAAGGAGCTTCGCCAGCCGCACGGCGGGCTCGTGCGTGAGCCCGCCGAACATCACGTGGCTCATCCGCTCCAGCTGCTCGCGCGCGGCCTCGTTCAGGACCGGGTGGTTGTAGCCGTGGATCGCCGACCACCAGGACGACATCCCGTCGACCAGCTCGCCCGAGCCGTCGGCCGGCCGCAGCCGCACCCCGCTCGCCGACTCCACGACGAGCGGGTCCTGCCGGCCGGGCATGGGACCGTACGGATGCCAGACGTGCCGCCGGTCGAGCGCCAGCAGTTCGTCCACGGTCAGTGCGGGCTCAGGCATTGGGCGCGAGATCCGTTCCGGCACCACGACGGCGTACGGCGACCAGGTCCGTACGCGGTTCGCCCGCGACGGCGGGTTCGGCGGGCACGGCGGCACCGCAGCCGCCGGCGCCCTCGGCCGGGACGGACCCGCAGACACCGCCGCCCTCGTGCGAGGACCCGCAGCCCCCGCCCTCCCCGTGCGACCCGCACCCGCCCCGGTCCGCGACCCGGTGCTCCGGCAGCGTCACCTCGCCGGCGCCCTCCACCTCGAACCCGGCGTCCGCGATCATCTCCAGGTCGGCATGGCCGGCCTGCCCCTCGCTGGTGAGGTAGTCGCCGAGGAAAATGGAGTTGGCCAGGTTCAGGGCCAGCGGCTGCATCGTGCGCAGGTGGACCTCGCGCCCGCCCGCGATGCGCACCTCGACGTCCGGGCAGACGAACCGCGTCATCGCCAGGATGCGCAGGCACCGCTGCGGGGTGAGGTGCCACTCCTTGGCGAGCGGCGTGCCCTCCATCGGGATCAGGAAGTTGACCGGTACCGAGTCGGGGTCGAGCTCGCGCAGCGAGAAGACCACGTCGACCAGGTCCTCGTCGCTCTCGCCCATGCCCGCGATCAGCCCGGAGCAGGCGGACAGCCCGGCGGCGTGCGCCTTGTTGACCGTGTCCACCCGGTCGGCGTACGTGTGCGTGGTCGTGATGTCCCCGTACGTCGCCTCGGACGTGTTCAGGTTGTGGTTGTAGGCGTCGGCGCCGGCCTCGCGAAGCCGCTCCGCCTGGCCGTCGGAGAGCAGGCCGAGGCACGCGCACACCTCGACGGCCTCGTTCTGCTCCTTGATGGCCTTGATGGTGTCCGAGACCCGGTCCACGTCCCGGTCGGTCGGCCCGCGTCCGCTGGCCACCAGGCACACCCGCTTGGCGCCCCCGGCCACGCCCGCCGCGGCGGCCTGCGAGGCCTGGTCGGGCTTGAGCCAGGTGTACTTGAGGATCTCGGCCTTGGAGCCGAGCCGCTGCGAGCAGTAGGAGCAGTCCTCGGGGCACAGACCCGACTTGAGGTTGACGAGGTAGTTGAGTTTCACCCGCCGTCCGAACCAGTGCCGGCGCACCTTGCCGGCCGCGGCCACCACATCGAGCAGGTCGTCGTCGGAAGTGGCGAGGACGGCAAGGGCCTCCTCGCGGGTCGGCGTCTCGCGCCGAAGCCCCTTGTCCACCAGCGTGTTCAGCAGGTCCATGAGAGCCGATCCTGTCCTAAGGGGCCGCCCGGGGCCAAGGAGAGTTTGCACAACACTGACAGATCACCGTGTGGGTATTGCCACACCTCGCGGGGGTGGCGGTACGGCTATCGTCTGTCCATTGCCTACAAAACCCCGGAGGGCTCACCCATGGCGTTCGGCTGGATCGACGAGCAGGCCCGGGCGCGTCGCCGGGCGGGCCTCGTCCGGATTCTGCGCCCCCGTCCGGCCGACTCGCCGCTGCTGGACCTGGCGAGCAACGACTACCTCGGACTGGCCCGGCACCCGGAGGTCACCGAGGGGGCGGCGCGGGCCGCGCGGAGCTGGGGCGCCGGCGCGACGGGCTCCCGGCTGGTGACCGGCACGACCGAACTGCACGCCGAACTCGAACGCGAACTGGCCGACTTCTGCGGCTTCGAGGCCGCCCTCGTCTTCTCCTCCGGCTACGCGGCCAACCTCGCCGCGGTCACCGCCCTGGCCCCGCACGGCTCCCTCGTCGTCTCCGACGCGGGCAACCACGCCTCCCTGATCGACGGCTGCCGCCTGGCGCGCGGCACGACCCAGGTCGTGGGACACGCCGACCCGGACGCCGTGCGCAAGGCGCTGGCGACGCACGACGGTCCCGCGGTCACGGTGTCCGACACGGTCTTCTCGGTCGACGGTGACGCGGCGCCACTGGCCGCGCTCGCCGGGGCCTGCCGCGAGTACGGGGCCGGGCTGGTCGTCGACGACGCGCACGGTCTCGGTGTCCTCGGCGAGGGCGGCCGGGGCGCCGCGCACGCGGCGGGCCTCGCGGGCGCCGACGACGTCGTCGTGACGGTGACGCTCTCCAAGTCGCTCGGCAGTCAGGGCGGTGCCGTGCTCGGGCCCGCCCGGGTGATCGAGCATCTGGTCAACGCGGCCAGGACGTTCATCTTCGACACCGGTCTCGCCCCCGCGGCGGCGGGCGGGGCGCTGGCGGCGCTGACGCTGCTGCGCCGCGAGCCCGAACGGGCGGCGCGGGCGCGGGCGGTGGCGGCCGGACTGCACGCACGCCTGACCGCAGAGGGGCATTCCGCGGTACGTCCGGACGCCGCGGTCGTCTCGGTGCGCGCCCCCTCCCCGGAGGGGGCCGTACGGTGGGCGGCCGACTGCCGTGCGGCCGGCCTGGCCGTGGGCTGCTTCCGTCCTCCTTCCGTGCCCGACGGCGTCTCACGGCTCAGGCTGACCGCTCGTGCGGACCTCTCCGGGGAACAGATCGAACGCGCTGTACGGGTCATCGGCGGAACGCGACCATGAGTCGGCGTGACACGGCCGTGCGCCGACCGACGACCGACCGGATCAGTGGCGGTGGACCGAGGCGGTGAACGACGCCCAGCTCCCGGGGGAGAAGAGCAGCGCGGGTCCGGCCGGGTCCTTGGAGTCGCGCACGGCGAGCAGTCCGGCCCAGGGGCCGGCCGACGGCCGGGCCGTCTCCACACAGTTGTTCGCCCCGGTGCTGTAGCTGCTGCGCAGCCAGCGCGCGCCGGGCAACTCGGTACTGACGGGGATGTTCCGCACACGTGCCGTCGCGGTTCCTGACGTGGTGCCTGACATGGTGCCTCCTTACGCGCCCGCCGCGGTCGCGGCGATGAAGTCCAACGAGTCCTCGGGCGAAAGGGCATGAACCAGAAGGGCGTTGAAGGCCTCGGTGTAGGCCTCTAGGTCTTCTTTCCGTTCGAGATGCAGGCTACTCGTCAAGTGGTCGAGAACAACCACGTCGAGATCAGAAGTGCTCGAAAAAGAGAAGATTACGAAAGGGCCGGTGACACCGATGTGCGCCCCGGCGGCGAACGGCAGTACCCGGAGCCGGACATGGGGCAGGCGCGCGGCCTCGACCAGCCGCTCCAGCTGACGGGCCATGACACCCGGTCCGCCGACCTCGCGGCGCAGCACCGCCTCGTCCAGGACCGCGCTCAGCCGGAGCGGCGGCTCGGCCCGCAGCACGTCCTGCCGGGCCAGCCGGACCTCCACCAACGTGTCCAGCCGTTCCTCCGGCAGTCCGTCCGCCGCGGCGCGCGTCACCGCGCGGGCGTACTCCGGCGTCTGCAGCAGGCCGGGGACCACCGTGGTCTCCAGGGTGCGCATCGCGCTCGCCTGGGACTCCAGGCTGATGAAGTCCCGGTAGGTCGGCGGGAGTACTCCGCGATAAGCGTGCCACCAGTCGTTCCGGCCGCCGCCCTGCCCGTCGGTGCCGGCCAGCACCACCAGCAGTTCCCGCAGCTGGGCGTCGTCCACGCCGTAGGCGTCCAGCAGTAACCGCACGTCGGCCGGTTTCGCCCCGCTCGTGCCGGTCTCGATCCGGCTGACCTTCGACTGGTGCCAGCCCACGAGGCGGGCCGCCTCACCGCTGGTGATCCCCGCCGACGTGCGCAGGGCGCGCAGTTCGGCGCCCAGCTTCCGACGGCGCACCACGGGACCGTGCTGCATGGGCCACTCCTCTACTCCCTATGAGTCGCCCGAATACGCTCTGCCGTCGCAGAGTTCACCGCATCGAGCGACAGATATATGCATATCTTGGTGGATCGCCGCTCATCACCGCCCCGGTGATGGCACTCTGACGGCGAAGCACCAGTCCGGGACCGTACTCGAACCATCCGCTCCGTGTCGGGCTGCGGTCCCGTGGGAAAGGGACGACGTCGCCATGGCAGACCATCTGGAAGCATCCGTCACTCTGCCGAGCGATCCGGCCTCGGTGGCCGCCGCGCGGACCTACGTGGTCGGCACACTGGCGGAGTGGGGCCTGCCGGCGGAGGCGGAGGTGTCCGAGACCGTCCGGCTCATCGTCTCGGAGCTGGCGACCAACGCGGTCCAGCACACCTTCGGCCAGTCGCCCACCTTCACGGTGGACCTGGCGCTCGACCGCGACGAGCGGCTGCGCATCGGCGTCACCGACAGCCATCCGCGCTTCCCCAAACGCCTGCCGGCCGCCGTCCAGCAGGACAACGGCCGGGGCATGGTGATCATTCGCTGGCTGACGGCGGAGTGCGGCGGCAAGCTGAGGGTGCGCCCCACGCGGGAGGGGGGCAAGACCATCTCCATCGAACTTCCCTGGACGCCGCCGGACCGCGCGGTCGCGCCCGAACCGGCCGCGGTCGCGGGACAGGGCACGGGCACCCAGGAGCAACCCCGGCGGTGACGCGGACATCCGGCACCGCGCGCATCCGGCACCCGGGACGGGTGACGGCGGATCAGTACACCGTCACCCGTCCCGGGCGGGCTACTTGACCCGGCCGTACCAGACGCTGCCGGTCCAGATCTTCTGCAGGCGCACCACGTCCCCGGTCTTCGGGGCGTGCCAGATCTTGCCCTTACCGGCGTAGATGCCGACGTGGTAGACACTGCGGCCCGAATGGAAGAAGACCAGGTCACCGGCCTTGCGGTTCTTGGCCGAGACATGCCTGGTCTTGTTGTACTGCTGGGCCGCCGTGCGCGGCAGCTTCTTGCCGGCCTTCTTGAACGAATACAGCGTCAGCCCCGAGCAGTCGAACCTGTGTGGGCCGACGGCACCCCATTTGTACGGTGAACCCTTCTTGGAAGCCGCGATCTTGAGCGCCTTGGTGGCGTGGCTCGCCGCGGCCGCCTCGGAGGCGACGCCGGGAACCACGACGGAGCCGCCCACGGCGGCGAGGGTGAGAGCGGAGGCCGTACCGGCACGGGCCATCAGCGACGGGACTCGATTGAGCGCAGACATGCGCAACCCTTCGTCAGCCGCCTGTGAAGGATGACCTGTCGGATTCGGGCTGGCGAAGTTGCCCGGCCGCACGGGTGCGGCTTCACCCCAAGGGCTGCTCGGCGCGGCGTCCTCCTCCCGGAGACGGCCGTACCGGCGACCCGTCGTGCTCGGGTCCTCCACTCCTGCCGATCCACTCCTGTCGACCGGTCGTCCGGACGGCGGCAGGACTCGGCGTCCGCCCGGACCGCCCCGCCGCTGCGGCGGGGGCTTGTCGTCAGTCACGGATCTTGTCCCGCCCGGTGGGAAAATCCCAACGGAACGTGCCCTTTGTGTTGTTACTCACCACTCATCCGTTCGGGTGGGCGGCGCTCCGTTCGGCTCCTCGTCCAGCGTGGTGACGAAGCCGGGACCAGCGGCGGAGTGAGTCCTTCCGGCGCCGGGGCACGCGGCCCGCGCAACCCCGGAGGCCCGGAAATCCGAGGTGTTCCTACGCCGAAAGGGGGTACGCCGTTTGGTCCGTTTCGACGCCGCGTTCCTCAACTGCCGTGAGCCGGCGGAAGGCTGACCCATGCCGTACGCCGTTCCGCCCCGCCCCCCCCGGTGCATGACCGCGAGCGCGTCGCGCAGGGCGCTCGCCTTGCCCACCAGCGCCTGGGCGGCGCGCAGCGCGGTAGGTCTCGCCGTCCAGCGCCGGGTTGATGCGGCCGAGCAGGTTCAGGACGTCCAGGTAACGGTCGATCAGCTCTCCCTCGGCGCGGGTGAGGGCGGGCAGCGCAGGCGGTTCCGGTGGCAGCATCGGCGGCTCACCTCGCGCCGGGCACGATCCGGTCGTGGTGCGGGACGTGCGCGGCCGGCGGGTGGCCCGGCGTCTCAGGAGACGGGGGCCGGCGCCGGCGCCTGGTCCCGTGCCGGGGTCGCACCGCGGGTGCGCCGCCGCAGGGCACCGCCCACCAGGACCGCCCCCAGGCCCAGCAGCGCCCACCAGGCGAGGGTCAGCGCGGGGCCGGTGGCCGCCGCGCCGTCGAAGAACGACACCGAGCGCAGCAGCGAGGCGCCCGCACCCGGCGGCAGCCACTGCCCGATCGCCCCGGCCGGCTCCGGCAGCATCTCCGGCGCCGAGGAAGCCGCCGAGAAGGGGTTGCCCAGGAGCATCATCACCGCTCCGCCCAGCGCGAGACCCGCGCGGCCGAGCAGTGCCGCCAGTCCGGCGACGCCCGCGCCCACAGCCAGGGTCGACAGCACGAACACCCCGGCCACGGTCCACCAGTCACCGGTGACCGCCCCGAGCCAGCTGTGCGCGATCGCCGCCGCGACCAGTCCGGTCAGGGCCGCCGCGCCGACCAGTGCCAGGGCCGCGCGCAGGCCCCGCAGCCCCAGCAGGGTCGCCACCGCGCCGGTCGCGATCCCGGCCAGCGCCAGCGGCAGCACACTCGCGCTCAGTGCCGCGCCGCGCGGATCCGCGCCGGGTGCGGGCACCACGTCGGCGACCTGGACGGCGGCCCCCGTGGCGGACGCCTGCTCGGTCACCGCCTGCCGCAGCGACTGCGCGACGGCCGGACTCGCGGCGGACGCGGTGAGCAGCTTCACGCCGTCGCCGTCGGTCACCACCGCGCCGTACACGGTCCGGTCCTCGACGGCGTCGCGGGCCGCGGCCTCGTCGGCATAGCGGTGGAGCTCGAAGGCGCCCTCGCGCTGGGCGAGCCGCTGCTCGACCTGCGCGACCGCGGCGGGCGGCCCCGCCACGCCGAGTGGCAGATCGCGCGGTGCCGTACGGGAGGCCGGCCACGCGAAGGCCCACAGGGCCAGGGAGACCAGCACGGGGACCAGGACGATCACGGCGATCAGTCGACGCGTGTCCATGAGGACTCCTCAAAAAGAAGGATCGTTCGTTTTGACTGTGTCTCCACCGTGCGACCGTCGGGCCTTCTTGTCAAGAAGGAACGTTCGTTTTAAGTTGGGTGTCATGGCTCGCGTATCCCAGGAACACCTCGACGCCCGCCGCCGGCAGATCCTCGACGGCGCCGCGCTCTGCTTCGCCCGCAACGGCTTCCACGCCACGTCGATGCAGGACGTGCTGAAGGAGGTCGACCTCTCGGCGGGAGCCGTCTACCGCTACTTCAGCGGCAAGGAGGAGTTGATCGAGGCCATCGTCGCCGAGGTGCTGGGCGCCATCCGGGACGTGTACGAGCGGGCGGCGCAGGAGGACCCGCCGGCCATGCCCGACGAGCTCATCGCCCGCACCCTGGCGCACATGGCGCGGGAGCGGCCGGCGCTGACGGACGACGGTCGGTGGCTGTTCCCGCGCCTCATGATCCAGGCCTGGACCGAGACGCTGCGCAACGAGACGCTCTCCGCCCTGCTGGACGAGGGCTTCGCCAAGGTCCTCGCGTCCTGGGCCAAGGTCGTCGTCCGCTACCAGGAAGCGGGCATGATGCGCGACGACGTCGACCCGGACGCCGTGGCCCGGACGCTGATGGCGACGGTCCAGGGCTTCGGGGCCCAGTACGCGCTGTTCGGCAGCTTCTCCCCGGAGGCTCTCCAGGCAGGCGTGCGAGGGCTGTTGAGCATGCGAGAGACCACCGACGGCACCGGTAATCAGTCGGTCAAGAAAGCGTGACGCGGCAGAAACACTCTAGCCCTACTCTCCACCCCGATCCACCTGCGGTTTTTGAACACCGGCGTGTGCATTCCAGCGCATTCATGTGTGTTACATCTAGAGCCGTCGCGGTGGACGCGGCAGCCGGACGTCCGGTCCTGGCGTCATGCCCTGTGAGGTGGTAAATGCAACTGACCCCGCACGAGCAGGAGAGACTGCTCATCCATGTGGCCGCGGACGTGGCCGAGAAGCGCCGCGCACGAGGCGTGAAACTCAACCATCCCGAGGTGGTCGCCCTGATCACCTCGCACATCCTCGAAGGTGCCCGGGACGGCCGCACGGTCGGTGAACTCATGGCCTCCGGACGCAAGCTGATCCAGCGCGACGAGGTCATGGACGGGATCCCCGAGATGATCCACGACGTGCAGGTCGAAGCCACTTTCCCCGACGGCACCAAGCTGGTCACCGTCCACGATCCGATCATCTGACGGGGACGGCAGCCATGATTCCCGGAGAGATCCTCTTCGCCGACGAGCCGGTCGCGTTCAACGAGGGACGCCCGAGCGTCCGCCTGACCGTGCTCAACACCGCCGACCGGCCCGTCCAGGTCGGCTCCCACTACCACTTCGCCGAGGCCAACCCCGGTCTCGGCTTCGACCGCGCCGCGGCCCGCGGCAAGCGGCTGAACATCGCCGCCGGCACCGCCGTCCGCTTCGAGCCCGGCATCCCGGTCGACGTGGAGCTCGTGCCCCTCGCCGGCGTCCGCGTCGTCCCGGGACTGCGCGGCGAGACCGGAGGTGCCCTCGATGCCTGAGCTTTCCCGTACCGCCTACGCCGACCTGTTCGGCCCGACCACCGGCGACCGCGTCCGCCTGGCCGACACCGACCTCCTCGTCGAGATCGAGGAGGACCGCTCCGGCGGCCCCGGCCGCTCCGGCGACGAGGCCGTGTTCGGCGGCGGCAAGGTGCTGCGCGAGTCCATGGGCCAGTCCCGTGCCACCCGCGCCGACGGCGCCCCCGACACCGTTGTCACCGGCGCCGTGATCATCGACCACTGGGGCGTCGTCAAGGCCGACATCGGCATCCGCGACGGCCGGATCACCGGCATCGGCAAGGCCGGCAACCCCGAAACCATGGACGGCGTCCACCCCGACCTCGTCATCGGCCCCGAGACGGAGGTCATCGCGGGCAACGGCAAGATCGTCACCGCGGGCGGCATCGACACGCACGTCCACTTCATCTCGCCGGTCGCCGTCGACGAGGCGCTCGCCTCCGGCATCACCACGCTCATCGGCGGCGGCACGGGCCCCGCCGAGGGCAGCAAGGCGACGACCGTCACCCCCGGCTCCTGGCACCTCGCGCGGATGTTCGCCGCCCTGGAGTCCAGCCCCGTCAACATCGGCTTCCTGGGCAAGGGCAGCACCATGTCCAAGGAGTCCATGCGCGACCAACTGCGCGCCGGCATCCTCGGCTTCAAGATCCACGAGGACTGGGGCGCGACTCCGGCGGTGATCTCCGCCTGCCTGGACGTGTGCGAGGAGTCCGGCGTCCAGCTCGCCGTCCACACCGACACCCTGAACGAGGCGGGCTTCGTCGGCGACACCTTCGACGCGGTCGCGGGCCGCACCCTGCACGCCTTCCACGTCGAGGGGGCCGGCGGCGGCCACGCACCTGACATGATCACGGCGGTGTCGCTGCCCAACATGCTGCCGGCGTCCACCAATCCGACCCGGCCGCACACCGTCAACACCGTCGAGGAACACCTCGACATGCTGATGGTCTGCCACCACCTGAACCCGGCGGTCCCCGAGGACCTGGCCTTCGCCGAGTCCCGCATCCGGCCCACCACCATCGCGGCCGAGGACGTCCTGCACGACATGGGGGCGATCTCCATCATGTCGTCGGACGCCCAGGCCATGGGCCGCATCGGCGAGGTGATCCTGCGCACCTGGCAGACGGCGCACGTGATGAAGCGGCGGCGAGGCTTCCTGCCGGGTGACAGCCGCGCCGACAACCTGCGCGCGCGTCGATATGTCGCCAAGTACACCATCAACCCCGCCGTGGCCCAGGGCATCGAGCACGAGGTCGGCTCCGTGGAGACCGGCAAGCTGGCCGACCTGGTGCTGTGGGAGCCGAGGTTCTTCGGCGCGAAGCCGCAGCTGGTGCTCAAGGGCGGGCAGATCGCGTACGCACAGGTGGGCGACGCCAACGCCTCCATCCCGACCCCGCAGCCGATCCTGCCGCGCCCCATGTTCGGGGCGCAGGGCACGGCGCCGGCCGCCAACTCGGTGGCCTTCGTGGCCGAGGCGGCCATCGAGGACGGACTGCCGGACCGCCTGGGCATCGGACGGGAGCTGGTACCCATCCGGTCCACCCGGGGCCGCACCAAGGCGGACATGCGGCAGAACGACGCCCTGCCGCGCGTCGAGGTCGCCGCGGACTCCTTCGCGGTGACCATCGACGGCGAGCTCGTCGAACCCGCACCCGTCGCCGAACTGCCGCTCGCGCAGCGGTACTTCCTCTTCTGAGCGGCGACATGAGCCGCGCAGCACTGCTCGTCCTCGCGGACGGTCGCTTCCCCGCCGGAGGGCACGCCCACTCCGGCGGGGCGGAGGCCGCCGTCCGGGCGGGACACATCACCGACGCCGCGAGCCTGGAGGAGTTCTGCCGGGGGCGGCTGCACACGAGCGGGGCCGTCGCGGCATCGCTCGCGGCGGCCGCGTCCCTCGGCGTCGACCCCGGCGAACTCGACCTCGCCGCGGACGCCCGCACACCGTCGCCCGCCCTGCGGGTGGCGGCGCGCAGACTCGGGCGGCAGCTGATGCGGGCCGCTCGCACCACCTGGCCGCATCCGGAACTCGACGCGCTGGCGCGGAGGTTCCCCAAGGGCGCCCACCAGCCCGTCGTCCTCGGGCTGACGGCCCGCGCGGCCGGGCTCGGGCCGCTGGACGCGGGGTACTGCTCCGCCTACGAGGGAGTGAGCGGGCCGGCGACGGCCGTCGTACGGCTGCTCTCCCTCGACCCGTTCGACGCGACCGGCGTACTCGCGCGGCTCGCGCCCGACCTCGACCGGGTGGCGCGGGACGCCGTGGAGGCGGGGCGGGCGGCCGTGACCGAAGGGGTCGACGTGCTGCCCGCGCGGTCCGCGCCGCTGCTGGAGGCCGGGGCGGAGGCGCATGCCGCTTGGGCTGTGCGGTTGTTCGCCTCGTAGAGGCGGCTTCTTCGCCCCCGCCGCCCCTTCCCTTCCCTACCCCAGGGGGCTCCGCCCCCTGGACCCCCCGTCGGCCTGAACGGCCTCGTCCTCAAACGCCGGACGGGCTGGATCGGCCGGCCTCAGATTTCATAGGAGCCGTAATCGTGCATCTTGGTGATCACCACGCCACCCCCGCCGTCTCCGCCGACGCCCACCGGGCCGACGGGAGCCGCCGGGCCCTGCGGATCGGGCTCGGCGGGCCGGTCGGGTCGGGCAAGACCGCGACCGTCGCCGCGCTCTGCCGGGCGCTGCGCGAGGAGCTGTCCCTCGCCGTCGTCACCAACGACATCTACACCCGCGAGGACGCCGAGTTCCTGCTCCGCGAGGCCGTGCTGCCGCCGGAGCGGATCAGCGCCGTCGAGACCGGCGCCTGCCCGCACACCGCGATCCGGGACGACATCTCCGCCAACCTCGAAGCGGTGGAGGACCTGGAGGAGGAGGTCGGCCCGCTGGACCTGGTCCTGGTCGAGTCCGGCGGCGACAATCTCACCGCCACCTTCTCCAAGGGCCTCGTCGACGCCCAGATCTTCGTGATCGACGTGGCCGGCGGCGACGACATCCCGCGCAAGGGCGGGCCCGGTGTCAGCACCGCCGACCTGCTGATCGTCAACAAGACCGACCTCGCGCCGTACGTCGGCTCCGACCTCGCCCGGATGGCGGCCGACGCGAAGGCGCAGCGCGGTGAACTGCCGGTGATCCTCCAGTCGCTGCGCGGTGCGGACGGTGTCCGTGACGTCGCCGGCTGGGTACGGGGCCGGATCGCCGCGTGGACCGCGTGACCACCCCGGGCGGCGTCCGGGCGCGGGCGCGCATCCTCGCCCGGGGCGACGGGCGGGGCGGCACCGTCCTGCCCGTCCTGGAGGGCGAGGGGCCGCTCGCGGTGCGGCGGACCCGGGGGAGCGGCGCCGAGGCCCACGTCATGCTGGTCGGCGCGATGAGCGGGCCGCTCGGCGGCGACCACTTCGAGGTGGCCGCCGAGGCTGCCCCGGGCGCCCGGCTCCGGGTCGGCTCGGCCGCCGCCACCCTCGCACTGCCGGGCCAGGACAAGGCCGGTGCCCGGTACGACGTACGGCTCACCGTCGGGGAGAATGCCGAGCTGCGCTGGCTGCCCGAGCAGTTGATCTCCGCACGGGGCAGCGAGCTGGCCGTCGCCACCCGCGTGGACATCGCCGCCGGCGGACGGCTGCTGCTGCGCGAGGAACAGGTGCTCGGGCGGTCCGGCGAGGAACCCGGACGGCTCGGCAGCCGTCTCACCGTACGGGTCGCCGGCCGGTGCGTACTCGACCAGGAGCTGGCCTGCGGGCCCGGCGCCCCGGGCGGCTGGGACGGACCGGCCGGGCTGGCGGGGCGCCGTGCCGTCGGTCAGCTGGTCGTCGTACGGCCGGAGTTCGCTGCCGAGCCGGCGCGGGCGCACGCCTTCGCGCAGGGGGCGGCAGTGATGCCGCTCGCCGGGCCCGCCGCGCTGGTGACGGCCGTGGCGCCGGACGGACTGCGGCTCAGGCGGCTGCTGGAGGAAGGGCTGGCCTCGCTGGGCTGAGGCCCGGTGACCGAACATTCATATCCGTTTATCGGATTGGCAAAGAACTAGTACTGAGTCTGTTCTCAGGGAACGTACAGCCGCGAGGATCCCCGTACTTGTCGCGAACACGTACGGGGAGGTCCACTTGAGGAAGAGCAGACTGGGGCGGAGGACGGCGGCGCTCGGTTCGGCCGGAGCGCTCGTCACCGCCACGCTGATAGCCGGCGCCCTCGCGGCGCCCGCCGCGAGCGCCGCTCCGTCCGCCGGCCAGGGACACGGGAAGGGCTGGGACCGTGAGGCCTGGGGCACCGCCCTCGCCGCGGCCCGCGCCGCGAGGGCAGGTGTCGACTGGCAGGACTGCCCGGCCGACTGGAACCTGCCGAAGCCGATCCAGTGCGGGTACGTCACGGTGCCGCTCGACTACGCCAAGCCGTTCGGCAGGCAGATCGAGATCGCCGTCGACCGCATCGGCAACACCGGCACGAAGGCCGAGCGGCAGGGCGCGCTCATCTACAACCCCGGCGGTCCCGGCGGCTCCGGTCTGCGCTTCCCGGCCCGCGTGACCGGCAAGAGCAAGGTGTGGGCGAAGACGGCCGAGGCCTACGACTTCGTCGGCTTCGACCCGCGCGGCGTCGGCAAGTCCACGCCCATCTCCTGCGTCGACCCGCAGGAGTTCGTCAAGGCGCCCAAGATGGACCCCGTGCCCGACTCCGAGGCCGACAAGCGCGCCCAGCGCAAGCTCGCCCGCGAGTACGCCGAGGGCTGCTACGAGCGCAGCGGCTGGATGCTGCCGCACATGACCACGCCGAACACCGCACGCGACCTCGACGTCGTCCGCGCCGCGCTCGGCGAGAAGAAGCTCAACTACCTCGGCGTCTCCTACGGGACCTACCTCGGCGCGGTCTACGGCACGCTCTTCCCGGACCACGTGCGCCGCATGGTCGTCGACAGCGTCGTCAACCCGTCCCGCGACAAGATCTGGTACCAGGCCAACCTCGACCAGGACGTCGCCTTCGAGAAGCGCTGGAAGGACTGGCAGGACTGGGTCGCCGAGAACGACGCGGCCTTCCACCTCGGCGACACCCGCGCCGAGGTCCAGGAGCAGTGGCTGAAGCTGCGCGCCACCGCCGAGAAGGAGCCCCTCGGCGGCGTCGTCGGCCCGGCCGAGCTGATCTCCTTCTTCCAGAGCGCCCCGTACTACGACTCGGCGTGGGTGCCGGTCGCGACGATCTTCAGCAAGTACGTCGCGGGCGACACCCAGGCCCTGATCGACGCCGCCTCCCCCGACCCGTCCGACACCGCGGGCAACGCCGCCGCGGAGAACGGCAACGCCGTCTACACCGCCGTCGAGTGCGCCGACGCCAAGTGGCCCACCAACTGGCGCAAGTGGGACCGGGACAACACCCGGCTGCACCGCGACCACCCGTTCATGACCTGGGCCAACGCCTGGATGAACCTGCCGTGCGCCACCTGGCCGGTCAAGCAGCACACCCCGGTGAACGTCAAGACCGGCAAGGGACTCCCGCCGGTGCTGATCGTCCAGTCCGAGCGGGACGCGGCCACCCCGTACGCGGGCGCCGTCGAACTGCACAAGCGGTTCGAGGGATCGCGCCTGATCACCGAGCGGGACGCCGGCTCGCACGGTGTGACCGGGCTGGTCAACCCGTGCATCAACGACCGGGTGGACACCTACCTGCTCACCGGGAAGCTGGACGCCAGGGACGTGACCTGCGCCCCGCACGCCACGCCCAAGCCGTAAGGAACACGACGCGCGACGGGGGAGGGGCGGCCGGACCGGCCGCCCCTCCCCCGTCGCGTCAGTCCTGCCGCGCCGCCAGCCAGGTGTCCTCCGCCGCGTAGTCGAAGATGTCGCCGTAGTTCCGGAACATCTTGGGGAACGCCTCCCGCCAGTCCCGTCCGGCCAGTTGCTCCTCGATGAAGGCGACCGTCTCCGGGAGGGTCTCGGCGTACCGGACCACCGGGCGGTAGCCCAGCTGCCGCCGCGCCTCGGTCATGTCGCACACGACCGGCGCGGGCACCGTCCACGGCGTGTCACCCACACCGTCCGCCGCCGGCGGGCCGTCCAGCAGGACGTCCTCGGTCTCCACGCCCATCACCGCGTCGATCGCCGCCGCGATCTCGGCCACCGTCGGCGCGTCGGGGTCCACGGCGTTCAGGACGCGGGTTCCGGGGCGCGGCGCGGCCAGCCGGATCAGCTCGGCGATGTTGTGCACGCTCGCCGGGTGGAAGCGGCTCGCCCCGCCGTGGGACAGGACGCGCCGCCGCCGTCCGTCGAGGTCGCGCTTCACGAAGTACAGCTCGCGCGGGGTGCGGCAGTACGGCCCGTGGACCGCGCCCGCGCGCAGCACCGTGACCGGCAGCCGGTCGCCCGCCGCGAGGAGCTCCCGCTCCAGCGCCGCCTTGCGGGTGCTGTACGAGGTGTCGCCCGGACGGACCGTGCGCTGCTCCTCGGTCACCGGCACCGGGTACCGGGGGAAGCCGTCCGGTTCGGCCTGCGTGTCGAAGTTGCGGCCCTTGTCGTCCTCGTAGACCGACACGCTGGAGATCACCACGGCGGAGCCGACCCGCCCCGCGAGCGACACCAGTTGCCGCGCGTGGCCCTCCCCGAAGGCCACCATGTCCACCAGTACGTCACAGCCGTCGCCGACCGCCGCCGACAGGGCCGCGTCGTCCTCCCGGTCGGCCCGCGCCACACGCACGTCCTCGGGCCAGCCCGCGTCCCGGTCGCCGCCCCGCGAGACGGCCGTCACCTCCCAGCCGTCCCGGGCCAGCGCACCCACGGCCACCCGTCCGATCTGTCCCGTCGCTCCGAGCACCACAGCATGTGTCATACGGTGACCGTAGGCGCAGATTCGGCCGCCCGGCACGCGCTTCTGCCGACGGCAGACAGCGGGTTCCCGCGATGCCCTAACGGAGCGGCCGCCGCGGGAACCTGGGTCCCTTCGCCGCCCTCTCGGCCTCCTCGGCCTTGACGTCGGCCGCGTACCGGTCGACGTACTCCTGGCCGGACAGCGACATGATCGCGTACAGGATCTCGTCGGTGACGGCGCGCAGCACGGCCTTCTCGCCCTCCATGCCGGCGTAGCGGGAGAAGTCCAGCGGCTCGCCGAACCGGATCACCACGGGGTGCAGCCTGGGGATCCTGCGGCCCGGGGGCTGCGCCTCGAACGTGCCGATCATCGCGCAGGGCACCACCGGCACCCCGGCCCTGAGCGCCATCACCGCCACTCCGACCTTGCCCTTGTAGAGCCGGCCGTCGTGCGAGCGGGTGCCCTCCGGATAGATGCCGAGCAGTTCGTCCTTGCCCAGGACGCCGAGGCCCTCGCGGATCGCGGCCTGTCCCGCCTCCTTGCCGGAGCGGTCGACGGGGATCTGCCCGGCGCTGCGGAAGAAGAACGCGGTCAGCCGGCCCTTGAGGCCCGGGCCGGTGAAGTACTCGGCCTTGGCGAGGAAGGTGATGCGGCGCCTGAGTACCGCGGGCATCAGGAAGTGGTCCGAGAAGGAAAGGTGGTTGCCCGCGACGATCGCGGCCCCCGACGCGGGCACGTGGTCCAGGCCCTCGATCCGGGGGCGGAAGACGACCCTCAGCAGCGGGCCCAGCAGCACGTACTTGAGCACGTAGTAGAACACGGTGTGTCTCCCACTCTCCCGGTAGGCACGGCCACTGACGGCAGCCACGGCACGGCCCCGCGCCGGACGTCCGCGTCCGGTGATCGATCGTAGCCCGGACCGCGCCGGCCGGACCGGGAACGTCCGGCCGGAAACGGTCCGGCCGCTCTTCGGCCAACCCGATTGACGCGGCGCCTCCCCTGCTCTGTGCTGACCGGTAACGACCGGGGGAGGGCGGCACATGTCCGGTGAATCGGCCGGTACCTGGGCGGAGTTCGGGCGGCGGTTGCGTTCCTTGCGCAGGGCGGCCGGGCTCACGCAACTGCAGCTCGGCCTGCGGGTGGGCTACCACCACACCGCCGTCAGCAAACTGGAGGCCGGTCTGCGGGAGCCGCCCGCCGGTCTGGTGCGCCGCCTCGACGAGGTCCTGGACACCGGCGGGGAACTGGCCGCGATCGTCGCCGCGCCGCGCGAGGCACCGCACCGGGCGGGCCGGCCCCCGGCGGACCCGGCGCTGTTCGCGCCGCTGCCCGGAGCGGACACCGCCGCGTGGCCGTGGGTGGCCGAGCCCCGGCTGTGGCCCGCCCGGCTGCCCGCCGAGGGGCTGGTGTGCCCGCTGCACGGCACAGCGGGGTGTCCGGTGCCCGGCCTGGGGGAGTTACCGGCCCTGCTGAACGGATCGGCGGTGTTGAACGGACCGGCCCTGCCGAGTGGGCCGGGGGCGTCGGGCGGGACCGGCCGGGTCGCGGACGCCGAACTGCTGCACGCGCTCACCGCCGTACTCGCGTGCCTGATCCGCGAGGCGTTCCGGCACGGGGGCCGGGTGGCCGCCGTAGAGGGACTGCTGCGGTCCCTGGCGCGCTGGGCGGACGCGGTCAACTCCACCGGCCGGCTGCCGTACGGGCAGCTGCGGCTCGCCGCGCAGTACGCCCAGGTCGCCGGCCGGCTGCGGATGGAGCGCGGCCAGAACGCCGTGGCCATGGGGTGGTTCGGCCACGGCCTGCGCTGGGCGGACGCCGTCGGGGACGCCCCGGCCCGCGCGACGCTGCTCAGTGACATGTGCACCCTGGTCCGGCTCGACGGGGACGCCGGGGCGATGCTCGGATACGCGGAGGGCATCGGCGCCGGGGAGGCACGGCGCCGGTGGGCGGCCACCCTCTCGGACCTCTACCAGGCCCGCGGGCACGCCCTGGCCGGTGACGCCGCCCAGTGCCGCCGTCACATCACCCTGGCCCGGCGCGGTTTCGCCCGGCTCGGCCGGCGCGACCACCTGGAGGCTCCCTGGCTGGCCGGAGCCGAGGGCGCGATGCGGGTCGACTCCGCGATCGGGGGCGCCCTGCGCGACCTCGCCGTGGAGACCGGCGACCGGCGGGCCGCCCGGCGCGCGGTCGACGCCGCCGCGCGGTCCCGTGCGCAGGTGCCGCCGCGGATGCGCGGCGCCCGGCTGCTGCTCACGCTGCGCCTCGCGGACTGCTGGGCCTGTGCCGGCGACCCCGGCGCGGCCGTCGCCCTCGCCTCGCCGGTGCTGGTGGAGGCGGTGCGCTCACGCGAGTCCATGGTCACCGCCGAACTGCGCGGACTGCACAGCCGGCTCACCGGACGGTGGGGCGACCTGCCGGAGGTCAGGGAGTACCGGGAGCGGCTGCTGGACGCGGGGGTGTGAGCGGCCGGTCCCCGTTGCCCCGGCCGGGACGGAACTTGCCGGAATTTGACAGGACGCGACCGCGGCCGCGGACCCGTTGCTTCCGGCGCCCGGCGGTGTGAGGGTTCCGCCCAGCCCGCGACATGACATGCAACCGTCACTCGGTCGACGGGCGCGCCACCACCACCCCGAGGCGGCGCGTTCGGCATGCCCATGGCCGGGCCGGCCCGCACGGGCCTCCCCACTCTCACAAGGAGCCATGATGCTCAGACGCACCGCGGTGGCCGGGACAGTCCTGGCCATGACCCTCGCCGGGGCGGTGGTACCGGCCTCCCTCGCCTCGGCCTCGGAGCGGTCCGCACCCCCCGCGGCCGAGTCCGCCGCCGAGCCCACCCCCGCCGCGAGAGCCGTCGCCGCCGCCGACCGGGCCGTCCGCAGCGGCCTGGACGCCCTCGTCGCGGGCGGTCCCGACGAACAGTACGACCGCCACCAGGTCACCCCCTGGGGGAAGGACCTCTACTCCGTCGCCTACGAACGCACCTACCACGGTCTGCCCGTGGTCGGCGGCGACGCCGTGGTCCTCGCCGACGGCAAGGGCAGGGTACGAGCCGTCCAGTCCGCGACCGGGGCCGCGATCGCCGCGCCCACCGACGCAAAGGTGAACGCCGAGGACGCGGTCGCCACCAGCCGTGAGCGGCTCGCCCGGGTCGAGAAGGTCGAGTCCAAGCGGCTCGTGGTCCACGTCAGGAACGACGTCCAGACCCTCGCCTGGGAGACCGTGCTCACCGGCACCACCGAGGAGAAGAAGCCCAGCCGGCTGCACGTCTTCGTGGACGCCCGCACCGGCGAGGTCGTCGACAGCTACGACGACGTGCGCGCGGGCACCGGCCACAGCGAGTGGAACGGCCCCGGCCCGCTGACCATCGACACCTCCCGCACGAGCGGCGGCTACGCGCTGCGCGACACCACCCGCCCCGGCCTCCAGTGCTCCGACTACAACGGCGGCCTGTTCACCGGCCCGGACGACGACTGGGGCAGCGGCGACGCGTCCAGCAGGGAGACCGGCTGCGTCGACGTCATGTTCGCCGCGCAGAAGCAGTCGGACATGCTCCGCGACTGGCTCGGCCGCAACGGCCACAACGGCAACGGCGGCAGCTGGCCCGTGCGCGTGGGCCTCAACCAGCTCAACGCCTACTGGGACGGCTCGACCGTCACCATCGGCCACAACACCGCCGGCGAGTGGATCGCCGGCATGGACGTCGTGGCCCACGAGTTCGGCCACGGCCTCGACTCCTACACCCCCGGCGGCGCCCGGCACGAGAGCGGCCTCGGCGAGGCGACCGGCGACATCATGGGCGCGCTGACCGAGGCGTACACCGACCAGCCGGCACCGTACGACACCCCCGACTACACCGTCGGCGAGGTGATCGACCTCCAGGGCCGCGGCCCGATCCGCAACATGTACGACCCGCGGCAGGTGAGCAACCACCCCAACTGCTACTCCGCGTCCATCCCGAACACCGAGGAGCACGCGGCCGCCGGGCCCATGAACCACTGGTTCTACCTCCTGGCCGAGGGCTCCAGCCCCGGCGGCGGCAAACCCTCCAGCCCCACCTGCGACGGCAGCGAGGTGACCGGCGTCGGCATCCAGAACGCCGGCAAGATCTTCTACGGCGGCATGCTGCTCAAGACCAGCGGCATGACCTACAAGCGGTACCGCACCGCCACCCTCACCGCGGCGAAGAACCTCGACACCTCCTGCGGCCTGTTCAACGCCACCAAGGCCGCCTGGAACGCCGTCGACGTCCCCGCGCAGAGCGGCGACCCGGCCTGCACCGCGCAGCAGACGGACTTCTCGCTGGCGCTCAGCCCGGCCACGGGCGACGTCGACGCCGGTTCCTCGGTCGAGGCCACCGTCCGCACCACCACCGTCTCCGGCAGCGCCCAGCAGGTGACGCTGACCGCCTCCGGCGCCCCGCAGGGCGTCAGCGTCGGCTTCAGCCCGTCCACGGTCACCTCGGGCGACAGCTCCACCATGCGGATCAGCGCCTCGGCGGGCACGGCCGCCGGAACGTACTCGATCACCGTCAAGGGCACGGCGGGCAGCAAGTCCCACACCGCCCAGTACACCCTCACCGTCGGCGGCGGCACCGACCCCGGCACCCCGCCCGACGTCGACGTCTCCGACGTGCAGGCGCACCTGGCGCAGTTC
The DNA here is from genome assembly GCF_001905385.1 of Streptomyces sp. CB02414. GTDB lineage: Bacteria > Actinomycetota > Actinomycetes > Streptomycetales > Streptomycetaceae > Streptomyces. The sequence goes on along the minus strand of NZ_LIPF01000010.1, from coordinate 263,125 downwards.
GGCACCATCGCCGCGCAGAACGGCGGCAACCGCCGCGCCACCGGCCCCGGGTACGACGCCTCGCTCGCCTACGTCAAGGGCAGGCTCCAGGCGGCCGGCTACACCGTCACCCAGCAGACCTGCACCTCCGGCTGCTCCGCCGGCGCCGGCGACAACCTGATCGCCGAGTGGCCGGGCGGCGACGCGAACAGCGTCCACATGTTCGGCGCCCACCTCGACGGCGTCGCGGCCGGGCCCGGCATCAACGACAACGGCTCCGGTTCCGCCGCACTCCTGGAGGCCGCGCTCACCCTGGCCCGCGAGAACCCGGACATGGAAAGTCGCGTCCGCTTCGCCTGGTGGACCGACGAGGAGCAGGGCCTGAACGGCTCCGACTTCTACACCAGGACCCTCTCCGCCACCGAGCGTTCCAGGATCAAGGCGTACTACAACTTCGACATGGTCGGCTCCGTCAACGGCGGCTACTTCATCAACAACATCAACTCGGCGGCCTCCGCACCGATGCGCGAGTACTGGACCTCCCTCGGCCTCTCCCCGCAGGAGAACGTCGAGGGACAGGGCCGCTCCGACGACTACTCCTTCCAGCGGGTCGGCATCCCCACCTCCGGCTACGCCACCGGCGCCTCGGCCCGCAAGACGGCCGCCGAGGCCGCCAAGTGGGGCGGTACCGCGGGCCGGTCCTACGACCCGTGCTACCACTCCGCCTGCGACACCACCGCCAACATCGACGCCACGGCCCTGAATCGCAGCGCGGACGGCATCGCCTACACCATCTGGAAGACCTCCGTGGGCGACACGCCCGCCCCAGCGGACGACTTCTCGATCTCCGCCGACCCGGCCTCGGGCACGGTCGACCCGGGCTCCTCCGCCACGGTCACCGTCCGCACCGCCACCACCAGCGGCGACGCCCAGAACGTGCGTCTGTCGGCGTCCGGCGCCCCGACCGGGGTGAGCGTGGACTTCACGCCGGACTCGGTCACCTCGGGGCAGTCCTCGACCGCCACCGTCGAGGTCGCCGCGGGCACGGCCGCCGGCACCTACACGCTGACCCTCACCGGCACCGGCACGGTCACCCACACCACCACGTACACCCTCACCGTGTCCGGCGACGGCGGCGGCGAGACCACCTGGCGGCTGGGAGCCACCTACGCGGCCGGTGACACGGTCACCTACGACGGCGTCCGCTACCGGTGCGTGCAGGGCCACACCGCCTACCCGGGCTGGGAGCCGCCGAACGTCCCCGCCCTGTGGCAGCGCCTGTGACGCACTGACGCACTGACGAGGCGGTGGGGGACCACGCACCCCACCGCCTCACCACGTCCGCTCAGAACTTCGGCGTCGGCGCCTGCGCCTCGACGATCTCCGCCGCCTCCTCGTCGGTCTGCACCGAGGGCGGGGACCCCTCCAGGGGCTGCTGTGCCGTCTCCTTCATGCAGGCCACCGCCACGACACCGACCAGGGCCGCGGCCATGGCGTAGTACGCGGGCATCATGTCCGAGCCGGTCACGCTGATCAGGGCGGTGATGACCAGCGGCGTGGTGCCGCCGAACAGGGAGGCCGACAGGTTGTAGCCGACCGACAGGGACCCGTACCTGACGTTGGTCGGGAACATCGCCGGGAGCGCCGCCGACATGGTGCCGAGCAGGCAGACCAGGGACAGGCCGAGCATCAGCATGCCGGCCGAGACGGCGAGCAGACTGCCCTCCTGCACCAGCACGAAGGCCGGGGCGGACAGCACGAAGAAGCCGATCATGCCGGTCATCAGCAGCGGCCTGCGGCCGAAGCGGTCGGACAGCCGGCCGATCTGGTTGATGATCAGCATCAGCAGCACCATGGTCGCGACCAGGATCATCAGGCCGTGGCTCTCGCTGTAGTGCAGCTCGTCCGACAGATAGGTCGGCATGTACGACAGCAGCATGTAGTCGGTGATGTTGTAGGCACCGACGAGCGCGATGCACAGGATCAGCATGCGCCAGTGGGTGCGGAAGATCTTCGCGAGGTCGCCCCGCGCGGTGGTCTCCACCGCGGTCGCCGCCTCCGAGATGTGGACGTTGGAGTCCTCCAGCTTCAGGAAGGCGGGCGTGTCGTCCAGCTTCAGCCGCAGGTAGATACCGACGATGCCGAGCGGCGCCGCCACCAGGAACGGGATGCGCCAGCCCCAGGCGTCCATGGTGTCGCTGCCCAGCCAGGCCGTGAGGGCGGTGACGAGGCTGGCGGCGCCGGTGTACCCGGCCAGCGTGCCCAGCTCCAGGAAGCTGCCGAAGAACCCGCGCCGCTTGTCCGGCGCGTACTCGGCGATGAAGGTGGAGGCGCCGCCGTACTCGCCGCCGGTGGAGAAGCCCTGGAGCAGGCGGAACAGGATCAGCAGGACCGGGGCCCAGAAGCCGATGGAGTCGTAGCTCGGGATGAGTCCGATGGCGGCCGTGCCGATCGCCATGAGGATCATCGTCAGCGCCAGCACCTTCTTGCGGCCGATCTTGTCGCCCATGGGCCCGAAGACCATGCCGCCGAGCGGGCGCACCAGGAACGCCACGGCGAACGTGGCGAACGAGGAGAGCAGCTGCGCCGTGTCACTCCCGGACGGGAAGAAGACGCGGCCGATGGTGCCCGCCAGATAGGCGTAGATGCCGAAGTCGAACCACTCCATGGCATTGCCGAGCGAGGCCGCCTTCACGGCTCTCTTGACCGCGGCCTCGTCCGTGACCGTGATGTCCGACCGGCGCAGTCGGGGGTTCTGCCGACGCCTGATGGCCCGGAACAGGGCCGGGTGGCGGCGGACCGCCGCGGCGTCGGATTCCTGGCCGTTCTCGTTGGGGGACGTGGCGGCCTCCCTTTCCACGTGCAGACACCCCTGGCGGGGCGCTGCTCGGTCGTACGATTCTCAGCTCGTACCCGTTCCCCCGATCATCCTGGGTATGGCCGTGACGTCAGTCATGTGGTTGGGCCGATGAGGTGAGGGGCGGCCCATCGGGGCCTGCTCTAGGCTTCGCACATGCGGATCGCCGTCTCCTCCGACATGGACGAACCCGTCGCCCGCCTCCTCGTCGAGGAGCTGCGCCGACGCGGACACCAGGTGCTGGCCCACGGCGCCCTGGAACCGGGGGCGGACCCCCAGTGGGCGGTGTGCTCCGAGCGGGCCGCGCGCGAGGTCGCCGACGGGACCGCCGACCAGGCCGTGGTGTGCTGCTGGACCGGCACGGGCGCGTCGATCGCCGCCAACAAGGTGCCGGGCGTACGGGCGGCCCTGTGCACCGACGCCTACACGGCGGACGGCGCCCGCCGCTGGAACGACGCCAACGTGCTCGCCCTCGGCCTGCGCCTGACCTCGGCGCCGCTGCTGGGGGAGATCCTCGACGCCTGGTTCGCGGGCGCGCCCAGCGAGGACGCCGAGGACCGGGGCAACGTGACGCACGTGGAGCGGCTCGACCGGGGCCGAACCGCTCCGTGACTCCCGCGCGCCCTCAGGACGTCAGGACCTTCTCCAGGGTCTTGAGCGCGCCCTCCAGCTCCTCACCCGTGATCGTCAGCGGCGGGGCCAGCCGGATCGTCGAGCCGTGCGTGTCCTTGACGAGGATCCCCTCGCGCATCAGCCGCTCGCTGACCTCGCGGCCGGTGCCGAGCGCCGGGTCGACGTCGACGCCCGCCCACAGCCCCCGCGCCCGGAAGCCGACCACGCCCCTGCCGACCAGGGCCGCCAGGCCCTCGCGCAGCACCGCGCCCAGCTCCGTCGCCCGGCGCTGGAACTCGCCCGTCTCCAGCAGTTCCACCACCGCCGTGCCCACCGCGGCCGCCAGCGGGTTGCCGCCGAACGTCGAGCCGTGCTCACCCGGACGCAGCACCCCCAGCACCTCCCGGCTGCCGACCACCGCCGACACCGGCACGATGCCGCCGCCCAGCGCCTTGCCGAGCAGCACCACGTCCGGCACCACCGACTCGTGCTCGACGGCGAGGGTGCGCCCCGTGCGGCCCAGCCCCGACTGGATCTCGTCCGCGACGAACAGGCACCCGGCCCGGCGGGTCAGCTCCCGCACGCCCGCCAGGTAGCCGTCGTGCGGGATGTTCACCCCCGCCTCGCCCTGGATCGGCTCGATCAGCACCGCCGCCGTCGTCCCGTCGACCGCCGCCTCCAGCGCCGCCAGGTCGTTGTACGGGACGACCGTGAAACCGGGGGTGAAGGGGCCGAAGCCGGCGCGGGCCGTCTCGTCCGTCGAGAAGCTGACGATCGTCGTCGTACGGCCGTGGAAGTTGTCCGCCGCGACCACGATCGTCGCCCGGTCGGCCGGGACGCCCTTGACGTCGTAGGCCCACTTGCGGGCCACCTTGATGCCGCTCTCCACGGCCTCCGCGCCGGTGTTCATCGGCAGCACCATGTCCGTGCCGGTCAGCGCGGCCAGCCGCTCGGCGAAGCCCGCCAGCCGGTCGTTGTGGAAGGCGCGGGAGGTGAGGGTGAGCCGGTCCAGCTGACGGTGGGCGGCGTCGGTCAGCGCCGGGTGGCGGTGGCCGAAGTTGAGCGCCGAGTAGCCGGCCAGCATGTCCAGGTAGCGGCGGCCCTCCACGTCCTCGACCCAGGCGCCCTCCGCGCGGGCCACGACGACGGGCAGCGGGTGGTAGTTGTGCGCGAGGACGGGCTCCTCGGCGCGGATCAGCTCCTCGGAGCCGCGGGTGGTGCGGGCGGGTGCGGTCATGAGCGGGCCTCCCGGATCTCCTGGGTGCAGCACTTGATGCCGCCACCGGCCTTGTGGAACTCGGACAGGTCGACGGGGACGGGGACGTAGCCGCGGCCGCTGAGCCGGTCGGCGAGTTCCCCCGCCCCGGGGGCGATGAACACGTTGCGTCCGTCACAGACGGAGTTCAGCCCGAACGCCAGGGCGTCCTCGCGGGTGGCGATCACCGCGTCCGGGTACAGCCGCTCCAGCACCTCACGGCTGCCGGGCGAGAAGGCCCCCGGGTAGTACGCCACGTTCTCGTCGTCGAGGACGAACAGCGCCGTGTCCAGGTGGTAGAAGTACGGGTCCACCAGCGTCAGCGAGATCACCGGCACGCCGAAGAACTCCTGCGCCTCGCGGTGCGCCTCGGGCGTCGTGCGAAAGCCCGTGCCGGCCAGGAGCCACCGCCCGGCCGGGACCAGGTCCCCCTCGCCCTCGCAGACCGCCTCCGGATGCTGGACCTCGAAGCCCTCCGTCTTGAACCACGCCTCGTAGGCCACGGACTCGCCCCGGCGCTCGGGCGCGTGGAAGCGGGAGCCGAAGACCCGGCCCTCGACGACGACCGCGCAGTTCGCGGCGAAGACCATGTCGGGCAGGCCCGGCACCGGCGCCACCGTGTCGACGGTGTGGCCGTGGGCCCGGTAGGCGTCGACCAGCGCCTGCCACTGGTCCAGGGCGCGGATGACGTCGACCGGCCGGCCGGTGCTCATCCACGGGTTGATCGCGTACTGCACGGCGAAGTGCCTGGGTTCGCAGACCACGAAGCGCCGCCGGCGCGGCACACGGTTCTCGGGCACAGAGGGGTACCTCCGCTTCCTCACGGTGTGTGACTGGGGGTTGACACCACGGTAGGAAGCGGCGACCGCGCCCGACAAGCGACGAAGGCTGCGTGTCCGCGCACCATCGCTGCGTTGTTCACCAGGTCAGCGCACGTCTGCTGCGCCCTCCGGGGCGAGGAGGCCGGCTCCCGCCTCCGGACTGTCCGGGATCAGGTGGGACAGCACCATCACGCTGATCGTCTTGCGGATGAACGGCTCCGCACGGATGCGCTCCAGCACCTCCTCGAAGTGCTCCACGTCCCGCGCCCGCACGTGCAGCAGCGCGTCCGCGCCGCCCGTCACCGTCATCGCCGCAGTGATCTCGGGATAGCCGCGCACCACCTCCGCCAGCCGCCGCGGCGGGGCCGCCCCCTCGCAGTACACCTCCACGTACGCCTCGGTGCGCCAGCCCAGCGCCGAGGGCCGCACCGTCGCCGTGAACCCGGTGATCACGCCGGTCTCGCGCAGCCGGTCCACCCGGCGCTTGACCGCCGTCGAGGACAGACCGACCTCCGCGCCGATCTCGGCGAAGGACGTCCTGGCGTTGGCCATCAGGGCGGTGACGATCTTCCGGTCGAGTTCGTCGAACGGGCTGGGCCTGCTGTTCATGCGGGCACTGTATCCAGCGGATACGTCCACGTCGGGGGCGTGTTCAGGCGTACGGATTACTCCTACACTCCACCTTCATGCTGCGCGCCCTGGCTGTCGACGACGAACGCCCCACGCTCGAGGAACTCGTGTACCTGCTGAACGCCGATCCCCGCATCGGCACGGCGGAGGGCGCGGGCGACGCGACCGAGGCGCTGCGCCGCATCAACCGGGCCCTGGAGTCGGGCCCCGACGGGCCGGACGCCATCGACGTCGTCTTCCTCGACATCCAGATGCCCGGCCTCGACGGACTGGACCTCGCCCGGCTGCTGACCGGGTTCGCGCGGCCGCCGCTGGTCGTGTTCGTCACCGCGCACGAGGACTTCGCCGTCCAGGCCTTCGACCTCAAGGCCGTCGACTACGTGCTCAAACCCGTCCGCAGGGAACGGCTGGCGGAAGCGGTCCGCAGGGCCGCCGAACGGCGTGGCACCGAAGCCTCCCCGGCCCCCCGCATACCCGTGCACGAACCCGACCCCGACCACGTCACCGTGGAGCTCGGCGGCGTCACCCGCTTCGTCCCCGTCGACGACATCACCCATGTCGAGGCCCAGGGCGACTACGCCCGCCTGCACACCGACAAGGGCAGCCACCTCGTCCGCATCCCCCTGTCCACCCTGGAGGAACGCTGGCGCGCCCGCGGCTTCGTCCGCATCCACCGCCGCCACCTCGTCGCCCTGCGCCACATCGGGGAACTCCGCCTGGACGCCGGCAGCGTCAGCGTCCTGGTCGGCACCGAGGAACTCCAGGTCAGCCGCCGCCACGCCCGCGAACTGCGGGACCTGCTCATGCGGAGGCCGTGAACCGTGCCCCAGGACCCCACCGAGCGACGCGTCACCGTCACCGGCCCGCCCAGACGCACCAAACGGGCCTCCGGCTACTACCGGCCCCGCACCGAGATCGACGAGCAGACCACCCTCGGCCACACCTACGTCCGCTCCCTCATGCGCAGCCAGCTGCGCGCCGGTCTCGCCGCCCTCGCGGTCCTCGGCCTCCTGGTCGGGCCGCTGCCGCTGCTGTTCGCGGCGATGCCCGACGCCCGCCTCCTGGAGTGGGCCGTCCTCGGCTTCGGCCTGTACGCCCCGCTGGTCCTCCTCGCCCGCTGGTACGTGCGCCGCGCCGAGCGCAACGAACGCGACTTCGTGCGCCTGGTCGAGGACCGATGACCCCGCCGGACCAGGCCCTGAAGGCACCGAAGGCATTGAAGGCACCGTGAACTCCAGCTACGCCATACCCGCCGTCGCCCTCGTCGTCGTGGCCACCGTCCTCGTCGGCGCCTTCGGCCTGCGCATCTCCCGCACCACCTCCGACTTCTACGTCGCCTCCCGCACCGTCGGCCCCCGTCTGAACGCCGCCGCCATCAGCGGCGAGTACCTCTCCGCCGCGTCCTTCCTCGGCATCGCCGGCCTGGTCCTCGTCCAGGGGCCCGACATGCTCTGGTACCCGGTCGGCTACACCGCCGGCTACCTGGTCCTGCTCCTGTTCGTCGCCGCCCCGCTGCGCCGCTCCGGCGCCTACACGCTGCCCGACTTCGCCGAGGCCCGGCTCGCCTCCCAGGGGGTACGGCGGCTGGCGGGGGCCTTCGTCGTCGGCGTCGGCTGGCTGTACCTGCTGCCCCAGCTCCAGGGCGCCGGCCTGACCCTCACCGTGCTCAGCGGGGCGCCCGACTGGCTCGGCGGGGTGATCGTCGCCGTCGTCGTCACCGCCATCGTCGCGGCCGGCGGCATGCGCAGCATCACCTTCGTCCAGGCCTTCCAGTACTGGCTCAAGCTCACCGCCCTCCTGGTCCCCGCCCTCTTCCTGGTGCTGGCCTGGCAGGGTGACGGCGCTCCCGGCCGCCCGTTCGAGGAACCCGCCACCTTCCGCGAGCAGCGCTCGGTACGGGTCGACGACACCCTCACCCTCAAGCTGGAGCGGCCGCTCACCGTCACCGTCGACGGCACCGTGGACGGCCGCGCCCACGACGGCACCCGCGTCGACCTGCCCACGGGCACCCACCGCATCGAGGCCGGCACCCGCCTCACCTTCGCCGAGAACGCCGCCGTCCCGGCTGCCGGACGCGGTGCCGACGACGCCCTGTCGCCGTCGCGGGCCGAGAGCCGCACCGAACGCCCGCTGTACGCCACGTACGGCCTGATCCTCGCCACCTTCCTGGGCACCATGGGCCTGCCGCACGTCGTGGTCCGCTTCTACACCAGCCCGCACGGCGTCGCCGCCCGCCGCACCACCGTCGCCGTCCTCGGCCTGATCGGCGCCTTCTACCTGTTGCCGCCCGTCTACGGCGCACTCGGCCGCATGTACGCCCCCGAGCTGACCCTCACCGGCGACGCGGACGCCGCCGTCCTGCTGCTGCCCGAACGGGTGATCGGGGGAGTGGGCGGCGACCTGCTGGGCGCGCTGGTGGCGGGCGGCGCCTTCGCCGCGTTCCTGTCCACCGCGTCCGGGCTGACCATGGCGATCGCCGGCGTCCTCACCCAGGACGTGCTGCCGTCCCGGGCGGTACGGCACTTCCGGCTCGGCACCGTCCTCGCCATGGCGGTGCCGCTGGCGGCGAGCGCCCTGGTCGGCGGGCTGCCGATCGCCGACGCGGTCGGCCTCGCCTTCGCGGTGTCCGCCTCGTCCTTCTGCCCGCTGCTGGTCCTCGGCATCTGGTGGCGGCGGCTGACCCCGCCCGGCGCGGCGGCCGGGATGCTGGTGGGCGGCGGCTCCGCGCTGCTCGCCGTCGCCGCCACGATGGGCGGCTTCCCGGACGGCGACGGTGCGCTGCACGCGCTGCTGGCCTGGCCCGCGCTCTGGTCGGTGCCGCTGGGCTTCCTCACCATGGTGCTGGTCTCGCTGGCCACCCCGGCGCGGGTGCCGGCCGGTACGGCGGCGATCCTGGCCCGCTTCCACCTGCCGGAGGAGCTGCGCGCGGACGAACTGCGCAAGGAGGTGTCCCCGTGAGCGGCTCCGTGAGCGGTTTCCTGGCCGGCCTGGCCGTCGCCGTGCTGCCCCTGCTGGCCGCGGGCTTCTGGCTGGGGCGCCGCACGGCCCGCCCGCAGAACCTGGGCGGACTCGGCACCCCGGTCGAGCACGCCACCTTCCAGACCCTGCACACCGCCTCCCTGGCCACGCCCCCGCTCAGGGCCGGTCTGACCGAGGAGACGGCCGGCAAGTCCGCCCGCAAGCTGCGCTCGCTGCTCGGCACGGACGCGCTGTGCCTGACCGACCTCAAGGAGGTCCTGGTCTGGGACGGCGCGGGCGCCCACCACCGCACCGAGATCATGGAACGCCTCGCCGGTCCGCTGGAGACCGGCCGCGGCGAGGCGTTCCCGCTCACCTGCGACACCCCCGACTGCGCGGTGCGCTGGGCGGTCGTCGCCCCGCTCACCGTCGACGACCGCGTCCACGGCGCCCTGGTCGCCTGTGCGCCCCGCGAGTCGGCCGTGCTGGTCCGGGCGGCCGGCGAGGTCGCCCGCTGGGTCTCCGTCCAGCTGGAGCTGGCCGACCTCGACCAGTCCCGCACCCGGCTCATCGAGGCCGAGATCAAGGCCCTGCGCGCCCAGATCTCCCCGCACTTCATCTTCAACTCGCTCGCGGTGATCGCGTCCTTCGTCCGCACCGACCCCGAGCGCGCCCGCGAGCTGCTGCTGGAGTTCGCCGACTTCACCCGGTACTCGTTCCGCCGGCACGGCGACTTCACCACCCTCGCCGACGAGCTGCACGCCATCGACCACTACCTGGCGCTGGTGCGGGCCCGCTTCGGCGACCGCCTGGCCGTCACCCTCCAGGTCGCCCCCGAGGTGCTGCCGGTCGCCCTGCCCTTCCTCTGCCTCCAGCCGCTCGTCGAGAACGCCGTCAAACACGGCCTGGAGGGCAAGTCCGACCGCTGCCGCATCCAGATCACCGCGCAGGACGCGGGTGCCGAGGCCCTGGTCGTCATCGAGGACGACGGCGCCGGCATGGACCCCGGCCTGCTGCGCCGCATCCTGGCGCGCGAGGTCAGCCCCTCGGGCGGCATCGGGCTGTCCAACGTCGACGACCGTCTCCGCCAGGTCTACGGGGACGACCACGGCCTCGTCATCGAGACGGCCGTCGGCGCGGGCATGAAGATCACCGTCCGGCTGCCGAAATACCAGCCGGGCGTGCACTCGGCGGGCCGCGTCGGCCGCGAGTGAGACAACGCGTACGCCCCCGCGCGGGGCTCAGGCGCTGCGCGTGGCGACCATCCCCACGGTGATCAGCCCCAGCACGACCCAGCCGAACCACAGCCAGCCGTTGCTCCCGAGCGCCACCGTGTAGGCCGTCACCGCGACCAGGCCTCCGATGGTGAGCGCCCCCATCGTCTTCGTCGAACTGTCCGTGGAACCGGGCATCGCAACACCCTCCTCATGGTCCGTTCCCCTCCATGGTGCCCCCGTTCTGCCTCCGTACGGTGCAGACGACCAGATGTGACCCGGATTTCCAGGAACCCGAGGCCGTCCGGGACCCGGCCTCGTGCAGGGAGGGGTCGAACCCGTAGTCGCGCGGCGGCACCTCCCGCGCGCACGCCTCGTCCGCCGCCGCGGGCGCCTCGGCGAGCGTGACGCCGGCGGCCAGCCGGGTGAATCCCAGCACCTGGGCGTCGTACCGGCCGCCGCAGGACACCAGCCGGACCTCCCGCGCGGAGCGCACGTCCAGACAGTCCCGGCGCCGCATGGTCGCGGTGTCGGCGAACACCGACCCGGGCTCCCGGTGCTGGCCCAGCGGCCCGTACACCGGTCCGTACGCCCCCAGCACCAGGCAGGCGGTGCGCCGCCGGGCGGTCTCGAACCCGTCCTCGACGGGTACGACCGCCACACTCCGCACCCCGGCCATCCGGCCCCGCAGCTCCCGGGTCCGCTCCTCACAGCGCGCGGGCCCCAGTTCACGGGCCTCCCCGGGGGAGGCGGCCGGCACGAACGCCATCACCTGCCCGTCGGGCGCCTCACCCCGGCAGTCCGCGTCCACGGTGAGGCGCGGGGTCCCCGCGAACCGGGTGCCGCCCGGCCAGCGGGCGCGCACGCAGTCCCCGTCCTCCAGCGGCGCCACCAGCCCCACGGCGTCGCCGTACGGCGCCCCGGTCCCGTCAGCGCCCCGGCCGGCCAGGGCGTACCAGACGCCGCCCAGGGCGAGCAGCACACCGAGCCCGCCGGCCAGGGCGGCACGCAGAGCGCGCGGACGCCGCCGCCGGTGCCCGCCCTGCGGGGCCACCGGCCCGGAGACGGGCGTGGGCGCCGCGGACCAGGGCGGCTGTGATCCGGGGTCGCTCCGCGGCCGGACGTACGTCTCGGTCTGCGGGGTGACGATCCACGCCAGTTCCGCCTCCGCCTCGGCCACCGTGACGCGGGGCGGGGGACCGGCGAGCAGCTTCTCCAGCAGCGGTCCGAGCGCACCGGCCCGCACGGGAGGCACGGGCAGGGACCGGCCGGAGGGAGCACGGCCCTCGACGGCGTGGTGGAGCGTGCGGCCCAGCGAGCGGAGGCCGTCACCGTCCAGCGGGGCGGCCGTGCCGGGGCCCGTCAGCAGAACCCGGCCGTACGGCGTCCCGGCGCGGTCCGGCGCCAGCAGGACGCCCGCCGGCTCCACGGCCCGCTCGTGCCCGGCGGCCCACGCGTCGAGCACGGCGAGCCCGATCCGGGCGCACTCGGCAGGCGCCAGCGGCCCGCTCCGGGCCACCAGCTCCGTCAGCGTGACGGCACCGGGGACGTACTCCATGACGATCCACGAGGTGCCCTCGTGCTCCACCACGTCATGGACGGTGACCATGTGCGGATGGACGCGCGCGGGCGGCAGGTCCCGGACGCCGGTGCGGGCGGCCCGCAGCGCGACCTCGCCGCCCAGCCGCTGATCGCGGGCGAGCCACACGCGGCCCGGCCCGCCGGCGCCCAGCGGGCGCAGCAGCAGAAAGCGACCGGCCACCACCTGGCCCGAAAACGCGTGACGCGTCATACCGCTCCCCCCGGGCGGTTCCCCCGACGCGCCACATGCTACTGAACGAAGCCGCCGCTCAGCCGCCGCGTGTGTTCAGTGAGGCCAGATAGGCGTTGTAGGCCTCGAGTTCCTTGTCACCGTCGCGGTCGGCGGCGCGGTCCTTGCGGCGGGCCTGCCGCTCCTCGGAGGCGTACCACTGGAACAGCAGGGCGAGCAGCACCAGCACGGACGGGACCTCGCTGAAGGCCCAGGCGATGCCGCCGGCCGCGTTCTGGTCGGACAGGGCGTCGATGCCGAGCGAGGCGGGCGGGTTCCGGAACGTCTCGACCATGGGCGAGGACGCCATCATCAGCGCGATGCCGAAGAACGCGTGGAACGGCATGCCCGCGAACAGCTCCAGCATCCGCATCACGTAGCCCGGCCGGTGCGGGCCCGGGTCCACACCCATGATCGGCCAGAAGAACACCAGCCCGACCGCGAGGAAGTGCACCATCATCCCGATGTGCCCGACCTTGGAGCCCATCAGGAAGTCGAAGAGCGGGGTGAAGTACAGCGCGTACAGGCTCGCGATGAACAGCGGAATGGTGAACGCGGGGTGCGTGATGATCCGCATGTAGCGGCTGTGCAGCAGCATCAGCAGCAGCTCGCGGAGGCCCTTGCGGCCACGGCCCGCCGTGGGCAGCGCGCGCAGGGCCAGGGTGATCGGCGCGCCGAGCAGCAGCAGGATCGGCGACACCATGCTGATGATCATGTGCTGCACCATGTGCACGCTGAACATGACCATGCCGTAGTCGTTGAGCTTGGTGCACATCATCAGCAGCACGCTCAGCACACCGGCGACGAACGACACGGTCCGGCCGACCGGCCACTTGTCCCCGCGCCGGGTCAGCCGGACGACGCCCCAGCCGTAGAGCGCCAGTCCCAGGAGACAGGCGATGAGGAAGAAGGGGTCCGCCGACCACGCGAGACCTCGCCCCAGCGTGAACGGCGGCAGATCCATCATCATGCCGTGCCCGCTGTGATCCATCCGCCGGCTCCTGTTTCGTGGGGGTTGAGCGCGGTTGAACGCCGCTTGTCCGAAGCCAAGCGTAGAACTGCCCCCGGCCGCACTTGTGACCGGGGGCGGTGAAGCGCGCCCCTAAGGGGCGCGGGGCTGTATCGATGTGCGGCTCCGCCGCGTAGGCGCGAGCAACCACGTACCAGCCGCGGACGGCGTACTACAGCAACCTCAAAGAACGCACTCCGCTTCCGCGTACCGCGCATCCGGCACCGTCTTGAGAGACTCCACCGCCTCGGCCAAGGGAACCATCCTGATGTCCGTCCCCCGCAGCGCCGTCATCATCCCGAACTCCCCCCGGTGCACCGCCTCCACCGCGTGCCACCCGAACCGAGTCGCCAGCACCCGGTCGTACGCCGTGGGCGTCCCGCCCCGCTGCACGTGCCCGAGGATCACCGGCCGGGCCTCCTTGCCGAGCCGCTCCTCCAGCTCGATCGAGAGCTGGCGGGCGATCCCGGCGAAGCGCTCGTGGCCGTAGACGTCCTTGCCGCCCTCGTCGAAGTCCATCGTGCCGGGCTTCGGCTTGGCGCCCTCCGCGGCGACCACGATCGCGAACCGCTTGCCCGCCGAGAACCGCTCGCCGACCTTCGCGGTCAGCTCGTCGATGTCGAAGGGCCGCTCCGGGACGACGACGGCGTGCGCGCCGGCCGCCATGCCCGAGTGCAGCGCGATCCAGCCGGTGTGACGGCCCATGACCTCGACGATCAGCACCCGCTGGTGGGATTCGGCGGTGGTCTTCAGCCGGTCCAGGGCCTCGGTGGCGACGGTGACCGCCGTGTCGAAGCCGAAGGTCACGTCGGTGACAGCTATGTCGTTGTCGATGGTCTTCGGCACGCCCACGATCGGCAGGCCGTTGTCGGACAGCAGCCGGGCCGCCTTGAGCGTGCCCTCGCCGCCGATCGGGATGATCGCGTCCAGGCCCAGCTCCTCGACGTGGCCGCGGGCGCGCTCCACGCCGTCCCGCAGATGCTCGGGGCGGACCCGGGAGGAGCCGAGGATGGTGCCGCCGCGGGCGAGTATGCCGCCGACGGCGTCGAGGTCGAGCTTGAGGTAGTCGCACTCCAGGAGGCCCTTCCAGCCGTCCCGGAAACCGATGACCTCGTCGCCGTGGTCGACGACGGCACGGTGCACGACGGACCGGATGACGGCGTTCAGGCCGGGGCAGTCGCCGCCGGACGTGAGGACACCAATGCGCATAGCCCGAAATACCTTCTCAAGTGGCACGGGTCCGGACCGCGCTGTCCGGCTCGATCCCCGCCACCCTAGCGGCATCGGAGGGCGGGACCGAACCGTGCGTCCGCCTACTGGACGTGCCCGCTCACCTGTGCGGATGACGCATCAGACGGGCCGTCGCGGCAGGCTGCGGGCAGGCGTCAGGCGGGCTGCTGCGCCGCCGCGATCCGCTCGTTGCGGAGCGCCTCGTACCACCGGTCGTCGGTCGGCGGCAGCGCGTTCACGTCGAGGGCCAGCTTCAGCAGCAGGTCCGCGATCTGCGGGTTCCGAGCCAGCACCGGGCCGTGCATGTACGTGCCGAAGACCGTGTCGTTGTACGCGCCCTCCGTGCCGTCCCCGGTGCCGTTGCCGTTGCCGAAGCGGACCTGGGCGAGCGGGCGGGCGCTGGGGCCCAGGTGGGTGACGCCCTGGTGGTTCTCGAAGCCGGTCAGCGGGGGCAGGCCCAGGCGCGGGTCGATGTCGCCGAGGACGTCGCCGACGCACCGGGCGCCCTCGCCGCGCGTGGAGACCACGTCGAGCAGGCCGAGGCCCGGCTCGCGCTGGCCGAGGTCGTTGATGAACTCGTGGCCGAGGATCTGGTAGCCGGCGCACACGGAGAAGACGATCGCGCCGTTCTCCACGGCCCGGTGCAGGCCGCCGTCGCGGCGCAGCCGCTCGGCCGCGAGCCGCTGCGGGCGGTCCTCGCCGCCCCCGATGAGGTAGATGTCGCCGGAGGTCGGGATCGGCTGGTCGCTGCGCACGTCGAGCCGGGCCACGTCGAGGCCGCGCTGCCGCGCCCGGCGCTCCACGACCAGGGCGTTGCCCTGGTCGCCGTACGTGCTGAGCAGATCCGGGTAGATCCAGACGATCCGCAGTTGGTTGTCGCTCACGAAAGTCCCCTGAAATCTCGCGGTCAGTTGCCGACGCGGCGGCGCAGGTCCTGGAAGGCGGTGTAGTTCGCGATGACCTCGATGCGGCCGGGCGGGCACAGCGACACCGCCTGGTCGAGGTCCTCGCAGACCTGGAACTGCTGGTTCGCGACCTCCAGGCGCACCGCGAGGTCCAGCTTCCGGTCGCCGATCACGCAGATCGGGTGGCCGGACAGCCGGGTGTAGTCGACGTCCCACAGCCAGGAGGTGTCGGTGCCGTCGGCGCCGCGCGCGTTCACCGAGAGGATCACCGGGGCCGGCGGCGGGTCGATCAGGGAGAAGGTCTCCAGCCAGCCCGCCGGGTTCTTGGCGAGCAGCAGGCGCAGGTCGCGGCCCTGGAACTGGACGACGTCGTAGCGTCCGGCGACCGCCTGCACCTGGTACATGCGCTCCAGCGCGACCTGCGGCGGCACCCCGAAGACGGCGGCGACGGCGGCCGACGAGGCGGCGTTGGCCTTGTTGGCGCGGCCGGGCAGCTGGAGGTGGATCGGCCAGGCGGAGCCGTGCGGGTCCAGGACGTGGTCGCCGGAGAGCGCCCAGCTCGGCGTCGGGCGGCGGAAGCCGCACTCGCCGCAGAACCAGTCGTCGCCCGGACGCTGCATCACACCGCCGCAGGACGGGCAGGACCAGGCGTCGTCCTTCCACATCTGCCCGGCGGCGACCCAGATCACGTTGGGGGAGGAGGACGCGGCCCACACCACCAGCGGGTCGTCGGCGTTGGCGACGATCACGGCCTTGGAACCGGCCAGGCCCTCGCGCCAGTTCTCCGCGAGCATCCGGGTCTCGGCGGCGCGGTCGAGCTGGTCCCGGGAGAGGTTGAGCAGGGCGATGCACTTCGGCTCGGTGGCCTGGGCGACGCCCACGAGGTACTTCTCGTCGACCTCGATGACGCCGTACCGGGCCTCCGAACCGGCCGCGAGGGCCGAGGTGATGCCGGCCGGCATGTTGGCGCCGAGCGCGTTGGAGACGACGGGGCCGGCCGCCTTGAGCGCCTCGGCGATGAGCCGGGTCGTGGTGGTCTTGCCGTTGGTCGCCGAGACCAGGGTCACATCCAGGTGCCCGGCGAGCCGGTGGAGGAGGTCGGGGTCGAGTTTCAGCGCGACCCGGCCGCCGATCACCGAACCGCTGCCGCGCCCGGCGGCGCGAGACGCCGCCGCGACCGCCTTGCCCGCGGTCACGGCGATCTTGGCCCGCGGCGTGAGCGGGTCCGAGTTGCCTGCCATCAGTTCTCGATCCTCCTTGCGTACGCGCCGCGCCTTAGCCTGACCGGCCACGTGGTGGGACCTCAGCCTATCGAGATCCATTCGCACTCCCGAATCGCGGCACCGGCCACGGGGCTCCGGCGGTGGGCGCGCGCCGCCGGGGGACACAGGGACCTTACTCTTGCCGCCATGCGACACGGCTCCATCCCGGGCGCCCACGGGCGCGTCCGGCCCCTCAGTCTCCTCGGTGACCCCGTCCTGCACGCTCCCTGCGAGGAGGTGACGGACTTCGGTCCGGAACTCGCGGCGCTCGTGGAGGACTTGTTCGCCACGATGTACGCCGCCCGCGGTGTGGGGCTGGCCGCCAACCAGATCGGCGAGGGGGTCCGGGTCTTCGTCTACGACTGCCCGGACGACGAGGACGAGCGCCACCTCGGCCACGTGGTGAACCCGCGGCTGGTGGAGACCGGCGGGATGGTGGTGCGCGGGCCTGAGGGCTGCCTGTCGCTGCCGGGGCTGGAGGCCGGGACCGAGCGCCACGACGAGGCGGTGGTGGCCGGTTTCACGGTGACCGGGGAGCCGGTCACCGTGCGCGGCACGGGGTTCTTCGCGCGGTGCCTCCAGCACGAGTGCGACCACCTGGAGGGCGGCCTTTACGTCGACCGCCTCACGGGGTGGCGCAGGCGCCGGGTGCTGCGGCGGGCGGCCAGGGCGTCATGGGGTCGCGCGGGGGCGCCGGAGCGGGTGGGTGACGAGGCCAGGGACCCGGTCTAGAACCCGGGGCCGCCCGCCTTGTCCCCGGCCTCGGCGAGCCGGCCCCACAGCAGGTCGGCCAGACTGCGTACCAGCTCCGCCCGGGAACAGGGGCGTTCGCCCAGCCACCAGTCCCCGGCGGCGTGCATCATGCCGACGATCCCGTGGCCCCAGACCCGGGCCAGCTGCTGGGTGCCCGGCCCGACGTCCAGGCGCTCCTCGATGACCTGGGCCAGCTCCTCGCCCATGCGGCGCAGCAGCGGCGCCGAGTGCTTGCCGACGTCGAAGCCGGACTCGGCCTGGTCGCCCGGAGCGGTGGTGCCCTCGGCCGGATGCATCAGGAAGCGGTACACCTGCGGGCGTGCCTCGATGGCCGCCAGATAGGTGTCCAGGGTGGACTCGACGCGCCTGCGCCGCTCCGCCGGGGCGTCCAGGGCGGCCCGCAGCGAGGAGAGGAGCGCGTCGGTGTGCCGCTGCGCGAGGGCGGCGTAGAGTCCGCCCTTGTCGCCGAAGTGGCGGTAGAGGATGGGCTTGGTGATGCCGGCCTCGGCGGCGATGGCGTTCATCGAGGCCTGCGGGCCGTCGCGCAACACCACCCGGTCGGCGGCCTCCAGAAGCTCGCGCCGTCTGCGGTCGGCGGACCGCTGCTGATCGGTCCGCTGTGTGGTGTCCATGTGCTCTCCCCACCCGTGCTCGTTCGGTGACGCCTGCGCAAACTAACACCCACAGGGCGTGGGACATCGAACGGGAGGGCGACGGGTTCTCGGGAGTTGACTTTTCTTACCCGTCGGTAACAGACTCGGGTTACCGCAAGTAACATGCACGTGCGTCACTGGAGGGGACATGGCCGAGTTCACCATGGAGCTCAACGACGAACAGAAGGAGGTCCGGGACTGGCTGCACGGCTTCGCGGCCGACGTCATCCGTCCCGCGGCCGCCGAATGGGACGAGCGTGAGGAGACTCCCTGGCCGGTCATCCAGGAAGCCGCCAAGGTCGGCATCTACTCCCTCGACTTCTACGCCCAGCAGTACTTCGACCCCACCGGCCTCGGCATCCCCATGGCCATGGAGGAGCTGTTCTGGGGTGACGCCGGCATCGCCCTGTCCATCGTCGGCACCGGCCTCGCCGCCGTCGGCGTCCTCGCCAACGGCACCGAGGAGCAGATCGGCACCTGGATCCCGCAGATGTACGGCGACGCCAACGACGTCAAGGTCGCCGCCTTCTGCTCCTCCGAGCCCGACGCAGGCTCCGACGTCGCCTCCATGCGCACGCGTGCCGTGTACGACGAGGCCAAGGACGAGTGGGTCCTC
Organism: Streptomyces sp. CB02414; assembly: GCF_001905385.1. Lineage (GTDB taxonomy): Bacteria > Actinomycetota > Actinomycetes > Streptomycetales > Streptomycetaceae > Streptomyces. The sequence goes on along the minus strand of NZ_LIPF01000010.1, from coordinate 244,561 downwards.
AACGGCACCAAGACCTGGGCGACCAACGGCGGCATCGCCAACGTCCACGTCGTCGTCGCGGTCGTCGACCCGGACCTGGGCTCCAAGGGCCACGCCTCGTTCATCGTGCCGCCGAGCACGCCGGGTCTTTCCCAGGGCCAGAAGTTCAAGAAGCACGGCATCCGCGCCTCGCACACCGCCGAGGTCGTCCTCGACAACGTGCGCGTGCCCGGCTCCTGCCTGCTCGGCGGCAAGGAGAAGCTGGACGCCCGCCTCGCCCGTGCCCGGGAGAAGGCCAAGAAGGGCGGCGAGCGCGTGAAGAACGCGGCGATGGCCACCTTCGAGGCGTCCCGTCCGGCGGTCGGCGCGATGGCGGTGGGCACCGCGCGCGCCGCGTACGAGGTGGCGCTGGAGTACGCGCAGACGCGGGAGCAGTTCGGACGCCCGATCATCGACAACCAGGGCGTCGCCTTCCAGCTCGCCGACATGCGCACGTCCATCGACGCGGCGCGGCTGCTGGTGTGGCGGGCGTCCTGGATGGCGATCAACGGCAAGCCGTTCACGGCGGCCGAGGGATCGATGTCCAAGCTGTTCGCGAGCGAGACGGCGAAGAAGGTCACCGCCCAGGCGGTGCAGATCCTGGGCGGCAACGGGTACACGCGGGAGTATCCGGTGGAGCGGATGCACCGGGACTCGGCGATCTACACGATCTTCGAGGGGACGAGTGAGATTCAGCGGTTGGTGATTGCGCGGACGCTTGCGGGGATGCCGATTCGTTGAGCGCGATCGTGGGTTCCGTGCGGCGCCGGGTGCGGGTTCGTCGTGGCTGATCGCGCAGTTCCCCGCGCCCCTGAGGCCGGGACGCTCACCGGTGCTTCAAAGGTGTGAGCTGTTCGATGTCGTAGCGCTTCCTCAGCGCCTCGATTGCCTCATGGTCCGGCGGGCCCCCGTTCGCGAGGATCTCCAGCAGTTCCTCGAAGTAGCGTTCGTGGTCCGGGGGCGGGCTGGCCTGGAAGAACATCTTGGCCGGCTCGCCCGTCGGGTTCGCGAAGGCGTGGGGGCACCCGGGCGGTACGACGATGACCGTGCCCGGCGTGGCCCGGACCACCCGGTTGCCGGAACTGGATTCCCACTTCTGCCAGTTGTCCGGCGTACGGACGCGCGGCTCGAAGGCGAGCACGTCCAGCTCGCCCTCCAGCACGTAGAACAGCTCCTCGCTGCGGGTGTGCACGTGGGCGCCGACGTCGAAGCCCGGCGGCACGATCACCTCGAAGGTCGAGGCCATGCGCGAGTGCGAACCGGTCACCTTGAAGGTCACGTGCTGGGCCGGCGCCTGTACGACCCGCCCGTGCCCCGGCGGCACCAGCAGCCCCTCGGTCGCCGCCGCGAGCCCGCTCACCAGGTCACCGGCAGGGCCTCGGGCCCGCGGATCAACGCCCCCTTCTTGAAGGGCACGTCCTCGGGCCTCACCGCGAGCTTCATGCCGGGCACCCGGTCCAGGAGGGTGTCGACCAGCAGCTCCGACTCCAGCCGGGCCAGCATGCCGCCGGGGCAGTAGTGCGGGCCGAAGCCGAAGGACACGTGCGGGTTGGGGTTGCGGGAGAAGTCGATCGCGTCGGGGTCGGGGAAGACCTCCGGGTCCCGGTTGGCCGCCAGGTACGACACGTAGACCGCGTCGCCCGCCCGGATGCGCGCCCCTCGCAGCTCCACGTCCTCCAGGGCGATCCGGGACAGCCCGACCGCGTTGCGATGGGGAATCCAGCGCAGCAGCTCGTCGATGGCCCGCGGACGGATCTCCGGCTCGGAACGCAGGCGTTCGGCCAGTTCCCGGCGGGTCAGCAGCAGGTAGAACATCTGCCCGCTGTTGTTGGTGACCGCCTCGCCGCCGATCTGGAGCAGGACCGCCAGTCCGACCGCCTCCGCCATCGTGACCTCGTCCCGGGCGACGGCGGCACCGAGAAGCGAGGTGACGTCCTCGCCGGTGCCGTCGGACCGCGCACCGATGAGGTCGGCGAAGTAGTCGTTCATCTCCTGCTTGGCCCGCTCGCTGACCTCCGCGCCGTGCGACGAGGACAGGATCAGCTGGGTCCAGGTGTGCATGCTGTGCCGGTCGGCGGCCGGGACGCCCATCAGCTCGCAGATCACCGCGATGGGGAAGGGGCTGAGGACCGCCTCGGTCAGGTCGGCCGGCGGGCCGGCCTTCAGCATGGCGTCGACGAGTTCGTCGAGCATGGAACGGGACCGGGAGCGCACCCGCTCGACGCCCCGCGCGGTGAACGCGGCGGCGACCGAGCGGCGCAGCCGGGTGTGGTCCGGCGGGTCCAGGAACCCGACCGCCCCGCGCGCCGGGATGAAGTGCGGGGCGAGCCGGGTGACCTGCCGGTCCATCACCGCCTCGCGGCCGAACCGGGGGTCGTTGGTGACCAGGCGGACGTCGTCGTGACGGGTCACCAGCCACGCCCAGCCCTCGCCGTTGGGCAGCGAGATCCGGGTGACGGGCCCCTCGCGCATCAGCTCGGTCAGGACGGGATCGAAGTCGGTGCCCGGCAGGTCGGCGGCCGGCCAGTCCCGGACCGGCGGAGCGTCCCGGTCGATCGCTTCTTCAGTCACGCTTGCCTCACGCCTTGCAACTCGTCGGAGGTCTGCTCGTCGGGGGTCTGCCAGCGACCCAGGGACATCTCCGCGGTGATGCCCGGACCGAAACCGGCCAGCAGCCCGCGCGCCCGGTCGTGGACGCCGCCTTCGTCGAAGAGCCTGCGCAGCGCGTCCAGGACGACGGCGCTGGCGATGTTCCCGTACTCGGTGAGCGTGGCCCGGCTGAACCGGAACGCGTGCGGATCGACCTTGAGGAACTTGCTGAGGTCGTCCAGAATCCGCGGCCCGCCCGCGTGCACCACGTAGAAGTCCAGGTCGGAGGCGTCCCAGCCGTGGGTGCCCGCGAGGTCCGTCAGGGCCGGCGCGAGCGGCTCCATGGTGGCCGGCACTCGCTTGTCCAGCAGGAAGTGGAAGCCGGTCGCCTTCACGTCGTACATGATCCATTCTTCGGTCTTGGGGATCAGGTACGAACCGTTGCGCTCCAGCCGGACGCCGGTGCCGCCCCGGCCGCGGACCACCGCGGCGGCGATGCCGTCGCCGAAGAGGCCGTTGGAGAGCAGGGAGCCCACGCCGATGTCGGTGGGCTGGTAGCACAGCGAGCAGAACTCGCAGGCCACGATCAGCGCGTTGGCCTCCGGATAGGCGGTGCAGAAGTCGTGCGCCCGGTTGATGGCGGCACCGCCGGCCGCACAGCCGAGCTGGGCGATGGGTATCTGCCGCGTGGTGCTCTCGAAGCCCATCTCGTTGATCAGCCACGCCGTCAGCGACGGCATCATGAAGCCCGTGCACGACACGTAGATGATCACGTCGATGTCGGTGGTGAGCAGTTCCGCGTCGTCCAGGGCCCGCTGGACCACCGCCGGGACCCGGGCCTTCGCCTCCCGCTCGTAGAGCCGGTTGCGGTCCTCGAAACCGGGATGCTTCAGGGTCTCCTCGATGGGCTGCACGATGTGCCGGGTGCGGACCCCGGTGTTCTCTATCAACCGGAGGGCCAGCGGCAGTTGGGGATGGTCGGCGTGGCGCTCGCGCGCCAGTTGCAGCGTCTCCTCCATCGTGATCACGTGCTCCGGGACGGACACCGAGGGTCTGCACAAAGTCGCCATGTACCGTGCCTGCTTTCGCCTCGCGGAAGGCTCGCGCCCCCCGGCCGGGAAGTGCCGCGCCCTTTTCGGGGCGCTCACCCACGATCACTCACGGGAGCGGCGATCTCTCGCCGGGCTACTCCGTCTCGGGGAACGGGCGGGGGCGGGCAGGGACGGGCGGGTGTGGCGTCAGGTGGACTGGCCGCTGCTGTGGGCGATGCAGGCCACGTCGATCCGGTCGGCCAGCTTGGCGAGCTCGATGGTCAGGGCCGCGACCGTGTCCTCGTCCAGACTCTCCTCGCCGGCCTCCACCAGGTGCAGCCAGCGCCCACCCACCGTGCGCAGCAGCTTGCTCACGTCGGACGCGGCGACCTGGAGCGTGCCGCGGTCGTCGACGATCAGAGGCAGGGTCACTTCGCGGTTCACAAAGGGGATCGTAGTCGCGGAAGGCTCACGCTCCGTGCCACACGGTGGTGATGTTGCAGAACTCCCGGATTCCGTGCCCGGACAGCTCACGCCCGTAGCCCGACCGCTTGACCCCGCCGAACGGGAACGCCGGATGGGACGCCGTCATCCCGTTGACGTACACGCCGCCCGCCTCCAGGTCCCGTACGAAGCGGTCGACGTCGGCGTCGTCGCGGGTCCACACGTTGGAACTGAGGCCGAAGTCGGTGTCGTTGGCGATCAGCACCGCCTCGTCGAGGTCGGCCGCGCGGTACAGCGTGGCGACCGGGCCGAAGGCCTCCTCGCGGTGGATGCGCATCTCGCGGGTGACGCCGGCCAGCACGGTCGGCGGGTAGTACCAGCCGGGTCCGTCCGGGCGTTCGCCTCCGCACAGCACCTCGGCGCCGCCGCGCACCGCGTCGTCGACCAGTTCCACCAGGTCATTGACGCCCTGCTCGCTGGAGAGCGGGCCCACCTCGGTCTCCTCGTCCATGGGGTCGCCCACCTTCAGCGCCTTCATGCCCTCGGTGAAGCGGGCGACGAAGGCGTCGTACACGTCGGTGTGCACGATGAACCGCTTGGCGGCGATGCAGGACTGACCGGCGTTCTGGGTGCGCGCGGTCACCGCGACCTCGGCGGCCCGGTCGACGTCGGCGGACGGCATCACGACGAACGGGTCGCTGCCGCCCAGCTCCAGCACCGTCTTCTTGATCATCTCTCCGGCGGTGGAGGCGACCGCGCGGCCGGCCGGCTCGCTGCCGGTCAGGGTCGCGGCCCGCACGCGCTCGTCGCGCAGGACGTCGTCCACGGCCGCCGAGCCGATCAGCAGGGTCTGGAAGCAGCCCTCGGGGAAGCCCGCGCGGTGGAACAGGTCCTCCAGGTACAGGGCCGTCTGCGGCACGTTCGAGGCGTGCTTGAGGAGGCCGACGTTGCCCGCCATCAGGGCGGGGGCGGCGAACCGGACCACCTGCCAGAGCGGGAAGTTCCACGGCATCACCGCGAGCACCGGGCCGAGCGGACGGTAGCGGACCAGGGCCCGGGAGGCGCCGGAGTCCTTGACGTCGGACTCGGCGGGCTCCTCGTCGGCGAGCAGCTCCGCCGCGTGGTCGGCGTACCAGCGCATCGCCTTGGCGCACTTGGCGGCCTCCGCGCGGGCCTGCTTGACCGGCTTGCCCATCTCGGTGGTGATCACCTTGCCGATCTCGTCCTGGTCCGCCTCCAGCAGGTCGGCGGCGCGGTGCATCAGCCGGGCCCGCTCGTCGAAGGCCGTCGTCCGGTACGTGCGGAAGGTGGCCTCCGCGAGCTGGAGCCGGCGCTCGATCTCCTCCTCGCCCATGGCCTCGTACGTCCTGAGCGTCTCGCCGTTCGCCGGGTTCACCGTCGCGATGGGCATGGCCGACCTCCTGGGGTGCGCGTTCGTGCCTCGACCTTGGCGCGCGGCGGGGCAGGCCGCAACGCGGACGGGGTCCGTCGCCGCCGGTCGACTCTCCTCAGTGCGAGTGCTCAGCCAGCCGGTCGAGAAACGCGGCCTGCGCCCTGACGATCACCTCGCGCGCCCGGTCCACCGCGAACCACGCCACCCGGTCCAGCTCCGGGAACTCCGCGGTCCGGCCCGACCGCGGCGGCCACTCCATGCGGAAGGTGCCGGGGACGACCGTCGCCGGGTCGAGGTCGGCCTCGACGGCCCACGCCGTGACGACTTTCCCGCCCGCCTGCCGCACCTCGCCGAGCGGCACGGCCTCGCCCTCCGGAGGCGGCAGCCCCAGCTCCTCCTCGAACTCGCGCCGGGCCGCGTCCCAGGCGGGCTCGGCAGGGTCGTACTCGCCCTTCGGGATCGTCCACGCCCCGGCGTCGCGGCGGGTGTAGAAGGGGCCGCCCATGTGGCCGAGCAGCACTTCCGTGCCGCCGGCGCCGGGCCGGTGCAGCAGCAGGCCGGCGCTGCGCCTCACGGGGCCACCCCGGGGTGGGCGGCGAGCAGGGCGTCCACCGTGTCCGCGTCCTCGGGGCGCTTGTCCTCGCGGTAGCGGACCACGCGGGCGAAGCGGAGGGTGACGCCGGCCGGGTAGCGGGTGGAGCGCTGGAGGCCGTCGTAGGCGATCTCGACGACGAGTTCGGGGCGGACGGTCACGCCCCAGGGGTGTTCCTGGACGGTCAGCTCCTGGAGCCGTCCGGTCTGCCAGGCCAGCAGCGCGTCGGTCATGCCCTTGAAGGTCTTGCCGAGCATGGCGTAGGTGCCGTCGGCGGTGCGGGCGCCCAGGTGCAGGTTGGAGAGCTTGCCGGTGCGGCGGCCGTGGCCCCACTCGGCGGCCAGGACCACCAGGTCGAGCGTGTGGACGGGCTTCACCTTCAGCCAGGACGCGCCGCGCCGGCCCGCGCTGTAGGCGGCGTCCAGCCCTTTGACCACGACGCCCTCGTGGCCGCGCTCCAGCGTCCCGGTGAGGAACTCCTCGGCGGCCGGAACACCCTGCGGCCCCTCCACCACCGTGCGCCGCACCCGCGTCGGCTCGGGCACCAGCCGGGCCAGCTCCGCGTGCCGCTCGGTCAGCGGCAGGTCGAGCAGGTCGCGGCCGTCGACCGAGAGCGCGTCGAAGAACACGACGGAGACGGGCACCGCCCGCGCCGCCGTGGCCACGTCCGCGCGGGAACCGACCCGTCCGGCGGTCGCCTGGAAGGACCTGGGGCGTCCGTCCGCGTCGAAGGAGATCACCTCGCCGTCGAGGATGAACCGCTCGCCGGGCAGTGCGAGGGCCGCCGCTCTCACTTCGGGGAGCCGGTCGGTGATGTCATCGAGGGTGCGGGTGTACAGCCGCACCGAGCCGCCGTCGCGGTGCACCTGGACGCGGATGCCGTCCAGCTTCTCCTCGACCACGCAGGCGCCCAGCCTGCCGACCGCCTCGGCGACCGAGGAGGCGCTGTGCGCCAGCATCGGCAGCACCGGGCGGCCCACGGTGAGGGAGAACCGGTCCAGGGCGCTGGGGCCGTCGGCGAGCAGGGCCTCGGCGACCGTCTGGAGCGAACCCGCGAGCATCACGGCCCGCCGTACGTCCGCGGGGGGCGCGCCGGTCGCCGCCGCCAGGCCCTCGACGGCCGCCGCGTCCAGGGCGCCCTGCCGGACCTCGCCGGTGAGCAGGCCGATCAGGAAGCGCTGCTCGTCCTCGGTGGCCGCGCCCATCAGTTCGCCGACCTGCCGCGACCGCTCGGCCTGCGAACCGGCGCCGGACACCGCGCCGAGCAGGGTGAGCCGGGCGTCCACGTCGCGCACGGTCAGGGACGGTTCGGCGGCCGGGGCGACCGGGCGGCTCAGCACCTTCCAGCCGACGCCGATCCGGCCCTGGGGGAGCCGTCCCGCGAGATAGGGGATGACGACGGGCACGTCCGCCGCCTCGGCCTCCCGGAACAGCTCCGCGAGCAGGGCGGTCTTCCGGGACCGCGCCGAGGTGGCGGCGACCTCCCGGGACACTCGGGCCAGCCGGGCGAGCAGCATGCAGCCATGGTGCACCGGGGAGGCCGGGTTCACACCCGAGAACGCGCCTCGGGTCCGGCGGGCCTCCAGGCCCTGTCCGGCGGATCATGCCGCAGACGCGGGGTCCGGCACGACCGTCTGCGCCGATCGGTCGCCGCACTTTCCTGCGGCCTGATCCGCCGGCCGGACCCGAGAACGCACCTCGGGTCCCGCGGGCCCCGAGAACGCCCCGGGAGCCTCACTCCGCGATCGCCGCGTCCAGGTCCGACATGATCAGGTCGCCGGCGATCGCCGCCGCCGCGCGGTAGCCGCCGCTCGACGCGTGGACGACCTGCTCGGCGAAGCCCATCGCGTTGCCGGCGGTCCACACGCCGGGCACCGAGGTCCGGCCCGTCGGGTCGACGACGGGGTACGCCCCGAACGGGGTGTCCTGCAGCTCGGCGCCGAGCCGCTCCATCAGCCCGGTCTGCGGCACGGCCTTCGGGGCGACGAAGACCACCGAGCGGTCGTGCACCGTGCCGTCCGCCAGCCGTACGCCGGTGAGCCGGTCGTCCTCGATCCGCAGGCCGGCGACCTCGCCGGGCACCACCTTGACCCCGGCCGCGGCGAGCCGGCGCAGGTCGTCGTCGGACAGGTCCGCCTCGGCGACCGTGTGCAGGAAGAGCGTCACGTCGTCGGACCAGCCGGACACCATCAGGGCCTGGTGCACGCTCATCGGGCTCGTGGCCAGCACGCCGAAGCGCTCGTCGCGCACCTCCCAGCCGTGGCAGAACGGGCAGTGCAGCACGTCCCGGCCGAACCGCTCGGCGACGCCGGGCACCTCGGGCAGTTCGTCCCTGAGCCCGGTGGTGACGATCAGCCGGCGCGCCCGCACGGTCAGCCCGCCGGCCAGCGACACCGCGAAGCCGTCGCCCCGCGTCACGTCCACCGCCCGGTCGCGGACGAGCTCCACGCCGTAGCGCGCGATCTCCTCCCTGCCGAGCTCCAGGAACTCCGCCGGCGCCATCCCGTCCCGGGTCAGGAAGCCCTGCATGTGCGCCGAGGGCGTGTTGCGGGGCTCACCGGCGTCGACGACCAGGGTGCGCAGCCGGGAGCGGCCCAGGACGAGGGCGGCGGACAGTCCGGCCGCGCCACCGCCCACGACGACGACGTCGTACCGGTCGTTGTTGTTCGGGCTGTCGTTCAGGTCCTTGTTGCGGGTCACGGTGACCACCTCCACGGACAAGGTCGCCCGACAGCGCGGGATTGACAAATGAACTTGCCGGTTCTGCAATAAACACATGACTGCAGACGACGTTCTCGCCGGTGTCGGCCCCAGGCTCCGGCAGGTGCGCAAGGAGCGGGAGGTGACCCTGGCGGCGCTGTCCGAGACGACCGGCATCTCGGTGAGCACCCTGTCGCGGCTGGAGTCGGGGCTGCGCAAGCCGAGCCTCGAACTGCTGCTGCCCATCGCCCAGGCCCACCGGGTGCCGCTGGACGAGCTGGTCGGCGCGCCGCCGGTCGGCGACCCGAGGGTGCGCGCCAAGCCGATCGTGCGAGGCGGCCGCACCCACTGGCCGCTGACCCGCCAACCGGGCGGACTCCAGGCGTTCAAGGTGCTGGAGCCCCGGCGCAAGGAGGAGCCGGACCCCCGCACCCACGAGGGCTACGAGTGGCTGTACGTCCTCTCCGGCCGGCTGCGGCTGGTGCTGGGCGACCACGACGTGGTGCTGTCGGCGGGGGAGGCCGCCGAGTTCGACACCCGGGTCCCGCACTGGTTCGGGTCGACGGGGGAGGGGCCGGTCGAGTTCCTGAGCCTGTTCGGCCCGCAGGGGGAGCGGATGCACGTACGGGCGCGCCCGGCGCAGGGGTGAGGGCGGTCTCGTGACGCACGGCTGCCCGCGACCTGTTCCCTGATCAGCAAGCGACCGCTTAGTATGCGGGAGACCGGTCGGACGACGCAGTCGGTGGAGGCCCCGCATGCAGGCATGGCAGGTGCACGAGAACGGCGAGCCGGGCGAGGTGATGCGCCTCGCGGACGTGGCGCCGCCGGCCCCCGGCGAGGGCCAGGTCCTGCTGAGGGTCCGCGCCGCGAACATCAACTTCCCGGACGCGCTGATGTGCCGGGGCCAGTACCAGGTCAAGCCACCGCTGCCCTTCACGCCGGGCGTGGAGATCTGCGGCGAGACCGAGGACGGACGCCGCGTCCTCGCCAACCCCGCGCTGCCGCACGGCGGCTTCGCCGAGTACGCCCTCGCCGACGCCCGCGCCCTGCTGCCCGCGCCGGACGCCCTGGACGACGCCGAGGCCGCCGCCCTGCACATCGGCTACCAGACCGGCTGGTTCGGCCTGCACCGCAGGGCCCGGCTGGAGTCCGGCGAGACGCTGCTCGTCCACGCCGCCGCCGGAGGGGTCGGCAGCGCGGCCGTGCAGCTCGGCAAGGCCGCCGGCGCCACCGTCATCGGTGTCGTCGGCGGCCCCGGCAAGGCGGCCGTCGCCCGCGAGCTGGGCTGCGACGTGGTCGTCGACCGGCACGGCGAGGACGTCGTCGCGGCCGTCAAGGAGGCCACCGGCGGCCGGGGCGCCGACGTGATCTACGACCCCGTGGGCGGGCAGGCCTACGCCCAGTCCGCCAAGACCGTCGCCTTCGAGGGCCGGATCGTCGTCGTCGGCTTCGCGAGCGGCACGATCCCCAGCCCCGCGCTGAACCACGCCCTGGTGAAGAACTACGCGGTCCTCGGCCTGCACTGGGGCCTGTACAACACCAAGAACCCGAAGCTGGTCCGGCACTGCCACGAACAGCTCACCGAACTCGCCGCGCGGGGCGCGATCAAGCCGCTGGTCAGCGAGCGGGTGCCGCTCGCCGACGCGGCGGACGCCGTGCAGCGCGTCGCCGACGGCAGGACGACCGGCCGCGTGGCCGTCGTACCGGAGCAGCAGGAGAAGGGAGCCGTCGCATGACCGACGCAGCGGAACTGCGCCGCCGTACCCAGGAGTTGCTGGCCGCCCACCCGCCGGCGACCACCGAGCGCCTGGAATTCCTGCGGGCCCGCTTCGACGCGGGACTCGCCTGGGTGCACTACCCCGAGGGCCTCGGCGGACTCGGCGTCCCCCGCTCCCTCCAGGCCGTCGTCGACGCCGAGCTGGCGGCCGCGGGCGCACCCGACAACGACCCCCGGCGCATCGGCATCGGCCTCGGCATGGCCGCCCCGACCATCCTCCAGTACGGCACCGAGGAGCAGAAGCGCCGCCTGCTGCGCCCGCTGTGGACCGGGGAGGAGGTCTGGTGCCAGCTGTTCAGCGAGCCGGGCGCCGGGTCCGACCTCGCGGCGCTCGGCACACGGGCCGTGCCCGACGGCGAGGACTGGGTGATCAACGGGCAGAAGGTGTGGACGTCCAGCGCCCACCTCGCCCGCTGGGCCATCCTCATCGCCCGTACCGAGCCGGACCTGCCCAAGCACAAGGGCATCACCTACTTCCTGTGCGACATGACCGACCCCGGTGTCGAGGTCCGGCCGCTGCGCCAGATCACCGGCGAGGCCGAGTTCAACGAGGTCTTCCTCACCGACGTACGCATCCCCGACGCCATGCGCCTCGGTGAGCGGGGCGACGGCTGGCGGGTCGCGCAGACCACGCTCAACAACGAGCGCGTCGCCATCGGCGGCTCCGCGATTCCCCGCGAGGGCGGCATGATCGGCAAGATCGCCGCTACCTGGCGCGAACGCCCCGGACTGCGCACCCACGACCTGCACCAGCGGCTGCTCGGCCTGTGGGTCGAGGCCGAGGTCGCCCGGCTCACCGGAGTGCGGCTGCGCCAGCAGCTGGTGGCGGGACAGCCGGGTCCCGAGGGCGCCGGCATGAAGCTGAACTTCGCCCGGCTCAACCAGGAGATCAGCGGCCTGGAGGTCGAACTCCTCGGCGAGGAGGGCCTGCTGTACGACGACTGGACCCTGCGCCGCCCCGAACTGGTGGACTTCACCGGCCGCGACGCGGGCTACCGCTACCTCCGCTCCAAGGGCAACAGCATCGAGGGCGGGACCAGCGAGGTCCTGCTGAACATCGTCGCCGAGCGCGTGCTGGGCCTGCCCGCCGAGCCGCGCACCGACAAGGACGTCGCATGGAAGGACCTCGCCCGATGAGCGCACAGCCGGATCTGCTCTACTCGGAGGAGGAAGAGGCGCTGCGCGCCGCCGTCCGGGACCTGCTCACCGACCACTGCGCCCCGGCGGACGTCGTCGCCCGCACCGAGTCGGACACCCCGCACGACCTGCCGCTGTGGAAGACGCTCGCCGACTCGATGGGCCTCGCGGGCCTGCTGGTCCCCGAGACGCTGGGCGGTCAGGGCGCCACCCACCGGGAAGCGGCCGTGGTGCTGGAGGAGCTGGGCCGGGCGGTCGCCCCGGTGCCGTACCTGACCAGCGCGGTCGTCGCCACCGAGGCGCTGCTGGCCTGCGGGGCCGACGACCTCCTCACCGGACTGGCCTCCGCCACGACCGTCGCCGCACTGGCCGTCGGGCTGCACGTCGCCCCCGGCGGGGCCGTCCCGCACGTCCGCCTCGAAGACGGCACCCTGCACGGTGAGTTGACCGGCATCGCGGACGCGGCCGTCGCCGACGTACTGCTGGTGCCCGCCGACGACGGGGGCCTGTACGAGGTCCGTACCGCCGACGCAGGCGTGACCGTCACCCCGCAGGTCTCCCTGGACCTGACCCGGCCCATGGCCTCCGTGTCCCTCGACGGGGTGAACGGGCAACGGCTGGGCGAGGCCGGACCGGCCGTGCGCCGCGCCCTGCGGGCCGGTGCCGGCCTGCTCGCCTCCGAGCAACTGGGCCTGGCCGACTGGCTGCTGACCGAGACGGTCCGCTACCTCAAGGAACGCAAGCAGTTCAACCGGCAGGTCGGCGGATTCCAGGCCCTCAAGCACCGGCTCGCCCGGCTGTGGCTGGAGGTCGCGGGCCTGCGGGCCGCCGCCCGCAACGCCGCCGACGCCCTGGCGACCGGCACGGACACCGACGTGGCGGTCGCCGTGGCCCAGGCGTACGCGGCCCAGGTCGCCGTCCGCACCGCCGAGGAGGCGCTGCAACTGCACGGCGGCCTCGGCATGACGTGGGAACACCCGGTCCACCTCCACCTGAAGCGGGCCAAGGCCGACTCGATCGCGTACGGCACGGCGGGCGCCCACCGGGAGGCGCTGGCCGAGTCGGTGGACCTCCGAGCCCCCTGACGTCACACCGTTCCTCCAGGTCTTGCCCGTCCCGCCGGGGGCGGGCATTTCCGTGTCCTCCCCCGGCGGGCCGGGTGAACGACCGGCGGCGGTCCGGCCAACTCCCCGCACGGCTCTGCTCCTCACCGGCATCGGGACCCCATACTCACAGGCGTCCCGTACGGCATCTCCAGGGAGGCAGAGCATGGCCCTCACCACCCGACGCAGAGCCCTCACCACCTTCGGCGCCGCCCTCGCGGGCGTGGTCGCCGTGCCCGCCGGCACCGCGCTGGCGAGCGAAGGCAGGCACGGACCGCGCCCGTTGTGGCGCGCCCACGCCCACAACGACTACGAGCACCCCCGGCCCCTCCTCGACGCCCTCGACCACCGCTTCGGCAGCGTCGAAGCCGACATCTACCTGGTCGGCGGCCAACTCCTCGTCGCCCACGACCCCGAGGACCTCGACCCGTCCCGCACCCTGGAGTCCCTCTACCTCGACCCGCTCGCCGCCCGCGTCCGCGCGAACCACGGCCGGGTCTACCGACGGGACCGTCGCGCCCTGCAACTGCTGATCGACATCAAGACCGAGGGGGCGTCCACCTACCTCGAACTCGACCGCCACCTGCGCCGCTACCGGCGCCTGTTCACGACCTACGCCCACGGAAGGGTGTTCCCCGGCGCCGTCACCGCCGTGATCTCCGGCGACCGGGCCGCCCGCGCCCCCATGGCGGCCCAGCGCACCCGCCACGCCTTCTACGACGGCCGGCTCGCCGACCTCGGCACCTCGGCACCGGCCTCCTTCGTCCCGCTGATCAGCGACAACTGGACGCTCAACTTCACCTGGCGGGGCGTCGGCGCCTTCCCGGCGGCCGAGCGGCGCAAGCTGCGGGACATCGTCGGCGCCGCGCACTCGCGCGGGCAACGGGTGCGGTTCTGGGCCACGCCCGACCTGGCGGGCCCCGCGCGGGACGCCGTATGGGGCGAACTCCTCGCCGCCGGCGTCGACCACCTCAACACCGACGACCTCGCCGGTCTCGAAGCGTTCCTCGACGCCCACCGCGACGCGTAGGCCCCTCTGACACCACTCGTTCGGAGGACAGGTCAGCCGCCCGGACGAACCCTCCGCTACGCCACACTTGCGGCCGAACGCCGCGAAGTGGACGTGGCGGAGGAGGTTGACGATGGCCGTTTCCATCTCTGTGGTGCTGTTGCTGTCCGTCCTGGCGGTGATCTTCCTGCGCAACGGCGGGCTGAAGGTCTCGCACGCCCTGGTGTGCCTGCTGCTCGGCTTCTACCTGGCCGGCACCAGTATCGCCCCGACCATCAGCAGCGGGCTGACCGCGACCGCCGACATCGTGGGCAGCCTCAGACCGTGACGGGCGGACCGGGGCGGTGGGGCGGACCCGGGGACGGCTAAGCGTCGACGAGGCGCGACCGGATGAGGAAGCGCACCCCCTCGGGTGCCTCCAGCGAGAAGCCGCTGCCCCGGCCCGCGACGACGTCCACGATCAGTCTGGTGTGGCTCCACACCTCGTACTGGCTCCGTGACATCCAGAACCCCACCGGTTCCCCGACGCCCTCGACGTCCAGCTCGGCCAGCAGGACGTCCGCCGCGCCGGTGCGGAACTCGCCGGCCGGGTAGCACATGGGGGCGCTGCCGTCGCAGCACCCGCCGGACTGGTGGAACATCAGCGGGCCGTGCGCCTCCCGGAGCCGGCGCAACAGCGCGGCCGCCTCGGGGGTGAGCTCGACGCGGGGAGTCTCCTCGTATGTGTCGCGCATGCCCCGCATGCCAGCACAGGGAGGGTTGCGACAGGGTTGCACGCGTCCCCGGCGGGTGCGGGCCGCCCGCTTTACCTCTTTTGACATACCTATCCTGTCATAACTAATGTGCCCGGGTGACCGACTCCAGCACCCCCCGCAGGGACATCGACCGTGTGGCCTCCGGCCTCGCGGCATGCCTCCCCGCGCTGCACCGGGCGCTGGACCGACAGGTCACCGCCCGGTACCCGCACCCCAAGCCCCCGGAGGGGCAGCTCGCCCTGCTGCGGTTTGTCGCCCAGCACGAGGGCGCCACGGTGCGCGAGGCCGCCGAGGCCCTGCTGATGAAGCCGAACAACGTCAGCGCCCTGGTCTCCCAGCTCACCGAGCGGGGCGACCTGGAGCGCCGGCAGGACAGCGCCGACAAGCGGGTCGCCCACCTCCACCTCACGGCCACCGCCCCAGAGCGGGTGACCGAGGTGCGGGCACTGGAGACGGCGTTCGTCCGCCAGGCCCTGACCTCCCTCACCGAGGGCCAGCAGGGGGCGCTCGGCTCCGCCCTGGACGCCCTCGACGCGCTGACGCGGCACCTCCACCCCACCGCCCGCTGAGCGGGCCCGGACCAGGCATTCCCGCCGGCCGCGGGCACACCGTCGTGCCCGCGGCCGGCCCGCCGTGCTCCCGGACGCCGCCCCGCGCGTCCCCGCAACACCCTCCGAACCTCCCGGAAGAGAAGGCTCACCCATGTCGTCCACGTCCGTGGATCGCCCCGCCACGCCCGCCGCCGAGACCGCCCCACCGGCCTCCGGCCGCCTGCGCTCCAACCCCTGGCTGACCCTCCTAGCCGTCGCCTTCGGACTCTTCATGGTCCAGCTCGACGGCTCCGTCGTCGCCATCGCCAACCCCGCGATCGGCAGCGACCTGCACGCGTCCACCGCCGAACTGCAGTGGGTGACCAACTCCTACCTGCTCGCACTGGCCGCCACCCTGATCCTCGGCGGCAAGCTAGGCGACCGGTTCGGCCGCCGCACCTACTACCTGGTGGGCGTCGCCGGCTTCACCCTCGCGTCGATAGCCATCGGTCTGTCGGGTTCCATCGAGGGCGTCGTCGCCTTCCGCGCCCTCCAGGGCGCCTTCGGCGGGCTGCTCATGCCCAACACCCTCGGTCTGCTCCGCTCCGTGTTCCCGCCGAGGAAGTTCGGCATGGCCGTGGGTATCTGGGCCATGGTCTCCGCCGTCGCGACCGCCCTCGGCCCCATCGTCGGCGGACTCCTCGTGGAGCACGTCGACTGGGAGTCGGTCTTCTACATCAACGCCCCCATCGGCGTCGTCGCCATCGCCTTCGGCCTCCTCGTCCTGCCGGAGAGCCGCAGCGCCACCGGAAAGGAACGCTTCGACATCCCCGGCCTGGTCCTGCTCGCTCTCGGCCTGCTCGCCGTCGTCTTCGGCGTGGTCAAGGGCGAGACCTGGGGCTGGACCTCCGCCGGCACCCTCGGCTCGGTCGCGGCCGGCCTCGTACTCCTGCTCGTCTTCGGCTGGTACGAGACGCGCGTGGCGCACCCCCTGCTGCCGATGCGGCTGTTCCGCAGCCGCGCGCTGACCGTCGGCGCGATCATCACCGCGCTGAACTTCTTCGTCATGCTCGGCGTGATCTTCTTCGTCATGCTCTACCTGCAGAACGTGCGCGGCTTCACGCCGGTCGAGGCGGGCGTGCGGACCCTCCCGCTCAGCCTCGCCTCGCTGGTCGCCTCGCCGCTCGGCGCCGCTCTCACCCAGCGCTTCGGGCCCCGGCTGACCATGCCCCTGGGCATGCTGCTCCAGGCGGCCTCCTGCTTCGGCATGCTCACCTGGCAGACCGACTCCTCCTACGCCACGATGTGGCCGCCGTTCATCGCGCTCGGCCTCGGTGTCGGCATGGTGATGTCCGCCTCCTCCGACGCCATCGTCGGCAATGCCCCCGTCCGGGACGGCGGAGTCGCCGGCGGCTTGCAGGCCACCACGCTGCAGATCGGCGGCGCGCTCGGCACGTCCGTGCTGGTCTCCCTGATCAGCGGCAAGGTCGGCGCCACGCTCACCGGCGAGCTGACCGAGGCCGGTGTGCCCTCGGCGGTGGCCGACGGCATGCGGGAGGCCAAGGACGCCGTGGCGATGGGTGTCGCGCCCGTCTCCGGCGACATGCCGGCCGGCCTGCGGGCCGCCGTGGTCGAGGGCAGCGGGCAGGCCTTCATGAACGGCGTCCACGTGGCGGTGGTCGTCACCGGCGTGCTCTGCCTGCTCGGCGCGGCCCTCGCCGCGGCCGGGATCGGGCGCAGGGTGGAGCGGCCGGCGGACCACTGAGAGCGGGGACGGCGGTGCCCGCCGCGACGCGGGCGCCGCCGCCGGTCCGTCTCAGGCCTCCCCGGCCACGGCGCGGGGCAGCACCGTGACGCGGCGGAAGTTGCACTCCGAGGCCGGCTCCGCCCCGGGCCGGGCCTGGTGCGCCTTCAGCGCGATGCTCACCAGGCTGAGCAGCAGGTCGACGTCCGCGTCGCAGTCCAGGTGCACCGTCACCCAACGCGAGCCGGGGACCAGGCGGATGGCGCTGGAACCACCGAGGTCGTACTGGAAACGCTGGAGGGCCCGGCGGGTCAGGTGGAGGTCCACGTCCCGGCCCGAGTGGAAGTGGACGATCTCGTCACGGACGGAGCGCACGGCCCGTCCGGTTCCGCAACTGGCCGGACCCGTGGTGAGGTCGGGCCAGGCTTGCAGCCGCTCGAGGGCGCGCTGGGCCAGAGTCATGCCCCCATCGTGGCCCGATCACCGCGCCGCAACCAGAGGTTGAGCGATTTGTAACCGGCACGTGAGGTGGACGGCGCGCCAAGAGCCCCAGGGAGGCGCCCCGTCGGCGGGCGAGGCGCCTCCCTGGGACCGGTCTACGGCAGCACGCAGCCGATCGTGCCCACGGGGAAGTCGTTGCCCGAGGACGTGGCGGTGAAGCCGAAGGTCACGCTGCCGTCCGGCGGGATCACCCGGTTGTGGTCCACGTTCCGCACCGTGACCGCACCGTCGGTGCCACCGGAGAGCGAACCGTTCCACACCCCGCCGAGCGTGGTCCCGTCGCCGGGCTGCCACCGCACGGCCCAGCCGTCCAGCGGCTCCGTGCCGTGGTTCATCACCTCGACGGAGCCCTGGAATCCGCCGCTCCAGGAGTTCTCCACGTTGTAGACGGCCATGCAGTCACCGGAGTGGGTGGGCGGCGGGGTCGTCGGGTCCGTGGGGGTGGGCGTCGGCTCGGGTGTGCCGCCCGAGCCGCGGATGCCGGTCACCTCGCCGTTGCCGCCGTCGAAGACGACGTCGGAGCAGGAGAAGAAGTTCTCCTGGCTGTCCGAACGCACCCACTGCATGAAGATCAGCGCGTCACCGGAGCGCCCCGAGGGCAGCGCCAGGTCCCAGTAGTAGTGGCCCCCGTCGGCACCGGCCGAACCCCGCTGCGGCGGGTCGGTCACCGTCTGGATCAGCTCCAGGTCGTCCCAGCCCAGCTCGGAGGTGGGCGACCAGCCGGGCTTGGTCAGGTAGACCCGGAAGTCGCCCGGGTGGGCCGCCCAGTTGCTGTAGTTCACCTGGATCGTCGAACCGGACGTCAGATGGGTACGGGGCCAGTCGCCGCGCGGCGCGTTGTAGGCGGAGAAGTCGTACGGGGAACGGTCGCCGGCGCTGCACAGGGTGCCGTCCGGCACGTAACCGGCGCCGCGCCCGCCCGCGTTGGAGTCGAGCACGGCGAACCAGTTGTACAGCGCCGTCGCGCCGCTCTGGTCGAGCGCGGCCTGACAGGCGGGGTTGGTCGGGTCGAGGGCGCCGGTGCCGGTCTTGGCGTCCAGCTGGCACAGGTAGGTGCGGGAGCCGGGCATCATCGCCACCCCGTGCGCCTCGGCGCGTCCCTGTCCGAGCAGGAAGGTCACGCCGAGCGCGCTGAGCAAGGTGGCCAGTACCGCCGCGAGGGTGAGGGATCTGCTGCGTCGAGCCATGGGGTCTCCTGTTCTTAATGATCAGGGCATGACAAGCGAGAAGCTGCGTTGGAACCCCCGCCCGTCCGGGGAAGGCGTGGTCGGCCGGACGGGCGAGGGGGTACAGGGGGGGCGGGGTGCTACGCCGTGGTGCAGGAGGTGTCGTTCAGGCTGAAGCCGCCCGGTTCGGCGAACGCGCCGCCGTGCGTGCCCTGGAAGCCGAACGTGACGCTGCCGCCGGAGGCGATCCGGGCGTTGTGACCCACGCCGGTAGCCGTGACCGTGCCCGTGGCGGGGCTGACGGAGGCGTTCCAGGCGTTGGTGATCCGCTGGCCGGCGGGCAGGGTGAAGGCGAGCCTCCAGGCGTCGACGGCGGCCGGCCCGGTGTTGCGGACGGTGACGTCCGCGGTGAAGCCGTCCTGCCAGACGTTCGTGCCGTACGTCACCTCGCACGCCACCGGGTCACCGGGGTTCCCGGGATCGGGGTCGGGGCCGCCCGGGGTGCCGCCGGTCTCGACGGTGGAGGAGAAGGAGTTCACGGTGAGCCCGGCTCCGTTCTGCCACGGCTCGAAACCGGCCTGGACGCTGGTGAGGTACCAGTCGTCCTCGGCGAGTCCGCGGGCCACGGTCGCCCGTACGAAGTCCATGACGTCGAAGCTCCAGCCGGTGATGGCCGAGGGGGCCACGAAGGACAGGACGTCGTTGGCCCCGTTGCTGCCCGTCCACACCTCCCAGTTCCGCCCGCCCACGGTGGCCGTGCCGACCTGGGAGCCGATGGGCTGGATCGGGCCCACCCTGTTGAACCAGATCATGATCTCGGTCTGGTTCACCCCGTCCGTCCGGGGCGTCGGGTCCAGCCAGATGTCGTACGAGGCGTTGTAGACGGCGTCGCCGACGTAGCCGTAGGAGATGCTCGACGGCGCCTCGGAGACGGTGCTGATCCGGGCGGGCAGGTTGGTGCCCGGCGAACAGTTGGTGTAGTGGCAGCCGTTGAAGACGGACGGGTACGACTTGGGCGCCCCGTTGGTCGGCACCGAGCCGTCGGCCTGGCTGACCCGGAAGCCCGTGTCGGTGGCGGTGACGCACTGGGTCGCGCTGGTGCCCCAGCGGTTGTTCTGGACGACGTAGCGTCCCTGGATCGTCGTCGTCCCGAACGGCTCGCAGAGGGTGGTGTCGGCCTGCGCCGGTGCCGCCGCGGTCACGAGCGACGTGACCAGCGCGAGGATCGCGATCAGTGCTCCTGCGGCACCGCGCAGGGGGCGGACTCGGGGGCGTAACGGTCGCATGGGGGCCTCTCCGGGAGGGTGCGGGGGGATGGAGGGGCCGGTGCGGGAGCGCTCCCAACTCCCCACTGATGGGAGCGCTCCCACTTACCGGTTGCAGGGGACTGTAGAAGCCGTTCATGTTCCTGACAAGACTGTGCGCACCGGCATCGTCGAAGAAATCTCGAAGGAGCAGGTGAGAGCGGTGCGGCCGGGAACGGTCGGCCCGGGAGCGCTCCCGGGCCGTCGGCGAGCGCGGCAGCGAGCGTCAGGCGGAGTCCCGGAGGACCAGCTCCGTACGGAGGATGACGTGCCGCCAGGCGACGGGGGAGTCCTCCATCTCCTCCAGCAGCAGCCGCACCATGGTCCGGCCGATCTCCTCCAGCGGCTGCCGGACCGTCGTCAGGGGCGGCTCCGTGGGGCGGGCGGGATGGAAGTCGTCGAAGCCGATCACCGCCACGTCCTGCGGCACCCGCCTGCCCGCCGCGCGCAACGCGCCCAGCGCCCCCGCGGCCAGGGTGTCCGAGGCGGCGAAGACCGCGTCGAGGCCGGGATGCCGGGCCATCAGCTCGGTCGTCGCCCGGCGCCCGCTCTCCTCCGTGAAGTCGTCACCCGCGACGACCAGCGAGTCCGTGACCTCCCGCCCCGCCAGCTCCAGGGCCTCCCGGTAACCGCGCAGCCGGCACTGGGCGACATACATGTCGAGCGGTCCGGTGACGGCCCCGATCGTGCCCCGGCCGCCGTTCAGCAGGTGGGTGACCGCGCCGCGCGCGCCGCCGGCGTTGTCCGCGTCGACGTACGTGACGCTCTCGTCACCGGAGCGCCGCCCCAGCATCACCGTCGGCAGTCCCGCCTTGGCGAGCATGTCCGGCAGCGGGTCCTCGGCGCGCACGGACATCAGCAGTACGCCGTCCACCCGGCCGCCGCGCGCGTACTCGACGAAGCGCTGCCGCTCGGTGTCCGTGCGGACCAGGGTGAGCAGCAACTGCACCGGGGTGTCGGTGAGGGCGTCGCCGACGGCATGCACGATCTCGGTGAAGAACGGTTCCCCGAACAGCCGCCAGTCCGGCTCCGTCATGACCAGCGCGACGGCGTCCGCACGGTGCCCGGCCAGGGAACGGGCCGCCAGGTTCGGGACGTACCCCAGTTCCGCGATGGCCCGCTGTACGGCGCGGCGCGTCGAGTCCCGTACGCCCGCGGCGTTGTTGACGACCCTCGAGACGGTGCCCCGGCCCACACCGGCGAGGGCGGCCACCTCCTCCAGCGTGGGCGTGCCGGGACGCTGCCTGCCCATACGCGCCTCCCCCCGACGAGATCGTTCGATACTACGGTCACTTTCCCGGCTCGGCCGACGGATCGGGGAGGAGGTGGCCGGGGAACGACTCACGGCACCGGCGTGTGCCGGGCCGTCGGCGCCCGGCCGTCAGTCGTCCAGCCGGACCGGCATGAGCAGTGCGAACGTCGTCTCGTCGGCCACGCGGCGGATCGCCACAGGAGCCGTGGGGGCGCCGAACTCCAGCACCAGCCGGTCTCCGCCCGCGGCGGCGATCGCCTCCAGCAGGAACCCCCGGTCGACGGCGACGCGGCTCCCGTCGCCGTCTCCGTCCTCGCGCACGCTGACCGTGCCGTCGTCCGCGATCCCGAGCACACTGACGTCGCCGGACACGTCACCCTGCTCGCGCGCCACACCCGGGCGGACGGGACCGGTCTCCAGCTGCGCACGGAGGGCGGCCGTCTCGACGAGGGCCCGCCGTCCGGACGGCAGGTGGACGAGCCGGCGGTAGTCGGGGAAGTCCTGGGCGAGGCACTGCCCGGCCGCCTGACGGTCCCCGGCCTCCAGCGCCACCCGGTCACCGTCCACGGTGAGACCGACGGGCTCGTCCCCGCCCAGCAGCGCGCGCATCGCGTCGGAGAGCGGGACGGGCACGGTCACCTGCACGCGTGGCCCCGCGTGACCGGTGGCGCCGATCCGGGCCACGGCCATCCGGTAGCGGTCGGTGGCCACGAGGTGAAGGGTGTCGCCCTCCACGTCGAACAGGACACCGCCGAGCATGGGCAGTCCGGGGTCGGAGCTCGCCGCGTAGCGGACCGCGTCCAGCGCGGCGGCCAGCTCGGGCGCGGACACGGACAGACGGGCGGCGGTGGTGCGGGGTGCGGTGGTCATGGGGTTCTCCCTCTGGTCGAGCAGGGTCCGGATCGCGGAGAACTCGGCGCGGGCGGCGGCCAGCCCGCCTTCGAGCCGGCGTAGGTGCGCCAGGAGGAGTCCGCGCACCAGGTCGGTGTCCGAACCGGACCAGCCGGCCAGTACCAGCCGGATGTCCGCCAAGGGCATGCCGGCCCGGCGCAGCCGCGCCAGCAGCCGCGCCTCGTCCAGCTGCTCCGGCGCGTACCAGCGGTAGCCGCTGACCGGATCCACCCAGGCGGGGACCAGCACACCGGCACGGTCGTAGAACCGCAGGGCGCTCACGCCCAGGCCGCTGTCGCCGGCCATCTCCCCAATGCTGCGCATCTCGCTCTCCACGTCCGCGACTCTGGGCCCTTGACCAGGTCGAGGGTCAATCCCGGCCCCCGAGGGCCCCACGCCCGTCCCGGCCGTCTGCCATTCTTGCGCCGTGCAGAAGCCCACCCCCGTGACTCCCGACGCGCCCGAGCCGGCAAGGACACCGCTGCTCACCCAGGAGTGGCTCGACCTGGCCTTCGTCCACTGGGCCGTCGAGCCGGCCGCCGTGGCGCACCTGATGCCGCGCGGCACCGTCCCCGACACGTACGACGGGCTGACGTACGTCGGACTCGTCGCCTTCCGGATGTACCGGGTCGGCTGGTTCCGGCTGCCCGGGGTGCCCTACTTCGGCTCGTTCCCGGAGACCAACGTGCGCCTGTACTCGGTGGACGTCCACGGCCGGCGCGGTGTGGTCTTCCGGTCGATGGACGCCTCGCGGCTGGTCCCGGTGGTGATGGGGCGCCTCCTCTTCCGGCTGCCCTACCTGTGGTCCCGCATGAGCGTCCGCTCCGCCGGCTCCACTCTGGCCTACACGAGCTCCCGCCGATGGCCCGGTCCGCGCGGGGCGTCCAGCCGCATCGTCGTCCGCACCGGTGAGCACATCCGCGAGCCCACGGGGCTGGAGCACTTCCTCACCGCCCGCTGGGGCATGCACAACGCGTTCCCCGGCGGTGCGGCGTACCTGCCCAACCACCACCCCCGCTGGCCCCTGTACCGTGCCGAGCTCCTCACCTGCGACGAGAACCTGGTGGCGGCCGCCGGTGTCCCCGCCCCCACCGCCGCCCCCGTCAGCGTGCTCTACTCACCGGGCGTCCGGGTCCGCCTCGGCCGGCCCGCACGCCCAGCGGCCCTTCTGCCCCTCGGCCCTTGACCTCAACCGGACTCGAGGTACCAGGCTGGCCCGCATGAACCCCGACATCCCGAACACCGACACCACGGCCGACATCGAGGCGATCCGGCAGGTCGTGGCCACCGTCCAACGCACCCAGCGGGCCAAGGACGCCGAAGGATTCCTCGCCCTCTTCCATCCGGACGCGCTGTGGACGACCGCCCACGGCAAGGTCCTCCTCGGCTTCGACGCGATCGCCGACTTCACCCGCGCCGTGCTGCCGAACGCCACGTGGGACGGAGACGTCACCTACGAGGCCGTCCACGTGCAGTTCCTGCGGCCGGACGTGGCGGCCGTGAAGGTACGGCAGGTCTACCACTCGGCCGAGGGGGACACGGAGGGCGCGCCGCTGTACGTCATGACCAGGCAGGACGACGGACGCTGGCTGCTGCACGCCGGCCAGAACACCGAAGTGCGGGCCGGCTGAGCGGATCAGCGCTTGAGATCCGTCTCCTCGACGCGTGTCTGCACCGTCCGGCCGCTCTCCCACGCGTTGGCACCGGGAGCCACCTCCGGCATCGGGATGTCCTCCCGGCTGCGCCGCTTGCGGGCCGTCGAGAGGCCGAGCCGCTCGTCCCGTGCCCGCACCATCTCGTCCGAGGCCTGCCCGTCCTCAGTGAAGCCCATCATCAGCTGCGGGATGCCGTACGGGAAGTCGTCGCGGTCGTACTGCCAGGTGTGGAAGGTCTTCCCGTAGGTGGTCACGAGGTCCTCGAAGTAGGCGTGCTCGGCCAGGTCGGGGATACCGGGCGCGGTGAGGATGCCGGACTTCACCTCGTAGTGGTGGCTGTGCCACAGCCGCTTCTCGTCCTCGGGCAGGCTGCGGAAGCGTTCCTCGCTGATGATGTACTCGATGCCTATCAGCCGGGCGTCGGGGGCGTTGCGGTCGAAGATCACGCACTGGTGCAGGTCGTGCCGGAGATGGATGCAGAAGTGCGTGGCCTCCACCTGCCTGCCCATGTCGTCGGCGTACATGTGGAAGCCGTTGAGGTAGGTGCTCATCGCGTCGATCGGGTACTTCGGCTGCATCGCGCCGGCCGCCAGGTCCAGCGCGCGGTGCTTGAGGGGGTGCCCCTTGCCGACCTTGCCGATCGTGGCCGCCTTGCGGCCGAGCAGGAGCCCGGCGGCGGCCGTGGCGCCCGCCGCGGCACCGACGCCCACGGCTGCGGCACGTCCCCGGCCGGCGCCGCCCGAACGGTGCGTTCCGTGTGTGAATGCCATGGCCGCCGGGTGCCCTGCGCCCGGTGGCCGTAACGGCCCGTCGGCTCTCAGGCCCTCCTCGGACGCGGAGCCGGGCTCGGCGGCCAGTGCCAGTCCCTCGAAGGGCGAGGGTGAGCTTCCGACGACACCGCGGCGGCGGATGCTGCGGGCGTCCAACGGCGGGGCGCCCGGGCGCTCAGACGATGTGGCGGCCGCCGTCGACCGTGATGACATCGCCGGTCGTATAGGTCGCCCGTGTCAGGAACTGGACCGCCTCGGCGAGGTCCTCCGGAGTGCCGACCCGGTGGCCTTGCTGACGGCGTAGGGGACGAGCTGCCCAGGGCACGGGTCGCCGAGACCGATGAGACGTTGACGATCGAGCCGGCTCCGGACTCGCGCAGGTGCGGGACGGCGGCGGTGGTCAGCTGCCAAGCGCCGATCACGTTGACGTCGAAGATGTCGCGCCACACGGAGGCATCGGCGGCCTCAAGGTCGTCCTTCGCAGCGCACCGGCTTGTCGCCGAGCGCGGCCCAGGGTGAGTGTGACAAGGGCGCCTGCCGGACAAGTTGCCTGGTCAGGCGCCGTTGTCTGAGTCTCTAGAAGAAGCCCAGCTTCTTCGGTGAGTACGACACCAGGAGGTTCTTCGTCTGCTGGTAGTGCTCCAGCATCATCTTGTGGTTCTCCCGGCCGATCCCCGACTGCTTGTAGCCGCCGAACGCGGCGTGCGCCGGGTAGGCGTGGTAGCAGTTGGTCCAGACGCGGCCCGCCTGGATCGCGCGGCCCGCGCGGTAGGCGGTGTTCATGTCGCGGGTCCACACCCCGGCGCCGAGACCGTACAGGGTGTCGTTGGCGGTCTTGATCGCGTCGTCGAAGTCGTCGAAGGACGTGACCGACACGACCGGGCCGAAGATCTCCTCCTGGAAGATCCGCATGCGGTTGTGGCCCTCGAAGACCGTCGGCTGGACGTAGTAGCCGCCCTTCAGCTCTCCCTCGTGCTCGACGCGTTCGCCACCGGTGAGCACCTTGGCGCCCTCCTGCCGGCCGATGTCGAGGTAGGAGAGGATCTTCTCCAACTGGTCGTTGGAGGCCTGGGCGCCGATCATCGTGTCGGTGTCCAGGGGGTGGCCCGGTTTGATCAGCTCGGTGCGGGCGACGGCGGCCGCCATGAAGTCGGCGTAGTTGCCGCGCTGGACCAGCGCCCGGGACGGGCAGGTGCACACCTCGCCCTGGTTGAGGGCGAACATCGTGAAGCCCTCGAGCGCCTTGTCGCGGAAGTCGTCGTCCCGGTCCCAGACGTCGTCGAAGAAGATGTTGGGCGACTTGCCGCCGAGCTCCAGGGTGACCGGCTTGATGTTCTCCGAGGCGTACTGCATGATCAGCCGCCCGGTGGTGGTCTCCCCGGTGAACGCCACCTTCGCCACCCGCGGGCTGGACGCCAGCGGTTTGCCCGCCTCCACGCCGAAGCCGTTGACGATGTTCAGGACGCCGGGCGGCAGCAGGTCCGCGACCAGGCTCAGCCAGTAGTGGATCGAGGCGGGAGTCTGCTCGGCGGGCTTCAGGACCACCGCGTTGCCGGCGGCGAGGGCGGGAGCGAGCTTCCAGGCCGCCATCAGGATCGGGAAGTTCCACGGGATGATCTGCGCGACGACCCCCAGCGGCTCGTGGAAGTGGTACGCCACGGTGTCGTCGTCGACCTCGCCGAGCGAGCCCTCCTGGGCGCGGATCGCGCCCGCGAAGTAGCGGAAGTGGTCGACGGCGAGCGGGATGTCGGCCGCCAGCGTCTCGCGCACCGGCTTCCCGTTCTCCCAGCTCTCGGCGACCGCCAGGCGTTCCAGGTTCGCCTCCATGCGGTCGGCGATCTTCAGCAGGACGTCGGAGCGCTCGGTCACCGACGTCCGGGCCCAGCCCGGGGCCGCCTCGTGCGCCGCGTCGAGCGCCCGCTCCACGTCCTCCGCCGTACCGCGCGCGACCTCCGTGAACGGCTGGCCGTTCACCGGTGACGGGTTCTCGAAGTACTGCCCGCGCGCCGGCGGCACGTACGCGCCGCCGATGAAGTGGTCGTAGCGCGACTGGTAGGAGACGATCGCGCCCTCGGTGCCGGGCGCCGCGTAACGGGTCATCCTGTCTGCCTCCCTCGTCGAGTGCCGCCCGCCGTTGGACGGCTCTGCGCGCGAGGCTAGGCAGCGGGACGTTGCAGACAGGTTGCGTCCGCGGCGGCAGCCGCCCGCTACCGGTCCACGACCGGTCGGTCATGGCCGGCCGGTACGTGGCCACCACGTCTTACGGGGCCGCCAGTTCGGACTCCAGCGCGGCGAGCCGGGACCGGGCCGCGGCCGTCGGCCGGACCGCGGCCAGGGTGCGCCAGACGTCGAGGTCGTCCTCGCCCCACGGGGAGTGCGCCCAGTCGGCCAGCAGGTCGGGATCGCCGCAGGCGATCAGCGCGGCACGCAGCCCGTCGGCGAGCCGGCGCCTGAGCCGCGCGACCGCCGGGGCCCGGGAGCCGGGCAGCAGCGGACCGGCGTACGCCGTCGCCGCCGCCGTCACGGCACCGGACCGCAGGCGACGCTCGACCACCGTGGCGTCGGACTCGACGGGCATCGTCAGCCGGTAGGGCCGCGACACCAGTCGGCCGGGGCCCAGGATGCCGCGCAGCCGGGCGAGTTCGGCACGCAACGTCACCGGCGGCACCGACTCGTCCTCGTACAGCGCGCACAGCAGTTCGTCGCCGGTGAGGCCCTCCGGATGGTGGGCCAGCAGCACGACGATCTCGCTGTGCCGCCGGCTCAGCCGCACTCCGCGGCCGCCCGAGCTGAGCAGCGCCTCGTCGCGGCCCAACGCGGTCAGCTCGGCCCCCTCGGCAGCGGACGGCTCCGGGGCGAGCAGCGCCAGCTGAGACTCGGCGGCACGCGCGACCGCCTGGACGAAGCCCAGACTGTGCGGGTGCGCCAGGCCGTCCCCGCCGGTGATGTCCACCGCGCCGAGCACCCGTCCGGTACGGGGATCGTGCACCGGGGCAGCCGCGCACGTCCACGGCTGGACCCGGCGGATGAAGTGCTCGGCCGTGAACACCTGGACCGGCCGGCCGACGGCCACCGCCGTGCCCGGCGCGTTGGTCCCCACCGCCGACTCCGCCCAGCGGGCGCCCGGCACGAAGTTCATCCCGTCCGCCCGTCGCCGGGTCGCCGGGTGCCCCTCGACCCACAGCAGTCTGCCGTGCGCGTCGCAGACCGCGAGCAAGTGCTCGCCGTCGGCGGCGAAGGTCCCGAGGAGCTCCCGGATCAGCGGCATCACCCGCGCCAGCGGATGCTCGGCCCGGTAGGCGCCCAGGTCGTCGTCCATGAGCTCCACACTCGCGGTCCCGTCGGGGCCGACACCCGCCCGGACCGAGCGTCGCCAGGACTCCGCCACCACGGGGCGCACGGGCCGCGGCACCGTACCCGCCTCGGTGAAGGCCTCGTGCGCCCGCCGCAGCGTCCGGGCGCGTTCGACGGGGTCGGCCCCCGGTTCCAGAGCCAGCCACGCATCAGTCAACTCGGCCTCCCCGGAAGGTGTCGCGACGGGGCCATCGTCACTCCGTGGACGGAAGCGGACAACCACTTCGACCGGTCCGATCACCCGAAGGTGGCCTTCCGCCGAGGCCTTCCGCCGCGAGCCGGGCGCGGCTCAGGCGAAGTTGACCAGTCTGATGTAGCGGGTCCAGTCCCACAGCGGCCCCGGGTCCGTGTGGTCGCTGCCCGGCACCTCGTGGTGCGCGATGATGTGCTCACGGTCCTTGGGGATGCCGTAGGTGGTGCAGATCGCCGCGGTGAGGAGGGCCGACTGCTCGTACAGGGCGTCGGTGAAGTACTCCGGCCGGTCCACCCACCCCTCGTGCTCGATGCCGATGCTGCGGGTGTTGTAGTCCCAGTTCCCCGCGTGCCAGGCGATGTCGGCCTCGCGGACGCACTGCGCGACGTGCCCGTCCGAGGAGCGGACGACGTAGTGCGCCGAGACCTGCCTGTCCGGGTTGCGGAAGATGGAGAGGGTGTCGGCGTAGGTCTCCTGCGTGACGTGGACGACGACGTGGTCGACGGGGTAGGCGGAGGGACGGGTCGACCGGGTGTAGTTGGACGTGCTCGCCGGCTGCCACTCGACGGAGGGGTACTCGGCGGCACGGGGGTTCGGGTCCGGGTCGGATCCGGGTCGTGCGCCGGTACCGGAGTGCGCCGCGGCACGAGTGCCGGAGAACAGTGCGAACGGGACGGTGGCGAGCGCGGCGCCCTGCAGCAGGCGCCGCCTGGTCGGTACGGGGGCGGCTTTCCTTTCCCTTTCCATGGACTGACCTTTCGTCGGTGGGGGCCTGGGCCCGGTGGGGGGTGTTCGGCGCGCGACGGCCGCCGAGGAGGAGGGGAGGTCGGTGACGCGGACGTGGTCCGCCGTCCGTCGCGCCGGGTGCGTCCGCGTGAATCACCGTACGGGCAGCGGGGATTGCGCAGAAGAGCGCCGCGCCGTTCCGTGGACAGCCCCCGCCTTGTGGACATCGCGCTCACTCGAACGAGTGATGAAAGGGTGGGAGGCGGGGGCTGGAGTGTTTCGCTGCGGTGTTTCGCGCCGCGAAGGGACGGAGTGCTGCCCGGCTCGGGCTCAGGCCCGTTCCGCCACCACCGCCGGATCGTCCAGGACGGCCCGCACCACCGAGTGGGCGGCGCCCAGCAACGGCCCCCGGGACCCGAGTTCCGACACGGCGACCGGGCACGCCGGGCCGGCCGTGCGCCGGGCCAGCTCGTCGTTGAGTGACGGCAGCAGCCAGGGGGCGAGCCCGGCCAGTGCTCCACCCAGCACCACACCCTCGGGATCCAGCAGGTTGACCGCCCCGGTCAGCGCGATGCCGAGTGCCGTGCCCGCCTCGCGCAGGGCACGCCGTACCGCCTCGTCCCCTTCGGCCGCACGTTCCGCGAGCATGCCCACCCGGTCCTCGCCCGGCTCCAGACCGGCCGCGCGCAGGACCGCCTTCTCGCCGGCGTACTGCTCCAGGCATCCCCGTCCGCCGCAGGCGCACTCCGGTCCGTCGGGCCGGACGGGCACATGGCCCAGCTCGCCCGCGAAGCCGCGGGTGCCGCGCAGCAGCCGCCCGTCGACGACGACGGCGGCACCGATGCCGATCTCGGCCGAGACGTGCAGGAAGTCCCGTGGGGTGCCGTCGCCGAGCCAGAGTTCGGCGAGCGCGCCGAAGTTGGCCTCGTTGCCCACGGTCAGCGGCAGGTGTTCCGGCAGCAGCGGGCCCAGGTCCGCGTCGTGCCAGTCCAGGTTCGGGGCGTGGACGACGGTACGGGCGTCGCGTGCCACGAGTCCCGGCACGGCCAGTGCGAGCCCGGCCGGCCACAGTCCCTCGGCCTCGGTCTCGGAGACGACCTGCCGCACCAGACCGTTGAGCTGTTCGATCACCGGCTCCGGGGAGCGGCCCCGATTGCTGCCGTGGCGCACCACACGCGCCCGCAGGCTGCCGCGCAGGTCGACCGCGCAGACCGCGAGGTGGTCCACACCGACCTCCGCACCGATGCCGGCCGGCCCCGTTCCACTGACGGCGAGCGCCGACCCGGGCCGCCCCACGCGGCCGGGCCGCTCAGGGCCCAGTTCCTCCAGCAGTCCCGTGCGGATGAGCTCGTCCACCAGGGTCGACACCGCCGCACGCGTCAGCCCGATCCGGGACGCCACGGCGGCCCGCGACAGCGGACCCTCCGCGCTGACGGTGTGCATCACACGGGCGAGGTTGCGCCGGCGCATGCCCTGCTGGGTGTCCGGCAGGGCACGCCCGGGGCGGGCCGGGTGGCTGTGCGCTTCGTGCGGCGGTGCGGTCATGCCTCCGTCAGTCCTTGGTCGGTCTCTCCGTCGTCCGTTCGGTCACGCCTCTCGAAGCCGTCGACAGGCGGTGCCGACGGCAATCGGCCGGGCCGGCCTGCGACGGTCGTCGGGCGACGCCTGCGCGCCGGCGGCGTCGCCCGTGCGGTCGTGTGCTCAGCCGGAACCCACTCCCCGCTCCAGCAGGGGTGCCGCGTCGGAGAGTATCCCGGAGATCCTGGTCAGCGTCGCCTCGTCCCGTTCCACGGCGTCCAGCACCGGCCCGGCGGCCGTGTTCCAACGGCGGGCGACCGCCGCCGCGTCCTCGCCGGTCAGCAGGCCGGCCGCCTGTGCGGCGGCGCCGAGCGCGACCAGCTCCCTGGCCTCGGGGATCTGCACGGGCCGCCCCGACAGCCGTCGTACGGTCTGCTGCCAGGCGGTCCCGCGCGCACCGCCGCCGATCAGCAGCAGCGGCGCGTCCGGGTCCGCGTCGGCGTCGAGGACGAGGTCCAGCGCACCGAGGAGCGAGTGGACGGCACCGTCGTAGGCGGCCTGGAGCAGCTGGCCGGCGGTGGTGTCGTGACGCAGCCCGTGCAGGAGGCCGGAGGAGTGCGGCAGGTTCGGTGTGCGCTCGCCGTCCAGGTAGGGCAGGAGCGTGACGTCGGTGCCGGGCTCGACGGCCTCCCGGTCCAGGCACAGCAGCGCGGCGACGCGGTCGACGGCGAGTGTGCAGTTGAGGGTGCAGGCCAGCGGCAGCCAGTCGCCGCGCGCGTCGGCGAATCCGGCCACGGTGCCGGTCGGGTCGGCGGAGCGGTGCCGCGACACGGCGTAGACGGTGCCCGAGGTGCCCAGGCTCATCACCGGCACACCCGGGCGCAGCCCGAGGCCCAGTGCGGCGGCCGCGTTGTCGCCGGTGCCGGCGGCGACCAGGGTGCCCTTGGAGAAGGGCAGGCCGTGGCCGTCGCGCACGGTTCCGGCCACCTCGCCGGGACGGACCGGACGGGGCAGCAGCGCCGGATCGAGCCCCACGTGCGCGAGGACCTCCTCGTCGTAGGCCTCGGTGCCGGAAGCCCACCAGCCGGTGCCGGACGCGTCGCCGCGGTCGGTGGTTCCCTCGCCGGTGAGCCGTTCGGTGAGGTAGTCGTGGGGGAGCCGTACCGCCTTCGCCGCGCGGGCCGCCTCCGGTTCGTGCTCGGCCAGCCAGGCCCACTTGGTGACCGTGAACGAGGCACTGGGCACGCTGCCCGTGCGCTCCGCCCAGCTCTTGGGGCCGCCCAGCTCCTCGATCAGGCGGCGGGCCTGCGGGGCCGAGCGCACGTCGTTCCACAGCAGGGCCGGGCGCACCGGCTCGCCCTGGGCGTCCAGCGTGACGAGACCGTGCTGCTGACCGCCGACGGACACCGCGGCGGCCTCCCGCGCGGCGTCACCGCACTGGTGCAGGGCCTCGCGGAGCGCGTCCCACCACTGACGCGGGTCGCTCTCGCGGCCGGCTCCTGAGGACACCGTGTGGGGTGCCTGGCCGCTCGCGACGACCTGGCCGGTGGCCGCGTCGACGACCAGTGCCTTGGTGGACTGGGTGGACGTGTCCACGCCGACTACGAGCGGTCCCTCGGCTGCTGACATCGGGTTTCTCCCTCTTCCGCGGCTCTCTGCGGGCTCTGACTGGACTGCCTGGAGTGGCTGGACTGCCTCGATCACTCCTTCGGGGACACCTTGTCCCTTCCCAGAAGCGTGTGTGCATACTAATTTGTAAAGCGCCATGACGAAATAGTCGGCAGCGAGTGATCGGCAGCGAGTGAGGAGCCGCGGAATGAACTACCAGCCCACTCCCGAGGACAGGTTCACGTTCGGCTTGTGGACGGTCGGCTGGCAGGGCCGGGATCCCTTCGGCGATGCCACCCGGCGTGCGCTGGACCCGGCGGAGTCGGTGCGCCGCCTGGCCGAGCTGGGGGCGTACGGGGTCACCTTCCACGACGACGACCTGATCCCGTTCGGGTCGAGCGACACCGAGCGCGAGGAGCACGTCAAGCGGTTCCGGCAGGCGCTGGACGCGACCGGCATGAAGGTGCCGATGGCGACGACGAACCTGTTCACGCACCCGGTGTTCAAGGACGGCGCGTTCACGGCGAACGACCGGGACGTGCGCCGGTACGCGCTGCGCAAGACGATCCGCAACATCGACCTCGCGGTGGAGCTGGGCGCGAGCGTGTACGTCGCCTGGGGCGGCCGGGAAGGCGCGGAGTCCGGCGCGGCCAAGGACGTGCGGGACGCCCTGGACCGGATGAAGGAGGCCTTCGACCTGCTGGGCGAATACGTCACCGAGCAGGGCTACGACCTGAAGTTCGCGATCGAGCCGAAGCCGAACGAGCCCCGCGGCGACATCCTGCTCCCGACGGTGGGCCACGCTCTGGCTTTCATCGAGCGGCTGGAACGTCCGGAGCTGTACGGCGTGAACCCCGAGGTCGGCCACGAGCAGATGGCGGGGCTGAACTTCCCGCACGGGATCGCGCAGGCGCTGTGGGCGGGCAAGCTGTTCCACATCGACCTCAACGGCCAGTCGGGCATCAAGTACGACCAGGACCTGCGCTTCGGCGCGGGCGACCTGCGGGCCGCGTTCTGGCTCGTCGACCTGCTGGAGAGGGCCGGTTACACGGGGCCGCGGCACTTCGACTTCAAGCCCCCGCGGACCGAGGACCTCGACGGTGTGTGGGCGTCGGCGGCCGGCTGCATGCGCAACTACCTGATCCTCAAGGACCGGGCGGCGGCCTTCCGGGCGGACCCGCAGGTGCAGGAGGCCCTCGCGGCGGCCCGGCTGGACGAGCTGGCCCGTCCGACCGCCGAGGACGGCCTCGCGGCCCTGCTGGCCGACCCGAGTGCCTACGACACCTTCGACGTGGACGCGGCCGCCGCGCGCGGTATGGCCTTCGAGCACCTGGACCAGCTCGCCATGGACCACCTCCTCGGCGCCCGCTGAGGCGTCTGCCCAGGCACCTGCCCAGCGCTCGGACCCCTGCACGAGGTTCCGGCCCCCGTCCGGTCGACGGACGGGGGCCGGAAACTGTCGGCACGTCGGGTACCGGCGGAGATACAACCGTTGCCGGCAGCGGCGACACGGGCCGGCAGCGGTTGTTCGCGGCAGCATCCTCACGGGCGCCCGCACCGGTTGTTCGCGGCAGCAGCGTCAGGGGCGCCCGCCCGCACCGGTTCTCAGGGTTCGTCCCCGGCCGCCGGTGCCGCCGACGCCAGGGCCGTCGCCGGGTCGTGGGCCGCGCCGCCCGCGGGGACCCAGCGCCCGCGCTCCTTGCGGTACGGCCACCAGCGGCCCTCGCGGTCCAGGCGTAGCTGGTGCGGCGCGCCGACGACGGTCCAGCGGTTGCCCCGCGCCCGCAACGCGGGCCGCTCGTCCTCGTCCCAGGCCGACTCGAGTGCCGCACGCGCGCGGGCGAGCGTGTCGCCCTCCACCGTCCACTCCTGCTCCAGCACGTACAGGGCCGGCCCGCCCCCGAGCCGCCACGCGCGGACGGCGGCATCCAAGGACTCCGGCGTGCGGCCCGAGCCCTCGCCGAGGCGGCGCGACACGTCCGGTGCCGGGTCGCCCGCGGCCAGGCGCACGGCGTCCTCGGAGGCGTCCGGTTCCGTGCTCAGGGCCTGCCGTTCGTGCCCCCCGCGCAGGGCCTCGGCGAGCAGGAAGTGTGCCTCCGCCGCGCCCCGGGAGGCCAGGAAGCCCAGGGCGGCAGGGTCGACACCGGGCGGCGGCGCGGTCCCGGTGTCCAGCGACGGCGGCACACCCGGCGCGTCCGGGACAGCGGGCGGGGCGGGCAGCGGAGGCAGCACATGCCCCGTCGCGTACGCCTCGGCCGCGTCCACGCCGTCCGGAGGGCGGGCGCCGTCCTCCGCGGGCGCTCCACCGTGCGACTGGAGGGCGTCGAGTACAACGCTCTCCGCGCGGCCGCGCATCAGCAGCAGCACGAAGGGGTCCTGGTCGAGCAGCCTGGCGACCTGGTAGCACAGCGCCGCCGTGTGCCCGCAGTGGTCCCAGGCGCCGCAGTCGCACTCCGGCTCCAGGTCGCCCATGCCCGGCAGGAGGTCGATGCCGGCGGTCGCGGCGTCCTCCACGAGGTGCGGCGGCATGTCGCGGTCCAGCAGCGCCGCCACATGCCCGGACCGCTCGATCGCCAGGTCGACGAAACGGTCCCACTGGGTGTCGGACAGCTCCTCCAGCAGGACGTCCGCCCGGTGGGCCGTACGGTCCCGGTCCTGGACGACGGCGGTGATGCGCCCCGGTCGCACCGACACCGCCCCGACCGCCCCCGCGCGCGCGAGCCGGCGGCCCGTCTTCACCTGGGCCGCGTCCATCGCCGCGTCCTCCAGCGACTTCAACCAGGCCCGCCCCCACCAGGTCTGCGCGAAGCCACGGCCGTGCGCGGGCGGCAGCGCGGCGAACGTCCGCTCGGTGTCCTCGTCGTACTCGTTCATCCCGTGCCCCCTCGCAGCTCGACCAGGTCGGCCAGTTCCGCGTCCGTCAGCTCCGTGAGCGCTGCCTCGCCCGCTCCCAGCACCGCGTCGGCCAGTTCCCGCTTGCGGTGCAGCAGGGCCGCGATGCGGTCCTCGACGGTGCCCTCGGCGACCAGCCGGTGCACCTGCACCGGGCGGGTCTGGCCGATGCGGTAGGCGCGGTCGGTGGCCTGCGCCTCCACCGCCGGATTCCACCAGCGGTCGTAGTGCACGACGTGCTCCGCGCGGGTGAGGTTCAGTCCGGTGCCCGCCGCCTTGAGGGACAGCAGGAAGACCGGGACCTCGCCGTCCTGGAACCTGCGCACCATCGACTCCCGGGCCGTGACGGACGAACCGCCGTGCAGGAACAGCGAGGCCACACCTCGGGCGGCCAGGTGCTGTTCGAGGAGCCGGGCCATTTGCACGTACTGCGTGAAGACCAGCACACTCGCCCCCTCGGCGAGGATCGTCCCGAGCAGTTCGTCCAGCAGCTCCAGCTTCCCCGACCGGCCCGTGATCCTCGGCCGTTCCTCCTTCAGGAACTGCGCCGGATGGTTGCAGATCTGCTTGAGTCCCGTCAGGAGTTTCACGATCATGCCGCGGCGCGCCATGCTGTCCGCCCCGGCGATCTCCGCGAGCGCCTCACGCACCACCGCTTCGTAGAGACCGGCCTGTTCCGTGGTCAGGGACACGGGGTGGTCGGTCTCGGTTTTCGGCGGCAGCTCCGGGGCGATCCCCGGGTCCGACTTGCGGCGCCGCAGCAGGAACGGCCGCACGAGCCGCGCCAGCCGCTCCGCCGCCGCCGGGTCCTGGCCGCCCTCGACGGCCTGTGCGTAGTGCCTTCGGAAGGTGCCGAGCCGGCCCAGCAGTCCCGGGGTGGCCCAGTCGAGGACGGCCCACAGCTCCGAGAGGTTGTTCTCCACCGGGGTGCCGGTGAGCGCCACGCGCGCGCGGGCGCCGATGGAACGCAGCTGCCGCGCGGTCTCCGAGTACGGGTTCTTCACGTGCTGGGCCTCGTCCGCCACGACCAGGCCCCACGGCACGGCCGAGAGCCGGCCGGTGTCCAGGCGCATGGTGCCGTAGGTGGTGAGCACGAACTCGCCGTCGGCCAGGCCCTCCAGGTCGCGCTTCGTGCCGTGGAAGCGGCGGACGGGCGTGCCGGGCGCGAACCGCTCGATCTCCCGCTGCCAGTTGCCCATGAGGGACGTCGGGCAGACCACCAGAGTGGGTCCGGCGGCCGTCGCGTCGGTCTGCCGGTGCAGGTGCAGGGCGATCAGCGTGATCGTCTTGCCGAGCCCCATGTCGTCGGCGAGGCAGCAGCCCAGGCCCGACGACGTCATGCGCACCAGCCAGTCCAGTCCCCGGCGCTGGTAGTCGCGCAGCGTGGCGTGCAGGCCGGCGGGCTGCGCGACGGTGTCCTGCGCCCCGGGATCGGTCAGGCGCTCCCGCAAGGCCGCCAGCCATCCCGTGGCGCGCACCTCGACGCGGCTGCCGTCCACCTCCGTCGAGCCCGTCAGAGCGGCGGCGAGCGCGTCGACGGGTGTGACCTTGCGGTCCTGCCGCGCGCGGGCGCGCCGGGCCTCCTCGGGATCGACGAGCACCCACTGGTCACGCAGGCGCACCACAGGTCGGTTGGCCTCGGCGAGCACATCCAGCTCCTCGCGCGTGAGCCGCTCGTCGCCCAGGGCGAACGACCAGTTGAAGGCGAGCAGCGCGTCGGCCGACAGGAACGACGGGCCGGCGTCCGACGAGGCCGTGCGCTGCGTCGGCCCGTCGTCGGCCGGACCGACCTCCGCGCGGGTGGTCAGATCACGCGCCAGCTCGCGCGGCCAGTGCACGTCGACCCCCGCGCCGGCGAGCGCCCGGGAGCCCGGCCCGAGGAGTTCGGTGACGTCTTCGTCGGCGAGGTCCACGGCGTCCGGCACGGCGGCCGACAGCAGCGGCGTCAGCGCGGACCAGGCCCGTGCCGCACGGCGCAGCGCGAGCAGGGCGTCCATCCGGGCGCGCGTGCCGAACGCCTCCGTCCCGGTGCCCGCCCACACCTCGGCGGCGTCCTTGACGAGCGCGGGATCGCTCACACTGTGCACCTGGAGCACGGCCCGGAACGCCGGCCGGGTGTCCGGGGACGCCGCGTCCGTGAGGCCGTGCACCTCGACGCGCAGCGACAGCCGTACGCCCATGTCGTGGCCGGCTGCGACATCGGCGCTCCACGCGCGGAGCCCGGGCTCCCGCCGCGGCTCCCGCGCGGCGTACGCGGGTCCGGCCGTCACCAGCTCGGCGGCGGGGGAGCGGGGCAGTGTGTCGGCGACCGAGTCCGGAAGTCGCGGACCAGCCGTTCCGGGTCGGGCAGCAGCAGGGGTTCGACGCCGTCGACCGGGACGGCGTGCGCCTCGGGCGGCATGGCGGCGGCCAGGTGGCGCACCCGCTCGGTCTCCTCCGCGCCCAGCGGACCCGTGCGCC
Organism: Streptomyces sp. CB02414; assembly: GCF_001905385.1. Taxonomy (GTDB): domain Bacteria; phylum Actinomycetota; class Actinomycetes; order Streptomycetales; family Streptomycetaceae; genus Streptomyces. Next base: position 207,449 of record NZ_LIPF01000010.1, on the reverse strand, counting down.
AGGCGTCGTGGTCGGCCGCGGACAGACCGGGCAGCAGCAGGCCGCGCGCGACGAGATGCAGGGCCTCGAGCGCCACCGCGCCCCAGAACACGGTCGCCCGGTGGGCGTCGGCGCCGGAACGTGCGCGGGTGAGGACGGGCAGGGCCGCCCGCACCGGCAACAGCAGGGCGGGGACCGTCGCCGGTCGCACTCCGTCGCCGTCGGGCAGGACGACCGTCAGGTTCTCCACCGACCCTGACGCAAGGCCGACAGGGCTCTCGCCGTCGGTGCGCCAGAAGGCGACCCGGCCGGCGCGGGCGGGATCAGCGGGCAGGAAGACGGCACAACAGCGGGCGAGTTCGGATACCTCGGAGGGTGTTGCCGGGAGAGCGGTCTGCGCAGCGATGACGTATTCCTCAAATTTGACTAGTCGGGGACGCGATTGGCGATTGTACATCACGATCCGAGTGGGAGTGTGTCACCGAGATGCCTTCACCTTGTGTCTTGGGTCACTATTCAAGTGGGAAGGTGTTCTCCGGTCCTCCGGGCAGAGCCACCGAAGGGTTCTCGGGGATGTGTCAGGGCTCGGTCTCAGGGACGTCTCAGGGTCGCGGTACGGAACCGCCGGAAGCGCGGGCCCGTTTTCAGGACAGAGAGCGGCAGTGGCCGCGAAGGAGGCGACACCATGTCGAAGAACGCCAAAGTCGCAGCGGGTGGTGTGGCGGTCGGGCTCATCCTGCTGATCTGGCTGCCCTGGTGGGCCGCCCTGCTGATAGTTCTGGGAGTCCCGGCCGCCGCGTACCTCACCCTGGACCCCTCGCAGCGGCGCAGGCTGCGCCGCGTCACACGCAAGGAGATCGGACGCTGAGGCGCTAACGCCGCGCCGCCGCGGTCCCGCCCAAGGCGCAGGAGTTGACCACGTCACCGCCCGCGGGCCTGCCGACCGTGTGGTCCGCGGGCGGTGCGGTGCCCTGCTCCACCCAGGCGGTCAGCGCGTCGAACGCCGAACGGAAGCACGGCAGGATCGGCCGCAGACGGTCGGGATACGTGTCGTACAGCCCGTCGACGTGTGTTCCGCCCGTGATCGTGTAGTAGCGGTGCAGCCTGCCCCGCCCGCTCGCGTCGACCATGTGTGTGTACACGTCCGAGTCGGCGGCCTTGGGCAACAGCGCGTCCAGATCGCCGTGCAGGGTGATCAGCGGTTTGCCGATGCGTCCGGTCAGTGCCACCCGGGCCACCGCCCGGTGGACGGAGGCAGGGCGTTGCGCGTAGTCGTACGCCGCGTCCGAGCGGCACGGCGCCAGGATCTCCTGCGTCGTCGACCCGGCAGTGGGGCCCGGACAGCGGGGATCGTAGGCCGGGTCGAACTCGGCGCGGTAGATCTTCTGAGTCAGACCCCAGTAGGCCTTCTCGTGGTACGGCCACAGGAACTCGGAGCCACGCGCGAAGCCCGCCGCGTACAACTCCTCGTCCCGTGCCGTGCCGAATGTCCGGGCGACCGTGACCGGCAGGGACGTGAGCAGACTCGGGCCGTTCGCGGTCCACAGCGCGCCCTCCCAGTCCACACCGCCGTCGTACAGCTCCGGGTGGTTCTCCAGCTGCCACCGGGTGAGGTAGCCGCCGTTGGAGATACCGACGACGTAGGTGCGTCGCGGCGCGTGTCCGTAGCGCTGGGCGGCCACCCGGCGGGCGGCCCGGGTCAGCTGGGTGGTCCGGGCGTTCCACTCCGCGACCGCGTCCCCGGGCCGGGCGCCGTCCCGGTAGAAGTCCGTTCCACTGTTGCCCTTGTCGGTCGCGGCGTACGCGTACCCCTGGGCCAGGACCCGGTCGGAGATCGCCTTGTCCGTGGCGTACTGCTTGCGCGTGCCCGGCGCACCTGTCACCACGAGACCGCCGTTCCAGCGGTCCGGCAGCCGGATCACGAACTGCGAGTCCTGCCGCCAGCCGTGCGTGGTGTTGAAGCGGGAGGAGTCCGGGAAGTACCCGTCGATCTGGAGGCCGGCGACCCCGGCCGGCGTTCTCGTCCCGCCGGCGGTCAGCCCGGCCTGGTCGGCCAGGTCGGTGTAGGGGGTGCCCGCGAGGCCGGTGGTCGTCAGATCGTCGAGGCAGGCGGTGCGCTGCAGGGCCGCTCCCGGCACCCGCACGCGCTCCTGGCGGGCGCAGTGCCCGCTGCCGTCGGCCGCCGCGGCGGCGGGCGCCGGCCCGGTGAGCGAGACCGCCGTGAGAACGGCGGCGAGGAACGGAACACCACGGAGCGTACGCATCGGAACCTCCAGGCACGAGGGGGAGTGGAGCTCGCAGCCGAGCTCGGAGCTGCCCCATCGTGCGGGCCGTCTCCGGCGTCTTCCATGGGTTGGAGCCACATGGGAAGAGAGTCGGGCATGGGGGCCGAGAACAGTCGGGGACGTAGGCCGGCCCGACTGCCGCCGCCGCGCGTCTCGGTTTCCCGTCCCCGGTCAGCTCGGCCGTACGGCCATCCTGTCGAGGGCTTCCAGGAGCCCGGGCAGCGAGGGGCCCCTGCCCACGGGCAGGACCTCACCGGGCTCCTCGTCGAGCAGGACGAAGGCGATGTCGTCGGTCCTGGCGACCAGCGACCAGCCCGGACCGTCGGCCCGCAGCGTCCGGGCGTCCCCTGACGCGAACGACGACCGCACCCGGCCCAGCGGCGGCGGCGTGTCGATGTAGGCGCGGGCCTCGGCGAGGACCCGCCGCACGCCGCTGTGCCCGAAGGCCCCGGTTCCGGTCCTGTCCGTGGCCCCGGCCCGGCCGCTGGCACCGTCCCGGCCCGCGACTTCGGCCCTGTCACCGGAGTCGGACTCCGCATCGCCGCCGCCGGTGTCCCCTTCCTCCTCCGGCCCGGCTTCCGGACCGCCGTCCACCGAACCGGCGCTCCCGGCGGGCGCCGGAAAGTCCGCGTCGTCGATCTGCCCCCGCCACTGCGCCCACTGCGCGGCGATCTCGTCGGCCCCCATGCGCCGCTGCGCGGGCCCCCAGACAGCGGTGTCCGGCGGCGACAGGGCGGGCTGGTCGGCGGACTCGGGGACGGGATCGTGCGGCGCGGGGACACCGGGGGCGGTCACGGCGACCGGGAGGGGCCAGCCGGGCAGCGCGGCGACGACCGTACGCTCGTCCGGTGACAGGTCGTACTCCATGCCGCAGTCCCAGGACGCCACGGCGACGGCGACCAGTGAGACGTCGTCGATGACGACCGTCCACCGGGCGCCGTCACCGTCCTGGCCGAGCACCAGGCCGTAGCCGTCGGCCAGCGGCGGGAGTCCGAGCGCCGCGCACGCCTCCACGTAGTCGTCGCCCAGCACGCTCGGGAACTTCGCCGGCGTCAGCAGCACCGCCGTGAGCACGTAGAGCGCATCCTCCGCGGCGGCGACGGCGTCCTCGTCCGTCCCGGCCATCCCAGCCTCCCCATCGGTTCGTCCAATGGCGCGCACCCTAGTGCGACCGGGAAGCCCTTGTCACGACTCCCAGACGCACCCGAGCTGCAGCTTTCCGGCTGGACGGGGGCGAATCGACCACTGCCCCGGCGCACACGCGTCAGGTGGCGGGCAGCCCCAGCAGCGCCCGGGCCACGTCCCGGGGCGACTCGTCGCGCTCCCGCGCGAGCGCGATCACGGCCCGGCACGCCAGCTCGTTCACGCCGAACGAAAGTGCCTCCGGCGACACCCAGCCCGTCGCCTCGTCGATCCTGTCCTGGTCGTCCTCCGCGCACGCCGAGACGTACACGGCGGCGGCCTCGAACAGGTTGTGCGAGCGCGGCTCCCCTCCCGCCTTGCCCACCGTGCGCCGAGCGGCGCGAGATCTGCTCCAGGCCTCGCGGATCTTCCCGAACAAGCGGATCACCCTCCCCTGCCGATTTCCTGGCTGATCGTGCATCTCCCGCTATTCAACGTAGAGTTGATGCCTCGACAGCAGAAGGGGAAGGCCACGGTGAAGCGTTTCGAGCGCCTGGAGCAGATCCGGCGGATGGACCCGTACGAGGACGCCTCGGAGATCTACCGGCTGTCCTCGGCCTACGAATTCCCCTGGGACTTCGCCCGCGCCCTGGAACTGGCGCTGTACCGCACCTACGCCGTCCCGAGCATCGGCCGCCTGCTGGCCGAGACGGCGGAGTTCACCGGCCGGCCGCAGAAGCGGTACGACGACACCGCGCTCCTGCTCGACGCCATCGTCGAGCACGGCTTCGGCAGCGAGCAGGGCCGCACGTCCGTCCGGCGCATCAACCAGATGCACCGCAGCTACGACATCTCCAACGACGACATGCGCTACGTCCTGTGCACGTTCGTCGTGATTCCCAAACGCTGGATCGACAACTACGGCTGGCGCAGGATGTCGCGCCACGAGACCGTCGCCTCGGCGCTCCATTACCGCACGCTGGGCCGGTACATGGGCATCAAGGACATTCCCGGCTCGTACGAAGAGTTCGAGAGCTGCCTCGACGCCTATGAGGAGGCGCACTTCGCCTGGGACGAGGGCGGGCGCCGCGTCTCCGACGCCACACTCGATCTCATGGCCTCCTGGTACCCGGGCCCCCTCGCCCCGCTGCTGCGCGCCGGGACCCTGGCCCTGCTCGACGAGCCCCTCCTGCGGGCCTTCCGCTATCCCGCGCCGAGCCCCGCCGTCCGCGCGATCGTGCGCCGCGCGGTGCGGCTGCGCGGGCGGACGGTCCGGCTGATGCCGCCGAGGCGTGCCCCGCACCACGCCCGGCAGAATCGGGAGATCAAGAGCTACCCGAACGGCTACCGGCTGGCGGAGCTGGGCACCCGCCCCGTTCCGGGCGTGCGGGGCTGCCCGGTCCGGCACATCGACACGTCAGCCGCCGAGTGAGCCGATCGTCTCCCGCAGCCAGCTGAGCTCCGCGCGGGAGGTGGCGCGCGCGATGGTCAGAACGCCGCGCCGGAAGGGATCGTCCAGCTCCTCGGCGCGCAGTGGCCGGTCACCGTCGTAGAAGAAGCTGGCGGGTTCCTCGAGGAAGGCCAGCCGCCGGCGCAGTACGGCGGCCTGGGCGGCGGCGTCGTCGAGGTGCCGGAGGAAGGCGAGCACCGTGAACCAGCGGTTCTCGTCCGTGATGTCGCGCCGCGCGGGTTCCGCCAGCCGGCGGCGCAACTCCCGCCGCCCCTCGTCGGTGAGGGTCAGGACATGACGCGGTGCCGCCACGGCGCCTGGCTGCGTGGCCCGCGCGAGGAAGCCCGCCTTCTCCAGGCGCTTGATCGCGGGGTACAGCGTGCTCTCGGCGACGGGGCGTACGTGCCCGGTCAGAGCGGTGATGCGCTTGCGCAGTTCGTAGCCGTGCAGCGGGGCGTCGTAGAGGAATCCGAGGATGGCGAGCTCCAGCATGCCCGCATTCTCGCCCATGGGCGTGGTACCTCTGGCTCTGTGTACTCTGGCAAGGCTATACATCGGTTCAGATGTATTCTCCTTGTGGTCGTGCGCGAGTGCGCGATCCAGAAGGAGGACGCAATGAGGGAAGCCCGGTTCGACGGTCGCGGCAGCCGCATCCGCTGGACGGAGGTACCGGGCGCGGAACCGGCGCGGGTGTACGTGCACGGGCTCGGTTCGGTCTCGTCCGTCTACCACGCGCACATCGCGGCCCGCCCCGGACTCGCGGGCCGCCGCAGCCTCTTCGTCGACCTGCCGGGCCACGGAATCAGCGACCGGCCCCAACACTTCGGCTACACGCTCGAGGACCACGCCGACGCGCTGGCCGCCGCGCTGGACGCGGCGGAACTGGTCGGCACCGAACTGGTCGCGCACAGCATGGGCGGTGCCGTGGCCATCGTGCTCGCCCACCGGCGGCCCGAGCTGGTCTCCCGTCTGGTCCTCACGGAGGCCAACCTCGACGCCTGCCCGCACCCGGACGCGGGCAGCACCCGCATCGCCGCCTACGAGGAGGAGGAGTTCGTCGACGTCGGTCACGCGCGCGTGCTGGAGGACGTCGGTCCCCCGTGGGCGGTGACGATGCGGCTGGCCGACGCACGTGCCCTGCACCGCTCGGCGGTCGGACTGCTCCGGGGGTCGGAGCCCGTGATGCGCACCCTCCTCGAAGGGCTCCCGGTGGACCGCGTGTACGTGCAGGGCGGACTCAGCGGCGAACTGGAGGGCCGGGCGGAGCTGGAGGCCGCGGGAGTGTGCGTGGTGACCGTCCCCGGCGCCGGGCACAACGTCATGCTCGACCGGCCCGACGAGTTCGCGGCGGTGGTCGCACAGGGAAGCTGAGCGGTCAGTCCTCCCGCACGGCCAGGGCCAGGAAACGGGCATCCTCGTCCACGTACGACGTCATGCGCCACCCGGAGCCGGCCAGCAACGGCCGTAGCCTGGGCTCGGCGCGCAGGTCGTCCGGGCTGACCCGCCGTCCCTGCCGGGCCGCCAGCGCCGCCCGCCCGATCGGGTGGAACAGCGCCAGCACACCACCGGGGCGCACGACGCGCGCCAACTCCCGCAGGTTCCCGGCGGGATCGGGCAAGTGCGCGATGAGCCCCGCGGCGAACACGGCGTCGAGCGACCGCGACCGCAGGGGCAGCGCGGCGACGTCGGTCAGCAGCAACCGTCCGACGCGGTGCCTCCCGGCCCGTACGGCGGCCTGGAGCATGGCGGGCGTCAGATCGGCCCCGACGACCAGACCCGACGCTCCCACGGCCGCGCGCAACGGCGTCAGGGCGCGTCCGGTGCCGCAGCCCGCGTCGAGCACGCGGGCCCCCTCGCGCAGATCCAGCTCGGCGACCGCGGCCGCGTAGGCGGGGCCGTCGTCGGGGAACCGGCTGTCCCAGTCGGCCGCGCGGACGCCGAAGAACTCCTGGACGTGTGTGTGGTCGTCGCTCATGCTCCGCATGATCCCCCAACCGCACGGACGATGCCGGGGTGCACACGTTCGAGCCTGACGCGATCGTTCCAGCGCTTCTCTGTGTCAGATAGCAACACCTTTCGAAACGCGCCCCCGTGGTGCGCCCTCTCCGGGACTAGCGTCCCGGGGTCATGGGACACCTGGACCACGCCGCCCTGGGCTGGCTGACCCCCGTGCTGTCGTACGCGATGGCCTGTACCGGCGCCGCCCTCGGACTGCGCTGCACCGTGCGCGCCCTCGCCGCCACCGGCCGTACGCGCCGCAACTGGCTGCTCACCGCCGCCTCGGCGATCGGCACCGGCATCTGGACGATGCACTTCGTCGCCATGCTCGGCTTCCGCGTCAGCGGCACCGACATCCGCTACGACGTACCGCTCACGCTCACGAGCCTGCTCGTCGCCGTGGTCGTCGTCTGTGCCGGCGTCTTCGCGGTCGGCTACGGACGAAACCGCCCGCGAGCACTCCTGCTCGGGGGACTCACCACGGGGCTCGGCGTCGCCAGCATGCACTACCTGGGCATGGCCGCCGTCCGCCTGCACGGCGACGTGACCTACGACCCCGTCCGGGTCGGCCTCTCCGTCCTCATCGCCGTCGCCGCGGCCACGGCGGCCCTGTGGGCCGCGCTCAACATCAAGTCCGCGCTCTCCGTCACCATCGCCTCCCTGATCATGGGAGCGGCCGTGAGCAGCATGCACTACACCGGCATGTTCGCGGTGAGCGTGCGGGTCGCGCCCTCCGGCGAAACGCTGCCCGGGGCCACGGCGATGCAGTTCATCTTTCCCCTCGCCGTCGGTCTCGGGTCCTACCTCTTCCTGACCTCGGCCTTCGTCGCGCTCTCGCCGACGGCGGGAGAGCACGAGGCCTCCGCGTCGGCGCGGCAGCCCCTCAAGAGCGCCGCCGGTAGCACGGCCGGTGGCACCGTCCGGTAGCGGCGGCCCCGGGCCTCGACGGTCCCGGCGGGAGCGTCCCGACTCCGTCCCGAGTGAGGAAACCATGCGTACACCACGGACGACGCCCAGAGCCGGTGCCGAGTCACCGGCCCGGCCACCCGTGCGCGGCCGTCGGGCACACGCCGGTCCACCGGCCACGGACGAGGACCCCGCAAGCCCCGCGGACACGGCACAGAGCCCGGACGGCACGCGCGCGTGGCGCAGGCGCATACGCCCGCGCACCGTCCGCGCCAGGATCGTCTGCCTGCTGATGGTGCCCGTCGTCTCCCTGCTGACCCTGTGGGCGTACGCCACCGTCACCACGGCACAGGACATCTCACGGCTACGGCAGGTGCAGCGCGTGGACGCCAAGGTCCGGGCCCCCGTGAGCGCCGCCGTCGCAGCCCTGCAGGCGGAGCGGCGCGCGGCCGTACGCCGCGCCATCGACGCGTCGGCGGTCCCGGGCGACGACTACAGGGAGCACGCCGCACGCACCGACCGCGCGGTGGCGGAACTGCGCCTCGGCGACCGCCACACCGTCGCCGACAGCGAGGAACTACCCGCCTCGGTGGCCCGGCGGCTCGAGGCGTTCGTCGCCGGAGCCGAACGGCTCGGACCGCTGCGCACCGCCGTCCTCGACCGCAGCGCGGACTGGGCGGACGCCTACGGCCAGTACACGACGACTATTTCGGCGGCCTTCCGCGTGGGCGGCGCGTTGAGCGGCATCCAGGACGCCGATCCGGGATCCGACGCACGGGTGCTGGTCGAGTTCGCCCGTGCGGGCGAGGCGCTCGCCCAGGAAGAGGCCCTGCTGGCCGGCGCCCGCCTCGCCGACGGCCTCGACGGCGAGCGGCTGAGACTGTTCACGGGCGCCGTCGACAGGCGACGCTCCCTCACCGAGTCCTCCGCCGCCGACCTGCGCGGCCCCGAACGCGCGGCCTGGCAGGACCTCGTCGCCTCCAGCGCCTACGCGACGCTGGAGGCGGCCGAGGAGAAGCTGCTCGCCCCGGGGGCCGAGGACCGGGCGATCGAGGCGGCGGCACCGCTCGCGGCCTGGGAGGGGGCGCACGCGCGCGTGCGGGACGGTATGCACGCGATCGAACAGGACGCCGGGCGAGGGGTCGCCGACCGCGCCGACCCGTTCACCCGCGGAGTGCTCACGCCGGCCGGCGCCGCCGTCCTCCTCGGTCTCCTCGCCGTCGCCGCGTCGCTCGTCATCTCCGTCCGCATCGGCCGCGGGCTGGTCATGGAACTGGTCGGTCTGCGCAACAGCGCCCTGGAGATCGCCCGGCACAGACTCCCCGAGGCCATGCGCAGACTGCGCACGGGCGAGGAGATCGACATCGGCCCCGAGGCGCAGGCGGGGCCGCCCGCCGAGGACGAGGCCGGTCAGGTCGCCGAGGCACTGGACACCGTGCACCGGGCCGCCCTGCGGGCCGCGGTCGAACGCGCCGAACTCGCCAGCGGCATCTCCGGCGTCTTCGTCAACCTCGCCCGCCGCAGCCAGATCCTCGTCCACCGCCAACTCAGCCTCCTGGACAGCATGGAACGCCGCTCCGACGACCCGAACGAGCTCAGCGACCTCTTCCGCCTCGACCACCTCACCACCCGCATGCGGCGCCACGCCGAGAGCCTCATCATCCTCTCCGGCGCCGCACCGGGCCGCGCCTGGCGCATGCCGGTCTCCCTCACGGACGTGGTCCGGGCGGCCGTCTCCGAGGTCGAGGACTACGCGCGCGTGGAGGTACGGCACCTTCCCGAGGAGTCGGTCGTCGGTGCCGCGGTCGCCGATCTCACCCACCTCGTGGCCGAACTCATCGAGAACGCGGCCCAGTTCTCACCGCCCCACACGCGCGTGCGTGTCAGCGGCGAGCCCGTGGGCAACGGCTACGCCGTCGAGATCGAGGACCGCGGGCTCGGCATGGGCAAGGACAACCTCGCCGAGGCCAACCACCGCATCGCCCGGTCCGAGGCGCTCGACCTGTTCGACAGCGACCGCCTCGGCCTGTTCGTGGTCAGCCGGCTCGCCGCACGGCACGACATCAAGGTCCACCTCAAGACCTCGCCCTACGGCGGCACCACCGCCGTCGTCCTCCTGCCCACCGCACTCCTGCACAGCGGAACGCCGGAGCGTCCGCCCACAGCGGCCTACGAGACCTCACGGCCCGAAGACGCCGAATACGCGCGCGTCTCCGGTGCCACCGCGTACGAGGAGCCCGTCACCGCCCCGGCCGAACGTCCGGCGCTGGCGGTCTCCGTACCGGCGACGGCGGAGAAGTCGGCACCGGGCCGGCCCCGAGGAGCCACCCCCTTGCGACTGCACCGGTCCCCTGACGACTCCGTCACCACCGACGGCCCCGACCCGCACCCCACGACGGGCCGGTCCGACGACCTCCCCCGTCGCGTGCGGCAGGCGAGCCTGGCCCCCCAACTGCGCGACGGACGCCCGGCGGACCCCGCGCCGCCGCCTTCCGCACGCGCACACGACGAGCGCACCCCGGAACTCGTACGGGAGCGCATGACGGCCTACCGCGACGGCTGGTCGCGCGGCGGTGGCCGACGCCCCGGCCCTCGGACACCGCCGGACGCGCGGGCCGGCGGCACCAGAGACGAAGGAGACCCCGCATGATCCACGATTCCGGCACCGCGAGCGCCCGGCGGGCCCGCGAACTCGACTGGCTCCTGGACGACCTCGTCGGGTGCGTGCACGAAGTGCGGCACGCCGTGGTGCTGTCGAACGACGGACTCGCCGTGGGAGCGTCGACGGGCCTCGGCCGTGCGGACGCGGAACATCTCGCGGCGGTCGCCTCCGGTTTCCACAGCCTGGCTAAGGGCGCGGGCCGGCACTTCGGCGCCGGGGGCGTACGCCAGACCATGGTCGAGATGGATGACGGCTTCCTCTTCGTGGCCGCCGCCGGCGACGGCTCCTGTCTCGCCGTCCTCACAGCGGTGACCGCCGACATCGGCCTGGTGGCCTACGAGATGGCACGACTGGTCAGACGCGTCGGTGAACACCTCCACACGGCGCCGCGCGCCGCCACGCGGCCGCCCGCCGGCGGATGACCCGGGAGGGCCGCACCGATGACCGACCACACCACGGGCACCGGCCGGGACCGGCCGGGCAGCCAGTGGTACGACAACGAGGCCGGGCCCCTGGTCCGCCCCTACGCGATGACCGGCGGACGCACGCGGCCAGGGCCGGCGTGGGTGCGCTTCGACCTGATCGCCCTCGTCACCCGCGTCCCCGGCGCGCCGGGCTCCGACGAGGCCGTGCTCGGGCCGGAACACCGGACCCTGGTCCGCCTGTGCCGCTCGGAGACCCAGTCGGTCGCCGAACTGGCCGCGGACGCCGAGCTGCCCGTGGGCGTCGTCCGCGTGCTCCTCGGCGATCTGGTGGAACTCGGCTGTGTGACCGTCAGCCGGCCCGTACCGCCCGCGCACTTGGCAGACGAACGGATTCTGCGCGAAGTGATCGCCGGACTCCGCGCACTGTAGAGGAGCCGACAGCCATGACCGGCACAACCGTGCACGACCGACCGGACCGGGAGAAGTGATCGATGGCCTCCGAGCAACCCGACGCCGATGACGGCGACACGACGGCGCTGGCGTTGAAGATCCTGGTCGCCGGAGGGTTCGGCGTGGGCAAGACGACCCTGGTGGGCGCGGTCAGCGAGATCAGGCCGTTGCGCACGGAGGAACAGCTCAGCGAGGCGGGCCGGCTGGTGGACGACACCGACGGCCTCGACCGCAAGGTCACCACCACCGTCGCCATGGACTTCGGGCGCATCACCATCCGGTCGGGGCTGTCCCTGTACCTCTTCGGCACCCCGGGGCAGGACCGCTTCTGGTTCCTGTGGGACGAACTGTCCCAGGGCGCGCTCGGTGCCGTCGTCCTCGCGGACACCCGGCGCCTGGCGGACTGCTTCCCGGCCGTGGACTACTTCGAGCACCGGCACATCCCCTTCGTGGTGGCCGTCAACTGCTTCACGGGGGCACGCCGCCACGAGACACACGACGTCCTGCGCGCCCTCGACCTGGACCGGGGAACGCCCGTGGTGCTGTGCGACGCCAGGGACCGCGACTCGGGGAAGGAGGTGCTGATCCGGCTCGTCGAGTACGCCGGGCGGATGCACACCGCCCGGCTGCTCGACTCCGTGCGCTGAGGCGCACCAGCCCTCCCGAGCGCACTCCGGCGGGCTCTCAGTCCGCCACGGCCTTCTGTGCCAGGACCTTGTCGACGGTGACGCGTACGAGGAGCTCGCCCGGAACTCCGTTGCGGGTCCCGAACTCCTCGGCGCGTTCCTCGCCCATGTACCGGGCCCCGATGCGGGCGGCCCAGTGCCGGAGGTCGTCGAGGTCCTCCGAGACCCGCGCGCGGCCCTGCAGCACGACGAAGTCGAAAGGAGGCCGGTCGTCGTCCACACACAGGGCGACCCGGCCGTCACGGACCAGATTGCGGCCCTTCACGGTGTCCTTGCCGGTGTTGAACACCACGTCGTCCCCATCGAGCAGGAACCACACGGGTGCCACGTGCGGGCTGCCGTCCGCCCGGACGGTCGAGAGCTTGCCGGTGCGGGTGCCGTCCGAGACGAACGCCCGCCATTCCTCGTCGGTCATCTTCTGTGCCATGCCCACATCCTCCTTGCCCGGAGCACGGCCGTGGTGAAGGCTGGCGGGCAGATCCTCCGGTACGGGGGAGAGGCACGCACACGGGGACGACACGGGGAGATCGGAACATGGCGCAGAATCAGGGACTCGGCTGGCTGCTGGACGACCTGACCGAGCGCGTCGAAGACGTCCGGCACGCGTTGATCCTGTCCAACGACGGGCTGGTGACCGGAGCCAGTACGGGACTACGGCGCGAGGACGCCGAGCACTTGGCCGCCGTCTCCTCCGGACTGCACAGTCTGGCCAAGGGGTCGGGGCGCCACTTCGGCGCGGGGCAGGTACGGCAGACGATGGTCGAGTTCGACGACGCTGTCCTGTTCGTCACCGCGGCGGGCACGGGCAGCTGCCTGTGCGTGCTCAGCGGCGCGGAGGCCGACATCGGGCAGATCGCCTACGAGATGACGCTGCTCGTGAACCGGGTGGGCGAGCATCTCGACGTCGATGCGCGACAGCCCGGACGGATATCACCGAAAGAGCTCTGACCTGGGAATTCAATCCTCCAGCGAGGTTGGCTGCGGAGTTGTCCACAGGCTTGCCACGGAGATCGCGGCAACGGCTACCGTTCTGTGTCAGACGGGCGCGGACCGGCGCCCTGCCGCACACTCCACGGGGGAGACGAACATGTCCGGCAGCACTCTCACGCACCAGCCCACGACCACCGGCCGGCGTGCCGGCACGACCCGCGAGGCCGCCCTCGCGCCCGGCCACGCCGCAAGGGAACTCTGCCTCAAGCGCAGCGAGTTCGACCTGGCCGTGCACCTCGGCCGTATCCGCACCGTACCCGGCGACGGCGACGGCGACGGCGACGGCGACGGGGGCGGCGGCCGTCGTGTCGCCCGCGAGGAGATCGAGCGGATCCGTTCGACGGAGGGTTTCCCGCAGGTTCTGCGGGAGCGCGTCCGGACCGTCGGGACCACGGAGGGCGCGGCCCTCATGGCAGTGACCAGGGCCCGCTTCACCCGCCTCGCACGCCTGGGCCTCCTGGTGCCCGTGCGCTTCTACGTCAACCGATACCGTGCCGTCGTCTGGCTGTATCTGGCCGACGAGCTACGGCAGTTCGCGCGGGACGAGCAGAATGCCGCACTGGTGAAGGGCCGTACGCCCGAGGGACTGCGCGACCAACTGACGGAAGGCCTGGACCTGCGTCCCCGCAACTGGCGGGGACGGTACCTGGGATTCCTCCTCCGCCAAGCCGGCGACCCGTGGGCCCGGGCCGCGGCGGTCGCGTCGCTGCTGGACCCGGTCGAGGTGTCGCGGGCCGTCCGGGACCCCTACGAGCGTTCTCGGCTCAACCAGCTGCGCCGAGTGCCGCCGGCTCACGGATCACCCGGCTCCCCGGCCGCGACGCTCGCCGAAGAGATCACGACCGCGGCCGACCCCGATGAGATCCACTGGCTCCGTACCAACCTGACGGGCGAGATGGCGGCGGCACGACGGTACCTTCCCGCGCCACGCCCGGCCTCTCCCTCCGCGCCGGCCCCGCCCGGCCGGGACACGCCACGGTACGGGGAGGAGGAGGCCGGACGGTTCCGCGGCCTCCTCCGCCGGCTGTGGCGCAAGGACCCCTGACCGACGCCCTACTTCAAGGCCCGGAACAGCCCTTCCTGGACGACGGAAACCAGCATCCGCCCTTCCCTGTCGTAGATCCGCCCGCGTGCCAGCCCCCGCCCTCCGGTCGCGATCGGTGACTCCTGGTCGTACAGGAACCACTCGTCGGCGCGGAACGGCCGGTGGAACCACATGGCGTGGTCCAGCGACGCCATGTCGAAGCCCCGCGGTCCCCACAGCGGTTCCACCGGGAGGCGCACCGCGTCCAGCAGCGTCATGTCGCTGGCGTAGGTCAGGGCGCAGGTGTGCACGAGCGGGTCGTCGCCGAGCGGCCCGACCGCGCGCATCCACACCGCGCTGCGGGGCTCGGCGTCCTCGACGTCCTCGGCACTCCAGCGCAGCCGGTCCACGTAGCGGATGTCGAAGGGCTGGCGGCGGGCCATCCGCTCGAACTGCTCGGGCAGCGCGCCCAGGTGCTCCCGCACCTCGTCGGCGACCTTCGGCAGGGACTCGGGGTCCGGGACCTTGCGGGCCAGCGGCAGCTGGTGCTCGAAACTCCCCTGCTCAGGCTTGTGAAAGGAGGCGGTGAGCGTGAAGATCGTGCGGCCCTGCTGCACCGCGGTGACCCGGCGGGTCGTGAACGACCGCCCGTCCCGGTCCCGTTCGACCTGGTACACGATCGGCACGCCCGGGCGTCCCGGGCGCAGGAAGTACGCGTGCAGCGAGTGCACCGGGCGGTCGCCCTCCGTGGTGCGGCCGGCGGCGACCAGCGCCTGGCCGGCCACCTGGCCGCCGAAGACCCGCTGCAGCGACTCCTCGGGGCTGCGGCCGCGGAAGATGTTGACCTCGATCTGCTCCAGGTCGAGCAGGGCGACGAGGCTTTCGGCCGGATTCGTCATGGGTGGGATTCTCCTGTGCTCACAGCTGGCCGACATCGGTGACGCGGACGACCGCCCGGCCCTCCGCGTCGGAGGCCGTGAGGTCGACCTCGGCGCTGATGCCCCAGTCGTGGTCGTCGTTCGGGTCGTCGAAGATCTGCCGCACGCGCCACAGGCCGTTCTGCGGCTCCTCCTCGATGATCAGCAGCTTGGGGCCGCGTGCGTCGGGACCGGTGCCCAGGTCGTCGTACTCGTCCCAGTACGCGTCCATGGCCTCGCCCCATGCGTCGGCGTTCCAGCCAGCCTCGCCGTCCATGTCGCCGAGTTCCTCGACCTGGTCGAGGGCGGCGAGCTCGACCCGGCGGAACATGGCGTTGCGGACCAGGACGCGGAAGGCGCGCGCGTTGGCGGTGACCGGCCGCACCTGGTCGGCCTTCTCCTGCGCCTCCTCGGCGGTCATCTCCGCCGGGTTGGCCAGCTGCTCCCACTCGTCCAGCAGGCTGGAGTCGACCTGGCGCACCATCTCGCCGAGCCACTCGATCAGGTCCTGCAGGTCCTCGGACTTCAGGTCGTCGGGGACGGTGTGGTCGAGGGCCTTGAAGGCGCTCGCGAGGTAGCGCAGCACGATGCCCTCGGTGCGGGCCAGTTCGTAGTGGGAGACCAGCTCCGTGAAGGTCAGTGCCCGCTCGTACATGTCCCGGATGACCGACTTCGGCGACAGCGGGTGGTCACCGACCCAGGGGTGGCTCCTGCGGTAGGTGTCGTAGGCGTGGAAGAGCAGTTCCTCCAGCGGCTTCGGGTACGTGATGTCCTGGAGGCGCTCCATGCGCTCCTCGTACTCGACGCCGTCGGCCTTCATCGCGGCCACGGCCTCGCCGCGCGCCTTGTTCTGCTGGGCGGCGAGGATCTGCCGCGGATCGTCCAGCGTGGACTCCACGACGGAGACCATGTCCAGCGCGTACGACGGCGACTCCGGGTCCAGCAGCTCGAACGCGGCCAGCGCGAAGGTGGACAGCGGCTGGTTCAGGGCGAAGTCCTGCTGCAGGTCCACCGTGAGACGGACGATGCGTCCCTCGGCGTCCGGAGCGTCGAGCTTCTCGACGATGCCGCCGTCCAGCAGCGACCGGTAGATGGCGATGGCCCGGCGGATGTGCCGCAGCTGCTGCTTGCGCGGCTCGTGGTTGTCCTCCAGCAGGTGCCGCATGGCCGCGAAGGCGTTGCCGGGCCTGGCGATCACGGACAGCAGCATGGTGTGCGTCACCCGGAACCGGGAGGTCAGCGGCTCGGGCTCGGAAGCGATGAGCTTCTCGAACGTGTTCTCCGACCAGGCGACGAAGCCCTCGGGCGCCTTCTTGCGGACGACCTTCCGGCGCTTCTTCGGGTCGTCACCGGCCTTGGCGAGCGCCTTCTCGTTCTCGACGACATGCTCGGGCGCCTGGGCGACGACGAAGCCCTCGGTGTCGAAGCCCGCCCGCCCGGCCCGGCCGGCGATCTGGTGGAACTCGCGGGCCCGCAGGGTGCGCACCCGGGTGCCGTCGTACTTGGTCAGGGCCGTGAACAAGACCGTACGGATGGGCACGTTGACGCCCACGCCGAGCGTGTCCGTACCGCAGATCACCTTCAGCAGACCGGCCTGCGCGAGCTTCTCCACCAGCCGCCGGTACTTGGGCAGCATGCCGGCGTGGTGGACACCGATGCCGTGCCGGACGTAACGGGAGAGGTTGCGGCCGAACTTGGTGGTGAAGCGGAAGTTGCCGATCAGCTCGGCGATCCGCTCCTTCTCCTCACGCGAGCACATGTTGATGCTCATCAGCGCCTGCGCCCGCTCCACGGCCTGCGCCTGCGTGAAGTGCACGATGTAGACGGGCGCCTGCCTGGCCTCCAGCAGGTCGGTGAGCGTTTCGGTGAGCGGTGTGTAGCGGTACTCGTAGGAGAGCGGCACGGGCCGGGTGGCCGAGCGGACCACCGCCGTGGGACGGCCGGTGCGGCGCGCGAGGTCCTGCTCGAAGAAGGAGACGTCACCGAGGGTGGCCGACATGAGGACGAACTGGGCCTGCGGAAGCTCCAGCAAGGGGATCTGCCAGGCCCAGCCGCGGTCGGGTTCCGCGTAGAAGTGGAACTCGTCCATGACGACCTGGCCGATGTCCGCGTGCTTGCCGTCGCGCAGCGCGATCGACGCCAGGACCTCGGCGGTGCAGCAGATGACCGGCGCGTCGGCGTTCACGGAGGCGTCGCCGGTCAGCATGCCGACGTTCTCGGTGCCGAAGAGCTTGCACAGCTCGAAGAACTTCTCCGACACCAGCGCCTTGATCGGCGCGGTGTAGAAGGTCACCTCGTCGCGGGCCAGCGCGGCGAAGTGGGCGCCCGCGGCGATCATGCTCTTGCCGGAGCCGGTGGGCGTCGACACGATCACGTTCGCGCCGGAGACCACCTCGATCAGCGCCTCCTCCTGATGGGGGTAGAGCGTGATACCTCGTTCCTGGGACCACGCCTCGAAGGCTTCGTACAGGGCGTCGGGGTCGGCGGTCCGCGGCAGCTGATCGATGAGGGTCACGCCCCCATCTTGCCTGGCCTCGGCCGCGATGGGGGAATCGGCTGTCCGCGTGAAGATCACGAACGCTACGCTGGGTCGCCGACGGGCCTTCGGCGCACCGGGACAACTGCACAGCGGCACACGAGGAATGGGGCGGGCAACGGCGATGATGGGACCAGCACACTCACTGTCGGGCGCCGCGGCGTGGCTCGGCGTCGGAGCGGCGACCGCCGCGGCGGGGCACCCGATGCCCTGGCCGGTCCTGCTCGCCGGAGCGCTGATCTGCGCCGGAGCCGCGCTCGCCCCGGATCTCGACCACAAGGCGGCCACCATCTCCCGGGCCTTCGGGCCGGCCTCACGAGGACTGTGCGAGATCGTCGACAAGCTGTCCTACGCGGTCTACAAGGCCACGAAGAAGCAGGGCGACCCACGCCGCTCCGGCGGGCACCGCACGCTGACCCACACCTGGCTGTGGGCGGTCCTGATCGGCGGGGGCACCTCGGTGCTCGCCATCACGGGCGGCCGCTGGGCAGTGCTGGCCATTCTCTTCGTGCACATGGTGCTCGCCATCGAGGGCCTGCTCTGGCGGGCGACCCGCGGCTCCAGCAGCGACGTGCTGGTCTGGCTGCTGGCCGGGACCAGCGCGTGGATCCTCGCCGGAATACTGGACAAGCCGGACGGTGGCTCCGACTGGCTGTTCACCGCACCCGGCCAGGAGTACCTGTGGCTGGGGCTGCCGATCGTGCTCGGCGCGCTGGTGCACGACATCGGGGACGCGCTGACGGTCTCTGGCTGCCCCATACTCTGGCCGATACCCGTAGGCCGCAAACGCTGGTACCCCATCGGCCCGCCGAAGGCCATGCGGTTCCGGGCGGGCAGCTGGGTCGAGCTGAAGGTGCTGATGCCGGCGTTCATGCTGCTCGGCGGAGTGGGTGGCGCGGCGGCGCTCAACTTCATCTGAGCGATACACAGCCCCGGCCGCCGGGGCGCGGATCCGGTCGTCCGGACCGATCAGCCGGTCCCGTCGGCGCCCTGCCCCTCGCCCCCGCCGTAGCGTCGCTCGAAGCGCGCGACACGTCCCTCGGAGTCCACCGTCCGGGCCTTGCCCGTGTAGAAGGGGTGGCTCTCGGAGGAGATCTCCACGTCCACCACCGGGTACGTCTCGCCGTCGTCCCACGCGATCGTCTGGTCGCTGGTGGCGGTGGAACGGGTGAGGAAGGCGTATCCGGCGCTGCGGTCACGGAAGACGACGGGCCGGTACTCGGGGTGCTTGTCCTGCTGCATGGCTGCTCCTGGTGCGGCGCGGATGATGGACGCGACGGCGGCACACCGTCGCGGGTGACGTCAGCCGGGCAGGGAGTCCTCGTCGACGACGTGCATCGCGGCCTCCTCGGCGGAGGCGGCGGCACCGTCGATGCCCACGTCCGTGGCGACCAGAGCCGGCTCCTCGTCCTCGTGCGTCCCCTCGTCGGGTGCCACGAGCCGGCCGGAACGATCCGCGCCGACCTCGTTGTCCAGCAGTTCCCCGTCGGTGCCGTCGGAATCGCCCAGTCCGTCGCCGTCGGGCGGGAGCACGTCCGGCCGCTCCTCGGAGAGCCGCTGCTCCAGCGTTTCGCCCCGATGGCGTTCGGCGGCCGTCACTCCGGTGTGCTCCACCGCCCAGGGGCGTTCGGGCGGGGACCAGCCGCGATCGAGGGGATCGTCCACCCCGTCGTATTCGAGGGTGTCCTCGCCGTCGAGCAGCCCGGTGTCCTCGCGCTGCTCGGACCCGTCGGGCTGGTAGACGTCGTCTCCCCATCCACCGACGCTGTTCACGGGTACCTCCAGGGGGTGGGGCCGAGGCCCTTCTCGCCGTGGTCCGCGGCGGGCCGCCGCTGCACGGGGCACAGGCGTCACTTCTCGCGGAACCGCACGGTTCCCGGGGCCACCCCGAGCCGGTGCCTTCTCCCAGCCTTCCACTCCCGTTCGGGACCGCGCAACGGCACGGCCGTCGTCCGGGTCCCCGGCGCCCGTACCCCGCGGGCCCAGCCGGAGCCGGGCCCCCGCCTCCCTGAAGTGCCGGCTCCGTCTTCCCAGGTGCCGACCCCGTCCGTGGGCACAGGGGCGCCCGAGGCACTCGGCGGCGCGGCCCAGCGCCTCATGGCCGGGCCCTGGCACCGGTCCCCAGGCAGGCGCGGGAATCCGTCCGATGCGCCATCGGGCGGCGTGGGGAGCGGTGGCCATCGGCCCTGCCCCGAGTCGACGGCGGGGCACCCGCCTCCCAGGCGCAGTCCCGCCCTCCCCGGTCCGGCCAGTGCGGGACCTGTGGTGGGAGCGTGCCCCATCCGGCGCCGGGCGAAGCGGCACGCGGCAGGAGCGTGCGCTCCACTCAGTACCGGCGACGCGGCACGCGGCAGGAGCGTGCCCCTGCCGTACCGGGCGACGCGGCAGCGGCAGGAACCCGCCCCACCCGGCACCCGACGCGGTACGCGACGGAGCCCGTTCCGCCTTGCCCCGGCGGCCGAGGGCGCGGGCTCACCCGTGCCACGACCGCCACAGCGCCGCGTACGCGCCGTCCGCCGCGACCAGTTCGTCGTGGCTGCCCAGTTCGCTGATCCGGCCGTTCTCGACGACGGCGATGACGTCCGCGTCATGGGCGGTGTGCAGACGGTGGGCGATCGCGATCACCGTGCGGCCGTCCAGGACCCGGGCCAGGGACCGTTCGAGATGCCGGGCCGCACGCGGGTCGAGCAGCGACGTCGCCTCGTCCAGCACCAGTGTGTGCGGGTCGGCCAGCACCAGGCGGGCCAGCGCGATCTGCTGGGCCTGGGCCGGGGTGAGCGCGAAGCCGCCCGAGCCGACCTCGGTGTCCAGGCCCTCGTCGAGCGCCCGGGACCAGTCGTCCGCGTCGACCGCGCCCAGCGCCGCCCACAGCTCGGCGTCGGTGGCACTGGCCCGGGCGAGGCGGAGGTTGTCGCGCAGGGAGCCCACGAAGACGTGGTGCTCCTGGTTGACGAGGGCGACGTGGGAGCGGACGCGTTCGGCGGTCATCCGGGACAGTTCGGCGTCGCCGAGAGTGATCCGGCCGTCTCGGGGGCCGTAGATGCCGGCCAGGAGCCGGCCCAGCGTCGACTTGCCCGCCCCGGAGGGACCGACCAGCGCGAGCCGCGTGCCGGGGGCCACCTCGAGCGACACCTTGCGCAGGACGTCCACGCCCTCGACGTAGCCGAAGTGCACGCGGTCGGCGTGCACCTGCCGGCCGGCGGGTGCCAGCGAGGCGTCACCGGCGTCCGGCTCGATGTCCCGGACACCCACCAGCCGGGCCAGGGACACCTGGGCCACCTGGAGCTCGTCGTACCAGCGCAGGATGATGCCGACCGGGTCGACGAGCATCTGCGCGATCAGTGCCGCCGTGGTCAGCTGACCGACCCCGATCCAGCCCTGGAGGACGAACACACCGCCGATCAGCAGAACGGAGGCGAGCACGGTCACATGGGTGACGTTGATGACCGGGAAGAGCACCGAGCGCAGCCACAGTGTGTAGCGCTCCCAGGCCGTCCACTCCTTGACCCGGCGTTCCGACAGCTCGATGCGGCGGGCGTCCAGCCGGTGGGACTCGACGGTGTGACCGGCGTCCACGGTCTCCGCGAGCGCGGCGGCCACGGCGGCGTACCCGGCGGCCTCCGAGCGGTATGCGGAGGGCGCCCGCCGGAAGTACCAGCGGCAGCCGATCACCAGCAGCGGCACCGCGAGCAGAACCGCGGGCGCCAGCGGCGGGGCCGTGACGACAAGCCCGCCGAGCAGCAGCACCACCCACACGGCCCCGATCGCGAGCTGGGGCACGGCCTCGCGCATGGCGTTGGCGAGCCGGTCGATGTCCGTCGTGATCCGGGAGAGCAGGTCACCGGTGCCGGCCCGCTCCAGGACGCCGGGCGGCAGCCCGACCGACCGCACCAGGAAGTCCTCGCGCAGATCCGCCAGCATCCGCTCCCCGAGAACGGCTCCGCGCAGCCGCACCTCCCGGACGAACACCGCCTGGACGACGAGCGCCAGGACGAAGAAGGCGGCTGTCAGACCGAGGTGCAGTTCGCGGGCACCGTCCGACACGCGCTCGACGAGCCCGCCCAGCAGGTAGGGGCCCGCCATCGAGGCGATCACCGCGACGGTGTTGACGGTGACCAGGAAGACGAACGCGCGGCGGTGCCGGCGCAGCAGCTCCCCGGCGTAGGCGCGTACGGTCGCGGGCGCGCCGACGGGCAGGGTGCTCGCCGTCGTCGGGGCCGCCGGGTCGTACGACGGTGGCGCGACGCCGATCATGCCGTCTCCTCGATCTCTTCCAGTCGGTGCAGTACGTCGTCGTCGCCGAGGGCATTGCCGTCCGGGGCCTCGCCGCGGTCCACAGCCTGTCCGCCGTCCAGGGACCCCGTGTGCCGGCCGGCGGTCTTCGCCGGTCCGCCTCCGGCCGGGCTCGCGTCCCGGTTCGGCGGGGTCTCCTCGTCGGTCTCGCGGGTCACCACGGCCCGGTACCGGGGCTCGCTGTGCAGCAGGTCCCGGTGGGCGCCGGCCGCGGCGACCTTCCCGTCGTGCAGGAACACGATGCGGTCCGCGCGGTCGAGCAGCAGGGGCGACGAGGTGAAGACCACGGTGGTGCGTCCGGCGCGCAGGGAACGCACGCCCTCCGCGATCCGTGCCTCGGT
Organism: Streptomyces sp. CB02414; assembly: GCF_001905385.1. Taxonomy (GTDB): domain Bacteria; phylum Actinomycetota; class Actinomycetes; order Streptomycetales; family Streptomycetaceae; genus Streptomyces. The sequence goes on along the minus strand of NZ_LIPF01000010.1, from coordinate 185,385 downwards.
GTGCGAGTCCACGGCGGAGGTCGGTTCGTCCAGCACCAGCGCCTCCGGGTCCGTGATCAGGGACCGGGCCAGGGCGAGCCGCTGGCGCTGCCCGCCCGACAGGGACCGGGCCCGTTCGGTGATGCGGGCGTCCATCGGGTCGTCCGCGCCGAGCGAACCCTGCACCAGCGCCGCCAGCACGTCGCCGCACTGGGCCGCGGCCAGTGCGTCCTCGGCGCCGACCTTGCCGGAGGCGGGTACGTCGAGCAGTTCGCGCAGAGTGCCGGAGAGCAGCACCGGGTCCTTGTCCTGGACCAGGACGGCGGTGCGCGCGGACTCCAGGGGCAGCTCGTCGAGCGGCACCCCGCCCAGCACGGCGGAGGTGCCGGCCTCCGAGGGGTGTCCGCCGAGCCGTTCCGCCAGGTGCCCGGCCGCGTCCGGGTCGCCGCACACCACTGCGGTGAAGCGGCCGGCCTGGGCGAGGAGCCCGGTGTCGGGGTCGTACAGGTCCCCGGCCGGGACCTCGGCGGCGCGCGATCCGGCCGTGTCGGTCGCCCGCTCCAGAGCCAGCACCCGTGCCGCCCGCTTGGCGGAAGGCCGGGAGAAGGAGTACGCCATGGCGATCTCCTCGAAGTGCCGCAGCGGGTAGGTGAGGATCATGACGGAGCTGTAGACGGTGACGAGTTCGCCGACGCCGATACGGCCCTCGCGGGCCAGGTGGACGCCGTGCCAGACCACCGCGATCAGCAGCAGTCCGGGCAGCAGCACCTGGATCCCGGAGATCAGGGCCCACATGCGGGCGCTGCGCACGGCGGCGTGGCGCACCTCCTGGGAGGCGTCGCGGTAGCGGTCGAGGAAGAGTTCCTCCCCGCCGATGCCGCGCAGCACCCGCAGCCCGGCGACGGTGTCCGAGGCGAGTTCGGTGGCGCGTCCCGCCTTCTCGCGCTGCACGTCGGCCCGCCGGGTGGCCCGGGGGAGTAGGGGCAGCACCGCGAGGGCCAGCACCGGCAGGCCCAGGAGCACGACGACGCCGAGGGCCGGCTCGTAGACGACGAGGGCCACGCAGACCAGCACGATGGTCAGGGCCGCCGCCGTGAAGCGGGAGACGGCCTCCACGAACCAGCCGATCTTCTCGACGTCACCGGTGGAGACGGCCACGACCTCTCCGGCCGCGACCCGGCGGGTCAGGGCCGAGCCCAGCAGGGCGGTCTTGCGGGCCAGCAGTTGCTGGACGCGGGCCGCCGCGGTGATCCAGTTGGTGACGGCGGCGCGGTGCAGGAAGGTGTCGCCGAGCGCGTTGCCGACGCAGCACAGTGCCAGCAGGCCGCCGGCGAGGGCCAGTCCGGTGCCGGAGCGGTCGACGACGGCCTGGATGGCGAGACCGACGCAGAACGGCAGGGCGGAGACGGAGGCGAAGTGCAGCAGGCCCCAGGCCAGTGACTTGAGTTGTCCACCCAGCTGGTTCCGGAAAAGCCACCACAGGAATCGGGGCCCCGAGCGTGCGTCGGGCACGCCCGGGTCGGGAAACGGAAGGTCTTGGATCTGCATGACGTCCCAGTGGCTCGTGTCAGGGGGTGCCGTTGACCACGGCATGAAGAAGCTGCAAACCGTGAAAGGTTCGCGTCGCGACGTGCCCAAAATCAAGCGGTTTTCCGCGGCTGGGTACGAATCCGGCTACCGCCCGCCGACCGCCTCCCCGGCCGGGCCGGCACGGGTGCGACGATGGACCGATGCTCAGTGGTGCTGCACGGCGTACGGCGGTCGCGACGGCGGCCCTCGGTTTCCTTCTGACGCTGTTGTCCGCCTGCGGCGGCCCGTCCGGGCCCGCACCGGGAGACTCGGCGGGCAAACGCCCCTCCGCGAGCCGGAGCGGCGGCGTTACCGCCGACCCGACACGGATCCCGGGCGTCGGCGACCGGCTCCAGCGGCGCATACCCGCCGACTCCCGCCAGGTCGTGGTGGTGTACGGCGAGGGCAGGGACTCCGCCGACGCCACGGTCGTGCTGTACACGAAGCGGGGCTCCGCTTGGCACCGCGCGCACAGCTGGGCGGCGCACAACGGCAGGAAGGGATGGACGACCGACCACCACGAGAACGACAAGCGCAGCCCCGTCGGCGTGTTCACCCTCAGCGACGCGGGCGGCGTCCTCCCGGACCCGGACCCTGCTCCCGGCGCCGGGCTCCCGTACACCCGTTCCGACGCCTTCGCGGCACCGCGGTCGTGGGCGAAGGCGTACTGGCACGACTTCGACTACGTGATCGCCATCGACTACAACCGGGTCAAGGGCACCCCGCCGAACGACCCCACCCGCCCCGAGGGAGCGTCCAAGGGCGGGAGCATCTGGCTGCACATGGACCACGGCAGCGGCACGTCGGCCTGCGTCAGCCTGCCCAGGGCGGGGATGGAGTACCTGCTGCGCTCGCTCGACCCGGACCTGCACCCGGTGGTCGTCATGGGCGACAGGGCGCACCTCAGGGCCTGACCGCGCGCCTCGGGGTCCGACCGCGCCCGCGGTCACGGTGCCCGGTGGGCCTCCTCCGCCACCGGGCCGTCGATGAGCGTGCCCAGAAGCCCGCCCAGCACCGTGCGCTGATCGCCCGTCAGCGGGGCGAGGATCTCCTCCGCGGCCGCGCGGCGCCCGGCGTGCAGTTCGCGCAGGGCCGCGCGCCCGTCGTCGGTGAGCTCGATCCGGATCACCCGTCGGTTGCCGGGGTCAGGGACGCGGCGCACCTTCCCGCCTGCCTCCAGCCCGTCGACCAGCGTCGTCACCGCACGGGGCACGACCTCCAGCCGCTCGGCGAGATCGGCCATGCGCGGTGGCGAACCGTAGTGCGCCAGGGTGCGCAGCAGCCGGGACTGGGCCGGCGTGATGCCGAGGCCGCGGTGCTCGAGGTGACGCTTCTGGATGCGCTGCACCCGGCGGGTGAGGCGCAGCAGCTGTTCGGCGAGCAGGCCGTCGGGATCGGGGGCGGTCATGCGGGAACAATATCAGGACGACGTTCATTGTGAGCATAGGTAACAATGAGCTATGGTCCGTAGGGTCGGCGCGTTCCTGTCGCGCCCCCGTCGCCCGGCGCGTTCGTGCGTCCCGTGCGACCGGGCCGTCACCGCCGCACCCACCCGACCTCCGTAGGAGCCCATGCACCCCGATCGCGAATCCGCCTGGCAGGCGCCCGCCGAAGCGAAGGAACAACCCCGGCAGGTGCGCCGCATCCTGAGACTGTTCCGCCCCTACCGCGGCCGCCTCGCGGTCGTCGGACTGCTCGTCGGCGCCGCGTCGCTGGTCTCGGTCGCCACCCCCTTCCTGCTGAAGGAGATCCTCGACGTCGCGATCCCCGAGGGGCGCACCGGCCTGCTGAGCCTGCTGGCCCTCGGCATGATCCTCGGCGCCGTCCTCACCAGCGTCTTCGGCGTGCTCCAGACGCTGATCTCCACGACCGTGGGCCAGCGGGTCATGCACGACCTGCGCACCGCCGTCTACGGCCGCCTTCAGCAGATGTCCCTCGCCTTCTTCACCCGCACCCGCACCGGCGAGGTCCAGTCCCGCATCGCCAACGACATCGGCGGCATGCAGGCCACCGTCACCTCCACGGCGACCTCCCTGGTCTCCAACCTCACCAGCGTGGTCGCCACGATCGTCGCCATGGTGGTGCTCGACTGGCGCCTGACCGTCGTCTCGCTGCTCCTGCTCCCGGTGTTCGTGTGGATCAGCCGCCGCGTCGGCCGCGAGCGCCGCAGGATCACCACTCAGCGGCAGAAGCAGATGGCCGCGATGGCCGCCACCGTCACCGAGTCGCTCTCCGTCAGCGGCATCCTGCTCGGCCGCACCATGGGCCGCTCCGACTCGCTGACCCGCGCCTTCGCCGACGAGTCCGAGGGCCTGGTCGACCTGGAAGTGCGGTCGAACATGGCGGGCCGCTGGCGGATGGCCGTCATCACGATCGTCATGGCCGCCATGCCGGCCGTCATCTACTGGACCGCGGGCATCGCCCTCCAGCTCGGCGGCCCCGGTGTCTCCCTCGGCACGATCGTCGCCTTTGTCTCGCTCCAGCAGGGCCTGTTCCGCCCGGCCGTGAGCCTGCTGTCGACCGGCGTCCAGATCCAGACCTCGCTCGCGCTCTTCCAGCGCATCTTCGAGTACCTCGACCTGCCCGTCGACATCACCGAGCGGGAGGACCCCGTCCACCTCGACCGCGTCAAGGGCGAGGTCCGCTTCGAGGACGTCGAGTTCCGCTACGACGGCGAGGGCCGCCCGGTCCTCGGCGGCATCGACGTCGCCGTGCCCGCCGGCAGCAGCCTCGCCGTCGTCGGCCCGACCGGCGCCGGCAAGTCGACGCTCGGCCACCTGGTGCCGCGGCTGTACGACGTGACCGGCGGCCGGGTCACCCTCGACGGGGTCGACGTGCGCGACCTCGACTTCGACACCCTCGCCCGCGCGGTGGGCGTCGTCTCGCAGGAGACGTACCTCTTCCACGCCTCCGTCGCCGAGAACCTGCGCTTCGCCAAACCGGACGCCACCGACGCGGAGCTGGAGGAGGCGGCGCGGGCGGCGCAGATCCACGACCACATCGCCGCCCTGCCCGACGGCTACGACACGGTCGTCGGCGAACGCGGACACCGGTTCTCCGGCGGCGAGAAGCAGCGCCTGGCCATCGCCCGCACCATCCTGCGCGACCCGCCCGTCCTGGTTCTGGACGAGGCGACCAGCGCCCTGGACACCCGCACCGAGGCCGCCGTGCAGGCCGCCCTCGACGCCCTGTCCGCCGACCGCACCACGATCACCATCGCGCACCGCCTGTCCACCGTCCGGGACGCCGACCGCATCGTGGTCCTCGACTCCGGGCGCCTGGCGGAGCAGGGCACGCACGAGGAACTGCTGGAGCGGGACGGACGCTATGCCGCACTGGTCCGCCGGGACGCCCGACTGGAGCCGACAAGGTGACGATATGCCAGGTTTGTCCGCTCATCGGGGTTACCGTGCCCGCATGCAGACGAACACACCGCCGCGCAGCGCGAGAGGCACCAGGAGAACGATCCGACTGACGCGCCGGGGCCGCATCGCCCTGATCGCGACCGGCGCCATCGTGGCCGGTACCGCCGTGGCGGTGCCGCTGCTGATGACGGACGACGAGGGAGAATCCCGTCCCACGTCCCTCGTGATCCCGGAGGGCTGGCGCGCCACCCAGGTCTACGAGGCCGTCGACAAGACCCTCGCCCTGCCCGCGGGCACCACCAAGAAGTCCCTGGCCAAGGCCAACCTCAAGCTTCCGAACGACGCGGGGGGCAATCCCGAGGGCTATCTCTTCCCGGCGACCTACCCGCTGGGCGAGGACCCCACCCCGGAGAAGCTGCTGACGGCCATGGTCGACACGGCGAACAAGAAGTTCACCGGCGCACCCATCGCCGCGGGCGCCCAGCGCAACGCGCTCAACGTCTACCAGGCGGTCACCATCGCCAGCATCGTGCAGGCCGAGGCCGCCACCAAGGAGGACATGGGCAAGGTGGCCCGGGTGATCTTCAACCGCCTGGAACGCGGCATGCCGCTCCAGATGGACTCCACCATCAACTACGCCCTGGGCCGCTCCACCCTGAAGACCACCACCAAGGACACGAAGATCGACAGTCCGTACAACTCGTACCAGCGCATGGGGCTGCCGCCCACGCCCATCGCCAACCCGGGTGAGGACGCGATGCGCGCCGCGATCAACCCCACGCCGGGCGACTGGCTGTACTTCGTCACCGTCAAGCCCGGCGACACCCGGTTCACCGCCGACTACGCGGAACACCAGCGCAACGTCACCGAGTTCAACCGCCTCGGGCAGAGCGCCTCCGACAAAGCACAGGACACCTGACCCGGCGGGGCGTCACGCGGCCACCGGCTCCTCCTCGGCCAGCAGCCGCCTGATGTCCCGTACGGCCGCGCGGCCCGCCCGGTTGGCGCCGATGGTGCTGGCGGACGGCCCGTAGCCCACGAGATGGATGCGCGGGTCGGCGACCGCGCGCGTCCCCTCGACCCGTATCCCGCCGCCCGCTTCCCGCAGCCGCAGCGGCGCCAGATGGTCGATGACGGGCCGGAACCCGGTCGCCCAGAGGATCACGTCGGCGGCCACCCGCCGTCCGTCGGCCCACGCCACGCCCTCCTCGGTGACCCGGTCGAACATGGGCAGGCGGTCCAGCACACCGGACTCCAGTCCCGCCCGGACCGCGTCGTTCAGCGGCAGTCCGGTCACCGACACCACGCTCTTCGGCGGCAGCCCCTGCCGCACCCGCTCCTCCACGAGCGCCACCGCGGCGCGGCCGGCCTCCGCGTCGAAGGGACCCTCCCGGAAGACGGGGGGCCGCCTGGTCACCCAGGTGGTGGCAGCGGCGTACGGGGCCAGCTCCAGCAGGTGCTGCGTCCCCGAGGCGCCTCCGCCCACCACGACCACCCGCTGTCCGGCGAACTCCTCGGGGCCGGCGTACCGCGCGGTGTGCAGCTGCCGCCCGCGGAAGGTCTCCTGCCCCGGGTAGCGCGGCCAGAACGGGCGGTCCCAGGTGCCGGTCGCGTTGATCAGCGCCCGCGCCGACCAGGTCCCGGCCGGCGTCTCGACGAGCAGCCGCCCGCCCGTCCCCTCGCGCACCGCGCGGACGTCGACGGGCCGCCGTACCCGCAGGTCGAAGGTCTCCTCGTACGCCGCGAAGTACTCGCCGATCACCTCGGCGGACGGCCGCGCCGGGTCCGCCCCGGTCAGTTCCATGCCCGGCAGCGCGTGCATGCCGTGCACCTTGCCGTACGTCAGCGACGGCCAGCGGAACTGCCAGGCGCCGCCCGGCCCGGGGGAGTGGTCCAGCACCACGAAGTCGCGCTCCGGCTCGAACCCGGTGCGCCTCAGGTGATGAGCCGCGGCGAGTCCCGCCTGACCGGCACCGATGACGACGACCTCGACCTCACGTGTGTGGTTCACATTTCTACCAACGGCGGAGTGCGCCCCGGTCTTCCCCCGGTGTCAGGATGGAGGCATGCCAGATGCTGCCTTCACCACCCGGGTCCTGAACCTCGCCACCGGATCGACGGAGCGGGTCGCCGACATCACGGGCGACTGCGAGTCCTTCCTGCGCGAGGCGGCGGCCGGCCGCGACGGCCTCCTCAACGTCTTCGTCCCGCACGCCACCGCCGGCATCGCGATCATCGAGACGGGCGCCGGCAGCGACGACGACCTGCTGTCCGCCCTGCACACCCTGCTGCCCGCCGACGACCGCTGGCAGCACCGCCACGGCACCCCCGGCCACGGCCGCGACCACGTCCTGCCCGCCTTCGTGCCGCCGCACGCGACGCTCCCCGTGATCGGCGGCCGGCTGGAGCTGGGGACCTGGCAGTCGGTGTGCCTGGTGGATACAAACAGGGACAACCCGGAGCGGAAGGTCCGGCTCAGCTTCCTGGGCTGACCGGACCGTCAGCTCAGTGGGCCACTGGGTCATCAGGCCGGTGAACAGGGCCGTCTGCGCGGCGCCCAGCGTGAGGGCGGCACCCTCGCCGACCTCGTCCTCGGGGTACCGAGCAGCAGCGCGGCATGGCCCGGTCGCGCTAGCGCATGCGCTCGGAGAACTGCTCGTCGGGGAAGGCGTAGGCGGTGAAGCTCCGGGCGATGGCGATGGCGATGGCGATGGCGATGGCGATGGCGGTGGCGATCATCAAGTCCTTCCAGGGACGACTGGACGCTGTGGCTGATGACGATCGAGGCCCTGCTCCAGGCCGAACACTCCGACGATCTGCGCCGCTACCTGGCCGGCAGTCAGGTCGAAGGACGCTGGGCGCCGACACCGCCTGGTGGCTGCGACACGAGGGCGGCCGTGTCCCGCTCGCCTTCAACAACGGCCACATCGCGTACACCAGCGACAATCCGGATGAGTGCCCGGAGCCGCATCGGCCTGACCTTCGACCCGGGCACCGTGAACGCCCTGCCGGACTTCACCGCCCAGCGGCCCGAGTCGTGCACCGTCGCACCCGCCCCGGCGGGTCACAACGAGCACACCCTCGACGAAGTCCGCCACCGCGACTTCAGCATCGACCCGCGCACCGCGTCCCGGCGGCCCGCGCCTGGCTCGCCGAGGCCCGCCCCACCCGCTCCTACGGCCTGTACTGGTCGACCGACGCTCCGGAAACCGCCCTCGGTCGTTCCTACGACATCCTCGTCCACCTCCACCGGGTGAAGGCCGCCCACATCCTCCCGTGACGGAGGAGGGGCGCGCGCTCCGGCAGAGCGCGCGCCCCTCCTCCGCGGGTGGCTCCGGCGCCCTACTCGACCGCCATCTCACCCAGCTCCGACCAGCCGTCCTGGTCGAGCGTCGTGTTCACGATGCGCGGCGTGCGGGCCAGGTAGCGGGGCAGCTTTTCCTGCGCGGCCCGGAAATGCGCGGACTGGACGTGCGCGGCGCCGGCCTCGTCGTCGCGGAACGCCTCGACCAGGACGTACTCGGACGGGTCGTCGAGGCTGCGGGACCAGTCGAACCAGAGGCAGCCGGGCTCCTCACGGGTCGCCCGGGTGAACTCGCCGGAGATCTCCGGCCACTGGTCCGCGTGTTCCGGGAGCACCTGGAACTTCGCCGTAATGAAGATCATGACTTCGCCTTCTGTGAGGGGTGGACCGGAGCCGTCCGGTCACGGCACCAGGATGGCGCGCCCGAGGACCCGTCCGGCGTCCAGGTCCGCCGGCGCGTCCTGGAACCGGTCGAGCGGATACGTCGCCGGTGCAGCCGTACCCCGCCCTGCGCCGCGAGCACCATCAGCTCACACAGGTCGGTGTAGCTGCCAACGAGGTTACCGATGAAGTCGGTCCCGGACGAAATGACCTCGATCGTCGGGCGATCTCCCGGTCCGGCGACTCAGGCGTCGGTCCGCGCCCGCCCCCGGACCACCAGTCGCTTCAGCAGCGGCCACGCCAGCAGCAGCACGATCACCGCGTACACCGTCACCGCGAACGGCGTGTTGACCAGACCCGTCACGCTGCCGTCGCTGATCTGCAGGGCCCGGCGCAGCTGCTGCTCGGCGTTGGGGCCGAGGATGACGCCGATCACGGCCGGCAGGATCGGCAGGCCGTAGCGCCGCATGCCGAACCCGACCAGGCCGATGACCAGCAGAGTCACCAGGTCGATGACCTCGCCGCCGACCGCGTACGCGCCGACCGCCGCGAAGAACATGATCCCCGCGTAGAGGTAGGGCCGCGGGATACGCAGCAGCTTGGCCCACACCGGCGCCAGCGGCAGGTTGAGGGCGAGCAGCAGCACCATGCCGACGAAGAGGGAGGCGATCAGGCCCCACACCAGCTCGGGTTCGCGTTCGAAGAGCAGCGGTCCCGGCTGGATGCCGTACTGCTGGAACGCGGCCAGCATCACCGCCGCGACCGCCGTCGTCGGCAGGCCCAGCGTCAGCATCGACACCAGCGTGCCCGCCGCAGAGGCCGACGCCGCCGACTCGGGGCCGGCCACGCCCTCGATGGCGCCCTTGCCCCACTCGTCCTTGTGCTTGGACAGGCGCTTCTCCGTGACGTACGACAGGAACGTGGGTATCTCCGCGCCGCCCGCCGGGATCGCGCCGAACGGGAAGCCGATGAACGGGCCGCGCAGCCACGACTTCCAGGTGCGCTTCACGTCACCGCGCCCGAGCCAGGGACGGCCCACCGGGATCGGCTCCGGCGCCCCGCGCCGCAGATGGGCCGCCACCCACAGTGCCTCGCCGATCGCGAACAGCCCGACCGCGACGATCACCACGTCCACGCCGTCGGCGAGTTGCAGCGAACCGAAGGTCAGCCGCTGCTGGCCGGTCATCTGGTCCAGGCCCACCAGGCCGATCGTCAGTCCGATCAGCAGGGAGGCCATGCCTCTGACACGCGAGGAACCCAGCACCGAGGTCACCGCGATGAACGCCAGCACCATGATGGCGAAGTAGTCCGGCGCGCCGATGTCCACCGCCAGGTCGGCGACCGTCGGCGCGAGCGCCACCAGCAGGACCGTGCCGATCATGCCGCCCGCGAAGTGGCCGATGGCGGCGGCGGCCAGCGCCTGTGCGCCGCGCCCCGCCTTGGCCATGGGATTGCCCTCCATGGCCGCGACCACGGCGGCGCTCTCACCGGGTGTGTTGAGCAGGATCGAGGTGGTGGAACCGCCGAACATCGCGCCGTAGTAGATGCCGGCGAACATGATGAACGCGGCGACCGGATCGAGCCCGTACGTCACCGGCAGCAGCAGCGCCACCGCCATCGCGGGGCCGATGCCGGGCAGCACGCCGATGGCCGTGCCCAGCAGCACCCCGAGCGCGGCCCACAGGAGGTTGACCGGGGTCAGGGCCGTACCGAACCCGTCCATGAGGGAGTTGAGGGCGTTCATGTCAGAGCACTCCCATCAGCGGACCGCCGGGCAGCGGCACGCCGAGCAGCTTGTCGAAGACGACGTAGGTGATCAGGGACAGCACCGCGGCGATCAGCGGGTCCCGGTCCACGCGGCGGCTGCCCAGGGCGAAGGCCGCGCCCCAGAACAGCAGCGCGCCCGCGACGGGGAAGCCGGCCGGCTCGATCAGCACGGCCGCGCCCAGGAAGATCCCGGCGAGCAGCAGCACCGTGCGCCAGTCGGCCGGTTCGGACAGGTCGATGTCCTCGCCGCCCTCGGCCTCGCCCCGGCCGCCGCGCAGGACGTCCACCGCGAGCAGCGCGGCGATCACCAGCAGGCCGATGCCGACGACGACCGGTACGGTCTTGGGGCCGACCGGACCGCGCTGGGTGATGTCGACGTCCATGGTGAGCGCGTCGGTCAGGACCAGCACCCCGAGGGCCAGCAGCAGGACGCACACGCCGAGTTCGGAGTGCTCGCGCAGCCACGAGCGGCGGCCGGAGGCCGTCCCCGTGGAGGATTCGGTGGTCGGCGTCGTCACAGTCCCAGCTCCTTCAGTACCGACACCACGCGCTTGTCCTGGGCGTCCAGGAAGGTGCCGAACTCCTCACCCGTGAGGAAGGCGTCGTCCCAGCCGTTCTTCTCCAGGGACTCCTTCCATTCGGGGGAGTCGTGCAGCTCCTCGAACAGGCGGGTCAGCTTGTTCCGCTCCGCCTCGGAGAGGCCGGGCGGGGCGACGACGCCGCGCCAGTTGGTGAAGTCCACGTCGTAGCCGGACTCCTTGAGGGTCGGCGCGTCCTTGAGGTCGTCGACCCGCTCCGGGCCGGTCACCGCGAGCACCCTCAGCTCGCCCGCCTTGATCTGGTCCAGGTACTCGCCGACGCCGGAGACCCCGAAGCCGACCTTGTTGCCGAGGATCGAGGCGAGCAGCTCGCCGCCGCCGTCGAAGGGGATGTAGTTGACCGACTTGGGGGAGATCCCGGCGGCCTGCGCCATCAGCATCGGCGCGAGGTGGTCGGGCCCGCCCGGCGAGGAACCGCCGCCGACCGGGATCTTGCCCGGGTCCTTCTTCCAGGCGGTGATCAGCTCGTCGATCGTCTTGTACGGCGAGTCCTTGGCGACCACCACGACGTCCTGCTCCTCGGTGAGCCGCGCGATCGGCGTGGTGTCGGCGAGGGTCTTGGGCGCGTGGTTGGAGCGGACCGCGCCCACGACGCCGAGGCCCATCGACATCGCGAGCTTGCCGTTGCCGTGCTCGCTCACCAACCGGCTCAGGCCGACGGTGCCGCCCGCGCCGGGCAGGTTGAACACCTCGATGTTGTGCGTGAGCCCGGCGTCCTCGGCGTTCTTCGCGGCCGTGCGGGCGGTGATGTCGTAACCGCCGCCGGGTGTGTTGGGAACCATGAAGCGCAGGCCGGGGATCTGCGTGCCGGTCTCGGAGTCGCTGCCCGTGGAGAGCAGCGGCGGTCCCGCGAGCACGAGCACGGCGGCCCCGAGCAGGGCAAGGGGGGTGCGCAGGCGCACGTATGACACCACCTGTCGGTTGGGTAGAGAGATACGGGGGCAGCCCTGTGGGGGAGGGTGACGTGGGCCACATGGTGCCCGGGCGCCTGTCTCCTGTCTTCCTTGCGGAACCAAGGGAGGTTGTGTTCATTGCGGTCGCCGGTTCATTGCGAAGACGGCACATCCCTTTCCTTCGCCGCAGGTGAGCGCCATGATGGCGAACCGGCCCCCCGCCCCCCATCGCCGTCCGAGACCCAGCCGAGACCCAGCCGAGAACGAGTCCGCCGTGGCCCCCACCTTCCGCCGTCAGACCCTCGCGGGCGAGATGCTGGTCCTCCAGCTCGCCATCGTCGTGGTGGTCCTGCTCGCGGTCGCCGGCGTCTCGCTCGCCCAGTCCAGGGCCACCTTCAACCGCGTCGAGGGCCGCCGGGTCGCCGCCCTCGCCGAACAGCTCGCCGCCACGCCGCTGGTCCGCAGCCAGCTTCTGCGCCCCGTCCCGCAGGAGGCCCTCGCCCCGCTGGTCAACTCCACGCAGACCCAGTCCGGCGTCACCTCCGTCACGGTGGCCGACGCCGACGGCCGCGTCGTCAGCTCCACCGACCCCACGCTGATCGGCGGCCGGCTGCCGCGCGGCGAGGGCGCGGCCGCGGGGCGCGGCTGGTCGGGGCCGCTGACGGTGCGGGGCAGCCGCGAGCTCGTCGCCCAGGTTCCGGTGCTCGGTGCCACCCGCCAGACCCTCGGCCGTCACCTGGGCACCGTGATGGTCGGCGAGGCAGACCCGACGGTGTGGCAGCGCCTGAGCGGCGCCTCCTCCTACCTCCTCGCCTACCTCGGCATCGCCAGCGGCCTCGGCGTGGCCGGCTCCTGGCTGCTCGCCCGGCGCGTGAAGCGGCAGACCCTGGGCCTGGAGCCGCGCGAGATCGCCGGGCTGGCCGAGCACCGGGAGGCGATGCTGTACGGCATCGCGGAGGGCGTGGTCGCCCTCGATCCGCAGCACCGGCTCACCCTGGTCAACGAGATGGGCCGGCGTCTGCTCGACCTGCCCGCCGACTGCGTCGGCCAGAGCCTGGACGGCCTCGGCATCGACGGGCGGCTGCGCGACGTCCTCGCCGGTGCCACACCGCAAGCGGCCGAGCCGCGCGACGAGGTCGTCGTCCGCCACGGCCGGGTCCTGGTCATGAACCGGATGACCGTCACCAAGGACGGCCGCCCGCTCGGCTCGGTCACCACCCTGCGCGACCGCACCGAACTGGCCCGTCTGGAGCGTGAGATCGGCTCCTTCCGCTCCACCTCCGAGCTGCTGCGCGCCCAGGCCCACGAGTTCGCCAACCAGCTGCACACCATCTCCGGGCTCATCCAGATCGGCGAGCAGGACGAGGTGGTGCGCTACATCCGCGCGCTCAACCAGCGCCGCCAGTCGCTGGACGTCACCCTCAGCCGCCGGGTGCGGGACACCGCCGTCGCCGCGCTGCTGACGGCCAAGTCCTCCCTCGCGGCCGAGCGCCGGGTCGCCCTGCGCCTCTCGGACCGCACGGCGCTCGACCGGCTGGCCCCCGAGGACGCCGCCGACGTGGCCACCGTGGTCGGCAACCTCGTCGACAACGCCGTGGACGCCGCCACGCCGCCCGGTGACGACGACGAGGCCTGGGTCGAGGTCGAGCTCAGGCAGGACGCCTCCAGCGTCGAGATCGTGGTCCGCGACTCCGGGCCCGGCGTGGCGCCCGAACTGGCCCGCGAGGTCTTCTCCCACGGCTTCACCACCAAGGCGGCCCGGCAGGGCGAGCGCGGCATCGGCCTGGCGCTGACCCGGCTGGTCTGCGAGCGTCACGGCGGTGAGATCTCGGCGGCCAACACGCCCGAGGGGGCCGTGTTCACCGCACGCATGACCGTCAGCCACCTCACCGACGCGGTGGCGGAAGGAGCAGCACCATGACCGCTTCGAGCGGCCCGGCCGACGCGACCGCCACGACCGCCGAGCCCGGGGCAGGGCACTCCCGGACCCACGGCTCCGCGATCGGCGTGCTCGTGGTCGACGACGACTTCATGGTGGCCCGGGTCCACCGCGCCTTCGTCGAGCGCGTCGAGCCCTTCCGGGTCGTCGGGGTCGCGGGCACCGGCGAACAGGCCCTCACCGCCGTCGGCGAGCTGCGCCCCGACCTCGTCCTGCTCGACCTCTACCTGCCGGACGTCTTCGGCCTCGACGTCATCCCCAGGCTGCGCGCCGCCGGCCACGACTGCGACGTCATGGTCATCAGCGCGGCCCGGGAGGCGGACACGGTGCGCGGCGCCGTACGGCACGGAGTCGTCGACTACCTGCTCAAACCGTTCGAGTTCGAGGACCTGCGGCTACGGCTGGAGCGCTACGCCGCCCAGCGGGGCCGGCTGCTCGGCACGGTGGTCCGCAGCCAGGCGGACGTCGACCGTGTCCTGGCGGGGGCGGCGGCGCCCACGTCATCCGTCCCGGCCCTGCCCAAGGGCATGAGCGTGGAGACCGCCGAGCTGGTCGAACGCGTCCTCCGCGAGGCCGACGGCACCCTGTCGGCCAGCGAGTGCGCGGCGCTGACCGGCGTCTCCCGGGTCAGCGCCCGCCGCTACCTGGAGTACTTCCACACCGTCGGCAGCGTGGACGTCTCCCTGCGCTACGGGGTGGCCGGCCGCCCCGAACGCCGCTACCGCCTGCGCGACGCGGTCACCGGCCGGGCGCTCCCGCCCGCAGCCCGTCCATGACGAAGTCCAGGAACCGGGCGACCCGCGGCTGCCGGTCCTCGCCGGGGCCGATCAGCCACAGACCGCCGAGGACGAGGAAGAAGTCGTCGCCGGTCACTCCGGGCCGGATGGTGCCGGCCTCGTCGTTGGCACGGAGCAGGAGCTCGGCCGCCTCCTCCAGCGGGGTGGGGCGCGGCTTCTCGGGCGCTCCCGGGGCGCTGGTGACCAGACGGATCGCGTCCGCCAGACCCGCCTTGGTCATGGCGAACTCGGCGAGGCGGTCCATCCACTCGCGCAAGGCCTGGTCGGGCTCCCTGGTGGCCAGTATTTCGGGCGCGGCCTCGGCCACCTGCTGCATCCCGTAACGGTAGATCTCCAGGACGAGCGCCTCGCGGTTCGGGAAATTGCGGTAGAAGGTGCCCTGACCGACCCCCGCCTTCTTGGCGATGGCGCTCAACGGGACGTTCGCGCAGTGCGTCAGTTCCTCCGTGGCCACCTCCAGGATGCGCTCGCGGTTGCGCTGGGCGTCCGAGCGCAGGGGAGTGTCCGGCTTGTCCTTCTTGTGCTGCGGCACCCGTCCTCCTTCCGGGTTCATGACCGAATCCCGGCCTTGCTAAGCGGACAGCTGTCCGTTACGTTTTCCAGTGAGCGGACAGTTGTCCGGTTGTGGTCCACTCTAGCGGTGGAAGCGGCCGGTCGCCCCTGCCCATGGACGAAATCACCGCCTACAGCCAGTTTTCCCGGTCACCAGACACCAAAGAAGGCTGATCATGGCCCCAGCGCCCTCGTCGACGTCCAGCGCCGTCATCCTGAACATCAACGGCGAGAAGCACCAGCTGACCGTCGACCACCGCACCACCCTGCTCGACGCCCTGCGCGAGCGCCTCGACCTCACCGGCACCAAGAAGGGCTGCGACCAGGGCCAGTGCGGTGCCTGCACCGTCCTGGTCGACGGGCGTCGCACCGTCTCCTGCCTGTCCCTCGCCGTCGCCGCCGAGGGACGCGAGATCACCACCATCGAGGGCATGGCCGAGGGCGACCGGTTGCACCCGGTGCAGCAGGCCTTCCTCGACCTCGACGGCTACCAGTGCGGCTACTGCACCCCCGGCCAGATCTGCTCGGCCATCGCCGTCATCGAGGAGCACGCGGCCGGCTGGCCCAGCGCCGCCACCGACGACGTCCGGCCCGAGGCCGGGCCGCCCGCCCTGACGCCGGACGAGATCCGCGAGCGGATGAGCGGCAACCTGTGCCGCTGCGGCGCCTACGTCTCCATCGTCCAGGCGGTCGCCCACGCGGCCGAGGCGTACGGCGAGGCGGACACGGAAAGCGCGAAGGAGACGGCCGCATGAGGGAGTTCGGATACCAGCGCGCCGACGACGTCACGGGAGCGGTGGCGCTGCTCGCCGCCGACCCCGACGCCCGCTACCTCGGCGGCGGCACCAACCTCGTCGACCTGATGAAAACCGGCGTCGAACGCCCCGCCCGGCTCGTCGACGTGCGTGAACTTCCCCTGGACGGCATCGAGGACACCCCCGACGGCGGCCTGCGCATCGGCGCCACCGTCACCAACAGCGACCTCGCCGCCCACCCCGACGTGCGCCGCCGCTACCCGGCGCTGACCCAGGCGGTCCTGGCCGGCGCATCCGGCCAGCTGCGCAACATGGCCACCGTCGGCGGCAACCTCCTCCAGCGCACCCGCTGCGGCTACTTCACCGACGTGAGCAAGCCCTGCAACAAGCGTGCCCCCGGCAGCGGCTGCCCCGCCGTCACCGGCGAGCACCACAACCACGCCATCCTGGGCGCCACCGACCACTGCGTGGCCGTGCACCCCTCGGACATGGGCGTCGCCCTCACCGCCTTCGACGCGGTCGTCACCTACGAAACCACCGACGGACCGGCCGAGTCGCCGCTCGCCGACTTCTACCTCCCCGTCGGCGACACCCCGCACCGGGAGACCGCCCTGCCGCCCGGCGCGCTGATCACCGGCGTCGTCCTGCCGCCCACCCGGGTCGCCACCCGCTCCCGCTACCGCAAGGTCCGCGAGCGCGCCTCGTACGCCTTCGCCATCGGCTCGGTCGCCGCCGCGCTCGACGTCGAGGACGGCGTCGTACGCGAAGCGAGGCTGGCCCTCGGCGCGGTCGCCTCCCGGCCCTGGCGCGCGCACGCGGCCGAGCGGGTGCTGACCGGCGGTCCCGCCGACGGCGCGGCCTTCGCCGCCGCGGCCGACGCCGAACTCGCGGCCGCGAAGCCACTGCCCGACAACGGATACAAGGTGACCCTCATGCGCAACCTCGTGGTGGCCGTCCTGACCGAACTCGCCGAGGAGGCCGCCCGATGACCACCGCCACGACCGGCTCCGCGACGGTCAAGGGCGCCGTCGGCACCGCGCACACCCGCGTGGAGGGCCGCGACAAGGTCACCGGGGTGGCGCGCTATGCCGGCGAGATCCCCTTCGCCGACCTCGCGCACGGCTGGCTCGCCCTGTCCACCGTCGCCCGTGGCCGCATCCGCTTTCTCGACACCGACGCCGTCCTCGGCATGCCGGGCGTGCTCGCGGTGCTCCACCACGGCAACGCGCCGCGCGTCGACACCGACTACATCGGCCTGCTGGGCATCCCGCCGGACCCCACCGCCGCCGTCTTCCAGGACGACCGGGTGCCGCACGCCGGCTGGCCGGTCGCCCTCGTCGTCGCCGAGACACCGGAGCAGGCCAGGGAGGCCGCCGAGGCCCTCGTCGTCACCTATGAAGAGGAACGGCACGACACCGCGCTCACCCCCGACCACCCCGGCGCCTACCCGGCCGACGGGCACATGCCCGCCGAGACCGAGAAGGGCGACCTGGCGGCGTCGCTCGCCGCGTCCGCCTTCGTCGTGGACGAGGAGTACACCACTCCCGAAGAGCACCACAGCATGATGGAGCCGCACGCGGCCACCGCCCTGTGGGACGGCGGCCGACTGGAGGTCGTCGACTCCAACCAGGGCGCCACCTGGGTGCAGAGCGAGCTGGCGAAGATGTTCTCCCTCGACGAGTCGGCGGTGCGGGTGCGCTCCGAACACATCGGCGGCGGCTTCGGCAGCAAGGGGCTGCGCGCCCACCAGGTGTCCGCCGTGATGGCCGCGACCGTCCTGCAGCGTCCGGTGCGCGTGGTGATGACCAGGCGTCAGATGTTCTCGCTGGCCGGCTACCGCAGTCCCACCACCCAGCGCGTCCGGCTCGGCGCCGGCGCCGACGGCCGGCTGCGCGCCCTGGAGCACCGCTCGCTGAACCAGACGTCGACCGTGTACGAGTTCGTCGAGCCCGGCGCCGGCGTCGCCCGGGTGATGTACGACGCCGACGCCCACCGCACCGCCAACCACGTCGTACGGCTCGACGTGCCGTCCCCGACCTTCATGCGCGCCCCGGGCGAGGCACCGGGCTCCTTCGCGATCGAGTCCGCGCTGGACGAACTCGCCGAGCGCGGCGGCATCGACCCGATCGAGCTGCGCCTGCGCAACGAGCCGCAGACCGGCCCGGTCTCCGGACTGCCCTTCAGCAGCCGCAACCTGACGGCCTGCTTCCGCGAGGGCGCCCGCCGCTTCGGCTGGGCCGAGCGCGACCCGCGTCCCGGCACCCGGCGCGACGGGCGCTGGCTGCTGGGCACCGGCACGGCCGCGGCCTCCTTCGGCGCGGGCGCCGGCCCCTCCACAGCCCTGCTGACCGCCGAGGCCGACGGCACCTTCACCGTGCGGATCGCCGCCGCCGACCTCGGCACCGGCGCCCGCACCGCGCTCACCCTGGTGGCCGCCGACGCGCTGGAGGTCACGCCCGAGCGGGTCCGGGTCCGGATCGGGGACAGCGACTTCGGTCCGGCGATGATCGCGGGCGGCTCGATGGGCACCCGCTCCTGGGCCTGGGCGATCACCGAGGGCGCCCGCGAACTGCGCGAACGGCTGGCACTGGGCGCGGCCGTACCCCCGGAGGGCATCACCGTGCGCTCCGACACCACCGCGGCCCTCGGCGCCCTCGCACAGAAGGAACGGCACTCCTACGGGGCGCAGTTCGCCGAGGTCGCCGTGGACACCGCCACCGGCGAGGTGCGGGTGCGCCGCATGCTCGGGATCTTCGCGGCGGGCCGCATCGTCAACCCCCTCACCGCCCGCAACCAACTCGTCGGCGGCATGATCTGGGGCATCTCCATGGCCCTGCACGAGGAGGCGGTCCGGGACCGCGCCACCGGCGGTCTCTACGCCCCCGACCTCGCCGGCTACCACGTGGCCACGCACGCCGACGTGGGCGACATCGACGCCGACTGGGTGGACGACCACGACCCGGACGACCCGGTCGGCATCAAGGGCGTCGGCGAGATCGGCATCGTCGGAGCGGCGGCGGCCGTCGCCAACGCCGTCTGGCACGCGACCGGCGTACGCCACCGCAGCCTCCCGATCCGCCCCGACCGCGTGCTGTCGGCGACGGTGCCCACCGCCGGGGGCGGGACGGATGCTTGACATCGCCGACGAGCTGAACGGCTGGCTGGAGGAGGGCCGGGAGTTCGCCGTCGCCACGGTCGTCTCCGTCGGCGGCAGCGCGCCGCGCGGGCCCGGCGCCGCCCTGGCCGTCGACAGCGAGGGCACGGCGATCGGCTCCGTCTCCGGCGGCTGCGTGGAAGGCGCGGTGTACGAGCTGTGCGCCGCCGCCCTGAACAGCGGGGAGGCGGTGCGCGAGCGCTTCGGCTACAGCGACGAGGACGCCTTCGCGGTCGGCCTCACCTGCGGCGGGGTCATCGACGTGCTGGTCACGCCGGTGCGCGCCCAGGAGCCTGCTCGGGAGGTGTTCCGGGCGGCGCTGTCCACCGTCGCCCGGGGCGGAACCGCGGCCCTGGCCCGGGTCGTCGAGGGCCCCTCCGACCTCCTGGGCCGGGCCCTGCTGGTCCGCGCCGACGGTGCGCACGAGGGCGGTCTCGGCGGCCACCCGGACCTGGACCGTACGGCGGTCGCCGAGGCCGGGGCGCTGCTGCACGCCGGCCGTACCGGCACGGTCGGTCTCTCGGAGGACGGCTCGCGCTGCCCCGGCGGGCTCACGCTGCTCGTCGAGTCCAGGGTGCCGCCGCCCCGCATGATCGTCTTCGGGGCGGTGGACTTCGCGGCGGCGCTGGTGCGGGCCGGCAAGTTCCTCGGCCACCACGTGACCGTGTGCGATGCCCGGCCCGTCTTCGCCACGCCCGCCCGCTTCCCCGAGGCCGACGAGGTCGTGGTCGACTGGCCGCACCGCTACCTGCGGGACACCCCGACCGACGAACGCACGGTGCTGTGCGTCCTCACCCACGACGCCAAGTTCGACGTGCCGCTGCTGACGGAGGCTCTGCGGCTGCCGGTCGCGTTCGTTGGGGCGATGGGCTCGCGCCGCACCCACGAGGACCGGAACAGGAGGCTGCGCGAGGCGGGCGTGACCGAGCGCGAACTCGCCCGCCTGCGCTCACCGATCGGCCTGGACCTGGGCGCCCGCACCCCCGAGGAGACCGCGCTCTCCATCGCGGCGGAGATCGTCGCGCTCCGGCACGGCGGGACCGGCGCACCCCTGACGGGCGGCGCGGCGCCCATTCACCGGGGGCTGAGCGGGGTGGCGGCGTGACGGGAGCGGGTGGCGGTGGCGGCCGTCAGGGGCGCGCCGGTCCACTGGGGCACGGCCGTTCGCCGGCGGGACCGGTGGGGCCAGTGGACCCGGTCGGGAGGACACCGCGTGGGCGCGAAGCGCCGGTCGACCGCCCCGAGCCCGCGCGGTGACCGCGCGCGTCGGCGCAGGAGGGCCGGGGCCCTCACCCGGCAGGCCCGCGCCGAGCGCCGCGGGCTCAGGGCAGTGCCGACTCGCCGGCCAGGCGGACCGCGCACTCCAGCATCATGGCGTGCACGAAGGCCTGCGGGAGGTTGCCGCGCAGCTGCCGCTGGCGCACGTCGTACTCCTCCGCGAACAGGCCGGGCGGTCCGCACGCGGCCCGGGTGCGCTCGAACCAGCGGAACGCGCCGTCCCGGTCACCGACCCGGTGCGTCGCGAGGGCCATGGTGAACCCGCAGAGCAGGAACGCCCCCTCCGCCTCACCGAGCGGCACGCCGGGATGTTCGAAGCGGTACAGGTAGCCGTCCTCGGCAAGCCGGGACTCGGCGTAGGCGCGGGTGGCGGCGCCGCCGTCGTCCCCGAACGCACAGCCGCGGGCCATCGGCACCAGCAGCGCGGCCTCGGGCCCGTCGTCGTCGGCGGCCCGCCGCCAGCGGCCGTCGGCGTTCAGGCACCGGCGCCGGGTCTCCCGCAGCACCGTGCCGGCGAGCCCGTCGCAGCGGCGCCCCGCCCTCCCCGGCAGCACCTCCGCCATCCGCCGCAGCCCGCACACCACGCTCAGCCGCGAGTGGGTCCACCACCGGTCCTCCAGCTCCCACAGCCCGGCGTCCGGTGCCTGCCACCGCCGCTCCACGACGTCCACGGCGACGGCGGCGGCCCGCTCCGCGTCCGCCGTGAGCCGGTCGTGCCCGGCCGCCGCGGCGAACAGCTGCAGGGCCTCCCCGAAGGTGTCGAGCTGGAACTGGGCGCCCGCGTCGTTGCCGACGTGGTCGGTGCCGCCCGGGTAGCCCGGCAGCCGCAGCGAGCGCTCGCTTCCGACCGGCTGCCCGTCGACCGTGTAGGCGGGCCGGACCTTGTCCCCGTCCTCGAGGACGCGTTCGGCGACGAAGCGCACCGCGTCGTCGACCAGCGGATGCGGGCCGTGCGCGGCGACCGCCAGTCCGGCGTAGCACTGGTCGCGCAGCCACGCGTAGCGGTAGTCGTAGTTGCGTCCGCTGTTGGCCCGTTCCGGCAAGGACGTGGTGGCGGCGGCGACCATGCCGCCGGAGACGCTGGTCAGCCCGCGCAGCACGGCGTACGCGTGCCGGGCGTCGCGCGGCGCGACCAGCCGCGAGCAGTCCGGGACGGCCCGCCGCCACTCCCGCTCCGTGGCCCGCCACAGCGCGTCGGCGTCGAGCGGCCCGGTCTCCCGCCCGGTGCCCAGTTCCAGCACCAGGTCGTGGGTCTCGCCCTCGCGCAGCCGGAACTCGCCGCACAGTCCGGCACCGTCCCGCCACACGGCCTCCGGGGCCCCGGCGAGCCGCATCCGCAGCCCTTCCGCCCCGGCCGCCCAGATCCCGTCCTCCTGCCGAGGGTCGCGCATCCGGACGTCGCCGAAGCCCGGCCGCGGGTCCAGGTCCAGCCGCAGCCGTGCCTCGCCCCGCTCCACGCGCATCCGGCGCAGCAGCACCAGCCGGTCCGTACGGGCCGGCATCGCCAGGGCCTCGCGGCATTCGACCACGCATTCCGAGGTCACCCACCGGCTCACCCGGATCAGCGTGCCCTCCTCGTAGTAGCCGCCCCAGACGTGCCACGGGTCGGCCGGCTCCACAGTGAAGTGCCCGGCACCGCCGATGAGCGCGGAGAACACCGCGTCGTCGTGCCAGCGCGGGGCGCACAGCCACACGATCCGGCCCCGGGGATCCAGGACCGCCCCCCGCTCACCGTCGGCGAGCACGGCGTACTCGCGCAGAACCCACGGAGGACACGACAGGTCGGGCGCCGCGCGCTGATCGTCGTCCTTCATGACGCTACGGCTATCCCGGCGCCGGTGACCGAAACGGCGCGGCCCCCGGAGCCACCGGTACGCGCCGCCCCGCCGCCCGGCGGCCGGCCGCCCCCGCCGTCCCGTGCTCCAGCAGGGGCCCGACCTCCAGCCCGGCCTCGCGGCAGTCGCGCACGATGCCGGGCAGCGCGGTCAGGGCGGCCCGCCAGCTGCCGGGGGCGGAGGCGTGGTCGGTGTCGTGCAGGAGGACGGTGCCGCCGCCGCGCAGGTCCGCGGCCACGGTGGCCCGGACCGAGGCGGGCGTGGCGTCCCGCCGCCAGTCCTTGCCCCACGCCGTCCACAGCACCGGCCGCAGCCCGGCCCGGCGGGCCGCGGCCCACCGGCCGGAGGTGAGGATGCCGTAGGGCGGGCGGTACCAGAGCGGGGCCTGCCCGGTGACCTCGCGCACCGCACGGACGGCCCGTGCCAGCTCACGCGCGTCCCGGGCCGGGGACGGCAGCCAGGGGCGGTCGTGCGTCCAGCCGTGGACGGCGATCTCGTGCCCCCGCCGGGTCAGCTCGCGGGCCTGCGCACGGTGGCGTACGACGTTCTCGCCCAGGACGAAGAACGTCGCCCGTACCCCGAGCCCGTCCAGTACGTCGAGGAAGCGCGGCGTGGACACCGGTCCGGGGCCGTCGTCGAAGGTGAGGGCGACGTGGTCGGGGCGGCCCTGTCCGGCCAGTCCGGGGAACCGCCGCCGACGCAACCCGGGGAGCCAGGTCGCGGCGGGACCGATGTGTGCCAGCGCGGCGACGACCGGCGCGACGGCGCACACCGCCGGTCCGGCACGGAAACCCTCACTCATGTGTCTGCTCCTGTCCGAGCCCCCTCCGGCTTCGTCGACGGTCGGGGGCGTGGGCCATTCACGCCTCCCGACGCTCCTGCCCCCGCCGCCCCGACCCCGGCCCGTCCCGCGCCGCGGGCGCCGTGTCCCAGGCGCCGTGCACCGACGGAGCCCGCGCCAGCCCCACGCTGCCGAGGCCGATCAGCGCCACGCCGACCAGCTCGGGCAGCACCCGCACCCCGAGCGCGATCTCCTCGCCGAACAGCGCCCAGCCCAGGGCCACGCTGGTCAGCGCGTCGCCCAGGGTCAGCGCCGGCTGGGACGCCGCGAGGGTCCCCGCCCGCAACGCGCTCTGCAGCAGCAGGAAGCTGATCACGCCGACCACGCCCGTGGCGTACACCGGCCACTGGGTCAGCACCGCGCCCACCCCTTGCGGAAGCCGCCCGGTGACCTCCTTCAGCAGCGCCGCCGTACCGCCGAACGCCACGGCCGACGCCGACCCGAACAGCGCGGCCCGGGGCGCGCCCCGCACCAGGCTGCCGACCGAGGCCAGGGCCGTCACCACGACGAACAGCGCCAGGCCGGCCCAGCCCCACCGGCCGGAGTCGGCGGTGTCGTGGCCGGCCGAGGGCGCGGCGGCGCCCAGGAACAGGGCGAGCCCCACGGCCAGCGCCACGAACGCCAGCCAGGTCCGCGGGTCGGGACGCCGGTGGAAGACCAGACTGCCCACCATCAGGGTGAACAGCAGTTCACTCGCCATCAGCGGCTGTACGACCGCCAGACTGCCCACCGCCAGCGCGGCCCCCTGGAGCACGGTCGTCAGCGCCAGCAGCAGCGCCCCGCCCACCCAGTACCGGTCACGCACCAGCCGCAGCAGCGAGCGCACCACCGTGTGCCGGGCGCCCGCCCGGTCCTCGTCCTGTGCCGCGGCCCGGCGCTGCAGCACCGACGCCGCCGCGTTGGACAACGCCGCGAACAGGGCCAGGACGACGGTGAGGGCGCTCACCGCCGCGCACTCCCGCTCATCCGGAACCGGTCCTCACCGCGCGTCACCCGAACCGTGCGGCCAGCCGCCGGTACAGCCCCGGCGCCGCGCCCCGCACCCGGCACGGCAGGCGCAGCCAGCCGGGCACGTACACCTCGTCCCGGCCCCGCACCACCGCCGTCCGCACCGCCTCGGCCACCCGTTCGGGCGGCACCGGACGCGGCCGGGACCGCCGGTATGGAGTGCCCCGGCGCTCGAAGAACGGAGTGTCGACCACACCGGGCACCACATGGGTCACCCCCACACCGGTGCCCCGGAGCTCGTACCGCAGGGCGTCCGCGAAGCCGCCGACCGCGGCCTTGGCGGCCGAGTACACGGCCTCGTCGCGCACCGCCACACTGCCCGCCAGCGACCCGATGAGCACCACGCGCCCCGACCCCGCCGCCACCATGCCCGGCAGCACCAACCGCACCAGCCGCAGCGTGGCCGGTACGTTGACGGCGAGCACTTCGTCGATGGCGTGCACCGGCATGTCCAGGAACTCTCCGGCCCAGCCGACCCCGGCACCGGCCACCAGCAGGTCCACCGGCCCCACCGTGGCCAGCGTGAAGTCGGCGAGCTGCCGGTCCGCGCCGGGCAGGGTGAGATCCGCCGCGAAGGCGGTCGCCGAGGCGTCCTCGGCGACCTCGCGCAGCCGCGACGGGTCACGTCCGCTGAGCACCAGCCGCCAGCCGCCCTCGTCGCTCAGCCGGCGTGCGACGGCCGCGCCGATGCCGGAGGACGCACCCGTCACGAGCGCCGTGCGCGTCCGCGGACCCCGCCCGCCGACGGGCTCCCGCCCGGGCCTGGCGCGGTCCGCGTCGGGCGCGACGACCTGCTCCCCGGCAACCGGCCGGGAGCGGGAGAACGCATGGGCCATGAGGACCACCTTGGCTCGGGGCGGACGCCTGAGCCCGGCCGGCCGAGCTGTCGGGCTCGGCTGTCCGGCCGGTCGGGCGGTCACGGAGTATCCCTGGCGCTGTGCCCGAAACACCCGCTTGTGTAGCGGTTTGGAACATGTCGGGCGGGCAACTGGAGGGCCGTGCTTGCCCACCGTTCGTCAGAGCCCCGCCGGCCCGCCTCCGCGCGCCCGCCGCGGGGAGGCGGGCGGGTGCTGGTGGTCAGCGCGAGCATGGGCGCCGGGCACGACACGGTCGCCGCGGAACTGGTCCGCCGGGCACGGGAGCGTGGCGGCGACGCCTGGGCCGTGGACGTCCTCGCACTGCTGCCGTTCGGCCTGGGCACCGCGCTGCGGCACTTCTACCGCGGGTCGGTGCGCCACTTCCCCTGGGCGTACGCCGCCCTCTACCGCTTCTTCCTGCGCCCCGGCAGCGGACACCGCCCCGGCGGGACCCCCCTGGCCCGGCTGGCCGCCGGCCGGCTGCGGGAGCTGGCCGAACGCTCGGGCGCCGATGTGGTCGTCCCGGTCTTCCACCTCGGCGCCCAGCTCACCGGCCACCTCCGCGCCCGAGGGCTGCTGTCCGTGCCCTGCGTCGTCCTCGTCATCGACTTCGCGGTCCACCGGCAGTGGCTCCACCCGGGCAACGACCGCTGCCTGTGCCTGACGGAGGACGCGGCGCGCGAGGTGCGGGCGAGTAGCGGCACCCTCGCGGAGACGTGCGGTCCCGTCGTCGCGCCGGAGTTCTTCGCCGACGCTCCCGGCGCCGACGGGTGGCGGGAGCGCTTCGACCGGCTCGCGCCCGGGCGGCCCGCCGTGGTGCTCTCCGCGGGCGCCTGGGGAGTGGGCTCGCACCTGGACGCCACCGTCCGGCTCCTGGCGGGGAACGGGTTCCTGCCGGTCGTGCTCTGCGGGGAGAACGAGCGGCTGCGCCGCGACCTGTCCGGCACAACCGGGGTGCTCGCGCTGGGCTGGGTGACGGACATGCCCGGCCTGCTGCACGCGGCGGGCGCCCTCGTGGACAACGCCGCCGGCCAGACCGCCGTACAGGCGCTCGCCGCCGGGCTGCCGGTCGTCGGGCACCGTCCGATCCCCGGGCACGGCGCGGACGGGGTCCGGCGGATGGCCGCGCTGGGCGTGTCGGAGGTCGCCGAGGACGACACCGCGCTGCTCGGCGCACTGCGCCGGCTCACCGCCCCGGGCTCGGCCCGGCGGCAGCGGATCGCCGCCGGACACGCGCTGTTCACGAACGACGCCCTCACCCGGATACTCGCCGAGGCCGAGGTCGAACGCGCCAGGCCGTGAGGCCCCATGGAGGGAGCCCAGCCGCGAGCACGCACCCGTTTCCCCGTCCGGCCGCGGGGCACCCGGCCGACGGCGATATCCGGCCGAGGAGGCGACGCCGTGCGGCTCGACGAATTCCTGACCCTGGTCCGCGACCGCGGTGAATACCACAGCGCGGACGAGGCCGAGCAGGTCAGTACGGCGGTCCTGTGGGTGATCGCCTCCCGCATCGGGCCGGAGGAGGCCGCGAACCTGGCTTCCGACCTGCCCGCACCCCTGGACGACGCGCTGCGCCTGGAACGCGGGCGCCCCGAGACGTTCGGCCGCGAGGAGTTCCTCCGGCGCGTGGCCCAGCAGACCGGCGCCCGGCCACGTACCGCGGAGTGGGACGCGGGCGCCGTGCTCTCCACCCTCGGCGAAGCGGTGCCCGGCGACCGCGTCGAGCACCTCCTCGCCCAGCTGCCCGAGGACTGCGCCGACCTCTTCGGCCGAAGGGGCGGCCCCGAAGGAGGTACCCATGACGGACGGTGAACGGCACTACGACGGCGGGGACGACACCCCGCTCGAGGGATACGCGGCCCTCGCGACGACCTTCGCGGCGGGGGCCGGGGTGTTCGCCGTGACCGCGTGGCGCCGCGGGCTGCGACTGCCCGACACCGTCCCCGCCTGGGACGTGGCCATGCTCGGCGCCGCGACGTTCAAGGCGTCCCGGCTGCTGACCAAGGACAAGGTCACCAGCTTCCTGCGGGCGCCGTTCACCCGGCGCGAGCGCGAGGGCGAGGCCAGCGAGGTGATGGACGCCCCGCGCGGCAAGGGGCTGCGGCGTGCCGTCGGCGACCTGGTCTCCTGCCCGTTCTGCACGTCCACCTGGGTGGCCGGCGGGCTGGTCGGCACCTACGCCGTCGCACCCAGGGCCGCCCGGCTGGTGGCCGCCGGCCTCAGCGCCGTCGTGGTGTCGGACTGGCTGCAGTACGCGTGGAGCGTGACGGAGCAGAAGGCCGAAGGATGAGCGGAAGCGAACGAGGCTGACCCGGGCGGCGGCCGGTCAGTCCCGCGCGGCCCGCTCCGCGCGCTCGGCGTGCAGCTGCTTCACGCGGGCCGCCTCCTTGCGCACGTCGGCCTGGACGGCGCGCTCCCGCTCCAGCCACTCCGGGCGCTCCTCCTTGAGCGCCTCGATCTGCTCGGTGGTGAGCGGCTGGGCCACGCCGCCCCGGTGCAGCCCGGCGATGGAGACGCCCAGCTTGGCCGCCACCACCGGGCGCGGGTGCGGGCCGTCGCGCCGCAGGTCCCGCAGCCACGCGGGCGGGTCGGTCTGGAGCGCGTTCAGCTCGGCGCGCGTGACGACGCCCTCCCGGAACTCGGCGGGTGTGGCCTCGAGGTACACACCCAGCTTCTTCGCCGCGGTCGCGGGCTTCATGGTCTGGGTGTTCTGGTGCGACGTCATGATGTCAAGGGTATCGAGCGTGTGAGCGGCCTCCGACCACACCCGGGTAACCTGGCCCGGTGACAGGCTCGGAAGAAACCCCCTCGTTCCGGCTCGCGTACGTCCCGGGGGTGACGCCCGACAAATGGGTGCGCATCTGGAACGAGCGGCTGCCCGACGTCCCGCTGGCCCTGACCCAGGTCCCCGCCCCCGAAGCGGGCGGCGTACTGCTGGGCGGCGACGCCGACGCCGGGCTGGTGCGGCTGCCCGTCGACCGGACCGTGCTCAGCGCGATCCCGCTCTACACCGAGACCACGGTCGTGGTGATCCCGAAGGACCACCTCGTCACCGCGGCCGACGAGGTGACCGTCGAGGACCTGTCCGACGAGATCGTGCTGCACCCCCTGGACGACGTCCTCGGCTGGGAGCGGCCACCGGGCCGGCCCGCGCTCGAGCGCCCGGCCACCACCGCGGACGCCGTCGAGCTGGTCGCCGCCGGCATCGGCGTACTGCTCGTGCCCCTGTCGCTGGCCCGGCTGCACCACCGCAAGGACCTCACGTACCGGACGGTCACCGACGCCCCCGGGTCGAGCGTGGCGCTGTCCTGGCCCGAGGACGCGCACACGGACCGGGTGGAGGACTTCATCGGCATCGTCCGGGGCCGGACCGTCAACAGCACCCGGGGCCGGCAGCCCGAGCAGGCACCGCGGAAGGGCGAACGGACGGAAACCGCCCCCGCGGGACGCAAACCGGCGGCCGGGAAGCAGACCGGAGGTGCGCGGCGCGGCACGGGCGGCAAGCCGGGAAGCGGCGGCCGGGGCGGCGGGAAGACCGGCAGCGGCAAGGGCGCCAGGCGCGGCAGGCCTCGCCGCGGCTGACGCTCCCGAGCGCCCGCCCCCGCCTCACCGGACCGTCGGACTCGGACTGGGCGCCGAGGTGTTGACCTCGAGACCGGGCGGCGAGGTGAGGGAGAGCACCGGCTCGCCCGGCTGCGGCGCCGGCGGAGTGAGCTGCACCTTGGGGAGGTTCGGCGGTGCCGACTGCTGGAAGTTGACCTGGTCGAAGTTGACCAGGCCAGTCTTCTCCAGCACCGTGATGTGGTCCAGCACGGTGTCGTTGGCCTGGTCGGCCAGCTGCCGCACCAGGGAGTTCTTGGTGTTGGCGCGGATGTTGGCGATCGCCGGGAAGATCTGCCCGTGCGTGATGCGCATGATGTTCACCGCGGTCGTGTCGAACTGCCTGCCCGTCGTCCCGTCCACGGTCGACACGAACTGCTGCTGTTGCGGGGAGGCCAGGTTGGGCAGGGTGATGCCCAGCTCCGGCGCGATCCGGCGGCAGGTCGCGTCGAGCCGGGCGTGCCCCACGACCAGGTGCTCGCCCGCCTCCTTCATCTCCGGTGTCGTCCCCCGCTCCATGGCCATCAGCCCCAGGGGGTGCTCCCACAGCCCGGCTGCCCGCACCTTCACCACGAAGTCCCGGTCGGCCTCGGTGAGCGGCCCGTACACGGTGTTGGTGATGATCCGGGCCTGGTCGTTGCCCGTGTTCCGCACCCCCAGCATCGTCGGGTAGGCGAGCGCGGTGAGGGTGAGGACCAGGGCACCGGCCGTGAAGGCGGTCCCTGCCGTGGTGCGCGTGATGCGCATCGTGCCTCCTGGAGCGAGGACAGGCTCGGACACCAGGAGATACGGACGCCGACGGCGAACCGATCACCTCCCCGGGCAAAAATTCGGGGAGACTCGAGGAAAGCCGGGGAAGCCGCCCGCCCGGTTCAGTCCGTCCGCACGAGCCACTCGTACGCCGCCCGCGCGGTGAACTCCGACTGGCCGCCGCGCACCAGCAGCCCGGCGGTGGCGAACTCCGGGGCGTCCGCCTGCGCGGCGACGTACGGGATCGCGATGCAGCGCATCCCGGCCGCGTGCGCGGCGGCTGCGCCGGGCGCGGCGTCCTCCAGGACCACGCAGCCGGCCGGGTCCGCCCCGAGCCGGCGGGCCGCCTCAAGGAAGACGTCCGGGGCCGGCTTGCCCCGCGCGACCTCGTCGGCCGAGACGACCGTGCGCAGCCACGCATCGAGCCCGGTGCGGGACAGGATCGCCTCGATGGCCTCGGGCGACGACCCCGACGCCACCGCCAGCGGCACCCCTTCACCGGCCAGCAGTTCGACGAACTTCCGCATCTCGGGGTACGCGCGGGCGGACGTGCGGGCCAGCTCCAGATAATGGCGGTTCTTGACGGCGAGGAGTTCCTCCACCGGGGCCCGCAGGCCGTAGCGCCGCTTCCAGTCGGCGACCGTCTCCTGGGTGCTGATGCCCACGTACTCCTCGTGCTCCGCCCAGGTGAAGCCGGGGACGCCGTACTCGGCGAGGGTCCGCCGGCCCGCCTCGTAGTAGTTCGGCTCGCTGTCCACGAGGGTCCCGTCGAGATCGAAGACGACCGAGATGCCACCGAGAGTGCTCATGGGGTCCAGGATGCCAAGGATCACTTCCGCGCCGAACGCCCGATCGACTCCACCAGGGGCAGCAGCCGGTGCGGGACGCGCTCGCGCAGGGCCACCTCGGTGCGGGTGCGCACCACTGCGGGCAGGCTGATCAGCTTCTGGACCACGTCCTCCAGGTGCGCGTTGTCGCGGGCCACGACCCGAGTCAGCAGGTCCCCGCCGCCGGTGGTGGAGAAGGCCTCGACGATCTCCGGCACGCCCGCCAGCGCCTCGCCCACATCGTCCAGGTGCCCCTGGGTGACCTCGATGTGCACGAACGCGAGCACCGGGTGGCCCAGGGCGGCGGGGGAGAGGGACGGCGCGGTGCCGGTGATCACTCCGTCGCGCTCCAGGCGGTCCAGCCGGGCCTGGAGGGTCCCACGGGCGATCCCGAGGACGCGGGCGTACTCGCGCACACTGGTGCGCGGCTGCTCCAGCAGCAGTCGCAGGATGCGGGTGTCCAGCTCGTCCACGGCCACGGCGTACGCGGCCTCCTTCGTCGGCCATTGGCTCGTTCATGGCCGTAGGGGCGCCGTGCATACTGTACCAATGGCCCACTCGCAGATGCGCCTGTTGAGCCACTGGTGGAAGGGATGCTCCTATAGGAGTGTCGATGGCGCTGCGGACTCCGCGGCGCCTTTTTCATGCCAGTGACTCGGGGCCAGTGTGCGAGGGGGCGGTAATCAGTGCTGAAGAGGGTGTTCGTGAGCCCGGACCCGGGACGGTCCCGGCTGCGGTTCGCCGCGCGGGCCGTTCTCGGCATCGGGCTGGCCGTCGTCGTCTGCGGCCTGGCCGGCACCTCCCTGGTGGGCGCGGTCATCGGCGGGCTCGCCGCGCTGCTCGCACTGTTCACCGTCACCGACGCCACCGTGCGCGGGCAGGCGGTCACCACCGCGCTGCTGCCGGTGGCCGGCCTGCCCGTGCTCACCGCCGCGGCCGCGCTGCACGACCACCCCGTGGCACGGGACCTCACCTTCCTCGCCGTCGTCGGCGCCGGTGTGTACGCCCGGCGCTGGGGCCCGCGCGGACACAGCCTCGGTGTGTTCGCCTTCATGACCTTCTTCATCGCGCAGTTCCTGCACGCGACCACGGACCGGCTGCCCGAGATGTACGCCGCTGTCCTGCTCTCCGTTGCCACCGCCGCGGCGGTGCGGTTCGGTCTGTGGTGCTACGAGCGCCGCCTGCCCCCGCCCGCCGCCCCCGCGCCTCCCGCCGGCACCGGGCTCGCCCGCATCACCACCCGCCAGGCCGTCCAGGCCACCGCGGGCGCCGGCTTCGCCCTGGTCGTCGGCCAGCTGGTGTCCGACCAGCGCTGGTACTGGGCCGTCGGAGCCACCTGGTGGGTCTTCGTCAACACCACCTCGCGCGGCGAGACCCTGGTCCGCGGCTTCCGCCGGGTCCTCGGCACGGTCGTCGGCATCGGCCTCGGCTTCCTCATCGCCTTCCCGCTGGCCGGGTCCGCGGTGCCCACGGCCGTGCTCGCCGCCGCCTGCGTCTTCGGCATCTTCTACACCGCCGCGGTCTCCTACACCTGGATGATGCTCTGCGTCACCCTGCTCGCCGAGCTCCTCTACGGCCTGCTGGGCTTCCTCAGCCCCGGGCTGCTCGCCCTGCGGCTCGTCGAGACCGGCGTCGGGGCGCTCGGTGCCGCGCTGGCCGTGCTCTTCGTCCTCCCCGTCACCACGCACGCCGTGACGGACGCGTGGATCCAGCGCGCCCTGCGCTGCGTCCACGCCTGCACCGCCGAGGCCGCCGCCCGCCTCGCCGGTACCGAGGGCGCCGACCCCGCGCCGCGCGTGGCCGAACTGGAGCAGCTGCTGGGCCGGGTCCGGCTGTCCCTCGCCCCGCTCGTGCACCCGCTGAACCCGATGCGCGGCCGCAAGCGCCGCGCCCGCCGCGTGCTCGCCCTGCTCGACGACTGCGCCCGGGAGATCCGCGGCCTGGTCGCCGTCGCCGCCGACCCCGAGGCCTCGCACGACGCACGGCTCGCCGCCGCCTGCTGGCGTGTCGAGAACGCGGTCGAGGCGCTCACCGGCGGCGGCTCCGTGCCCGCCCACGCGAACGGACCGCGAGCCGCCGAACCCGCCCTCGCTCACCTCCACGGCCTGGAACACGCCCTGGCCGAACTCGCCGCGCCCCTGCGCGCCCCCTCGGGTTCGCCGCTCGCCGGCGCCTGAGCCGTCCGGCACCACCCATTTGGTCTAGACCTGGGCTGGTCGACTGCTACCGTCGCCCCCGGGCAGACGATCAGACGGCACGGGGCGAGACGAGAGGGGCCACTGGTGACAGACGGCGAGATGCGGCGACGGCGGGCGTTCATCGGATCGTTCACGGCGGCCGGCGGGCCCGGCATCGTCACGGCGGTCGTCGAGCCCGGAACCGGTGCGCTGACGGTCCTGAGCGGTACGGACCGCCTGGCCGACCCCTCCTACCTCGCCCTGGCCCCCGACGGCGACACGCTCTACGCGGTCAGCGAGACGGCCGAGGGCGCGGTGGCCGCCTTCCACGTGAGCGGGGACAAGCCCGAACCCGCCGGCCGCCCGGTGCCCGTCGGCGGCGACGGCCCCACCCACCTCAGTCTCTTCGCCGGGCACGTGCTGACCGCCAACTACGGCTCCGGCAGCGTCACCGCCGTGCCGGTCCGCCCCGACGGCACCCTCGCCCGGGCCGCGTCCGGCCTCCTGAAGCACACCGGCTCGGGCCCGCACGCCCAGCGCCAGCAGGGGCCACACGCCCATCAGGTGCGGCCCGACCCGAGCGGGCGGTGGGCCGTCAGTGTGGACCTCGGCACCGATTCGGTGCGGGTCTGCACCGTGGAGGACGGCACCCCCGCCGTGCACCGGGAAGTCGCGCTGCGCCCCGGTTCCGGCCCGCGCCACCTTGCCTTCCACCCCGACGGCACCCGCGCCTACGTGGTCAACGAACTGGCGCCCACCGTCACCGTCTGCCGCTGGGAAGCCGTCGACGGCGTACTGCGGCCGCTCACCGAGGTGCCGGTGCTGCCCGGGGCCCCGGCCGGTGACGCCTATCCGTCGGGCATCGTGGTCTCGCCCGACGGCCGCTTCGTGTGGACCGCGACCCGGGGCGAGGACGTCCTGTCCGTCTTCGCGGTGGAGCCGGACGGACTGCGGCTGACCGCGACCGTGCCCTGCGGCGGGCACTGGCCGCGGGAGATCGCCGAGTCGGGCGGCTTCCTGTACGCCGCGAACGAACGCTCGGGCGACGTGACCTGGTTCGCCCTGGACCCCGAGACCGGGGTGCCCCGACGCGCCGGCTCCCTCGCGCTGCCGGCGGCGTCCTGCGTCGTCTTCGGCTGACGTTTCCGGCTGACGGAACGGCGAAGGGCCCGCTCCGTCGCCGGAGCGGGCCCTTCGCCGTGCGTGTCCAGTGCGTCCCGCGTGTCTCGCGCGCGGCGCGTCAGCGTACCGGCGCGCCCTGCGGCTGCTGCGGCGAGATGCCGAGCGCCGTCGTGTACTTGGCCAGCGTCAGCTTGCCGATAGCCGGGTAGGGGCCGAGTGGCTCGGCGGTGGAGCAGCCCGCCTCCTTGGCCGCCTCCTCCAGCAGGGACGCCTCGATCTCCGGGCCGATCAGGTACGGCGCGAGCGCCAGCTGCTGGGAGCCCGAGGAGCGCAGCTGCTCGGCCACGGACGTGATCGAGCCCTCCTCGTCCAGGGCCGCCGCCATCACCGGCACGGCGAGGCGCGCGGCGAGCAGCATGCCGGTGATCCCGGCCGCCTGCACGGCCTCGTCACCGCCGACGGAGGCCAGGATGATGCCGTCCGCCGCGGTCGCCACGGTGAACAGACGGGCGCGGTCGGCGCGCGCCAGTCCCGCCTCGGAGAGCCGCACGTGCAGCGCCTCGGCCAGCAGCGGGTGCGGGCCGAGCACATCGGTCAGCTCGGCCGCGACCTTGCTGTCCATCACGGCCTGGCGGATGCGGCGCAGCAGCGCGCCGTCCGGGCCGGCGAGCAGCGGCACGACGACGGCGACGGGACCCTCGGGCTCCTTCACCTCCAGGCCGGCGGCGATCGCCTGCTCGTAGCGGGCGGCGCGCTCCTCGGCGGCCCGTGCGAGGACGGTCGTCAGGGGGAGGAACTCCTCGTCGTCCCCGTCGAGCCAGCCGATGCGGGCGTCGAGGCCGGGAAGTTCGGAACGGGCGATGCTGATGACCTCGTCGGCGAGGCCCCGGGTGGCGCTGCTGGGCGTCCCCGGAACCGCGAGGACGAGCGCCGGCGCGCCCTCGGGAGCCACCAGAGGTTCGGGACGGCGGTGCCGTCCGGGCTGGCGGGGGCGCGGCATTCGTACTGGCAGGCCGGACGCGGGCCCAGTGGGGGAGCTCATGGCGCCGCATGTTACTGGTTTCCCGGGTTTCCCTGTTCGGGGAGGGTGCAGGTGAGCGGTATCCGTCCGGTTTTGTCTGAAGAGTGATGTACGGATCGGCCGACATCGGCACGATTCACCTCGCCGGAGCACCAATTCTCAGCCGTCCGGGTCAGTCGTCACCCACAGCATTCTGTCGTCACCCGGAAGGGTGAACGAGCCGGTCGCGAGGTCGTTCGCGATCCGCACCGAGCCGTGCAGCGGATCACCCTCGGCCGCCGTCCGCCGCGCATGCGGCAGCCGCTTCGCCAGCTCCTCCTCCAGCGGTACGACAAGGGGGTCGCCCAGCTTCAGCAGACCACCGGTGACGGCGACCCGGGGCTCGCCCCCCGGCGGGCACACGGCGGCGGCCGAGTCGGCCATGTGCCGGGCGGCGGCCCGCAGGACGCCCGCGGCGACGGGGTCGTCGGCCGCGCACGCGGCCACCTCCGGCGCGAAGGAGGCGAGGACGGCGGGACGGTCGGTACGCGGATACACCTGGCCGGGCAGCCCCGTCACCGGCCCGAACCGCTCCTCGGCCCGGGCCAGCAGCCGCGCGGAGCCGCCCTCGCGCCCGTCGTGGGCGCGCAGCGCCGCCTCCAGGCCGGCCCGGCCGATCCAGGCGCCGCCGCCGCAGTCGCCCAGCAGGTGCCCCCAGCCGTCCGCGCGGCGCCAGCGGGTCAGGTCGGTGCCGGTCGCGATCAGGCCGGTACCGGCGGCCACCACGGCGCCGGCCCGCGGCCCGAGGGCACCGACGTAGGCGGTGACGGCGTCCGCGACCAGCGCGACCGTCCGCACCCCCAGCTCCCGGGCCAGCGCACCCGGCAGCTCGGCGCGCAGCGCGTCGCCGAGGGTGGCCAGTCCGGCGGCCCCGACGACGCCGGTGCCGAGCCGGTCCACCCCGGCCTCCTCGCTCAGCGCCCTCGCCATGGGCAACAACTGCCCCAGCAGATGCCCGGGATCGATGCCCCGGGCACCGGTGCGGACCGGCTCCCGCGACGCGCGCCGCCCGGACACCCGCGGACCCTCCGCGTCGGCACCGGCCGTGCCGAGGACGACCCGCAGACCCGAGCCGCCGGAGTCCACGGCGAGGAAGCCGGTGCTCACGGCAGGCGCCAGTCGACCGGCTGACCTCCCAGGCGGACCAGCAGGTCGTTGGCCCGGCTGAACGGACGGGAGCCGAAGAACCCCCGGTCGGCCGACATCGGGGACGGGTGGGCGGACTCCACCGAGGGCAGCTCGCCGAGCAGCGGGCGCAGATTGCGGGCGTCGCGGCCCCACAGGATGGACACCATCGGCTTGCCGCGCGCCGCCAGCGCCCGGATCGCCTGCTCGGTGACCTCCTCCCAGCCCTTGCCGCGGTGGGCGGCGGGCTTGCGCGGGGCCGTGGTGAGCGCCCTGTTGAGCAGCAGCACGCCCTGCCGGGTCCACGGGGTCAGGTCGCCGTTGGAGGGCTGCGGGAGGCCGAGGTCGGTGTTCAGCTCCCGGAAGATGTTGACGAGGCTGCCGGGCAGGGGACGCACCTCGGGCGCGACCGAGAACGACAGCCCCACCGCGTGTCCGGGGGTGGGGTAGGGGTCCTGACCGACGATCAGGACCCGGACGTCGTCGAAGGGCTGCTGAAAGGCTCGCAGTACGTTCGCGCCGGCGGGGAGATAGGTGCGTCCGGCGGCGATCTCCGCGCGCAGGAACTCACCCATCGAGGTGATCCGCCCGGCGACGGGTTCCAGGGCGTTCGCCCAGCCGGCTTCGACGATCTCATGCAAGGGTCTTGGTGCCACGGGCGTCACCCTACTGCCGTACGGGTGACGCCGATCAACCGGTGGCCAAGGCCGGTCCCCCCGGTCCGCTTCATCCGACGACCGCGGCCCGCACGCACAGCACGTCCGGCAGGTGGGAGGCCAACTGCCGCCAGTTGTCGCCGTCGTCGTCCGACGCGAACACCTCGCCGTTGCGGTTGCCGAAGTAGACGCCGGCCCGTTCCGCGTCGTCGGTGGACAGCGCGTCGCGCAGCACCGTGCCGTAGTGGTCCTCCTGCGGCAGTCCCGACGACAGCGGCTCCCAGCTCTTGCCCGCGTCGGCGGTGCGGAAGACCCGGCAGCGGCGGTCCGCCGGGACCCGGTCCGCGTCGGCGTTGATCGGGAAGACGTAAGCGGTGTCCCCGCGGTGCGGATGGGCGGCGACCGCGAAACCGAACGTGGACGGCAGCCCCTCGCCGATGTCCGTCCAGTGCGCGCCGGCGTCGTCGCTGCGGTACACACCCCAGTGGTTCTGCAGGTACAGCCGGTCCGGGGCCGCCGCGTCCCGCGCCACCTTGTGCACGCACTGGCCGAACTCCGGGTTCGGGTCCGGCAGGAAGACCGCGGAGACACCGGAGTTGGACGGTGCCCAGCTCGCGCCGCCGTCCGTCGTGCGGAACACGCCGGCGGTCGAGACGGCGACCGTGACGGACCCGGGGTCCCGGGCGTCGGTGAGGACGGTGTGCAGTCCCTCGCCACCGCCGCCCGGCACCCACTGCGACCGGGACGGGTGCTCCCACAGGGGCCGGACCAGCTCGAAGCTCTCGCCCCGGTCCTCCGAGCGGTACAGCGCGGCCGGTTCCGTGCCCGCGTAGACCACGTCCGGTTCGGCGGCGGCCGGGTGCAGCTGCCACACCCGTTCCAGCGAAGCGCCGGTCTCCTTGGGGAACTTGACGGCAGGCTGCGCCGGCTCCGTCCAGGTCCGTCCCAGGTCGTCGGAGTGGAACACCGACGGACCCCAGTGCGCGCTGTCGCCGCCCGCCAGCAGCCGCGGGGTGTCGCCGCGGGTGTCGAGGGCGACCGAGTAGACGGCCTGTGCGTTGAAGTAGGGACTCTCGTCGAACTCCCAGGTGCCACCCCGCCGGCGCCCGATGAACAGACCCTTGCGGGTGCCCACGGCGAGCAGTACCTCGGTCATGCCGATCACCTCCGCGGCGTCCTCGTCGACGCCTTCGTCTCGGACACGGGCCAGTCTGCACCCCGGCACTGACAGTCACCTCTGGAAAGGGTGACGCCGCAGGTCAGCGCGGTGATGTCGAGGTCCGCGGAGGATGCGCGGCGCGGGCCGTCAGTCCTCTCGCGGCAGGGCGCGCTCCAGGATGCCGCCGAGGTCGGCCCCGGACGCCAGCGTGCCGAAGGCGTGCCCCCAGTCGCCGCCGAGCCGGCTCGCGCAGAACGCGTCGGCGA
Source organism: Streptomyces sp. CB02414 (assembly GCF_001905385.1). GTDB lineage: Bacteria > Actinomycetota > Actinomycetes > Streptomycetales > Streptomycetaceae > Streptomyces. The sequence continues at coordinate 147,770 of NZ_LIPF01000010.1, read as the reverse complement.
CGGCGGGCGGGGCGTGCCGGACCAGGAGGGAGGCCTGGAGGGTGAGGGCCATCAGCTCCACCAGGCGGCGGGCACCCGTCTCGGACGCCTCGGCCAGCCCCGCCGCCAGACGGGCCACGGCCGCGTCCAGCCGGGCGTCGGCCCCGCGGGCGAGGGCGAGTTCGTCGAAGAGGGCGTGCGCGGTGGCGGGGGAGCGGCCGAGCGCCCGCAGCACGTCGAGGGCGTTGACGTTCCCCGAGCCCTCCCAGATCGACAGCAGCGGAGCCTCACGGTAGTGGCGGGGCATGCCCGACTCCTCCACGTAGCCGTTGCCGCCCAGGCACTCCAGGGCCTCCGCGGTGAACGCCGGTCCCCGCTTGGTCACCCAGTACTTGCCGACGGCGGTGGCGATCCGCCGGAACGCCGCCTCACCCGCGTCCCCGCGCACCGCCCGGTCCGCGGCGCCCGCCAGCCGCAGCGTGAGCGTCGTCGCCGCCTCCGACTCCAGCGCCAGGTCGGCCAGGACGTTGCGCATCAGCGGCTGGTCGACCAGCCGGGCGCCGAACGCGGTGCGGTGCCGTACGTGATGCCCGGCCTCGACCAGCGTCTTGCGCATCAGCGTCGCCGACGCCATGACGCAGTCCAGCCGGGTGCAGTTGACCATCTCGATGATCGTCTTGACGCCCTGCCCCTCCGGCCCGACCAGCCAGGCCACCGTCCCGTCGAACTCGGGCTCGGACGAGGCGTTGGACCGGTTGCCGAGCTTGTCCTTCAGCCGCTGGACGCGGAAGGTGTTGCGGGTGCCGTCGGGCAGCACACGCGGCACCAGGAAGCACGACAGGCCCCCGGGGGCCTGAGCCAGCACCAGGAAGACGTCGCTCATGGGCGCCGAGGTGAACCACTTGTGCCCGCGCAGCGTGTACACCCCCGACTCGGCGGTCGGGGTGGCAGCCGTGGTGTTGGTGCGGACGTCGGAGCCGCCCTGCTTCTCCGTCATCCCCATGCCGGCCAGCAGGCCGCGCTTCCCGGCCGGCGTGCGCAGCCCCGGCTCGTACTCCCGGCTGGTCAGCAGCGGCTCGTAGACCTTCGCCAGCTCCGGCTCGGCGCGCAGCGCGGGAACGGCGGCGTACGTCATCGACGTGGGGCACCCGTGCCCCGCCTCGGTGTGCCCCCAGACCAGCCCGCCGGCGGTCCGGGCGACGTGCGCGCCCGGCCGGTCGTCCGCCCAGGCGGAGCCGGCCAGACCCTCGCCGACGGCCACCCGCATCAGGTGGTGCCAGCTCGGGTGGTACTCGACCTCGTCGATCCGGTTGCCGTACCGGTCGTGGGTGCGCAGCACGGGTTCGTGCCGGTTGGCCAGGTCGCCCCACTCCTGCGCCTGGGCGCTCCCGGCCCGCAGGCCGAGCCGCCGCAGCTCCTCCTCGGCCCACCCGGCGCCCTCCCGCCGCAGCCCCTCCAGCAGGGCCGTGTCCTCGCAGGCGTCATAGGGGGCCAGGGGAGGGGGCTGGTTGGTGACGTCGTGCGTGGCGTACCCCTCAGGGTGGCCCGCCGACTCCCCGTACGGGTCCTGCGCGAGTGTCGTCATACCGTCGAGTGTTGCACTCCTGCTGCGAACGCAGCAATAGTGCAACACAGTGGACGCACGTAGAGTACGGGTTCATGTGGAGGGACGACCGATACGTGGTCAGGGAAACGTGCGACCCGTGCGCACGCCTGTGAACGAGTCCGCGCCCCCGGACGGCCCCGCACTGCGCCCGCTGTCCGCGCGGTCGGTGGTCCTGAGTCTGCTCCTCGGGGCGCATCCCCCCGAATTGCCGGCCCGGGAACTGGTGCGGCTGGTGGAGGGCTTCGACGTCGGAGGGTCCACCGCGCGGGCGGCGCTCAGCCGGATGGCCGCCGCCGGTGACCTGCGGCGCACGGACACCGGCTACCGCCTCAGTGAGCGGCTGCTGGAACGCCAGCGGCGGCAGGACGAGGCCGTACGCCCGCACACGCGCGCGTGGGAGGGCGACTGGGAGATGGTCGTGGTCACCGCGACGGGACGCGGCGCGGCCGAACGTGCCGACCTGCGGGCCCGGCTGACCGCCCTGCGTCTGGCCGAGCTCCGGGAGGGCGTGTGGCTGCGCCCCGCCAATCTGTGCCGGCCGCTGCCCGCCGAGCTGGACCGGGTGGCCGAGCGCCACGCCTCGCGGCCCGCACGTCCGGCCCGCGACCTGGCGGCGGACCTGTGGCCACTGGACGCCTGGTCCGCCACGGCCGGGGCGCTGCTCGACCGGGTCGGCCGGGCCCGGCGGCCGGCCGACCGGCTCACCGTATTCGCGGCCGTCGTGCGCCATCTGCTGGCCGACCCGGTCCTGCCCCCCGAACTCCTCCCGTCCGACTGGCCGGGAGCGGCCCTGCGGGAGGCCTACGCGCGATACCAGCGGGAGCAGGCCGGGCAGGTCCGCATGCGCGTCACTGGTAGGTGATGTCCGACGCCCCGTACCTGCAGTGGGTGCCGTCGGGGCCCGAGCCGTTCGAGTCCGGCTCGTCGCCGTCGTCGTTGCCGATGTACTTCTGGCACGGGACGATCTTCCGGTCGTCGTCCCCGACGACGGTGATGTCGCGCAGCGTGGCGCTGTCGCCGTAGTTGGTGTTGATGCCGGCGATCCGGCTGCCCTTCCAGCCCACCTCGATCGAGTCGAGGTTGATGGTGCGCTTGTACTGCGTCGAGCAGTTGCCGCAGGAGCGGACGAAGGTGCCGAAGTTCTTCACGGCGAAGTCCGACACGTTGAGCGTCCCGGCACCGTTGAACTGGAAGACCTTGTCACCGGCCTCCTTCGCACCGCCGCCGGTGACCGTGTAGACGTTCGACGACGAGGAGCCGCGGAAGGTCGCCGCGTCCTCGCCGACGTCCTCCCACCAGACGTTCTGCAGGGTGCAGCTGCCCTTGCAGTGGATGCCGTCGGCGGCCGGTGCGCCGATGATCACGTTCTTGAGGACGGCGCCGGGAGCCAGTTCCAGGATCGGCCCCTGGTCCTCGTCCTGGCCGCCGGAGCCGAGGTCGCCGGTGCCGTAGAGGCGCTTCATCCCGTAGTCCTTGGTGCCGGAGACCGGGATGGTGGCGGAGACGCCCTCGCTGCCGTTGGGCGTCGGCCAGGTGGCGGCCTGTGCCGAGGTGGCTCCGGTGGTCATGAGCATGCCAACCGAGAGTCCGAGTGCGGCCAGTGCGCCGGTCGCGGCGCGCCGCCGCCCGTGGGGGCGTGTCGCAGCAGTCATGTTCGGGTCCCTTCCGTGGGGGAGTGGGGGTGGAACGGAACATGTACGTGAACGCTGTGCATGGTGCTGCTCGATGCCGTGCGGACGCGATGGGGCAGGTGTGGGGCCTTGCCGGACATCGCGTCCGCAGCGGTCATGCTGATGAACGGACCGTAGAGGGTAAGCGCTTTCTAGTCAACGCCTGCCGCGCTGTGCCGCCTCACACGGCCCACCCGTACTGATCCGGCATCCGGACCGCGTCGCCCAGCTCCCGCGCCGCGTGCTGCGCCCACGACGGCTCGCGCAGCAGCTCGCGGCCCAGCAGCACCGCGTCGGCCTCGCCGTTGGCCAGGACCTTCTCGGCCTGCCCGGCGTCGGTGATCAGGCCGACGGCGGCGACCGGCAGCGTGGTCCCGGCCTTGACGCGCTCGGCGAACGGCACCTGGTACCCGGGGCCGGTGGGGATCCTCACGCGCGGGGCGTTGCCGCCCGTGGAGACGTCGAGCAGGTCGATGCCGTGGGCCTGGAGGTCGCGGGCGAAGCGGACGGTGTCCTCGGGCGTCCAGCCGCCCTCCTCCAGCCAGTCGGTCGCCGAGATCCGGAAGAACAGCGGCTTGTCGTCCGGCCACACCGCGCGTACGGCGTCGACGACCTCGAGGGCGAAGCGGGTGCGGTTCTCGTACGAGCCGCCGTAGGCGTCGGTGCGGTGGTTGGAGTGCGGCGACAGGAACTCGTGGATCAGGTAGCCGTGGGCGCCGTGGATCTCGGCGATCTCGAAACCGGCGGCGAGGGCCCGGCGGGCCGCATCCGCGAACTGTCCGACAATTTCTCGGATCTGCGCGGAGGTCAGCTCGGTAGGCACCGGGTGGCGGTCGTCGAAGGGCAGCGCGCTCGGCGCCACCGGCTGCCAGCCGTGCGCGTCCGGGCCGACGGGCGCCCCGCCCTTCCAGGGCTGTGCGGTCGAGGCCTTGCGGCCCGCGTGGGCCAGCTGGATCGCCGGCACCGTCCCCTGGGAGCGCAGGAAGTCGGTGATCCGCCGGAAGGCCTCGGTCTGGGTGTCGTTCCACAGGCCCAGGTCCTGCGGCGAGATCCGGCCCTCGGGCGACACGCCGGTGGCCTCGACGACGATCAGCCCGGTGCCGCCGACCGCGCGGGCGCCGTAGTGCGCGAAGTGCCAGTCGCCCGGGACGCCCGCCATGGGACCCTCCGGCGCGGCGGAGTACTGGCACATCGGCGACATCCAGATCCGGTTGGGAATCGTGGTGCCGCGCAGCTGGAGGGGCTGGAAGAGGGCGCTCATGGCGGGCTGCTCCCTTGGTCGGGGTGGAAGGAACGGTCGTACGATAACCCTCGTAGTACGGTGGGTGTCAAACTACGATGTCTCTCGTACCATGGAGCCTTCGACGGAGCCCCTGCCGGACAGCGGGCCCCTCCCGGACCATCTGGAGCCGCCGTGACCCCCGCCGCCCCCGCCGCCGGCACCCGCGACCTGCCCCACCCGGCACGCGACGACATCCGGCTGGAAGGAGTGCTGCACGCGCTCTCCGATCCGATGAGGCTGCGGATCGTGCGGGAACTCGCCGCCGACAGCGACGCGCTCCTCTCCTGCTCCCACTTCGTCCTGCCGGTGACGAAGTCCACGACCACGCACCACTTCCGGGTGCTGCGGGAGAGCGGGGTGATCCGGCAGACCTACCGGGGCACGGCCAAGATGAACGGCCTGCGCAGGGACGACCTGGACGCCCTCTTCCCGGGGCTGCTGGACGCCCTGCTGGCGGCGGCGGCCCGTCAGGCCGCCCGTCTCGGCACCGGCTGACGGCGTCCGCGAGGAGCTGGGACCTGTCCGGCGGATCACGCCGCAGACGGGGGGGCCGGCACGGCCATCGGCCGCGTTGTCGTCGGTTGCCGACTCCTCCACGCTCGACTGCTCCCCCACTCTCGGCTCCGCTCGAGCGGGGGGACCCCCATGCGCGGGAGGGGCCCCATCGCCCCCGCTCACCTGCGTCGACGAGGCGCCGCACCGTTTCTGCGACCTGATCCGCCGGACAGGCCCTAGCGGTCCGCCGCCCCGCGCGCCGCCGCCAGCAGTGACTCCCAGTCGGGCAGCTTCACGACCTGCCGCCCCAGTGAGGCGCCGAGTTCCGCCTCGGCCCGCTCGATGCCCCGCCAGCCGCTCCACTCGACCGGCTCGGCGCCTTCGGCCCGCAACGGACCGAGGGGGTCGCCCGTGGGGAGGTCCCGCCGTACGAGTACGGGTGCGTCCGCCAGCAGGGACGTCACCGTCTCCTTCGCGCAGGGCCGGTTGGTGCCGATGACCCCCGTCGGACCCCGCTTGATCCAGCCGGCCACGTACTCGCCGGGGGCGACGGCGCCCGCGCGCAGGACGCGTCCCGCCCGGTGCGGCACCGTGCCGCTCGCCGCGTCGAACGGCAGCCCTTCCAGGGGCACTCCGCGGTAGCCCACCGACCGCAGCACCAGCCCGGCCCGGATCTCCTCGTAGCGCCCCGTGCCGGTCACACCGCCGCGCCCGTCCGGCCGGGTCCGCTCGAAGCGCACGGCGCCCACCCGGCCGTCGGCGCCCGCGATCAGCTCCACCGGGCGCAGGAAGAAGCGCAGGCGGAGCCGGCGGGCGGCGTCCGGTGCGGGCCGGTCGGCCCAGCCCCGCAGCACCTCCACGTTGCGGCGCTGCGTGCCGGGCAGGCCCGAGGGGTCACGGAACGCCGGGTCCAGCGCCGGCTCGGCCGGCTCCACCAGTACGGCCGTGTCCGGCAGGGCGCCGAGCTCGCGCAGCTCCTTGGTGGTGAAACGGGCTTGAGAGGGCCCCCTGCGGCCCACCATGTGCACGTCGGCCACCCGGCCGGCGGCGAACGTGTCCAGGGCGGCCTGCGGAACGTCGGTGCCGCGCAGCTCCGCCGCCCCGCGCACCAGCATCCGCGCCACGTCGACGGCGACGTTGCCCACCCCGATCACCACCGCCGACCGCACTCCGCGCAGGAACCCGGCGTCCACGGCGTCCGGATGGGCGCTGTACCAGGACACGAACTCGGTCGCCGACCAGCTGCCCGGCAGGTCCTCGCCGGGGATGCCCAGCCGCCGGTCGGCGGCGGCGCCCACGCAGTACACCACCGCGTGGTACAGCTCCCGCAGCCGGGCGGCCGGTACTCCACCGGGACCCACCGGGACCGCGCCCAGGAACCGCACCCGCTCGTGCTCCAGCACCGTACGCAGGGCGTTCTGCAGTGACTTGATCTTCTCGTGGTCGGGCGCCACGCCGTACCGCACCAGCCCGTACGGGCACGGCAGCCGGTCCAGGACGTCGACGCGGACGTCCTGGCCGAGCTGGACGAGGCTCTGCGCGGTGTAGCACCCGCTCGGTCCCGAGCCGACGACGGCGACACGCAGCACGGCGGAACTCCTTGTCCGGGGCGGGCGAAGTCAGGTCGCTGGGTCTCCAGCATCCCACCGCCCCCGCTGCGCTGACAGGGTGCTGCGCCCGGTGAACGGCGCGTCTTCCGCGCGTGTTCCGTTCGTATGGAATGTGATCATTCGGTTACGTTCTGTGTATGCTCGACGCATCCTTCGTTGATCGTTCTCTTCAGCTTTCCGATCGCTGTCCGGACGACGGCGAGATGTCCGTGCGGCAGACCTGGGTGGTGCGCGAGGGTGCCACCACCGCCGCGTGGTTCGACGTCCGGCTCACCTTCGCCGACGGCGCCCGGCTGGAGGCGCTCGCCGTGCTGTCCGGTCAGCGGGTGCGGGTCGAGGACGTGCGGGCCCGGCCGCCGCTGTCCCTCGATGACCTGGCCGCACTCGCCGAGTGGCTGGAGAGTCCGCTGTCCGACGCCTGCGTGCCGGTCGGTTCCGCGACCGCGTCGCCCGGTCCGCGGCGCGCCCGTCCCGCCTGGCCGGGCGGCAGGGAGGGGCGCCGGCTCGTCGCTCGGGAGTACCGGGCGGCCCGGGAGGAGGGCGGCGACCCGGTCCTCGCGGTGATGCGCGCGACCGGGCACAGCCGGCGCAGGTCGCTCAGGCTGATCGGCCAGGCGCGCGACGACGGTTTCCTGGCTCCGCGCCGCGCGCGTCGCTGACGGTCCGCCGGCGGACCGTCACAGCATCCGGCGCATCCGCGATATCTCGCTCGTCTGCTGGGCCACCACGTCGTCCGCCATCTCCTCGATCCGCACGTTGTTGCCCTGCGACTTGACGTCGGTCGCCATGCTGATCGCCCCCTCGTGGTGAGTGATCATCAGGGTCAGGAAGAGCTGGTCGAAGGCCTCGCCCCGGGCCTTGCGCAGCTTCTCCAGCTGGGCCTCGGTCGCCATGCCCGGCATCGCGGCGTGGTCGTGCCCGCCGCCCGTCTCCTTCTCGCCGTGGGTCGTCAGCCAGCCCCTCATCGCCTCGATCTCCGGCCCCTGGGCCGCGGAGATCCGTTCGGCGAGCTTCTTGACCTGGCCGGAAGCGGCCTGCTCCGGCACCAGCTCGGTCATCTCCAGGGCCTGGGCGTGGTGCTGGATCATCATCCGCGCGTAGGAGACGTCCGCGGAGTTGGGGGAGTCGTCGTCGGCCCGCTGCTTCTGGGCCTCCTCGGCGGACAGGGTCCGGTTGTCACCGCCCGGCTCGCCCGGAGCGATCACCGAGGGCCCGGCCGCGTCCGCCTTCCCGCCGTCGGCGCCGGACTCGCAGGCTCCGAGCCCGAGTACGGCCAGCGTGGTCAGCGCGGCCGTGACGAGGGACGCGCGGGTCGACGCGGGGCGGAAGGACACAACGACCTCCTGTGGCTGGTTCGTGCCCCCGGGGCAGGGGCGTGGAGCGCCTCGTGCGGCGGAGCACCTCGTGAGTGCGATGACCGTCTTAGCACGCTTCCGCGTGTCACTGATCAAAAAACTTCATCACGACCCTGTTGCCCCCTGTTGGTATGAGCATGGCGAAGACGATACTGCGGTGGTGCGTGAACCGTTCCGTCGGAACGGACGTAGGGAGGAAACAGTGATCCTGTTGAACGACCCGCGAACGCGGCGCAGACGCCTGGGAGTCGCGGTGGCCGCCGCCGGTCTCCTGTCCGCGCTGCTCACGGCCGGCCCGGCCGTGGCGACCCCCGACCCCGGGGACGGCCCGGCGACTTCGAAGGAGGTCTCCAAGAGCGCGCGCGCCGAAGCGCGCGACGCCATCGAGGGCGGCGAGATACCCGGCGTGGACGAGATAGTCCACTCGGACAACATCGAGCACCTGGCCAACATCCCCAAGGACGCGCTGCCCGGCACCAATTCGGACCTGGCCTTCCAGGGCCGGTACGCCTTCGCCGGCAACTACGACGGCTTCCGCATCTTCGACATCAAGAACCCGAAGAAGCCGCGGACCGTCGCCCAGGTGCTGTGTCCCGGTTCGCAGAACGACATCTCCGTCTCCGGCGACCTGCTGTTCCTGTCGACCGACTCCTCGCGCAGCGACAGCAGTTGCAACAGCACCACGCAGCCGGCGACCGAGAAGTCTTCCTGGGAGGGCATGAAGGTCTTCGACATCAGCGACAAGCGGAACCCGAAGTACGTGGCGGCAGTCGAGACTGCCTGCGGTTCCCACACCCACACGCTGGTGCCCGAGCGCAGGAACGTCTACGTCTACGTCTCCTCGTACTCGCCGAACGCCGCGTACCCGGACTGCCAGCCTCCGCACGACGGCATCTCCGTCATCAAGGTGCCGCGCAAGGCGCCCGAGCGGGCGGCCGTCGTGGACTTCCCGGTGCTGTTCCCGGGTGAGGGCCCCGACGGCGGCGGCAACCCGGGCGGGCCGGTGAACCCGGGCGTCTCCAAGACCACCGGCTGCCACGACATCACCGTCCTGCCCTCGAAGGACCTCGCGGCGGGCGCCTGCATGGGCGACGGCATCCTGTTCTCCATCAAGGACCCCGAGCGTCCGAAGGTCATCGACCGCGTCCAGGACAACGTCAACTTCGCGTTCTGGCACTCGGCGACCTTCAACCAGAAGGCGAACAAGGTCGTCTTCACCGACGAGCTGGGCGGCGGCGGCGCCGCCACCTGCAACGCGGAGACCGGCCCGAACCGCGGCGCCGACGGCATCTACGACATCGTCGGCCGGGGAGACCACCGCGAGCTGGTCTTCCGCAGCTACTTCAAGATCCCCCGCCACCAGGCGGACACGGAGAACTGCGTCGCCCACAACGGCTCGCTGATCCCGGTCAAGGGCCGCGACATCATGGTCCAGGCCTGGTACCAGGGCGGCGTCTCCGTCTGGGAGTTCACCGACTCCGAGCGCCCGAAGGAGATCGCCTACTTCGAGCGCGGCCCGCTGAGCACGGAGACCATCTCCACCGGCGGCTCGTGGTCGGCGTACTACTACAACGGCTACATCTACTCGAACGACATCGCCAAGGGCTTCGACGTCCTCAAGCTCAGCGACCGGCGCACCGACCCGGCCAAGCGGGTCCACCTGCGTGAGCTCAACACGCAGACGCAGCCGGACTACTTCGACTGAGCCGGCCGGCCGGGCCCACCGGTCGCGAAGAACCGCGACAGGTCCGTGTCGCACGTTGTCCCGCCGGGCGCCTCGGCGTCCGGCGGGACACCCAGTCCCCATTCCAGCCGGTAGCGCTTGAACAACTCGGCGCGCAGCACCGGCACGGGCATCGCCGCCCCCGGCAGCAGGGCGGCGAACACGGCTCCCATCAGCAGCGCGCGCAGCATCGGGTAGTCCCGGTCGACGTCCCGCGAGCCGTGCCGGGCGACGGTGTCCCGCAACAGCTCGGCCAGGCGCAGCTGCTCCGGGCACGGCACGAAACCCACCTCGGCCTGGAGCAGGCCCGCCATGTGCTGGCGCATGAGCACCGGCCGGTCCCGGGCGAGCCCCAGGACCGCGTCGATGGCCCGCGCCATCCGCTCCGGCCCCTCGTCGGTGCGCGGCTCGCGCTCCAGGGCCTCCTCCAGCGTGCGGTGCATCAGCCGGTGCACGGCGGACTGCACGAGCTGCCGCTTGCCGGGGAAGTAGTACGAGACCAGACCGCGCGCCGAACCGGCCCGGTCGGCGATGGCGCCCAGTGTGGTCGCCTCGTACCCGTGCTCACCCACCAGCTCCACCGCGGCCTGCAGAAGCCGCTCCTTCGAACGCCTCCGCAACTCTTCATTGACCGAGGCGCTGCGCGGGGACATCCTGTACTCCTGCGTTGACTGGCTGGCAGCCAACTATACTCGGCGCAGGCGGACGGGCCCTGAGGGGCCCGCTCCGGCAACCGTCTGCCTCGGGCGACACGGGGGATCGTCCGAGGCGGACGGATACCTTCCTTGGTTGCCTCGGGCTACGGGGTGGTCGGGTGCGTCGGCGGCGGTCAGCGCACCAGGCCCAGCACCGGCCGCAGTCCCGCCGTGCGCTCGGCCACCGGCAGGTGGTCCACGAAGTGCACGGCGCAGCCGAGGGCCGCCGCGCCGCCGTCCGCCCGCCGGTCGTCTCCGACCATCAGCGTCCGGCCCGGCTCGGCGCCCAGCGCCGCGCAGGCGGTGGCGAAGAGCCGCGGGTCGGGCTTCTGGACGCCGTGCTCGTACGACAGGACGTACGCGCCGACGTACCGGTCCAGGCCGTGCGCACGGAAGACCGGGCGCAGGTCCCAGCCGATGTTGCTGACCACCCCGACGGCGATTCCCCGCTCGCGCAGCGCGCCCAGCACCTCGGCGGCTTCGGGGTAGGGAGTCCAGGCGTCCGGCGTCATGTGCCGGTCGTACAGCACGTCGTGCAGTTCCGGGTCCGGCAGCCTCACCTGCCGGGACAGTCCGGTGTACGCGGCCCGGTGCAGCCGGGCACTCTCGTCCCGGACCTCCCATGTCCCGGCGAGTTCCTCCGGCACCCGCGCCGGCGGGACTCCGCCGGGCAGCGCACCCGCCTCCTCCAGCGCGCGGGCCGTCGCGGCGAGCTCCGGTCCGGTGAGCGTCGTCCCGGTGCCCGCGAGCGCCCCGCTCAGCCAGGCGTCGGTGGGTTCGATGCGGAAGAGGGTCCCGGAGAAGTCGAACAGCACGGCAGTCATGGGCGGATGCTACGAGCCGACGGCGGCCGACGCGACGGTGGCCGGGCGCCGGCGTTCTCAAGGGTGACGGCGCTCGTGGACGAGTGCCGCGACGGCCACCACCAGGGTGCCCAGGAGCCAGCCCCCTACGACGTCCGTGGCCCAGTGGACGCCGAGCCACACCCGGGTCACGCCGACGCCGACGACGGAGACCACCGCCACGGCCAGGGCGGTCAGGCGTACGCCGCGGGTGGTGTCGTAGTGGAGGAGCAGCCATACGAGCAGGCCGCACACGAACGTGGCGGTCATGGCGTGGCCCGAGGGGAAGGCCGCGTAGTGCGCGGAGTCCACGGGGTCGGGCCAGACGGGGCGGGCCCGGTCCACGGCCGCCTTCAGCGCCTGCTGCAGCAGGCTTCCGAGCAGGCACGTCGTCCCCAGCCACACGGCCGTCCACCGGTCCCGGCGCCGGAACCAGAGCCACAACACCACCGCCGCGCACAGCAGTCGCATCGTCCACGTGTCCCACACCCAGTCGGTGAGGATCCGCATGGCGTGCGTGATGCCCGGTTCGTCGACCGCCCAGCGGTGCGTCGTGTCCGCGATGTCGTCGTCCACGCCGACCAGCGGGCTCCATTCGAGGGCCACCAGGGCGAGCAGGAGCGCCGAGCACACGGTCAGCACCCAGGTGACGCGGAGGGCGGTGCGCGGCTGCGGGGGACTGGGCGGGGAGTCGACGGAGGGCGTCTGCATGCTGCGATACTCGCCGACCCGGGCGGTCCGGGGCCAATCCCGGGGCGGTTTCCGCGATGCGGGAGGGCTGGAGTGCCGCTCGTGGGGCTATCCCAGCGCCCGCAAGCCCGGTACGAACGCCACCAGCACCGGCACCACCGGCACCAGCGCGGCCGCCGCCGTCAGCCGCAGCCGGCGGGCGGCCGACAGGCGGTTCGGCGGCGTGAGCAGCCGGTGTACGCGCTGCGGGACGTGGGCGTGGGTCGTCGGGCAGGGGCCGAACACGCCCCGGTCCTCGTTGAGTTCGACCAGTGCCAAGGCGGTCGTCAGCCGGCCGAAGCGGCGGGAGGCCACGTCGTCGGCGGCGAGTTCCACCAGGCGGTGCATCTCGTCGCGGAACGCCGCGAACACCGGAACCTGCGGAAAGCCGTCCGCCAGGGCGGCCGAGCAGTGCAGCAGCCAGTCGTGCCGCGCCTGCGCGTGCCCCTTCTCGTGGGCGAGCACCGCGTCCAGCTGGCGGCCCTTGAGGCGGCGCAGCGCGGCGGTGGTGACGACCAGCTGCGGGGGAGTGCCGGGCAGCCACCAGGCGTCCGGCCGATCGCCCTCCAGGACGACGAGCCGGTCCGAGCGGGGCGCCTCGCCCGGCAACAGCGGAGCGCGGTGCAGCAGTTCGGCGCGGCGCCGCCGACGCCGGGTACGGGCGCGCGCGATCTCGCGGGCCAGCATCGCGGCGCTCCACAACCCGCCGCAGGCCAGCGCGACGGCGGTCGTGTCCGCCCAGAGCCCGGACGTGCCGAGCGCGTACGCCTCCACCACCTGGCGCGGCGCCGTCGCGAAGACGTGGCCGCCCACCGCGTGCCACGCCGCCGCCGCGCTGAACGTCATCGACAGGGCGCAGCACACGAGCACGGCCGCCACGACGCACTGCCACACCCACAGGGCGACCACCGGTTCACGGTCCGGCCAGTCGGCGCGGGCGAGCAGCCTCGGAGCGAGGACGGCGGTCAGAGCGCCGAGCAGCAGCAGCGCCGCGGGGAGAATCATGAAGGCAGCCTAAGAGCGCCGCACCGCCCAGGAGTGCGGCCCGCCGCACAAAGTGACGCAGGCAACGGTTGCGCACGGGGTGTGCCGGGTAACGCCGTGCGTCGTCGCGGGCCATCCTTGATGGACGGCTGTCACATGGTCAGCAGCATGGCCAGCATTGCGATGCCCATGGAGAGCCGGCACGCCCGCGCCAGCTCCGGCCGGTCGCCCCAGCCGTCCGCCGCGCCGCCCCCGGCCGTGCCGCCCCTCGCCACGGCGGCCACCGGCAGCAGACGCACGCCGGTCAGCAGTACGTACCCGGTGAAGTAGAGGAGCAGCAGTCCGGTGAGCAGGGGAATCCCGGACGAGCCGTGCGCGTGACCGTGGGCGGACGTGCCGGCCATCACCAGCGCCATGTACACCATGGCCGCGTCCCCGACGAGGTGGTGCAGGTGATGACGTTCCGACCGGGCCGACCACAGGGCGCGCAGCCCGGCGGCGCCGAACAGCACCGCGTAGGCGGGCCAGGCCCAGGCCGGCGGGGTGAACACCGCCGCGGGCACGGCCATGGCGGCCATGCCGAATCCCATGAGCGCCTCGCCGCCCGCGGCGCGGCGCTGCTCCTCCACGCCGCTGCGCATCCGCAGCAGGCAGTACGCGCCGGTCGCCGCGCACAGCGCGACCAGCAGCCACCCGGACGACGTCGGTCCGTGCACACGTGCCTCCCCCGCTCGCGGTTCGACGGCCGATGCCCGCCGGTCGGTCAAGGAATGCCCGGGCCGTGCGGCGCGCACGCGAGCGCAAGGGAGTACACGGGGGGTACCAGGGGGAGCACGGCACATGTCCTTTACAGATAAAACACCTGTTAAGCTTTTCGCATGAGCAGCGCGACCCCCACCACCGGCATCTCACTCGGCCGCCGTCTGTCCCTGACCGGCGTGCTGCGCCTGCGCCGCCCCTCCGAGATCTGGTTCAAGCCCGCACTGAGTTCGGTCGCCGCCGTCGCCCCGCCCAACCTGATCCTGCTGGCGCTCGGCCGGCTCGACCTGGCGATGTACACCATGGCCGGGTCCCTGTGCGCCCTCTACGCCCACAACCGCCCCTACGCCGCCCGGGCCCGCGTGCTGGCCTGGGTCGTCCTCGGCATGCTCGGTGGTGTCGCCGTCGCCCTGGTCACCGCCTCGCTCACCCGCGACGCGGTCGTCCTGGTCACGGTCGGCGCCCTGCTGGCCGCGGTCCAGAAGGCCCTGTGCGACGCCACCCGCGTCGGCCCGCCGGGCAACGTGGTCCTGACCTTCATCAGCTCCGCCGCCCTCTTCGTCCCGCAGACCTTCGGGCAGATTCCCGGTCACCTGGCCCTGGGCGCCGCCGCGGGCGCCTGGGCCTGGATCGTCGGCATGGCACCCGCCCTCGTCCGCCCGCACGGCCCCGAACGCCGGGCCACCGCCCAGGCGCTGAACGCCGCCGCCGCGTACGCCGGCACCCGGGGTACCGGCGACGGCCACACCGCGGCGCGCGCCGCCGGGTACGCCGCCGTCCAGTCCGCCTGGCAGACACTGCTGGCCCTTCCGGAGACCGGCACCCGCGCCACCACCCGGCACGCCCTGGAACGCCTCGTCGTCCGCGCGGAGGTGGCGCTCGCCGCGCCCGCCGACACTGACCCGGAGCGCCTGCGCGACTGGGCCCGCGCCCTGCGCGGCACCGGCCGCATCCCCCGCACCGGCGCCACCGAGGGCGCCGCCGACGAACTCCTCGGCGTCGACACCGAGCTCGCCGCGCCCCCCGCCCCCCTTTGGCGGCGGCTCGGCCCCCTGGGCCCGATCGCCCTGCGCACCGCCCTCGGCTGCGCCCTCGCCGGCTACGCCTCCCTCGCGCTCGGCATCGGCCGCCCGTACTGGGCCCTCGTCACCGCCGCCGCCCTCTACCAGGCCAACATGACCCTGACCTGGAGCCGGGCCGTCCAGCGCGTCGTCGGCAACATCGCCGGGGTGCTGGTGTTCGCCGCCATCGCCCCGCTGGCCCACCTCGGGCAGGCTCTGCTGGTCCTGTTCTGCCTCGCCCTCAACTTCGGGGCCGAGGCGCTGATCACCCGCAACTACTGGCTCGGCAGCGTCTGCGTGACCCCGATGGCGCTGCTCATCACCGAGTTCGCCCGGTACCAGCAGCCCGGCGAGCTGATCACCGAACGCGTGGTGGACACCCTCGTCGGCGCCCTGGTCGGCTTCCTGGCCGCCGTCGCCGTCACCAACCGGCGCGCCGGCAGCCGGGTCGGACAGGCGGTGACCGCCGCCGACCGCGCCCGCGAGCACGCTGCCCGCCTCCTGGCGGAGCCCGACCCCGCCCCCGGCGCCCTGGAGGCCGCCCGCCGGGGCCTGGCCGCCGCCCTCACCGACCTGCGGGCCACCGTCGACGCCGCGTCCGGCGAATGGTGGGGACGCGCGCTGCCCCAGGAGAGGGTCGTGCTCGCCGAGCAGTCCGGACACCGTACGCTCGCCGCAACGGTGCGACGCCAGGCAGCGCGTCCGGACCGGGAACCGGGCACGAGAACGGAGGACGTACGGCCATGACCGCAACCGACGGGGGATCGGCGACCGGGGGCGACGCGAGGGGCGGACCGGGCGGGGACACGGTCGCCGCGGTCGTACGGCAGTGGCGGGCCGTGCACCCCGGACTCGACACCGGGCCGATGGAGATCATCGGCCGCATCAACCGCTGCGCCGCCCTCCTCCAGCAGGCCGAGGACGCCCCGCTGCGCCGGGCCGGGCTCACTCGGGCCGAGTTCGACCTGCTCGGCGCCCTGCGCCGCACCGGGCACGAGCTGACCCCCGGCGACCTGGCCCGCGAGACCTTCTCGTCCGGCGCCGCCGTCACCAAGCGCCTCAAGCAGCTCACCGAGCGCGGACTCGTGGAGCGGCGCGGCGACACCCGCGACCGCAGGGTCGCCCACGTCCGCCTCACGGACAGCGGCCGCGACCTGGTCGACGGCATCCTGCCCGAACAGCTCGCCTACGAGTCCGCCGTCCTGTCCGGCGTCGACGGACCGGACCAGGAGGAGCTGGCGGCGCTCCTCGGGGCGCTGCTGGGCCGTCTCGAGAGCCGGCCGCAGGCACTGCGGGTCTGAGGGTCTGAGGCGGTCCGGCAACGACGCCGGGGACGCGCGGGCGCGGGGTGTCCCGCGCCGCCGGGACCACGGGCTGACGCTTGACGGGTTGAGGCTGCCGACGGGTCCGCGGCTTCAGAAGCGTCGGCCAGGGCCACAAGGGCCGCCGGGACCGCCGCCGTCCGGTCGCCGAGTCCGGCGGGGCACTCGGCCCGTTCGAAGCGGAGACGGGCCGGGCGCCCGGCGCCGTGCGGGGTCCGCTGGCCCGAAGGTTCCCGCGTTGCCCCCGGCAGGGCTCAGCGCTCGTCGCCCGCCCGGTACATGCCGGCGCCGGGGCCGCCTGGGCCACAAGGGCCGCTGGGGGCCGCCGGGGTCGTTGCGGTCCGGTCGCCGAGTCCGGCGGGACACTCGGCCCGTTCGAAGCGGAGACGGGCCGGGCGCCCGGCGCCGTGCGGGGTCCGCTGGCCCGAAGGTTCCCGCGTTGCCCCCGGCAGAGTTCAGCGCTCGTCGCCCGCCCGGTACATGCCGGCGCCGGGGCCGCCTGGGCCACAAGGGCCGCTGGGGGCCGCCGGGGTCGTTGCGGTCCGGTCGCCGAGTCCGGCGGGACACTCGGCCCGTTCGAAGCGGAGACGGGCCGGGCGCCCGGCGCCGTGCGGGGTCCGCCGGCCCGAAGGTTCCCGCGTCGCCCCCGGCAGGGCTAGCGCTCGTCGCCCGCCCGGTACACGCCGGCGCCGGGGCCACAAGGGCCGCTGGGGGCCACCGGGGTCGCTGCGGTCCGGTCGCCGAGTCCGAGGGGAGCCCCGCCCGTTCGAAGCGGAGGTGGGCCGGGCGCCCGGCGCCGTGCGGGGTCCGCCGGCCCGAAGGTTCCCGCGTCGCCCCCGGCAGGGCTAGCGCTCGTCGCCCGCCCGGTACACGCCGAACATCGCCCCCTGCGGGTCCCGCAGTACCGCGATGCGCGGTCCGTCGGGAGGGGAGGTCGGCTCCATGAGCACGGTGCCCTCGCTGTCGGTCGTGTCGACGGCGGTGGTGTTCACGTCCGCCACGGCGAAGTACGGCAGCCAGTGGGCGGGCACCTCGTGCGGGAACTTCTCGTCCATCGTCACCATGCCGCCGAAGTCCGCGCCGTCGATCCCCCACTGCGGATAGCGGTCCGACGCGGACACGCTCCAGCCGAACACCGTGGTGTAGAAGTCGGCGGCCCGGCCGGGCTCCCGGGTCAGCAGCTCCACCCAGCCCAGCGTGCCCGGCGCGTTGAACAGCCCCGCGCCGGGGAACGACCGTGCCTGCCACAGCTGGAACACCGCGCCGCCCGGATCGGCGGCCACTGCGAACCGGCCGGAGTCGAAGACGTCCACGGGCCCGTGCAGGATCGTTCCGCCGGCCGCCGTCACCTGCCGCACGGCGGCGTCCGCGTCCCGGACCGCGAACGACACGTTCCAGGCGACCGGCTGCCCCTGCTGGTACAGCGGCGTCAGGGCGGCGACCGCCGCGTCGCCGAGGCGGGCGATGGTGTAGCCGCCCGCCTGCTGCCGTGAGTCCGTCGCGGGGCGCCAGCCGAACAGCTTGGTGTAGAAGCGCTTGGCCGCCACAAGGTCGCTGGTCCCCAGCTCGGCCCAGCAGGGGCCGCCGGGCACCGGTTCGTGGAGCTGCATCGCGTGGGGCGTCCTTCCGCTCGGCCGCAGACCGTCCGTCCCCCTCCAGCACGCTAAGGCCGGGCCCGGACCGCGGCCATCCGGCGCGTGCCGCCCCGGTGGCTCAGATCCCGGGCCGGTAGCGCAGCGGATGGTCCGCCGGAATCTCCACCAGCACGATCTGCGTGCCGTCGGGATCCGCGATCCACATCTCCACCAGCCCCCACGGCTCCCGCACCGGCGGCCGCACGATCTCGACGCCCTTCGCGCGCAGCTCCTCGTGGGCCGCCGCCGCGTCCTCGACCTGGAGCCACAGCTTGAGGGCGGGAGCCACGGGTGCGTCGGCGCGGCCGGAGACCTCCAGGAAGCCGCCGCCGAGGAAGTACACGGTGCCCCGCTCCGGTCCGGTGCCGAACTCGCGGTGGACGGCGAGGCCGAGCTGTTCGCCGTAGAAGGCCCGGGAGCGGTCGGGATCGGTGGGGCGGAGCAGGGTCCGGCTGCTGAGTACATGCACCATGCGGACCGACCCTACTGGCAGCGTTACTCTCATCGGTGCCCCCGCCGCGCCCGCGAACGAAACGCGCCCGAGAACGAACCGGAGACGCCCCAGATGGACACCACCGCAGGCCGACTGACCTACCGCGACGCCACCGACAACGACGTGGACGAGATCGTGGCGCTCATAGAGTCCGCGTACCGCGGCGATTCCAGCCGGGCCGGGTGGACCACCGAGGCGGACATCCTCCAGGGGCAGCGCACGGACCCGGAGGGCGTGCTGGAGGTGATCAAGTCGCCGGACAGCCGCCTGCTGACGGTCGAGCGGGACGGCGGGATCGTCGCCTGCTGCCAGCTCGAGCACCGCGGTGCGCACGCCTACTTCGGGATGTTCGCCGTCAGCCCGGCGCTCCAGGGCGCGGGTATGGGCAAGGAGATCGTCGCGGAGGCGGAGCGGCAGGCCCGCGAGGCGTGGGGCGTCTCCGAGATGCACATGACCGTCATCTCCGTGCGGGAGGACCTGATCGCCTGGTACGAGCGCCGCGGCTACCGCCGTACGGGAGAGACGACCCCGTTCCCGTACGGCGACGAGCGCTTCGGCATCCCGCAGCGCGACGACCTCCGGTTCGAGCTGCTGGTCAAGCCGCTGGTGTGAGCCTCAGGCCGTGAAGCGGCCGGTGCGCTTGATCTCCGGGTAGTCGGTCGTCGCGCCGTCCAGCCCCAGGGCGCGCACCAGCCGCAGTTGGTCCTGGGTGTTCACGGTCCAGGAGAAGACCCTCAGGCCCGCCTTGCGGGCGCGCCGCACGATCTCCAGCGTGATCCGCTCGATGTCCAGGCAGAGCGTCCCGGCGCCCGCCGCCACGGCCCGGTCCACGACCTCGGGACCGTAGTACTGCGCGACCAGCGCGGTCCGCACCCCCGGCACCAGGCGGGCGATCTCGACGATCGCCTCGTCGTGGAACGAGATGACCTCCACCCGGTCCACCAGGTCCCGCCGCAGCATCACCTCGGCGAGCGTACGCGCCGCCGCCACGTCCTTGATCTCGGCCTGCAACGGCGCCGAGACCGCGTCCAGCACCTCTTCGAAGACCGGGATCCGCTCCCCGCGGCCGGCGTCCAGTGCCCGCAGCTCCTCCAGCGTCTTGTCGGCGATCGCGCCGGTGCCGTCCGTGGTGCGGTCCACGTCCGCGTCGTGCATGACGACCAGCGCGCCGTCCTTGCTCAGGTGCAGGTCCAGTTCGACGACGTCGAGGCCGGCCCGCTCGGCGGCGACGAAGGAACGCAGGGTGTTCTCGGGTTCGACACCCATCGCTCCGCGGTGCCCGATGGTGAGGAAGTTCAAGGCTCGACTCGCTTCCGTAGACGGCGGCGATGGCAGGGCGCAGCCTAACGGCCCTGCCGGACCGTTTCCCCTCTGCCGCGCTGGGTATACGGAATCCGGCATCCCACAGGAAAAAATGCGGTGAAGCCCCGGGCGCGGCAGGATAATTTGCGGAGGCTCCCCTTGAAGGGAGGAACCTCGTATGCATACGGTGTCCTGACGCGAGCTTCTCCCGTGGAGGATGGGACATGACGGAAATTCTTGTGCAGGTGGGTGCGGAGGAGAAGGTTCCTCCGGTGAGCAGGGTGGTCGAGCACCCGGCATGGCCCGTGCTCAAGGATGCCGTGGAGCGCATCCGGCCCTGGCAGTCCAAGGACGGGTCGATCGACTTCGACGCCGAGGGCGCCCCGCAGCGGGCCGCCGCAGAGGACGCCGTACGCCGTGTCGCGGGCGCCGTCGAGGAGCTGTCCCCGCTGCTCCCGCACGACCGCGCCTACCACGAGGCCCTGGCGAAGGACCTCGGCCGCTGGGCCGACGGCGGCTTCGAGGTGCCCGACTTCCTCGACTCGCTGCTGGCCTTCCAGCCCGCCGCGGGCCGCGCGGACGGCCTCCAGCACCTGGTCGTCTTCCCGATGTACACGCAGAACGGCAACCCGGACCGCAACCTCGAAGCGGTCGTGCTGCGGATGGTCTGGCCCGACTGGCTGGCCGAGCTGGAGCGCACCCGCTACGACAACCCGCTGTTCTGCGGCATCACCTTCGAGGACTTCACGGCCGGCTACGACACCAACTCGGCC
Source organism: Streptomyces sp. CB02414 (assembly GCF_001905385.1). GTDB lineage: Bacteria > Actinomycetota > Actinomycetes > Streptomycetales > Streptomycetaceae > Streptomyces. Next base: position 127,456 of record NZ_LIPF01000010.1, on the reverse strand, counting down.
GTGCTCTTCCCGGAGACCATCGCCGTGCGCGAGGCCCCGGAGCGCTTCTCCTGGGGCGGCATCTTCTGCGACCGCGAGGCCGCCCGCTTCCGCCGCGTCACCGACGCCGCCGTCGGCATCCTGGGCCTGGAGCTGCCCGACGACGTCGCCGCCATGGTCCACGACCAGAAGCGCTGCGAGGAGGCCTTCGTCCTGTGGGACATGGTCCACGACCGCACCCACAGCCACGGCGACCTGCCGTTCGACCCGTTCATGATCAAGCAGCGCCAGCCGTTCTGGATGTACGGCCTGGAGGAGCTGCGCTGCGACCTCACCGCCTTCAAGGAGGCCGTGAAGCTGGCGGACGACGGCGTCCCGCAGGCCCGCGACGTGCAGTACGCCGTCCTCTTCGACCGCATGTTCCGCTTCCCGGTCACCGGTGAGCGCGTGCGCAACTACGACGGGCTCGGCGGCCAGCTCCTCTTCGCCTACCTGCACAAGCACGACGTCGTCCGCTGGACCGACAACAAGCTCTTCATCGACTGGCAGCGCGCCCCGCAGGTCACCAACCAGCTGTGCGCCGAGATCGAGACGCTCTACCGCGACGGCATCGACCGCCCCAAGATCGTCCACTGGTTCGCCGGCTACGAGCTGGTCTCCACCTACCTCGCCCCGCACCCCGGCTCGAAGTGGGCCAAGGGCCCCGACGCCCTCGACCTGACCCTGCCGCCGCGCAAACTCGTCGACGACGTGCTTCCGGACGAGTTTCCGCTGAGCATGTTCTACGAGGCCCTGTCCAAGAAGCTGAAGAGCGTGATCGCCTCCACCAAGGGCATCACGGCCTCGGCGGACGGCGCCGAGCGGGCCGCCGCGTGAGCGACGGCACCGGCGGGCAGGAACAGGCACGGCAACAGGCTCGGGAGGCGAGGACCATGGGGAACGGGGCGCTCGACGGCGCGGTGATCGCGGTGGCCGGGGCGGGCGGACCCGCCGGACGGGCCGCGCTGCTGCGGCTCGCCGAGGCGGGGGCGACGGTCGTCGGCTCGGACAACGACCCCGAGCGGCTGGCGGAGGCGGTCGACGCGGCGCGCTACGCGCACGGCGGCGCCACCGTCACCGGCGAGACGGTCGACCTGCTCGACCTGGACTCCACCCGCGCGTGGGCCGACCGCATCGAGAAGGACCACGGCCGCGTCGACGGCCTGGTCCACCTCGTCGGCGGCTGGCGCGGCAGCCAGAACTTCACCAAGACCGACCTGGGCGACTGGGACCTCCTGGAGAAGCTGCTGATCCGCACCGTGCAGCACACCTCCCTCGCCTTCCACGAGGCGCTCCAGCGCAGCGACCGCGGCCGCTACGTCCTGATCAGCGCCGCCGGCGCGTCCAGGCCCACCGCGGGCAACGCCGCCTACTCGGCCGCCAAGGCCGCCTCCGAGGCCTGGACGCTGGCCATGGCGGACTACTTCCGCAAGGCGGGGGGCGAGCAGGGGCCGACGTCGGCGGCTGCGATCCTGGTGGTCAAGGCGTTGGTGCACGACGCGATGCGCGCCGAGCGCCCCAACGCGAAGTTCGCGGGCTTCACGGACGTGCGTGACCTCGCCGAGGCCGTCGCCGGTGTCTGGGAGAAGCCCGCCGCGGAAGTGAACGGAAACCGTCTGTGGCTGACCGAGAAGCCGTGAACCCTCCGAAGACCGACGCGCGTCGCCACCACGACCCCGAGGTCCGCGGTTTCGCCAGTGACAACTACGCCGGCGCTCACCCGGAGGTGCTCGCCGCGCTGGCCCTGGCCAACGGCGGGCACCAGGTGGCGTACGGCGAGGACGAGTACACCGAGAACCTCCAGCGCGTGATCCGCAGCCACTTCGGCTCGGGCGCGGAGGCGTTCCCGGTCTTCAACGGCACCGGCGCCAACGTCGTCGCCCTCCAGGCGGTCACCGACCGCTGGGGCGCGGTGATCTGCGCCGAGAGTGCGCACATCAACGTCGACGAGGGCGGCGCCCCCGAGCGCATGGGCGGCCTCAAGCTGCTCACCGTCCCCACCCCCGACGGCAAGCTCACGCCCGACCTGATCGACCGGCAGGCGTACGGCTGGGACGACGAGCACCGCGCGATGCCGCAGGTCGTCTCGATCACCCAGAGCACCGAACTCGGCACGCTCTACACGCCCGACGAGATGCGGGCCATCTGCGAGCACGCCCACGCGCACGGCATGAGGGTGCACCTGGACGGCTCCCGGATAGCGAACGCCGCCGCCTCCCTGGACGTGCCCATGCGGACGTTCACCAACGCGGTCGGCGTCGACCTCCTCTCGCTCGGCGGCACCAAGAACGGCGCGCTGTTCGGCGAGGCGGTCGTGGTCCTGAACCAGGACGCGGTGCGGCACATGAAGCACCTGCGCAAGCTGTCCATGCAGCTCGCCTCCAAGATGCGCTTCGTGTCGGTGCAGCTGGAGGCGCTGCTCGCCAAGGACCTGTGGCTGCGCAACGCCCGGCACTCCAACGAGATGGCCCAGCGCCTGGCCGAGGGCGTGCGCGCCGTGCACGGCGTGGAGATCCTCTACCCGGTGCAGGCCAACGCCGTCTTCGCCCGGCTGCCGCACGAGGTCAGCGAGCGCCTGCAGAAGAGGTTCCGCTTCTACTTCTGGGACGAGGCCGCCGGCGACGTGCGCTGGATGTGCGCCTTCGACACCACCGAGGACGACGTCGACGCGTTCGTCGCCGCGCTCAAGGAGGAGATGGCCCGCTAGGCAACTCCATCGATGCATAGGTATGCGGTCACCTGAAAACTCATTGACTGTCGGGTGATCGCTTTCCTATGCTCTGCGGGCATGGAGCTGATCCAGCAGAACCCCGATTTGTCCGCCTATCTCGCCGCCGACGAAGCCATCGACCACGAGCACCCGCACGTACGGGAGGTGGCCGCGAGGCTCGCCAAGGAGGCGGAAGACTCGTATGCCTATGCGCGGCTGGCCTTCGAGTTCGTGCGCGACACCATCCCGCACTCGCAGGACTCGGGCGACCCGCGCGTCACCTGGCGGGCCTCCGACGTCCTGGAGAAGCGCACCGGCATCTGCTACGCCAAGGCCCACGCGCTGACCGCGCTGCTGAGGGCCGAGGACATCCCGACCGCCCTGTGCTACCAGCGGTTCGACGTGGTGCACGGGCTGGTCGCCGTACGGTTCGACGGGGCGTGGCACCGGCAGGACCCGCGCGGCAACAAGCCCGGCGTGGACGCGCGGTTCTCCCTGGGGCAGGAGCGGCTGGCCTTCACGCCGGACCGCGAGGCGGGCGAGGCGGACTGCCCGGAGCTGTACGCCGCGCCGCATCCGGCCGTGCTGGAGGTGCTGAAGGCCGCCACCGACCGGTCACACCTGTGGGCGACGCTCCCGGCCTCGCTCTGAGGCGCCCGCCCTGATGCGCCCCGGCTCAGTGGGCCTCGGCGGTGCGCACCTGCTCCGGGGTGGGGGCGGTGCCGCCGAGGTGGGCCGGCATCCACCAGGTGTCGTCCGCACCCTTCGGCCGCACGGGGTAAGCGCGCTGAGCGGCCTCCAGCAGTTCCTGCACCCGCTCGCGCAGCCGGCGGGTGAGGGCGCCCGCGTACTGCTCGCGGGAGGCCTCCATCGCCTCGCCGACCCGGATGGTGATCGGGACGTGGCTGCGCTTGAAGTTGCGCGGGTGGCCCTTGGTCCACAGCCGCTGGGTGCCCCACAGTGCCATCGGGATCAGCGGGACGCCCGCCTCCTGCGCCAGGCGCGCGGCACCCGACTTGAAGCTCTTCAGTGTGAACGACTCGGAGATCGTCGCCTCCGGGAAGACCCCGACGATCTCACCGGACCGCAGCGAGTCCAGGGCGTGCGCGTACGCCGCCTCGCCCTGCTTGCGGTCGACCGGGATGTGCTTCATGTTGCGCATCAGCGGGCCGGAGACCCGGTGCCGGAAGACCGACTCCTTCGCCATGAAGCGCACCAGCCGCTTCTGGGGCAGCGCCGCCAGGCCGTCGAAGATGAAGTCCAGGTAGCTGATGTGATTGCTCACCAGCACGGCGCCGCCCGAGCGCGGGATGTTCTCCGAACCCTGGCAGTCGATCTTGAGGTCCCACACCTTGAACAGGGTGCGGGCGAGACCGATGGCCGGGCGGTAGGCGAGTTCTGCCATGGGCGGGTCGGACCCTTCCTTGTCAGCCTGGGAAGGGGACTCCCAGTCGAAAGTTACGCAGCCGTAGGTTTACGGCTTGTCGAGATCGTGCCCCAAGAACGGCCGGTGTACCAGCCTTGGTGCCCGCCCGTGGCGAGATCCTCATCACGTCGTCGGCCGATTCATGGCCGAAAAGCGATGGCGGAGCGGGAATCTCCGCCGCCCGGGGAACGCTGAACCGATGGACGAACGGACCGGTGGCACGCCCGAGGCGTGCCCACGAGTGCCGCGGTGGCGGCGGAACGAGGACACGCGAGTGCACGGGCAGGGCGACGGCGGCAGCAGTCCCGATCGATCGCCGGCCTCCCGGCTCGACGCGGCCGGCCTCGGCGCGGAGCTGGGCGCACGGGCCACCCTCGTGCAGTTCTCCAGCGCCTTCTGCGCCCCCTGCCGGGCCACCCGGCGCGTCCTCGGCGAGGTCGCCCGGATGGTCCCCGGCGTCGCCCACGTCGAGATCGACGCCGAGGCCCGCCTGGAACTCGTCCGCGCCCTCGGCGTGCTCAAGACCCCGACCGTGCTGGTCCTCGACGCCGGCGGCCGGGTCGTACGGCGCGCCGTCGGGCAGCCGCGCAAGGCGGATGTGATCGCGGCGCTGGGCGAGGCGGTGTGAGTACCGTCACGCCGTCCATGAGGTCTTCTCCACAGCTTCCGCATCCGGGACGTAATTGACTGTGTGTGCCACCCGTCGTCAGCCTGCCCGTACGGCCTCGCTCCCGGCTCCGCGGACCGGGGCGCAACGCAGAAGGACTTCCCGTATGACGGCCACACCCGGCCTCACCGCGCCGCCGCTCGCCACCGCCGAGCTGTTGCGGTCCGCCTTCCGGCGGCACGCCGCGGGCGTCGCGGTGATCACCGCGCGCGGGGACGCCGGCCCGGTCGGCTTCACCGCCACCTCCCTCACCTCCGTCTCCGCCGAGCCGCCGCTGCTCTCCTTCGGTATCGGCACCGGTTCCTCCAGCTGGCCCGCGGTCTCCGCGGCCGAGTACGTCGGTGTCCACGTGCTCGGCGAGCACCAGGAGGACGTGGCCGCCACCTTCGCCCGCAGCGGCGCCGACCGCTTCGCCGCGCCCACCGCCTGGCACGACGGCCCCGAGGGCGTGCCGGTGCTGGACGGCGTCCTCGCCTGGCTCGTGTGCCGGGTCGTCGCCCGCGTGCCCGCGGGGGACCACCGCATCGTGCTGGCCGAGGTGCTGTCCGGGGACCCCGGGGACCCCGGGGACGCCGGCCGGCCGCTCCTCTACCACCAGGGGCGTTACGACCGCCTGCGCGACTGACCGCTCACCGGGACGGCTTCTGCGAAGCGGTCGAGTTCCGGTTACGCTGCGTTGCGAAGGTCACAGTTCAAAGCGCTTGCTTAGCGGGCATGAACTGGGTGTACTGACGAGTAATATTCCGGGACGGAGCGCAGGTCGCCCCGCCCGGGATCGGCCGCTTGGGGCGCCTATGCTGCCTGCAAGAGGCAGCACTGAAATGTCGACGCAGTAGGAGAGCCGGCGTGAGCTTGAGGATCGTTGTCACCGTGAAGTACGTGCCCGACGCCACTGGCGACCGGCACTTCGCCGATGACCTGACCGTCGACCGCGACGACGTCGACGGTCTGCTCTCCGAGCTGGACGAGTACGCGGTCGAGCAGGCGCTGCAGATCTCGGAGAACTCCGACGACGACGTGGAGATCACCGTCCTGACGGTGGGCCCGGAGGACGCGAAGGACGCGCTGCGCAAGGCGCTGTCCATGGGCGCGGACAAGGCCATCCACGTCGAGGACGACGACCTGCACGGCACCGACGCCATCGGCACCTCTCTGGTGCTGGCCAAGGCGATCGAGAAGGCCGGCTACGACCTGGTCGTCTCCGGCATGGCCTCCACCGACGGCACCATGGGCGTCGTTCCCGCGCTGCTCGCGGAGCGCCTGGGCGTGCCGCAGGTGACGCTGCTGTCCGAGGTCTCGGTCGAGGGCGGCACCGTGAAGGGCCGCCGCGACGGCGACGCCGCCACGGAGCAGCTGGAGGCCTCCCTCCCGGCCGTCGTGTCGGTCACCGACCAGTCCGGCGAGGCCCGTTACCCCTCCTTCAAGGGCATCATGGCGGCCAAGAAGAAGCCGGTGGAGTCCTGGGACCTGTCCGACCTCGACATCGACGAGGACGAGGTCGGTCTCGAGAACGCCTACACCACGGTCGAGTCCGCGACCGAGCGCCCGGCGCGCACCGCGGGCACCATCGTCAAGGACGAGGGCGAGGGCGGCAAGCAGCTCGCCGAGTTCCTGGCGGGCCAGAAGTTCATCTGAGCCTCGCTGGTTCCGCCGACCGCCCCTCACATCTCGCAAGCAGGAGAGAAGAAGTCCCATGGCTGAAGTTCTCGTCTACGTCGACCACGTGGACGGTGCCGTCCGCAAGCCCACCCTGGAGCTGCTGACGCTGGCCCGCCGCGTCGGCGAGCCCGTCGCCGTGGCCCTCGGCAACGGTGCCGGTGACACCGCCGCCGCCCTCGCCGAGCACGGTGCCGTCAAGGTCCTGACCCACGAGGCCGCCGAGTACGCCGACTACCTGGTCGTGCCGAAGGTGGACGCCCTCCAGGCCGCCGTCGAGGCCGTCTCCCCGGCCGCCGTGCTGGTCCCGTCCTCCGCCGAGGGCAAGGAGATCGCCGCCCGCCTGGCGCTGCGCCTGGGCTCGGGCATCATCACCGACGCCGTCGACCTGGAGGCCGGCGACGACGGTCCCGTGGCCACCCAGTCGGTGTTCGCCGCCGCCTTCACCACCAAGTCCCGCGTCTCCAAGGGCACCCCGGTCATCACGGTCAAGCCGAACTCGGCCGCCGTGGAGCCCGCCCCGGCCGCCGGTGCGGTCGAGGCCCTGTCGGTGTCCTTCTCCGCCGCCGCGACCGGCACCAAGGTCACCTCGCGCACGCCGCGCGAGTCGACCGGCCGCCCGGAGCTGACCGAGGCCGCGATCGTCGTCTCCGGCGGCCGCGGCGTCAACGGCGCGGAGAACTTCGCGATCATCGAGGCCCTCGCCGACTCCCTCGGTGCGGCCGTCGGCGCCTCGCGGGCCGCGGTGGACGCCGGCTGGTACCCGCACACCAACCAGGTCGGCCAGACCGGCAAGTCCGTCTCGCCGCAGCTGTACATCGCCTCCGGCATCTCCGGCGCGATCCAGCACCGCGCGGGCATGCAGACCTCGAAGACGATCGTGGCGATCAACAAGGACGCCGAGGCCCCGATCTTCGAACTGGTCGACTACGGCGTCGTCGGCGACCTCTTCGACGTCGTCCCGCAGCTCACCGAGGAAGTGAAGTCCCGCAAGGGCTGAGCATCCCGCCGTACGGCTCCGGCCGAGGCCCCCGCGACCCTCCGTGGTCGCGGGGGCCTCGGCGTCTGCGCAGGATGGGTGTTGACCGGCGGGGAACCGACAGATAACTTCGCTATACGGATTGTTGATTCCGTGCAGCGGAAAAGTGGACATCAGGAGGGTGTGGGATGGGTCAGCAGGAGAAGGTGGCAACGAGCCTCGCGGGCGCCGTCGGCGAGGAGATCAGTGCCTCCCTCGCACCGGTCGACGCGGAGCTGGAGCGCCGCTACCCCGGAGACCCGGGCACCCGCCAGCCCGTGCACACCGTCTACGTACCCGGTGACGTCTTCGCCGCCGACACCGTCCGCTCCTGGGGCGACCGGGCGCTGGCCGCCCTCGACGAACACGCCCCCGACGCCGCGTCCTTCGCGGCCGTCCTCGGCCTCAGCGACGACCTCGCCGAACCGGTGTACAGCCGCGTGCGCGCCAAGCTGGAGCGCGAGCCGATCGAAGACCTCCGCGTCGACTTCGAGGACGGCTACGGCAACCGCTCCGACGCCGAGGAGGACGAGGCGGCGGCCCGCGCGGCCCGCCTGATCGCCGAGGCGTACGACCAGGGCACCGCGGCCCCCTACATGGGCATCCGCATGAAGTGCATGGAGGCTCCCGTGCGCGCCCGGGGCATCCGCACCCTCGACGTCTTCCTCAGCGGTCTGATGGAGGCCGGCGGCCTCCCGGACGGCCTGGTCCTCACGCTCCCCAAGGTGACCTACCCCGAGCAGGTCACCGCCATGGGGCGGCTGCTGGAGGCCTTCGAGAAGGCGCGCGGGCTGGAGCCCGGCCGGATCGGCTTCGAGATCCAGATCGAGACCAGCCAGTCCATCGTGGCCGCCGACGGCACCGCCGCCGTCTCCCGCATGATCCAGGCCGCCGAGGGCCGCGCCACCGGCCTGCACTACGGCACCTTCGACTACAGTGCCTGCCTCGGCGTCTCCGCCGCCTACCAGGCCAGCGACCACCCCGCCGCCGACCACGCCAAGGCGGTCATGCAGGTCGCCGCCGCCGGTACCGGCGTGCGCGTCTCGGACGGCTCCACCAACGTCCTGCCGGTCGGCCCCACCGAGAAGGTCCACGACGCCTGGCGGCTGCACTTCGGCCTCACCCGCCGTGCCCTGTCCCGCGCCTACTACCAGGGCTGGGACATGCACCCCGGTCACATCCCGACCCGGTACGCGGCCGTCTTCGCCTTCTACCGCGAGGGCTTCGAGCAGGCCGCCGCCCGCCTCGCCCGCTACGCCAACCGCACCGGCGGCGACGTCATGGACGAGCCCGCCACCGCCAAGGCCCTCAGCGGCTACCTGCTGCGCGGCCTGGACTGCGGCGCCCTCGACATCGGCGAGGTCGCCCGGCTGACCGGCCTGACCCGCGCCGACCTGGAGGGCTTCTCGTCCCCGCGACGCGGCGACCTCACGGCATCGGCGCAGTAGGCGGCGGCAGCGCGTCGTCCGGCGTCCGGCCGGAGCCCACGTACCGCTCCAGGCCGGACGCCGTCACCCGCCCCTCCTCGGCGAACAGCCGCGTCCCCCGCTCGCACAGCCGCCGGTCGGCCCGCGCCCGCGCGCAGAACTCCTCGGGCGTCACCCCGAACAGCTCCCGCAGCGGGGCCGACTCCCGGAGGATTCCGGTGATGAGGGGCCGTTGCTCACCCGGGTGCCGACGGGGCGTCCCGTCGCCGTCGCGCAGGACACCGTGGCGGTTGACGTAGGCGTACGCGCCGCGCAGCACCGTGCCGTCGCCCGGTTCGACGCGTACGTCGGGAGCGGGGAGCCAGGCCCGGTCGAAGTTGCCGGACGCCATCGGCACGCCCTCGCTCGCGTCGATCACGGCGAGCTGCTCGGCGTCGAGCCAGAGCACGAACAGTTCCCGCACGACGCCGGGAGCGCACACCGGCGAGGCGGACACGTACCCCATGCGACTCACATGCGCGGACACTCCGATGTCGAGTCCGGTGACCCGTGACCGCACCATCGGGAGCGGCGAGTCGATCCCGAACTCCGCCATCTTGTGCCGCAGCTGAGCCGGACTGCCGTTGGAGCCGATCGCCAGCACCGGCTCCCGGTCCCCGTACACCACCCGGTCCAGCGGCAGCAGCCGGTCTCCCTCCAGCATCCCGGACTCCCGGGGCCACGCGCCCGGGTAGAGCAGCGGTTCCTCGCGGGGCACCCCGTCCAGCCCAAGGGCGCGCAGTGTCCGGTCCGCGCCGTCCGGGCCGGTCCGTGCGGGCCCGCCGGGCGGCGACACGTCCGCGCGCCCGGCGTCCCCGGGCTCGTCCGCCACGGCCGCTCAGTCCGCGGGCGGCAGTTCGCCCGAGCCCCGGGTGACCAGCCTGGTCGGCAGTTCGATGCGGTCGGGGGCGAGCAGGGTGCCGTCCAGCTGCCGGAAGAGCCGTTCGGCGGCGGTGCGGCCCAGGGCCGCGGCGTCCTGGGCGACCACCGTGACGCCCGGCTGGAGCAGGTCGGCCAGCTCGATGTCGTCGAAGCCGACCAGGGCGACGCGGCGGTCGTGCTCGGCGAGGACGCGGATCACGGTGACCGTCACCCGGTTGTTGCCCGTGAAGATCGCGGTGACCGGGCTCGGACCGGCGAGCATCTCCTCGGCCGCCCGGCGCACCCGCTCGGGGTCGGTGACGCCCAGCGACATCCAGGAGTCCTCGACCGGTATCCCGGCGTCCTCCATCGCGGCCCGGTAGCCGCGCAGCCGCTCGGCGGCCGTGTGGATGCGGGGCATGTCGCCGATGAAGCCGATCCTGCGGTGACCGTGCGCGATGAGGTGGGCGACTCCGTCGCGGGCGCCGCCGTGGTTGTCGGAGAGCACCACGTCCGCGTCGATCCGCCCCGGCGGACGGTCCACGAACACCGTGGCGACGCCCGCCTTGAGCTCCGGCTCCAGGTACCGGTGGTCGTCTCCGGCGGGAATCACCACCAGCCCGTCCACGCGCCGAGCGCACAGGGCCAGCACCAGCTCCTGCTCGCGGTCCGGATCCTCGGCGCTGGACCCGTTGATCAGCAGGGCGCCGTGCGCGCGGGCCACCTCCTCCACGGCGCGGCTGAGCGGCCCGTAGAACGGGTCGGCCAGGTCCTCCAGCACCAGCCCGATGCTGGCGGTACGTCCCTTGCGGAGCACCCGTGCGCTGTCGTTGCGGCGGAAGCCGAGCGCGTCGATCGCCTCCTGGACACGCCGCTCGGTCTCCGGGGTGACGCCAGGCTCCCCGTTGACCACCCGGGAGACGGTCTTGAGACCGACCCCGGCCCGGGCGGCGACGTCCTTCATGGTCGGGCGATTGCCGTAGCGGTTCCCGGGGATGCGGTCTGCGCGGCGGGGCGTGTCGGGCACGGTCCGGTGTCCTGTCCTGTCGTCCACGGGGAAGCGTCGGCTCCTGTCGTCCACGGTGTTCAGTCGTCCACGGTGCTCAGGGGGATGTGTCGGTCATGCGTTTGTATGAGGATGTGGCGTCGAGCATAGAGCCTGGACAACGTTGTCAGATGCGGGAGACACTGTCCAACGCACTCTCCGGCCCCCGTCCCCACCGCGGGACCGTTCTGCTGTGCGCTCTCGTGCTCGTGCCCTTTCATCCTTTTTCGGTCCAACGGGGAGATCCGACTCTGATGCACACCGACCTCGTGGCAGCGCTGGACATCGGCGGCACCAAGATCGCCGGAGCGCTGGTGGACGGCCACGGCCGCATCCAGGCGCGTGCGCAGCGCGCCACGCCCGCCCGGGAGGACGGCGACACGGTGATGGGGGCCGTGGCGGCCGTACTCGGAGAACTGACGGCGTCGCCGCTGTGGGGACGGGCCACGGCCGTCGGCATCGGCAGCGCGGGCCCGGTGGACGCCTCCGCCGGCACGGTCAGCCCGGTCAACGTGCCGGGCTGGCGCGACTACCCGCTCGTCCGCCGGGTTCGGGAAGCCGCCGGTGACCTGCCCGTCGAGCTGATCGGCGACGGGGTGGCGATCACGGCGGCCGAGCACTGGCAGGGCGCCGCGCGGGGGCACGACAACGCGCTGTGCATGGTGGTCTCCACGGGGGTCGGCGGCGGTCTGGTCCTGAACGGACGGCTGCATCCCGGCCCGACGGGCAACGCCGGCCACATCGGGCACATCAGCGTGGATCTGGACGGCGACCCCTGCCCGTGCGGCGCGCGCGGGTGTGTGGAGCGCATAGCGAGCGGCCCCAACATCGCGCGACGCGCCCTGGACGCGGGCTGGCGGCCCGGCCCGGACGGCGACACCTCCGCCGCCGCGGTGGCCGCCGCCGCGCGCCGGGGCGACCCCGTCGCCGTGGCCTCCTTCGAACGGGCCGCGCAGGCGCTGGCCGCCGGGATCGCCGCCACCGCGACCCTCGTCGAGATCGACATCGCCGTGGTCGGCGGGGGAGTGGGCAAGGCGGGCGACGTGCTGTTCGCCCCGCTGCGCAAGGCGCTGACCGACTACGCGACCCTGTCCTTCGTGCAGCGCCTGGCGGTCGTGCCCGCCCAGATGGGGACGGACGCGGGCTTGGTGGGCGCGGCCGCGGCGGCCCTCACCAGGACGGCGGACGCGAGCCCGGTACGGATCTGAACCGAGCACCGGGCCATGCTGTCCCGGGCGGCTGCCCCCTGGTGGCTTCCCGGTCCCGGCGTCGTACCGCACCGGCCGACCGCCCTGCCCGGGTCGTCGCGGGGCCTGCGTGCTGGTTGTGAGGGGCGTGTCGGTGACGGGTCGTACGGTCTGGTCGTGAGCCGGCGGGGCTCGGGCGTCCGTCTTGTTTGCGTCGATCGCGTGTCTGGGGTGGTCCGGGGCTGCCCGCCGGTCGGGAGGCGAGGGCGGTTGGTGACGGGCTCGTGCGGTCTGGGTCGTGAGCCGTGGTGTCTGGGCGACCGAGCTGCTCGCGCCGACCGATTGTCTGGGCGGGTCCGATATTCCTCGGCCGACCGCCCTGTCCGGGTCGACGGGTTCACGTGCCGGTTCCGCAGCGCGCGGTTCGGTGACGGCCCCGCTCGGCCCGGGCCCGGCCCCTCCCGCCCGGGGCGGCCGTACCCCCCCGGGAAGACCCGCGCCGGGCGCGGCTCCCGTGTCCTCACCCGTGACCCCCACGCCCCGGCGCAGTTGAAGCAGGCATGAAGAAGCGCAGCATGCTCGCCATCGCATCCCTGGCCACCGGATTCGTCGTCGCGGCCGTCAGCCCGTCCCACGGCGCCCCGGCCGACCTCCCCCTCGGTCTCGACGTGGAGGACACCGTCAGCACCGTCGAGGACACGGTCGCCGTCGAGAGCCTGTCCGTGGACGACGACACGCTCGGGCAGCTGGGCCGCTGAGCCGTACCGCCCGGACCACACGGCGCCGGTGCCCCTCCCAGGGGGCGCCGGCGCCGTCGTCGTACGCCCTCAACTGGGCCTGGTTTCCGTGGCAGGGTGTTGCGGGCAAGCCACAGGGGGCCAACAGAAGAGGGGGACCTGTGACCGTCGTCTGGATCAACGGCGCGTTCGGTGCGGGGAAGACCACCACCGCACGGGAACTGATCGAACTGATCCCGAACAGCACACTCTTCGACCCCGAGGTCGTCGGCGGGACGCTCGCGCACCTGCTGCCGCCCAAACGCCTCGCCGAGATCGGCGACTTCCAGGACCTGCCGATCTGGCGCCGCCTGGTCATCGACACGGCGGCCGCGATGCTCGCCGAGCTCGGCGGGACCCTCGTCGTCCCCATGACGCTGTTGCGCCAGGAGTACCGGGACGAGATCTTCGGCGGCCTCGCCGCCCGCCGGATCGCGGTCCGGCACATCCTGCTCGCCCCGGCTGAAACGATCCTGCGCGAGCGGATAGCGGGCCGCGAGATACCGGAGGGCCTCCCCGACGGCGAGATACGCGTACGGCAGTGGTCGTACGACCACATCGAGCCGTACCGGGCCGCCCTCGCCTCCTGGCTGACGGCCGACGCCCACCCGGTCGACACCGGCGCCCTCACCCCCTACGAGACCGCCGCCCGGATCGCCGAGGCCGTGGGCACCGGCTCCGTGCCCGCCTGCGACATCGTGCAGACGCCCGAACCCACCGCCGAGACGCTCGCAGCCGGCGTCCTGCTCTTCGACGAACAGGACCGCGTCCTGCTCGTCGACCCCACCTACAAGCCCGGCTGGGAGTTCCCCGGCGGCGTGGTCGAACCCGGCGAGGCGCCCGCCCGGGCCGGGATGCGCGAGGTCGCCGAGGAGACCGGCATCCACCTCGACGACGTACCCGCCCTGCTGGTCGTCGACTGGGAACGGCCCGTGCCCCCCGGCTACGGCGGTCTGCGCCTGCTCTTCGACGGCGGCCGGCTCGACTCGGCGGACGCCGGCCGGGTCCTGCTGCCCGGCCCCGAACTGCGCGGCTGGCGCTTCGTCACCGAGGACGAGGCCGCCGGACTGCTGCCCCCCGTCCGCTACGAGCGGCTGCGCTGGGCCCTGCGGGCCCGGGAACGCGGCACGGTCCTCTACCTGGAGGCCGGCACCCCGGTCGGCTGACCTCAGCCTTCCGCCGGGCGGGCCCGCGCCGACGCCCGGAGCGCTTCTCCGGCCCCCGCGGTCACCGGGTCCCCGTGCCCGAAGCAGGCCGTCTGAATGTCGAGGCCGGCCAGCCTGCCGAACGAGGCGACGGCCCGGTCCCGGTCGGTGTTGAACACACCGGGCATCACACCGCCCTCGACCGGCGACGCGGCGACCGCGTCCCCCGTGAACAGCACGCCGTGGCGCGGGAGATGCAGCCCGATGCCGCCGTCCGTGTGGCCCGGAGCGTGGACGACGCGTGCCCCGCCGCCGAAGTCGAGGACGTCGCCGTCGGACACCTCGGGCACCCGCGCCGGCCGGTCGAAACCGCCCCGCGGCAGCCGCCGGACGGCGTCGGCGTGCAGGGGGCGCTGCCACTCCTCGAACACGGGCGGCGGCCCCGGCACCTCACCCCGCACCACCGGCGCCTCCAGGACGTGCGCCACCACCTCCGCCCCCGCGAGCGCGGCGACGCGCGCCCCCGACCCGGCCGGACCGGCATCGATCAGCGTCAGGTCGTCGCCGTCGCGCCACACATAGGCCTGGCCGACCGGGGAAGCGCAGCAGGTGGAGGCGGGGGAGGAGTTCGATGACGTCCATGGCACGACCGTAGGCAGGGCCCCACCCGGTGGCGGGGCCCCTCTGCCGACGGACGAACCGGGACCGGCCGGGCTCAGCCCGCCGCGTAGTTGCGCAGGAACAGCGCCTCCGCGACCGACAGCCGCTCCAGCTCCTCGGGGGACACGCTCTCGTTCACGGCGTGGATCTGCGCCTCCGGCTCGCTCAGGCCGATCAGCAGGATCTCCGCCCGCGGGTACAGCGCCGCCAGGGTGTTGCACAGCGGGATGGAGCCGCCCTGACCGGCGTACTGCATCTCCTCACCCGGGTACGCCACCGCCATCGCGTCCGCCATGGCCTGGTACGCCGGGCTGGTGGTGTCGGCGCGGAACGGCTGGCCCTGGCCGATCTGCTCGACGGCGACCCGCGCACCCCACGGCGTCCGCGCCTCCAGGTGGGCCTGGAGCAGCTTGGTGGCCTCGGCGGCGTCCACGCCCGGCGGCACCCTCAGGCTCACCAGCGCCCTCGCGCTCGCCTGCACCGACGGGGTTGCCCCGACGACCGGCGGGCAGTCGATGCCGAGCACCGTGACGGCAGGCCGCGCCCAGATCCGGTCGGCGACCGAACCGGAACCGATCAGCTCCACACCGTCCAGCACCCGGGCGTCCCGGCGGAACTGCTCCTCGTCGTAGGCCAATCCCGCCCAGTCGCTGTCCGCCGCCAGCCCGTCGACGGTCGTCGAGCCGTCTTCGGCACGCAGCGAGTCCAGTACGCGGATCAGGGCGCCCAGCGCGTCGGGCGCGGCGCCGCCGAACTGGCCGGAGTGCAGGTTGCCCTCCAGCGTGTCGACCTGCACGCGCACCATCGTCATGCCGCGCAGCGTCGAGGTGACCGTCGGCAGCCCGACCCGGAAGTTGCCCGCGTCGCCGATGACGACGGTGTCCGCGGCCAGCAGCTCCGGGTGCTGCTCGGCGTACCGTTCCAGGCCGCCCGTGCCCTGCTCCTCCGAACCCTCGGCGATCACCTTCACGTGCACCGGCACGCCGCCGTTCGCCTTCAGCGCGCGCAGCGCGAGCAGGTGCATCAGTACACCGCCCTTGCAGTCGGCCGCGCCGCGCCCGTACCAGCGGCCGTCGCGCTCGGTCAGCTCGAACGGCGGGGTCACCCAGCCGGCCTCGTCGAGCGGCGGCTGCACGTCGTAGTGGGCGTAGAGCAGCACCGTCCTGGCGCCCTCGGGCCCGGGCAGGTACCCGTACACCGACTGCGTGCCGTCCGGCGTGTCGAGCAGGTCCACGTCCTGGAAGCCCTCGGCCCGCAGCGCGGCCGCTATCCAGTTGGCGGCGCCCACGCTCTCGCTGCGCGGGAACTGGTCGAAGTCCGCCACCGATTTGAAGGCCACCAGCGCGGTGAGCTCCTCCTTCGCCCTGGGCATCAGCGAGGAGACGGTCTCGGCGACCGGATTCGACGACATGGGCACGCTCCTTGTGGGTGCGACGTTGTACCGAGGAGTACTTGGATTGGTAGGGCCGATCCTCCCACAGTGGCCTGCGGCGATGCCCGCCGTAGGATGCGGGGGTCAGGTGCGGCATGCGGTTTGTTGGGAGCAGTAGACCATCGTGAGCAGCGAGAACTCTTCGGCGGACGACACGCGTCAGGTCTGGGACGTGGTCGTGGTGGGCGCGGGACCGGCGGGGGCCTCGGCCGCCTACGCGGCGGCGGTCGCGGGGCGGCGCGTGCTGTTGCTGGAGAAGGCGGAGCTGCCCCGCTACAAGACGTGCGGCGGCGGCATCATCGGTCCCTCGCGCGACACCCTTCCGCCCGGCTTCGAGCTGCCCTTCCGGGACCGGGTGCACGCGGTGACGTTCTCGAACAACGGCCGCTTCACCCGGACCCGGCGTTCCCGTCAGATGCTGTTCGGCCTGATCAACCGGCCCGAGTTCGACCAGCAGCTCGTCGAGCACGCCCAGAAGGCGGGCGCCGAGCTGCGCACCGGGGCCACCGTGACCCGGGTGGAGCAGCACGGGTCGGCGGTGCCGGACCGGCGCACGGTCGCCGTCGTCCTCCAGGGCGGCGAGACGGTGCTGGCGCGGGCCGTCGTCGGCGCGGACGGCAGCGCCAGCCGGATAGGCGCGCACGTCGGCGTGAAGCTCGACCAGGTCGACCTGGGCCTGGAGGCGGAGATCCCGGTGCCGGATACCGTCGCCGAGGACTGGAAGGGACGGGTCCTCATCGACTGGGGGCCGATGCCCGGCAGTTACGGCTGGGTCTTCCCCAAGGGCGACACCCTCACGGTCGGCGTCATCTCGGCGCGCGGCGAGGGCGCGGCGACCAAGCGGTACCTGGAGGACTTCGTCGGCCGCCTGGGCCTCGCCGGCTTCGAACCGAGCATCTCCTCCGGCCACCTGACGCGCTGCCGTGCCGACGACTCGCCGCTGTCCCGCGGCCGGGTCCTGGTCTGCGGCGACGCGGCCGGGCTCCTGGAGCCGTGGACCCGCGAGGGCATCTCCTTCGCCCTGCGCTCGGGACGGCTCGCGGGCGAATGGGCGGTGCGCATCGCCGAGGCGCACGACGCCGTGGACGCGCGCAAGCAGGCCCTGAACTACGCCTTCGCCGTCAAGGCCGGCCTCGGCGTCGAGATGAGCGTCGGCAAGCGCATGCTGGCGATCTTCGAGCGCCGGCCGGGGCTGTTCCACGCCGCCCTGACCGGGTTCCGTCCGGCCTGGAAGGCGTTCAAGGACATCACGCAGGGTTCGACCTCCCTGGGCGAGCTGGTCCGCAGCCACCCCCTGGCCCAGCGCGCGCTGGCGGCGATGGACCGCCGGCCCGCGCGCACGGCGGAGCCGACGGGCGCTCCGGACGCGGCGACGGGTGCGGACACACCGGCGGGCGCGGGCATGCCGGACACCCCAGGCGCCGCGCGCCCCGCGGACGACGAGGCCGGCACCTGAGCGCCCCGCCCCGACCACCCTGACGGGCACCGCTCACGCACGCCGTGCGAGCCCTGGGAGCGACCGGGGCGTACTTCTCCGGGAGTACGCGTGATCACCACGCGCGGGTGACGCCGCTCCCGTCGTGCGGCGTCTAGCGTGGCGGTCATGGACGGACAGCGCGGGCACGTGGGCGGGCCGCCGCAGTGGTGGCGGCACGGGCCCCCGTGGTGGCATCGCCGGGACGAAGCGGAGCACCGCCACCGGTGGCCCTGGCGCTCCACGGCACTGCTCACGGCGTTCGTGCTGGTCGGTTCCAACTTCGCCGCCCACTCCCAGGAGGGCGAGCGCGCCGGTCTGGACCCCTTCGCGCGCGTGCTCCTGTTCCTGACGGGCGCGGCGCTCCTGTGGCGGCAGCGGTACCCGGTGGCGGTCGTGTTCGGCACGTCGGCCACCACCCTGGTCTACCTGGCCGCCGGATACCCGTACGGGCCGGTCCTCCTGGCCGTGGCACTGGCCTGCTTCAGCGCCGTCGTCTCCGGGCACCGCAGGGCCGCGTGGTCGGCCCTGGCGGCGCTGTGGGCGGGACACGTCCTGCTGGTGCACTGGCTGTACCGCTGGCTGCCGCCGTCGTCGGACTCCGCCGCCTCCTGGGGCGGGGAGGTCGTCATCGCCGTCTGGGTGGTGGCGATCGTGGCGGTGTCGGAGCTGGCCCGGACCCGGCGCGAGCAGTGGGCGAAGGAGCGGGCCGAGCGGGCGCAGGCGGCCCGGCGGCGCGCGGACGAGGAGCGGCTGCGGATCGCCCGCGAGCTGCACGACGTCCTCGCGCACAGCATCTCCGTCATCAACGTGCAGGCGGGTGTCGGACTCGCGCTCCTCGACACCGACCCGGAGCAGGCGCGGACCGCGCTCACCACCATCAAGGCCAAGAGCAAGGAGGCGCTCGGCGAGGTGCGCCAGGTCCTCGACACCCTGCGCACCCCCGGCGACGCCCCGCGCACGCCCGCCCCCGGGCTCGACCGCCTGCCCGAGCTGGTCGGGCAGGCGGCGAGCGCGGGCCTCACCGTCGAGGTCGAGGGCGAGCCGCCGGCGCTGCCGCCCGGTGCCGACCTCGCCGCGTTCCGCATCGTGCAGGAGGCCCTCACCAACGTCGTACGCCACTCCGGTTCGCGGCACGCACGCGTGTGCCTCGCCCGGGACGGCGGCGTGCTGCGGCTGCGCGTCGACGACGACGGACCCGCGACCGGTGCCGAGGCCGGCGGCAGCGGCAACGGGCTGGCCGGAATGCGGGAACGGGCGGCGGCGCTCGGTGGCACCATCGAGGCGGGCCCGCGCCCCGACGGCGGCTTCCGGGTGCTGGCGACACTGCCCATCGGCACCGGGGGCGTCACGAACGCCAAGAACGCCAAGAACGCCAACGCAGAGAACGCCCACACCACGGAGGAGGACCGGTGATCCGCGTACTGCTCGCCGACGACCAGTCACTGGTACGCGCCGGTTTCCGGGCGCTGCTGGACGCGCAGCCCGACATCGAGGTGGCCGCGGAGGCGGCCGACGGGGAGGAGGCGGTGCGCGCGATCCGCGAACTGCGCCCCGACGTCGTCCTGATGGACATCCGCATGCCGGTGCAGGACGGCCTGGCGGCGACCCGCAGGATCACGGGGGACGCCGCGCTGAGGGACGTGAAGGTGGTCATGCTCACCACCTTCGAACTCGACGAGTACGTCTTCGAGGCGATCCGCTCAGGCGCCTCCGGCTTCCTGGTCAAGGACACCGAGCCGGAGGAACTGCTGCGCGCCGTGCGGGCGGTGGTCGCCGGAGACGCACTGCTCTCGCCGGGGGTGACGCGCCGGCTGATCGCCGAGTTCGCGGCCCGCTCCAAGGAACCCGCCGCGGCCGGGCAGCTGGCCCGGCTCACCGAACGGGAGCGGGAGGTGATGGCCCTGGTCGGCATCGGCCTGTCCAACGAGGAGATCGCCCGCCGCCTGGTCGTCAGCCCGCTCACCGCCAAGACCCACGTCAGCCGCACCATGGTGAAGCTGGGCGCCCGCGACCGGGCCCAACTGGTCGTACTGGCCTACGAGTCGGGCTTGGTGCGGCCGGGCTGGCTGGGCTGACCGGCACGCGCGAAGCGCAGCAGCACGCTCGCCACCCGCACGAAGAACACGACGACGGCCAGCACCGCACCCGCCCCGAAGAGCACATCGCGGAGCCCGCCGGTCACTCCGAAAAGATACGCCGGCCCCGCCACGGCCCCGAACAGCACGGCCGCCGCGAACGCCGCGCTGCACAGCGCGTAGCCGATCTCGACCGTGATCGCGTCCCGCTCGCCCTGCGTACGCCGTCCCCCGTGAGTCGTCATGGCGTCAAGTCTCCCAGACGGGCCGACCCGGCCCCTGCTCGCGGTGCGGCCGGTTCACTTCCAGGTGATGCCCGACCTCTCGCGCCACAGCGCGGCGAGCGAGGCGTCGCCGGCCACCCCGGGAAACGGCAGGCGGTTCCACAGTGCCGGGTACAGCAGTGCGGCGGGCCCGGAGAGTTCGCAGTCGGCGTCACCGCCGCCCGTCCGCTCGGTCACGGGCGGCTCGGCCGACAACCGTACGGTCCACACCGCGCCGGGCACGTCCGTCGCCCGCACCCGCAGCGTGCGGGGCTCCTCGGTGCGTACGGCGCTCTTGGGGCGGGCGTGGAAGGCGCAGAGCAACTCGTCGATGCCGTCCACCGCGAAGTCCGCACCGACGGCGGTCGGCGTGCCGCCCAGGGCCGACTCCGCGTCGATGCGGTGCACGGTCGTCTCGTGGGCCTGCCGCCGTGCCCAGAACGCCAGCGGGGACGGCGCGGGCAGGAAGTGCCAGCAGCGCACGTCGGGTGCGGCACCGGTGAGCGTGTCGACCAACCGCCCGTGTCCTTCCCGGAACCAGGTCAGCAGGTCGCCGCCGTCGAGGTCGGGCAGGCCGCCGTCGGGCCGGGGGCCGGTGTGCTCCTCGGCGACGATCGTCTGCGCCCAGCGGTGCACCGTGCCCGTGTGCCGCAGCAGGTCGCGCACCCGCCAGCCGGGGCAGGTCGGCACCTCGGCGCCGGTGCCCGCCGACTCGGCGGATTTGGCGAGCAACGCGCCCTCGCGGGCCAGGACATCGAGGTACGCAACGGTCTCCATGGCGGTGAGTGTGCCGGATCGAGTGCGCTCGAAGGGAGTACTCCGAGGTACTGGACGGCTCAGCCCGGTGCCGCCGCCCGACGGGTCGCGACGGCGACGAGGACCGCCACCGCCGCGAGCGCCGCCACGCTGGTGAGCGCGGCGGGCAGCGAGAACCAGTCGGCCATGAAGCCGATCGCGGGCGGCCCGAGCAGCATGCCGCCGTAACCCAGGGTGGACGCGGTGGCGACGCCGGCGGGACCGCCCAGCGCGCCCGCCCGTTCGATCGCGACCGGGAAGATGTTGGCGAGCCCGAGCCCGGTGATCGCGAAGCCGAACAGCGCCGCCCACACGGACGGGGCGAGCGAGCCCAGCAGCATGCCGGCCACGGCGGTCGTGCCGCCGGCCACCACCGTGGTCGTCCGGCCCAGGCGCTCCAGCAGGGTCGTGCCGGTCAGCCTGCCGACCGTCATGGCGAGCGCGAAGCAGGAGTAGCCCGCGGCCGCCATCCCCGGGGAGGCGTCGAGATCCTGTTCCAGGTGCAGCGCGCCCCAGTCGGCCATGGCGCCCTCGCCGTAGGCCGTGCACAGCGCGATCACGCCGAAGGTGACGACCAGGCGGCGCGTGCGGCGGTCGAGCCGGCGCGGGGCACGCTGGTCCCGGTCGGCGCCGTCCGGTGGCGCGGCGGGTTCGCAGCGCAGCAGGGCGCGGCCCGCGAACAAGGTCACGACCAGACCGATGGCGGTGAGGCAGAGCAGGTGCCGCACGGGCGACAGCGACCCGGCGACCAGACCGCCGAGCCCCGCGCCGACCATGCCGCCGAGACTGAACGCGGCGTGGAAGCTGGGCATGATGGGGCGCCGCAGCACGGCCACCAGGTCGACGGCGGCGCTGTTGAAGGCGACGTTGATCCCGCCGTACGCGCTGCCGAAGACCAGCAGGACCAGGCCGAGGGCGAGCGCGGAGTGGGTGAGCGGGGGCAGCGCGACGCTGAGGCAGAGCAGGACCGCGCAGGCGACGGTGACGGGGTGGCTGCCGTAGCGGCGGCAGAGCCGTCCGGTGAGCGTCATGGTGACGACGGCACCCGCGGAGACGCCGAGCAGGGCCAGGCCCAGGGCACTGGCCGAGGCGCCGGTCTGCTCCTTGATGGCGGGGATGCGTACGACCCAGCCGGCGAAGATGAAACCGTCGAGGGCGAAGAATGCGGTCAGGGCGACACGGAGACGGGCGAGGTCGTTGCGGGAGCCCGGCACGGCGCTGTGCGAACGGGCTTTGTTTATTTGCGGCACAAAGTCAGGCTAGAGGCCCGGACGAGGACGGGCAAGGGTGCCCCGCGACCACAGCGGCGCAGGTCGGAGCCCTGCCGGTCGCATACGCTCGACACCACCATGAAGAACAACCTCACCCCCCTGGAGCCGAAGGCCGACAAGGCCACGGTCAGACGGCACAACCTCAGCCTCGTCCTGAGGGCCGTCCACGACGCGGGGGAGGCGACCCGGGCCGGGATCGCCGCGCACGTCGGACTGACCCGCGCGGCCGTCTCGTCGCTGGTCGAGCAGTTGCTGGAGTACGGCTTCGTCTCCGAGGGCGGCAAGACGAGCAGCGGTCAGGCGGGGCGGCCCGGCACCGTCCTGAAGGTGTCCAGGTCGGGTCCGGCGGGGCTCGGCGTGGAGATCAACATCGACTACGTCACCGTGTGCGTCGTCGACCTCGCCGGCACCGACCGGGTCCGGCTCGTCGAGCACGTCGACAACCGCGGGGTCCAGCCCTCCGAGGTGCTGGCGCGCGCCGCCCGGCTGGCGGCGCGCGCCATCGGCTCGGCGGCCGAGCAGGACCTCGTGCCGGCCGGCGCGCACGTCGCCCTGCCCGGCCTGGTGACCGGCGGCACCGTCCGCCAGGCCCCCAACCTGGGCTGGCGGCGCGTCGCGGTGGAGGGCCTGTTCGCGCAGGCGCTCCTCGCCCTGCGCCCGGCCCACCGTCCGCTGCCGGTCAGCTCCGACAACGAGGCCAACGCCGCTGCCCTGGCCGAGCTGTGGTTCGGCGCCGGCACCGAGGGCGTGCGCAGCTTCCTCCACCTGACCGGAGAGATCGGCATCGGCGGCGCCCTGGTGCTCAAGGGGGAGCTGCTGCGGGGAGCGCACGGCTTCGCCGGGGAGATCGGGCACATGGTCGTCGACCCCGACGGGCCCCTGTGCCGGTGCGGGGCGCACGGCTGCCTGGAGCAGTACGCCGGACAGGCCGCCCTGCTCCGGGCGGCCGGCATCGACGCGGCCACGGGTGTGCGGGGCGTCGCGGAACTCGGAGGCCGCGCCCAGCGGGGTGAGCGGGCCGCGCTGGCCGCGATCGAGCGGGCGGGGCGGCACCTGGGCGTCGTCGTGTCGGGCGCCGTGAACCTCTTCGACCCCGAAGCGGTCGTGCTCGGCGGCGTCTACCGCGAACTGATGGACTGGCTGGCGCCGGCCGTCGACCGCGAAATCGCCCGCCGGGTCGTCTCCGGTCTGTGGCAGGAGGACGGCAAGCGGCTGCGGGCCTCCTCGCCCCTCGGCGACGCGGCCCGGGGCGCGGCCGGCACGATCGTCCGCGAGGTGTTGGCCGACCCGGTGGCGTATGCCGGGCGGGAGGGCGGCTGACGGAGCCGGGGGTGGCTGACGCGAGGGCTGCGTGCGGCCGGAGGGCCCCCGCCTCGGTGTCACCTGCGGCGGTTCGCGGCGATCGTGCGGCCGGCGCGGCTGTCCGGGAGGTGTTGGCCGACCCGGTGGCGTATGCCGGGCGGGAGGGCGGCTGACGGAGCCGGGGGTGGCTGACGCGAGGGCTGCGTGCGGCCGGAGGGCCCCGCCTCGGTGTCACCTGCGGCGGTTCGCGGCGATCGTGCGGCCGGCGCGGCTGTCCGGGAGGTGTTGGCCGACCCGGTGGCGTATGCCGGGCGGGGCGGCGGCTGACGGGGGCGAGGGTGGCTGACGTGGAGGCCGCGGCCGGATGCCCACCGCCCCACCGGGCGGCGTACGCCGAGCGGTGGGGCGGGCTGACGGGGTCGTCCACGGGAGCCGCGGCCCGGCGGTCCCCGCGTCGCGGCGTCACCCCCCGTTGTTCGCGGCGATCATCTCCCGGTACCAGCGGTAGCTGTCCTTCGGTGTGCGCTCCTGTGTCCCGTAGTCGACGCGGACGATGCCGAAGCGCTTGTCGTAGCCGTACGCCCACTCGAAGTTGTCCAGCAGCGACCACACGTAGTACCCGCGCACGTCCACGCCCGCGTCGATCGCCGCCCGCAGCGCGGTGAGGTGGTCGCGCAGGTAGGCGACGCGGTCGGCGTCGTGGACCGTGCCGTCGGCGGCGGGGGCGTCGTCCTCGGCCGAGCCGTTCTCCGTGATGTGGACGGGCGGCAGCGCGTCCCCGTACTGCTTCTTCAGCCGCACCAGCAGCTCGGTGAAGCTGTCGGGGACGACCGGCCAGCCCATCGCCGTCTCGCGGACGCCGGGCAGCCGTACCTCCTCGTAGCGGTTGTCCGTCGCCACCCGCCGCGCCGGGTCGCTCTCGCGGTGCGGGGCGCCGGCGACCACGATCGGCCGGTAGTAGTTGACGCCGAGGAAGTCCAGCGGCTGCGAGATCAGCCCCAGGTCGCCGTCGCGGCGGAAGTCCACGCCGGTGATCAGCTCGCCCCAGGTCTCCTCCTCGGTGGCCGGGTAGCGGCCCGCGAGGATCGGCTCGGTCCACACCAGGTTGTGCTGCGTGTCCGCGCGGACCACGGCCGCCAGGTCGGCGGGGGAGTCGGTGGCCGGGAGGTTGCGGTCCAGGTTGAGCGTGATACCGACCTCGCGCACACCGGCTGCCCGCAGGGCCTTCACCGCCAGACCGTGTCCGACCAGCAGGTGGTGGGCGGCGGCCAGCGCGGACCGGCCCTCCTTGGCGCCCGGCGCGTGCCGGCCCACCGAGTAGCCGAGGAAGGCGCTGCACCACGGCTCGTTGAGGGTGATCCAGCGCGGTACGCGGTCGCCCAGGTGCTCGGCGACCACGGCCGTGTACTCGGCGAAGCGCTCCGCCGTCTCCCGCACCCGCCAGCCGCCCCGGTCCTCCAGGGCCTGCGGCAGGTCCCAGTGGTACAGGGTGGCGGCCGGTTCGATGCCCGCCGCGAGCAGTTCGTCGACCAGGCGGGAGTAGAAGTCCAGGCCCTTCGGGTTCACCGCGCCCGACCCGTCCGGCACGACGCGTGGCCAGGCGATCGAGAAGCGGTAGGAGTCCACGCCCAGGTCCCGCAGCAGCGCCACGTCCTCGCGGTAGCGGTGGTAGTGGTCGCAGGCCACGTCGCCGGTGTCGCCGTTCACGACCAGGCCGGGCGTGTGGCTGTAGGTGTCCCAGATCGACGGGCCGCGGCCGTCCTGGCGGGCCGCGCCCTCGATCTGGTACGAGGCGGTCGCGGCGCCGAAGACGAAACCGGGCGGGAAGCCGGGGTACTCGCTCATGCTGTGCTGCTCATCTCCTGTACGGCAATGGTCACTTGAGTCACTTGACGGAACCGCCGGTGATCCCGGCGGCGATGTACTTCTGGGCGAGGACGAGCAGGATCGCCGCCGGCACCGCGGAGAGCACGGAGGCGGCCATCACCGAGCCCCAGTCGCCGACGTGCGCGCCGATGTACTGGTAGATGCCCAGGGTGATGGGCTTGACCTCGTCGGTCGTGTTCAGGGTGAGCGCGAACATGAAGTCGCTCCACGAGAACAGGAACGCGAACAGCCCCGACGTGATCAGGGAGTTGCGGCTCATCGGCAGCACCACCCGCACGAACGTCCGCACCGGCCCCGCGCCGTCGATCTGCGCGGCCTCGATCACCTCCCCCGGGATCGACACCATGAACGAGCGCATCAGCACGATCGAGAACGGGATGCCCAGCGAGGCGTCCGCCAGCATCAGGCCGAAGTAGGAGTTGACCAGGCCGAGGTCGACGTACGAGTTGTAGAGCGCGTTGGCGATGACGATGCCCGGCACCATCTGGGTGATCAGCGTGCCGAACACGATGGTGCGCGAGCCGCGCAGCCCGAACCGCGCCAGCCCGTACGCCGCCGGCGCCGAGATCAGCAGGCAGATGGCGACCGCGCCGAGCGACACCGCGAGCGACGTCAGCAGGTGCCCGCCCTGGTCGCTGATGGCCTTCGAGAAACCGGACAGGTCCAGGCTCCCCGGCACCGGGTCGACCTTCAGCAGCCCCGACTCCGGCTGGAGCGCGGTGTTGAGCATCCAGTACAGCGGGAACAGCATCACCGCGAGGACGAGCACACCGGCGACGGTGGAGCCCCAGCGGCGCCGGGACGCGGTGGGCGTGTGGGTGGCCATCGTCGGTCACTTCCCCTCGGTGCGGTTGGCCCGCAGGTAGAACACCGCGAACACCGCGGAGATCAGGATGAGCACGTTGCCGACCACGGCGCCCGCGCCGAAGTCCAGCTGGACGAAGGAGTTCTGGTAGGTGAGTGTGCCCAGCGTCTGGGTGGCGTCGGCCGGGCCGCCGTCGGTGAGGGCGAGGATCAGGTCGAGGATCTTGACCGTCGACATGAAGCCGAGCACGAGCACCACCGTGATGACCGGCTTGAGCACCGGCAGGGTGACCGACCGGAAGGTCCGCCACGCCGAGGCGCCGTCCAGCGCGGCAGCCTCGTGCAGTTCCTTCGGGATCTCCTGGAGACCGCCGTACAGGATGACCATGTTGAACGGGATGCCGATCCAGATGTTGACCAGGATGACCGAGAGCAGCGCCATCTCGGGGCTGGTCAGCCAGGGCGTGTGACCGCCGATGCCGATGGTGTCCAGGAAGGAGTTGAGGACGCCGGTGTCCTGGTCGAGGATGCGCCGCCACACGATGCCGGACACCACCATGGGCACCAGCCAGGGCAGCAGGATCAGCGAGCGCAGCACCCCGTTCAGCGGGAACCGGCGGCTGAAGAAGACCGCCAGCGCCATGCCGATGCAGAACTGCCCGAGCAGCGAGCCCGCGGTGAAGACGAGCGTGTGCCACAGCGCCTTGCCGAAGAGCGCGTCGTGGAAGACGTTCGACCAGTTGTCGGCGCCGTTGAAGGGGGCCTCACCGGTGAAGAACGTCTTCGGCGTGTAGTGCTGGAAGCTCATCACGACGTTGCGGACGAGCGGGAAGCCGAAGAAGAGCAGCATGAAGACGACGGCGGGGGCGACGAACCCCCACTGGGCGAGCCGGCGCCGGCGCGCGATCCGGGCCGGATCGGGAGCCGCGGCGGGCTCGGGGGCCTTCGCGGGCGGCTGTGCGGTGACGGTGGACGTGGTCATGGGCGCGTACCTCAGTTCCCGCTCGTGGCCCGCTGCTGGGCGCGCTTCAGGGCGGTCTCACTGGACTGGCCGGTCAGGGCGGACTGGAAGGCGCTCTGCAGGGCGAGCGACACGCTCGACCAGCCGGCGCCGAGCTTCGCCGTCCGGGACCGGGCGACGGCCACCTGGTCGGCGAGGGAGTCCAGCTCCGGCACCTTCTCGCGCCAGACCGCGGCGGCCTCGGCGTTGGCCGGGACCATCCAGCTGTTGAGCGCGTACGTCAGCTGCTCCTGCTCGCTCGACAGACACGCGACGATCTTCCCGGCGGTCTTCTCCCGTGCCTCGTCACCGGTGTCCGGCACGGTGAGCACGGCACCGCCCAGCGGTCCGACCGAGTCCGCGCCGGCCTCGGGCACCGGGATCGGCGCGATGCCCCAGTGCAGGGACTTGTCGCTGTTGAGGGTCTCCACCTGCCACGGACCGTTGATCATCATCGCCGCGTTGCCGGCCATGAACTGGTCGTTGACGTCCGCCTGCGTCCAGTTGACCGTCGACTTCGACAGCGAGCCGTCCCCGAGCAGGCCCTTCCAGTAGTCCAACGCCTCCACGACCCGCGGACCGTCCAGATCGGTCTCGTCACCGCCGTTGGACCACATGAACGGCAGGAACTGGAAGACGCCGTCCTCCGCGCCGCCCGCGCTCAGCGCCAGGCCGTACCGCTTGCCCCGGGTGAGCTCCTTCGCGGTCTCCCGCAGTTCCGCCCAGGTGGTGGGCACCGCGACGCCGGCCTCGTCGAGCACGTCCTTGTTGTAGAAGAGCGCCAGCGTGTTCACCGACCGGGCGGCGCCGTAGTACGTCCCCTGGTACGAGCCGAAGTCGACGATGCCCTGGGGGATGTCCTCGGTGCTCAGCCCGAGGGACCGCAGGTCGGTCAGGCCGCCCGCGTCGGCGAAGGTCGGCATCTCGGACGCGTCGAACTGCACGATGTCGGGCAGCGACTTGGACGAGGCCATGCGCAGCGCCTTCGTCATCACCTGCGAGGCCGGGACGCTCTGCTGCTCGACGGTGATGCCCAGCCGCTCGCCGCAGCGGGCCATCGCCTCCGCGTCCCAGCGGTGGTAGGACTCGTCGGTCGAGGAGTTCAGCACGGTGTACACGTCGGGGTCCCGCTGCTGTCCGCAGCCGGTGAGCGCGGCCCCGGCGACCAGGACACAGACGGCGGCGACCGGGGCGACGACTCGGCGTGAGCGTCCTCGCCCGTGGTGCCCGGCGGCAGGAGGGTGTGCTGTCAAGGCGAGCGAGGTGAAGCGCTTCGACATGGTGCGGCCCTTGCTGTCGTACCGTCCGGCTTCGTCGCCGGACCGTTTTGTTTGGTGTGATGACTAATACGTCACGAGGGTGCTGCCGCGCTAGAGGAAAGTGGCCCCGATCTCTTCGTTCCGTGGCGTGAAGAGATTGTTCTCGTCGGTAATCGTGCCTGATCAGAGCGGTGAGGGCCGTCGCGGCCCCTCGGTGGCCGGATTTGTTTTGTGTACGATCAAAACGCTGCGGGACGGTCCCCGTTCGCCCATCCGACAGCTCCCGTCCCATCCGAGGAAGATCATGAAGTTCACCGACGGCTTCTGGCTCATCCGTGAGGGCGTGCAGATCTCGTACGCCACCGAAGTGCGCGACGTGCGCCCCGAATCGAAGCGCTTCACCGCCCATGCCGCCGTGAAGAAGGTGACGCGCAGGGGTGACACGCTCAACGCGCCGCTCCTCACGGTCGAATGCTTCTCTCCCGCCGAGGGCGTCATCGGCGTCCGCGTCACCCACCACGCCGGCAAGCGCCGGCCCGGCCCCGACTTCGCCCTCGCGGCCGACGCGGACGGTGCCGGCACGGTGCGCCAGGACGGCACCGTCACCGAGCTGACCAGCGGCCCGCTGAGTCTCCGCCTGGACCGCGAGGGCCCCTGGGGCCTCACCTTCCACGACGCGGACGGACGCGAACTGACCCGAGCCAACGCCAAGAGCACCGCGTTCGCCACCACCGGCGACGGCGCCCACCACATGCTGGGCCGCCTCTCCCTCGGCGTCGGCGAGCAGGTCTACGGCCTCGGCGAGCGCTTCACCCCGTTCGTCAAGAACGGCCAGGTCGTCGACATGTGGCAGGCCGACGGCGGCACCAGCAGCGAACAGGCCTACAAGAACATCCCGTTCTATCTCTCCTCACGCGGCTACGGCGTCTTCGTCAACCACCCCGGAGCCGTCTCCTTCGAGGTCGGCTCGGAGTCCGTCGGACAGGTGCAGTTCAGCGTCGAGGACCAGACGCTGGAGTACTACGTCGTCGCCGGCCCCACCCCCAAGGACGTCCTCACCCGCTACACCGCCCTCACCGGCCGCCCCGCACTGCCGCCCGCCTGGTCCTTCGGTCTCTGGCTCACCACGTCCTTCACCACGTCGTACGACGAGCACACGGTGACGTCGTTCGTCGACGGCATGGCCGAGCGCGGCATCCCGCTGACCGTCTTCCACTTCGACTGCTTCTGGATGCGCGAGTACCAGTGGTGCGACTTCCAGTGGGACCCGGACGTCTTCCCCGACCCGGACGGCATGCTCGCGCGGCTCAAGGCCAAGGGCCTGAGGATCAGCGCCTGGATCAACCCCTACATCGCCCAGAAGTCCCCGCTCTTCGACGAGGCCGCCGCCCTCGGGCACCTGGTGCGCCGGCCGGACGGCGACATCTGGCAGTGGGACCTGTGGCAGGCCGGCATGGGCCTGGTCGACTTCACCAGCCCCGCCGCCCGCGACTGGTACGCCGGGAAGCTCAAGCCGCTGCTCGACCAGGGCGTGGACTGCTTCAAGACCGACTTCGGCGAACGCGTCCCCACCGACGTCGTCTGGCACGACGGCTCCGACCCGGAGCGGATGCACAACTACTACACGCACCTCTTCAACCGCACCGTCTTCGAACTCCTCGAAAAGGAACGCGGGCAGGGCGAGGCCGTCCTCTTCGCCCGCTCCGCGACCGCGGGCGGCCAGCAGTACCCCGTCCACTGGGGCGGCGACTGCTGGTCGTCCTTCGAGGCGATGGCCGAGTCGCTCAGGGGCGGCCTGTCCCTGTCCCTGAGCGGCTTCGGCTTCTGGAGCCACGACATCGGCGGCTTCGAGGGCACCCCCGACGAGGCGGTCTTCAAGCGCTGGCTGGCCTTCGGACTGCTCTCCTCGCACAGCCGCCTGCACGGCTCCTCCTCCTACCGGGTGCCGTGGGAGTTCGGCGAGGAGGCGGTCGACGTCGCCCGGCGCTTCACGCACCTCAAGCACCGCCTGATGCCCTACCTGTACGGCGTCGCCGCCGAGGCCCACCGCACCGGCGTGCCCATGATGCGGCCGATGCTCCTGGAGTACCCGCACGACCCGGGCTGCCGGACGCTGGACCGCCAGTACATGCTCGGCCCCGACCTGCTGGTCGCCCCGGTCTTCACCGAGGACGGCGAGGCCGAGGTCTACCTCCCCGAGGGGACCTGGACCCACCTCCTGACCGGCGAACGCGTCACCGGCCCCGTCTGGCGCACCGAACGGCACGGCTACGACAGCCTGCCGCTGTACGTCCGTGAGGGCGCCGTCCTCCCGCTGGCCGCCGACGACAGCCGTCCCGACGGGGACTGGCTGGACGCCCCGACCCTGCTGGTCCACCCGCCCGCCGGGCCCGGCTACGGGGCGGAGGTCACCGTGCCCGACCTGCTGGGCACCCCGGCCGCGACCTTCCGGGTGCGGCGCGACGGGGAGGTCCTGCGGGTCACCGCGACCGGCACCGACCGCCCGTTCACCGTGCGGGTCGCGGGCGGGGCGAGCGCGGAGGGCACCGGTGAGGTGACGGTGCCGCTGGGGTGAGCCGTCGGGTCAGCGGGCGAGGGTGCCCAGCGCGGTGAGGAGGCGGTCCACGTCGCCGGCGTCGGTGTACGGCGCGAGTCCCACGCGTACGGCACCCTCGTCGCCCAGTCCCAGCCGGCGCGAGGCCTCCAGGGCGTAG
This sequence comes from Streptomyces sp. CB02414, assembly GCF_001905385.1. Lineage (GTDB taxonomy): Bacteria > Actinomycetota > Actinomycetes > Streptomycetales > Streptomycetaceae > Streptomyces. The sequence continues at coordinate 96,542 of NZ_LIPF01000010.1, read as the reverse complement.
AAGGAGCCGGCGGGCGCGTCGATCCCGCGTTCGGCGAGCCGCCCGTACACCTCGGCGGGGCTGAGGCCCGCCACGGTGAACAGCAGGGTCGGGGTGCGCCGGGCGGCCCGTGAGTACACGGTGATCCCGCGGAGTTCCGCCAGTCCCCGCTCGATGCGCTCGCGCAGCGCCTCCTCGTGCGTCTCCAGGGCCGCGAAGGAGGCCGCCAGCCGGTCCCGGCGGCTGCCGCGCGCGTCCGGCTCCAGACCCGCGAGGAAGTCCACCGCGGCGCGGGCCCCCGCCAGCAGCTCGTACGGCAGCGTGCCCAGCTCGAAGCGCTCGGGGACGGCGTCGCTGGAGGGCAGCAGCTTGTCCGGCCGCAGTGTCTCCAAGAACTCCGGCCGGGCCGCCAGCACTCCCAGGTGCGGACCGAGGAACTTGTACGGCGAGCACACCAGCGTGTCCGCGCCCAGCGCCGTCAGGTCCACCACGGCGTGCGAGGCGTAGTGCACCGCGTCGACGTGCAGCAGCGCGCCGACGCCGTGCGCGAGGCGGGCGACGGCCGCCATGTCGGGCACGGTGCCGATCAGGTTGGACGCGGCGGTCACCGCGACCAGCCGGGTGCGCGGGGAGAGCACCGCCTCGATGTGCTCGGGAAGCAGTTCCCCGGTGGCGGGGTCGAAGTCGGCCCACCGCACGGTCGCGCCGGCCGCCTCGGCCGCCTGGACCCAGGGCCGGATGTTGGAGTCGTGGTCGAGGCGGGTGACGACCACTTCGTCGCCCGGCCCCCACGTCCTGGCGAGCATCCGGGACAGGTCGTAGGCGAGCTGGGTGGCGCTGCGGCCGAAGACGACGCCCCGCGGGTCGGCGCCCAGCAGGTCGGCCAGGGCGCCGCGGGCGTCCGTGACGATGCCGTCCGCGTTGCGCTCGCCCTCGGTCGTCCGGCCCCTGTTGGCCAGCGGATGGGCCAGTGCCTCGGCGACGGCGTCGATGACTGGCTGCGGGGTCTGGGTGCCGCCCGGGGCGTCGAAGCGGGCGGAGCCGGACTTCAGGGCGGGTATCTGCGCGCGGATCGCGTCGACGTCCAGGGCCATGTGCTCTCCAACCGAAGGCGGGCGTTGCCGCCTCATGATCGCAGCGGGGCGCCGATCGGAACAGACGCCCTGGAGGGACGAGTGCCGGCGGTCAGGAGTCCGCGGCGTGGGCCGGCTGCTTCTCGCGGCCGCCGGGATGCCGGTGCCGCCAGATCCAGAAGACCGTGCAGGACAGCAGCGCCCAGCCGCCCAGCACGAGGAACGGGAAGAGGTGCTGGTGGCCCTGGAAGTACACCGCCGTGTGCTGCGCGTTGACCGAGGCGCCGGGCGGCAGCCACTGCCCGATCGCCCCCAGCGGAGAGGGCAGCAGGGGCCAGGACACGGCGCCGCCGGACGACGGGTTGCCGAGGAGCACCATCAGGCCCCAGGTCGGCAGCATCGCCCAGCGTCCGAACAGGGTGTTGAACATCGTGAAGACCATGCCCGACGCGAACATGGTGAGCGCCAGGATCATCCACGACTCGACGAACGGCAGGTCCAGCGCGTTCAGCAGCCAGTCCACCGTCGCGGCGATGGCGAACCCGCCGAGCAGCGCGTAGGCCGCCGTGAAGACGATGCGCTCGAACGGGGTCAGAGAGCGCGCGTGCACGCTCAGCTGGATCGCGCCGACGAAACCGATGATGACCGCGGCGAGCGAGATGTAGAAGATCGCGAGCCCGCGCGGGTCGCCTTCCTGGAGGGGGTTGATGTCCCGGACGGTGACCTGGACGCCGGTCTTCTTCCCCACGGCCGGTGCCGTGTCGGCCAGTACCTGGGCGACCGAGGCGCCCGACGCGCTGGACAGGTCGAGCACGGCGGTCCGCCCGTCGTCGCGGATCTCGAAGATCCCGAAGACCTCCTGGTCCTGCATCGCCTCCCGCGCCTCGGCCGTGCTCTCGTAGGGGTGCACCTTCACGGAGGCGTTCAGCGCCTTCTCCAGGCCGTCCAGGAAGGCCTGGCCGCGTGCCTCCTCGTACGAGCCGACCACCGCCGTGGGGATCGAGTGCGGCGTCGGATCCGCCATCGAGTAGGTGTACGAACCCGCGAAGAGTCCCGCGGCCGCCGCGAGGATCAGCACCAGCACGGTGGCCGGCCAGAACGGCGACTGCCGGAACGTGGACCACCGCTGCCCGCGCGTCGGGGGCTCGGCGTGGGCGCCGTGGGACGAGTGGGCCATGTGCCGGACGCTTTCACAGAAGGGGGACGGGGGCATCACGGACGCCCCCGCCCGGGTGCACGGAGGGTGACGGCAGCCCTCCGGGGGGCCGCCGCCGTCACGTGACGGGAACTCAGGCGTGCACCAGCGGCGTGTCCACCAGGTGCTCGGCCACGAACCACGCCTGGAGTTCGTTGGTGCGCACGACGTCGGAGACGAGGATGTCGTTGGTGCCGTCGTCGCCCATCTCCTGGGTGCGCGCGGCCGCGTCGTGGCAGTCGGCAAGGATCAGCTCGTGCGCCTCCAGCAGCCGCGACAGCATCGCCGGCACCTCCTCGACGCCGTCCGGGGGACGCGGCACGGTGGTGATCTCGGCGACGTGCCGGGGATCGCCGATGGCGACGCCGCCGAGCGTCTGGACGCGCTCGGCGACCGTGTCGATCAGCTCCAGCTGCTCGCCGGCGTGCTTGTCCAGCAGCAGGTGCAGTTGGTAGAACGTCGCCCCGCGCATCAGCCAGTGGTACTTCTTGTACAGGTCGTGCAGGATCCGGGTGTCCGCCAGCACCTTGTTCAGCCGCTGGCAGGAGTAGAGCCGGGTGTCCATGGTCAGCGCCACGGGGAACTGCTTGACGGTGCCGAACTCCTGGATGGTGCGGCCCTTCTGGTGCAGCCAGGGCTGGCTGCCGTCGGACCTGTGCTCCACGGACGACGACTTCGGGTTGCTCACGCCTGGTTTCCTTCCGGAGGACTGAAGACTGCGCCGGCGCGGTGCGACCGGCCCCGGTCCCCCCGGCGACAGTCGACCAGCCGTCCGCCGTGCCCGCAAACGCTGGGGGGTTGTCCGGTCGTTCGCCCGCCGCTTAGGGTCTGCCCGAGTGAAAGCGCTTTCTGCCGGCGTCCGTGCCCGTCGTGCGCCGACGTCCGAGGAGGACCGCATGTCCCCACGTCCCGCCCGCCGCCGTGTCGCCGTGGTCGGCACCGGTGCCATCGTCACCGGCGGCCACCTGCCCGCCCTGAGAGCCCACGCCGAACGGACGGAACTGGTCGCCGCCGTGGACGTGGACCGGGCGCGGCTCGACGCCTTCCGGGCCGAGGCGGGCGGGGACGTCGCCGGGTACACGTCGGTGGGCGACATGCTGGACGCCGTACGGCCCGACCTGGTCCTGATCGGCACGCCGCCGTCCCTGCACCGGGAACAGGCGGTGGCCGCGCTCAAGGCGGGCGCCTGGGTGCTGTGCGAGAAGCCGCTGTGCCTGTCGCTGGCCGAGTACGACGACATCGCGGCGGCCGAGCAGGCGTCGGGGGCGTACGCGTCCGTCGTCTTCCAGCACCGCTACGGCTCGGGCGCCGCGCACGCCCGCGACCTGATCGCGAGCGGCGAGCTGGGCGCCCCGCTGGTGGCCCACTGCCAGACCACCTGGCACCGCGACGCCGCCTACTACGCCGTGCCCTGGCGAGGACGCTGGTCCACCGAGGGCGGCGGCCCGACCATGGGCCACGGCATCCACCAGTACGACCTGCTGCTGCACCTGCTCGGCCCCTGGGCGGAGGTGCGGGCCATGGCGTCCCGCCTGGTCCACGACACCGAGAGCGAGGACGTGTCCACCGCCCTGGTGCGGTTCGCGAGCGGCGCGCTGGCCACCGTCGTCAACAGCGTGCTCTCCCCGGACGAGGTGAGCCGCGTCCGCGTCGACTGCGCCGACGCCACGGTCGAGCTGACCCACCTGTACGGGCACCGCAACGACGACTGGACCTACACCCCGGCCCGGCACGTCGACCCCGAACGCGCCGCCGCCTGGCGCACCCCGGCGACGGACGTGCCCAGCTCCCACACGGCGCAGCTCGGCGCCGTGCTGGACGCCTGGGACGCGGGCGAGCGGCCGCCCGGCAGCGGCACGGAGGCCCGGGCCACGCTGGACTTCGCCGCCGCCCTCTACAAGGCGGCGTTCACCGGACGGCCGGTCCTCGCCGGCGAGATCGCGCCCGGCGACCCCTTCCACGCGGCCATGCACGGCGACCACCCCGACTGGGCCCCTAAGGAGCGCGCATGAGCACCTTCCGCGTCACCCACACCCACGGCGACCACATCGCCGTCACCGCCGCCGGCGGCACCGAGATCCTCCGCTACGTCTACCGCCCCGACCCCGACGCCTTCGAGTCCCGCAAGCCCTACGCCCACCCGGTGCGCACGCTCGCCGGACGCACGGTGACCGGCTACCGCCCCAGCGACCACCGCTGGCACAAGGGCCTGCAGATGACGGCCAGTCACCTGTCCGGCCAGAACTTCTGGGGCGGCAACTGCTACGTCCACGGCGAGGGTTACCGGCCGCTGCCCGAGCGCATCGGCTCGATGCGGCACGACGGCTTCGCCGGCCTCACGGTCGGAGACGACCGCTTCGCGCTCACCGAACACCTCACCTGGATCGAGAACGGCGGCGCCGAGTGGGCCCGCGAGGAGCGCGGCCTGACCCTGCACTCGGTCGACGAGGAGGCCGGCTCCTGGGCCCTGGACTGGTCGATCCGCCTCACCAACACCCGCACGGAAGCACTGGTGTTCGGCTCCCCGACCACCGCCGGCCGCGAGATGGCCGGCTACACCGGACTCCAGTGGCGCGGCCCCCGCGACTTCACCGGCGGCACCGTCTTCGCGCCGGACACCGAAGCGGACGCCGCCGGACTGATGGGCACCCAGAGCCCCTGGCTCGCCTTCACCACCGAGCACGACGACGTCGACGCCCACTCCACGCTCGTCTTCGCGCACGCGCCCGAGAACCTCGACGAGGAGCGGGCGATCCACCCCTCGCACTGGTTCGTGCGCGCCGACCCCGTCCCGAGCGTGGCGTTCTCCTGGGCGTTCTTCGAGGAGTTCGAGCTGCCTCCCGGCGAGTCCTTCGCCTACCGCTACCGCGTCCTGGTCGCCGACGGCGCCTGGGACCGCGACCGGGTCGGCGCCCATCTGGACACCCTGGCCTGGTGAGCGCACCCGGGCCCCGGCCCGCACCCGCGCCTGGTCTGCACGGAGGCGTACGTCGTCACCGGTGGAGACGGCGCGGTGCAGACGCTGAGCCCGGACGGCGACCGGGACGTCCCGCTGGGGCCGGGCTCGGTCGCCTGGTTCACGCCGGGGACGCCGTCCTCACCTTCCCGCCCGAGGTGCCGGCCGACCCGGAGGCCGCGGCACGGCGCCGCAGGGACCTCGCCGTCCCGGGGGGCTACCTGGTGCTGCGCGAGGCCCTGGCCGCCGGGGGCGACGGCCGTACCGGGAGTTCCAGCGGGCCGCCGCGCGCCTGGGCGGGACAAGGTGCCCGGCCGGCGGGAGTTGTGGCGGTCCGGCGCGTCGGCCACCGTTCGACGCGCCCCGCACGGAGGGGAGTTGAGGGGCAGATGGGATGGGGCTGGCGGCTGTTCACTTCCCGATCCCTTGCCGGGCCGAAGAGTTAAGGGGCCATTAGGGCGGCGGAAGTGTGAAGGGGTGGTCGAAATGCGCATCATCTTGACATGAACCTGCGGCCCGAGTGGCGGGCCGCAGCCTCATGGAGGTGTGGAATGCACCGCAGACTCGCCACCGGACTCGCCGCCACGGCCCTGTCCGTGACCACCGTCCTCGCGACCGCCGCGACGGCCGACGCCGCTCCGGCCGACAAGCCGCGGGTGCTCGCGAGCTGGACGCAGACCAGCGCGTCCAGCTACAACGCCTGGGCCGCCGCGCGGGCGAACCAGTCCGCCTGGGCCGCTTACGGGTTCGACTGGACCACCGACTACTGCTCCTCCTCGCCGGACAACCCGTTCGGCTTCCCCTTCAGCAGCTCCTGCGCGCGGCACGACTTCGGCTACCGCAACTACAAGGACGCCGGTACCTTCAGCGCCAACAAGTCCCGGCTCGACAGCGCCTTCTACGAGGACCTCAAGCGAGTCTGCGCCCGCTACGGGGGCGCCACCAAGGCCGCCTGCAACAGCACGGCGTGGACGTACTACCAGGCCGTGCGGGCCTTCGGCTGACGCAGCCGTCACCGGTCCGCGCAGGACGGTGCCCGCGATGGCGAGCAGACCGACCGCAGGCCCGGCACCGGGGAGGCCGCCGCTGCCGCCAGGGCGGCGGCCGCCCCGGCGATGCCCAGTACGGCGCCCGCGGCCACGTCGCCGGGATAGTGCACGCCGGTGTGGACCCGGGAGTAGGCGACGGCGCCCGCCAGCGCGCCGAGCGGCACGGCCGCCTCGGGCAGGACCACGCCGACCGCCGTGGCGAACGCGACCGCGGAGGCCGTGTGACCGGACGGGAAGGACGCCGACACGGGCATCGGCACGTGCCGGTCGACCGTCACCCGCGCCGCCTCCCGGTCCGGCCGTGCCCTGCGCACCAGACGCTTGCCCAGCAGGTTCGCGGCGGCCGACGTCACGGCGACCGCGGCGAGCCCGACGAGTGCGGCCCGGCGGGGCCGCGCACCGGCCGGCGCGAGTGCGGCGGCGATCCCGAGTGAGATCTTCGAATGATCGGCCGCGCGGGACAGCCGTCGCAGCGCACGGTCGAGCGTGGGGGTGGAGGTGGCCGCCACTGCCGCGTACAGCGCGCCGTCCACGGCACGCAGATCACCGAGTACGGCGTCGAGGCCCCGGCGGCGGGACCGGGCGGGCACCGGGGCCGGCGCGAGCGGGCCGCTGGTGTCCCCGTCGGCGTTGGTCGGTTCGGTCATGGGCTCCTGCTCCGCGGGGCGAGGGGCAGCGGGGTACGCGCAACGCGCCGGGAGCACGGTGGGTGGCCGGCGCGTATCGGGCGATCCGTCGCCGCACAAGCCTGTCCCGTGTCCCGGCCCACGGCCCGCCGGCCGGACCCGTCCGGGGGACGGACGCGGATGCCTTCCGTCCGGCGGCCGGGATCAGGTCAGCAGGTCCCGTGCGATGTCGCGGGCCTCGGTGATCAGGCCCCGGCCGTGCACCCCTTGGTGGGCGAAGGCTCCCTCCAGCAGGAGGAAGAGGTGGCGGGCGAGGCGGTGCGGGTCGGTGGCGGGCCGGTCCTCCGCCACCAGCTCGCGCAGGCGCCGTTCGACGGCGTTCTTGTGCGCGCGGACCACGGCGAAGGCGGGGTGGTCCTCGGGGAGCTCGGCTGCGGCGTTGAGGAAGGCGCAGCCGCGGGTGCTGGTGAGGGCGTCCTCGGTGTAGACATCGAAGAGGGTCAGGGCGCGCGGCGTCGAAGCGGCCTCCAGCCGTTCCTCCAGCCGCTGCCACCAGGTCGTGTGGCGCTGCCGGAGATAGGCGGCGACCAGGGCGTCCTTGGACCCGAAGTTGTTGTAGAGGGTGCGTTTGGTCACCCCGGACTCGGCGGCGATCGTGTCGACACCGACCGCGTGGATGCCGTGCTCGTAGAACAGGCCTGATGCCACCGCGAGGACCAGGCGGGCGCGTGGTGTGAGACCCGCCGGGTCGACCGGGGGCGGGGCCGTGGTGGCGCGCCGAGGCTCCCGGTGTTCCGCCGTCCCGCCGCTGAGCTGTGTCAAGTCCGGACTCCTCGCTCCTCCGCTTTTGACTTTCACTGATCTGCCTACTTAGCCTGCCAGCCGGAATTACACAGATCAGTGTAGCCAGGTGGCGTCGAGCATTCTCCGCCGCCGAAGCGCGAGGTTGACGGCTCCCAAGGGGGCGGGCGCGGCCGAGCCCGCGCGGCTGCCGAGCGAAGGGAGTATGCGTGGCCGCCCAGCCCGAAGCGCCGGGGGCGAACCCCGTCACCGCCGCCTGGCGAAGCCTGAGCAAGCCGGTGTTCCTGCCGGCTCTCGCGATCATCGTCGCTTCACTGGCATTCGCCACCTGGTACGGGGCGACGTACGGAGCGGAGGCGCAGAGCGCCTTCACCGAGCTGCGTGACGGCATCGGAAAGACCATCGGCTGGTGGTACGTCCTGCTCGTCACCGTCTTTCTGGTGTTCGCCTTCTGGGTGGCGTTCTCCCGGGCGGGCGCCATCCGTCTGGGAAGGGACGACGAACGTCCCGCGTTCTCCCGGTTCGCCTGGTTCGCCATGCTGTTCTCGGCGGGCATGGGCATCGGACTCGTCTTCTGGGGGGTGGCGGAACCCCTGACCCACATGATGGCGCCGCCGGAGATCGCCGGCGTGGAGCCGGGTAGCGCCGAGGCCGGCCGGTTCGCCATCGGTGCCGCCCTGTTCCACTGGGGGCTGCACGCGTGGGCCATCTACGCCGTCGTCGGCCTGGGGCTGGCCTACATGTCCTTCCGCCGCGGCCGGCCCCTGTCCATCCGCTGGCTGCTGGAGCCGGTCTTCGGCCGCAAGCTGATCGAGTCGTGGGTCGGTCACGCCATCGACGTCTTCGCCGTCGTCGGGACCGTCTTCGGTGTCGCGACCTCGCTCGGTCAGGGCGTGCTGCAGATGCAGGCGGGTGTCGCCCACCTGGGCTGGTTCCAGCCCTCCGACGGCCTGCTGCTGACCCTCGTCGTGATCGTCACCGCGGCGGGCACCGTATCCGTCGTCACCGGCCTGGACAAGGGCGTGCGCTGGCTGTCCAACGCCAACATGAGCCTGGCCGCCGTGCTGGCGCTCGCTGTCCTGCTGATCGGGCCGACGGCCTTCCTCTTCCAGTCGTTCGTCCAGAACTCCGGCGAGTACCTGCAGACTCTGCCCAAGCTCGCCCTGGTCACCGGCGCGGGCGCGGACGACGGCTGGACGCTCGGGTGGACCCTGTTCAACCAGGCGTGGTTCCTGAGCTGGGCGCCCTTCGTCGGCATGTTCATCGCCCGCATCTCGCGTGGCCGCACGGTCCGCGAGTTCGTCTTCGGCGTCATGCTGGCACCCACCCTGATCGCCGTCGTCTGGTTCACGGTCTTCGGCGGCACCGGAATCGTGGAGCAGCTGAAGAACGGGTCGATGGCCGGCGAGGGCGGTGCGGTCGACACGAACACCACTCTGTTCACGCTCTTCGAGCGGATTTCCGGCGGACCCGGCCTGGCCGCGGCCCTCTCCGTGGTCGCTCTGGTGGTGATCACCCTCTTCTTCGTCACCTCTTCCGACTCGTGTGCGCTGGTCATCGACGTCCTCTCGCACGGTGGCAGCACCGAGACCCCTCGAGTGACCAGGGTGTTCTGGGCCGTGACGATCGGTGTCGCGGGTGCGCTGCTCCTCCTCGCGGGCGGTGAGGCCGCTCTGACCGTCCTCCAGGTCAGCTCCATAGCCAGCGCCGCTCCTCTGTCGGTGATCTACGCCCTAGCCGTCGTGGCGATGATCCGGATGTTCCGTCACGAGATCGCGATCATGCCCCGGTACGTGCGAGCCCATCCGAAGGCCACTCCCACGGCGCTCGTGTCGGCGGCCCGCGAGGCCGCCGGGAGTGAGGAGCACCTGGAGCGCGACCTGCGCGCACTGCTGCGTGCTCAGCGCGGCGGAGGGAGCGCGGAGGGAGCGACCGCCCGGCAATCGGCCACCGCCACACTGGAGACCGCTGCCCCGGCCGAACCGATCACCGCGGACGTCGTGGATTTCCCGTCCCCGGAGGACTCCGAATCCTTGACGCACGCGGCCGCAGTCGGCACCTCCTCCGTTCGCGTCCTCACCGTTCTGGACGTCCCCGCCTACGCCACCACCGTCGACACCACGACTGGTGCCGTCGAGTGGGACGAGACGGCGATGCCCCGCGACCCGATCGCGGGGGAGGTCTTCGACACACCCGAGTTCGCGTCGTCCGCGGCCGGCGTGGAGGAGCGCACGGCCCGGCTGCTGCGCGACTGCACGGCCTCGGAGCGTCGCTGACGGAGTGCGCCCCCGCACGGCGGGGATGCCCCCAGGCCATTGGGATGCCTCGGGGGTGCCTCGGGGGGGGGCGACGCCCGCGCGGGCGGACGGGCTCCGACCGGGCGCGACGCGCAGGCTCCGTGCGTCCCTTCCGGCGGTTCGTCCGATGCCCCGGCCACCGGCGGGCACACGCCGATGTCCGGGGCGTGCGCCCAGCTGAGCCCCACCCCACCTCGGCCCGCACCGCGTACGGCGGGCGCCTCCCGGACCTCCGCGGGACCGCCGTACCAGGGTCGGCCCGGAACGGCCTGCCGCCGACACCGACGAGCCGCCGGCCGGCCCGTATCGGCCGGCCGGCGGCTCGCCGGTGTCGGCGGCTCAGCTCGCGGCCTTGAAGCCCCGCAGCCGCAGCGAGTTGCCCACGACGAAGACCGAGGAGAAGGCCATGGCCGCTCCGGCGATCATCGGGTTGAGCAGCCCGGCCGCGGCGAGCGGCAGGGCTGCGACGTTGTAGGCGAAGGCCCAGAACAGGTTGGACTTGATGGTGCCCAGCGTCTTGCGGGCCAGCCGGATCGCGTCGGCGGCCGCCCGCAGGTCGCCGCGGACCAGGGTGAGGTCGCCCGCCTCGATGGCGGCGTCGGTTCCGGTGCCCATGGCCAGCCCCAGGTCGGCCTGGGCGAGCGCGGCGGCGTCGTTGACCCCGTCCCCGACCATCGCCACCGAACGGCCCTCCTCCTGGAGGCGCTTGACGACGTCGACCTTGTCCTCGGGCATGACCTCGGCGACGACGTGCTCGGGAGCGATGCCGACCTCCGCGGCCACCGACTCGGCGACGGCCCTGTTGTCGCCGGTGAGGAGCATCGGGGTCAGGCCCAGGGCGCGCAGCCGGCCGATAGCCTCGGCGCTGGTGTCCTTGACCGCGTCGGCGACCTCCAGGACCGCCCTGGCCTCGCCGTCCCAGGCGACGGCGATCGCGGTACGGCCCGCCGCCTCGGACTCGGCCTTGGCCCGCGCCAGCTCGGCGGGCAGCTCCATGGCCCACTCGGCGAGCAGCTTCTCGCGGCCCACGAGGACGGCGTGGCCGTCGACGACGCCCTGCACACCGAGCCCCGGGACGTTCGCGAAGTCCTCGGGCGCGGGCAGCGCGCCCAGCTTCTCCAGCGCTCCGTCGGCGACGGCGCGGGCGATCGGGTGCTCGGAGGCGTGCTCCAGGGCACCCGCCAGCCGCAGCACGTCACCCTCCTCGGTGCCGTCGGCGGTGTGCACGGCGAGCAGCGTCATGCGGCCGGTGGTGACGGTGCCGGTCTTGTCGAGGACGATGGTGTCGACCTTGCGGGTGGACTCCAGCACCTCGGGGCCCTTGATGAGGATGCCGAGCTGGGCGCCGCGCCCGGTGCCGACCATCAGCGCGGTCGGCGTGGCCAGGCCCAGGGCGCAGGGGCAGGCGATGATCAGGACCGCCACGGCGGCGGTGAACGCGGCCGTAAGCCCGGAGCCGTTGCCGATCCAGAAGCCCAGAGTGGCCAGCGCGAGGACGATGACGACGGGCACGAAGACGCCGGAGATGCGGTCGGCGAGCCGCTGGGCGGCGGCCTTGCCGTTCTGCGCGTCCTCGACCAGCTTCGCCATCCGCGCCAGCTGGGTGTCGGCGCCGACCCGCGTCGCCTCGACCACCAGCCGGCCGCCCGCGTTCACGGTCGCACCGGTGACCGCGTCACCGACGCCGACCTCCACCGGCACCGACTCGCCGGTGAGCATCGACGCGTCGATGGCCGACGTGCCCTCGACGACCGTGCCGTCGGTCGCGATCTTCTCGCCGGGACGGACCAGGAAACGGTCCCCGACCCTCAGCTCGGCGACCGGGATCTGCTCCTCGGCGCCGCCCCGCAGTACCGTCACGTCCTTGGCGCCGAGCTCCAGCAGGGCCTTCAGCGCGGCCCCCGCCTTGCGCTTGGAACGGGCCTCGAAGTAGCGGCCCGCCAGGATGAACGCGGTCACCCCGGCGGCGGCCTCCAGGTAGATGTTCCCGGCGCCGTCGCTGCGGGCGATGGTCAGCTCGAAGGGGTGCGTCATGCCGGGCGTGCCCGCGGTGCCGAAGAACAGCGCCCACAGCGACCACAGGAACGCCGCCGACGTGCCGACCGAGATCAGCGTGTCCATGGTGGCCGCGCCGTGCCGGGCGTTGGTGAAGGCGGCCTTGTGGAAGGGCCAGGCGGCGTACGTCACCACGGGCGCCGCCAGCGTCAGCGACAGCCACTGCCAGTACTCGAACTGCAGCGCCGGCACCATCGCCATCGCGATGACGGGGACGGCCAGCACCACGGCGGTGACCAGGCGCTCCCGCAGCGGCCGCAGCTCGTCGGCGGCCTCGGCGCTCTCCGTGCCGGACTCCGGCTCGGAGCGCACCGGCTCGGGCTCGCGGGCCGTGTAACCGGTCGCCTCGACCGTGGCGATCAGCTCGGGGACGGACACGTCGGCGCCGTAGCTGACCTTCGCCTTCTCCGTCGCGTAGTTGACGGTGGCGGTGACCCCGTCCATCCGGTTGAGCTTCTTCTCGATCCGGGCGGCGCACGAGGCGCAGGTCATGCCGCCGATGGCGAGCTCTACCTCGGTCGGTGCGCCGGTCGTACTGGTGGTCATGGCTGCTCCTGATGCGGATCGTCGGCCGGGACCCGGGGTGAAGGGCCCCGGCGGTGCGGCGGGGGAGTGCGGGGGTTTCAGACGCGGCCGGTCAGCTCGTAACCGGCCTCGTCGACGACCTCGGCGATCGCGGCGTCGTCCGGCTCGGTGGTGGCGGTGACGGTGACCCGGCCGGAGCCGACCTGGACGTCGACGCTGGTGACACCGTCCAGCTCACCGATCACCCGGGTGAGCGTCGCCTTGCAGTGACCGCAGCTCATGCCGGCGACGGCGTAGGTGGTGCTGACGGGCGGGGTGACGGGGGTGGTGACGGTCGAGGTCATGTCTTCCTCCGAACGTGCGACGCGGGACGGATACGGGCCGGGGGTATCCCTGCCGATGTCATGTATACCCCTAGGGGGTACCAAACGCAAGCGTCGGCAGTCGCTTGACTCGGTACCCCCTAGGGGTATGGTGAGGTGCATGAAGAGGCCTCTCGTGAGCCGGAGGCCGGGATTCGAGGAGACGACCGCCATGAACACCGGACTGAGGATCACCGCGTTCACCGCCGCACTGGCCGCCGCCTTCGGCACCGCCTACGGCGTCGGTACGACGGTCGAACCGGTCGTCGCGGAGAGCGCGCCCGCGCCGCACGACGAGCACGGCCGGTCATCGGCCGAACCCGAGGAGGGCGGCGGCCACGGCGAGCACGAGACGGCACCGGCCGGCGGACTGCGGATCTCCGAGAAGGGGTACACCCTCGACCTGGCCACGCCGCGTGTCACCGCGGGAGAGCGCACCGAGCTGCGTTTCACCGTCCGGGATACGAGCGGCGACGCCGTCACCGCGTACCAGCGCGAGCACGGCAAGGAGCTGCACCTCATCGTGGCCTCACGCGACCTGGTCACCTACCGCCACCTGCACCCCACCCGAGCCGCGGACGGCACCTGGAGCACCCCTGTCGACCTGCCCGGCGCGGGCGGCTACCGCGTCTTCGCCGACTTCACCCCGGCGAAGAAGGGCGCGGAGAACCTCACACTCGGCGCCGACCTCGCCGCTTCCGGCCGCTACGAGCCCGCCCCCCTGCCGGCCCCGAACGGCACGGCCACGACCGGTGGTTATCAGGTCGAGCTCGCCGGCTCGCTGAGCCCCGGGCGCCCGAGCGAATTGCGGCTGAAGGTCTCCCGCGACGGCGAACCCGTCACCGACCTCCAGCCCTACCTCGGCGCCTACGGTCACCTGGTCGCCCTGCGCTCCGGCGACCTCGCCTACCTCCACGTCCACCCGAACGGCGAACCCGGCGACGGCACCACCAGTCCCGGCCCGGAGATCTCCTTCACGGCCACCGCGCCCACCGCCGGTACCTACCGCCTCTTCCTGGACTTCCAGCATCGTGGCGAGGTCCACACCGCGGCGTTCACCGTCCGGGCCGGATCGGCACCGGGTGCACATGACCCGGCCCCGGCCGCCACGACGGAACACTCCGACGGGCACGGCCACTGACGGCCGACGCCCTCGGGCGCCGTCGGGAGGCCACGGCTCCCGTCGGGCGGCCGAGGGCCCTGAGGTATCCAAGGGGCCCGGTCAGGCGACCGTCGGGTGGCCGGCAGGCTGCGGGCGGCCGATGGTCCCCGACGGGCGAACGCTGGTCCCGTCAGGCTCCCGGTGCGACCGCGTGGAGCGAGGCCACGGTCCCCGCCGGACGATCGGCAGGAGCCGTCGATGGCCGGCAGGCATCACGCGGCGGCCGGCGAACCCGCCGGGGGACCGGCGGACTCCGGGGTCGGCCGTGGCCTCGTCGGGTGATCGGTGGCGCCCGACGGTGATCGGTGGCCCCGCCGGGCGACCGGTGGTGCCCGTCGGGCGGCCGCTGGTCGTGGGCGGGCCGCAGTCCTCCCGTCAGGCCAGTACGACCCGCACCCCGCTCTCCTCGAACCGCCGCACCAGGTCCGGGTCGGCCGAACCGTCCGTGACCAGCGTGTCCACCGACTCGGTCGCGCAGATCCGGGCGAAGGCCCGCCGGCCCAGCTTGCTGGAGTCGGCGGCGACGATCACGCGCTCGGCGCGCTCGCACAGCAGCCGGTTGATCGCCGCCTCCGCCTCGTCGTGGGCCGCGGCGCCGTGCGTGACGTCGAAGGCGACGACCCCCAGCACCGCCACGTCGACCGTCACCTGGCCCAGCACCCCGTCCGCGAGCGGCCCGATCAGCTCGTACGACTGAGCCCGGGCGACCCCGCCCGTCACCACGATCTTGAACTGCGGCCGGACCGCCAGCTCATTGGCGATGTTGAGCGCGTTGGTGACCACGGTCAGCGCCGGCGTGCCCGAGGCCAGGTCCGCACGCACGGCCAGCGCGCGCGCCACCTCGGTGGTGGTCGTCCCCCCGGTCAGTCCCACCGCCTCGCCCGGCGCGACCAGAGCGGCGACCGCCTGGGCGACGCGCTGTTTCTCGGAGGCGTTGCGGGCCGTCTTGTACCGCAGCGGCAGTTCGTACGACACTCCGTGCACGACCGCGCCACCGCGGGTGCGCACCAGCATCTGCTGCTCCGCCAGCCGGTCGAAGTCACGGCGGATCGTCGCGGCCGAGACCTCCAGCTCGGCCGCCGCCTCCTCGACGTCCAGCCGGCCGCGCTCGACGAGCAGTTCCAGCAGCGCCTTCCAGCGGGCGTCGCGCGACATCCGCGCCTCCGTTCCTCGATCTCCCGCTGACCCTAGCGCACCGCACACTTCCCAAAGATTGCTTGATTGTGCTCGAAAGGTAGCTATATCTTGCAGGAACAATCAGACCGTTCGGTGATCGGGGAGTGTGCGGCATGACGTATGTCGAAGACGAGCTCAACAGCCAGCCCGAGTGCTGGACACGCGCCGCCGCCGAGGCGGCACGGCACGCGGCGGCGCTCCCGGCGGCGGGGGAGCGGGTGGCGATCGTCGGCTGCGGAACCTCGTACTTCATGGCCCAGTCGGCTGCGGCACTGCGCGAGGACGCGGGCCGGGGCGAGACCGACGCGTTCGCCGCCTCCGAGTTCCCGCGGGGCCGCGCGTACGACCGGGTCGTCGCCCTCACCCGCTCCGGTACCACCACCGAAGTACTGGAGCTGCTCGCCGCGTTGAAGGGCCGTACCCGGACCGTCGCGCTCACCGCCGATCCGGCCACGCCGGTCATGACCGCCGCCGACGACGTGATCGTGCTCGACTTCGCCGACGAACGGTCCGTCGTGCAGACCCGGTTCGCGACCACCGCCCTGACCCTGCTCCGCGCCCACCTCGGCCTGCACTCGGACACGGTCGTCACCGACGCCCGCACCGCCCTGGCGGCCGAACTGCCCGAAGGACTCGTCGAGCGCACCCAGTTCACCTTCCTCGGCCGGGGCTGGACCGTCGGACTGGCCAACGAGGCCGGCCTGAAGATGCGCGAGGCCTCCCTGTCCTGGACCGAGGCATACCCGGCGATGGAGTACCGACACGGCCCCGTCAGCATCAGCACCGCGGGCACGGCCACCTGGATGTTCGGCGAGGCACCCGAGGGGCTGGCCGGACAGGTCCGGGACACCGGTGCGATGTGGGTGCCCGGTGACCTCGACCCGCTCGCCGAGCTGGTCCGCGCCCAGCGGCTCGCCGTCGCCGTCGCCGCCTCCCGCGGCCTCGACCCGGACCGCCCCCGCCACCTCACCCGCTCGGTGATCCTCGCCCCCTGACGTCCGCCCCGACAGCCGCACCCCGGCGCCCGGGAAGACCCCGGGGGAAAAGAGAGACCGTGCCCCTCGTCAAGACCGGCGACCTGGTGGGCCGTGCCGCAGCCGCACGCTCAGCCGTCGCCGCCTTCAACGTCATCACCCTGGAGCACGTCGAGGCCGTCATAGCGGGCGCCGAGGCCGTGCGGACGCCCGTCGTCCTCCAGGTCAGCGAGAACGCCGTGAAGTACCGCTACGGCCGCCTGCTGCCGCTGGCCCGCGCGGCCGTGGCCGCCGCCGAGGGCGCCGCCGCGCCCGTCGCCCTGCATCTCGACCACGTCCAGAGCGACGGCCTGCTGCGCCAGGCCCCGGACGCCGGATTCAGCTCCGTGATGTACGACGCCTCCCGGCTGCCGTACGCCGAGAACCTCGCGGCGACCCGGGCCGCCGCCGACTGGGCGCACGCCCGGGGACTGTGGATCGAGGCGGAACTGGGGGAGGTCGGCGGCAAGGCCGGGCCGGGCGGGCGGGGAAGAGCCGCCGCACCGCCGCTCGACGCCCACGCGCCCGGCGCCCGCACCGACCCCGCCGAGGCGCGGGCCTTCGTCGCCGACTCCGGCGTGGACGCCCTGGCCGTGGCCGTCGGCAGCTCCCACGCCATGACGACGCGCACCGCCACCCTCGACCACGATCTGCTCAAGGCCCTGTCCGGCGCACTGGACGTGCCGCTCGTCCTGCACGGCTCCTCGGGGGTCCCGGACGACGAACTCGCCACGGCCGTCGCCGGCGGCATCGCCAAAGTCAACGTCGGCACCGCGCTCAACCTCGCCATGACCGGCGCGATCCGGGAGTATCTGGCCGCCCGCCCCGAGGCGGCCGACTCCCGCGGCTACCTCACCGCGGGACGGGAGGCCATGGTGCGGACGGTGTCGACGCTCATCGGTGTGATCGCCCGTACTACGGGATGACCGCCCGCGCCCTACTTCCTGACCGCCCTGAGCACCACGAACTTGGGGTCGCTCGCGACCACTTCACTGTTGCCGAACAGCCGCCGCAGTGCGACGTGGTAGCCCAGGTGCCGGTTGCCGACCACCCACAGCTCACCGCCGGGGCGCAGCACGCGCCGCGCCCCGGTGAACATCCGCCGGGCGGTGGCGTCGGTCGTCGCCTGGTGGGAGTGGAAGGGCGGGTTGTTCAGCACCAGGTCGACACTGCCGTCCGGCACCCCGGCCAGCCCGTCGCCCACCCGGAACCCGGCCCGCCCCGCCGCTCCGTTCGCCTCGCACGTCGCCCGCGCCGAGGCCACGGCCTGGAAGGACTCGTCGGTGAACAGCACCTCGGCGTCCGGGTCGGCCAGCGCCACCGCCGTACCGACCACGCCGTTGCCGCAGCCCAGGTCCACCACCCGCCGCAGGCCGCCGGTGTCCGGCAGGTGCCCGAGGAAGAAGCGGGTGCCGATGTCGAGCCGGTCCGCGCAGAAGACACCGGCGTGGTTGACGACGGTCCGCCCGGAGACCGGGCCGACGTCGTCGGGGAGCCGGTAGCTCAGCGGCCAGGGATTGGCGGGCCGCTTCAGCGAGAGGTCCGGCGTGGCGAAGATGAGCCGGGCCTTCTTCACCGCCAGCGAGGTACGGGTCGGCCCCACGATCCGCTCGAACAGCCGCAGCGTCGAGGTGTGGATCTCCTTCACCATCCCGGTGCCGACCACGACCGTGCCCTCGTGCAGCGCCGGCGCCAGCCGCAGCAGCTGATCCTCCAGCAGTGCCAGGCTCTTGGGTACCCGCACCAGCAGCACGTCGATCCGCTCCGGCGGGGTGTCCCGCGTGGTGAGCAGCCGTACGGCGGCAGGCTCGACGCCCGCCCGCTCCAGATTGGCGCGGGTCGCCTCCCGGGCGAGGTGGGAGTCGGTGATCTGCACCGGCCGGTGCGCGGCCAGCGCCGTCACCAGCGCGCCCCAGCGGTCGCCGACGACCACCACCGTGCCGGACAGCGGCACGTCCTGGTCCGCGAGGTGCCCGAGCAGGTACTCGTCGGAGGCGTCCCAGGCCCGGAGCCGGTCGCGGGGATCCTCGGGAAAGCGGGTGAGCACCTGCTTGCCCCACGGGGTCGTCATCTCGCCCCACGGGGTCGTCGTAAGGTCGCTGCGGTCGTTCATCGTGCGTCCAGGCTAGCCGAGCCGCAGCTCAGGCCCTGTCGGGCAGGATGGGGGCATGGAGGCCGAGCTGTTCCCCAGGGCACGCGCCGAGATCGCGCCCGGCGCCGTGCACGTCCCCGACTGGCTGGAGCCCGCACTCCAGCAAGAGCTGCTGTCCGCCTGCCGCGAGTGGGCCCGCCCGCCGGCCGGGCTGCGCACGGTCCGCACACCCGGCGGCGGAACCATGACCGCGAGGCAGGTCTGCCTCGGATGGCACTGGCACCCGTACGCGTACGCCCGCACCGTCGTCGACGGCGACGGCGCGCCCGTGAAGCCCTTCCCCGCCCGTCTCGGCGAACTCGCCCGCCGGGCGGTCACCGAAGCGCTGGGCGCCGAGCCCGCGGCGGACGGTCCCTACGACATCGCGCTGATCAACTTCTACGACGCCGACGCCCGGATGGGCATGCACCGCGACGCCGACGAGAAGTCCGGCGCGCCCGTGGTCTCCCTGAGCCTCGGAGACACCTGCGTCTTCCGGTTCGGCAACCCCGAGACCCGGACCCGCCCCTGGACCGACGTCGAGCTGCGCAGCGGCGACCTCTTCGTCTTCGGCGGGCCCTCCCGGCTCGCGTACCACGGGGTGCCGCGCGTGCACCCGGGCACCGCACCGCCCGAGTTGGGGCTCACCGGGCGGCTGAACATCACGCTCCGGGTCAGCGGGCTCTAGGACCACCGCACCCGCGGATCATGGGAGACTCCCCCTCATGAGCGGCAAGGCTGACCCCCGGGCGGCGGGGGAAGGGACCACCTCGAGGACGCGGCTGGACCGGGGGCGCGGTGCGCTCGGACCCGCGTTGGAGCTCGTGCACACCGGACGCGCCCCCACCCGGGCCGTCCTCACCGCGGAACTCGGCGTGACCCGGGCCACCGCCGGCGCGGTCGCCGCCGAACTGGAGGCGCTCGGTCTGATCCGGGTCGACGCCCGGCCCGGCGCGGCCGCCGGTTCCCAGGGGCGGCCCTCGCACCGTCTCGCGGTCGCCGAGGACGGGCCGGTCGCCCTCGCCGCCCAGGTCCACGCCGACGGATTCCGCGCGGCCCTGGTCGGCCTCGGCGGCCGCATCGTCGCCACCGCCCCCGGCTGCGAGGTCGTGGACGCCGACCCGGCGAAGGTGCTCGGCTCCGTGGTCGAGGCGGGAGCGGAACTCCTGAGGGAGACCGGCAGGCGCTGCGTCGGCGCGGGACTCGCCGTGCCGTCCGCCGTGGCGGAGCCCGAGGGCCTGGCCCTCAACCCGCTCCACCTCGCCTGGCCCGCGGGCGCCCCCGTGCGGCGGATCTTCGCCGAACAGGTGCGCGCCGCCGGCATCGACGGCCCCGCCTTCGCCGCCAACGACGTCAACCTCGCCGCGCTCGCCGAGCACCGGCACGGCGCCGGGCGCGGCGCCCGCGACCTGCTGTGCGTGGCCACCGGCCACCGGGGCGTCGGCGGTGCCCTCGTCCTCGACGGCCGCCTGCACAGCGGCAGTTCGGGCCTCGCCCTGGAGGTCGGCCACCTCACCGTCAACCCCGACGGCGGCCCCTGCCACTGCGGCAGCCGTGGCTGCCTGGACGTGGAGACCGACCCGCTGGCCTTCCTCACCGCGTCCGGCCGCGAGCCGGGACCGGAGGTCTCCCTGCTCCAGCAGTCGTACGACCTGATCCGCGGCCACTACGCCGACCCGGCCGTCCGCACCGCCACCGAGACCCTCATCGACCGCCTCGGCCTCGGCCTCGCCGGCCTGGTGAACATCCTCAACCCGGACCGCATCGTCCTGGGCGGACTCCACCGCGCGCTCCTCGACGCCGACCCCGAACGGCTGCGCGCCGTCGTCGCCGACCGCAGCCTGTGGGGCCAGAGCGGCGGCGTGCCCATCCTGCCCTGCGGCCTCGACCACAACAGCCTGGTCGGCGCCGCCGAACTGGCCTGGCAGCCGGTCCTGGACGACCCGCTGGGCGCGCTGGCCCGGTGAACGCCTCAGGCCGCGGGCCGGTCACCGCCGCTCGGCGCGTGGCTGAGATCGACGACGCAGAAGATGTTGCCGTCCGGGTCGGCGAGGACCACGAAGTCCGGGTCGGGTGGGTACAGGTCCCAGTCGACGGCCCGCGCACCGAGACCGGTCAGCCGCCGCACCTCCGCCTGCTGCTCCTCGGCCGAGTCCACGAAGAGGTCCAGGTGCAGCCGGGGACGCGGCTCGGCCGGAGACTCGCTGTACAGCAGCCCGAGGGCCCGCCCGGAGCCGTCCGCGTGATCCAGCGTCCGCCAGGTCTCGCTCGCCCACTCCTCGGAGACGACCAGGTTCAGCGCCGCCGTCCAGAACTCCACGGCGCGTGGCACGTCCGTGACGCCGATGACAGGAATGCCGAGTCTCAACATGGACCCGAGCCTAGGTGTACTGTCCCGTGCGGCGCGATCATGACACGTACTGCGCGAGACCGTGGCCCAGGGACCAGTCGGCGCAGGCGTTCTCGGTCAGGGTGACGAAGACGTTGCGGGGCTCGGTCCCGGCGTACGACTCGGCCAGTTCGGCGACCCGCCGGTACAGCGCCTGTTTCCGCTCGGTCGTCCGTCCGGACCGCAACGTGATGCCGACGAACACGATGCCCTCGTCCCGGTGGATGCCGGGGTAGTCGCCCCAGCGCAGCGCGCTGCGGGTGCCGTCGTGGCCGGTCAGGACCGTGAACCGGTCGCCGGGCGGAATGCCGAGCGTCTCGACCAGGGCCTGGTGCACGGCACGCCCGAGCGCGTCGAGGCGGTCGGAGTCGGTCCCGTGGGCGTCGATGCGGACGAAGGGCATGGCTGTGGTCCTCCTGTCGGACGAGGCGAGTTCCGCGCGGCCGGGCGTCAGCGCCACTCCACGGCGAAGGCCCGCGCGGGATTGGTGACGAGGACGCGCCGCACCAGTTCCTCACCCACGGCGCGCGCGAGCCGGGGCGCCACCCGGCGCAGCAGGTGCGGCATCCCCGGTCCGCCGTTGACCGACCGGGCCGCGGCGGTCGTCGTGTCGCCGCCGAGCAGGATCCGGTCGCCGTGGCCCGCCTCGGCGAGGTCCCGTACGGCCTGCGGCATCCGCCAGTCGGTGGCGTGGTGGGCCCGGGACGGTCCGTCGAAGGCCAGGTAACACCCGGACGCGGCGATCTCCCGGTGCTCCACCGGGTCGGGGAAGCGGTTGAGGTGGCCGAGAACCACCCGGTGCGGGGGCACGCCCAACTCGCCGCACAGCAACTCCAGGACGTCCGGTGCGCCGGTGCCCAGTTCCAGGTGCACGGCGATGGGTGCCCCCGTCGCGTGATGTGCCTCGGCCGCCGCCGGCATCGCCCACCGCGCGTGCGCGTCGAGGGTGTGGAAGCCGCCCGCCACTTTGATCAGTCCGGCGCGTACCCCCGACGCCCCGATGCCCTCGGTCAGTTCGGCCACGAAGACCTCCGCCGGCCTCCCCCGCAGCGCGGCGAGCACGTCGTCGGTGTAGTGCACGTCCTGGTGCAGCCCCGTCGCGGCCACCAGGTGCACGCCGGTCTCCCGGGACAGCCCCGGCAGGTCGGCGGCCCGCCGGCCCAGGCCGTACGGCGTCCACTGCACCACCGTCCCGCCGCCCCGCTCCCGGAACGCGGCCAGCTCCGCACGTGCCGCCGCCACGCTGCGCAGCTCCTCACCGGGCAGCCGGGGACTGGCGAGGAACACGTGATCGTGCGCGTCGCACACGCCCAACTCCCCGGCCGGCACGTCCCCGAGGACCGTGCGGACCGCGCTCACCACCGGCGTCCCCGCGGCAACCGGTCCCGCCCCGGCGCCGACAGGCGCAGAACCTGGAACACGTCCCCCTCGGCCTCGGCCGGTGCGTCGTGCGCGTGCAGCGAGAAGTGCACCAGCTCCCAGCGGGCCGTGTCGACGACCGCAGCCGCGAGCAGCGTCCCTTCCCCGCCCGCCAGCCGTCCGGTCTCCCGCACGGCCTGCGCCGCCACCTCCGACAGCGGGACACCCTCCGGCACCGGCTGACGCCGGCGCACCGCCGTGCGCGCGGGGGAGCGGGCGGCGCCGCCCTCCTCGTAGGCCAGGCCGGTCCACTGCCGGACCGCGGGCCGGCCGAAGTCGTCGGTGGGCCGCTGGAACGCGCCGTCCCAGAGGAAGGAGTTCATGCCCTCCACGGTGTTCCACAGGTAGAACGGCGCGTACTGGTCGACGGGCGAGCCCTGCACGCCGCGCTCGCGCAGCAGGTAGGCCTTCAGCCCGAGGCCGGGCCACTCGTCCAGCAGGTGCCCGGTGCGGGCGACCCGCTCCCGGATGGCGTCCGTCCCGAAGGCGGCGGGCAGGGTGAACTCGTACTGCATGGCGTGCATGGACGTTCTCCTAGGGCGACACGGGTGCGGAAGTCCGTCGGCCGGCAGGGGCGGCCGGCGGTGCGAGCAGCGCGAGCAGGCCCCGGACGGCGGCGTCGAAGGCGGCGGGGGAGCCGGACGCGCGGGCGAGGACGTAGCCGCCCTGGACGGTCGCGACGACGGCCGCCGCGACCTCCTCCCCGTCCAGCGAGGGCGCGAACTCGCCCAGCTCCTTGCCCTCCTCGACGATCCCGGCGAGCTGCTCCCGCAGCCAGTCCAGCGTCTCGTCGACGGGCGCGCGCAGGGCGTCGTCGGCGATCACGTCCGGGTCCATGGTCAGGCGCCCGACCGGGCAGCCGCGCAACACGTCGCGTTCGCGCCGCAGATACGCCTCGACGCGCTCGTACGGCGTGCCGGGACCGGTCAGTACGGTCTCGGCGGTGGCGCGCATCGCCTCGGCGGTGCGGCGCATCGCGGCCAGCGCGAGGTCGGGCTTGCCCTTGAAGTGGTGGTACATGCTGCCCTGGCCGACGCCCGAGCGCTCCAGGATCGCCTTGGGGCTGGTCCCCACGTAACCGCGTTCCCACAGCAGCTCGCGGGTGGACTCGATCAGTCGCTCCGAGGTGCTCATGCGAGCAGTGTACATACTAGTAGTTACAGAACGCGCGGAACAGGGAATCCGCGGGTGGAAAGCACGGGCGGAGGGCCCCGGTACTCCCCGCGCGGTACCCGCACTGCCGCTGGCCGTACGACGCCACGGCGCTCTGACGGAGCGACGCTCGGAAGCGACACCAAGACACCGCGACCGAGGAGTTGGACGACATGGAGACCCTGGCACACTTCGGCGACGGCGGACCCGGGCCATGGGTCCTGCTCTTCCCCCTGTTCTGGGCCCTGGTGATCGCCGGCGGCGTCACGCTGCTGCGCCGCACCGTGTGGCGCGGCCGTCGCGGCCCCGGCAGGCCGGCCGCCGCCCCGGACGACTCGCCGATCACCGTACTCGGCCACCGCTTCGCCACCGGCGAGATTGACGAGGACGAATACTGGCGCCGGCTGTCCGTGCTGGACGAGCGGTTCGGCCGGACGGACAAGAGCGGCGGGGTGTGACCGCGGCGAACGCCGCCCAGGACGGCGAGGCCCGCCTCGGCGCCCCGGCCGCGGCGGGGCCCGCCCGGCTCCGGTGAGCCGTGGGCCCGCGGCAGCGACAGGTCACCGCCCGGTCAGCCGGCAACGGCCGACCGGGCGGGAGCGGGTTGGGGTCTGCCGACGTCGACCGCGTGCTCGGCCTCCGCGAACGCGGCGGCCGGCACCTCCCCGACCAGACGCCGGGGCGGGTGCGCGGTGACGGGCGGAGCGGTGACCTGCGCGGCGGGTACCGCCGTCGGGAGCGTGAACCAGACGACCTTGCCGGACTCGCCGTCCGGCCGGGCGCCCCAGCTCTCACTCATCGCGGCCACCATGGAGAGCCCGCGCCCGCACGTCGCCAGCGGCGCGGCGTCGTCCACCACGGGCAGCCGCGGATCGTGGTCGCGCACGGAGACGGTGAGCCGGTCAAGGAGCAGCTCTATCTCCACGGTGCACGTCTTGTCGGGACGGGCATGCAGGTGGACGTTGGTCAACAACTCCGTCACGCCGAGCGCGGCCCGGTCGATCAGGGGATCCATATGCCAGTAGCGCAATTGCGCAGATACGATTCTGCGGACCTGGCCGATCCGCGACGGCAGGGCTTGGAGCTCCACCGTGCAATGTCTGCTTGGGTGACTGATCACGGCTGCGACTCCCCGACTAGAGGTCCGGAAGAACACGGAGTTCGGATCCAGCAGGTCGCACGCGGCGCGCCGCCGCCTGCTGTCATGGCCGGCGGGCTGGTTCGCAGCGTTATCGCCGGTAAACCCAGAGTGACGTGAGACCAGCGTGACGCAAGGGGTGAGGCACCGCAACTTACGGACATCTCAAGCGCGTCGCCCGGCCGCCCTGCGCACCGCCTCGATGAAACGGCGGGCCGCCGGCGGACCCGGCTCACCCGGCGCGGGGTCCCGCTCGCCGAGCGTGAGCAGGTACCGCTTGCCGTTGAGGTCGGCGAGCGCGCGGTCCTCGGGGGCGAACCAGGGCCTGGAGGCGCGCACCGCCTGCACCGGGGCGCTGTCGATCTCACTGCCGTAGCTGGTCAGCAACTCCACCCTGCCACCGCTGATCCGGACCGTCCCGGCCCGGGTGAGTGAACGCAGCCGCTTGCCGATCCGCACCCCCGTGGCCCTGAACTCCGGCTCCGCCATGCCGTCGCCCCCTCGTGCCCGTAGGTCGCCGGACCGTGCTCCTCGCTGGGCCCGGTACCGGCTCGTGTCGTGCTCCAGTGTGCGCCCGCGGCGGGAATCCCCGGGGATCCCGTCCCGCCCGCTGGCAGTCTGCCCGCACCGCGCGCCGAGCACCAGTACGCGCCGCCCCTTTCCGAAGGCGACCGGAGCACTCGCGCGAATGCGCCCCCGTCCGGCCGCCCGGCGCGCCCCAGCGCTGCCTTTGAGGCGCTCAAAGGTGTGTTTATGCAGGTGAGAAGCGTGTTGAAGATGCCTATGATCGAGGCGTCGGCCGCGCGAAGTGCCGTCGGCGCGAGCGTAAGGAGCCACGTCGTGACCACCCACCGGCAGACCCGCACCGGCGCCACCCTCGACGTCGACCACAGCGACACCGACTACCGGGCCTGGCTGAAGGAAGCCGTGCGCAAGGTCCAGGCCGACAACAACCGCTCGGCCGACACCCACCTGCTGCTCTTCCCGTTGCCGGAGCACTGGGGCATCGACCTGTACCTGAAGGACGAGTCCACCCACCCCACCGGCAGCCTCAAGCACCGGCTCGCCCGCTCGCTCTTCCTGTACGGCCTGTGCAATGGCTGGATCCGGCCGGGCCGTCCCGTGATCGAGGCGTCCAGCGGCTCCACCGCCGTCTCCGAGGCGTACTTCGCGAAGCTGATCGGCGTCCCCTTCATCGCCGTCATGCCGCGCACGACCAGCACCGAGAAGATCCGCCTGATCGAGTTCCACGGCGGACAGTGCCACTTCGTGGACGACTCCCGCCGGATGTACGAGGAGTCCGCACGCCTCGCGGCCGAGACCGGCGGCCACTACATGGACCAGTTCACCTACGCCGAACGCGCGACGGACTGGCGCGGCAACAACAACATCGCCGAGTCGATCTTCCGCCAGCTGCGCCTGGAGCGGTTCCCCGAACCGGCGTGGATCGTCGCCACGGCCGGCACCGGCGGCACCTCGGCGACCCTCGCGCGCTACGTGCACTACATGCAGTACGACACCCGCGTGTGCGTCGCCGACCCGGAGAACTCCTGCTTCTTCGAGGGCTGGACCACCGCCGATCCGGGCGTCGTCTGCGACCGCGGCTCACGGATCGAGGGCATCGGCCGGCCCCGGATGGAACCGAGCTTCGTGCCCGGCGCGATCGACCGCATGATGAAGGTGCCGGACGCCGCGAGCGTCGCCGCCGTCCGGGCCCTGGAGCGGGCCATCGGCCGCAAGGCGGGCGGTTCCACGGGCACCGGGCTGTGGAGCGCGTTGAAGATCGTCGCCGAGATGGTGGCCGAGGGGCGGCAGGGCAGCGTGGTGACGCTGCTGTGCGACCCGGGGGACCGGTACCTCGACAAGTACTACTCGGACGCCTGGCTCGCCGGACAGGGCTTGGACATCGGGCCGTACACGGCGACGATCGAATCCCTGCTGCGGACGGGCGACTGGGCCGACTGACGGCGAGCGGTACCGGACCTGCTACGGGCGGGCGAGGCGCCGGTCCAGCGAGATGACCGCGTTCCGGAAGGCCCGTCCCAGCCCGGGACGCGCACGGTTCAGCACGAAGCGGAACAGCGGCGTGCCGTCCGCCGCGAACGTCCACTGCACACGCGTGCCGGTCCCGGCCGGTGCCAGCCGCCACTCCTCGACCATGGCCCGGGCTCCGGGCGCGTTGGTGACGTCGACGCGATACGCGTACACCTCGGGCCGCTCGGCCGTCAGCACCGTCTCCAGGAAGCGCGTACCGCCTCTGAGCCGGATCTCGCGCCCGGCCCCCTCGCGGACGGGCCGGGCGAACGTCACCGCCGAGAACCAGGCCGTCCAGCCCGGCACGTCCTCGGCGAGCGCGCGGAAGACCAGGTCCGGGGCGGCGGAGATCTCGCGGGCGAAGACCAGCCGTACCGGCGCGGTCTCGACGAAGCCGGCCCCCACCGGACGCAGACGGTGAGCCATGGATGCGACAACCCCCTTGAGCGAAGCCGCGGACGCGGACGGTCGGACGGGTGGCGCCACGATAGCCGGGGGCACGCCGGGTGTCAGCGGGGCCGGGGAGACCAGGGAGGCCGCCGCCGTCCGGGGTCAGCCGGCCGCGTCCGTCTCCGGCTCGCCCGCCACCACGAGCCCCAGATGCTCCGAGACCTCCGTACGGGCGTCCGCGGGCAGACCGGCGTCGGTCACCAGCGTGTCCACCTGCTCCAGCGCGGCGAACGAACTCAGGCCCACGACGCCCCACTTGGTGTGGTCGGCGACCACCACGACGCGCCGCGCCGACTGCACCAGCCGCCGGTTGGTCTCGGCCTCCGCGAGGTTCGGCGTCGACAGGCCGGCCTCGGCCGATATCCCGTGCACACCGAGGAACAGCACGTCGAAGTGGAGCGTCGCGATCGCCTGGTCGGCGACCGGCCCCACCAGCGAGTCCGACGGAGTGCGCACACCACCGGTGAGCACCACCGTGGCCGCGCCCTGCCGCGCCCCCGAGGTGCGCTGCGCCACGTGGAAAACGTCCGCCACCCGCACCGAGTTGGTGACCACCGTCAGATCCGGCACGTCCACCAGCCGGTGCGCCAGCGCGTACGTCGTCGTACCGCCCGACAGCGCGATCGCCGCGCCCGGCGCGACCAGTTCCGCCGCCGCCCGCGCGATGTCCTCCTTGGCGGTCGGCTCCAGACCCGACTTGGCCTCGAATCCCGGTTCGTGCGTGCTCGCCTCCATCACGGGGACCGCGCCGCCGTGCACCTTCTCCAGCACGCCCTGCCGGGCCAGCGCGTCCAGATCGCGCCGGACCGTCATGTCCGACACGCCGAGCTTCCGGGTCAGCTCGTTGACCCGGACCCCGCCCCGGCGGCGCACCTCGTCCAGGATCAGGGCGCGCCGCTGCTCCGCGAGGAGGTTCGGATTCTCACTCACGTACGCTCCGGTCCTTTCGCCGCAAAACCGCCCGACTCGCCCGGCGCACCCGCTCCGACCGGGGGCTCTCCCGGCTCCGGTGCGCGGACGTCCCATCCTCGCACGCCCCGGCACGGGCCGCGCCACCGCCTGCCCGTCGCGCACATGTCACGGCAGTCCCGTCCCGGCGTCACCTGCCACACAGTTCGGGGAGATTCCGTGCCGAGGGGTGTACGGCGCCCGCCGAGCGGAGATCCTTGTGCCCGCACGTACACAGCCGACGGCACGTCACCGGGGGAGCAGGGACAGTGGAACAGGCGCAGGAGCGGGCCGGGACGGGCGGGCGGGACGCTCCCGAGAGGAGCGGCACCGCCCTGGAACTCCTGGTCCACGGAGTGGGCGGCACCACGCCCGCCGAGATGCTGGACGACCCGCGGACCGTGCGGGTCACCGGCGACCACATCGCCGCCGTCTTCCGGCGCACCGAGGACGCCGACGCCGAGTCCCGGCCCGAGGACTACCGGGGCCGGCCGGTACCCGAGGCGTACGTCTGGTGCAACCTCACCTCCGGCAACGGCACCCGCGCGCTGTGGCTGCTGCTCCTGCCGTTCATGGTGGTCAACCTCGCCCACTGGATGCGGCCCACCGCACACGGCCGGACCCGGACGGTCCGCCTCTACGGGCTGCTGGTGCGGCTGGCGGGACTGACCCTGACCGTGCTGCTGGTCGCCGGGGCGTGCGAGGTCGCGCTCGACCTCGTGGCCTGGCAGTGCGCGGGCACGCGCGCCTGTGCCGAGCGGCACTCCTGGCTGGGCTTCCTGTCGCCGGTGATGTCGGACGGCGGCTGGTGGAGCACGCCGGGCCGCAGGCTCGCCCTCGCGGCCGCGGTGCCCGCGGTGCTCACCGGGCTGCTGTGGTACCTGTCGCTGCGTACCTGGCGGGCCTACGAGTCCCAGCAGCCGATGGACCGCGAGACCGGTCCGGAGTCCGGCCCCGAGGCCGGTCCGGAGTCCGGTCCGGAATCGGTTCCCGGGGAGGACCCCGCCCACACCGCGCTCGGCCGGCCCGGGTTCTGGTACGGGCGGCGGCTCGTGGCCCGGCTGCGCGCCGCGCACACCGCCGCCGCCCTCCTGACCGTCGCCGCGGCGGTCGGCGCGCCCGCGGCCCGCTTCGACCGTCGGCCGGGCGGGCCCGCGACGCTCGACACACTGGGCTGGCTCCTGGTGGCGGCACTGGCCGCCGGGGCGGTCGCCGTGGTCGCGGTGGTCTGCCGCCGGGGCCGCAGCGAGCGGCGCCTCGACCGGGAACTCGACGAACGTCTCGTACGGCTGCTGCCACTGGCCGCCCTCGTCCTGTTCGTCCTCGCCCTGCTGTACGGCGGCTGGTCACGCCCGCAGTGGTCGTCCGCCGGGCGGCTGCCCGGGGACATGACCTTCGGCGGCATCGCCCTCGTCCAGGGCCTGCTGGTCCTCGTCCTCGCCGTGGTCGCCCACGTGCTGCACCGCAGCAGCCCCGACTCCCGGGCCGCCATCCGAGGTCTCGGCGGGCCGTCCGTCGCGATGCTGGCCTGCGCGCTGGGCGGGGTGATGTCCGGCGGCGTCGCCCAGCGCGTCGCCGACTGGCTGGACGGCACCGGCACCTCCATCGACGGGCCGCCGGTCCTGCTGACCTGGCAGGCGTCCGTCATCCCGCCGCTGCTCGTCGTCGTCCTGCTGCTCTGCGCCGCGCTCGCCCGGCACACCTGGCGCCTGGCCCGCGCCGAACGGGCCGGCATCGAGGACGACCACCCCGGCGAGGCCGGGGACCCCGGTCGCACCCGGCGCATCGCGCTCACCCGCGCCCTGGCCACCCTCACCGACCGGGCACCCCTCCTGGTGGCCATCGTCTCCGCGACCACACTGCTGCTCGGCGCGGCGGCCCTGGCCGGCGCCCTGGTGACCGACCAGGTTCCCGCCGACGCCGCGCGAGGGACGTACGCCGTCGTGCACGGCGCCGTCCAGACCGCGCAGGCACTGGGCTCCTGGCTCATCGGCCTCGGCTTCATACTGTTCGTCACCTGGGGCAGGCGCGCCTACAAGGACGCCTCCGCGCGGCGCACCATCGGCATCCTGTGGGACGTCGGCACCTTCTGGCCGCGCGCCGCCCACCCGTTCGCGCCGCCCTGCTACGCGGAGCGCGCGGTGCCCGACCTCACCTGGCGGATGGCGACCTGGACCCGGGCCACCGGCGGGCGGCTGGTCATCTCCGGGCATTCGCAGGGCAGCGTCCTCGCCGCCTCGGCCGCCTGGCAACTGGAGCCGCCCGCCCGCAGACGGGTCGCACTCCTCACCTACGGCTCCCCGCTGGAGCGCCTGTACGGCCGCTGGTTCCCGGCCCACTTCGGACCGGCCGCGCTCGGCTCCCTGCACGAGGAGGTCGACTGCTGGCGCAACCTGTACCGGCGCACCGACCCCATCGGCGGCCCGATGCGGCTGCCCGGCGACTCGGGCCCCTCGGTGGACCGCCCACCCCTCAAGGACCCCCTGACGTACGGCCGCACGGAACTCCACCCGCTGCCCGCGCCGATCCTCGGCCACTCCGACTACCAGGCCGACCCGGCCTTCGCCGAGGAACGGCGGCGGCTGCTCGCCCGCCTGCGCCCCGAGGTGCCGGCACCCCGCCACACCGGCCGCCCGTCCTCAGTCCCGGCGGCGGACGACGGGACGGACGAGTGTTAGGGCCGCGGTTCCGGCAGGTCCTCGGCGTAGAGCAGGGTCAGGTCGTCCTTGCTCGGGTCGGCGAGCTGGGCGACCCGGCTCGCGTGCCGCTCCACCATCGCCTCGAACGTCTGGCGGGCGGTACGGCCGTTGCCGAAGGCCGGACCCTTCGGGAGCGCCGTGAAGTACTCCGTCAGCGCCTCGGCCGTGCCCGGCGCCAGCCGGTACTCGTGCTCGTCGGCCTGCTGCTCCACGATCCGCAGCAGCTCCCCGGGACCGTAGTCGCCGAAGGTGATGGTCCGTGAGAAGCGGGAGGCGACGCCCGGATTGACGGACAGGAAGCGTTCCATCTCCGCCGTGTACCCGGCGACGATCACCACGACCGCGTCCCGCTGATCCTCCATCAGCTTCACCAGCGTGTCGATGGCCTCCTTGCCGAAGTCCCGGCCGGCGTCCTCGGGGGAGAGCGCGTACGCCTCGTCGATGAACAGCACACCGCCGTGCGCCCGCTGGAACGCCTCCTGGGTGCGGATCGCCGTGGAGCCGATGTGCTCACCGACCAGGTCGACCCGGGACACCTCGACGAGATGCCCCTTCTCCAGCACGCCGAGGGAGGCGAGGATCTCGCCGTACAGCCGGGCGACCGTCGTCTTGCCGGTGCCGGGGGAGCCCGTGAACACCAGGTGACGCTTGACGGAGGCGGCCTTCAGTCCGGCCTGCTGCCGCCGCCGGCCCACCTCGATCATGTCGGTCAGGGCCCTGACCTCGCGCTTGACGCTCTCCAGGCCGACGAGAGCGTCCAGTTCCCCCAGTACGGCCTTCGAGGTCCGCGCCGGTTCCAGCGGTTCGGTACCGGCGATCAGGGGCTCCTGCTCGGCGCTGCGCTGCCCGGGGATGGAGCCCAGCAGGCCGGGGGACTGGCTCACCGTCTGCACGGCCGGCTCCGGCGCGGCGGGCGCGGTCAGGCCGGCGCTCTCGTCGCTGGTGCAGTCCTCGACCAGCGGACCGGCGTCACGGCCCGCCTCCGCGCCGCCGTCCGCGAACTCGTACCCGCCCCGCGCGCACCGCTCCGTGCGGCACTTGCGGAGCGTCGTGCGGCAGCCGTCGATCACGTGGAAGCCGTAACCGGCGCTGCCGGTCACGCGGCAGTTGAGGAAACTCCCGCGGCCCCCGGCCGACACGTAGACGCCGGCCTCCGAGGGGGAGTCGACCGTGCAGCGCTCGATGGTGGGGTCGGCGCCCTTGGTGACGATCACACCGGTGCGGTTTCCGTCCAGGGTGCAGTTGTTCAGAGTGCCGCCGCTGCCGTGGTCGCGGAACCAGGCGCCCGTGGCGGCGTCCCGGATGCGGCAGTCGTCGAGCTGGGCGGTGGCGCCGTCGCTCACCGACACGGCCGTGTTGCGCACCTGGGAGAGGTCGCTGTCCACGACGTCCGCGCGCGAGCCGCGGTCCAGGACGAACAACGCGTCCGGCACGTCGTGCACCCGGCAGGAGTCGAGCACCGCGGTGGCGCCGTCGCTCACCCAGACCGCCGGGTAGTCACCGGTGCTGTCGAAGATCTCGCACTGGTTGGCGTCCACGCGGGTGCCCGGGTCCCACACCGACAGTCCGTTGCGCCCGAACTGCCGCACGCTGGTGCGGGTCAGGGTGAGGACGGAGCGGGAGCGCAGGTCGACCGCGTTCTCCGGGACGTCGTGGATACGGCAGTCGGCGAGGGTGAGTACCGCGTCCGTGTCGAGGGTGACGCCGTCGCCGGTGGTGCGGTGCACGTCGCAGTCGGTGAGGTGAGCGGTGGCCCGGTTCGTCACCTGCACGCCGCTGCCCCGTACCTCGTAGACCTCACAGCCCACGGCCTCCAGCGCGGAGCCCTCGCCGGTCACCGTCAGGCCCGAACCCGAGGCGTGGTGCACCCGGCAGCGGTCGAGCCGGGGGTGTGCGCCGGAGCGCACCGTGACACCCGCCTGCCCCGCGGAGACGATCTCGCACTCCTCGAACACGCCGCCCCCGCCGTCCACGACGGCGACGCCGGCACCGGCCGGATTGTCGACGACGCAGCGCCGCACCGTGGGCCGCGCGCCGCCGCGCACCTCTATCCCGGAGGCGGAACGCGCGACCACCCTCAGTCCCAGCAGCTCCGGCACGCCGTCCTCGACGAGGACCGCGGGCGCCGCCGCGTCCTGGCCCTCCACGTGCAGGTCCTGGATCACCGCCGAGGCGCGCACGGTCAGCGGGACGCCGTCCACGGGGGCGATCCGGACCGAACCCTGCCCGCCCTCGGGCCCGCGCAGGGTCACCGCCCGGTGGACGACGAGGTTCTCCCGGTAGGTCCCGGGGGCGACGGTGAGGACGTCACCGTCGGCCGCGGCCTCCAGGGCGGCGGCGAGCGATGCGTACTCACCCGTGCGGCGCCGCCACCGCGAGGTGCCGGTGTGCGTCACCTGGACCGTGCCCTGTGCCATGGCGTTGCTGTGCCCCCACCTCGTCGTACGCGGGTCGTCGCCGATTCGGTTCGGCCGGTCCACCGTAGCGTGCGCGCAGGTGGTGAGTTGACCGGAGGCGGAAGCCCGTCAGCTGTCCGCGCCGGTCCTGCCCCAGTCCGGGCCGGCCCGCTCCCACTCGCGCTCCAGGCGGGCGTGGCGGCGGTGGACCATGCGGCGGACGGCGATCCGCCGGCCGGCCTCGACCAGGGCCGCGGCCGCCAGTCCGGCGCCGATTCCGGCGAGCACGGCGTGCGTCGTCGCGGTCTCGGCGTCCAGCGGGCGGGGCACCGTCCGGCCCTGCCCGTCGGTCCATATCGCGAAGTGGTCGCCGGGGGCAGGGTCGTCGAGGCCCGCCGTGAGGGAGTCCTCGTGCCGCGAGCCGTCCGGCGCGGTCCAGTCGGCGATCACTCGGCTGCGCAGGTCCCCGCCGGAGGCACCCTCCGGGGCGACGGTCAGTGGTGCACGCTCCAGGGGGCGGACAACGGTGGCGGTCACCCGGTGCCGGGACTCGTGCTGTTCGCGCACCGACCGCTGCAACGTGTCCTGCGCCGAGCCGCCCACGAGCGCACCGGCCAGGGGAGCGACGGTCAGGATCAGCAGCAGTCCGGCACAGGCCACCCACGCCTCGGCCAGGTCCGTCGGACGGCACAGCGGATTGTGCCGCCAGCGCCAGAGCCCCGCCATCGCCCGCACGATCCGCGCCCCCTTCCCGCTCCCCGCCGGGTTCTCTCACGAACCTCTCACAAGACCCAACGCGCGGTCGGTGGACCGGGTTCCCCCTCTGTGGCCGGTGACCGGAACCGGTCGTCGGACGAGTCGGACGACCGGGACGTCATCCGGAGATCCGCACCGGGTCGCCCACCCGGATCGTGCCCCGGCCGAGTGGGACCAGGTTCTGTCCGAAGACCAGCTTGCCGTCCACGCGGCGGTGTTGCCCCAGGCTGTGCAGGGGCTCCCGGCCGCGTTCGGCGGTGCCCTGGTCGGTGGTCGTCACCACGCAGCGCCCGCACGGTTTGGCGACGCGGAAGGCCACTTCGCCCATGGTGAGGCGGGACCAGCCGTCCTCGGCCCAGGCCTCGGTGCCGGAGACGACCACGTTGGGCCGGAAACGGTCCATGGGCAGCGGGCCCTCTCCGGCGTGCTCGCCCCGCGCGATCAGGGCGTTGAGGGCCTCTAGGGAGGCAGTCGTGGTGAGCAGCAGCGGGAAGCCGTCGGCGAAGGTGACGGTCTCGCCCGGAAGGGCGTACCGCGGGTCGACGGGACGGCGCGTGGCGGGATCGTCCAGGTGCACCAGCCGGACGTCCGCTTCGAGGAAGTCGCTGCACCAGGCGTGCACCGCCTCGTCCTCGGCCAGAACCGCTTCCACCTTGTCCCGGAAGATCTGCACCGGCACGGTGGCCCCCGCACGCGGAACCGGCACCGTCAGCGGCTCCCGGCCGGGCGCGGACAGCCGGACGCCGCCGCCGGGCAGTGGCTCGGCGGCGGCCAGGGCGATGCGCGGCCGCCCGCGTTGTGTGACGACCTTTCCCCCGTCGTCGACCATCATCCAGCGGCGGTCTCCGGCCAGCCCCCAGGGCTCCACGACGGCCTCCCGGAGCGACAGGCTCCGGGTCGCCTTGACCGGATGGACGTGAATCGACTGCAGTCGCGCGTTCCCCATGGAGCCATCGTGCCAGGTGGCACCGACAGTCCCGGGGACGGCTCAGTAGCCGCGGTACTGCTGCTGGTTGTACGGGTCCTGGTACGGCGCCGGGGCCGGCCGGGGAGCCGCGGGGCGCATCGCCTCGTACCCCGCGGGGCCGGGCGCGGCCGGGCGGGGAGGCTGAGGCTGCTGGGGCCCGGGGTACCCGCGCGGCGCGGTCGCCTGGTGCGGGATGTACGCGGCGGGCGCCTGCTGCAGCGGGGCGGGCTGCGGCGCCTGCTGCGGGTATCCGTAGGAGGGCTGGGAGGGGCCGGCCGGAAGGGCGGGCAGGGCCGACGGGAGCGCGGGCAGGTGGCTGCCCGGCGCGTCGTACGCGGCGGGGACCCGGATCGGGGCGATCTGCGGGGTGCCCCGCTCGGCCACGAGCGAGTCGTAGATCGGGGTGTCCGGGAAGGAGGCGGAGTAGTAGCCGCCACCATAAGTGGAGCGGGGGGAGGTCATGGCACATAAGTTAAGCCCACGATGTGCTGGTTGGGGAGACCGATAAGAGGGTTGTTTTCCGTGTCCGCAGTGACCCGGCATCCCCAATGTGAGCGAATTCGGCGAAAAGGGGGCGACACGCCGCGCGATCTTGGGGTAAAGGGCGAGTTCCGGGCGGGTTACCGGCGGTTGTCCCGGCGTCTTCCCGTACCTCTCGTGAAGGACGGGCGGCCGGGGAATAGGTTGGGCGCGGAAAACCAGGCGAACCGCCGGGACTCGGCCCGGCTCGGTGACACGCGATGGGGGCGGACATGTCAATGTCGAAAGGCTCGAACACCCCGGTGCCCACGACGGCGCTCCGGGTCGAAGTGGGCTGGCGGACCGGCCCCGGCGTACCCGACGCGGACGCCTCGGCGCTGCTCCTGGTGGGCGGGAAGGTCCGGTCCGACGCGGACTTCGTCTTCTACAACCAGCCGGCGCACTCCTCCGGCGCGGTCCGTCACGAGGGCAAACGGGACGCCGGCGGCCGGGTCACCGACAGTCTGCTCGTCGACCTCGCGCGCGTGGAGCCCACGATCGAGACGGTGATCCTCGCCGCCTCCTCGGACGGCGGGGCGTTCGGACAGGTACCCGATATGTACATCGAGGTCCGCGAGGCCGCCGGGAACACCGTGGCCGCCCGCTTCGACAATCCCGGCGCGACCGTGGAAACGGCCTTCGTGCTCGGCGAGTTCTATCGCCGCCAGGGTGCCTGGAAGTTCCGTGCCGTGGGCCAGGGCTACGACAGCGGGCTCGAAGGACTGGCCACCGACTACGGCATCTCGGTGGACGAACCGCAGCAGGCGCCCCCTGCCGCCCCGCAGGCCCCGGCCGCCCCGCAGGCGCCCCCGGCCCCGCCCGCGACCCGGCCGGCCGCCACCCCGCCGCCCCCGCCGGCGGTGCCCTCCGCCGAGCCGGTCCGCCTGACCAAGGTCACGCTCACCAAGGCCGCTCCCTCCGTCTCGCTGACCAAGCAGGGAGGCACCTCGGGCGCCATGCGCGTCAACCTCAACTGGGAGGTGCGCAAGCAGTTCTCCGGATGGGCCCGCAAACTCGGCCGCCCGGTCGCGATGCACGACGACCTCGACCTCGACCTGTGCTGCCTGTACGAACTCACCGACGGCAGCAAGGGCGTCGTCCAGGCGCTCGGCAACGCCTACGGCGCCCTCGACCGGCCGCCGTTCATCCACCTCGACGGCGACGACCGCACCGGGGCCGTGGCGACCGGGGAGAACCTCACGATCAACCTCGATCACAAGCAGTACTTCCGGCGCGTCCTCGTCTTCGTCACCATCTACGAGGGCGCCCGCTCCTTCGCCGACCTGCACGCCACGGTGACCCTCCAGCCGCAGTACGGCGCCCCGATCGACTTCTCGCTCGACGAGTGCACGGTCCCCTCGACGGTGTGCGCCCTCGCGCTGATCACCGCCGACGGCAACGACCTGGTCGTCCAGCGCGAAGCCCGCTACCTCGTGCCGGAGCGAGGAGTGAGCCCGCAGCGGACGGTGGACCACGCCTACGGCTGGGGCATGAACTGGACCCCCGGCCGGAAATGACCCACCCCGGGGGCAGCGCTCAGGCTGCCCGGCCCTCCTCGGGCACGGCGTCCGGACGGGCGTAGGTGCGGCCCTTCCAGGCCGCGCCGCGCCCCCGGTAGTGCCGCACCGCGGAATCGACCGTCATGAGGAGATAGAGGAACGCGGTGAACGGCAGCAGCGGGGCGAGCCACAGCGGCTGCCGGTAGTACCGCAGCATCGGCGCGTACGTCCCCGCCATCACGAGCCAGGCGGCGGCGCCCGGGACCAGTGCCGATGCGCTGCCCGTCGCCGCGCCCACGACGACCGCCGCCGGCGGCACCAGGTACACCAGCGCCAGGCCGGCCACCGTCCCGGCGAGCACCAACGGGTTGTGCCGCAACTGCGCGTACGCGCTGCGCGAGACCATCCGCCACAGGTCGCGCAGCCGCGGATACGGACGGACGCTGTCCACCCCGTCCGCCAGACCCAGCCAGACCCGCCCGCCGACGCCCTTGACCGCCCGCGCGAGGGCCACGTCGTCGATGACGGCGTGCCGGATGGCGTCCGGGACACGGGCGCGCTCGGCGGCGTCCGCGCGCAACAGCACGCAGCCACCCGCCGCGGCCGCCGTCCGCGTCCTCCTCTTCCCGCCCGCCCCGTCGCGTCCGGCCCGGCTCCCGCCGATCCACCGGAACGGGTACAGCTGAGCGAAGAAGTAGACGAACGCCGGCACGACCAGCCGCTCCCACACGCTCTCCACCCGCAGCCGGGCCATCTGCGAGACGACGTCGAAACCACCGGCGCGGGCCGCCGCCACCAGCCGGCGCAGGCTGTCCGGCGCGTGAGCGATGTCGGCGTCCGTCAGCAGCAGGTACTCGGGCTCGCGTGCCCGCGCCAGGCCGATGCCGTGCCGCA
Organism: Streptomyces sp. CB02414; assembly: GCF_001905385.1. GTDB lineage: Bacteria > Actinomycetota > Actinomycetes > Streptomycetales > Streptomycetaceae > Streptomyces. The sequence continues at coordinate 58,882 of NZ_LIPF01000010.1, read as the reverse complement.
CCGCCCACAGCTTGCCGGTCCAGCCGGCCGGCGGCTCCCCCGGCGAGGCCACGGTGAGCGGCAGCCCCTCCTGCCGCCGGGCCAGCCCGCACGCCAGGTCCGCCGTGCCGTCCGTGCTGCCGTCGTCGACCAGGAAGACCTCCGCCCGCCCCGGATAGTCCTGGGCGAGCAGGGACGGCAGGCTCGAGGGCAGGACGGCCGCCTCGTCGCGCGCCGGGACGACGACGCAGACGGAGGGCCACACGTCCGGTTCCTCTTGGGCCGGCAGCCGGACGTCCGTACGCCAGAAGAAGCCCCGGGCGAGCAGCAGCCACAGCCAGGCGGCGAACGAGAGGGCGGATACGACGGTCACGACGGCAGTCCACACATCGGCGCTCACGTGCGCAGTCTGCCCCACGGCACGGGCCCGCGACGGCGCATCGACTATGGTGGCCGGGTGAAGATCGCGCTCATGGACTCCGGAATCGGTCTGCTGGCGGCCACCGCCGCGGTACGGCGCCTGCGACCGGACGCCGATCTCATCCTCTCCCTGGACCCCGACGGCATGCCCTGGGGCCCGCGTACCCCCGAGGACCTCACCGGACGGGCCCTCGCCGTCGCCGAGGCGGCCGCCGCGCACCGCCCGGACGCCCTCATCGTCGGCTGCAACACCGCCACGGTGCACGCACTGCCCGCGCTGCGCGCCCGCCTCGAGCCCGCAGTGCCGGTCATCGGCACCGTTCCGGCGATCAAGCCCGCGGCGTCCGGCGGCGGCCCCGTGGCGATCTGGGCGACACCCGCCACCACCGGCAGCGCCTACCAGCGGAACCTGATCAAGGAGTTCGCCGGGGAGGCGAAGGTCACCGAGGTGCCGTGCCCGGGGCTCGCCGACGCCGTCGAGCACGCGGACGAGACGGCGATCGACGCGACCGTCGCCGCCGCGGCCGCCCTGACGCCCGACGACGTCACGACCGTCGTCCTGGGCTGCACCCATTACGAACTGGTCGCCGAACGCATCCGGGCCGCCGTCCAGCGCCCCGACGGCCCGCGCCTTGTCCTGCACGGCTCCGCGGGCGCGGTCGCCACCCAGGCGCTGCGCCGGATCGGCACCGCTCCCGACCCCGGCGCCCCGGCCGCAGGCACCCTCACCGTGCTCCTGAGCGGCCGCGAGGGCATGCTGCCCGCTCCCGCGCTCGCCTACGACGAGGGCCGGCTGCTCCAAGCCGTCACGCCGGCGCGCTGACCGGCGGGGCCGCCCGGTCGGCCCAGTCACCCTGCGCGACGAGGTACCGGCGCAGCGAAACCTGAGTAACCTCATATCCATGAGGCATCGCCACGGCGAGAGCGTCCCCCCACCGCACGTCTGGACCGGACGTGCCACCAACCGGGTCCAGTGGTTGCTGGCCCTCATCGGTGCCGCCTGCCTGGCGTTCGGCATCGCGCTGGCCGTCGAATCGGCCTGGGAGTCCGGCGGCGCCCCGCTGGCCATGGCGGTCGTCGGCTGCATCGCGGCGGGACTGCTGGTCCTCTTCGGCACGCTCGCCTTCGTGCACGTCGCGCTGAGAGTCGACGAGGAGTGCCTGGAGGTGCGCTGCGGCCACATCGGCGTGCCCCGCCGCCGCATCCCCCTCTCCCAGGTCGCCGGCGCCGAGTTCGCCCCCCACGTCACCCCGCGCCACTGGGGCGGCTGGGGCTACCGCTGGCGACCGGAGAAGGGCACCGCGGTCGTCGTACGCCGCGGGGAGGGCCTGGTCCTGCGCTTGTGGGACGGCCACACCTTCACCGTCACCGTCGACGACGCGGAAACGGCCGTCCAGGTCATCAAGGACCGCCTGCGGCCGAAGGCCCCCGGCTCGGCGCGCTGACCACGCACTCCCGGCGCGAGGGCCGGTCGCAGGCCGGGGGCCGTGCTGTCGGCCGCGCGGTCACCCGCCGTACACTCCGGGGGGTGACAGCCACCGCAACCTCCGTCGGCGAGCCGGACCGGACGCACCCCCAGGACACGCCCCCCTCACGCGCCGCCGCGTGGCTCCTGCGCCTCCTCCCGGCCGTCGCCGCCGCGCTCTCCGGAGTGCTGCTCTACGTCAGCTTCCCGCCGCGCACCCTGTGGTGGCTGGCCCTGCCCGCCTTCGCCGGCTTCGGCTGGGCGCTGCGCGGCCGCGGCTGGAAGGCGGGCCTCGGCCTCGGCTACCTCTTCGGCCTCGGCTTCCTGCTGCCACTGCTGGTGTGGACCGGCGTGGAGGTCGGCCCCGGCCCCTGGCTCGCCCTGGCCGCGATCGAGGCGGTCTTCGTGGCGCTGGTCGGCGCGGGCGCCGCGGCGGTGTCGAAGCTGCCGGGATGGCCCCTGTGGGCGGCCGCGCTGTGGATCGCCGGGGAGGCCGCACGCGCGCGGGTGCCCTTCGAGGGCTTTCCCTGGGGCAAGATCGCGTTCGGCCAGGCGGACGGCGTGTTCCTGCCGCTCGCCGCGGTCGGCGGCACACCGGTGCTCGGCTTCGCGGTGGTCCTCTGCGGCTTCGGCCTCCACGAGGCCGTCCGTCTGGCCGTCCGGGCACGTCGCACCGGCGAGGTGCGCCGCGGGGCGGCGGCCGTCGCCCTCCTGAGCGTGGCCGTACCCCTCGTGGGCGCCGTCGCCGCCCGCCCACTGGTCAGCGACGAGGCCGAGGACGGCACCGCGACCATCGCCGTGATACAGGGCAACGTGCCGCGCGCGGGTCTGGACTTCAACGCCCAGCGCCGGGCCGTGCTCGACCACCACGCGCGCGAGACGCGGCGCCTGGCGGCCGAGGTCGCGGCCGGCGAGGTGGACCGGCCCGACTTCGTGCTCTGGCCGGAGAACTCCTCCGACATCGACCCCTTCGCCAACCCCGACGCCCGCGCGGTCATCGACCGGGCCGCCCGGGCGATCGGCGTGCCCATCTCGGTGGGCGGCGTCGTGGAACGCGACGGCAAGCTCCTCAACGAGCAGATCCTGTGGGACCCGGACAAGGGACCCGTCGACACCTACGACAAGCGGCAGATCCAGCCGTTCGGCGAGTACCTGCCGCTGCGCTCGCTCATCGGGGCGATCAACGACGAGTGGACCTCCATGGTCAGCCAGGACTTCAGCCGGGGCTCCGAGCCCGGCGTGTTCACCATGGCCGGCACCGAGGTGGGGCTCGTCACCTGCTACGAGGCAGCCTTCGACTGGGCGGTGCGCTCCGAGGTCACCGACGGCGCCCAGATGATCTCGGTGCCCAGCAACAACGCGACCTTCGGCCGCAGCGAGATGACCTACCAGCAGCTCGCGATGTCCCGCGTCCGCGCGGTCGAGCACAGCCGGACCGTCGCCGTACCGGTCACCAGCGGCGTCAGCGCGATCATCATGCCGGACGGCACGGTCACCCAGAAGACCGGCATGTTCGTGGCGGACTCCCTGGTCCAGGAGGTACCGCTGCGTTCCTCCCAGACGCCCGCCACCCGGCTGGGCGTGGCCCCCGAGATCGTCCTGGTGCTGGTCGCGGCCGGCGGGCTCGGCTGGGCCGTCGGCGCCGGTGTGCGCGGCCGGCGCGCCGGTGGCGTGTAGCCGTACGCCCGCCGCACGCCCCGCGACACCGGCGGGAGCGGTCCGGGCCGCCCGTTAGGGTCGTGCCCATGGCTACTCCCGACTTCATCCGCGACCTGCGCGTCACCGCCGGACACCAGCTGCTGTGGCTCCCCGGGGTCACCGCCGTCGTCTTCGACGACGAGGGCAGAGTGCTGCTCGGCCGGCGGTCGGACAACGGCCGCTGGTCCCTGATCGGAGGTATCCCGGAACCGGGGGAGCAGCCCGCGGCCTGCGCCGTGCGCGAGGTGGAGGAGGAGACCGCCGTACGGTGCGTCGTCGAACGGCTGGTCCTCGCACAGGCGCTCAGCCCCGTCACGTACGACAACGGGGACGTCTGCCAGTTCATGGACATCACCTTCCGCTGCCGGGCCGTCGGTGGCGCGGCCAGGGTCAACGACGACGAGTCGCTGGAGGTGGGCTGGTTCGAAGTGGACGCCCTGCCGGACCTGGGGGAGTTCGGGCAGTTCCGGATCAAGCAGGCACTGTCCGACGCCCCCACATGGTTCGACACCACTGGTTCACTCTGAAGTATGGAGCGCGCCCACATGTGGTGAGCGGGGCGGCCTGCCTAGGGTCGGGACATGACCTCGCCCAGCGTCCTCCCGGCCCCCCACGCCTCCTCGCTCGACCTGCGCGGCCGCACCGCCCTCGTCACCGGTGCCGCCGGCGGCATCGGCCGTGCCTGTGCGCAGCGGCTCGCCGCAGCCGGGGCCGAGGTCAGAGCCGTCGACCGGGACGCCGCCGGGCTGGACGCGCTCGCCGAGAGCTGCGGTGACCTGGCGGGCGGCGTCGAACCGCACGTCCTGGACCTGACCGACCTGGACGCCGCCGAACGCGCCGCGGCCGGCACCGACATCCTCGTCAACAACGCGGGCCTGCAGCTGGTCCGGCCCATCGAGGAGTTCCCGCCGGACGTCTTCCACACCGTGCTCACCGTGATGCTGGAGGCCCCCTTCCGCCTCATCCGCGGCGCCCTGCCCCACATGTACGGGCAGGGGTGGGGGCGCATCGTCAACGTCTCCTCCGTCCACGGCCTGCGCGCCTCGGCCTACAAGGCGGCGTACGTGGCCGCCAAGCACGGCCTGGAGGGACTGTCCAAGACCGCCGCCCTCGAAGGCGCGGCCCACGGCGTCACCTCCAACTGCGTGAACCCCGCCTACGTACGCACCCCGCTGGTCGAGAGGCAGATCACCGACCAGGCCCGCGCCCACGGCGTTCCCGAGGAGCAGGTGCTGAACGACGTACTGCTGAAGGACAGCGCGCTGCGGCGCCTCATCGAACCCGACGAGGTCGCCGAGGCAGTGGCCTACCTGTGCGGCCCGCAGGCGTCCTTCGTCACCGGCACGTCGCTGGTCCTGGACGGCGGCTGGACGGCCCACTGACCGGGGTGGCGGCCCGGCGGACCGGGTTTTCCACAGGGCTGCCGCGACCACCGCACGATGGGGAATCCTGTGAGCATGTCCCGCGATCACGTGCAGTCCGCCGAGCGCCCCGCCCACGCCGCGGCGGCACCGGCCGGTGCCGCCGCGCAACCGGCGCCCGCGCCCGTCGAGACCCCCTTCCTGGAGCTGCTGGCCAGGGGTGCCTCCGCCGACGCCTACGAGCAGCCGGTGCTCCTCGCCCGCGCGGAGTCCGTCCCCGCCGAGCGGATCGCCGCGCTCGAACGGGCCAAGGACCTCGCCCTGCGCGTCCGCTCCGAGCTGGAGGGCAGGCGCAGGCGTGAGGCCGAGCTGTCCGCCCTGTTCGAGACGGCCCACGACCTCGCCGGACTGCGCGACCTGGACGCCGTTCTGCGCGCGATCGTGCAGCGGGCCCGCTCCCTGCTCGGTACCGACGTGGCCTACCTCAGCCTCAACGACCCGGCCCGCGGCGACACCTACATGCGGGTCACCGAGGGCTCGGTCGCCGCCCGCTTCCAGCAGCTGCGGCTCGGCATGGGCGAAGGACTCGGCGGCCTCGTCGCCCAGACCGCCCGCCCCTACGTCACCGACGACTACTTCAAGGACGCCCGCTTCCAGCACACCCGCACCATCGACGCGGGTGTGAGCGACGAGGGGCTGGTCGCCATCCTCGGCGTCCCCCTCATGCTCGGCCACCACGTCATCGGCGTGCTCTTCGCCGCGGACCGGCGCGCCCGGGTCTTCGAACGCGAGCAGATCGCCCTGCTCGGCTCCTTCGCCGCCCTGGCGGCGGCCGCCATCGACACCGCGAACCTGCTCGCCGAGACCCGCTCGGCCCTGGCCGGCCTGGAACGGGCCAACGAGATCATCCGGGACCGCAGCGGCGTCATCGAGCGTGCCTCCGACGTCCACGACCGGCTCGCCGAACTCGTACTGCGCGGCGGCGGAGTCCACGACGTGGCCGCCGCCGTCTCCCAGGTGCTGGACGGCACCGTCGAGTTCACCGAGGCCGCGGCCGCACCGGCGCGCGCCCTGGAATCGTCCCGCGCCGAGGGCCACGCGGTGCGCCACGAGGACGACTGGATCGCCGCCGTCGCCGCCGGCGACGAGCTGCTCGGCGCCCTGGTGCTCCGCGGCCACCCCGGGCTCGACCCCGTCGACCAGCTCACCCTGGAGCGGGCCGCGATGGTCACTTCGCTCCTCCTGCTCGCCCGCCGCTCCGCCGCCGAGGCCGAACAGCGCGTCCGTGGCGAGCTCCTGGACGACCTGCTCGACGCCCGCGACCGCGACCCGCGCCTGCTCGGCGACCGCGCCCGACGGCTGCGTGCCGACCTGGCCGCCACCCACGTCGTGCTCGCCGCCCGCCTGGACGCCACCGCGCCCGACGCCGACCAGGAGGCGGACGCGCGCAGACGGCTGTGGGCCGCGGCCTCCCACCTCGCCGCGACCCGGCACGGCCTCGCCGCCGCCCGCGACGGCGGCACCGTACTCCTGCTGCCCCTCACCACCGGGGACGGCGCCACGGACCTGGCCCGCCGCACCGCCCGGCACCTGGGCACGGCCGTGCACGAGGCCGTCACCGTCGGCGCCTCCGCCCCCGTGGAGGACCTCGCCGCCCACCCGGACGCCGTGGCCGCCGCGTACGCCGAGGCCAGGCGCTGCCTCGACGCCCTGAGACTGCTGGGCCGCTCCGGAGACGGCGCCGCCGCCGAGGACTTCGGCTTCTTGGGCCTGCTCCTGGCCGGCGACCAGAACGTCTCCGGTTTCGTCGACCGCACCATCGGCCAGGTCGTCGCCTACGACCAGCGGCGCGGCACCGAGCTCGTGCGCACCCTCGACGCGTACTTCGCCTGCGGCATGAGCCCCGCCCGCACCAAGGACGCGCTCCACGTCCACGTGAACACGGTCGCCCAGCGCCTGGAACGCGTCGGCCGTCTCCTGGGCGACGACTGGCAGGGCCCCGAGCGCGCACTGGAGATACAACTGGCCCTCAGACTCCACCGCCTGTCGATACCGGCACAGCACTGACCCCCGCGCGCACGGCGTGCGGGGGCCGGTGCCGGGGCCGGATCAGAGGGCGCGGGCCCCCGGGGTACGGGAGGCGGTCGCCTCGGTCCCGTCCGGATCGGCGTCCTCGGGGGAGGCCGCGACATCGGCGAGGTCCCGGTTGCGCGTCTCCTTGGCCACGCCCACGGCGATCAGCGTCAGCACGGCCGAGGCGATGACGTAGAGGGAGATCGGGGTGGAGCTGTCGTACTCGGACAGCAGGGCGGTGGCGATCAGCGGGGCGGGCGCACCGGCCGCCACGGAGGCGAACTGGGCGCCGATGGACGCACCCGAGTAGCGCACCCTGGTCGCGAACATCTCGGAGAAGAACGCCGCCTGGGGCGCGTACATCGCACCGTGCAGCACCAGCCCCACGGTCACCGCGAGCAGCAGAGCGCCGAAGCTCCCGGAGTCGATCAGCGTGAAGAAGGGGAACATCCACAGCCCGACCCCGGCCGCCCCCAGCAGGTACACGGGACGCCGGCCGATCCGGTCCGACAGGGCACCCCAGGCCGGGATCACCGCGAAGTGCACGGCCGAGGCGATCAGCACCGCGTTGAGCGCGGTCTGTTTGGAGACGTCGGCGGCGGTGGTGGCGTAGACGAGGATGAAGGCCGTGATGACGTAGTAGCTGATGTTCTCCGCCATCCGCGCGCCCATCGCGATCAGTACGTCGCGCCAGTGGTGCCGCAGTACGGAGACCAGCGGCATGGGCTCGGCCTTGGCCTTCCGCGTCTCGGCCTTGGCCAACGCCTGCTTGAACACCGGCGATTCGTCGACAGACAGACGAATCCACAAACCGACCATGACCAGTACGCCGGAGAGCAGGAAGGGAATGCGCCACCCCCAGCTGTTGAACGCGGAGTCCGACAGCACGGCCGTCAGCAGCGACAGCACACCGGTCGCCAGCAACTGCCCCGCGGGCGCTCCTGTCTGCGGCCACGACGCCCAGAACCCGCGCCGCCGCGCGTCCCCGTGCTCCGACACCAGCAGTACGGCCCCGCCCCACTCACCGCCGAGGGCGAAGCCCTGGACCAGCCGCAGCACGGTCAGCAGCACGGGAGCGGCCGTGCCGATGGTCGCGTGCGTGGGCAGCAGCCCGATCGCGAACGTCGCCCCGCCCATCATCAACAGGCTCAGCACCAGCAGCTTCTTGCGCCCGAGCCGGTCACCGTAGTGCCCGAACACCAAGGCCCCCAGCGGTCGTGCGGCGAACCCGACGGCGTAGGTCAGGAACGACAGCAGCGTGCCGACCAGCGGGTCGGAGTCCGGGAAGAACAGCTTGTTGAAGACGAGCGCGGCGGCGGAGCCGTAGAGGAAGAAGTCGTACCACTCGATGGTGGTGCCGATGAGGGACGCGGCGACGATGCGCTTGAGGTTGTGCGGGGCTGGTGGAGCGGTTGCGGGCGACGACATCGGCACCACTTCCTGGGGGTCTGCGGGGACGTTTGCGTGTCGCCACACCGTAGGAATCCGCAGGTCAGGCGCACATGTGGCGGGGCAACATAGTTCGAGGGTCGGCTATGCGTGTGGCCACCATGCCGGCTCATGGGAAGACGTCTCACAGGATGATTCGACGGTGCGGTGCTGAAGCGCCGGGGCTCGCCATCCCCGGCTCTCAGGGACTTGACGCAGTGGTCCGACTCGCGCACCCAGGTGGGCCCGAGGGAGGCCGGCTCCCACGCTGCGATCTCCTTCGATCTCCTCAACGGTGAGCGTGGAGATGGCTCACCTCCCCGGTGTTCCAGACAGGAGGTGCCGAGTCCCGGTAACTTCAACTCCACACGAAAAGTCGTGTGGTCGCTGATCGAGATCGAGCGCCGCCGCAAGCTCGGGACGAGAGCCGCCCCCATTGCAGGAGGGGGCCCAGAAGATGGTCACGGCCATTCGCTCTCTTCGCGCAGTGCGTGATGAGGTGAGGCGAAGCGGCAACAAGTGATTATTGGCCGCGCCGGGCGCATCCCCTCACGTCCCGGCGCGGCCGCAATCTCTAGCTCGGCCCGAGATCCTTCCTGTGGCCGGCGGTGGCGTTGGGCTCGGGCTTGTGCAGTTCGACGCGCATACGGCGCCGAGTCGTACGCCCCAGAGCCACGACCAGGTATCCACGCACGCTCGGCAGGTGTCGAACCTGCCCGTGCTGATCGGGGGCGGTGCAGTGGCGTCCGGATGCGGACGACGCTCGTACACGCCGACCCCTGGCGCTCCGTTTTCCGACGGCCGCCTGCCGCTCAGGGGTCGACCGGCTCCGGCGCATTCGTCTCTCAGGCCGAGACGAGAGGTAACGCCGCCTCAGATGGTCGGGGTGTCGTCAACGACCGGCTTGTGGATCTCAACGACCGGCTTCCAGCCCGCGGAGAACTCGATGAAGTCCGCACGGGTGGGGTAGGTGTCGATCGCGCGACGGTCACGCTTGGGGTTGTCGCTCGCCTTGCGCCCCCGGGGAACCTGCTCCTCGAAGATGTCGACCTTCACGTCGGGAACCTCCTTGAGGCCCTGGCGCCAGATCTGAACGACGTCGGCGCCGAACGCCTGCCGGGCCGCAGCGTAAAGGGCCGTGAGGGACCCCTTGTCACCACCGGGGATGAAAAGTGCCAGGTCCAGCACGACACCGGCGGACTGGAGGACCTCGATGGTCACCGAGCCGTTCTCGTCGGCCAAGTAGATTCCGGCTTCATTCTCGTCGTCGGGAAGGCAGGAGACCTCTTCCCGGAACACGGTCCTCGCCGTGATCGAGCCGCCCTCGAAACTTTCACCGGGCTTGGTCAGAAAAGCAGGGACGTAGCAGTCGGGAAGTTTGAGTTCCGCAGTGTCGGCGGAAACGAATATCCTGTCCTTCACGCCGAGTTTCGTCACCTCTTCCAGCGAGAGGCGGCGAGCGGCGATCTTCTCCGTGTTCACGATTTTCCTTTCAGGTCGCACTGTCCCTTCGAGTAAGGACGCTACCACGAAACCCTGAGGTCAACTGCCCAGTAATCTCTTGGTAGATGACCTCCGACGACCTGCGGGGGGAGGATATTGAAGCGAGTGCCACTCGGTCGGGAACGCGCATCCGCCAGGTAGTATCTCTCGTCAAGGTGTTGAAGATCAACTGGCGATTGCATTTCGGTGCGTTGGGTGGCGCGGAGGAAGCAGGAGAGAGTTTGCGGCAGATGTCGTCCATATCCCCTTCGAGGGGGTGGCGGCGAGGTAAGGCGGTCCATTCTTCGTGCATCTCTCGCCGGGCACGGGCCGGGGGAGTGCGCCCCGCTTGCCGCCCGCGTGAAGGAGACAGCGCCGTCGCGGACCGTCTGGTCGAGCGCGCCCACGCCCTCGGGGCGGACGTCGACATCCACGGCAGCACGGTGAACGCGACCGAGGGCCTGAAGGACAAGCTCATGTCCGTCTTCGGCTGGACCGAGGCGCAGGGGTACGCCCACATCGGCGTCTCCGGCATGAACAACAGCAGCGACACCGGTGAGGTCACCACCCCGATCCGGACCCAGATCCGCGACTGTGCCACGCCGCCAGGCACAGGGATCCTTCCGTGGAGCGGGCAGTTGATCGGAAATGGGTAGCGTGTTGCTGGGGGTGCCGGGATACTGCCGCGGTGTCCCTGACTGAACTGCCTCAACTGCTGCGGCCTCGTGCCCTGGAGCCCGGAGACCTGCTTGACCATGCACGATGACCAAGTGGACGTGACCACCGAAATAGTTGCGACCCTGGTCCGAGAACAGTTCCCTCAGTGGAGCGGCAAGGCGATCCGACCCCTGGTGTCGACCGGGACGGTCCACGCCATCTTCCGCATCGGGAACGACCTCTCCGCACGTTTCCCACTGCGTCTGAACGATGCCGCCGAGACGCTGGCGGTTCTGGAACAGGAAGCCCAGGCGAGCGCGGAGCTGGCACAGGTCTCTCGGTTCCCCGCCCCGGAACCGGTCGCCTTGGGAAAGCCTGGAGCGGGTTACCCCATGCCCTGGTCGGTTCAGACATGGCTGCCGGGAACGATCGCCTCCGATGCCGACCCGAGTGGGTCGGACGCTTTCGCCGAGGACCTTGCGGCCTTCATCGCGTCTCTCCGGGACGCCGAAACGCGGGGACGCATCTTCAGCGGCGAAAACAGGGGCGGCGTTCTCGCTCACCATGACGATTGGATGGCGAAGTGCTTCGAGGAGAGTGAGGGACTGCTCGACGTGCCCCGGCTGCGCCAGGTGTGGGGCCACTTTCGGGAGTTGCCACGCACGGGTGCCGACGTGATGAGCCATGGTGACTTGATCCCCGGCAATGTACTGGTCACGGGAGACCGGCTCAGCGGCGTACTCGACACCGGCGGCTTCGGCCCGGCCGACCCCGCGCTGGATCTCGTCGGCGCCTGGCACCTGTTGCGGCCAGGCCCGCGGGAAGTGCTCCGGCGGACGCTGGTCTGTGACGATCTGGAGTGGGAGCGCGGCAAGGCATGGGCGTTCGAACAGGCGATGGGTCTTGTCTGGTACTACGTCGAGAGCAATCCGGCGATGAGCAGAATGGGACGCCGGACTCTCGACCGCATTCTGGAGACGATGGAGTGACGTCGCCCCGGTCGTAGGCCCGCTCACGAGACCCAGGCATCGGTGAGAGCGAGTAGCCGATGAGGCAGTTGTGACGGCCCTGTGACCGAAGGAGTGGCTGCGATCACAGACTGGTCGGCCGTGCCTTGGTGAGGTGGCCGGATGCGTAGCGTCCTCCCCGTCCTGCGCGGCTGTCTGCCGCCGCTTGTGGTGCACCTGTTGATAGGTGTCCCCGCGTTTTTCACCATCCTCTGCGCGCGCTGGTACGTAGCTCACGGTCACTGCGGGTACGAGGACCTGCGCCGCCGGGACCTGGACGGCTGCACCTACGACCAGATCGAGTCCGGCGGGTTCGTGCTGATCGCCCTTTTCCTGCTCGGCGCCTTCGTCCTCGCCCTGCTCCTCCTCTACGACGTCCGCCCCCTGCGCACCGGCCGCCCCCTCGGGCCACGCCTGCTGACTCTTCCGGCGGTCCTGGTCCCGTACGCGGGGTACATGATGAGCGGATGACGTATACCGACGACGCGGCCACCGCACACGCCTGGGCGATCCTGGGGGGCCGGAGCCAACTGGTTCAGCACGTGTCCTTCGTGGGAGCGGGCGCTGTCCTGCCGTCACGTCTGCCGGTGAGGGAAATGGCGCGGGCCGGCGTCGGAGTGTGCTCACTGGCGGCGGCGGAACTGCTGGCGCTGCGCAACCGCGTGCCGGTGCCCGCGGTGCGGGTGAACGAGGCGGCGGTGGCCACCGCGTTCGTCAGTGAACGCCACCTGCGCATCGACGGCCGGGCCCCGACGTCCTTCGCCCCGCTGTCCGGGTTCTGGCCGGCTGCCGACGGCTGGGTTCGCACCCACGCCAACTACCCGCACCACCGGGCCCGGCTGCTCAGCGCCCTGGGCATCGCGGACAGGGGAGGGGACCGGGAGCTGGTGGGCGTGCTCTCGAAGGAGTTGGCATCGCGTCCGGCCGAGGAGGTCCAGGAGACCGTCTACGCGGCAGGCGGCCTGGCCGTGGCCGTGGCTTCCGCACCCGCCGCGGCCGGGCCGGCCCTGGTCGAGAGGCGGCACGTGGGCCAGGGCAGTCCTCGGCTGCCGGCGCCCGCGTCGGTACCGGCCCAGGACGTGCGGGTCCTGGACCTGACCCGTGTCATCGCCGGCCCCGTCGCCACACGGACACTGGCGCTGCTGGGCGCGGACGTGCTGCGCGTGGACGCCCCCCGGCTCCCAGAGGACGCAGATGCCCACGCCGACACCGGTGTGGGCAAACGCTCCACGTTGCTGGACCTCGGCAGCCCTGGCGACCGGCACGCCTTCGAGGAACTCCTCGGCCGGGCGGACGTCGTGGTGACCGGCTACCGCCCCGGTGCCCTGGACCGGCACGGACTGACTCCCGACGTGCTCCTGGACCGGTACCCCGACCTGATCGTGGCCCAACTGTGTGCCTGGGACTGGTCCGGCCCCTGGGCCGGGCGTCGCGGCTTCGACAGCCTGGTCCAGGCCGGTACCGGTATCGCCGCGATCGAGGCCACAGCCGACGGCCGCCCCGGTGTACTGCCCGCACAGGCGCTGGACCACGGAACCGGTTACCTGCTCGCCGCCGCCGTCCTACGTGCACTGAGCGATCGTCAGGCCACCGGCGGTGGATGTCATCTGCGCCTCTCCCTGGCAGGCACGGCGTCCTGGCTGCTGCACGACATCCGCCCCACCCCTGCGCGGGGTGAAGCCGGCACCTACGATTCCGGGTCCTGGCTCGCCGAGACCGAATCGCCCTACGGTCGGCTGCGTCACGCCCTGCCCCCGGTCCACTACGACGGCGCACCCACGAACTGGGACCACGCACCGACTCAATGGGGCACCGATCGGCCGAACTGGGCCTGAGAACACGCGACGGCCCTTGGCTCCAGTTCGAAAGCCCATACTGCTGACGGCAGAACCGCGGCCGGGTCGGGCTCGACGGTCAATACAGTCCAGTCCCATGACGACGATTACGACGCGTACGGTCGAGTACCCGGCCGACGGTCTGACGATGATCGGGCACCTCGCTCTCCCGGCCGGTGCCGACCGCCGGCCCGCAGTGCTGCTCGGACCGGAGGGCATGGGGCTCAGCGACGTCGAGCGCCGCCGGGCCGACGCTCTCGCCGAACTGGGATACGTGGCGCTGGCCTTCGACCTCCATGGCGGGCGCTATCTGGGCGACCCCGAGGAGATGCTGGCCCGTTGCCTGCCGCTGCTCGCCGATCCCGACCGGATGCGGGGCATCGGCCATGCGGCGCTCGACGTACTGCGCACCGAACCGCGGACCGACCCCGACCGGATCGCCGCCGTAGGCTACGGCACCGGGGGCGCCGTCGGGCTGGAACTCGGGCGCGACGGGGTCAACCTGCGCGCGATCGGCACAGTCAACGCGACCACCACGGGCCGGCCGGGCGAGGCGGCGCGCATTCGCTGCCCGGTGTGGGCCGGAGTCGGGTCGGAGGACCCGATCATGCCACCCGCGCAACGGAACGCGTTCACCGCCGAGATGCAAGCCGCGGGCGTCGACTGGCGCCTCGCGGTCTACGGCGGCGCCCTGCACGCCTTCCACCATCCGCCGGTCGATCACCCCACGGTCCCCGGCGTCGGCTACCACCCGCAGCACGCGCGGCGAGCCTGGCGCGACGTCGTCGACCTGCTCGCCGAGTGCCTGCCCTTGACGGAGGAGCCCGGGGCATAACCCCGCACTGGCCCGGTCGAGCGCGAGGCGGTCCTGAACGACGCGATGGACGGTCCCGGCATGTCTGTCAGGGTCAGCATCACGAACTCCAGGATGCGCGAAAGCGCATCCGCCACTCACGGGGGACAAGTTGACAGAGCTGCTCCGCGTCGCGCCGGAGGTCCGGGACCGGCTCGTCGTTCGGTTCGGAGCTGAGGTGCTGGCCTGGTGCGACGAGTTGCCGGCGCTCGTGGACGAACTCGCTGACCGCTGGGATCTGGAGCTTGTCGCGACGGGCGGAGGAGGCACCTCGCGGGTGTTCCGCTGCTTCGAGCGGGACACCGGCACCTCGGCATGGCTGAAACTCACGCCGGAGACCGGGATCGCCCGGGAGGAGGCCGAAGCTCTGCGGGCCTGGGAGAAGACGCCGTCGGTTGTCACGCTGCTGGCACAAGATCTGACCGTCGGGGCTTTGCTGCTGGCGGACGTGGAGCCGGGGGTGCAGGTGAGCCGGAGTGCGTGGAATCTGGCCGAGGTCGCCGTGTTGCTGCGGGACCTGCGGGACCCCGCTCCCGTGCCGGGCGAGCACTCGGTACTGCGGCGCCTCTCACACCGCGTCGACCTCGTCTTCGACTTGACCGACCGCAGGCTGGCGGCGCGCGACGTGAACGAGCCAACCGCCACGAAGGTGCTTCGGCAGGCGCGAGCGGCGGCCCTGGAACTGGCGGCCAATGGGCCGGTGGGACTCGTGCACGGCGATCTTCATCCGGCCAACGTGCTGTCCGGTCCGGGTGCCCGCCTGGTGGCGATTGATCCGAGGCCGACGTGGGGCGACCCGGACTTCGACGCCGTGGACTGGTTGCTTGACGGAGTCGCGGATCCAGCCGTGCTGGAGCAGAGGGTCGAGGAGCTGGCGGCGCTGGTTCCCGGCATGTCTCCTCGTCGGGTGCTGGGCTGGTGCCGAGCCCTGGCCGCCCTCGTCGCGGTCCCCAGAAGGTGTGCGGGGCGGGACGACGCGGAGACTCGGTTCCTCATGGCTCTGGCCGACAGCCGAGTACTCCGTCGGCCTCGCCCGATCTCGTGAGCGAGGCCGGGCAGTCGTCCGCGTCCGGTGTCCCAGGGCCAGGTTTCCACCACACGCGGTGAACCGCGGCGACGCGGCACCGGTTCGTGGTGTGCCGGTGACGCGCGACGCCTTCCGTACGGTCCATCGTTTCCCCATGCCCGTCAGTGCCGTTCGGATGGCGCGGAAGCAGCATTAGGCGCTCGGAGTTGGTCGTGGGGCATGCGAGAAGTGGCCAGTTGCCCGCTCGATGGCCCCTCGAAGGCCTTCCGCTGCGCTCCGGCGCGTGGCAGTCGCCGCTCGGCAGCCACACGCCGATGAGCCGCGTGCGAGGATGTCGTCCGTGACCGGACTGCCTTCTTCGTCCCCGGCCGAGGACACTTCTCGCAACCGCGGCCTGGGCTCCCGCTCCGCCGTCGCGCTGGTCTTCGGGTCGTCGGCCGCGGTCCTGGTCGTCGAGATCGTCGCCCTGCGGCTGCTCGCTCCCTACCTCGGTCTCACCCTGGAAACCAGCACCATGGTGATCGGTATCGCCCTCACCGCGATCGCCCTCGGCTCCTGGCTGGGCGGGCGCCTCGCGGACCAGGTAGACCCACGCCGGCTCATCGGCCCCTCGCTCGGGGTGTCGGGCGCGGTCGTGGCGCTCACCCCCGCCGTGCTGCGCTCCACCGCGGAGTGGGCGCCCGTGCTGCTCCTGATCGTCGCGGGCCTGACCATCCTCGTTCCGGGCGCGCTGCTCTCCGCCGTGACGCCCATGGTGACCAAGCTGCGCCTCACGAGCCTCGCCGAGACCGGGACGGTCGTCGGCCGGCTGTCCGGCGTCGGGACCGTCGGCGCCATCGTCGGCACCGTCCTCACCGGCTTCGTCCTCATCTCGCGGCTGCCGGTCAGCGGCATCCTCCTCGGTCTCGGCGCCCTGCTGATGGCCGGCTCGGCGCTGGTGGGCTGGCGAGCGCGCGGATGGACCGGCACGCCCGCCCTCACCCTGGTGGTCGTGGCCGGCGGCCTCGCCACCGTCCCCGCGCCCGGCGGTTGCGATGCGGAGACCAAGTACCACTGCGCACGGGTCGTGGCGGACCCGGACCGGGACGGCGGTCACACGCTCGTGCTGGACGGCGTGCGGCACTCCTACGTCGACGTCGACGACCCGGCGTTCCTGAAGTTCACTTATGTGCGGGCCCTGGCGTCGGTGGTCGACACGGCCCTTCCCGAGGGCGAGCCGATCACCGCCTATCACCTGGGCGGCGGAGGGCTCACTTTTCCGCGCTACCTCGCGGCTGCCCGGCCGGGCACGCGCAGCCTGGTGTCCGAGATCGACGGCGGGGTCGTGCGCATCGACCGCGAGCGGTTCGGGCTGAGGCCGGACTCCGGGATCGACGTGCGCACGGAGGACGGCCGGCTCGGTCTGCGACGGCTGGAGACGGACAGCCGCGACCTGGTCGTCGGTGACGCCTTCGGGGGTGTCAGCGTGCCGTGGCACCTCACGACGGTGGAGGCGATGAGGGACGTACGGCGGGTGCTGGACGAGGACGGCCTGTACGCCGCCAACCTGATCGACCACGGTGACCTGGCCTTCGCACGTGCTGAAGTCGCCACGCTCAGCGAGACGTTCGAGCACGTCGTCCTCGTCGGCGACCCCGTCGACATCGGTTCGGACCGGGCCGCCGCCCCCGACGGCGGCAACCTGGTGGTGCTCGCCTCCGACCGGCCGGTCGACCTGCGCGCGACCCAGGAAGCACTCGACGCCCGGCACGTCGGATGGCGGCTCGCGACCGGCGACGACCTCACCGCCTGGATCGGCGACGCCCGGCCGCTCACCGACGACCACGCCCCCGTCGACCAGCTCCTCCAGCCCTACGACTCGCGGGGCGGCCGGTGACGGGCACACGTCGCGGCGGGGCGGGCCGGATCCGTCTGACGGCGGCCGTGGCCGCCCTTTCGGTCGTCGGCGCGGGACTGGGGCTGCGGTCCGTGGCGGCGGGAGACGTGGCCAAGTACGGCGGGGACAGCCTGTACACCCTGCTCATCTTCGCCCTCGTCCTCCTGGCGGCGCCCCGCACGCCGGCCGCGAAGGCCGCCGCGCTCGCGCTGGCCGTGAGCTGGGGCGTCGAGGTCCTCCAGCTCAGTGGCGTGCCGGCGGACCTCTCCCGGCGCAGCACCGCCGCCCGCCTGGTGCTCGGGTCGACCTTCAACGCGCCGGACCTGTTCTGGTACGCGGTCGGTGCGCTGGCCGGGTGGCTCGTCGTCGCGTCCTCGGGAGCGGTCGGTGGTGGGCGTTCCTCGTCGCTCGTACGGCGTCGAGCGCATTGACCGGACGTTCGCGAGCGGCTTCCATGGCTGGGGGTCCCGGCCGCGGGGCCGGGGGAGACGTGCCGACCGGGGGGAAGCATGCGTCTTGGGGGAAGAGCGGCCGCTGTCGCCGCTGTGGCCGTGGTGTGCGCCGCCGTGCAGACGGTGCCCGCGGGGGCCTTGGAACTGAAGCCCGGCACGGACCACGTGAACGTCACGTCCGACGACGTGATGGGCAACGAGCGGAGCCGGTACGCCGCGATCAGCGCCGACGGCCGCTACGTGGCCTTCTGGTCGTACGCCTCGAACCTGGCGCCCGGCGACACCGACGAGGCCGCTGACGTCTACGTGAAGGACCTGCGGACCGGACGGGTGCACTGGGCCAGTGACCTGGCCGAGGGCATGGACCGGGGCGCGCCGGCCGTCGCCCCGTCCATCAGCGCCGACGGCACCCGGGTCGCCTACCCGACGCTCGACGGGACCGAAGCACACGTCTACGACGTCCGCACGGGCCGCACCGAACTGGTCAGTGACGGCACCGACGCACGGTTCAACAGCGCCAACGCTCCCGCGCTCAGCGGGAACGGACGGTACGTGACCTTCGCGGCCCGGCCGGAGCGGGAGCCGGAAGCGCATCCCCGCATCCGCGTGCGCGACCTCCGGCGGGGAACCGGCGAGTGGGCCGATGACCCGGCGGCCGGGGACGGGCAGCAGGTCGCGCGACCGACCCTGAGCCACGACGGCCGACACCTCGCCTACCTCGCCTCCGACCCCGCGGCGGCCGACTCGGCCACCCACGTCTACGTGCTCGACCGGCGGGCCGACCGGCGGACGCGCGCCGACCCCGAGTGCGTGGACGATCCGTCCGACCACTGGGTCACCGACCCGGTGATGGGGGCGGACGGCCGGCACGTATCGTTCCGCCTCAACTGCCGGACCTTGCCGCCGCGGGGCACCAACGACACCGGTGACGTCTTCGTCAAGGACCTGAGGAACGGGACCCTGCGCCATGTCCTGGGGCCCAGGCCGCAGTTCGCCACGCACTCCGGGCGGGTGAGCGCCGACGGCCGGCACGTCGTGTTCGTGGCGGCCGAGGAGCGGGTACCCCGTGGCCCGCTCCAGGTGATCTACCTGATGGAGCTGCGCACCGGCCGCACCACGACGGTCACCGCCCGGCCCGACGGCACCGTGAACCAGAGGCCGGCGTCCGGCCCGTCCACCGACGCGCACGGCCGGGCGGTGGCGTACGACGCCGAACCGCTGGACCTGCTGGGGGAGTCGTCCACCGCGACCGAGCGGCAGGTCCTCGTCACGCGCCCGCGCTGAACCTGTCCCGGCAGGGGCACTTCGGCACTTCACCCGGTCCGCGGTGCGGCGGTCCGGGCGGGTCCTCCCGGCGGCGCGGTGCTCTGCCGTACGACCAGGCGCGTGGCCAGTTCGATGCGCCGGGCCGCCCCGCCGGGGCCGTCCGGGCCGAAGAGCATGCGGGTCGCCTCCTCGGCCATGTGCCGCAGGGGCTGGTGGACCGTGGTCAGCGGCGGGCTCGACCACTGGGCCGGCGGCACGTCGTCGTAGCCGACCACCGACAGGTCCTCGGGGACGCGCAGACCTTTGAGGCGGGCCGCCTCCAGTACGCCCAGGGCGTGGAGGTCGCTGCCCGCGAAGACGGCGGTGGGCCGGCCGGGGCCGTCCAGCAGGTCCATGGCGTGCTCGAAGCCCCCGCGCACCTGGAAGTCGCCGAAGCGGATCAGACGGGGATCGACGGGCAGGCCCGCCATGGTCATCGCCGAACGGTAGCCGTCGAGGCGGGCCCGTGAGCACAGCATGTCCTCGGGGCCGGTGACGATCGCGACGCGCTCGTGCCCGTGGTCGGTGAGATGGCGGGTCGCCGCCAGGCCCCCGGCCCAGTTGGCGGAGCCCACGGACGGTACGTCGGGGTCGGGGTCGCCGGCCGGGTCGACGATGACGAACGGGATGTCACGCGAGCGCAGCCGGTGCTTCACCTCCGCCGGGAGCGAGGAGAAGACCAGCACGACCCCCAGCGGCCTGCGGCGGAGCACTCCCTCGAGCCAGTCGGGAGCGGGCGCGTGCCGCGTGCCGCTCCTGGTGAGCACGACGGTCGCCCGGTTGGCCCTGGCAACGTTCTCCACCCCCTTCACGAGCTCCACCGCCCAGACGCTGTCCAGCTCGTGGAAGACGAGTTCGACGAGTGGGAAGCGCGGCCGGTCCGACGTCCGCCGGCGGTAGCCGTGCACCTCCAGCAGCCGCTCGACCCGCGACCGGGTGGCACGGGAGACGTCCGAACGACCGTTGATCACCTTCGAAACTGTCGGAGGCGAGACCCCCGCCTGTTTCGCCACCTCGGCCAGCGTCACCCTGGCGCCCACCTCAACTTCACCGTGCATGCAAGGAGGATAGGTCATGCGATCGATAACGTTTTGGGTCGTCCCGCGCACGGCCATTGACCGTAAATCCCGACTGACTTTACTGTCCGACGGCATGGACTTTCGGTGACGGAGCCGAAACTTTCGAAAGGCGAACGATGAAGACACGTGCGCGCTTGCCCAGACTGGTCGCCACCGGCGCGACGCTCGCCCTGGCGCTGAGCCTCGCGGCCTGCGGTGACGGGAACGGCGGGGCGTCGTCGGACGACGGCAAGATCCATGTCCTGGTCTACGGGGACGCCACCAACAAGGTCGAGCAGCAGATCGTCGACACCTTCAACAAGACGTCCGACGTCAAGGCGGTGCTCGACACCATCCCCGGTGCCGACTACCAGAAGAAGCTCCAGACGATCATCAACACCCCCCAGGCCCCGGACATCTTCTTCAACTGGGGCGGCGGCAGCATCAAGCCGTTCGTCGAGGCGGACCTGCTGATGCCGCTGGACGACATGATCAAGAAGAACCCGGACCTGGAGAAGAAGTTCCTGCCGACGGTCTTCGAGAACGCCGTCGTCGACGGCAAGCCGTACGGCATCCCGATGCGCGGCACCCAGCCCGTCCTGCTCTTCCACAACAAGAAGGTCCTCGAAGAGGCGGGCGTCCAGCCGCCGAAGACCTGGGACGAACTGCTCGACGCGGTGGAGAAGCTCAAGGACGAGGACGTCACGCCGATCGCGCTCGGCGGCGGCGACGTCTGGCCCACCCAGATGTGGTTCCAGTACCTCTACGACCGCATAGCCGGACCGGAGCTGTTCGCGAAGGCCGTCGGGGGCGACAAGAGCGCCTGGGAGAGCCCGGACAGCAAGAAGGCCCTCGACATGATCAGGCAGCTCGTCGACTCCGGCGCCTTCGGCAAGAACTACGACTCCGTCAAGTACACCAACGGCGGCTCGGTCCAGCTGGTGGCCTCCGGCAAGGCCGGCTTCGAGCTGATGGGCTCCTGGTACTACTCCCAGCAGCTCACGGACCACCCGGACTTCGCCGAGAAGGACCTCGGCTACACCGCCTTCCCGGCCGTCGAGGGCGGCAAGGGCGACCCGGCAGGTGTCGCCGGCAACACCAACAACTACTACTCGGTGATGAAGAAGACGGAGCACCCCGAGGCCGTCGCCGAGTTCCTGAAACTTATGTACTCCGACGAGTTCGTCAAGGCGCAGCTGGAGATCGGCAACCTGCCGACCACCACGAACACCGACAAGTTCATCGACACCTCGGGCACCCCCGAGTACTCGCGCTTCCAGTACGACCTCGTCGCCGACGCCCCCTCGTTCCAGCTGTCCTGGGACCAGGCGTACCCGCAGAAGGCGAGCTCGGACATGCACAAGGCCGTCCAGCAGTTCTTCAACGGGCAGCTCGACACGGACGGCTTCATCCAGGCCATGCAGGCCCTCCCGACCGAGTGACGAACGGCTCATGACCACACAGACCACGAGTGCCCGGCCCGCCGCCGGACCCCGCAAGGAGTCCCGGCGGCGGCCGCCCGCCTCGTCCACGACGAAGGTGGGCCGCCCCGGCTTCGCCTGGGCGCTGCCCGCCGCAGTGTTCTTCGCCCTCTTCGCGATCGTGCCGCTGATCATGGTGGCGGTGCTGTCCTTCATGAGCTGGGACGGGCTCAGCTCGCCCGAGTTCGTCGGCACGGACAACTGGTCGCGCCTCCTCGACGACCCGGTCATGCTCAAGAGCGTCTGGCTGACCCTGCTGCTGACCGCGCTCGGCGTGGTCCTCCAGACGCCGCTGAGCATCCTGCTCGGCGTCTGGGCCGCCGGTCACCAGCGCAACCGCGCCGTCCTGTCGGTCATCTACTTCGTCCCGCTGCTGCTGTCCGCGACGGCCGTGTCCGTGCTGTGGCGGGCGCTGCTCGACCCGAACTTCGGCATCCCGGCCGACGCCACCTGGCTGTTCGGCGACGGGAACCTGTTCGGTGAACAGGCCACCGCCATCGGGGTGCTGGCATTCGTCAGCACCTGGCAGTTCACCCCGTTCCACACGCTGATCTACCAGGGCGCCGCGCGCGCGATCCCGCCGGTGCTGTACCAGGCGGCGGAGATCGACGGGGCGGGCCGCTACCGGCAGTTCTTCCACATCACCCTGCCGCAGCTGCGCACCTCCATGATCACCTCGATGATCCTGATGATCGTCGGCGGTCTGACCACGTTCGAGACGGTCCTCATCCTGACCCAGGGCGGCCCCGGCACCGACACCACCATCAGCGCCTACTACATGTACGACAAGGCGTTCAAGAGCTTCGACTACGGCACCGGCTCCGCGATCGCCCTGGCCCTGGTCGTCGCGGCCACGATCATCTCGCTGATCGTCGTCCGGGTCTCCGGCTACGACAAGATGCGCAGTTCCATGGAGGGTGTGTCATGAGGCGCCGACCGAACTATGTGGCCGGCGCCGGCTCGCTCGTCTGGCTGGTCCTGGTCGGCCTGCCGCTGTACGTGATGCTCGCCGCGACCCTGCGCACCCGCCAGGACTACGCCGAGAACGGACCGGTCTCGCTCCCGGACAGCTTCACCCTGGACAACTTCACCGGCGCCTTCGACTCGGGCTTCGGCCAGTACTTCTTCAACACCCTCGTCGTCACCGCCAGCGTGATCGGCATCGTGCTGCTGCTGGTCCCGCCGCTCGCCTACGCGATCGTCCGCAGCCGCGGCCGGGCCACGTCGGCGATCTTCCGGCTGTTCCTGCTCGGTCTCGCCATCCCGGCCCAGGCCGTGATCGTGCCGATGTTCTACCTGATCAGCGAAGCCGGACTCTACGACAACCTGCTCGGCGTCATCCTGCCCACGGCCGCGTTCTGCCTGCCGATGTCCGCCCTCATCCTCAGCGGCGCGATGCGCGACATCTCGTCGGAGCTGTACGAGGCCATGGCGATGGACGGCGCGAGCCCGCGGCGCGTGTTCTTCCAGCTCGTGCTGCCGCTGTCGCGCGGCGGACTCTCCACGATCGTGGTGTTCTCCGCGCTCCAGGCGTGGAACGGCTTCCTATTCCCGCTCGTGCTGACCCAGTCCGACTCCACCAAGGTGGTGACGCTGGGCCTGTACAACTTCCAGACCGCGCACGGCATCGACATCCCCGGTCTGCTGGGGGCCGTGGTGCTGTCCATGACGCCCATCCTGCTCGTCTACCTGTTCGCCCGTCGCGCCCTGGTCCAGGGCCTGATGGGCGTCGGAGGAAAGTGATCGACAACGTGGCCGTTGAGACCGCCCCTGAAGTCCCCCTCTGGAACGACCCCGCCCACCCCGTCTCCACCCGGGTGTCCGCGCTGATCAAGGCGATGACCCTGGAGGAGAAGATCGCCCAGCTGTACGGCGTGTGGGTCGGCGCGTCCGACGAGGGCGGCGACGTGGCCCCCCACCAGCACGACATGGAGGAGGCCGTCGACCTCGACCTGCTCGTGCCCACCGGACTGGGCCAGTTGACCCGCCCCTTCGGCACCGCTCCCGTCGACCCCGCGCTCGGAGCGCTCTCGCTGTTGCGCACCCAGGCACGCATCGCCTCGGCGAACCGGTTCGGCATCCCCGCCGTCGCGCACGAGGAGTGCCTGGCCGGCTTCGCCGCCTGGGGCGCGACCGCCTACCCCGTCCCGCTGTCCTGGGGCGCCACCTTCGACCCGGACCTCGTCCACCGCATGGCCGCCGCGATCGGCCGCGACATGCGCTCCGTCGGCGTCCATCAGGGCCTCGCACCCGTTCTGGACGTGGTGCGCGACGCCCGCTGGGGCCGCGTCGAGGAGACCATCGGCGAGGACCCCTACCTCGTGGGCACCATCGGCACCGCCTACGTGCGCGGCCTGGAGGGAGCCGGAATCGTCGCCACCCTCAAGCACTTCGTCGGCTACTCGGCCTCCCGGGCCGGCCGCAACCTCGCCCCCGCGCCCATGGGGCCGCGCGAGCGCGCCGACGTCCTGCTGCCGCCCTTCGAGATGGCGGTCCGCGAGGGCGGCGCCCGGTCGGTGATGGCGTCCTACACCGACACCGACGGCGTGCCCGCCGCGGCCGACGAGCACCTGCTGACCGGACTGCTCAGGGAAACCTGGGGCTTCGACGGCACCGTCGTCGCCGACTACTTCGGCATCGCCTTCCTCAAGACCCTGCACGACATCGCCGCCGACTGGGCCGGCGCCGCCGGGGCCGCGCTCGGGGCGGGCGTCGACGTCGAACTGCCCACCGTCAAGACCTTCGGCGCACCCCTGGCCGAGGCGGTGACGGCCGGCCGGGTCCCCGAAGAGGTGATCGACCGCGCCCTGCGCCGGGTGCTCACGCAGAAGGCCGGACTCGGCCTGCTCGACCGGGACTGGGACCCCGTGCCGTCCGCGCTGGACGGCGCCGACCTGGACGACCCGGAAGCCCTGCGCGGCCGGATCGACCTAGACGGCCCGGAGAACCGGGAGCTGGCCCGCGCGGTCGCCGAGGAGGCGGTCGTCCTCCTGAGCAACGACGGCACCCTGCCGCTCGGCCGGCCGCGCCGCATCGCCCTGGTCGGCCCCAACGCCGACGAGCCCACTGCCGTACTGGGCTGCTACTCCTTCCCCCAGCACATCGGCGTCCACCACCCCGGCACCCCCCTCGGCATCGACCTGCCCACCCTGCGCTCCACGCTGGCCGCCGAGTTCCCCGACGCGGAGCTCACGGTCGTACGGGGCACCGGCGTCGACGACGGGGACGTGTCCGGCATCCCCGAGGCCGTCCGCGCGGCCCGCGGCGCGGACGTCGTCCTCGCCGTGCTGGGCGACCGGGCCGGGCTGTTCGGGCGCGGCACCAGCGGTGAGGGCTGCGACGCGGAGTCGCTGAGCCTGCCCGGCGCACAGCAGCAACTCCTCGACGCGCTGCTCGACACCGGCAAGCCGGTCGTGACCGTGCTGCTCGCGGGACGCCCCTACGCCCTGGGCCGGGCCGCGCGGGAGTCCTCGGCGATCGTCCAGTCGTTCTTCCCCGGCGTGGAGGGCACCGCAGCCCTCGCCGCGGTACTCGGCGGACGGACGAACCCCTCGGGCCGGCTGCCGGTCAGCGTGCCCCGCGGCCCGGGTGCCCAGCCGACCACCTACCTGGGGGCCCGGCTCGCCCACGCCAGCGAGGTGTCCAACATCGACCCGACGCCCGCCTTCGGCTTCGGGCACGGCCTCACGTACACCACGTTCGAGTGGAGCGACCTCGTCCTGGACGGCGAAGAGGCGCCCACCGACGGGGAGTTCCGGCTGGCCCTCACCGTCCGCAACACGGGCGCACGGCACGGTACCGAGGTCGTCCAGCTCTACCTGCACGACCCGGTCGCCTCCGTCGTCCAGCCGGTGCAGCGCCTCATCGGTTACACCCGGGTGCCGTTGGCGGCGGGGGAGGAGCGCCGGCTGCGCGTCACGGTCCCGGCCGACCTCGCCGCGTTCACCGGCCGCGACGGCCACCGCGTCGTCGAACCGGGCGATCTGGAACTGAGGTTCGCCGCCTCCAGCACCGATCCGCGTCTGACGGCGACGGTCACCCTCACCGGCCCGGAGCGCCGCGTCGACCACACCCGGCGACTGCACGCCGACTTCGGCCGCGAAGGCGCCGCCGACGCCTGATCCGCCGGCGGACCACGAGCGGCGCACCCGGGCGAGTTGCCGGGTGCGCCGCTCGCCGGCGGCCGTCCCGTCCGTACGATCAGGCCATGACGCGCTGCTCAGCCGGACCGGGGCGACCGGGCCACCGGTCAGCGCACCACGTCGAAGACCTGCTTCTGCAGGCCGTTGGCGTAGACCTCGTGCTCGACGAGCTTCAGCTTCTGGGTGTCCTTGTCCGTGGTGCTGAACAGCCGCTTGCCCGCGCCGAGCAGGAGCGGGAAGACGAGCAGGTGGTACCGGTCGATCAGACCGGCGTCCGACAGGCTCCGGTTCAGCGCCGCGCTGCCGTGGACGATGATCGGGCCGCCCTCGGTCTCCTTCAGCGCGGCGACCTCGTCGAGCGAGCGCAGGATGGTGGTCTCGTTCCAGTTCGAGACCAGGTCGTCCTCGCCGAGGGTGGTGGAGACGACGTACTTCGGCATCACCTTGTAGCCGGCGAACTCCTCCATGTCCGGCCACACCGGGCTGAACGCCTCGTAGCTGACCCGGCCCATCATCAGCGCCGTGGCCTCCTTCTGCTCCCGGTCCTTGATGTCGTACGCCTCGGGCAGGAACTCCACGTCCTTGAAGGTCCACCCGGAGTTCCGGTAACCGGGCTCGCCGCCCGGGGCCTCCACGACGCCGTCGAGCGAGACGAAGGCGGTGCTGATCAAGGTACGCATCTCGGGTTCCCCACTGTCTGTCTCAAGTCCGGTTTCCAGCACGTTCAGGAGGTAGGACCGGCGGCCGGCGGGAAACTCATCGCTGCGTCTCGAATGAACCTCAGACGGTCGTCACGACCGTCGTCGCCGCCGTCACCGCGACGATCACCGCCAGCGCGTCCTCCGTGGCCTTCACCACGTGGCGCACGGCCGCCGCGGACCAGCGTCCCTGCGCGACCGACTCCATGGCCGCCACCACGCGGCGCGCGTCGGCGTCCGGGAAGGCCAGGCGGTGCAGCTTCGCTCCGTGCAACAGGGCCACCAGGGACGCCGTGCGCTCGTCCGGTGCCGCGCCGCCCAGGACGACGGCCTCCAGGCGCCGGCGCACCGCCGCCTCCACGGAGCCGTCGGCCTCCGGGTACCGGCGTACCGGGAAGAGCCCGAGCACCTTCTTCCGCTCCTCGCGGATCAGGCCCTTGACGATCAGGCCGGTGTTCGCACGGGCCACCGGGTCCGTCTTCAGCCGCTCGATCCAGTCCTTGGCCGTGCCCGGCTCGCCGCCGCCGACGGCCTCGAGCGCGGCGTCCAGGGCGGGCTCGCCCAGCGGCGTCGCGTCGACGACGGTGACCTTCTCGTCGGTCACGTCGACGCGGCCGGCCAGCGACAGCTCCACCAGCGCGGCCGCGGCGATGGCCGGCGCCACCCGCGCCGTCTCCCTCGCGGTGCCGGACTCGTCGTCCAGCGAGAGGAGCAGGAGCTGCTCCCCGAGGGTGGTGGGGATTTCCGGAACTTCCGGGGTCTTTGTGGGGGATGTCATGCGTTCGGTCCTCCGGGGTCGGGCCGGGCGAGCGGTTGCGGGCGAGGCTTTCGCCTGTGTCGTCACAGACGCCCCTACCCGTACCCGCCGTTCCCGCACGGCCGATTTCCCCGGCGAGGTCAGCGCCCCCGCAGGGCGTCGAGTGCCTGGAGCGCCACGTGCAGTTCGGTGCGCTGCTCGCCGGATTCCAGGTCGCGGCCGAGCAGCCGCTCGATGGTGTGCAGGCGCTGGTAGACGGTCTCCCGGGACACGCCCGCCGCGCGGGCGGCGACGGTCTTGTTGCCGGCGGCGTCCAGGTAGCCCCGCAGGGTGGCGAGGAGGCCGGTGCCGTGCCGGGCGTCATGGTCGAGGAGGCGGCCCAGCTGCCGTTCCGCGTACTCCTGGACCCGGGTGTCGTCGCGGAGCGCGAAGAGCAGGCGGCGCAGACCGATGTCGGACCGTTCGTGGAAGGAGCGGTCCGGGGGGAGGAGCTGCCCGGGCTCGGTCGCCTCGGCCACCCGGGCCGCCTCGCGGAACGAGCGGGCGACGTCGGCGAGGTCCCCGGCCGGGGAGCCGGCGCTCACGGTCGTGCCAGGGGCCGGGTCCAGCACGGTCCTGCTCACCCGCTCGACCGCCTGCCGCCAGGGCTGGGACGGGCGCAGCGCCAGCAGTACGCCGATGCGGGAGGGGCCCAGGAGGCCGACGAGCGCCGGTGCTCCCGACGCGTCCAGCTCCTCGGAGAGGCGGGCTTCGGTCCGCGCCGTCTCCGATTCGGCCGGGACGTCGGCGAGGACGGCGACGAAGCGGGTGTGCTCCGTGGGCAGCCCGAGCGCCGCGACGCGGGCGCGCGCGTCCGCGGGGGAGTGGTGGCGCTGTTCCGCGAGGTCGCGCAGGGCGTTGCGGTGCGCGGCGCGTTCCCAGGGCGTGGGATGAGTGAGGCGGGCGATGGTGAGGGCCATCGCGGTGCGCTCCAGGACGGTGACGTCCTCGGGACCGAAGGGCGGGGGAACGGCCGTGCGGGCCGGGGCGAATGTGTAGGACGGGCCGGACGTGCCGGACGGGTCGTGGAGCATGGCCACCCGACCCCAGGTCTCGCCCTGGTACTCGACCGGTGCCACGAGCCAGCCCTCGGGCCCGCGGATTCCCGCCCGGTCGGCGGCGGGGGTGGACCGCGAGCGTCGCTCCCAGTCGGTGAGCGCGGCTTCCGCCGTGCTGCCGGAGGGCTCGCAGACCAGTGCCCGGTGGACCAGGTTCTCCAGTACGACCGTGCGTCCGCTCATCTCCGCCGCCGCGCGCAGCACGTCCTCGGGCCCGGCGCCCCGCAGGGTGAGGGCGGTGAACGCCTCGTGGACGCGCTGGGTCCGGCGCATCGCGTCCGCCTGGTTGCCGAGGAGCAGCGCGTGGACGACCTGCGTGACCTCCAGGAAGTTCACGTCCTTGGCCAGCGTGACCAGGGGCAGACCGCGCGCCCGGCAGGCGTCGACCAGCGCGTCGGGCGGCCGGTGGTACCGGCGGACGAGCTCGATGACGAGGGCCGCGGCGCCCACCGCGGCGAGCTCGTCGACGTAGCGGCGCACTCCGCTCGTGTCGTCGGGCAGCGGCATGCCGGTGGTGAGGACCAGTTCGCCGCCCTTGAGGAAGGAGGCGGGGTCCGTCAGCTCGGTGATGTGGACCCAGCGCACCGGGCGGTCGACGTGCTCCACGCCGGTCACCACGCGCGGGTCGCCGTCGGCCACGACCGGCAGCGCCAGCACGTCGGCCACGGTGAGCGGACGGCCCGCCGGACCCGGGTCCCGGTTCTCGCTCACGGTGCCTCCCTGCGCGCCTGTTGTCACTCTGACAAGCGTCACTGACCTGCGCAAGGGCGCCCGGACCCCACCCCGGACACCAAGGGCACGGCACGGTGGAGCGCACTGGTTGACACAACGTCCGGATACCGCGCCCCGTCCGGACAGATCACGCGTTGTCCGGGCACGCACCGCGGGCATGCTCGGGGGACGCAGCAGAACCGACGACCAGGCCGGGAGACGAGCATGACCGCACTGTCGCCGCACCTTCGCCAGGCCACGCCCGTGACGGCGGTCCGGGGCGAGGGGGTCCACCTCTACGGCGAGGACGGCCGCCGCCATCTGGACTTCACCGCCGGCATCGGCGTCACCAGCACCGGGCACTGCCACCCCAGGGTGGTGGCCGCCGCCCAGGAGCAGGTGGGCACGCTGATCCACGGCCAGTACACGACCGTCATGCACCAGCCGCTGCGCCGGCTCGTCGAACGGCTCGGCGAGGTGCTGCCCGACGGACTGGACAGCCTGTTCTTCACCAACTCCGGCAGCGAGGCGGTGGAGGCGGCGCTGCGCCTGGCGCGCCAGGCCACCGGCCGGCCCAACGTCCTGGTCTGCCACGGCGGTTTCCACGGCCGCACCGTGGCCGCCGCCTCCATGACCACCTCCGGCACCCGCTTCCGCTCCGGCTTCTCCCCGCTGATGAGCGGCGTGGTCGTCACCCCCTTCCCGACCGCGTTCCGCTACGGCTGGGACGAGGACACCGCCACCCGCTTCGCCCTGAGGGAACTCGACTACACCCTCCAGACGATCTCCTCGCCCGCCGACACCGCCGCCGTCATCGTCGAGCCGGTCCTCGGCGAGGGCGGGTACGTGCCCGCGAACCGCGCCTTCATGGAGGGCCTGCGGGAACGGGCGGACCGGCACGGCTTCCTGCTGATCCTGGACGAGGTGCAGACCGGCGTGGGCCGCACCGGCCGGTTCTGGGGCCACGAGCACTTCGGTGTCACCCCGGACGTCCTCATCACCGCCAAGGGGCTGGCCAGCGGGTTCCCGCTGTCCGGGATCGCCGCCCCCGAGGAACTGATGCGCAAGGCCTGGCCGGGCTCCCAGGGCGGCACCTACGGCGCCAACGCGGTGGCGTGCGCGGCGGCCTGCGCCACCCTCGACGTCGTACGCGACGAGAAGCTCGTCGAGAACGCCGAGGCCATGGGGGCGCGGCTGCGCCACGGACTGGAGGCGGTGGCGGCCCGTACGCCGGCCATCGGGGACGTGCGCGGGATGGGGCTGATGCTGGCCTCCGAGTTCGTCACCGAGGACGGCGAGCCCGACCCCGAGACCGCCGCCCGGGTCCAGCGGGCCGCCGTCGACGAGGGCCTGCTGTTGCTGCTGTGCGGCGCGTGGAACCAGGTGGTGCGGATGATTCCCGCCCTGGTGATCGGCGAGTCGGAGATCGACGAGGGGCTGCGGGCCTGGGCGGCCGCGGTGGAGGCCGGCACGTCGCGGGACGCGGACCGGTGAGCACGGCGAGGAGGAACCCGATGACCGACGACACGCCGACCCGGCTGTTCATCGGCGGCGCCTGGACGGACGCAGCCGACGGCGCCGTCATGCCCGTGGACGACCCGGCGACCGGCGAGATCCTCTGCCACGTCGCCGACGCGGGACCCAAGGACGCCCGGCTCGCCGAGGAGGCGGCGGTCCAGGCGCAGGAGGAGTGGGCCCGCACGGCGCCCCGGGCCCGCAGCGAGATCCTGCGCCGCGCCTACGAGATCATCCTCGACCGCACCGACGCGCTCGCCCGCCTGATGACGGCGGAGATGGGCAAGCCGCTCGCGGAGGCCCGGGGAGAGGTGGCGTACGCGGCGGAGTTCTTCCGCTGGTTCTCCGAGGAGGCCGTCCGCATCGACGGCGGTCACGGCATCCTCCCCGACGGACGCAACCGCATGCTGCTCTCCCGGCGCCCGGTCGGCCCCTGTCTGCTGATCACGCCGTGGAACTTCCCGCTGGCCATGGGCACCCGCAAGATCGGCCCGGCGGTCGCGGCCGGCTGCACCATGGTCCTCAAGCCCGCCCCGCAGACACCGCTGTCCAGCCTGGCCCTCGCCGCGATCCTCCAGGAGGCCGGGCTGCCGGACGGCGTCCTGAACGTCGTCACCACCTCCCGGGCGGGCGAGGTGTGCGAACCGCTGCTGCGCGGCGGCCGGATCCGCAAGCTGTCCTTCACCGGCTCCACGGCCGTCGGGCGGCTGCTGCTGGCCCAGTGCGCGGACACGGTCGTGCGCACGTCGATGGAGCTGGGCGGCAACGCGCCGTTCATCGTCTTCGACGACGCCGACCTGGACAAGGCGGTGGACGGCGCGATGGTCGCGAAGATGCGCAACATGGGCGAGGCGTGCACCGCCGCGAACCGCTTCTTCGTCCACCGCTCGGTCGCCGGGGAGTTCGGCCGGCGGCTGGCCGAACGCATGGGCGCCCTCGTGGTCGGCCCCGGTACCCGGGACGGCGTCGACGTCGGCCCGCTGATCGACGCCGCCGGACGGGCCAAGGTGGAGGCCCTGGTCGCCGACGCGCTGGAACGCGGCGCCCGGGTGCTCGTGGGCGGCCGCACCCCCGACGGGCCCGGCTGCTTCTACCCGCCCACCGTGCTCACCGGCGTCTCCCCCGACAGCCGCCTGATGGAGACGGAGATCTTCGGACCGGTCGCCGCGATCCTCACCTTCGACGACGAGGACGAGGTGGTGCGGCGCGCCAACGACACCCCCTGGGGGCTCGTCGGGTACCTCTTCACCGAGGGCCTGGACCGCGCCCTGCGCGTCGGCGAGCGTCTGGAGGTCGGCATGGTCGGCCTCAACACCGGCCTCGTCTCCAACCCGGCCGCGCCCTTCGGGGGGATCAAGCAGTCCGGGCTCGGCCGTGAGGGCGGGACCGTGGGCATCGAGGAGTTCCTGGAGTACCAGTACCTGGCTATGCCGGCCCGCTGACCACCCCGGCTTTGCATGGTCATGCGTCATCATGCATACTCTTCCTATGTCCAAGGTCCTCACCTCCCTCCCCACCGGCGAGCGCGTCGGTATCGCCTTCTCGGGCGGCCTCGACACCTCGGTCGCGGTCGCGTGGATGCGTGACAAGGGCGCCGTCCCCTGCACGTACACCGCCGACATCGGCCAGTACGACGAGCCCGACATCGCCTCGGTGCCCGACCGCGCCAAGACCTACGGCGCCGAGATCGCGCGCCTGGTCGACTGCCGTGCGGCGCTGGTGGAGGAGGGGCTGGCCGCGCTCACCTGCGGGGCGTTCCACATCCGCTCGGGCGGGCGCGCCTACTTCAACACCACGCCGCTCGGCCGTGCCGTCACCGGCACCCTGCTGGTGCGGGCGATGCTCGAGGACAATGTCCAGATCTGGGGCGACGGCTCCACCTTCAAGGGCAACGACATCGAGCGGTTCTACCGCTACGGCCTGCTGGCCAACCCCCAGCTGCGGATCTACAAGCCGTGGCTGGACGCCGACTTCGTGACCGAGCTCGGCGGCCGCAAGGAGATGTCGGAGTGGCTGCTCGCCCACGACCTCCCCTACCGGGACTCCACGGAGAAGGCCTACTCCACCGACGCCAACATCTGGGGCGCCACCCACGAGGCCAAGACGCTGGAGCACCTCGACACCGGCGTGGAGACCGTGGAGCCGATCATGGGCGTGCGGTTCTGGGACCCGTCCGTCGAGATCGCCGCCGAGGACGTCACGATCGGCTTCGACCAGGGCCGCCCGGTGACGGTCAACGGCAAGGAGTTCGCCTCCCCGGTCGACCTGGTGATGGAGGCCAACGCCATCGGCGGCCGCCACGGCATGGGCATGTCCGACCAGATCGAGAACCGGATCATCGAGGCCAAGAGCCGCGGCATCTACGAGGCCCCCGGCATGGCCCTGCTGCACGCGGCCTACGAGCGCCTCGTCAACGCCATCCACAACGAGGACACCCTCGCCCAGTACCACACCGAGGGACGGCGCCTGGGCCGGCTGATGTACGAGGGCCGCTGGCTCGACCCGCAGTCGCTGATGATCCGGGAGTCGCTCCAGCGCTGGGTCGGCTCGGCCGTCACCGGCGAGGTCACCCTCCGGCTGCGGCGCGGTGAGGACTACTCGATCCTCGACACCACGGGCCCGGCGTTCAGCTACCACCCGGACAAGCTGTCCATGGAGCGCACCGAGGACTCCGCGTTCGGTCCGGTGGACCGGATCGGCCAGCTCACCATGCGCAACCTCGACATCGCCGACTCCCGCGCCAAGCTGGAGCAGTACGCCGGGCTCGGCATGATCGGCACCGCCAACCCCGCCATCGGCGCCGCCCAGGCCGCCGCCACGGGACTGATCGGCGCCATGCCGGAGGGCGGCGCCCAGGCGATCGCCTCGCGCGGCCAGGTCTCCGGCGACGACGAGCTGCTGGACCGCGCCGCCATGGAGTCCGGCACGGACTGACCGCGTCCCCGGGGACGCCCCCACCGGCAGAGGCCGGCTCGACGCCTACGGGCGCCGGGCCGGCCTTTCTGTTTCTCCTCCCCGTGCACGACTTGCGTGCCGTACAGGGTTGAAACGGTGTCGTCTGGGTGTATCGACGCGACATGCCCAGGTCAACGCCAACGCAAGTCGATCGCAAGCGGCGCAAGGAGTTTGCGTACCAAATCCGGTCGTGGCGAGGACCGTTGACAAACAGGTGACGCGCTAGAAACCTGATGACGCGCTTTCCGCAAAGAATCGACTGTCCAGCTCAATTGATGCGCATGGTCGGTGCTTCCCCTTTGCTTGCCGGCCTGTCGTGCTCCCCGACTCCCCACCGAACAAGAGGACCCCCATGAGATGGAGATCTCTCGGCCGACGGTCGCTGACGGGCGCCGTCGTGGCCGGGCTGATGACGGTCGGGCTGCTCCCGCTGCCCTTCGCGGCCGGCGCGCACGCCGCCACGGCCGCCGCCGACGTGAACCTCGCCCTCGGCCGTCCCGCCACCGCGGGCGGCTCGCACGGCGCCTACCCGGCCGGAAACACCACCGACGGCACCCAGGCGACCTACTGGGAGGGCCCGGCCGGTTCCTTCCCGCAGTGGGTGCAGGTCGACCTCGGTGAGGCCCGCGACGTCGAGCGGGTGGTCCTCAAGCTGCCCGCCGGCTGGGAGAGCCGCAGCCAGACGCTCTCCCTCCGGGGCAGCACCGACGGCTCCACCTTCCGCGCCCTCGACGCCTCGGCGCCGCGCGCCTTCGACCCCGCCCGCGCCAACACCGTCGCCCTCGACCTCGACGCGCCCGCCGACACCCGCTACGTCCGCGTCCACGTCACCGGCAACACCGGCTGGAACGCGGCCCAGCTGTCCGAACTGGAGGTCTACGGCGACGACGTGGTCACCGAGCCCCCGCCCACCGGCACCAACCTGGCCCGCAACAAGCCGGTCGAGGCCACCTCGTCGGTCCACTCCTACGTCGCGGCCAACGCCACCGACGACTCCACCTCCACCTACTGGGAGGCCGCCGGCCACCCCGCCGACCTCACCGTGAAGCTCGGCGCCGACGCCGACGTCAGCGCCGTGGTCGTCAAGCTCAACCCGGACCCGGTCTGGTCCGCCCGGACCCAGAGCATCCAGGTGCTCGGCCGCGCGCAGGGCGAGAGCGACTTCACCTCACTGCGGGCCCGCGCCGACTACTCCTTCAGCCCCGGCACGGACAACACCGTGACCGTCCCGGTCACCGGCCGCGTGTCCGACGTACGGCTCCGCTTCTTCTCCAACACCGGCGCGCCCGGCGGCCAGGTCGCCGAGTTCCAGGTCGTCGGCGCCGCCGCGCCCGCGCCCGACCTGACCGTCACCGGCCTCGACTGGTCGCCCGCCGACCCCTCCGAGCGCGACGAGGTCACCGTCGACGCCACCGTCCGCAACGCCGGCACCGCACCCTCGGCCGCCACCACGGCCGAGGTCACCGTCGAGGGCGCCGCCGCCGGCAGCGCCGAGGTGCCCGCGCTCGACCCCGGCGAGTCCGCCGAGGTGGAGATCGCCACCGGCACCCACGCGGCCGGCAGCTACGCCGTCGCCGCCGTGGCCGACCCCCGGGACACGGTCGCCGAACTCGACGACTCCAACAACAGCCGCACCGCCTCCGGCCGGCTGGTCGTCGACCGGGCCCCCGGACCCGACCTGGAGGTGCGCTCCATCACCACCGACCCGGCCAACCCGGCCGTGGGCGCACCCGTCACCTTCACCGTCGCCGTGCACAACCGCGGCACCAGCGCCGTCGAAGCCGGTTCGGTGACCCGGCTCCAAGCGGGCACGACCCCCCTGAACGGCACGACCGGCGAGGTGGCCGCGGGCGCCACCGTCAACGTGCCGATCAGCGGCACCTGGAAGGCGACGAGCGGCGGCGCCACGCTCACCGCCACCGCCGACGCGACCGGCGTCGTCACCGAGACCAACGAGAACAACAACGTGCTCGCCAAGTCCATCGTCGTCGGACGCGGCGCCGCCGTCCCCTACACCGAGTACGAGGCGGAGAACGGCCGCTACGAGGGCACCCTGCTCACCACCGACGCCAAGCGCACCTTCGGCCACACCAACTTCGGCACCGAGTCCTCGGGCCGCAAGTCCGTCCGGCTCGACTCCACCGGCCAGTACGTCGAGTTCACCTCCACCACGCCCACCAACTCCATCGTCGTACGCAACTCCATCCCCGACGCCCCCGGCGGCGGTGGTGCCGAGGCCACGATCAGCCTCTACGCCGACGGCGAGTTCGTGCGGAAGCTGACCCTGTCCTCCAAGCACAGCTGGCTGTACGGCGACACCGACGACCCCGAGGACCTCACCAACCGCCCCGGCGGCGACGCGCGGCGGCTGTTCGACGAGTCCCACGCGCTGCTGGACCGGACCTTCCCGCAGGGCACCGAATTCCGTCTCCAGCGCGACGCGGGCGACACGGCCGCCTTCTACGTCATCGACCTGATCGACCTGGAGCAGGTCGCGCCGCCGAAGACCAAGCCGGACGACTGCGTCCCGATCACCGAGTACGGTGCCGTACCCGGTGACGGACTCGACGACACCGACGCCATCCAGCGCGCCGTCACCGCCGACCAGAACGGCGACATCCCCTGCGTGTGGATCCCGGCCGGTCAGTGGCGCCAGGAGCAGAAGATCCTCACCGACGACCCGCAGAACCGCGGCCAGTTCAACCAGGTCGGCATCCGGGACGTCACCATCCGCGGAGCGGGCATGTGGCACTCCCAGCTGTACACCCTGACCCCGCCGCACGAGGCCGGCGGCATCAACCACCCGCACGAGGGCAACTTCGGCTTCGACATCGACGACAACACCCAGATCTCCGACCTCGCCATCTTCGGCTCGGGCACCATCCGCGGTGGCGACGGCAACCACGAGGGCGGCGTCGGCCTCAACGGCCGCTTCGGCAAGGACACCAAGATCAGCAACGTGTGGATCGAGCACGCCAACGTCGGTGTCTGGGCCGGCCGCGACTACTCGAACATCCCCGAGCTGTGGGGCCCCGGTGACGGCCTGGAGTTCACCGGCATGCGCATCCGCAACACCTACGCCGACGGCATCAACTTCGCCAACGGCACCCGCAACTCCACGGTCTACAACTCCTCCTTCCGCAACACCGGCGACGACTCGCTCGCCGTGTGGGCCAGCAAGTACGTGAAGGACACCTCGGTGGACGTCGGCCACGACAACCACTTCCGCAACAACACCATCCAGCTCCCGTGGCGGGCCAACGGCATCGCGATCTACGGCGGCTACGGCAACACCATCGAGAACAACGTCATCTCCGACACGATGAACTACCCGGCCATCATGCTCGCCACCGACCACGACCCGCTGCCCTTCTCCGGGCAGACCCTGATCGCGGGCAACGCCCTGCACCGCACCGGCGGCGCGTTCTGGAACGAGGCGCAGGAGTTCGGCGCCATCACCCTCTTCGCGCAGGGCCAGGACATCCCGGGCGTCACCATCCGGGACACCGAGATCCTCGACTCCACCTACGACGGCATCCAGTTCAAGACGGGAGGCGGAGCGATGCCGGACGTGAAGATCGACAACGTCCGCATCGACAAGTCCAACAACGGATCGGGCATCCTCGCCATGGGCGGCGCCCGCGGCAGCGCCACCCTGACCGACGTCACGATCACCGATTCGGCCGAGGACGACATACGCATCGAGCCGGGCTCCCAGTTCAAGATCAACCGCTAGGAACGGCGCACCGGCCGGCGGTCCGCCCGCGGACCGCCGGCCCGCGCCTCACTCCCTCGGTGACGCGGCCACCACCGCGTCGCCGAGCCTTCCCGGTGACCGCTCCACGGGGAAGCGGCCGTCGTCCTCACGGCGTTCGGCGTTGAGTTCCTCGACCGCGCCGAGCGCGTCGCCGATCGTCGCGTAGTCCACCGCGATGAAGTTCACCGGCCTGCCGCGCTGCCGCTCGCAGTTGTGCGCCCGTTCCAGCACCCGCTCCCGGGAGTTGACGGTCCCGGCGTCCAGCCGCCGGCCGCCGCCGGCCGTGACGAAGTGGTTGAGCAGGAACAGCCGCTTGTCCGTACCGCCCCGGTTCGGCAGGCAGGACATCTCGTCCGGGCTGCGGAACGCGAACGGCGTCTCCATGCCGTACCGGTAGAAGTTGCGGTACCACGGCGCGGGCCCGTCGGCCTTCTCCGCGAAGACGACCAGTCGCCGGCCCTCGTCGATCATCTCGCCCAGCTCCGGCCACGGGCGGTCCGGGTCCGCGTCCGGCTCGTACAGCAGGTCCGAGAGCCCGGCCTGCTCGAAGGCGGCCTGACTGTCGACGGCACCGACCCCGTCCTGAAGGATCAGCGTGACCACCTCGGTGGGGTTCGCCCGCAGCCAGCCACCGATCTGGCGCAGCGTGGGCGCCAGTTCCAGCGCGCCGGCCCCGCACACCGAGTGACACAGCCACAGGCCCGGCTCCGGAGGGTTCACCCGCTCCAGGATGCCGGTGAGCCGCCGGCGCAGCGCGGGGGAGAAGTCCGAGGTGCTGAGCCGGTCCGCGACCTCCTCGGGCCGCTCCCAGCGGTGCGTGTCCAGGAGCAGCACGCGCACCCCGGCGTCGAGCTGGCCGACGATGTCCGGGTCCTGGAGGGGGCCGATGAACCGGTCCGCCGTCGTGGCCATCGCGTTGTGCGACGCGAGCTGCGCGATCTCGTCGTACCGGGCGTCGCACAGCTCGGCGCTGCCCTGGCAGATGCGCGGCGAGGAACCGGTGATGGCCACCGGCGCCAGCATCGTGCCGACCAGCGCGCAGGCCGTGACGGCGAAGGTCAGCGTCGGACCGTGCCGCGGATCAGTGAGGACCGGCATGCCGGGCCGCGTCTCCCAGGCCCACCCGACGGTGATCAGCAGGGCGCCCGCGGCGAGCAGGATCACCGCGACGAGCACGGCGGTCGTCAGGAGCTGGTCGACGGCCGTGGCCTGGACGTCCGTGAGGAGTTCCGCCGCCGACGGGGGCCACGAGGCCGGAGTCCCGAACAGGGCGTCGACCGGCATGAGACGCAGCAGCGCCACGGTCAGGGCCGTCAGCGAGGCGGCGGCCGCGAGCACCCACCCGAGCGGCATCAGCCGCCGTCTGACGGGGCCGGGCGTGGACAGCCACAGCAGAGTGAGCGCGGCGGCGCACAGCACCGCCGCCGCCGGTTCCACCACCTCCTGGAAGAGGCGGGTGACGGAACGGGCGCGGTCCACCGGGGCCAGCGCCTCCCGCGCCGGATCGACGTCGACCGTGACGACCCAGGTGCCTTCCCGCGCCTCCCGCAGGAACTCCGCGGCCGCGGCCCGGACCTGGTCCGTCAGCGCGACCGGCGCGACCGACGCCAGTGCCCCGGCCACGTCCCCGCGGTCCAGCGCCGCCTGCACGGTGGGCCTGATCCCCGCGCGCGCGTCCGCCGGCACCAGGCGCATCAGCACCTCGGTCGCCGCGACGGCCTGCCCGTGGGACAGCGGCAGCGACGGCAGGCCCTCCAACGGCGCCTCACCGGCCACCACCTGCGCCGCCAGTTCCGACAGCCGCTGCACGAAGGCCTGGAAGTCGGGCTCGGACCGCTGTTGCAGGGCGGCGACGGCATCACCGAAGTAGGCCTGGCTGAGCCGCTCGACGTTCGCCACGACGGGCTCCAGGTCGACCGTGATCCGTAGCCGGTCGCGGTTCCCCTCCAGGTAGTGGATCACCTCGGCGATCTGCCGGTCGCCGATGGCCCGCAGCGTCTCCGGCGGAATCACCACCTTGAGGTTCGAGGTGATGGTCGACTGCGGGACGGGCAGCCGGTCCAGGAGCTCCTGGGTCAGCGGCGTACTGGCCGGGTCGACCAGCACCTCGTCGTAGAACCGCTGGTAGGCCCGTTCGTCCTCCAGTACCTGGGAGTAGAACTTCGGGTCGAGGACGGTACTGCGCACCACCGCCGCCGCGGCCAGGACGGACAGGCTCAGCACCGCCACGCACCAGATCAGCACCCCGATCCAGGGGGAGCGCCGAACCAGTCCGTCCATGACCCCATTCTCGTTTCGGCCGACCGTCGTGCGACACGGCGTACGGGTGGTACGCCATCACACTCATGCCCCGGCACGGTCGGCCGATGCGGGTCAGCCGCCGCTCAGGGCCTCCTGCCCGGCGACGCTCCCCTGCGGATGCACACAGTGCCAGCGGTGCCCGCCCGGACCGTCCGTCGCCGCCGGGAAGGCGGTGGCGCACGCGTCGTCCGCCTTCCAGCAGCGGGTGTGGAAGGTGCATCATACGTCTGATGTCTGATGCTTGGTAACATCCTGCGTAGCTGGGCAAATGAGAGGGGTCAAGAGGTGGCGGTGGGGCAAAGGGCGATTCGGCACCAGGTACCGGAGCCCAAGACGGCACGACAACCGTTGCGGCAGGAAGTCGTGGACGGGATCAAGGCCTACATCCTGCGCAACGAGCTGCGCCCGGGAGACCCGTTGCCGACCGAGCCCGCCCTGTGCGAGGCGCTCGGCGCGAGCCGTTCCAGCGTGCGGGAGGCGATCCGGATCCTCACCGCGCTCGACATCGTCGAGGTGCGGCACGGACACGGCACCTATGTGGGGCGGCTGAGCCTGTCCGCCCTGGTGGAGAGCCTGGCCTTCCGGGGGCTGCTCGGCCCCGACGACGACTTCCAGGTGATGAGCGACCTCATCGAGGTGCGCGAGCTGTTCGAGCGGGGCATGGCCGAACGGCTCGTCACCTCACTGAGCGACGAGCAGATCGACCGCCTCGCAGCCCACGTCGACGAGATGCGCAGGGCGGGCGCGGGGGAGGGGAACGGCTTCGTCGAGGCCGACCGAACCTTCCACACCCTGCTTCTCGCCCCGCTCGGCAACGACCTCGTCGGTCAGCTCTCGTCCGCCTTCTG
Organism: Streptomyces sp. CB02414; assembly: GCF_001905385.1. GTDB lineage: Bacteria > Actinomycetota > Actinomycetes > Streptomycetales > Streptomycetaceae > Streptomyces. The sequence continues at coordinate 18,644 of NZ_LIPF01000010.1, read as the reverse complement.
GGACGTCTACGTCATCGTCGCGCCGCATCTCGACGTCTTCACCCACGAGCACGAGGCGGCCACCATCGCCAACCATCAGCGGATCGTGGACGCGGTGCGGGCGCGGGACGCGGCCGAGTTCGCGGAGGCGCTGGCCGAGCACTACGCGCCCGTGCGGCAGCGGATCGCGGAGGCCCGCGCCCGCCGCTGACCGACCGGCGGACCCGGAGGCGCCCTCGCGGTGGCGGGGGCGCCTCCGGCGTACGGCCGAAAGCCGGCGGCCTCGAAGGGCACTTGACCCGGACCTGGCCCTGGTCACCGACCTCGCCGGGGCGCTCGCAGTCCCGGTGCTCGCCGAGGGCCGGATCGCCACGCCGGAGCAGGCCGCGCAGGCCCTCGCGGCGGGCGCGCACAGCGTCGTCGTCGGCACCGCCATCACGGCGCCGACCGCGCTGACCCGGCTGTTCGCGGACGGCCTCAGGTCCTGACCCGGCATGCGCGAGGGGCGGCGGGAGACACTCTCCCACCGCCCCTTTCCACGTACCGCGGCGATCAGACCGCCGGCGCCGGGTATGTCGGGTACTCCACCCCGGAGACGTGCTGGACGACGCGGACGACCTGGCAGGAGTAGCCGAACTCGTTGTCGTACCAGAGGTAGAGGATGGCGTTGTCGCCCTCGACCTTGAGCGCGCCGGCGTCCACGATCGAGGCGTGGCGCGAGCCGATGAAGTCGCTGGAGACCGCGTCGGGCGCGCTGATGAAGTCGATCTGGCGCTTGAGCGGAGAGGTCAGCGACACCTCGCGCAGGTGGTCGAGCACGTCCTCGCGGGTGGTCTCGCGGGAGAGCTGGAGGTTGAGGATCGCGATCGAGACGTCCGGCACGGGGACGCGGATGGAGCTGCCGGTGATCTTCGCCTGGAGGTCCGGGAGGGCCTTGGCGACGGCGGAGGCGGCACCCGTCTCCGTGATCACCATGTTCAGCGGCGCGCTGCGGCCGCGGCGGTCCGACTTGTGGTAGTTGTCCAGCAGGTTCTGGTCGTTGGTGAACGAGTGGACGGTCTCCACGTGGCCGCGCTCCACGCCGTACTCGTCCGCCATCGCCTTCAGCGGCGGGACGATCGCGTTGGTGGTGCAGGACGCGCAGGACAGGATCCGCTCGTCCGGCTTGATGGTGTCGTGGTTGACGCCGTGCACGATGTTGGGGACGTCGCCCTTGCCCGGCGCGGTCAGGACGACCTTGTCGATGCCGGGCCGCAGGTGCTTGGACAGGCCCTCCCGGTCGCGCCACTTGCCGGTGTTGTCGATGAGGATGGCGTTCTTGATGCCGTACGCCGTGTAGTCGACCTGCGTCGGGTCGTCGGCGTAGATCACCTTGATGGCGTTGCCGTTGGCGAGGATGGTGCTGTTGTCCTCGTCGACGGTGATCGTGCCCTGGAACTGGCCGTGCACGGAGTCGCGGCGCAGCAGCGAGGCGCGCTTGACGAGGTCCTGCTCGCCGCCACCGCGGACGACGATGGCGCGCAGGCGCAGGCCGTTGCCCGAGCCGGCCTTCTCGATGAGCAGGCGGGCGACGAGCCGGCCGATGCGGCCGAAGCCGTACAGGACGACGTCGCGGCCCTCGCCACGGTCGATCTTGTTGGCGCCGGCGGCCCCGGCGACGGCGTCGGCGGTGAACTCCTCCACCGACAGCCCGCGGTCGTCGCTCTTGTAGGTCGCGGCGAGCATGCCGATGTCGATCTGCGAGGGGCCGAGGTCCAGCGTGGTGAGGGCCCGCAGGAAGGGCATCGTCTCGGTGACCGACAGCTCCGCGCCGGCGATCTGCCGGGCGAAGCGGTGGGTCTTGAGGATGCTGACCACCGACTTGTTCACCAGGGAGCGGCTGTGCAGCAGGACGGTGACGTCCCGCTCACGGTGCAGCTTCCCGATCATCGGGATCATCGACTCCGCGATCTCCTCGCGGTTCTTCCAGTTGGTGAACGAGTCGTCGTTGACAGTCACGTCTCTATCTTTCGAGCTAGGCGGCGCTCATATGCTAACCCCATCGCCCTTATGATCGATCAAGTGGGCCTCCCTGTGATCAGATGATCGGGTCGTCAGCGGTCCCGGCCGCGGTCCAGTTCCTCCTCCACCGGCGGCTTCGGCACCTCACGCAGGTGCTGCGACTGGCCGGGTTTGCCGCCCGCGCGGGCCTGCTCGGCGCGCTGTGCGCGGGACGTGCCGAGGTCGGACGCGGGGTCCACGCGCACCGACCGGGCCACCTCCTCGCGATTGGCGTAGCTCTCGGGCGGAATGCCGCGCAGCGCGGCGACGGCGTCCTGCGAGGCGCCCGCCTCGCGTGCCGCCCGGATCAGATCGTCCTTGCCCGCGGGGAAGTCGACGTCCTTGACGGCGTCGGCCACCTCTCGGGCGCTGGTGCTGTGGGACATGAGGCCTTCTCCCGGTCCGTGGGACGTTCGGAGTCTCCGGGTAACCCTTGGGACCCCACTCCTCACATTCCGGGCGAATCCTCGAACAGGGTTGCGCCCTGGACGATCGGGTACGCGAGGCTGGACCGCCCCCGCGCCGATCATTCGGGGCGGGAACCCCACCGCCGCGACCAGGGAACTGTCATGGAAACACCCGCGAACGACAACTCCGTCTCGCCCGCCCAGCGCGCGCTGGACGCACTCGCCGAGAACACCGAGGACACGGCGGCGCTGGACACGCTCGCGAGCAGCGACGTCCTCGTCCCCGTCCCCGACGACGCGAACGACCAGGACGCCGCCGACCCGGGGATGCTCGCGCTTCCGGTGCTGGAACAGCAGGGCGGCCGGCAGGTGGTGCCGGTCTTCACGTCCGAACTCCAGATGGCGGACCTGCTGCCGTACGTCTCCCGCTACCGCATGGTGCCGCTGGGCGCCCTCGCCGCGCAGTGGCCGGCCGACGACCTGTCGCTGTCCATCGACGCCGGCTCCGAACACCGCCTCACGCTCACGTCGGACGGCGTGCGCACCCTGCTGGCCCGTCCCTAGAGCGGAGAGCCCCCGTCGCCGAGCATGCGGGCCAGTACGGCCCGCTGCAGCGGCAGCACCTCCGCGTGCAGGTCGCGGCCCCTGCGGGTCAGGGCGACGTACACGCCGCGCCGGTCCTCCGCGCACATCGAGCGCACCACCAGCCCGTCCTTCTCCAGTCTGGCGATGAGGCGCGACAGCGCGCTCTGGCTCAGGTGGACATGGCCGACGAGGTTCTGCACCCGGCACTGGGAGCCCTCCTCGGGTGCCTCGGCCGCGAGGATGTCGAGCACCTCGAAGTCGCTCGCGCCCAGACCGTGCGGGTGCAGCACGCGGTCGATCTCGCACAGCGTGCGCGCGTGCACCGAGAGGATCTCCCGCCACCGTTCCCCGAGCCGCGCACCGGCCGTTCTGGCTGCCATGTCTGCACGGTAACACCGGAACCACGGTGCGTTTCCCGTGCAACCAGTGCGCGCGCAAGCGTGAGTCCGGGGGGCAAGGTGCCGGAGTCCCGGACAGCGGGGCACCGGCTGCGGGACAGTGGGAGGACACGGTACGGGCGGGCCCGGAACCAGGGAGGGCGAGATGCTCAGGACCCCCGTGCGCGGTACGCGCCTCGCCATCCTGGAATGGCTCGGGGACCCGGCCGCCCACTTCCCGCCGCGGCACCACGAGGACGTCGTCGCCCACGGCGTCCGCGCGGAACTGGTCGCCGCCAAGCTCGGCGTGTCCCGCCGGGTGGCCGTCACCCACCTCGAACTGCTCGCGCGACTCGGGCTGCTGCGCGCCGCCCGTGTCCGCCGGCGGACGTACTACCGGCGGGACGAGGTGCGCGTCGCCGAGGTGGCGCGGATGTTCGAGAAGGGCTGGTAGCGGCGCTCACGGGGGTGACTGAGGCCGACGCGCTCCGGCGGTGACGGGGAGCCGCCCACCGCTTGTAGTAGGACATGGGTGCCATGAGCGCCATCAGCATCGGTCAGGCCGTCGTCCTCGGAGCCGTCGAGGGGGTGACCGAGTTCCTTCCGGTCTCCTCGACCGGCCACCTCAAGATCGTCGAAGGACTGATGGGCATCCCCGTCGACGACGACGCCGTCATCGGGTTCTCGGCGGTCATCCAGGTCGGCGCCATCGCCGCCGTCCTCGTCTACTTCCGCAAGGACATCGGGCGGATCGTCGCCGCCTGGCTGCGCGGGCTGACCGACCGGGAGGAGCGCTACCACCACGACTACAAGTTCGCCTGGTGGGTCATCGCGGCGACGATCCCGATCGTGCTCGTGGGCCTGGCCGCCAAGCCGCTGATCAAGGGGCCGCTGGCCTCGCTGTGGGTGGTCGCCGGCTCGCTGATCGTCGGCAGCGGCGTGATGTGGGTGGCCGACCGGACCGGCCGGCACAAGCGGGGGGAGGACGACACGTCGTTCAAGGACGCGATGCTGGTCGGCGGCTCCCAGATCCTCGCCCTCCTCTTCCCCGGCTTCTCCCGCTCCGGCGCCACCATGTCCACCGCCCTGATGCTCGACCTGGACCGGGTGGCCGCCACCCGGCTCTCCTTCTTCCTCGGCATCCCCGCCCTGACCGGCGCCGGTCTCTACGAACTGAAGGACGCCCTCGGCACCGGGACGGGCGCCGCCCCCCTGGCGGTCGGCACCCTCGTCTCCTTCGTGGTGGCCTACGCCTCCATCGCCTGGCTGCTGAAGTTCGTCGCCAAGCACTCCTTCAACGCGTTCGTGATCTACCGGATCGCGGTCGGCCTCCTGCTGTTCGGGCTGCTCGGCACCGGCGTACTGCAGAGCTGACCCCGGCACGCCGGGACACCGGACGGGTGCTCAGCGGGCGTTGCGCAGCGGCTCCCCGACGCTCCGCATGTGGCGCAGCGCCTCCCGGTGCGAGGCCAGCAGCCCCGTCTGGTGGTACGGGACGCCCAGTTCGGCGCAGTACCGCTCGGTGATGACCTGGGCCCTGCCGAGGGCCGGGGTCGGCATGCTGGGGAAGAGGTGGTGCTCGATCTGGTAGTTGAGGCCGCCCATGAACGCGTCGACGAGGAATCCCCCGCGTACGTTGCGGGAGGTGAGGACCTGACGGCGCAGGAAGTCGAGCCGCGTGCCCTCCTCGATCATCGGCATGCCCTTGTGGTTGGGGGCGAAGACCGAGCCCAGGTAGATCCCGAACAGGCCCTGGTGCACGGCGATGAAGGCGAGCGCCTTGCCGGGGGAGAGGACCGTGAACAGGCCGCCGAAGTAGAGGACGAAGTGGGCGACGAGCAGGGTGCCCTCGAGGACCGGCCGTTTCATGGACGGGCTGCGCAGTGCCTTGAAACTGTTGAAGCTGAGATTCAGCCCTTCCAGCGTCAGCAGCGGGAAGAACAGCGCGGCCTGGTGCCTCCCGATGAAACGCGGGAGCCCCTTGGCCCGGCTCGCCTGGCCCCGGGACCAGACCAGGATGTCGGGCGAGACGTCCGGGTCCTTCTCCTCGTGGTTGGGGTTGGCGTGGTGGCGGGTGTGCTTGTTCATCCACCAGCCGTAGCTCATGCCCAGCAGCAGGTTGGCGACCAGCAGTCCGCCGGTCTCGCTGGGGCGCCGGCGGGTGAAGACCTGCCGGTGGGCGAGGTCGTGGGCGGCCAGTCCGAGCTGGCCGAAGACGACGGCCGTCCCCACCGCCACGAACAGCTGGCTCCAGCTGTCCCCCAGCAGGAGGAAGGCGGCGACACCGCCCGCGAGCGCCAGGGCGACCACGCCGAAACGGACCGTGTAATACAGCGGGCGGCGCCGCAGCAGCCCCGCGTCGGCCATACGCCGGTTGAGTTCGGAAAAGTCGCTGCCCTTCTCGCGTCCCTTTTCCTGTCCACGCGCGGGCGTGCTCTCGACGAGCACCGTTGAATTGACCATGTACTTCAGTATGTGAACGGCCGTCCGGCCGCAGAATGGCGTTGGCACCCGAGCCCGGGGTGTAGCCAGCCCCACCCCCGACCTGGGGTCCTCCCCGCCGCTGCGCGCCGCGACGGGCCCGCGTGGACAATGGCGATCATGAGTACGCCGACGACCTTCCTGCCGGTCCTGGAACGCATCGCCGAGGAGATCGAGCGGACCCCGGGCAGCGGCCGGCCCGCGGACTACATCCCGGCGCTGGCCGCCTGCGACCCGCGCCGCTTCGGCATGGCCGTCGCCGAGCCGGACGGCGCGGTGTACGGAGTGGGGGACTGGCGCGAGCCGTTCTCCGCGCAGTCCATCACCAAGGTGTTCACCCTCGCCCTCGACCTGTCCCGCGAGGGCGACGCCCTCTGGGAGCACGTGGGCCGCGAGCCGTCCGGCAACCCGTTCAACTCCCTGGTGCAGCTGGAGTACGAGAACGGCATCCCCCGCAATCCGTTCATCAACGCCGGCGCCCTCGTCGTCACCGACCGCCTGCACACCCGTACCGGCGACGCCGCGGGCGAACTGCTCGCCTTCCTGCGCGCCGAGAGCGGCAACCCGGACCTGGCCCACGACGAGGAGGTCGCCGCCTCCGAGACCGCGCACGGCGACCGGAACGCGGCCCTCGGCCACTTCATGGCGTCGTACGGCAACATCGACAACCCGGTGCCGGTCCTGCTGGAGCAGTACTTCCGGCAGTGCTCCGTGGCCGCTTCGTGCGCCGACCTCGCCCTGGCGACCGGTTTCCTGGCCCGGCACGGCATCCGCGCCGACGGCACCCGGCTGCTGAGCCGCAGTCAGGCCAAGCAGGTCAACGCGGTGATGCTGACCTGCGGGACGTACGACGCGGCCGGGGACTTCGCCTACCGGGTGGGCCTGCCGGGCAAGAGCGGGGTCGGCGGCGGCATCATCGCGGTCGTGCCCGGCCGCTGCACGCTGTGCGTGTGGAGCCCCGGCCTGGACGAGCGGGGCAACTCGGTGGCCGGGGTCGCCGCCCTGGACCGCTTCACGACGCTGACGGGCCTCTCGGTCTTCTGAGGCACGGGCCGAGGCGGCGTCAGTCCTTCTCCACCCGGACCAGCTTGAGCCGCAGGGCCAGTGCCATGGCGCCCGCGCCGAGTCCGGCGACGCCCACGATCGCACCGGTCTCCGCCCAGCCCGCGTCGTCCGGTGACGGCCGGGCCGTCGTGACCGACGCGGGCACGGCCTCGGGTCCCGGCCGCGGGCGGGCGGAAGCGGGCACCAGCGATCCCACCGGGTCGACGCGGCCGTCCGCCTCGAATCCCCAGTCGAGCAGGGCGCGGGCCTCCTCGTACACGGCGTGGCCGCCGCCCTCCTGCGGGTTCATCACGGTCACCACCAGGGTCCGTCCGTCGCGGCGGGCCGCCGCGATGAGGGTGTTGCCGGCGTTGCTGGTGTAGCCGTTCTTGATGCCGATCAGCCCCGGGTACGGTTCCACACCGTCCGCCCCGGTGAGCAGCCGGTTGGTGTTCATGATCCCGTACGAGTCCCCGTCGCGGCCGGGGAACAGCGCGTCGATCTTCTTGCAGTACCGGGCGAAGTCCGGGTTCCTGAGGCCCGCCCGGCCGAAGACCGCGAGGTCGTACGCCGACGACACCTGCCCCGGCGCGTCGTAGCCGTCGGGTGAGCGCACGTGGGTGTCGCGGGCGCCGAGGGCGCGGGCCTCGGCCTGCATGCGGGCGGCCGTGGCGCTCCAGCCGCCGGTGAGCGAGGCGAGGACGTGGACGGCGTCGTTGCCGGAGTTCAGGAAGACGCCGTTCCACAGGTCGGAGACCCGGTACGTACGTCCCTCGACGACACCCACCAGGCTGCTGCCGGGCCCGATGCCGGACAGTTCGTCGCCACTCACCTCGTGGCGGATGCCGCCCGGCAGGACCGGCAGCACCGTGAGCGCGAACAGGGTCTTGAGGGTGCTGGCCGGTGGCAGCTTGCGATGCGCGTCGTGCGCGGCCAGCACGTCGCCGGTGCCGGCGTCGGCCACCACCCAGGACAGCGCGGAGACATCGGGGACCTCGGGCGCGCCCCGGTGGGGCCGGACCTGGGTACCGGAGCGGTACAGGAGCGCCTGCCCCGGCGCCGCGGCCCGTGATCCGCCGGGCGGACCGGGGTCCGGCCGTTCCGCGCGGGCGGCCGCGGCGGGCATGAGCGTCAGCAGCCCGGCCGCGCAGAGCGCACAGGTGGCGTGAACCGCCCGGGATGAGAATCCGATAGTCATACCGCAAACGTAGGAACGGGCCCCTGGACCGCCACGCTGCCCGGGCCGGGTCGCGCCCGCAAGCACCCGGATGCCGTAGCGGGAGCGACGGCGGACGTCAGCCGGCGGGCAGCGTCGGCTGGACGGCGCGCAGGAACGCCGCGTTGTCCGGGGTCCGGCGCATCCGCTCCAGCAGCGTCTCCAGACCGGACTGCCCGTCCCGGGTCTGCAGGGCCCGCCGCAGCCCGGTCACGGCGGCCGACTCCGCGGGGGACAGCAGCAGTTCCTCGCGGCGGGTGCCGGAACCGGTCAGTTCCACGGCGGGGAAGACGCGCCGGGCGGCGAGCTCGCGGCTGAGCCGCAACTCCATGTTGCCGGTGCTCTTGAGCTCCTCGAAGTAGAAGTCGTCGGCGCGCGAGCCGGTCTCCACCAGGGCGGTGGCGAGGATGGTGAGGGAGCCGCCCTCCTCGGCCTGCCGGGCGGCGCCGAAGAACCGCTTGGGTCCGAGCAGCGCCCCGGCGTCGACCCCGCCGCTGAGGGTGCGGCCGCCGGAGGAGGCGGCGTTGTTGTGCGCCCTGCACAGCCGGGTGAGGGAGTCCAGGAGGATGGCGACGTCCTCGCCGGCCTCGACCAGCCGCTTGGCCCGCTCGATCACGAGCTCGGCGAGCGCGATGTGCTGCTTGGCGCCGTGGTCGAAGGTCGAGGCGTACACCTCGCCCCGCACGGCCCGGCGCATGTCGGTGACCTCTTCGGGGCGCTCGTCGAGCAGCACCACCATGAGGCGGGAGCCGGGGTGGTTGCCGGCGACCGCGGCGGCGATCTGCTGGAGGAGGACCGTCTTGCCGGTCTTCGGCGGGGCCACGATCAGGCCGCGCTGCCCCTTGCCGACCGGGGCGAGCAGGTCGACGAGGCGCCCGGTCGCCCCGGCCGCCGGGTGTTCGAGCCGCAGCCGCGAGTGCGGGTGCAGCGGCGTCAGGTCGCCGAACCGGCGCCGGCCGCCCTGCCGGTCGGGTGCGCGGCCGCCCACCCGGACGACGTCGGACAGGGCGCGGCGGTCGCCGCGCACGCCCTCGACCAGGTCGCCCTTGCGCAGGCCGTGGCGGCGGATCAGCGCGGGGGAGACGGACAGGTCGGCCGGCTCGGGCTGGAGGCTCGGGCCTCGCAGGTGTCCCTTCCCGCCCGCGTCGATGTCGAGGACACCGCGCACGGTCTCGGCCGGGGACTGACGTGCAGGGGGGTGTTCGAGTGTGGTGGTCATGGTGGTCGGTCCCTTCGAGGACGCGGGCACGGAGGATGTGGAAGGAAGGGGTGAGAGGCCGCGCGAGGGGTCGGACGACACGCCTCCGGACGGCGGGAACAGCACCTCGGACACAGCGGGTCGAGACGCCCGCTCACGAGGTTGTGCTGAGAAGCTGACGCGCCGGTCGACTGGACGGGCGAGTCGGCGAACCGAGGGAGAAACAGGCACCGGCGCCCGGGACCGGGCGTACACAAGTGCTTCACGCACCGTACCACGGAAGTCGTGGTGCGGCGGAGGGGTGGGCGCCTGTTCCGGCTCCCACCCTCCTCAACGCCGTGGGTGCGACGGATGTTCCGTCCTCCGCGTGTGCCGGGCGGGACTCAGGCCCCCGAACGTGCCTCCGCCTCCTGCGCCTCCCGGACGATCCGCTCGAACTGCGCGCCCATCGCCGCCTGCAGCGCCTGCGCACCCGACAGCGGGCGCACCAGCACCGTCAGCTCGTCGATCCGGCCGTCCTCGTCGAGGTGCAGGAGGTCGCAGCCGCCGATCTCGCGGTCGCCCACCCGTGCCGTGAACACCAGCGCGTGGTCCCGGCCGTCCGCCTCGCCGATGACGCGTTCGTAGCGGAAGTCCTCGAAGACGCGGACGACCGCACGCAGGATCGCCGCCGTGATCGCCTTTCCTCGGTAGGGCTTGAACACCACGGGACTGGTGAAGACCACGTCCTCGGCCAGCAGTGCTTCGACGGCGTCGAGGTCGTGGGCCTCGACCGCCGCACGGAATGCCCGCATTGCGACTCCTGAAGTCAGTGGGCACCCGGAGGTATACCCAACTTTTTGAATAGGTGCGGAGCAGGCTAGCCCCTGCTTGCTAGCGTGTCGACATGTCTCTCAAGTACGCCGTCCTGGCCGCCCTGCTGGAGGGCGAGGCCTCGGGCTACGAGCTGTCCAAGGTGTTCGACGTCTCGCTCGCCAACTTCTGGCCGGCCACACCGCAGCAGCTCTACCGCGAGCTGGAGCGCCTCGCGGGCGACGGACTCATCGAGGCCCGGACGGTGCCGCAGGAGCGCCGGCCCACCAAGCGGCTCTTCTCGCTCACGGCGGCCGGCCGCGAGCAGTTGGGGGCCTTCGCCGCCGAGCCGACCCGGCGCCCCACCGCCGTCCGCGACGAGTTCCTGATCAAGATGCAGGCCATGGACGGCGTCGACCCGGAGCGGGTCCGCGCGCTGGTGGAGGAACGCAGGGCCTGGGCCCTGGGCAAACTGGCCCGCTACGAACGGGTCCGCGAGCGCCTCCTGGACGGCCGCACCGAGGAGGAGCACCTGCGGGAGTCCGACCGCGTCGGGCCCTACCTCACCCTGCTCGCCGGGATCACCTTCGAGCGCGAGAACGCCCGCTGGTGCGAGCGCGTCCTCACGGTGCTGCGGGAGCGGCGCGCCCCGGCCGGGCCCACCGGACAGGCCCTAGGCTGACCTGATGTTCAGCCCCGAAGGCCCCACCCTGCGTGAACTCGCCGTTCAGGCGCTGTCGTCGGTCGAGCGCGGCTACGACCTGCTCGCACCGAAGTTCGACCACACCCCGTACCGGACGCCGGACCGGGTGCTCGGCGCCGTGGCCTCGGCCCTGGAACCGGCGGGGCCGTTCGACGCCGGGCTCGACCTGTGCTGCGGCACCGGCGCCGGCGTGGACGTGCTGTCCCGGGTGTGCCGGGAGCGCGTCACGGGCGTCGACTTCAGCGCGGGCATGCTCGCGGTCGCCCGGGAACGCGCCGTGCCCCAGGGGCCCGCGGTCTCCTGGGTGCGCGCGGACGCCCGCGCCCTGCCCTTCGGTCCCGCGTTCGACCTCGTCGTCAGTTTCGGCGCCTTCGGGCACTTCCTGCCCCGCGAACTGCCGGGGCTGTTCGGCCAGGTGCGTTCCGTGCTGCGGCCGGGCGGCTGCTTCGCCTTCCCCGTCGTCGCCCCGCCCCGGCCGGGCTCCCGCGGATACTGGACGCTGCTCGGCTTCGACGCCGCGATGCGGGTGCGCAACGCGCTGTGGCGGCCGCCGTTCGTCATGTACTACCGGACGTTCCGGCTCGGGGACGTGGGCCGGGAACTGGCCCGCGCCGGATTCCGCACGGAGCTGCGGGCCCTGCCCGAGTTCGGGCTCCGGCCCGACGGCAGCCCGTGCGCCCGGCTGGTCGTGGCCCGGCGGCTGCCGTGAGGGCGGGCGCGGTCGGGGTCAGCCGGCCGCCGGAAGCGTGAACTCGTAGACCAGCGCGTCCTGTCGGGCGTCCACGAGGAGGTCGGTGATCTCCAGGGGCCGCGCGTACTGGTCGTGCACCCGCCGGACGACCCGCACGGACTGGGTGTCCGCGAGCCGGGTGATCGTGTCCCGGTGGTGCAGGGTCAGACCCGCCCCGCGCATCCAGTCGTACGCCCGCCGCAGCTGCGCCGAGTTGGACCCGTCGGCGCGTCCGCGGTACCGGGCCAGCTCCTCGACCTCGGCGAGGGCCACGGCGGAGAACGAGGTCACGGCCGTCCGCCGGCCGCTCCCGTCCGCGGTCGCCGACGTGTACCGGTGCACCAGGGTCGGCCGGCCGGGCGCCAGCCCCAGCGCTTCGGCGTGCTCGGGCGACGGAGGCTTCCAGGCGACGGTGGTCCGGTCGCCGGTGCACGGCTGAGCCGCCCGCGCGCCGACCGGGAAGGCCAGCGACGCCGGGCTCTGCGGGGCCGGCCCCGGCAGGGCGACGTGACTGCCCCGCCGGTCGGTGGCGAGCAGCCCGTCCCGGCGCAGCACCTCGAGGGCCTGCCGTACGGTCTCCCGGCTCACGTCGAAGTGCTCGGCCAGCCGGCGTTCGCCGGGCAGCCGTCCGCCCGGCGGGAAGGTCCCGTCGTGCAGCTCGCCGAGCAGCCGTGCGGCCACCCGCCGGTACAGGGGCGGGGCGTCGGCGGGGGAGTGGTCGTACGGGGTGGCGGGGGCCATGCCGCGCCCTCCTGTCGTGACGTGCGGTAGCCGCGCGGGCTCGGTGCGCCACCAGAATTACCATTGGTCTAAACCAGCACGGAAGAGCCGCCGGCCGGTTCGGCCGAAACCTCACCCGCGCGTCGACCGTCCGTCACCGCGCCACAAGGCGCCGTACGGGGCACCCCGGCCCCCGTCCCGGTCAGCTGGCTCCCGTCCCGGTCAGAGGCGGGAACGCAGCCACCGCAGCTTGGCGGCCTCCTGGAAGGGCCCGCCGCCCTCGTGGTCGTTGAAGTCGTACACCTCGATCGCCTTGTCGTCGTGCGCCCAGGCGTTGAACGCCGCGAACACGGTCGACGGCGGGCAGGTCTGGTCCTCCAGGGCCGCGGAGAAGAGGGCGGGCGCCCGGCCGCGCGCGGCGAAGTGCACCCCGTCGAAGTAGGACAGGGTGCGCAGTGCGTCCTCGGTGCGGCCGCGGTGCGTCTTGAGGTACAGGCCGATCTCCCGGTACGGGTGCCGGTCGGTGAGCGTGGTCGCGCGCGGGAAGTCGCACAGGAACGGCACGTCCGGCGCGAGGGCCGTCAGGTCCGGCACCAGCCCGCCGACGGCGATCGTGATGCCGCCGCCCTGGCTCCCGCCGAGGGCGACCGTGCGCGTCGCGTCGGTCAGCGGGTGCGAGCGGGCCGCCTCGACCGCGCGGACGGCGTCGGTGAAGACGCGGCGGTAGTAGTAGTTCTCCGGGGCGTCCAGGCCGCGGGTCATGAAACCCGGGTACGCGGGGGTGCCGCCGACCGGGTCCGGGGTACCGCCACCGCCGCCCCACGCGCTGCCCTGACCACGGGTGTCCATCACGAAGTGCGCCCGCCCCGTGGACGCCCACAGCAGATGCTCGTGGGGCAGCCCGCGCCCGCCGCCGTACCCGACGAACTCCACGACCAGCGGCAGCGGCTCCGCAGCCGCCGCGGGCAGCGTCAGCCAGCCCTTCACCGGGTGACCGCCGAACCCGGCGAAGGTCACGTCGTGCACCCGCACCGTGGACAGTCCCGTGTCCACCGGCTCGAAGCGGACGGCCGGATCGTGCTCTCGGGCCTCGGCGAGCGTCTTGGCCCAGAAGGCGTCGAAGTCCTCGGGCTCGGCCGACGCGCTGCGGTAGTCGTGGAGTTCGTCGAGCGGAAGGTCGAACAGGGCCATCGAGAACCGCCTTTGCAGGGAGCCGGTGCCGGACCGTACGGATGATCACACACCGTACGTGAGCGGTCGGAGGGCCCGCCAGACCCCGACCGCGGTACCCCTCCCGCCGGCGTTCGGCCCGTCGAACCGCAGGTCAGCCAGGTGCGAGCGGTCAGGCCCTGCGGTGCGTCCACTGTGGTTCGATCAGGGCCCATTCGCGGTCCCACTCGGCCAGCCGGCGCCGCATGGTCACCTTGCGTACGGCGCAGCGCGCCAGGAGCACCGCGAGCGCCGCCCCGGCCGTCGTGCAGGCGCCGATGGTGATGCTGTGCTGCAGGACCGCGGAGTCGTGGATCGGCGCCGGTACGTTCCGGCCGCGGGAGTCCAGCCACACGTCGACCGCGTCACCGTGGCGGGTACCGGCCGGGACCCGGGCGGTGCCGGTCCGCTCGGTGCCCTCCGGTGTGGTCCAGCGGACGGTCGCACGGTAGGAGTGCTGGCCGCCCGCCTGCACCGACGGGAGGGTGTCCGGGGTGCTGCCCTCCACCGTCGCCCGCACGCGGTGCCGTTCGGCCCGCTGCTCCGCCGCGACCGCTTGCGCGCCGGCGTGGCTCCACAGGGCGGCGGCCGCGCCCAGCGCCGGCGCCCCCAGCAACAGCAGGAGGGCGACGACCACCGTCGTCCACGCCTCGAAGACGTCCGACCGGCGTCGCAGGGGGTTGTGCCGCAGGCGCCGGCCACGCACCCGGGTCCGCATGTCGACCTCCGCGCCTCGTGTGCGAGTACCCGCAGGGTCAGGTACCCCGTACGGCCGACCTCGCTCACTCTGTCTCCGTCCCGGACGCGGAGGAGTCCGAGGGCGGGGCCGGCTCAGCCGAAGCGTTCGATCCGGATGCGGTCCACCGGCTGGCCGGCCGCCACCAGCAGGCGCGAGGCGTGCTCCGCGAAGGAGTTGGAACCGCACACGTACGCCTCCCAGCCCCCGGCGGGCCGCTCGGCCAGCAGCGGTGCCAGGTGCGCGGCCGTCATCCGGCCCACGGGCGTCCCGGCCGGCGCGCTCCGGGTGAAGACGGGGACCGTCTCCGGGCCCAGCTCACGGGCGTAGATCAGCTCCTCGGGGCTGCGCGCGGACACCAGCATCCGCAGCGGCACCGTCAGTCGCCGCGCCCGGTGGTGCCGGACCATCGACATCAGCGGCACGACCCCGGAGCCCGCGCCCAGCAGCAGGGCAGGCCGGTCGCCGGGCCAGGCGAAGAAGCCGCTCAGCGGGCCGCGCACCTCGATGCGGTCACCGGGCCGGGCCACCCGGTGGAACCAGCCGGACACCTCGCCGTCCTCGACGTGGTCGAGGGTCAGCTCGATGTGCCCGGAGTCGTCCGGCGCGGACGCCAGCGAGTAGTGCCGCTGGGCCGCGTACCCGTCCTCGGCGGTGAGCCGCAGCATCAGGTGCTGGCCGGGCAGGTGGCCCGCCCACCCGGGCACCGCGAGCCGGAAGGTGGACGCGCGGGACGTCTCCCGGCGGACCTGCGCGACGGTCGCCGTCTGCCACCTCGCGGCCACCTGGCCCGCCACCTCGATCCGCCCCGGCACGGCGAACCGCGTCGGGGGCGTGAAGGGCGCTGTCTCGTGCGTCGCCGTCTCAGTCACCGGAGTACCGCTGCTCCTCGAAGGGGTTGCCGCGCGCGTGGTAGCCGTTCCGCTCCCAGAAGCCGGGCTCGTCGTGGTCGAGGAGTTCCAGGCCGGCGACCCACTTGACGCTCTTCCAGAAGTACAGGTGCGGCACCACCAGCCGCGCCGGGCCGCCGTGCTCGGGGGCGAGCGGCCGCCCGTCGTACTCCCAGACGATCCAGGCGCGCCCGCCCGTCAGGTCCGCGAGCGGCAGGTTCGCCGTGTATCCGGTGTGCGCGTACGCGACGGCGTGCGTGGCGGACGGCAGGGGAGCCGCCGCGTCGAGGAAGGTGTCCAGGGACACGCCCGCGAACCGCACGCCGAACTTCGACCAGCCCGTCACACAGTGGATGTCGCCCGCGTACGCCGACGCCGGCAGGTGGTGGGCGTCCGCCCAGTCCCAGGTGCGCTCCTCGGCGACCAGGCCGCCGACGCGGAACGTCCAGTCGGCGGCCGCCAGCTCGGGCGTGACCTCGGCGGACAGCACGGGCCAGTCGTCGCCGGCGTCGTACTGGCCGGGCGGCAGGCCGGGCCGGGCCCCGCGCGGGCGCCCGGTGAAGCCTCGGGTGGTGTTCATGCGGTGCGGCCTTTCGGACCGGCGCGAGGGGATGCCGCGGCCGGCGTGCTCAGTGCGTACCGGTCAACCGTACGCGCCCGGGGGCGGCCTCCCGGTCCTGGTCCCCGCCGGCCGGAGCGGCCGGCCACGCGTTGTACCGCTCCAGGTACGCGGAGAAGCGGGCCAGATCCTCCTCGGACCAGTCCACGAGCCGCTCCCGGACCGCGGCCCGGCGGCTCTCGGTGACCTGGGCCAGGATGCGCCGCCCGGCGTCCGTGAGGTGCAGGACCTGGACGCGGTGGTCGTCCGGGGCGACGCGGCGCTCGACGAGCCCGGCGCGCTCCAGGGCGGACACCTGGCGGCTGACGGTGGACTTGTCCAGGGCGTAGTGGGCGGCAAGGTCGGTGGCCCGGCAGCCGTCCCGCTCCTCCAGGTGCCCGAGCAGGGTGTACGACACCAGGGACAGCTCCGGGTGCATGCGCCCGGCCGACGCGCGGGCGCGGCGGGCGAAGGCCGTCATCTCCCGCTGGATGGTCTCCACGGCCGCGTCCGCGGTGCGGTCGCCGGGGGTGACAGTCGTCTCGTCGTGCGTCTCGGCCGTCGTCACGGGTCTTCCTCCTCCATTGCTAGTTGTATAGTACAACTGGAAAGAGAGTTGTATAAGCCAACTAGTTGGTGGCCCTCCGGCCGCCCATTGGAGGATGTGCGCGATGAAGTCGCACGCCCTGCGCCACGTGCTGACGCACCTGATCACCCCGCTGCTGATGTGTGTCGGCATGGGACTCGCGTACATGGGGGCCTTCGTCACCCCCGAGCCGAACCACCTCCCGGTCGCCGTCGTCGGCTCCGGACCCGAGGCGAAGGTCCTCGCCCAGTCGGTGAAGGACGGGGCGGGCGACGCCCTGGACGTGCGGACCGTCGCGAACCGCGCCGACGCCGTCGACCTGCTGAAGGCCCGCGACATCACCGGCGCCTACGTGCCCGGCGCCGAGGCGCCCGAGGTCCTGGTCGCCACCGCCGCCTCCGACATGGGCGCCATGGCCGCCGAGAAGGTCTTCACCCCCCTCGCCGAAGAGCAGGGCGCCCCGCTGAAGGTGACCGACGTGGCCACCCCGGTCGACGACGACCCGACCGGGCAGGGCCTGTTCTTCCTGCTGATCGCGGTCAGCATCGGCTCCTACGCCTCCGTCGCCGCCCTCGGCGCCGTCGGAGCCGCCCTGTCCATGCGGGTGCGGGCCCTGCTCACGCTCGGTGTCTCCGTCGTCGTCAGCGGCATCGGCGCCCTGCTCGCCGGGCCGGTGTTCCACCTCGCCCACCACGACCTCGCCGGTGTGTGGGGCATGGCCTGGCTGTACGCCGCGGGCATCCTGTTCATCGGCGTCGGCCTGCACACCTTCCTCAAGCGGTGGACCACGCTCGCCATGATGGTGCTGTTCGTGATGCTCAACTTCACCACCTCCGGCGGTCTGTTCCGCCCCGAGCTGCAGAACGGCTTCTTCGGCACCCTGCACGCCTTCTGGAACGGCGCCGGGTTCGTCGAGGGCGCCCGCAGCCTGCTGTACTTCGACGGCGACGGGCTGGGCCGCAGCCTGTGGACGCTGGCCGCGTGGCTGCTGCTCGGGCTGCTGGTGACGGCGGTCGCCGCCCTCCGTGAGCGCGCCGGTACGGCGCCGGCTCCGGTCACCGCCGCCGGCAAGCACGCGAGGCCGGACGGCCGGGAGGCCGGGGCCAGGGCAGTGGCGGAAGCGGACGAGGAAGCCGAGGAGTCCGTCGGCGTCTGATCATTGGGGTAGTGTGTCCGTCGGCCGCGGGCAGTCCCGGCCGCCGGACGCCGAGGAGGTGAGACCCATTACCGCTGTGTCGGCCCTGGTGCTCTCACCTCACAACAGTGCGGTCCCCGTCGGCGGGTGACCTCGAGAGCGCCCTTCGGTTCTCGAAAGGCTCTCGGCTTCCATGCCTCAGCTGTTCTCCACGCCCCCCTTTTCTTCCCCCTTCTCGGCCGCCTTCCCGTCGTACGACTCCGTCGTGGCCGCGCTGCGCGCCGCGGGCTGCGTCTTCGCCGAGGACGAGGCGGAACTGATCCTGGCTGCCGCCCGCACCGCCGGGGAGCTCACCGCCCTGGTGGACCGCCGCGCCGGCGGGCTGCCCCTCGAACTCGTCCTCGGCTGGGCCGGGTTCCGCGGTCTGCGCGTCGCCGTCACCCCTGGGGTCTTCGTGCCCCGCCGCCGTACCGAGTTCCTGGTGACCGAGGCGCTGGCACAGGCGCCGGACGCGGCCGTCGTCGTGGACCTGTGCTGCGGCTCCGGCGCCGTCGGTGTCGCCCTGGCCGCCGCGCTCCACCGGCCCGAGGTGCACGCCGCCGACGTCGACCCGGCCGCCGTCGCCTGCGCCCGCGGCAACCTCGCCGGCTGCGGCGGCCGGGTGTACGCCGGGGACCTGTTCGACGCGCTGCCCGACGCGGTGCGCGGCCGTGTGGACATCCTCGCGGCCAACGTGCCCTACGTCCCCACCGGCGAGGTCCCCCTGCTGCCCGCCGAGGCACGGGAGCACGAGCCGCTGGTCGCCCTCGACGGCGGCGCCGACGGCCTGGAGGTGCTGCGCAGGGTCGCCGCCGGGGCACCGGACTGGCTCGCGCCCGGCGGCTGCCTGCTGGTCGAGACGAGCGAACGCCAGGCACCGGCGGCCGTCGACGCCTTCACCCGGGCGGGGCTCGCCACCCGCCTCGCGGTCTGCGAGGAGCTGTACGCCCATGTGGTGATCGGCGTCAGGGAGCCTGGTCTCGGCTAGGCCCTGTCGTCAAATTCCCGTCGTCCGCCCGGAGGGCGGGCCCGGCGGCGTCTGGTGCGTGCGATCGCAAGGCGCCGGAGCGTCCTCGTGGCGGAGCCACGTGGGCGGTTCGGCAACGCGGCGAGCGTGCGTGCCAGACGTCGCCGGGCAGGCGGGAATTTGACGACAGGGCCTAGGTGTGCTGTCCCGCG
>NZ_LIPF01000001.1:176764-1371491 GCF_001905385.1 Streptomyces sp. CB02414 | reverse complement strand
GTTGGTTCTGAAACCACGAACAACCCCGTCCATGGTCACGGACGGTGCGGTTGTCAGTTTCATAGTGTTTCGGTGGTCATAGCGTAGGGGAAACGCCCGGTTACATTCCGAACCCGGAAGCTAAGCCTTACAGCGCCGATGGTACTGCAGGGGGGACCCTGTGGGAGAGTAGGACGCCGCCGAACAATTATTGCGAGGAAACCCCGCACCGGGAACGGTGCGGGGTTTTCTGCGTTTGAGGGAAAGCACCGCTGGGGTGGCGGGGCGGGAGAGCCCCGCCGTTTCGCCGTTTACAGGCGTCCTGCCGCCTTGAGCTCCAGATAGGCGTCGGCCAGGGCCGGGGCCAGTTCGTCAGGGACCGCGTCGACGACCGAGACTCCGTGCCGGCGGAGCCGCTCCGCGGTGCGGTGCCGCTCTGCCTGAGCCTGCGCTGCCGCCGCCGCTTCGTAGACGGCGTCCGTGTTCCCACGGGCCCCGGCCATCCGGGAGATGTACGGATCGGCCACCGACGCCACAAGGACGGTATGGCGCTGGGTGAGTTGCGGCAGGACAGGGAGCAGGCCCTCTTCGATCGGGGCCGCGTCGAGTGTGGTCAGGAGGACGATCAGGGAGCGGCGGGGGGCGGACCGCAGTGCGGTGGTGGTGAGGCCGCGTGCGTCGGTCTCCACGAGCTCCGGCTCCAGGGTCGCCATCGTGTTGACCAGGGAAGGGAGTACGTCGCCCGCCGTGCGGCCCTGGACGATCGCCCGTACACGACGGTCGTAAGCGAGGAGGTCGACGCGGTCGCCGGCGCGGGAGGCCAGGGCGGCCAGGAGCAGAGCGGCGTCCATGGACGCGTCGAGGCGCGGGGCATCGCCGACGCGGCCGGCGGAAGTGCGGCCGGTGTCGAGGACGAGCAGGATGTGCCGGTCCCGTTCGGGGCGCCAGGTGCGTACGGCGACGGCGGACTGGCGGGCCGTGGCGCGCCAGTCGATGGAACGGGTGTCGTCTCCAGGGACGTACTCCCGCAGGCTGTCGAACTCCGTCCCCTCACCACGAGTGAGCACGCTGGTGCGGCCGTCGAGTTCCCGGAGACGGGAGAGCTTCGAGGGGAGGTGCTTGCGGCTGGTGAAGGGAGGAAGGACCCGCACCGTCCACGGGACCCGGTGAGTGCCCTGGCGGGTGAAGAGGCCCAGAGGACCGGAGGAGCGGATGGTGACCCGGTCGGCCTGACGGTCGCCCCGGCGGGTCGGGCGCAGGCGGGTGGTGACGCGGCGGCGTTCACCGGCGGGCACCGTCACGTGGTGGCGGGAGGCCGCCGTCTCCGTGCCCCGCTGCCAGCTGCTGGGCGGCCAGGCATCTCGCAGGTGGGCGCGGAGCGGGCGGCTGGACGGGTTGGTGACCGTCAGGGTGATGTCGGCGGTGTCGCCCAGGCGCGTCGAGGTGTCGCCGGAACGGGTCAGGCGCAAGCGTCGTACGGGGGCGGCCAGGGCGAAGTCGCAGGCGCAGGCGACGGCGAGCGGACCGTTGACGGCGAGGATGCCGGTCCAGCTCGGATCCAAGATGCCGACGGGGAGTGAGCCCAGGGCCGCGAGGAGCGCGGCGCGTCCGGTGAGTGCCATCAGCGGGGGACGGGGACGTGGGCGAGGATCGCGTTGATCACGGAGTCCGTGGTCACGCCTTCCATCTCGGCCTCGGGGCGGAGCTGGACGCGGTGACGGAGCGTGGGGAGGGCCAGGGCCTTCACGTCGTCCGGGGTGACGTAGTCGCGGCCCGTGAGCCATGCCCACGCGCGGGCCGTCGAGAGCAGTGCCGTGGCTCCGCGCGGGGAGACGCCGAGGGTGAGGGACGGCGACTCGCGGGTGGCGCGGCAGACGTCGACGACATAGGCCGTGATCTCCGGGGAGACGGACGTCTTGGCGACCTCCGCGCGGGCTGCTTCCAGGTCGGCGGCGTTCGCGACGGGGCGTACGCCGGCGGCGCGCAGGTCGCGCGGGTTGAAGCCGGAGGCGTGGCGGGTGAGGACGTCGATCTCGTCCTGGCGGGAGGGGAGGGGGACGGTGAGCTTGAGGAGGAAGCGGTCCAGCTGGGCTTCCGGGAGGGGGTAGGTGCCCTCGTACTCGACCGGGTTCTGGGTCGCCGCGACCAGGAAGGGCTCCGGGAGGAGGCGGGGGGTGCCGTCGACGGTGACTTGGCGTTCCTCCATTGCTTCGAGGAGAGACGACTGGGTCTTGGGGGGCGTGCGGTTGATCTCGTCGGCGAGGAGGAGGTTGGTGAAGACCGGGCCGGGCTGGAAGGAGAACTCGGCGGTGCGGGCGTCGTAGACCAGGGAGCCGGTCACGTCGCTCGGCATGAGGTCCGGGGTGAACTGGACGCGTTTGGTGTCGAGTTCCGTAGCGGCGGCCAGGGCGCGGACGAGGAGGGTCTTGGCGACGCCGGGGACGCCTTCGAGGAGGACGTGGCCGCGGCACAGGAGTGCCACGACGAGGCCGGTGACGGCGGCGTCCTGGCCGACCACGGCCTTGGCGATCTCGGCGCGCAGGGCCTCCAGGGCGGCACGGGCGTTGCCCGCGTCCCCGGTCTGCCCGGCGTTGTCAGTGGTCGGGTCCATCATGGACGGCGTACCTCTCTTTCGAGGGCGTCGAGTTGGTCGGCGAGGGCGATGAGGGCCGCGTCGTCGCCGGGCGGCGGGCCGAAGAGGAGGGTGTGCAGGGTCTGTCCGTCACCGTGTTCGCCGCGGAGGTGGGCGGACAGGGCAGGGAGCAGAGCCTCGGGCGTGTGTGCCTGGGCGACGGGGGTGCCTACGAGGGGGGCGAGGCGGGTGCGGGTGGCGGAGCGAAGAGCGGTGGCCGCGCGGTCGCGGGCGTTGGCCTTGCGGTAGAGGCGGGCGCGGCCTTCGGCGGTTTCGGAGGCGCGGATCGCCACAGGGAGTTTCTCGGGCACCAGGGGGCCGAGCCGGCGTGCCCGCCACAGGGCCGCGATGGCCGCGGCGATGAAGAGTTGCAGGGTGCCCCAGAGCCAGCCGGAGGGGAGCAGGTCGAAGAAGCTGCGTTCGTCGTCCGGTGCTGTGGTGTCGGAGACCGAGGGGAGGTACCAGACCAGATGGTCGCGGGAGCCGAGGAGTTGCAGGGCGAGCGAGGCGTTGCCGTGCTCGTCGAGGTGGTTGTTGTAGAGGATGTCGGGGGCGCCGAGGACGATGGTGTCGCCGGGGGTGCCTTCCCGGGCCGGCTCACCGGCTGCGTCGGGGATGCGGAGCAGGGTGGCGAGGCGTCGGCTGGGGTAGCAGGCGTCGGCCTCGATGTGGCTGCTGCTGTAGCGGAGGCCGCCCGTGTCGGCGGTGCCCGCGCGCCGGGCGGCGGGCAGGTCGCAGGCGGGGGCCAGCGTCGAGTCGAAGCTGAGCGCGGGGTCGGCGGTGACGCCGGGGGCGAGGCGTTCGACGGCGGGGCCGCCGGGGGCCACGAGGAGGGTGCGGCCGCCGGACCCTGCGGTGGCGGAGTGCAGCTGTGTCTGCTGGCGTTCGGTCAGGAGGTCGGGGACGGCGACCAGGAGAGTGGTGTCGGGGCCGGCGGCGGCGCGGGCGTCGTCCAGGGTGGTGACCACGCGGGTGGACACGCCCCGGTCGGCGAGGAGCTCGGCGACGGCCCGGCTGCCGTAGGGGTCGGCGGAGCGCGGGTCGAGTTGGCCGTGCCGGGCGTCGGAGCGGACGACGGCGATCGCGACGGCGCCGGCGAGCAGGACGACGAGCGCGAGGGCGATGCCCCGGGCGCGGGTCCATACCTGGCGGGCGCTGGGCGAGGCCGAGGTGGTGGGGAGCGTGGCCTCGGTGGTCATTCGGCGGCTCCCGGGCGGGTGTCGCGCTCCGCGGCGTCGGCCGTGCCGCCGGCCGTGCTGGTCGCCAGTTGCGGCTTGCTGCGTTCCAGGTCGCGGTCGAGTTCGGTGAGCCTGCGGTACGACTGCTCGGTGCCGGGGCGTCCGCCGTACGTGACGTCGTCGAAGTCCCGGGCGGCGGCGTGCAGCCGCTCGCCGTGGCCGGGCAGGGCGCGGCCCGCCTCGCGGGCGGCCTCGTCGGCGGTGCGGCCGGGGCGGGCGTCGAGGAGGGCGCGTTCCTCCAGGGCGCGGACGACGGCCCGCATGCGTTCCTGGACGGCCTGGTTCCAGTGGCCCTGGGCGGCGTGCGCGTCGGCTGCGGCCCGGTGGTCGGCGGCGCTGCGGGGGCGGTCGTCGAACAGGGCGGGGGCGGAGACCGGCCGGCGACGGGGGGTGCCCAGGCGCCACCAGAGGGCGCCGAGCACGGCCAGGACGGCCACGATGACGACGACGAGGCCGAGCGCCCCTCCGGGGGTGGCGGAGGACGCGCTGCTGAACAGCTCGTCGATCCAGTCCCAGAAGGCGTTCAGGGCCCGCTGGAACCAGCTGGGGTCGTTCTCGTGGTACATCCGCTTGGACAGCTCCCGCCGTGCCGCCTCCCGCGCGGGGTCGCGCGGGATGGTCACCGGCGGTTCGTCGCCGGCGTGCGGCAGCGACAGCACGGGGCGGTCGCCGGCGTGCGACACCGTCCGTGCGGCGGTGCGTGACAGCACCTCCGTGAGAACTCCCCCCGCCCGGCTCACCGCATCAGCTCCCCGGGTTGGCGCCGGGAGCGCCGGGTCCCTGTGTCCCGGCGGCGCGGGCCAGGTCGAGGTCGAGGGCCTCGCGGCGGATGCGCTGGTCGATGTAGAGCAGCACGGTGACGCCCGCCGTGATCGGGAAGGTGATCATCGAGCCGATCACGGAGCCGATCCCGCTGACGATGAGGAAGGTCCAGCCGAGGCTCCCGGTGCCTTCGATGAAGCCGCCGACGCCGTCACCGCTGAGGGCCGCGGCCAGGAAGGCGAACGGGATCACGATGATCGACGCGACGACGTTCGCGATGATCGTCGCGAGCAGCTGGATGCCGAAGACCCGCCACCAGGAGCCGCGTACCAGCTTCGTGGAACGGCTCATGGCCTTCTTGATGCCCTGCTTCTCCAGCATCAGCGCCGGGGACGCCAGCGAGAAGCGGACCATGAGCCACACCGCGACGACGCCGCTCGCGAGGAAGCCCAGGATGGTCAGGGCCAGGCCGGCCCCGCCGGCGCCCGTGGCCGCGACCACGAGGCCCGGGGCCATACCGGCCGTGACGATGCCGGCGACGATCAGCAGGAGCAGGACGATCAGGCCGAACAGTCTCAGTACCTGCGGGCGGGCGTCCCGCCAGGCCTCGCCTATGGTCACCTTCCGGCCGAGCACGGCGCGGCTGGTGACGGTCGTCAGCAGGGCGGTGGCCAGGACGGTGCCGATCAGGGAGATCAGGAAGATGACACCCGAGTTGATCGTGGTGTCGGCCATGGCGTCGCCGAGTTCGCTCAGCGTGGCGTCGGGGTCGTTGAGGGCCTCCGAGCCGACGTCGTCCAGGACGAGGCCCTGGAGCAGCACGACGATGATCTCCGTGAACACCGCGACGGTCAGCGAGATGCCGAGGACCGTGCGCCAGTAGGTGCGCATGGTGGAGACGGCGCCGTCGAGGATCTCGCCGACGCCCAGCGGACGGAGCGGGATCACACCGGGCTTGGCCGCGGGCGGGGGACCGCCCCATCCGCCTCCCCAGCCGCCGCCGTAGCCGCCGGGAGGGCCGTAACCTCCGTAGCCGCCGCCGTGACCCCCGGGGCCGCCAGGAGGCGGGGTGCCCCAGCCCGCGTTGGGCGGGGGAGGGGGCGGGGCCTGTCCGGGGCCGGATGGGGCGGACCACTGGCCCGGGGGCGGCTGCTCCTTGGACCACTTCCTGCCGGGGTCCACCGGCTCCGCGCCCGGTGGGTCCGCGGGCTGCGCGGGCCGGTCGGCGGGCTCGGCGGGGCCGGACGCGCCGGGCTCCCGCCCGTCGGACGGGGCGGATCCGGGCGAGGCCCAGCCCGGAGTGTCGTTCATCGTCGCTCCTTCACGGTGCCCGTCCGCGGTCGCGGCGGCAGGTTGGCAGCCATCGTGCCATGGGGTGCTCCGGTGCGGACCGGGCGCGGTACGGGGTGCGCACCTTCAATTGTCCGCCGGGCAGGGGGCAGACTGACCGCATGGCTGATCAGGACGCGCGAAGCGGCGAGGACAAGCGGCCGACGGGGATTCCGGCACTGCGCTGGGAGGAACCTCCCGAGGGCCCGGTGCTGGTCCTGCTGGACCAGACCAGGCTGCCGGCCGAGGAGGTGGAGCTGGTCTGCACGGACGCGCCCGCGCTCGTGGAGGCGATCCGTTCGCTCGCCGTGCGCGGGGCTCCGCTGCTCGGCGTCGCGGGCGCCTACGGTGTCGCGCTCGCCGCCGTCCGGGGCTTCGACGTGGCGGAGGCCGCGGACGCGCTCGCGGGGGCCCGCCCCACGGCGGTGAACCTCGCCGTCGGCGTACGCCGGGCCCGGGCCGCCCATCAGGAGGCGCTCGCCAGGACCGGTGACGCCGGTCAGGCCGCCACGGCGGCGCTGGCCGCCGCGCGGGCGCTGCACCAGGAGGACGCCGAGGCCAGCGCACGGATGGCCGCGCACGGGCTGGCGCTGCTGGACGAGCTGCTGCCCGCGGGCGGGCACCGGGTCCTCACGCACTGCAACACCGGTTCGCTGGTGTCGGGAGGTGAGGGCACGGCCTTCGCGGTGGCGCTCGCCGCGCACCGGGCAGGGCGGCTCAGGCGCCTGTGGGTGGACGAAACGCGTCCGTTGCTGCAAGGTGCTCGCCTGACGGCTTACGAGGCGGCGCGCAACGACATGCCGTACACCTTGCTCACCGACAACGCGGCCGGTTCGCTGTTCGCGGCGGGTGAGGTGGACGCGGTGCTGATCGGTGCGGACCGCATCGCGGCCGACGGTTCGGTCGCGAACAAGGTGGGCAGCTATCCGCTCGCCGTGCTCGCGCGGTACCACCATGTGCCGTTCATCGTGGTGGCTCCGGTCACGACGGTGGACCCGGACACGCCGGACGGGGCGTCCGTCGAGGTGGAACAGCGCCCCGGATATGAAGTGACCGAGGTCACAGCACCGCAGGTGCCGGTGACGGGAGCGGGAGGCGGGATTCCGGTGGCACCCCTGGGGACCCAGGCGTACAACCCGGCGTTCGACGTGACCCCGCCCGAGCTGGTGACGGCGATCGTCACCGAGGAGGGCGCGGTCTCGCCCGTGACCGCCGAGGCCCTCGCCGAGCTGTGTGCCAGGTCACGCCAGGTCACGATTAGCTAATGGGATGATGGCGTTTATGAAGGGACGAGTCCTTGTCGTCGACGACGACACCGCACTGGCCGAGATGCTCGGCATTGTGCTGCGTGGTGAGGGTTTTGAGCCATCGTTCGTAGCCGACGGCGACAAGGCGCTGGCCGCCTTCCGGGAGACCAAGCCCGATCTGGTGCTGCTCGACCTGATGCTGCCCGGCCGGGACGGCATCGAGGTGTGCCGCCTGATCAGGGCGGAGTCGGGTGTGCCGATCGTGATGCTGACGGCGAAGAGTGACACCGTCGACGTCGTGGTGGGCCTGGAGTCGGGCGCCGACGACTACATCGTGAAGCCGTTCAAGCCGAAGGAGCTGGTCGCCCGTATCCGGGCGCGCCTGCGGAGGTCGGAGGAGCCGGCGCCGGAGCAGCTCGCGATAGGCGACCTGGTCATCGACGTGGCCGGTCACTCCGTGAAGCGGGACGGGCAGTCGATCGCGCTGACGCCGCTGGAGTTCGACCTGCTGGTGGCGCTGGCCCGCAAGCCGTGGCAGGTGTTCACGCGGGAGGTGCTCCTCGAGCAGGTGTGGGGCTACCGGCACGCGGCCGACACCCGGCTGGTCAACGTGCATGTGCAGCGGCTGCGCTCCAAGGTCGAGAAGGACCCGGAGAAGCCGGAGATCGTGGTGACCGTCCGTGGCGTCGGTTACAAGGCCGGGCCGAGCTGACATGAGCAGGGACAGTGCCGCTTCGGCGCCCGGCCGGTCCGGGGCCCGCGCCGGACGGCCTGTCGGCCCACCGCCCGCAGGTTCCCGCTGGAACCGGCTGCTGGAGGGCGGGCTGCTGAACGGCGGGGTGCAGGGCAGCCCGGTACTCCGGCTGTTCATGCGTTGGGTGCGCCGGCCGCTGCTGCCCGTCATGCGGCTGTGGCGGCGCAACATCCAGCTCAAGGTCGTCGTCACCACACTGCTGATGTCGCTGGGCGTGGTGCTGCTGCTCGGTTTCGTCGTGATCGGACAGGTCCGCAACGGCCTGCTGGACGCCAAGGTGAAGGCGTCCCAGAGCCAGGCCACCGGCGGGTTCGCGGTGGCCAAGCAGCGGGCCGAGGAGGATGCGGGCGTCACCGGCGACGACGGCGCGTCCGTCGGGGACGGCCGTCCCTCGCAGAACGTCATCCAGTGGATGAGCGAGCTGGTGAAGTCGCTCTCCAGCGGCGGCCAGGGCGCCTTCGACGTGGTCACCCTGCCCATGGGCGGCGAAGGCGGCAGCGGACGCGGTCCGCGCGCCTCCGGGGTGGTCAACTGGTCGGTCAGCGTGCCGGAGGAACTCCGGGAGCGGATCGACAGCAGCACGGCGGCGGCACAGAGCTACACCCGTATCGTCTACGACTCCGACCAGCCCTCCCAGCCCGGCCTGGTCATCGGCAAGCAGGTCAACGACCCGAACGGTGAGCCGTACCAGCTGTACTACCTGTTCCCGTTCACGCAGGAGGAGAAGTCCCTCAGCCTGGTCAGGGGCACCCTGGCGACGGCCGGGCTCTTCGTGGTGGTCCTGCTCGGGGCGATCGCCTGGCTCGTGGTGCGCCAGGTCGTCACGCCCGTGCGGATGGCGGCCGGTGTCGCCGAGCGGCTGTCCGCCGGGCGGCTGCAGGAACGGATGAAGGTCACCGGCGAGGACGACATCGCGCGGCTCGGCGAGGCCTTCAACAAGATGGCGCAGAACCTGCAGCTGAAGATCAGCCAGCTCGAGGACCTGTCGCGGATGCAGCGGCGGTTCGTCTCCGACGTGTCGCACGAACTGCGCACGCCGCTGACGACCGTGCGGATGGCGGCCGACGTCATCCATGACGCGCGCGTGGACTTCGATCCGGTGACCGCGCGGTCGGCGGAACTCCTCGCCGACCAGCTGGACCGGTTCGAGACGCTGCTCGCGGACCTGCTGGAGATCAGCCGCTTCGACGCGGGCGCGGCGGCGCTGGAGGCCGACGCGACAGACCTCCGCGAGGTCGTACGGCGGGTCGTCACCGGGGCCGAGCCGCTCGCGGAGCGCAAGGGCACGCGGATACGCGTGGTCGGCGACCAGCAGCCCGTCGTCGCCGAGGCGGACGCCCGGCGTGTGGAGCGCGTCCTGCGCAACCTCGTCGTCAACGCCGTCGAGCACGGCGAGGGCAACGACGTGGTCGTCAAGCTCGCCGCGGCCGGCGGCGCCGTCGCCGTGGCGGTGCGCGACTACGGCGTCGGACTCAAGCCGGGAGAGGCCACCCGGGTCTTCAGCCGCTTCTGGCGGGCCGACCCGGCACGCGCGCGTACCACCGGCGGCACGGGTCTCGGCCTGTCGATCGCCCTGGAGGACGCGCGGCTGCACGGCGGCTGGCTGCAGGCCTGGGGCGAGCCGGGCGGCGGCTCGCAGTTCCGGCTGACGCTGCCCAGGACCGCCGACGAGCCGCTGCGGGGCTCGCCGATACCGCTGGAGCCGACGGACTCGCGGCGCAACCGCGGGCTGGAGGGCGCCGGGCTGGGTGACGCCGCCGCGCCGCGGGACACGGAGAAGGCGGCCACCGTACCGGCGCAGACGTCGGCCGGTCAGGCGGCCTCGGTGTCCGCGCGGGGACCGATTCCGCCGCGGTCGGTGACGGCGGCACCCACCGCCGACCCGACGGCGCTGCCCGGCAACGGCGCGCGCGTGGTGCCGCGGCCCCAGTCGGGCGCCCGGAGACAGGACGACGGGTCCGCGCCGGAGGCGGCGAGCCGCCAGGACGCCGGGCCGGAGGAATCGAGCAGGCAAGGGGAGGCAACTCGTGGGCGCTGACCGCGAGGGGAGCGGCCGGCGGCCGGCGCGCGCGGTGACGTACGCGGTCTGTGGCGTCGTACTGCTGGCCGGTTGCGCGTCCATGCCCGACAGCGGGGACGTGCGCGGGGTGGACTCCACGCCGCGGCAGGACCCGCAGGTGCGGGTGTTCGCGATGCCGCCGCGTGAGGACGCCCCGCCCACGGAGATCGTCCAGGGCTTCCTGGAGGCGCTGACCAGCAACGATCCGCAGTACGAGACGGCGCGCAAGTACCTGACGGGTGAGGCGGCCAGGACGTGGCGGCCGCAGCGGTCGACGACGGTGCTGGCGGGCGGGCCGGGAACGGAGACCGACCACTCGGGGAACCGGGAGGAGGCCAACGACTACTCGGTCACCCTGACCGGTACCCGGGTCGCCACGGTGGACGCGCAGCAGTCGTACACGCCGGCGGAGGGGGAGTACCGGGAGTCGGTCCACCTCACCCGGGCCGGCAAGAACCGGCAGTGGCGCATCGATGTGCTGCCGCAGGGCGTCATCATGGGCAAGTCGGACTTCCAGCGCACCTACATGTCCGTCAACAAGTACTTCTTCGCCTCGAACACCTCTCCCACCACGCGGGCCGGCACCAGCCGGCAGCCGGCGGCCGTCGCCGATCCCGTGTACGTGCGCCGGCTCGTGGACCCGATGACCCAGGTGGTGGAGTCCCTGTTCAGCGGGCCGACGCGGACGCTGGGGCCCGTTGTCCGGTCGAGCTTCCCCACGGGTACGGCGCTTGCGAAGACCACCGACCCGCTGACGCCCGACGACCACAACAAGCTGACGGTGCCGCTGAACGACAAGGCGGCCGGCGTCGGCAGGGACAAGTGCGACGAGATGGCGGCGCAGCTCCTGTTCACCGTGCAGAGCCTCACTCCGGTGGTGGACGAGGTCGAGCTGCGCGCGGGTGGCGAGCAGCTGTGCTCGCTCACCGAGGACCGGGCGGAGACGGTCGCGATGCGCGGCTCGGCCCACCGGCCCGACTATCTGTACTTCGTCGACGACCGGGACCGCCTGGTGCGCATCGCCGCCGGCAGCAAGGGGACGCGGGCCGAGCCCGTCCCCGGGGCACTGGGCGAGGGCGCGGTGGGCCTCCGGTCGGTCGCGGTCTCGCGCAACGAGCACAGCGCGGCCGCCGTCGGTCTCGACAACAAGTCGCTGTACGTCGGTTCCCTGGTGTCGGGCGGTTCGCTCGGTGAGCCCGTGCTCGTCAGCGAGGGCAAGGCGGAGCAGGACCGGCTGACACCGCCGAGCTGGGACGCCCAGGGCGACCTGTGGATCGCCGACCGCGACCCGGCCGACCCCCGGTTGCTGCTGCTGAAGGAGGGCGCGGGCGAGCCGCTGGAGGTGCGGACCCCCGGCCTGGACGGGCGGATCCAGGCGGTGCGGGTGGCGGCCGACGGTGTGCGGATCGCGCTGATCGTGGAGAAGGACGGCAAGCGCTCGCTGCTCATCGGGCGGATCGAACGGGACGGGAAGGCGGGAGATCAGTCCGCGGTCACCGTCCTCGAGCTGCGCTCCGCGACCCCCGAGCTGGAGGAGGTCACGGCCATGTCCTGGGCCGGTGACAGCCGGCTCGTGGTGGTCGGACGCGAGCGCGGGGGCGTCCAGCAGATCGGGTACGTCCAGGTCGACGGCTCCACACCGGAGGTCTCGGTGCCCGCCGCGCTGACCGGGGTGAAGGAGATCGCCGCGACCGAGGACGAGACGCTGCCGCTGGTGGCGTACTCGGAGGACCTGATCGTGCGGCTGCCGTCCGGGCTGCAGTGGCAGAAGGTGACGGAGGGGACGGCGCCGGTCTATCCGGGGTGACGGTCCCCGCGGGGCTCTCCCGCGTTTTCCACAGGCCTGGTGGAGATGTACGGGCCTTGGCACAGTGGTGGCCGTGCGGGAATGGTGGCGGGACCTCACGGACCTGGTGCTGCCGGCCGAGTGCGGAGGCTGCGGCAGGGCCCGGTCGGTGCTGTGCCCTCGCTGCCGTACGGCGCTGAGCGGGGCCGCGCCGGGCCGGGTGCGGCCGGTGCCGGAGCCGCCCGGGCTGCCGGTGGTGCACGCGGCCGCGCGGTACGCGGACGAGGTGCGGGCCGCTCTGCTGGCCCACAAGGAGCGGGGCGTGCTGGCGCTCTCGGCACCGCTCGGGGTGGCGCTGGCCGGGGCGGTGCGGGCGGCCGTACGCGCGCGGGGGCCGGTGCTGCTCGTGCCCGTTCCGTCGGCCCGCCGGGCGGTGCGGACGCGGGGGCACGACCCGGCGCGGCGGATCGCTCTGGCGGCCGCGAGGGAGCTGCGGCGGACCGGGACCCCGGCCCGGGTGCTGCCCGTGCTGCGGCAGCGGCACGCCGTGGCCGACCAGTCGGGCCTGGGTGCCCGGCAGCGGCTCGACAACCTGGCCGGCGCGCTGGCGGTGGTCCCCGGTGGCGGCCGGCTGCTGTGCGGCGGCGGACCTGTCGTCCTCGTCGACGACCTGATGACGACCGGGGCGTCGCTGACGGAGGCGGCGCGGGCCCTGCGCGCGGCGACGGCTGGGAAAGGGCCCTGCGTGTCTGAGTGGACGACGGGTCCGGGAACGTACTGGACGGCGAAATCGGCTGTGTATCCCGCGGCGGCAGGGGAAGGCAGAGAGGAACGGAAGGCCGGACCCCGAATGGCGGGTCCGAACGGAGGCGGTGGCGTGATCGGTGAAGTGATCTGCGCGGCGGTGGTCGCGGCTTCGCCGGATTCTTTCGAATTAAACCGGAACTGACTGAGAACTTATGTCGCTGCAGGTGATGAGAGGATCAATTCACCGGAACGGAGGTACCCCGCGGTAGAGGGTGACGACATCCGTCCGGGCGAGATATGTTCGGTTGTGAGGCAAAGCCGCAGGCCACACCTCTTGAATCCGAATGTCGTGCTGCGGGTTTTCACCGTCATCACCCGCACCGGTGGAGTGGAGATCCCGCCCACGGGGGAGGAGGTGGACGTCACCGAGTCCGAGGTTCCGGGACAGACCGGGGCCTGGTGCAAAAGGGAGATGCTCCGCCGTGGAAGCGGAGCGATCCGGGAACGGAGTTCTGCGTGGACATCGTCGTCAAGGGCCGCAAGACCGAGGTGCCCGAGCGGTTCCGGAAGCACGTGGCCGAGAAGCTGAAGCTGGAGAAGATCCAGAAGCTCGATGGCAAGGTGATCAGCCTCGACGTCGAGGTGTCCAAGGAGCCGAACCCCCGGCAGGCCGATCGTTGTGACCGAGTGGAGATCACGCTCCGCTCCCGCGGTCCGGTCATCCGGGCGGAGGCGGCGGCGAGCGACCCGTACGCGGCGCTCGACCTGGCGGCGGAGAAGCTCGGTGCCCGGCTGCGCAAGCAGCACGACAAGCGCTTCTCGCGCCGCGGCGCGCGCCGGATCTCGGCGGCCGAGGTCGCCGACCACGTTCCCGGCGCGGCGACGCTCAACGGGCAAGGCGAGGTTGTCCCCGAGGAGCAGCAGGACGCGGTACCCACCAAGAAGATCGGCTCGCTCGAGGTCCAGGGCGACGGCCCGCTCGTCGTCCGCGAGAAGACCCACGTGGCCGCGCCGATGAGCCTGGACCAGGCGCTCTACGAGATGGAGCTGGTCGGGCACGACTTCTACCTGTTCGTCGACTCCGACACGAAGGAACCCAGCGTCGTCTACCGGCGGCACGCCTACGACTACGGCGTGATCCACCTCACGACGGACACGATGGTCACCCAGGCGCACGCTCCCGAGGCGGGCGATGCGCTGGGCGGCTGACGACGCCGGATGACAGCGGAACCGGTGCCCCTGGAGCGTGTGTGCGCCCCCAGGGGCACCGGTGTGCGACGGTGCGCGAGGGTGTGCGACCCCTTCGTGGCCCGCTGGTCACCCCGGTGTCGGCCGGGCATGGAATCATGGCGGCAACGGCCCAACCGGTGGGGCGTTGCTCTGGGTTGGCGATGGCTCAGGACCACGGGCCGCAGCCTTCAGGGGGAGGAACCATGGCGGAGACTTTCGGACCGATGCGGGGCCAGGGCGTCGACGACGGGATCGACGACCGGGCGCCCGGCATGGGCCCGGACGCGGCCTCTGTGCGCGAGGAGCCGATCAGGGTCCTGGTCGTGGACGACCACGCCCTGTTCCGCCGCGGCCTGGAGATCGTCCTGGCGGCCGAGGAGGACATCCAGGTCGTCGGGGAGGCCGGTGACGGCGCCGAGGCGGTGGAGAAGGCCGCCGACCTGCTGCCGGACATCGTCCTGATGGACGTGCGGATGCCCAAGCGCGGCGGCATCGAGGCCTGCACCTCCATCAAGGAGGTGGCCCCCAGCGCCAAGATCATCATGCTGACGATCAGCGACGAGGAGGCCGACCTCTACGACGCGATCAAGGCAGGGGCGACGGGTTATCTGCTCAAGGAGATCTCGACGGACGAGGTGGCCACCGCCATTCGCGCGGTGGCCGACGGGCAGTCGCAGATCAGCCCCTCCATGGCGTCGAAACTCCTCACCGAGTTCAAGTCGATGATCCAGCGGACCGACGAACGCCGGCTGGTGCCCGCGCCGCGGCTCACGGACCGCGAGATCGAAGTCCTCAAGCTCGTCGCCACGGGAATGAACAACCGGGACATCGCCAAGGAACTGTTCATCTCCGAGAACACCGTGAAGAACCACGTGCGCAACATCCTGGAGAAACTGCAGCTGCACTCCAGGATGGAGGCGGTGGTCTACGCGATGCGGGAGAAGATCCTCGAGATCCGCTGACGGTCAGGCGAGCAGGCGGGCCAGCTCTGCCGTGAGGGCCTCGCGCAGCTCGGGCGCGTCGACCCGTTCCACCCGTACGTCCGTGCAGTCGACCCAGCCCGCCGCCTCGACCAGGGCCTGGGCCACCGGCGCGGCGGCCTTGGGGCCGTCCAGCGTTATCTGCCTGGCGACCAGGGTGCGTCCCTCGCGCGCCGGGTCCACGCGGCCGACGAGCCGGCCACCGGCCAGGACGGGCATCGCGAAGTAGCCGTGCACCCGCTTCTGCCGGGGCACGTAGGCCTCCAGACGGTGGGTGAAGCCGAAGATCCGCTCGGTGCGGGCCCGCTCCCAGACCAGGGAGTCGAAGGGCGAGAGCAGCGTCGTGCGGTGACGGCCGCGCGGGGGCGTCAGCAGGGCCTCCGGATCCGCCCACGCCGGCTTCCCCCAGTCCTCCACCGTGACCGGGACCAGGCCCGAGTCGGCGATCACCGCGTCGACCTGCTCGGCCTTGAGACGGTGGTAGTCCGCGATGTCCGCGCGCGTGCCGACGCCCAGGGACCGGCCGGCCAGGCGGACCAGGCGGCGCAGGCACTCGGTGTCGTCCAGGTCGTCGTGGAGCAGGGCGGCCGGGACGGCGCGCTCGGCCAGGTCGTACACCCGCTTCCAGCCGCGGCGCTCGACGCAGACCACCTCGCCGTACATGAGCGCCCGCTCGACGGCGACCTTCGTGCCCGACCAGTCCCACCACTCGCTGGTCCTCTTCGCGCCGCCCAGGTCCGTCGCGGTGAGGGGGCCTTCGGTGCGGAGCTGCTTGACGACCTGGTCGTAGACGCCGTCGGGGAGCCGGTGGTTCCAGTGCGGGCGGTCGCGGTAGGCGCGGCGGCGGAAGGCGAAGTGGGGCCACTCCTCGATGGGGAGGACGCAGGCGGCGTGGGACCAGTACTCGAAGGCGTGAGTGTCTCGCCAGTAGGCGTCCTCGACGGTCTTGCGGCCCACCGCGCCCAGGCGGGCGTACGGGATCAGTTCGTGGGAGCGGGCGAGGACGGAGACGGTGTCGAGCTGCACCGCGCCCAGGTGACGGAGGACGCCGCGGACACCCGCGCGGCGGTCGGGGGCGCCGAGGAAGCCCTGTGCGCGCAGGGCGATGCGGCGGGCCTCGTCGGCGGAGAGCTCCGTGGCGGGGGGCGGGAGGGTCGTCATACGTCGGCACGATAGGGGGTGGGTCTGACAGTGGGCGGCGCCGTGGTGGGTGCGGGTCAGGTTCGTGCGGGCAGGTACGGGGCCGTCGACGGGAGGGCGAGGTCCGAGGGAAGGAGCGAGCCGATCCAGACGTCGCGGCGGGTGCCCTTGTTGTTGATCGCGGAGCGCAACGTGCCCTCCATGGTGTAGCCCGCGCGCTGGGCCACCGCGCGGGAGGCCGTGTTGCCGACCTCGGCGCGCCACTCCAGGCGGTCGATCGCGCGCTCGGTGAACGCCCAGCGGGAGACGGCGACGGCGGCCTCGGTGACGTAGCCCTGGCCGCGGTGTTCCTTGGTGCCCCAGAACCCGATCTCGCCGACGCCCAGGGAGATCATCGTGACGCCGAGCATCCCCACCAGGTCCCCGGCGGGGAGGAAGAGGCCGAAGGTGAACATCGAGGCGTTCGCCCACCCGTCGGGGACCATCTGCTCCGTGAAGCCGCGTGCGTGCTCCGGGAGGTAGGGGGAGGGGATCGTCGTCCAGCGCTGGATGTCGGGGTCCTGACAGGCCGCGTACACAGCCTCGGTGTCCTGAGGGCCCACCGTGCGCAGGACGAGGCGGTCGGTGGCGAGCGTGACGGGTTCCATCGGCCGATTCTGCGCGGCGGTCCGCGGTGGGCGCCAACTTTTTGCCGTGCGTGAACAGACGGTCACTTTTCGCGCGATTCGCCGACGGTGCGGCACCATCCCTGGTGCCCGGACGTTGAACCGGGTGACAGCAGACCGGAAGCTGGATGAAGGAGCACACGGTCCCCGTTACAGCGGGCTCCCGGGGCGGCGGGGTCCTCGCATACGATGGCCGTTGCTCAGTACGTCACAGGAAATCGACCGTCCCAGGCCCGACCGGCAAGGAGACCAACCCCCGTGTCCGTCCTCTCGAAGATCATGCGTGCAGGCGAAGGCAAGATCCTGCGCAAGCTGCACCGCATCGCGGACCAGGTCAACTCCATCGAAGAGGACTTCGTCGACCTCTCCGACGCCGAGCTGCGGGCCCTCACCGATGAGTACAAGCAGCGCTACGCCGACGGTGAGAGCCTGGACGACCTGCTGCCCGAAGCCTTCGCCACCGTCCGCGAGGCCGCCAAGCGCGTCCTGGGCCAGCGCCACTACGACGTGCAGATCATGGGCGGCGCCGCCCTGCACATGGGATACGTCGCCGAGATGAAGACCGGTGAGGGCAAGACCCTCGTCGGCACCCTGCCCGCCTATCTCAACGCCCTGTCCGGCGAAGGCGTGCACATCGTCACGGTCAACGACTACCTGGCCGAGCGCGACTCCGAGCTGATGGGCCGCGTCCACAAGTTCCTCGGGCTGAACGTCGGCTGCATCCTGGCCAACCAGACGCCGGCCCAGCGCCGCGAGATGTACGGCTGCGACATCACCTACGGCACGAACAACGAGTTCGGCTTCGACTACCTGCGCGACAACATGGCCTGGTCCAAGGACGAGCTCGTCCAGCGCGGTCACAACTTCGCCATCGTCGACGAGGTCGACTCCATCCTGGTGGACGAGGCCCGTACGCCGCTGATCATCTCCGGACCGGCCGACCAGGCCACCAAGTGGTACGGCGACTTCGCCAAGCTGGTCACGCGGCTGAAGAAGGGCGAGGCCGGCAACACCCTCAAGGGCATCGAGGAGACCGGCGACTACGAGGTCGACGAGAAGAAGCGCACCGTCGCCATCCACGAGTCCGGTGTCGCCAAGGTCGAGGACTGGCTGGGCATCGACAACCTCTACGAGTCGGTGAACACGCCGCTGGTCGGCTACCTGAACAACGCCATCAAGGCCAAGGAACTCTTCAAGAAGGACAAGGACTACGTCGTCATCGACGGCGAAGTCATGATCGTCGACGAGCACACCGGCCGTATCCTCGCCGGCCGCCGCTACAACGAGGGCATGCACCAGGCGATCGAGGCGAAGGAAGGGGTGGACATCAAGGACGAGAACCAGACGCTCGCCACGATCACCCTGCAGAACTTCTTCCGCCTCTACAAGCGCCACGACCACAACGGCAAGGAACAGCCCGGCCTGTCCGGCATGACCGGTACGGCGATGACCGAGGCCGCCGAGTTCCACCAGATCTACAAGCTCGGCGTGGTGCCCATCCCGACCAACCGGCCGATGATCCGCAAGGACCAGTCGGACCTGATCTACCGCACCGAGGTCGCGAAGTTCGAGGCGGTCGTCGACGACATCGAGGAGAAGCACCGCAAGGGCCAGCCGATCCTCGTCGGCACCACCTCGGTCGAGAAGTCCGAGTACCTCTCGCAGCAGCTCAGCAAGCGCGGCGTCCAGCACGAGGTGCTCAACGCCAAGCAGCACGACCGGGAGGCGACGATCGTCGCCCAGGCGGGCCGCAAGGGCTCCGTGACGGTGGCCACGAACATGGCCGGCCGTGGTACGGACATCAAGCTCGGCGGCAACCCCGAGGACCTCGCCGAGGCGGAGCTGCGCCAGCGCGGTCTCGACCCGGAGGAGCACATCGAGGAGTGGGCCGCGGCCCTGCCCGCCGCCCTGGAGCGGGCCGAGCAGGCGGTCAAGGCGGAGTTCGACGAGGTCAAGGACCTCGGCGGCCTCTACGTGCTGGGCACCGAACGCCACGAGTCGCGCCGTATCGACAACCAGCTGCGCGGCCGGTCCGGCCGTCAGGGAGACCCCGGCGAGTCCCGCTTCTACCTCTCCCTGGGCGACGACCTGATGCGCCTGTTCAAGGCCCAGATGGTCGAGCGCGTGATGTCGATGGCGAACGTCCCGGACGACGTGCCGATCGAGAACAAGATGGTCACCCGCGCGATCGCGTCCGCGCAGTCCCAGGTCGAGACCCAGAACTTCGAGACCCGCAAGAACGTCCTGAAGTACGACGAGGTCCTCAACCGGCAGCGCGAGGTCATCTACGGCGAGCGCCGCCGCGTCCTGGAGGGCGAGGACCTGCAGGAGCAGATCCAGCACTTCATGAACGACACGATCGAGGCGTACGTACGCGCGGAGACCGCCGAGGGCTTCCCGGAGGACTGGGACCTCGACCGGCTGTGGGGCGCCTTCAAGCAGCTCTACCCGGTGAAGGTCACCGTCGAGGAGCTGGAGGAGGCGGCCGGCGACCGGGCCGGACTGACCGCCGACTACATCGAGGAGTCCATCAAGGACGACGTCCTCGAGCAGTACGAGGCGCGTGAGAAGCAGCTCGGCTCCGAGATCATGCGTGAGCTGGAGCGCCGGGTCGTGCTCTCGGTCCTGGACCGCAAGTGGCGCGAGCACCTCTACGAGATGGACTACCTCCAGGAGGGCATCGGCCTGCGCGCGATGGCGCAGAAGGACCCGCTGGTCGAGTACCAGCGCGAGGGCTTCGACATGTTCCAGGCCATGATGGACGGCATCAAGGAGGAGTCCGTCGGCTACCTGTTCAACCTGGAGGTCCAGGTCGAGCAGCAGGTCGAGGAGGTCCCGGTCGAGGACGCGGCGCCGTCGCTGGAGAAGGGCGCGCAGGACGCCGTCCCGGCCCAGGCGGGCGCCCGCCCGGAGATCCGCGCCAAGGGCCTCGACGCCCCGCAGCGCCGGAACATGCACTTCTCCGCGCCGACCGTGGACGGCGAGGGCGGTGTCGTCGAGGGCGACTTCACCACCGACGAGGAGCCCGCGCGCTCCTCGTCCGACGGCCTCACCCGCGCGGAGCGCCGCAAGCAGGCCAAGGGCGGACGCCGCCGCAAGAAGTGACCGTGCGGTGCCCGCGGGCACCGTGGCCGCCGAAGGGCCGGACGCCTCCCTGCGTCCGGCCCTTCGGCCTTTCCCGGTGAAGGGCTCAGCCGTCGTGCAGGGCTCAGTCGTCGACCGCGCGCGGCCTGCGGGGGCCGCCCAGTTCCACCGCCGTGCAGCGCCAGCGCAGGTCCCGGCCCTGCTCCAGGCGGAAGGCCATCGCGCGCAGCTGGTCGCCCGCGCCGATGCGGGCGAAGACCTCCAGGGCGCCCGGCCGGGGCTCGAAGTAGCCGATGTCACGGACGACGGGGAGGGTGCCGCGCGTGCGCAGGGGTCCGCGCTCGGCGAGGTGGGCCAGTTCGTCGTAGGCGCGTCCGGCGGTGTGGCGGAGCATCGAGTGGACGGGGCGCCGGCCGCTGAGCACGTTGAGCAGCAGCTCGGCGAAGCGGTCGGTCGGGCGGAGCTGCGGTACCGGACGGCGAGGGGTCTGGGCGGGCACCACGGGCCCCGCCGCGGGCGGAGCCTCCCGGCGTACGGCCGGGACGGCGGAGCCCGGCAGAGCGGCGCCGGCAGCCGTGCGCGCAGCCGTCCTGGCGGTGCGGCCCGGCCCCGTCGTGGACGGGCGGGTGTCCGCCGGCCGCGTACGGGCTCGCGAGGACCGGCCCGGGGAGCCCGGCGGGCGGCCGCCGGGTGCCGTGGACCGTACGGCGCCGCCGCCGGGCCTGCGGGGCGGCGCGGCGCCGGGGACGCGTGACGCGGAGTCCGTGGGAGCGAGTGCCGTGGCGGCCGGCGCGACGGCGTTGGCCGGTGCGAGGCGGAGCGGGCGGGACGGCGTCCTGGTCATGACCTTGCGCATGGGGCTCCCCGGTTCGACGGCCCGGCTGGTACCGGGCAGTAACTTGTGGTCGGGGATCTTGTACGGGGCGGCGGAACGGTGCGGCAAGGAGGGGCGCGACCCGGTCGAGGGCCAGGGAGATTCACCTATCCGGGTGGTCGGGGCGTCGCAAGGCCCGGCGTGGTGCGGGGCCACCGGGTGAGTTCCGGGACGGAAGTGGACGCGTCAGGCGTCACGGGCAGGGACTCGAAAGGGGACACCCGCACGTATCCTGAAGGCTCTTCCCGGCCTTTCCCGGGCACCCGGCAAAGGCCCCGACCACGAAAGCGGCAGCCCCATGCGCGTCTACGTTCCCCTGACCCTCTCCGGTCTCGCCGAGGCGCACAGGACGGGACAGTTGGGAACCGGGCCGCTCGTCGCCCACGCCGTCACACCGGCGCTGCGCGAGTGGTACCGCTCGGACGACACCGAGGAGCTGGAGTACGCCGCGCTCAACCGGGCCGCGCTGGCCTCGCTGCGGCTGCTGGCGGCCGACGCCGGGGCGCCGCGGCGCCGGGTCGTGGTCGCCGCCGACGTACCCGACGGGGCGGCCTCCGCCGGCCCGGAGCACGGGCCCGGTCCCGCCGCGCCGGGCGAGGTGCGGGTGGCCGGACCCCTGCCGCTGGCCAAGGCGGCCTCGGTGCACGTCGACTCCGCCGACGCCGAGGCGGACGTGACCGCGGCGGCCGGGGCCCTCGATGCGGCGGACGGCGGGGACGACGACGCGCAGTTCGTGGTGGACGGGACGGAGGACCACGAGCTGCTCTGGTATGCGACGCAGGAGATCGCGAGCCTGGTCGAGGCCGCCGGCGACTGACGTCGCGGCGGCCCGCCTTGATTGTCAGTGGCGGCGGGTACGTTTTCTGGCATGGGGATGCAGACAGGGGCGCACATCGTCTGGGACTGGAACGGGACGCTGTTCCACGACAACGACGCGATCATCGGTGCGACGAACGCGGCCTTCGCCGAGCTGGGGCTGTCGCCGATCACGCTGGAGCAGTACCGGGCGTTGTACTGCGTGCCGGTGCCGAAGTTCTACGAGCGGCTGATGGGGCGGCTGCCCACCGACGCCGAGTGGCAGCTCATGGACTCGACCTTCCAGCGCCACTACACCGAGCACCGGGTGCGGTGCGGGCTCACGGCGGGCGTGGCGCAGTTGCTCGCGGACTGGGGCTCGGCGGGACGCAGCCAGTCGATCCTCAGCATGTACGGGCACGACGAGCTGGTGCCGCTGGTCAAGGGCTTCGGGATCGAGTCGCACTTCATACGCGTCGACGGACGGACCGGGCCGTCCGGGGGCAGCAAGGCGGAGCACATGGTGCGGCACATCGCCGCGCTGGCCGGTTCGGCGGCGGTCGATCCCGCGCGCACGGTGGTGATCGGGGATGCCGCGGACGACGCGGTGGCCGCGGGGCGGGTGGGGGCGCGGGCGGTGCTCTACACCGGGGGGTCGCACAGTCGGGCGAGTCTGGAGGGGGCTGGGGTGCCGGTGGTGGACACGTTGGCGGAGGCGGTCGTGGAGGCGGCGCGGTTGGCGGCGTGAGGCTGCCGCCGGTTTGCGGGGACTGAGAAGCCGGCGGGCGGCTGTGCGCTGACCCGGCGTCGGTGTGGCCGTCGGGGGTGGGTTGCGCGGCCCGGCGCTACGGGGCGTGCCGCTGCGCCCACCCGTGCCGCCCCAGCGGCACGACTGCCCGCAGCTGCGCGGGACGGCTGCGCGGGTATGACCGGTGTCTCTGTGCAGAACGTCAAAGTTTGGGTCCTGGTTTTGTACACATACGGGTCGTGACGGGAGCCCGGCGGGGGGCGATAGCCTTGTGGCGTGATCAGCGCGATAGCTCGCGGGGGCACCGTTGCCTCCGCCCTGCGCCCGGTGAGCACGGACGACATCCGTGTCCGGGCGGCGGTCGCTGGTCTTCGCGGGCGGGACGGGGCATCGAAGGCCCCCGGTACGACGCCGCGCACTCCCCGGACGGTGACGACGAGAGCGACGTCACACCTGGTGAACGTGGCGACATTGGCTGATATGCCCCCGCTCCTCTCACCTTGCGGCATAGCGTCTGAACGGACCGGACACCCCGTGTCCCGAGGACGTGCCGGAAGGCAGGAGACCGTACTTCCTTCAACGTCACGCAACGGCGCGCGACAGGAGCCAGAGGACAATGCAGACCAAGCTGGACGAAGCCAAGGCCGAGCTGCTCGAAAGGGCTGCGCGGGTAGCTGAGAACAGCCCGGTCGGGGGGCACCTACCGACTGGGACGACGGACGAGGGCACGCCGGGCACCCCGGACCAGGCATCCGTGTTCGCGTTCCTGAGGCGTTACTACCGGCACA
Source organism: Streptomyces sp. CB02414 (assembly GCF_001905385.1). Lineage (GTDB taxonomy): Bacteria > Actinomycetota > Actinomycetes > Streptomycetales > Streptomycetaceae > Streptomyces. The sequence continues at coordinate 1,348,654 of NZ_LIPF01000001.1, read as the reverse complement.
CCGCCCCGGAGGACCTGACCGACCGCGACCCGGTCGACGTCTTCGGAGCCGCCGTCTCGCACTACCGGCTGGCCGAGAACCGCCCGCAGGGCACGGCGAACGTGCGGGTGCACACCCCGACCGTCGAGGAGAACGGCTGGACGTGCAGCCACTCCGTGGTCGAGGTGGTCACCGACGACATGCCGTTCCTCGTCGACTCCGTGACCAACGAGCTGACCCGGCAGGGCCGCGGCATCCACGTCGTGGTCCACCCGCAGATCGTGGTGCGCCGCGACCTCACCGGCAAGCTCGTCGAGGTGCTCACCGGCGGACCCTCCGCCGACCTGCCGCACGACGCGCACGTCGAGTCCTGGATCCACGTCGAGATCGACCGCGAGACCGACCGCGGCGACCTGAAGCAGATCACCGCCGACCTGCTGCGCGTCCTCAACGACGTCCGCGAGACCGTCGAGGACTGGGGCAAGATGCGCGACGCGGCCGTCCGTATCGCCGAGCGGCTGCCGGACGAGCCGACCCCCGGCGACCTGCCCCCGCGGGAGCTGGAGGAGGCCCGCGAACTGCTGCGCTGGCTGGCCGACGACCACTTCACCTTCCTCGGCTACCGCGAGTACGAGCTGCGCGGCGACGACTCCCTGGCCGCCGTCCCCGGCACCGGCCTCGGCATCCTGCGCTCCGACCCGCACCACGCGTCCGACGAGAGCCACCCGGTCAGCCCCTCCTTCGAGCGGCTCCCGGCCGACGCCCGGGCCAAGGCCCGCGAGCACCGGCTGCTGGTGCTGACCAAGGCCAACAGCCGGGCGACCGTGCACCGGCCGTCGTACCTGGACTACATCGGCGTCAAGAAGTTCGACGAGAACGGCAACGTCGTCGGTGAGCGCCGCTTCCTCGGGCTCTTCTCGTCCGCCGCCTACACCGAGTCCGTCCGCCGGGTGCCGGTGATCCGGCGCAAGGTGGAGGAGGTGCTGGAGCGGGCCGGGTTCTCGCCCAACAGCCACGACGGCCGGGACCTGCTGCAGATCCTGGAGACCTACCCGCGCGACGAGCTGTTCCAGACGCCGCCGGACGAGCTCCAGTCCATCGTCACCTCCGTGCTCTACCTCCAGGAGCGGCGCCGGCTGCGGCTCTACCTGCGCCAGGACGAGTACGGGCGCTACTACTCGGCCCTCGTCTACCTCCCCCGCGACCGCTACACCACCGGCGTGCGGCTGCGGATCATCGACATCCTCAAGGAGGAGCTCGGCGGCACCAGCGTCGACTTCACGGCCTGGAACACCGAGTCGATCCTGTCCCGGCTGCACTTCGTGGTCCGCGTCCCGCAGGGCACCGAGCTGCCGCACCTGTCCGACGCCGACAAGGAACGCGTCGAGGCCCGTCTCGTCGAGGCCGCCCGCTCCTGGGCCGACGGGTTCGCCGAGGCGCTGACCGCCGAGTTCGGCGAGGAGCACGCGGCGGAGCTGCTGCGCCGCTACGGCAGCGCCTTCCCGGAGGGCTACAAGGCCGACCACGGCCCGCGCTCCGCGGTCGCCGACCTCGGTCACCTGGAGCGGCTCGACGAGGAGAAGACCTTCGCGCTGAGCCTGTACGAGCCGGTCGGTGCCGCGCCCGAGGAACGCCGGTTCAAGATCTACCAGAAGGGCGGCACGGTCTCCCTGTCCGCCGTGCTGCCGGTGCTCAGCCGGCTCGGCGTCGAGGTCACCGACGAGCGGCCGTACGAGCTGCGCTGCGCGGACCGCACCACGGCCTGGATCTACGACTTCGGGCTGCGTATGCCGAAGTCGGTGGCCGGCGGCGCCGAATACCTGGGCGACGACGCCCGCGAGCGGTTCCAGGAAGCCTTCGCCGCGACCTGGAACGGGCAGGCGGAGAACGACGGCTTCAACTCCCTGGTGCTCAGCGCCGGCCTGACCTGGCGGCAGGCCATGGTGCTGCGCGCGTACGCCAAGTACCTGCGGCAGGCCGGGTCGACGTTCAGCCAGGACTACATGGAGGACACCCTCCGCAACAACGTCCACACCACGCGCCTGCTGGTCTCCCTCTTCGAGGCGCGGATGGCCCCGGAGCGCCAGCGGGCCGGGCGGGAGATCGTCGACGCCCTGCTCGAAGAGGTCGACGCGGCCCTCGACCAGGTCGCCAGCCTCGACGAGGACCGCATCCTGCGCTCCTTCCTCACCGTCATCAAGGCGACGCTGCGGACGAACTTCTTCCAGGAGGCGGCGGGCGGCAAGCCGCACGACTACGTCTCCATGAAGTTCGACCCGCAGGCCATCCCCGACCTGCCCGCGCCCCGTCCGGCGTTCGAGATCTGGGTGTACTCGCCGCGTGTCGAGGGCGTCCACCTGCGCTTCGGCAAGGTCGCGCGCGGCGGGCTGCGCTGGTCGGACCGGAGGGAGGACTTCCGCACGGAGATCCTCGGCCTGGTCAAGGCGCAGATGGTGAAGAACACCGTCATCGTGCCGGTCGGCGCCAAGGGCGGCTTCGTCGCCAAGCAGCTGCCGGACCCGAGCGTCGACCGCGACGCCTGGATGGCCGAGGGCATCGCCAGCTACAAGACGTTCATCTCGGCACTGCTCGACATCACCGACAACATGGTGGCCGGCGAGGTCGTGCACCCCGCGGACGTCGTCCGGCACGACGAGGACGACACGTACCTCGTGGTCGCCGCCGACAAGGGCACGGCGAAGTTCTCGGACATCGCCAACGAGGTCGCCGAGTCCTACAACTTCTGGCTCGGCGACGCCTTCGCCTCCGGCGGCAGCGCGGGCTACGACCACAAGGGCATGGGCATCACCGCCCGCGGCGCCTGGGAGTCCGTCAAGCGGCACTTCCGGGAGCTGGGCGTGGACACCCAGACCCAGGACTTCACGGTCGTCGGCATCGGCGACATGTCCGGCGACGTGTTCGGCAACGGCATGCTGCTGTCCGAGCACATCCGCCTGGTCGCCGCCTTCGACCACCGGCACATCTTCGTCGACCCGAACCCGGACTCGGCCACCTCGTACGCCGAGCGGCGCCGTCTGTTCGAGCTGCCGCGCTCCTCCTGGGAGGACTACGACACCGCGCTGATCTCGGCGGGCGGCGGCGTCTTCCCGCGCTCGGCCAAGTCGATCCCGGTCAACGCGCACATGCGCGAGGCCCTCGGCATCGAGTCCGGCGTCACCAAGCTGACCCCGGCCGAGCTGATGAAGGCGATCCTCAGCTCCCCGGTTGACCTGCTGTGGAACGGCGGCATCGGCACGTACGTCAAGGCGTCCACCGAGTCCAACGGCGACGTCGGCGACAAGGGCAACGACGCCATCCGCGTCGACGGCAAGGACCTGCGGGTCCAGGTCGTGGGCGAGGGCGGCAACCTGGGCCTGACCCAGCTGGGCCGGATCGAGTTCGCCCGCACCGGCGGCAAGATCAACACGGACGCCATCGACAACAGCGCGGGCGTGGACACCTCCGACCACGAGGTGAACATCAAGATCCTGCTCAACGGTCTGGTCAAGGACGGCGACATGACCGTCAAGCAGCGCAACAAGCTGCTGGCCCAGATGACCGACGAGGTCGGCGCGCTGGTCCTGCGCAACAACTACGCGCAGAACACGGCGATCGCCAACGCGCTCGCCCAGTCCAACGACATGCTCCACGCCCAGCAGCGCTTCATGCGCCACCTGGTGCGCGAAGGCCGCCTCGACCGGGCCCTGGAGTTCCTGCCCACCGACCGCCAGATCCGGGAACGCCTCGGCGCCGGACAGGGCCTGACCGGCCCGGAGACGGCCGTACTGCTGGCGTACACGAAGATCACGGTCGCCGAGGAGCTGCTGCACACCTCGCTGCCCGACGACCCGTACCTCAAGGGCCTGCTGCACGCCTACTTCCCGACGGCGCTGCGCGAGCAGTTCCTGGACCAGATCGACGGCCACCCGCTGCGCCGCGAGATCACGACGACCGTCCTGGTCAACGACACGGTCAACACGGGCGGTACGACGTACCTGCACCGGATGCGCGAGGAGACCGGCGCGTCGCTGGAGGAGATCGTGCGGGCGCAGACCGCGGCCCGGGCGATCTTCCGCTCCTCCCCGGTGTGGGACGCGGTGGAGGCCCTGGACACCAAGGTCGAGGCCGCCGTCCAGACGCGCATCCGGCTGCACTCGCGGCGCCTGGTCGAGCGCGGCACGCGCTGGCTGCTCAACAACCGGCCGCAGCCGCTGGAGCTCGCCGAGACGGTGGACTTCTTCGCCGAGCGCGTCGAGCAGGTCTGGTCGCAGCTGCCGAAGCTGCTGCGCGGCGCGGACGCGGAGTGGTACCAGCACATCTACGACGAGCTGACCGCCGCCGGTGTCCCGGACGAGCCGGCCACGCGGGTGGCCGGGTTCTCCTCGGCCTTCCCGACGCTGGACATCGTGTCGGTGGCCGACCGCATGGGCAAGGAGCCGCTGGACGTCGCCGAGGTGTACTACGACCTCGCCGACCGGCTCAGCGTCACCCAGCTGATGGACCGGATCAGCGATCTGCCCCGCAACGACCGCTGGCAGTCCATGGCCCGCGCGGCGATCCGCGAGGACCTGTACGCGGCGCACGCGGCGCTCACCGCCGACGTGCTGGCGGCCGGCAACGGCACGTCGACGCCCGAGCAGCGGTTCAAGGCGTGGGAGCAGAAGAACGCGGCGATCCTCGGCCGGGCCCGCACCACGCTGGAGGAGATCCACGGCTCGGACGCGTTCGACCTGTCCAACCTGTCCGTGGCGATGCGGACGATGCGGACGCTGCTGCGGACGCACTCGTGACGGCGTAGCCGTGTGAGGCGCCCCGGGTCGAGGTGACCCGGGGCGCCTTCATGTCCGGTCTGCCTGGTGTGTCCGGAACTCCGCATAAGGTGACGGGGTGACTGGGCGTCTCTGGACCGCACGCGTCGCCGCGCTCGTCCTCCTGCTGCTCCTGCTCCTGGCCGTCGTCCGGCTGCCCTGGGCCGGTGACCTGGGCATCCACGCGGCCACCGTCGAACGACTGCGGCACAGCCTCACCGACCCCGGCAACCCCCTCGTCGACGCGGACACGCCGAGCCCGTACTACTCGCCGTGGACGGTGCTGCTCGGTGCACTGGCCAAGCTGACCGGGTTCTCCGTCTTCGTCGTGCTGCGGATCGGGGCGCTGGTGGCGCTCGGGGTGCTGGTGACGGGGGTGTGGCGCTACGTCCGCACGCTGAGCGGGCACCCGGCGGCGCCGCCGCTCGCGCTGCTGTGTCTGGTCCTGTTGTGGGGCACGGAGGAGTTCAGCTGGAGCGGTTTCCTCGGCTTCCACTCCCTCGCGCTGACGGTGGCCTACCCGAGCGTGCTCGCGCTCGGTCTCGCGTTCCACCTGTGGGCGTGGCTGGCGCGGCGGCCGGCCGGCCGGTGGCTCTGGGCCGGGTGCGGGGCGCTGTGGGCGGTGATCCTGCTCGTGCACCAGTTCTCGGGGGTCGTCGCCTCGTTGGGCGCGCTCGCCGTCGTGCTCGGCTCCCGGGCGGGGTGGCGGGTCTGGGGGCGGCTGGGTGTGGGGCTGGTGCTGGGGGTGGTGGTGCTGTGGGCCTGGCCGTACTACGACTTCTTCGCCCTGCTCGGTGCGGGGGACGGGATGAACGCGGTGCACCGGTCGCTGTACCGGGAGCTGCCCGGGCGGTACTGGCTGGTGCTGGTGGGAGTGGCGGCGCTGGGGGTGCGGTGGTGGCGGGACCGGCGTGACGTACTGGTGCTGTTCTTCGCGCTGGGCGCGGTGGTCTTCGTGGCGGGCGGGGTGAGCGGGCACTGGTCCTGGGGGAGGGCGCTGCCCGCCGCGCTGATCCCGGCGCAGCTCGCGGTGGCGCTGGAGGTGGTCGGGCCGGGCCGGCGGGCGGCGCGGACGGTGTGGGCGTGCGTGCTGGGCGCGGCGCTGGCGGCGGGGGCGTGGGCGCAGGCGGGGACGCTGGGGTACGTGGTGGACCGGGGGCTGCTGCCGGGGGTGGTCGAGGCGAAGTACCGGGAGCCCTGGGCGGGGTACCGGTGGATCACGCCGTGGGTGGGGTACGGGGACGTGGTCATGGCGCGGGAGTTTCCCTCGCGGCAGATTCCGGCGTACGGGGCGTACACCGTGGCTCCCGGGTATCCCGACTTCTTCCTGCGGGACGAGGGGGAGCGGGTGGGGGCGGTGCGGGCGTACTTCTCGGAGGGGGTGGAGGGGAGTGTGCGGCGGGGGATCTTGCGGGAGTACGGGGTGCGGTGGGTGGTGGATCGGGGGGATGGGCTGCGGGGGGTTGAGGGATTGCGGGTGGTGGCGCGGGGGCCGGGTGGGGAGGTGCTGTACGCGGTGGCGTGAGCGGGGTGGGTGTGGCCGTCGGGGGGGGGTGCCGCAGCCCGGCGTGGCGGGGTGCCGCTGCGCCCACCCGGGCCGCCCCAGCGGCACGACTGCCCGCAGCTGCGGCAGCTGCGGCCGAGCGTCAGCGCAGGACGCTCGCCGCCAAATGCGCCGCGCGTCTCACGCGTGGGGTGGCCAGGCGGCGCAGGGTTGGGCGGATGACCGTCGCTGTGGCGCCGACCGGCTGCCAGCGGACCTGGAGCCGTCCTGGGTTGTGGCCCTCCGGTTCCACCGTGACCCGGTGGGGCAGGGCGCCCGAGCGGTACGGGATCCGGGCGGTGAGGGGTGGGAAGGCGAGGGGAGCCAGGAGGAATCCTGTGTGGGTCCGGCCCTGGTGGCGGAGCCGGAGTACGGGATGGCGGACGCCCTCGAAGCCCTGGAGGGGGAGGCGGGCCGCCGCCAGGTCCAGGCGCACGCGGCCCTCGAAGACGCCGGGGCGGACGGGCGAGAGGCGGAAGGGGACCGTGAGGCGACGGCGGCCGGGGGCGAGGTGGAGGACGGCGCGTTGGGGGCCGACCGGGAGGCGGAGGGCGGGGTCGTAGGTGCGGACGGTCAGGCCGACCGTGGCGCCGGGGCCGCGTGCGATCTCCGTGATCTCGTGACGGAGGTGGGCGGCGAAGAACGGGCGGGTGTCCAGCTCCAGCTCCGTCAGGTCCAGCTCGCGGCGGGCCGGCTCCGAGCGCGGGACCTGCTCGCCCCAGTAGGTGCGGCCGTCCGCCGGGTCCGGCGTGATGTGGCGCGGGGCCACGCCGTGGCCGAGTCCCCGGGCCGCGACGCGTACGTCGGACAGGCGGCGCTCGCGGACCAGCTGGAGCACCACGCGTTCGTCGCGGGGCAGGCGCGCACAGGCGCCCGGGGTGAGCGTGTCGAGGTACGGGACCACGATGTCCGCGAAGGACGCGAGCCAGGCGTCGTCCCGGTACGGCAGGTCACCGGCGTACATCCGGAAGTCGTGCTTGAGGAACTTGAAGTCCTTGTCCTCCCGCAGCGACTCGTGCCCGCTCTCCGCCAGGAACCCGTCGATGAGGCGCTGCACGTGGACGCGGTCGCGGACGTTGGTCAGTTTGTGCCGCTGGTTGGAGATGGAGGCAGCCTCGGAGGCCGCGTACGGTGCGATGTACCAGCGGTAGACCGGCTCGGGCACGACGGTGAAGGTCTTGGCCAGGCAGTACGCCTGCGCCGAGAAGAGCTGGTCCTCGTAGTGGATGCCCTCGGGGAAGCGCAGGTCGTGGCGGTCGAGGAAGGCGCGGGCGTACATCTTGCTGGTCGACAGGTGCTCGAAGAACAGCCGCGGGTCGGCCTCGATGCCGTCGAGTGTGCGACGTTCGGCGACCAGGTGCGGCATCCAGGTCGTGCGGCGTCCGCCGTCCACGCGTATCCGGTGCACCGCCCCCATCGCGAAGTCGATGTCCCGTTCGCGGTGGGCGGCGAGCAGGACCTCGACGGCGCGCTCGGGGAGTTCGTCGTCGCTGTCCAGGAACATCAGGTACGGGGCACGGGCGATCTCCAGGGCGCGGTTGCGCGGGGCGCTGCACCCACCGCTGTTCTCGGGCAGCCGCAGGTACACCACGCGGGGATCGCGGGCCGCCAGCTCGCGCGCCACCTCCTCGGTCGCGTCCGTCGAGTGGTCGTCGCTGATGACGACCTCGATGTTCGCGTGGGTCTGGCGCAGTACGGACGCCACCGCGCGGGGGAGGCGTTCGGCGTCGTTGTAGACGATGACCGTGACGGTCACGTCGGGGGTCGTGTGCGTCTCCCGGTCGGTGCTCATGACGTGGTCGCCTCCTCGGGGCTGGGGGCCGGGGTGCGTTCCTCGACGGGCAGGACGGGAGGCAGGGTCCGCTCGTCCTCGCCGAGGAAGACCCGGCGGACGACGCGTTCGGCGGCGCGGCCGTCGTCGTACTCGCAGAACCGGCGGCGGAAGGCGGCCCGCGCCTTCGCCGCCCGCTCGTCGCGCCAGGCGTCGGTGGTGAGGAACTCCGTCAGCTGGGCCTGGTCGCGGGCGACCGGTCCCGGGGCCTCGGCCGTCAGGTCGAAGTAGACGCCGCGGGTGGTGCGGTACGTCTCCCAGTCGTCGGCGTGGATGACGATCGGGCGGTCCAGGTTGGCGTAGTCGAACATGATCGACGAGTAGTCGGTGACCAGCGCGTCGGCGGCCAGGCACAGCTCCTCGACCGGGTCGTAGGAGGAGACGTCGAGGATCCGGCCGGTGCGCCGCAGGCCCGTCAGGGGCGAGGCGGTGGTCTCGTAGAAGTAGTGGGCGCGCACCAGCAGGACCGTGTCCTCGCCGAGCCGGTCGGCGAGCGCGGCCAGGTCCAGGCGGGGCGTCCAGCCGGCCTCGTAGTCGCGGTGGGTGGGCGCGTACAGGATCGCCCGGTGTCCGGGCGCGATGCCGAGGCGGTCGCGGACCGCGCGGACGTCGGTGGCACCGGCCGTGTAGAAGACGTCGTTGCGCGGATAGCCGTGGTCGAGGGAGACGTGGCGGGACGGGTACGCCCGCTGCCACATGCGCGTGGAGTGGCTGTTGGCGCTGACGCTGAAGTCCCACCGGTCCACCCGGTCGAGGAGCGCCTGGAAGTCGAGGCCGCGGGCGGCGGCGGGGTACGGCATCTGGTCCAGGCCCATGCGCTTGAGCGGGGTGCCGTGGTGGGTTTGGAGGTGGACGGTGCCGGGGCGTTTGACCACCGCGTCCGGGAAGTTGACGTTGTTGACGAGGTACTTGGCGCGGGCCAGCACCTCCCAGTAGCGGCGGGTGCCGGGGACGACGTGATCGGTGCCGGGCGGCAGCAGGGCCGCGTTCGCCGCGGTGACCACCCACACCGGACGCACGCTCGGGGCGAGTTCGGCGAGCTCGGCGGCTATGGCGGCCGGGTTGCAGGCGACGCCGCGCGCCCAGTACGCCGAGAAGACGGCGAGGTGCTGGTCGACCGGCTCGGCGAGCGCCCGGCGGTACTGGAGGGTACGCAGCCGCGTCCCGGCGTGGTGCCTGGCGGTGCGCGCCGCCGACCGCACCCGGCGGCGCGTGCGGTTGGCGGCCTGGAGCGCGCGGTACTCGGCGTGCGCGTCCCGCTCCAGCAGCGACCGGCGTACTCCTTCGAGGCCGGTGCGGCGCCGGTGGCCCTCGGGGAGGTGGTGCCGGGCGGCCAGGGAGGCGCGGTGGAAGAACTCCCGCGCGACGTCGTCCGGCATCCCGGCGCGGGCGTGGGCGCGCAGGCAGTCGCGGACCATCAGGTCGTACAGGACGGCGTGGACGGCGGGGCGGGCGGCGGACAGGTCCAGGAGCCGCTCGTAGCGCTCGACCAGGGCGTAGTGCGCCTCGGGCGGGACCGGCGGCAGGCTCTCGGGGCGCAGCCGCCGGTCCTCGTACGCCGGGTGGGGGAGGCAGGCGACGCGGTCGGCGAGCAGCAGGGCGGTGTACGCGGCGAACGGCTCGTCGTCGGTGGTGAGGAGCCGTTCGTGGGCCCGCCAGAACGCGGCGCGCACGGTGCGGTTGCCGAGCAGCGGGGTCGTCGCGAGCAGTGCCGGGTGGTCGTCGAGGGGGAGAGCGGAGCCGGCCGCGCGGGCCAGGCGGGGACCGTCGGGGGAGGGGAGGCCGGCGGCCCGCCAGGTGCTGCGGACGTGGTCGAGGAGCAGGACGTCCACCGTGCCGGGGAGATCCGCGGTGTGCTCGGCGACCGTGCGCGGGGCGCCCGCGGGTACGCCGTCCTTGGCGTGGACGAAGTGCAGCCACCGGCCCGACGCCCGGCCCGCCCCCGCCGCGCGGGCCGCGGCGTCGCCCGCCCCGTCCGGGAGGGGGATCACGGTGAACGCGGGGATGTGCCGCTCGGCCGCCTCCCGCGCCCAGTCCCCGACGGCGGCGACGATCACCTCGAAGCCGGTGAGCGGGTGGGCGTCGAGGGTGTCGAGGAGGGCGGGCAGGTGGTCCTGGACGTTGGCACCGTGGACGATGACGCTGAGGTCGGGGGTCTCGGACATCGCGGGGACTCCTTCGCCGTCGTCGCTCCCGGCACACTCCTGTTCGGTCGTTCGGCCATAGTGGCACTAATCAGGCAAAAGGGTTAACCGCAGGTGCGCCTCCCGGGGGAAGGCGCGACGCCCTGGAGGCGGTCAGGCGGCCGTCTTCGCCTTGGGGGCGGGCTTGGCCGCGGGCTTGGGTCCGGCCGCCTTGTCCGGACCGCCGGTGAACTTCTCGTACTCCCGCAGGACCTCCTCCGTCGGCCCGTCCATGCGCAGCTCGCCCCGCTCCAGCCACAGCACCCGGTCGCAGGTGTCGCGGATGGACTTGTTGCTGTGGCTCACCAGGAACACCGTGCCGGCGTGCTTGCGCAGCTCCCGGATGCGTGCCTCGGAGCGCTTCTGGAAGGAGCGGTCACCGGTGGCCAGTGCCTCGTCGACGAGGAGGACGTCGTGGTCCTTGGCGGCGGCGATGGAGAAGCGCAGCCGGGCCGCCATGCCCGAGGAGTACGTGCGCATGGGCAGGGTGATGAAGTCGCCCTTGTCGTTGATCCCGGAGAAGTCGACGATCTCCTGGTACCGCTCCTTGATCTGCGCGCGGGACATGCCCATCGCCAGGCCGCCGAGGTGCACGTTGCGCTCGCCGGTGAGGTCGTTCATCAGGGCCGCGTTGACGCCGAGGAGGGAGGGCTGACCGTCGGTGTAGATGCGGCCGTTCTCCACCGGGAGCAGGCCGGCGACCGCCTTGAGCAGGGTCGACTTGCCGGAGCCGTTGGTGCCGATCAGGCCGATGGCCTCGCCCCGGTACGCCACGAAGGACACGTTCTTGACGGCGTGCACCCGGCGTACGCCCGCCGCCTTCTCGGTCTTCTTCCGGCGCACGATGCGGTTGAGGGCGGCGGTCGCCGAGCCCCGGCCCGCGCCGGTGCCGTTGACCCGGTAGACGATGTCGACGCCGTCGGCGACGACGGTGGGGACGCGCTCGGCGGGGGTGTTGTCAGCGGGGGTGTCAGCCACGACCGTACGTCTCCTCGGCCTTCCAGAAGTAGATGAAGCCGCCGATGCCGGCGACCAGCGCCCAGCCCAGCGCCAGCGCCCACACGTGGGGCGGCAGGTGGCCCGCGTCGAAGGTGTCGATCAGGGCGAAGCGCATCAGGTCGATGTAGACGACGGCGGGGTTGAGCTGGAGCACGGTGCCCACCCAGGACGGCAGGCCGCTGTCCGGGCCGGTCATGTGGTCGATGCTGAACATGACCCCGGAGGCGTACATCCAGGTGCGCAGCACGAACGGCATCAGCTGGGCCGCGTCGGGGATCTTGGAACCCACCCGGGCCATGAACAGCGACACGCCCGCGTTGAACAGGAACTGCAGCACCAGCGCCGGCACCGCCAGCACCCAGGACGGGGCGGGCGGCACGCCGAAGGCGAGCAGGATGACGACGAGGGCGGCCATCGAGAACAGCAGCTGCTGGAGCTGCTGGAGGCAGAACGAGACCGGCAGCGCGGCCCGGGGGAAGTGCAGGGCGCGGACCAGGCCCAGGTTGCCGGAGACGGCCCGGGTGCCCGCCATGATCGAGCTCTGCGTGAACGTCCACACGAACACGCCGGTGACCAGGAACGGGACGAAGTCCTCCACGCCGCGGCTGGTGTTCATCAGCACGCCGAAGATGAAGTAGTACACCGCCGCGTTGAGCAGGGGCGTCATCACCTGCCAGACCTGGCCCAGCTTGGCCTGGCTGTACTGGGCGGTGAGCTTGGCGGTGGAGAAGGCGCCGATGAAGTGCCGGCGCGCCCACAGCTGGCGGACGTACTCGGGCAGGGAGGGGCGGGCGCCGCTGACCGTCAGACCGTGGCGGGCGGCGAGGGCCGCGAGGTCGTGTTCGTCGGCGGCGGCCGGGGCCGGTGTCGGAGGCGGTGTGTGGAGGACCTGGCTCACATCCGCTGCTTTCGCTCGGGGGAGGGATGGCGGCGCCCGGCGTTCACCTGCGTGTCGGAGCGGGTTCATTAACGTCGGGACGGGACCGTATCGTCGCAACGTGAGCGTAGGGCGTGGCGACGTCGGAACGCAACCGTTTCGTCGTGACGCCCTATGCTTGGCCCGCATGACGACCAACGCCGACGAGCCGCAGCCGCAGCCGCGCCCGCGCCGCCGGGCACCCGCCGGGGCGGCGGTGCTCCGCGAGGATGTGACGGAGGCCATCCGGGCGGCGGTCTTCGAGGAGCTGGCGGCGGTCGGCTACGCGCGGATGTCCATCGAGGGCATCGCGCGCCGCGCGGGCGTCGGCAAGACGGCCGTCTACCGTCGCTGGCGCTCCAAGCTGCACCTGGTCCTCGACATCGTCTCCGCGCTCGCCGTGCAGGGCCTGCCCGCGCCCGACACCGGGTCCCTGGAGGGCGACCTGCGGCTGCTGTACGAGGTGACGTCCCGCGCCCTGCGCCACCCGGTGGCCTCGCAGGTCATCCCCGACCTCCAGGCGGAGGCGGCCCGTAATCCCGACATCGCGGAAGCCATGCGGAAGACCCTGCGGGAAGGGCAGGACGGCGTCGCCAGCAAGATCCTCGAGGCGGCGACGGAACGCGGCGAACTGAGCCCGGCCGTCGACCCCGACCTCGCCCTCGACCTGATCTCGGGCCCGCTCTACTGGCGCTCGGTGGTCATCCGCAGCCCGAAGCTGCCGAAGGGGTACCTGGCGGCACTGGCGCGGGCCACGGCGGAGGGGCTGAAGGCGCTCTGAGGGCGGCCGGGTCACGACGCCTGCCGTCCTGACGGACCATGTGGCTGCGCAGCGTCCCCTCGTAGACCAGACCCAGCCATGCGGAGGGCAGGAGTGACTCGGCGTGGTCGACGGAGAGCGGGACCAGGCAGACCGTCCGGCCGGAGAGGGTGTCGTTGCTCATACGCAAGGTAGCCCTGTGATCGTCAGGGGCGAGGGTGAACAGCTGTCAGGCGACCCGGTAGGGACTCGGCGACCAGGACCGCCATCTGCGTGTCGTCCGTGGCCTCGCCCGGGTTCCAGCCGCCGCCCCCGCACATCTCGTCGCCGTGCCCCGGCTCGGGGAAGCGTGCGGAGAAGGCGCCCTCGGCGCCGAACTCGAAGGGTGCACCGAGGGCGTCACCGACGGCCGATCCGATGACGGCGCCCAGGGCCCGGTCGATGACCGGCACCGCAGCGTTGGTCATGGCCTAGTCCCGCGCCGCCCCCGGATGCAGCCGCACCCAGCCCGCCCACGCCGACGTGATCATGTCCTCGACGTCGTACTTGGCCTTCCAGCCCAGTTCGGCGGCGGCGCGGTCGGCCGAGGCGACCACGCGGGCCGGGTCGCCGGGGCGGCGGGGGGTGACCGTCGGGGGGTGGTCGTGGCCGGTGAGGGCGTTGATGCGGTCGATCATCTCGCGGACGGAGACGCCCTCGCCCCGGCCGATGTTGAGGGTGAGGGAGCGGCCTGGGGCGGACCGGAGGGCGCGGGCGGCGGCGACGTGGGCCTCGGCCAGGTCGATCACGTGGATGTAGTCGCGGACGCAGGTGCCGTCCGGCGTCGCGTAGTCGTCGCCGAAGATGCGGGGGGCCGCGGACTCGGTCAGCTTCTCGAAGACCATCGGGACGAGGTTGTAGACGCCGGTGTCGGCGAGTTCCGGGCTCGCGGCACCCGCCACGTTGAAGTAACGCAGGGACGCCGTGGACAGGCCCGTCGCCCGGCCGGTCGCGCGCACCAGCCACTCGCCGGCCAGCTTGGTCTCGCCGTACGGCGACATGGGCAGGCACGGCGTCTCTTCCGTCACCAGGTCCACGTCGGGCATGCCGTACACGGCGGCGGAGGACGAGAAGACGAAGGACGGGACGCCGGCCGCGGTGACCGCGTCCAGCAGGACGCGCAGGCCCTCGACGTTCTCCCGGTAGTACCGCAGGGGCAGCTCCACCGACTCGCCGACCTGCTTCTTGGCGGCCAGATGGACGACGCCGGTGACGGAGTGGTCGGTGAGGGCGCGGGCGACGCGTTCGCGGTCCAGGACCGAGCCCACGACGAGGGGGACGCCGTCCGGCACGCGCTCGGCGATGCCGGTGGACAGGTCGTCGTACACGACCGCCGTCTCGCCCGCCTCCGTCATCGCCCTCACGACGTGCGCCCCGATGTAGCCGGCGCCGCCGGTGATCAGCCAGGTCATGTGCGGCCGTCCCCTCGTCAGTGGTCCTCGGTGGTCATGATCCGTCATTCAGGCGTCCTGCGGGCGCCGCACTCGTCAGGACGTGGTGGGGGCCGCCTCGGTGCCGTACGTGTCCAGGGCCGCCGTGAGGCGGTCGAGACGGGTGCGGAGGTCCTGGACCTCCGCGAGGTCGAGGCCGGTGGCCGTCGCGATCCGGCGCGGTACTTCGGTGGCCCGCTCGCGCAGCGCCACGCCCTCGCCGGTGAGCCGGACCTCCACGGACCGCTCGTCGCGCGCGCTGCGCTCCCGGCGGACCAGGCCGGCCGCCTCCAGCCGCTTGAGCAGCGGGGACAGCGTGCCGGAGTCGAGGCGCAGGTGCTCGCCGAGCCTCTTCACCGGCAGTTCGCCGTGCTCCCACAGCACCAGCATCACCAGGTACTGCGGGTAGGTGAGCCCGAGGTCCTTGAGGACCACGCGGTAGACGCCGTTGAAGGCGCGCGAGGCCGCGTTCAGGGAGAAGCAGATCTGCTGGTCCAGGCGGAGCCAGTCCGTTGCGGGCGTGGTCATGTCCTCCAGGCTAGCCGACGGGGCTTGCGTGCTATTGAGTTGCGCACAATGTAGTTGTGTTCGATTGAATTGCGTGCTCTACTTGTCGTGTCAGGCGTCGTCGCGACGCTTCTCCCGCACGAGAGGGACGGTTCTCCCATGGACGCCATCTACACCGCCGCCGCCACCGCCACCCACGGCCGGGACGGCCGCGCCGTCAGCTCCGACGGCACCCTCGACCTCGCGCTCGGCGTCCCCGTCGAGATGGGCGGCAACGGGCAGGGCACCAACCCCGAGCAGCTGTTCGCCGCCGGGTACGCCGCCTGCTTCGGCAGCGCCCTCGGCCTGGTCGGCCGGCAGGCCAAGGTCGACGTCAGCGACGCCGCGGTGACCGCCGAGGTCGGCATCGGCAAGCAGGGCGAGGGCTTCGCGCTCACCGTCACGCTGCGGGTCGAGCTGCCCGAGGGCCTGGACGAGGAGACCGGCCGCAAGCTGGTCGAGCAAGCCCACCAGGTCTGCCCCTACTCCAACGCCACCCGGGGCAACATCCCGGTCGAGCTGGTCATCGAGTAGCCCCGACCCGCGCCAGCACCTCGCCCGTCCGCTCGCTCCACGCCACCACCACCGCCTCCTCGGGCACCGGCTGCCAGCGGGTGAGCAGCAGCCAGCGGACGTCGTACCGGCGGACGATCGCGGTGCGCTCGGCGCGGGTCGAGCCGGGGGCGAGGTACGCCTCCACGTCGGCCGCCCGCCGCCCGCGCTCCCGCTCGTCCAGCGACGGGTCCGGCCAGGCGGGCGCCGCGAGGTTCGGCCCGTACCCGGCGATGGCGTGCCCGGCGTAGTAGCCGTCGGTGATCACGACCTCGCCGGGGCCGATGTGCCGCGCCGCCCACTCGTACGTCGGCCAGTTCGGCGGCTGCTCGAAACCGACCGGGTCCAGCGCCCGCGGCACCACCGCCCCCGCCTGCACCGTGAGGAAGCCCAGCACCGCCCCCGCGGCCGCCGCCGCGCCCAGCGCCCTGCGCCACCACCCCCAGGGCCGGGGTGCCGCCAGCTCCACCGCCAGCGCGAACTGCAACGGCACCAGCGTCAGCCCGAGGATGCGGCCGTAGGTGTAGTGGCCGCTGAACCAGCCGTATGCCACCACCGCGCAGTCCAGCGCGAAGAGCAGCACCAGCGGATCGCGCGCCGACGCCCGTCCGCGCCGCCACAGCGCCGGCAGCCCGAGCAGCGCCAGCCAGAACTCCCCGGGCAGGTGCAGGTAGAGCACGCGGTGCATCCCGTCCACGCTCTCGTCCCCGGCCAGCGCGAACACGTCGAAGTACGGCCACAGCGCCGCCGACGCCACCGCCACGGCGCCCGTCAGCGCCCACCGCCCGACGACCGGTCCCCGCCACCCGCGCTGCCATCCGGCCACCAGCGCCACCGCGCCCAGTGCCGCCGCCACCGCCGTGATCGGGTGGACGAGGAGGACCAGGCCGTAGAGGAGGCCGAGACCCGCGTAGCCGGGCAGGCCGCGCAGGCCGCTCGGGCCCACGTACCGCACCCGGCGCTCGTCCCGGGCCCGCGCGCCCGTCAGCGCCCACGCCCAGAAGGTGAGCCCGATCGCGAACGCCGACGGGTAGCCGAGGTTGCCCGTCATCGACATCAGCCCGAGGTAGCCGCTCCACCAGGCCCGCTCGGTGCCCCACAGCAGCGTCATCGCGCCCAGCGCCAGCACCGGAGCCCACGGCCGCGGGCTCAGCACCCGCACGAAGCGGCCGAGGCCGGTCAGCAGGACCAGCAGGTTCAGTGGCCCGGCGAGCCGCACCACCTCCCAGCCGCCCAGCCCGGTCAGCCGCGCGAACAGACCCTGCGCGACCGCGTACGGCGAGTAGTAGGCGCTGCCCGCGCCCGGCAGGTCGGCCATCGGGTGGCGGGGATCCAGGAGGTTCGCCTTCAGGCGCTCGACGACGGCCGCGTGCTGGCCGGCGTCGCAGCACAGCGGCACCGCCCAGTACGCCAGCGTCATCACCAGGAAGAACAGGAAACCGGCGGCCTGGTACGGGGTGGGACGCCAGGACCGGCCGCCGCGCAGCGCCGTGGCACCGCGCACGGGCCGCCGGACGAGGACACCGGCGCTCACGGGACGTGCGAAGGGTGGGACATTCGAGGCATTTGCCGTATGTTCCCGGTGGCTCCGTCGAGGTCAACGACACGACCTCACGTCACCGCATCGAGTGACCGTCAACCGGCGGCGCGCGTCCGTTCAGTCGGCCACGCGCGCCCGTTCGGCCTGCCCCTGCGCCGGCAGCGCCACCCGGCCGGCCCGCACCACCGGCTCCAGCAGCAGCGGGATGCCCACCACCGGCAGCAGCCAGGCCAGCACGATCAGCCGCTCGCCCCAGATGTCGATGTCCGGGTGCCCCGCTTGCGTCAGGATGCCGGTGAACGCCGCCGCGACCAGGAAGACCCCGACCGCGCCGCCGCGCCGCAGCGCACCCCACGCCCCGGCGCCCAGCGCCGCCGCGAACAACGGCTCCCACGCCTGCCGCCGCAGCCACTCCACCCAGAAGTTGCCCTGCAACTGCCAGAACTCCGGCCACGGGTCCGCGCGGTCCGGCCGGGCGAAGTGCCCGGTCAGCAGGTCCTGGAGGCTGTCGGAGACCGACGGGTAGTGCAGCAGCCGTGACAGGGCCATGGTGCCGACGGCGCCCGCCAGGCCGACCGCCGCGAGCACGAGCACCTCCCGGCCCGGCGGCCGTCCCCGGCGGCGTCGCCGCAGTGCGAGCAGCGCGCCCGCCGCCGCCAGGCACACCCCGAGGAACAGCGCCTGCGAGTGCTTCACGGTGAACAGCGCGACCAGCGACCCGCCGACCAGCGCGTACCCGGCCCGCGCCCGCCCCGCCCGCAGCACCAGCGCGCACCCCCACACCGCCGCCAGCGTCAGCGCCATCAGCAGGCCCTCGGTCATCGGCCGCATGGCCGTCGTCCCGCACGGCAGCACGTAGTACAGCGCCTGCCCGGTCAGCGCGAGCGGCGCCGGCGCGGACAGGGTGCGCAGGATCAGGAAGACCAGGACACCGCCCGCGCAGGCGATGACCACGCCCGCCGCCCACAGCCCCCACGTCGCCCCGAGGAGCACGACGAAGGGCACCAGGAACAGCGGGTAGCCGGGCCGCGCCTCGAAGATCCGCATGAAGCGTTCCGTCATGTACGGCACGGTGTGCCCGCCGGTCTGCCCGGCCGCCAGCCTCGGTTCCACCTGCGCCCACTCCCGCTCCCGGCAGTCGGACGTCACCTGGTCGGTGGGGTCGGGGCGGTGGAAGCGGACCACGTGCACGCTCTGGTCGCGGCGGGCCGTCGACGCCTTGCTCGCGCACACGTGGTCGATGGTGTCCGCGGCCACCCCGCGTTTGCTCCCGCCCGCCAGACTCAGGGCGTACGACAGGTAGTTCTTGGTGTCGGGGGTGTCCCGGCCGGTGACGTTCGCCAGCTGGAGCAGGGCGAAGACCGCGGCCAGGACCAGCACCCAGGTGCGCGGCCTCATGACGAGGCCAGCAGGTCGCGGCCGGGGGCGGCGGGGACGGACCGGGCGCCGGGCACCCCGGCGGGCTCCGGCATCGGCTCGCCCAGCAGCAGCGTCCGCACCACCCGCTCGGCGGCCCGGCCGTCCTCGTACTCGCAGAACCGGTCCCGGAACGCGGACCTGAGCCGCGCCGCCTCCTCGTCCCGCCACGCCCCGGAGGTCAGCAGCCAAGCCAGCTCCCGGTAGGAGCGCGACACGTGGCCCGGTGCCTCGGCGGTGATGTCGAAGTAGGCGCCGCGGCTCGCCGTGTAGGCGGCCCAGTCGTCCGCGTGGACGAGGACGGGCCGGTCCAGGAGGACGTAGTCGAACATCAGGGCCGAGTAGTCGGTGATCAGCAGGTCGGAGGCGAGCATCAGGTCCTCGACGTGCGGCTCGTCGGTCGCGTCGATCAGCACGCCCCGCCGGTGCAGCTCCGCCAGGCCCATGCCGCGCGCCGGGCCGTCGGCCAGCGACGGGTGCAGCCGCACCACCAGGGTGTGGCCCTCACCGAGGTCGGCGGCGAGCCGGGCCGGGTCGAACCGCTCCACGTACCCGCCCCGCCGGTACTCGCGGCGGGTCGGCGCGTACAGCACCACGGTGTGCCCCTCGGGGACGCCGAGCCGCTCGCGCACCTGCCGGCCCGCCTCTGGACCGGCGTTCACCAGCACGTCGTTGCGCGGGCTGCCGGTGCGCGCGGACGCGAAGTGGCAGGGGTACGCCCGTTCCCACATCCGTTCCGCGTACCGGCCCGCGACCAGGCTGTGGTCCCAGCGGTCGGCCCGCCGCAGCATCTGCGGCACGTCCAGGCCGTGCCGGGCGCCGGGCCGGCCCAGCAGGTCGGCGCCCATGTACTTGAGCGGGGTGCCCTGGTGGGTGTGGATGTGGACGCTGTCCGGCCGCTTGGGCACGGCCCAGGGCCAGTTGACGTTGTTGACGAGGAACCCGGCCCGCTCGACCGCCCGGTGGTAGTCCGCGCTGCCGAGGAGCACGTGCTCGGTGTCCGGCGGCAGTGCCGCCGCCTCCTCCTCGCCGCGCACCACCCACACCCCGCGCAGGTGCGGGGCGATCTCGCGGGCCTTGCGGTGGATCGCCGCCGGGTCGCCCAGTACGCCCCGGTGGGAGAAGGCCGAGTACACGACGAGGTCCGCATCGAGCGGGCGCCGCGTGTTCACCGCCGTCCGCACCCGCCGCAGGCGGCCGCCGGCCGCCCCGCGCGCCTGCCGCGCCCGGCGCCCCAGCTCCCGGCCCGCCCGGCCGGACTCGCGGCGCAGCCGGTAGGCGGCGTACCCGTGCTCCAGCACGCGCAGTTCGGCCGGGATCTCGGCGCCCTCGGGCCGGTACTCCCGGAACATCTCGGCGGTGCGGCGGAAGAACTCCGCCTTGTCCGCCGGCGGCAGCCGGTCCGGCTTGGACAGGACGTCCAGGCAGTGCTCGCCCATCTTGGCGTGCAGGAACGGCCGCCAGCGGGCCAGTTCCGGGCGGTCGTCGAGGAACGCGAAGACCCGCTCGTACTGCGCGTGCACGTCGAAGTGCTTGCGGCTGGTGGTGGACAGGATGTTGCCCTGGCGGCGCTGCCGGTAGTTCAGGCAGACGCGGTCCAGGGTGGCGATCCGCCCGGCCGCGAACATGACCGGGAAGGTCCAGGGCGTGTCCTCGTAGTAGCCCGGCGGGAAGGTGAAGCCCTCCCGTTCGACGAAGTCGCGCCGGTAGACCTTGTTCCACACCACCATCAGCAGGTCGAGGATCTCGGGGCGCTCGGCGGCGGTGAAGGTCTCGTCGGTTTCGCCGAGCACGTGGGCGAGGACGTTGCGC
Organism: Streptomyces sp. CB02414; assembly: GCF_001905385.1. Taxonomy (GTDB): domain Bacteria; phylum Actinomycetota; class Actinomycetes; order Streptomycetales; family Streptomycetaceae; genus Streptomyces. The sequence goes on along the minus strand of NZ_LIPF01000001.1, from coordinate 1,328,300 downwards.
CGGGTGCCGCCCCACCAGTAGGTGCGGGCGTAGTCGAAGACCAGGACGTCCGGGTCGTCCGCCTCCGCGAGCCGGTCGGCCATGGCGCGCAGGGCGCCCGGGGTGAGGGTGTCGTCGCTGTCGAGGAAGAAGAGGTAGTCCCCGGTGGCGTGCGGCAGAGCGGCGTTGCGGGCCCGGCCGAGGCCGGCGTTCTCCTCCAGGTGCAGCACGCGCACCCGGTCGTCGGCGGCCGCGTACTCGTCGAGGATGGCGCCGCAGTCGTCCGGGGAGCAGTCGTCCACGGCGACGACCTCGATGTCCCGGTAGGACTGGTCCAGCACGGAGTCCAGGCACTCGCGCAGGAAGCCCTGCACCTTGAAGCAGGGGACGATGACGCTGAAGCGGGGCACGGCGGGATCAGCTCCTCACAAGGGTGGCGGCGGGGGCCGGGACCCGCTCGGCGAGCGGGACCACGGGCGGCAGCGACTCGGGCGGCTCGCCCAGCAGCACCCGGCGTACGACGCGCTCGGCGGCCCGGCCGTCGTCGAACTCGCAGAACCGCTCCCGGAAGGCGGCCCGCAGCGCCGCCGACCCGCGGTCCGCGTACGAACCGTCGCGGAAGACGCGGGCCAGCTCCTCCGGCGTGCGCGCCACCGGTCCGGGCGGGGCGGCCATCAGGTCGAAGTAGACGCCGCGGGTCTCCCGGTAGACGTCCCAGTCGTCGGCGTACACGACGATCGGCCGGTCCAGGTTGGCGTAGTCGAACATGATCGACGAGTAGTCGGTGACCAGCGCGTCGGCGGCCAGGCACACGTCCTCGGCCGAGCGGTGCGCGGTCACGTCGATGATGCGGCCGGTGCGGGCGCGCCTGTCGCCCCGGTCGTAGAAGTAGTGGGCGCGCAGCAGTACGACCACGTCCTCGCCCGCCGCCTCGCAGAAGGCCTCCAGGTCCAGGGCGCCCGCGCCGAACCCCGCCGCCCAGTCGCGGTGCGTGGGCGCGTACAGGACGGCCGTCTTTCCCTCCGGGACGCCGAGTTCGCGCCGGACGCGGGCGACGTCCTCGGCGGTCGCCGTGCAGTAGACGTCGTTGCGCGGGTAGCCGTACTCCAGCTGCTCGTAGGAGCCCGGATAGGCGCGCTCCCACATCCGGGTGGAGTGGCGGTTGGCGGAGAGGTTGTAGTCCCAGCGGTCCACGCGGCCCAGCAGCTTGGTGAAGCTGCCGCTCGCGGCTGCCACCACCGGGTACGTGGACTGGTCGACGCCCATGGTCTTCAGCGGGGTGCCGTGCTGGGTCTGCACGTGCACGCTGCCGGGGCGCTTGACGACGCCCTCGGCGAAGTTGGCGTTGTTGACCAGGTACTTGGCGCGGGCCAGCACCTCCCAGTAGCGGTGGCTGCCGATGACGGCGTGGTCGACGTCCTTGGGCACGGTGTGCGCCTGGTCCGGCTCGACCAGGAACACCGAGCGCAGGTGCGGGGCGAGTTCGCGGGCCTTGGCGTGGATCGCGGCCGGATTGCAGGCGTAGCCGCGGCCCCAGTACGCGCAGTACACGACGAGGTTAGGGTCCAGCGGGCGGCGCAGGTGGCGGCGGTACCGGAGGCGGGTGCGCAGGCCGTGCGGGCGTGGCAGGCGCCCGAGGACACCGCCGGCCGCCCGGTTGGCGGCGCGCAGGGCGCGGAAGCCCGCGTAGGACCCGGACGCCAGCAGCCGGTGCTGCACGCCGAGCCGGCCGCCCGGTGTCCGGAAACCGGCGGGGCGGTGGCGGCGGTAGAGGCGGCTCGCCCGGCGGAAGAAGGTCCGGCGCTGCCGTCGGGTCAGGCGCCGTGGATGGGTGGCGGTCTTCAGGATCGCGGCGAAGAGCTGCTCGAACAGCGGTCCGCGCCGCGCGTCCGGCAGCCCCCGCTCGGCGGCGTGCGCGAGCGCCAGCCCGGCCTGGTCCAGGAGCTGTGCGTGGTGCTCGCCGGGCAGGTTCAGCCGGTTCCCCTGCCGGCGGATCCGGTGGCGTACGACGACGGAGCGCAGCACCGTGACGCGCTCGGCGCGCGCCGTGACCAGGGGGCCGAAGCCGACGTCGGTGAAGTGGCCGTCGGGGAAGTCCAGTCGCCGTTCGGCCAGGAAGGTGCGGCGGTAGACCGCGCTCCACGCGGGCAGGTGCACGCCGGTCAGGTGCGGGGCGTCCTCCGGGGCGAAGGCGCCCTCGGGGGCGTTGGCCAGCAGCGGGGCCGCCGGGTTGGCCGGCTCGCCCTCCCACCAGGGCATCCGCTCGTGCTCGAAGTACAGGACGTCCACGCCGCCGGTGTCCGCCAGCCGCCCGTCCAGCGCCGCCAGCGCGCCCGGGACGAGGACGTCGTCGCCGTCGAGGAACAGCAGGTACGCGCCGGTCGCCGCCCGCATCCCCGCGTTGCGCGCCCCGGCCAGGCCGGCCGACGGCGGCGAGTGCACCGGCGCCACCCGGGAGTCCCGCTCGGCGCGCTCTCCGACGACGTCCGCCGCGGCCCGGTCCGCGGTGTCGGCCACCGGGATCAGCTCGAAGTCGCCGAAGGCCTGGGCGAGTACCGAATCCAGCGCCTGGGAGAGCCGCCCCGCGACCCCATGGGACGGGACGATGATGCTGAAGCGGGGCATGCTGCTCTTTCTCTCGTTGTCCTGGTCCGTCGGGAGCCGCCGTCCCGCGGATCCAGCCGGCCCGGCCGTCCCGTGGGCCGCCGGACGGGCGGCCGGGACGGAGCGGGCCGCGACGAGCCGCGGGGCATGTGGACTCCCAGTGGACAAACGGCGGTCAGAGGCTGTCGGTGACGGTGCGGGGCCCCGCCGGTTGCGGCACGGTCGCCAGCGGGGCGCGCGCGAGGCCCGCCGCGGCGGAGGGCACGGGCCGGCGTTCGGCGGGCGGCACGACCGGCGGGAGGTCCGGGCCCGTCTGGCCGAGCACCGCACGGCGTACGACGCGTTCGGCGGCGCGGCCGTCGTCGTGCGGGCAGAACCGCTCCCGGAAAGCGGCCCTGAGCTGCGCGGACCGGGCGCCGCGCCAGTGCCCGCCGGCGAAGACGCCGATCAGCTCGTCCTCGTCCCGGACGATCGCGCCCGGCGGGAAGTCGCGCAGGTCGAAGTAGGTGCCGCGGGCCGCCTCGAACACCTCCGGCTCGTCGGCGTGGATCACGATCGGCCGGTCCAGACCCGCGTAGTCGAACATCAGTGCTGAGTAGTCGGTGACGAGGGCGTCCGAGGCCAGGCACAGGGACTCCACGCTCGGGTGGCCGCTGACGTCGACGACCCGGCCGGCGGACTCGGCGAGCGGCCCGCCGTGGCGGGGATGGGCGCGGGCCAGCACCATGAAGCGGGGGCCGAGACGGGTGACGACGCGTTCCAGGTCCAGGGCGGCGCGCTGGGTGCGCCGGTAGTCGCGGTGGGTGGGCGCGTACAGGATCGCGACCGTGTCCTCGGGAATGCCGAGGGTCTCGCGCAGCCGGGCCACGTCCGCGGGCGTCGCCCGCTGGAACACGTCGGTGCGGGGCTGGCCGTACTCCAGCGTGGCGTAGCGGCCGGGGTGGACTCGTTCCCAGGTCAGGGTGGAGTGGCGGTTGGCGGAGACGACGTAGTCCCAGGTGCCGGACTCGCGCAGCAGCCGGGCGAAGTCGGTGCGGCCCGCGGCGGCAGGGCGTTCCCGCAGGTCCAGGCCCATGTGCTCGAGGGGCGTACCGGCCCGCGTCTGGATCAGGACCTGGCCCTTGCGCCGGACCAGGCCCGCGTCGAAGGCGTCGTCGTGCACCAAATAGCGGGAGCGGGCCAGGGCCGTCCAGTGGGCGGCCGTGCCGGGGGTCAGGCGGCGGGTTCCGGTCGGGATGGTGTGGTGGTGCGCGGGGGCGGCGGACCACGCCGTGCGGATGTGCGGCGCCAGGTCGCGGAAGGCCTCCTCCAGCGCGCCCGGGTTGCCCCCGTGGCCCCGCTCGCCGGCGGCGGCGAAGACGGCACGGTCGCTCAGGGGCAGACAGCGCTGGACGCGGTAGTGGGCGCGCAGGGCGACCGCTCGTACGGCGCGCAGCAGCCGGGCGGTGGCCTTCACGGTCCGGCGGCGCAGGGCGGAGGCCAGCCGCAGGGTCCGCCAGGTGCGGCCCAGCCCCAGCCGGAGCAGGGCGTGGCGCAGCCGCACGGGCCGCGGGGCGGGGGCGCCGGGGACCCGGTAGCGGCGGCAGTGGACGCGGGCCCGGCGCAGGAACTCGGCGCGCAGCCGGCGCGGGACGCGGTCGGGGCGGGTGAACACCGTCGTCAGGTGGTCGGCCATGCGGCGGTAGAGCACCGGCCGCCAGTGGGCCAGTTCCGGGTCCGACTCCAGGAACGCGAAGACCCGGTCGTACTGGGCGAAGACGTCCAGGTGCCGCTCGCTCGGTGTGCCCAGGATGCTGCCGTGCCGGCGCTGCCGGTAGTGGACGCAGACCCGGTCCAGGGTGGCGATGGACTCCGCCGTCATCAGGACCGGGTAGGTCCACGGGGTGTCCTCGTAGTAGCCCGGCGGGAAGGTGAAGCCCTCGCGCTCGGCGAACTCGCGCCGCACCGTCTTGTTCCAGGCCACCATCAGCAGTTTCAGCAGCTCCGGCCGGTCGGCGAGCCGGAACGGCGCCGGGCCCCGCTCGGTGAGGTGGGCGGCGGCCTGGTTGCGGACCGCCTCACCCGTCCAGTAGGTGCGCGCGTAGTCGTAGACCAGGACGTCCGGCTCCCCGGTCTCCTTGATCCGGTCGGCGACCGCCCGCAGCGCGTGCGGGGTGAGGGTGTCGTCGCCGTCGAGGAAGACCAGGTAGTCGCCGCCGGCCCGCTCCATGCCCGCGTTGCGGGCGGGGCCGAGCCCGCCGTTGCGCGGCAGGTGCAGGGCGCGCACCCGGGCGTCGCGGGCCGCGAACTCGTCGGCGATCTCGCCGCAGGCGTCCGGCGAGCAGTCGTCGACCACGATCAGCTCGAAGTCCGGGTACGACTGGGACAGCACCGATTCCAGGCATGCGGGCAGATACGCCTGCACCTGGTGCGCGGGGACGATGACACTGAACCTGGGCACGGGGACATCCATGGGTCGGCGGGATCGGCGCGGGCGTTCGGCCCGGGAACGGCCAGTGGAGTGACTTGGTTACGGCCGCTGCGGCATTCGGGGGACGACGCGCAGGCCGGAGAGGGGGCGGGCCGGTGACCGGCCCGCCCCCTCAAGGGTGTTCTCGTGGCGCCTACTTGACCGCGCCCGCCATCACGCCGGAGACGAACTGCCGCTGGAACGCGAAGAACACGGCCAGCGGGATCACCATGGAGATGAAGGCACCCGGCGCCAGGATGTCGATGTTGTTGCCGAACTGCCGTACCTGCGTCTGCAGGGCGACCGTGATCGGCTGGCTCCCGGCGTCCGAGAAGATCAGCGCGACCAGCATGTCGTTCCACACCCACAGGAACTGGAAGATGCCGAGGCTCGCGATCGCGGGCCCGCCCAGCGGCATCACGACCCGCACGAACAGCCGCAGTTCACCCGCGCCGTCCAGCCGGGCCGCCTCCAGCAGCTCCCTGGGAATCTCCGCGAAGAAGTTCCGCAGCAGGAAGATCGCGAAGGGCAGACCGAAGCCCACGTGGAAGAGGACCACGCCGACGACCGACCCGAACAGGCCGATTTTCCCGAAGAGTTCCGCGATCGGGATCAGCGCCACCTGGACGGGGACGACGAGCAGCCCGACCACGGCCAGGAACCACCAGTCGCGGCCCGGGAAGTCCATCCACGCGAAGGCGTACCCCGCGAGCGAACCGATGACCACGACCAGGATGGTCGCCGGGACCGTGATCAGCGCGGTGTTGAGGAGCGAGGAGGTGATGTCGCCGTTCTTCAGCAGCTCCTCGTAGCTCTGGAAGGTGAGCCGGGACGGCTCGCTGAAGACCTCCCACCAGCCGCTCGCCGCCATGTCCCGGGGCGTGCGCAGCGAGGACAGCAGCAGGCCGATCGTCGGGACCAGCCAGAACAGGCCGACGACGATCAGGAACGCCTGGACCAGCCCGCCGCTGACGCGCTCGGCGAGCCGGGCGCCCAGTGACCGCCTCGCCCCGACGGTGCTGCCGTCGGGCGCCGGTGCCGCCTCGGTGAGGGAACCCGCCTGAGCGGTCATCGCCGCACCTCCCGCCGCAGCCGCCGTACGTTGAACCACATGACCGGGATGACCAGGAGCAGCAGGAACACCGCGATGGCGCTGGCGACGCCCGGCTGGTCCGAGGCGAAGCCCTTGCGGTACAGCTCCAGGGCGAGGACGTTCGCGTCGTCCTGGGAGGAGCCCGGGGCGATGATGAAGACCAGGTCGAAGACCTTCAGCACGTTGATCATCAGGGTGACGACGACGACCGCCAGGACCGGCGCCAGCAGCGGCACCGTGACCCGTCTGAAGACCTGCCACTCGTTGGCCCCGTCGACCCGGGCGGCCTCCAGGAGTTCCCGGGGGACCCCGGCGAGCCCCGCGGCGATCAGCACCATCGCGAAGCCCGCCCACATCCATACGTACGACCCGATGATGGCCGGGGTGACGAGGGAGGGGCCGAGCCAGCTCAGGCCGTTGTAGGGCTCCTTGAAGTTGTCGGCGGGGAGCCTGAGCTGCGCCCCGTCGGCCGCCGCGGGGAGCGTGAAGGTGCCGTCGCCGGCCGCCGTGGTGGACGCGACGACCTCGCCGTCCTTCACCGCCTCGATCTTCATCCCGGCGTAGCCCAGTTCGGCGGCGTCGACGCTGTTGAGCTGCCCGACGCCCTTGCCGCGGGTGAAGTCCTGCCAGGTGGTGCCGGTGATCTTCCCGTCCTCGGGCTTCGCGGGTACGGCCTTCTCGGCGCCGTCCGGCATCACGTCGGGGGCGACGCCGACGAGGGGCAGGACGACGGTCTGCCCCGCGGTGACCGGCTCCTTGGTGATGAACGCGCCGCCGCCGGCCGGCTCCAGCGGCGACTCGCGGCCCGGGTGTGCCTTCGGGAACGCCGACGACTCGGCGAACGTGTCGTGCACCCCGACCCACACCGCGTTCGCGACGCCCTTGTCCGGGTCCTGGTCGTAGACGAGCCGGAAGATGATCCCGGCCGCCAGCATCGAGATCGCCATCGGCATGAAGACGACCAGCTTGAACGCCGTGCCCCAGCGCACCCGTTCGGTCAGCACCGCGAAGATCAGGCCGAGGGCGGTGGCGACGGTCGGCGCGAACACCACCCAGATGACGTTGTTCTTCAGCGCGGTGCGGATGCCGTCGTCGGTGAAGAGCGCCTGGTAGTTGTCGAATCCGGCGAAGGAGTCGCCGGACTGGTCGTAGAAGCTGCGGATCAGCGAGTACCCGATCGGGTAGACCACGAGCGCGCCGAGCAGCACCAGGGCGGGGAGCAGGAACAGCACCGCCACGGTCTTGCGGGTGCCGGTCACGCTCTTGCGCGACTTGGGGGCGGCAGGGCCCCGGGAGGCTCCTGCCGCCGTGACCGACGCCATCGCGTCAGCCTCCGTAGGCGGCGGCCGCGTCCGCCTCCAACTGGCGCTGCGCGCCCTCGACGTCGGACGGGTTCTTCAGGAAGTCCTGGAGCGCCTTCCACTCGCCCTTGCCGGGCGTGCCGCCGAAGGCCTGCGGGGCCTGGTCCGACATGTCGAAGCGGAAGTCGTCACCGGCCGAGACCAGCGCCTCGGCGATCCTCCTCTGCACGTCGTTCGGGTACGCCGACGTGTCCAGGTTCTTGTTCGGCGAGAGATAACCCCCGAGCCCCGCGTGGATCGCCGCCGCGTCCGGGGAGGCCAGCCAGGTGGCCAGCGCCTGCGCCGCCTTCGAGTCCTCCAGGATCACCGCCGCGTCACCGCCGGAGACCACCGGCGCGGTGTCGCCGACCGCCGGGAACGGGAAGACCTTCGCGCCGTCGCCGACCTCCGCGTCCGTCTCCGCGATGTTGACCTGCACGAAGTCGCCCTCGTAGACCATGGCGGCCTTGGGCTGGGCGCCGCCGGTGAAGGTCTGCGTCACCGAGGCCGGGAAGTCGGTCTGCAGCGCGCCGGCCGCGCCGCCCGCCACGTAGTCCTTCTTGCCCCAGACCTCGGCGAGGGTGGTCAGGGCCTCCTTCACGGACGGGTCCGTCCACTTGATCTCGTGCTTGGCCAACTGGTCGTACTTCTCCGGGCCGGCCTGGGAGAGGTAGATGTTCTCGAACCAGTCGGTGAGGGTCCAGCCGTCCGCGCCGCCGACGGAGAACGGCGTGACGCCCGAGTCGTAGATCATCTGGGCGGTGGTGAGCAGCTCGTCCCAGGTCTTGGGCTCGGCCGCGCCCGCGTTCTCGAAGACCTGCGCGTTGTACCAGATCAGGGACTTGTTCGCGGCCTTGTAGTAGACGCCGTACTGCTTGCCGTCGACCTTTCCGATGTCCTGCCAGCCCTGGGAGTAGTTCTCCGTCAGCTCCTTGGTGGCCTCGGCGCCCAGCGGCTTGGCCCAGCCCTTCTCGACGGCCTGCTTGATGGCACCGGGCTGGGGGAGCATCGCCACGTCCGGCGGGGCGCCGCCGGCCACCTTCGAACCGAGGAAGTTGATGATCGGGTCCTGGGCGGGCACGAAGGTCACCTCGGCGCCGGTGCGCTTCTCGAACTCCTCGAGGACCTTCGTGAAGTTCTCCTGCTCGGCGCCGGTCCAGACGGCGGCGACCTCCAGGCTCTCGCCGTCCAGCTTGGGGAGGGTGACGGTGGCGGCCGTTTCCTTGCCGCCGTCCCCCTGACCCTGCTTGTCGTCGCCGCCGCTGTCGTCGTCTCCGCCGCACGCGGTGAGCGAGAGGGCGAGGGCTCCGGCGGCGAGGAACGCGGCGGCCCTGGTGGGCCTCTTCGCGGCGCTGTTCCCGGCCCTCTTGACGGTCCTGCGTGTCCGGATGGTGCTGCTCGTGCGCATCACTGCCCCGTTCTTCGTTCCTCGTCGAACGTTCGGCGCTGTCCCGTGGGCTCTGGTGTACGCCAGGGGGGTGAGGGCGGCAAGAGCGCGTCCGCTGTGGGGCGGGGTTTCGTGACCGCGTCGTGACCGGGTTGCCCTGCGTGGGTGCGGGCCTTGCCGGGGGCTGCCGCCCCCGAGCCCCCGCTTCGGCCTGGACGGCCTCGTCCTCAAGCGCCGGACGGGCTGAGAGGTGTCCGGCGTCACAGGAGTGAGGGCACCTCCGCTGCCGACACCTCCCGCGCCGCCCGCTCCAACGCGCTGGCCAGCAGCGCCAGGTCGGTCGGCCCGTTGCCCAGCTCGCGTACCGGACGCCGGGTGGGCGGGTCGCCCATGCGGTGCCACTCCAGCGGGACCACCGTCGGGCGCAGGGTCGCCGTCCGCGGGATGCGGCCCGTGACGCGGCCGCCCTGGAACGCCGTGGCCGGGCCGTCGGGGCGGGCCAACCGGCCGCGGCCCGGCGCCGGTTCGTCCGGACCCGGCGCCGGTGCGTCGAGGGTGGCCCGCAGGGTGGCGCGCAGGGAAGGCTCCGTCTGGGCCGTGCGGCCCCCGGGGGCGGTGGCGGCGACCAGGTGCACGCCGAGTCGCTCGCCTTCCCGCGCGACGGCCTCCAGGGCCCGCATCACCGACCCGGCGGCGGGCCGCCCGGGGGAGCCGAGCGGGGGAGTGACCAGTGCGTCCAGGTCGTCCACGACCACGACGAGGCGGGGGAGCGGCGGCACGGCGGCGGCGCGGCGCCGGGCGGCGCCCGGCCGCAGGCGCAGGGTGGAGCTGGGCGGGGAGTCGACGTCCCCGGTCTCCGCCGTCGCGCCGGCCGCGGTGCCGCCCGCGTGGGTGCGCTGGGCGATCAGCCGGCCCGACACCTCGCGTCCGGTGTGCCACTCGGCGAAGTGCGAACGGCCCAGCAGCTCGGCGCGCCGTTTCAGCTCCGCGCTCAGGGACTGTGCGAACTCCCGCATGCGGACCGGGTCGTTGGCGGTGAGGTGCGTCGTGACGTGCGGTACGTCCGTGCAGACGCGCAGGCCCTCGCCGTGCCCGCCGCCCGCGCTCACGCTGTCCCGGCCGTCCATCAGGACGATCCCGAGCCGGTCGGGGCGTTCGGCGGAGGCGAGGGAGGCGACCAGCGCCCGCAGCAGCTCGGTGCGGCCGCTGCCGGGCGGCCCCTCGACCAGCAGGTGCGGTCCCTCGGCGCCGAGGTCGACGGTGACCGGACCGCGCGGCCCGGCGCCCAGGACGGCGTGCGCGCGTCCGCCCAGGGCCTGGGTGTCGTCGGCCGCGTCCGCCCACCGTGCCATCAGGGACGCCGGGGTGGCCCGGGCGAGGCCCAGTTCGTCGAGGAGGCGGGCGGCCTGGGGCAGCGGTGCGGACACGCGCGCGTGCCGCTCGCCGCCGGGCTGGTCGGTGCGCAGCGGCGCCAGGGCCCGCGCGAACCGCTCGGCCCAGGCGAGGGAGACGGCGTCCACCGTGCCGAGGGTGCCGTGGCCGACCGGGCCGCCCCGGCCGTTCGGGGACGCCTCGGTGCGGGCCACGCGCAGCAGCCGCAGGGCCGTCGCCACGTCACCGCTGAGCAGTGCCACGGCGCCGCACTCCCGGAACACGGGGGACACCGCGCAGGCCGCCTCGTACGTCTCCGTCACCGGGGACGTCGGGGAGGCGGCGGCCGTCTCGGCGAGGCACACGACGTGGACGCCGGCCCGGGGCCCCTCCACGGCCAGCCTCGCCACCGCCTCCCGCACGTCGGCGCCGCCCGGGTCGCCGTCCACGACGACCACCGTGTACGGGCCCGCGAAGCGCCCGCCCGCCGGGTCGGAGCCGTCGTCCGGCCGTGCCCAGGAGGGCCGTCGGGCGGTGTCCGTGTCGGTGTCCGTGTCGGTGTGCGCGTCCGTGTGCGGCGGGGAACCGGGGTGCCGCGCGTCGTGCTCGGGAGCCGTGGGCTGGGCGGGGATCGCGGTCGCGGGGGCCGGCGCGGTGGGTGGGTGTACGCCGCCGTTCCGGACGTCCGCCAGGTGGTCCTCCAGGCGGCGCAGCAGCTCGTGGGAGCGGGCCATGGCCTGTTCCCGGTCGTAGGCGAGCAGCAGGCGGCAGTCCTGGCCGTGTCCCGGGCGCAGCTGCGGCAGCCAGCCCAGCCACGACCACTCGGCCGACCGCTCCGCGAGCGGACGGCCACGGTCGGCGCTGATCAGCACGATCTCCAGCACGTCGGCGGAGTGCAGCGCGGCGAGCTGGGCCAGCACCACGCGGGCCAGCCCGGCGAGCCGCCCGCGCGGGCCGGCCAGCCCGAGGGCCCCGACCTCGCGCAGGCCGGCGGTCACCGGGACCGCGGGCAGCGGCGCGTCGCCGCCGGGCGCCACCCGGTCGGCCGTACCCAGCCGCACGGTGAGCGCCTCCGGGTGGCCCGGGCCGCGCTCCCACAGCCGGGGGCCCGGCCCGAGCGCCGTCAGCAGGAGGGAGGCGGGGTCCGGCCAGGCCTCCGGCGCGCTCGAGGCTCCGGGGGCCGGGGTCGTCGGCGCGGCGGGGGCCGCCTCGGCGTCATGGGCGTGCGGGCCGGGCCCGTCGGCGTCCTGAGTCCCGCCGCGTCCTCCGGCCAGCCGCCGCGCCCAGGCCCCGAGCCCGCCACGCCTGCGCACGCCCTGGGGGACGTCGGTGCCGCGCAGGGGCGTGCCCTTGCGCCGCGCGGCGACGGAGGCGTCCGTGGCGCTCGGCTCCGCGCCGTACGTGCCCGTGCCGTACGTCGGTGCCCCGGACGTGCCCGCGCCCGGTCCGAACCCGCCGCCGTGCGTCTCACCCGTCGGCGGGGCCGGGCGCGGTCCGCCCGCGACCGGGCCGGTGCCGTGGCTCTCGATGCGCGGTGCGCCGCCCTGGCCGGGTACCTGGGCGGAGTCGTCGGAAGCGGGACCGGGCCCTCGCCCCGCCGTGCCGTGGGCGTGGTGGGTCGGTGCGGCGGGACGCGACCGGTGCGCGGGGCCGGACGTGTGTCCGGTGCCGCCCGCACCGGGGAGGACGGGTGGTGCGGCGGGGGCGGCGCCGTCGTGGCCGGTCGCGCGGTTCCCCGCGCCCCTGGGGATGCTGCCCTCAGGGGCGTCATCAGGCACTGGCCCGGCCCCGCGCGCGGACCCGTCCGCCCCGGCGTGTCCCCCCGCCCCGTCCGCCACGCGCGCGTGAGTCACCCGGTCCCCGGCGTCGTACGAGGGCGCGGCCGCACCCGGCAGCCGTACGTGCCCCTCGCCGTCCGCCGTCGTGGCCAGCCGCACCTCCGCCGCGGGGCGGGCCGGCACCAGGCGCAGCGCCGACTCGCCGATCCGCAGCAGCGCCCCCGGCGTCAGGCGGACCGGGCGGTCGCCCACGCGGGCGCCGTCCAGGGTGGTGCCGTTGGTCGAGCCGAGGTCGGCGACCGAGACGCGGCCGTCGGCGGCGACGGTCACGGCGCAGTGCATCCGGGAGACGTCCGGGTCGTCGAGCGCCACGTCGGCGTCGGCGGAGCGGCCCAGCCGGATCTGCCCGCCGTGCAGCAGGTGGACGCCGCCCGCGTCGGGACCGGCGACCACGTGGAGCTGGGCCGGGGCACCGGCCGGGTCGGTGTGCGGGTCGGGCTCGCCGGGGGCGCCCAGACAGAGCACGGCGCCGTCGATCAGCGGGGGCTCGCCCAGGGTGCTGCGCTGGGCGTCGAGCCGCTGCGCACCCGCGTAGAGCACCACCTGGCCGGTGCCCGGGCCCTCGCCGCCGGGGAGCGCCGCGGCCAGCGCGGAGGCGACCGCGGCCAGGGCGGTGCCGGCCGGCGCGGTGACCAGCACGTCGCAGCTCGCGGCGCGGTCCCCCTCCGGAGCAGGCGGGCCCAGCGGGTCTACGACGGTCAGCCGGATCTGCATCGCCGTCAGCGGTCCCTTCGCGCGGGCGCCCGCGCGCCGGGGACAGAAGCCGTTCACCACGGTCCCCCACCGCGGACTTCCCCCACCGCCACACGAACACGTCGGCCAGTACTGCACGCATCCTCGCACCTGCCACTGACAACGCGCCCGCCGCCCGCCGTCAAATGATCTTGATTGGTCGGCTCTGCCCGCAAAAGTGCCTGACAGGTGCCGTCCCGGTGATCGAACGGCGTCCGCTTGAGATCGGTCACGTCCGGGCTCGGCAACCATGGGACCGGGTCGCGCGTCTTTCCTGCGAACAACCGCCTGGACGGGGCCGGGAGCGGAACGTAAGGCGTACCTGCGGACCAATGGGAACCCACAGAACGACGACAGCCCGGCGCCGGGACCACGGCACTACAGTGGGTCGGAACAGCCAGCAAGCAACAGGGAGCGCATGACGTGCGGCCGGTAGGCAGCAAGTACCTCCTCGAGGAGCCCCTCGGCCGCGGCGCCACGGGCACCGTCTGGCGTGCCCGCCAGCGCGAGACCGCGGGCGCCGAGGCCGCCGTGGCCGGACAGCCCGGCGAGACCGTCGCGATCAAGGTCCTCAAGGAGGAGCTCGCGAGCGACCCCGACATCGTGATGCGCTTCCTGCGGGAGCGCTCCGTCCTGCTGCGGCTGACCCACCCCAACATCGTCCGGGTCCGCGACCTGGTCGTCGAGGGGGAGCTGCTGGCGCTCGTCATGGACCTCGTCGAGGGCCCCGACCTGCACCGCTACCTGCGCGAGAACGGGCCCTTCACCCCGGTCGCGGCGGCCCTGCTCACCGCCCAGATCGCCGACGCCCTCGCCGCCAGCCACGCCGACGGCGTCGTGCACCGCGACCTGAAGCCGGCCAACGTGCTGCTCAAGCAGGACGGCGGCGAGATGCACCCGATGCTCACCGACTTCGGCATCGCGCGCCTCGCCGACTCACCCGGCCTCACCCGCACCCACGAGTTCGTCGGCACCCCCGCCTACGTCGCGCCGGAGTCCGCCGAGGGCCGCCCGCAGACCTCCGCCGTCGACATCTACGGCGCCGGCATCCTGCTGTACGAGCTGGTCACCGGCCGGCCCCCGTTCGGCGGCGGCTCCGCCCTGGAGGTGCTGCACCAGCACCTGAGCGCCGAGCCGCGCCGCCCCTCCACCGTCCCCGACCCGCTGTGGACGGTCATAGAGCGCTGCCTGCGCAAGAACCCCGACGACCGCCCCAGCGCCGAGAACCTCGCCCGCGGTCTGCGCGTCGTCGCCGAGGGCATCGGCGTGCACGCGACCAGCGCGCAGATCGGCGCCGCCGAGAACGTCGGCGCGCTCCTCGCCCCCGACCCGGCGCCCGCGCAGGTCCCGGGCGCCCCCGGCGCCGCCGACCCCACGCAGGTGCTCCCGCACAACGCGCCCGGCGCCTACGACCCGAACGGCGCCACCAGCGTCCTGCCGCACACCGGCGATCCCGCGGGCGCCGCCGACCCCACCGCCGTACTCCCCAACCGCGGCGCGGCCGACCCGACCGCCGTCATGCCGCCCGTGCCGCCGGGACAGCCGGGCGGACCCGGGCAGGGCCAGGGCGGCGGGCCCGAGGACCCGCACCCCTGGCAGAACCAGCTCCGCGCCGCCCGCGACCGCAACGAGCAGACCCAGGTCCAGTACCTCGACCCGAACCAGGACCCGCTGCGGCGCCGCCCCCAGCGGCAGGTCTCCCGCCCGCAGCAGCCGCCCCGCCAGGCCCCCCAGGGACCGCCGCAGGGCCCGCCGCCCGGCTACGGCTATCCGCAGCAGCAGCAACAGCCGCAGCGGTACGCCAACCCGCAGCCGCAGCAGCCCCAGCAGGCACCCCAGCCGCAGCGCTACGCCCCGCCGCCCACGCCCGAGCCGCAGCCGCCCCGGCGCGAGCCCCGGCCGCCCCGGCAGCGCAGCGCCAACCCCATGCGCATCCCCGGCCTCGGCTGCCTCAAGGGATGCCTGTTCACCCTCGTCATCCTCTTCGTGGCCGGCTGGCTGATCTGGGAGCTGAGCCCGCTCCAGGAGTGGATCGGCACGGGCAAGGGCTACTGGGAGCAGCTGACCGACTGGTTCACCACCGCGACCGACTGGATCGGCGAGCTCGGCGGCGACAGCGGCTCGGGCGGCGGCGGGACGTCGACCGGCGGCTGACCCGGCGACGCGCCTTCCCGGCGGCGAGTCTGGGGATTTGTCGACATCCCACGGGTGATTTCGGCCTCCCCGGTGAAGGCCGGCTCCACGGACGCGTACTTTTAAGCGCAACACGCGTCGGTAGGAGCAGTCTTGGCACGGAAGATCGGCAGCCGGTACACCGCCCACCAGATCCTCGGGCGGGGCAGCGCCGGCACGGTGTGGCTGGGCGAGGGACCCGAGGGGCCCGTCGCGATCAAGCTGCTGCGCGAGGACCTGGCGTCCGACCAGGAGCTGGTCTCCCGCTTCGTGCAGGAGCGCACCGCCCTGCTCGGACTGGAGCACCCGCACGTCGTCTCCGTGCGCGACCTGGTGGTCGACGGCAACGACCTCGCGCTGGTCATGGACCTGGTCCGCGGCACCGACCTGCGCACCCGGCTGGAACGGGAGCGGCGCCTGGCGCCCGAGGCCGCGGTGGCCGTCGTCGCCGACGTCGCCGACGGGCTGGCCGCCGCGCACGCCGCCGGGGTCGTGCACCGCGACGTCAAGCCCGAGAACGTGCTGCTCGACATGCAGGGCCCGCTCGGTCCGGGCGGCTCGCACCCGGCCCTGCTGACCGACTTCGGCGTGGCCAAGCTCATCGACACCCCGCGCCGCACCCGCGCCACGAAGATCATCGGCACGCCCGACTACCTGGCACCGGAGATCGTCGAAGGTCTGCCCCCGCGCGCGTCGGTCGACATCTACGCCCTGGCCACGGTGCTCTACGAGCTGCTCGCGGGCTTCACCCCGTTCGGCGGCGGCCACCCCGGCGCCGTACTGCGCCGCCACGTCACCGAGTCGGTCGTCCCCCTGCCCGGCATCCCGGACGAGCTGTGGCAGCTGCTCGTGCAGTGCCTCGCCAAGGCGCCGGCCTCCCGGCTGCGCGCCTCCGAGCTGGGCGCCCGGCTGCGCGAGCTGCTGCCCATGCTGGCCGGCATGGGGCCCCTGGACGTGGACGAGCCCGACGCCGAGCAGGAGCCGGAGGCGCCCGAGGAGGCCACCGCGTCCCCGGGGTCCGCCGCGCCCGCCGGGGAGCCGGTACGGCGCCGGGGAGCGGTGCCGCTGGTGCCGGGCGCGAAACCGGCCGACTCCAACCGCGACACGCACACTTCCATGCGTGTACCGGCCCCCGACGAGCTGGCCGGCGGCGCCCGCGGCACCGCCCGCGCCCCGCGCGCGTCCGGCGCCCCGCGACCCGGCTCGGCCCGCAACCGCGCCACCGCGCGGCGCCGCCGGCTGGCCCTGGGCGCCGGCGCGGTCGCCCTGGTGGCGGCGGTCGGCGTCGGCACCTGGCTGAGCACGGGCGGCGACGAGGGCGATACCGGCCCCCAGGACACGCGGAACTCGGCACCGGCCTCCCCCTGAGGCCGGGCGCGCCGCCCTCACCGTGACGACCCGGCGAAGAGCGGTGGACGGAACCGTTACGCTGGATGCGTGGCAGTCGTCGATGTATCCGAAGAGCTGAAGTCCCTCTCCTCGACCATGGAGTCGATCGAGGCCGTCCTGGACCTCGACAGGATGAGGGCAGACATCGCCGTGCTCGAGGAGCAGGCGGCCGCGCCGTCCCTGTGGGACAACCCGGACGAGGCGCAGAAGATCACCAGCAGGCTCTCGCACCTCCAGGCGGAGGTGCGCAAGGCCGAGGCGCTGCGCGGCCGGATCGACGATCTCGCCGTGCTGTTCGAGATGGCCGAGGAGGAGGACGACCCGGACACCCGCGCGGAGGCCGAGTCCGAGCTCACGGCCGTCAGGAAGGCGCTGGACGAGATGGAGGTCCGCACCCTCCTCTCGGGCGAGTACGACTCCCGTGAGGCGCTGGTCAACATCCGCGCGGAGGCCGGTGGCGTGGACGCCGCCGACTTCGCCGAGAAGCTTCAGCGCATGTACCTGCGCTGGGCCGAGCAGCACGGCTACAAGACCGAGGTCTACGAGACGTCGTACGCGGAGGAGGCCGGCATCAAGTCGACCACCTTCGCCGTGCAGTCGCCGTACGCCTACGGCACCCTCTCCGTCGAGCAGGGCACGCACCGCCTGGTGCGCATCTCCCCGTTCGACAACCAGGGGCGCCGCCAGACCTCCTTCGCGGGCGTCGAAATCCTCCCCGTGGTCGAGCAGACCGACCACATCGAGATCGACGAGTCCGAGCTGCGGGTGGACGTCTACCGGTCCTCCGGCCCCGGTGGCCAGGGCGTGAACACCACCGACTCCGCGGTGCGCCTCACCCACATCCCCACCGGCATCGTCGTCTCCTGTCAGAACGAGCGCTCCCAGATCCAGAACAAGGCCACCGCCATGAACGTCCTCCAGGCCAAGCTGCTGGAGCGGCGCCGCCAGGAGGAGCAGGCCAAGATGGACGCCCTCAAGGGTGACGGCGGCAACTCCTGGGGCAACCAGATGCGTTCGTACGTCCTGCACCCGTACCAGATGGTCAAGGACCTGCGCACCGAGCACGAAGTGGGCAACCCGGAGGCCGTGTTCAACGGCGAGATCGACGGGTTCCTGGAGGCCGGTATTCGCTGGCGCAAGCAGCAGGAGAAGTAGGGCGGAGCGCGTACGGCGCTTTGTCGACAAGGCAACTGCCCCCATCGAGGGGGTGGTTGCCTTTTTTCTGACGGTGCTGTCCGGCTTTTACGTCACACTCACACCCTTTGTGTCCGGCATACGTCTCGTACTCGGACATCGCGTACGCAACGGCCTTGACGTTGCTTTGAACATTCGTAAGGGTGAGGCGCGGCATGCGTATTTCTGGGGCGCATGTGAACCGGGGGACTTCAGCAGGCAGCTACCCCCGTCGATCACGGCCCCCGAGTGCGGCCTCACTGACTAATCGGCTACTGGGGGTAGCAACTACATGACGAAGAAGACGCGGATTCGTGTCGCGCGGGTCGCAGCTGGTGCTGTGATCGCCGCTGGCGCCTCGCTGACCGCAGCGGGCGCCGCGTCGGCGCTCGAGTTCAACATCGGCATCACTGCGGGCGAAGAGCCGGACCCGGGCTGCGAGATCGGCGCTGGCCCCGAGTGCCCGGGTGAGGGTGGCGAGAACGGTGGCACTGGCGAGAACGGTGGTGCCGGCGAGAACGGTGGTGCCGGCGAGAACGGTGGTGCCGGCGAGAACGGTGGTGCCGGCGAGAACGGTGGTGCCGGCGAGAACGGTGGCGCTGGCGAGAACGGTGGCGCTGGCGAGAACGGTGGCGCTGGCGAGAGCGGTGGCGGCGACGGTGGCAACACCGATGGCGGCCTGATCGGTGGCGGCGACGGCGGTAACACTGACGGCGGCCTGATCGGTGGCGGCGACGGCGGTAACACTGACGGCGGCGGCGACGGCGGCAACACCGACGGTGGGGCCGACGGCGGCAACGGCAACAACGGCGGCGCTGGTAACAACGGCGGCACCGGCAACAACGGCGGCACCGGCAACAACGGCGGCACCGGCAACAACGGCGGCACCGGCGGCGACGGCGGCTCCACCGGCGGTAACGGTGGCTCCACCGGCGGTAACGGCGGTGGCGACACCACCGGCGGCACCACCCCCGACGGCGGCGGCAACGACAACGTCACCCAGGACGAGGGCTCCTCGGCCCTGACCGACACCGGCGAGGAGGTCCCGGCCTCCTCCGACACCGCCGCCCAGGGCAGCGGTGAGGAGCTCGCCGAGACCGGCGCCGCCGAGACCACGTTCCTGCTGGTCGGCGCCGCGACGATGATCGCCGGCGGCATCGGCTTCCGCATGCTGCCGCGCCTGATGAACGGCCGCGGCGCCGCTGCCTGACGGTAGTCACCCGCGTACGCGTCGCGCACGCACGCGAAGGGGCCCGGAGCGCTCAGCGCTCCGGGCCCCTTCCCTGTCAGACGGTCTGGTGGGCCAGCAGGGCCACCGCCGCGATCAGCACCGCCAGCAGCGCGATCAGCGTCGTCGGATTCAGGCCCGCGAAGAGATTGCCCTGCTGCATCCGCTCACGGTTCGCCCGGCACACCGGGCACCGGCCCTCGCTCACGGGCGCCGCGCAGTTCGCGCACACCAACCGGTCGTACGTCATGCGCTCGCCCTCCTTGCCACCGGCTTCGTCGGAACAACGCCCACACGGCCGTGAACGTTCCCCCTTCCACTGTGCCAGGTTCCGAGGGGCCCCGCGCGCCCTCCGTTCAGAGGCGGGCGGGGACAAAACGCGCAACTGATGCGCAACCCCGACCGGTGACTGCGGTCCGCACCCCGCTTCGCGTATGGTCACGCACATCTACCCCCGGCTACCCGTGGTGCATCCGTGATCCGATTCGACAACGTCTCCAAGGTCTACCCCAAACAGAGCCACCCAGCCCTCAGGGACGTCTCCCTGGAGGTCGAGAAGGGCGAGTTCGTCTTCCTCGTGGGGTCCTCCGGCTCCGGAAAGTCCACCTTCCTGCGGCTGGTCCTCCGCGAGGAGCGGTGCAGCCACGGCCAGGTGCACGTCCTGGGCAAGGACCTCGCCCGCCTGTCCAACTGGAAGGTGCCGCAGATGCGGCGCCAGCTGGGGACGGTGTTCCAGGACTTCCGCCTGCTGCCGAACAAGACGGTCGGCGAGAACGTCGCCTTCGCGCAGGAGGTCATCGGCAAGTCCCGCGGCGAGATCCGCAAGTCCGTGCCGCAGGTGCTCGACCTCGTCGGTCTGGGCGGCAAGGAGGACCGCAGGCCCGGCGAGCTGTCCGGCGGTGAGCAGCAGCGCGTCGCCATCGCGCGCGCCTTCGTCAACCGGCCCAAGCTGCTGATCGCGGACGAGCCCACCGGCAACCTCGACCCGCAGACCTCCGTCGGCATCATGAAGCTGCTCGACCGCATCAACCGGACGGGCACCACCGTGATCATGGCCACCCACGACCAGAACATCGTGGACCAGATGCGCAAGCGCGTCATCGAGCTGGAGAAGGGCCGCCTCGTCCGCGACCAGGCACGCGGCGTCTACGGCTACCAGCACTGACGACGAGGAACGGAAAGGCTTAACGAGACGCCATGCGCGCCCAGTTCGTGCTCTCGGAGATCGGTGTCGGTCTTCGCCGCAATCTGACGATGACCTTCGCCGTCATCGTCTCCGTCGCCCTGTCCCTGGCCCTGTTCGGCGGTTCGCTGCTGATGAGCGACCAGGTCAACACCATGAAGGGCTACTGGTACGACAAGGTCAACGTCACCGTCTACCTCTGCAACAAGAGTGACGCGAAGTCCGACCCCGCGTGCGCCAAGGGCGCGGTGACCGAGGACCAGAAGAAGCAGATCAAGTCCGACCTCGACGAGATGGCCGTGGTCGACACGGTGACGTACGAGTCGCAGGACGAGGCGTACAAGCACTACAAGGAGCAGTTCGGTGACTCGCCGCTGGCCAGTTCGCTCACGCCGGACCAGATGCAGGAGTCGTACCGCATCAAGCTGAAGGACCCGGAGAAGTACCAGGTCATCGCGACCGCCTTCGACGGCCGGGACGGTGTGCAGTCCGTGACGGACCAGCGCGCGACCCTGGACAACCTCTTCGAGCTCCTCAACGGCATGAACTGGGCCGCCCGCGCGGTGATGGCCCTGATGCTCGTCGTCGCGCTGATGCTGATCGTCAACACGGTGCGCGTCTCGGCGTTCAGCCGGCGTCGCGAGACCGGCATCATGCGCCTGGTCGGCGCCTCCGGCTTCTACATCCAGGCGCCGTTCATCATGGAGGCGGCGGTCGCCGGGCTGATCGGCGGCGCGGTCGCCTGCGCGTTCCTGGTGACGGCGCGGTACTTCATCATCGACCACGGGCTGGCCCTGGCCGACAAGCTGGCCCTGATCGACTTCATCGGGTGGGACGCCCTGTTGACGAAGCTGCCGCTCATCCTCGCCACCAGCCTGCTGATGCCGGCGCTGGCCGCGTTCTTCGCGCTGCGCAAGTACCTGAAGGTGTGACACATACCAAGAGGGCCGCACGGGCAAGCGACCGTGCGGCCCTCTCGCGTTGTCCTAGACTCACCGGCATGTCAGGCCGTGACCTGTTCTGTCAGCCCCGCCGCCCGCGCCGCGGGGCCGCCCTGGCCTTGGTGTTCACGGGCGTGCTCGTCGCGGGCGCGGCGACCGGCTCGCTCCCCGGGTCCGACCGGAGGACCACCGCCGACGGGACCGGCCCGGCCGCCCCCGCCGAGCGGCACGAGGAGGTCGCCCGCGCGGCGGCCGAGGCGATGGCCGACGGCAAGTCCCCCGTGGAGGCCGCCGAACGCGCCGTCAGCCGCAGCGGTGACCGCTGGGGCGCCGTCTACTCCAGCGGCGAGTACGAGGAGTTGGAGGACGCCCTCGACGGCCGTTACACCGGCGTCGGGCTCTCCGCGCGCCGCGAGCGCGACGGCCGCATCGAGGTCACCAAGGTGCGCGCCGACTCGCCGGCCGCCGAGGCCGGCATCCGCGCGGGCGACCGGCTGCGCAGCGTGGACGGCGAGCGGGTCGACGGGCGCCCCGTCACCGAGGTCGTCTCCATACTGCGCGGCGACGCCGAGGACGACCCGGCCGGCACCGCCGTGCGCCTCGGCCTGGAGCGCGGCACGCGCGCGTGGACCGAGACGGTGCGGCGGGCCCGGCTGTCGACCCAGCCCGTGACGGTGCGCAGGCTCGCCGACGGCCTCACCGTCGTCCGGGTCACCTCCTTCACCAAGGGCGTCGGCGAGCAGGTGCGCTCCGAGGTGGAGCGGCTGCCGTCCGGCTCCGGTGTCGTCCTCGACCTGCGCGGCAACTCCGGCGGGCTGGTCAGCGAGGCCGTCACCGCCGCCTCCGCCTTCCTCGACGGCGGCCTGGTCGCCACGTACGACGTCGACGGCGACCAGCGAGCGCTGCACGCCGAGCCCGGCGGCGACACCACCAGGCCCCTGGTCGCGCTCGTCGACGGCGGCACGATGAGCGCGGCCGAACTCCTCACCGGAGCCCTCCAGGACCGCGGACGGGCGGTCGTCCTGGGCTCGCGCACCTTCGGCAAGGGCTCGGTGCAGATGCCGAGCCGGCTGCCCGGCGGCTCGGTGGCCGAGCTGACCGTCGGGCACTACCGCACCCCCCTGGGCCGCGGCGTCGACGGCACGGGCATCACGCCCGACCTGGAGGTCGACCCGGCGGACCCGGCCGCCCTGGAGCGGGCGCGGACGGTGCTGAGCGGTCTGGGGCCGACCGCGTAATCGGCTTTCCCCGGCCCCCCTCCGTAGTGCCAAAATGGACCGCACTATGGCTAAGGAAAAAGGGCGCAAGCTGATCGCGCAGAACAAGAAGGCGCGGCACGACTACCAGATCCTCGACACCTACGAGGCCGGCCTGGTGCTGTCCGGGACCGAGGTGAAGTCACTGCGCCAGGGGCGGGCATCACTGGCCGACGGCTTCGTGCAACTGGACGGACACGAAGCGTGGCTGCACAACGTGCACGTGCCCGAGTACAGCCAGGGCACCTGGACCAACCACAGCGCCCGCCGCAAGCGGAAGCTGCTGCTGCACCGCGTGGAGATCGACAAGCTGGAGGCCAAGTCACAGGAGACCGGTCACACGATCGTGCCGCTCGCGCTGTACTTCAAGGACGGCCGGGCCAAGGTCGAGATCGCCCTGGCGCGCGGCAAGAAGGAGTACGACAAGCGGCAGACCCTGCGGGAGAAGCAGGACCGGCGCGAGGCGGAGCGGACGATCTCGGCGATCCGGCGCAAGCAGCGGGCGTGAGACGCCGGGAATAGGCTGGCACCCGTACGCGTTGGTCACGTACGATGGTGCTCGCACCCCACAGCGGGTGCGGTGGATTGAACTGTTGTAAATTAAATACAGCAACATGGGGATGATCGGTTTCGACAGCGGCTGTCGAAGCAGGGGAAGCGTGTCGAGGAAGCGGCCATGATCTCGTAAACCACAGGCCGAAAAAAATAATCGCCAACACCAAGCGCGATTCCTCCCAGCAGGCCTTCGCCCTCGCTGCCTGATCTCAGGTAGCAGAGCGAGCCTCCTACTAAAGGGAGTGTCAGCCCGGGGGTGTTCCCGACCCGGATCCTGGCATCAGCTAGGGGACTAAACCTTGATCCCGGTCACGGGGTGAAGAGGGAAACCAAACAGTGACTGGGCCCGTCGGAGACTTGTTCGCGTGATCTCCGGGGCCGAGAAAATCGAAGCGGACTGCACACGGAGAAGCCCTGGTTCCGCACCGTTGGACGCGGGTTCGATTCCCGCCATCTCCACGAGGTCGAGGGCGACATGTGCCCGCGTGAAAGCGCGAGCCATGTCGCCCTCGTCTTTTTTGCGCGGCGAGGCCGCGCGAGGCCCGCTTCCGAACTTCTTCGACGGCCTCCAGGGCAAGTGGCAGGGCCGCAAGGGCACGTCGTCCCGGATGCTTCCGGCCGCTCGTCGGTCCGGTGCCGTTGTCGCCGGTTCCGCTGGTCTGGCGAACGGGGCTGGTGCACCCCGAGTTGGACGCGCTGCGCCGGGCGGCGTCCCAGGTCGCGGCCGAAAACCGGTGGCTCCGGCGGCCCGCCGGAGGGTTGCTTCCGGCCGCCGACGCCGCTGTGATGTGCGTCCGTAACCGACACGCGGCAACCACACATCCTCCGCGTGCGCTACATTCTTGGCCTGAGCACGCTGTGGTACAGGGGGCGCTCGAACCTGATGGGGCCGGTTCGGCCGACGGGTGCTCGGGGTCGTATGCGCACCCGGAACCGTTCCGTGGGGGAAGTGCGTGCGCGTGAAGAAATGGCAAAAAGACGCCCAATCGGAGGGGACCGAGACTGTGTCCGGGATGCGCGATTTCCCGGAGGCGGGACAGGACGCCGACGCCACCGAGGTGCTTCCGGCGGACCGCCCCTTCCAGGTGACGGACGAGACCCCGACGACCGGAAAGGCCGCCGCCGGGTCAGGCGCGGGGTGGTTCGGGGGGAGCGCCGACGACGCCGCGCGCCGCGGCGCGGGTGCCCCGGGTAGGGAAACCCGTCACCCGGATACGGTGCCCACGTGGGCGGACGCGTCGCGTACCGCCGGCACTCGCCCCATCGACCTCCACGGGAGCGCCGACGCGGACCCGACGGAGATCCTCGGTGGCCGAATAGGCCAGGACCCGGGCACGGACCGAATAGGCCGGGGCCGAACGGACCGGGACGGTACGGGCCGGAAGCGCGGCCCGTCGGTCCCGGGACGGATCACCTGGGGCGCGAACCAGACCGGTTCCGCACCGGATTCGGCGAAGCCGAACCGTACGAACCCGTCCCCGACGAACCCGACCGAGGCCGACCCGGCCGACGCGCCCCCGAGCGGTGCCGGTTCCGGCCGTACGACCCCGCGCGGGGCGACACCGGTCCGGCCGACCCCTGACGGGGCGACCCCGGCCGCGAAGCGGTCGGACGACGTGAACCGGGCCGGGGTGGACTCCGGCGGCGCGGACCCGGCCGACGCGGACTCCGGCCACTCGTACCCGGCCGACGCGGACCGGGCCGGTGCGCGGGTGAGCGGTGTTGGTCCGGGCGGTAGGTCCCCCGGTGGGGCGGCCTTGGCCGCGAAGCAGCCGGACGGCGTGGATCGGGCCGGGGTGGACTCCGGCGGCGCGGACCCGGCCGACGCGGACTCCGGCCGCTCGTACCCGGCCGACGCGGACCGGGCTGGTGCGCGGGTGAGTGGTGTTGGTCCGGGCGGTAGGTCCCCCGGTGGGGCGGCCTTGGCCGCGAAGCAGCCGGACGGCGTGGATCGGGCCGGGGTGGACTCCGGCGGCGCGGACCCGGCCGGGGCGAACCTCGACGGCGCTGGTCCGAACCGCTGGGCCCCGGGCGGCGCCGCCCCGCACCGTGCCAAGCCGGCCGGGCCCGCACGGCCCACCGGCACCCCGGACGACGACCGGACCGACGTCCTGCCCCCGGTCACCCCCGCGTCCCCGCCCAGCCCCGACTCCGCAGCCGCACCCGGCCCCGCCACCGCCGCCCTCCGCGACCCGTGGCGGGACTCCACGGACGTCGATGCCGACGCCTCCACCGCCGCCGACCACACCCACGACCCGCACGAGGTGACGGTCCAGCTCGACGCCGTCCAGCTCGGTGACGGTGTGCTGCGCCGGGCCGACGGCCCGCAGCGGGGCAAGAGCGGCGCCGAGGGCTCCGACGGGCCGGTCTTCGTCGACGCGTCCGGCCGCCGCAGCCGCCTCTACCGCCGGCTCGGCATCGCCGTCGGCGTCGCCTGTGCGGTCTACGCCGTCGTCATCGTCTCCACGCTGCTGTCCGGCAACTCCAACGCGCCCTGGCTCCCCGTGGACGGTCAGCAGGAGGGCAAGCCGGCCGGCCAGGTCGACACCACCCCGCTGCCCTCCCGGTCGGCGCGGCCGTCCGCCACCGCCAGCACCGGCCCGCAGACCAGCCCCTCGGCCGGTGCCGGGGTGACCACCGCACCCGACGTCGACGCGCCCGCGCCCGGCACGTCCGGCAGCGCGCGGCAGCCCGGCACCAGCGCCGACCCCGAGCCCGACCCCTCCCAGACCTCGGCCGGCACCGAGCCGGGCGGCGACGGCGGCGGCGCGACAGGTCCGGACCCGTCGCAGTCGAGTCAGGAACCGCCCCCCGCCTCCACCGGCCCATCGACCCCGGCGGGCGGCGGCGATCCCACGGACGATCCGGCCGACCCCACCACCGACCCCACCACGGGCACCGACCCGGGCGGCGACGGCGACACCAACGCCGGCGGGGCGAGCGATCCCCTCTCCGCCGCCGGTCCGGCCGGTCCGGACCTCACCCGCACGTCCTCTTCCCTGTCCCCGGAGAACACCCTCTGATGGCATTCCGCAACCGCCGTCACGGGGCCGCGCGCAGCGCCCGTGAGGGCGCCCGGCGCCGCCGCCTGCCCCTGCGCCTGCTGCTTCCGCTGCTCGTCCTGGTCGCCCTGGCGGCGATGCTCATGCTGCGCGGATACGTGCACAGCGAGATCCTCGCCGACCACCGCGTCCAGCCGCCCGCCGCCACCGACCAGGTGCCGGAGAAGATCCTCGAGGGCGGCCCGGTCATCGACGCCCGCGGCGGCCGCACCGAGAGCCTGAGCGTGCCGGACCACCGCCTGGTCCTCACCTTCGACGACGGCCCGGACCCGACCTGGACGCCGAAGGTGCTGGACGTGCTGAAGAAGCACGACGCGCACGCCGTCTTCTTCGTCACCGGCACCATGGCCTCCCGCTACCCGGACCTGGTCCAGCGGATGGTCGACGAGGGCCACGAGGTCGGCCTGCACACCTTCAACCACCCCGACCTCTCCTTCCAGTCCAAGAAGCGCATCGACTGGGAGCTGTCGCAGAACCAGCTGGCGATCACCGGCGCGGCCGGTGTGCGCACCTCGCTCTTCCGCCCGCCGTACTCCTCCTTCTCCGACGCCATGGACAACAAGTCCTGGCCGGTCACCGAGTACATCGGCAGCCGCGGTTACATCACCGTCGTCAACAACACGGACAGCGAGGACTGGAAGCGGCCCGGCGTCGACGAGATCATCCGCCGCGCCACGCCGGAGAACGGCGAGGGTGCCATCGTCCTCATGCACGACTCCGGCGGCGACCGCAGCCAGACCGTCGCCGCGCTCGACAGGTTCCTGCCCGACCTGCAGAAGAAGGGCTACGAGTTCGACAACCTCACCGAGGCCCTGGACGCGCCCAGCGCGATGACCCCGGTGACCGGCGCCGAACTGTGGAAGGGCAAGGCCTGGGTCTTCCTCGTCCAGGCCTCGGAGAAGATCACCGACGGCCTGGTGGCGGGCCTGGCGGTCATCGGCACCCTGGTCATCGGCCGGTTCGTGCTGATGCTGGTGCTCTCCGGCATCCACGCCCGCCGGGTGCGCCGCAAGGGCTTCCGCTGGGGCCCGCCGGTGACCGAACCGGTGACGGTGCTGGTCCCGGCGTACAACGAGGCCAAGTGCATCGAGAACACCGTCAACTCCCTGATGTCCAGTGACCACCCGGTCGAGGTCATCGTCATCGACGACGGCTCCAGCGACGGCACCGCCCGCATCGTCGAGTCGATGGGCCTGCCCAACGTACGGGTGATCCGCCAGCTCAACGCGGGCAAGCCGGCCGCCCTCAACCGGGGCCTGGCCAACGCCCGCTATGACATCGTCGTCATGATGGACGGCGACACGGTCTTCGAACCGTCCACCGTCCGTGAACTCGTCCAGCCCTTCGGCGACCCGAAGGTCGGCGCCGTGGCCGGCAACGCGAAGGTCGGCAACAAGGACAGCCTCATCGGCGCCTGGCAGCACATCGAGTACGTGATGGGCTTCAACCTGGACCGCCGCATGTACGACGTGCTGCGCTGCATGCCGACCATCCCGGGCGCCGTGGGCGCCTTCCGCCGTTCCGCCCTCGAACCCGTCGGCGGCATGAGCGACGACACCCTCGCCGAGGACACCGACGTCACCATGGCGCTGCACCGCGCCGGCTGGCGCGTGGTCTACGCCGAGAACGCCCGTGCCTGGACCGAGGCCCCGGAGACCGTGCAGCAGCTGTGGTCCCAGCGCTACCGCTGGTCGTACGGCACCATGCAGGCGATCTGGAAGCACCGCCGCGCGGTGATCGAGAAGGGTCCCTCGGGCCGCTTCGGCCGGGTCGGTCTGCCCTTCGTCTCGCTGTTCATGGTCCTGGCGCCGCTGCTCGCGCCGCTGATCGACGTCTTCCTGCTCTACGGCCTCGTCTTCGGCCCGACCGAGAAGACGATCGTGGCGTGGCTGGGCGTGCTGGCCATCCAGGCCGTCTGCGCGGCGTACGCCTTCCGTCTCGACCGCGAACGCATGACCCATCTGATCTCGCTGCCCCTGCAGCAGATCCTCTACCGCCAGCTCATGTACGTCGTGCTGCTCCAGTCCTGGATCACCGCGCTCACCGGCGGCCGCCTGCGCTGGCAGAAGCTCCGGCGCACCGGCGTCGTCGGCGCGCCCGGCGGCTCCGTGCCGCGGCAGCGCTCGCAGAGCGGCGACGATCGGAGGCCCGTGGCATGACCCACGGACACACGGCCGGCCCGACCGGCACGGGCCCGGAGCCGTACGGCACGCCCTACGCCCAGGAGCCGAGAACGGCGGCGACGCCGTACGCCGTCCCGCAGCAGCGCACGACGGAGCCCGCACCCGGCACCGCACCCGACATCGCGCCCCCGGCCGCCCCCGCCGCCGGGAAGCCGGGCCGCGACCGGTACCTCGACCTGCTGCGCTCCATCGCGCTGGTCCGCGTCGTCGTCTACCACCTGTTCGGCTGGGCCTGGCTGTCGGTGGTCTTCCCGTCGATGGGCGTGATGTTCGCGCTGGCGGGCTCGCTGATGGCGCGGTCGCTGAAGCGGCCGGCGCTGAGCGTGATCCGCGGACGCGTGCGCCGCCTGCTGCCGCCCATGTGGGCGTTCGCCGCCGTGGTGCTGGCGATGCTGTTCCTCAACGGCTGGAACCCGGCCGAGGACCCGGACCACGGCGACACCTGGGGCCTCGTCTCGCTGTTCAACTACATCGTCCCGTTCGGCGCCCCGCCCTACCCCTGGCACGTCGGCTCCCAGTCCGGCCTGCTGGAGGACACGTGGGCGGTGCAGGCCGCGGGGCCGCTGTGGTACCTGCGCGCCTACCTCTGGTTCGTCATCGCCTCGCCGCTGTTGCTGTGGCTGTTCCGCAAGGCGCCGTGGCCGACGCTGCTCGCGCCGCTGGGCCTGACCGCGATCGTCGGCACCGGCCTGGTGAAGATCCCCGGCGAGACCGGCAACGCGGTCACCGACTTCGCGGTCTACGGCGGCTGCTGGGTTCTGGGCTTCGCCCACCACGAGGGCCTGCTGAAGCAGATCCCGCGGTACGTTTCCGTGTCCTGCGCGGCCCTGGTGATGGCCTTCGGCCTGTGGTGGGCCTCGAACCACCTCGGTCCCGACGGCTGGGACCTCAACGACATCCCGCTGGCCCAGGCCACCTGGTCGTTCGGCTTCGTGGTGATCCTGCTCCAGTACTCCCCGTCCTGGCGGGAACTCCCCGGCCGTCTGGCCAAGTGGGACAAGCTGGTGACCCTGTCCAACAACCGCGCGGTCACCATCTACCTGTGGCACAACCTGCTGATCATGGCGACGGTCCCGGTCATCGACCTCGCCTACCGGCTCCCCTTCATGCAGAGCGAACGCGCGGTCGGCGCCCTCGACGGTGCGTACACGATCTGGATGTTCGCCCTGGTCTGGCCCCTCATCGGCCTGATGGTCCTCGCGGTCGGCTGGGTCGAGGACCTGGCGGCGAAGCGGAAGCCGAGGCTGTGGCCGAACGGCACGAAGCGCTCCGCGCGCGGGCGGGACTGACGGCGGCGAACAATCGAAAAGCTGAGCGGTACTCAGCTTCATTCACGCAACGTTCGGAAGAGACGCATTTTCGTGAACTCTGTTTCCGTTACTGCCGGTTAGCGCCCTCCTACCGGACAGTAGCTTCCTCCTCCGTCGTATCGTGTGCCTGGGGGCGATCCGTCGAATTCCGACGGCGGCAGGGAAACTGCTCCCACCTGTCCGAGATCTACGGGGATCAAGGGGAGCATGGAGAAACGGCTGGAGTTCCGAATCCTGGGGCCACCGGAAGTACGCGTCGGAGATGCCCAGGTGCCGCTGGGCGGACCACGGCACCGCACGATTCTCACCCTCCTGCTCCTCAGCCCCGGCCGGGTCGTCCCGGTCGACGCGCTGATCGACTCGGTGTGGAACGAGCACCCGCCCGCCACGGCGCGCACCCAGGTCTCCATCTGCATCGCGGCCTTGCGCAAGGCGTTCAAGAACGCGGGCTGTGCCGAGGAGGTCATCGTCACGGTCCACCCCGGGTACCTCCTTCGGCTGGGCCGCCACACGCTGGACACGTCCGAGTTCAACGAGCTGATCACCTCGGCCGAGACGGCGGTGCGCGAGGAACGGCTGCCCGAGGCGTCCCGCGCCTACGCGGACGCGCTGCGGCTGTGGCGCGGGCGCCCGCTGGCCGGCGTCGACGGCCCGCGCGTGGAGGACGAGGCGCAGCGGCTGGAGGAACTGCGCCTCAACGCCTTCGAGGACGCCACCGCCGTACGCCTGCAACTGGGCGACCACCAGCGTGTGCTGCCCGACCTGGCGGCGATGGTCCGGCGCCACCCGCTGCGCGAACGCGCCCGCCACCAGCTGATCACCGCGCAGTACCGTTCCGGCCGGCGGGCCGAGGCGCTGGAGAGCTTCCAGGAGGGCCGGCGGGCGCTGTTGGAGGAACTCGGCATCGAGCCCGGCCCCGCCCTGACCGAATTGCGCGACGCCATCCTGCAGGACGAACGGTCGCTGTCGGTGCCCGACCCCGAAGGCGACCAGGTGCCCGGGCCGGCGCCGGTCGGCGACCCGCTGGAGCTTCCGCCCGGCGTGCCGAGGCTGGCCGGCCGCAAGGAGGAACTGGCCCTGCTGGGCGAGCTGCTCGACACCCCCGGTGCCACCCGCGGCCCGGCCACCGGGCTGATCACCGGCGTCGCGGGGGTCGGCAAGACCGGACTCGCGATCCACTGGGCGCACAGCGTCGCGGACCGCTTCCCCGACGGCCAGCTCTTCGCCGACCTGCACGGCTACGACGAGCAGTTGGAGCCGACCACCGCCGACGAGGTCCTCAGCCGCTTCCTGCGGTCCCTGTCCGTGCCCGCGGGCCGGATACCCGCTGAGCCGGAGGAGCGGGCCGCGCTCTACCGGAGCCTGCTCGCCGACCGCCGGGTGCTCGTCGTACTGGACAACGTGCGCAGTTACGCCCAGGTGCGCCCGTTGCTGCCGAGCGGCGACGGCTGCTGTGTGCTGGTCACGGGGCGCGAGCAGCTGCCGGAGCTGGTGGCGTGGCCGCCGCGCGCCTGGGTACGGCTCGGGCCGCTTTCCACCTACGAGGCGGTCGAGCTGCTGGGCGGCATCGTCGGCGAGGAACGCGTCACCGCCGAACCGGTCGCCGCCGCCACCCTCGCCGAGCTGTGCGACCTGCTGCCGCTGGCGCTGCGCATCGCCGGGGCCCGGCTCGCCTCGAAACCGCACTGGACCGTCGAGCACCTGGTGGGCCGGCTCAGCGACGAGCGGCTGCGGCTGGACGAACTGAGCCGGGGCGAGTCGCAGGTACGCGCCAGCTTCGCACTGACCTACCGGGGTCTGGCCGAACAGACCGCGCGGCTCTACCGAAGACTCGGCCTGCTGGACGTGCCGGACTTCTCCTCCTGGATGGCCGCCGTCCTGCTCGACACCGACCTCTACACCGGGGAACGGCTCATCGAGGAGCTGGTCGACGCGCAGTTCCTCGACGTGATCGGCCAGGACCTGTCCGGGCACACGCGCTACCGGTTCCAGAACCTGCTGCGGCTGTTCGCGAGGGAGCGTGCGCAGGAGGAGAGCGCCGAGGAGCGACGGGCCGTCCTGGACAGGGTGTTCCGCACGTACCTGTTCCTCGCGGCCGAGGCCCACCGCCGTTCCTTCGGCGGGGACTTCAGCATCATCCACGGCACCGCCGTCCCGCACCGGCTGCCGCCGGAGCTGACCGACCTCCTGCTGGCCCGGCCGCTGGACTGGCTGGAGGCCGAGCGGCTCTCGCTGAGCGCGGTCGTCGCCCGGGCGGCCGACGCCGGCATGGACGAGTTCGCCTGGGACCTGACCCTCTGCGTCCTGGTGCTCTTCGAGACCCGCAACTACCTCGACGACTGGCGCGAGTGCGCGGAGCGCTCCCTGGCCGCGGCCCGCGCCGCGGGCAACGCGCGCGGCGAGGCCGCGATGCTGCACGCTCTCGGCGCGCTGGAAATGCGCCAGCGGGACTTCACGACGGCGTACGGGCTGTTCACCCGGGCACGGGAGCTGCACGAACGGGCAGGGGAGGAACACGGCGGGGCCCTGGTGCTGCGCAACATGGCGATGATCGACGAGATGCGTGGCGAACTGGACACCGCGACGCGGTACAGCACCGCGGCGCTGGAGGTCTTCCGTGCGGTGGGCGACCGCTCCTCGGAGGCCCACGCGCTGAACAACATGGCGCAGATCTGCCTGGACCGGGACGACATCGACGAGGCGCTGCGGCTGAGCGAGGAGTCGGTACGCGTCTCCGCCGCGATCGGCGAGGGCGGCGCCCGCAGCCTGGCGCTGGGCACCCACCGGCTGGCCCGGGTGCACCTGGCCCGCCGGGAGTACGAACTCGCCGAGGACGCCCTGCTCCGGGTCATCCACATCGTGCGGAGCCGGCTGGACATGCTGGGGCTGGCCCATGGGCTGCTGGCGCTCGGCGAGGCCCGGATGGGCGCCGGACGCTGGGAGCAGGCGCGGGTCACGCTGCGGCAGGCGCTGGAGACGGCGGCCCTGGTGGACAGCGCGCTCGTCGAGGGACGCATCAAACTCGCGCTCGGCACGGCCGGTCTGCAATGCGGCGATTTCCAGGAGGCTCGGCGCAGTTTCCTCGGAGCATTGGCCAATTTCGAACGCATCGGTGTGAAGGCGTGGATACGGAGGGCCCGGGCCGCGCTCGCCGAACTGCCCGAGGAGAACCGGCCGACGGAGAAACAGGGAAGATAATCCGTTCGATAATGAGGGGAAAACCGAGTGCATTAGCGTGTGCTCCAGGATTTCGGTCACCACTGTTCGTACATGGGGGAAAAAGATGGACGTCCGCTTTACTCACCGGCACACTGCTTCGGCCACCGGCTCCGACGACGAGAGCTGGCACTGATTTCACGGCAGCGGCCCCGCCCCGAGCCATGCTCGGGGCGGGGCCGCTGCCGTGTCCGGCTCGTTCACCGGGCGGCCGGCGACCTCGTGCCGGTGCGGGGCGCGGCCGGCAGGCCGGCGGCGAAAAGCACCACCAGTTCGTGGAAACGGTAGAAGGGCCGCCCCATCAGGTCGACGCCGCACAGGTCGAGCAGCGCACCGTCCACGAGCTGCTCCAGCCACTGTTCCGCGGTCGCCTCCGTCATGCCCAGCATCCCGGCCGCCCGGTGCGCGGGGAACGGCTCGGCACCCATGCCGGCCAGCCGTACCAGGACCGTCCGCGCGGGCGACGGCAGTGCGTACAGCGACGCCAGCAAGGCCGCGCCGACGTCCATGCCGCCGTAGGAGAGTTCCCGCAGCCGGTTCTCCGGGGCCGCCATGCGCTGGGCGAGGCGGGCCACGGGCCAGAACGGGCGGGCGAGGAGACGGCTCCCGGCGATGCGCAGTGCCAACGGCAGTCCACCGCAGTGGCCGAGCAGTTCCCGCGTGGCGTCGGGCTCCGCGGCCAGCCGGGCCCGGCCCGTGACGCCGGCCAGCAGGTCGAGGGAGGCGGGGGCACCGAGCGGCGCGAGTGCCGTGGTGCGGGCGCCGATGACCTGGGTG
Organism: Streptomyces sp. CB02414; assembly: GCF_001905385.1. Taxonomy (GTDB): domain Bacteria; phylum Actinomycetota; class Actinomycetes; order Streptomycetales; family Streptomycetaceae; genus Streptomyces. The sequence continues at coordinate 1,295,062 of NZ_LIPF01000001.1, read as the reverse complement.
AGCCTGGTGCGGCCGGTGATCAGCACCACGACGCCCTGGAGGCCCGCCAGCAACGGGTCGAGCAGTCGTCCCTCGGCCGCGCCGTCCAGCACCACCAGCAGTTGGCGCCCCGCGGTGCGGGCACGGAGCAGCCGCACGAGGTCCTCGCACTGCCTGCGGCCGCCCCGCCCGCCCGCGTCCGGTGCCGGCGTGTCACTCTCCTCGAGCGGCTCCCCGAGGTCGCGCAGCAGCCCGGCCAGGACGTCACCCGGCGAGCGGGGACGGCCGTTCGCCTCCGACAGCTCGGCCAGGAGCCGGCCGTCGGGGAAGTCCCCGGCCGCCGCGTGCGCGACGTGGACGGCCAGGGCGGTCTTGCCGACGCCGGCCATGCCCGTGATCAGGAGATGGCGCGGCCCCTGCCCGGCGACCGACTCCGCCAGCTGGGTGCGCAGCGTCCGGATCTCCGCGTCCCGGCCGGCGAGCTGCCCGGCGGCCGGGGGCAGCGTGGAGGGGGCGACGGGATCGGCCGGCTCCTCCCGCGCGGGCCGGGTGTCGCCGCCGGGGCCCGGCCCCCGGGTGCCCTTGAGGACGGCCGCGTAGGTCGCGCCGAGCGCCTCGCCGGGGTCGATGCCGAGCTGGTCGGCGAGGAGGCCGCGGCCCTCGTAGTAGCTCTGCAGGGCGTCGCTCTGCCGGCCGCTGCGGTAGAGGGCGGTCATCAGCTGGGCCCGGAGCTTCTCGCGCAGCGGGTGCTGGGCGACGAGACCGGTGAGTTCGGCGGTGAGCTGCTCGTGCCGGCCCAGCGCGAGGTCGGCCTCGATGCGGTTCTCCAGGGTGTGCATCCGGGCCTCCTCCAGCTGCGGCAGCTCCGCGTCGGCGAGGTGCTCGGTGACGTTGGCGAGGGCGGTGCCGCGCCAGTGCCCGAGGGCCTCGGCGAGCAGCGCCCCCGCCTCCTGGTGGCGGCGCTGCGCCAGCGCCGCCCGCCCGAGCCGGTCCAGCCGCTCGAACTCCAGCAGGTCCACGGCACTGTCGGGGGCCTGGAGCAGATAGCCGGGGGGTCTGCGCTCGATGCGCACCTCGTCGCCGAGGAGCTTGCGCAGCCGCGACATGTACGTGTAGATCTGGGCGCCGGACGTGGCCGGCGGTTCCCAGCCCCACAGCAGGAAGTTGAGTCTGCTGTCCGACACGACACGGCCCTTCGCGAGCAGCAGGGCCGCCAGTACCGTGTGAACCTTGGATCCGGAGAGCGGAATGTGTAGTCCGCCCCTGTGTGCTTCCACTGGGCCGAGGACTCGGAAGTCCATGCGACATCCCCCGTCTTGCATGTGCGGTCGATGTATCGCCACGAAGCTATGCGGGAGCCCTATTCTCGTGTTATCCGTTCGGTAACACCACGGCGCGCGACCGTAACGTCCGGGAACGGACGGTCGCCACCGGTCAGTCGTCGTCGACCGTCAGCTCACGGCCCAGGGACGCGGCGACCGCCTTGTGCACGTGCTTGCCGCCCTCGCCGTTGGTCAGCACCACGCAGCCGCTGCCGGAACGCAGCCGCAGCGAGACCAGCGCGCGGAACCCCGCGGTCTGCCCGCCGTGGCCGAACTCCGCCTCTCCCAGGGACCCGTCGACGACCGTGCCCAGGCCGTAGAAGCTGCCGGGGAACGCCTCGGTGAGCATCTGCGTGGCGAGCGCGGCCGGCAGCAGGTCGGAGCAGCCCAGGTGGGCCTGGCGGATCTCCGCGGCCAGCTGGGCGAGGTCGGCGGCGGTGGACCACAGTCCGCTGCCGGCCCGTACCGGCCGCACCCGGAAGCCGTCGAGCAGCGGCCGGCCGTGCCGGTCGTGTCCCGCCGCCCAGTCGTCCCGGGCGGAGAGCCCGTCGGCGGGGGGCGTGAAAGAGCTGTCCGCCATGCCGAGCGGTGCGAAGACCAGCTCCTGCGCCAGGTCGGCGAAGTCCTGCCCGGTGATGTCGGTCAGGAGCCGTTCGGCCAGCGCCCACTGGCTGCCGGCCTTGCGGAACAGGGTGCCCGGTTCGTGCTCGGCGCTCACGTCGTCGAGCACGGTGTCGAGCTTCGGCATCGGCTCCCCGGGCCGCCACCAGGTGGCGGCCGCACTGGAGAAGCCCGCCGTGTTCGACAGCAGGTGGCGCAGGGTCACGGCGGCTCCGCCGACGGTGCGGGGCACTCGCCGCCCGCTCAGATACCGGTCCAGGTCCGTGTCGAGGCCGAGGTCGCCGCGGGCGACGAGACGCAGGGCGGCGAACGCGGTGACCTGCTTGCTGATCGACCCTGCCTGGAAGCGGGTGCGCAGCGTCACCGGGAGCCCGGTCTCCGCGGACCGCTCCCCGTACACCTGCACACCCACCAGGTGCCCGTCCCGCAGCAGGGCCACAGCGGCGCCCGGCACCCGGTGCGCGGCCATGGTCCGGGGCAGGTCGACGGGCCCGCCCGACGGAGCCAGCGACGTCATGGCCGATTCCTCGCCTTCTCGTGTCTCTTCCGCTCCGGCCCCCTCGGCCGGAGCGCCGTCGAGGGCCCGCGCCAGGTCCTCCACGGTCTCGCTGTCCAGCAGCATCCGCAGGGTCAGGCCGAGCCCGGCCCGCCGCGCGGCGGCCATCACGTGCACGATCCGCATGGAGTCGGCACCCAGGTCCTGCAGCCGGTCCCGTACGCCGACGTCGGTCACGCCCAGCACCTGCGCGCAGATCTCCACCAGGTGCCGTTCGGTGGCGTCGCGGGGCGCCACGTAGGCGCGGTCCCCGGCGAGCGCGGCACGGCCGGGGACGGGCAGCGCGGCCCGGTCGACCTTGCCGGCCGGATTCAGCGGCAGCGCCGGCAGTGGGACCACGGCCGCGGGCACCATGTACGCGGGCAGGGCGGCGGCCAGCCGGTCCCGCAGCGCAGCCGGGTCCGGCTCCGCGCCGTCCGTCCCGACCACGTACGCCGCCAGCCACTTCTCGCCCTGGTCGTCGTCGCGGGCCACCACGGCGGCGTCGTGCACGTCCGGTCCGCCGCGCAGCACCTCCTCGATCTCGCCGAGCTCGATGCGGAACCCACGGATCTTGACCTGGTCGTCGATGCGCCCGAGGCAGTCCAGCTGCCCGTCGGACCGGAACCTGGCCAGGTCCCCGGTGCGGTACATGCGGGAGCCGGGCGGACCGCCGTACGGCTCCGGCAGGAACCGTTCCGCGGTGAGTCCCGGCCGGCCCACATAGCCGCGAGCCACTCCGGCGCCCGCGATGTACAGCTCGCCGGCCACCCCGACGGGCACCGGCCGCAGCCCGGAGTCGAGTACGTAGGCCCGGTAGTTGGGCAGCGGCCGGCCGATCGGAACCGACTCCGCGTCCGGCGCCAGGTCGGTGCCGGTGCACCAGACGGTGGCCTCCGTGGGCCCGTACAGGTTGCTCAGCCGGCCGACCCGGCCGACGAGTCGCCGCGCCAGCCCGGGCGGGCACTCCTCCCCGGTGGTGACCGCCACGACCGGCAGCCGGTCCATCCCCGCGGCCAGCAGCAGTTTCCAGCCGGCCGGGGTGGCCTGCACATGCGTGATCCCGGCGCTCTCCACCAGCCGCAGCTGCGCCACCGGGTCGTGGGCCTCCGCGTCGTCGGCGAGCACCACCCGGCCGCCGGTGACCAGGGGGAGGTACAGCTCGGCGGTCGACACGTCGAAGGCGAGCGAGGTGATGGCCAGCCAGCGGTGCTCCGGCCCCGAACGGTGCCACCGCCGCATCGAGAACAACATGTTCAGCAGCGCGTACTGGCCGATCTGCACGCCCTTGGGGCGCCCCGTGGAGCCGGAGGTGAACAGGGTGTACGCCAGCCGGTGGGTACGCGCGGGATCGTCCGGATCACGGTCGGCGGACCGGTCGGGCGGCGTCGCCGGACAGGCCGCGATCCGCTCGCGCTCCGCGTCCAGGTCGACGGTTTCGCCCTGCTGCCCGGGGCCGAGCAGCGCGGCGCTCCCGCCGTGCGTCACCGTCAGCCGCGCGCCCGCCGTCTCGCGCATGTAGCGCAGCCGCTCGGCGGGGAGCGCGGTGTCCAGCGGCAGATGCGATCCGCCCGCCTTCCAGATGCCGAGCAGGGCCGGCAGGGTGTCGGGGCTCCGCCGCAGCAGCACCCCGACCACCGACTCGGGACCCACCCCGGCCTCCCGCAGCCGGTGGGCGATCCGGTTGGCCCGCTCGTCGAGCTGCCGGTACGTGACGGTGTGCCCGCCCACCTGAACGGCGACGGCGTCGGGGGTGGCCGCGGCCTGCTCCTCGATCACCTCGTGGACGTAGCGTCTCATCCCCACTCCACCTCGGTGTCGTTGAAGTCGTCCAATACCTGGGCCAGTTCCGTGACGGACAGCAGCGAGGCGTGCACGTCGCCGTCCGGGTCGGTGGCCATGGCGTCCAGTACCGCCCGGTACATCCCCGCCACTCGCTCGGCGTTCGCCCGGTCGAGACCGGTGCTCACCGCGCGCAGCACCAGCCGGCCGGGCACATTGGCCACGGACAGCGTGAACTCGTTCGAGCTGTCACCTGCGCCGGCCTGCACGTCGACCGCGGTGCCGGCGGCCTGGTGGAAGTCCTGGTACCGGTACATCACGTCGAACAACCTCCTTCCGCCCGCCAGTTGCTGCACGGCCGGCAGCGGGTACCGCCGGTGCGGATACACCTCGGCCTCCCGGTCGAAGACCTGGCGCACCAGCTCCCGCCAGGTGCGTGCGGTCCGGTCGTGCGCGAAGGGCAGCGTGTTCAGGTACATGCCGAACACCCGTTCGCTGCCTGGCGCCTCGGGGCGGGCGCTGTAGACCACACCGGTGTGGAAGGCGTCCTCGCCGGTGACGGTGGCGAGCACCCTCAGGTGGGTGGCGAGCAGGACCGCCTTGAACGAGGTGTCGGTGGACCGGGCCAGCTCGCGCAGCGCCGGCTCGATGTCGCGGAAGTCCACGGACAGCTTGAAGTCCTCGCGCGGAGCGCCGTTCCCCGCGCCCCACTCCTGCGGCAGCCGGCACGGCGCGTACTCGTCGACGACGCCCTGCCAGTACGAACGGTCCTCGTCGGAGGAGAGGGCCTGCTGCTCGGCGGCGACGAAGTCGGCGTAACGCACGGCCACCGGCTCCGGTTCACCGGGCACTTCGCCGGCCGCGTACGCCTGGTACAGGTCGAGGACCTCCCGCAGCAGCGACTGCTGGCTCCAGCCCTCCGTGATGGCGTGGCAGTGGGTGAAGCCCAGGTGCCATGCCTCGTCCGACTCGACCAACGCGGCGAACCGCAGCAGTGGCGGCCGGTCCAGGTCGAACAGCGCGGCCCGCTCGGCGGCGATGTGCTCCTGCCGTGCCGCGGTGAACCCCTCGGCGTCCGTGCCACGCAGGTCCCGCACCACGACCCGCGGTTCGGCGGCCGGATGCACCACCTGCAACGGCACCGAGAAGCCCTCCAGGTCGAAGGAGGTCCGCAGCATCTCGTGCCGCTCCACCACGGTCCGTGCCGCGTGACGCAGGGCCTCGGCGTCGAAGGGACGCCCGTCGTTGATCCGGAACGTCGCCGTGTTGTGGTACTTGTGCAGCCCGTCGCCCGCGAGCATCTCGACCAGCATGCCGAGCTGCACCTTGGCGACCGGGTAGGCGTCGACGGTTCCGTCCGGGAGGCGGTTGCGGTCTTCGTCGCCGATGAGGGCGAACGGTTCCACCGGCTGGTGGGTGTCGGTGGTTTCGCTGCCGTTGGTGAGGGTGGCGGCGAGGTTGGCGACCGTGCGGTGTTGGAAGACGTCGCGTACGGCGGCTTCGAAGCCTTCGGCGCGTAGGGCGCCGACCAGGGCGATGGCCTTGATGGAGTGTCCGCCGAGGTCGAAAAAGTTGTCCTCGACACCGATCCGTTCGACGCCGAGTACCTTGCTCCAGATCGCGGCGATGCGTTCTTCGGCGGGGGTGCGGGGGGCGACGTAGGTGTCGGTCGTGGTGTCGTCGGGGTCGGGCAGGGCGCGGTGGTCGAGTTTGCCGTTGGCGGTGAGGGGGATCGCGTCCAGCTGTATGTAGTGGGACGGGATCATGTATTCGGGCAGTGCGTCGGTGAGGTCGGGGGTTTCGCCGACGATGTAGGCGATCAGCCGCTGGTCCTGTTCGGAGACGATGACTGCCGCGTCGGTGGTGCCGGGCTGGGCTACGAGTGCGGCGCGTACTTCGCCGAGTTCGATGCGGTAGCCGCGGATCTTGACCTGGTCGTCGATGCGGCCGAGGAATTCGACGGCTCCGTCGTGCCGCCAGCGGGCGAGGTCTCCGGTGCGGTACATCCGGCTGCCCGCCGGGCCGTGCGGGTCGGGCAGGAAGCGGCTCGCGGTGCGGGCCGGGTCTCCGGCATAGCCCCGGGCCACACCCTTGCCGCCCACGAACAGCTCACCGACCGCCCCGATGGGGACGGGCTGGAGGTGGGTGTCCAGGATGCGCATGGTCATGTTGGGCAGGGGGCGGCCGATGGGTACGACGCCGTCGAAGGCCTCCACGAGCGGGAAGACGCAGGTGCCGACGGTGGTCTCGGTGGGTCCGTATTCGTTGAGGACCTTTTCGTCGCCGAGGGTCTGGCGCCAGCGTTCGACCAGGGCGCCGGGGAGTGCTTCGCCGGCGACGACGACCTTGCCGGCCAGGGTGGAGATCTCGTCGTCTGTCAGTTGGCTGGAGAGGATTTCGAGGTGGCCGGGGGTGAGCTTGATGAAGGAGAAGGGTCCCGTTTTGGTCAGGGCCGATCCGAGGTCGGTGAGTTCGCCGTGGTGGAGCCAGGTGCGTTGTCCGGCGGCGAGGGGTGCCCAGAGGTTGGGGACGACGAGGTCGAAGGCGACGGACGAGAAGACGGGTGCGCCGCCGGTGCCGGCCGAGGTCAGTTCCCGTACGGCCCAGTCGACATGATTGACCAGGTTGCGGTGGGTGACCTGCACGCCCTTGGGGCGGCCCGTCGAGCCGGAGGTGAACACGGTGTAGGCGACCGAGTCCAGGTCCAGGGGCACGTCGGGGGCCGACTGGGGCAGGTGCGAGTAGTCGTCCTCGACCCGCACCGCCGGCACCTCGAACCGGTCGGCATACGCGGCGGACGTCACCGCCACCTGCACACCGGCGTCCGTGACCATGCCGGCGATCCGGCCGGCCGGGAGAACGGGGTCCATGGGGACGTAGCCGGCTCCCGCGCGCCAGACCGCGAGCAGTGCCACGATCAGGTCGGCCGACCGGTCCAGCAGGACCGCCACTGACGACTCGGGCCCCACGCCGGCCTCCCGCAGCCGGTGGGCCAGACGATTCGCGCGGGCGTCCAGCTCCGCGAACGACACCGCCTCACCGCCCGACTCCACCCCCACCGCGTCCGGGCGCCGCTCCACCTGCTCCGCGATCAACTCCGGCACGGAACGCTGCGGTACCGGCACCGTGGAGTCGTTCCAGGTGGTCAGTACTCGTTCGCGTTCGCCGGCCGGCAGGAAGGTCTCGCGGGCGTCGCCGTCCACGTCGGCGGCCATGGACTCCAGCACCGCCCGGTACATCGCCGCCAGCCGGTCCACCGCCGCCCGGCCGAGTACCGCCGGGTCCGCGGTGAGCAGCAGTCCGCTGCCCCGGGCGGCGACGGCCAGGCCGAACTCGGTGGCGCCCTCGCCGTCCCCGGAATCCGCGTCGACGAGCTCGCTGTCGGCCTGGGCGTCGGAGAGGTCGAGGTAGCTGAACCGGACGTCGAGAAGCCGCGTACCGTCGCCCAGCTCCCGCTGCATCACCGGCATGGGGAAGCGGCGGTGCGGCCACAGCTCGGTCTCCCGGTCGAAGACCTGGTGGATGAGTTCGGCCCAGGTTCGGGCACCGCGCCGGTAGGCGAAGGGCACCGTGTTGAGGTACATGCCGTAGACCCGCTCAGCGCCCTCGAGCTCGGGCCGGCCGCTGGAGACGAGGCCGGTGCAGAAGGAGTCCTCGGCCGTGAGCTGGCTCATCACCTTGAGGTGTGCCGCGTGCAGGACCGCCTTGAGCGAGGTGCTCGTGGTACGTGCCGCGGACTGCAGTGCCGTGGTGAGATCGGCGAGCGGCACCTTCACGGTCACCGCCTGGTCGGCGGGCTCGGCGTCGCCCCAGCCGGCCGGCAGTTCGAACTTGGCGTGGTCGGTGAGGAGGCCCCGCCAGTAGGAGCGGTCATCCTCGGAGTCGAGGGACGCCTGCTCCGCAGCGACGAAGTCCGCGTACCGGACTCCGGGCACCGTGGCCTCGCGCAGCTCCTCGCCGGCGCGCAGGCGCAGGTAGCCCTCGACGATGTCGCTGAGGAGGGTTCGATGGCTCCAGCCCTCCGTGATCGGGTGGCAGACGCTGACCGACAGCCACCATGCCTCGTCGGACTCGACCAGTGCCGAGACGCGGAGCAGCGGGGCCCGGTCGAGCTGGAAGGCGGTGGCCCGCTCGGTGATTATGTGGGCCCGGCGTGCCTCGGCCTGCTGCTCGAAGCTCTTGCCACGGAGATCGAGCACGGTGACGGGGAGTTCCGCCGTCGCATGGATCAGCTGAAGAGGCACCGAGAAGGCGTCGAGGTCGAAGGACGCCCTCAGCATCTCGTGCCGCTCCACCACGGATCGTCCGGCGCGACGGAGGGCGTCCACGTCGAACGGACGGCCGTCCTTGATCCGGAACGTCGTCGTGTTGTGGTACTTGTTCCGCCCGTCGTCGGCAAGCATCTCGACCAGCATGCCGAGCTGGACCTGTGCCAGCGGGTAGGCGTCGACGAGTCCGTCCGGGAGGCGGTTGCGGTCTTCGTCGCCGATGAGGGCGAACGGTTCCACCGGCTGGTGGGTGTCGGTGGTTTCGCCGCCGTTGGTGAGGGTGGCGGCGAGGTTGGCGACCGTGCGGTGTTGGAAGACGTCGCGTACGGCGGCTTCGAAGCCTTCGGCGCGCAGGGCGCCGACCAGGGCGATGGCCTTGATGGAGTGTCCGCCGAGGTCGAAGAAGTTGTCCTCGACTCCGATCCGTTCGACGCCGAGCACCTTGCTCCAGATCGCGGCGATGCGTTCTTCGGCGGGGGTGCGGGGGGCGACGTAGGTGTCGGTCGTGGTGTCGTCGGGGTCGGGCAGGGCGCGGTGGTCGAGTTTGCCGTTGGCGGTGAGGGGGATCGCGTCCAGCTGTATGTAGTGGGACGGGATCATGTATTCGGGCAGGGCGTCGGTCAGGTCGGGGGTTTCGCCGACGATGTAGGCGATCAGGCGTTGGTCTTGTTCGGAGACGATGACTGCCGCGTCGGTGACACCGGGCTGGGCTACGAGTGCGGCGCGTACTTCGCCGAGTTCGATGCGGTAGCCGCGGATCTTGACCTGGTCGTCGATGCGGCCGAGGAATTCGACGGCTCCGTCGTGCCGCCAGCGGGCGAGGTCTCCGGTGCGGTACATCCGGCTGCCCGCCGGGCCGTAGACGTCCGGGACGAACTTGTCCGCGGTGCGGGCCGGGTCTCCCACGTAGCCGCGGGCCACGCCGGCGCCGCCGACGAAGAGTTCACCCACCGCCCCTACGGGGACGGGCTGGAGCTGGGTGTCCAGGACGCGCATGGTCATGTTGGGCAGGGGGCGGCCGATGGGTACGACGCCGTCGAAGGCCTCAGCGAGCGGGAAGACGCAGGTGCCGACGGTGGTCTCGGTCGGCCCGTACTCGTTGAGGACCTTTTCGTCGCCGAGGGTCTGGCGCCAGCGTTCGACCAGGGCGCCCGGGAGTGCTTCGCCGGCGACGACGACCTTGCCGGCCAGGGTGGAGATCTCCTCGTCACTGACCTGACCCGAGAGAACTTCGAGGTGGCCGGGCGTGAGCTTGATGAAGGAGAAGGGGCCTGCGCCTGTCAGTGCGGAGCCCAGCTCGGTGAGTTCGCCGTGGTGGAGCCAGGTGCGTTGTCCGGCGGCGAGGGGTGCCCAGAGGTTGGGGACGACGAGGTCGAAGGCGACGGACGAGAAGACGGGTGCGCCGCCGGTGCCGGCCGAGGTCAGTTCCCGTACGGCCCAGTCGACATGATTGACCAGGTTGCGGTGGGTGACCTGCACGCCCTTGGGGCGGCCCGTCGAGCCGGAGGTGAACACGGTGTACGCCACCGAGTCCAGGTCCAGGGGCACGTCGGGGGCCGACTGGGGCAGGTGCGAGTAGTCGTCCTCGACCCGCACCGCCGGTACCTCGAACCGGTCGGCATACGTGGCGGAGGTGACCGCCACCTGCACGCCGGCGTCCGTGACCATGCCGGCGATGCGTCCAGCGGGCAGGACGGGGTCCATGGGGACGTAGCCGGCTCCCGCGCGCCAGACCGCGAGCAGTGCCACGATCAGGTCGGCCGACCGGTCCAGCAGGACCGCCACCGACGACTCGGGCCCCACGCCGGCCTCCCGCAGCCGGTGGGCCAGACGATTCGCGCGGGCGTCCAGCTCCGCGAACGACACCGTCTCACCGTCCGACTCGGCGGCCACCGCGTCCGGGCGCCGCTCGATCTGCTCGGCGATCAACTCCGGCACGGAACGCTGCGCAACCGCCACCCCGGAGTCGTTCCAGGTGGTCAGCACCCGCTCGCGTTCGCCGGCCGGCAGGAAGGTCTCGCGGGCGTCGCCGTCCACGTCGGCGGCCATGGACTCCAGCACCGCCCGGTACATCGCCGCCAGCCGGTCCACCGCCGCCCGGCCGAAGTGGTGCCGGTGGCCGGTGATCACCATGAAGCCCGCGCGGGTGGAGACGCCGAGCGGGAACTCGGTGGGGCTGTCGTCGATCGTGGCCGGGTAGTCGACGAGGTCCTGGTCGACCTGGCGGAAGTTCTGGTAGCTGAAACGGACGTTGACGAGGCGCTCGCCGTTGGTGAGTTCGCGCTGCATGGCGCCGAGGGGGTAGCGGCGGTGCGGCCAGACCTCGATCTCCTGGTCGAAGACCTGGCGCACCAGCTCCCGCCAGGTGCGGGCGCCGCGCCGGTGGGCGAACGGCAGCGGGTTGAGGTACACGCCGTAGACGCGTTCCGCGCCGGCCGCCTCCGGACGGGCGTTGGTGACGAGGCCGGTGAAGAACGCCTCTTCGGGGGTGAGCTGACTCATCACCTTGAGGTGCGCGGCGTGCAGGACGCTCTTGATCGGCACCTTGGCCTGCGTGGCGAGGGTGCGCAGGCCGGCCTCCAGGTCGTGGTAGGGGACCCAGGAGCGGTTGAGGCCGCGGGGGGTGGTGGCCGGATCGTCGCCGAGGCCGGAGGGGATCTCGAAGGGCGTGTGCTCGTCGAGGATGCCCCTCCAGTAGGCGCGGTCCTCCTCGGCGGCGAGGGATTCCAGTTCGGCGGCGACGAAGTCCGCGTATCGGATGTCGGGGATGTCCGCGTCGGGGACGGGCTCGTCGGCGCGCAGTGCGTGGTAGGTGGTGACGAGTTCCATCAGGAGGGAGTGGTGGCTCCATCCTTCGAGGACGGCGTGGCATTCGGTGAGGGTCAGCCACCAGGAGCCGTCGTCGCAGGCGTGCCCGGTGAAGCGGATCAGCGGGGCGCGGGTGAGGTCGAAGAGCTGGGTGCGCTCCTGGGCCATGTAGGCGCGCAGCGACGCTTCGACGGCGTCGGCGTCCAGTCCGGTGAGGTCCCGTGCGGCGACGGGGGAGGTCACGTCGGCGGCGGGGTGCACGAGCTGGAGCGGGAGGGAGTAGCCCTCGACGGCGAAACTGGACCGGAGGATCTCGTGGCGGGCCAGGACGGTGTCGACGGTCCGCTGGAGGACGTCCGGGTCGAGGGGGCGTTCGTCGAGAATCCGGAAGCAGGTTGAATTGTGGTAGTGGTTGCGGCCGTCGTCGGCGAGCATCTCCACGACCATGCCGAGCTGCACCTGGGCCAGCGGGTAGGCGTCCACCAGCCCCTCGGGGAGGCGGCCGCGGTCGTCCTCGCCGAGCAGGGCGAAGGGCGCGACGGGCTGCCGGGGGGCGGCGGGCGCGGGGCGGCCGGTGACGAAGGCGACGAGTTCGGCGGGCGTCCGGTGCTCGAAGACGTCTCGGACCGTGACGTCGTACTCGCTGCCCCGCAGGGCGCCGACCAGGGCGACGGCGCGCAGGGAGTCGCCGCCCAGGTCGAAGAAGTTGTCCTCGACGCCCACGGTCTCCACTCCGAGGACGTCGCGCCAGACGGCGACCATCTCCTCCTCGGCGGGCGTGCGCGGCGCCACGTGCACGGCGTCGACGCCGAGGGCGCTGCGGTCGGGGGCCGGCAGGGCGGCCTGGTCGAGCTTGCCGTTGACGGTGAGCGGGATGCGGCCGACGACGAGGAACGCGGCCGGGATCATGTAGTCGGGCAGCGTACGGGCGAGCAGGGCGCGCAGTTCGCTGGGCGCGGCGACGGCGTCGCCGGTGGGCACGACGTAGGCGATGAGGCGGCGGTCGCCGGGGGTGTCCTCGCGGGCGACGACCACGGCGTCGCGGACCCGGGGATGCGTGGTGAGCGCGGCCTTGATCTCGCCGAGTTCGATGCGGTGACCGCGGATCTTGACCTGGTGGTCGATGCGGCCCAGGTAGTCGAGGCTGCCGTCGGGACGCCGGGAGGCGAGGTCGCCGCTGCGGTAGAGGCGGGTGCCGGGGGTGCCGTACGGGTCGGGCACGAAACGTTCGGCGGTGAGGGCGGGGCGGCCGAGGTACATGAGGGCGACGCCGGGACCGCCGACGTGGATCTCGCCGGGCACGCCGACGGGCACGAGTTCGCCGTGCGGGCCGAGCAGGTGGACCTGGAGGTCGCGCAGCGGCACGCCGACCGGGTTGCCGGTCTCGGCGTCCAGGTCGGCCTCGGTGACGAGGTGGAAGGTGGTGTGGACGCAGGTCTCGGTGATGCCGTAGAGGTTGGCGATGGCGGTGACGTCCAGGCCGCGGCGCTCCACCCAGGGGCGCAGGGCGGGGATGTCGAGCCGCTCGCCGCCGAACGAGACCACGCGGACGGCGAGGTCGCCGATCAGGGGGTGGCCCTCGGCGGCCAGGGAGACCAGGCTGCGGAAGGCGGACGGGGTCTGGTTGAGGACGGTGACCTGCTGCTCGGCGAGCAGGCGCAGGAAGTCCTCCGGGGACCGGGAGACGTCCGGCGGTACGACGACGAGCCGGCCGCCGTGGGCGAGGGCGCCCCAGATCTCCCACACCGACATGTCGAAGGCGTACGAGTGGAACAGCGTCCACACGTCGTGCTCGCCGAAACCGAAGTGCTCCTCGGTGGCGGTGAACAGGCGCAGCACGTTGGTGTGGCTGAGACCGACGCCCTTGGGCCGGCCGGTGGAGCCGGAGGTGTAGATCGTGTAGATCAGGTCGCCGGGGGTGACGCCGGAGTCCGGGTCGTGGCTGGGGGCCGCGGCCAGCGCGGCGGCCTCGGCCGGGTCGTCGAGGACGACGAGCCGGCCCTCGGCGGCGTCGCGCAGGTGGGCGGTGTGCCCGGTGGAGGTGACGACGAGGTCGGCGCCCGCGTCGCGGAGCGTGTAGGCGATGCGGTCGGCGGGGTGCTCGGGGTCCAGCGGCAGGTAGCCGGCACCGGACTTGAGGACGCCGAGCAGGGCGGGCACCAGGTGCGGGCCGCGGTCGAGGGCGACGGCGACGAGGCGGCCGGGGGCGGCGCCGAGGGAGCGCAGATGGTGGGCGAGGCGGTTGGCGCGGGTGTTCAGCTCGGCGTAGGTGAGGCTTTCGGTGCCGCAGACCACGGCGACGGCGTCGGGGGTGGCGGCGGCGCGTTCCTCGACGAGCTGGTGGACGCAGCGGGTGGGCGCGTCGAAGGTGTGGACCTCGGGCAGCAGCACGGCGAGGTCGGCCTCGTCGAGCATGTCCAGGCGGGACAGGGGCCGGTCGGGGTCGGCCGCGGCGGACGCCAGGAGCCGTCGCAGGTGGCGGGCGAGGCGCTCGACGGTAGCCCGGTCGTAGAGGGCGGTGCTGTACTCCAGGGTGCCGGTGACGGAGCCGTCGTCGGCCTCGCGGAGCTGGAGGGTGAGGTCGAAGCGGGAGACCCGGGAGGTGGCGGTCAGGGGCTCGGTGTCGACGCCGGGCAGGGCGAAGCCGGTGGTGCGTTCGCGGTGCATGGTGAACGCGACCTGGCACAGCGGGGTGCGGGACATGTCCCGTGCCGGGGCCAGCTCGTCGACGAGCCGGGCGAAGGGGTACTCCTGGTGGTCGAAGGCGTCCAGGACGGTCTCCCGGGCGCCGGTGAGGAGCTGCCTGAAGGTCGGGTCGCCCTGCCACCGGCCGCGCAGGACCAGGGTGTTGATGCCGTAGCCGATGAGCCCTTCCAGCTCGGGCCGGTCGCGGCCGGAGACCACGGTGCCCACGGCGATGTCGTCGCGGCCGGTGTAGCGCGAGAGCAGGCCCTGATAGCCGGCCAGGAGGGTGTGGAAGAGGGTGGCTCCGTGCTCGGCGCCCAGGTCGCGCAGCGTGCCGGCCAGCGGGGCCGGCAGGTGGACGGGGACCGCGTCCCCGGCGTAGGACCGGGTGGAGGGGCGCCGACGGTCGGTCGGCACCTCCAGCGGGGTGAGGCCGGCGAGCCGGTCCCGCCAGTGGTCGAGCTGCCGGTCGAGTTCCCCGGAGCCGAGGCGGCGGCGCTGCCAGGCCGCGTAGTCGGCGTACTGCACGGGGAGCGGGGCGAGCGGCGAGGGCTCGTCGCGGCCGAACGCCTCGTAGAGTGCGGCCAGTTCGCCGAGGAACAGCCCCACGGACCACTCGTCGCAGGCCACGTGGTGGAAGACGACGACCAGCAGGTGGTCGTCCTCCGCGACGCGGATCAGCCGCGCCCGCAGCGGGGCGCCGTCGGCCAGGTCGAACGGGCGGCCCGGTTCGGCCTCGGCCAGCCGGCGGGCCCGCTCCTCGCGCTCGGCGGGGCTGCCGGTGCCGGTGAGGTCGTCGACGGGGAGGTCGAACCGGCCGGGAGGGTCGATCAGCTGGACCGGGTCGGTGCCGTCGAGGGCGTAGCGGGTGCGCAGGATCTCGTGGCGGGCCACCAGCTCCTCGAAGCCCCGGCGCAGTGGCTCGGCGGAGAGCCGGCCGCGCAGCCGCAGCGCCACGGGGACGCTGTACTCCCAGCTGTCCGGGTCGAGCCGGCTGAGGAACCACATCTGCTGCTGCCCGTGGGAGAGGGCGAGCGGGCCGTCGCGGTCGACGGGGGTGACGGCGGCCCGCCGGCCGCCGCGGCCCCCGGCGAGCCTGGCCCGCACCAGCTCCTCACGCCTGCTGTCGACCGATCCGCCGCCGCCGACCGATCCGCCGTCATCGACGGATCCGCCACCGTCGGCCGTTCCTTCGCTGTCGACCCGTCCGCCCGTGCGGACTTCGCCCGTGGTCATGCTGAGCGCCCCTCCCGACCTTCGTTCCGTACGACGTGTCTCGTGTGGTGCCTGCGTGGTGCGGCGTGATGCGGCCGGCACCTCGGGCCGTGCGGCGCGGTCAGGCGCCGGCCTGCTCCATGCGCCGGCGCAGACTGGCCGGCCGCAGGTCCGTCCAGACCTCCTCGATCCGCTGGAGGCAGTCCTGCCTGGAGCCCTCGGTGCCCTCGGCCTGCCAGCCGTCCGGCAGTTCCCGGGCCGCGTCCCAGATCGAGTACTGCTCCTCGTCGTTCCGGACGACCCGGTAGGTGCGGTGGTCGGTCTGCTCGTCAGCCATGACGGTGTCCCTTCGGTGGTCGGATGCTCGCCCAGCCTCCGACGCCGACCTATACCGGGGCTCTTATCGGCTCTCTTTTGTCCCGGCGGGCGGAACGGCCCGAGCCGCGGCGAAGACAGCACACGGCCCGGTCCCGACGGGGGTTCGGGACCGGGCCGTGTGGTCCGGGGTGGTGCGGTGTGTGCCGGGACGTGCCGGGTGGCCTACTCGCGGGCTCCGATCAGCTGCACCGCGCGGGCCCGCAGCGCCGCACCGACCGGCAGGACGGTGCCGAGGAGCGCCAGCAGGGTGGAGACCACCGCGACGCCCGTGACGACCGCGTACGGAACGACTATCGGGGTGGTGCCGAAGAGCTGGAGCAGGGCTCCCCAGAGGCCGGCCAGGTTGACGGCGGTCGCGGCCAGCGCCAGCACCACACCGATCGCCGACACGAGAAGGGACTCGGCGACGAAGAACCGCAGCACCTGCCTCGGCGTGGCGCCCGCGGTCCGCAGGACCGCCAGGTCGCGCCGGCGGTCCGCGGTGGCCATCAGCAGCGTGTTGAGGATGGCGATGAAGCAGAACATCATGATGATCACCGCGGTGGAGCGCTGCCGGACCTCGTTCAGGTGCCGGGCGTAGGCCGCCTCGGAGGCGACCAGTTCGTCCCGGGACATGAAGGTCGCGCCGCTGCCCTCGACCGCCTCGCGGATGGCGGCGGTCGCGGCCGCCCGGTCGGTGCCCTCGTCCAGCGTGATGTACGCGCGGCGGGCCAGGCCGTCGCGTGCGTACAGCGCGGTGTCGGCGAACCGTGGAGGCAGGTAGGCCACGTCCTCGCCGCGCAGCGCCTCGTACACGGCGGCCACCTTCAGCTTCTGGGTGCTGCCGTCGGCCATCAGCACGGTCTGGGTGGAGCCGACGTCCATGTGCCACAGGTCGGCGACGGCCATGCTGTTCTCGTCGAGGTCGTCGAGTGAGCCCTCGACGACCTTGAGGTCCATGGTCCGCCTCAGCGCCTCGGGGTCGACGACCAGGCCGTCGTTCTCGTCGTAGCGGTCCTCGTCCTTCCAGTAGACCGTGGTGAGCAGCGGCGCGGCGATCTTCACGCCGGGCACCTCGGCGACCCGGTCGACCACCTCGGTGCTGATGCCGGGGGTGTCGTCGGGGGCGAGGGCGTAGTCGGAGACGATCCGGTTCTGCAGGCCGCTGTCCCGGGCCGCGCCCAGCGAGTCGGTGGCGGCGAGCAGGGAGAACGCGAGGCCGACGGTGAGCAGCACCGGCGCGGCCGTCGCCGCGGTCCGGCGGCGGGCGGTCAGCACGCTCTGCCGGACCAGCATCGCCGTGGGGCCGTTCGCGCGCCGCCACGGCCACATCAGCAGCCGGGCCAGTGGACCGACGGCCATCGGGGCGAGGACGGCCGCCGCCAGTACCGGCACCATCAGCGAGACGACGTACACCGTGGGCGAGAGCACCGTCACCGGGGAGCCGGTGGCGATCCAGGCGGTCCAGCCGACGCCGCCGAGCAGGGCCACGGCACCGAGCAGGGCGCGGCCGGGGGTGACGCCCGTGTCGTCGACGGCGGCCTCCCGCAGCGCTTCGACGGGCTGGACGGAGCCGGCCCGGCGGGCCGCCGCGGCCGCACCGCCGACCGACACCAGCAGCCCCACCAGGAAGGCGGCGGCGAGCGGCGCGAGCACGGTCCAGTGCAAGGACGGGGTGACGGTGAACCAGTCCGGCGACACGCCCATGGAGATCAGCATGTCGGCGAGGAGCTGCGCCCCGAACAGGCCGAGGGCCGTGCCCGCCGCGGCGGCGAGGCCGCCGATCAGGAGAGCTTCGTTGCGGACCATCTTCCGCACCTGCTTGGGGGTGGCGCCGACCGCGCGGAGCAGGGCGACCTCCCTGCGGCGCTGGACGACCGCGAAGGCGAAGGTGGACGCGACCACGAAGACGGCGGTGGTCCCGGCGACGCTCGCCATCACCGGCACCAGCGTGATCGTGTTGTCCAGGGTCTCGCGGTCCTCGGCCTCGCTGGCGTCGGCCTTGTGCCGGTCCTGGCCGGTGAGGACGTCGGCCCGCTCGCCGACGGCGTCCCGGATCGCGTCCGCGGGGCCGAGCGCGACCAGGGAGTCGATCCGCGGGGAGAGCCGCGCGGCCTCCGCCTCGGAGAAGAAGACGGCGTCCTCGTAGCCGACGGGGTCGACGGTGCCGCTGACGGTGTACGTCCGCACGGTGGACGCCGTCAGTACGGTCACCTCGTCGCCGGTGCGGGCCTGGTCGGAGGGGACCACGACCTGCCCGTCCGACGTCGGCGCGGCACCGTCGGTGAGGCGGTAGCCGCCGAAGCGGGCCACCGGCCAGGGGTGTCCGACCTGGTCCTCGGGGCCGCCGCGCAGTTGTGCGTAGAAGGCGCGGTCGACCACGGTCTCGCCGGTCGCGGCGACGCGGTCGCGCAGTTCGGTGCTCAGGCCGCGGGCCGCCTCGGGGGAGCGGACGCCCAGGTCGTGGTGGGCCGGGTCCCAGCCGTCCGACTGCGGGCGTACGACGGTGCCGGCGCCGGCGAAGCGCTCCACCGGACGGTCGGGCAGGTCGAACGCCGTCGTCACCAGCAGCCCCATGGCCGCGACCTGCGCCACGCCGAGGACCAGGGCGACCACCGTGCCGAGGAAGGAGACCCAGCGCGCCCGCAGGGTCTGGAAGGCCACCCGGATCACGACGACACCCCCAGGTGCGTCATGCGCGCGGCCACGTCCTCGGCGGTCGGCTGGAGCAGTTCTCCGACGAGACCGCCGTCGGCGAGGAACAGCACGCGGTCCGCGTAGGCGGCGACGTTCGGGTCGTGGGTGACCATCACGATGGTGGTCGTCACCGGTTGCGCGGTGCCGGGGCCGCCGGGGACGCCTGGCGCGCCGCCGCCCGGACCCGTCAGCGCGCGCAGCGTGTCGAGGAGTTCACGTCCCGTGGACAGGTCGAGGGCCCCGGTCGGCTCGTCCGCGAAGAGCACGGCGGGGCGGGCCACCAGGGCGCGCGCGATGGCCACCCGCTGCTGCTGCCCGCCGGACAGCTGGCTGGGCCGGCTGCCGGCCTTCTTCTCCAGACCGACCTGGGCGAGCGCCTGCCGGACCGCGCCGCGCGGGGGCCTGCGCCCCGCCAGCCGCATCGGCAGCGCCACGTTCTGCTCGGCCGTCAGCGAGGGCAGCAGGTTGAAGGACTGGAAGATGAACCCGGTGGAGGCGCGGCGGAGTTCGGTGAGCCGGGTCTCGTTCAGTCCCGAGGTGTCCTGGCCGTCGATGAACACCCGGCCCGAGGTGGGCCGGTCGAGCCCGGCCGCGCACTGGAGCAAGGTGGACTTGCCGGACCCCGAGGGCCCCATGATCGCGGTGAAGCTGCCCCGGGAGAAGGACAGGCTGGTGTCGCGCAAGGCGCTCACGGCACTGTCGCCGGACCCGTAGGTCTTGGTGAGCGACTCCAGCCGCACTGCGTCATCCATCGGTTCTCCGCGCTTCGTGGTTGAGGGGATCGGCCTCCGTCCCGTCCGGGACGGAGGCCGGCGCGGGCGCGTCCGGGGCCGGCAGCGCCGCCGGCTCCGACGGGGAGTGGCCCGCGTCGAGTGGTTCCATGCTGTCCGCGCGGTCCTCGAGGGCCGCGCCGGCCCTGCTGAACACGACGGCGGCCACCAGGGCCAGCACCGCCATCACCGCCGACAGCACCACGACGGTGTGGCGGCTGCCGACCGCCTCCAGCAGGTACCCCGTACCGAGCGCGCCGAGCGAACTCGCCCCGGACACCAGGAGCATGACGACACTGCCTACCCGCCCCTGCATGTCGTTGGGGGTGATGCGCACCTGGTAAGACATGCCGGAGACCGTAACAGTGGCTCCTATAAACGACGTTATGAAGAACAATGCGCCAAGTGCCGGTGCTTGCCGGAAAAACACCGCTGTGGGCATCACCACGGCCCACGCGGTGTGCGCGAGGACCATGATCTGCCGCATGGCCAGCCGCCGGTTCAGCCAGCCGCCGGACAGCGCCCCGCACAGCCCGCCCATGCCGCCCGCCGCCATGATCAACCCGATGGTGCCGGCGGCCCCGCCGTCCTCCCTGATCACCACGGCCACCGTCAGGATCAGCCCCTGGAACACCAGGTTGCTGACCGAGATGATCAGCAGCGCGGTCCTGAAGTAGGCCCGCCCCCACACCCACTTGAGTCCGGCCGCGACCTCGGCACGCATCTTGCGCCCGGTACCCGGCCGGCGGGGCGGCTGCCGCTCGCCCCGCAGCTTCACCAGCGTGACCAGCGAACCCACGTAGAGCGCCACGCTGGTCAGGAACGGCACCCACGCCGACAGACCGAACATCGCCCCGCTCGTGGGGTGCCCGACGAAGTTGACGCCGCGGGAGCGGGCCTCGTTGGTGGCCATCGCCGCGCCCAGCTGCCGCGAGGGCACCACGTTGCGCACCATGGCCCGTTCCGACAGCTGGTAGAAGACGGTCATGCTGCTCTGCACGAACGCCACGAGGGCGATGTGCCACACCCACACCGTGTCCCCCAGCAGGGAGACGGCGACCGTCGCCACCGCGACCATCCGCACCACGACGCACACCATCATGACGCGCCGCCGGTTCAGCCGGTCCACCAGGACGCCGGCCGGCAGCTGCACGAGCAGCGCCGGCAGGAGCCCCGCGAACCCGACGATGCCTGCGGCGCTCTCCGACCTGGTGTGCCAGAGCACCAGCAGCGTGAAGGCCATCCCGGAGCAGCGCTCCGCCATCACCGACATCGCCGAGCCGGTCCACAGCAGCCGGAAGTCCCGGTAGCTGCGCAGCGACGGCAGCTTGTGCCTGCCCCCTCCGCCGGGGCGGCCTCCGCGCTTTCGTCTCATGAACGGACGGCCCGGCACCATTCGAGGACCGCCATGGCGCTGTGCAGCTTGTGCGTGGCCTGGGCGAACGCCAGGCTGGCCGGGCCGTCCAGCACCTCCGCGGTGACCTCCTCGCCCCGGTGCGCGGGCAGGTCGTGGAGGAACACCGCGTCCGGGCTGGTCTCCCACAGCGCCCCGGACACCTGGAACGGGGCGAACACGGTGCGCCAGTCCGCGTCCGGCTTGCTGGTGCCGGTGGTCTGCCAGCGGGTGGTGTACACGACGTCGAACCCGGTGGGCAGGGCCGCCATGTCGTGCTGCTCGGACACTTTCGCCCCGCTGCGCGCCGCCTGCTCGCCGGCGGTGGCCAGGACGTCCGCCGCCAGGCCGTACCCGGGCGGGGTGCGCAGCTCCAGTTCGGTGCCCGGGAAGCGGGTCAGGGCCAGCGCCAGCGCGGCGGCACTGTTGTTGCCCTCGCCCACGTACAGCACCCGCAGGCCCTCGACGCGGCCGAAGTGACAGTGCAGGGTGGTGAGATCGGTGAGCCCCTGCGTCGGGTGCTCCTCCGCGGTCATCGCGTTCACCACCGACATCGGCCCGGCCGCGGCCCAGGAGCGCAGTTCCGCCGTCGCGTCCGACGTCCTGGCCACCAGCATGTCCAGCATGCCGGAGAGCACCCGGCCGGTGTCCTCGGTGGTCTCCCCGGTGTTCAGCTGGAGGTCGCCGGGCCTGAAGGTCACCGTCTGCGCGCCGAGCCGCAGCGCCCCCGTGGTGAAGGCGGTACGGGTACGGGTCGAGGTGCGCCGGAAGTAGACGCCGACCACCTCGCCCCGCAGCGGATCGGCGACCGCCCCGGCGGCGAACTCCGCCCCGCGGGCGACCAGCGTGCGCAGATCGTCGTCGGTCAGATCGGTCAGTGAGATGAGGTGACGCATGCGGACGTCCTTCGCTCTTCGGTCAGTGGGATTCGGCGAGCTGCGCGTCGATCTCGGCCCGGACGCGGTCCTCGATCTCCACGGCGATCTGCGCGATGGTCGGCCGCTCGAAGACGACCCGGATCGGCAGGTCGAGGTCGAAGTCCTGCTGCAACCGCGAGACCAGGCGTACGGCGAGGATGGAATGCCCGCCGATGTCGAAGAAGCCGTCGTGAACGCCGGCGTTCTTGCCGAGCAGAACGGTCCAGATCGCGGCGATGCGTTCTTCGGCGGGGGTGCGGGGGGCGACGTAGGTGTCCGTGGCGGTCTGGTCCGGGTCGGGCAGGGCGCGGCGGTCGAGTTTGCCGTTGGCCGTCAGCGGGATCGCGTCCAGCTGTATGTAGTGGGACGGGATCATGTATTCGGGCAGGGCGTCGGTCAGGTCGGGGGTTTCGCCGACGATGTAGGCGATCAGGCGTTGGTCCTGTTCGGAGACGATGACTGCCGCGTCGGTGACACCGGGCTGGGCTACGAGTGCGGCGCGTACTTCGCCGAGTTCGATGCGGTAGCCGCGGATCTTGACCTGGTCGTCGATGCGGCCGAGGAATTCGACGGCTCCGTCGTGCCGCCAGCGGGCGAGGTCTCCGGTGCGGTACATCCGGCTGCCCGCCGGGCCGTAGACGTCCGGGACGAACTTGTCCGCGGTGCGGGCCGGGTCTCCCACGTAGCCGCGGGCCACACCCTTGCCGCCCACGAACAGCTCACCGACCGCGCCCACCGGTACCGGACGGAGGTGGGCGTCCAGGATGTGCATCGTCATGTTGGGCAGGGGGCGGCCGATGGGTACGACGCCGTCGAACGCCTCCACGAGCGGGAAGACGCAGGTGCCGACGGTGGCTTCGGTGGGTCCGTATTCGTTGAGGACCGCTCCGTCGCCGAGGGTCTGGCGCCAGCGTTCGACCAGGGCGCCCGGGAGTGCTTCGCCGGCGACGACGACCTTGCCGGCCAGGGTGGAGATCTCGTCGTCTGTCAGTTGGCTGGAGAGGATTTCGAGGTGGCCGGGGGTGAGCTTGATGAAGGAGAAGGGTCCCGTTTTGGTCAGGGCCGATCCGAGGTCGGTGAGTTCGCCGTGGTGGAGCCAGGTGCGTTGTCCGGCGGCGAGGGGTGCCCACAGGTTGGGGACGACGAGGTCGAAGGCGACGGATGAGAAGACGGGTGCGCCGCCGGTGCCGGCCGAGGTCAGTTCCCGTACGGCCCAGTGGATGTGGTTGACCAGGTTGCGGTGGGTGACCTGCACGCCCTTGGGGCGGCCCGTCGAGCCGGAGGTGAACACGGTGTAGGCGACCGAGTCCAGGTCCAGGGGCACGTCGGGGGCCGACTGGGGCAGGTGCGAGTAGTCGTCCTCGACCCGCACCGCCGGTACCTCGAACCGGTCGGCATACGCGGCGGACGTCACCGCCACCCGCACACCGGCGTCCGTGACCATGCCGGCGATCCGGCCGGCCGGGAGAACGGGGTCCATGGGGACGTAGCCGGCTCCCGCGCGCCAGACCGCGAGCAGTGCCACGATCAGGTCGGCCGACCGGTCCAGTAGCACGGCCACTGACGACTCGGGTCCCACGCCGGTCTCACGCAGTCGGTGTGCGAGGCGGTTGGCGCGGGCGTCCAGCTCCGCGAACGACACCGCCTCACCGTCCGACTCGACGGCCACCGCGTCCGGGCGCCGCTCGATCTGCTCCGCGATCAACTCCGGCACGGAACGCTCCGCAACCGCCACCCCGGAGTCGTTCCAGAGGCGGAGCAGCCGGTGTTCGTGGACGGTGGTGAGGTCGATCGCGGAGAGCGGGGTGCCGGGAGCGTCGACGACGGCCTGGAGGAGGCGGACGAAATGGTCGGCCATGCGCTCCACCGTCGTGTGCTCGAAGAGCGAGGTCGCGTACTCGAAGGCCCCGGTGAGGGACCCGTCGGAGTGTCGCCAGACGAACAGGGTGAGGTCGGTCTTGGCCACCCGCCAGGCCCCCTGGAAGGCGTCCATGAGGACACCGTCGGCGGCCACCATGGTCGCGCCCTCGTCCTGGAGGTCGAAGGCCACCTGGTAGAGCGGGGTGCGGGACAGGTCACGGACCGGCTGGAGCTCGTCCACCAGCCGTTCGAAGGGCAGTTCCTGGTGGGCGAAGCCGGAGAGCACGGTGTCCTTGGTGCGGGCGAGCAGTTCGGCGAAGGTCGGGTCGCCGGTCAGGTCGCAGCGCAGCACGAGGGAGTTCAGGAAGAAGCCCACGGTGTCCTGGGTCTCCGGGCGCAGCCGGCCGGTCACCGGGCTGCCGACGCCGAAGTCGTCCTGACCGCTGTAGCGGGACAGCAGCGCCGAGAAGGCGGCGAGCAGGGCGGCGTACGGTGTGGCCCCGTGCTGTCGGCCGATGCCGCTGAGGGCGTCCGCGAGACCGGCGGGCACGGAGAACCGTACGCCCTGGCCGTGTCCGTCGCGGTTCGCCGGGCGGGGCCGGTCCGTGCGCAGCTGGAGTTCGGGCATGCCGCGCAGGGTGGACTTCCAGTAGTCGAGTTCGCGGTCCAGGACGGTGTCGTCGGAGCGGGTCGCCTGCCAGGCCGCGTAGTCGCCGTACTGCACGACCGGTGCGGGCAGTTCGTGCGGGCGGTTCTCCGCGGCCGCCGCGCACAGCTCGCGGATCTCCCGCTCCAGTACGACCGTCGACCAGCCGTCGCTGGCGATGTGGTGGACGGTGACGAGCAGGACGGGGCCGCCGAGCGGGACCCGCACCAGCATGGCGCGCCACAACGGGCCCTCGGTCAGGTCGAAACCGCGGCGGAACTGTTCGTCGAAGAGCCGTTCCAGCCGCGCCTCGCCGGCGTCCTCGACGCGGAGTTCGACGGGCTGTGCGTCGACGACTACCTGGCGGGGTTCCTCGCCCTGGAGGACGTAGCGGGTGCGCAGGGCCTCGTGGCGCTGCTCCAGGGTGTCGAGGACGGTGCGGACGGTGGCCTCGGTGGTCCCGGCGGGCAGCCGCAGGAACAGCGGGGCGACCCACTCGGGGCTGCCGGGGTGCATGCGGTCCAGGAACCACAGGCGGTGCTGGCCGAAGGAGAGGGGCAGCGGCACGCCGCGGTCCACCGGCACCACCTCGGGCACGGACGGCCGGGACTCCTCGATGAGCCGGGCCTGAGCCTCCACGGTGGACGCGCCGAACAGGCCGCGCAGTTGGACGTCGTCGCCGGACGCCTTGGTGAGGGCGACGGCCAGGCGGGTCAGGACGAGGGAGGAACCGCCCAGGGCGAAGAAGTCGTCGTGCACGCCCACGTTCTCCACCTGGAGAAGCTGCTCCCACACGTCGGCGACGAGCCGTTCCGCGGGGGTGCGGGGCGCCACCGACGCGGCCGTGTCACCGGGCGCGGCGCTCTCGCGGGCGGCCGGGTCGGGCAGGGCGGACCGGTCGACCTTGCCGTTGGCCGTCAGCGGGAAGGCGTCCATGGGCACGAACTGGGCGGGGATCATCGACTCGGGCAGCCGGCGCCGCAGGAAGCCGCGCAGTTCGTCGCGCGGGATGCGGCGGCCCGCCACCAGGTGGGCCACGAGCCGGGTGCCCGTGGCGGTGGTGTACGCCCCGACGACGGCCCCGCGCACATCGGGGTGGGCGTGGAGGGCGGCCTCGACCTCGGCCGGTTCGATGCGGACGCCGTTGACCTTCACCTGGTGGTCGACGCGGCCCAGGTAGGCGAGGCTGCCGTCGGAGCGCCAGCGGGCCAGGTCGCCGGTACGGTACATGCGGCCGCCGTCGCCGCTGTGCGGGTCGGGCAGGAAGCGCTCCGCGGTCTGTGCCGGGCGCCCGGCGTAGCCGCGGGCGAGGCCGGTGCCCGCGGCGTACACCTCGCCGACGACGCCGATGGGCACGGGGTCGAACTCCTCGTCCAGCACGTAGACGCGCAGTCCGTCGAGGGGGCGGCCGATGGGCACGGCCTCCGTGTGGAGCGCCGGGTCGAACTCCTGGGCGGTGACGTCGACGGAGCACTCGGTGGGCCCGTACGTGTTCCACACCGTGGCGCCGGTGGGTTCGCTCAGGCGGCGGCACAGCTCGGCGTCCAGGGCCTCGCCGGCCGAGAACACCATCCGCAGCCCGGTGCACTGGGCCCAGCCGGGTTCCCCGGTGAGCAGCCGCAGCACCGACGGGACGCCCTGGAGCACGGTGACCCGCTGCTCGGCGAGGGTGCGCACCAGCAGCGCCGGGTCGGACTCGGCACCCGGCGGCGCCATCACCACGGTGCCGCCCGCGACGAGCGGCGCGAACAGCTCCAGGGCGGCGGCGTCGAAGGTGAGGACCGTCTTCATCACCATCCGGTCGTCCGCTCCCAGGCCCTGCCGCGTCACCGTCCAGGACACCCGGTTGGCGATGCCGGCGTGCTCCACCAGCACCCCCTTGGGGCGGCCGGTGGAGCCGGACGTGTAGGTGAGGTAGGCGGCGTTCGCGGGGTCGGCGGCGGGCGCCTCGGGCGCCGTGTCCGGCCGGCCGTCCAGGCCGGTCTCCGGGGCGTCCAGGAACAGTACGGCGCTCTCGTCCAGCCCCGCCGGCGCCGTGCCGCGGGCCGCCAGGACCAGCCGGGCGCCGCTGTCCTCGACCATCCACGCGGTCCGCTCCGCGGGGTGGGCGGCGTCCAGCGGGACGTAGGCGGCGCCCGCCTTCCACACGCCGAGGAGTACGGCGGGCAGGTCCCGCCGGCGGGGGAGACTGACCGCGACCCGATCCTCCGGGGCGACGCCCCGGTCCCCGAGCAGCCGCGCGACGCGGTTCGCGTGCCGGTCCAGCTGCTCGTACGTCATCGTCCCCTGAGCGTCGTCGACCGCGATGGCGTGGGGGGTACGGGCGGCTTGACGGGAGATCAGTTCGTGCAGCGGGACAGACATCTCTTCTCCAGAGGTGTTGATCAGGTGCGGGTCTGCGGTGCGGGGACGGCCCCTCCGTCAGGACCGTCCCTACGGCGTACGGCGTCCCTACGGCGTACGACCGGGCAGGAAGCCCTCGACGGAGGTGCCGATGCCGCGCGCGCGTGCTTCGTCGCGGACGAAGCGGGCCAGCGCCAGGTCCAGCACGCCCAGGCCGAACGGGGAGAACACCACCGGCCTGCCGTCCCGGGGCACGGGTGCGGCGGTGCCCTTCAGCAGCGCGCCGATGGAGGCGTGGATGAAGTCCCGGCCGCCGGTGTGCTCCTGCGCCAGGTGCGGTGAGGTCTTCTCGCGGCACACGTGGTCGGCATCGTCGACGACGTTGTGGGCGCCGAGGATCGCGGGCACGGTCAGGTCCCGCAGCGAGACGTGCAGGACGACGGTGCCGGGCGGGCAGGCGTCGAGACCGGTGTGCGGGGTGGCGGCGGTGGTCGCGAAGGACACCAGGTCGTGCGCGGCCAGGGCCTCGTCGAGGCTGCCGCAGTGCCGTACCCGGGCGCCGGGCAGCAGCCGGGCGTGGTCGGCGGTGAAGCGGGCGGCGCGCTCCGGGTCCGTGTCGTACACGGCGAGCGAGTCGAGGTGCGGGTGGACGACCGCGAGGAAGCGCAGCACCTCGCGGTTGATGACGCCGGTGCCGACGAGGGTGACGCCGGTGGGCCGGCGCCCGTCGAGCAGGAGCCGGGAGGCGAGCGCGGCGGAGGCGGCGGTGCGCCGGGCGGAGATGAGGGAACCCTCGATCAGGGCCTCGGGGTGCCCGGTCTCCAGGGAGTTCAGCAGGATCGCGGCGCTGGCGCGCTCGTGGCCGCTCGTGACGTTGCCCGGGAAGGACGAGATCCACTTCATGCCGGCGACCTCACCGCCCGGTGCCGGGTCGCCGGCCGCCGTGCCGAGATAGCCGGGGAGGCCGATGATGCGATCGCGGGGCCGGTCGGGAAAGCGCAGGAAGACGGAGTGCGGCAGTACGGTGCGCCCCTCGTCGTGGCGCTCGTAGGCATCGGCGACGAGGTCGACGATCTCCTTCTCGCGCCCGGTCAGGAGCCCGGCCACTTGCCCGTGCTTGATGATCAGCATGCGCCCACCGCCATGTAGAGATCGGGTTCCTGCCACAGATGGGAGACCTCTCCGAAGTGGGCGCGCACCCAGTCGTCGGAGTAGATCGAGTCGAGGTACCGGTCGCCCCGGTCGGGGAAGACCAGCACGACGTTGCGGCCGGCCGGGATGCGGGCCGCGAACTTGCCGAGCGCGGCGGTGACCGCGCCCGAGGAGCCGCCGGCGAGGATGGCCTCGCGGTCGGTGAGGGTGCGGCAGCCGACCACGCAGTCCAGGTCGGAGACGTGCACCACCTCGTCGGCCAGCGTCGGGTCGAAGAGGGCGGGCCGCACGGCCGCCCCGTGCCCGGGCAGCAGCCGCGGCCCGGACGCCCCGCCGAACAGCACGCTGCCCAGTGCGTCCACCCCCACCAGGGTGGTGGGCAGCCGGTGTTCGCGGATGTAGCGGGCGCAGCCGGTGAGGGTGCCGCCGGTGCCCGTGGAGCAGAAGAGGTAGTCGACGCGGCCGTCCAGGGCCTCGGCGATCTCCCGCATGGTCCGCTCGTGCGCCAGCGGGTTGAGCGGATTGGCGTACTGGTTGGGCCAGTAGGCGCCGGGGACGGTCGCGAGGAGCTCCCGTACCCGCTTGATGCGCGTCGGCAGATAGGCGCGCGTCTCGGGGTCGACCTCGGTGACCAGGTCGACGGTGACGCCGTAGGCCCGCAGGATCGCCAGGTTCTGCTCGGTGGTCTTCGGGTCGACGACGCAGATGAAGTCGATGCCGAAGTACCGGCAGATCTGCGCCATGCCGATGGCGAGGTTGCCGGAGCTGGACTCCACCACCGTGGAGCGGCCCGGCACCAGCTCACCGCCGCGGATGCGGCCCAGCAGCATGGAGAGCGCGGACCGGTCCTTGACGCTGCCTCCCGGGTTGAACGCCTCCAGCTTGGCGAAGACGCGGGAGCCGAGCCGGGGCAGCAGGCCGGTGAGCTCCACCAGCGGTGTGTCGCCGACGCCGTCGAGGATGCCGTTGAGCACGGGAGCGCTCATGAGGCGGCGCCGGGGTGGCCGCCGAGGGCGAGCAGGGCCCGCTTGTCGTCGCCGTCGGTGAGCCGGATGCGGCCCAGGGGGCGGTCCGCGTCGTCGACGGCGGCCGTGAGGAACCGTACGTACTGGTCGAACAGCCGCTCCATGGTGGCCCGTTCGAACAGTGCCGTGTCGTAGCGCAGGGCGATCGTGAGGCCCCGTGCGTCACGGGTGACCTCCAGCGACACGTCGCACTGGCCCTCCAGGTGCGGGATCTCCAGATAGGTGACGGTGAGGCCGCCCACCCGCATCGGCACCCCGGCGGCGGCGGCCTCCATGCCGCCGTCGAAGCGCTCGGTGGAGACCATCGTCATGGCGATCCGGTACAGCGGCCCGCCGTCACCCGCGTCCTGGGCGACCAGCGGGAACGGGTAGGAGGCGCGTGCGGTGGCCTGCCGGATCCGCTCCGCGGCACGGTCGACGACCTCGCCCAGGGTGGCGTCCCTGCTGATCTCCGCGCGCACCAGCACCGGGTTGACGT
Organism: Streptomyces sp. CB02414; assembly: GCF_001905385.1. Taxonomy (GTDB): domain Bacteria; phylum Actinomycetota; class Actinomycetes; order Streptomycetales; family Streptomycetaceae; genus Streptomyces. The sequence continues at coordinate 1,266,209 of NZ_LIPF01000001.1, read as the reverse complement.
AGTAGCCGACGACCTCGCGGGCCGCGGAGCGGCGCACGGACGCCGGGCAGGCGACGAGGAAGTCCCGCATGCCCGTCCAGCGGTTCACCAGGCCCTGCAGCGCGCCGAGCGCCACCGCGAACTGGGAGACCTCACGGTCGGCCGCGGCGCGCCGGATGCCCTCCGAGAGCGCGTCGGGCAGCCTGCGCACCAGGCTCGTGCCCTTGCTCGCCGGTACGTCCGGACGGGGCCGGTCGGTGGGCAGTTCGGCGGCCTGCGAGCCGGCGCACTGCGCCCGCCAGAAGTCGGCTTGGAGGGCGCCGCGCGAGGAGTCCAGCAGGGTGCGCTCGGCCGCCACGAAGTGGTCGAAGTCGGTGGCCGGCGGCTCCAGTCGCGGCTCCCGGCCCTCGGCGAGCTCCGCGTAGGCGGCGAGCAGGTCGCGCCAGAGCAGCCACTGGGACAGGGCGTCGGTGGCGATGTGGTGGGTGACGACGAGGGCCACGGCATCCTGCGCACGCCGCAGCAGTACGGCCCGGAAGGGGCCCTCACCGGTCAGGTGGAACGGCGCGGCGACCTCCGCGTCCACCATCCGGCGCAGCTCCTCGTCGTCGGCTCCGCGCACCTCGCGGACCGTGAGGCGGCCGGTCTCGCCGGGCGGCAGGACCCGGCGGCGCGGGCCGTGCTCGGTGTCCGCGTACACCGAGCGGAGCATGGGGTGCCGCTCGGTGACCGCGTCGACGGCCCGTGCCAGGATCTCGGGGTCGGGCGCCGGCTCCATGCGGACACCTCCCGCGAGGTGGTAGGTGGAGCTGTCGGGGGCCAGACTGTGCAGCAGCCACAGTCCTTCCTGGCCCACCGAGAGGGGCAGCGTCCCGTCCCCGGGGTCCGTGTGGGTCATGGCTCAGACTCCCGCCTTGTACGCCATGAGGAAGTCCGCCACGTCACTGACCCTCAGCAGGTCGCCGACCTTGTCGTCGGGCACCGACAGACCGAAGTTTTTTTCGACGGCCGCCAGCAGGTCGATGCGGGTCAGGGAGTCCAGACCGAGGTTCTCGAAGCTGGCGTCGGCGGTGACCTCGCTCCCCTCCAGGTCCGGGGCGGTGCGCAGGGTGAGGTTGATGATCTCGACGATGATTTCGTCTCTGGTCATGGTCGTTCCTTCTCTGTGCGGAGTGGGCTTGCGAAAGGGCGGGTCGCGGGACGGCGGGGCCGCCGTCAGGGCAGGTCGACGACCTGGCCGGCGTAGGTCAGGCCGGCACCGAAGCCGAGCAGCAGGACCTTGTCGCCGGGAGTGGCACGGCCGCTGTCCTTGAGGCGGCTGAGCGCCAGCGGCACGCTGGCCGCCGAGGTGTTGCCGGTGTCGACGACGTCGTTGACGACGCGGTCCTGCGGCAGTCCCAGGTTGTCCGTCAGGGTGCGGATGATCCGGTTGTTGGCCTGGTGCGGCACGAACCAGGCGATGTCCTCCAGGGCGATACCGGCCGCGGCGCACGCCCGGTGGGCCACGTCCGGCATGGTGGCGGTCGACCACTTGTAGACCAGGGGGCCGTTCATGGTGACGTACTCGCGGCCGTCGGCCTTCTCCGTGATGCCGAGCACCTCGTGCCGCGCCCCGTCGCTGCCCCACACCGCCGGGCCGATGCCGGCCGTCTCGGAGCGGGACACCACGGCCGCGCCGGCGCCGTCACCGAAGATGACGAACGTGTCCGGGTCGTTCGGGTCGATCCACTCGCTGGTCCGCTCGGCGCCGATGACCAGCGCGTGCCGCGCCTCGCCGAGCCGCACCGCGTTGGAGGCCATGGCCAGGGAGTAGGTGAAGCCGGCGCAGACCGCGTTCAGGTCGTAGGCACCGGAGTTGGGCAGGCCGATGCGGCTGGCGACCTCGGGCGCCACGCCGGGCATGCGGACGCGGCGGGTGGCGCTGGCCACGATGGTGAGGTCCACCTCGGCCGGGTCGATGTCGGCCTCGACCACCGCCTTCTCCCCGGCGGCCGCGGCCATCGCGGCGATGGTCTCCTGCTCGTCCGCGTGGTGGCGGGTGGTGATGCCGGTGCGGCTCTCGATCCACTCCGGGGAGACGGTGGTCCGCTGCGACAGTTCCTCGTTGGACACGAGGCGGGCGGGCCGGTAGACGGCGAGGGAGGCTATGCGTGATCCGTGTGTGGTGAGCATCTCTCTTCCCAACTGCGGGTCAGGTGTACGGACTTGTGCGGCGCGGAGACCGCGGCGTGCGTGCCCGCGTGCGGCCGCTCAGGTGTCGGACGGCTCCGCCATGGCCACGGCGATCCGCCGGGGTCCGGTGAACGGCTCGCGGGCGTGCGCGGCGAGCATGTTGTCGACGATCAGTACGTCGTCGCGCTGCCAGTCGAAGCGGACGGACGCGCCGCGGTAGCAGCCGCGCAGGTGATCCAGCACGTCGTCGGGGATGGCGCCGCCGTCGCCGTAGAAGGTGTGGGTCGGCAGGTCCTCGTCGTCGAAGATCGCGCGCAGTCCCGCGCCGACCTCTTCGGGCAGCGTGCTGGTGTGGAAGAAGGTGGCGTGGTTGAACCACACCTCCTCGCCGCTCGCCGGGTGCCGGTGCACCGCGCGGCGGACCGCGGTGGTGCGCAGCCCTCCGTCGGGCCGCCACTCGGCCTCGATGCGCCGCTCGGCGCAGTACGCGACCACGGCGTCCCGGTCGGACGTGGCGAACGCCTCCTGCCAGGGCACGCCGAAGCCGGTGTGGAAGTTGCGCACCACCTGCCAGCCGCGCGCCTCGAACTCGGCCCGCACCTGCGGGTCGACCGCGGCCAGGACCCGCCGGATGTCGGCCAGCGGCGTCGCGCCCAGGGTGGTGGGCGGCTCCACGCAGTAGAAGTACAGCGTGCGCGGCCACACCGCCTGGTACGAGTTCTCGTTGTGCAGGAAGATCTCCTCCGCCGGCGGGTAGTCCGTCGACGTGTAGACCTGTCCCTTGATGGTGGAGCGGGGCGAGGAGCGTTCGGCGTAGGCCAGCGGGGGCGTGCCGGAGAAGGCGCGCACGGTCTGGTCGAAGCCGTCGACACCGCCCACGTCGAAGCCGCGCAGCAGCAGCGCCCCGCGCTGGGCGAGGAGGGCGCGCAGTTCGGCGCGGTGCTCGGTGAGGTAGGCGTGGATGCCGGTGCCGGGGGCGTCCGGCCGGCACAGGCCGGGCACGGTTCCGGTGCCCAGCCAGCCGGCGGGGGTCTCTTCCGGGGTGATGGTCATGGTCAGCTCGCTTGGTCGTCGCGGAGTCCGGGACCGGGAGGCCCGGGTTCGGGGACCGTGGGCGGTCAGTCGGACATCGCGACCAGCACCCGGCGGTCGCCCGTGTAGGGGCGCCGGCCGTGCGCCAGCAGCAGGTTGTCGATGAGCAGCAGGTCGCCGGCGCGCCAGTCGACGTCGACCGCGTGGTCCAGGCCCCGGTCGCGGATCTGCGCCACGTACTCGGCGGGGATGGGGCTGCCGTCGGCGAACGTCACCGACTGCGGCAGCTCGTCCTCGGAGAGGATCTGCGCGAGTTCCTTCGCGGTGTCGTCCCCGAGGCCGGCCGGGTGCCACTGGTCGGCCTGGTTGAACCACACCTCCGTGCCGGTCACCGGGTGGACGGTGGTGGCGGGGCGCAGCGACTCGACGCGCAGGCTGCCGTCGCGCCGCCAGGTCCAGTCGGCGCCCGCGCCCTTCAGGAACGCCTCCACCTCGGCCCGGTCGGACGTCTCGAAGGTGTCCTGCCAGCTCTTGCCGAGGCCGTAGCCGTCGTGCAGGTTCTGGACGTAGCGCACCCCGCCCGCGAAGGCGTCTTGGACCTCCGGGTCCAGCGACCGGAGCCACAGTGCCGCGTCGAGCACGGGGGTGGCACCGCCCGAACCGGGGGTGATCTGGCAGAAGAACGCCAGCCGGGCGGGCCAGGCGTGGGCGTAGCTCATCTCGTTGTGCATCGAGATGGTGTACTCCTGCGGGTACTCCGTCGAGGTGTACACGTTGCCCCCGACCTTGGTGCGCGGGGAGTTGCCGTGCACGTAGGCCAGCCGGTTCGGCAGCAGCCGGTCCAGCACCGGGTCCAAGGTGTCGGGCGTGATGCCGAAGCCGCGGAACACCAGCGCCTTCTCCCGCGTCAGCGCACCGGTCAGCCCCCCTTCCAGGGCGTCCACCCGCCGCAGCAGCTCCTCGGTGCCGCCGCCCTCGGCCGCTTCGATCTCCGTCGGTGCCCAGGCCGCGGTACTCGCCATGTCACCTCTCCTCTCACTGTCGTGTCCGTGCGGTGTGTACGGGGGCGCCGGCTCAGGCCGGCCGGGCCACCGGGAGACGGGCCAGCCGCTCCGCGATGTCCGCGGTCAGCTCCGCCTCCCGGGGCGCGAGGTAGAAGTGGTCGCCGGGGAAGGAACGCACGGTGAAGCCGCCGCCGGTCAGCTCCGACCAGGCCTCCACGCCCGGCCGGGTGACCCCCGGGTCGCGGTCGCCGAGGTACGCCACCATCGGGGCCCGCAGCACGGGCGGCCGCTTCCTGTCGTACGTCTCGATGAGCCGGTAGTCCGCCCGCAGCACCGGCAGCAGCAGCTCCCGCAGCTCGGGTACGGCGTAGGCGTCACCGCCGAGGGTGCCCAGCCGGGTCACCCCGGCCACCAGTACGTCGTCCGCCGCCCGGTGCAGCGCGGTGGGCCTGGTGACGTGCGGCGCGGACCGGCCGGAGAGCAGCAGCAGGGCGGGTCCGGCGCCGTCGGCCGCCGGGTCCTCCAGGCGCAGAGCGACCTCGTAGGCCACCGCCGCGCCCATGCTGTGGCCGAAGAGGACCAGCGGCAGGTCGTGCAGCGGGGCGAGCGCCTCGGAGATCCGGCCGGCCAGTTCGTCCATCGTCTCGACGCAGGGCTCGTCCATCCGCTCCTGGCGGCCCGGGTAGCGCACCGCGAGGAGTTCGACGTCGGCGGGCAGCCGGGACGCCCAGCCGTGGAAGAGCCGGGCGTTGCCCCCGGCGTGCGGGAAGCACACCAGGCGCACGCGCGGCGCGAGGGCCCCCCGGTAGTGGCGGAACCAGATCTCCGGCCCGCTCACAGCGCCATGCCGCCGTCGATCCGCACCACCTGGCCGGTGATGTACGCGGCCTGCGGCGAGACCAGGTAGGAGACGAGGGAGGCGACCTCCTCGGGGGTGCCGAAGCGGGCCAGCGGGATGCGGCCGATGGCGTCCTTGGCGACCGACTCGGGGACCCCGGCGACCATCTCGGTGTCGATGAATCCCGGGGCGACCGCGTTGGCCCGGACGCCGTACCGGCCGAACTCCTTGGCCAGCGCCTGGGTGAGGCCGATGATGCCGGCCTTCGACGCCGAGTAGTTGGTCTGCCCGGCGTTGCCGACCACGCCGGCCACCGAGGACAGCGTGACCACGGTCCCCTCGCGGCGGCGGATCATCGACCTGACCACGGAGCGCAGCAGGTTGTAGGTCCCGTCGAGGTTGGTGCGCAGCACGGAGTCCCACTCGTCGTCCTGCATCAGCGCCAGCGGACGGTCGCGGGTGATGCCGGCGGACGTCACGACGGCCGTCACCGGGCCGAGGCCCGACTCGACGTCGGCGACGAAGGCCCGCACCCCGGCCCGGTCGGCGACGTCCACGCGGCGGGTCAGCACCCGGCGGCCCGCGGCGCGGATCTCCTTGGCGACCTGCTCGGCCGCGCTCTCGTCGGACCGGTAGCAGATCGCGACGTCGAAACCGTCGTTCGCGAGCCGGGTGGCCACCGCCCGCCCGATCCCCCGCGATCCTCCGGTCACCAGCGCGATCTGCCCGGACTGCTCCGGCATCTGTTCCCCAAGCTCCGGCATCTTTCCCCCATCCGTTCGGATGGATCGAGCGTGTGTTCGCGGGCTATATCTGGCCTATACGGCACCCTGCATCCGGCACCGGCCCGCGGCTGACGGCGACCTCTCATCCCGGCCCGGCGCCGGGTGAGAGCAACGTTCCCTTCCGGTCATCGGCAGCCCCACCGGCCCGAAACGCGGTCTTCCTACCTTCGGCGCGATCGAGCCGTGGAGCACCGTGGAGGCGTCATGACAGTCCCTGGCGGCCGCTGGATCCAGCACTGGGATCCGGAGGACGAGACCTTCTGGAAGGAGACGGGGGAGCGGGTCGCCCGGCGGAACCTGTTCTTCTCCGTCCTCTCCGAGCACATCGGGTTCTCGGTCTGGACCCTGTGGTCGGTGCTGGTGCTCTTCATGGGCCCGGAGTACGGGCTGACGCCGGCCGACAAGTTCCTGCTGACGTCCGTGGTGACCCTGGTGGGCGCGGTCGTGCGGGTGCCGTACACCTTCGCGGTCGCGGTCTTCGGCGGGCGGAACTGGACGATCGTCTCCGCCGGGCTGCTGCTCGTGCCGACCGTGGCGGCCTTCGTGGTCATGGAACCGGGGACCTCCTTCTCCACCTTCCTCCTGGTCGGGATGGCGGCCGGTATCGGCGGGGGCAACTTCGCCTCCTCCATGACCAACATCAACGCCTTCTTCCCGCTCAGGAAGAAGGGCTGGGCGCTCGGCCTCAACGCGGGCGGCGGCAACATCGGCGTGCCGGTCATCCAGCTGGCCGCCCTCGCGATCATCGGGGCGGGCGGCGGGCCGCGGGTGCTGCTCGGGGTCTACATCCCGCTGATCCTGGTGGCCGCCGTCCTCGCCGCCTGCTTCATGGACAACCTCGCCTCCGTGAAGAACGACACCGGGGCCGCCAAGGACGCCGCCAGGCAGGCGCACACCTGGATCATGGCGCTGCTGTACATCGGCACGTTCGGTTCGTTCATCGGCTACAGCTTCGCCTTCGGGCAGGTGCTGACGACCCAGTTCGGGCGGACCCCGCTCCAGGCCGCCTACCTCACCTTCATCGGCCCGCTGCTCGGTTCCCTGATCCGCCCGCTGGGCGGCAGGCTCGCCGACCGGTACGGCGGTGCGCGGATCACGCTGTGGAACTTCGTCGCCATGGCCGCCGCCACCGCCGTACTCGTCGTGGCCGGCATGGCGAAGTCGCTCGCGCTGTTCGTCCCCGTGTTCGTGGTGCTGTTCGCGCTCAGCGGGCTCGGCAACGGGTCGACGTTCAAGATGATCCCGGGGATCTTCCAGAACCAGGCGCTCGCCAAGGGGCTGACGGGCGAGGAGGCCGTGGCGTACGGGCGGCGGCTGTCCGGCGCCTCCATGGGGCTGATCGGCGCGGTCGGCGCGCTCGGCGGAGTCGCCATCAACCTCGCCTTCCGGCAGTCCTTCCTCTCGGTCGGCTCGGGCACCGGCGCCTTCGTCGCCTTCCTCGCCTGTTACGCCGTCTGCTTCGCCGTCACATGGGCGGTGTACCTCCGCCGCCCCGCCGCACGGACACCGGAGGGCCCGGCGGACACGGCCGGGACGAAGAGCCGGCTCAGCTACGCCGAGGTATGACGTAACACTGGTGACATGCGGCGGAACCGAGCCCGTCACGCACCGTTGACAGGCTCGGTCGCCGTGCAGGCAGTACGACGACCGGGACGATCGGGACGAGAGTGATGGACGACGAACAGCAGCGACCCGAGCACGGCCCCCTCGCCGGCTTCACCGTGGGCGTGACCGCCGCCCGCCGGGCCGACGAACTGGGCGCGCTGCTCCAGCGGCGCGGCGCCGCCGTCCTGCACGCACCGGCGCTCCGGATCGTGCCGCTGGCCGACGACAGCGAACTGCTGGCCGCGACCAAGCAGATCGTCGACCGGTCCCCGGACGTCGTCGTGGCCACCACCGCCATCGGCTTCCGGGGCTGGGTGGAGGCCGCCGACGGGTGGGGGCTCGGTGACGCGCTGCTGGAGCGGCTGAGCGCGGTGGAGCTGCTCGCGCGCGGTCCCAAGGTCAAGGGCGCGGTCCGGGCGGCGGGCCTGACGGAGGAGTGGTCACCGGCCTCCGAGTCCATGGCCGAAGTGCTGGACCGGCTCCTGGAGCAGGGCGTCGACGGCCGCCGGATCGCCGTACAGCTGCACGGCGAGCCGCTGCCCGGGTTCGTGGAGGCGCTGCGGGCGGGCGGCGCCGAGGTGGTGGGCGTGCCCGTCTACCGGTGGCTGCCCCCGGAGGACCTCGGCCCCGTGGACCGGCTGCTGGACGCCGCCCTCTCCCGGGGCGTGGACGCCGTGACCTTCACCAGCGCGCCGGCCGCCGCGTCGTTCCTGACCCGCGCCGAGGAGCGGGGGCTGCTGCCCGCCCTGCTCGCCGCGCTCGCCCACGACGTGCTGCCGGCCTGCGTCGGCCCGGTGACGGCCGTGCCCCTCCAAGCGCACGGCGTCGACACGGCCCAGCCCGAACGCTTCCGCCTCGGCCCCCTCGTCCAACTCCTCTGCCAGGAACTGCCGGCCCGCGCCCGCGCGCTGCCGGTCGCCGGGCACCGGCTGGAGATCCGGGGCCACGCGGTGCTCGTCGACGACGAGTTGAGGACCGTGCCGCCCGCCGGGATGTCCCTCCTGCGGGCCCTGTCCCGCCGGCCCGGCTGGGTCGTCCCCCGCGCGGAACTCCTGCGCGCCCTGCCGGGCACCGGCCGCGACGAACACGCCGTCGAGACGGCGATGGCCCGCCTGCGCACGTCCCTCGGCGCCCCCAAGCTGATCCAGACCGTGGTGAAGCGCGGCTACCGCCTCGCCCTGGACCCGGCGACCGACGCCAAGTACGCGGACGGGTGAGCCGGCGCGCACGTCACCGCCCGGGGGAGATGTCCCGGGCGCACGCCGGTCAGCGGGAGTCGACCAGGCGGTACTCGGCGGCGATCACGCGGGGCTTGCCCTTCGGGTCCAGCACGCCGAGTGCCTGGCCCTGGAACTCATCGGTGACCACGTCCCGCTTCGCGGCGTCGTAGAGGGACTGCTCCTCGGTGGGCGTGATGTCGAAGCCGCTCATGTACCGCGGCTTGAGCATCAGTTCACTGGTGTGGGCCGTCGGGAAGAGGGCCAGCGTCTTCCCGTCGGCGAGCCGGAGCGCGTACACCTTCGGGTGTGCCGGGTCCGCGGCGAAGTACTTCTCGGTCGCGTACCGCTCCACGTCGTCGTCGGGGCCCTCCTCGTGGACCTCGACCGCGTCCTTCGACGTCCCGGTCGCCGCGAAGGTCTTCGTGGCCTTCTCCTTGCCGCCCGTCTCGAAGAAGTCCTCGTAGTGCTCGCCGAGCTGGGCGGGGGCGAGTGTGCCGACCTTCGCCGACGGGTCGGCGGGTGTGACGAGACCCTGCTCGTCGACGGCGATCTCGGGGAGGGGACCCTCGTCGGCGTAGACCGTCATGGTCATCTTGTACGAGCCGCCGGCCCTGTCGAAGACCAGCAGCACTTCTTCCTGGTCCTGGTCGGCGCTGGACCGGGCCTTGACGGCGAACCAGGTCACCCCGCTGTCGGCGGCCGGGATCAGGTACTCGCGGTCCGTGTAGCGGAAGGCCGACGCGTAGCTCTTCCGGTCCTCCTCCGACCAGGTCTCCCACTGCTTGTAGTCGGCCTTGGACTGCTCGTGGACCTGTCCGGTCTCCACCGTGCCCAGGAGCTTCTCGTCGCGCTTCGCGTTCGCGCGGTTGTTCACCCGCTCGTACTCGTCGACGACTTCCCCGGCCGCCTGCTCCGTGAGGAGGCCCTGCCGGGCGGCGTCCGTCTTCCCGGCGGGTGCGTCGTCGGTGTCCTTGTCCACGGCGCCGCCGCAGGCGGTGAGGACGAGAGCGCCGGTCAGGCCGAGGGCGAACGTGGTCAGACGGCGCAGGCGTGTAGACCGGCCGGTGAGGCGGGACATGTGGGGGGTTCCTCCTCGGGAACGGTGAGCGTGGGGGAGCGCCGAGGCCTTCGAGAGGCGGCCCGGCCAGGGCCGCCCCGGGCGCCGGCCTCACCGTACAAGTCACGGACCCGGGGGCCGAGTCCGGGTGCGGGCGGTGCTCCCACCGGGGCGGCCGAAGGGGTTCCGGGCACGGGAACGGGCAGGCACTGTAGAGGGAGAGGTTTCCCTGCTCCCCTCTCCGGCCCGCCCCACCGGGCAACCAAGGCGGTGACAGGAACATGGCACTGGGTACGGCCACCGGCCCGTACGAGCTGCGGTTCGACACCGGGCGGATCTGCCTGGACCTCGTATCCACCACCCATCCCGCCGAACGCCTCGTCTCCATCGCGGCGCTCGCCGCCTGGATCACCGGGTCCGGACTCGTCCCGCCCGGCACGCCGCTGACCCACGCCGACGCCTCCTGGCTCACCGGTTTCCGCGAACTGCGCTGCCAGACCGCCAGGTTGGTCCGCGCCCGGCCGGGCCCCGGCGTACCCCCGTACGACCACGCGCTGGCGCGCGTCAACGCCCTCGCCGCCGCCGCGCCCCCCGCCCCGCGCGCGGTGCACGGTGAGGACGGGGCGCTGGTACGGGTGCTGACCGGGCCGCCGGAGTGCGCGGCGCTGCTCGGCGCCCTCGCCCGGGACGCCGTGGAACTGCTCACCGACCCCGTCGCGCGGGCGAGCCTCAGGCAGTGCGCGGGCGACAACTGCCCCATCGTGTACGTCGACACCTCCCGCGGCCGCCGCCGGCGCTGGTGCTCCAGCGAGGTCTGCGGCAACCGGGAACGCGTCGCCCGGCACCGCAGGCGCGCCGCCCTCGCCCGGTAAGTACGGCTGCGTCCCGTTCGGTACACCCCTCCCGAGAAAACTGTCGGCCCGCTTTGAACACCCCGCACCCCGCGTCCGTACCGGATGGGCGAGCGACCGACTGGGGGAACCCCCGGACATCGGAGGTGGGCGTGCGCAAGGATTCCGTCGTGGCCGGTGAACGTGGTGCGAGGGCCCGACATCGCATGTCCCAGTCGTCCTCGGAACCCGACGAGGAGCTGATGCGCGCCCTGTACCGGGAGCACGCGGGCCCCTTGCTGGCGTACGTGCTGCGGCTGGTCGCGGGGGACCGGCAGCGCGCCGAGGACGTCGTCCAGGAGACGCTCATCCGTGCCTGGAAGAACGCCGGTCAGCTCAACCGTGCGACCGGATCGGTACGCCCCTGGCTGGTGACGGTCGCCCGGCGCATCGTCATCGACGGCCACCGCAGCCGGCAGGCCCGGCCGCAGGAGGTCGATCCGTCGCCGCTGGAGGTCATCCCCGCGGAGGACGAGATCGACAAGGCGCTGTGGCTGATGACGCTGTCGGACGCGCTCGACGACCTGACCCCGGCTCACCGGGAGGTCCTCGTCGAGACGTACTTCAAGGGGCGTACCGTCAATGAGGCGGCGCAGACACTGGGCATACCCAGCGGCACCGTTCGCTCCCGGGTGTTCTACGCCCTGCGTTCGATGAAGCTGGCTCTGGAGGAGCGGGGGGTGACGGCGTGATGAGCGGGTACGGGGGAGTTCAGGGTTTCGGCGGGGGATTCGGCCCGGGCGATACGGGTAATTCTGTCCCCATGCAGGGAACACCGGCGCCGAACGAGCACGAGACCGTCGGCGCCTACGCCCTCGGCATCCTCGACGACGCGGAGGCCACCGCCTTCGAGGCCCACCTCGCCGGCTGCGACTGGTGCGCCCAGCAGCTCGACGAGCTGGCCGGCATGGAGCCCATGATGGCCGCCCTCGCCGACCTCCCGGGCACGGGTACGCCCGCGATCGCCGAGTCGCTGACGGCGAAGCCGAGCCCGCGGCTCGCGGAGAAGCTGGTCGACGAGGTCGCCGAGCGCCGGGCGGGCAAGCGGCGCCGCAACTTCTACCTGGTGGGCACCGCCGCCGCGCTGATCATCGGCGGCCCGTTCGCCGCCGTGGCGACCACGGACGGCGGCGGTGACGACGGCGGCGGGAAGAAGACCGAGGCGACGCGGCAGGCCGGCAGCCCCGCCGAGTCGGCCTTCGCCGAGATGCCCGACCGGGTCACCGCCACCGACCCCGCCACCCGGGTCAGCGCGACCGTCGCCCTGGAGAAGAAGGCCTGGGGCACCGAGGCGGTCCTGGAGCTGAAGAACGTCAAGGGCCCCCAGAAGTGCTCCCTGATCGCCGTCGGCAAGAACGGCGAGCGCGAGACGCTCACCTCCTGGACGGTCCCGGACTGGGGCTACGGCATCCCGGGCGCCACCACCGAGAAGGCGAAGAAGCCGCTCTACGTCCACGGCGGCGCCGCCTTCGCCCCCAACCAGATCGACCACTTCGAGGTCATGACCTTCGACGGCGAGCGGCTGGTGGAGGTGGACGCGTAAGCCTGGCCGGTGCCTCGGACGGCGTCACCCGCCGGGTCGGCCCACCCGCCGGGCCGGCCGCCCGAGCCCCGGCAGCAGCGGGCGAGCGGCTCGCCTGGGCCGCCCGGGGGAGCGGTGCCGGGGCCAGCCGTCGGGGCGCGGGCGGTGACGTCGCGGCGGCCCCGCCGCCCGCGCGCCGCGGCGGTGCGAGCGGCGGCCCGGCGCCTGGTCGTTGCGTCATCCGCCGGACGGTCCCCGGCCGCGCCGTGGCTTCCGGCGTCCCCTTCGCGTACCTTTGACGGCTGCCCAGCACGTCAGAAGGGGGCCCGGTGGCCGCACAGGCGCAACAGGACTCAGCGGTCGACTCGGTGCACGACTCCGTACGGGAGGAGTCCGTGCGGGAGGACTCCGTACGGGACCGAGAGATCAGCGTGGAACAGGCACACCTGGACCGGGTGTACCGCCGCCTCGAGGAGAAGATCCACGAGGCCGAGTTCCTCATGAACGACGCCGCGCAGCGCGGCCAGGTCGGCACGCCCGGCGCGCTGGCCGAGCGCGACGCGCAGGTCTTCCGGGCCGGCGTCCACCTCAGCCGCCTGAACAACGAGTTCGAGGACTTCCTCTTCGGCCGCATCGACCTGCTCCTCGGCAAGGACGGCAAGAAGGGCCCCGACGGTGCCTACACCGCCGTCGAGCCCGCCGAGGGCGCCCTCAGGCCCGACCACACCGCCGACATCGCCGAGACCCTGCACATCGGCCGGATCGGTGTCCTGGACGAGGACTACACCCCGCTGGTCATCGACTGGCGGGCGCCCGCCGCCGCCCCCTTCTACCGGTCCACGCCGGTCGACCCGGGCCGGGTCGTGCGGCGCCGGGTGATCCGCTCCAAGGGACGGCGCGTCCTCGGCGTCGAGGACGACCTGATGCGGCCCGAGGTCAGGGCGAGCCTGGCCGGCGAGGAGCTCGCGGTCGTCGGCGACGGCGCCCTGATGGCCGCCCTCGGCCAGGCCCGCACCCACTCCATGCGGGACATCGTGGCCTCCATCCAGGCCGAGCAGGACCTGGTGATCCGCGCCCCCGCCGCCTCCGTGACCTACGTCGAGGGCGGCCCCGGCACCGGCAAGACCGCCGTCGCCCTGCACCGCGCCGCCTACCTGCTCTACCAGGACCGGCGCCGCTACGCCGGCGGCATCCTCATCGTCTCGCCGACCCCGCTGCTGGTGGCGTACACCGAGGGCGTGCTGCCCTCCCTCGGCGAGGAGGGGCAGGTCGCCATCCGCGCCATCGGCTCCCTGGTCGACGGCGCCGAGGCCATCCTGTACGACTCGCCGGCCACCGCCCGCGCCAAGGGTTCCTCGCGCATGCTGAAGGTGCTGCGCCGGGCCGCACGCGGCGCGCTGGAGCCGGAGGGGTCGCCGACGCTGCTCCGGGTCGTCGCCTTCGGCCGCCGCCTCGAACTGGAGGCCGAGGAGCTGGCCGGCATCCGCCGCACCGTGCTGGGCGGCACCGCGCCCGTCAACCTGCTGCGCCCCCGCGCCCGCCGGCTGCTCCTGGACGCCCTGTGGGCCAAGTCGGGCGCGGCCGGCCGGCACTCCGACCCGGAGCTGGCCGCCGAACTGCGGTCCTCCTTCGACGAGGACGTCAGCACCGAGGACTCCTTCCTCGCTTTCCTCGACGCCTGGTGGCCCGAGCTGACCCCGGCCGCCGTACTGACGGCGATGGCGGACGAGCGGCAGCTGGGCCGCTGGGCCCGGCGCGTGCTGAACCCGGGCGAGGTCCGCAAGGTGGCCCGCTCGCTGCGGCGCGAGGGGTACTCCGTGCACGACGTCGCCCTGCTCGACGAGCTCCAGGCGGTCCTCGGCGCCCCGGCCCGCCCCCGCAAGCGGCGCGAGCTGGACCCGCTGGACCAGCTCACCGGCCTGGAGGAGCTGATGCCGCAGCGCGAGGAGACCCAGCGGGAGCGCGCCGAGCGTCTCGCGCAGGAGCGCACCGAGTACGCGCACGTCATCGTGGACGAGGCCCAGGACCTCACGCCCATGCAGTGGCGCATGGTCGGCCGCCGGGGCCGGCACGCCACCTGGACGGTCGTCGGTGACCCGGCCCAGTCCTCCTGGTCCGACCCCGACGAGGCGGCGGCGGCCCGCGACGAGGCCCTGGGCACCCGCCCGCGCCGCCGCTTCGAGCTCACGGTGAACTACCGCAACCCGGCCGAGATCGCCGAGCTGGCGGCGAAGGTGCTGGCCCTCGCCATGCCGGGCTCCACCTCCCCGGCGGCCGTCCGCTCGACGGGCGTGGAACCGCGTTTCGCGGTCGTACGCGACGCGATGGAGGAGACGGTCCGGGCGGAGGCGGCCCGGCTGCTGGACCTCGTCGACGGCACCGTCGGCGTCGTGGTCGCCATGAACCGCCGCGAGGAGGCCCGGCGCTGGCTGGCCGGGCTCGGCGACCGCGTGGTGGCGCTGGGCAGCCTGGAGGCCAAGGGCCTGGAGTACGACGCCACGGTCGTCGTCTCCCCGGCCGAGATCGCCGACGAGTCGCCCGCCGGGCTGCGCGTGCTGTACGTCGCGCTCACCCGGGCCACCCAGCAGCTGACGGTCGTCTCCGGCGAGCGGGACGAGCCGGACGCCGCAGGGGTGCCGGACCTGCTGCGGGACTGAGCCACCGGAACACGCGAGAGGCCCGCGCCGTCGGACGGCGCGGGCCTCTCGTCTTCGTTTAAGTGGCACCGACCCGCCATGCTCGCCTCGCGGCAAGTGGTCGCTCGTAGCGACGATGGTTGGGCCCGGGGGCTTGGATCGAGCCGGTGCCACGTCCAAGGTAACAAACGATCCCCGCAAGACAATTCCCGTCCCTGGCGTTCTTTCCCGGGTTCCGGCGACCTCTTCCCCCGACGGTCAACTTCTCGTATGGTGGAAGTCGTTTTCCGAAAGTGGTGCGAACATAAAGTTCGCAATCCGGGGCGGCTACCACGTACTCGGTGGTAGGTGCGACGATCGGACGGCACAACCCAGTTACACGGTGAAAGCAGAGGAAGTCGGCCATGGCAACGGCGCCCAGCGTCTCCTACTCGATGACGGTCAGGCTGGAGGTGCCCGCCGGCGGAACAGCGGTCTCGCAGCTCACCACGGCGGTCGAGTCCTCCGGAGGCTCCGTCACCGGCCTCGACGTCACGGCGTCCGGCCACGACAAGCTCCGGATCGACGTCACCATCGCCGCCGGCTCCACCGCGCACGCCGACGAGATCGTGGAGCAGCTGCGCGGCATCGAGGGCGTCAGCCTGGGCAAGGTCTCGGACCGTACCTTCCTCATGCACCTCGGCGGCAAGATCGAGATGGCGTCCAAGCACCCCATCCGCAACCGCGACGACCTCTCCATGGTCTACACGCCGGGCGTGGCCCGCGTCTGCATGGCGATCGCCGAGAACCCCGAGGACGCCCGCCGCCTCACCATCAAGCGCAACTCCGTTGCGGTCGTGACGGACGGCTCCGCGGTCCTCGGCCTCGGCAACATCGGCCCGAAGGCCGCGCTGCCGGTGATGGAGGGCAAGGCGGCCCTGTTCAAGCGGTTCGCCGGCATCGACGCCTGGCCGATCTGCCTGGACACCCAGGACACCGACGCGATCGTCGAGATCGTCAAGGCCATCGCCCCGGGCTTCGCCGGCATCAACCTGGAGGACATCTCCGCGCCGCGCTGCTTCGAGATCGAGGCCCGCCTGCGCGAGGCCCTGGACATCCCCGTCTTCCACGACGACCAGCACGGCACCGCCATCGTCGTCCTCGCCGCCCTGACCAACGCGCTGCGCGTGGTGGACAAGCCGATCGAGAACGTGCGGGTCGTCATGTCCGGCGCCGGCGCCGCCGGTACGGCCATCCTCAAGCTGCTGCTGGCCGCGGGCGTCAAGAACGCCGTCGTCGCCGACATCCACGGTGTCGTGCACGCGGGCCGCGCCGACCTGGTCGACGCCGCCCCGGAGTCGGCGCTGCGCTGGATCGCCGACAACACCAACCCCGAGGGCCTCACCGGCACCCTCAAGGAGGCCGTGCACGGCGCGGACGTCTTCATCGGCGTCTCCGCCCCCAACGTCCTGGACGGGGACGACGTGGCCGCCATGGCGGACGGCGGGATCGTGTTCGCGCTCGCGAACCCGGATCCCGAGGTCGACCCGGCCGTCGCCCGCCAGAGCGCGGCGGTCGTGGCCACCGGCCGCTCCGACTTCCCGAACCAGATCAACAACGTGCTGGTCTTCCCGGGTGTCTTCCGCGGCCTGCTGGACGCCCAGTCCCGCACGGTCAACACCGAGATGATGCTGGCCGCCGCGCACGCCCTGGCGGACGTGGTGACCGAGGACGAGCTGAACCCGAACTACATCATCCCGAGCGTCTTCAACGACAAGGTCGCCGGTGCCGTCGCGGGTGCCGTCCGCGAGGCGGCCAAGGCGGCCGGAGTGGTGGCGTAGGTCTCCCCGCCGGGGGCAGGCGGTCTGTGCCGTGGTGATGAGGAACACCACGGCGGGCCGCCCCACCGGCGCGTCGCGGAACGGCGGGCCTCGTGCCGCCCTCTAGGGTGGCGCAAGGCTCAGGCCCTCTCCATCGTGTGACTCCCAAGGGTGTTCTCACGACTCCTGGGGGTGCCGGATTGGCTTTACCGCCGCAGGTGGAGGCAGGATGCCTCCCTGGGCGCGAGGGTCTGACGACCGACCCGGGTCCGGGGAGTGTCCGAGGCCCCTGGCAGCATCGGCATCGCTGTGCCCATCATGCGGCTCCGCCGCGTGGCACGCCTCAACGGCAAGAAGAACACGGGAGTAACAACATGAACCGCAGTGAGCTGGTGGCCGCGCTGGCCGACCGCGCCGAGGTGACCCGCAAGGACGCCGACGCCGTGCTGGCCGCGTTCGCCGACGTCGTCGGCGACATCGTCTCCAAGGGCGACGAGAAGGTCACCATCCCCGGCTTCCTGACCTTCGAGCGCACCCACCGTGCCGCTCGCACCGCCCGCAACCCGCAGACCGGCGAGCCGATCCAGATTCCGGCCGGCTACAGCGTCAAGGTCTCGGCGGGCTCGAAGCTCAAGGAAGCCGCCAAGGGCAAGTAAGCGCTCCGCTTGGAGTGCCGGGGGCTGCGCGGATCGTTCGTTCGGGATGCGGTCGTTTCGCGGCTGCGGGTCGCTCGTGGCTGGTCGCGCAGTTCCCCGCGCCCCTTTCGGGGCGCGCTTCTCCACACGCCGATGGGGCGGTCACCCGAGTCCGGGTGACCGCCCCATCGGCGTTGTGCCGCCGTTCAGCCGAGTGCCTTGCCCGGGAGTTCCACCTTCGCGCCGAGCTCGACGAGCTTCTCCAGGAAGTTCTCGTAGCCGCGGTTGATCAGGTCGATGCCGTGGACCCGGGAGGTGCCCTGGGCCGCGAGGGCGGCGATCAGGTACGAGAAGCCGCCGCGCAGGTCGGGGATGACCAGGTCGGCGCCCTCCAGCTTGGTCGGGCCGGAGACGACGGCCGAGTGCAGGAAGTTGCGCTGGCCGAAGCGGCAGTCGGAGCCGCCCAGGCACTCGCGGTAGAGCTGGATGTGGGCGCCCATCTGGTTGAGCGCGGAGGTGAAGCCGAGGCGGGACTCGTAGACCGTCTCGTGGACGATCGACAGGCCCGTCGCCTGCGTCAGGGCGACCACCAGGGGCTGCTGCCAGTCCGTCTGGAAGCCGGGGTGCACGTCCGTCTCCAGGGCGATGGACTTCAGCTGCCCGCCCGGGTGCCAGAAGCGGATGCCCTCGTCCTCGATCTCGAAGGCGCCGCCCACCTTCCGGAAGGTGTTCAGGAACGTCATCATCGACCGCTGCTGGGCGCCGCGGACGTAGACGTTGCCCTCGGTCGCCAGCGCCGCCGAGGCCCAGGAGGCGGCCTCCAGGCGGTCCGAGAGGGCGCGGTGGTTGTAGCCGCCGAGCTCGTCCACACCGGTGACGCGGATGGTGCGGTCGGTGTCCATGGCGATGATCGCGCCCATTTTCTGCAGGACGCAGATCAGGTCCTCGATCTCCGGCTCCACGGCCGCGTTGGACAGCTCGGTCACGCCCTCGGCGAGCACCGCCGTCAGCAGCACCTGCTCGGTCGCGCCGACGGACGGGTACGGCAGCCGGATCTTGGTGCCGCGCAGCCGCTGCGGGGCCTCCAGGTACTGGCCGTCCGCACGCTTCTCGATCTTCGCGCCGAACTGCCGCAGCACCTCGAAGTGGAAGTCGATGGGCCGGCCGCCGATGTCGCAGCCGCCCAGGCCCGGGATGAAGGCGTGCCCGAGGCGGTGCAGCAGCGGGCCGCAGAACAGGATCGGGATGCGCGACGAACCCGCGTGGGCATCGATGTCGGCGACGTTCGCGCTCTCCACGTGCGAGGGGTCCATCACCAGCTCGCCGGGCTCCTCGCCCGGGCGGACGGTCACCCCGTGCAGCTGCAGCAGCCCGCGTACGACCCGCACGTCGCGGATGTCCGGCACGTTGCGCAGCCGGCTCGGCGCACTGCCCAGCAGGGCGGCCACCATGGCCTTCGGCACGAGGTTCTTCGCACCGCGGACCCGGATCTCGCCCTCCAGCGGGGTTCCGCCGTGGACAAGCAGTACGTCATCAGCGCCGTTGACGGTCATGAATCTCGCGTTCCGTGGGGTTCGGGCAGGGGCCAGAAGGGAAAGGGTAATCGCCTTGTACCCCCGCCCAGTAAGTCCGCGCAGGGTCGGACGATGTCATAGATTTGTCACAACACGTGGCGTTCACCGGCGCGCACGGGGGGTCACGGCCGAGGAGCGTGCGCGGGGTGCGTGTTCACCCTCGTGCCCCCGATTGCCTCCCCACGGCGGGGGAACATGCGGGATCATGTCAGGCATGACCGAGGTGTCCTCGCTCACGGGGCGGCTGCTCGTGGCAACGCCCGCCCTGGCGGACCCGAATTTCGAGCGTGCGGTGGTGCTCCTCCTCGACCACGACGAGGAGGGCTCCCTCGGTGTCGTCCTCAACCGTCCCACACCGGTCGACGTCGGCGACATCCTGGAGGGCTGGGCGGACCTGGCGGGCGAGCCCGGCGTCGTCTTCCAGGGCGGCCCGGTCTCCCTCGACTCGGCGCTCGGCGTCGCCGTGGTCCCCGGCGGGGCGTCCGGCGAGCGGGCGCCGCTGGGCTGGCGCCAGGTGCACGGGGCGATCGGTCTGGTCGACCTGGAGGCGCCGCCGGAGCTGCTGGCGCCGGCCGTGGGCGCCCTGCGGATCTTCGCCGGGTACGCGGGCTGGGGCCCCGGCCAGCTGGAGGACGAGCTGGGGGAGGGCGCCTGGTACGTGGTCGAGTCCGAGCCCGGCGACGTGTCCTGCCCGATCCCCGAGAAGCTCTGGCGCGAGGTGCTGCGCCGCCAGCGGGGCGACCTGGCCATGGTGGCGACGTATCCGGACGACCCGTCGCTCAACTGAAGCGTGTGAGCTTCAGTACCCTTGGCGGTTATGAGCACTCTCGAGCCCGAGCGCGGGACTGGTACGGGGACCCTCGTAGAGCCGACGCCGCAGACCTCCCACGGCGACGGTGACCACGAGCGCTTCGCCCATTACGTCCAGAAGGACAAGATCATGGCGAGCGCCCTCGACGGCACCCCCGTCGTGGCGCTGTGCGGCAAGGTCTGGGTACCGGGCCGCGACCCGAAGAAGTACCCGGTCTGCCCCATGTGCAAGGAGATCTACGAGTCCATGAGCGGCGGCGGGGACGAGGGCAAGGACGGCGGCAAGAAGTAGCCGCCCTGCCCGTACAGCCCCTCTGAACTTCCCGAAGGCCCCCGGAGTGTGCCCGCGCGCACTCCGGGGGCCTTCGCGTTGTCACGAAGTGGTTGAGACCTCTTGTGGACATGTTCATGTACTCCATAACCTCCTGGGTGTTGTGCAGAGCGAAACCGTCATTGCATATGCTGCAACGCACGTCCGGAGGATCACTCCATGAAGCTCGCCCCACGCCTGGCCGTACTGCTGGCCGCCGCCGTCGTCACCGCGACCGCCTGCGCCCCCCAGACCTCCGACAACTCCTCCTCCGGCAAGGACGAGAAGACCGGGACGCTGAGGGTCTGGCTCTTCCAGGAGGTCAACAACAAGCCGAAGGAGAAGGTCGTCGACGCGGTCCTCGCCGGTTTCGAGAAGGCCCACGAGGACACGAAGGTCACCGTCGAGTACATCCCGGTCGAGACCCGCGCCCAGCGCATCAAGGCCGCCTTCAACGACCCCGACAGCGCCCCCGACGTCATCGAGTACGGCAACACCGACACCGCCGGGTACGTGAAGGACGGCGGACTCCTCGACGTCACCGAGGAGTTCGAGGCCTGGGACGAGGCCGCCGACACCGACCCCACCGCCCGCCAGTCGGTCACCGTCGACGGCAAGGTCTACGGAGCCCCCTACTTCGTCGGCGTCCGCGCCCTGTACTACCGCACCGACGTCTTCGACGAACTCGGCCTCAAGGCCCCCAGGTCGATGGACGAGCTGGCGACCACCGCGAAGAAGATCCGGGCCGAGAAGCCCGGCCTGTACGGCATCGCCGTCGGCGGCGCCTACACCTACGGCGCGATGCCCTTCGTCTGGGCCCACGGCGGCGAACTCGCCACCGGCAAGGGCGGCTCGTACGCCTCCGCCGTCGACGGCGCCGCCGCCCGCGAGGGCATAGAGGCGTACACCTCCCTCTTCGGCGACGACAACTGCCCCGCCGCCAAGTGCGCCGGCATGGGCGGCAACGACACCGTCACGGCGTTCGCCTCCGGCAAGGCGGCCATGGCGATCGCGGGCGACTTCAGCCGCCAGGCCGTGGAGGCGGGCGAGGTCAAGGGCAAGTACGCGGTCGTGCCGCTGCCGGGTGTGAAGCCCGGCTCGGTCGCCCCGGCCTTCGCGGGCGGCAACAACATCGGCGTACTCAAGTCCACTTCGCACCGCACCCTCGCCGTGGACCTGATGAAGCGGCTCGCGTCGAAGCAGGCGCAGGGCGAACTGTTCGACGCGATGGGCTTCCTGCCCACCTTCACGGACGTACGGCAGCGGGTGGCGGCCGAGGAGCCGTTCGTGAAGCCGTTCGTCGACACGCTCGCCGCGGGCACGAAGTTCGTGCCGGCCTCGGCGGCGTGGGCGACGATCGACTCGTCGCAGGTGCTGCCGACGATGTTCCAGGAGGTGGTGAGCGGCAAGAAGGACGTGGGCGCTGCCGCCGGGGACGCGGCTCGGAAGATGGACGAGGCGTTTGGCTCCGCCGGATGAGGGGGGCGCCCTCCAGCTCGGGGGGTGCGGTGGGTTTGCGGCCGCGGGTCGTTCGTGGCTGGTCGCGCAGTTCCCCGCGCCCCTTCGGGGGCTCCTCCAGTACCCCATGGTTGTATCTCGCGCCTGCTCTTGTCGTCCTTGGTGGGTTGCTCGTCTACCCCGTCTACCAGCTCGGGCTGATCTCTTTCCTGGAGTACACCCAAGCCCAGGTGTCCGGTGGGGAGCCGACCACCTTCCGGGGGTTCGGGAACTACGCCGAGCTGTTCGGGGACCCGCAGTTCTGGCGGGTGCTGGTGGCCACCGTGGTGTTCGCGGCCGCCTGTGTGGTGTCGACGCTGGCCGTCGGGTGCGCGCTCGCCGTGCTGCTCACGCGGGTGCGGGCCGTGCCGCGGCTGGTGCTGATGCTCGCCGCGCTGGGCGCCTGGGCGACCCCGGCGGTCACCGGGTCGACGGTGTGGCTGCTGCTGTTCGACCCGGACTTCGGGCCGGTCAACCGGCTGCTCGGGCTCGGCGACCACTCCTGGACGTACGGGCGCTACAGCGCCTTCGCCCTCGTCCTGCTCGAAGTGGTGTGGTGCTCGTTCCCGTTCGTCATGGTGACCGTCTACGCCGGTATCCGCGCGGTGCCGGGCGAGGTGCTGGAGGCCGCCGCGCTGGACGGCGCCTCGCAGTGGCGGATCTGGCGGTCGGTGCTGGCGCCCATGCTGCGGCCCATCCTGGTCGTCGTCACCATCCAGTCGGTGATCTGGGACTTCAAGGTCTTCACCCAGATCTACGTCATGACGAACGGCGGCGGCATCGCCGGGCAGAACCTCGTCCTGAACGTGTACGCCTACCAGAAGGCGTTCGCGTCCTCGCAGTACAGCCTCGGCTCGGCGATCGGCGTCGTGATGCTGCTGATCCTGCTCGCCGTGACGCTGGTCTACCTGCGGCTGCTGCGCCGCCAGGGGGAGGAACTGTGAATCTTCCGTCGCGTCTTCCCCGCGTGCGTGTGCGCCGTCCGTGGCGGCTGGCGGCCGAGGCGTCGGCGCTGCTGGTCGCCGTCGTGGTGGCCTTCCCGCTGTACTGGATGGTGCTGAGCGCCTTCAAACCGGCCGGGGAGATCGAGTCGAGCGAGCCGCGGCCGTGGACGCTGACGCCCACGCTGGATTCCTTCCGTCGGGTCTTCGGGCAGCAGGAATTCGGCCGCTACTTTCTCAACAGTCTGCTCGTGGCCGGCACCGTCGTGGTCGCCTCGGCGCTGATCGCGTTCCTCGCGGCGACCGCGGTGACGCGTTTCCGGTTCCGTTTCCGGACCACCCTGCTGATCATGTTCCTGGTGGCCCAGATGGTGCCCGTGGAGGCGCTCACCATCCCGCTGTTCTTCCTCATGCGGGACTTCGGGCAGCTGAACACGCTGGGTTCGCTGATCCTGCCCCACATCGCCTTCTCGCTGCCCTTCGCGATCTGGATGCTGCGGGGTTTCGTGAAAGCCGTACCGGAGGCCCTGGAGGAGGCCGCCTACATCGACGGGGCGAGCCGGGCGAGATTCCTGTGGCAGATCCTTTTCCCGCTGGTCTTCCCGGGACTGGTGGCCACCAGCGTCTTCTCCTTCATCTCGACCTGGAACGACTTCCTGTTCGCCAAGTCGTTCATCATCAGCGACACCTCCCAGTCGACGCTGCCGATGGCGCTGCTGGTCTTCTACAAGCCGGACGATCCCGACTGGGGCGGCGTGATGGCGGCCTCCACGGTGATGACGATTCCGGTGCTGGTCTTCTTCGTACTCGTGCAACGACGACTCGTCTCCGGCCTCGGCGGAGCGGTTAAGGACTGACGTGACCGACGTACTTCCCCAGCCACAGCAAGTGTCGCCCCAGGAGGGCGCGTTCTTCGATCTTCGTCCGGACACCCGGCTGGTGGCCGATGACGGCGCCGAACGCACCGAGCGCTGGCTGCGTGCCACGCTGGGCGCGGCCACCGGCCTGCCGCTGGCGCCCGGAGCGGGCGGCGGCGGCACCGTACGGCTGGCCCTCGACGCCGCACTGCCCGACGAGGGCTACCGTCTCGACGTCGCACCGGGGGGCGTGCACCTCGCCGGCGGCGACCCGGCCGGCCTCTTCTGGGGCGCCCAGACGCTGCGGCAACTGCTCGGCCCGGACGCCTTCCGGCGCGCCCCCCTGCCCGGCCGCCGGTGGCGGCTGCCGGCGGTCCGGATCGAGGACGCCCCCCGCTTTCGCTGGCGCGGAATGATGCTGGACGTCGCCCGGCACTTCATGCCCAAGGAAGGCGTCCTGCGCTACCTGGATCTGATGGCGGCCCACAAACTCAACGTGCTGCACTTTCACCTGACGGACGACCAGGGCTGGCGGGTCGAGATCAAGCGGCACCCCAGGCTCACCGAGATCGGTTCCTGGCGCTCGCGCACCAAATTCGGTCACCGCGCGTCACCCTTGTGGGAGGACAAACCCCACGGCGGCCACTACACCCAGGACGACATCCGGGAGATCGTCGCCTACGCCGCCGAGCGCCACATCACCGTCGTCCCCGAGATCGACGTACCGGGGCACTCGCAGGCCGCCATCGCCGCGTATCCGGAACTCGGCAACACGGACGTCGTCGACACCACCGCCCTCTCCGTCTGGGACACCTGGGGCGTCTCCCCGAACGTACTCGCCCCGACCGAGGACACCCTGCGCTTCTACGAGGGTGTCTTCGAGGAACTCCTGGAGCTTTTCCCGTCGGAGTTCGTCCACATCGGCGGCGACGAATGCCCCAAGGACCAATGGCGCCGTTCGGCCACCGCGCAGGCCCGCATCCGGGAACTCGCGCTCGCCGACGAGGACGAACTCCAGGCCTGGTTCATCCAGCACTTCGACACCTGGCTCGCCGAACGCGGACGCCGGCTCATCGGCTGGGACGAGATCCTGGAGGGCGGACTGGCCAAGGGCGCGGCCGTGTCCTCCTGGCGCGGGTACGCGGGCGGGATCGCCGCCGCGCGCGCGGGACACGACGTGGTGATGTGCCCCGAGCAGCAGGTGTACCTCGACCACCGGCAGCACGCCGGCGAGGACGAGCCCGTGCCGATCGGTTTCGTGCGCACCCTGGAGGACGTCTACCGGTTCGAGCCGGTTCCGCCGGAGCTGACGCCGGACGAGGGCAAACACGTGATCGGCACCCAGGCGAACGTGTGGACCGAGGTGATGGAGAACCAGCAGCGGGTGGACTACCAGGTGTTCCCCCGGCTCGCCGCGTTCGCCGAGGTCTCCTGGAGCGCCCTGCCCGCCCCGGCCGAGCGGGACTTCACCGCCTTCGAGCGCCGGATGGCCGCCCACTACCGGCGACTTGACGCCCTGGGCGTCGCCTACCGGCCGCCCGGCGGCCCGCTGCCCTGGCAGCGGCGGCCCGGCGTCCTGGGCCGGCCGATCGACGGGCCGCCGCCGAACAAGTAGGACTTCCCGCCCCTTTCCTCCCCTTCCCGCCTCCTCCCCTCCACCTCCGGCGCTTGCCCGATGTTCGTAGAAGATGTGCGAAAACGGGTTATCTCACCGCTGAGACGGGCGAATGCCTCCTAGCGGACCCCCGCGTTCGGGCCCTGCGAAGATGTGCCAGAGTTGCCACGTCCGCCCTGTGAGGTCGTACGGTACGGCCACATGGGCGGGACCAGGTGGGACAGCGGGAAGGGGCAGTCGGTTTGACCACGCACGCACCGCAGGCGGCGCAGTCCGTCACGCTGCCCACAACACTGGACGAGGCCGTGGCGGCGCTGGCCGCCATACCCGCCGCCGTGCCGGTCGCGGGCGGCACCGATCTGATGACCGCCGTCAACTCCGGCCAGCTCAGGCCCGCCGCGCTGGTGGGTCTCGGCCGGATCAGCGAGATCCGCGGCTGGCAGTACCAGGACGGACACGCCCTGCTCGGCACGGGACTCACGCACGCCCGCATGGGCCGCCCCGACTTCGCCGCGCTCATCCCGGCGCTCGCGGCCGCCGCGCGCGCCGCCGGACCGCCGCAGATCCGCAACGCCGGCACCCTCGGCGGCAACATCGCCTCCGCCGCCCCCACCGGGGACGCGTTGCCGGTGCTGGCCGCCCTGGAGGCGACGCTGATCATCGCGGGCCCGGACGGCGCCCGCCGGGAGATGCCGGTCTCGCACCTGCTGGCCGGCATGGAGATGCTCCGCGCGGGCGAGCTCATCGGCTACGTGCGCGTGCCGCTGCTGCACGCCCCGCAGGTCTTCCTGAAGGCGACCGGTCGCACCGGTCCGGGCCGGGCGACGGCCTCCGTCGCGCTGGTCCTCGACCCCGCCCGGCGCGGGGTGCGGTGCGCCGTCGGCGCCATCGCGCCGATGCCGCTGCGGCCCCTGGAGGCCGAGCAGTGGGTGGCCTCGCTCATCGACTGGGACAACGGCCGCGCGATCGTCCCGGAGGCGCTGCACGCCTTCGGCGAGTACGTCGCCGCCGCCTGCATCCCCGACGCGGCCCCGGCGGAGGACGGCTCCGTACCGCAGCTGCCGCCCGCCGTACTGCACCTGCGGCGCACCGTCGCCGCGCTGGCCCGACGAGCACTGGGGAGGGCGCTGTCGTGACCGACGACCAGCACGGCGACCAGCACGGAGGGGGCACGCCCCCGAGCGGGGGCCGCTGGGACCCGCTGCCCCAGGGCGACTACGACGACGGCGCCACCGCCTTCGTGAAGCTCCCCGAGGGCGGTGTGGACGCGCTCCTGGCCTCCGCCGACAGCCCGCTCGCCGCGCCCGGGCACGGCTACGTGCCGCCGCAGATCACGGTGGCGCCCGCCACCACCGCCGGCACCGACCCGGCGGCCACCGGCACCTGGGCGATGCCGGCCGCGCCCGTGGACGGCGCCCAGTGGCACGCCCCGGACGCCGGCCAGGGGCCCGCGGGCCCGCACGGGCAGTCGTACGGCGAGTACGCGCCGCAGGACCCCTACGGCGGGGCGGCACCGTACGACGCCGACGCCGGGCAGGGCGACCGGTTCGCCTACCGGCCCCAGGCCACCGGCCAGTGGGACTTCTCGGAGGCCGCGGCGGAGAGCGCGGCGCCCGAGTCCGGTGCGTCCGGTACCGCGCCCGGCCAGGACGTGACCGGCCAGTGGTCCATTCCCGTCGCCGGCGGCGACCTTCCGGACGAATCGGGCGAGTTCACCCAGTCGTCCCTCGCCGAGCAGTGGGGCGGCACCGCACCGGCCACCCTGCCCGGCGGGGCTCCCGCGCCCTGGGCGACCCAGTCGGCCGGGCAGCCGTGGGGCGAGCGCGCGGTCACGCCCGCGCCGGGCACCGAGGAGCGGCCGGCCGAGGCGGCTCCGCCCGCGGCCCCGGGGAACGTGGCCGACACGGCGTCGACCGGCGAGTACCGGTCGCACGACTTCCCGGGCTCCGACCCGCAGGAGCACGACGGCTTCCGGGAACACGGCGAGTACCAGGAACACGGCGAGTTCCAGCGGCCCGACGATCCTCAGGGGGTCGGTGAGGCGTCTGAGGGCCCCGCAGAGGGCCCGGCGCGCACCGCCGATGGTCCCGGCCCGGAAGCGGTGCGGGAGCCCGCTGAGGAGCCCACGACGGCCCCCGCGCCCGACGCCCCCGACCCGGAGCGCGACCTCCATCTCGGGGACGGTGCGGAAGCGGGGCGGGAGGCGGATGCCGCTCGGGCACCCGAAGCCGTGCCGGCGCCGGAACCCGAGGCACAAGAACCCCCGCGGGAACCCGCCGGCGTCCGTCCGCCCGGTCACGCGGCCGTGCCCGACGCGGCACCCGAGGCGCGCCCCGGCGACGACGACCGGTCCCACCCGACCGACACGGACGCCGTCCCGACCGCTGCGGCCACCCCGGCCGACGCGACGGACGCGGCCGAGCCGGGCCCCTCCGGTCCCTCCGGCCCTTCCGGCCCGAACGAGGAACACCCCCTCGCCTCCTACGTCCTGCGCGTCAACGGCACCGACCGGCCCGTCACCGACGCCTGGATCGGCGAGTCGCTGCTGTACGTGCTGCGCGAGCGGCTCGGCCTCGCGGGCGCCAAGGACGGCTGCTCGCAGGGCGAGTGCGGTGCCTGCAACGTGCAGGTCGACGGACGGCTGGTCGCCTCCTGCCTGGTACCGGCCGTGACCTCGGCCGGCAGCGAGGTGCGCACGGTCGAGGGCCTGGCCGCCGACGGCCGGCCCTCCGACGTGCAGCGGGCGCTCGCCCGCCGCGGTGCCGTGCAGTGCGGCTTCTGCGTGCCCGGCATGGCGATGACCGTGCACAACCTCCTGGAGGGCAACCCGGCGCCGACCGAGCTGGAGACCCGGCAGGCGCTCTGCGGCAACCTGTGCCGCTGCTCCGGCTACCGGGGTGTCCTGGAGGCGGTCAAGGAGGTCGTCGCCGAACGCGACGCGCACGCCGCCGCCGAGGCGCCCGGGACGGACGCCGAGGAGCCCCGCATCCCGCACCAGGCGGGTCCCGGCGCGGGCGGCGTCAACCCGTCGGCCTTCGAGCCGCACGACCAGCCCTACGACGACCAGCCCCACGGCCAGGACGGAGGCCACGCGTGAGCAACGACGCCGCGACTGCGGAGGCCGAGGGAACCACGGAGACGGCCCCCGCCCCCGAGCCGATCCCGCACGGCATCGGCGCCTCCCTGCCGCCCGCCGACGCCCGCGCCAAGACGGAGGGCACCTTCCCCTACGCCGCCGACCTGTGGGCCGAGGGCCTGCTGTGGGCGGCCGTACTGCGCTCCCCGCACGCGCACGCGCGCATCGTGTCCATCGACACCACCCACGCGCGCGAGATGCCCGGCGTACGGGCGGTCGTCACGCACGAGGACGTGCCCGGCGCCCCGCTGCACGGACGCGGCTCCCGGGCCGACCGGCCGGTGTTCGCCTCCGAGGTCGTACGCCACCACGGCGAGCCCATCGCCGCGGTCGCCGCCGACCACCCGGACACCGCGCGGATGGCCGCCGCCGCCGTCATCGTCGAGTACGAGGTGCTCGACCCGGTCACCGACCCGGAGCAGGCCTTCGAGGCCGAGCCGCTGCACCCCGACGGCAACCTGATCCGGCACATCCCGCTGCGGCACGGCGACCCGGAGGCGGCCGGCGAGGTCGTCGTCGAGGGCCTGTACCGCATCGGCCGTCAGGACCCGGCGCCCATAGGGGCCGAGGCGGGCCTGGCCGTACCGCGTCCCGACGGCGGGGTGGAGCTGTACCTGGCCTCCACCGACCCGCACGGCGACCGGGACGCGGCCGCCGCCTGCTACGGCCTGCCGCCCGAGCAGGTGAAGATCGTCGTCACCGGGGTGCCCGGCGCCACCGCCGACCGCGAGGACCAGGGCTTCCAGCTGCCGCTGGGGCTGCTGGCGCTGAAGACCGGCTGCCCGGTGAAACTGACCGCCACGCGCGAGGAGTCCTTCCTCGGCCACGTCCACCGACACCCCACCCTCCTGCGCTACCGCCACCACGCGGACGCCGAGGGCCGGGTCGTCAAGGTCGAGGCGCAGATCCTGCTCGACGCGGGCGCCTACGCCGACACGTCCTCGGACGCCCTGGCCGCCGCGGTCGCCTTCGCCTGCGGTCCGTACGTCGTCCCCAACGCCTTCATCGAGGGCTGGGCGGTACGTACCAACAACCCGCCCTCCGGCCACGTGCGCGGCGAGGGCGCCATGCAGGTGTGCGCCGCCTACGAGGCGCAGATGGACAAGGTCGCCAAGAAGCTCGGCCTGGACCCGGCCGAGGTGCGCCTGCGCAACGTCCTGGCCACCGGCGACGTCCTCCCCACCGGCCAGACGGTCACCTGCCCGGCGCCGGTCGCCGAACTCCTCCAGGCCGTGCGCGACTTCCCGCTCCCCGCGCTGCCCAAGGACACACCCGAGGACGAGTGGCTGCTGCCCGGCGGCCCCGAGGGCGCGGGCGAACCGGGCGCGGTGCGCCGGGGCGTCGGCTACGGCATCGGCATGGTGCACATGCTCGGCGCGGAGGGCGCCGACGAGGTCTCCACGGCCACCGTGAAGGTCCAGGACGGCGTGGCGACGGTGCTGTGCGCGGCCGTCGAGACCGGCCAGGGCTTCACCACGCTCGCCCGGCAGATCGTGCAGGAGACCCTCGGTGTCGACGAGGTGCACGTGGCGCCCGTGGACACCGACCAGCCCCCGGCCGGCGCGGGCTGCCGCGGCCGCCACACCTGGGTGTCGGGCGGCGCGGTGGAACGGGCGGCCAAGATGGTCCGCACCCAGCTCCTGCAGCCCTTGGCCCACCAGTTCGGCATGTCCACCGAACTGCTCCAGATCGCCGACGGCAAGATCACCTCGTACGACGGCGTGCTGTCGACCACCGTCGCCGAGACGCTGGAGGGCAAGGAGCTGTGGGCCACCGCCCAGTGCCGCCCGCACCCGACGGAGCCCCTGGACGAGACCGGCCAGGGCGACGCGTTCGTCGGCATGGCCTTCTGCGCGATCCGCGCGGTGGTCGATGTCGACATCGAGATCGGCTCGGTGCGCGTCGTGGAACTGGCCGTCGCCCAGGACGTCGGCCGGGTCCTGAACCCGGCCCAGCTCACCGCCCGGATCGAGGCGGGCGTCACCCAGGGCGTCGGCATCGCGCTCACCGAGAACCTCCGCACGCCCCGCGGCCTGATCCGCCACCCCGACCTCACCGGCTACGCCCTCCCGACGGCGCTCGACACCCCCGACATCCGGATCGTGAAGCTCGTCGAGGAACGCGACGTGGTCGCCCCCTTCGGCGCGAAGGCCGTCAGCGCGGTCCCGGTGGTCGCCTCCCCGGCGGCCGTCGCCTCCGCGGTACGCGCGGCCACGGGCCGCCCGGTCAACCGCCTCCCGATCCGGCCGCAGGCCGCGGTGGTGACGGGAAACTGATCCGCCCGCGCGCGTGAGGCAACGCGCGGGGCGCGGAGCGCGTCTGTACGGGAGACGGGCGCGTCCGGTGTGCCGGGCCGTTGTCAGTGGTGCCCCCTAGGCTGCGAAGCGGCGGGGGACGGCTGAGGCTCCCACCGCACGGAGCGCGCTCACGCACACTCGGGGGAGAAGATGCACGAGGTCAGCACGGACACGGCGGACACGGCGACGCGGACACCTGCGCGCGTGCCGCTGTTCTGGACGTCGGCGGCGGTGATCGGCTGCCTGCTCGTGTCCGCGGGCCGCCGTACGGTCTCCGGTCTCGCCCTGGACCTGTCCTACCGCGTGCTGACCGGCGAGTTCGGCCGGGGCCGCGTGGCCCGGTACGAGGACATCGACTTCCCGCCGGCCCTCACCCACGAGCCCACCCGCCGCTTCCTGAGCGAGACGGGCCTGCCGGAGGACGCGTTCCCGCTCGCGGCGGACGACGACGGGATACCGCTGCCGACCCTGGCGGAGCACTACGGCGCCGGGGCCCCGGGCGAGGCGGCCGCCCAGCTGGTCCGGCTCGGCGGGCTGCCCGACGGCAGCGACGTGGTCGTGGACGGCCCGACCGGCACGGTGCTGACCTGGCACCCGTCCGACACGAGCCTGCGCCCGCTCACCCCGGACGTCTCGACGCTCGTCTTCACGCTGTGGCTGCTGCGCCGCGCGGGCGCGGTGGAGGCGTAACGACGGCGGTCGTACGACCAAGGTCCCGGTCCCGTGCCGCCTCCCGACAGGGGTCAAAGCCCACTTCGGCCCTTACTCTGCCCCGATGGCGGGCGTGGCGGGGGCGTGGGTGGCGACCAGGCTGCGGGAGCGGTGAGCCCGCGCCGGCCCCGGGGCGCACGGGGCGGCTGTGACGTCCGTCCCACCCGGGGGTGACCCGCCCCGCCGCGGACGCCGCTCGCCCCGGGGCGCCGGTAGGGTGGCCCGGTTGTCATACGTGGCCGAGCCGTTCTACCCCCTTCGGAGACCGTGACTACCACCGCCAGCTCCAGCACCTCGCACCACCTCTCCCCGGCCTTCCCCGGCCGTGCCCCGTGGGGCACCGCCAGCAAGCTGCGGGCCTGGCAGCAGGGGGCGATGGAGAAGTACCTCCAGGAGCAGCCCCGGGACTTCCTCGCGGTCGCCACCCCCGGCGCCGGCAAGACGACCTTCGCGCTGACGCTGGCGTCCTGGCTGCTGCACCACCACGTCGTGCAGCAGGTCACCGTCGTCGCGCCCACCGAGCACCTGAAGAAGCAGTGGGCGGAGGCCGCGGCCCGCATAGGGATCAAGCTGGACCCGGAGTACAGCGCGGGTCCGCTCAGCCGCGAGTACCACGGCATCGCCATCACCTACGCCGGCGTCGGCGTGCGCCCGATGCTGCACCGCAACCGCTCCGAGCAGCGCAAGACCCTCGTGATCCTGGACGAGATCCACCACGCCGGTGACTCCAAGTCCTGGGGCGAGGCCTGCCTGGAGGCCTTCGAACCGGCCACCCGGCGCCTCGCGCTCACCGGCACGCCCTTCCGCTCCGACACCAACCCCATCCCCTTCGTCGCGTACGAGGAGGGCAACGACGGCATCCGCCGCTCCGCCGCCGACTACACCTACGGCTACGGCTCCGCGCTCGCCGACGGCGTCGTCCGTCCCGTGATCTTCATGAGCTACAGCGGCAACATGCGCTGGCGCACCAAGGCCGGCGACGAGATCGCGGCCCGGCTCGGCGAGCCCATGACCAAGGACGCCGTCAGCCAGGCCTGGCGCACCGCGCTGGACCCGCGCGGCGAGTGGATGCCGGCCGTGCTGCGCGCCGCCGACCAGCGGCTGACCGAGGTCAGGAAGGCCATCCCGGACGCCGGCGCCCTCGTCATCGCCGCCGACCAGGACTCCGCCCGCGCCTACGCCAAGCTGATCCGCGAGATCACCGGCAGCAAGGCCACCGTCGTCCTCTCCGACGACGTGGGCGCCTCGAAGAACATCGACACGTTCAGCCAGAGCACCGACCGGTGGATGGTCGCCGTCCGCATGGTGTCCGAGGGCGTCGACGTGCCGCGCCTCGCGGTCGGCGTCTACGCGACCACCATCTCCACCCCCCTCTTCTTCGCCCAGGCCGTCGGCCGCTTCGTACGGTCCCGGCGGCGCGGCGAGACCGCCTCCGTCTTCCTGCCGACCGTGCCCGACCTGCTCACCTTCGCCAACGAGATGGAGCGCGAGCGCGACCACGTCCTCGACCGGCCCAAGAAGGAGGGCGAGGAGGACCCCTACGCCGAGTCCGAGAAGGAGATGGACGAGGCGAACCGGGAGCAGGACGAGGACACCGGCGAGCAGGAGCAGTTCTCCTTCGAGGCGCTGGAGTCCGAGGCGACCTTCGACCGGGTCATGTACAACGGCGCCGAGTTCGGCATGCAGGCCCACCCGGGCAGCGAGGAGGAGCAGGACTACCTCGGCATCCCCGGGCTGCTGGAGCCCGACCAGGTGCAGCTGCTGCTCCAGAAGCGGCAGGCCCGGCAGATCGCGCACAGCCGCAAGAAGCCCGACGACGAGGCCGACCTGCTCGAACTGCCCGCCGAACGGCGGCCGGTCGTCTCCCACAAGGAGCTGATGGAGCTGCGCAAGCAGCTCAACACCATGGTCGGCGCCTACGTCCACCAGAGCGGCAAGCCGCACGGCGTGATCCACACCGAGCTGCGCCGCGTGTGCGGCGGCCCGGCCAGCGCCGAGGCCACCGCCGGGCAGCTGCGCCAGCGCATCGCCAAGGTGCAGGAGTGGGCCACACGCATGAAGTGACGGGCGGGGTGCGGGAGGCGTCCCGCGTGCGCTGTACGTACCCGGACAAACACAGCCAGTCCACGCCGGTCTCCGCCCGGATTCTGGACGGAGCCTTCCGCTGAGCGGACCTGGTCGCTACTGTCCCGCTACGCACACGCCCCGTGGCAGCGCCGCCGCGGAGCGCAGCCGTGAAGCGACTGGGCCGGGCACAGGGCCGGGCCGTCAGCCGATCGGCGGCCTCTGAAGCGCGTCACTGACGGGACTCGGTGACGCATCCGCCGCGAGGGGGCCGCCGCCTCACCACTAAGGAGTGGGCGTCGTGACCGCGGAGACCTCTCAGACGCTCGACCGGGGCCTGCGGGTCCTCAAGCTGCTGGCCGATACGGACCACGGGCTGACCGTCACCGAGCTTTCCCACAAACTGGGCGTGAACCGGACTGTCGTGTACCGGTTGCTCGCCACGCTGGAGCAGCACGCACTCGTACGCCGTGACCTGGGCGGACGTGCCCGGGTCGGTCTCGGTGTGCTGGGGCTCGGCCGCCAGGTGCACCCCCTGGTGCGCGAGGCGGCGATGCCCGCGCTGCGGTCGCTGGCCGAGGACATAGGGGCGACGGCCCATCTGACGCTGGTGGACGGGGCGGAGGCGCTGGCCGTGGCCGTCGTCGAGCCGACCTGGACGGACTACCACGTGGCCTACCGGGCCGGATTCCGGCATCCACTGGAGCGGGGGGCCGCGGGCAAGGCGATCCTGTCCGCGCGGCAGTACGTGCAGCCCGCCGAGGAGGAGGGGGAGTGGCCCGGCTACGCCCTCACCCACGGGGAGCTGGAGGCCGGCGCCTGCGGGGCGGCGGCGCCGCTGCTCGGGGTGACGGGGGTGGAGGGCAGCGTCGGCGTGGTGATGCTGTCGGAGGTGGTGCCGGAACGGGTGGGAACACGGGTGATGGACGCGGCGAGGGAAGTGGCGGAGGCATTGCGCTAACCCCCCAGCTGCGGGCAGTCGTGCCTCCCCCAGTGCCTGAACGGCCTGGGAGGTACCCCCAGGGCGGCACGGGTGGGCGGTGGGGGTACCTCCCGCTCATGGGGGTACCTCCCGCGCGAGCGAAGCCGAGCGTGGGGGAGAAGCCGAGAGTGGGGGAGGCACCCCGACGCGCCGGGCTGCGCGCCCCACCCGACCTCGGCACCGACGCAGGGTGCGCGCAGTCACCGCGGCTGCCCGCCCCCCTGCGCGGCAGCGCCCTCGCGTTAGATTGACTCCGTGCTCTCTCGTCTCACGCGCCCCCAGGCCCTCGCCGTCTGCGCTCTGCCCGTCGTGGCGCTGCTCGCCACCGCCGCCCTCGCGCCGTTGCCCTTCTCCGTGGCGCAGCCGGGACTGACGGCCGACGTGCTCGGCGAGAACCGGGGCGAGCCGGTGATCACGATCAAGGGCGCGCCGACGCACGAGACGAGCGGCCAGCTGCGGATGACGACCATCGAGGCGACCGGCCCGGACGCCGGCGTCCACCTCGGCGACGTGATCGGCGGCTGGTTCGACACCGACCGGGCCGTGATGCCCCGCGACGCGGTCTACCCGAGCGGCGACGACGTCCAGGAGATCGAGCAGTACAACGAGGAGCAGATGCGGGAGTCCCAGGACACCGCGACCACCGCCGCCCTGGACCACCTGAACCTCGACCCGGCGGACGTCGACGTCGACCTGCGCCTGGAGGACGTCGGCGGCCCCAGTGCCGGTCTGCTCTTCTCCCTCGGCATCATCGACAAGCTGGCCGCCGGCGACCTCACCGGCGGCAAGGTCGTCGCCGGCACCGGCACCATCACCACCGGCGGCAAGGTCGGCCCCGTCGGCGGCGTACCGCTGAAGACGCAGGCCGCCCGGCGGGACGGGGCCACCGTCTTCCTCGTACCGAAGGCGGAGTGCTCGGACGCTCAGGCCGAGCTGCCCAAGGGGCTCCGGCTGATCCCCGTGACCACCCTCGACGGCGCGGTCGACGCGCTCGACGCCCTGCGTTCGGGCAAGGGTGAGGTCCCCACCTGCTGAACGCCCCTCAGCCCTCCTTCACGAAGCCCTTCTCGATCATCCAGTCCAGCGCCACCTGGTGCGGGTCCTCCCCGTCCACGTCGACCCTCGCGTTCAGGTCCCGCGCGACATCGTTGTTCAGCGCCTCGGTCACCGGCGCGAGCACCGACGCGATCGCCGGCCACTTCTTCAGGGTGTCGGTGCGGACCATCGGGGCGGCGTTGTAGTTCGGGAAGAACTTCTTGTCGTCCTCCATCACCACCAGGTTCATCGACTTGATCCGCCCGTCGGTGGTGTACACCTCGCCGTAGGTGCAGGCGCCGTCGGCGGTCTGGGTGTAGATGATCCCGGTGTCCATCTCCGTGACGTTCCCGGCCGGGATGTCCATCCCGTACGCCTTCTCCATGCCGGGCAGCCCGTCCGCGCGGTTGGCGAACTCGACCTCCACGCACAGCGTCACCGCGCCCGGGTCGGTCTTCGACAGTTCGGCCACGTCGGAGAGCGTCTTCGTGCGGTACTTCTCGTAGTTGGCCTGGTTCATGGCCAGCGCGTACGTGTTGTTCAGCTCGGCCGGCGGCAGCCAGGTCAGCCCGTTCTTCAGGTCCTCCTTGCGCACCGCCTCCCACTGCTCGCGCGGGTCGGGGATGGGCTCGCTGTGCCCCAGGTACGTGATCCAGGCGGTGCCCGTGTACTCGTACGTGGCGTCCGCGTCGCCGTTCTCCACCGCCGCCCGGGTGCCCACGGAGCCCTGGATGCCGGTGCGGTCCAGGACCTCCGCGCCCGCCGCCTGGAAGGCGATGCCCATGATCGCGCCGAGCACGAGCTGCTCGGTGAACTGCTTGGACACCACGGTCAGGTCGGCGCCCTTCAGCGGCCGTCCCTTCCCGATGGTGCCGGGCTCCACGTCGTCGACCATGGGGGAGCCGCTGGTCAGTCCGCAGCCGGAGGCCGCCACCAGCAGCGCCGCCGTCAGCAGCCACGTACGGCGTCGCCCGCCTCCGGCACCGGGTCGCGCGCTCATGTCCGCACCTCCAGGCCTCGGGGCCGCAGCAGCATTTCGGCGAGCGAGGCCAGCCAGTCCACCAGGAGCGCGAGGGCCACCGTGAGGATCGAGCCGAGGACCAGCACCGGCATCCGCTGGCTGGTGATCCCCGTGGTGATCAGCACGCCCAGGCCGCCGCCCCCGCCGAAGACGGCCAGCGTCGCCGTGCCGACGTTGAGGACGAGGGCGGTGCGCACCCCGGCCAGGATCAGCGGGACGGCCAGCGGCAGCTCCACCCGCGTGAGCACCCCCAGAGGGGACATGCCGATGCCGCGGGCCGCCTCCAGCAGCGTCGGGTCGTTGGCCTTCAGACCCGCGATGGTGTTGGAGAGCACCGGCAGGACGGCGTAGATGATGATGCCGATCAGGGCGGCGCGGCGGCCGATGCCCAGCCAGATCACCAGGAGCGCCAGCAGACCGATCGCCGGGGTCGCCTGGCCCATGTTGGCGAAGGCCATCGCCACCGGGGTCGCCTTCCGGAACATCCGGCGGGTGAGCAGGATGCCCAGCGGGATGGCGATGATCAGCACGAAGAAGGTGGAGATCACGGTCAGCTGCACGTGCTGCCACAGCGCCTTGGTCACCTGGCCGTCGGAGAGCGCGTTGCGGCTGAGCGCGTCCAGGTCGGCCTGCCGGAACCACAGCCAGGTCGCCAGCAGCACGGCCACCAGGAGCGCGGGCAGGAAGGTCAGCTTCCGCCAGCCGACCCGCCGCCGGGTCGCCGCCGGGGACGGGGGAGGCGGCTCGTGCTCATACTCGTCCCGGTCCTCGTCCTCGTAGGCCGGTTCGTCGGTCTCCGGCCGCCGACCGGAAGTACTCACGCCTTCGCCTCCCCTCCGAAGCCTCCGAAGCCCTCCTGCTCCGCATGGGTCTGTCCGGCCCGCGTCTCCTCCAGGTCGTGCTGGTGCTCCAGCGCGTCCAGCCGGTCGGCCTCCAGCAGCTCGTGCACGGAGTTCAGCAGCGTCTCCATGTCGACGACGCCCTCGTACTCGCCGCGCCGCCCGGTGACCGCCACCCGCCCCGTGTTGTCGGTGAGCACCGCCTCCAGCGCGTCCCGCAGGGTCGCGTCCCGGGTCACCGTGTCGTGGACCAGCGTCCCGGCCCGCGCCAGCGAGCCCTTGGCCCGCATCAGGTCGCCGCGCCTGAGCCACTTGTAGGGCCGGCGGCGCCGGTCGAGGAGCAGGATCTCGTTGGTGCCGGCCGCCCGGAGCTGGTTGAAGATGTGCTGGAGCGGGTCCTCGACGGTCACCGTCGGGTAGTCGGTGATGCCGACGTCCCGTACGCGGGTCAGGTTGAGCCGCTTCAGCGCCGCCCCGGCGCCCACGAAGCCGGAGACGAAGTCGTCCGCCGGGTTGGTGAGGATGGCCTCGGGGGTGTCGAACTGCGCGATGTGGGAGCGTTCGCGCAGCACCGCGATCCGGTCGCCCAGTTTGATCGCCTCGTCGAAGTCGTGGGTGACGAAGACGATCGTCTTGTGCAGCTCGTGCTGGAGCCGGATCAGCTCGTCCTGGAGGTGGTCCCGCGTGATCGGGTCGACCGCGCCGAACGGCTCGTCCATCAGCAGCACCGGCGGATCGGCGGCCAGCGCCCGCGCCACGCCCACCCGCTGCTGCTGCCCGCCGGACAGCTGACGGGGATAGCGGCCGTGGAACTCCCCGGCGTCGAGACCGACCAGGTCGAGCATCTCCTCCACCCGGGACCGGATGCGGGACTTCGACCAGCCGATCATCTTCGGTACGAGCGCGATGTTCTGGGCGACGGTCATGTGCGGGAAGAGGCCGGAGGACTGGATCGCGTAGCCGACCTTGCGGCGCAGCTTGACCGGGTCGATGTCGGTGACGTCCTCGCCGTCGATGCGGATGCGGCCGCCGCTGGGCTCGATCAGCCGATTGATCATCTTCAGGGTGGTGGACTTCCCGCAGCCCGAGGGGCCGACGAAGATGACCGTCTCGCCCGCCTGGATCTGCATCGACACGTTCTCGACGGCCGGCTGCGGGTTGCCCGGGTAGCGCTTGGTGAGGGCCTCCAGCTCGATGGTCGCCCCGGTGGCTTGGGCCTGACCGTTCTCAGACACGGATCCCCCTCGGGATGGTCAGCCGTCCCAGCAGGACGTACGCGGCGTCGAACAGCAGCGCCAGGATGATGATCCCGAGCGTGCCCGCGAGCACCAGGTTGAGCGCGTTCTTGCTGCCCAGCGAGGCGATCCCGCGGAAGATCTCGTTGCCGAGGCCCGGCCCGGAGGCGTAGGCGGCGATCGCGGCGATGCCCATCAGCATCTGCGTGGAGACCCGGATGCCGGTGAGGATCGGCGGCCAGGCCAGCGGCAGCTCCACCCGCAGCAGCCGGGCCGCCCGCGACATGCCGATGCCCTTGGCCGCGTCCACCAGCGCCGGGTCGACCCCGCGCAGGCCGACGATCGAGTTCCGCACGATCGGCAGCAGCCCGTACAGCGTCAGCGCCGTCACCGTCGGCGGCACCCCGAGGCCCACGATCGGGATGAGCAGACCGATCATGGCCAGCGACGGGATGGTCAGGATGGTCGAGGTGCCCAGCGTCGCCAGGTTCCCCGCCCAGTCGCTGCGGTACGTGAGGACGCCGATCAGCACGCCGATCAGGGTCGCCACGACCATGCACTGGAAGACGGCGCTGGCGTGCTGGTAGGCGTCGGCGAGCAGCTGCTGGTGGCGGCTGCCCAGGAACTCCCAGAAGTTCACCTCCGCTCACCTCCGGGAACGTCGGACCGGTCTCAGTCGCGTCTGCCGCTGTCCTGGGCCGCCTGCTCCACCAGCGGGATGACCCGCAGCGGCACGGGGTTCTCCATGACGATCGCCGTGGCGGCCCGGACGATGCCATCAAAACCGACAACCCGGTCGATCACCCGCTGGAGATCGGCGTTCGAGCGGGCCACCAGCCGGCACAGCATGTCCCCGGTACCGGTCGTGGTGTGCAGCTCCAGCACCTCGGGCACGGTCGCCAAGTGCGCCCGTACGTCGGCCCCTTGGCCCTGCCGGATCTCCAGCGTCGCGAACGCGGTCACCGGGTAGCCGAGCGCCGCCGGGTCCACCTCGGGACCGAATCCGCGGATGACTCCGTTCGACTGAAGCCGGTCCAGGCGCGCCTGCACCGTGCCCCGCGCCACCCCCAGCCGCCGGGACATCTCCAGCACCCCGATCCGCGGCTCGCGGGCCAGCAGCCCGATGATCCGCCCGTCCAGCCGGTCTATGCCCATCCCGTACCCCTTCAGGCTGGTCATCCTGTACAGATCGCCCGCCGCGACCGCCGTCTCACTGGGCAGGTTGCCCAGTGAACGCGCAAACTATTGCGCACCTTGCAGACGCGGGAGACGCTGCGGCTATGACGCAGACCACACACCACACTCCCGACACCGCCCGGCAGGCCGACCCCTTCCCGGTCAAGGGAATGGACGCGGTCGTCTTCGCCGTGGGCAACGCCAAGCAGGCCGCGCACTACTACTCCACCGCCTTCGGCATGAAGCTGGTCGCCTACTCCGGACCGGAGAACGGCAGCCGCGAGACCGCCAGCTACGTCCTGGAGAACGGCTCCGCCCGATTCGTCTTCACCTCCGTGATCAAGCCGTCCACCGAATGGGGCGCCTTCCTCACCCAGCACGTGGCCGAGCACGGCGACGGCGTCGTCGACCTCGCCATCGAGGTCCCGGACGCGCGCGCCGCCCACGCCTACGCCGTCGAGCACGGCGCCCGCTCGATCGCGGAGCCGTACGAGGTCAAGGACGAACACGGCACCGTCGTCCTCGCCGCCATCGCCACCTACGGCGAGACCCGCCACACGCTGGTCGAGCGCACCGGCTACGACGGCCCCTACCTGCCCGGCTACGCCGCCGCCGAGCCGATGGTCGAGCCGCCCGCGCAGCGCACCTTCCAGGCCGTGGACCACTGCGTCGGCAACGTCGAGCTGGGCCGCATGAACGAGTGGGTCGGCTTCTACAACAAGGTCATGGGCTTCACGAACATGAAGGAGTTCGTGGGCGACGACATCGCCACCGAGTACAGCGCGCTGATGTCGAAGGTCGTGGCGGACGGCACCCTCAAGGTGAAGTTCCCGATCAACGAGCCCGCCGTCGCCAAGAAGAAGTCCCAGATCGACGAGTACCTGGAGTTCTACGGCGGCGCCGGCGTCCAGCACATCGCGCTGAACACCAACGACATCGTGCAGACCGTCCGCACCATGAAGGCGAACGGCGTCCAGTTCCTGGACACCCCCGACTCGTACTACGACACGCTCGGCGAGTGGGCCGGCGAGACCCGCGTCCCCGTCGAGACACTGCGCGAGCTGAAGATCCTCGTCGACCGCGACGAGGACGGCTACCTGCTGCAGATCTTCACCAAGCCGGTCCAGGACCGCCCGACCGTCTTCTTCGAGATGATCGAACGGCACGGCTCCATGGGCTTCGGCAAGGGCAACTTCAAGGCCCTGTTCGAGGCGATCGAGCGCGAGCAGGAGAAGCGCGGCAACCTCTGACATCAGCCTTTGCACGGCAGATCTCAGCCGGGCGGGTCCTCCACGGAGGGCTCGCCCAGCGCCGCCAGCGCCCGCTTGGCCTCGGGCACCCGCAGCGGCGAGAAGTACGGGTTGATCATCAGCGCCTCCCGCAGATGCCGCCGCGCGGGCCCGTACCGCTCCAGCTCCCGCTCGATCACCCCCCGGTGGAAGACGTACAGCGCGCTGCGCACCCCGCCGCCCTTGTCGCCCTCGGTCGCGATGGCCGCGAACTCCAGCGCCTCCTCGTGCTCACCGGTGCGGTGCAGCGCCCAGCCCAGCGCGTCGGCCACCGCGATCCCCGGCTGCCGCCCCCACTCCTCCCGCAGCAGCCGCACCGCCCTGGCCGGATCCCCGTGGTCCGCCTCGAACCGGCCGAGCACCAGCCGCTCGTCCGCCCCGGCCGCCTCCGCGTCCCGCACCCGCTCCCGCAGCAGGTCGTACTGCACCCGCGCGGCCTGCCCGAGCCCCAGCGACTCGTACAGCTCGCCCAGCTCCAGCGCGTACTCGGGTTCCGGCCGCTTGGCCAGCGCCGCCTGGTACGCCGACAGCGCGTCCGTCGTCCGGCCCAGCGCCGCCAGCGCCCGCCCCTGCCCGGCCTGCGCCGCCCGCTGGTCCGGGTCGGTGCGCAGCGCCTCCTCGAAGAACCGCAGCGCCTCCTCCCGCTCCCCGCGCTCGAACGCCAGCCGCCCGGCCTGCTCCAGGTACGCCGCCCGCTCGGCCGGCGCCTCCGCGGCCGCCGCCGCGTCGGAGATCCGGGCCTGCGCGTCCTCCCGCCAGCCCCGGTCCCGGTAGACGGCCGCAGCCCGGGCCCCCGTCGCCGGCGCGTCGGGCCGCAGCTTCTTCAGCTTCTCCAGGGCCCGCCCCACGCCCTTGTCGTCACCGAGCCCGGTGTACGCGTCGATCAGCACCGCGTGCGCCGTCCACCGCTTCGGCGCCGCCTTCACCGCGCTCTCGCCCCACTTCTTCGCCGCCGGGAAGTCCCGCCGCGCCACCGCCAGCGCCGCCAGCCCCTCCAGCGCCTGCGGATTGCGCTCCGCCCCGACCTTCAGCGACGTGCGCAGTGCCTTCTCGGCCTTCGCCCAGTTCGCCACGTCCGCCGTACGCCGCCCCTGCTCGACGTAGGCCGCGCCCAGCACCGCCCACGACGCCCCGTCCAGCGGCTGCGCCCGCAGGTGCCGCTCCCGGTCGCCGATCAGCACCGCCAGGTCCGGCAGCGCGGCCGGCACCCCCGTGGTCACCGCACCGCGCGCCAGCGCCGCGGGTCCCGGCGCGGGCGGGGAGGCGTCGCCCCCGTCCCACGGCAGCAGCACCAGCACCCCGCCGAGCACGGCGGCCCCGGCGACGGAGGCGATCAGCACCCGGTTCCGGCGGCGGGAGCGCCGCCCGCGTTCGATCTCCATGGCGCCTACTGTGCGCCCGTACGACAAGCACACCGCGGCTTGCGCCGGGTGCCGTCGACGGGGTTCACACCGATGGCCCCGGGTGCGAACCTCTGATCATGAGCCGTATCGAAGCGCCTCGCGACGAAGACGACGCAGCCCGCGAAGCCGGCGCGGCCCCGGCGGCCGACAGCCCCCTCGTCGAGCGGCTGCTCGCCGGACTGCCCGCCGAGTCCGTCCTCACCGACCCCGACATCACCGCCTCCTACGCCAACGACATGGCGAGCTTCTGCCCGGCCGGCGCCCCCGCCGTGGTCGTCCTGGCGCGCACCGTGGAGGACGTCCAGCACGTCATGCGCACCGCCACCGAGCTGCGCGTCCCCGTCGTCCCGCAGGGCGCCCGCACCGGCCTGTCCGGCGGAGCCAACGCCACCGACGGCTGCGTGGTCCTCTCGCTGACCAAGATGGACCGCATCCTGGAGATCAACCCGGTCGACCGCGTCGCCGTCGTCGAACCCGGCGTCGTCAACGCCACGCTCTCCCGCGCGGTGAACGAACACGGCCTGTACTACCCTCCCGACCCCTCCAGCTGGGAGATGTGCACCATCGGCGGCAACATCGGCACCGCCTCCGGCGGCCTGTGCTGCGTCAAGTACGGGGTGACCGCCGAGTACGTCCTCGGCCTGGACGTCGTCCTCGCCGACGGCCGCCTGATGTCCACGGGCCGCCGCACCGCCAAGGGCGTCGCCGGGTACGACCTCACCCGGCTCTTCGTCG
The DNA here is from genome assembly GCF_001905385.1 of Streptomyces sp. CB02414. Taxonomy (GTDB): domain Bacteria; phylum Actinomycetota; class Actinomycetes; order Streptomycetales; family Streptomycetaceae; genus Streptomyces. Next base: position 1,223,508 of record NZ_LIPF01000001.1, on the reverse strand, counting down.
GCTCCGAGGGCTCGCTGGGCATCGTCGTACGGGCGGTGCTCGCCCTGCGTCCCCAGCCGCCCGAGCAGCTGGTGCTGGCCGCCGAGTTCTCCTCCGCCTCCGCCGCCTGCGACGCGATCTGCAAGATCATGGAGGGCGGGCACGTGCCGTCCCTCCTCGAACTGATGGACCGCACCACCGTCAAGGCGGTCAACGACCTCGCCCACATGGGTCTCCCGGAGACCACCGAGGCCCTGCTCCTCGCGGCCTTCGACACCACCGACCCGGCCGCCGACCTCGCCGCCGTGGGCGCCCTGTGCGAGGCCGCGGGCGCCACGCAGGTGGTCCCCGCAGACGACGCCGCCGAGTCGGAACTCCTCCTCCAGGCGCGCCGCCTGTCCCTCACCGCCCTCGAAGCGGTCAAGGGCACCACGATGATCGACGACGTGTGCGTGCCCCGCTCGAGGCTCGGCGACATGCTGGAGGGCATCGAGCGCATCGCCGCCAAGTACGACCTGACCATCGGCGTCTGCGCCCACGCGGGCGACGGCAACACCCACCCCACGGTCTGCTTCGACGCCCAGGACCCCGACGAGTCCCGCCGGGCCCGCGAGTCCTTCGACGAGATCATGGGCCTCGGCCTGGAACTCGGCGGCACCATCACGGGCGAACACGGCGTGGGCGTACTGAAGAAGGAGTGGCTGGCGCGCGAGATCGGTCCGGTGGGGCTGGAGATGCAGCGGGCCGTCAAACAGGTCTTCGACCCGCTGGGCATCCTCAACCCGGGCAAGCTGTTCTGACGCCCGCCGTTCACCGGGCCAGCAGCTCGGCCAGCCCGTCGTCGAGGCCGAGCTGCCCGGCCTCGGCCCCCGGCGGCACCGCCCGCAGCGTCCGCTCCAGCCACGCCGACACCTGAGCCGACGGCGCCTCCAGCAGGGCGTCACCGTCGGGGCTGCTCAGCGCCATCAGCACGACGCTGCGACCGTCCGCCTTCGACGGCCACACCCGCACGTCCCCGTGCCCGCACGGCCGGAACACCCCTTCCACGAGCAGGTCCCGGGCGAACGTCCAGTGCACCGGGCAGCCGGAGTTGATGTGGAAGGTGACGTGCACGGCGTACGGGTCGTCGGAGTGGTAGGCGAGCCGGGCCGGCACCGGGACGGCGTGCTCGGGCGACAGGATGAGCCTCAGTTCCAGCTCGCGTTCCACGGCGACGGGGTGGCTGGGGTGGTTGGGGTGCATGGCGTGGGTCCTCTCTCGTACGGGTCCGCACGGGCCGCCTGGAACGGGCCCGCAGGAGTGAGAGCGACGTGGGCCGTGAGCGTTACGCGGGTTCGCGGAACTTTTTTCCTCCCCTCTGTCCCGGGTGTGAAGGTCCATGCACGAGGTTGCCCGGAAAGGGGTGGGTCCGGCGGGACCGGCGGTGCGGATTGCGCCCGTCTGATAGATGTTGAGCCCCCGAACCAACCCCCGAGCAGATACGGGACGACGGACATGAGCGCCCCAACCCCGGCCCCCGGCGACGACAGGCCCCGTGAAGGGTATTACCCGGACCCGTCCATTCCTGGATATGTCCGGTACTGGAACGGCGCCTCCTGGGTGCCGGGTACCAGCCGGCCCGCCCCCAAGGACGGCGAGCCGCTCGCGCCGCCGCCCGGCGCACGGCCCTCCGTGGAGGAGACAGGCCCGCACTTCTTCGACGAGGACCCGGTCGAGGAGCCGCCGCCCGCCGCCGCGGCCCAGCACGGCAGCCGCCCGGAGCCGGCCGCGTCCTGGGCCGCCGACCGCTCCGGTGCGGCGGGTGCGCAGGGCTCGTCCGTCGCCTGGCCGGGCCCGGCCCAGGCCACCGACCCGAGGCTCGCGCACGCCCAGGACGCGACGCCGGCCGCGGGACCGGCCGGGGGAGCGGTGCCGGACGCCGGTGCCGGCCGCCCGGGGGCGGGCTCCGGTGCCGGTCCCGCGGGCTCGGGCACGGGACCCGGCGAGGGCGGCGCGGCTCGGGACGGGCAGGCCTCCGACCGCGGTGAGGCGGAGGCCGAGTCGGGCAACACCTTCGTCTTCCGGCGCCCGACGGCCGGGCCCGGGGGTGCCCGGCCCTCGGACGGCGCCGCCGAAGACCAGGGCACGATGACCTTCCGCGCGGTCTCCCCGCGCGCCGGCACCACGGGCGGCCCGGGCTTCGCCGCCGGCAAGGCCGCGGCGGCCCGGGCCGCCGCGCCGACGGCCCCCTCCGGCCCTCAGCAGACGGCCGGCCCGGCCGTCCCGCACCAGGCCGCTGCTCCCGCGCCCCACCAAGCCGCCCCCTCGTCCCAGCAACCGGCCGCCGCACAACCGCAGCCCGCCGCCTCCGCCCCGGTCGCGGCCGGTCCCGGCGGCGGTCAGTCCTCCTGGGCGCAGCAGGTGCACCGGCTCGCGGGCGCCGGCGAGGGCGAGCAGCCCGTCGCACCGTGGAAGCCGCCGGTGGAGGACGTCTTCCAGGCCGCCGCCCGGCGCCAGGCGGCCGCCCGCCCCGCCGGGCTCGGCAAGCGACTGGCCGCCCGGCTGATCGACACCGTCGTCCTGGGCGCCGTCACCGCCGTGGCCGCCGTACCGCTCGGAACCAAGGCGGTCGACCACGTCACCGGCAAGATCGACGAGGCCAAGCTCTCCGGCGAGACGGTCACGGTCTGGCTGCTCGACGGCACGACGTCCACGTACCTGGGCATCGTGCTGGCCGTCCTGCTGGTCTTCGGCGGCCTCTACGAGGCGCTGCCCACCGCCAAGTGGGGCCGGACCCTGGGCAAGAAGCTGCTCGGCCTGGAGGTACGGGACATCGAGGCCCACGAGCCCCCGTCCCTCGGCGCGGCCCTGCGCCGCTGGCTGGTCTACAGCGTCCCCGGCCTCCTGGCCATCGGCCTGGTCGGCGTCGTGTGGTGCCTGTTCGACCGCCCGTGGCGCCAGTGCTGGCACGACAAGGCCGCGAACACGTTTGTCGCGGGCTGACTCAGCGGGGGGCTTCGTGGTCGGGTGCGGGTGAGTGGGGGCTGGTCGCGCAGTTCCCCGCGCCCCTGAAGGTACGCGCAGTGGACGCGCCCCAAAGGGGCGCGGGGAACTGCGCGAGCAACCACGACGCACCCGCACCCGCCGACGCACAGTCGGTCCCCGCCCCGACGGCGTCGGACCACGTGCCCTCGCTACTCCGGACGGCCGCTCGCCGGATGCGAGGAAAGAGACTCCGGGTTCGACTCGGGACATGAGCAGCGAACCGCCCCCCGGCCCCGGCGGGCAGCCGCCGGAAGACGACCCGTTCAGGAAGCGCCCCCCGTCCGACCCGCACGGCAGTACCGGCCACCCCCCGCCGTACGGCGGCGGCGCACCCCCGCCCCCGGGCGGCGGCGGTGACCCCTACGGCGGTGGCCCCTACCCCACCGACCCGCTCGCCGGCATGCCCCCGCTCGCCGACAGCGGCAAACGGGTCCTCGCGCGGATCATCGACATGATCCTCGTCGGCATCGTGGTGTGGCTGCTCAGCTGGGCGTTCAACGTCCAGGAGTACCAGGTGGACGGCGAGGACATCTCGGTCGGCAAGTCGTTCGGGCAGTCACTGATCGCCGCCGTGCTCTACATCGCCTACGACACCTACATGACCGCGAAGACGGGCCAGACCCTGGGCAAGAAATGGCTCGGCATGCGCGTGGCCAACCTGGACAACGGCGCCACACCCTCGGTGCAGACGTCCCTGATCCGGGCGCTGGTGCTGTGGATCCCGTTCGCCTTCTGCTGCGCCTGCGTCTGGACGATCATCGCGGGCGGCTGGAGCTTCTTCGACCGGCCCTACAAGCAGGGCCTGCACGACAAGGCGGCCAAGACGGTGGTGGTCAGCACCCGTTGACGGACGGGGCCGCCCACCCCGGAGGCGGCGGCGTCAGGCGGCGCGGTCGCGGGCCGCTTCACCCGCACCCGCGGAGACGCGGGCCGCCCGCACGGGCTCCCGGTCCGCGGCGCGCCCCGTGGCCGGCACGACGGTCATCGTGCGCGTCGTCCTCGGCTGGGGGACCGTCATGGCGACCAGCAGCCCGAGGCCGAGGGCGGCGACGGCGATGACGGCGACTCCGGGACCCGAACTCGTCTGCGACAGCAGCAGCATGGCGAGCGTCGAGAAGATCACGGTGCACGTACCGTAGGCGAACTGTGCGGCAGTCGGACGGGGCATGGCCATCGTGTCCTCGGAAGACAATCTGGGGGTGAGACCGGCTGTCGGCCTGGCTTTCCGCCGGCTTCCGGGCGTTCCGCCAAGCGACTCTAACCCGCTGTGTGCCCGGGAGGAAACAGTGGTAAGCCCGCCCTAACCGGCGGGGCCGATGCACGGGGGGCGCACGGATTCATGGTGCGCCGGAAGCGGACGGTGTCGCGCGCCCGCCGGACGTCCCGCCCGTCCCGAACAGCGTCCGCAAAGCGAACGGCGACTCCGCATAGTGCAATTGTTCTGCTCAAGTCAAGGTCTGTCTTTTCCAGTGAACCTCTAGTCAAATGTCGTCACTTGAATACACGCGTTGATCACGTGTGCGCGGACTCTGCTCTGTCCTTGTCCCCCCATCCGCGCGCGTGGACGCGGGGGAGGAAGTCAAGTGACCAGAAGATCCTGGACGTTCAGAACGGCGGCGACCACCGTCGCACTAGCCGCCGCCACCGCGACGCTCTCCGCGGCGGGCGTCGCTCAGGCGGACGCGCCCGCCAAGCCGGAGGCCGTGGACCGGCACGACCCGCACCCCGCCAAGGGCATGGACTCCCATGACCTCAAGGGCCCCATGAGCGACACTCAGGCGGCCCAGCGCGAGGAGGCCCTCAAGCAGGTCATCTCCGGCAAGGCCTCGGTGAAGAAGAAGGACGGCTCCAACGTCGTCCAGCTCAAGAGCAAGAAGGGCGACGCCAAGTACGTCGAGCTGGGCCGGGAGAAGACCGACAAGATCTTCACCATCCTGGTCGAGTTCGGCGACAAGATCGACAGCCGCTACGGCGGCGAGGCGGGCCCGCTGCACAACCAGATAGCCAAGCCCAACCGGAGGACCGACAACTCCACGGCCTGGAAGGAGGACTACGACCAGCAGCACTTCGAGGACCTGTACTTCGGCTCCGGCAAGGGCGTCGACTCGGTCAAGACGTACTACGAGAAGCAGTCCTCCGGCCGCTACTCGGTCGAGGGCGAGGTCTCCGACTGGGTCAAGGTCCCCTACAACGAGGCCCGCTACGGCAACAACGCCTGCGGCGACACCAACTGCCCGAGCGTGTGGAACGTCGTCAGCGACGGCCTGAACGCCTGGGTCGAGGAGCAGAAGGCGGCCGGCCGCACCGACGCCCAGATCAAGGCGGACGTCGCCCGCTTCGACGAGTGGGACCGCTACGACTTCGACGGCGACGGCGACTTCAACGAGCCCGACGGCTACATCGACCACTTCCAGATCGTGCACGCCGGCGAGGACGAGTCCGCCGGTGGCGGCGCCCAGGGCACCGACGCGATCTGGGCCCACCGCTGGTACGCCTTCGGCACCGACGCCGGCGCCACCGGCCCCGAGCAGAACAGGCTCGGCGGCGCGCAGATCGGCTCCACCGGCATCTGGGTCGGCGACTACACCGTCCAGCCGGAGAACGGCGGACTCGGCGTCTTCGCCCACGAGTACGGCCACGACCTCGGTCTGCCGGACCACTACGACACCGCGGGCGGCGAGAACTCCACCGGCTTCTGGACGCTGATGTCGTCCGGTTCCTGGCTCGGCACCGGCCGCAACGAGATCGGCGACCTGCCCGGCGACATGACCGCCTGGGACAAGCTCCAGCTCGGCTGGCTGAACTACGACACCGCCAAGGCGGGCGTCAACTCCTGGCACAAGCTGGGCCTGGCCGAGTACAACACCAAGCACAAGCAGGCGCTGGTCGTCGAGCTGCCGAAGAAGGCCGTCACCACCGAGATCGTCCCGCCCGCCGAGGGCGAGACCCAGTGGTGGAGCGGCAGCGGTGACAACCTCAGCAACACGCTGAGCCGTCCGGTCGACCTGACCGGCAAGTCGAAGGCCGAGCTGACCTACGACGGCTGGTACGACATCGAGGCCAACTACGACTACCTCTACACCGAGGTCTCCACCGACGGCGGCGCCAACTGGACCGCCATCGACGGCACGGTGGACGGTCAGCCGATCCCGCGCGACGCCGCCGACAAGCCGGCCCTGCACGGCACGCTGGACGCCTACTCGAAGTTCGCGTTCTCCCTCGACGCCTACGCCGGTAAGAAGATCGACATCCGCTTCCGCTACCAGACCGACGGCGGCGTGGCCCAGAAGGGCTTCACGGCCGACTCGATCACGGTGACCGCGGACGGCGAGGCGCTCTTCACCGACAACGCCGAGACCGCGGACGCCGCCTGGAGCGCCGACGGCTTCACCCGCAAGGGCGCGTCCTTCACCGAGGACTACGCGCAGTACTACATCGCCGAGAACCGGCAGTACGTGTCGTACGACAAGACGCTGAAGACCGGCCCGTACAACTTCGGCTTCACGGACCGCCCGAACTGGGTGGAGCACTACGCGTACCAGAACGGCCTGCTGATCTGGAAGTGGGACACCTCCCAGGCGGACAACAACACCAGCCAGCACCCGGGCACCGGCCTGGTCCTGCCGGTCGACTCGCACCCGACCGCGATGAAGTGGAAGGACGGCACCCTGCTGCGCAACCGCGTGCAGTCGTACGACTCGCCGTTCAGCCGCTACCGCACGGACGGCATGACGCTGCACAAGGCGGACGTCGCGAAGTACTTCCCGGGCTCGAAGGGCGTCTCGGTCTTCAACGACCGCAAGAACGACTACTACGACGAGTCGAACCCGACCGGCGGCGTCAAGATCACTGACACCAACACGAAGATCAAGATCCTCAAGGAGGCCAGGAACGGCTCGACGATCGAGCTCGAGGTCGGTCCTGCGGGCAGGTAAATAGCATCTGCCCAGGTCAGAGCATGATCGGCGGCGACCCCCTGGCGGGTCGCCGCCGATCCGTGTTTAGGTGCGTCCTGTGGTTCTCTTATTGACACCTGGTCCGAGAAGCGGACCGGCACCGGCTGACACGGGGGTATGACCGCATGGCCCAGGGAGGCTTCAGCAAGCTGCCGAACGGCACGGTGGTGGTGGCACTCAACCTGCCCAGCCCCGCCACGCCCGAGGGCAGCGTGCGCTTTCTCGTCCACGCCCAGAACCGGGCGCGCGCCCTGACCAGGCTGCGCAACCTGGGGCTGCGGGCGGTCTACCTGCGGGGCAACGCCGCCCCGCCGACCCCGGACGAGATCACCGCGGTCCTGCACCACCCCGACGGCCTCATATGGCGCACCGCCCCGGTGGCCGGTGTCACGGGCGGGCCCGAGCGCGTCCAGGAGCTGTGGCACCCGATCCGGGCGCTCCTCAGACGCCCGGCGCCGCAGCCGTAGCCGCAGCCCGGCCCGACGGCGGCGGGCGCTACTGGACGACCGGCTTCCCGGTCAGCTCCACGCCCGCCTCCCGCAGCTCCTCCATCGCCCGCTCGGTGGTCTCGGGGGCCACTCCGGCGGTCAGGTCGAGCAGCACCTGCGTACGGAAGCCCTCGCGGGCCGCGTCCAGGGCGGTGGCCCGCACGCAGTGGTCGGTGGCGATGCCCACCACGTCGACCTCGTCGACCTCGCGGGCCCGCAGCCAGTCGGCGAGCGTCGTGCCGTTCTCGTCGGCGCCCTCGAAGCCGCTGTAGGCCGCCGAGTACGCCCCCTTGTCGAAGACGGCGTCTATCGCGCCGGAGGCGACGGCCGGGGCGAAGTTCGGGTGGAAGCCGACGCCCTCCGTGCCGGCCACGCAGTGCGCCGGCCAGGAGTGGACGTAGTCCGGGTTGTCGGCGAAGTGGCCGCCCGGCGCGACGTGGTGGTCGCGGGTGGCCACGACGTGGCGGTAGCCGGCGGGCGCCTGCCCGATCAGCTCGGTGATGGCGGCGGCCACGTCGGCACCGCCGGTCACCGCAAGGCTGCCTCCCTCGCAGAAGTCGTTCTGCACGTCTACGACGATCAGGGCGCGGCGCATGGTCGGTGTCCTTCGGCTGGATGGGCTGTGGGGTAGGAGGGGCGGAGATCGCGTGGTGGGGACGGATCGGTGGGTGGTGCGGCGCCGGTCGGACCGCACCAGCTTTAGCTACCCGAGCCCTCGTGCGCGTACTCCGTCGGAATGACGGGTTCCCCTCGGGAGAGCTGCGTCGCGGACAGCGGGAGGTTGGCGCGGGCGGCCGCGTGCCGGTCCCGGGCGGCGTCCAGCGGCTCGCGGGCCACCACCTCCCCGCCCTTGACCAGCTCGACCAGGAGCTGCCGGCCGGCGAGGCCGTCGGGCACCGGCCCGGTGCCGACCACCTCGGCCTCGGCGTACCCGTAGGAGTCCAGCCGCCGGGCGGCCCACTTGCGGCCGCCGATGGAGGTCTTGCCGCCGCTGGACTTCTTCGCCACCGGCACCAGCGGCGCTGTGTCGTCGATGGACCCACCGGACTCGGCGCGGGCGACCAGCTTGTAGACCATGGACGCCGTCGGGTGCCCGGAGCCGGTCACCAGCTGGGTGCCGACGCCGTACGCGTCCACGGGCGCCGCCGCGAGCGAGGCGATGGCGTACTCGTCCAGGTCCGAGGTCACGACGATCTTCGTGTCCCGGGCGCCCAGCTCGTCGAGCTGCTGGCGCACCCGGTGGGCGACCAGCAGCAGGTCACCGGAGTCGATGCGCACGGCGCCCAGCTCGGGCCCGGCGATCTCCACGGCCGTGCGGACGGCCTCGGCTACGTCGTAGGTGTCCACGAGCAGCGTCGTGCCCCTGCCCATCGCCTCCACCTGGGCCTGGAAGGCGTCGCGCTCGTTGTCGTGGAGCAGGGTGAAGGCGTGGGCGGAGGTGCCGACGGTGGGGATGTTGTAGCGGAAGCCGGCGGCCAGGTCGGAGGTGGTCGCGAAGCCGCCGACGTAGGCGGAGCGGGCGGCGGCGACCGCGGCCAGCTCGTGGGTGCGGCGGGCGCCCATCTCGATCAGCGGGCGGTCCCCGGCGGCCGAGGCCATCCGGGAGGCGGCCGCGGCGATCGCCGAGTCGTGGTTGAGGATGGAGAGGATCACCGTCTCCAGCAGCACGCACTCGCCGAAGGTGCCCTCCACCCGCATGATCGGCGAGCCCGGGAAGTACACCTCGCCCTCGGGGTAGCCCCAGATGTCGCCGCTGAAGCGGTACTGGGCGAGCCAGTCCAGGGTCTCCTCGTCGACGATGTCCCGCTCGCGCAGGAAGCGCAGGACGTCCGCGTCGAAGCGGAAGTTCTCCACCGCGTCCAGCACCCGCCCGGTGCCCGCCACGACGCCGTAGCGCCGCCCGTCCGGCAGCCGCCGCGTGAAGACCTCGAACACGCTGCGCCGCCCGGCCGTGCCCGCCTTCAGGGCGGCCCGCAGCATCGTCAGCTCGTACTGGTCCGTGAAGAGCGCCGTCGAGGGGACGTCCACCGGCAGCCCAAGGTCCGCTGTGTTCATGACGAGGATGCTACCCCCATTTCGTCAGTCTGACGATTTATGGTTCCGTGGCGCCCGCCACAGGCCCGTTTGTGCGGGTGCCCCCCTGTGGTGGCAGCATGGGCCATGTGACGGCAGCCGCACCCATGGAGATCGAGAAGACCGAGTCGGCGGAGGAGGTCTTCGCCGTACCCGAGCCCGACGTGCCCTGGGTGACGATCGTGCACAACGACCCCGTCAACCTCATGAGCTACGTGACGTACGTCTTCCAGTCCTACTTCGGCTACTCGAAGGACAAGGCGACCAAACTCATGATGGACGTCCACCACAAGGGCCGGGCGGTGGTGTCCAGCGGCTCGCGCGAGGAGATGGAGCGGGACGTCCAGGCCATGCACGGCTACGGTCTGTGGGCCACCCTCCAGCAGGACCGGAAGTGACCGGAAATGACCCACGCCCGCCCGCAGGACGGAAGTAGCTGAATCACCTCCATGCCAGGACAGTTCGAACCGCTTCCCGGCGGCGGCGCGGCCGTCGCCCTCGACGACGTCGAGATCTCCATCATCCGGTCCCTGGCCGTGCAGCTCCTGGAGCTGATCGGCCCCGGCCCCGCCGAGGAGGCCTCCGACGACCCGCTCGCCGAGCTCTTCGCCGAGGGCCCGAGCGAGCCGCCCTCCGACCCCGTGCTGCGACGCCTGTTCCCGGACGCCTACGGCGACCCCGCCTCCGCCCCGCAGGCCGCGGAGGCCGAGGAGCAGCGGGCGTCCTCCGCCGAGTTCCGCCGCTACACCGAGAACGACCTGCGGGCCGGCAAGCGGGACAACGCCCTCGCGGTGGTCCGCACCCTGGACACCCTCTCCTCGGCGTCGGCCGGCGAGGACGGCGCGGTGCTGAAGCTGTCGCCCGAGGAGTCCCAGCAGTGGCTGCGCGCCCTGAACGACCTGCGCCTGGCGATCGGCTCCCGGCTGGAGATCGCCGACGAGGACGACACGGACCTGCTCTACCGGCTCCCCGACGAGGACCCGCGCAAGCCGATGGTGATGGCGTACCTGTGGCTCGGCGGGCTCCAGGAGTCGTTGGTCTCGACCCTTATGCCCTGATTGCCCGCTCCGGTGTCCGCTCAGCGGACCCTCAAATCCGGGTAATGATCTCGTCAAGGAGTTGTCCCTCTTCGCCCGCCTCGGGCGCCTTTTGTCCCGTTATGCCTGTGTGACGCGTCACACCGCGCCCCTGTGATCGACATCGCGGTCGTGGTAAATCTTCACGACCGCCCGGCGAACACCACCCGAATGTTCGGCCGGGTGCGCCACCGAGCCGGCGGACCGCCGGCCAGGCACAGAGCGGGACGTGAGGCCCGCTCGACTCCATCATCCGGGGGGATCGAGACCCGATCCGCGGCCGACGACAGGCCCGGGTCGGCATGGAGAAAGGCGCACCACACATGACCTCTGCGCAGGTCGACACGGAGAAAACACCTGAAGAGGGCTACGAGCGCGGACTCAACAGCCGTCAGGTCCAGATGATCGCGATCGGCGGCGCGATCGGCGTCGGTCTCTTCCTGGGCGCCGGGGCCAACATCGCCAAGGCCGGGCCCAGCATCATCCTCATGTACGCCCTCGCGGGCGTGATCATCTTCTTCATCATGCGGGCGCTCGGCGAGCTGCTCCTCTACCGTCCCGTCTCCGGCTCCTTCGCCGAGTACTCGCGGGAGTTCCTCGGCCCCTTCTTCGGATACTTCACCGGCTGGACGTACTGGCTGATGTGGGTGGTCACCGGCATGGCGGAGCTCACCGCCGCCGCCATCTACATCCACTACTGGTTCCCGGAGATCCCGCAATGGGTCTCCGCCCTCGTCTTCCTCGTCCTGCTCTTCGTCGCCAACCTGATCTCGGTCAAGCTGTTCGGCGAGATCGAGTTCTGGTTCTCGATGGTCAAGGTCACCGCCATCATCGGCATGATCGTGATCGGCATCGGCGTCCTCACCCTGGGCTTCAGCCAGGCCGGCGACACCGCCGCCGTCTCCAACCTGTGGGAGTTCGACGGCTTCTTCCCCAAGGGCATCGGCTCGTCCCTGATGACCCTCCAGGGCGTCATGTTCGCCTACCTCGCCGTCGAGCTGGTCGGCGTCACCGCCGGCGAGTCGGAGAACCCGGAGAAGACCCTCCCCAAGGCGATCAACACCCTGCCCTGGCGCATCGCCCTCTTCTACGTCGGCGCCCTCACCGTCATCCTGGCGGTGGTCAAGTGGACCGAGTTCGCCGAGGGCGTCAGCCCCTTCGTGGAGGCCTTCGCGGTCATCGGCATCCCGGCCGGCGCCGGCATCGTCAACTTCGTCGTGCTCACCGCGGCCCTGTCCTCCTGCAACTCCGGCATGTACTCCACCGGCCGCATGCTGCGCACCCTCGCGGACAACGGTGAGGCCCCCGGCGTCTTCAGGCGGCTGTCGTCCACCAAGACCCCGGCCATCGGCATCGGCGTCTCGGTGATCTTCATGGGCATCGGCGTGGTCCTCAACTACACCGTCCCCGAGAAGGCGTTCGGCTACGTCACCTCCGTCGCCACCGCCGCCGGCATCTGGACCTGGCTGATGATCCTGATCAGCCACGTCATGTACCGGCGCAAGGTCGTCGCGGGCCGCCTGCCCGCCTCCTCCTTCCCGGCACCGGGCGGCTCGGTGTGCTCGTACATCGCCATCGCCTTCCTCCTCTTCGTCACCTGCCTGATCGCCTACGACGCCGACGCCCGCATCTGCCTGTACGTGATGGCCGGCTGGGCCGCCGCCCTCGGCATCGGCTGGGCCGTGCTCAAGAGCCGCAACCCGGACGTCACCGAGCGGCGCGGCGAGCCGGACTCGGAGAACCTCGAGAAGATCGTCTGACCTTCTGGCTGCCTGACCTGCGCGTTCTCGCGCATCCGGGACGTCCGGTCACCGGGGACGCTCGTGGCGTCCTCGCCGGCCGCCGCTCAGGACGTCCAGCATGTGGGCCGCCCCGTACCACCCACCGGTACGGGGTGGCCCTTCTGCTTATCCTGGGCCGCATGCTGACCATCACCCAGGCCCTGTACGACCAGATCGTCGCCCACGCGCGCGAGGACCACCCCGACGAGGCGTGCGGCGTGGTGGCCGGTCCCGTGGGCGAGGGCCGCCCCGAGCGGTTCATCCCGATGCTCAACGCCGCCCGCTCACCCACGTTCTACGAGTTCGACTCGCAGGACCTGCTCAAGCTCTACCGCGAGATGGACGACCGCGACGAGGAGCCGGTGGTCATCTACCACTCCCACACCGCCACCGAGGCCTACCCGTCCCGCACCGACATCACCTACGCCAACGAACCCGGCGCCCACTACGTCCTGGTCTCCACCGCCGACACCGACGACGCGGGAGACTTCCAGTTCCGCTCGTTCCGCATCCTGGACGGAGAGGTGACGGAAGAGGAGGTCAAGGTCGTGAACGCGTACTGAACCACCCGTCGTATCGCATCGCGGATGAGAGGCGTCCAGTAGGTGAGATCACACTCCGGAAGCCGGTCCGGGAATCGATACGATGAGCCCATGGTTCTTCTCGACGTGAGCGAAAAGGCGCCGGGCACGCTGCTCGTGGCGCGGCTGCACGTCGACCTGTGCAGGCTGAACAGCGCCATCTGTTGATCTCCCGCTGCCCCCGTACGGCCGCCGGACGGCCGTACGCCGCGGCGGGCTGCCGCGTGCCGCCGCGCGCCTCACCGAACCCACGACACCTTCCGACAGGAGCCCTCAGCCATGGCCATCGAGGTCCGCATCCCGACCATCCTCCGCCAGTACACCGACGGCCAGAAGGCGGTGGAGGGCACCGGGGACACCCTCGCCCAGCTCTTCGCCGACCTCGAGACCCGGCACACGGGTATTCAGGCACGCATCGTGGACGGGGAGCAGCTGCGCCGCTTCGTCAACGTCTACCTGAACGACGAGGACGTCCGCTTCCTCGACGGCATCGACACCAAGCTCTCCGATGGCGACAGCATCACGATCCTGCCGGCCGTCGCCGGCGGTATGGCCTGATCGGGATGCGTTACGACTCCCCGCTGGCCGCGGTGGGCAACACCCCCCTGGTGCGCCTGCCGCGGCTCTCGCCGTCCGCCGACGTCCGCGTCTGGGCCAAGCTGGAGGACCGCAACCCCACCGGCTCGATCAAGGACCGCCCCGCGCTCCACATGATCGAACAGGCCGAGAAGGACGGCCGCCTCACCCCGGGCTGCACCATCCTGGAGCCCACCAGCGGCAACACCGGCATCTCGCTCGCCATGGCCGCCAAGCTCAAGGGCTACCGCATCGTCTGCGTGATGCCCGAGAACACCTCCCAGGAGCGCCGGGACCTGCTCGCCATGTGGGGCGCGGAGATCATCTCCTCTCCGGCCGCGGGCGGCTCCAACACCGCCGTACGGGTCGCCAAGGAACTCTCCGCCGAGCACCCGGACTGGGTGATGCTCTACCAGTACGGCAACCCGGACAACGCCGGCGCCCACTACGCCGGCACCGGCCCCGAGATCCTCGCCGACCTCCCCTCCATCACCCACTTCGTCGCCGGCCTCGGCACCACCGGCACCCTCATGGGCGTCGGCCGCTACCTGCGCGAGCACAAGCCCGACGTGAAGATCGTCGCCGCCGAACCGCGCTACGACGACCTGGTCTACGGCCTGCGCAATCTCGACGAGGGCTTCGTACCCGAGCTGTACGACGCCTCCGTCCTCACCACCCGCTTCTCCGTCGGCTCGGCGGACGCCGTGACCCGCACCCGGGAACTCCTCCAGCAGGAGGGCATCTTCGCGGGCGTCTCCACCGGCGCCGCCCTGCACGCCGCGATCGGCGTCGGGAAGAAGGCGGTGAAGGCCGGCGAGAGCGCCGACATCGTGTTCGTCGTCGCCGACGGCGGCTGGAAGTACCTCTCCACCGGCGTCTACACCGCGACCACCACCGAAGAGGCCATCGACACCCTCCAGGGCCAGCTCTGGGCCTAGGGGGCGTTGTTCACCGGGCGAGGTGACGCACCTGGTCCCACAGGGCCGGGTCCACCTCGCCCACCCGGCGCCGGAAGTCCCGCACCGGCACCCGGCGCAGCTCGTCCGTCTCCAGGAAGCTCGTCCGCCCCCGCGCGTCACCCACCGAGCCCGGCGGCAGCGTGATCACCCCGGCCCGCTCCTCCCGGTACCGGCTGGTGATCTTCGCGACCAGCGCGCGCCGCCCGCGCACCGAGATCACCAGGCACGGCCGGTCCTTCGCGCCCTCCGTGTCCTCGTACGGCACGTTCGCCCACCAGATCTCCGCCGGCCGCGGCCGGGCCGCCCGCCCCCTCGGCCCCGTGGGCCGCCCCGGCGGACGCCGGCTGCCACCCGGACGCGGCGGCCGCCGCCCCCGCCCCCACCCGTCGACGATCACGGCGACGAGGGCGAGCAGTACCACCGCCGCGAAGGCGAGCCACCAGGACGTGTCCATACCAACGACGGTACCGGCGCACACCACGCCCGCGCGCCCCCTCCCCGGCCCCGCGCGCCCCCGGTCCAGCCGAACCGGTGACAGCACAGGTGAGTTCGCCCACAACGGCCCCTGGCGGAGGAGCGACCAAAGGTTTTGCGCCTTACGCTCGACAAACCGCACGACCCCCGTCTCTCCACACGCGCCAGCGGAGGTTTCTGCTTCATGAAGCTCACCGTCGTCGGCTGCTCGGGGTCGTTCCCGTCCGCGGAATCGGCCTGCTCGAGCTACCTCGTCGAGGCCGACGGCTTCCGGCTGCTCCTCGACATGGGCAACGGTGCCCTGGGCGAGCTGCAGCGCCACTGCGGTCTCTACGACCTCGACGCGATCTTCCTCAGCCACCTGCACGCCGACCACTGCATCGACATGTGCGGCTACTTCGTCGCGCGCTACTACCGGCACGACGGCGGCCGCTGCGGCCCCCTGCCGGTCTACGGCCCCGAGGGCACCGAGCACCGGCTCACCACGGCCTACGCCGACACCCCCTCGGCCTCCTCCATGAGCGAGGTCTTCGACTTCCACACGGTCAAGCCGGGCACCTTCGAGATCGGCCCGTTCTCCGTGCACACCGACCGCGTCGCCCACCCCGTGGAGGCCTACGGCATCCGCGTCGAACACGGCGGCCGGTCACTGACCTACTCCGGGGACACGGGCGTCACCGCCGCACTGGACGAACTCGCCCGCGACACCGACCTCTTCCTGTGCGAGGCCGCCTTCACGCACGGCAAGGAGAGCATCCCCGACCTGCACCTCAACGGCCGCGAGGCGGGCGAGACGGCCACCCGCGCCGCCGCCCGGCGCCTGGTCCTCACCCACATCCCGCCGTGGACCGACCCCCGGGTCAACCTCGCCGACGCCCGCGAGGCCTACGACGGGCCGGTGGAGGTGGCGGCGGCGGGGGCGACGTACGAGATCTGAGGCCGGCACGGCGAAGGCCCCCGAACCGCTTCCGGTCCGGGGGCCCTCGTCATGCCGTGCGGGGGAGGCTCACGCCTTCGTGAGGTCCTCGATCTCCTCCTCGGGCTCGCGGCCCGGGGTCTTCAGGTCGAACTTGACGATCGCGAAGCGGAACGTCACGTAGTAGATCACCGCGAAGACCAGACCGATCGGGATGATCAGCCATGGCTTGGTGGCCAGGTGCCAGTTCAGCGCGTAGTCGATGAAGCCGGCCGAGAAGTTGAAGCCGGCGTGCACACCCAGGCCCCACGTCACCGCCATCGAGATCGCGGTGAGCACCGCGTGCAGCACGTACAGGACCGGCGCGATGAACATGAACGAGAACTCGATCGGCTCGGTCACACCCGTCACGAACGAGGTCGCGGCCAGGGAGACCATCATGCCCATCACGGCCTTGCGGCGCTCCGGACGGGCGCAGTGCGCGATGGCGATCGCGGCGGCCGGCAGACCGAACATCATGATCGGGAAGAAGCCGGACTGGAAGATGCCGGCGTCCGGGTCACCGGCGAGGAAGCGGGTGATGTCACCGTGCACGACGTCACCGGCGGCGTTGGTGAAGTCACCGAGCTGGAACCAGGCCACCGTGTTCACGAACTGGTGCATGCCGACCGGGATCAGCGCGCGGTTCACACCGCCGAAGAGGGCCGCGCCACCGGCGCCGAGGCCGGTCATCCACTCGCCGAAGTTCGAGATGCCCTCACCGATGGGCTCCCAGACCAGACCGAAGAAGACACCGACCACGATGCCGACGAAGGCCATGATGATCGGCACCAGCCGGCGGCCGTTGAAGAAGCCGAGCCAGTCCACCAGCTTCTTGCGGTGGTACCGCTGCCACAGCACGGCGGCGAGCAGACCCATGATGATGCCGCCGAGCACCCCCGGGTCGTTGTACGTGGCCGCGACGTCCTCGCCGTTCTTGACCACCGCCTCGGTGACCGGGAAGGCCTCCAGGACCTTGCTGTAGACGAGGAAGCCGACCACCGCGGCCAGCGCGGTCGAACCGTCCGCCTTCTTGGCGAAGCCGATGGCCACGCCTATGCAGAACAGGATCGGCAGCGAGCCGGTGAGGGCACCGCCCGCGTTGTTGAAGACGGCGGCGACCTTGTCCCAGCCCAGGCCGTCCTTGCCGAAGATGTCGTCCTGGCCGAGCCGGACCATGATGCCCGCCGCCGGCAGCACGGCGATCGGGAGCTGCAGGCTGCGGCCGACCTTCTGCAGACCCTGGAAAAGACCAGATCCCCGCTTCTTTGCGGGGGCCGCCTTGTCGGTGGCGGTGCTCATACTTCCTCCATCGGGTGGTGGTCTACACCACTCAGTGGTGTAGACCTGTTGTAGCACGATGAAGGCGGCGTAAGGAACCCGTAATTCCGCGACCGGAGCGCTACGCGCAGTACCGGTCCCCAGCCCCTGGCCACAGGCCTGTGAAGGCGTGCCGAAGGCCCCCGGACCGGCGGTCCGAGGGCCTTCGCAAGACCTTCCCCAAAGGGTACGCGAGGGGCGCGAGAGGTCTACACCTTCCTGCGAGGTCTACACCTTCGTGACGTCCTCCACCTCGTCCTCCGGCTCCCGCCCCGGCGTCTTCAGATCGAACTTCGTGATCGCGAACCGGAAGATCACGTAGTACACGGCCGCGAAACACAGCCCGATAGGAATGATCAGCCACGGCTTCGTCGCCAGGTTCCAGTTGATGACGTAGTCGATCAGTCCCGCCGAGAAACTGAACCCGTCCTTCACACCCAGCCCCCACGTCACCGCCATCGACACACCCGTCAGCACCGCGTGCACCGCGTACAGCGCCGGAGCGATGAAGAGGAACGAGTACTCCAGCGGCTCCGTGATCCCCGTCACGAACGACGTCAGCCCCACCGACAGCATCAGACCGCCCACCTCCTTGCGGCGGTGCGGCTTCGCACAGTGCGTGATCGCCAGCGCGGCGGCCGGCAGCGCGAACATCATGATCGGGAAGAAGCCCGTCGTGAACTGCCCCGCGTTCGGATCACCCGCCAGGAACATGTTGATGTCGCCGTGCACCACCGTGCCGTCCGGCTTCGTGTACGAACCGAACTGGAACCACATCGGCACGTTCAGGAACTGATGCAGGCCGATCACCAGCAACGCCCGGTTCGCCAGCCCGAACACACCCGCACCCCACGCGCCCAGCCCCGTCAGCCAGTCGCTGAAGCTCTCCAGCGCGTCACCGATCGGCGGCCACACCCACAGGCACAGCGCCGCGAACGCGATCGCCACGAACGCCATGATGATCGGCACCAGCCGGCGCCCGTTGAAGAACCCGAGCCAGTCCACCAGCTTCGTACGGTGGAACCGCTGCCAGAAGTACGCCGCCAGCAGCCCCATCACGATGCCGCCGAACACCCCGGGATTCTGGTACGTGAACGCCGTCACCGTCCCCGAACCGTCCGTCAGCTGACAGCCGACCTGCGGAACCGCCTCCGAACCCTCCGGACAGTCCTCCGGGAACTGCCGCAGCACGTTCCAGTAGACGAGGAACCCCGCCACCGCCGCCAGCGCCGTCGAACCGTCCGCCTTCTTCGCCATCCCGATGGCCACGCCCACGCAGAACAGCAGCGGCAGCCCCAGCGAGCCGTCCAGCAGCGCGCCGCCCGCGCCGGTCATCACCTTCGAGACGTTCGTCCACCCCAGGCCGTCCTCGCCGAAGACGTCCGGCTGCCCCAGACGATTGAGAATGCCCGCCGCGGGCAGGACCGCGATGGGCAACTGCAGACTGCGGCCCATCTTCTGCAGACCCTGGAACGCCTTGTTCCAGCGGGCGCGGGCGGGGCTGACCGAGCTGTCGGCACTCATCCGGTCTCCATCCGGTCGCCGGTACACTGGTGTAGACCAGTTGACAGACGGCTCCGCCGCCGTGACGCCATCATTCGGCACCAGCCCCACCGATGGCTCGCGAAGATGGGCCAACTGTGGGTTACTGCCACAAAGCGGCTCGGATCAGGGAGAAGAACATGGCCAGCAAGGCTGAGAAGATCGTCGCCGGCCTCGGCGGCTTGGACAACATCGAAGAGGTCGAAGGCTGCATCACCCGCCTCCGCACCGAGGTCAACGACCCCGGCCTGGTCAACGAAGCCGCCCTGAAGGCCGCCGGCGCCCACGGCGTCGTCAAGATGGGCACCGCCATCCAGGTCGTCATCGGCACCGACGCCGACCCGATCGCCGCGGAAATCGAAGACATGATGTAAGCGCCCCGCGCGCATCAGCGCGCACGAGCGCGCACCGGGCGCCGAAAAGCGCCCCCAGGGGCCCTCCCGCCACACGCCACGGGAAGGGCCCCTCCCCATGCCCCGCTAGGCTCACCCGCATGTCACGCATCGACGGCCGCACCCCCCAGCAGCTCCGCCCCGTCACCATCGAACGCGGCTGGAGCAAACACGCCGAAGGCTCCGTCCTCGTCTCCTTCGGCGACACCAAAGTCCTCTGCAACGCCTCCGTCACCGAAGGCGTCCCCCGCTGGCGCAAGGGCAGCGGCGAAGGCTGGGTCACCGCCGAATACGCCATGCTCCCCCGCGCCACCAACACCCGCGGCGACCGCGAGTCCGTCAAGGGCCGCATCGGCGGACGCACCCACGAGATCAGCCGCCTCATCGGCCGCTCCCTGCGCGCCGTCATCGACTACAAGGCCCTCGGCGAGAACACCATCGTCCTCGACTGCGACGTCCTCCAGGCCGACGGAGGCACCCGCACCGCCGCCATCACCGGCGCCTACGTCGCCCTCGCCGACGCCATCACCTGGGCCCAGCACACCAAGAAGCTGATCAAGCCCAGCCGCAAGCCGCTGACCGGGACCGTCGCCGCCGTCTCCGTCGGCATCGTCGACGGCACCCCCCTCCTCGACCTCCGCTACGAGGAAGACGTCCGCGCCGACACCGACATGAACGTCGTCTGCACCGGCGACGGCCGCTTCGTCGAGGTCCAGGGCACCGCCGAGGCCGAGCCCTTCGACCGCGACGAGCTCAACACCCTCCTCGACCTCGCCGCCGCCGGCTGCACGGAACTGGCCGAACTCCAGCGCAAGGCGCTTGATACGGTCCTGGAAAAGTAAAGAGAACACCAAGAGCACGCCAGGAAAGACGGCCGGGACGCGCAACTCGACGTCCCACCACAGCGTCACTAGCAGTACGAGCGGCAGCACAGCAGTTCTACGGGCGTACAGCCGAAGCCGGTTGTACGCCTGCCGCCGCACCGACCGCACACGGGCCGACCGGCCCTGTCCCAAGGGGAGGACCGAGACCCATGGCCGCGAGCCGCCACCGCCGCCTTCGCCGCACCACCGTCACCGCCGCAGCCGTGGCGACCTTCGCCCTGACGGCCGGCCTCACCACCGGGTGCGACGCCGTCGACAAGGCACTCGACTGCGTCCAGACCGCCGACGCCATAGCCGACAGCGTCACCGCCCTCCAGCAGGCCGTGGAGAACGCGTCCAACGACCCGACGCAGCTCGAGGAGTCCCTCAACTCCATAGACAAGAACCTCGACAAGATCGGCGACCAGACCGACAACGCGGACGTCAACAAGGCCGTCGAAGACCTCGGCAAGGCCGTCGACAACGTCCGTACCTCCGTCGAGAACGGCGACAGCACCCCCGACCTCAGCCCCGTCACCGACGCGGCCGGCGAACTGACCAAGGTCTGCACACCGTGATCCAGAAGTCATGGGTCCGGAATACTGGACCCCATGACCCGCCTGATCCTCGCCACCCGTAACGCCGGAAAGATCACCGAACTCAGGGCCATCCTCGCCGACGCGGGCCTGCCCCACGACCTCGTCGGCGCGGACGCCTACCCGGAGATCCCCGACGTCAAGGAAACCGGCGTCACCTTCGCCGAGAACGCCCTCCTCAAGGCCCACGCCCTCGCCCAGGCCACCGGCCTGCCCGCCGTCGCCGACGACTCCGGCCTCTGCGTCGACGTCCTCAACGGCGCGCCGGGCATCTTCTCCGCCCGCTGGGCCGGCCGCCACGGCGACGACAAGGCCAACCTCGACCTCCTCCTCGCCCAGCTCGCCGACATCGCCGACGACCACCGAGCCGCCCACTTCGCCTGCGCGGCGGCCCTGGCCCTGCCCGACGGCACCGAGCGAGTCGTCGAGGGCCAACTGAAGGGCACCCTCCGCCACACCCCCGCCGGCACGGGAGGCTTCGGCTACGACCCGATCCTCCAGCCGGAGGGCGAGACGAGGACGTGCGCGGAGCTCACGGCGGAGGAGAAGAACGCGATCAGCCACCGGGGGAAGGCGTTCCGGGCGTTGGTGCCGGTGGTGCGGGAGCTTTTGGGGTGACTCAAGGACGAGGGGCCCTGTACCTAAGATTCGTAGGTACAGGGCCCTGTGCGCCCGGTCGGATTCGAACCGACAAACACAACCACCTAAAGATTGCCGCTCGGCCAGTTGGCGTACGGGCGCTCGACCGGGCCTACTTTACTGGGCGCAGCATGCCGCTGTCGGCCGCCTCGGCACCAGGTGGCCGTGGCAGCGTGACAGTTGGGGCACAGTAGCCGCAGGTTCTCCTTTCGATCGTCGCTCCAGTCCCCGTTCACGTGGTCCACTTCCAGAGTCATGGGTTTGCCGAGCCACTCGGGGCCTGTACCGCACTCGTCGCAGTTGTTGGGTACGCCGATCGCACAGAGCGCTCGACGCAGCAACGCGGTCTTCGTCCGGCGTTCGCCCACGTGCTTGACCAAGATGTCATCAGGCTGTCTGAACGGTGTGGCCGTGCTGGGCTTGCCCCGCCGGTGGGCCTGCCCCAGGAAGTGTTCTGTCGAGAGACGGTCGTCTGCGATCCATCGACGCAAGAGGGCGCGTTGCGCGCCGTTGTCTGGACGTCCTAGTCGACGGAGCACACTGGCGATCGATACGGAGTCGGAGACTGCGGCACGCAGTTCCTCAACGGAAGGCCGGATTCGGCTACCGGCCGGGGCGAGATGCGAGATGTCGATTGCGTAGTGGGCGAACCTCTTCGCGAGGTACCTCCGCAGATTGCCGGACGGCTGGGCGCCGAAGAAGTCGATCACTTCGTCGAGATCGGAGCACTGCTGGGCTGCCTCTGCGAGTCGATCACGCGTGTAACGCACGCCACTGCTCATCGGCTTGCACGCCCCTTGCCACGTCCTCGGTAAGTGTCCGTGATCGAGTGACAGTTAGGGCACAGTAGCCGCAGGTTCTCGACGCGGTTGTTGCGCCAGTCGCCGTCGACATGGTCGACCTCCAAGGGGATCGGGCGTCCGTGCCAGATGCCGTTGTTACCGCAAAGTACGCACCGCTCGGGTGCGCCCACGGCCGTCATCGCCCACTTGAGTCGATCGCTGGGGATACGCCTCGCTTCCGCGGGCGACTGCTCGACGAGCAACCTTTCAGGTGTCCGGGGGCGCCAGGGCTTCCCCTTCCGGGTCGGCATCTGGAAGTGCGAGATGCCGATGCCGTACGACTTGATGCGTCGGCTGATGTGCGTGTGGTGTCCGCCGACCACTTCCAGTCCGAGATGCCGGAGTACCTCGCACATGTTCGTCGAAGCTGTGACCGCTTCCTGGAGAACCTCCCGGGTCCACTTCACCCCCTCACGCTGGAAGTGGGAGGTGTCCACCCCCAGCCTCTTCATCCGCGCCATGACATAGCGCCGCGTAGAACTCCTCGGATCCACCCCCAACCACACCAACGCCTCCGACAACGTCCGAGCCCCCCGAGCCGCCTCCTCCAGCCGCTCCCGGCTGTACACACTCGCCCCCACCGATTCCCCTCCGTTTCCCGGCCACGCGTTCGCAGCCTCGTACGGAGTAACGAACCGTTTATCGGACAGTCACGCACGGCATGCGGAAGGGCCCGTACCGGAAGGCTTCGGTACGGGCCCTGCGGAGAAGAACTCAGATCCCGAGATCCTTGATGATCTTGGCCACGTGACCCGTCGCGCGGACGTTGTACAGGGCCCGTTCGACCTTGCCCTCCTCGTCCACCACGATCGTGGAGCGGATGACGCCCATGTAGGTCTTGCCGTAGTTCTTCTTCTCGCCGAAGGCGCCGTACTCGTCCAGGACCTTCTTGTCCGGGTCGGCGAGGAGGGTGACCTTCAGGGACTCCGTGTCGCGGAACTTGGCCAGCTTCTCCGGCTTGTCGGGGGAGATGCCGATGACGTCGTACCCGGCGCCGGCCAGCAGCTCCAGGTTGTCCGTGAAGTCGCACGCCTGCTTCGTGCAGCCGGGGGTAAGCGCGGCAGGGTAGAAGTAGACGATGACCTTGCGGCCCTTGTGGTCGGACAGGGACACCTCGTTGCCGTCGGCGTCCGGGAGGGTGAAGGCGGGGGCCGGGTCCCCGGGCTGGAGTCGCTCGCTCATCGATCCAGCGTAGGGCCTGTCCGGCAGATCAGGTCGCAGGGTATTGGCAGCACCGTACAGACCCCGCGTCTGCGGCATGATCTGCCGGACAGGCCCGAACCGGGGGTCCTGACAGTGCGGCGGGGCCTGGAGCTGACAGACTGTCCGGGACAGTGTCAGAGGACTTCGGAGGCGTACGGTGGCGGACACGTCGGACATCAGAACCCCGGCGCAGATCGAGGCGGACATCAAGCGCCGTCGCGAGGTGCTGGCCGAGACGCTCGACGAGATCGGGATGCGCGTGCATCCCAAGACGATCGTGGACGATGCGAAGGCCAAGGTCGCTTCCAGCGTCGATCACACCCTCGGGCGTGCGTACGTCGGGGTGAACCGTGTGGTCAGCGATGTGAAGTCGCAGTTCGTGGACGAGGAGGGCGCGCCGCGGATGGAGCGGGTGGTGCCCGTCGCGCTCGTCGTGGTCGGGGTGGTGGGGCTGCTCGCTCTGGGCGGTACCCGGCGGCGTAAGCGCTGAGCGGGGACAGGTAGGTTTCTGGGCGTGAGCGCCAAGAGAAACGAGCACCCGCAGGACGACAAGCTGCCGATCCGGATGCTGCACGACCGTGTACTCGTGCGGCAGGACACCGGTGAGGGCGAGCGGCGTTCCGGGGGCGGCATCCTGATCCCCGCCACGGCCGCCGTCGGCAAGCGGCTGGCCTGGGCCGAGGTCGTCGCGGTGGGGCAGAACGTGCGGACCGTGGAGCCGGGCGACCGGGTGCTGTACGACCCGGAGGACCGGGCGGAGGTCGAGGTGCGGGGTGTGGGCTACGTGCTGATGCGCGAGCGCGATCTGCACGCCGTGGCCGCGGACCGGTTCGAGGGGTCGGAGGATTCCACCGGGCTGTATCTCTGAATCAGAGCCGTAACGGGCTTCAGGGGCTGGTGATCGAGGTCACCGGCCCCTTTCCGCTGTTTTTGCTACCTTGGGAAGCATCCCGACGAGACGCGCCGTACCGGGTTGAAGGAAAAGACGACGCACCCCGTTCAGTTCGTTCACGGAGGTGCCTGTCATGGCGTGGGTTCTGCTGCTCGTCGCCGGTCTGCTCGAGGTCGGCTGGTCGATCGGGATGAAGTACACCGACGGTTTCACGCGGCTGTGGCCGAGTGTGTTCACCGGTGCCGGGATCGTCGCGAGCATGGTGCTGCTGTCGTACGCGGCGCGGACGTTGCCCATCGGTACCGCCTACGGCGTGTGGGTGGGCATCGGTGCGGCCGGTGCGGCGGTGCTCGGCATGGTGGTGCTGGGTGAGCCGGCGACCGCCGCCCGGATCTTCTTCATCTGTCTGCTGCTGGTGGCCGTGGTGGGTCTGAAGGCGACCTCCGGTCACTGACTCTCGCGCCCGGGGCGGGTGGGGAGTCCGGTGATCGTTCCGGTGCCGGAGTCCCCGCCGCCGCCCGCGCCGGTCGTTTCCCCGCCGTCGCCGCCCTCGGTGGTGCCGCCGCCCGAGGAGTCGTCCTCGCCGCCGCCGGCGCCGCCCGTGGGGCCGGGCTCGGTGCTGGGGCCGCCCGTGGCGGGGCCGCCGGTGGAGGTGTCGCCCTCGCCGCCGGTGTCGCCGGGCGGGGTGCTGGCCGACCCGCCCGGGGTCTCGGTGCCGGTGTCCTCGTCGCCGCTCGACTCGTCGTCCGGGGCGCCGGTGCCGCTCTCCTCGCCGCTGCCCGGTTCGTCGGAGGAGTCGGCGGTGGGGGCGGCGGTGACGTCGGCGCCGGTCTGGAGCCGGAGGTCGAAGTCGGAGACCGGTTCGCCCTCCAGGGCCTCGCGGGTGTACTGGCCCCAGATCTCGGCGGGTGCGCCGCCGCCGTTGATGCGGGGCAGGCCCATCGCGCCGTAGAGGGACTTGTGGGCGGCGGTCTCGGGGTCCTGGCCCATCACCGCGACGACGGTGGCGAGTTCGGGGGTGTAGCCGGCGAACCAGGCGGCCGTGTCCTCCTCGGCGGTGCCGGTCTTGCCTGCGGCGGGGCGGCCCGCGGCCTGGGCGGCGGTGGCGGTGCCGTTCTGGACGACGCTGCGCAGGACGGAGGTGGTGGTGTCGGCGGCCTCGCGGCTGACGGCCTGGTGTTCGCGCCGTTCGGGCAGGTCGACCTCGTGCTTGCCGTCCTTCATGACCTTCTCGACCAGCGTGTACGTGCCGTGCCTGCCGTGGTTGGCGAGGGTGGCGTACGCCTCGGCCATGTCGAGGGGGCTGGCGGTGGCCACGCCGAGGGCGATGGAGGGGGAGGGGGTGAGCTCGGGGGTGTTCTTGGAGAGGCCGAGGTCGATCGCGGTCTGCATGACTTTGTCGGAGCCGACGTCGACGGCCATCTGGGCGTACACGGCGTTCACGGACTTGTCGGTGGCCTCGCGGACGGTGACGTCGCCGTAGTCCCGGTGGTCCTCGTTCTCGGGGGCGTAGCGGCCGCCGCTCCAGCCCTGGACGGGGCGTTCGCTGGTGCCGTCGTAGATCGTGTTCGGGTTGATGGTGCGGCCGTCCTGCGTCTCGGAGTGGTTCTCGACGGCGGAGGTGAACACGAACGGCTTGAAGGTGGAGCCGACCTGGAAGTCGCGGCGGGTGGCGTTGGGCGTGTACTGCTTGACGTAGTCGATGCCGTTGTACATCGCGACGACCTTGCCGGTACTGGGGTCGACCGAGGCGCCGCCGGCGCGGACGTAGGTGTCGACCTTGCGTTCCTTCTTGTCCAGCTGGGACATGAGCTTGTCGTCGACGGCCTTCACGAAGGCGTTCTGCTTGTCCTTCTGGAGGGTGGTGGTGATGCGGTAGCCGCCGCGGTCGAGTTCCTCCTCGTCGACGATCTCGTTGCTGATCAGGTAGTCCTTGACGATGTTGACGATGTAGCCGCGCTGTCCGGACATGCCGGTGGAGATCGTGGACTCCTTGGGCACGGGAAACTTCTGGGCGGCGCGTTCGGCCGGGGTGAGCCAGTCCTTCTTGACCATGCCGTCGAGGACGTAGTTCCAGCGGGCCTCGGCGGCGGGCCGGTTCTCGGGGTGGGCGACGACGTCGTACTGGCTGGGTGCGTTGAGGAGGGAGGCGAGGTAGGCGCCCTGGCCGGCGGTGAGGTCCTTGGCGTCGACGCCGTAGTAGGCCTGGGCGGCGGCCTGGATGCCGTAGGCGCCGCGGCCGAAGAAGCTGGTGTTGAGGTAGCCCTCGAGGATCTCGTCCTTGCTCTTCTCGCGATCGAGCTTGATCGAGATGAAGAACTCCTTCACCTTGCGGGTGATGGTCTGTTCCTGGGCCAGGTAGTAGTTCTTGACGTACTGCTGGGTGATGGTGGAGCCGGACTGCTTGCCCTTGCCGGTGGCGGTGTTCCAGCCGGCGCGGACCATGGCTCCGGGGTCGATGGCGGACTCGGTGTAGAAGTCGCGGTCCTCGGCGGCCAGGACGGCGTGCTGGGCGTCCTTGGAGATGCGGGCGAGACCGACGCTCTCCCGGTTGACCTCGCCGTCACGGGCGATGACGCTGCCGTCGGCGTACAGGTAGACGTTGGCCTGTTTGGTGGCGAGGGCGTTGGCGGCCGGGATGTGGACCAGGGAGTAGCCGAGGAAGAAGCCGCCGATCAGAAGCAGGACGCCGACGACGAAGGTGCCGACGACCATGCGCCAGGTCGGGATCAGCCGGCGCCATCCGGTTCGCTTGGGCCGCTTGGGCTTCTTCGACTTGCCCGCGCCCTCGGGTCCGGCGGTCTGTGGGTCGCCGGCCGCCAGTGACTCTCTGGACGCCCAGCCCGGGGTCTTCGGCTGCGGCTGCGGCTCGTCGCTCATCTCGTGCACGGACTCCTGTTTCACGTCGTACGGTTTTCGCATCGTACGTTTTTCGCGTTTTTCGCGCGGTAATGGTCTTCGCGTCGTACTGACTGGTCTCGTACGGCCTGTACGCCTCTGCGCCGTCTGATGTCCTCAGAAGAAGACTCTCGCACCGCCCGTTCCGTTCCCACTCGACGGCACACCCGTGAAATTCCGTGGCACCGGCTCGCGCCGTCGCACTAGGCTCCTGCGCTTTGGTGCCGGTCGGAGGGGGAGGGCTGTGGGTCTGGGCTCGGGGCGGCTGTACGCGGCCGTCGCGGCGGGCGGATTCCGACGTTACGCGACGTATCGGGCGGCCACCGCCGCCGGGGTGTTCACCAACACGGTCTTCGGGCTGATCCTCGTGTACACCTATCTGGCTCTGTGGGACGAGAAGCCGCAGCTCGGGGGGTACGACCAGGCGCAGGCCGTGACGTTCGTGTGGCTGGGGCAGGCGTTGCTGGCGGCGCTGGCGATCGGCGGCGGCGGGTTCGAGGACGAGTTGATGGAGCGCATCCGAACGGGTGACATCGCGGTGGACCTGTACCGGCCGGCGGATCTGCAGCTGTGGTGGCTGGCGGCGGACGCGGGGCGGGCGGTGTTCCAGTTGCTGGGGCGCGGGGTGCTGCCGTTCGCGTTCGGTTCGCTGTTCTTCCCGGTGGCGCTGCCGCGGGAGGTGTCCACGTGGGCGGCCTTCCTGGTGGCGGTGGGGCTGGGGGCGCTGGTGAGCTTCGCGCTGCGCTATCTGGTGGCGTTGTCGGCGTTCTGGCTGATGGACGGCACGGGTGTGCTGCACATGGCGTGGATCGCGGGGCTGTTCTGCTCGGGGATGCTGCTGCCGCTCAACGTGTTCCCCGGTGCGCTGGGCGAAGTCGTACGGGCGTTGCCGTGGTCGTCGCTGTTGCAGGCGCCGGCGGACGTGCTGCTGGGGGAGGCGGCGCCGCTGGGGACGTTCGTGTTCCAGGCGGCGTGGGCGGTGGCGCTGCTGGCGGTGGGGCGGCTGGTGCAGTCGGCGGCGACGCGGCGGGTGGTGGTGCAGGGTGGCTGAGACGGCGGAGGCGCGGGGCACGGCCGCGAGGGGCGAGCCGCGCGGGCGGGTCGTGGAGGGGCTGCGGGCGTACCGGCTGATCGCGGCGATGTGGATCCGGTCGACGATGGCGTACCGGACGTCGTTCGCGCTGACGACGTTCGGGAACTTCGCGATGACCGCCCTGGACTTCGTGGCGATCCTGCTGATGTTCTCCCGCGTGGACGCGCTGGGCGGCTGGTCGCTGGGCGAGGTGGCGTTGCTGTACGGGCTGTCGGGGGTCTCGTTCGGGCTGGCCGACCTGGCGATCGGGTCGATGGATCGGCTGGGGCGCCGGGTGCGGGACGGGACGCTGGACACGCTGCTGGTGCGTCCGGCGCCGGTGCTGGCGCAGGTGGCGGCGGACCGGTTCGCGCTGCGGCGGCTGGGGCGGGTGACGCAGGGACTGCTGGTGCTGGGCTACGCGCTGGTGGTCGTGGACATCGACTGGACGCCGGCGAAGCTGCTGCTGATGCCGGTGATGCTGCTGGGCGGGGCGGGGATCTTCGCGGCGGTGTTCGTGGCGGCGGGGGCGTTCCAGTTCGTGGCGCAGGACGCCTCCGAGGTGGCGAACGCCTTCACGTACGGCGGTACGACGATGCTGCAGTACCCGCCGACGGTGTTCGCGCTGGACCTGGTGCGGGGGGTGACCTTCGTGGTGCCGCTGGCCTTCGTCAACTGGCTGCCGGCGTGCTTCGTGCTGGACCGGCCGTACCCGCTGGACCTGCCCGGCTGGGTGGCGTTCACGGCGCCGCTGGTGGCCGTGGGCTGCGGGGCGCTGGCGGGGCTGGCGTGGCGGGCGGGGCTTCGTTCTTACCGGAGTACAGGGAGCTGAGGGAGTTGGGGACGGTGGCCGGGGCGGATTCCGCGGGGTCGGGCGCGGGGGCCTTCATCGAGCTCGACGGCGTCGAGAAGGTCTTCGACGTGCGCAAGAAGACGGGTTTCCTGAAGCGGGAGCGGCGTCAGGTACGGGCGGTGGACGGGCTGTCGTTCACCGTGGCGCGCGGGGAGGTGGTCGGCTACATCGGGCCGAACGGTGCCGGGAAGTCGACGACGATCAAGATGCTGACCGGCATCCTGACGCCGAGCGGCGGCCGGCTGCGGGTCGCGGGCATCGACCCGTCGCGGGAGCGGACCCGGCTGGCGCACCGCATAGGGGTGGTCTTCGGGCAGCGTACGACGCTGTGGTGGGACCTGCCGCTGATCGACTCCTACCGGCTGATGCACCGCATGTACCGCATCCCGGACGCCCGTTACCGGGAGAACCTGGACCGCTGTGTGGACCTCCTCCAGCTGGGCGAGCTGCTGGACGTGCCGGTGCGGCAGCTGTCGCTGGGCCAGCGGATGCGCGGCGACATCGCGGCGGCGCTGCTGCACGACCCGGAGGTGCTGTACCTGGACGAGCCGACGATCGGCCTGGACGTGGTGTCGAAGTCCAAGGTGCGGGGCTTTCTGCGGGACTTGAACGCGGAGCGCGGCACGACGGTGCTGCTGACCACGCACGACCTCCAGGACATCGAGCAGTTGTGCTCGCGGGTGATGGTCATCGACCACGGCCGGCTGATGTACGACGGCCCCCTGGGCGGCCTGCACGAGGCGGGGGAGAGCGAACGCACCCTGGTGGTGGACCTGGAGCGGGAGCTGCCGCCGATCGAGGCGCCGGCGCCCGCGCGGGTGGTGCGGGTGGAGGGGCCGCGGCAGTGGCTGGCGTTCCCGGCGTCGGAGTCGGCGGCGGGGCTGGTCGCGGCGGTCGCGGCGCGGTATCCGCTGGTGGACCTGTCGGTGCGGGAGCCGGACATCGAGTCGGTGATCGCGAAGATGTACGCGGAACGCTCGAGCGCGTAGTTTCCGGCGCGGCGACCTCGTAGGCTGCTGTACATGACCGACGACGCCCCGGAGCTGCGCGCATCCGACGCCGACCGTGAACGAGTCGCCGAGGTCCTGCGGGACGCCCTCGCGGAGGGACGCCTCGACATGACCGAGTTCGAGGAGCGGCTGGACGCGACGTACAGCGCGCGGACCTACGGGGAACTGGCGCCGATCACCCGTGACCTGCCGGTCGGTACGGCGGTCGCGGCGCCCAAGGTGTCGATGACGAAGGATCCGGCGGCGGCCGGGGACTGGGCGGGCCGGATCACCGGCGGCGAGGGTTCGTCGTCGTGGGCGGTGGCCGTGCTGGGCGGGTTCCAGCGCAAGGGCCGCTGGACCGTGCCGCGCCGCTTCAACTCCTTCGCGTTCTGGGGCGGCGGGGAGATCGACCTGCGCGAGGCGCTCTTCGCGGACGGCGAGGTCGTGATCAACTGCGTGGCGGTCATGGGAGGGATCGACGTGATCGTGCCGCCGGGCGTCGAGGTGATCGTGCGGGGCGTCGGCGTCATGGGCGACTTCGACCACCGGGAGTCCGGTGTGCCGGGCGACCCGGGCGCCCCGCGGGTGATCGTGACCGGGTTCGCGTTCTGGGGCGGCGTCGGTGTCCGGCGCAAGCTGACCCGGGCGGAGAAGCTGCGGATCAGGGAGGAGCGCCGGCAGGAGAAGCTGGAGCGCCGGGCCGCCCGCCAGGAACTGCGCGCCTCCTCCCGCGACGACGCGGCCGAGGACCACCTCCGGATGCTGGACAGCCACCGGGACATGCTCCGCGAACACCGCGACGAACGCCGCGAGCAGCGTGAACTGCGCCGCGAGGAACGGGACCGGCGCAGGCGGGGCGAGGACTGAGCGGGGCGCGCGCCGCTGGGCGCGGGGACGGGGGCGTGGGCTGCCGCGAGCACTGAGCGGGGCGTTGCCCATCGGGCCGGCGCGGAGCGGGGTCCGGTGGGTTGCGGGCGGCGGCGTCGGCGGGCAGGAGGCTGTGCGCGCTGGGTGCCGGTCCGGCGGTCGTTGGTGTCGTCGGGCAGGCGCTGCGCGCCGGGGGCAGGAGTCGGTGTGTGGGTGTGTGGACGGGCCGGGGCGGGGCGGGGTCGGACTTCACGGTCGAGTCTGTCGCCGGGTGCCAAGTCCGGCGGACCGGGTGGCGGGTGAGGCGTCACCCGCGACGCCGGCGTGTTGGGTGACCGAACCCGCAGGCCGGGGGCCGGGACGGGGCCTACGAGGACCTGCCGTGTGCCGCGCGTGCGGAACCCGTCGCGGACGCGCCGCGTCCACCCCGGTGCCGGTCACAGCTGGACCGGTGCCGCGCCCTTCAGGTCGTCCAGGTCGAGGACCCGGCCCATGCGCTCGTACCCCTTGTCGCTGGGGTGCAGGTGGTCGCCGCTGTCGTAGTCGGAGCGCAGCCGGCGCGGGTCGTAGGGGTCGCGCAGCGCCTTGTCGAAGTCGACGACCGCGTCGAACACGTGGCCGGAGCGGATCTCCTCGTTGATCTGCTGCCGCATGTTCTCGCGGGCCTTCGTGTACCCGCCGTGCCCGCCGAACGGCATGATCGTCGAGCCGATGACCTTCAGTCCCCGGCCGTGCGCCTGGTCGACCATGGTGCGCAGGCCGTCGAGGATGCCCTCGCGGTCGGCGAGTTCGGGGCTGTGCAGGATGTCGTTGACGCCGAGCACGATGACGACGGCCTTGACGTTGGTGCGGTCCAGGACGTCCCGTTCGAACCGGCTGAGGGCGCTGGGGTTGTCGGCGGGCCGGCCCGCCCGGCTGGTGAGGATGCGGTTGCCGCTGATGCCCTGGTTGACGACGCTGTAGCGGGGCGTGTCCCGCCCGTCCCCGGCCGCCTCGTGGAGCCGCTCGGCGAGGGTGTCGGTCCAGCGGTTGTTGGCGTTCGTGTCCGAGCCGAAGCCGTCGGTGATCGAGTCGCCGAGGGCGACGACCGTGCCGTCGGCCTCGTGGCTGAGCACGTCCAGGGCGGTCAGGTACCGCCAGACCCGGGTCTCGGTCGTGTACGCGACGGCGGTGACGTCGGCGGTGTGCTCCCCGTCGGCGAGGTAGCTGATCTGCTGGGCGTGCGGGTGGTAGGTGACCGGTCCGGAGGGGACGGGGGAGTACGTGGTGACCAGGACGTCCGCGCCGTAGGGGACGGCGAGACGGGCGATGTCGCTCATCACCCGCCCGCCGGCCGGGATGACGACCTGGGGGCTGCCGCCGAAGGTGAGCCGGCGCATGGTGTCGGCGAGCGCGGCGGCGCTGTCGGGGCCGGCCGACAGGGCGATGGTCGCGTGCGTGATGGTCAGCGGGGACTGCCCGTAGAGGTTGGACAGGGTGATCCGCGCGCTCGTTCCGCTGACGCCGGCGTGCACGACGTTGCGTACCGAGCGGCCGGCCGTGCCGGTGGTCTCGGTGCGCGGTTCGGCTGCGGCCGGGGAGGCGGACCAGGCGCCGACCCAGGTGCCGGTGGAGGCGGGAGCGGCGTCGCCGCGCGGGGCGGGGCCGCCGGCGAGGGGCGTGCGGTCCCGGGCGCCGCCGTCGGCCGACACCGAGGCGTATATGGCCGCGGAGATCGCCACTACCAGAGTGACGATCGCGGCGAGCAGGGCACGGTACTTGGTGGGAGGCGCCCCCGTGCCTCCGTCACGACCCCGGGTCATGCTGTGTTGTTCTCCTCGGGCGAGGGGAGCCCGAGGCTCCGGTCCGATGTATCCATGATGCGGCACGGGTCGGGGAAACGCCGTACGACCCCCGCGCGTTCCCCTTCCGGACAGACGCCGGGAACTTGTGTTCCGTTCCAGGAGTCGGTCAGGAAGGGACAATGTGTGCGGGGCGGATCGGCGAACGGTGGAGTGGATGGAACGCACGAAAGCGGAGCTTCCGGATGGATCCGGCGACACCGGAAGCGGTACCGGCGGCGGGAGCGGTGCCGTCCGCGACCGCGCGATGACGTCCTTCAGCGCGGCGGACGAGGAGAAGCGGCGCGGCGTGCGCCGCATGAAGCTCACCGCCACCGGCCTGCTGCTCTTCGTCGCCCTGGTCTACGTCCTCGCCGAGTGGGCCTCCCACCGGGGCGCGGGCGCCTGGGCGGGGTACGTCTCGGCCGCCGCCGAGGCCGGCATGGTCGGCGCGCTCGCCGACTGGTTCGCGGTCACCGCGCTCTTCCGCCACCCGCTCGGCATCCCCATCCCGCACACCGCGATCATCCCCAAGAAGAAGGACCAGCTCGGCGTCTCGCTGGGCGAGTTCGTCGGCGAGAACTTCCTCTCCGAGGACGTCGTACGGCAGCGGCTGCGCGCCGTCGGCATCGGAAGCCGGCTCGGCGCCTGGCTCGCCGTGCCCGAACACGCCGACCGGGTGACGGCCGAGCTGGCCGCCGCCCTGCGCGGCGCGCTGACCGTGCTGCGCGACTCCGACGTGCAGGCGGTGGTCGGCGAGGCGATCACCCGCCGGGCCGACGCCCAGGAGATCGCCCCCGGCATCGGCAAGATGCTGGACCGGATCGTCGCCGACAGCGGCCACAAGCGCGCCGTCGACCTGATCGTCTCCCGCGCCCACGACTGGCTGATCCTGCACGGCGACTCCGTGATGGACGCCGTGCAGGGCGGGGCACCCGGATGGACGCCCCGGTTCGTGGACAAGCGGGTCGGCGAGCGCGTCTACAAGGAGCTGCTGCGCTTCGTCACCGAGATGCGCGACATGCCCGCCCACCCGGCGCGCGGCGCCCTCGACCGCTTCCTCACCGACTTCGCCTCCGACCTCCAGTCCGACACGGAGACCCGTGCGCGCGTGGAGCGGCTGAAGTCCGAGGTGCTGGGGCGCGGCGAGGTCCAGGACCTGATCGCGTCCGCCTGGACGGCCGTACGGGCCATGATCGTCTCGGCGGCGGAGGACGAGCGCAGCGAACTGCGCATGCGGGTGAGGGCCTCGCTGCTGTCGCTGGGCGCCCGGATGGCCTCCGACGCCAAGGTGCAGGGCAAGGTCGACGCGTGGGTGGAGGGTGCCGCGGTGTACGTGGTCACCACCTACCGCAAGGAGATCACCTCCCTGATCACCGACACGGTGGCGAGCTGGGACGCCGAGCACACCACGAAGAAGATCGAGGCGAACATCGGCCGCGACCTCCAGTTCATCCGCATCAACGGCACGGTGGTCGGCTCGCTGGCCGGGCTGCTGATCTACGCGGTCTCCCGCATCCTGGGGGCGTAGGGCCGCCACGCGCGGCCCTCGGGCCTCCCGGCGCGGCGGGCGTGTTCCTCCCGGTGCAGGGCACACGGGAGGCGTTCGCCCGACGGAGAGGGAGCCATGACAGCGGATTCGTCGTCAGATGCGTCGTCGTCCTCGGGGCCCGTCTCCACCGGCACCGTCACCACGGCCGTCCCCGCCCGTCTGGACCGCCTGCCCTGGTCGCGATGGCACTGGATGATCGTGATCGGTCTGGGCACCGTCTGGATCCTGGACGGCCTGGAAGTCACGATCGTCGGCAATGTCGCCGGACGCATCGCTGAGGAAGGCAGCGGCCTGGACATCAGCGCCTCGCAGGTCACCGGCCTCGCCGCCGCCCTGTACGTGGCGGGTGCCTGCTCCGGGGCCCTGTTCTTCGGCTGGCTGACCGACCGTTACGGCCGCAAGAAGCTGTTCATCGCGACGCTGGCGGTCTACCTGGCGGCGACCGCGCTGACGGCGCTCTCTTTCGAGTCCTGGTGGTTCTTCCTCTTCCGCTTCCTCACCGGTTTCGGCATCGGCGGCGAGTACGCGGCCATCAACTCCGCGATCGACGAGCTGATCCCGTCCCAGTACCGCGGCCGGGTCGACCTCATCATCAACGGCAGCTACTGGCTCGGCGCGATCGGCGGCTCGCTGCTGTCCATCGTGATGCTGGACACCGACATCTTCCCCAAGGACCTCGGCTGGCGGCTCAGCTTCGCCATGGGCGTCGTCCTCGGCCTGGTCATCCTCCTGGTGCGGCGGCACGTGCCGGAGAGTCCACGCTGGCAGTTCATCCACGGCCACGGCGAGAAGGCCGACGCACTCGTCGACTCCGTCGAACGCGAGATCGAGGAGGAGAAGGGCGAGAAACTGCCGCCCCCGGCCGGTGAGATCACCATCCACCAGCGCAAGAGCATCGGCTTCGGCCTGATCGCCAAGACCGTCTTCCGCCGCTACCCGCGCCGCGCCGTCCTCGGCCTGTCCCTCTTCATCGGCCAGGCCTTCCTCTACAACGCCATCACCTTCGGCTTCGGCACCATCCTCATCACCTTCTTCGACGTGCCGACCGGCTCCACCGGCTACTACTTCGCCGTCATCGCCGCCGGAAACTTCCTGGGCCCGCTCCTGCTCGGCCCCCTCTTCGACACGGTCGGCCGCCGGATCATGATCTCGGGCACCTACCTGCTGTCGGGCATCCTGCTCTTCGGCACCGCGTGGCTCTTCGACCAGGGCTCGCTGACGGCCACGACGATGACGGCGTGCTGGTGCGTGGTGCTGTTCTTCGCCTCCGCGGGCGCCTCCAGCGCCTACCTGACGGTGTCCGAGGTCTTCCCCATGGAGACCCGCGCCATGGCCATCGCCTTCTTCTACGCCCTCGGCACCGCCGCCGGCGGCATCAGCGGCCCGCTGCTCTTCGCCAACCTCACCGAGTCCGGCGTCGTGGGCGACACCGTCCTGGCCTTCCAGATCGGCGCCGGGCTGATGTGCGCGGCCGGACTGGTGGCGGTGTTCCTGGCGGTGAAGGCGGAGCGCCGCTCCCTGGAGGACATCGCGGAACCGCTGTCGGCGGTACAGGCCGGTCCGGGGGACTACTCGGCCGGCTCGGCGGGGAGGAGCCGCCCATGACCATTCGCAGGATCGTGCCCGACATCCGGGTCGAGGACGGGGAACAGCTGCACACGAGCCGTGACTTCTACGGCCTGCTGGGCTTCGAAGAGGTCATGGACATGGGCTGGGTGACCACCCTGGCCTCCCCGTCCAACCCCACCGCCCAGATCAGCCTGTTCACCGAGGAACGCACCGCGCCCCTCGTCCCCGACCTCAGCGTGGAGGTCGAGGACGTGGACGCGGTGTACGCGCGGGTGACCGCGTCGGGCGCGGAGATCGTACGGGAGCTGAAGGACGAGGAGTGGGGCGTACGCCGCTTCTTCGTCCGGGACCCGACCGGCCGGGTGGTCAACGTACTGACCCACCACCGGACCTGACCCACCACCGGCACCGTAGTCCGATGCCACGGACGGGCGCTCAGGCCTTCCGGTCGGCGACCGCCCAGGAGGCCAGCGCCACGGCACCGGCCACACCGAGGACGGACGGCCAGGCGCCCACCTTCTTGGCCAGCGGGTGGGACCCGGCGAAACCGGCGACGTACGCCGCCGTCAGCGCACCCGCGGCCTTCCCGCCGGCCCGCGCCCGCCACTGCCGCGCGGCGGCGGCGCCCGCGACGGCCAGCACGACCCCGCCCAGCTCCCGCCTCTTCGTCCACCGGGCCACGCCGTACCCGCCGACCAGACCGCCCGCGGCGACCACCGCGCCGGGAACCTTCACCATCTCCGCACCGCCTCCTGCCCTGAGTAGCTGCTCCAGCCGAGGTTACGGGGTGTCGTTTGGATCTTGCCGGGGTCGCCTGCAAGGCACCGCTACTCGGAGCCGGCCTGATCCAAACGACACCCCCTAATCCCCGCCGGACGGCCGGCCCGCCCCGGGTCGTACCGACGGCGCACCCCTCGATCGGCCGAACCGCGTGCCCTGACCCCGGCACTCCGGGGTATGCGCACAGTTAGGGGAGGCGACGCACGGTGAGCGGCGAGCAGCGAAGGAGCCGGAAGCGCGATGAGTACGCAGAGCCCGGGCGCGGACCACCGGTCCCCGCCCCGCACCCGGTCCGTCACGGTGGACGGCGCCCGCGTGGCCTGCTGGGAGTCCGGACCCCCCGACGCCGAACCGGTCGTCCTCCTGCACGGCTACCCCGCCGACCACCGCTGCTGGCGCCACCAGGTCCCGCCCCTGTCGCGCCGCCACCGGGTCATCACCCCCGACCTCCTCGGCTGGGGCCGGTCCGAGCGCCCCCTGCACCTGCCCTTCGACTACGACACAGAGGTCGCCCGCCTCGGCCGGCTGCTGGACGCCCTGGAACTGGACTCGGTGAACCTGGCCGGCCACGACTACGGCGGCTTCCTCTCCCTGGGCTTCGCCCAGCGCCACCCCGGCCGCGTACGCCGGCTGGCCCTCCTCAACAGCCGCGCCCACGCCACGTTCACCCGCCGCTGGTACGCCGTCTTCACCCTGATCGGCGTACTCGCCCGGACGCCCGCCCTCCACCGGGCGGCGCTGCGCCTGCCGTACGCAGCCCTCCACCGCCGTACCCTCAGCCCGCTGGTCCGCGCGGGCCACCTCGCCCCGGACCTCCTGCGCGGCTACGTCGACTGGATGGACACACCGGAGGGCCGCCGCTGGCTGCTCCACTACTTCGCCGACTACCGCACCCCCGCCCGCCCCGGCCTGCGCCGGGACCTGGCCGCCGTCGGATGCCCGACGGCGGTCGTCTGGGGCCGCGACGACCAGTACCTCAGCCCGGCGATCGCGACGGAACTGGCCGGCACGATCCCCGGCGCCGACCTGACGATGCTGCCCGGCACCGGCCACTGGGTGATGGACGAACGCCCGGCCGACGTGACGACGGCCCTGCTCCGGTTGTTGTCCCGGCCGACCCGGAACACATGAGACGCAGGTCACATCCATGTGCTCCGTGGGCCTGTCACATCCCGCCGCCGCGGTCCGTCGTAGCTGTGTACGCCCACCGATGAACGACGACGGAGGAAGTCACCATGGAAGCGCGTCTCAACATGTTCGCCAACCCGATCGCGGGCAAGCTCGTGCGCCACATCAACTCGGCGGGCAAGGTCGTGTCGGACTCGACGCTGCCGCACGCGACGCAGGAGCTGGTGAAGATCCGCGCCAGCCAGATCAACGGCTGCGGTTTCTGCCTCGACATGCACACCAAGGACGCCGCGAAGGCGGGCGAGACCTCGCTGCGCCTCAACCTGATCGCGGCGTGGCGGGAGGCCAAGGTCTTCACCGACGCCGAGCGCGCAGCCCTGGAGCTGACCGAGCAGGGCACCCGCATCGCCGACGCCGCCGGCGGCGTCACCGACGAGGCGTGGGCGGAGGCGGCGAAGCACTACGACGAGGACCAGCTCGCCGCGCTCGTCGGCCTGATCGCCCTGATCAACACGTACAACCGAGTGAACGTCATGCTCCAGAACCCGGCGGGCGACTACGAGCCGGGGATGTTCGGCTGAACCCCCGGCCCTAGTGCTTCCCGGCCCGGTCCTGCCCGCCCGCCGCTCAGCCGGCGTGCAGCAGGACCGGGAGCCGCTGGTGACCGTTGCTGATCAGGGACGGCACGGGCGGCAGTTCCTCCGCCGGATCGGCCAGGCGGATCTCGGGGAAGCGGCCGAAGAGGCTCTCCAGCGCGAGGGTCACCTCCATGCGGGCCAGCGGCGCGCCCAGGCAGAAGTGGACGCCGTGGCCGAAGGCCAGGTGCTCCTTGACCGTGCGGGTCGCGTCGAAGGTGTCGGCGTCCGCGTGCCAGTCCGGGTGACGGTTGGCGGCGGCGTACGAGACGAGGATGGCCTCCCCGCGCCCGATGGTCCGCCCGTCCGGCAGGGGGATGTCCGTGACGGCGTACCGCAGCGGCAGGTGCTTGACCGCCGGTTCGTGGCGCAGCGTCTCCTCCACCACGTCCCCCCAGGTGACCTCGCCCTTGCGGACCAGCTCCAGCTGGTCGGGGCGGGTCAGCAGGGTGTGCGCGGCCTGGTCGATGACGTTGACGGTGGTCTCGTAGCCTGCGCTGATCATCAGCAGCAGGGTGTCGCGCAGTTCCTCGGGGGAGAGGCGGTCGCCGTCCCCCTCGTCGTCCCGCGCGGCGATGAGCAGGGACGTCATGTCGTCGCCCGGGGCGGCGCGCTTGGCGGCGATGAGCTGGTCCAGGACCTCGTACAGGCGCATGGTGTTGGCCTGCGCCTCGGCCTGGTCCAGCGTGGTGTCGAAGACACCGTCCACGAGGGCGCGGAAGCCGTCGCGCCGTTCCTCGGGTACGCCCATGAGGTGGCCGATCACCGCGATGGGCAGCGGGTAGGCCAGCTCCTGCCGCAGGTCGACCGGTTCGCCGGCGGGCAGTTCCGCG
The DNA here is from genome assembly GCF_001905385.1 of Streptomyces sp. CB02414. Lineage (GTDB taxonomy): Bacteria > Actinomycetota > Actinomycetes > Streptomycetales > Streptomycetaceae > Streptomyces. The sequence continues at coordinate 1,184,298 of NZ_LIPF01000001.1, read as the reverse complement.
AGCCGGTCGACGAGCCCGGTCACCATCGACTCGACGGCCGGACGCATCGCCTCGACGCGGCGGGCGCTGAAGGCGGGCGCCACCAGCCGGCGCAGCTTGCGGTGGTCGGGTCCGTACGCGGTGAACATGTTCTCCACCGCCACCCACAGGGCCAGCGGCCAGGTGCCGACGACCTCGCCGAAGGCCGGCCAGTGCACGCGGGCGTCCTTGGAGACGTCGGGGCTGGTGAGGAGCTGTTTGAGGAGGGCGGGATCGCTGACCGACCAGGCCTGGACTCCGAGGACGTCCACCAGCGTCGCCGGGCCGCGGTCGCGCAGGGCGCGGTGCTCGGCGTGGTGACCGGCGCCGGTCGGGTCGAGGACGAGGGCGGGCTGCTGGGTCGCCATGGCCTGGCTCCTTAGTGTGCGGCGGGGTGCGAGGTGGGGTGCGTGGTGTGCTGTGCGGCTGCGGGGGTGACGGGGAAGGTGACGGGCAGGGAGTCCAGGGCGCGGTGGAACGGGCCCGGACGCCACGTCAGTTCGGCGAGGGGCCGGGCTAGGTCGGTCTCCGGCAGCGCGTCCAGGAGGTGGGTGACCGCGGTCTCGGCGATGAGGTAGGCGTGCGAGCGGGCGGGGCAGGTGTGCGGGCCGGTGCTCCAGGCCAGGTGGGCGCGGTTGCCGCCCTGCTGCCCCTCGGGCACGCCCTCGGTGAGGGCCGGGTCGTTGTTCGCCGCCGCCATCGAGATCACGACCGGCTGGTCGGCCGGGAGCAGCACGCCCTCCACGTCGATGGGGTACGGGGGGTAGGAGATGCAGTAGTTCGCCATCGGCGGGTCGGTGTAGAGGACGGCGTCGAGCGCGTCGCGCACCGTGGACAGACCGGCGTGCAGGTCCGCGGAGAAGTCGTCGTCGGTGAGGATCTTCAGGATCGTGTTGCTGATCAGGTTGGTTAGCGGCTCGATCCCCGCGCCGTACAGCGTGACGAGCTGATGGCTCATCTCCTCGTCGGTCAGCTCGGCGGTGTGCAGCGTCAGCCGGGAGGTGATGTCGTCGCCGGGCTGGGCGCGGCGCAGGGCCACCAGGTCGGACACGGCCTGCCCGAGGATCTGGTTGCCCTGCTCGGCGTTGGTGGTGTCGAAGATCTTCGCCATGCCGTCGGCGATGCGCTGCCCGATCTCGTCGGGGCAGCCCAGCAGCGCGCTCAGTACCCGGAAGGCGATGGGGAACGAGTACTGGGTGAGCAGGTCCGCCGACCCGGCGGCGCGGAATCCGTCGATGGCGCCGTCGGCGACCCTCTCGACCAGGGCGCGCAGCCCGTGCTGGTCGACCTTGTCGATGGCGTGGGTGTTGGCCGCCCGGTAGCGGGCGTGCTCGGCGCCGCCCGAGCGCAGCGCGTTGGGCCGCCACTCCATCATCGGCCGGACCGGGCAGGTCGCCGGGATGAGCTTCTCCCAGGCGCGCGGGTCGGCCGGGAAGTGCAGCGGGTCGTTGAGGATGCGGCGGGCCTGGTAGTAGCCGATCACGAGGGTCGCGGGGACACCGGGCGCCAGGTCGACGGGGACGAGCGGGCCGTGGGTGCGGCGCATCCGCCGGTAGGCGGCGTGCGGGTCGGCGGCGAACTCCGGTGCGTACAGGGCGACACGGCCCGGCGAGCCGTCCGGTGCGGGCTCGGCGGAAGGCAACGTCATCGGCGGGACTCCAGGAGGGCGGCTGAACGGTGCTCGGTGAGGTACTCGGTGAGCGTGATCAGGGCGTGCAGGGAGGATGTGCGGTCACGGGCGTCGCAGTACGTCAGCGGGGTGGCCGGTTCGAGGGCCAGCGCCTCGCGCAGCTCGGCCTCGGGGTAAGCCGGGGCACCGGGGAAGGTGTTGATGGCGACGGCGTACGGGATTCCCGCGCCGTCCAGCAGACCGAGGGCGTCGTGGGAGGCGTCGAGGTCGCGGGTGTCGGCCAGGACGAGACAGCCGAGGGCGCCCTCGGCCAGGTCCTCCCACAGCGGCTGGAAACGGGACTGCCCCGGCAGCCCGAACAGGTACAGCGCGATCCGGCCGCCGGCCATGTGGATGCGGCCGAAGTCCATCGCCACGGTGGTCGTCGTCTTGTGCGGGGTGCCGCGCAGGTCGTCCACACCGGCGCTGATCTGCGTGATCGGCTCCTCCATCCGCAGCGGCCGTACTTCGGAGACGCTGCCGATGAACGTCGTCTTGCCGACGCCGAAGCCGCCCGCCACCACGATCTTGGCCGACCGGGTCACCGAGGCCGGGACATAAGTGACGGCCGGGTCCGCCACCCCGTCGGGCCGGTCGGGCCGGTCGGGCCGGCCGGTTCCGTCAGACCATGGAGCGAAGTCCACGGAGTACCTCCTGCAGCAGGTCGAAGTCGGGCTGGTCGTCGAGCGCGGCGACCGGGCTGGAGAGGTGGCCGGAGTCCATCAGCGCGGACACGAGGATGCGCACCGTGGAGGGCGGCAGCTCCAGCGCGGCGGCGATGTCGGCGACGGCCAGTCCGCCCCGGGCGCCGGCGAACAGCCGCATCACCCGGCGGGCGTCCGGGCCGAGGGTGTCCGTGGGACCGTTCGCGGCGACGACCACGCTCTCCAGGCGCACGTCGTCACGCGCGCGGACCTGGCCCCCGGTGCGGACGTAGGGCCGGACCATGTCGGGGTCGCGCCGCGGCCCGCTCATGCCGGTGAGCCGCCTTCCGCGACCGGTACCCGCTGCTGGACCGGCACGCGCTCCTCCGTGGCCAGTTCGTGCCCCACCCGGGTGGCGAGCCGCACCATGTGGTGGGAGATCAGGCCGACGTCGGCGTCCGGGCCGGTCGTGCACACCGACAGCATGGTGTTCTTCGCCGCGGTGGTCGTCAGGCCGATGCAGCCCACCGACTCGATCAGCAGCTGCCGCATCCCCGCGCCGCCGGTGAACTCGTCCCAGGCCTTGCCCGCCGCGCGCAGCGCCGCCGTCAGCGCGGCGAACCTCTCCCCGTCGTCCTGGCCGATCGTCTCGGTACGGGCCTTCAGCAGCCCGTCGCTGCTCATCAGCACGGCGTACCGGACGCCCTCGACGCTGCCGAGTTCCTGGTCCAGCAGCCAGCCCAGGCTGTTGGTGTGTGTGTCTTGCACGATCAGTGTCCTTCGTCGTCAGCGGCGGTGCGGGGGGATGTGCCGGGGGTCCGGGCGGCGTCGTGGGTGGCGTCGGCGGAGGCCCGCGAGGGCTCCCCCTCCCTTCCGCGGCGACTGCCGGCCGCCCAGGCCGCGGCGACGGCGGGCCGGCCGGGCTCAGTGTCGTCCGAGGCGGCGGGGCGGCGCGCGGGAGCGGGAGCGGTGGAGCGGCGGCGGACGGTCAGCCCGCTGGCGGTGGTGGCCGAGGGGGTGTCGGTCGAGGGGGCGGTGGCCGAGGGGGTGGCTCCGACGGACGGGGCCGCCGAGCTGCCCGTGGCGGCGGTCACCGGCGGGGCGGCCGGCTCAGCGCCGGGCTCAGCGGCGGGTTCGCGAGGCGCGGCGGGTTCGGCGGTCGCGGCGGGCTCGACGGTTGCGGCAGCCACGACGGTCGCGGCGGGCGGGACGGGAGACGCGGCTACCGCCTGGGCCGCGGGAGCCGCCTGAGCCGCCGGGGCCGCGTGAGCCGCCGCGGCAGGTTGGGCCACCGGGACAGGTTGGGCCGCAGGGGCCGCCAGTGCGGGCTGGGCCGCCTGGGCCGGTTGCGCGGCGGCAGCCCTCGGCACCGCCTGGGCAGCCGCCGGATCGACGAGGAGGTTCTTCGGCAGGACGACCATGGCCCGGGTCCCCTGGTAGATGTTCGGCGCGGTCAGCTCGACGCGGAAGCCGTAGTGCTCCGCCAGCAGGGACGCCACGCGCAGCCCGGTCTGGGGATGGGCGCCCAGCCGGGTGATGTCGTCGCGCTGCTCGCCGGACATCACGTCGCTGGCCCACATCAGCCGCTCGTCGTCCATGCGCAGCCCGGCGTCGTCCACGATCAGGAAGCAGGCGTGGTGCCCCTGCTCCAGCGACACGTGGACACTCGCGGCGGGCGGCGAGTAGCGCAGCCCGTTGTCCAGCAGTACGGCGAGCGCGTGCACGACCGCCTCGACCGCGCGGCCCTCGACGACCACGGACCCCATCTCGGGGTGCTTGACCCGCTCGTACCCCTCGATCCGGCCCATGGCCGCGCGCACGATGTCGGTCAGCGTGGTGGCGGGCCAGCGCCGGGACAGCTTGTCCCCGGCGAGCACGGAGTACCCGGAGGCCGTGAGCAGCATCTGCTGCGCGAGGTGGTCGATCTCCACGAGCGTCGCGTAGGCCTCGTCCGAGATGTGCCGCCGTACACCCTGGCTGACGGCCCGGCCCAGCCTCGCCGACCGGGCCACGATGTTGTTGGCGAAGCCGCGCACGGCGGCCCGGGCCACGCCGGCCGACTCCTGCCGTACCTGCGCGATCCGCCGCTCGGCGTCCTGGCGTACCTGGTCGGCGGCGTGGGCCGCGGCCCGTTCGGCGGCCGCCCGCTCCCGCGCCCGTACGTCCCCCACCGCCGAGGCCAGCGCGCCGGGTACGGCACGCAGCCGCTCGGCGAGCGGTGTCCCGTCGAGCTGCGCCGGCACGGGCAGCGGCCCGCCCTCGGTGCCCTCACCACCGTGCCCGCCCTTCACCACCGCCGGGATCACGGCGGCCGTGAGGTGCCCCACGCACTGCTCGGCCGCGACGAGTTGCAGGGTGAGCCGGTCGGCGTGCTCGCGCAGCTGCTCGGAGCGGCGCCGGGCCCGCCCGTACGCGCGCCGGAAGTACCACGCGGCCCCGACTCCGGCCACCGCCAGTACGGCGGTGGCGGTCACTATCAGTTCAGTCATCAGGTCCTCACGGATGGGAAGCCGTCGGTGTGGGGGAGGGCGGCCGGGGCCGGACGGCGCGAAGCGGCGAGGCGCCGGGGCGGCCCGATGACGACCGGGCTCTCAACAGGCCGCAGCGGACCGGTGTCTCCCGTGGCCACCACGTGCCGCGGAGTCGGCGACGCGGACGACGGCGAGGGCGCACGACATGGATCTCCAAGGAACACGCGAGGGCCGGTACGAGCGGCGGACCGGTCCGAGCAGCGGGGCGACGACGACGCGGACTCGAAGCGGAAGGGGACCGCGCACCATCCCGACCCGTTTCGAACTCCCGTATCCACGACCGGCGTTCGACTTACGGAAGGGGACCATACCGTTTGTGCTCACGATGTGCTCAAGGGTCGTGCGACCCCGGTGACCATGGCGGGTAACCGCCGTGGGTTTGACGCGAAAAATACGTCGATGACCGCCGAACCCCTATGGCTGAAAAGGAAGTTGGAACGAGAGGCGGTGCACTGGTAAGAGGCGTCCGGGACGGTGGACGACCCCGCCGTCCCTCACCCCTCCCCGGGGTCACCCGGAGGCCAGCTGCTCCGCGATCTCCTTCACCCAAGCGGCCTTCCGCTCCGGGTCGTCGAGGGTCGCCGCCCACGCCTCCGGGGCCAGCTTGTGCTGTTCGGGGCCCGCCTTGAGCGCGACGAGCAGCTCCCGGGCGGACTGCCGCAACTCGGGCGTGGTGTCGGCGCTCCCGGGGACGCCGGGTCCCGCCGCCAGGCCGTAGATCTTGCGCGCCATGGCCTGGCGCTCGCCCTTGGACACCTTCTTCCAGACCTTCAGGGCGTGCTTCAGCGAGTCCGTGCGGGACTTGCCCTCCACCGGTCCCTCGTCCTCCGCCGCCCAGCGCTCGGGGTGCCGGGCCTCTTCGTAGCGCTTGGTGACCGCACGGCCCGCCTTGTAACCGGCGACGCCGAGGACGAGACCGGCCCCGACCGCGGCGGCGATCCAACCGCCCGGGTTGCTCCCCAGCGCACCCGCCGCGGTCACCGCCACCACGATGCCGCCCGCGGCCTTGGCGGGCTCGCCCACCACGCCGCCCACCGTCTCCTTGCCGATCTTGGCGACCTGCTTCTTCTTCGCGTACTTCTGCGTCTCGCCCAGGGTTTCGGTGTCCTGCACGGCGCGCTGGTGGGCGGCCGCGGCGCGGCCGGCGCGCTCGTACTCCTCCCGCAGGGCGTCGAAGGCGGCCTCCGCGGCCGGGTACCACTCCCTGGGCGGGCGCCCCTGGCCGGCCTCCGTGATGGCGTTCAGCCGCTCGAACGCCTCGTCGACCCGCTGCTCGGCCCGGTTCGCCTCCTCCTGCAACCGGCCCAGCAACTCGGCGTGCACGGCGCCCGGGTCGCCGAGCCGCTTGATCCTCTTGTACTTGCGGGTCGCGCCCCCGACCTTGCCCGCGGCCCTGGCGCCCTTCCACAGGCCGGTGACGGCACTGAAGATGCCGCTCACCTCGGCGGCGGTCGCGGCGTCCGCCGCCCCCTGGACCTTGGTGGCCTCCTTGGCGACGGCGGCGCCGTACCCGCCCGAACTGGCCGTGCCGACGACCGCGTCCGCCCCCTTCGTCTTCCCTTTCCTGCTCGCCGTGTGGTGCGCGGCCCCGGTCCGGTTCCGCCTGGCGTCCTTCAGGTTCTTGAGCGAGTCGTACGCGTTGACCACGACGCCGGTGACCTCGGTGAGGAGGTTCCACGCTCCGGCGGAGGTGCCCGAGGCCGCGGCATCGTGCTTCAGGGCTCCGTTGCCCGAGGCGGTGGCCGCCTGGCCGAGACCGGCGCTGGTGGGGGTCTGGGCGCCCTTGACGGCGTTGTCCACGGGGTCGAGGTTCTTCTTGAACCGGTCCATCAGCTCGGCGGCCCGCTTGGCCAGGTCGTTCACCGGCCTCGCCCCGGCGGCGGTGTCGTCCACCTGGGTCTCCCGCGCCGTCTCGAAGCTCTCCGTCTCCCGCGCCGTCTCGAAGCTCTCCGTCTCCCGCGCCGTCACGAAGCTCTCCGACGCGCTCGCCGTCACGAAGCTGTCCGGGGTGCCCGGCCGGGACGACCCGGCGGACTCCGGAGCCCGTTCCGCCGTCGCGTTCCTGACGCGCTGCACCGCCGCCGTCGCCGCCCGGTTGCCGACGGCGGACTGGAACTGGAGAAAGGCCGTCTCCGCCGAGGTCCCGGACGCACTCCCGGCCCGGCTCCCGCCCCCTTGCCGACGCTGCCTGGCCGACGCCAGCGTGGCCACGGACGGCCGGGGCGAGGGGTGCTGGACCGGGGTGCTCATGGGGACATACCTCTCCTGCGCAGGACCGGGCGAGGCGAAGGTAGCGGTGCGCGGCCAACGGGAGAGGTGCGGCGGGGAAACTCCCGGGGGACGGTGGGGGACGCGTCGCGGCCGGAACCCGGACACGGCCGGGAGCGGCAAGGCTGGAGAAGCTCAGTCCTCCTACCAGACGGAGCCCGTGTAGATCCAGCCGCACCAGTCGTTGGTGCGGTTGGAGTACTGGACCTTGAACCACTCGTTTCCGTACTTGTTCCTGACGCTGTCGAAGAAGGCCAGCGAAGCACCCCGGTACACGGTCTTCACCACGGAGGTCGACTGGTAGTAACCAGTCCTGATGTACCCCTTGTCGACAACGACCTCGACCCGGTCGGTGGCCGTGCCGCTGCACATGCCCTGGACGGCGGCCGGCAGTTCTGGCGGGGCGGCGGCAGCGGCGGGTGAGGCGCCCATGGTTCCGGTCACGACCGCGGCCGCAGCCGCGGTTCCGGCCAGCCGACGAAGCCTGCTCATCATGTCACTCCCCCTTGAGGATGGGTCGTTCCTGTCCTCGGCCAAGCTAGGGGGAGGGCGTGCCGACCTGGTCCTGCAACTCTTCAGGTTGACTTCGGGCCGCCGATGAGTGTGTGCACGTACCTGCGGAACAAGCCCCTCCGTGATCATTCGTGGCCAGTTCGGGCCTCACACCACCACCCTGTGTGGCCGCTACATTCACCCCCGACCCGACCCACTCGACCAGGGGGAACAGTCAATGACGCGCTCCGCACGACCCATCAGCCGCATCGGCAGATCACTCATGGCGGTGACCGCCACCGCGGCCGCCGGGGCGGTCACCGCCCTGAGCCTCGCCGCCACACCGGCCGCCGCGGCACCCACCGACGCGACGGCGCCCCGGCCCGGCGACAGCTGTACGGCGGCCGACCTCGGCACCCGCCACCCGTACATCAAGACCACCGAAGTGTCGCCGACGATCACCCACTTCAAGGGCTGGTACGTCACCGAGGGCACCACCGGTGAGCAGACCGTCAGCACCGACACCACGACGGTCATCAAGGTCTCCGTCGGCCTCAACGACACGATCGAGACCAGTTTCGCGGTAGAGGCGCTCAGCAGCGTCAAGGCGACCGTCGGTCTGGACGTGCAGCTCGAGTACACCTCCACCAGCAATGAGTCGAGCTCGGTCACCTGGAACCTGACCCAGCCGGGCTACTACGGCTTCTACAAGGGCACCAAGAAGGTCACCGGCACCTACGGAAGCCTCAACTGCAACCGCGCCCAACAGGACGACGGCAGCTGGGCGCTGGAGTGGACCGAGGGACCCGGCGGCGGCAGCTTCACCACCTTCACGACCCTTGAGGAAGGCGCGGTGCGCTGCGAGGACAGCGTGCCCGCCGACAGCATCATGGCCAAGGCGCAGGCCCTCCTCGACTGCGGCTCGGCGGCCGCGAAGGCCGACCACCCGGCGGGCGCGGTGGCGCCGACGGCGCAGCAGAAGCAGGCCCGCTCCGCGCCGGACCCGGCTCCCACCACCGGCACCACCGCCGAACAGCCCACGGCCACCGCGCACAGCGCGCGGGCCGCCCTCGACTGCTCGGCCGAGGCCTACAAGATCGCCGTACCCGGCAAGCCCCTGTCCTGGGGCGCCCCGCTCCTGGCGGACGACGGCGTCCGACTGCGCCCCTCGTCGATCTTCAGCGCCCACCTGGACAACTGGCGCCTGTGCAACGTGACGGAGCGCGACGGGGTCATCGAGGCGTCCCTGTGGAACTGGGGCAACGGCGGTTGCGCGACCATCGCCGAGCAGAACGCGTCCACCGAGCGGGCGGTCCTGATGACGGTCCCCTGCGCGGAGGACGACCTCCAGCGGTTCTACATCTACCGCGACGTACCCGGCAGCTCGAAGATCGGTGTGCAGAACAAGTACACCGGTTCCATGATGGGCTACGACCGGTACGCGGACGGGGAGTTCATACGCCAGTACTCCAGCGGCCGGCAGGACGGCACGGGCACGTTCGACCTGACCGCGGTCTGACGGCGCCCGCACCCAGCGAGCGGCCCCGCACGTGAGTTCCTGAGCCCCCGAGCTCTTGGCTCCGTGCGGGGCGCTTCCCTGCCGATCAGTACCCTCGGGGCAGTCGCAGCCGCGGCACGTGTGCGTGCAGCAGCCGTTGCCCGTCGCCGTCCATCCGCAGGGTGTACGTCTCCGGCCCGGGCCGTCCCGCGGCGTCGAAGGCGTCGATGAAGTGCTCGACCCGACTCCACAACTTGAGCGGACCGCCTTCCCGGACCCTCCAGTCCCCACCCTCGGGAGTGAGCGTGGCGGCGGACCCGGAGACCACGTCGATGAGGTGCGGCACATCGCCGATGGTGACCAGCTGCGCGTCCGGTACGGCACTCTGGGCGAGGAACCGCAGGTGGAAGGCCTCCTCGGTCGGAGCCGTGAGCCGCTCCGGCGCGTGCCGCGCGGACCGGGACCGCTCCTCGTCGAGCCCCGCGACCCAGTCCGCCGGATTCCCGTACGCCGGTGCCGCATCGGTCCGGGCGGGCATGAAGGAGATGGTCCCCGGCAGCAGCGGCCCCTCGGCGGCCCCGTCCCCGGCGACGGTGAGCAGGACGCGGGCGTTGCCGTAGAGCCATCCCGACAGGGGCAGCAGGATCTTCCCGCCGGGACGGACCTGCCGGAGCAGAGCGGGCGGCACGGACCGGAAGGAGCAGGCGGCCACGATCCGGTCGAACCAGGCCTCGGGCCAGTACCCGTACAGCCCGTCGGCCCGGGCGAGCGTCGGCGTGTAGCCACAGCCGTACAGGGCGTCGGCGGCGCCTGCCAGCCTGGCGGGATCGACCTCGATGCTGGTCACGTGCGACGAGCCCAGCCGTTCACAGGCCAGCGCCGTCGAGTACCCGGTCCCCGTCCCGACCTCCAGCACCGTGTGCCCTTCGCGGACATCGGCGTCCGACCACATACGCAGCACGAGCGATGGGAGCGTCGACGACGACGTGGGCGCTCCTCCGTGCCGTACGGCCGGCTGCTCCCAGTCGGTCTCTTCCCCGTCGAACTGGGTGACCAGCGTGGCGTCCGAGTACGACGCCGCAAGCCAGCGGCCGTAGTCGAGCTTCGACGTCACCGGCTCCCACACCGTCAGCCCGCGTACGTCCGGTTCGTCGGCCGGGAGGTAGAAGCCGGGCACGAAGGCGTGGCGGGGCACCTTCCCCGCGGCCGCGAGCCAGTCCGGGTGGACCGGTTCCCCGGCATCGGTCAGCCCCTTCACCATCGCCGCGCGCAGCGCCCCCGCGTCGTTGGCGAGGTCTGTGGGCAGAGTCATGAGCTGCCAGTCCCTTCCGTGCTCAGAATGTCGGCGAAGGCTTCGGTGATTGCGGGGGCGTCCGGAAGCCAGCCCCACTGACCGTTGGGATTGCACTCGATTGCGTGCCAGTCCTCCGGATCACTTCCGTCACCTGTGAGCGCGAAGTCGAAGCACCCGAAAGCCAGCCCGGAAGCAGCCAGATAGCCGTGCAGGGCGGCTTCGACGACTGGGGGCACGACGACGGGCGCGTGGACGAGGTCGCTCCAGTCCCCGCACCGCCAGTCGACGGCTCCGCGCGGTGAAGTGATCCGCTGGGCGAAGACGCGCCGGCCGACCACGGTGATCCGTACGTCGCTGCCTTTCGGAACCTCGGCCTGGAACAGATGAGCCGTCACCGAGAGCGAGTCATCGAAGTCCTCCGAATGAACACGCTGAGTCCAGATCGCACCCGCTCGCCCGTCCTCCCCGGGCGGCAGCCCGCGAAAGGTCTTGCACACGACGGACGGCTGCTCCTCGGCGAACTCCCGCGCCGCCACGTCATCGTTGGTGACGAGCGTCGCCGGAACCCGTAACCCCAGCTCGGCGAAGGCTTGCAGCTGCCCCGGCTTGAACTCCGCGCGGGCCACAGCCGCCGGATGGTTGACGTACCGGACGGAACGCAGACTCCGCAGCACACCCCCGAGCCCGTGCCTCGCCTCGGCCGCCGCGAATCGCCGCTGCTGTCGCGGCAGCTCTCCGAACCGGTCCGAGTAGGGGGTGGGGCGACGGTAGTAAACGGCTCCGATCTCCCCGAGGTCCACCTCCCGGCTCTCCGTACGCAGCGGCCCACTCCACGCAGGCTCACCGGCCCCGAGGCGGAACCCGAAGGTCAGACGTCGGCCGATGTCGGCCGGGTCGGCCCTCACCACCGGCACCTCGCGCTCGTTCAGCGCGGCGATGACCCAGTCCGCGGTCACGTCCTCCAGGGCAGTGAGCACCAGAACGGTACGTGTCATCGTTCAGTCCGACTCGTAGTCGGTCGTCGTGTCGTCCTGAGACTGAGGCTGCGGCTGCTGCCCGTCCCCGCCGCCCGAAACGGACGCCGTACTGCTCGTCCGGGACGTCCCGTGCTTGCCCATCTCGACCACCTTGCCGAGGGCGTCGGTGTAGCGGGCGGTCTGGGTGGTGGCGTCGAGGGTGACGGATGCGTAGGGGGCCGGTGAGACAGGGAGCCGATTGGTGACCAGACGTAGGGCCCAGGGGGCCGGTGTCGTCGTGTGAGCCATGTGTTCACTCCTTTTCGCGCAGGAAGCGGAAGCGAGAGTCCCGACCTGCTCGGTTTGCTGAGCGAGGCGTGCCTGTCCGTCCCGTACCAACGCCGTGATCGCACGGGGAGCGCACAGGTCGCCTTCGTACCGAGGCGGGACCACCCAGTAAGTGCCGGGCGGCTGCTGCCGGTCGATGTGGGGAACGCCGAGGTAGGTGCCGTGGCCGAGACAGGTCGCGATGTCGTCGTACGGCCATACGAGAGCGACATGGCCCTGGATCAGCGCGTAGTAAGTGCCACCCTCCACCCGTCGGTCGTGGATGATCGACCCTCCTAGCGACTCGCCCAGGGACACGGCGACTTGATCGGGGTCCTCGGAGCGCACCGCCGCGTGAACGACGCGTCCGGGCAAGCGCACAGCCGCGAAACGCTCCCCGAGCGGCAGGAGCGCGACGCCATGGGTTGCCCACTCCAGCCGAGCCCGCTCCGGATTTGGACCACTCCGGGCCAGCCACTCGGAAATGACCCTGTCCAGAGCCTCCTGCGTGAACACCGATGCCTCCTGCGCCTCTTCATGGTGGGGTACGCGGTTCAGACTCCACGAGCAGGCGGACTGAACATAGGTCTTCTGAGGGCCTTCGAGAGGACTTGAAGCGGACGTACCGGCCAACTTGAGAGTGGTAGAAGGCTCCGGAGCGGACTCGCTGTGGGAGGCTTGAACGAGTCGAACCTCCAGGAGGTGTCCGTGACCAGGCCGACAGGAAACGTCCGTCTCAAAGCGGCACGTGTGGCCGCCGGGTTCAACTCGCAGCAGGGCCTCGCCGATGCCCTATCGGAGCATGCGAAGCGCATGGGCGTCCGCGGGCTCTCCATCGGGGTCAGGCAGGTCCGGCGCTGGGAGTCCGACAACCCGCCGTGGCCGCAGCCGGACTGCCAGCGTGTGCTGGCGCAGTTGCTGGGCCAGAGCCTGGAGGCCCTCGGATTCACACCGCCATGAGGCACCGACGGAGTGAGTGCAGGCCCTGGGCAGCGCGTGCCCGTGCCAGGGGCAGCGACGGCCCTGGGACTACCAGGTGTCCCGGGCCGGAGAACAACAGCGTCCCACCCGGCAACCGTGGGAACAGACTTTCACGCGGTGACCAAGTCGCACCGGCGGCTCTACTGGACGGTCGCACCGGCCGGCCTGCATCCCGCCGTCGAGGCTCACGCCACGTTGGGCTGCGTCCTGCTTCGGGAGGCTGCCGAGCCCACCCGGAGCGTGATCGCCGCGGCGTTGGCGGAGACGTACCTCCTGGCTGGCCGGATCGAGTTCTTCGACCTGCGTGAGCCCGGCCTGGCTCACGAGACGCTCCTCCTGGCGCTGCAAGCGGCCAGTGAGGCTGATGCACCGCTGCTCGGCTCGGCGGTCATCGCGCACATGGCCTTCATTCCCGGCTGGGTCGGGGACCGTGAGGCAGCCTGTGAGCGAATGACCGCAGCACGGACCTACGCCCGTCGCACCCACGCGTCGGCGGAATTTCTGGCCTGGTTGGACGCGGTCGAAGCGGAGTGCGAGACGCGGTGCGGTGATCCCCGTATGGCCCTCCGGCTGATCGGGCACGCCGAGGATGTAATGAAGGACGGCAACGCCCACTCGTCACCGGAGTGGATGGACTGGTTCTCCCCGGCGAGGCTCGCGGCCTTCAAGGGCAACACGCAACTGCTCGCCGGGCACCTACCGCAGGCCCGCACGACCTTGCTGGAGGCGCTGGACGCCATGGCGCCCGGCGAGGAGAAACAACGAACCGTCGTCTACGGCGATCTGGCGGCCGTCGAAGCTGCGTCCGGAAACCCGGAAGGAGCGTGCTCGTACGCCGGACAAGCCCTGGACCAACTGGCTCTGACCTGGTATGCAACCGGCATGGACCGAGTGCGCGAAGTCCGGCGCGCGCTGACTCCTCACCAGCAGGAGCGCTGCGTTCGCGACCTGGACGACCGCCTCTACGACTGGTCGACCACAGTTAGTGCGCTGAGCCGTTGAACCGACGGATCAGGCCGTCAAGTTCAGCCAGGGTCTCAATACGGAAGGTCGGCAGCTCCCGGGCCTCCGTGCTCTCCCACTGGATGGTGGCCCAAGGCCCCCGACGGACGAGTGCGGTCTGCATCCCTGCTTCGCGGGCCGGCCGGATGTCGTTGTCGCAGCGATCGCCCACGTACAGGATCTCGTCGGCCTCGAAGGGAACCGCCTCCGCGACCCGCTTGAAGAACTCGGGGTCTGGCTTACTGGCCCCCCAGTCGTCAGACGTGCCGATCAGGTCGACATCGGAGGAGAAGAGCTCGCGGAGGATGCCACCGGCGCGGACCGTCTGGTTCCCGGCGATGCCGAGCCACAGGCCATCGGCCCGCAGCCGTTGCAAGGACTCTCGGACGTCCCCGTAAAGATCACCCTCGTCGAAGGTCTCGGGCTGCCCGGCATCGGCTCTCTTCTCACGCTCCGCGTAGAGGTCGAACCCGGGCCGGAACTCCTGGAAGACCTCACGGTAGTCGCGGCCTTGGGCGATCACGGCGCCGAACATCGCATGGAAGGTGTGCCGCGGCACCCCAAGCCAGTCCGCCCACGTTCCGTACTCCCCGGTCTCGTCCACGAGACACTCACCGACATCGAAAGCTACTGCGCGGATCATGGGCGCAGGATATCGAGCCGGGTCCCGAGGCCCGTGGGTAGAGGGCATCGCACCGAACGGCCCTGGGGGGCGGGCCCACCACAGTCCGTGGAACACCTGAGCTCGGCCTCTACGGACCCGGCCCCGGGGACCTCAGCCGCCGAAAGCACGCCACGACGGTGGGACAGCCGGACGGTCGCCCGTCACGTGTGCCTCCATCAGCCACGTCCGGGCATCAGCCACGCCATTCGATGACGTTGGAGTACCCGCGACGGCCAGTGACGGGGCACGGCGTCCGCCCACGGGGCAGTGAGGGGAGGCGAGGACGGCGGGCCCCTTACCTGTTAAAGACGCACGATCCCGGCCAGGCCGGTGACCTGGGGGAATGCAAGAGGCCTACTACAGTACTGGATAGTGTCATTCAGACCTGAATAAACGATCTAGACTATGCAGTGCTGAATCGCATCTCGGCAGCTCTGCAATGCTTCAGTCAGCGCTGCCCGTCTTTCATTCACCCTTGGGGGTACTCTGTGCGTGCGGCCCGGCGAGTGACCCGGATCGAGACCGTGAACAAGCGGACGGGCGAGGTGAACGACTTCACCGTCCACTCCTCGGCCTCGGCCGCGCACGGTCTCTGGTTCAGGGGAGGAGGATTCACCACGATGGGATACGCGGCACACAACGCCCTCGCCGACGCGAATCTCAGCGTCAGCGCATACAAGCTGTTCCATAAGATGTGCGCCCTCCAGAACCGCAAGGATCACGGCTTGGTCCTGGTGGAGAGCCAGACGAAGTTCGCCGAGCAGGTGGGCATGTCGCAGGCGTCCGTCTCGCGCGCCCTCAAGCAGCTCGCGGCCGAGGGGTTCATCTACCCCGACGGCCGCAACTGGCGCATCCGTCCCGATTTTGTCTTCAACGGCAATGGAGTAGCGCAGGGCCAGGCGGTGCAGGGTATTCCTGCCGGGACTCCCGACCCGTACGCAGGGGAACGTGCCGACCTAAGGGTCGTCGACGGTGGCGACGAGGGACGGGACGGCGACCAGGCCTGAGGTTTTAGGCGACGAGGCAGACGGTCGCTGTCAGCCCGGGCGGTACTCGTCGTGTGGGATCGCCCGCTCCCACACGGCAGCGAACGCGGAAGTGCACAGGCTGACGACGCTCTGGTCGGTCGAAAGTTCCTCGCCAGTCATCGTCCCATCCCCGGCAAAGTGGTTGAACAGGACGGATGTGTCGTCGAAGAGCCAGAAGTCGTTTCCCGGCAGAGCAAGGCCCGAAGCCTGCCTGCGGGGTAGCCAGCGTACGTCTTCGCCGGCCTTGACGTTGTGCCCGCTGGTCAGCTCGTACTCGTAGCGAGCGTAGGAGGACAGTGGTTCGGAAACGACACGAGCGCGGTGCACGGCCACGCCGCGGGCCACCGCCGAGGAGACGAGCTCGATCCACCAGGGCCAGCGCTCCGCTGGGTCGAACCGGTGGCCCGCTGACCACTCCCGGTAGTCCTCGTCAAGGCCGTACGCGTCGCGCATCTCCAGGTGATAGGCGCTGTGCCGGGCTGACCGGAAGAGCTCCTCAAACGTCATCTGAGGCACGGCCGCTCACCTCCGGGATGAACTGCATAGTGCGCGTGGGCAGCTCGATCAACGTCTCGTGCCCGGGGTGTCTCACCGCGCCAGAAGCTCAGCATCTGTGACCCGCCAGTGTCGCTGATGCAGTTCCCCGCTTCGTCGTCTAGATACACGGCAGAAGAACCGACGTTGGGACTCTCGGGCCCTTGCCCAGGCGGCAGCGTCATGATGGCCTTCGGTGGCATTGAGGAGTGTCGAGATGAACAGGCTTGCGCGGCCGCAGCTCTGCGTGTCGGCTACTTGCACGAACTTCTATGAGTCTGGCTCTCTGTGGTTCGTCAGCCCTGGCGTAGCGCCTCGACGAAGCGACGCCAGGCCTTGGCGTCTACGGATAGGACAGGGCCGTCTGCGCACTTTGAGTCGCGTATGAGCGTTCGAGGCGAGGCGTGGGCGCACTCGACACACTCAGTGGCGTTGCCGCCGCTGTACGACGACTTGAACCAGGAAGGCGCAGGGGTAGCAGGCTGGCGGCTGAGAGACATCACAGCTCCTTCTGGACGCGGTGCATCATGGCGGAGGAAGCTTCCACGTCCAACGCTTGTGCGCGTAGGTACTCGAACGCAAGTCTGTACCGCGCCAGTTCCTCGTCCTTCTCCAGGAAAAGCGAGCCCGTATGGAAGTCGACGTACACGACGTCCAATGTGGGCTCGATACCGCCGATGATCACGAAACTGCCGAGGGCGGCGCTGTGGGCTCCCTTGGAGAACGGCAGTACTTGAAGCGTGACGTGGGGAGTGTCGTTCGCTTCGAGCAGCCGACCGAGCTGTTCCTTCATGATCTCCGGGGAGCCGACCACGCGGCGGATCACTGACTCGTCAAGGATTGCCCACAGGCGTGGCGGCTCCGGCCGGTTGAGGACCCCCTGCCTCTTCATACGGATGTCTACAAGCCGTTCGACCTCGGCTGGTCCCAGCGGCACCTCGTTCGCCTTCTGCAAGGTGGTGCAGTAGGCGCGAGTCTGCAGAAGGCCGGGGACGTAGACGCAGGAGAAGTGGTTCTCGTGAACGGCTTCGTCCTCCAGTGTCAGCAGCAAGTTCATACTCTCCGGGATGGAGTCGGCGAACGAACTCCACCAGCCCTGCTGTTTCGCGTCCTTGGCCAGCCTTACGACAGCCTCTCGCTCGGCGTCCGACGCTCCGTACTCGCGGCAGAGAGCGTCGACGACGATCCACTTCACTGGCCCAGCCTGAGTCTCGTACCGGCTGACTGTCGCCTTGGATACACCGACCAGTCGCCCTGCGTCCTCAAGGGTCATTCCCTTGTGTGTACGCAACTTGCGCAACATGGCGCCCAGTTGGCGACGGCGCGTGGTGGTCCTTACGGGCATGGGGCTCCTTTGAGGGGGCCGGCGCATCGCGCTCGGGCGTGAACAGGCTAGGCATCGCGGCGGGCGGCTCACCATTGGATTCACTCGATCGAGAACCGATGAGAAGTTACATGGCGAGAGTTCTCTGTGTCATTCTCACGTTACGGACCGCTACGCATTGCAGCCGTAAGGGCACGGTGGGCGCAGCATGAGCGTGGCGGGGAGGAGGAGTGCTCATGTCTGCTGATGACGCCACGGGCTGCGTACGCCGCTGCATCCTGCCTTTTGAGGCGCTGCCGTCAGAAGTGCGGCTGCTTCGGAGAGCTGCCGCAACCCAACTAGCTCAGTGGGGAATCCCGGTGGCCCACGACGAGGCGCAGCTCGTCGTCACGGAACTGGCGACGAACGTCATCAAGCACGTGGGTGAGGGTGCGTCGGCAACCCTGGTCCTTGAGAGGAAGGACGGGCGGCTGCGCGTGGAAATGCACGACAAGAACGCGTCGCTGCCCATCTTGCGAGCCGCCGCCTGTGACACGGAATGTGGCCGTGGTCTGCACATGCTCATGGCGATGTCGCTGGACTGGGGAGTCATGATGACGGCCGTAGGCAAAGCAGTGTGGTGCGAGATCAGCTTGGGCTCCGAGGCGATGTGCCGTCGAGTCGAGCGTGCCGTGCTCGCGCTGGAGAACTATCAGGCGGGCCGCGGCAGGGTCCTTGAAGGGCGCCCACGCGAAGCGGCTCTCGAGGAGTCGGCGATCGAGCTGATCGCCGACCTACTGCACTGGGCGTCGGGGCGCGGTCTGGCTCCGGATGACGTGTTGGACCAAGCCCAGATGCACTACGAGGCGGAAGAGGAGGCCGCCTAGTGTTCATCCGTCTCGCTTCTCGGCGCGCGCATCAGCTCCCGGAGGGCGGCCGGCGTGCGCCAGGATTCCCCGGGGCTGGCCCTGTGGCACATGCGGTGACAGTTCGCGCACAGGCACGCGAGGTCATCCAGCCGGGTCTCTCCTACTCCGGAGATGTGAAGGGGGGTGAGGTGGTGGACTTCGATGTACTGCTCGCCCAGTTCCCCATACGTCTCAGCGAAGCTGAACGCACAGACTTCGCATCGGAGCGGAGCGCCGTGACGCTGAACGTGCTTGATCTTCTGGGCCCGGAGCTGAGGGTTCCGTTCGCGAGCCAGAGCCCGTCGGACGAGGAGTCGCCCCTCGATGGCAGAATTGCCCGTTTCATCGACTTCGTCGGGTTGTGCGGGAAGCAGGTGCAGCTCGCCAGAGCCGATGCCGTCCTCAATGGCCTGGGCGACCTGAAGCATTTCTCTTTCCCGCGTGATGAAGGCCTGGATCATGAGCAGTGTCGGTCTGCCGCACCGGGTTGCTTTGCCGACGTAGTTCGGGTGGTTTGTCATGAAATCCGTAGTCTTGCGGCTCACGCTGTCTACGGATCTGAAGGAGGGTAGTGTGCGCGCCTCGGGTTCGTGGAGCGGCAGCGACCGGAGCAGTTCCGACATGTACTCGACCTCGCGATCTCCTGTTCGCAGCTCACGCCAGCCGTTCCGCACCACGAGGGCTCCGGCCAGCACGAGTTCGTCCGCAGTCCAGGCAGGTATCCGCATGTGGAATATCGTATGAGTGTTCGCTGTGGCGTGAGGCGTGTACGGCGGACCGTGAGACGTGCTGCAAACTTGGTGAGGTCTCGTTGTTGTCAGTGGGGTCTGTCACCCTCAGTGATGGTGGGCTGCAAAGAGTGCCTGCCGCTGCACGACTGTAAGGAGGGGGCATGACCCGCACAACTGATCCGAAGCCCGCAACGGAGGAGCGAAGGGAACCCGCCTTTACGTCGATCGAGATCTGCGCAGGCGCCGGCGGCCAGGCCATCGGGCTGCATCAGGCCGGCTTCGGGCACCTTGCGCTGGTGGAGATTGACAAGTACGCGGTTGAAACGCTGCGCCTCAACATCGAAGATCATGAGGTGTGGTCCTGGGAACGGGACCATTGCGACGTCCTGTCGGCCGACGTCACGAAGTTCGAGCCTCACCAGGACCTGCACAAGGGTGCCGGTCTGCTGGCGGCCAACGGGCTGGATCTCCTGGCCGGGGGCGTGCCGTGCCCGCCCTTCTCCCACGCGGGCAAGCAGCTGGGGAAGGACGATGAACGTGATCTGTTCCCCCGCATGCTGCAACTGGTTGAGAAGCTGAAGCCCCGAGCGGTGATGATCGAGAACGTCCGCGGGATCATGGACCCGAAGTTCTCTGATTACCGCGACTGGATCAGGGCTCGGCTCGAGGGGGGCGAGTACCGGGCGGACGATGGACAGACCGCCCGTGAGGAGGGTCTCGGGTACACCGTCTGCAGGTGGGACGTCCTGGAAGCCAGCGACTTCGGCGTCCCTCAGCTTCGTCCGCGTGCCATCCTCGTCGCGTTCCGTGATGACGTCATCGAGGACCTCAAGTACGAGTGGCCCGCGCCCACTCATGAGGAACCGGTCAGTGTCGCGGTGAGCCTTGAGCCGACCATGCGAGAGAGGTACAAGCGGTACTTCAACGGCGTGCACGGGGAACGTGCCCGCCAGGGCTTCGACCGGTGGCTTGAGAAGGCTCGCAAACGAGACGCCGAACTCAAGGGCAAGGGCGGAGGTATCGCTCCCACACTCGTCGGCGGCTCGAAGAAGCACGGTGGCGCAGATCTCGGGCCCAGTCGTGCCAAGGCGGCCTGGAAGCAACTCGGGATCTCGGGCATGGGTGTCGCCAACGACATCGAGACCTGCGAGCAGAAGGCCAGCGAAGAGCGTGACCTCTTCGGTGCTGATGGCCCGATGCTCACAGTCCGGCAGGCTGCTGTGATCCAGGGCTTCCCGTCGGAATGGGACTTCTCGGGTGGGAAGACTGCACAGTACCGTCAGGTGGGCAACGCCTTCCCTCCGCCAGTAGCCCGAGCTGTTGGGGAGTCGATTATGGAGGTACTCAAGGCGGCCCGTGAGCGTGACGGGAAGGACTGACTAGCTGCTGGGTCGATCCTTTCGTGCGGTGTTGCGACGCCTTTCTACTTCCGCAGCGATGTAGGCGGCACACTCTTCCGGCGGTTCGTGTTCCCAGAACCGGAGCACCGTCCAGCCCTCCGAGGTGAGGCGCTGGTCGGTGTCTCGATCACGAGCCATGTTCCGTGCGACCTTGTCTGACCAGTAGCCAGAGTTGGTTCTGGGCGGTACGTAGTGCTCAGGGCACCCATGCCAGTAACAGCCGTCTATGAAGACAGCCACCTTCGAGGGGCGGAAGACCAAGTCAGCCGTCCGGCGAAGATCGGGAAGCGGCCTCGCGGCCACCCGATAGCGCAGCCCCTGCGCGTGCACCAGTTGTCTGATCAGGCGCTCGGGTGTGGTGTCCCGACTGCGGATCGCCTGCATGTTGCGCCTTCGCGCGGCTGAGGAAGCCCAGGAGCCGGCGGGGGGCACCCAGGCGGCAGTGCCGCCGGGCCCGCCTGCCTGTGTGTCCCTGTTGCTGCTTGCCTGGTCAGGCTTCTTCTTCACCCGTGACCTTCGGTAGGAGTGGTGCTGTCACCACTGGGTCTTCCGGCCCTGCCAGGACCCAGCGGCGCCCCTCCAGTTCAACATATGGGCGGTCGCCGTGGTGAGGCATGGCCTCAGCTACCCGAAAGCTTACAAACTCCCCTCTCTGGGGAACTTCTGCCCCGATACGGTGAGCGATATCCCGGTGTTTTCTGTAGGGGCCAGCAATTACGATGCCCTTCTCGCGAAGCACCGTGCGCGCCCGCCCCTTGCCTTCCCGTAGGCGCGCCATGTAATCCAGTTGTTTTGCGGCGGTCCGTATGGCGCCGCGTCCGATACGGCGGTTCTGTACCCGCCGAAACAATTCGATGACTCGCCGCTGCCCTTTACCGCGTCCTTCGATAAGAATCTGCTCGCGCGTGGCGTCATCGAGGTGGAGAAGCACGTTTTCTGGTAGCTCTGCCTCGTGCCAGAGCCAATGCACTTTATCCATGCGATGCTTTGCCTTCAGAGTGAGCTTCTTGTCGCGGTTGCTACCAGTGTTGAGCCATTCCTCGCGCACTCGGAAGATGCCGGCACTCCACTTGCTTCTGCGGTCGTCGGCCCATACCAGAAGACACAGATGTCCCATTGCCTCAGGCGGGATCATCCATCCGCCAAAGTCCTGCGAGAACTTGCAGTCGACGTCTACACCGAGAATCTTGTAATCCATGGGGTGCTGGCCGTGCAATCCTACGTCTGCACCGTCGTCGAACCTGAACTCGCGCTGCAAGTTAATCTCGACGAGAGTGCCCGCGTGGGTCTTTTCGGTCTTGAAGAGCTGCTCCCAGGCGTATCGACCGGTCGCTTCGCCGTTCAGTAATTGGTCGATCGTTTCGCGAAGAACTGCGGCGAATCTATTTCCGTCAGGATCGAGTGAAAGGATGTGGTCGGCGACCTTCTTCACGTCCGAATCCTGCGCGACCATACTGTGCCGTGCAATCCAGTTGGCCGCTCGAGTGTTGGCGTCTTCGTCGAAGGGAAGCAATTCCTGCCCTAGGGTGTGAGTCGACGTGTGAGGCGCACACGAGTGCGGACACTGTGCGCATCGAGGGTGAGGGCCAGGCCAAGGCCAGGCCCTCAGCGGGGCGCCTGCTGTCCGAGCAGGAGGCGCCCCGTGCTCATGAGGACTGTGGCACTGTCACAGTGGCCTCGTTGCTGAAGCGTGAGTCCTTAGCCCGGAAGCGCACCAGGCGGCGATCTGCGTTGGTGGCTGACTTCGGCGGGATCAAGGTGAAGGCCATGACGACCTTGGACGGGTCGGCGGCGCCGTTACGGACGGCCGCCCGGACGCTGTCGGTGCTGGTTCCCTCCACGACGGCGTAGACCAGGGCGACGCCGGTCCTGGGCCCGACCTCCCGGCCTGATCCGGCAGCAGCCTCATTGATGAGCCGTTGCGCTGTGGTGCGGTGCTCGACGCTGGCGATACGGCCGAAGGAACTCTTGCCGTCCTGAATGCTCCTTCGAACGAGAGACAGGGGGGCGGAGCCCAGGACGCTGGCCTCGATGCGATTGTCCGAGGCGAGCCGAGGGGAAATGAGAAGCCAGTCATCGACCTTTGCGAGGCTGCCGTCAAGCTGGCGCAGGTAAGTCAGATGAGGCTCAAAGTACTGTGGCCGCTCCCATTCGAGCTGGGACAGCACCCCTACCAGGTTCCCATGCGTCACCGTGGCTGTGAGAGCGGTGAAAGTCCTGGTGAGTGTGCTTGAGGAATCCGGAGGGTTGCTGAAGGGCAGCGGTGTGGTTCCCAGCGCATGCAGTAGTGGCCGCCAGCGCTCTGTGTTGCGCTTGTTGGCGGCACTGTTCAGAGGGTAGGCGGCGGGCTCGATAGGCCGGCCCGGGGACCGGACCTCTACAAGTTCCGCGTTGAACATCTTGTTCCGCGCAGAGGGCTTCAGCCACGGCAGGTGCTGGGCTACCAGTGGGGGGATCTGAACTGGTGTTACTTGGGGCTCTCCGTCCACCAACTCGGAGTACTGGGCAAGCTGCTCCCGGAAGCTCTCCTCATCGCGGCAGACTGCTTCGTACGCTTCGTAAAGGTCGACGTACTTGTCACGGCCGAACGGCTCTTCACGGCCGATGTAAAGCCGGACGAGGTCTCGGTATCCGGGGCGGAAGCCAAACCATCGCCCCATCTGCATGAGCGTGTCGGCTTGCTGAGTGGTTCGGCGATAGTAGGTGACGGTGAGCCCTTCGACGGTGAAGCCGCGGGACAGCTTCGTACCCCCCACGAGGATCTTCCAGACGTTAGGTGTCCGGTCAAAGTCGAGGTCGAGTTGGGCGAAATAGCGGTCCGTGTCCCCGTTCACGACGACAACCGGATTGCCGCCGCTGCCGATGCGCTGCCGTGCGGCGTGGACGTACGGACGCAGCTCGGCGTACGAGGACGGTTGCGGAAGGCTGCTTGCGCGTGCTGCCGTCACGCGCGCGAAATCTGCCTCCCACAGCGCGGCAAGACGGTCGTGCCCTGCCGTGGAGCTATAACCCGCCTGGTGCCACAGAGAGTTGATACGAAGCGCCAGGTCAGCGTGGTCATCCTGACGTACTGACTCGTGAGCGAGCATGGTGTGATGCCGGAACGCTGCGTCGGGCACGCCATGGTCTGCCCGATAGAGCTTCAGCGCACCCGACAGGACGAAGGCATCCATGGCCTCCTGGAGTCTGTCGCCCGTGGACTCGTAGATGCCCCGAACGTGGGCCTTCTCCTGCGAGTTGGTATAGGTGCGCTCTTCCCCAGGGACGGGCGAGTTCAGGTCATGGAAGTCCTGGACACCCATGTACCCGGCCGGGCGTGGCAGAGAGATCAGGAAGTCGCTGGGGAAGATGTCCATGTCGTCGCCGGGGTCGACGAAGACGTTGGCGAAGGGTGTCGCGGTGTATCCCACGTACTGGGCTCGCGGCAGCAGTTCCAGGAGCTTGGATATCAAGCCGTTGATGGCTGTGCGCTCAGTGCTCCCACGTTCCCACTTCTTCGGGTCTGAAGTGTTCACTGAAGCCTGATCGGACTCGTCATCGATGATGAGAGCCGGAAGCTCCCCCAGGATTCCGTGGATCTGCTTGAGGTCTTTGACGAGTTTGGTGAGGACAGACTTGTTCTTCTTCACGACAAGGATCCGCGCCGCTGCGTGGTGAAGGTTCGCCGGATCGTGCAACGGGCGGGCAGGCAAGCGCTTCTCGAATTCGAGGGCCCGAATTCCTTGTGCAAGGCTTTTGTAGTCATTCTCGCGTGTCGTCAGCCGCTCGATGTCGAACGCGCCAAGCGTGGACGGACGGCCACCGTGGCGCACGAATTCCGGCCAGTCCTCGTCATCACCCACATAGTCCACCCCGACCAGGGAGTCCACGTCCGTGACGTCAGCGCCACGCAGGATGTTCTCCTGGCCAATCAGCTCCATGTCCAGGCGTCGCTGGGTTTGGGCGCGGAGCAGGTTGAGGGTTCCCCCGAGGACAATGACTAGACGGTACCCGGCGTCAATGGCCTTGGCGGCCACTCCTGTGAAGTTTGCTGTCTTCCCGGACTGGACGTAGCCGACAACCAGGCCTTTTGCCTGTTTGGCGAGCTCCTGTTCAGGATCGGTGAGACGTTCGACGACTGAACGACTTGCCTGGTCGAGGCTGGCGATAGCGGCTTCGGACCATCCCTTGTCGCGGAGCTTCTGCTCGTAGGAAGCCCAGTAGAAGGATCTGGCCGCTGCGCGTTCAGGGGTGTACCACGGGGTGAACTGCCGGGTGATGACGGTCTCGCCGGGGACCTTGGCTACAGGAACCGCTTCGTCCAAGGCCTTGCGAAGTTCACTTCCGAAGCGAAGGCGCTCGTAGACCACGGCGCGCCGTTCCTCGGTGCGAGCACAGGAGCCCTCGCCCCATGAAGGATTGTCCGCGAAATCCCAGGTGGTGAGGTGGCGGGACCAGAGGGCGATCAGGGTTTCCTCACCGCTGATGAGGAGGGAACGGAAGAGTTCCTCCCCCAAGTCTGCATCTGGCTGACGGTCTTCTGCGGCGAGCGTTGCCCATCGCTGGAAAGGACGCGGCAGAATGCTCATGCCCGCCAAGGCGTCGGCGTGGATGTCAAGGAGCACGCCAGGGGGAGTGTTGGTCATCTCTTGTTCCTCGTTCAGGGCCAGAACAGGCGTGAAGTCAGAGCGGACTGGGTCAGTCGGCATCCTGTGCCCGGCGGTCTTGCTGCGCCTGTACCGAGGTCAGGAGGATGGTGTTCCAGTAGTCCACTCGGTCCTGGCGGCCACGTTCCCAGCGGCCAAGGCCGAAGCAGTCCTCAAGCAGGAGGTAGAGCAAAGCCTTTGTGACGGGTGCGTCATTGCTTCCTCCTCGCCTCCCGTCATTGAAGTCACTGCGGAAGGCCTTGTTGAGACGCACCGAGTTGTTCTCGCGGTCCAGATCGAAGAACTTGTCCTGCGGCAGCGTGACCCAGGTAAAGGCGATCGGTTCTTCGCCCGGCTTCTCGGGCAGCTCCTCTTTGATGACCCGCTTGATCTTCGGGTCCATCCCCTTCCCCGGAGGCGTCACCGGCCGTCGGACGATCTCAGTGCGCTTCGCCCCGTCGCGGTACGTGGCTTCTGCGTCACCTAGATATGCGTGGAAGGTCCCTCCGGTTGCATCAAGGGCCTTCTCGACTCCGAGCGTGAAGGCGGGCGTGACAGTGACGCTCTCCTTCTTGACGTCAAGGCTCAGCACGCTGCTTTCGTGACTCGGAAGGTCGACTGCCACGCGGGCCAGGGACAGGTGCCCCTCGGGATTGCGGAGACCGTTCCACCCGCCAGCTTGGACAAGCCGGTTATTTCGGTAGAAGTAGAAACCCTGCCTGTCCGTGACGGAACCGATCTGACGGAAGCCGGCCTGCTTCGATTTGGCGGGCCAGATGTGTGCCGTCAGCTGCATGTCCCCCAGACCCTCTACGGGGGCTGTGAACGTCCGGGGATAGCGAGCCTTCCCAGGCACCTTGTAGCCGAAGGGGTCCAGTGCTTCGACAGCTATGTGATCCACTTCCTCGCCGAGAAGGCCCTCTCCGCTGCTTACGTCCCATACGGCGATGTCGAGCTTGAGGCCACCCTGGAGGAAGCGGTGCAGGTAGAGACCGAGGTGTGTCTCCAGGCGTGCAATCGCCTTGGACAGGAACTGGTCGCTCTGGCCAGTCGTCACGGTCTCGAACACCCGCACCTGGTCCCAGCGCACAATCGTGCCGTGCCACTCGATGACGCCGTCGTACCGGTCCACGAGTTCCTGGGCGTAGCGAGGGTCGACGGTGTCACAGCGGAAGCTGTCCTCGATGCCCTCTGCGGTGAGGCGACGCCCTGCGGCGCGGCTGCGCTTGGTGCGGCTGACCACGGTGAGCGACGCGGCGTGCGAGAGTGAAGCAGCCTTGAGGCCCGTGCCGTACATTCCGAGGGCGCTACCGCCGTACTCGCGGCGCCGCCCCACTGTCATAGCACCGTCCAGGCTGGCATCGTCCATACCTCTGCCGTTGTCGATGACCAGCAGGGTCAGGATCCGCTTGGCATCACGCAGGAAGTGCACGACGACCTTGTCGGCGCCAGCGTCGATCGAGTTGTCGATCAGGTCAGCGACTGCAACCTCGAAGCCATAGCCCTGGTTGGTCAAAGCCTTGCCGTAGCCGGCGTCCGGGGGCAGATGGGTGCTCCCGGTGGTGGGGACCTCGTACTGCCAGACGGTTCCGGGCTCGTAGGGCATTGCGCTTCCTCTACACACAGATCTGGGCCTGCTCAACGAGTGATGGGCCCTCCGGATCGGTTGGTTCGTGTGACGGTACTGCAAAGGTCCGACATAGGGGCAGTTGAACTGTGAAGAAGGGTGGTTCGTCCGCAATCGGCCCTTGGACGCGGTCACTGCCGCCCTTCCCCACCCCGCAACGACGACAACACCAACCGCCCATACCGCGTGGTCAGCACCCCGGCCGTGGCCGCGATCGACAGAGCCAGGGCGATGAGCAGGTGGGACGGCGACTTGTCGTCGAGGACCTGCAGGATGCCAAGGGCCGTGCCCAGGGGGAGGCCGAGGATGGTCAGTACGCCCAGGGTGCCGCTGATCTGCTGGCTTTCCTGTGTCTGGACCAGCCGGCTGTAGTCGGCGGCCTCGGCGAGGATCTCGTTGAACCGGGCCGGCAGCCGATGCTGGTTCTGGAAGGCGAGCAGCAGTTCGTTCGCAGGGCCGTGGGCCGTGAGGTGCTGGCGCCAGTAACCGCTACGGAAGTGGGCGATGTTGCGTTCCAAGGCGGCGACCCGGCGGGCCAGGTGCCTGGGTTGGCTGAAGACCTCCGAGAGTTCGTCGGTGAGCTCGTCGATGTGGTCACGTTGGAGGGCGCCGAGAAGGAGGGCGTCGAGGTAGACGGTGCGGGCGTGCAGCGCGCCGAAGCCGTAGAAGTCGCCCTCGCCGGTGTCGGGCCTGTGGCCGAGGAAGGCGGCTCCCTGCCGCAGTACCAGGGCGCTCCAGTCCGCGGAGATGCGCACGGCGTCCCGGAGGTGCTCGGCGGCCGTCTCCGGGGCCAATGGGAAGTCCTGTGGGGTAGAGCGGGAGGCCAACTGCCACAGCCAGCGGTCCGCGGTGGCCGGCAGTTCCCCTTCGCGGCCGTCGCGGAGCGCGGGGGTGTGGTGTGCCGTCGGCGTGAGGAAAGCGATCGTGTACGGCCGGGAGATGGCGAAGGGCGTGGACTGGTTCCGTACGTCGGCGATGCCGTCGAGCAGCAGAGCCGGATCGAACGGTCCGGTGAGCCCGGTGAGTGGCTCCTCGGTGGTGGCGAAGCCCCGGCCAGCCAGGGTCCGCAGCACGGGCAGGAGCGGCCTCTCGACACTGAAGTGCAGGACAGCAAGTGCGTGTTCTGGATCCCGTGCAGTGGCCGCGCGAAGCAACTCCACGCCGAGCAGGCGCAGCCCGTCGTGCTTGACGTCCAGTGGCAGATGCCAGCGGCGCGGCCGCCCGGGGGCGCCGTAGAGGGCGCGTGCGGAAGCTGGTGCGAAGTAGGTGGACCTCGTCGGTGTGTCCGTACGACGGCTGCCGAGTTCGAACGGGAAGGGGCCCTCGGACCAGTCGGGGACACGACGCAGCCGGGCGGGCAGGACGATGGTCAGCTCCTGCCGGGCCCCTGTGATTTCGACGAGTGACGCTGTGGAGTCGGCTGTGGTCACTGGTAGTACTCGGCAGGGTCGGGCTGGTCGAGGCGGATGACGAACTCTGCCCGGTCGGGGCTGACGGCGCTGATGTGGAACCGGACGTGCTCGCCCGTACGGATGGTGCGGAAGCCCTCTGTCACGATCTGCCGGTAGTCGAAGCTGTAGTACCGCTCGTCGGCGTCGTCACGGACGATGTAGGAGCCCAGCGAGCCGCTCGCTCCACCGCCGCTCGGACGGCGGTCGACGATGGTTCCGTGCCGTGGCTCGCCGCTGCTCATGGTGTCGTCCTCTCCACTGCGGCCGTACTCGGGACAAGGTGACCGTCCGGGGTGCCCAAGTCCTCGACGCAGCGGAAGCCGACCGCGTTGCTTCCACCGCGCTTGCGGTAGAGGCCCTTGGTGCTGGTCTGTACCGCGCGCATTGGGTTGTCGTAGCTTCCACCGCAGATGACAGCCTCGGCCGGGTCGTCCACCGACGTGGATGTCCACTCCCAGCAGTTGCCCACCATGTCCAGGACACCGAACGGGGAGCGGTTTCCGGGGCGTTCGTCAGCGGGCGTGACGCCTGCCCGTCGGACGGCGTCGCCCGCGAAGTCCCGGTACCACGCCTGGTACGTCACGACCGGGCGGCCGACCCAGCTGTCGGCGCAGTTGACGCGGCTGCTGTCCGGGGCATCGCCCCAGGGAAAGAGCCGTCCGTCGGCGCCGCGCGCCGCCGCCTCCCATTCCAGTGAGGTCGGCAGCCGCTTGTTCTCGAACGAGGCGAAGGCGTAGGCGCTCCACCAGCTCACGCAGATCGCCGGGTGGTTGTCGTAGCGAGGGTTCTCGTAGTAGTCGGAATGGCGCAGCCTGTCGGTCCAGGGGTGGTGGGTGACATGCGGCGGCTGGTCCGGGTGATCCCACTGTGACGTGCCCTGCGCATCGAGGGCGTCGAGGAACCGACGATAGCGGGCGACGGTCACGGCCCGGCGGTCGAAGCGCACGTCGCGGTCGACTCGGCGGACCAGCAGCCGCTCGGCAGGGCCGACGACGTAAGCCCCGGCGGGCAGCACACAGTCGTCGCGGGCGGTGCCATGTAAGTCGCGGTT
This sequence comes from Streptomyces sp. CB02414, assembly GCF_001905385.1. Taxonomy (GTDB): domain Bacteria; phylum Actinomycetota; class Actinomycetes; order Streptomycetales; family Streptomycetaceae; genus Streptomyces. The sequence continues at coordinate 1,155,296 of NZ_LIPF01000001.1, read as the reverse complement.
GTCGGAGAGTCCGGCGAGAAAGGCACGCACCTGCTCTGTCAGGAAAGAGCCGTGGGACAGGTCTGCCGCGGCTTCCCGGTGTACCGGATCCGCGAGATACCGGGCAGCCAGCAGCTCCTGGTACGCGGTGTGCACGAAGGCGACGAGGTCCTGTCCCGCCGGGCGCAGTAGCGGGGCGAGTACGCATGAGTCCTGTTCCAGCCGTCCGTCCTGGAAGGCGTCGGCGCCCAGCTCGCGGTGCAGGTCGAGCAGGGAGAACACGGTCCGGTCGGTGACGAACGCCCGGCCGAGTGAGGCGGGAAGGCGCTGCTCCAGCTCCGGGTGTCCGCGTTCCGCCAGCGTACGCGTGAGGTGGGTGCCGAGGATGTCCGCAAGGGACTCGCCCGGAGAAAAGCCGAGCCGCGCGCTGAGATTTCGTTCGAGCGGGGTGTCCTCCGGTTCGGAGAGGCGTACAACATGGAAGTGCGGTACGCGGGACGGGTCCACGCCGTTTGCGTACATCTGCTCCACCAGCTGCTCGGAGCGGCCGGCGCCGCTGTCCAGCAGCTGACGTACCTGAGGTGAGTCCGCCAGGAAGGAGACCCGGGAGCTGATGACGACTGCCGACTCCGCGGACAGGACGGCCGAGAGGTCGGTGAACAGGCGCAGAAAGCCGGCAGGGCTCGACTCCTCGACCCCCTCGTCGAAGGCGTCCAGTACGCACAGGGCGGTCCCGGAACGGATGAGGTAGAGGAAGAGGTCGTACGCTCGGGAGCGCTCCGAGGCCATGGCCGGTGCGAGGACGCGGGCGGCGTACTCGGAGAAGGGTTCGTCCTTTGGTTTGAGGCCGAGATCGAAGTAGAAGCGGAAGCGGCGGGTCTCCGGGTCTGCGGCGAGGGCCCGCAGGAGGGTGCTCTTCCCGCTGCCGGGACGCCCGGTGACCAGGACGTTCGCGCTGCCGCTCGCGAGACGGGTCAGGAGTTCCGCCGCGTCGCCGGACTCCGTCACCGTCGACTCGCCGGTGCGCGGGTCGGTGCTCAGGACCGTCGCGGGAACGGCGGTTCGCGGCTCGAGCGCAGCTCCCGGGGTGCCGTCGGGGACGGTGGCCTCGACGATTCCGGCCAGGTGGGCGTCCAGGTTGACGACGGTGTCGACGAACCCGTCGTATCTCACGATCCGGAAATCCGTACCCAGTAGCTGGTGGAGTGCTCCAGGAGTCGCGCCGCCGTCGTTGTCCACGACCACGAACCGGGTCAGCTTGGGCAGCCGGGTGCGGAGCAGCTCACCTCCGCTGGAGGTGAGGACGGTGCCGAGGTCGTCGGCATCCCGGGAGAGCATCAGCTCCACGTACTCCAGCCGCATGCCCGACTCGCGGCAGAACAACAGGTACACGGTCTCCCGGCTGAGCACGAACCGCTTGGCCTGCCGGTAACCAAGGGTGACATGGAGCCCGGCCAGGAACTCGCAGCGCCGCGCGATCTCGGGGGCCACGTCCGGCTCACCGCCGACCAGGGCCGCGCTGCCCGTGTCGGTGAACCAGATGAGGACGTCGACGAGTCTGCGCACGGCCAGCAGCCCGTCCTCGTCGCTGATGTCGTACCCGTCGTGGGTGGAGCGGTTGCGCAGACGGCGGATGTCGTCGAGGGCGTCCAGGACCGTGCTACTGCGGATGTGCGGGCGGCAGCGTTTGACGAGGTCGTTCAGTGCCTTGGTGGAGGGGTCGCCTTCCACACCGTGGTGCCGCCACAACTCTTTGAGAAGCTTCTCAGTCAGTTTTCCGACCAGCGCGACCGCGTTTTCCGGGTAGCCGTCGTTGAGTGACCGTAACGGGCGCTCCAGATCGAGACCGAGACGGTCTGCGATTCTCGTGTGGTCGTCGAGTTCGCTCCGCAGGCGCCGCAGCCGTTCGTCGACGACGGTACTCACGCGCGCTCCTCCGCTCGCCGGCCGAGGACGAACGCGAACCGGTCCGGGAAGACCAGTACGGGCTCCGGATGGGCAGCTCGCATCTCCTCCACACCTTCCTCCAGCTCGCTGTCGGTGAACGTGGAGAGGAGGGACATGTAGCGTGCGCGCACCATGTCCAGGTACCTGTCCCGATCGATACGCAGCTCGTGCTCGACGTGGCTGGTCCGGGTGTCCAGCCCGGCCCGGTGCAGGTGTGCCTCGATCACCGCCGGATCTGGCTGCAGTTCTTCGAAACGGGCGAGGGCCGCCTTGAACAGGGGGTACCGGATGGTTGCCGGAAGCATGACGATCAGCAGCCGGCCGCCCGGGGCCAGCCGGTCGGCGAGACCGTGCAGCGTACGTGCCTGGTCGGCCACGTGGTGCACGGACTCCTTCAGCCACATCGCGTCCAGTGCTTCGTACGGCAGCCGCGCCCGCCCTTCGGCCACCTCTTCCGCGGAGGCGACGACGGGGGTCAGGCCCGGCGGGGGCGGGATGCCGAGCCCACCGAGCATCGCCTGGGACGGGTCGACACAGAGAATGGGATGACTCGGGCGCAGTTGCCTGGCCACCTCCTTGGCGAACAGGCCGGTTCCAGAGCCGATGTCGGCGATCCGGTCGGCCGGGCCGAGCTGCAAGGCCTTGGCGATCTGGCCGGACATCCACGGTACGTAACCCGGCCCGTAGACCCAGTGCTCGTCGTACTCGGCTGCGAGACCGTCATAATGCCCTCGCACGTCGCGCCGTCCCACGGTCCCCCTCGTTGTCCCAGACTGTGTTCCCAGCAGTCACCAGGCAGGCTATCGACGGTCACGAGGCGACAACAGTCCGTAAATCGACAGTGTTGGCCGACAGTTTCCTGAGCGTCGTGATCGCCGTCGGCCGAGCGGGGCGTGACCAGTACCGGCACGTTCACGCGGTAACGCAGGCCCGACGCGTGGAGCAGTCGGCGCACCGCGATCTCCGGAGTTCCTGTACAGAGGCGGGCTGCGGTGGCCGAGCTGTCCGGAGTGTCTCGCCTCGCCGCCGTCTTTTGCTAACCTCCCGCAATGGACGAGGTGTTGGACAAAGGGCCTTTCTTCCACGGCACAAAGGCCGATCTGCGGGTCGGAGATCACCTCACCGCTGGTTTCCCCTCGAACTACCGGCCCGAGATCGTGATGAACCACATCTACTTCACCGCGTTGCGCGACGGCGCCGGGCTTGCCGCCGAGCTTGCCGCCGGTGACGGGGAACCGCGCGTGTATGCCGTCGAGCCGACCGGGCAGTTCGAGAACGATCCGAACGTCACCGACAAGAAGTTCCCCGGAAACCCCACCCGCTCCTACCGCAGCAGGGAGCCGCTCCGGATCGTCGGTGAGGTCACCGACTGGACGCGGCAGACCCCCGAAGCCCTCCAGATGTGGCGGGACCGGCTGGCCGCGATGCATCAGGAAGGTCGGGCCGAAATCATCAACTGACCTGCCTGAGTCGGCCTCGAGGCCGTGCGGGCTGCTCACATGAGCGCGGTGTGAACACTTCACCGGGAAGTGTTCACGCCCTGCGAGGTCGGTGTCCCGCCAGCAGGTGCGCGTCGGGAACGGTGCTCAGGCCTGCCCCCCGTCCGCGAGGAACCCCTCCAGCCCGTCCAGCAGCATCCCGCTCCCCTGCTCCGCCATGTCCCGCTCCTCCTGCGTCTCGCAGGTCTGGCTGAGGACGATCACCGTGTTGCGGGGGCCCTGTTCCGTGAGTTCCATGGTCATCAGGGTGGGGTCGGGGCGGCCGGGGATGTCCATGCCGAGGGTCAGGCGGCTGTGGTGGTCCACCTCCACGTACGAGCCGGTCAGGGGGAACTCGGCGCCGTCGGGGGTCTGCATCGTGGCCTTCCAGGCGCCGCCCGGGCGGACGTCGAGTTCGACGGAGCCGGGGACGGCGTGGGCCCACTGGGCGTACTGGTCGGGGGTGGTCCAGGCCTGCCAGACCCGGGCCGGAGAGGCGTCCAGGGTGCGGGTGAGGGTGTAGGAGAAACCGTCGGCCGGGGTGGAGGTCTGGTCGGTGCTCATGGTGTCCGTCTCCTCAGGGTGAGTAACGCTGTCGCACCTTTAGACATCCGGCGGCGCCGATTCTCATCGGTCCGTCGGGATGTCCGCTCCGTGGCACTCCGCGTACGGGCGGTCCGAGCCGCACCAGCAGGCCGCGCCCCGCTGCGGCGGCCAGGCCACCGCGCGGCCCCGGGCCGCCAGTGTCGTCGCGTACTGGGGGAGGAGGGCCGCGTCGGCCGGGGAGGTGCCCTCCGAGGCGGCGAAGGCTTCGTAGGAGGGGACCGTGCCGCGGACCACGCCCAGGTTGGGGGTGCCGGAGGAGGCCAGTTCGCGCAGGGCCGCCTCCGTCGCCGCCAGGTGGTCGTCGTAGGAGGGGTACTCGGCGGAGAGGGACGGGTACGCGTCGAGGAGTTCCGTCAGTTCGGCGGCCGGCCAGTGGAGCATGGCCACCGGGAAGGGACGGGAGAGCGCCTCGCGGTAGGCGCCCAGCTCGGCGCGCAGGCGGGAGATCTCCGCCTCCAGGTCGGCCGGGTTGTCCGAGCCCAGGGACCAGACGCGCTTCGGGTCGTGCAGCTCGTCGAGGGAGACCGGCATGGTGTGCAGGGTGTCGGCCAGGGTGTCCCACTCGTCGTGGGCCAGGCCCAGCATCCTGCGGACGCGGTGGCGGCCGTAGAGGAGGGGGTGGGTGGAGTACGGGGGTTCCGGGACGTCCGTCAGGAGGAGGCGGGCGCCCTCCGTGAACGTCTCGTGCGCCGCCTCCAGCTCGTCGTGCGCCTCCAGGGCCTCCGCCGCGATCACCCAGGGGGCCGGATCGCGCGGCGACGCCGTGCGGACGCCGTCGATAATCGCCCTGGCCTCCGCCTCGTGGCCGTACTCCCACAGGTTCGACGCCTTCAGGGCGCGGACCAGCGACGGGTTCTCCAAGGGGGCGTCGGAGGCGAGCAGGCGGTCGTAGAGCTTGGTCGCGGCGGGGCGGTCGCCGGAGAGCTCCAGGTGGGCCGCGGCGCGCAGGAGCAGGGCCTCGGCGTCCTCGGGGTAGAGGCCGGCGGTCCGTTCCAGGCGTGCCGCCTCGGCGGCGTGGTCGACGTTTTCGGCGGGCGTGTCGGGGCGCATGGAGGACACCGTACTGCCGTGAGGTGGCGATGGTGAGGGGCCCCGGGGGCAGGGGCCGGGGATGTGCGGTCGGGCCCCGGGGGCGATACCGGCCCGCGTACGGCTCCTGTATAACTGGGGCGAACGTATGTGTGGGAGTGAGCCGAGGGGAGGGGCGCGGATGAGCCGGGGACGGACCGTGGTTCGGGTGTCCCGTGCGGTGCTCGTGCTGCTCCTCGTGGTCCTGCCCGTCGCCGCCGTCGACCTCGGCAGCCTCTCCGCCGCCGTCGCGCTCGCCGCGACCGCCGCCGTCGGTTCCGCGCTCGCCGTCTGTGCCGTCATCGCGGCGCGCTGCGCGCCCGCCGTGCCGCGCACCCGGGTGCGCACGGCCATCAGGGACCGGGACCTGCGTACGGCCTTCCTGCCCCAACGCGATCCCGACGCCCCCGGCCGCCGCCGGCCCCGGGCACCCGGACACGCCCTCCCGGCGACCGCCGCGTAGGGCACTTCCCCCCATCCAGGGCACTTTCCCCGCGCGGGTCGTGTCGTCATGCCGCCGTTCCACCTCACCCCGGCACGACGAGACCCCCGGAGGGCTCACTCACCCATGTCCGTTTTCGCCAGCCTGGTCGAGCGCCTCGCCGACCTGCTCCAGCCGCTGTTCGGCGCCTCCGCCGCGGCCGCCGCCATCGTCCTGTTCACCGCCCTCGTACGACTCCTCGTCCACCCGCTGTCCCGGGTCGCCGCGCGCGGGCAGAAGGCGCGCACCGCGCTCCAGCCGAGGGTCGCCGAGCTGCGTCGCAAGCATGCGAAGGACCCGGAGAGGCTTCAGCGGGCCGTGCTCGAACTGCACGCCGAGGAGAAGGTGTCGCCGCTGTCGGGGTGCCTGCCGAGTCTGTGCCAGATTCCGGCTTTCTTCCTGCTCTACCACCTCTTCTCCAGTTCCACGATCGGCGGGCAGGCCAACGAACTGCTCTCGCACCGGCTCCTCGCCGCTCCGCTCGGCGGGCGGTGGGCGGACGCGCTCGGCGACGGCGGGGTTGTCGGCGGTGCGGGGGTCGTGTACGCGGTGCTGTTCGCCGTGGTCGCGGGGGTCGCCGCCTTCAGCTACCGGCTCACCAAGCGGACGATGGCCGACCGGCCGGTGCTGCCGTCAGCCGGTGACGGGGAGCCCGTGCCGGGGCTCGGCGCGGTCACCAAGGTCATGCCGTTCATGTCCTTCTTCACGCTCGTCACCGTGGCCGTCGTACCGCTGGCCGCCGCGCTGTACGTGGTCACCAGTACGACGTGGAGCGCCGTCGAGCGGGCCGTGCTCTACCGCTGAGCGCGGCCCGCCCCCGGGGCGTGGCTACGGTCCAGTACGTGAACGGGGTATTGCGGAGTGGAACGGGACCTTGGAGGATCGAACAGTCCTCCGATGTCGTCGCGTCACTGCCGCACCCAGGTCGCACTCATCGGGCGGGCCGGCCCGCGATCGAGGAGTTGGGTACATGAAGCTGTTGCGAGTCGGTACGTCGGGGTCCGAGCGGCCCGCGCTGCTCGACGCCGACGGAACCCTGCGAGACCTGTCGGGCGTGGTGACGGACGTCGACGGGGCACTGCTCGCCGACGATGCCGCGTTGGAGCGGGTACGGTCCGCGGCCGCGGCTGGTGAGCTGCCCGCTCTGGACGCGACCGGGCTGCGCGTCGGTCCGCCCGTGGGGCGTATCGGGAAGATCGTGTGCATCGGGCTCAACTACCACGACCACGCCCGGGAGACCGGGGCCGAGCCGCCCGCCGAGCCCGTCGTCTTCTTCAAGGCGCCGGACACCGTGGTCGGGCCGGACGACACGGTGCTCGTGCCGCGCGGCTCCGTCAAGACCGACTGGGAGGTGGAGCTGGCGGTCGTGATCGGGCGTACGGCCCGCTACCTGGGGTCGGCCGAGGAGGGGCTCGCCTGCGTCGCCGGGTACACCGTCTCGCACGACGTGTCCGAGCGGGAGTTCCAGATCGAGCGGGGCGGCACCTGGGACAAGGGGAAGAACTGCGAGACGTTCAACCCGCTGGGCCCGTGGCTGGTCACCGCCGACGAGGTGCCCGACCCGCAGCGGCTGTCGCTGCGGCTGTGGGTGAACGGGGAGCTGAAGCAGGACGGGACGACGGCGGACCAGATCTTCCCAGTGGGGGAGGTCGTGCGGTACGTCAGCCAGTTCATGGTGCTGCGCCCCGGTGACGTCATCAACACCGGGACGCCGGCGGGGGTGGCGATGGGGCAGCCCGAGCCGAAGCCGTATCTGCGGGCGGGGGATGTCGTGGAGCTGGAGGTGGAGGGGCTCGGGCGGCAGAGGCAGGAGCTCAAGAGCGCCTAAGGGGGGTGGGGCGGGGGTTGCGTGGGCGGCTTGCGGTGTGTTGTGGCTGGTCGCGCCGTTCCCCGCGCCCCTGTGGGACGCGTTTCACTCACGTCAGTAGTGAAGCCAGCCGGCGCCAGCCCTCCCTGGGCAGGGACGTCATGTCGTCCTCCACCAGCTGGAGGGCGACATGGTCCGCGCCCGCGTCGTGGAAGGCGTCGACGCGGGTGCGGATCGTGGACTCGTCGCCCCAGGCGAAGACGGCGTCGATGAGGCGGTCGCTGCCGCCGCCGGTGACGTCGGCGTCGGTGAAGCCGAGGTTGAGGAAGTTCCTGGTGTAGTTCGGGAGCTCCAGGTAGCGGCCGAGGTAGGCGCGGGCGGTCGCGCGGGCCCGGGACGGGTCGGATTCGAGGACCACCTTGAACTCCGGGGCCAGCAACGGGCCCCCGCCCAGCCGCTCGCGGGCCTGCGCCGTGTGCTCGGGGGTGACCAGGTACGGGATCGCGCCCGCCGCCCGGTCCCGGGACAGCTCCAGCATCTTCGGGCCGAGCGCCGCCAGCACGCGGTGGCCGGGCCGCACGCCCGCCTTGTCGAGGTGGTCGAGGTAGCCGACCATCGTCGAGTACGGGCGGCTGTAGCCCTCCACGCGGAGGCCGTGGCTCACGCCGAGGCCGAGCACGAAGCGGCCGGGGTGGGCCACCTCCAGCTCGGCGAAGCGGGCCGCGGTCTCGGAGGCCTGGTGCTCCCAGATGCTCTGGATGCTGGTGCCGACGACGATGCGCTCACTCGCCTCGATCAGCGGGGCCGCGTCCTGGGCGGAGGTGTTGCCGCCCAGCCACACGGCGCCGAACCCGAGCCGTTCCAGCTCGGCGACGGCCCCGGCCCGTTCGTCACGGCGCTCCGGGTCGTCGGCGCGCAGGGCCGCGCTCCACACGCCGTACCGTCCGACCGATTCCTTGAGACCCTTCGGTGAAGCCGTCGCGTCGTTCATCGGTTGAGATCCCTCCGGTGGGCACCGTGATCATCCTGCGTACCTGCCTGCCAACCACGGGTACCCACCGCTGATTCCCCGACCACACGGGGAGCGGGCCTGGAGAGGTCCTACTCGCCCAGGAAGCGTTCCAGCGCCTCCACCACCAGGCGGTGGTCCTCCACCTGCGGCAGACCGGACACCGTCACCGCGCCGACCACTCCGACGCCGGCCACGGTGACCGGGAAGGAGCCGCCGTGCGCCGCGTACGTGTCGGGGTCGAGGCGCGAGGACTCCTCGAACGTCGTGCCCTTGGCCCGGAAACGGGAACCGACCAGGTAGGACGCGGAACCGTACCGCTCCACCACGCGGCGCTTGCGGGCGATCCAGGCGTCGTTGTCGGGGGTCGAGCCTGGCAGGGCCGCGTGGAAGAGCTGCTGGCCGGCCCGGTGGATGTCGATGGCGACCGGCGCCTCGCGCTCCCGGGCCAGCTCGACCAGGAGGGAGCCCAGCGCCCACGCGTCGTCGTGGGTGAACCGGCGGAAGACCAGGCGGCGTTCCTGCGCCTCCAGTTCGTCCACGGTCGGGGCGGCGGTGTCGGGGGAGGGGCTCACAGGGCCACCGCCACTCCGTCGCGGGCGGACTTGCGGGCCGCCTCCAGTACGTCCAGGGCGGCGGCCGCCTCACGGGCGCCGACCGGGTTCGGGCCGCCCTCGCGCAGGGCACTCGCCACCGCCGCGTAGTACGCGGGGTAGTCGCCCGGCACGGTCGCCGCCACGCTTCCGCCGCCGGTCACCGGGGACTCCCCGGCGCCCACCCGGCCCCACAGCGACTCGTCCTCCTCGCCCCAGCCGGGGCCGGGCCGCTTGCCCTCGCGCAGCGCCGCCTCCTGCGGGTCCAGGCCGTGCTTGACGTACCCGGCCTTCGAGCCGAGGACGCGGAAGCGCGGGCCGAGCTGGGCGGCGGTGGAGGAGACGTAGAGGTGGGAGCGGACGCCGTTCGCGTGCGTGATCGCGATGAACGTGTCGTCGTCCGCCTCGGCGCCCGCGCGCCGCACGACCGACTCGGCGTACACCTGCGTGGCCGGGCCGAACAGGACGAGGGCCTGGTCGACGACGTGGCTGCCGAGGTCGTACAGGAGACCGCCGATCTCCGCCGGGTCGCCGGACTCGCGCCAGCCCCCCTTCGGCTTCGGCCGCCAGCGCTCGAAACGGGACTCGAAGCGCCATACGTCGCCCAGGGCGCCCTCGGTGAGCAGCTTGCGCAGGGTCAGGAAGTCGTTGTCCCAGCGGCGGTTCTGGAAGACGGAGAGCAGCAGGCCGCGCTCCTCGGCCAGCGCCGCCAGCTCCCGCGCCTCGGCCGCCGTGCCCGCGACCGGCTTGTCCACCACGACCGGCAGGCCGGCCTCCAGGGCCCGCGTCGCGAGCGGTACGTGCGTCTTGTTCGGCGACGCGATGACGACGAGGTCCAGCTCGGCGGCCCGGTCGAACAGCTCGTCGGGGGTGGCGACGGTCCGTACGTCCGGGAACTCGGCGCGGGCCTGCTGCTGCCGGTCGGCGTTCGAGGTGACCACCGTGTCCAGGACCAGGCCCTCGGTGGCGGCGATCAGCGGGGCGTGGAAGACGGAGCCCGCGAGTCCGTAGCCGACGAGGCCGACGCGCAGGGGGCTGCCGGGAGGAGTACCAGTCATGTCCTCCACTTTCGCAACGGTGTTGCCAAAGTGCAAGCGCCGGGGACAATGGGGGCGTGAAGAGGAGCAGCGGAGGAGGAACGGGTACGGGCGCGGTCCCCGGGGGGGCCGGGGTGCTGGGGGCCGGGGGCGGGGCCAATCTGCTCGCCCTGCGCAGCCACAACACCGCGCTGGTGCTCGACCTGCTGCGCACCGCCGGTGCCGGCGGGATCAGCCGGCTCGAGCTCGCCGAGCGGACCGGGCTCACCCCGCAGGCGGTCAGCAAGATCACCGCCCGGCTCCGGGAGGACGGCCTCGCCACCGAGGCGGGACGCCGTGCGTCCACGGGAGGCAAGCCGCGTACGGTACTGCGCCTGGTCCCCGAGGCGGGCCACGCGATCGGCGTGCACCTGGACCGGGACGAGCTGCGGGCGGTGCTGGTCGATCTCGACGGTGCCGTGGTGGGGGAGCGGCGTTCCGCGCTGGATCTGGGGGCGGGGGCACCGGCCGTGGTGGAGGCGGTGGCGCGGGCGGCGCGGGAACTGGTCGCGGGTGCGCTGGGGGTGACGGAGGGCGGGGTGTCGTCGCGGTCGGCGGGTGGCGCCCCGCCAGTCTTGGGCGGCCTTACGCAGTTGTCGGGCGGTACTCCGGCGCCGTCGGGTGGCTTTCCGCTGTCGTCGGGCGGTACTCCGGCGCCGTCGGGCGGCCTTCCGCAGTTGTCCGGCGGTACTCCGGCGCCGTCAGGTGGCTTTCCGCCACCGTCGCCCGGCGCCGCGCCACCGTCGCCCGGCGCCGCGCCACCGTCGCCCGGCGCCGCGCCACCGTCGCCCGGCACCCCGTCACCACCCGACGGCGTGCTTGCCGCCGTCCCCGGTCTGCTCGGTCTCGGTGTCGCTCTCCCCGGCCCGCTCGACCACGTCCGGGGCGTGCTGCACCGCGTCACCGGTTTCCCGGAGTGGGACGGGTTCCCGTTGCGGGACGCGCTGGCGCGGCGGCTCGGGCTGCCGGTCGTCGTCGACAAGGACACCAACGCGGCGGCGCTCGGCCTCGCGGTCGGCGGCGAGGGCGGCTCGTTCGCCTACCTGCACCTCGGTACGGGACTCGGCGCCGGTCTCGTGATCGGCGGAGGCGTGCACCGGGGCGCCCGGACCGGCGCGGGCGAGTTCGGGCATCAGGTGATCCAGCTGGACGGCCCTCCCTGCACCTGCGGCGCCCGTGGCTGCACCGAGGCCCTGTGCCTGGCCGCCGTCGCCCGCGGTGACCTCGCGGAGGCGGCCAGGGTGCTGGGCACGGGCGCCGCGAACCTCGCCGGGCTGCTGGACATCGACCTGGTCCTGCTCGGCGGCCGTACCGTCGCCGCCGCACCCGAGGCGTTCGTCCACGGGGTCGGCGCCGTCCTGGACGCCCGCGCCCGGCGCGAGGGCGGTCAGGACGGCGCCGTACCGGTGCGGGTCGCGCCCGGCGGGACACGCGGGGTGGCGGAGGGCGCCGCCCAGCTGCTGCTCGCGCCGCTCTTCGGGCGGGGCGACGCCTGACGGGGCGCGGCCGGCGCCCGGCGGCTCAGCGGGTCCGCGGCCCGGTGGGTCGGCCGCTCAGCCGCCCACCGCGCACGCGTCCCCGTTGAGCGTGAACCGCGGTGGCGGCGACGCGTCCCCGGTGTGCTCCGCCAGGTAGCCCAGCGTGACGCTCGCGCCCGGCGCGATCGCCGCGTTGTGCGGGGCGTTGGCCGCCGAGACCGTGTTGCTGCCCTGGGTCAGCTCCGTGTTCCAGTCGGAGACGACGGTCTGCCCGAGGGGCAGCGGGAACGCGAGCGTCCAGCCGCTGACCGGGGTGTCGCCCGTGTTGGTGACGGTGAGGTCGACCGTCGTGCCGGTACCCCATGAGGTCACCGTCCGGTCCACCCGGCAGGTCGGCTCCTCCCGTGCGAACGACACGCGGTGCAGGCCGCCCGGCAGGTCGTTGACCACGTAGAACTCCCCGTCGACGGTCGTACCGACCGACGTCACCTGCGTGGGCATCTCCCCGATCTCGGCCTGCTCGTAGCCGCCCAGGCCGTCGGGACGCAGCGCCCACACGGTGGACGAGCAGTAGTCGGTGGCGATGTACACGCCGCCGACCAGATCGGCGTACTCCCGGCCCCGGTAGACGTGCCCCCCGATGACCGAACAGCCCCCGGTGTACGGGGAGTAGGTGAATACCGGCTCGGTGTACTGTCCGCCGGGCGCGCAGTCGCCGCCCTCGAACCTCTCCAGGCCCTCGTAGCAGGACCAGCCCAGGTTCAGCCCGCCCTGTCCGGCGGGGAGGTGGTCGATCTCCTCCCAGCGGCCCTGGCCGACGTCGCCGATCCACATCGAGCCGTCGGCGCGGTCGAAGGAGAAGCGCCACGGGTTGCGCAGGCCGTACAGCCAGATCTCCGGGCGGGCCCCGGGGGTGTCGACGAAGGGGTTGTCGTCGGGGACGCAGTACGCGAGCGGAGCGCAGGCGCGGCTCACGTCGATGCGCATGATCTTGCCCAGCAGGGTGTCCAGCCGCTGGCCCGAGCGGAACGGGTCCCCGGAGCCGCCGCCGTCGCCGATGCTCCAGTACAGGTTGCCGTCGGGGCCGAAGGCGAGCTGGCCGCCGTTGTGATTGCTGTACTCGGCGTGCGGCTGCGCGAGCAGGGGCTCCAGGCGGGACGCGTCGAGCCGGTAGCGGGCGAGGGTGACCGCGCCGTCGGGCAGCGCGGTGTACGCCAGGTACAGGTCCCGGCTGTCGGCGAAGTCCGGCGGGAGGGCGATGCCGAGCAGGCCGCGCTCGTTGCCCGACTCGTCCACGGACGAGGTGATGTCGAGGAGCGGGGCGGAGGCCAGGCCGGTGTCCGGGTGGTAGACGCGGACCCGGCCGGACTTCTCGGCGATGAAGAGCCGGTCCGTGCCGTCGTCGGGGGCGACGAGGGCGGTGGGCCGTCTCAGCCCGGAGGCGACCTGGGTGGTGGTCGCGCTGAGGGAGGGGAGGGGAACCGGCGGCGCGGCCGCGCTCGCGGCTGCGGCGGGCTGCGGGGTGAGGGTCGTCAGGAGGAGGGCCGGGACGGCCAGGAGGAGGGTGCTCAGGAGTAGCGCCAGACGGCGCCCCGGTCGCAAGGGACGGCGGTCACGGGGGTCATGTATATGACAAGGGGGCATGGGGGTCCTCTCGGGGTATGGGAGCGCTCCCGCCCCTCAGGCTGGGGCTCGTGAAGCGGCGCGGCAACACGCGATCGCGCCACTTTCGCGCCGTCTGGCGCAAACGGTGCCGGGCGCCCCGCCGGACGCTGCCGCCGGTCGAGGGGTGTCCGTCCGCCATCCGGGCGTCCTGGCCCGAATGGCGGTGTCCGCGACCGCGATCCACCGGCACGCTCATGTGTTTATGCGACTGTTCACGCCCGTGTCCCCCTGCCTGATGGCGGCAGCCGCCCTCCTCGTCGCCTCCGCGCCCGCCACCCCCGCGCACGCGGACCCGCAGGCCCCGCTGCCCGCCTGCACGGCCCCGGACGACCACACCTTCCCCCTCACCACCCGCGTCCACGGCGGCCCCGCCGCCTACGAGGCCGGCGGCGGCTACGGCACCTGGTACCTGGACCTCACCAACACGACCTCCCGTACCTGTGAGGGCATCCACCCGGTCGTCGTCCTGGTCGACGGGAAGCGGACGCTGGAGCCGTCGCAGCCCCGCCTGGAGTTCTACGACGGGGGCCGGACGCACCCCGTCGCCTTCGAGCCGACCGACCGGGACGAGCTGGTCGGGGCCTTCGGCGAGAGCGGGGCCGAGGGTGGGGACGAGGGTGGGAGCGAGGGCTTCCCCGGCTTCACCGTCGGCCCCGGCGAGACCCTCACCGTCAAGGTGCGGCTCGCGCTCACCTCGGACGCCGAGGCCGACGAGGTCACCGCCAACGCCGCCGTCGTCCAGCGCCGTGGCGGCGACGGCGAGTGGATCGGCCAGTCGAACGACTACCGCTTCCGCATCCGCGACGGCGAACCGGCCGGCCCCTCGCCCACGGCCCCCGACGGCGAGTCGTCCACCGGCCCGAGCACCGACCCCGCCACCCCCTCCGCCCCCGCCACCCTCACCACCCCGGACGACCAGGTCACCGCCCCGCCCTTCGCCGACGAACTCGCCGGTACCGGAATCGGCCGGGTCGACGCCGCCCTGGGTGCCACCGCACTGCTCGTCGCCGCCGGTGGCGCGGCGGTGCTGCTGGCCCGCCGGCGCCGCTGACCGGCGCGGATTCCAGGCGCCCTGAAAATTCCAGGCAACAGCCGTCCTTGAGGGCTGCTCGCCGTCTCTATGACGACCTGCTCCGGCGAGATGGTGTAGTGCACCGTCGGAGAGGAGGCAAGCTCCAGTACTCCACCGTTCCTATTCAGTGTGCAGGAGTGGGTCTTGGACCCATGCCTGTGCACTGCGGGCACCCCGAACGGTGTTGGGTGTCCTGGTCGCCCGCGTTCGCTCCGTGTCCGGCGGCACGGATCGTGTCCATGGTCCGGGAATACGGGGGCGGGGTCCCTCACGCCCCAGGGCCTTCCGGTCGGCCTGGACGGTCCGATGCCCGCATCCATCACTCCGGTGGGTGCGGGGCGGTGCCGTCCGACGCCGGACCGGAAAGCCCTGGGCGCGTCGCCCGATCGCGATGCTCGCCGCATCGTGCCGGGTGGTCTTACGGGTGGAGGTGGTGAGTGGTTTCTGCCAGTGCTGGGCGCCCCACTTGCTGGTGTAGGCGGGGTCGACGGCGATGACGGTGATGCCGGTGGCGTCGGCCATGGAGGTCAGACGGGCCCGCAGCCGTCCGGTAGGCATGCCGGAGACCAGCTGCCGGAACCGCTTCCGGCCACCGTGCTTCTCGCGGGTCTTCTCGGCGGCGAAGTCCAGATCCTCGACCGCGATCCCCTTCACACCGCATGTCCGGGCCCAGCGCAGGAGCCGGCTGAGGGCATGGCGGACCTGCGCGTCACGATGGTCCGCCGGTCCGGTGAGGTCGTAGAAGAAGCGGTGCGGGTTGCCGGTCGGGTTGCCGTGGGTGTCGAGGTGCCAGGCGGCGAGGTGGTCGGCGTTCATGTCGACCCCGACCACCCCCTCCGCCAGCGCCGCAGCCAGGGGGACGGTGGGGGTGGCGGGTTTCTGCCACGAGGCGGTGACGTACCAGCGGCCACGCTGGACGTCGTGATGGATGCGGTAGGCGACCGCCCGGTGCGCGGCAACGCGGTCGGCCCACTCCTGCCCCCGGTGCGCGAACCGGACCCGGCCGGTGAGGACGTACCGGCAGTGCGCCGCGTTGGCCAGATGGGCGAGCGGGGCGGGGAGGCGGATGCTGACCTCACCGTCCGGGCTGATGCGGACCGTCTCGTTCCCGAAGCGTTTCCCGGACTCCCCGTCGGCTTGCAGGAACCATCGTTCGGCTTCCCATCGCTCACGCCATGCGGTCTCGGTAAGCCCGGCGTCGGGCAGGTGGTGCCGGGTGCGGGCGAGCCGCTTGCCGCCCCGCACGACGTGCACTCGCCCGGCGGTCCAGTCCGCGCGTGCCCGTTGAAGCCGGTCCTCCAGCACTCGTAGGCGCCGGGCCTTGGCATGCCACTCCCGCCGACTGCGATACCCACCCGGAGCGCGCTTGCTGCCCTTCGAACCGACGGGGAGCGCCAACCGGTGTCGCAGCGTCCGGGCCCCCGCCTCCAGCGACTGGAGGTGCGCGAGCGCGCAGCGGCGGGCCAGCGCCCACTGATCATGCGTGGCTTTGGTGATGGCACTCGCCCACCGAGCCGACGAATCGGGTGTCAGCGCCCGCTTGCGCACCGCCCACGCCTCAGTGTCGTGCCC
The DNA here is from genome assembly GCF_001905385.1 of Streptomyces sp. CB02414. Taxonomy (GTDB): domain Bacteria; phylum Actinomycetota; class Actinomycetes; order Streptomycetales; family Streptomycetaceae; genus Streptomyces. The sequence continues at coordinate 1,139,465 of NZ_LIPF01000001.1, read as the reverse complement.
AAGACCGATACGACAGCGCGCCTTCAGGTCGCGCGAGGCCAGCGCGCCCAAATGCGCACCCACTCGCCGCAGCACCTCCACATCGGCGGCGGTGAGCTGCTTGAGCCGGGTACGGACCGCCACTCCCGACGGATTCGGCACGACGAACGGCTCCGCAACCTTCGGCATTCCACCGCCCCCTCCCGGCCGGTCGCGAGGCGCCCTCATCAGACCCAACGAACAGACCTGGCATGGGTCACGCATGCGGCAAGCGAACCTTTGTCCCGATCGGAGATGAAAGCCCAACCGCGCCTCGACCCTCATACCAGCAGGGCACCCCTGCGGGGGTATGCCTCCCGCCTCCTGCGACGGCACCCCCATCTCATCAAGGCCAAGCACGACTTCGGCGGCGAGCGGCCCGCCAGGACGTCAAGGCCACCGACGCCAACGCCATCGCCCTGACCAAGCTGATGGACGGCGTCGAGGTCTTCGAACCCGACTGGGACGACATCGAGAAGAACCTCACCTCCTACATCGACGCCTGGAAGGAAGCCACCGGGAGCTGAGAGGCCGCCGGAAGCCGAGAAGTCTCCGGAAGCTGAGACGGGCGTTCCCACAAGATCCCGCGCTGTCTAGGCTGGGGCGCACGCCGGACCACGCAGGCAGGAGATCCCGGACATGGCAGACCGCAAGCCCATCGAGTCGTGGCTCACCGATATGGACGGGGTCCTCATCCACGAGGGTGTGCCGATCCCCGGCGCCGACGCCTTCATCAAGCGGCTCCGGGAGTCCGGCAAGCCCTTCCTGGTCCTCACCAACAACTCCATCTACACCCCGCGCGACCTGCACGCACGGCTGCGCCGCATGGGCCTGGAGGTGCCGATCGAGTCGATCTGGACGTCGGCGCTGGCCACCGCCAAGTTCCTGGACGACCAGCGGCCCGGCGGCTCGGCGTACGTCATCGGCGAGGCCGGCCTGACCACCGCCCTGCACGACATCGGCTACATCCTCACCGACCACGACCCCGACTACGTCGTCCTCGGCGAGACCCGCACCTACTCCTTCGAGGCCATGACGAAGGCGGTCCGGCTGATCAACGCCGGCGCCCGTTTCATCTGCACCAACCCCGACGAGACCGGCCCCTCCACCGAGGGGCCGCTCCCGGCGACCGGCGCGGTGGCGGCGCTGATCACCAAGGCGACCGGCAAGCAGCCGTACTTCGCGGGCAAGCCCAACCCGCTGATGATGCGCACCGGACTCAACGCGATCGGCGCCCACTCCGAGACCAGCGCGATGATCGGCGACCGCATGGACACCGACGTACTGGCGGGCATGGAGGCCGGGATGCAGACCTTCCTGGTCCTCACCGGCCTGACCCGGCCGGAGCAGGTGGAGGACTTCCCGTACCGCCCGTCCAAGGTGGTCGACTCCATCGCGGACCTGGTCGAACGGGTCTGAGAACCGTGAAGCGCCGGTAAACCCGCCCGCCCCCGCTGTAACCCGTTCGGAGCAGCCGGGCCCCCGCGCAGGATGCGGGGGCCCCTCCCGCGGGGGAGTCTCCAGGTAACTGGAGGTGCACGATGGGCTCACTGAAAGTCACTCTCTGTACCGGAGCCGCGGCGGCTGCGGCGACCGCCGTGCTCGCCCCGATCGCGGTCGCACCCACCGCGTACGCGGTGGACTCGGGCGGCGTCTCGGTGTCACCGTCCACCCCGGCCCCCGGCAGCGACGTCGAGCTCCGCGTGGCGGACTGCACCGAGAAGACGGCCGTCGCCGTGTCGGCGGCGTTCGTCTCGGACGCCAAGCTCACCCTGGCCGCGCAGGACGGCGTCCTGGTCGGGGCCGGCACGGTCCGCTCCACCATGGCGGCCGGCGCGTACGTCGTCCAGGTCAAGTGCGGTGACGACGCGCGCAAGGGCACCGTCACCGTCGCCGAGCGGGAGCGCCGGGCCGCACCCGCCTCGCCCGTCGCCCCCGTCGATGCGGGCGGTGGCGGCACCGCACAGCTCGCCGCCTCCGAGAGCCGCGACGAGGCCCGGCCCGAGCCCCCCGGCACGGCGCACACCGTGACCGGCCTGGTCCTCGCCGGCATCGCCGCCGTCGCCGTCGCGCTGCGCGGGGTCCGCAGCCGGAGCCGCGGGACGGACTGACCATGTCCGAAACGGACGAACAGGACCAGCGACGCCTCGTCGGTTCCGTCGGCCCCGGCGGCCGCCTGGTGACCGGCATCGCCTGGACGGTGCTGCTGCTCGGGCTGTGGCTGTGGGGCCGCGAGGCCACCGACGTGCGCGAGGGCATCTCCGTACCGGCCACCGGCGACATGGCGGCGGCCGGCCGGCCCCCCGACATACCGCTGCCCCCCGCCCACGCGCCCCTCGGCGACGCCCCGCCGCAGCGCCTCGACATCCCCGGGCTCGGCATCAGCGCCCCCGTCCTGGCCAGCGGCCTCGACACCAAGGGCGCCATCGAAGCACCGCCCTTCGACCACCCCGGCTCCGTCGGCTGGTACGCGGACGGGGTGACACCGGGAGCGGCCGGGACCGCGCTCATGGTCGGCCACGTCGACACCGAGACGAAGCCCGCCGTCTTCTACGAGGTGAGCACCCTGGAACCCGGCGAGACGATCCGCGTGGTCCGCGAGGACGCCCGGGTCGCCGAGTTCACCGTCGACGACGTCCAGGTCCTCACCCGCGACGGCTTCGACGCCCAGCAGGCCTACGGCCCGCGCGACACCGGCCGCGCCGAGCTCCGCCTGATCACCTGCGGCGGGACCTTCGACCGCGCCACGAACAGCTACACGGCCAACGTGGTGGTCTCGGCGTACCTCACCGGGACGGGTGGCACGTAGGGGCTGCCCCGGGTCCCTCGTGGGTGCCGGAGGCGTATGTCAGGATTGAGCCTCCAAATAGTGCACCCAGGGGGGTTGGATGTACGGCAGCAGGGGGGCCGGAACGATGTCCACGAGGCGGGCGTCCGCGGTGGTGCTGGGGGCGGCGCTGCTGCTCGCGGGCTGCTCCTCGTCGGGAGACGGGGACGACAAGGGCAAGGACAAGGCCAAGGACGCGGGGGCCGGGATCACGCAGCAGCCGAAGGAGGCGGACCCGTTCTGGGTCAACCCGGACGGCAACGCGGCCCAGCAGCTGGCGGCGCTGCAGGAGTCCGGCAAGAAGGACCAGGCCGCGCAGATCCGCAAGATCGCCCAGCAGCCGACCGGCGAGTGGATCAGTCCGGAGAACCCCGAGGAGCAGGCCCGCGGCTTCACCGAGGCCGCCGAAGAGGCCGGCCGCACCGCGCTGCTCGTCCTTTACAACATCCCGCACCGCGACTGCGGCCAGTACTCGGGCGGCGGTGCCGCCGACGGCAACGCCTACCGCGACTTCATCGACGGCGTCGCCAAGGGCATCGGCGACCGCTCCGCCACGGTCATACTCGAGCCGGACGCGGTGCTCCACCTGGTGGACGGCTGCACCCCGGAGCAGTTCCACGAGGAGCGCTACGACCTCCTCAAGGGCGCCATCGCCAAGCTCTCCGCGCTGAAGGACACCAAGGTCTACCTGGACGCGGGCAACGCCGGCTGGGGCCACCCCGACCAGATCTTCGAGCCGCTGAAGTGGGCGGGCATCGACCAGGCGGACGGCTTCTCGGTCAACGTCTCGAACTTCTACACCACCGAGGACTCCATCGCCTACGGCAAGCAGCTCTCCGCCAAGGTCGGCGGCAAGCACTTCGTCATCGACACCAGCCGCAACGGCAACGGCCCCTACACGGAGGGCGACCCGGGCGAACGCTGGTGCAACCCGCCGGGCCGGGCCCTCGGCGAAACCCCGACCACGAAGACCGCCGACCCCCTGGTCGACGCCTACCTCTGGGTCAAGCGCCCAGGAGAGTCGGACGGCGAATGCAAGGGCGGCCCGAAGGCGGGCGAGTGGTGGCCCGAGTACGCCCTGAAACTGGCGCAAGGCTAAACGCCCCTAGGGGCGCGGGGCTGTGACATTTGCGGCTACCGCCGCGTGCGCGCGACAAGCCACAGCGCTCCCGCACCCCTAGTCACAACCCGCGGGAGCGCTACGGCACGTGCACCCACTCCGCCTTGGAAGGCGTCCCCTCCCCGTCAGTCACGAACATCATGTACCACCCCGACTGAACCAGGTTCTTGTTCTCCGGCACCGTCACCGTCAACTGATCCCCGTCCGCCTTGAAGTCCAGCGCGATCGACCGCTGATCCACGTCGGTGACATGCGTCGACGCGCTCGGCCGGATCAGCCGCACCTTCTTGATCGACTCCGCCGCCCGGGACGTGAACGTCCCCGACTCACCACGCTCGATGGTCTTCGGCCCCCCGGAAAGATCCGGACGGGAGTCCCGGTAGAGATACGGCGGCGTGTAGATCTCGATGCGCTGCTCGAACTTGCCCGGCTTGGTGTTCGCCTTGTCGGCGTAGAGCGAGTCCGAGCCGAAGAACATCACGCGCCCGTCGGGCAGCAGGATCGAACCGGAGTGGTAGTTCCGGCCCACCAGCGGGTCGGCGATCCGCTCGAACTCGTTCGTGTCCGGGTGGTACAGCCGGGCCTCGAGGATGTTGGAGGCGCTGCGGCCCCGGTAGTCCTCCGAGCCGCCGGAGACCAGCACGCTGTCGTCGGGCAGGACCGAGGCCTGCGGGTAGCGCGTGCCCTTCCCCAGTGACGGTCCGTCGACGAACTTCGGGTCGTCGGCCTTGAGGTCGGCGATCCGGGTCTTCTCGCTGGCCTTCTTGGACTCGCCGACGCCGCCGCCGCCGATCACCATGTACTTCTCGTCCTGCGCCGGCGGCAGCAGCACGGTGTTGGCGGTCTCCAGCATGTCGGGGTCGCTCATGCCGGGGACCTCGGTGAACTTGTTGGTCTTCAGGTCCCAGATGCCCGGGTCGCGGCCCACGTCGGCGGGTCCGTAGCCGGCGTTCGCACCCGAGTAGAAGATCTTGCCGTTCTGCATCAGGAACAGCGCCGGGTACGTCGGGAACTGGCGGACCTTGCCGGTGTACTCCCACGTCTTGGTCTCGGGATCGTAGACCTCGCTCTTGCCCGGGACGATCTGGCCGATCTCGTCGAGGCCGGAGACGCTGAGGATCCTGCCGTCGCTCAGCGTGGTGAGCGTCGGGTACCAGCGGGCCTCGTTCATCGGGTCGACCTTGATGTACTTCTCGGCGACCGGGTCGAACTCGAAGGCGTCCCGGATGCCCTGGAAGTCCTTCTTGTCGAGGGCGAGCTTCTCGGCGATGCCGTACGTGTTGCGCGCGTCGTCGCCCGACAGGCCCTGGACGGTGTAGTTGTCCTGGGTGCCCGTCTGGTACTTCCGGCCGCTCTTCTCCGCCTCGACGTAGATCCGGCCGAGGCCCGGGTCGTTGCGCAGGAACTTGCCGGTCTCCTCGTCGAAGACCTTCTCGGCGCGCGGCACCAGCACCGGGTCCTTGGAGACGAACGTCTTGCCGTTCTCCTTGCCGGTGAACTTGGTGCCCGCCGGGAGGGTGATCGGCTTGTCCGGGTTCTCGTTGTGGACGATCATCAGGCCGCCGGCCTTGGTGACGTCACCCTTGAGCTTCTCGTACCGCTTGGTGCCGCCCGCGATCAGCAGGTTGCCGTTGGCGAGCTGGGTGTGGCCGGTGCAGAACAGGTCGGTCGGCGTCGGCACCTTCTTGATGGTGCCCTTGACCGGGTCCCAGATCCGGGTGTCGTACTGCTTCGCGTCGAAGTTGTCCTGGTTGTTGCCCGACCCCGCGACGAGCAGCACCTTGCCGGTGCGCAGCAGCGCCGCGTGGATGGTGTTCTGCCGGTACTCCTCGGGGAACTCGACGATCTCCCACTTGCCGTTGGCGGCCTTGTACTCCGGCTGATTGATCTTGTACTGGTGGTATTTCTCGGTTCCGAAGCGGTAGAGCCACGGCCCGTTCATCCCGGCCAGCGCGACTACCACCGCCGTGCCTATCGCGAAGCGACGGGCCCGGCGGCGGCCGGCACGGTCCTTCATTCCTTACGTCCCCCAAGTCCACCAAGGGCGATCTGCATGGTCTGGTCGTTGCCCCCGTCGGCGGAGGCTGCCCAGCTGGGCTTCTGCTGCGGCGCGTGCGAGGCATGCGGTGCGTGCGGCGCGTACGCCTGCTCCGGCGCCGGCTGCTGCGACGGAACCCGGGGCTCGGGCTCCGCCGCCACGACCGGCGGTTGCTTCTTCGCCTTCCGGAGTTCGTGGCGCCACGCGAACATAGGCGAGGCGGTGATCAGCAGCGCGAACGTCGCCCAGATGATCATCGCGGGGTGCGCGTGGCCGAAGACGAAACCGGCGGTGATCGAGGCGCCGAAGATCACGATGAAGTACCAGTGGTACCGGAAGGTGCCGAACAGGGTGTCCGGGCTGGCCGAGTCGCCCTTCGGGGTCACCACGAACTTGCTCTTGCGGCGCAGCATCGAGTCAATGAGCGCCTTCGCGTACAGCGGCGCGGACAGCGCGGACATCACCATGCCGGCCACACCGCCGGAACCCTCCGGCTCGTGCGGCGAGACGTTGTGGCGGCGGTTCCAGACGTACAGGCCGATCTGGAGCGCGGAGGCGTTGCCGTAGAGCATCAGCCAGACGGCCGGGTCGATGTTGACGCCCGAGGCGCCCAGGCCCAGGAACAGGGCGCAGCTGATCGCCGCCAGGATCCAGTTCAGGGCCGACATCGGGTAGAAGATGATCATCATCGTGTAGTTGAAGAGCTTGCTCGGCGGGAGCGAGTACCAGCCCTTCCAGTACTGCTTGAGGATCGTCTCGTAGGTCCCCCGGGACCAGCGCATCTGCTGGGTGAAGAAGTCCGTCCAGGCGTTCGGGCCCTCGCCGACGGCGAGTACGTCCGGGGTGTAGACCGAGCGCCACTTGCGGCCGGTGGCCGGGTTCTTGTGGCGGTGGATCTCGAAGCCGGTCGCCATGTCCTCGGTGATCGAGTCGTACAGACCGCCGATCTGCTTGAGCGCCTTGATGCGCACCGCGTTCGACGTGCCCACGAACATAGGGGAGCCGTAGCGGTTGCCGGCGCGCTGGATCAGGGCGTGGAAGAGGAACTGCTGGGACTCGGCGGCCTTGGTGATCGGGTTGTCGTAGTTGCCGTAGACCTGCGGGCCGATGACGAAGCCGACGTCCGGGTCGCGGAAGAAGCCGAGCATCCGCTCCAGGTAGTTCGGCAGCGGCACGTGGTCGGTGTCGACGGAGGCGAAGAAGTCGTAGTCGTCGCCGTGCGCGTCCAGCCAGGCGTTGTAGTTGCCGTGCTTGGTCTTGGCGCGGTGCGGGCCCTTGGGCATGTTCCACTTCGCGACGCCCTTGCGGGAGAAGTGGTGCACGCCCAGGCGCTCGCAGACCGCCTTCACCTCGGGGTCGTCGCCCTCGTCGAGGAGCCAGACGTGCATCAGACCGCGGTGGCGGATCTTGACGGCCGCCTCCAGGGTCTTCGTCACCATCTCCAGCGGCTCCTTGCCGGGCACGAAGGAGGTGAGGAAGGCGACGCGGGTGCCGGTCTCGGGCACCACCGGGATCGGGTCCCGGGCGACCAGGGTCGCGTGCGCGTTCGACAGCACGTTCAGGCAGCGGAACAGCTCGATCAGGCCGATCGACACCAGCATCACAATGTCGAGCGTGGGCAGCCAGTCGAAGGCCGGGTAGTCGCGCTCGGTCCAGTGCGTGGGCTGGAGCAGCCAGACCAGCAGCACCACCGACAGCAGCGGGGCGGCGGCCAGCATCAGGGCGACCCGGATGCGGTGCGGCTCCTGCGAGATCAGCGAGCGGTACTGGACCTTGTACGGTTTGTGCGGGTCCGGCTGGGTGAGGGGCCCCGCGAGCCGGCTGTAGTGCTCGTAGTCGTACCTCGGCAGGGCCTTTTTTATCCGGCGGAAAGAGCCGGTGTTCCAGTTCCGATGCGCAGGCACCCTGAGCTGCGTGGTCTGGGACGGGTCGTGGTCCTGCCCGGCGCCCGTCGGCGTCGACGTCATGAGTCATCCCCCCACACGCGCGTCACGCGTGTTTCGTCGCTTCCATCGCCCGCTCGGGTCCCCCTCGACCTTCACGGACGTAACAGTGGTGGGTTGCGGTCACCACGGCATCCACACCTTATAGACATGGAACAGCGACCCCCGGTTGCATGATGCCCCCCTCGGCATTCCCTCGGCACCCGGCCCCCCAACCGGACCAGGGTTCTACGGTGTTCACCATGATCGCAAGATGCCCGGAGGCCGGGTACGCCGAAGGCCCCCCGCGTGCTGCGGGGGGCCTTCGGTCGTCTGTGCGCCGCCAGGGACTCGAACCCCGGACCCGCTGATTAAGAGTCAGCTGCTCTAACCAACTGAGCTAGCGGCGCCTGCTGACCTGCACAACTCTACCCGATGCCGGCCGGTGCTCCGGACCGCCCGAAGGGCCCCGGCGTGAGCGCCCCGGCGCCCGTGTACATCATTCGGACCGTCAGCATGCGCGCGAGGAGGACAGTTGAGAAACTGTCCGGCATGTACCGATGTGTACCTTCGCGGACATTTTCGCCGGGAGTGTGAGGGAATCGCATGGAGACTGCTCCCGTGTTCGAGGAATTCGATCCCGCGGACGACTGCGACTGTGCCGGCTGCCGTCACTGGCACCGGGTCCTGCCGCACTCCCGGACCGGCCGCGCCGGCGCCCATCCGGCGGCCCGCCGTGCGCTGATCGTGGCCACCGCCGCGGCCTCCGCACTCGGCACGGGCGCCTGGGCGGCGGTCCCGGCCGCCGCCCACGCGGCCCACCGGCCCGGCGTCGCGGCGGACGACGTGCCCGACACCCCGCAGGGGCCGCGGGCGCCGCTGCACGGCCCGGCCGGACTGCCGTCGGTGCCCCCGGCGGGCACGGCCCCGGCCGCGATCACCCGTACGGAGATCATCGAACGGGCCCAGACCTGGGTCACCGCGAAGGTGCCCTACAGCATGACCGCCTACTGGTCCGACGGTTACCGGCAGGACTGCTCGGGCTATGTCTCGATGGCCTGGAAACTGCCCACCAACGAATGGACCGGCAGCCTCGGCACCTTCGCCGACCGCATCACCAAGGAGGAACTCCAGCCCGGCGACATCCTGCTCTTCCACAACGCGGCCGACCCCCAGAAGGGCTCCCACGTGGTGATCTTCGGCGGCTGGACGGACTCCACGCACACCTCGTACCTCGCCTACGAGCAGACCCCGCCGCACACCCGGAAGCAGTCCACGCCCTACGCCTACTGGAGCGACTCGGCCAAGTACCTGCCGTACCGCTACAAGGGGGTCACCGCGGCCACCGCCGGGGCCGAGGCGCAGGTACCGGTCCCCGCCTCGCACGGCGTGGCCGGATACCCGGGGCGGGCGATGTTCCGGCCGGGCGCGGAGAACCCGTACGTCACCCGGCTGGGCAGGCAGCTGGTGAAGAAGGGATTCGGCACCCACTACGCGACCGGGCCGGGTCCGCGCTGGGGCGAGGCGGACCGGCGGGGCGTCGAGGCCTTCCAGCGCGCCCAGGGCTGGCGCGGGGGCGCGGCGGACGGCTACCCGGGCCCGGAGACCTGGCGGCGGCTCTTCTCCTGACCGCCCGCCGCGGTGATCACCCGTTCATGACGCATCTGGCGCGGAGGCTGGAGCACGCATGAGTACGACCTCTTCCACGAACCCGGACACGGGCGGCCGTGGCGGCCCGGCGGAGACCGGTCAGCGGTCCGTCCGGCTCATCCACAACGAGGCCACCACCGAGATCCCCGTCCACCTCCTCTTCCGCGACGATCCCGCCCCGGCGCCGGTGCCCCTGCGGCCCGCGGTCGTCGGCCGCCGGCAGGGCACGGGAGAGCAGCCCCGCACCCGCCGCCAGGTCGCCGCGCGCACGGTGCCGGCGGTGCGGACCGACCCGGAGCTGACGGAGCGTCCGGCGCGGGTGCTGCCCGGCGCGGCGGGCGTGGCCGCCGGTGCCTGCGGAGCGGCGGGCTGCGCGGTCACCTCCTGGTGGGCGGGGCTGGTGCCGCCGCTCGCAGCCCAGGCGCTGGGGCTGCCGGCGCACGCCGGTGCCGGGCTCGGGCCCGCGCAGTGGGCGGCGTACGCGGCCGCCGGGGCGCTGGGGCTGTTCGGGTTCGGCGGGCTGGCCCGGGGGCGGACCGGGCGGGCCTGGGTGCTCGGTCTGTTCGGCCGTTACCGGGGGACGGTGCGGCGCACCGGTCTGATGTGGGTCAACCCGCTGCTGCTGCGCCGCCGGGTGGACGTGCGGCTGCGGCACTGGCGCAGCGAGCCGATGCCCGCGGCCGACGCCAACGGGGTGGCGCTGAGGGCGGTGACGCTGGTGGTGTGGCGGGTGCGGGACACCGCGAAGGCCACGCTGGGCGTCGAGGACCACGAGGCGTATCTGCGCGAGTGCGTCGAGGCGGCGCTGGCCCGCGTCCCGGTGGAGCCGCTCGGCACGGTCCGCAGCTCGGCCGACGTGGCGGGCGAGACGCTGACCCGGCTGGTCGCGGCGGACGCGGCGCCGGTCGGCCTGGAGGTGTTCTCGGTGCGGCCGGTCCGGGCGGAGTACGCCCCCGAGGTCGCCGCCGCGATGCACCGGCGCCGGCTCGCCGCGCTGGACGCGGCCCAGCGGGCCAGCGTGCTCACCTCGGTCGTGGACTCGGTGGAGGACACGGTGACCCGGCTGACCATGCGCGGGCTGGTCGAACTCGACGACTACGAGCGCAAGGTGCTGGTGAAGGACCTGACGGTGGCGTTCTGCGCCGGGCGGGGGGAGGCGGGGGACTGAGGCGCCCGCAGGGCCCGGGGCCGGGTTCCGTAATTGGTATGGACATGTTCAACTAACGGCAATAATCTGAGACTTGGTCTAGACCTGCACGGCTCACTGAACCTCCCCCACGTCACAGGAGCAGCAGCATGCGCACAAGGACCAAGTTGTATGCCGCCGCGGTGGGCATGGCGACCACCGGAGCCCTCGTGCTCTCGTCCGGCGGCGCCAGCGGCCACGGCTACACCGACCTGCCGGTCAGCCGGCAGAAGCTCTGCCAGAACGGCGGCGTCAGCAACTGCGGCGCCATCCAGTGGGAACCGCAGAGCGTCGAGGGGCCCAAGGGCTTCCCGGCGGGCGGACCGGCCGACGGCCGGATCTGTTCCGCGAACAACGGCCGGTTCTCCCAGCTCGACAGCCCGAAGACGCCGAACGGACAGGCGTGGCCGACCACCAGGGTGAACGGCGGACAGAGCTACACCTTCCGCTGGCAGTTCACCGCCCGGCACGCCACGACCGACTTCCGGTACTACGTCACCAAGCCGGGCTGGAACCAGAACCACAACCTGTCCCGGTCCGACCTCAACCTCACCCCGTTCTTCACGGTGCCCTACGGCGGCAAGCAGCCGCCGGCCACGCTCTCCCACACCGGCAGGCTGCCGTCCGGGCTGAGCGGGCACCACGTGATCCTCGCGGTGTGGACGGTCGCCGACACGGGCAACGCGTTCTACGCGTGCTCGGACGTGACCTTCTGACCGGGGCCGGCCCGGCAACGCGCGAAGGCCCCCTCGCCTGGGCGAGGGGGCCTTCATGCTGTGCGCCGCCAGGGACTCGAACCCCGGACCCGCTGATTAAGAGTCAGCTGCTCTAACCAACTGAGCTAGCGGCGCATGACTCCCGCCGTCCGCTTCCCGCGGCCGGCGACGAGAAAAATACTACCCGGTCCCCGGGGGTGCTCGTGACCACCGGGGTGTGAGCCGGGTCCCAGGGCCGGACAGATACTAGATCGCCAGCGACAGCAGCACCGGTGCCGCGCTCCGGTTCAGCTCGTCGGCGGCCCGCCGCAGCCGGTGGGCGTGCTCGATGGGCAGGGACAGCGCGAGACAGCCCACGGCGGAACCGGCCGTGATCGGCACGGCCGCGCAGACCGTGCCCACCGCGTACTCCTGGAGGTCGAGGACGGGCACGGTGGGCGGCTGGGACTCCAGCCGGGACAGCAGCAGGCGGTCGCTGGTGATGGTGCGCGAGGTCAGGCGGGCCATCTTGTGCCGGGCCAGGTGGTCGCGGCGGCCCGCGTGGTCCAGCTGGGTCAGCAGGCTCTTGCCGACCGCGGTGGCGTGCGCCGAGACTCGGAAGTCCACCCACTCGTTCACCTTGGGCGTGGCCGGGCTGTCCGCGTACTGGGTGACGCTGACCTCGCCGTCCACGTACCGGCTGATGTAGACGGCCGCGCCCACCGAGTCGCGCAGCCGGTCCAGGGTGTGCTGGAGCTGCTCGCGCAGGGCCTCCTCGCGGCCGTGGGCCGAGCCCAGGAGGGCCAGCGCCTCCCCGGTGACGTACGCCCCGTCGGCGCTCTGCTCGACGTAGCCCTCGCGGCGCAGCATGCGCAGGAGGGGGACCAGCCGCTCCCGGTCCAGGCCGGTCTGCCGGGCGATCTCGGAGTCGGTGACCCCGGTGGTGTGCCGCGCCACCGTCTCCAGGGCGCAGGGCGTCCTGGGCCGAGTGGTGCGGCGCGGTCGGCTTGTGCTGCAGCGCCACGGTGGTCTCCCCCTGCGCTTCGCTGGTAGGCCCCTGCCCCTGTCCCTGCCTGTGCCCCCGACCGGACAGCGGATCCCTTTCACGATAGCCGCCAAAAGGGCTGGTGTGAGGGGGTGTTGGGGAAGTTCCGCCGCCCTGGTCTGCGGCGCTGGCCCGCTGGTATATGCCAGCGGCGTGCCCCAACGTCCCGACCTCGGGTGTTGGGGCACGCCGCCGTGCCATCAGGGCGTCACAGCACCGCGCTGAGGAACTCCCGTGTCCGGTCGTGCTCCGGCTCGCTGAAGATCTTCTCCGGCGGACCGGCCTCGATGACCCGGCCCGAGTCGAACATCAGGACCTGGTCCGAGATGTCGCGGGCGAAGTTCATCTCGTGGGTCACGCACAGCATGGTGATGTCCGTGGTGCGGGCGATGTCCCGCAGCAGGTCGAGGACGCCCGCGACCAGCTCGGGGTCGAGCGCCGAGGTCACCTCGTCGAGGAGGAGCACCTTCGGGCGCATCGCCAGTGCCCGGGCGATCGCCACGCGCTGCTGCTGGCCGCCGGAGAGCTGGGCGGGACGCGCGTCGCACTTGTCGGCCAGGCCCACCATGTCGAGCAGCCCCTTGGCCCGCTCGACCGCCTCGTCCTTGGACATCCCGAGGACCGTGACCGGCGCCTCGGTGATGTTGCGCAGGACGCTCATGTTCGGGAACAGGTTGAACTGCTGGAACACCATCCCGATCTGCTTGCGGACCTCGCGCCGCTCCTTCTCGGTCGCCGGGAAGAGCTTCTGCCCGTCCACGGTGATCGTGCCCTCGTCGGGCTTGAGGAGCGTCATCAGCAGCCGCAGGATCGTCGTCTTGCCCGACCCGGAGGGGCCGATCAGGGTGACGTGCTTGCCGGCGTCGACGGAGAAGTCCAGGTGGTCGAGGACGGTGTTCTCCCCGAACCGCTTGGTGACCTGCTCCAGGCGTATCAGCTCGCCGGAGCTGCGCTCGGGGCTCTTCTCGGGGTTGGGGAGAGTGTCAGTGGGCAAGGCGTCGCTCCAGGGCTCGCAGGGCAAGGGAGGCCAGGTAGGAGATGACGATGAAGGCCACGCCGATCACCGTCAGGGGCTCGGTGAACTGGAAGTTCTGCTGCGAGAACAGCCGCGCCTCGCCGAGCATCTCCAGCACCGTGATCGCCATCAGCAGCGGCGTGTCCTTCAGCATGGAGATCACGTAGTTGCCGAGGGCGGGCACCACACGGCGGATCGCCTGCGGCAGGATCACGGCCGTCCAGGTCCGCCCCACCGGCAGGTTCAGCGCCGTCGCGGCCTCCCACTGGCCGACCGGCACCGCCTCGATGCCGGCCCGGTAGACCTGCATCGTGTACGTCGAGTAGTGCAGGCCGATGGCGATCACACCGGTGGTGAGCGCCGAGGCGGTCACCCCCCACTCGGGCAGCACGTAGAAGAGGAAGAACAGCTGCACCAGCAGCGGGGTGTTGCGCACGAACTCGGTGACCACCCCGACGGGCCAGGTCACGAAGCGGGACGGCACCCGCATCAGCAGCGCCCACACCAGTCCGAGGGCGAACGACACCGCCGACCCCAGGACCAGGATCTGCAGGGTGACCAGCAGACCGTCCCAGAAGTGCGGCATGAAGTCGGAGACCGCGCTCCAGTCCCACTTCATCAGACGGCACCCCCCACGTTGGTCGCCTCAGGGCGCTTCAGTTCGGTGTCGGGCTTGCGTACGGGTGCCTTCCCGACGCCCGCCTTCAGCTTCTTCTCCAGACCGCGCATCACCCGCGTGAGCAGGAACGCGATCACGAAGTAGATAAGCAGGATGTACGTGTAGATCTCCGCGCTCTCCTGCAGCGCGAGGCGCACCAGGTTGCCGCTGAACGCCAGGTCGCCCATGCCCATGATCGACACCAGGGCGGTGCCCTTGAGCAGCTCGATCAGCAGGTTGGAGAAGGGCGGGATCATCTCCGGCACCGCCTGCGGCAGCAGGATCAGCCGCATCCGCTGCCAGGGCGTGAAGCTGAGGGCGATGCCGCCCTCCTTCTGCGCCGGGTCGACCGCGGCGAGCGCGCCGCGCACGATCTCGGAGCCGTACGCCCCGTAGGTCAGGCCCAGCGCCAGCGTGCCCGCCCACATCGGCACCAGCTGCCAGCCGAAGGCCGGCGGCAGCACGAAGAACACCCAGAAGATCATCACCAGCGCCGAGGTCCCGCGGAACACCTCGGTGTAGAGGCCCGACAGGAAGCGGACGACCCACAGCCGGTGGGTGCGGCCGACGCCGATCACGAAGGAGACGGCGGTGGCCAGCAGCGCGCTGAAGAAGAGCAGCTGGACGGTGACCCAGACGCCCTGGAGTACGAGTTCCCACAGTCCCGAGGTCATCCGCCGCAGAGCTCCTTCGCGGTCAGATCGGTCATCTCGTTCTCGGTGAAACCGAAGGGCTTGAGGATGCGCAGCAGTTCGCCGCTCTTCTTGAGCTTCTGCAGCTCGACGTTGAAGGCGTCCCGCAGGTTGGTCTCGTTGGGCCGGAAGGCGAAGCCGCCGCCGTCGACCTTCGGCTTGCCGTCGATGATCGGCGAGAAGGGCTCGGTCGCCTCGGCCTTGGTGGACTTCTTCACCACCTCGCGGACGGTCAGCGCCGTACCCGCGAAGACGTCCACGCGCCCGGACTCGACGGCGTTGAGTCCGGCCACCTGGTCGGGGACGATCAGGATGTCGTCCTCCTTGATGCCGTGCTCCACCGCGTAGGCGATCTCGGCGTAGCCGGTGCCGGTCGCGAACTTGGCCTTCTTCTCGAAGACGTCCTTGTAGTTGTGCAGCCCGAGCGGATTGCCCTTGCGCACGATGTACGCGTCGAGCATCTGGTAGTCGGGGTCCGAGAAGATGACCTGCTGGCAGCGGTCGGGGTTGATGTACATCCCGGCCGCCACCACGTCGAACTGCTGCGACGCCAGACCCGGGATGAGGGAGCCGAACTCCGTCGGCACCGGCTGCACCCGGTCCACTCCGAGCCGCTTGAAGATGACCTTCGCCAGCTCCGGCGCCTCGCCGGTCAGCTCACCGTTCTTGTCGATGTACCCGAAGGGGATCTCGCCCGCGATGCCGAGCCGGGCCACGCCCTGTGCCTTGAGCCGGTCGAGAAGGTCACCGCCTTCCACGCCGGACCCGGCGGCCACCCGTGAGCAGCCGGCCGCTCCCAGCGCGCCGAGCGCCGCGACCCCCGCGAGCAGCGACCGGCGAGTGGGTCCGGCTGTTGTGGACCTTTGGTCGGATATACCCCGTAGAGGGGTTCTGTGTGGTGGAGCCATGGGCGCGCAGCTACCCGAAGCCGGGCCGGTTATGCCGATCTTTTTCAGTCCGATACCTCGGCCCGGCGCCCTTGACCGCGGCGCCCCGGGGCACTGCCATGGAGGGCATGGCTGATCGCTACATCGAAGTCTCGCTGGTCAAACGCGGAATCACCTGCCGGGCCCAACTGCTGGACGACCGGGCCCCGATCACCTGCGCGGCGGTCTGGGACGCGCTCCCCCTGGGCGGCGACGTGTATCACGCCAAATACGCCCGTAACGAGATCTACGCCCTCTTTCAACCCTTCGCGGCATCCGAACCACCGCTGGAGAACCCCACCGTGACGCCCATTCCGGGCGACCTGTGCTATTTCGCCTTCGCGGGTGCCGAGTTGGGAACCAAGGCGTACGGCTACGACCGCGAGGTCCGGCCGGGCACCACCCTCGTCGACCTCGCCCTTTTCTACGAGCGCAACAACCTGCTCCTGAACGGAGACGTCGGCTGGGTGCCCGGCACCGTCTGGGGCCGTGTCACCGAGGGCCTCGACGCGATGGCCGAGGCCTGTAACGACCTGTGGCGCACGGGAGCGGCGGGGGAGACCCTCAGCTTCCGGCGGGCGTAGGCGAAGCCGGACGCGAGGCGGGCGGGCCCGACTCGTACAGCGCGTGTGCGGCCCGCAGGACCAGGTCGTCCCGGTGGCGGGCCGCCACCAGTTGCAGACCGATCGGCAGCCCGTCCCCGTCGCTCCCCACCGGCACGGTCGCCGCGGGCTGCTGGGTCAGGTTGAACGGGTAGGTGAACGGCGTCCACCCCGTCCACCGCCGGTGCCCCGAGCCCTTGGGGACCTCGGCTCCCGCCTCGAACGCCGTGATGGGCAGTGTCGGCGTGACCAGCAGGTCGTACGCCTCGTGGAAGCGGCCCATCCGCCGGCCCAGCTCCATCCGGATGTCCACCGCGGCCAGGTAGTCCAGTGCCGAGTACCGCGCCCCCGCGCCGACGACGTCCCGCAGCCCCGGGTCGAGCAGCTCCCGCTGTCCCGCCCTCAGGTGCTGCACCACGCGGGCCGCCCCGCTGAACCACAGGGTGTGGAAGGCGTCCACCGGGTCCGTGAAGTCCGGGTCGCTCTCCGTCACGTACGCGCCCAGCTCCGCCAGCCGCTCCACGCCGCGCCGCACCGCGCGAGCCACCGCGGGACGCACCGCCACCTGCCCGCCGAGCGAGGGCGAGTACGCCACCCGCAGGCCCCGCACCCCTTCGGCGAGCGCGTCCGTGTACGACCCGGGCGCCGGGCCCAGCGCCGACCAGTCCCGGGCGTCGGGCGTGCCGATCACGTCCAGCATCAGCGCCGCGTCCGCCGCGTCCCGGGTCATCGGGCCGACGTGCGCGAGGGTGCCGAACGCGCTCGCCGGGTAGAGCGGCACCCTGCCGTACGTCGGTTTCAGGCCGAAGATCCCGCAGAAGGAGGCGGGGATGCGCACGCTGCCCCCGCCGTCCGTGCCGAGCGCCAGCGGACCCGCCCCGCGCGCGACGGCCGCCCCCGCGCCCCCGCTGGAGCCGCCCGCCGTGCGGCTCGGGTCGTGCGGGTTGCGGGTCACGCCGGACAGCGGCGAGTCCGTCACGCCCTTCCAGCCGTACTCGGGCGTCGTCGTCTTGCCGATGAACACGGCGCCGTGCTCGCGCAGCCGGGCGACGGAGGGCGCGTCCTCGTCCCACGGACCGTCCGGGGAGACCGCCCGGGAGCCGCGCAGGGTCGGGTGCCCCCGCGTGAGCAGGATGTCCTTCACGGTGACCGGCACCCCGTCCAGCCGCCCGCCCGGCTCCCCGCGCCGCCACCGCTCCTCGGACCGCCGGGCCTGCTCCAGCGCCTCCTCGCCGGTCAGCCGGACGAACGCGTTCAGCTCCGGCTGGATCCGTTCGGCCCGCTCCAGGGCCGAACGGGTGACATCCACCGGGCTGAAATCACCCTTGCGGTAGCCGTCGACGAGCTGTACGGCGGTCAGCTCCGTGAGGTCGGTCATGCACCCTCCCGTTTCCAGGGACGTCAGTGTCCGGGCACGTATCCACGCTTCTTGTCGACCACGTTCGCCAGTGGCTCGCCGGCCGCCCAGCTCTCGAACAACTCCACGAACTGCGCCCCGAGTTCGTCCCGCCAGCCGATCACGTCCCCGCTCATGTGCGGCGAGACGATCAGATCGGGTACGTCCCACAGCGGGCTGTCGGCGGCGAGCGGCTCGTGGCTCAGCACGTCCAGGGCGGCGCCCGCGATCCAGCGGCTGGTCAGCGCCTCGGCGAGATCGTCCTCGACGACCAGCTGACCGCGCCCCACGTTCACGAACCGCGCGGACGGCTGCATCACGCCGAACCGCCGGGCGTCGAACATGCCGCGCGTGTCGTCGGTCAGCGGCGCCGCCGCGACCACCCAGTCGGCGCGGGTCAGCAGCCGGTCCAGCTCGCCCGGCCCGTGGACACCGGGACGGGCGGTGCGGCCGACCAGCGCGACCGTGATGCCGAGCGCCTTCAGCGTCTGCGCGATCGCCCGCCCGATCGGCCCCGAACCGACCACGCAGGCGCGGGTTCCGGCCACCCGCAGCGTCTCGCGGTGCCGCCAGGTGCGCTCGCCCTGCAACCGCAGCGTGGTGGGCAGGTCCTTGGCCATCGCCAGGACGAGTGCGGCGACGTACTCGGCGATCGGCTGGTCGAAGACGCCGCGCGCGTTGGTCACCACCGTGTCCGACGCGGCCAGCTCCGGGCACATCAGGTGGTCCACGCCGGCGCTCGCGGTGTGCACCCAGCGCGGGCGCGGGGCGTCCCCCGGCCACGCCTTCCGCACGGCGTGCGAGGTGAAGTCCCACACGAGCAGCACGTCGGCGTGCGGCAGCCGCTCGGCGAGCGTCGACTCGTCGGCGTGCTCGATCCGCGCCCGGCCGGTGAGCCGGCCCAGCCGGGGGAGCGGCTCGGCGTCGAGCACGAGGAGGGTGGGCGCGGACGTGAGCGCGGACGGGTGCGTGGGGGGTGTGGACGTGGTCATCGGCGGGTCTGTCTCCGGGGGTCGCACGGGAGGGCGCACCGGTGCGTCGCACGGCGGTCGCGAGAGCGCGTCGCACGGGTGCTCGGAACGGGTTGACGGGGGACGGAACCGGCTGTTGACCTGGGAATGACGCGGGCGGATTGACCACGCTCGCACCAGAACCTACCTTCGTCAACACGGCCGTGCGTACGGTGCGTTGTCGTCTCCTCTCACAGTGTGAGGTCGGTGCGTGCCATGGACATCTCCTTTCTGGGCGGACCAGCTCCGCAACGCGGGGTCGGCGTGGTCGCCCCGTTCGACTTCGCACTCGATCGCGAGCTGTGGCGATGGGTGCCCGACGAGGTCTCGCTCCACATGACCCGAACCCCTTTTGTGCCCGTCGAGGTCAGTCTGGACCTCGCGCGCATGGTCAGCGAACACGAGACGCTCGGCGAGGCGGTGCGCACCCTCAACGCCATCGCCCCCGAGGTCGTCGCCTACGCCTGCACCTCGGGCAGCTTCGTCGGCGGCATCGCCGGTGAACGCGCGATGTGCGAGGCGATGACCTGGGCGGGCGCGGTCCCGTCCGTGACCACCTCCGGCGCGCTCCTGGACGCGCTGGCCGAGCTGGGCGTACGCCGGGTCGCGCTGGTGACGCCGTACACCGTCTCGGTGACCCGGGCGCTGGAGGCGTACGTCGCCGAGGCCGGCGTCGCCGTCACCGGCTGCGCCTTCATGGGCCTGACCCGGCACATCTGGAAGGTCCCGTACCGCGACGTGGCCGACATGGCGCGCCAGGCGGTACCGGCCGAGGGGTCGGCCGACGCCCTGTTCATCTCCTGCACCAACCTCCCCACGTACGACGTCATCCCGCAGCTGGAGGCCGAGCTGCGGATCCCGGTGATCTCGGCCAACCAAGTGACGATGTGGGCGGCGCTGCGCCGGCTGGGTACCCCTGCGGTGGGGCCGTACCAGGCGCTGACCGACCCGTCGGCGCGCACCGGTCCCGTGGTGCCGGGACCGGCCGGTCCCGCGGTGGCGGGTTCGGTCGGACCGGCGGTGGCGGACATGCCGGGCGTCTCGGACGGCCCGGACACGGATCAGCAGCAGGAAGGGTGGACATGACAGCACTGGGATTCCTGTACCCGGGCCACTCCGGCGAGGACGACTATCCACGCATCGAGCAGCTCCTGGGCAGCGACATCCGGGTGGACCTGGTGCACACGGACATCGGCGAGGACGCGCACCGGGTGGACGCCCTGCTGGAGATGGGCTCACCGCGGCGGCTGGCGGCCGGCGTGGAGGAGCTGCGGCTGTCGGGCGCCGACGCGGTGGTGTGGGCCTGCACCAGCGGCAGTTTCGTGCACGGCTGGGATGGCGCCCGGGAGCAGGTGCGCGCGCTGGCCCAGTCGGCGGGCCTCCCGGCCTCCTCGACCTCCTTCGCCTTCGTGCACGCGGCGAAGGAGCTGGGGCTCGGGCGGGTCGCGATCGGCGCGACCTACCCGGACGACGTGGCGCGGCTCTTCGCGGACTTCCTCGGCGCCGCCGGCATCGGGGTGACCGACGTCGTCAGCTCCGGGATCATCACGGCGGCGGAGGTCGGCACCTGGGGCGAGCCGGAGGTGCTGGCCCTGGCCCGCTCCGCCGACCGCCCGGACGCCGAGGCGGTCCTCCTCCCGGACACGGCCCTGCACTCGGTGGCCCACATCCCGGCCCTGGAGAAGGAGCTGGGCAAGCCGGTCCTCACGGCCAACCAGGTCACCGTCTGGGAGGGCCTGCGCCTGGCGGACCGCCGGGTCAACGCCCCCGAGCTGGGCGCGCTGTTCACGCGGGAGCCGGTGGTGCAGGCCTGAGAGGCCCGTGACACGCGAGAAGCCCGGTTCCGCAGCTGCGGAACCGGGCTTCTCCCTGGAGCGCTGGGCAGGCCTTGCACCTGCATTTCCCCACGGGAAGTGGGGCGTCTTTCCTTGGACCACCAACGCACTGCCGGTTCTTGGGGGTTGACCCCGTGATCAGGCAGCTTGAGCGTACCGCAGCTGCGTTCGGGGCGCACATCGGTGGTGGTGTGGTTCATGTATGTATCCACTGTGCGGCTACCTGAAATCAACTGAACCCTTGTCAGGTGTTGGGGTGCACCCTATTCTCACGCTCAGAAAGCGCTTTCCCAACTGTCTGATTGACATGATCACGACAGTATTGTCGTTCTGTCATGTGAAAACGAAGGGAAGACGAGGATGAGACGACCAGTCGCGCTGCGACTCCACGCCGCGCTGGCCACGTTGGCCGTCGCGGCGGCGACCGGTGTGGTGCTGTCCATGCCCGAGGCCGCGGCGGCGGCCGGCGGCGCCACCGGGTACGCGACCCAGAACGGCGGCACGACCGGCGGCGCGGGCGGCCAGACGGTCCGGGCGACCACCGGAACCCAGATCCACGAGGCCCTGTGCGGCCGCGCCAGCAGCAGCACCCCGATCACCATCGAGGTCGAGGGCACCATCAACCACGGCAACACCACCAAGGTGTCCGGCGACAGCTGCAGCACCGCGGCCGACAAGATCGAGCTCAAGCAGATCAGCAACGTCACCATCGTCGGCGTCGGCAGCGGCGCCGTCTTCGACCAACTGGGCATCCACATCCGGGAGTCCAGCAACATCATCATCCAGAACGTGACGGTCCGGAACGTCAAGAAGTCCGGCTCGCCCACCTCCAACGGCGGCGACGCCATCGGCATGGAGAGCGACGTTCGCAACGTCTGGGTCGACCACACCACCCTGGAGGCATCGGGCGGGGAGTCGGAGGGCTACGACGGCCTCTTCGACATGAAGGACAACACCCAGTACGTGACCCTGTCCTACAGCACCCTGCGCAACTCCGGCCGCGGCGGCCTGATCGGCTCCAGCGAGTCCGACCGCTCCAACGGCTACGTCACCTTCCACCACAACCTGTACGAGAACATCGACTCCCGCGCCCCCCTCCTGCGCGGCGGGATCGCCCACATGTACAACAACCACTACAAGAGCCTGAACGAGTCCGGCATCAACTCCCGGGCCGGCGCCAAGGCCAAGGTGGACCACAACTACTTCGAGGACTCCAAGGACGTCCTCGGCACCTTCTACACCGACCAGGCCGGCTCCTGGCAGGTCAGCGGCAACATCTACGACAACGTCACCTGGTCCGAGCCGGAGGGGGACAACAACCCGGCCGGCCCCGACCCGCAGTCCAACACCACGGTCTCCGTCCCGTACGCCTTCACCCTCGACGACGCCTCCTGCGTGCCCGGCGTGGTGAACAGCACGGCCGGCGCGAACAAGGGCCTGAAGGTCTCCGACGGCAACTGCACGCCGCAGACGCCCGACCCGACCGACCCGACGCCGGACCCCACCGACCCCACACCGGACCCGACGGACCCCACGCCGGACCCGACCGACCCGCCTACCGGCACCAACCTCAGCATCGGCGCCGGCTCCGACGGCTCCTCCAAGGCCGACGGCACCAGCTACGGCGACGTCCGCGACGGTGACCCGAGCACCTACTGGTCGCCGGACGGCACCACCGGCTCCGTCTCGGTCAAGTGGGGCGACGCCACCACCGTCTCGAAGATCAACATCCGGGAGGCAGCCGGCTCCGAGGGCACCATCGGCTCCTACCGGGTCGTGAACCACGACACCGGCGCCGTCCTGGCCTCCGGCAGCGGAGCGGGCGTCATCACCTTCCCGGCGGTATCCCTGGAGAAGATCACCTTCCAGATCACCGGCGCCTCGGGCACCCCGAAGGTCGCCGAGTTCGAGACCTACGCCGGTTAGCGGCGTCGCGTCCTCTCCTCCTCCGCGTCCGGTCCGGCACCCGCCGGGCCGGACGCCCACTTGCGCGGGCGCGGGACAATGGACGGTGGCCCACTCCACCGGGGTGCCCCCGTCCACGCGGGGAGGGCCGTCGCACCGTACGAGGAGGAGAAGACATGGCGGAGCCCACGCCGCGTCGGAACGAACCGCGGCTACGCCCCGCGCCCCTGCTCTTCGAGCCGGCGGAGGCGTCCGCCGACCCGGAGCACTTCTTCGACCTCGAGTCGATCGACGACCCCCGGGCGCTCCTCGACCGGGCGACCGAACTGACCCAGGCGTTCCGCGCGGCGGCCGACCGGGCGATGGAGTTCCAGGCGATCGCGGCGGCCCAGCTGGCCGACCCGCGCCGCTTCGACCGGCTGACGGCCGCGGACATCGCCGAGCGGGCCGAGTGGACCGAGGACTACGCCAAGAAGATGGTGGAGTTCGGGCGGGACCTGATGCGCGGCGGCACTCACTCCGAGTAGCACGGCCGGTGCCGACTAGCACAGCCGCATATGCCGAGCGGGTGGGCAAGATACTCCTCACCGCGCCGTCCTGTCCCGGTTTCCCGCAACCCACCGGAGCCGGGCCCTCACGCCGGGTAGATGTATGCGTCATGAGCAGCAGCACGCGCAACGTCACCCTCAACGCCGCCCCCCACGCCTCGGACGTCACCGCCGACGGCGCCGCCTGGCTGGCCTCGGCGGGCACGTACCCGCGCAGCACGCTCGCGCTCTGGGAGGAGCGGCCCGCGGCCCCGGTCGTCCTGCCCTGCGGCTCCGCCTTCGACGTGGTGAGCGCTCCCACGGTCTTCGGCCGCCGGATGCTGGACCGGCTGTGGGAGGAGGGCCCCGGTTCGGGCCCCGTGGCGGAGTTCCGGGGACGGATGCTCCTGTTCGCCGCGCCCGGCACCGCCCAGCGGCTGCCGTCGCTGCTGGAGTGGGAGGAGTGGGGCGCGCGGGGCCGGGAGGGCGGCCGTACGGGCACGGTGCCGCCGCTGCTGTGCCACGGCGCCGGAGACGCGGTGACGGTCCCGGCCCCGGCCGGCGGACCCGCCCGCACCGGCTCCCGCTGGCTGGTGGCACCGGACACGCGTATGCCCTGGCTGCCGGGCCCGGAGGTGCTGCTGTGGGCGGCGGTGCGGGCCGCTCGCGCGGCGGTGCGGATTTCGATTTTTCCCTCCGCCGACCAGGATGCTAATGTCTACGACGTCAGCAGGCGCCGCTAGCTCAGTTGGTTAGAGCAGCTGACTCTTAATCAGCGGGTCCGGGGTTCGAGTCCCTGGCGGCGCACGTTGTCGATGGCGAGGCATGTTCGCGGAAAGCGCGAACGGGCCTCGCCATCGTTGTTTCTGCGCGGCTGCGCCGCGCGCGGCGGGGGCTCCGCCACCCGCACCCCCCGCACTCGGTCGCCCGGCGTGAGCGGCTCACCCCGGCGTGACCTGCACCGTCCACGCCCCCGACACCGTCCGCCCCTGTACCTGGACCCGTACGCCGTCGCCCGGCACCGTGAAGCTCTCGCCGAGGGCGACCGGGGCGTCGGCGAGGGGCGGGTAGACGGAGTCCTCCCAGCACGCCTCGGTGTCCGGGTGGGCGTCGACCACCTCGATCGGCCCGTCCCCGGACCGGGCCCCGCTGTGCACCCGGTAGACGAGGATCCCCGCCCGGCAGGCGGCGGCGTCGTTGCCGACCGATCCCCGGGCCTCGAAGGCGAGCACGGTGTCCGCCCCCGTCCGCACCACCGCCAGCTTCGTACCGCGGCCGAGGCCGAAGGCGGGCGCTCCCGCCGCGCCGGTCACCGGCACCCCCGGCCCCGCCCCCAGCGGCTCCAGCGTCAGCCGGACCGGCTCACCGCCGCGCACGCACGCCACCTGCCGGGGCTCCAGCCAGCCCAGCTTCCACTTGTGCCAGCCGAAGAGGTCCGGGGCCAGTCCGAACTGGCTGCCCATGAGGTCCCAGTCGCCGACGTGGGTGTCCCAGTCGCCCTCGTCGTCCTCGGGCCGGTGGTACAGGTCGGGCAGGTCGAAGACGTGCCCCGTCTCGTGGGCCAGGACCAGCCGGTCCGGCGGATGGTTCTCGAAGACGGTGACGACCCGCCGGATGTCGGTGCCGTCGGCCCGCAGGGGGGTGTCGAAGTTGACGACCTTCGTCGCGTCGGAGTCCACGCCGGGCGCGTCCGGGTCGGCGACGAAGTACACGATGTCGTAGCGGGAGAAGTCGACGTGCCGGTCGGCGGCGTCGAGGGCGTCGCGCAGGTAGGCGGCCCGGTGCCGGGGGCTCCAGTCACGCCGTATGTCGTACGCCGTCGACGGGCGCGGCATGGGGATCCAGCCGGGCAGCGGGTGCGGGCGCAGCGTGAACCTGCCGTAGGAGGCGCGCTGGAAGAAGCGGGTGGTGGCGGGGAAGTGGTCGGCGGCGAGCTCGGCCGGCGCGGTCAGCGGCCGGGAGTCGGGGAAGGACAGGAAGACCATCACCGCGTCCAGGGTCCGTACGGGCTTCGGGTAGGCGGCGTTCCAGGTGCTCAGGCCCTCGGAGTGGTGCACCTCGGTGCGCTGGAGGGCGCAGGGCTCCGGGGAGAAGGGCTCGGCGGCCGACGGCGCGGTGATCAGGGAGGTCGCGGCGAGCGCGGACATCGTGGTGCACACCGCCGCCGTACTGCGCAGCCTGGAGCGGGGCGCCCCCGCCACGCCGCGGCCCGCACCGAGCCCCTTGAGAGCCTCCCGCGGAAGTCGCCTCAGGGGGAGCTGGCGCGGCACATGGACCTCCGGGTGCGGTTGACGGGACACCGCACCCAGCTTGTGGGTGATTGTCGTACTACGTCCTGTTCGCCTGCACCGGATGGGTGAGCCGGCCGGAATTTCGACGGATGTCACCGGACCGGCAACCGTGAGTCACTTACAGAACGTCACAACTGGTCGGGGGCGTGACGAACTCGTCCAGGCGCGAGCAGAAACGATCTGGCGCGGGGTTCGGCCGGTCGGGAGTGCGGGGCGGCGGCTGGAAGGGCTCCGTGGCAGCCTCTATGATCGGCACACTTTCCTGCACGAACAGAGCACGAACAGAGATCGAGGCACTGCGGGAGCGAGCGGTGAACGGAACCTCCGAAGGGCCGGCGCCCGTGGCAGACTTCGACCGGCCGATCGTCACAGAGGGTGACGTCGGCCTGGCTCCTCGTGCGCCGTGCGCGGGGCCCCCGGCCTACCGGTCGGCGTTCGTGGCCGCGCCCCTCGCCATGGCCGTCGTCGACACCGACGGCCTGGTGATCGGCGCCAACGACACGCTGGGCACCCTCCTCGGCACCGGCCCGAACGCGCTGACCGGCCGTGCGGCGGCCGACCTCGTCGACCTCGCCGCCGACTCCGGCACCTGGCAGGCGTACCGCGAGGTGCTGTCCGGCCGCCGGGCCCGGCTGCGCTGCACCCGGCGCCTGAAGGGGGCCGACGGACGTTCCCTGTGGGTGCAGGTGACGGTCGAGCCGCTGGCCGGGACCGAGGGCGAGGACGCACCGGGGCTGCTGCTGTCGGTCGCCGACATCAGCGCCCGGCGCGAGCTCCAGGCCCGGCTGCGCCACCTCCAGATGCACGACCCGGTGACCCGGCTGCCCAACCGAGCCCTGTTCTTCGAACGGCTGACGGCGGCCCTGGAGGCGGAGTCGTACGAACACGGCGGCGGGACCGGCCGGATCGGCCTCTGCTACCTGGACCTGGACGGCTTCAAGGCCGTCAACGACACCCTCGGCCACCGCGTCGGCGACCGGCTGCTCGCCGCCGTCGCCGAACGTCTCACGCGCTGCGCCGAGGAGGCCGCGCACGCCCGCTCCGGCGCCCCGCTGGTCGCCCGCCTCGGCGGCGACGAGTTCGCCCTCCTCGTCGAGGACTCCACCGGCACCGACCAGCTCGCCGACCTGGCCGAATCCGTGCTGGCGGCCCTCCAGGCGCCCTTCGAGGTCGCCGACCGCCGCCTCTCGGTCACCGCCTCCGTCGGCGTCGTCGAACGCCACACCGCCGGCACCACGCCCACCGCCCTGATGCAGGCCGCCGACACGACCCTGTACTGGGCCAAGGCCGACGGCAGGGCCCGCTGGACCCTGTTCGACCCCGAACGCAACGCCAGCCGCATGACCCGCCAGGCACTCGCCGCCACCCTCCGCCCCGCCATCGACCGCGGCGAGTTCGCGCTGGAGTACCAGCCGCTGGTGGGCATGGAGGACGGCCGGGTGCGCGGGGTCGAGGCGCTCATCCGCTGGAATCATCCTCAGTTCGGCGTACTGGCGCCGAATCGGTTCATCGCACTGGCGGAGGAGGACGGATCGATCGTTCCCCTGGGCCGGTGGATCCTGCGCACGGCCTGCCTCCAGGCCCGCCGCTGGCAGCTCGCCCACCCGGACGAACCGCCGATCTTCGTCAGCGTCAACGTGGCCGTCCGCCAGGTCTGGGACTCCGACCTGGTGGCGGACGTGGCGGCGACCCTGGAGGAGACGGGCCTGGCCCCGCACCTGCTCCAGCTGGAGCTGACCGAGTCGGCGGTCATGGGCTCCGCGGGCCGCCCGCTGCAGGCCCTCAAGGCGCTCAGCGACATGGGCGTCCACATCGCCATCGACGACTTCGGCACCGGCTACTCGAACCTGGCCTACCTCAGCCGGCTGCCGGTCTCGGTGCTGAAGCTGGACGGGGCGTTCGTACGGGGCTTCCAGTACGACGGTGGCGGCACCGCCGGAATCCGGGGCGGGGCGGCCGCGCCGGACGCGGACGCCTCGGCGGCCAGCCCCGCCGACGAGGTCATCGTCGAGGCGATGGTCCAGCTCGCCCACCGCCTCGGCCTCACCGTCACCGCCGAGTGCGTGGAGACCTCGGACCAGGCGACCCGGCTGCGCCGCATCGGCTGCGACACCGGTCAGGGCTGGCTCTACTCCCGGCCGGTCGCGCCGGACCGCATCTCCGCCCTGCTGGGCTCCGCCGGGCCCGGCGCGGCCGGGGTTCAGGCGGGCGCCGGCAAGCCGTAGGCGTCGGCGATCAGCTCGTAGGAGCGCAGGCGCACGTCGCCGCCGTGGGCGTTGGCGGTGAGCATCAGCTCGTCGGCGCCGGTGCGCTTTTGAAGATCGTCGAGGCCGGACCGCACCTCGTCGGGGGTGCCGTGGATGACGTTGGAGTTCCAGGACGCGACGAACTCCTCCTCCATCGGGCTGAACTCGTACGCCTCCGCCTCCTCCGGCGTCGGTACGAGCCCGGGGCGCCCGGTGCGCAGCCGGACCATGTTCAGCGCGGCGGCCAGCACCTGCCGGCGGGCCTCCTTCTCGTCGTCGGTGGCGAGCGCGGAGACGCCGATCAGGGCGTAGGGCGCGTCCAGGACGGCGGAGGGCCGGAAGGACTCCCGGTACAGGTCCAGCGCGGGGACCGTGTTCTGCGCGGAGAAGTGGTGCGCGAAGGCGAAGGGCAGACCCAGGGTGCCGGCCAGCCGGGCGCTGAAGCCGGAGGAACCGAGCAGCCACACCGGCGGCCGGTGCGCCGACTGCACGCCGCCGGGGGAGGTGGCCTGCACGGGGCCGGGCACGGCGTGGATGCGGCGGTACGGATGCCCGTCGGGGAAGTCGTCGTCCAGGAAGCGGATCAGCTCGGCGAGCTGCTGCGGGAAGTCGTCGGCGCCTTCGTTGAGGCGGTCGGTGCGGCGCAGGGCGGCGGCGGTGGCGCCGTCGGTGCCGGGGGCCCGGCCGAGGCCGAGGTCGACGCGGCCCGGGGCCATCGCCTCCAGCGTGCCGAACTGCTCCGCGATGACGAGCGGGGCGTGGTTCGGCAGCATGACGCCGCCCGAGCCGAGCCGGATGCGGTCGGTGTGGGCGGCCAGGTGGGCCAGGATCACGGCGGGGGAGGAGGAGGCGACGCCGGGCATCGAGTGGTGCTCGGCGACCCAGTACCGGTGGAAGCCGCGGTTCTCTGCGAGGCGGGCGATGTCCACGCTGGTCCGCAGGGCGTCGGTCGCGGTACGGCCGGCGCCGACGGTCACCAGGTCCAGCACGGAGAGGGGGACGGGGGCGGTGCCGTGGGCGGTGCCCTGGATCTCCTCTGCGGTGTCTGCGGCGTCTGGGGCCATGGTGGGGTGCCTCCCGGGTGTCACGTTCGGTGTCGTTCGCTGCGCGACGTAACAGGAGGCGGTCTCCGGTTATTCCCCGGCGGGGGTCTTGAGGGAGGTGAGGAAGGCGGTGAAGGCGGGGGTGGGGAAGGTGAGGGTGGCTCGGGTGGGGGTTTTGGAGTCGCGGACGGCTATGTGGGAGTGGCGGTGGGCGATCTCCACGCAGGCGTTGCCGTCGCCACTGCCGGAGTAAGAAGACTTCCGCCAGTTGTCGGGGGTGGTCACCGGATGCCTCACAGTTCCTTTACCAGCCTGTGGATGAAGTCACGCGAACGCTCGGGAGTGAGCGATACCGCCTTCACTCTACGGAAGAGTGTTCGAAAGACGCCCAGCTGTGGCTCTGAGTCGATGAAGAGAGTGCCGTGCGGGCCGTCTCGCACCACGGTGTCCAGCTTCGGAACGGCGCCACCGGCGTAGACCATGGCGGCTGTGACGTCGGCGAACTCCTCCAGATCGAACGGGATGACGCGCACCGTCACATGTTCCGC
Organism: Streptomyces sp. CB02414; assembly: GCF_001905385.1. Taxonomy (GTDB): domain Bacteria; phylum Actinomycetota; class Actinomycetes; order Streptomycetales; family Streptomycetaceae; genus Streptomyces. The sequence goes on along the minus strand of NZ_LIPF01000001.1, from coordinate 1,110,270 downwards.
CTCGGAAAGTTCCACGATGTGGGCGAGTTGAGCGCGCGAGGTGCTGCGGCCACCTACTCGGATGCGCAACGCGGCTTCGTGAATCAGTGCCTCGTATGGGATCGCCCGCTCGCCATCGATGATCATGCGCCGCTGCATCCGATGCCGCACTCGCATCTCCAGGTCCTCTTCCGGGAGTTCGGGTACTCGACGGGAGAAGAGAGCCCGTGCGTACTCCTCCACCTGGAGAAGGCCAGGGACGTGCAGGAAATCCACGTCCCAGCGGAAGGTGGCGTGGTACTCCAGCTCGGACAGGTCCAGGAAGGACGTGGGCAGGTGAGTCCGGTACTCCTCCCACCAGCCGCGTGTTCGGTCGGTCGCCATCGTCACCAGAGCGTCAACGAACTCCGCGTCCGTGCAGTCGTAGTGAGTGGTCAGGCGGCGTAGCCGCTGCTCGCTGACGCCCGTAGTGGCGGACTCGATCTGACTGACCTGGACGGAGTTCACGCCGAGCAGTGCCGCCGCCTCGCGAGCGCTGAGGGCGGACGCCTCACGCAGCCTGCGCAGTTCGGCCGCCAAGCGCAACTGTCGTGCTGTCGCTTCGCGCTTGGTTCCCATCCCTGCCCCTTCGCTCAACGCGCATGGCGTCTTTGCTCGTTCGGGTGTCAGATTACGCGATGGGCTTGCCGGACTTTAAAACTAAGGTCTACCGTCGGTGATGCAGCGCACACACTGCGCCACACCGGGTACCGGAAGCGCACCGCGCCGCCCTGCCACGGCGGCTGCGGCACTGCCACCGCGCCCCACTCACCTCATCCCCTACGTCTCCGAAGGAACCCGCATGCCCGAAAGCGAACCGTGGGAGTACTCCCTCTACATCCCGAACGACCCGAGAGCCGTCACTGTCTGCCGCCGTACGCTCCGACTGATCCTCACCATGCACGGACTGATCCGGCTGGTGGACCTCGCGGAACTGCTGGCGACGGAGTTGGTCTCCAACGCCGTACGGCACACCAAGGGGCCCGCCGCCCTGCGGGTGCGCTGGGCGGCGGGCGTGTTGCGGATCGGGGCCTGGGACGCGGACCCGTCGCCGCCCGAGCCGCCGCAGCCGTTCGACCGGGTGGTGGACCGGGAGGGCGGGCGGGGGCTGGCGATGGTCCGGGCCTGTGCCGACGTGTGGGGGTGGCAGCCGCTGTCCCGTGAGGGCAACCGGGGCAAGTACGTATGGTGCGAGTTGGCGGCGAGACGTACGGCCTGACGCGCCGGCCGGGCTGTCAGTTGCTCCCGCCCGCGTTGCGGATCAGTCGCTGGAGCACCCTCACCGTGGTGACGTAGTCCGCGTCGTCGATGCCCTCGTGGAGGGCGGCGCGGATCGCGGGGGCGTTGCGCGCGAGGTCGACGCGGGCCTGTTCGCCCTCCTCGGTGAGCCACAGCCGGTCCCCGGTGTCCCGGGTCAGCCAGCCGCGTTCCAGGAGTACCTCGGCCTCCGCCGCCAGGTCGTCCTCGGGTCGGGCGTAGGAGGCCATCGCCGCCCGCAGCTCGGGCAGTGTCATTCCCGCGCCGTCGGGCGAGATGTCGTTCGCCGACAGGTTGCGCAGCAGCCAGAACTGGGGCTGGGTGTAGCCCTTCTCGGCCTGCCGGGCCCGGGTGTACGCGATGAGCGCCTCGTAGGCGACACCGGTCCAGTAGGCCGCGGGCTGTGCGGCGAGTTCGGCCTCGGAGAGCTGCTGGGTCGTCATGGAGGGTCCTCTCCTGGTGCGTCGGGCACGGAGTCCGTGCCGCGTGGTCATGCGGAGACCGTAGGACCTCGAGTTTGGTTGAGGGCAAGTGCCTGATCGCCCGTGCGCCTAGTCGACCGGCGCCACCCGGATCAGGTTGCCATCGGGGTCCGCGACGACGAAGGTGCGGCCGAAGACCTCGTCGTGCGGGGGTTCGACGACGGTGGCGCCCTTGGCGGTCCACGTGGTGTGGAGGGCGTCGATGGCGGAGGCGGGGCCCGGGAGCATCAGGCCGATCTCCGAGGTGCGCGGCGTCTGGGGGTGGAGCTGGTCGGTCTGGCCGCTCCAGAGGGCGAACACGACTCCGGGTGCGACCTCGAACGGGATGTAGCGCGGGGTGACCATGACCGGCTTCATGTCGAACAGGTCCGAGTAGAAGGCGGTCGAGCGCTCGGTGTCGGTGACGTAGACGAGGAAGAGGTTGGGTGCGGACATGGGTGGCTGGCTCCTTTCGGGCCGGGCGGTTCCGGCCGTCGGTGTCAGCCTCGCGTGGGAACATGACAGAACCTGTCCTGTTCAGGTGAGGAGGGGCTTCGCGTGGGACGACCGCAGCGTTTGATCGAGCTGTTGGCTGCGTTGCAGGCGCACCCGCGGACCACCGCCGACGCGCTCGCCCGGGAGCTGGGGGTCTCGACGCGGACGGTGCTGCGGGACGTGCGGGCGCTGGTCGACGCGGGCATTCCCGTCTTCACCGAGCGGGGCAAGTACGGCGGCATCAGCCTGCTGCCCGGTGATCAGGCCGACCTGTCGAAGCTGACGACCGGCGAGGCGGACCTGCTGCGGGCCGTCGGGCTCGATCCCGAGCGGGCCCGGCGTGTCGGCGGGGAGGCGGCCGCCCGGTCGGCGCTGCGCAAGCTGACGCCGCGCCGGTCGCCACCGTCGCCCGCCCGGGAGGAGCTGCCGCTGTCCCTGGCGGACGTGATCGCCATCGACAACCGGCCCTGGTTCGGGGAGGCCGCGCCCCTGCCCGACGTCGCGGCGCTGGTGCGGGACCTGCGTACGGGGAGGCGGTTGCGGATCGGCTACCGGCGCAGCGGTGCGGCGGTCGCCGAGGACTTCGTGGTCGACCCCTACGGGCTGGTGGAGCGGGCCGGGCGGTGGTATCTCGTGGGCGATCGTGACGGGTGTCCGCGTCTGTTCGCCCTCACTCGTCTGGGGGGCTGGCAGGTGCTGGACGCCGAGCGGCGGCTTCGGCCCGGCGCCGACCTCGTCGGCACGGCGCGGCAGCTGGGCGAGGTGTTGGAGAGCAGGCAGGACGTCGTCGTGACGGCGCGGGTCGACGCCGGGAGCATCGACCTGGCCCGCCGCATCCTGGGGGCCCGGCTCCGGACGGTGGGTGACCGGCCGGACGACGGCGGGCGGGTCGAGATCACCGTGGCGTACGGCCACCTGGACGGCGTGCGGCAACTGCTTCAGTTCAGCGACCACATCGAGGTCGTGGAACCGGAGGCGGCCCGACGGCTCGTGCACCGGCTCGCGACCCGCATCGCCCACGCCCACCACTCGCTGCCGTGAACACCGCGGCCGCGTCTGTCATCCCGTCGCTCATATGAGCCCCCGGAGGGCAGATTCCCTCACTCCGTCCTCGCCGTGCCGGAAGGCCCCCGCCCTCCCGGCCCCGCGGCTGCCCTACGGCGCGACGTCCTCCAGCGTCCGGCCGCTCGTCTCCTCGGCGCCGACGGCCGCCGACAGGGAACCCGCGAGGGCGACGGCCGCCAGGGTCACGAACACCGTGCCGATGGCGCCTCCCGCGTAGATGGCGCCCACGACGATCGGGCCGAGGATGACGCCCAGGCGGTTCATCGCGCCGCCCACGCTGGAGCCCAGGGCCCTGATCCGGGTGGGGAAGAGCTCCGGCGTGTAGAGGTAGAGGCAGATGTTGGAGCCGAAGAGGAAGACCGCGGCCAGGGAGGTCCAGGCCAGGACGCCCGTCGCCGAGTCGCCGCCCGCCAGGCCGAGGAGGAGCAGGCAGAGCGCGGCCGCCGCCATGCACCAGATCACCGTGTTGCGGCGGCCGACCCGGTCGACGGTGAGGGCGACGATCAGGCAGCCGGCCAGACCCGCGCAGCTCGTCACCGTCGAGTAGAGGAGCGCCGTGGACAGGTCGAGGTCGAAGTGGTCCTCGTAGATGGTCGGCAGCCAGGACGTGATGCCGTAGTTCGCGAAGTAGCCGGTGAACCACAGCAGGCCGATCACGAGGGTGCGTTTGCCGTACCTGCCGGTCAGGAGTTCGCGCAGGCCGCTCTTCGCAGGTGCGGGCGGGGCGGGGCGCGCCGGGGCGGGTTCGGGCAGCGGGGTGCCGGTGATCCGCTCGACCTTCTCCTCGATCGACGCCATCGTCGCCAGGGCCTCGTCGTGCCTGCCGTGGTCGGCGAGCCAGCGGGGTGACTCCGGTACCCAGCGGGCGAGGGCGAAGCAGAGCAGGCCGGGGATCGCCGCCAGGCCGAAGACCCAGCGCCAGCCGAGCACCGGCACCAGCCACGCGGCGAGGAGGGCGCCCGCGGTCAGGCCGGCCGGGAAGACCAGTTCGTACAGGAGGACGAAGCGGCCACGCTGGTGGGCGCGGGTGATCTCGGCGATGAACGTCGCCGCGATCGGTACCTCGCCGCCGATGGCCATGCCCTGGACGAACCGGATCGCCATGAAGGGCTCGGGGGAGGTGCACAGGGTCAGGGCCAGGTTGCAGACGCCGGACAGTGCGATGCAGCCGGCGATGACCTTCACCCGGCCGATCCGGTCCGCGAGCCTGCCCGAGGCCAGCGCGCCGATCAGCATGCCGATCGAGCCGACCGTCATCAGGGCGGTGACCTGCGTCGTGCCGAGGTGCCACTCGTCGCGCAGTTCGGGGAGGGCGTACGCGATCAGGAGCTGGTCGAAGGCCTCGAAGAAGGTGACGGCGCCGACGACGAGCCGGACCATCACCTGCCAGCGGCACAGCGGCAGGCGTTCGAACCGGGCGCCGATGGCGGCCGCGAGCGCGGCCGAGTCGCCCTGTGGGCCCGGGGTGGCCCGGGCTGCGTCGATCGTCATGGGTGTGGTCTCCGGTTCGGGACGCACGGCACGGCGGAGCAACCGCGTGCCGGGCGGCGATGAGGGCTGGAGAGGTGCGGCGAGGACGAGACGGGCCACTTATGTAGGCGCTGAATGTCTCAGGGCTTAAGTTCTATCGGTAGTCGGTGGAGGTTAGGCAAGCCTTAGTCCTGACGTCGCGAAAAATTCGTCGCGGCCGGTCCCTTGCGGGGTAATTAGTTAAGCGCTTAGATTTCTAGCGCCTAGACATGGCGGTTCGGGCAACGCCCCCGCCGTGTCCGCGAGTTCCCGCACCGTCCCTTTCCGGAGGCCCCCATGCCGCGCGTTCCAGTCGACGAGATCCTCATCGCGGGGCACTGGCGGCGCGGCGGCGGGCTGCCGATCCGCACGGTGGACCCCGCCGACGGCAGCGTCATCACCACCGTCCAAGCCGCCTCGCCGGACGACGTGGAGGAGGCCGCGCACGCCGCCGCCGCGGCGGCCGCCGCACCCGAGTGGCGGGACCTGCCGCCGCACCGGCGGGCCCGCGTCCTGCACCGGATCGGCGACCTGATCGAGGAGCACGCCGACGCCCTGTCCGCCCTCCAGACCGCCGACACCGGCAAGACCCTCGGCGAGACCCGCGCCCTCGCGCTCAGCGCCGCCGCCACCTTCCGGTACACGGCCGCCGCCCTGGAGACCGCCGAGGACGCGCTCACCCCCTCGCGCGGCCCCTACGTCACGATGAGCACGTACGAACCGATCGGCGTCGTCGGGGCGATCAACCCCTGGAACTCGCCGATCGCCTCCGACGCCCAGAAGGTCGCCCCCGCGCTGGCCGGCGGCAACGCGGTCCTGCTCAAGCCCGCCGAGTGGACCCCGCTGGTCTCCCTGGCCTTCGGGCGCCTCGTCCACCAGGTCCTCACCGAGGAGGGGCTGCCCACCGCGCTGCTCGCCGTCCTGCCGGGCAAAGGCCGGATCGTGGGTGACGCCATCGTCCGGCATCCGCTCGTCGGCCGGATCGGCTTCACCGGCGGCACCGCCACCGGACGCGCCATCGCCCGCGCCGCCGCCGACAAGCTCGTTCCCGCCTCACTCGAACTCGGCGGCAAGTCACCGACGATCGTCCGCGAGGACGCCGACACCGAACAGGCCCTCGCGGGCGTCATGTACGGGATCTTCTCCTCCAGCGGCCAGTCCTGCATCGCCGGTTCGCGGCTCTTCGTGCACGCCTCGCGCTACGACTCCTTCGTCGGCGAACTCGTCGAGCGGGTCCGGAAGCTGCGCGTCGGACCGGGCACGTCCCCCGACACCCAGGTCGCCCCGCTCGTCCACCACGCCCACCGCGACACCGTCGCCGCAGCCGTCGACCTCGCCCGCGCGGAGGGCGGCCGGGTGCTGTGCGGCGGATCCGCGCCCGAGGGCGAGCCGTACGCGAACGGCGCCTACTACCTGCCGACCGTCATCGACTCCCTGCCCAACTCGGCCCGCGTCTGCCAGGAGGAGATCTTCGGCCCGGTCCTCGTCGCCCTCCCCTACGACGACGAGGACGAACTCGTCGCCCAGGCCAACGACTCCGTCTACGGCCTCGCCTGCGGCATCTGGACCCGCGACGCGCGGGCCGCCTGGCGGCTCGGACGGCGGATCGAGGCCGGGACCGTGTGGATCAACACGTACAAGCAGTTCTCCATCTCCACCCCCTTCGGCGGGATGAAGGACTCCGGGCTCGGCACCGAGAAGGGCCGCGACCTGATCCGCGCCTACCAGCGGCAGAAGTCCCTGTACTGGGGCATCGACACCGCGCCCCTGCCCTGGGCCAACTGACCCACCACCCCGGGAGATTCCGCCATGACTCACCCCCCGACCGGTTCCGCCGCGACCCACCCCCCGATCGGCCGGCTGCGCGCCCTGCGCTCCGTCGAGCTGCTCACCCCGAACTTCGCCGACGCCGTCGACTTCTACGAGGAGGTCTGGGGCCTCCAGGTCGTCGAGGCCGAGCACAGCGCGAGCTGGCTGCGCGGCACCGGCGAGGAGCACCACGCCCTGCGCCTGACCCGCTCCGACCGGATCGGCCTCGGCCGCCTCGTCTTCGCCCTCGCCACCCCCGCCGAGATCGACGAGGCCGCCCGCCGCCTCAGCGCCCGCGGCATCCCGCTCGTCACCGAACCCGGCCCTCTCGACCAGGTCGGCGGCGGCTACGGCCTGCGCTTCCACGACCTCGACGGGCGGCTGGTCGAACTGTCCGCCGACACCTGGGCGGTCACCGAACGCAGCCGGGACGCGGCCCTGCCGGTCGGCGTCACCCACGCCGTCCTCAACACCCCCGACATCGACGCCTCCGTCGCCTTCTACCGCGACGTCCTCGGCATGCGCGTCTCCGACTGGTCCGAGCACCAGATGGCCTTCATGCGCTGCGGCACCGACCACCACTGCGTCGCCTTCAACCAGGCGCCCTGGGTCTCCCTCAACCACGTCGCCTACGAGATGACCTCGATCGACCACTTCATGCGCGGCCTCGGCCGGCTCCGGCACCACGGGATCAACCCCGAGTGGGGGCCCGGCCGGCACGGCCCCGGCAACAACACCTTCTCCTACTTCACCGACCCGACCGGCCTGGTCTGCGAGTACACCACCGAGGTCGCCCAGATCGTCGAGGACACCTGGATCTGCAAGGTGTGGCGGCGCACGCCCGAGCTGTCCGACCTGTGGGGGACCGCCGGCCCGCCGTCGCAGCGGATCCGCGCCCACATGACGGGCACGCCCGACGGCAGCCCCGTCGCCCCGCCCGTGGACGCCGTCACCGGCCCGGAAGGAGCAGCGGCATGAGCAGCGCCGTCAAAACCCACACCCGCAAGGTCGCCCTCATCGGCTGGGGCGCCATCGGCCGCACCGTCGGCGCCGCGCTCGCCGCGGGCGAGGTGCCCGGCGCCGAACTGACGGGCATCGTCGACAACCGCCCGCTCGGCGACGCCGTCCCCGCCCCCCAGCTCACCGTGGAACAGGCCCTCGCCTCCTGCGACCTGATCGTCGAGGCCGCGGGCCAGGGCGTCGTACGGGAATGGGGCGAGACGATCCTCGCCTCCGGCACCGACCTGCTCGTGGCGTCCACCGGAGCACTGACCGACGAGGACCTGGCCAAGCGGCTCCTCGCGACCGGGCCCGGCCGGGTGTACTTCACCGGCGGCGCGGTCGGCGGCCTCGACCTGCTCCAGGCCGTACGCGCCATGGGCCCGCTCGGCGAGGTCACGCTCACCACCACCAAGCTGCCGTCCACCCTCGAACAGCCCTGGATGGACGAGGAGATGCTCGCCCGGCTGCGGACCACGACCACGCCCGTCGAGGTCATGTCCGGCACCGCACGCGACGTACCGGTCAGCTTCCCCAAGTCCACGAACGTCGCCGCCTCGGTCGCGCTCGCGGTCGGCGACCTCGACGCCGTACGGGTCCGCGTCGTCGCCGACCCGGCGGCCGCGCACACCTCCCACGTGATCGAGGCGAGCGGCCCGCAGGGCTCGTACCGCTTCGAGGTCCGCCACGTCCCCGACGCCGCCAACCCGGCCACCAGCAGGGTCGTCCCGTACGCCGTGCTGCGCTCGCTCGCGGCCCTGACCGGACGCCGGGGGCAGATCCTGTGACCGCCTACGACCCCGCCGGGCTGCACCTGGAGGAGAACGGCGACGACGGGCCGCTGGTCCTGTGCCTGCACGGCATCGGCTCCTCGTCCGCCGCCTTCGCCCCGCAGACCGAGGCACTCGCGGCCGGCCACCGGGTTGTCGCCTGGGACGCACCGGGCTACGCCAAGTCGGCCGACCCGGACCACGACCTCACCCTCGACGACTACGCCGACACCGCCGCCGAGATCATCCGCGCCCGCGGCACCGACGCCCACGTCGTCGGCGTCTCCTGGGGCGGCGTGATCGCGCTCCGGCTCGCCACCCGACACCCGGACCTCGTCGCCTCCCTCACCGTCGCCGACTCCACCCCAGGCTCCGGCACCAGCCCCGAGAAGGCCGCCGCGATGCGCGCCCGCGTCCCGGAACTGGAGAGCCTCGGCCCGCGCGCCTTCGCGGAGCAGCGCGGCCCCCGGCTGCTGTCCGAGGACGCGCCGCCCGAGCTGGTGCGGCGGGTCGTCGACACCATGGCCGACTCGGTCCGGTCGCCCGGCTACCGGTCGGCGGCCGAATCCATGGCCCGCACCGACCTGCGCGGCGAACTCGACCGGGTCACCGCGCCCACCCTCGTCCTGTGCGGTGAGAAGGACCGGATCACCGGCCCCGAAGCCTCACAGGTCCTGGCCGGCGGACTCCACAAGACCGCCTACGTGATCGTCAAGGACGCCGGTCACCTGGCCAACCAGGAACAGCCCGAGCACTTCAACGCCTGGCTGCTCTCCCACCTGCACATCGTCACCAACACCCGCACGACCACGAAGGGCTGACCACCATGCCGCTGACCACCGACGAGTACGACAACAACGGGGACCTCGCCAAGTACACCGACTCCCTGATCGCCTCCAAGGCCTCCCGCGAGCCGGACTGGGGCACCCTGTCCTTCCAGGAGAAGGCGGGCCCGCAGTACAAGCGGGCGCAGATCCGCTACGTCGGTTCCGGCGCCACCGGCAACCACGAGAACGACGGCCGCATCCTCCCCTCCGGCGGCTTCACCTTCTCCAACATGCTGCTGCCGCCCGGCGCCGAGGGCCCCGCCCACACCCACCACGACGTGGAGGAGGCCTTCTTCGTCCTGGAGGGCGAGGTCCGCGTCGGCATCCACCGCGGCCCCGACGAGGCCGAGTACCGCACCCTCGGCTACCGCGACATGATCGTGGTGCCGGCCGGCGTGACCCGGTCGCTGAAGAACGAGGGCGACACCGACGCGCTGTTCTGCGTGATCATCGGCACGCAGAAGCCGCAGGTGCCGACCTACCCCGAGTACTCCCCGCTGTACGGCGTCACCCGTGACTGACCCGGCGACCGGGCGCCGCACGGTCGTCGTGACCGGCGCGGGCCGTGGCCTGGGGGAGGCCATGGCCCGCCGGGCGGCGGCCGACGGGTACCGGGTCGTCGTCGCCGAGCTGAACGAGGAGTGGGGCTCCCGTACGGCGGCGGCGATCCGGGAGTCCGGTGGCGCGGCGGAGTTCGTACCGCTGGACGTCGCCGACCCGGCCTCCGTCGAGGCACTGGCCGCCCGCGTCGCACCCGGCGGCCCGGTGTACGGGCTGGTCAACAACGCGGCCCTCGCCAACGGCGTGGGCGGCCGGGAGTTCCAGGACATCGACGTCGAGACCTGGGACCGGCTGATGACCGTCAACGCGCGCGGCCCCTGGCTCGTCGCCAAGCACCTGCTGCCCCTGATGTCCGGCCCGGGCCGGATCGTCAACATCGCCTCCGACGCGGCCCTCTACGGCTCCCCGCGCCTCGCCCACTACATCGCCTCCAAGGGCGCCGTCATCGCCCTGACCCGGGCGATGGCCCGCGAGCTGGGGGAGCGCGGCATCACCGTCAACGCGGTGGCGCCGGGCCTCACCGAGGTCGAGGCGACCGAGACCGTACCGGCCGAGCGGCACGCCCTGTACGCCGCCCAGCGCGCGATCTCCCGGCCGCAGCGGCCCGAAGACCTCGTGGGGCTCGTCTCCCACCTGCTCGGCGAGGAGTCGCGCTACCTGACCGGCCAGGTGGTCGCCGTCAACGGCGGCTTCACCATGCACTGAACCACCTCCCCACCGCCTAGGAGTACTCATGGACCTCGGCCTCGCCGACCGCACCGTCCTGGTCACCGGCGGCAGCTCCGGCGTCGGCCTGGCCACGGTCCGCGCCCTGCTCGCGGAAGGCGCCCGCGTCGCGACCTGCGGGCGGGACGCCGACCGGCTGGCCAAGGCCGCCGCGGGCCTCGGCGCCGGTACGGACCGGCTGTACACCGGCGTCTGCGACGTCCGGGACGCCGACGCCGTACGGGACTTCACCGAGCGCGCCGCCGCTTGCTTCGGCGGACGACTCGACGGGCTCGTGAACAACGCCGGACAGTCCCGCATGAAGACCCTCGACGAGACGACCGAGGACGACTGGCGCGACGAGCTGGAGCTGAAGTTCGCGGGCGTCCTCAACCCCCTCGCCGCCGCCCGCGCCCACCTCCGCGTCTCCGACGCCGCCGCCGTCGTCAACGTCAACGCCGTCCTCGCCAAGCAACCCGAGACCCGGCTGATCACGACGAGCGCCGCCCGCGCCGGCATCCTCAACCTCTCCACCTCCCTGGCCCGCGAACTCGCCCCCGAGGGCATCCGCGTCAACTCCGTCTGCCTCGGCCTGGTCGACACCGGCCAGTGGACCCGCCGCCACGCCGCGGCGGACAGTGGGCTGACGTACGAGGAGTGGCAGGCGGAGATCGCCGCCGACCGGGGCATCGCACTGGGGCGGCTCGGCCGCGCCGAGGAGGTCGCCTACGCGATCGTCTCGCTGCTCTCCCCGCGCGCCTCCTACATCACCGGAACCAGCATCGACGTCTGCGGCGGAGTCGGCCGCGGCATCCTCTGAGGAGTACGCATGCGTTACGACCACGGTGGCGGACTCCTCGCCGCCCACCTCAAGTCCCTCGGCGTCGACACCGTCTTCGGCATCGTGTCCGTGCACAACCTGCCGCTGGTGGAGGCCGTCGACGCCGACCCGGAGCTGCGGTTCGTGCCGGTGCGCCACGAGGCGAGCGCCGTCAACGCCGCCGACGCCTACGGCCGGGCCCGCGGCACGATCGGCTGCGCGCTCACCTCGACCGGCACCGGCGCGGGCAACGCGGCCGGGTCCCTGATCGAGGCCCTGTCGTCCGGGACGGCGGTGCTGCACATCACCGGGCAGGTCGAGTCGGCGTACCTGGGCAGCGGGCGCGGCTTCATCCACGAGACCAAGGACCAGCTCGGCATGCTCGCCGCGGTCTCCACGTACGCCGCGACCGTCACCTCCGCCCGGGACGCGGGCCGCGTCCTGCGCGAGGCGTCCGCCGCCGCGCTCACCGCGCCGGGCGGGCCCGCGAGCGTGGAGTGGCCGATCGACCTGCAGTACGCGGTCCAGGAGGACGAGGGGGACGAGGCCCCGGTCGCCGGCCTCCCGGTGCCGGACGCGTCCCGGCTGGCCGCGGCACGCGACCTGCTCGCCTCCGCCCGGCGCCCGCTGATCTGGGCCGGCGGCGGCGCCAACACCGCCCGCGACCAGCTCCTCGCCCTGCTGGAGGCGACCGGCGCCGGTCTGCTCACCTCCAACTCCGGCCGGGGCTCCGTGCCCGAGGACCACGGCCAGGTCATCGGCAACTTCGCCACCACGCCAGCCGCCCGCGCCCTCCTCGCGGACGCCGACGTCCTGGTCACCGTCGGCACCCACTTCCGCTCCAACGAGACCGCCGACTACGGCCTCCGGCTCCCCGAGGCGCACCTCCAGATCGACGTCGACGCCGCCGCCCTCGGCCGCGTGTACCCCGCCCGCCACGGTCTCCACGGTGACGCCGCGGCCGTCCTGCCGCGCCTCACGGAGGCCGCCGTACCGGCCGACACCGAGTGGACGGACCGGGTCCGGCAGGTGCGGGAGCAGGTGCGGGCCGCCCTGCATGACGGCATCGGACCGCAGGCCGCGATCTGCGACGGCCTCGCCGCCGCCCTGCCGCGCGGCGCGGTCGTCGCGCGGGACGTGACCATCCCCTCGTCGGCCTGGGGCAACCGCCTCCTGCCCATCCACGATCCGCGGGCCAACGTCTTCCCGCGCGGCGGCGGCATCGGCCAGGGCCTCGCCATGGGCATCGGCGCCGCCCTCGCCCGTCCCGACGATCCCACCGTCGTCATCGCCGGGGACGGCGGGCTCGCCGTCCACCTCGGCGAACTGCTCACCCTCGCCCAGGAACGTCCCCGGCTGACGCTCATCGTCTTCAACGACGGCGGGTACGGCGTGCTGCGCAACATGCAGGCCACCTACACCGAACGCCGCTCCGGCGTCGACCTGTTCACGCCCGACTTCGCCCAGCTCGCCGCCGCCTGCTCCCTCCCGTACGCGCGGATCGGCGACGCGAGCGAGGCCGCGAAGGTGATCGACGCGGCCGTCGCCTCCGACGGGCCGACCCTCGTCGAGGTCGACCTGGCCGCGCTCGGCCCGATGAAGAACCCGTTCACCCCGCCCGTCAAGATCCCCGCCCGGTAGGGAGGCCCGCCGACATGAACGCCACCGAAGAGCAGGAACTGGACCTCCTCGTCCACCGCACCACCTGGGAGGCGGACGGAGTCCTCTCCGTCGAACTGGTCCACCCGGACGGCAAACCGCTGCCCGCCTGGACACCGGGCGCCCACCTGGACCTGCACGTGGGCGGCCACGTACGCCAGTACAGCCTGTGCGGCGACCCGGAGGAGACGGGTGTGTACCGGCTCGGCATCCTCAACGAGCCGGCGTCACGGGGCGGTTCGCGCCACGTGCACACCAAGGTGCGGCCCGGCCAGACTGTGCGGGTGGCCGGGCCGCGCAACCACTTCGCCCTCGAACCGGCCGCCTCCTACCTCTTCGTCGCCGGCGGCATCGGCATCACGCCGATCCTGGCGATGGCCCACCGCGCCGACCGGGACGGCACCCCGTACCGGCTGGTCCACGGCGGCCGTACTCGCGCCTCGATGGCCTTCGGCGGCGAACTCGCCGCGCTCGGCGGCGGCGAGGTGACCCTCGTACCGCAGGACGAGCAGGGGCACATCGACGTGGCGGGCGTCCTCGCGGACCTTCCGTCCGACGCGCTCGTGTACTGCTGCGGTCCCGAGCCACTGCTGAAGGCCGTCGAGGAGGCGGCACCTCAAGGGCGGCTGCGCACCGAGCGCTTCGCCGCCCCGGCCACCGCACGCGACGACGGCGACGACAGCGCCTTCGAGGTCGAATGCCGTACGTCGGGCGTGACCCTGAACGTCGGCCCCGGCACCTCCATCCTGGAGGCCGCCGAGAACGCGGGTCTCGCCGTCGCCTCCTCCTGCCGGGACGGCATCTGCGGCTCCTGCGAGACCCGCGTCCTGGCCGGCACCCCCGACCACCGCGACTTCCTGCTCAGCGACGCCGAACGCGCCACCGGCGAGACGATGATGATCTGCGTCTCGCGCTGCGCCTCGGACCGCCTCGTCCTGAACCTCTGACCACCTACGGAGAAACGCCGTGCCCGAGACCCCCTGGCCGTACCTGGCCCCCCACCAGACCCGCGACCACGAGCCCACCCCGTACGAGATCAAGCTCGCGCGCACCCTCGAGGACATCTTCACCAAGGACGGCCACGAACTGCCCGACGTGATCGACGGCCTCAACTCCCGCCAGCTGCGCACCCCCACGGGCGAGCCCTGGACCGAGGAGTCCTTCCGCGCCGAGATGCACCGCCTGGGAGCCTGACATGACGACCCACTCCACCACTCTCTCCACCCGCGACACCGCCGACCACATCTACGCCCACGGCCTGCGCAACCAGTGGCACCCCGTCGTACCGTCGAGCTTCGTCGAGCCCGGCGGCATGCGCAGGGTGACCGCCCTCGGCGAGAACTGGCTGCTCTTCCGCAAGTCCGACGGCGGCCTCTCCATGCTCGCCGACCGCTGCCCCCACCGCGGCGCGCCCCTCTCCCTCGGCAAGCACCTCGGCGACCGGGTCGCCTGCTGGTACCACGGCGTCGAGATCGACGGCGGCGGCACGGTCACCTCCGTCCCCGGCCTGCCCGGCTGCAACCTGGAGGGCAAGACCCTCGTCACCTCGCTGCCCGTCCGCGAGGTCGGCGGCGCGATCCTCGCCTACTTCGGCGACGAGGAGCACCCGGAGCCGGTGGAACTGACCCTCCCCGAGCCGCTCGCCGACGACGAGATCTCCGCCTTCCTCTGCTACGCCGAGTGGAACGTGCCGTGGCGGTTCGCCATGGAGAACCTGCTCGACCCGATGCACGGCGCGTTCCTGCACTCCGAGTCGCACACGATGTTCGCCGGGGACACGACGGCCAAGTTCCGCATCCGGGAGACCGAGCGGGGCTACTTCTTCGAGAAGACCGACCAGCGGGGCGTCAACTTCGACTGGGTGGAGCTGTGCCACACCGGCGTCGACTGGGTGGACCTGTCCATCCCCTACCCGCCGTCGGCCGGCCCCGGCGGCCCCTTCGGCATCGTCGGCATGGCCTGCCCCGTCGACGCGGGCCGCACCGGCGTCTTCTTCTGGCGCTACCGCAAGGTGAGCGACTGGCAGCGCGACACCTGGCGGTTCCTCTACAAGACGCTCATCGAGGCCCGTCACTGGGAGGTCCTGGAGCAGGACCGGGTCATCCTCGAAGCCATGCCCGCCGACGCCGACCAGCGGGAGAACCTCTACCAGCACGACCTGGGCGTGGTCCGCCTGCGGCGCCTCTACCAGGCCCAGGCCGGCCGGCAGTCGAAGGCTCAGCCGGTCGCGGCGCGCTGAGCCGGGAGATCGTCGGAGTCCACGATGGACCGCTCCAGCTTCCCCAGCAGCCGGCCCAGCTGACGGCGCTCGGCGGGTGAGAGCCCGCCGAGCATCCGGCGCTCGTTCTCCAGGTGCTCGGCGAACACCTCGTCCACCTTCGCCAGCCCGGCCTCGGTGAGCCGCGAGTACACCACGCGCCGGTCACCGGCGTCGCGCTCGCGCACCAGCAGACCGTCTTTCTCCAGCCGGTCCAGCCGCAGGGTCACTCCGGCCGAGGAGATCAGCCCGGAGTCCGCGAGCTGCCCGGCGGTCAGCCGGTACGGGGCGCCGGCCCGGCGCAGCGCGGTGAGCACGTCGAACCCGGCGACGGACACGCCGTGCTCGTCGAGCCGCGAGGTCATCCGCGACTGGTACTGCAGGTACGACCGGTGCAGCCGGGCCAGCACCTCCAACGGCGACGTGTCCAGCTCGGGCCGCTCCCGGGCCCAGTCCTCGACGATCCCCGCAACGGCGTCCGGCCGCTTCGCCGCCCTGCCCTGAGCCATGTCTTCCCCTCGCGGCATGTGTTCGGTGTTGAAATCTTAGCCCTAAGGGAAACGACGCCTCCGGGGGTCAGACCCGCCAGGGCACCCGGTGTTCCGCCAGGTGCGCCAGCACCGCGTGGTTCGCCTCCCACCCGTCCGGAAACTTCACCAGCGTGCCCAGCTGGACCGGCTCCGTCGACGGGTAGTCGTCCAGCAGCTCGCCGACCCCTTCCCGGCACACCACGACGCACGCGTGCCGGTGCCGGGAGGTCAGGACGCACAGGCGGCCGGTCTCCAGGTGGAAGGCGGTGGCGTCGGGGCGGCCCGAGAGCGGGTGCAGGACGACCGTCACGTCGTACTCGCGGCCCTGGAGCCGGTTCGCCGTGTCGACGGTCACCTCGGTCACCCCGAGGCCGGCCAGCGCCGCCCGTACCGCCGCCGCCTGGTCGCGGTGCGCCGTGCCGACGGCGACGCGGCCGGCGGTCAGGGGAACGGGATCCGGCGCGCGTTCGGACGTCGCCGCGCCCTCCCGGTCGAGGAGCCGCCGGACCACCTCCGCCACCGCCCGCACCGCCTCCGGGTCGGTGCGCGGCGTGTGCCGCGCGGGCAGCTCCAGCAGGCCCCAGCCCGAGCGGGCGGCCTCGTCGATCACCTGGTCGGGACCCGAGCCGTCCGAGGGGACGGAGAAGGCGAGACTCCGGTCGCCGTGACCGGTGCCGCTGCGGAACGGCGTGAACGGGTAGAACGCGTCGGAGACCAGCGGCGCCGCCGACGCCGGGAGCCGCCACGACACCGGCAGCCGGTGCTGCGGCAGGGCCGGATTGTGGGCCAGCAGCGTCGTCACGGCCGAGGCGGACGGGTCGTAGGACAGGCCCGCCCACTGCTCACTGCCGACCGTCGCGAACGGGTCCAGCTGACCGGGGTCGCCCACGAACAGCGCCCGCTCGAACAGCCCGGCGACCGCCAGCAGCGAGTCGGAGCGCATCTGGTACGCCTCGTCGACGATCGCGTGCCGCCACGGCTCGTCCACCTTGACGTGCGCCCACTTCGCCGCCGTCGACAGCACGACGGCCTGCCCGGCGAGATCGGCGGCCTTCGCCGACTTGCGTACGTTGTCCAAGCCGTCGAGCGCTTTGTCGTACGGGTCGGCGTCGCTGCTGTGCAGGCGGCCCACCGGCAGGTCCGGGTTCTTCTCGGCGAGGCGCAGGACGAGGTCGTCGACCTGGGCGTTGGTCTGCGCCACGACCATCAGCGGGCGGCCCGCCTCCGCCAGTTCCAACGCGGCCCGCACGACGAGCGTGGACTTGCCGGCGCCGGGCGGGGAGTCGACGACGACGCCGCGCTCGGTGCCGTGCAGCGTGTCGTGGAGGATCGCGGCGGTCGCGCGGGCGGCCTCGGCACCCGGGTCGAAGGCCGGGGCGACGGCGGGGGCGGTGGCCGTGTCGGCGGTCACAGGACGTCCTCCTCCGTCTGGGCGTCCGCGGCTTCCGGCACCGCGGCCGCCTCACCGGGCGGCCCGCCGTGCGTCCACGGGGTCTGGTCCGGGTCGGGCAGCTTCGCCCCGCCCCGCTGCTCGTGCTCGAAGAGGGTGAAGCAGACCCGGTCGCCCTTCTCCGGCACCGAACCGGCCTCGGGCTCCCGGCCCCGCCCCATCTTGTCCACGACACGCAGCACGAGGACCCCCTCTTCCTCCTGCTCGACGAACTCGGCCGTCTGCGGCTTGCCGCCCAGCGACCGGTAGACCTTCACACGCTCGCCCAGGTGCGGCCGGTCGTCCGTGCGGACCGTCACCAGCGGGCGCGGGCTCGGCCGCTTGCTCTCGCTGTACGCCATCACGACGTCGGTGACCTCCCCGGCGAACGCCTCCCCGGCCAGCCGCCGCCCGGCCATCACCAGCGGATCGTCCAGGGCCTCCTGGGCCTCCAGCCGGGCCTGCTCCCGCTCCCGCGTGGCGAGCTTGTTGGCCGCGGTCACCGCGTCGTCGCGGCGCGGCTGCGGGGGCTCGCCGGACAGGATGCGGTCGCGGTGGGAGGTGAAGGACCAGCGGTCGCGGGTCCACCGGTCCTCGACATGCGCGCCGGCCGGCAGCTCCCGCAGCAGGTCCAGGCCCCGCCACACCGCGTCCCAGGTGGGCCGCGTGCGGCTCTCGACGAGCGTGCGGATCTCCCGCTCGGCGGCGGTGAGCGCACCGAGCCGGTCGTCGGCCTCCACACCGTCCTCGGCGGCGGCGAGCGCGGTGCGGGCCCGGTCGTAGCGCTCGATGGCGGGGGCGAGCAGCTTGTTGTCGAAGGCCGGGTCGGTGGCCGGGCCCGCGGGCGGGCACAGCAGCTGACCGTCGGCGTCGCGGGCCAGCTCGGCCCGGCGGGCGGCCTCCGCGCCGGTCCGTCCCGCCCCGTCCGGGGCGATCCAGGCGAGCAGCGCGCCCAGGTGCTGGTCCTCCAGCGTGGACTGGCCGGTCGCCCAGTGCCGGCCCAGCAGATCGGTCATGGCGAGGAGCAGGGAGGAGCCGGGGACCCGGGCCCGCTCGCCGTAGTGGGTCAGCCAGCGGCCGAGCAGCGGCACCCTCGGCGGCGCGGGGTGCGGAGTCTCGGGGTCCTGCTCCGCCGTACGCCGGAACCGCATCGACCGGCCCAGCAGCCGTACGAAGTCGACGCCCGCGCGGGACGGCACGATCAGCTGCGCGGCGTCCGCGCACAGGTCGACCTCGACCTTGACCCGCTTGCCCGTCTCCGGGTCGGTCTCGGTGCGCTCGGCGGCCTCGACGCTGTCCGCGTACGCCTCGACGTGCGGCAGCACGATGCCGGCCAGCTCGGCGAGGAACGCGAACCGCAGGTCGCGGTCGCGGGGCTGCGCCACGACCAGCAGGTGTGGCGCGTCCCGGTCGGCGCCGACCAGGGCGCCGAGCGGGGCACCGGCCTCACCGGCGGTGATCAGCGGCACGAAGACCAGCGGACGGTCGGACAGGTGCCGGTGCCGGACGGTGGCGGCCGGCTGGGCGCGGCCGGTGCGCACGGCCTCCAGCCGGGCGAGGGTGGTGATCAGAGACACGGGGCCGCCTCCCGCGTCCCGGCGCCGGCCGCCGCGAGGGCCTCCGACCGCAGCTCCGCCGCCCTGCGCAGCGCGGCCACCGCCGGGTCGTCCGGGTCACCGGCCTCGCCGCGGGCCGCCGCCAGCACGTCCTCGACCGTCGACAGACCGCCCAGCTCCGCCCGCACCGGGCGGCCCAGCGACGTCACCGCGCCGGCCTCACGGGACCGGGCCCGGCAGTGGAAGGCCAGCTCGCAGGCGGACAGGCACTCGGGCGCGTACGTCGCCGGGACCGCCTCCACGGCGGCCGTCAGCTTCTCGGCCGGCAGCCCGGGGGAGAAGCAGACGCCCTCGGGCAGCGTGTCCGCGATGTCCTCGATGCGGGTCAGCCGGGCCAGCTGCCGGCCGGTGACCGCGCGCTGCTTGCGCACGTCGACGGCGGAGGCGGTGGGCAGGTTGGAGAAGTCCTTCGGGCAGACCAGGAGGACACGGTGGCGCACGCGCGGGGCGGGGTCCAGCCGGGCGGCGACCCGCTCCAGGGCCAGCACGTACACCGCGGCCTGCCGCGCGGCGGCGCCCACCTTCGCCGGATCGGCGGAGCCGTCCAGCATGGGGAAGGACTTGATCTCCACGACCGTCCAGCTGCCGTCCGGATGCACCACCACGGCGTCCGGCTCCAGGAAGGCGGGGGAGCCGGCGACGTCCAGGGCGAGCATCGGGTGGTCGAGGAGTGTCCACGTGCCGGGAAGGCCGGGCGTGCCGACCGAACCGGCGGTAGCCTCCCGCAGCGCCAGCGCCGTACGGGCGGCGCGGCCCTCGGGGCCGGTCGCGGACAGGTCGGGCACGTGCGCGCCGGCGGGCGGCTCGGCGCCCCGGTCGAGCTTCTCGTGCACCAGCCGCAGCAGCTCGGCGCCGCCGTCCGCCTTGACCCGCGCCTCGAAGGCGTTGCCGCGCGTGAACGCGAACTGCGACTGCCCGAAGACCGACGGCGACCCCAGCGCGCTCGCCAGCGAGGCCTTGTCCACCCCGGCACCGTCGAGGATCGCCCGCCGCCGGCACCCCGGGTTGGCGGCGAGGGCGGCCAGCGCCCGTGCGTCGAGCGCCTTGGCCGGTACGTCCGGGCCGCGCAGCTCAGCGAGCCGGTGCCGGAGTCTCGTCCCCCGCGTCCGAGGGGGAGGGGTCCGGCTCGGCTCCTCGTGCCGGCCGCTGCTCGCGCTGCCGTGGAAATCGCTCACCCGCGGAAGTCTGGCATCCACCACTGACAATCGGGGAACCCGCGCCCTCGGTGACCGGTGCGTCGGCAGAGCCGGGCGCGTCGGGCGCGGCCGCCGAGCCGGCCCCGGTGCGCGTCGCGAAGCGTGCCGCGAACAGGGCCCGCGCCCGGTCCGAGGTCCGCATCACGAACGGCGTCAGCAGCAGCCCCGCGCCCATCACGGCAGCGCCCGCGACCGCGTCGAGGAAGTAGTGGTTGGCGGTGCCCATCACCACGATCGTGGTCACCAGCGGATAGACGACGCCGGCCACCTTGGCCGCGCGCGTGCCGCCGTGGCGCCACAGCATCACCCCGCACCACAGCGACCAGCCCACGTGCAGGCTCGGCATGGCCGCGTACTGGTTGGTCATCCCGCCCAGACCGCGCGGCGCGCTCGCCTCGCCGCCCCACCAGCCGTACGAGCTGTACTGGGCCATCGTGTCGACGAACCCGTGGCTCGCCTCCAGCAGCCGGGGCGGGCAGGTCGGCAGGAGCGTGAAGCCGATGAGACCGATGAACGTGGACGTCATCAGCCAGGTCCGGGCGGCCCGGTAGCGCACCGCGCGGGAGCGGAAGATCCAGACCAGGAGCGCCGGGGTGACCAGGTAGTGCAGCGACGCGTACCAGAAGTCCGCCGGAATGCCGATCCAGGGCTCGCTGGTGAAGAGACGGTTGAGCGGGTGCTCCGCGTTGAGGTACAGCGCCTTCTCTATGCGCAGGATGGCCAGGCCGTGGTCGACGGCGTCGGAGACGTCGCCCCGCACGAGGAGACGGCCCGCGGAGTAGCAGGCGTAGACCAGGAGGATGAGCGGCAGCTCGGTCCACCAGCGCAGCCGAGTTTTCGGGGTCGCCGGGGTCGCCTCGGTGCCCGGTGCCTCGGTGTGCGGCAATCCGATCGCCCTCCCCCTTCGTTCTCGCTTGCGCCTCGTTGACACGGACGTGCCACTCTACGGCCTGCGCGCGCCCGCTTCACGGAGCGCCCTCGGCCCTGATAGACGCGGGCATCGCCCCCCGGGTTGCCCGTACGGGGCGTGCGCGATGATGGAGGTGTCCGCTCAGACATTTCTCCCGGAAAGGCCCCCTTCATGGCACCGCGCATCCTGCTGGCCCGGCACGGACAGACCGAGTGGTCGCTGTCCGGCAAGCACACCGGCAGGACCGATGTGCCGCTCCTCGAGGAGGGCCGGCGCGGCGCGAAACTGCTCGGCGAGCGGCTGCACCGGGCTCCGCTGGAGGGACTGCCCGGCGTCGAGGTGCGCACCAGTCCGCTCTCCCGCGCGCGTGAGACCTGCGAACTCGCCGGCTTCGGCGAGCGGGCCGGGACCTGGGACACGCTGATGGAGTGGGACTACGGGGCGTACGAGGGCATGACGCCGGCCGAGATCCAGGCCGTCCGGCCCGGTTGGCTGATCTGGCGGGACGGGGTGCCGCAGGGGGAGAGCCTCGCGGACGTCACCGCGCGTGCGGACGAGGTCGTCGCCTGGGCGCGGGAGGCGGACCGGGACGTCCTGGTCTTCGCCCACGGGCACATCCTGCGGTCGATCGGCGCGCGGTGGCTGGGCCTGCCGCTGGACTTCGCGGCCCGGATACGGCTGAACCCGACATCGCTGTCGGTGCTGGGGTGGGCGTACGGGGAACCGGCTCTGGAGAGCTGGAACGACTTGGGACACCTGGCGGGCTGAGCGGGCGCGCACAGCGCCACCGCGCGACGCCGGGCTGCGACACCCACCCGCCGGGCCGTACTCGACGCTGGCCGCACCGACGCGGGCCGCGCTCACGCGGGTCTCGCTCAAGCGGACCGCGGCAGCGCCCCGTGGCGGTCCAGGAAGGCCGACACCCCCGACGCCCGCCGGTGGGAGCAGTACCCGGGCCATGCCCGGCGCTGGCCGCGCGGGAGTGGGTCGCACCGACGGGAGCCTTACCGGCGCGGGCCACGCTCACCACAGGCCGGGCTCACGCGGGTCTCGCTCAAGCGGACCGCGGCAGCGCCCCGTGGCGGTCCAGGAAGGCCGACACCCCCGACGCCCGCCGGTGCGGGAGCAGTACCCGGGCCGTGCCCGCCAGCATCGTGTGGATGCGGGAGGACTGGACCTCGCCCAAGAGGTCCAGGACCCGCAGCCCCGCCCCGGCCGCCTCGTCGGGACGGCCGCCGCGGGCCAGGTCGTCGGCGAGTTCCGCCGAGTACAGCGCGAGGTTCCGGGTGAAGTGCGGGTCCTGCAGCCCGGCCGCCCGGCGTGCGTGCCGGGCCGCCCGGGGCCAGTCGCCCAGGGTCGACCAGCACTGGGCCTCCAGGCCTTCCAGTTCCGCCTCGCCGTAGAAACTCATCCACTCCGGGTCGGCGTCCGAGTCGCCCCGCCCGAACAGCGCCTGCGCCCGGGCCAGCGCCTGCTCGCAGCCCACCCGGTCGGCGAGCCCCGCCCAGCCGCCCGCCTCGCGCAGCGCGAGCAGCGACATCAGCCGGGCCGAGCCCAGCGGGCGGGCGGCGCGCTGCGCGGCCTGGGCCGCCCGGACCGCCTCGCGCGGACGCCCGGCGTCACGGGCCAGGAACGCCATGTTGCAGAAGGCGTGGGCCTCCAGCGCGGGATCGCCGGTCATGCGTGAGGTGGCGAGGGCCTCCGCGTAGTGGGAGCGCGCGTCGTCGAAGCGCCCGGAGTCGTGCGCCAGCCAGCCCACGGAGATCGCCAGCTCCCCCGCGCCCGCGTACAGCCGGTCCGCCGTCGTCTGCCGGGTCGCGCCGGCGTCCAGCAGCGCGTACGCCGTGCGCAGCGGGGCCGCCGCGCGCCGGTAGAGGCCGTCCGCGCCGTGCCGGTCGTCGAGCAGCCTGATCCGGCGGACGGCTTCTTCCAGCGCGCCCGCGTGACCCGCCCCGGCCCTGCGCGGGGGGCGTCCGGCCGCCGCGGCGTCGTGGGCGAGCCCCAGGGGGCCCAGCGAGGCGGCGGCCACCGTGGCACCGCTCGTCATGAATGCGCGACGCAGCACGTCGCTCTCCTCGTTGTTGTCGTGCGTGTCGTACGGGTACTGCCGGTCCTGCGTGTCCCGCGTCTCCTCCGTGTCATACGGCTCCCGCGCCCCCCGCGTCTCACTCGCGGCGCGCGCCCGGCGCCCGCGTACCGACGAGCGGGGCGCGAACCCCAGGTCGGTGAGCGTGCGGCCGGGGAACATGTGCAGGAACACCCGCTCGTACGCGTAGTTGGGGCAGCGGATCTCGCCCGCCTCGACCCGCCCGACGTAGCGCGCGTCACAGCTGACCCGTTCGCCGATCTCGCGCGCGGCCCGGCGCACCGCCGCCGCGAACTCGGCCGGCGAGCGCTTCCCGCGCAGCCGCCGGAAGGCGAGGTTGGGCCGCGATGGCCGGTCGGGCCGGTCGGAAGTCACCGTTGACGACGCCATGGCCGGGTCCTCTCGTGCGAACCGTCGAACCATGCCGGGGCGGCAGGCGACGCGCGGTCGTTCCTCCGTTCGTCGGCCCTGTTCCCGGCGAGCAAGAACGTACCGGCTGTGACGGAACGGCCACGCGGTGTTTGGCTACAAACCGGATATCTCATCCACGATCTGCCATGAAGTGCCATCCTTTGCGGCTGACTTGCGCCGTAGCCGTTGACGTTCCGCCGCGTTGAACCAGGTGGACCGGGAGGCCCCCGACTCCCGACCCGCTCGTCCAAGGAGGAGTTCCGTGGTGGAGGCCGGGATGGATACCAGACGGATCAGCGAACCCGCCTGCGATGCCTGCGACGTCGTCACCGTGCCGACCCGGCAGGGCCTGGAGGCGGTCGACATCCTCAGACGGGGCACCGGTGACGGGGTGGGCCCCGTGATCCACGACGACGGCTGCGACACCCTGGGCTTCCTGGTGCCGTCGGGCACGGCCGCCGCCTGGGACGTACCCGGCAGCACCTGCACGGAGACGGACGGCCGCGGACTGCGCCTCGCCGCGGTCCTGGAGCCTCCGGTGGAGGGCTCGGACTGGCTGCTGCCGCCCGGTGAGGCGGACCTGGCCACCGACCCCGCCGTACTGCGGGCCGCGCTGGGCGAGGCGGCCCGGCTGATCGAGGCCGCGGACAGCTGCCGCTGAGCGGAACCCACGGCAGCCCTCGCCCGGCGCACGCGCGGCCGGACGCCGGCCCGCTCCCGCGTCGTCCGATAATGGGCCGATGGGAAGGTCCAGGAACACCCGCCGAGGGCGCGCGGTCGTCGAAGCCGTCGTCGAGGACGTCGACGGCGGGCGCGCCGAACTGGTCCCCGACCGGGAGCGGCCCCGGGCCTGGACGCTGCTGATCGACGGCGCCCCGCAGTCGCACGTCGACCTCGACGACCCGGCGCACCTGTCCTTCGAGTACCAGCGCCGTATCGGCCACGTCATCGACCTGGCAGCCCCGCCCGGCAGACCCGTGCACGCCGTGCACCTCGGCGGCGGCGCGTTCACCCTCGCCCGCTACGTCGCCGCCACCCGCCCCCGCTCCACCCAGCAGGTCGTCGAGCGCGACGCCGGTCTCGTCCAGCTGGTCCGCCGCGAGCTGCCACTGGACCCCGGCGCCCGGATCCGGGTGCGTTCCACCGACGCCCGCGCCGGGCTGGCCAAGGTGCCCGACGGCTGGGCGGACCTGGTCGTCGCGGACGTGTTCGGCGGGGCCCGCACACCGGCCCACCTGACGTCCGCCGAGTTCCTCGACGAGGTCCGCCGCGCGCTCGCGCCCGGCGGGGTCTACGTCGCCAACATCGCCGACGGCCCGCCGCTCACACACCTGCGCGGCCAGATCGCCACCGCCGCCGCCCGCTTCCCCGAACTCGCCCTCGTCGCCGACCCGGCCGTCCTGCGCGGCAGACGCTTCGGCAACGCGGTCCTCGTCGCCGCCGACCACCCGCTGCCGGTCGCCGAACTCACCCGGCGGGCCGCCTCCGACCCGCACACCGCGCGCGTGGAACACGGCCGCGCGCTGAGGGACTTCACCGGCGGCGCCGCACCCGTGACGGACGCGGCGGCGGTGGACTCGCCCGCCCCGCCGGACTCCGTGTTCAAGTGAACCGGCCCAACCGGCCGGACAGGCGCCGAAAGGCCCTTCAGTAGCTGCCGATCTCCACCCTCGGCGGCCCGTCGTGCCACGTGCAGAAGACCGACACCCGGTCCGCGCCCGAGGTGAACTGCACCCGGATCCACGACTCCGTCTTCCACACCTGCATCGACCAGCCCGCCCCCGGCGTCGCCGACACCAGGGACGCGGACGACGTGCCGAGGTCGAAGACCGCCCGGCCCCCGTCGGTGTCGTAGCTCCTGACCCGGCCGGACGTCGCGGGCGCGGGGCTCGTCGGCTCCTCGGGCGGCGTGGCGGCCGGCGCGGTCCGCGACGGGGCGGGGCCGGGCTCGCGGGGCGTTCCGCTCGGCGTCGGCGACGCGCTGACCGACGGCGAGGGCGACGGCCGGCTGGTGGACGACGCCAGGGAGTCCCCGCCGTCACCCTCGCCGTCGTCGTCCTCCCCGTCCCGGACGTTCGCGTCGGCGGCCGTGATGGGCAGCGCGCGGGGGGCGTCGTAGGCCGTGCCCGCCATCACCGTGTGGACGCCCCACCACGACAGGGTGACCGCGGCGCCGGTGGCGAGCAGCCAGGCGATCACGTGGACGAGTCCTCTGCGCATCGCGGCCATACTGCCTCACACGCCCCACGCGTGTCGCGCGAACGTGCTGTGACGCGGGCCCGGGCGGAGTTGTCCACAGGCCCGCACCGGGCTTCTCCGCATGGCGTACGGTGCCGCCCATGGCAAGTGTGCTCGTGGTCGAGGACGACCAGTTCGTACGCTCGGCGCTCATCCGGCATCTGACCGACGCCTCGCACACCGTGCGCAGCGTCGGTACGGCACTGGAGGCGCTGCGCGAGGTCGCCCATTTCCGCTTCGACGTGGTGATCCTGGACCTCGGACTGCCGGACCTGGACGGCTCCGAGGCGCTGAAGATGCTGCGCGGCATCACCGACGTGCCCGTGATCGTCGCCACCGCCCGGGACGACGAGGCGGAGGTCGTACGGCTGTTGAACGCGGGCGCGGACGACTACCTCACCAAGCCGTTCTCCGTGGAGCACCTGTCGGCCCGGATGGCGGCCGTACTGCGCCGGGCCCGGTCCGGTCCCGCGGAGGCGGCGCCGGAGACCGTGCTCCGGGTCGGCGGACTCACCGTCGACCCCCTGCGCCGGCAGGCCGAGTTGGACGGCGCCCGGCTCGACCTGACCCGCCGGGAGTTCGACCTGCTCGCCTTCCTGGCCGGACGGCCGGGAGTCGTCGTCCCGCGCAAGGAGCTGCTCGCCGAGGTCTGGCAGCAGTCCTACGGCGACGACCAGACCATCGACGTCCATCTGTCCTGGCTGCGGCGCAAGCTGGGCGAGACGGCGGCCCGGCCCCGCTATCTGCACACCCTGCGCGGTGTCGGCGTGAAGCTGGAGCCGCCCGCCGTCCCGTCTCCCGGTGCGGAGCCGCCACGATGAGGTGGGCCCTGGTCAAGGTGTCGCTGGCGGTCACCGCGATGGTCGTGGTCGCCTTCGCGGTCCCGCTCGGACTCGTCATCCGCGAGATGGCCCGCGACCGCGCCTTCTCCAACGCCGAGCGCGAGGCCGCCGCCGTCGCGCCCGCGCTGTCCATCACCACCGACCGCGACCAGCTGGAGCGCGTCGTCGCCTCCGCGGGGTCCGACGCCGGAATGGCCGTGCACATACCGGGACTCGACGCGCGGACCGACGCCACCGACATCGGCCGGCAGCGCGCCACCGACCAGGACATCGCCGCCGTGCGCGAGATGGGCCGCGCCTCCACCACGGAGGTCGAGGGCGGTTCCACCCTGCTCCAGCCGGTCGCGCTCAGCTCCGGCGAGATCGCCGTCGTCGAGGTGTACGTCCCCGAGTCCGAGGTCACCAACGGCGTCGGCACGGCCTGGGCGGTGCTGGCCGCCGTCGGCGCCGCCCTGATCGTCGGCTCGGTCGCGGTCGCCGACCGGCTGGGCGTACGGATGGTGCAGCCCGCGCAGCGCCTGGTCGAGGGCGCGCACGAACTGGGGGAGGGGAAGCTCGGCGCGCGGGTGCCGGAGGAGGGGCCCAACGAACTGCGGCTCGCGGCCGTCGCGTTCAACTCCATGGCCGACCAGGTGGTCCAGCTGCTGGCCAACGAACGGGAGCTGGCCGCCGACCTGTCCCACCGCCTGCGCACCCCGCTGACCGTGCTGCGGCTCAACGCGGCCTCGCTCGGCGACGGGCCGGCCGCCGACCAGACCCGGGCCGCCGTCGAGCAGCTGGAGCGCGAGGTCGACACGATCATCCGCACCGCCCGGGACGCCAAGCCGCAGACGGCCGCGGCCGGTCCCGGCGCCGGGTGCGACGCGGCGGAGGTGGTCCGGGAGCGGATGGTCTTCTGGTCCGCGCTCGCCGAGGACGAGGGCCGCAAATGGCGGGTGGCCGGCGCCGACCGGCCGGTGCGGATACCCGTGGCCCGCGCCGACCTGGCCGCCTCCCTGGACGCCCTGCTCGGCAACGTCTTCCGGCACACCGCCGAGGGCACGGCCTTCGCGGTCGACCTGCACAACGGCGAGGACGCGGTGATCGTCCTCGTGTCGGACGCGGGCCCCGGCATATCCGACCCGGAGGGGGCGATGGCCCGCGGCCGGGGTTCGGGCAGCGACGGGTCGACCGGCCTCGGCCTGGACATCGTGCGCCGGCTGGCGGAGTCGACCGGCGGCGACGTACGGATCGGTTCCTCCGTGCTGGGCGGCACCGAGGTGCGGATCTGGATCCAGCTGGACGGGCGGGCGGCGCCGGAGCGGCGCAGCGGGCACCGGGGGAACGTACGGCGCCGCCGCGGTCCCCGGCTGACCGGCTCCCCCAACCGGCCCAGAGCTCCCATGTGAGCCCACCCCGGACAAAGGGCGCGGCATCCCCCCGTAAGGCGCCGCGCCCCCGTTGTTCTCCGGGCAGTGGCCTACTCGGCCGACTCCACCGGCGGCAGCGCCCCCGTGCGGGCCGCCCGCCCGTACCACAGGGCGCTCGACTTGGGTGTGCGCTGCTGGGAGACGTAGTCGACGTACACCGCGCCGAACCGCTTCTCGTAGCCGTACGCCCACTCGAAGTTGTCCAGCAGGGACCACAGGTAGTAGCCGCGCACGTCGGCGCCGTCCGCGATGGCCCGGCGGACGGCCCTGAGGTGGCCGTCCAGGTAGGCGACCCGCTCCGGGTCGTGCACCGTGCCGTCGGCGCCGGGCTTGTCGTCGTAGGCGGCGCCGTTCTCGCTGATGTACAGCGGCAGGCCGGGCGCCTCCCGGTGGTAGCGCATGATCAGCTCGTGCAGGCCGGTCGGGTCGACGCTCCAGCCCATCTCCGTACGCTCGCCCGGCGGCTGGTGGAACGCCACGTCGTCCGCGGCGGGCCAGGGGGAGTGGTCGCTCTCGCCGTGGCCGTCGGCGCGCGGGGCGCGCGAGTCGGCGTCGGCGGCCGAGACGACGGTGGGCGTGTAGTAGTTGAGGCAGATGGCGTCGATGGGCTGGCGGATCTGCCCCAGGTCGCCGTCCTGGACGAACGACCAGTCGGTGACCGGTGCCGTCGCCTCCAGCAGGGTCCGCGGGTAGGCGCCGTGCAGGATCGGGCCGTGGAAGATGCCGCCGGACAGATCGTCGATCTTCTGCGCGGCCGCCAGGTCCGCCGGGCTCTGCGACAGCGGCCGGACCACGGAGGTGTTGAGGCTGATCGCCACCGAGTTGCGGGCCGGCATCACCGAACGCAGGGCCACGGTGCCCAGGCCGTGCGCCAGGTTCTGGTGGTGCGCGGCGCGCAGCGCGGCCGCCGGGTCGGTGCGGCCGGGAGCGTGCACGCCGGAGGCGTAACCGAGGAAGGCTGCGCACCACGGCTCGTTGAGCGTGATCCACTGCTCCACGCGGTCGCCGAGCGCCTCGCCGACGATCTGCGCGTACTCGGCGAACCGGTACGCCGTGTCCCGCTCGGGCCAGCCGCCGGCGTCCTCCAGCTCCTGCGGCAGGTCCCAGTGGTAGAGGGTGACGGCCGGCTTGATCCCGGCGGCCAGCAGCTCGTCCACCAGACGGCGGTAGAAGTCCAGGCCGCGCTGGACGGCGGGGCCGCGGCCGGTCGGCTGCACCCGGGGCCAGGAGATGGAGAAGCGGTAGGCGCCGAGACCCAGCTCCTTCATCAGCGCCACGTCGTCGCGGTAGCGGTGGTAGTGGTCGACAGCGATGTCACCGGTGTCGCCGCCGGCCGTCTTCCCCGGGGTGTGGCTGAAGGTGTCCCAGATCGAGGGGGTGCGGCCGTCCTCCCGTACCGCTCCTTCGATCTGGTACGCCGAGGTGGCGGCGCCCCAGAGGAAGGCAGGGGGGAAGGTCACCGGGGTCACCGGCGTTTCGGACTCAAGCATGGAAGCGCTCCCATAGAGGGGTGGTGGCGGGTCGTCCGGGTCGTGGAAGACCGGCGGGTGGAAGGCCGACGGGTCGAAATCCAGACGGACGGAAGACCGACGGGTGGAAGTACGAGGGGGGAAGGCGGGGCCGGGACGGCGGTGGCCCGGCCCCCGGGACGGTGTCAGCCCTTGGCGGACGGACGGGTGTCAGCCCTTGACGGCGCCCTGCATGATGCCGCCCACGATCTGCTTGCCGAAGATCGCGAAGACCAGCAGCAGGGGCAGCGTGCCGAGCAGCGCGCCGCCCATGATCAGGGCCTGGTCCGGGGTGAAGCCGCGGCCGAGGCCCGCCACCGCCACCTGCACGGTCGGGTTGCCGTTCTGCGTCAGCACGAGGAACGGCCACAGGAAGTCGTTCCACACCTGCACGAAGATCAGCATGCCGAGGACGGCCATCGCGGGCCGGGCCGCCGGGAAGACCACGTGCCACACCACGCGCCAGCTGCTCGCGCCGTCCACGCGGGCGGCCTCGATGATCTCGTCCGGCAGCGCCTGCAACAGGTACTGGCGCATGAAGAACACACCGAACGCGCTGACCAGCGACGGGAAGATCACCGCCTGGAGCTGGTCGGTCCAGTCCAGCTTGGCCACCATCATGTACAGCGGGATGATGCTCAGCTGCGGCGGGATCATCATCGTGCCGACCACGATCAGCATCAGCGCGTTGCGGCCCCGGAACTTCAGCTTGGCGAAGGCGAAGCCGGCGATCGTCGACAGGAAGACGACGGTGACCGCCGAGATGCCCGCCACGATCGTGGTGTTGAGGATCGCCTCGCCCATGTTGGCGTCGGTCCAGGCGATCTCGATCTTGTCGAAGAGGTTGCCGCCGAACCAGAACGGCGGCGGCGTCTGGGCCAGGCGCTGGTTGTCCCGGGAGGCGGCGATCGCCGTCCACACCAGCGGGAACAGCGAGCCGACGGTGAACAGGGCGAGGATGATGTACGCGACGGGGCCGGCGTGCATCTGTCCGCCGGCGCGGGCCGACTTCGGCCGGCGCCGGCCCCGCCGGGGCGGCTCGGGCACCGGCTCGGCCGGGGGTTTGGTCAGGGTCGTCGTCACGGCCGGTTCTCCTTAACTACTGGCGCGCAGCCGGCGCGAGATGACGTAGTTGACGAGCCCGATCACGATGAGGATCAGGAACATCGTCCAGGCGATCGCGGAGGCGCGGCCCAGGTGCTGGTTGATCCAGCCCTGCTCGTACAGGTACAGGCCGAGCGTCTGGAACTGGTGCTGGGAGCCGCCGGAGGCGCCCTTGTTGGCGTCGAACAGCAGCGGCTCGCCGAACAGCTGCGAGGCGCCGATGGTCGACACGACGACCGTGAAGAGGATCGTGGGACGCAGCTGGGGCAGCGTGACGTGGATGAACTGCCGCCACCGGCTCGCACCGTCCAGCGCCGCCGACTCGTACAGGTCCTGCGGGATCGCCTGCATCGCCGCCAGGTAGATCAGCGCGTTGTAGCCGGTCCACCGCCAGATGACGATCGACGAGACGGCTATCTGGGACGGCCACTTGTCGCTCTGCCAGTCGACCTTGTCCAGGCCGACCAGGTCGAGGGCCCAGTTGATCATGCCGTAGTCGCGGCCGAAGAGCAGGACGAAGACCAGCGAGGCGGCGGCGATCGACGTCGCGTACGGCGCGAGCATCACGACGCGGTAGAACGTGGAGCCGCGCAGCTTGTAGTTGAGGATGTGCGCTAGGCCCATCGCCATCAGCAGCTGCGGCACCGTGGAGATGATGCCGATGGTCAGCGTGTTCTGCGCGGCGTTCCAGAAGAAGTCGTCGTCGAAGATCCTGGTGAAGTTGTCCAGGCCCGCCCACTCCATCTCGGTGGGTGCGGTCAGCTCCACCGTGTGCAGCGAGGCCCAGCCGGTGTAGAGCAGCGGGAACAGGCCGAAGGCCGCGAACAGCAGGAAGAACGGGGAGACGAACGCGTACGGGCTCCAGCGCAGGTCACGCTGCCAGCGGCGGGAGAGCCGGGCCCGCTTCCTCGCCTGCCCGGGGGAGGCCGCGCCACCGGGCCCTCGGCCCGGGGCCGCGCCCCCCTTCGCGGGGGGCGCGGCGGTGTCGTGCCGGGTGGTCATTCCGGTCACTTCTCCAGGTTGTTGTCGATGGTCTTGGTGGCGTTCTCCCAGGCCTCCTCGGGCGACTTGCCCTGGGTGACGAGGATGACGCCGTTGTCGGTCAGACCCTGCTGGATGATCTGGTCCTTCGGGCCGATCACCTGCGCCGGGATGGACTCGGCGGCCTTGGCGAAGAGCTCACCGATCGGCGCGTCACCGGTCATCTCGTTCTTGGCGTCCGTCACCTGCGGCAGCTTGTACGCGGCCGGCGCGCTCGGGAAGCTGCCCTGCACGGCGAACAGCTTGGCCTGCTGCTCCGGCGCGGTCAGCCAGGCGACGAACTTCTGCGCCTCCTCGACGTTCTTGCCGCTCTTCGGCACACCCAGGAAGGAGCCGCCCCAGTTGCCGGACTTCGGCGCCTGGGCCACGTCCCACTGGCCGGCCGCCTCGGGCTGGGACTTGCCCTTGATGGTGCCGAGCATCCACGGCGGGCAGGCGACGGTGGCGAAGAGGTTGTTGGAGATGGTCTGTTCCCAGGCCGGCTGGAACTGGGTCTGCGCCTGGACCAGGTCCTTCTCGGCGGCCTCGGCGGTCAGGTCGAAGGCCTTCTTCACGGCGGGGTTGGTCTTGTAGATGACCTTGCCGGAGGCGTCGTAGAACTTCTCCTCCTCACTGCTGAGGATGGCGTTGATCAGACCGCCGGGCGAGTCCATGAAGTAGGTGTCCTCGCCGGCGCCCTCCTTGTACTTCTCGCCGGCCTCGATGAACTTGTTCCAGTCGCCCGCCCACAGCGCGCTGACCTCGTCGCGGTCGGTCGGCAGGCCGGCCTTCTCGAAGAGGTCCTTGCGGTAGCAGATGGCCATCGGGCCGATGTCGGTGCCGAGACCGACCGCCTTGCCGTCCTTGGTGACGCCCTGCTTCCACTTCCAGTCCAGCCAGCTGCTGGGCTGCACACCCTCGACCTTGGCCATGTCGACGAACTTGTCGGCCTGGGTCTCGACGACCTCGGCGATGTTGCCGACCTCGATGGCCTGGATGTCCTGGAGGCCGCTCTCGGTGGTGAGGTGGTTGACCAGAGCGGGGTAGTAGTTCTCGTTCCGCTCGGTGACCGTCTCCTCGATGTTGATGTCCGGGTTGAGCTTCTCGTACTCCTCGTAGAGCCCGGCCTCCTTGAAGCCCATGGTGCCGAACAGGCCGAGGGTGATGGTGGTCTTGCCGCTGCTGTCGCCCGACGACGTGCTGTCCTCGTCCGTGCCGTCGTCGGCGCAGCCGGCCAGCAGCCCGGCGCCCAGCGACGCGATGGCCGCCACGACCACCGCCCTGCGGGCCGATCCTCTGCGTGCTGCTCGCATTGCGTCCTCCTGTTGCCCTGACGTGCCGACCCCCCGGCCAACTCCATGGTTGGACCCGCTGCTTCATGTCGTTCGTTCGTCGCTGCGGCTCGGGCGGGGAACGTGCGGGATGTGTAAGTGCCAGGTAGTGTGGGAGCGCTCCCACAAGTGATGTCTTGAAGAGTCGCGGGTCCGGGCGGGGGTGTCAAGGGAACGGACGCGAC
The DNA here is from genome assembly GCF_001905385.1 of Streptomyces sp. CB02414. Lineage (GTDB taxonomy): Bacteria > Actinomycetota > Actinomycetes > Streptomycetales > Streptomycetaceae > Streptomyces. Next base: position 1,077,243 of record NZ_LIPF01000001.1, on the reverse strand, counting down.
GAACTGCGTTCAGTTATCTGCCTGTTAACTGGACGCCGGGAACGGCGCGGAAGGCCCTCCGTACGGCGGGCGGCGGTCCGGAGCCGGTCATTACACCCGACCGGCCTGTTAAATTCCAGGCCAGCCGCAGAGTGCGGGGGTGTCGACGGGAGGCGGAGCCGATGGCAGGCCACGGAGCGCGTGGGCGGAGCGGTGGCCGGCCCACCCTCGAAGAGGTGGCGGCACGGGCGGGCGTCGGCCGCGGCACGGTGTCCCGGGTGATCAACGGCTCGCCCCGGGTGAGCGACGCGACCCGGGCGGCGGTCGAGGCGGCGGTGGCGGAACTCGGCTACGTCCCGAACACGGCGGCCCGCGCGCTGGCCGCCAACCGCACGGACGCGATCGCGCTGGTCGTGCCCGAACCGGAGACCCGCTTCTTCGCGGAACCGTACTTCTCGGACATGCTCAAGGGTGTCGGCGCGGAGCTGTCCGAAACCGAGATGCAGCTGCTGCTGATCTTCGCGGGCAGCGACCGCGAACGGCGCCGCCTCGCCCAGTACCTGGCCGCGCACCGCGTGGACGGCGTCCTGCTGGTCTCCGTGCACGCCGACGACCCGCTGCCCGACATGCTGTCCCAGCTGGAGATCCCGGCGGTGATCAGCGGCCCGCGCTCGGCCGCGGAGACGCTCGCGTCGGTGGACTCGGACAACTTCGGCGGCGCCCGCTCCGCCGTCGAGCACCTGCTCTCCCGCGGATGCCGCAGCATCGCGCACATCACCGGCCGCCTCGACGTCTACGGCGCCCAGCGGCGCGTCGACGGCTACCGCGCGGCCCTGCGCGACGCCGGCCACGCGGAGGACGAGCAGCTGATCGAGGCGGGCGACTTCACCGAGGAGGGCGGCCGCCGCGCCATGGCGGAACTGCTGCGCCGCCGCCCCGACCTGGACGCGGTCTTCGCCGGTTCGGACGTCACCGCGGCCGGCGCTCGCCAGGTACTGCGCGAGGCGGGCCGCAGCATCCCGGACGACGTGGCACTGGTCGGCTACGACGACTCGGCCATCGCCCGCCACATGGAGCCGCCGCTCACCAGCGTCCGCCAGCCCATCGAGGAGATGGGCCGCGCGATGATAGACCTCCTGCTGACCGAGATCGCGGACCGCCGCCCGGCGGCCTCCCGGGGCCTGGACCGGCACCAGGTGGTGCTGCCGACGGAGCTGGTGGAGCGGGCGTCGTCGTGACGTGACGGCCCGCACACGCTTGGGCTCCCTGATCGTTCCATCAGGGAGCCCAAGCGTGTGCGGGCCCTCGTACTGGGTGAACTGTTCCCGAAGGCCTTGGAACGCGATCAAGGGCCGACCCGTTATCAGGTCAGCCCTTGATCATTCAGGGTGAGTGACGGGACTTGAACCCGCGGCCACCTGGACCACAACCAGGTGCTCTACCAACTGAGCTACACCCACCAAGGCCGGTACTGGAATCCCGCGAGGCGGGTTTTCCCGACCGGCTGAGAAAAAGTGTACAGGGTCCGAAGGGGTGCTCGCGCACGCCTTTTCCGGCGCCGCGCGTCCTAGCCGGCGGGCAGGACGTGCTTGGCGGCGATCTTCCTCGTGGTGTCGGTGTCGGGGCCGGGCTGCGGTACGAAGACGGCCTCCCGGTAGTAGCGCAGCTCGGCGATGGACTCGCGGATGTCGGCGAGCGCGCGGTGGTTGCCGTTCTTCTCGGGGCTGTTGAAGTACGCCCGCGGGTACCAGCGGCGGGCCAGCTCCTTGATGGAGGACACGTCGACGATGCGGTAGTGGAGGTAGTCCTCCAGCGTGGGCATGTCCCGCAGCAGGAAGCCGCGGTCGGTGCCGACGGAGTTGCCGCACAGCGGGGCCTTGCCGGGCTCCTTCACGTGCTCCCTCACGTACGCCAGGACCTGCGCCTCGGCGTCGGCGAGCGTCGTGCCGCCGTCGAGCTCGGCGAGCAGGCCGGACGCGGTGTGCATCTGACGCACCACCTCCGGCATCGTCTCCAGGGCCCGCTCCGGCGGACGTACGACGATGTCGACGCCCTCGCCGAGGACGTTCAGCTCGGAGTCGGTGACGAGGGCGGCAACCTCGATGAGCGCGTCGTCGGACAGCGAGAGGCCGGTCATCTCGCAGTCGATCCACACCATGCGATCGTTCATGCGGCCACTTTACGGGGGGTGCCTGTTTTCCGGTCCCCCGCTTCAGCCCCGAACGGGCCTCGTCCTCAAACGCCGGACGGGCTGAATGTGCCCGCCCGGCGTTCACGGGTTCACGGTGCGCTGCGCTGCCCCGGCAGGCTCGCCGCCGCGGCCGGCAGTGGTGCCGCCGTGCGGCGGGACTGGAACGGGACCGCGTTGTCCGCCGGCAGCGGGGCCGGCTCCAGCGGTGCGCCGGTCCGTGGGCCACCGGCCGACTCCGGGTCCATCGCACGGTCGCCCTGGGGACGGCGGGCCCGGTACGCGGCACGGTAGGCGGCCGGCGACGAACCCAGCTGGCGGCGGAAGTGGCCGCGCAGCGCCACCGGCGACCGGAAGCCGCAGCGGCCCGCGACCTCGTCCACCGAGTAGTCGGACGTCTCCAGGAGGCGCTGCGCCTGGAGGACCCGCTGGGTGATCAGCCACTGGAGCGGGGCGCTGCCCGTCAGGGAGCGGAACCGGCGGTCGAAGGTGCGGCGGCTCATGTAGGCGCGGGCCGCCAGCGTCTCCACGTCGAACTGCTCGTGCAGGTGCTCCAGCGCCCAGGCGACGACCTCGGCGAGCGGGTCGGCGCCGATCTCCTCCGGTAAAGACCTGTCGAGGTAGCGCTCCTGGCCGCCCGAGCGGCGCGGCGGGACCACCAGGCGGCGGGCCAGCGCGCCGGCCGCCTCGTTGCCGTGGTCCGTGCGCACGATGTGCAGGCACAGGTCGATGCCGGCCGCGGTACCCGCCGACGTCAGCACGTCGCCGTCGTCCACGAACAGTTCGCGGGGATCGACGTGCACCGACGGATAGCGCTTGGCCAGGGTCGGCGCGTACATCCAGTGGGTGGTCGCGGGGCGGCCGTCGAGCAGGCCCGCCGCCGCCAGTACGAAGGCGCCGGTGCACAGCCCGACTATGCGGGCGCCCTCCTCGTGCGCGCGGCGCAGGGCGTCGAGCGCGTCCTCCGGTGGCGGAGAGGTGATCGACCGCCAGGCGGGCACGACGACCGTGCCCGCGCGTGAGATCGCCTCCAGGCCCTGCGGCGCGGTGAGTTCCAGGCCTCCCGTGGTCCGCAGCGGGCCGTCCTCGCCGGCACACACCAGCAGGCGGTAGCGCGGCACGCCGGCGTCCTGGCGGTCGATCCCGAACACCGACAGCGGTATGGAACTCTCGAAGATGGGGCCGCCACTGAACAGCAGCACCGCGACGATCTCCTTGCGGCGTCGCCCGGAGAGCTTCCGGGCCGCGGTTTCCGGCGCGGCAGCGGTGTCGTGGCTCATAACTGCTAAGCCCCCCTCGGTGGTCGCGGCGCCCTGATCCTTTCGGGTCTGTCGCTCCAACACGTTTCCCCTCGGTCCTGCACGAGTCCCCCGCCGTAGACAGTCAAGATCGAATCTACTGTGTCCCGTCACACCGAGGTGGCCGGTTCGGCACTTGGGACATTGTCGACATGGCAACTTGGCGTGAAGCAGTCGATCACGAAGCGTTGCACTCCGGGGCGCCCCAGGGAAGTGCGCCTTGTCGCGGTGGCCAATCCCCGTAGGGTGCGCGGGCCCCGCCAGACCCTTTCCGTGCAGGTGGAACGGGGGTTTGGGGGTGGTGGAGGCCAGGGATGAGCCACCCGGAGAAGTTGGCCGAAAAGATACGGGCGCGTGCGCGGAAACCGGTCAGTCGACCGGTGTGTTTTCCCCAGTGTGCCGTCCGCCCCTGTGAAGTGGCGAGCCGGCCCGGTGCCGGCGCCCGGCCGGCGCCGCGTGCTGTGCGCCGGGCGAACGGCCCGCGAGGCGCTCGGAGCGGCGCAGCAGCAGGCGGCAGACGCCGGTGACGGCGGCCAGGCCCAGGGCCGTTCCGGCGGTCCCGGCGAGCGAGGTGCCGTAATAGAGGAGGACGACGGGGACCAGGACGACGCTGAAGGCCGCCCAGCGGACGAGCTCGGTGACGCCGTCGCGGGCCGGTGCGGCCGGACCGGCCCCGGACGCACCGGACGGCGGCTGGGCGTGCTGGTGCGGTCCGGACATCGGTGCTCCGTGCTCCTCGGGCTGGCGGCAAGAAGATCAACGCCCGGGCGGCGCGTCGGTCACGACCGGTCACGGACAGTTGAATCCCGTGCAAACCGCCTGTACAACGCAGCAACCATTGCGTTACGGGCGCCCCCTCGTGCATGCTCCGGTGAACCCCGCGGCGGACCCTGCGCGGGATCTGGGCGAAGGAGGCGTGCCGCCGTACCCTTGGGGGTATGGGGTTGGGAAGACCATTCCCGGACACACACCGCACACACGCCGGACGCAGCTCCGTCGCACACTGTTGTCCCCCATAGAGGATAAAAACGCCGAGACAGCCATGGCCGGTCACGAATTCTTCGAACCCGCGGACCGCAAGCGGCCCGTCGCCGAACCGACGGCGGCCGAGCCCCTGGCGGCCGAAGAGCCACGCCAGTCGTGCGACCCAGCCTTCAAGCACGGTGTCGTCGTCGGCTTCGACGGCTCCACCTCCAGTGAGCGCGCCCTCGCGTACGCGATCGGCATGGCACGCCGGCTCGGCTCGGGCCTGGTCATCGTGCACGTCGCCAACCGCCTGCCGACCACGGTGTGGGCGGGCTGCGAACCTCCCGTCTTCGTGGACGTACCGGACCACCGCACCGAGGTGCTGGGGCTGGAGCTGGCGTGCGCGGACTATCTCACCGAGGTGCCCTGGATCCTGGTCGAGCGCGGCGGCGACATCTGCCACGAACTCGAAGAGGTGGGCCGGGAGTACGAGGCGGACGCCATCGTCGTCGGTTCCAGTCACGGACTGGTGGGCCGCCTCTTCGGCTCCGTCGCCGGCCGGCTCGCCAAGCGGGCGCAGCGGCCCGTCGTCGTCATCCCGTAGCGACCGCCCGCCACCGGGCTTCCCTCTTCGTCATGCTGCGTGAACCTACCGACGCGTAGAGGTGTTTGTGCCCTTGTGAAGGGCATATACCGGTCACCGCACAATCGCACATGCATGAAGGGAGCCCGCCGTGGACAACGACGTCTCCGCGGGAAGCACCACCACCACGATCGTCGGCCGACTCGCGCTCGGCATCACCCTGCTGGCCTTCGGCATCGGTCACACCGGTGTGATCGACGGCGTGACGGCGGCGGACGCCGTGACCGTCGCCCAGTACGTCGGCGGTGTCGCGCTCTTCGTCGCCGGGCTGCTGGCGCTGCGCGAGCGGGACAACGCCTCCGGCACCGCCTTCACCGTGCTCGGCGCGCTCTGGTTCACCTGGGCCGTCTCAGCCGGCGGCCAGGTCTCCGCCAACGCGGCGGGACTCTTCCTGCTGCTGTTCGCCCTCGTCGCCCTCTCCCTCACGTTCGCCGGCGGCGACACGCTCGGGCAGGGCGTGTACGGGCTGTTCGCCGTCTCCCTGCTGCTGCTCGCCCTCGGTGCGTTCGCCGACAGCGAGGTACTGGGCAAGGCGGGCGGGTGGTTCGCCGTCGTGGCGGGGGCGGTGGCCTGGTACGCGGCGACGGCGGTCGTGGCCCACTGGCCCACGAGTGTCTCGCGGCGCGCTGCGGGGCGGGGTGTGACGGTTTAGCTGCCGCAGGCCGGGGGGTTGGGCGGCTCCCCGGCGACGGGGCGGCCCCCCACGTGATTGGTGGCGTACGTGGGGGGCCGTTTCCGTTTGTTCTGCCTGTACAGGCGCGTCGCGCCCCTAGAGATCTATTCCACCGTCACCGACTTGGCGAGGTTGCGGGGCTTGTCGATGTCCCTGCCCAGGGCCAGGGCCGTGTGGTAGGCGAGGAGCTGGAGGGGGATGCCCATCAGGATCGGGTCCAGCTCGTCCTCGTTCTTCGGGACGACGATCGTGTGGTCGGCCTTCTCCTGCTCCTGGTGGGCCACGGCGAGGATCTGGCCGCTGCGGGCCTTGATCTCCTCCATCGCGGCGCGGTTCTTCTCCAGCAGGTCGTCGTCCGGCACGATCGCGACCGTCGGCAGGGCCGGCTCGATCAGGGCGAGCGGGCCGTGCTTCAGCTCGGAGGCCGGGTAGGCCTCGGCGTGGATGTAGGAGACCTCCTTGAGCTTCAGGGAGGCCTCGCGGGCGACCGGGTAGCCCCGGACGCGGCCGATGAAGAGCATCGAGCGGGCGTCGGCGTACTGCGCGGCCAGCTTCTTGATGTCCTCCTCCTGCTCCAGCATCTCGGCGATCTGCGCGGGCAGCTTGCGCAGGCCCTCGATGATCCGCTTGCCGTCGCGGACCGAGAGGTCGCGGGTGCGGCCCAGGTGCAGGGCGAGCAGCGCGAAAGCGACGCAGGTGTTGGTGAAGCACTTGGTCGACACCACGCAGACCTCGGGGCCGGCGTGCACGTACATGCCGCCGTCGGCCTCGCGCGCGATCGCGGAACCGACCACGTTGACGATGCCGAGGACGCGGGCGCCCTTGCGCTTGAGCTCCTGCACGGCGGCGAGCACGTCGTACGTCTCACCGGACTGGGAGACGGCGATGTACAGGGTGTCGGGGTCGACGACCGCGTTGCGGTAGCGGAACTCGGAGGCGGGCTCGGCGTCCGCGGGGATGCGGGCCAGCTCCTCGATCATCTGGGCGCCGATCTGGCCCGCGTGGTACGAGGTGCCGCAGCCGAGGATCTTCACGCGGCGCACGGCACGCGCGTCGCGGGCGTCCAGGTTGAGGCCGCCGAGGTGCACGGTGGAGAAGCGGTCGTCGATCCGGCCGCGCAGCACGCGGTCCACGGCCTCGGCCTGCTCGTGGATCTCCTTGTGCATGTAGGTGTCGTGGCCGCCCATGTCGTAGGAGGCGGCCTCCCACTCCACGGTGGTCGGCTCGGAGGTGGTCCGGGTGCCCTCGGTGGTGTACGTGCGGAAGTCGTCGGCCTTGAGGGTGGCCATCTCGCCGTCGTCGAGGGTGACTATCTGGCGGGTGTGGGTGACCAGCGCGGCGATGTCCGAGGCGACGAACATCTCCTTCTCGCCGATGCCGAGGACGACCGGCGAGCCGTTGCGGGCGACGACGATGCGCTCGGGGAAGTCGGCGTGCATCACGGCGATGCCGTACGTGCCCTCGATCACCCGGAGCGTCTCGCGGACCTTGTCCTCCAGCTTCTCCGCCTCGGAACGGGCGATGAGGTGGACCAGGACCTCGGTGTCGGTCTCGGAGAGGAACTCGACGCCGTCCGCCTCCAGCTTGCGGCGCAGGTCGGCGGCGTTGTCGATGATGCCGTTGTGGACGACTGCGACCTTGTTGTCGGCCGACATGTGCGGGTGGGCGTTCACGTCGGAGGGGGCGCCGTGGGTGGCCCAGCGGGTGTGGGCGATGCCGGTGGTGCCCTTGAAGCGCGCCGGGACCTTGGCCTCCAGGTCGCGGACCCGGCCCTTGGCCTTGACCATCTTCAGGCCGGCCGCCTTCGGGGACGTGACGACGATGCCCGCCGAGTCGTAGCCGCGGTACTCCAGGCGCTGGAGGCCCTCCAGGAGCAGGGGCGCGACGTCACGCTTGCCGATGTATCCGACGATTCCGCACATGTATACGTAGACCTCGTGTCTCTCTCCGGCTTCCCAGCCGTGGGCGACGGCTTCTCAGCCGTAGACGATGCGGCGCAGCTGACGGAGCGACAGCTCCGGCGGAGCCACCGCGCGGTACTTCAGTTCCGCCTCGATCCGCTCGAAGATCGTCGCGTTCACCTGGCCCTGGGCCTGGAGCTCGCGGTGGCGGCGACGGACGAATTCCTCGGTCGTCTCGTCGAAGTAGGCGAGCACGTCCTGGATCACGCGCAGTGCCTCGCCCCGGTTGAGGGGGGTGGACCGCGTCAGATGATCAACGAGTTCGTCGTGCACCCGGTAGATCCTGGGGTACGGGAAGCAGTTGCGCAACAATCCTGCCCGATATCGGGCAAGCTGTCGCGGGTCGGGATTACATCCGCTTCAGCACCGCCTGCTTGGCCAGGGTGAACTCCTCGTCGGTCAGCACCCCCGAGCGGTGCAGGTCGCCCAGCTCGCGCAGCCGCCGCAGCAGCGCGTCGTGGTCGTCCTCGGCGGCGGGCGCCGATGCGGGTGCCTGTTCGGCCGGCCGGGCGTCCTCCAGGGCGGCCGGCGCGGACGGATGCGGGAGCCTGGCCTGCACGGCCGCCGCCACCAGGGCCATCAGCGGGTCCCGCTTGAAACCCCACAGCTCCACCGCGTTCGGGTCGTACTTCGGCGGCACCTTGCTCGGCGCCGCCCGCACGGTGAAGCGGAGGTGACCGTTCTCCAGGCCGACCGTCGGCTGCCACTCCACCGCCACGATGTCGGCGAGGGGGAGGGTGCGCGGACCGGCGGCCGACTTGGCGTCCTCCGCCTGCCACTTCCACTCCAGGCGCACCCGCTCGCCGTCGAAGCTCGCGACGCCGTCCCCGGCGGACACCGACAGCGGGACGGACGGCCCCGCCAGCAGGTACGCGTCCACCGGGCCGGACGGGACCTGGTCCAGCAGCAGGGCGTTGCGCACCTCGTCCACGACGTACTCGGCGACGCCGTACCGGTCGGGCTCCACGGTCAGCTGGTAGGGGTCGTGCGGCTCGGTCAGCCTGCCGCCGGATGCCTGGAGGAGCGGGTCGGCGCCGTCCCGCAGCCGCAGCCGCAGCCGCCCCGACTTCTTGCCCTGCTCGAACGATATGCCCGCCAACGCCGCCAGGGGGACGAGCAGTTCACCCAGTTCCTTGCGGAGCAGGCTGACGTTCTTGTCCCGTCCGGGGGTCAGCCGCAGGGTGTCGCCGTCGAAGACCCACGTTCCGTCCTTCTGGATGATTTCCGCCATGCGGGGATTGTTCCACCGACGCCCGACGGGCACCCCGGAGGACCGTCTCCGAGATGCCCGCCCGTCCGTGGGGGCCTTCGCCTTCAGGCCCGCGATGGGGCTACCGGCCCGCGATGGGGTTCTTCAGGCTGCCGATGAGCTGGAGCGCGCCGGACGGGTCGGCGAGGTCCACCATCTGCTTGTTGTCGCGCAGCTGGAGCCGGTTGAGGCAGGACAGCGCGAACTCGGGCGCGAACATGTCGTACTGGGCGAACTTGTCGGCCAGCTCCGGCACCGACTCCTGGTACTCGCGGGTGACCTCCGCGACCGTCCGCCAGAACCCGTCCTCCTCGACGATCCCCTCCTCCGCCAGGTTCGCGGCGAGGAAGCGGAAGAAGCAGTCGAAGACGTCCGTGAAGATCGACAGGAGCTTCTTGTCCTCGGGGACCTCGACGGCGATGCGGGAGACGTCCGGCGGCAGTACCGCGTCCGGGTCCATCACCGCGATCTCCTCGGCGATGTCCTTGTAGATCGCGCGCCGCACCACGCCGTCCTCCAGGACCAGGATCACGTTCTCGCCGTGCGGCATGTAGACCAGGTCGTAGGCGTAGAAGCTGTGCAGCAGCGGGACGAAGTAGGCCCGCAGGTAGTGGCGCAGCCACTCGGTGGGCGTGAGGCCGGAGCGCTCGATCAGCGCGCCCGCGAAGGACGCGCCCTCGTGGTCGACGTGGACGAGGGAGGCCATCGTGGCGAGCGTCTCGCCGTCCTGGAGGGCCGGGACGGGGCTCTCCCGCCACAGCGCCGCCAGCATCTTGCGGTACGGCGAGTAGCGGTCGGTGGCCTGCTCGTACTCCAGGTGCCGGTAGCCGACGGCCGCCTGCTCCCGGATGATGGACAGCCCCGTCGACTTCAGCACCGGGTCGCCCTCGATGAGCTGCGCCAGCCAGTCGTTGATGGCCGGCGTGGCCTCCATGTACGCCGCCGACAGGCCGCGCATGAAGCCCATGTTGAGGACGGACAGGGCCGTCTTCACGTAGTGCTTCTCGGGGTGGCTGGTGTTGAAGAAGGTGCGGATGGACTGCTGGGCCAGGTACTCGTCGTCGCCCTCGCCGAGGCAGACCAGGTGCCCGCGGGCCACCTCGGCGGCGAAGGTGACGGTCAGCTTGTTCCACCACTGCCAGGGGTGGACCGGGATGAAGAGGTAGTCGGCCGGGTCCAGGCCGCGCTCGCGCAGGACGCCGTGGAACCGGTCGACGGTCGCCTCGCCCAGCTCGTCGCGCACGAAGGACTCGTACTCGATGCCGACGCCGGCCGTGAACGCCGCCCGCGAGCGGTGCGCGGCCAGCCACACCAGCCGGACGGGGCTCGCGGTCTCCGGGGCGTACGACAGGTACTCGTGGATGCCGAAGCCGAGCCGCCCGTTGTTGGCGACGAAGCAGGGGTGGCCCTCGGTCATGCCGGTCTCGACAGCCTGGAAGCCGCCGCGGGCCAGCTCGGCCGACGTGACCTTCGGCTTGGTGAGCTTGTAGCAGGTGCCGGAGAGGGTGGAGGAGATCTCCTCCAGGTAGACCGGCAGGATCTCGTCGCTCAGGCCCAGCGACTCCTTCAGCTCGATGAAGAAGTCCAGCGCCGCGAGGGGCAGCTCGGTGCCGTCGCGGTGGCGGGCGATCGAGCCGGCGTCCACCTGCCAGTGGTCCAGGGCCCGGACGGTGGCGGTGAAGCGGTACTCCGTCTTGCCGTCGTCGGAGCGGACGACGTACGCGCCGTCCGCGGACCGCTCCGGCGTGATCAGCCGCTCGTGCGTGAACTCGGCCAGCGCCTTGCGGACCAGGAGGCGGTTGGCCTCCTCCCAGCGCTCGGGGGACAGGTGGGCGACCGTGTCGGCGAGGCTCATGCGGACACCGCCTTCTCGAACTGCTCGCGGGTGCAGAAGCTCAGCAACGCCTTCTTCTCCGGCTTCTGGATCTCGCGCTCGGGCACGAATCCGACGGCTGCGTTCAGGGCGTGGACGGCCTTGTTGCCGACGTCCGGCTCGACGACGACGCGGGCGGTCGCCGGGTCGGCGAACAGCTCGGCCATCACGGCGGTGATCACGGCGCGGGTGAAGCCGTGCAGCGGGCGGTCGGTGGGGGCGACCAGGAAGTGCATGCCGACATCGCCCGGCTCGGGCTCGTACAGGCCGGTCAGCTCGCGGTGGGCGGGGTCGTACTTCTCCATCAGGAAGGCGGGGACGCCGTCGTGCAGGCCCAGGTAGGCGTGGTGGTGCTCGTCGGCGGCTATCTCCATGTAGGCGCGCTCGACGTCGACCAGCTTCGCGTCCTGCATCATCCAGAACGCGGACTTCGGGTGCGTGACCCAGCTGTGCAGCAGTACCGCGTCCTTCAGGGGGTCGAGGGGGCGGAGGGTGAGGGCGCCGATGCCGGCGGCCGTGGTGGGGGTGGTCATGCGCTGAACTCCTGAAACGCGATCGTCTTCTCGACCGGGTAGTACTCGGTGCCGAGCAGCTCTCGGACGATGTAGCTGTTGCGATAGGCACCCATGCCCAGATCGGGACTGGTGATGCTGTGCGTGTGGACACCCGCGTTCTGCAGGAACACGCCGTTGCCCGTGACGTCGACGGCGTAGTTGCGGGCGACGTCCAGGTTGCCCCGGGAGTCGTAGCGCAGCCGGTCCCGGACGGGCTTGAGGAACTCGGGCTCGGTGTACCGGTAGCCGGTGGCCAGGATCAGGCCCTCGGTGTCGACCTCGAAGTCGCTGCCCTGCTCCTCCTGGCGGAAGCCCAGCGTGTACGTGCCGTCGGCGTACCGGGCGTCGGTGAGCGCGGAGTTGGTGAGCAGACGGGTGGGGACCGGGCCGCCGAGTTTCTTCTGGTAGAGCAGGTCGAAGATCTCGTTGATCAGGTCGCCGTCGATGCCCTTGAACAGGCCCTTCTGTTCGGCGGTGAGGCGGTAGCGGGTGTCCTCGGGAAGCGCGTGGTAGTAGTCCACGTACTCCGGGGAGGTCATCTCCAGCGTGAGCTTGGTGTATTCGAGGGGGAAGAAGCGGGGGGAGCGGGTCACCCAGTTCAGCTGGTAGCCGTGGACGTCGATCTCGCCGAGCAGGTCGTAGTAGATCTCGGCGGCGGACTGGCCGCTGCCGACCAGCGTGATCGACTTCTTCTTCACCAGCTCCGCCCGGTGCTGCACGTAGCGGGAGTTGTGGATGAAGTCGCCGGCCAGACCCCGGCAGGCGTCCGGGACGTGCGGCGGGGTGCCGGTGCCGAGGACGAGGCGGCGGGCGCGGTAGGTGTCGCCGGAGGTGGTGGCGACGGCGTACAGCTCCTCCGTCTCGTCGTACGTCACCTCGGTGACGGTGGTGGAGAAGCGGACGCTGCTCAGTTTGTTCGCGGCCCAGCGGCAGTAGTCGTCGTACTCGACGCGCAGCGGGTAGAAATTCTCCCGGATGTAGAACGAGTAGAGCCGGCCCTTCTCCTTCAGGTAGTTGAGGAAGGAGTACGGGGACGTCGGGTCGGCGAGGGTGACCAGGTCCGACATGAACGGGGTCTGGAGGTGGGCGCCGTCCAGGAACATGCCGGCGTGCCACTCGAAGTCCGGCTTGGACTCCAGGAAGACGCCGTTCAGCTCGGCGATGGGCTCGGTGAGGCAGGCGAGGCCGAGGTTGAAGGGGCCGAGGCCGATTCCCACGAAGTCGTAGGTCTTCATGGTGGCTTCAGGAAGCGCGGTCAAGGGACTCTCCCAGGTACTGCTCGGCGTGGCCGGCGATCAGGTCGAGGACGGCGGCGATGTCGGCCGTGGTCGTCTCGGGGTTGAGCAGGGTGAACTTCAGGTAGTGGCGCCCGGCGACCTTGGTGCCCGCCACCACGGCGTCGCCGGAGGCGAACAGGGCCTTGCGGGCGTACAGGTTGGCGCGGTCGATCTCGGCGGGGTCGGTGACGGCCGCCGGTATGTAGCGGAAGACCAGCGTGGACAGCGACGGCTGGACCACGACGTCGAAGCGCGGGTCGGCGGCGAGCAGTTTCCAGCCCTCGGCGGCCAGGTCGCACACCTCGTCGAAGAGCTCGCCGATGCCGTCGGCGCCCATCACGCGCAGCGTCATCCACAGCTTGAGCGCGTCGAAGCGACGGGTGGTCTGGAGAGACTTGTCCACCTGATTGGGGATACGTTCCTGCACCATGCGGCGCGGGTTGAGGTACTCCGCGTGGTAGGTGGCGTGGCGCAGGGTGGCCGCGTCCCGGACCAGGACGGCGGACGAACTCACCGGCTGGAAGAAGGACTTGTGGTAGTCCACGGTGACCGAGTCGGCCCGCTCGATGCCGTCGATGCGGTCCCGGTACTTCAGGGAGGCGAGCAGCCCGCAGCCGTAGGCCGCGTCCACGTGCATCCACACGCCGTACTGCTCGCACAGTCCGGCGATCTCCGGCAGCGGGTCGATGGAGCCGAAGTCGGTGGTGCCGCCGGTGGCGACGACGGCCATGGGGACGAGGCCGTCCTTCGCGCAGCGCTCCAGTTCGCGGGCGAGGGCGACGGTCTGCATGCGCTTGTCGTGGTCGACGGGGATCGACACGACGGCGTCCGGGCCGAGGCCGAGCAGTTTCGCGGACTTCTTGACGCTGAAGTGGCTGACCTCGGAGGCGAAGATGCGGAGTTTCGCGAAGGAGTCGGTCTTGGCCTCCTCGCGGGCCAGCAGCAGCGCCTGGAGGTTGGACTGGGTGCCGCCGGACGTGAACACGCCGTCGGCCGCCGGGCCGAGGCCGATGCGGGCGCAGGTCCAGTCGATGAGCTTGCGCTCGATGAGCGTGCCGCCGGCCGACTGGTCCCAGGTGTCCAGGGAGGAGTTGACGGCGGAGAGCACCGCCTCGCCGAGCACGGCCGGGATGACGACCGGGCAGTTGAGGTGGGCGAGGTAGCGGGGGTGGTGGAAATAGACCGCGTCGCGGAGGTAGACGTCCTCCAGTTCGTCGAGGACCGCGGCCGTGTCGTGCAGCGGCTGGTCGAGGTCGATCTCGTCGATGCGGGGGGAGAGGGCGTCGACCGTGACGCCGGTGAACGGACGGTCGGTGGCGGCGAGTTTGGCGGCCACCCGCTCGACTCCTTCGGTCACCGAGCGGCGGTACTGCTCCGCGGTGGCGTCGTTGAGCAGGTGCGAGCGCATGTGGGGGTCCTCCGGTGGGGACGGTCCGAGAGGGACGGGAGAGGGCGGAGCCCTGACTTCGACTTAGGTTAGCCTAACCTAAGTTCGATCGATCAAACGCGTACCGGTACGTGACTGCCGTCACTCTCGCCTCATCCGTGCGTCACGGAGGGTGAGTTGAGGCGTCGCGGGGGAGGGGACGCGAAGCGTCAGCCCTGCTCGCGGAGCTGTTCCTCCGTCAGGCCCTGGCGCCAGTAGCCGACGAAGGTGACACGGCGGCGGTCGACGCCGCGTTCGCCGACGAAGTGCCGGCGCAGCTGCTTGACGCGGCCGGACTCGCCGGCGATCCAGACGTACGGATGCGCGGCGGGCGGCAGTTGGGCCGCGCGAAGGGTGGCGAGGGTGGCCTCCGGGCCGGCGGCGGCGTCCTTGACCAGCCAGGTGACCTCGGCCTCCGCCGCCGTGCGGAGGTCCTGTACGTCCTCGGCGTGCGGCACCTCCAGCCAGACCCGGGCACGGGTGCCGGCGGGCAGGGCCTCGACGATGGCGCAGGCGGCCGGTACGGCGGTCTCGTCGCCCCAGATGACCACCAGATCGGTGTCCTCGGGCGGCCGGAAGCGGATCGCCCGGTTGTCGGCGATCGCCGGGCCGAGCAGGACGACGCGGTCGCCGGGGGCGGCGTCGGCGGCCCAGCGGGCGGCGGGGCCCGCCTGGACGGGCGAGCCGGGGTCGACGCCGTGGAGCACGAAGTCGATGTCGATCTCGGCGGTGTGGCCGTCGGCGTCCCGGCGCAGCGCCCGGAGCGTGTACGAGCGCATCACCGCCCGCACGTCGTCCGGCAGTTCACGCCACCCCTGCCACCAGCCGTCGCCCAGCTCGACGGGGATGGCGGGCTCCTCCTGCCCCGGATGCGGCAGGAACAGCGACAGGGACTGGTCCTGCCCGTCGGAGTGGAAGGCGTGCAGGTCGGGGCCCGCGAAGGTGATCCGGGCCAGAGACGGGCCGAGCCGCCTCGTCCGTACGACCTGGAGGGAGAAGAAACGGAACGGGGCGGCCACGGCCGTCGTCATGAAGGGCTCCGGAAGGAGAGGGGAAGGGGGAGGGTCAGCCGACCTTCTTGGCGTTCTCGATCGCCTCGGCCAGGTTGTCCAGGAGCGGCGTGCACTTGTCGTAGGACAGGATCGGCTCGGGGGAGCGGGCGATGACCTGGCCGGCCTTGACCGCGGGGAGCTGCTTCCAGGTGCCCTCGGTGATGTCCGTGGGCTGGATGGTGGAGGCGCGGTCGTCCATGATGATGATGTCGGCCGGGTACTTGTCGACGTTCTCCCAGCTCAGGGACTCGAACCAGCCGCCGGTCGCCTTCTTCGCCTCCTCCGAGGGCTCGACGAAGTTCACGCCGAGGGCCTTGAAGTACTCCAGGTCGACGGAGAGGTTGGTGCCGGAGACGTAGAACAGCTCGGCGCTCGCCGAACCGGCCAGCACCCTGATCTCGGGCTTGGCCTTCGCGGCGGCACGCAGCCGGGCCGCGGCCTTCTCGAAGGCGGCCTTCGCGTCGGTGACCTTCTTGGCCTTCATGTCGGCGCCGAGGGACTCGGCCAGCTCCCACATGCGCTGGAGCGGCTGGGTCAGCTGGCGGTCGAAGACGGAGATCGCGACGCTCGGGGCGAGCTTGGCGACCTTGTCCTTGGACTCCTCGGGAACGGACCACAGGGTGCCCGCGGTGTCGAAGGTCGTGGTGATCAGCAGCTCGGGGGCGAGGGCGGCGTACTTCTCGACGTTGAGCTTGCCCCACTCGTTGCCGAGCACGGTGACCTTGCCGACGTCGAGGTCGCCGGCTTGGACGTCGGGCTTGCCGTCCTTCGTGGTGGTCGGGCCGAAGACGCCCTTGACCTGGACGCCGTAGTCCCAGAGGGCGGCGGCGACGCCGGTGAAGGCGACGAGGTTCGTCGGCACCTTGTCCAGCTCCACGGTCTTGCCGCGGTCGTCCTTGAAGGACCAGGGGCCGGACTTGGCGGCGGCCGTCCCGTCGTCGGAGCCACCGCTTTTCGCGTCGTCGTCACCGCAGGCCGTGAGCGCGGCACCGAGGCCGAGTGCGCCGCCCGCGGCGAGGATTCCGCGGCGGGTGAGGTGGGTAGCTCTGGCGTTGGGCATGGCGTGGCTGCTTTCGAACGGTGCGGAGCTCCGCGGGACAAGTCCAAGGTAGGTTAGCCTAACCTCAGATCATGTCCAGGGGGCGGGGCTGTGATCTGCCCCGCCCGGACGCCCGGCGCCTCAGCTCACCAGGCCCAACTCCCGCGCGATCAGCATCCGCTGGACCTCGCTGGTGCCCTCGCCGATCTCCAGGATCTTCGCGTCCCGCCACATGCGGGCCACCGGGTACTCGTTCATGAAGCCGTAGCCGCCGTGGATCTGCGTCGCCTCCCGGGCGTTGTCCACGGCCACCGTCGACGAGTACAGCTTCGCCAGCGCCGCCTCCTTCTTGAACGGCTCGCCCGCCACCAGCCGGGACGCCGCGTCACGCCAGGCGAGACGGGAGGTGTGGGCCTTCATCTCCATGTCGGCGACCTTGAACTGGATGGCCTGGTTGGCGCCGATGGGCTTGCCGAAGGCGTGACGTTCCTTCGCGTACTTCACCGACTCGTCCACACAGCCCTGTGCCAGACCCGTGCCCAGCGCGGCGATGGCGATCCGGCCCTCGTCGAGGATGCGCAGGAACTGCGCGTACCCGCGCCCTTCCTCGCCCAGCAGGTTCGCCGCCGGGACCCGGACGTCGGCGAAGGACAGCTCACGGGTGTCCGACGCGTTCCAGCCGACCTTCGAGTAGGGGGCGGCGACCGTGAAGCCCGGGGTGCCGGACGGGACGATGATCGCCGAGATCCGCGGACGGCCGTCCGGCTTGCGGCCGGTGACCGCCGTGACCGTCACCAGACCGGTGATGTCCGTGCCGGAGTTGGTGATGAAGCACTTGGTGCCGTTGATGACCCACTCGTTGGTCGCCTCGTCCAGGCGGGCCGTGGTGCGCGTCGCGCCCGCGTCCGAGCCGCCGTCCGGCTCGGTCAGGCCGAAGGCGCCCAGGATCTCCCCGGAGCACAGCCGGGGCAGCCACTCGCGCTTCTGCTCCTCGGTGCCGAACAGGTGGACCGGCATGGCCCCCAGCGAGACGCCCGCCTCCAGCGTGATCGCCACCGACGAGTCGACGCGGGCCAGCTCCTCCAGCGCGATGCCGAGCGCCAGGTAGTCGCCGCCCATGCCGCCGTACTCCTCCGGGAACGGCAGGCCGAACAACCCCATGCGGCCCATCTCCCGGACGATCTCGTACGGGAACTCGTGCCGCTCGTAGAAGTCGCCGATCTTGGGCGCCACGACGTCGTGGGCGAACTCCTCCACCGTGCGGCGGAGCTCCTCGAGTTCGGGCGAGAGCTTGTGGTCCATGACTGTCACTTCTCCTGGTCGGAGTCGTCCGCCGGGCCGGCGAGGGCCCGGACGGTGCGGGACGGGCTGGGTCGGCCCAGGTGGGCGGCCATCCAGACGCTGGTGGCGACGAGAGAGCCGAGGTCGACCCCGGTGTCGATGCCGAGGCCGCGCAGCATCCACACGAGGTCTTCGGTGGCGAGGTTGCCGGTGGCGGACTTCGCGTACGGGCAGCCGCCGAGGCCGCCGGCGGAGGCGTCGACGGTCGTCACGCCGTGCCGCAGGGCCTCGTACGTGTTGGCGAGGGCCTGGCCGTACGTGTCGTGGAAGTGCACGCCGAGCGCGTCCACCGGAACGCCGGCGTCGGTGAGGGAGGTGAGCAGGGCGCCCACGTGGCCCGGGGTCGCCACCCCGATGGTGTCGCCGAGGCTCAGCTCGTCGCAGCCCATGTCCATGAGGGCCCGGCACACCTTCACCACCTGACCGATGGGGACCGCGCCCTCCCACGGGTCGCCGAAGCACATCGACAGGTAGCCCCGTACGTGAACGCCGTCCGCGTCCTTCGCCCGTGCCACCACCGGCTCGAACATGGCCAGCGCCTCGTCCACCGTGCGGTTGAGGTTGGCCTTGGCGAAGGACTCCGTGGCGCTGGCGAAGACCGCGACGCGGCGGGCGCCGAGCGCGAGGGCGCGGTCGAGGCCGCGTTCGTTCGGCACCAGGACGGGCAGCTCGACGGGCAGGTCCGCGACCGCCGGGAACAGCTCCTCCGCGTCCGCCAGCTGCGGCACCCACTTGGGGTGCACGAAGCTCGTCGCCTCGATGGTCGTCAGGCCCGTGCCGGCCAGGCGGCGGACGAACTCCGCCTTCACCGCCACCGGCACGATCGCCTTCTCGTTCTGCAGGCCGTCGCGGGCGCCCACCTCGTGGATGCGGACGCGGGCGGGCAGGCCGTCCGCCGGGACGGTCATGGGCAGGCCCAGTTCGGGGGCGTTCACGACGTCTCCTCCTCTGCCGGGGCGATGACCGCCAGTACTTGGTCCATGGCGACGGTCGTGCCCGGCGCCACGTCCAGCTCGGCGACCGTGCCCGCGTGCGGGGCGGAGATGACGTGCTCCATCTTCATCGCCTCCACCACCAGCAGGCTCTGCCCGGCGCTCACCTCGTCGCCGACGGCCACCTTCACCACCGTCACCGTGCCCGGCATCGGCGCGGTCAGCGAGTCGGCGCCCGCGTGGGCGGCGCCCGACAGGGAGGCGGCGACCGGGTCGTGGTCGCGCACGTGCCAGGCGTCGCCGTCGCGGCCCAGCCAGTCGGCGGCGCGGTGGAAGGTGTGCCGGACGCCGTCCACCGTCACCGACACACGGTCCTCGGCGACCGTGTGCGTGCCGCGCGGAGTGTGCTCCACCGGGTCCGTGACCCGCAGGTGGAAGGTGACCGGCTTCGGCTCGCCGCCCATGCGCCAGCCGTTCGGCACCGAGAACGGGTCCGTCCAGCCGTCACCGCGCGGACGCAGCGCGTCCAGCCGTACGGCCGCCGCCGCCTCGTACACCTCCTCCGGCACGTCCGTGGAGACCAGGGAATCGACCTCCCGCTCCACCAGCCCCGTGTCCAGCTCGCCCGCCACCACCGCCGGGTGCGCGAGCAGCCTGCGCAGGAACCCGGCGTTGGTCTGCACGCCCAGCGTCACCGTCCGGGCCAGGGCCGCGCGGAGTTTGCGCAGGGCGGTGGCGCGGTCGGGGCCGTACGCGATCACCTTGGACAGCATCGGGTCGTAGAGGCTGCCGACCTCGGTGCCCTCGCTGAGCCCGGAGTCGGTGCGGATGCCGTCGCCCTCGGGCTCGTGCAGGCGCAGCACCGTGCCGCCGGACGGGAGAAAACCGCGCGCGGGGTCCTCGGCGCACAGGCGGGCCTCGATCGCGTGGCCGGTCAGCCGTACGTCCTCCTGGGCGAAGCCCAGCTCCTCGCCCGCCGCCACCCGCAGCTGCCACTCCACCAGGTCCAGGCCGGTGACCAGCTCGGTCACCGGGTGCTCCACCTGGAGGCGGGTGTTCATCTCCATGAAGTAGTACTGCGAGGGGTCCTCGCCCGGCACGATGAACTCCACCGTGCCCGCGCCCCGGTAGCCGCAGGAGCGGGCCGCCTGCACGGCCGCCTCGCCCATCGCGGCACGGGTCGCCTCGTCGAGCAGGACGCTCGGCGCCTCCTCGATGACCTTCTGGTGCCGGCGCTGCAACGAGCACTCGCGCTCGCCCAGGTGCACCACGTTCCCGTGGCCGTCGGCCAGGACCTGGATCTCGATGTGCCGGGGCCGGTCGATCCACCGCTCCACCAGCAGCGTGTCGTCGCCGAAGGAGGCGCGGGCCTCGCGGCGGGCGGCGGCGATCTCCTCGGCCAGCACGGCCTCGTCACGCACCAGCCGCATGCCCTTGCCGCCACCGCCGGCCGACGGCTTCAGCAGCACCGGCGTGCCGATCTCGCGGGCGGCCTCCGCGAGCTGCGCGTCCGTCAGGCCGCTGCCGCTGGAGCCGGGCACCACCGGCACCCCGGCCGCCTTCACCGTCTCCTTGGCGCGGATCTTGTCGCCCATCAGGGCGATCGCGTCGGCGGGCGGACCGATGAAGACCAGCCCCGCCTCCTCGCAGGCCCGCGCGAAGCCGGCGTTCTCGGCGAGGAAGCCGTACCCCGGGTGGACGGCCTGCGCCCCCGTCCGGGCGGCCGCCTCCAGCAGCCGCTCGACGGACAGATAGCTCTCCGCCGCCGGCGCCGGGCCGATCCGTACCGCGTCGTCGGCCTCCCGCACGTGCCGCGCGTCCGCGTCGGCGTCGGAGAAGACCGCCACCGAGCGCACGCCCATCGAACGCAGGGTCCGGACGACCCGCACCGCGATCTCACCGCGGTTGGCCACCAGTACCGTGTCGAACATCAAGCTCCCCATCGCGCTCCCCATCGAAGTCCCCTCCTCACATCCGGAAGACGCCGAACCGGGGCTCGCCCAGCGGCGCGTTGGCACACGCGGTCAGGGCCAGGCCCAGCACCTGCCGGGTGTCCGCGGGCTCGATCACCCCGTCGTCCCACAGGCGGGCGGTCGCGTAGTAAGCGTTCCCCTGGTGCTCGTACTGCGCACGGATCGGCGCCTTGAAGGACTCCTCCTCCTCGGCCGCCCACGCCTCGCCCCGGGCCTCCAGCTGGTCCCGCTTGACCGTGGCCAGCACGGACGCGGCCTGCTCGCCGCCCATCACCGAGATCTTGGCGTTGGGCCACATCCACAGGAAGCGCGGCGAATACGCCCGCCCGCACATCGAGTAGTTCCCGGCGCCGTAGGACCCGCCGACCACAACCGTCAGCTTCGGCACCCGCGTGCACGCCACCGCCGTCACCATCTTGGCGCCGTGCTTGGCGATGCCGCCCGCCTCGTAGTCCTTGCCGACCATGAAGCCGGAGATGTTCTGCAGGAACACCAGCGGGATGCCGCGCTGGTCGCACAGCTCGATGAAGTGGGCGCCCTTCTGGGCGGACTCGGCGAACAGGATGCCGTTGTTGGCGACGATGCCGACCGGGTGGCCGTGGATGCGGGCGAAGCCGGTGACGAGGGTCTGCCCGTACTCGGACTTGAACTCGGCGAACCGGGAGCCGTCCACCACTCGCGCGATGACCTCGCGCACGTCGTAGGGGGTGCGGGAGTCGACCGGGACCGCGCCGGACATTCCCTGCGGGTCGACCTTGGGCTCGACGGCGGGCTCCACGCCCCAGGGGAGCCGGCCGCGCTCGGGCAGCGTGGAGACGATCTGCCGCACGATCCTGAGCGCGTGCGCGTCGTCCTCCGCCAGGTGGTCGGTCACGCCCGACACCCGCGAGTGGACCTCGCCGCCGCCCAGCTCCTCCGCCGTGACCACCTCGCCGGTGGCCGCCTTCACCAGCGGCGGACCGCCCAGGAAGATCGTGCCCTGATTGCGGACGATCACCGCCTCGTCGCTCATCGCCGGGACGTACGCCCCGCCCGCCGTGCAGGAGCCGAGGACGGCGGCGATCTGCGGGATGCCGGCGCCAGACATCCGGGCCTGGTTGTAGAAGATCCGCCCGAAGTGCTCGCGGTCCGGGAAGACCTCGTCCTGCATCGGCAGGAAGGCGCCCCCCGAGTCCACCAGGTACAGGCACGGCAGCCGGTTCTCCAGCGCCACCTCCTGCGCCCTCAGGTGCTTCTTCACCGTCATCGGGTAGTACGTGCCGCCCTTGACGGTGGCGTCGTTGGCGACGACCACGCACTCCCGGCCGCCTACCCGGCCGATCCCGGCGATGACGCCGGCGGCCGGGGCCTGTCCGTCGTACAGCCCGTCGGCCGCGAGCGGCGCCAGCTCCAGGAACGGCGAACCCGGATCGAGCAGCGTGTCCACGCGGTCGCGCGGCAGCAGCTTGCCGCGGGCGGTGTGCCGGGCCCGGGCCCGCTCCCCGCCGCCGAGCCTGGCCGCCGCCAGCTTGGCGCGCAGCTCCTCCACGAGGACGCGGTGCGCCTCCTCGTTGGCCCGAAAGGCCGCTGAGGCGGGATCCGCCGCCGTCGTCAGCTCCGGTGCCTCGTGCATCCCGCGGTCCCCTCACCCGATGGTCGATCGGTCGATCGGTTAATGAGCGTTAACGCATTTCCCTCCAGGTTAACGAGCGCTAACCGCCCTGTCTAGAATTGATCCCATGGCCACCAGAACCGACGCCCCCACCCGCCGCGAGCAGATCCTCAAGGAGGCCGCCCGGCTCTTCGCCGAGCGCGGCTTCCACGGCGTCGGCGTCGACGAGATAGGGGCCGCGGTCGGCATCAGCGGCCCCGGTCTCTACCGGCACTTCGCCGGCAAGGACGCGATGCTCGCCGAGCTGCTGGTGGGGATCAGCGACTCGCTGCTGACCGGGGCGAAGCGGCGGCTGGCGGAGGCCGACGGGGTGAGCGGCTCCGGCACGAGCCCCGAGGCGGTCCTCGACTCGCTCATCGAGGGTCACATCGACTTCGCGCTCGACGACCGCCCGCTCATCACCCTGCACGACCGCGAGCTGGACCGCCTCCGGGACGCCGACCGCAAGATGGTCCGCCAGCTCCAGCGGCAGTACGTCGAGCTGTGGGTCGGCGTGCTGCGCGAGGTCTACCCGGCGGTCCCGGAACCGAGCGCCCGCTCGGCCGTCCACTCGGTCTTCGGCCTCCTGAACTCCACCCCCCACCTGGGCCGCCCCGGCTCCCTCCCCGGCCGCGCGGTGACGGCGGGGCTGCTGCACCGGATGGCGCGGGGGGCGTTCGCGGCCGTCGCCGCCGACCGATGAGGTGCGGGGGAGTGACGAGGGTTACCCACGCCCCGCTCTGGACGCTCGTCCCTACCCGCCGGTACGGTGAAGTCTGAGCAAGCGCTTAGATACATACCCTGGAGGTGGCGCGGTGCGCCGTACGGTGTTCAACGAGGACCACGAGGCGTTCCGGGAGACCCTCCGCGCCTTCATCGAGGCCGAGGTCGTCCCCGTCTACGACGAGTGGTTCGCCGCGGGCCAGGCGCCGCGCGACTTCTACTACAAGCTCGGCGAGCTGGGCATCTTCGGCATCAACGTGCCCGAGGAGTTCGGCGGCGCCGGCATGGACAGCCACAAGTTCGAGGCCGTCCTCTACGAGGAGACCGCCCGCGCCGGCGTCCAGTTCGGCGGCTCCGGCGTCCACGTGCTGCTCGCCCTGCCCTACATCAACATGCTGGCCACCGACGAGCAGAAGAAGCGCTACCTGCCGAAGTTCGTCACCGGCGAGGAGATGTGGGCCATCGCGATGACGGAGCCGGGCACCGGTTCCGACCTCGCGGGCATGAAGTCCACCGCCAAGCTCTCCGAGGACGGCACCCACTACGTCCTCAACGGCGCCAAGACCTTCATCACCGGCGGCGTCCACGCCGACAAGGTGATCGTCTGCGCCCGCACCGCCGCCCCCACGGCCGAGGACCGCCGCCACGGCATCTCCCTGTTCGCCGTGGACACCAAGTCCGAGGGCTACTCGGTCGGCCGCAAGCTCGACAAGCTCGGCCTGCGCACCTCCGACACCGCCGAGCTCGCCTTCGTCGACGTCAAGGTCCCCGTCGAGGACCTCCTCGGCGAGGAGAACAAGGGCTTCTCCTACCTCGGCCACAACCTGGCCTCCGAGCGCTGGGGCATCGCCTACGGCGCCTACGCGCAGGCCAAGGCCGCCGTCCGCTTCGCCACGCAGTACGTGCAGGAGCGCACCGTCTTCGGCAAGCCGGTCGCCCACTTCCAGAACACCAAGTTCGAGCTGGCCGCCTGCCAGGCCGAGGTGGACGCCGCCGAGGCCGTCGCCGACCGCGCCACCGAGGCCCTGGACGCCGGCGAGCTCACCCCCGCCGAGGCCGCCAGCGCCAAGCTGTTCTGCACCGAGGTCGCCCACCGCGTCATCGACCGCTGCCTCCAGCTGCACGGCGGCTACGGCTACATGAACGAGTACCCGATCGCCCGCCTGTACGCCGACAACCGCGTCAACCGCATCTACGGCGGCACCAGCGAGGTCATGAAGATGATCATCGCGAAGAACATGGGCCTGTAGACCACCGAGTCCCCAGGCCATGAGCGAAGCACTCCAGTCCCTCCTCGACCTGCTCGACCTCGAGCGGATCGAGGAGGACATCTACCGCGGCCACTCCCGCTCCGCCGTCGTCCCCCGGGTCTTCGGCGGGCAGGTGGCCGCCCAGGCCCTGGTCGCCGCCGGGCGCACGGTCCCCGCCGACCGGCGCGCGCACTCCCTGCACGCGTACTTCCTGCGCCCCGGCGACCCCGGCGCCCCCATCGTCTACAAC
The DNA here is from genome assembly GCF_001905385.1 of Streptomyces sp. CB02414. Taxonomy (GTDB): domain Bacteria; phylum Actinomycetota; class Actinomycetes; order Streptomycetales; family Streptomycetaceae; genus Streptomyces. Next base: position 1,052,966 of record NZ_LIPF01000001.1, on the reverse strand, counting down.
GTCGACCGCCTGCGCGACGGCCGCTCCTTCACCACCCGCCGCGTCGTCGCCGTCCAGCACGGCAAGCCGATCTTCGGCCTGTCGGCGTCCTTCCAGACGTACGAGGAGGGCCTGGACCACCAGGCCCCGATGCCTCACGCCCCCGACCCGGCGACCCTCCCCACCGGAGAGGAACGGCTGCGGAGCTACCCGCACCTGCCCGCCGAGACGGTGGAACGCTTCCTGGAGGCCCGCGCCGCCGTCGACCTGCGCCACGTCGACGACCCGCCCTTCGGCGACTTCGGCACGCCCCGCGAGCCGCACTCCCAGGTGTGGTTCCGCACCAACGGCAAGCTCTCCGACGACCCCCTCCTGCACGTCGTCCTCGCCACCTACGTCTCCGACATGACCCTCCTCGACTCGGTCCTGCTCGCGCACGGCCGCGGCGGCTGGGCCGTCGGCGACGTCGTCGGGGCCTCGCTGGACCACGCGATGTGGTTCCACCGGCCGTTCCGCGCCGACGAGTGGCTGCTGTACGACCAGCAGTCGCCGTCCGCGTCCGGTGGCCGTGGCCTCGGTCAGGCGAGGATCTACACCCAGGACGGGCGGCTCGCCCTCTCGGTCATCCAGGAAGGCGTGGTGCGCGTCCCTCGGGAACACTGAAGGGCATGGCGCAACCTCAGCGGCACCAGACCGGCGGCGGCGAGAGCACCTTCACGGTGCTGGTCGCCGCCTTCGCCAACCTCGGCATCGCGATCGCCAAGGCGGTGGCCGGCGTGGTCAGCGGGTCCAGCGCGATGCTGTCGGAGGCCGCGCACTCGGTCGCCGACACCGTCACCGAGGTCCTGCTGCTGACCTCCCTCAAACGCAGCGTCCGCCCCGCCGACGAGGACCACCCCCTCGGCCACGGCCCCGAACGCTACATCTGGGCCCTGCTCGCCGCCGTCGCCACCTTCGTCGGCGGCGCCGTCTTCGCGCTCTACGACGGCGTCCACACCCTCACCCACGGCGAGGAACCGGGCGACCCGCTGATCGCCTACCTCGTCCTCGCCGTCGCCTTCCTCCTGGAGGGCTACTCCCTGCGCACCGGCCTCAAGCAGGCGCACGGCGAGGCCCGCCGCTACAAGGTCCCCTTCGGCCGCTACCTGCGCCGCACCCCCGACACCGCCGTCAAGGCCGTCGTCATGGAGGACTCCGCCGCCCTGGCCGGCCTGCTGCTGGCCGCGGGCGGCCTGCTCGGCGGGCAGCTCACCGGCTCCGGCGTCTGGGACGGCGTCGCCTCTCTGTGTATCGGCGCCCTGCTGCTGTACGTCGCCTGGGTGCTGGGCCGCTCCAACGCCGAGTTCCTCATCGGCCGCCCGCTGCCCCGCACCGTGCGCGAGCGCATCCGGGCGGAACTGGTGGCCGTCGAACACATCGAGGCCGTACTGGAGCTGACCACCCTCGTGCAGGGGCCGCGCGAGGCGCTGGTCGCCGCCAAGGTCGACTTCCGGGACGTGGCGACGGCGGCGCAGATCGAGTGGGCGAGCGAACGGGCCGAGCAGCGGCTGCGCGAGGAGCTCCCGATGATCCGCCGGGTCTACCTGGACCCGACGCCCGGGTTCGCGCAGCGCCGCTCGGAGGGGCTCAGCCCCTGGCCGTGAGTCCCGCCTCCGTCAGCAGGTACGCCGTCATCGGGTCGTAGTAGCGCGGGCTGACCACGTGGTCGTCCAGCGGCACCGCGACCTGGAGGGTGCCCTCGGACTCGGCGAGGAAGAGCGCCGGGTCGTTGCAGTCGGCGTAGCCCACGGAGTCGACACCGTGCTGGGCGGCGTATCCGGCCCAGCCGTGGTCGGCGACCACCAGGTCGGGCAGCGGACGGCCCTCGCGCTCCAGGCCGGTCAGGATGGCCTTCATCGGTTCACCGGAATGGGTGTGCCACAGGGAGGCGCCGTGCTCCAGCACCGCCACGTCCGCGAACTGCTGGACGTACCCCTCCTCCGTCGTCAGCCCCTCCGGGATGACGACGATCTCGCAGCCGGCCGCCCGCAGCGCGCCCGCGGTGGCCCGGTGCACGTCGAGCAGACCGCCCGGGTGACCGGTCGCGAACAGCACCCGCTGCCCGCCGTCCGCCGCCTTGCGCAGCCGGCCGGCCATCCGCTCCAGCGCGGCCACGGTCAGCTCGGGGTCGATGGTGTCCTGGCCGTACCGGTACTCCGGGTCGTCGTTGACACCGACCCGCTCCGCCATCACCGCGAGCACGTCCTGCTCGTCGCTCCAGCGGTCGCCCAGCTCCAGACCGAGCCAGAAGCCGCGGTCGCCGTTGGCCAGTTTGCGGTAGTGGGAGAGGTTGTTCTCGCGGGGCGTGGCGACGTCGCCCGCGATACGGGTTCTGACGAGGTGTTCGGCCAGTTCGGCGCGGCTGGGTGTCCCGGGTATCGGCATGGCTCCATTGTGTAGCAGCCGCCTGTGGGAGTCTTCGGCATGCCGCAGGCTGGGACGCGGGTCACCCTCACCTGATTCTTGCGAGGAGGCCCCGGCGTTCACGCCGGGGAGGCCTCGCGTCCGTGTCTCGCGACGCGGAGCGTCGCCGTATCCGGTTCAGGGCGCGAAGCGCCCGTACCGCCGTCGGTGGCGGCGAGGCGTGCGAACACACGTTTCGGTGATCGCTGGTCGGGGTGGTGGGTGAAGGAACGGTGGGTGTGTGTGCGGCTGTCGTACGTATGGTCCTTTGCGGGGTTCGGGGCAGCGTGTCCTGGCCGGGGCTGTGCAGGGGGTGGGATGGCGCGGGTGGGAGCGGATGATGCGAGGCTGGGGCATGCCCGGTACACCTACCGGTTGCGGGTGTCGTCCGGAGCCGGCACGGCTCTGGTGGCGGAGTGGGGCCGGTGCCGCTGGGTGTGGAACGAATGCGTCGCCAAGTCCCGGGCCGCACACCAGCACAACAAGGCGACCGGCGAGAAGGCCACGTGCGGCCCCGCTCAGCTGGACCGGATGCTGACCGAGGCCCGCGCCCGCACGCCCTGGCTGCGGGAGGGCTCCTCGGTTGTCCAGCAGCAGGTCATCCGCGACTTCGGCCGCTCCCGCGCCAAGGCACACAAGGACATCGCGACGGGTCTGCCCGTGGCGCGCCGGGCCGGGATGCCGAAGTGGAAGACCCGGCGCGAGGCGCTGCCGTCCCTCAACTACACGCGGCGCGGGTTCCGGCTGAAGGACGGCCGGCTGCACCTGGCGGGCGGCATCGTCCTGATGGTGGTGTGGTCGCGGGACCTGCCCGGTGAGCCGTCCTCGGTACGCGTCCATCAGGACACCCTCGGGCACTGGTACTGCTCGTTCGTGGTCCCCGCCCAGGTCCAGCCCCTGCCTAAGACCGGCCGCGTCCTCGGTGTCGACTGGGGGGTGCGGGAGACCGCGACCACCACGTCCGACGCGCACGACCTGCCGCACCCCGGGCACGGCGGGAAGGCGCGGGCGAAGCTGTCCCGGTACGACCGGATGATGGCCCGCCGCAGACCGAAGCAGGGGCGGCCGGGTTCGAAGGGGTACCGGGAGGCGGTCAGACTACGGGCGAAGGCGTACAAGAAGGTCGCCCGGCAGCGCGCGGACAGTGGCCGCAAGTGGGCCAAGAAGGTCGTCCGCGACCACGACGCCATCGCCGTCGAGGACTTCCGCCCGAAGTTCCTGGCCAAAACCACCATGGCCCGCAAGGCCGCGGATGCCGCCATCGGCGCCACCAAGGCCGCTCTGATCGAGATGGGCCGCAAACACGGCCGGGATGTGCGCCTGGTCCACCCCGCGCACACCACCATGGACCGCGCACAGTGCGGAGCGAGAACCAAGCACGCACTGCCCCTCTCCGAACGTACCTACACCTGCACCGCCTGCGGAACCGTGTCTCCCAGGGACAAGAACTCCGCACACGTCATGCTCGTCCGGGCTGGTTTCAACCCGGCTGGTGCCGATGGCACAAGACCTCCTGGAGCGTTGCTCCAGGAGGCAGCCTGAGCCAGGAATCCCCTCCCCTTCAGGGAGGGGAGGATTCAAAGGTGCCGCAGCGCGAACCACAGTTCCATCCGTACGTCCGGGTCGTCGAGGTCGGCCTCCAGCAGGGCGGCGCAGCGGGCGACGCGCTGCCGGACGGTGTTGCGGTGCACGGACAGGGCGACGGCGGTGCGGTCCCAGCTGCCGTGCAGCGACAGCCAGGCGCGCAGCGTCTCGGCGAGCGCCGGAACGCCGCCGATCGGCGCGAGCAGCGCCCGCGCGTGCGCCTCGGCCTCACCGGCCGGCACGAGATCGGCGAACGCCGGCCGCTCGGCATGCCGGACCAGCGGCGCCCGGACGGCCCTGGCCCGCGCCAGCGCCCGCGCCGCCTGGGCGTCGGCGGCGGGCCACTCGGCGGGGGCGACGGGGGCGCTCACACCGATCGTCCAGCCGGGCTGCGAGTTCGCGCCCCCCTCCGCCTGTGGCGCGGCCGGCACCAGGACCCGTACGACGTCGTCCGCCGCGTCGACCAGGGGGGAGCCCAGAGCCGCGCCGAGGGCCGAGGCGGAGACCGCGTCGGGGGTGCCGGTGTCCGGGCGGGCGTGGACGACGTACCAGCGGGTGACGGCGCCGCCGCTCAGCAGCGGGGCGACCTCCTCGCGCCCGGCGCCCAGCAGCAGCCGCACCAGGGCCGAGGAGCGGGCCGCGCCCGTGCCGCTCTGGTGCTCGCCGGTGAGCAGGGAGAGCAGCACGGCGGCGACCGACGCGATGGTGTGGTCGCCGGACTCGCGGTGCGGGGCGGCGACGCCGAGGACGAAGCCCTGCCCGGTGCCGAGGGCGTACACCGCGAGACGGGTGCCGGCGACCGTGTCCGTGGCGGTGCTGGAGGCGCGGCCGGTGACGAACCGGGCCAGCTCCGCCAGCGCCCGCCGCACCTCGTCCTCGGGCTCCCGCCCCGCCGCCGCGATCTCGGCGCCCTCCGGCCCGTACAGCACCGCCCGCCCCTCCAGCCGGCCGGCCAGCCGGCGCAGCACCGACGGCACCGGATCGGGACGGGAGGCCGCCGCGGCCAGGCCCTGCTGGGCCTCCGAGATCCGGCGCAGCTCGGCCAGCCTGGCCCGCGCCATCAGCTGCCACACCGCGCGGGCCACGCCCGAGAACGTCGTCCGCGGCGGCACCTCCACCAACGGCAGCCCGTACGCCTCGCAGGCCGCGACCAGCGCCTCGGGCACCGTGTCGTGCACCGGTGCCACCCCGAAGCCGAGGGCCGCGCCGCCCGCCGCCACGATCCGGGCGACGTAGCCGTCGAAGTACGCGGTCCCCGCCCCCGCCGCATCCGGAACGTGCACCCCCGCCGTCAGCAGCAGCTCACCGCCCAGCAGGTACGGGTAGGGGTCGGACATCTCCGAGGTGTGCGCCCCGTGGACCGTGACGTCCGCCGCCGGGGGCCCGGTGATCTGGCGAAGGCCCAGGTCGTCCCGGGAGAGCAGGGCCGCCAGCGAGACCGGGGGAGTGGGCGGCACGGGCGGGACGGCCGGTTCCTGCACGACGGACGATTCCTGCACGATGGACGATTCCTCCACTCCGGCGGCCCCCGCTGGATGAAACGTACACTTCGCAGCCGCTTTTCAGCCACCTAATGTCAACCCGAACCGGAATCCACACCGGCAGCCGCGGGTACGGGCGGATGTCCCCGTAGCGCCACCGGAGAAACCCATCGCACGACACGCCACCGAGAGTGCGCGAAGGAGGGCCCCTCATGGCCGTCGACTACATCGTGATCGTCGTCTACCTCGCCGGCATGCTGGCCATGGGCTGGTGGGGCATGCGCCGCGCCAAGTCCAAGAGCGAGTTCCTCGTCGCCGGACGGCGCCTCGGCCCCGGCATGTACTCCGGCACCATGGCGGCCATCGTCCTCGGCGGCGCCTCCACCATCGGCGGCGTCGGCCTCGGCTACCAGTACGGACTCTCCGGCGCCTGGATGGTCGTCACCATCGGCCTCGGCATCCTCGCGCTCTCCGTCTTCTTCTCCGCGCGCATCGCCCGCCTGAAGGTCTACACCGTCTCCGAGATGCTCGACCTGCGCTACGGCGGCCGGGCCGGCGTGATCTCCGGCGTCGTCATGTGGGCGTACACCCTGATGCTGGCCGTCACCTCCACCATCGCCTACGCCACGATCTTCGACGTCCTCTTCGACGTGAACCGCACCCTCGCCATCGTCCTCGGCGGCTCCATCGTCGTCGCCTACTCCACGCTCGGCGGCATGTGGTCCATCACCCTCACCGACATGGTGCAGTTCGTGGTGAAGACCATCGGCGTACTGCTCCTGCTGCTGCCCATCGCGGTCGTCAAGGCCGGCGGCTTCAGCGAGATGAAGGCCCAGCTGCCCACCGAGTACTTCGACCCGCTGGGCATCGGCGGCGAGACCATCTTCACCTACGTGCTGATCTACACCTTCGGCATGCTCATCGGGCAGGACATCTGGCAGCGCGTCTTCACCGCCGGCAGCGACCGCACCGCCAAGTGGGGCGGCACCGTCGCCGGCACCTACTGCCTCGTCTACGCCGTCGCCGGCGCGATCATCGGCACCGCCGCCAAGGTGCTCTACCCCAAGCTCGCCAGCCCCGACGACGCCTTCGCCACCATCGTCAAGGACGAGCTGCCCATGGGCGTGCGCGGACTGGTGCTGGCCGCCGCCCTGGCCGCCGTGATGTCCACCTCCTCCGGCGCCCTCATCGCCTGCGCCACCGTCGCCAACAACGACATCTGGTCCCGGCTGCGCGGCGCGGTCCGGGGACCGGAGGGCGAGGGCGCGGACGGGCACGACGAGGTGAAGGGCAACCGCGCCTTCATCCTCGCCATGGGCGTCGCCGTCATCCTCATCTCCATCGCCCTCAACGACGTCGTCGAGGCCCTCACCGTCGCCTACAACCTCCTCGTCGGCGGTCTCCTCGTGCCCATCCTCGGCGGGCTGCTGTGGAAGCGCGGCACCGCACCGGGCGCCCTCGCCGCGGTCGCCGTCGGCGGTCTCGCCGTCGTCGGCCTGATGGCGGGCTACGGCATCCTCGCCAACGAGCCCGTCTACTACGGCCTCCTGGCCTCGCTCGCCGCCTACGTCGCCGTCTCCCTGGCGACCCGCCCCACCGACGAGGCGACCCTCACCGCCTGGCGCGAACGCCTCGCCGGCCGCGCCCCCGAACCCGAGTCCGAACCGGCGGTCCCGGCTCACCAGTAGAGTCGGACAGCAGTAGTACATACGCGACGAAGCGTAAGAAGGAAGGCAGTACATGAGCAGCAACGAGACGCCCCGCGGCCCCGTCGACTCCTCCCGCGTCCCGCGCTACGCGGGCCCCGCGACCTTCGCCCGGCTGCCCCGCCTCGACGAGGTCACCGCCGCCGACGTCGCCGTCGTGGGCGTGCCGTTCGACTCGGGCGTCTCCTACCGGCCCGGCGCCCGCTTCGGCGGCAACGCCATCCGCGAGGCCTCCCGCCTGCTGCGCCCGTACAACCCGGCCCAGGACGCCTCCCCCTTCGCCCTCGCCCAGGTCGCCGACGGCGGCGACATAGCCGTCAACCCCTTCAACATCAACGAGGCCGTCGAGACCGTCGAGGCCGCCGCCGACGACCTCCTGGGCACCGGCGCCCGCCTGATGACCCTGGGCGGCGACCACACCATCGCCCTGCCGCTGCTGCGCTCGGTCGCCAAGAAGCACGGCCCGGTCGCCCTGCTCCACTTCGACGCCCACCTCGACACCTGGGACACCTACTTCGGCGCCGAGTACACCCACGGCACCCCGTTCCGCCGCGCCGTCGAGGAGGGCATCCTCGACACCTCCGCCCTCTCCCACGTCGGCACCCGCGGCCCGCTGTACGGCAAGCAGGACCTCACCGACGACGAGAAGATGGGCTTCGGCATCGTCACCTCCGCCGACGTCTACCGCCGCGGCGCCGACGAGGTCGCCGACCAGCTCCGCCAGCGCATCGGCGACCGCCCGCTCTACATCTCCATCGACATCGACTGCCTGGACCCCGCCCACGCCCCCGGCACCGGCACCCCCGAGGCTGGCGGCATGACCTCCCGCGAGCTGCTGGAGATCCTGCGCGGACTGGCGTCCTGCAACCTGGTGTCGGCCGACGTCGTCGAGGTCGCCCCGGCCTACGACCACGCCGAGATCACCTCCGTCGCGGCCTCCCACACCGCGTACGAACTGACCACCATCATGTCCCGCCAGATCGCAGAGGCCCGCGCGAAGTGACCCACGACCACGACCTGGTGCTCCGTCCGACCGCCGCCCAGACGGAGGCCGCACTGAATCCTCCCCCCGGCCGCAACGGCGGAGACCTCGTCGTGGAGACCCTGGCCGGGCTCGGCGCGACCACCGTCTTCGGCCTGCCCGGCCAGCACGCCCTCGGCATGTTCGACGCCCTGCGCCGCTCCGACCTGCGCTACATCGGCCTGCGGGTGGAGAACAACGCCGGTTTCGCCGCCGACGCCTACGGCCGCGTCACCGGCGAGGCCGCCCCGCTGCTGCTGTCGACCGGCCCGGGAGCCCTCACCTCCCTGGCCGCCCTCCAGGAAGCGCGGGCGGCCTCCGCGCCCGTACTGGCGATCAGCAGCCAGGTCCCGACGGCCGGCCTCGGCGGCGGACGCCACGGCTACCTGCACGAACTCCCCGACCAGGCGGCCTCCTTCCGCGGCGTGGTGAAGTCCGTCCACACGGTGCGCACCCAGTCCCAGATCCCCTCCGCGATCGCGGAGGCCTGGACGTCGGCGCTGACCGTCCCGCACGGCCCCGTGTGGGTGGAGATCCCGCAGGACGTCCTCCTGGCCGAGACGCCCATCCCGGTCGTCACCGGCGGCGACACCTTCCCCGAGGAACTGCCCCCGCGCCCCGAACTGACGGCGGTCGCCGCCGACCTGCTGACGCGCGCGGAGCGCCCCGCGGTCATCGCGGGCGGCGGCGTCGTCCGGGCCGACGCGTCGAAGAAGCTCCGGCAGCTCGCGGAACGCCTCCAGGCCCCCGTCGTCACCACCTTCGGCGGCAAGGGCGCCTTCCCCTGGACGCACCCCCTGTCCCTCCAGTCCTGGCTGGAGGACCGCCACACCACGGACTTCCTGGAGGACGCCGACGTACTCCTCGTCGTCGGCTCCGGCCTCGGCGAACTCTCCTCGAACTACCACACCTTCACGCCGCGCGGCCGGGTGATCCAGATCGAGGCCGACCTCGGCAAACTGGAATCCAACCACCCGGCCCTCGGCATCCACGCCGACGCCCGCCTCGCCCTCCAGGCGCTGCTGGAGACGGTGGGGGAGCGGACGGACCCGACGGCCCCGGAGCGCGTGCGGGCGGTTCTGGAGAAGGTGCGCGAACGCATCGCGTCCCAGGAGCTGACCCTCGAACAGGACGTCCTCGCCGCCGTCCGGGGGGCCCTCCCGCCCGGCGCCCCGTCCTTCTGGGACATGACCATCCTGGCCTACTGGGCATGGTCCGCCTTCGACGCCAAGGCCCCGAACACCATGCACTCCGCCCAGGGCGCCGGCGGTCTCGGCTACGGCTTCCCGGCGGCCCTCGGTGCGGCGGCGGCCGACCCCACCCACCCGGTCCTGGCGGTCTCCGGCGACGGCGGCGCCCTGTACTCCATCGCCGAACTGGCCACCGCCCGCCAGTACGACCTGAACGTCACCTGGCTCATCGTCGACGACGGCGGCTACGGCATCCTGCGCGAGTACATGACCGACGCCTTCGGCGAGCCGACGGCGACGGAGCTGACCCGCCCCGACTACGTGGCCCTCGCCGAGTCGTTCGGGGTGCCGGGTGTGCGGACGTCCCCACAGACCCTGGAGGCCGACCTCGCGAAGGCCCTGGCCGCGCCGGGGCCCTCGGTGGTCGTCCTCCCGGCCGTCCTGCGCATGTTCGCGCCGACGCACCTGGACTGAGGGCGGCCGGCCCTACCAGATCGCCTCGACCCACTCCGGGTGGTCGATGAACGGGTTGCGGTTGTGCTGGTAGTCGTCGTAGATGACCTGGTTGCGGCGCTCCTCGAAGGCGTCCGGCGGGTCCTCGGCGTTCCACTGCTTCAGTACGTCGAGCCTGCCGATGTACGGGCTGCTGCCGTTGTCCACGCTGCCGTTGACCTCGAGGTCGGCCCAGCCGTCGCCGCCCTCGTAGCGGACCGCCATGTAGAAGATCATGCGGGCCACGTCGCCCTTGACGGCGTCGCGGGGCTCGAAGGAGTCGGAGTCGGTGAGGCTGCCGCCGCTGTCGGTGAAGCCGCTGCCGCCGTTGTCGAAGTCCTTGTTGCCCCGGACGCCGTTGACCCGTACGTCCTCGGGACGCAGGTGGTGGATGTCCGTGCCGGGCCCGGTCGCGGTGCCGAAGTCGCCGTGGGACTTGGCCCATACGTGCTCGCGGTTCCAGTCGCCGGTGTCCCCGCCGTTCAGCGACTTGCTGCGGGAGATGCCCGAGTAGAGGAGGACGACGTTGCCGCTGTCGGCCGGGTCCTGGTCGGTGACCTTCAGTGCGTCCCAGACCGCCGAGTAGGAGAGCTTGGTCTGGTCGCTGATGATGGTGTGCAGGGCGGACTTGAGGCTGTCGCCCGTCTTCCCGACCGCGTCCTCGTAGTACGTCGAGTCGTAGTCCGATGCCGTGGTCGTGGTTGCCGTGGCCGACGTCGCGGTCAGCGAGGGGGCGGCGAGGGCGGCGAGGACGGCGGCCGTGGCGAGGGCCGTCACCTTCCGGCGCCGCGTGCGTATCGCGAGCATGTGGGGTGTCCGATCTACGCGTGTGGAGTGGAGCGGTGATCCGAGCGTGACATGGACATGTGGGAGGTGGGGTGTACGGAGGGTGGCGATTGCGTGACGACGGCCCCCGACCAGGGGGGTCGAGGGCCGTCGTGTGACTGAGGTGGCGTCAGGTGACGTCCGAGGGGTCCAGTCGGTAGAGGCCCGAGGAGGACTCCGACGCGGACTCCGACGTGGACGAGGCACCGTACTCGCTCGCCTCCACGGCCGTGCCGTGCTCCTGAACCCACCGGGTCACCTCGGAACCGGTCCCGGAACCGCCGCCCATGCCCCCGCCGGCCTGCACGTAGTGCAACTCGCCGTTCTTCACCAGCTCCTTGAGCCGGGCGAGGGTCATCGCGTTGTCGCTGCCCGACCATCCCCACATGGAGATGACCGGTTCGCCGCTGCTGAGGATGAGCTGGGCGGCGCTCTGCGAACCGGACACCGCGACAAGCCACTTGGCTCCGTCCTGGTGCTTCTTCAGGTAGGCGACCAGTTCGGTGCTCGCGACGCCCATGCCGCCGCCTCCGCCGAATCCGCCCGCGCCACCGGGTCGCCGGGTGCCGTTCCCCGGCGGTGTTCCGTTGGGGGCCGAGCCGGTCGCGCTGTCCGGAGCCCGGCCCTGCTCGCCACCGCCGGGGCCTGGCCGGCCGGCCTGCGGTTGCCCGCCGGACGCCTCGCTGCCGGGCCCGCCCTCTCCGCCGCCCGGGAACCCACCCCCGCCGTCGCCGCCGCCCGGTCCGCCCATGCCGCCGCCCGTCGAAGGGCCGGCGGTCGGGTTGGTTCCGCCCATGCCGCCGCCCGAACCGGACGGCACCGACCAGGCGTACGCCGCCGGACCCGCGACCCCGGCGACGACGGCCGCCGCCACGGAGACCGCCAGCAGCCGCGTCCGGCGCCCCGAACGGAAGGCCAGCAGCCCTGCGATCGCCACCGTCATGACCACCGCGACGGTCGGCCACAGCCAGGGGTTCCAGCCGGAGGCGCGGCGCAGCAGGACGATCGCCCAGAGACCGGTGACACCGAGGGCGAGCGGCAGCACCCACACCCAGCGCCGGTCGGCGCGGAAGGCGCGCAGCAGCATGACACCGCCGCCCCCGCACAGCGCCGCGATGCCCGGGGCGAGCGCGGTCGTGTAGTACGGGTGCATGGTGCCCTCGGCCATCGAGAACGTCAGGTAGTGCAGCACCGTCCAGCCGCCCCACAGCACGAGCGCGGCGCGCCTGAGGTCGGTGCGGGGAGTACGGCCGCAGAGCACCAGGCCGCCGGCGAGCGCGACGCCCGCGAAGGGGAGCAGCCACGAGATCTGGCCGCCGAGGACGTCGTTGAACATCCGCCCGATGCCCGCCGCACCGGAGAAGCCGCCCCCGCCGCCTCCACCGCCGCCACCCATGTTGCCGTCGCCGCCGAAGATCCGGCCGAGGCCGTTGTAGCCCATGATCAGGTCCCAGGCCGTGCCGTCCGTCGAACCCCCGATGTACGGCCGCTCGGACGCGGGGACCAAGGACACCGCGGCCGCCCACCAGAAGCTGGAGACCGCCAGGGCGACGGCGGCGAGCGCCAGGTTCCTGATCCGCTTCGGCCGGCCCAGGTCCGTCGCGTACACGTACACGGCGAAGACCGCCGGCAGTGCGATGTACCCCTGGAGCATCTTCGTGTTGAACGCGAGCCCGAAGCAGACCGCCGAGCCGAGCAGGGGCAGCAGCCGCCCGTCGCGGACCGCGCGCAGGCCGAGGGCCGCCCCGCCCACCATCAGGAACACCAGGAGCGTGTCCGGGTTGTTGTCCCGGTTGATGGCGACCGTGATCGGCGTGAGCGCCAGCACCAGTGCCGCGATCGTCGCCGCGCCGTGGCCCCACACCCGCTTCACCGAGGAGTGCAGGACCCAGATCGTCGCCAGCGCGGCCAGGATCAGCGGCAGCATCATCTGCCAGGTGCCGTAGCCGAGGAGGCGGCAGGACAGCCCCATGACCATCAGGGCGAAGGGCGGCTTGTCGACGGTCAGGAAGTTCCCCGCGTCGAGCGAGCCGAAGAACCACGCCTTCCAGCTCTCGGTGCCGCTGAGCACGGCGGCGCTGTAGTAGCCGTTGAGGCCGGCCCCGGACAGGTTCCAGGAGTACAGCCCCGCCGCCAGGGCGAGAATGGCGAGCAGCGCCGGCCAGGACCAGCGTGGCGTGCCGGGCGCGGGGGCCGGCGCGGGCGGCGGCTCGGGGGCCGCTTGCAGGGGAGCGGTGGCTGATGTCACCACGCCACCGTGTCCGCCGGCGATGGGCGGGGGCTGTGCTCCGTCTTGGGGCGAGCTGTGAATCCCGGGCCGTCCTCAGGCGGCCGTCAGCCCAGCAGGTCGGGCACGGACTTCTCGAGATCCATGAGCTGGGCCCGGTGACCGGCGTTGAACTCCGCCAATCTCGCCGGGCTGAGGGTGTTCATGTAGGCGCTCTCCTCCGGCGGCACCACGGCGGGCAGCGCACGGAAGACCTCGCCCGTCGCCGTGGTGTGCCTGTTCTTGTGGGCGGCGGCCACCAGCGCTTTGAAAGGGTCCAGTCGCAGGGCCTGGATCCGTTGGTACGGGCTGTCCTTGGTCGTGAAGGCGTCCTCGACGGTCGGCTTCGGGGCACCGGGTTCCGCGAGGAACTTCAGTACTCGCAACGTCGCGTACAGCCGCCCGGCCAGCCTCTCGCCACTCTCTCTCCGCTCCGGCATGGCTCATTACTTGCCATCGGTAACCGGCCGAACCCCGCCCTTCGAAAAGCGGCCAACTCTTGGCCATTCCCCCGGCCCAGGGTTTCGCCCATGCGCCCGAGAACGCTCCGCCCGAGAACGCTCCGCACCTCCCTCGCCACCCTCACCGCGAGCCTCGCGGCGGCCGGCTGCCTCGTCGCCGCCGGACCCGCCGCCGCCCACGACAGGCCGCCCGGGCACGCCTGCTCGCCCGGCGTCTCCCTCACCGGCTACTCCGACGCCCTGGACAAGACCACCCACGACGGCACCTACGTCGGCAACCTCTCCGCGCTCGCCCGGGACCGCCGGGGCACCGTCGCCGCCCTCTCCGACCGTTCCGCCCTCTTCCGGCTGGACGCACGCTCCCTCCAGCCACGGGACGTGATACCGCTCGCCGACGAGAACGGCGCCGCCCTCGACGCCGAGGGACTGGTCGCCGACCGGGACGGCACCTACCTCGTCTCCTCCGAGACCGAGCCGTCCGTCCGCCGCTACTCCCGTACCGGCGAGATCCTCGGCCGCCTCCCGGTGCCGGACGACCTGCGCACCGCCCCGGAGGGCCGCGCCCGGGCCAACGGCAGTTTCGAGGGGCTGACCCTCCTGCCGGGCGGCCGGACCCTGATCGCCGCCATGGAGTACCCGCTCGCCGGCGACCCCGCCGGCCTCGTCCGCCTCCAGAGCTGGCGGCGGACCGGGCACGGCGACTTCCTGCCCGGCACCCGGTACACGTACCGGACGGACGGCGGCCTCGGTGTCTCCGAGGTCACCGCGACCCCCTCCGGCCGCCTCCTCGTGCTCGAACGCGGCTTCACCTCCGGCGTCGGCAACACCGTCCGCCTGTACCTGACCGACCGGCCCGGCGGCGGCACCGCACTCGGCAAGACCCTCCTCGCCGACCTGGCCGGCTGCCCCACCCTCGGCGCCACCGCGAAGCAGCCCCAGCCCAACCCGCTCCTCGACAACTTCGAGGGGATGGCCGTCACCGGCCGGAGCAAGGGCCGCCTGGACGTCCTGATCGTCAGCGACGACAACCAGAACTCCGTACAGACGACCCGCTTCCTCCAGCTCCGCGTGCGGGCCTGAAACGTCGCCGCGGGATGAAATCCCCGCTCGCCCGTGTTGGTGCCTTCCGGTAGATCAGGTGAGCAGGACGACCGACGGACGACCGGAGGGCACGGCGTGGACGCGCAACGGGGATGGGCACGACGGCTGGCGGGCTACGCCTGGCGCTACCCCAAGGACGTGATCCTCGCCTTCGGCGCCTCGCTGGGCGGCATGGCCGTCATGGCCCTGGTCCCGCTGATCACGAAGGTCATCATCGACGACGTGATCGGCGCGAAGACCAGGGACATGGCCGTCTGGGCCGGTCTGCTGATCGGCGCCGCGGTCGTCGTCTACGTCCTGACCTACATCCGGCGCTACTACGGCGGCCGGCTCGCCCTCGACGTCCAGCACGACCTGCGCACCGACATGTACGGGACGATCACCCGGCTCGACGGGCGGCGCCAGGACGAACTGTCCACCGGGCAGGTGGTCGGGCGGGCGACCAGCGATCTCCAGCTGATCCAGAGCCTGCTCTTCATGCTCCCGATGACCATCGGGAACGTCCTGCTCTTCCTGATCTCCCTCGTGATCATGGCGTGGCTGTCCCCGCCGCTCACCCTGGTCGCGCTCGCCGTGGCGCCCGCCCTGTGGTTCATCGCCCGCCGCAGCCGCACCCGCCTGCACCCGGCCACCTGGTACGCGCAGGCGCAGGCCGCCGCCGTGGCCGGTGTGGTCGACGGCTCGGTGAGCGGCGTACGCGTGGTGAAGGGCTTCGGGCAGGAGGAGCAGGAGACCGGCAAGCTCAGGGAGGTCGGGCGCAGGCTCTTCGCCGGGCGGCTGCGGACGATCAAGCTGAACGCCACCTACACGCCCGCCCTCCAGGCCGTCCCGGCCCTCGGCCAGGTCGCCATGCTCGCCCTCGGCGGCTGGCTGGCCGTGCGCGGCAACATCACCCTCGGCACCTTCGTCGCCTTCTCCACGTACCTGGCCCAGCTCGTCGGCCCGGTCCGCATGCTCGCCATGGTCCTCACCGTCGGCCAGCAGGCCCGCGCCGGCACCGAGCGGGTGCTGGACCTGATAGACACCGAACCCGCGATCGAGGACGGCACCAAGGAGCTGCCCGCCGACGCGCCCGCCACCGTCGAGTTCGACGACGTGTCCTTCGCCTACGGGGACGGGGACGGGGACGGGGACGGCCAGAGCACGCCCGTCCTAGACGGTCTGTCCTTCGAGATCCGGCCCGGCGAGACCCTCGCCGTCGTCGGCTCCTCCGGCTCCGGCAAGTCCACGGTCTCCCTGCTCCTGCCGCGCTTCTACGACGTGACGCGCGGCGCCGTCCTGGTCGGCGGCCACGACGTGCGCGAGCTGACCCTCGACTCGCTGCGGGCCGCCATCGCCCTGGTGCCCGAGGACTCCTTCCTCTTCTCGGACACCGTGCGCGCCAACATCGCCTACGGCCGCCCCGACGCCACCGACGAGGAGATCGAGGCCGCCGCCCGGGCCGCGCAGGCGCACGGGTTCATCACCGAGCTGCCCGACGGCTACGGCACCACGGTCGGTGAGCACGGCCTGACCCTCTCCGGCGGCCAGCGCCAGCGCGTCGCGCTCGCCCGCGCCATCCTCACCGACCCCAGGCTGCTGGTCCTCGACGACGCCACGTCCGCCGTGGACGCCCGCGTCGAGCACGAGATCCACGAGGCGCTGAAGGAGGTCATGCGGGGCCGCACCACCCTCCTGATCGCCCACCGCCGCTCCACCCTCGGCCTCGCCGACCGCATCGCCGTACTCGACCGGGGCCGCCTCGCCGACCTCGGCACCCACGAGGAGCTCCAGGAGCGCTCCGCCCTCTACCGGCGGCTGCTGACCGACCCCGACGAGCTGGGCGGGGTCTCCCCGGGGCACGCCCGGCCCGCCGCGCCCGCCGAGGACACCTCGGTCCGCGACGAGCTGGACGCCGAGTTCGACGCCGAGCGCGGGGTCACTCCGCGCCTGTGGACCGGCGACCGCACACCCCGGGACGCCGCCCTGGCCGGCACCCCGGCCACCCCGGAGCTGCTCGCCCAGGTCGACGCGCTGCCCCCGGCCGACGGGAAACCGGAGGTCGACGAGGCACGGGCGGTCGAGCCGGAGGAGTCGTACGGACTGCGGCGGCTGCTGCGCGGCTTCCGCACCCCGCTGCTGATCAGCCTCGCCCTGGTGGCCGTGGACGCCGGCATGGGGCTGCTGCTGCCGGTGCTGATCCGGCACGGCATCGACGAGGGCGTCACGCAGCTCGCGCTCGGCGCGGTCTGGGCGGCCTCGCTGCTGGGGCTGCTGGCCGTGCTCGCCCAGTGGACGGCGCAGACCGGCGAGATCCGCATGACCGGCCGGACCGGCGAACGCATCCTGTACTCGCTGCGGCTGAAGATCTTCGCCCAGCTCCAGCGGCTCGGCCTGGACTACTACGAGCGCGAGCTGACCGGCCGGATCATGACCCGGATGACGACGGACGTGGACGCGCTGTCGACGTTCCTCCAGACGGGACTGGTCACCGCCTTCGTCTCGGTCGTCACCTTCTTCGGCATCATGGTCGCCCTGCTGGTGATCGACGTGCAGCTGGCGCTGGTCGTGTTCGCGACGCTGCCGCCGCTGATCATCGCCACGTACTTCTTCCGCCGGGCCAGCGTGAAGGCGTACGAGCTGGCCCGCGAGCGGGTGTCCACGGTCAACGCCGACCTCCAGGAGTCGGTGGCGGGGCTGCGGATCGTGCAGGCGTTCCGGCGCGAGCACGACGGCGGGCGGCGGTTCGCCGAGCGCAGCGACAGCTACCGGCAGGCCCGCATCCGGGGCCAGTGGCTGATCTCGGTCTACTTCCCGTTCGTGCAGCTGCTGGCGTCGGGGGCGGCCGCGGCCGTACTGGTCGTCGGCGGTGTGCGGATCGACAACGCGACGCTGACGACGGGCGCGCTGGTGGCGTACCTGCTCTACATCGACCTGTTCTTCGCGCCCGTCCAGCAGCTCTCCCAGGTCTTCGACGGCTACCAGCAGGCGTCCGTCTCCCTCGGCCGCATCCAGGAGCTGCTGCGGGAGCCGACCTCCACCCGGGCCGCCGAGAAGCCGGCCGGGGTCACGTCCCTGCGCGGCGAGATCGCCTTCGAGGACGTGCGCTTCCGGTACGGGGACGACGAGGAAGCCCTCACCGGCATCGACCTGCGCATTCCGGCCGGGCAGACCGTCGCGTTCGTCGGCGAGACCGGCGCGGGCAAGTCGACGCTGGTGAAGCTGGTGGCCCGGTTCTACGACCCGACCGGCGGCCGGGTCACCGCCGACGGGCAGGACCTGCGCGACCTGGACCTCACCTCCTACCGGCACCGGCTCGGGGTCGTCCCGCAGGAGGCGTACCTGTTCCCCGGCACCGTCCGCGACGCCATCGCCTACGGCCGCCCCGACGCCACCGACGCCGAGGTGGAGGCGGCGGCGCGGGCCGTCGGCGCCCACGAGATGATCGCCCGGCTCACCGGCGGCTACCTCCACGAGGTCGCCGAGCGGGGCCGCAACCTCTCCGCCGGGCAGCGGCAGCTGATCGCGCTGGCCCGCGCCGAGCTGGTCGACCCGGACGTCCTGCTCCTCGACGAGGCGACGGCCGCCCTGGACCTGGCCACGGAGGCGCAGGTCAACCAGGCCACCGACCGCATCGCGGGCCGCCGTACCACGCTCGTCGTCGCGCACCGGCTGACCACGGCCGCCCGCGCGGACCGCGTCGTCGTCATGGACCACGGGCGGGTCGCCGAGGACGGCACGCACGAGGAACTGCTGGCGCTCGACGGGCGGTACGCCCGGCTGTGGCGGACGTTCGTCGGCGCCGCCGAACCGGAGGAGCCGGTCGGCGCGCTGCACTGACCTCGCGCAACCTTCCACCGGTGCCGTGCGTCCGTACACCCGTACGACGGTGATCGCCGTACAGGGGAACGGACGGGACGGAGAGGACCACGGTGGGTCAGGGTGGTGCCGGCATACGCCGGCGGCTGGCGCTCGGCACGGCCGTGCTGACGGCGGCCGGGCTGCTCGCCGTCGCGGTGCCGCAGCAGGCGCAGGCCGCGGCGCCGTGCCCGGGGCGCAAGGTCCGTACGCTGCCGTTCGCCACCGGTTCGGTCCTCGTGTACGAGCGCAGCGGCTACGTCTGCGCCGTCACCGTCCCGAAGAAGTCCGGCTCCAAACGGCAGATGTCCATCAGTGTGCAGGCGCGCGGCGGCCGGCCGGTCGTGGACTCGGGGCGGTTCGCCCACCGGGCGGGGCCGGTGACCGTACACGTGGGGAACCGCTGCGTGTGGGTGCGGGGCACGGTGTCCGGGCGCTCGGTCAGCTCCGGCTGGATCCTCTGCTGAGCACGACCGCTGGGCCGTCCCGGCGGCCACCGCCGCCGGCCATTTCGCGATCTCCCCTGGTGTACGGGTGACTTGCTCCGATAGCTTCCGGCGCACATCTGTTTCACAGGGAGGGTGCATGCGCAAGGCGCTCAGATGGCTGCTGGCGCTCGTGGTGCTCATAGGCACCGTCAGCACGGCGGGCGCGGCCACCGCCGCCGAGCCGAAGGCCGTCGACATCAAGGACCGGCTCCTGTCCATACCGGGCATGAGCCTGATCGAGGAGAAGCCGTACACCGGCTACCGCTTCTTCGTCCTCAACTACACCCAGCCGGTCGACCACCGGCGCCCGTACAAGGGCACGTTCCAGCAGCGGATCACCGTGCTGCACAAGGACGTGAGCCGCCCGACGGTCTTCTACACCGGCGGCTACAGCGTCTCCACCAACCCCAGCCGCCGCGAGCCGACCCAGATCGTGGACGGCAACCAGGTCTCCATGGAGTACCGCTACTTCACCCCGTCCCGGCCCGAGCCGGCCGACTGGTCGAAGCTGGACATCTGGCAGGCGGCCAGCGACCAGCACCGCATCTTCAAGGCGCTCAAGCCCGTCTACTCGGAGAACTGGATCTCCACGGGCGGCTCCAAGGGCGGCATGACCGCCACCTACTACGAGCGCTTCTACCCGCGCGACATGGACGGCGTCGTCGCCTACGTCGCCCCCAACGACGTCGTCAACCGCGAGGACTCGGCCTACGACCGCTTCTTCGCCCGCGTCGGCACCGAGGAGTGCCGCGACCGGCTGAACGGCGTGCAGCGCGAGGCACTGGTGCGCCGGGCGCCGCTGAAGGAGAAGTACGAGGCGTACGCGGCCGAGAACGGGTACACCTTCGACACCATCGGCAGCCTCGACCGCGCCTACGAGGCCGTCGTCCTGGACTACGTCTGGGGCTTCTGGCAGTACAGCACCGTGAAGGACTGCGCGGACATCCCGGCCGACGCGAAGAACGCGACGGACGACGAGATCTGGAACTCCGTCGACTCGATCTCCGGCTTCTCCTTCTACACGGACCAGGGGCTCGCCCCGTACACGCCGTACTACTACCAGGCGGGCACGCAGCTGGGCGCGCCGACGATCCACTTCCCGCACATCGAGAAGAAGTACATCCGCTACGGCTACCAGCCGCCGCGCAACTTCGTGCCGCGCGACATCGACATGCGGTTCCAGCCGTGGGCGATGCGGGACGTCGACCGCTGGGTGCGGCACAACGCCCGGCACATGCTGTTCGTGTACGGCGAGAACGACCCGTGGGGTGCCGAGCCCTTCCGGCTGGGCCACGGCGCGCGCGACTCGTACGTCATGACCGCGCCCGGCATGAACCACGGCGCCAACGTCGCCGGTCTGGTGCCCGAGGAGAAGGCCCTCGCCACGGCCCGCATCCTCGACTGGGCGGACGTCGCCCCCGCCGAGGTCCGCGAGAACCCGTCGGCGGCCGCGCCGCTGGCGAAGTTCGACGCCAAGCTGGACAAGCGGGACGTCCAGCGGGAGCCGGCGCTGCGCCCGTAGGGCGGTGCGGACGGTGGTTGTGCCCGGCCGGTCGGGTGTGAGCCCTTGAGGCGCTCACAGCGGCCGGGCGCAGCCCACTGGGCGTTCGCCGCCGAGGCGGACGTAGAGCCCGGTCGAGGCGGGGCAGTCCGACCGGGCGGCGACCGCCTCGACCACCTTGAACTGGGGCTTCTTCTTCTCCGAACCGTCGCAGGCGGTCTCGCGGACCTTGCCGTCGCCGGCGTCGTAGACGCAGTCGCCGACGATGGTGCGCGGACCGCCCCCGCCGCCCGGGTCGCCGGGGTGCGGGGGCTGGAGCCTGCGCATGCAGGCGTAGCCCTGGGGCACGGCCCCGTCGCCGTCCTCGTCGGCGGAGGGGCGCTGCTCGCTGATGTGCAGGACGAAGTCGGTGGTCGCGGGGCACGCCGGTCCGTCGGCCGCCCGGCCGTCCTCCCGGGCCACGACCCGCGCCGCCGCCCGTTCACTGGCGCACGGCACCTCGGTGAAGCTGACCGTCCCGAACGAACTGCACTCGTCGATGGCGAGGAACACCGCCCCGTACCCGGAGGGCCGCACGGCCGCCGGACCCGAGGCACTCGCGGCGGCGGACGTTCCGTCGTCCGTGGCGCCGCCGCCCGCCAGGCCCGTCGGGCTCTGGCACCCCGTCAGCAGCACGGCGCACCACGCCGACAGGGCGCCCAGCGCCCGCACAGCCGATCTCCCACGCATCGCCATCCCCCCGGATCCCCCGTCCAGCGTGACCCGCCGCAGCGGGGCACGCCAGACGCGCGGGGTGCATTGCGCACGGGTGACGGGGGCGCCCCCGGCGCGTGGCGTAGGCGCACTACGGTCGACGACCGGCCACGACCGCCTACGAGCGGTACGACAGCCCGTGCCCGAGCGGGTACAGCACCGTCTCCGGATCGTCCGCCCGCACCACCGGAACCGGCAGCTTGCCCCGCGGCCGTACCCGTCCGGCGATCACCCGGGCGGCGGCCCGCACCTCGACGTCCGTCCAGGAGTAGGCGGCGAGGAAGGCGGGGACGTCCGGGAGCTGGGCCACGTCGTACGGGTTGCGGATGGCGACCGCGACGACCGGCTTGCCGGTCTCCAGCAGCCGCGCGACCAGCGTGCGCTGACTGCTGCCCGCCGTCACGTTGTACGTCGCGACCACCACCGCGTCCGCGTTCCCGGCCGCCGCGACCGCGCGGTCGATGACGGCGGCGGAGGGCGCCGTGCCGGTGGACAGGGCAGTCGCGGCGAAGCCCAGCTCCGTCAGCGCGCCCGCGAGGACACCGGTCGGCGGGCCGGTCGTGCCCGAGGGGGAGGCGGGGTCGGCGCCGACGACGAGCACCTCGCGGTGCTCCCGGCGCGACAGCGGCAGCAGCCCGCCCTCGTTGACGAGGAGCGTGGTGGACCGTTCGGCGATCCGGTCCGCGGCGGCCAGGTGACCGCGGGTGCCGACGGTGCGGTCGACGTCCCGGCGGCTGGTGTACGCGTCCCGGAACAGCCCCAGCTTCGCCTTCAGCCGCAGCACCCGCAGGATCGATTCGTCGAGCCGCGCCTCGGTGAGCTCGCCCTCGCGCACGGCCGTCAGGACCGCGTTCCAGGCGAGCGGCAGGTCCGGCGGGTTGAGCAACTGGTCGACGCCGGCCTTCAGCGCCAGCACCGGCACCCGTTCGTCGCCGTACTTGGTCCGTACGCCCTGCATGCCGAGGGAGTCGGTGACCACGACCCCGTCGTAGCCCAGCTCCTCGCGCAGGATGCCGGTGAGGATGGGGCGGGAGAGGGTGGCGGGGTCGCCGGAGTCGTCGAGCGCCGGGACCATGAGGTGGGCCGTCATGATGGCGTCGATGCCGGCCTCGATCGCGGCGCGGAAGGGCGGCGCGTCCAGCTCCTCCCACTGCTCGCGGCTGTGGGTGATGACAGGGAATCCGGTGTGGCTGTCGGTGGCGGTGTCGCCGTGCCCCGGGAAGTGCTTGGCGCACGCGGCGACCCCGGACCGCTGGTACCCCGTCACCTCGGCGGCTACCAGCTCCGCCACCGCGTCCGGGTCGGCGCCGAAGGACCGTACGCCGATCACCGGGTTGGCCGGGTTGACGTTCACGTCGGCGACGGGGGAGTAGTCCTGGCGGATGCCCATGGCGTGCAGCTCGGCGCCCGCGATCCGCCCGAGGGTGCGGGCGTCGGACCGAGACCCGCCGGCCCCGACGGCCATCGCGCCGGGGAAGAGGGTCGCCGGCTCGCCCACGCGGGCCACGATCCCGTGCTCCTGGTCGGTGGAGATGAGGACCGGAAGGCCGCGCGGCAGTTCGAGCGACGCCTTCTGGATGCCGTTGGACAGGCCGGCGATCTGGTGCGGGTCGCGGGTGTTGTGCGCCCAGGCGAAGTAGATGATGCCGCCGACCCGGTACTCGGCGATCAGCTCGGCCGCGGTGCGGACGCCGATCTCCTTCAGGTTGGCGTCGATGTCGGCCTGGTCGGGGTCGGTGGCGGAGTGGCCGTAGACGCGCATGACGAAGAGCTGGCCGACCTTCTCCTCCAGCGTCATGCGGGAGATGAGGGCGCGCAGCTTGTCGTCGTCGGGCCTGCGGGCGTCGGCGTACGCGGTGCCGCCGCCGGCGGCCAGGGCCGCGGTGACGACCGCGGTGGCGGTGAGGACGGTACGTCTGGAGGGGTGTGCGGTGCTTCCCGTGCCGGCCGTGCTGCTGTGGTGCACGTGCGCTCCTTCCGGAGTGATCCGCTGGGAATCGCTGGAGTCGCTGAAGGGCTGCTGAAGGAAACTTCCAAGGAGTCACCAATATCCGGGAAGTTTCTGCCAGTCAAGGGAGCGCACAGGCATCGCCACAAGCGGCGGGCGGTGGACCGGAGGGGCCGCCGCCGGCGCTTGGGAGGGGGGCGCGCCGGCGGCGGCGTGCTGCCGGCCGCGGTACGGCTGGAGAGGGTGGTCAGCGATCGCAGCCAGCAGCGAGGCCGACACCGCACCACGGAGACTCTTCCGGCAGCGCGGATTGGACGCGCCCGGCCGCCCCGGGGTTCCCACTCGGCACCGGTCCTTGCCGAAGTCGGGGCGTGGGGGAGGGGTGGGGCGGAAGGGGAGCGGAAGCACGTGGACGGTCCCGGTCGGGTGCGGCCCCCGCCGCCGCTCCCGCCGCCACTGCACCGCCGGAGTCCGCAACGAGACGCCGCGTCTTGCGTTCCGGTCGCACCCGGCGTAGAGTCGCTGACAAGACGAGACGTCTCGTCCAATGACCCGGTAGTCCACCGAAGGGCCCCACTTGTTCCCAAGCGCCGCAGTACCCGCCGCCGCCCGCCCCGCCGCCTCCCAGCTGACCGTCAGCGACGTCACCAAGCGCTACACCCACCACGTGGTCCTGGACCGGGTGTCGTTCACCGTCCGGCCCGGCGAGAAGGTCGCCGTCGTCGGGGACAACGGCTCCGGCAAGTCCACCCTGCTCCGCCTCCTGGCCGGCGCCGAGCGCCCCGACAACGGGGAGGTCACCGTCGTCGCCCCGGGCGGCGTCGGACACCTGGCGCAGACCCTGGACCTGCCCGGCTCGGCCACCGTCGGCGACGCCGTCGGCCTCGCCCTGAGCGGCCTGCGCCTCCTCGAACGCCGCATCCGCGAGGCGGGCGCCGCCCTGGACGGCGACGAACCGGCCGCCTACGAGCGGTACGCCGCACTCGTCGCGGAGTTCGAGGCCCGGGGCGGATACGACGCCGACCGCCGGGTCGACGTGGCCCTGCGCCACCTCGGCGAGCCGGCCGGCCTGGACCGCGCCCGGCGGCTCGGCACCCTCTCCGGCGGCCGGCGCTCCCGGCTCGCCCTGGCCGCCACCCTCGCCTCGGCGCCCGAGCTCCTGCTGCTCGACGAGCCCACCAACGACCTGGACGACGAGGCCGTGGCCTGGCTCGAGGGACGCCTGCGCGCACACCGGGGCACCGTCGTCGCCGTCACCCACGACCGCGCCTTCCTCGACCGGGTCACCGACGTGGTCCTTGAGGTCGACGACCACACCCGCTCGGTACGCCGCTACGGCGACGGCTACGAGGGTTACCTCACGGCGAAGGCCGCCGAACGCGCCCGTACGGCACGGGAGTACGAGGAGTGGCGGGCCGAGGTCACCCGCCAGTCCCGCCTCGCCGACTCCCACATCGGACGCCTCGACGCGATCCCGCGCAAGGGCCCCTGGGCGTTCAGCGGCGCGGGTGCCTTCCGGGCCCGCTCCCGGACGCACGGCGCGATGGGCCGCATCCGCAACGCCCGCGAGCGCCTGCACCGCCTCACCGAGAACCCGGCGCCCGCCCCGCCCGAACCCCTGCGGTTCACCGCCGCACTGAGGGGCACGGCGGACGACGGCGGCGTGGAACTGGCCGACGTGCGGGTGCCCGGCCGTCTGGCCCTGGACGCCCTGCGCGTCCCGGCAGGCGGACGGCTGCTGGTCACCGGCCCCAACGGCGCGGGCAAGACCACCCTGTTGCGGGTCCTCGCGGGTGAACTGACCCCCGAGCCCGGCGCGACGGTACGACGCCCCGAGCGGGCCGGTCTCCTGCGCCAGGTGGCCGCGCCCATGACCGCCGAGGCGGCACGTCGGCCGGTGCGAGCGGCCTTCGGGGAAGACCGCGCCGATACGCTGCTCGCCCTCGGTCTGTTCCGCGCGGCGGACCTGGACCGGCCCGTCGGCGACCTCTCCACCGGTCAGCGACGCCGCCTGGAACTGGCCCGCCTGGTCGCCGAACCGCACGGCCTGCTGCTGCTCGACGAGCCGACGAACCACCTCTCGCCCGCCCTGATGGAAGACCTCCAAGCCGCCCTGGCCTGCTACGAGGGAACCCTCGTCGTCGTCTCCCACGACCGGCGCCTGCGCGCGTCCTTCGACGGGCCCGTCACCGAACTGGCGCCCGCCCGGTGACCCCGGCCTTGGTCAGGCCGACTCGTTGAGCAGCCGCACCAGGTGCTCACGCCCCGCGTCCAGCAGGCCGGGCAGCGGGTCGGCCGCCTCGTACCACCGCTTCTCGTACTCCCAGCACAGCCAGCCGTCCCAGCCCTCGCGGGAGAGCACCTCCACGCACTCGCCCAGCGGCAGCACACCGGCGCCGAGCGGCAGCGGGGTGGTGTCGTCGGCGGAGGCGATGTCCTTGACCTGGACGTACCCGAGGTGCGGGGCGAGGGCCAGGTAGCTCTCGGGCGGTTCCTCGCCGCCCAGCCAGGTGTGCATCACGTCCCACAGCGCCCCCACCTGCCGGTGCCCGACCAGGCCGAGGACGCGCATCGCGTCGGCGCCCGTACGGTGCGAGTCGTGGGTTTCCAGGAGGACGCGCACGCCGAGGTCGGCGGCGTACTCGGCGGCCGTGCCCAACCGCCGGGCGGCCGTCGAGTCCGCCTCCTCGGGGCTCTGCTCACCGCCCCCGCCGGGGAAGACCCGGACGTACGGGGCACCGAGATCGCGGGCCAGTTCCAGCAGGCCGCGCACCTCGGCGAGCACGGCGTCGTCGTCGCCCGGCGCGGCGACCCGCGCGTACCCCGCCACGCCCAGCGGCTCGACGCCCGCTGCCTCGAACTCGGCCACGACCGCGACCCGTTCGTCGGGCGTCAGGCCCGGGTGCACCGGTTCCTCCGGGTGGGCGCGCAGTTCGACACCGTGGTAGCCGTGCGCGGTCGCGAGCGCCAGCACGTCGCGCAGGGGCAGACCGGGGACACCGAGAGTGGAGAACGCCAGCTTCATGGTGCCGGAGCGTACCCGCCCGCACGGCGCCCACTCCTGCGACGCGGGCGGGCATTCTCAGCCCGTCCGGCGTTTGAGGACGAGGCCGTCCAGGCCGAAAGCGGGGGCCTGGGGGCGGCAGCCCCCAGCGACGCCCGCACCCACGCGGGTCACCGCGAAACCAACCGCGCGTCTCAACCCCGAGGAACCCCGGAGGACCCCCGCACCATCAGTTCCCCCCGCACCGTGGCGATCCCCCCGATCGGCGCCTCCTCCCGCCCCATCGCGATCCGCCCCGCCCGCGCCCCCGCCTCCGCGAGCGGCAGCCGGACCGTCGTCAGCGCGGGCACCGCGTCGATGCTGAACGGCAGGTCGTCGAAGCCGGCCACCGACACGTCCTGAGGGATCCGCAGCCCCGAGTCCCGCAGCGCCGCGCACGCGCCCAGCGCGACGGTGTCGTTCGCGGCGACGACGGCGGTCAGCGTCGGGTCCCGGCGCAGCAGCTCCAGCGTCGCCTCGTAGCCGGACTGCCGGTCGTAGCGGCCGTGGACCGTCCAGCGGGGGTCCTCCTCGACGCCGTGCGCCGCGAGCGCCGCGCGGTGGCCCTCCAGCCGGTGCCGGGTGGTGGTCCGTTCCTCCGGGCCCGCGATGTAGCCGAGCCGCCGGTGGCCGAGGCCGATGAGGTGCTCGGTCAGTTCCCGGCCGCCCCCGCGGTTGTCGAAGGTCAGCGCGATCGCCCCGGTCTGCGGCGCCGGCGGCCGCCCGCACAGCACCACCCGCGTCCCGGCCTCCGTCAGCTTGCGCAGCTTCGCCGCCACCGCCGCCTGGTGCGCCGCGTCCTCCATCGCGCCGCCGGTCAGCACGACGGCCGCCGCGCGCTGGCGCTGGAGCAGGGTGAGGTAGGTCAGCTCGCGTTCCGGGGTGCCGCCGGTGTTGCAGACCACGGCGAGTCTCTCGCCGCCCGCTCTGCCGCCCGGCCCGCCGATCTCGGACTGGACCGCGCCGGCCATGATGCCGAAGAAGGGGTCGGCGATGTCGTTGACGAGGATGCCGACCAGGTCGGAGGTGGCCGCCGCCAGCGCGCTCGCGGGGCCGTTGAGGACGTAGTCGAGTTCGTCGACCGCCTTGAGCACCCGCTCGCGGGTGGAGGCGGCGACGGGATAGTTCCCGTTCAGCACGCGCGACACCGTCGCGGGGGAGACCTGGGCGCGGGCCGCCACGTCCGCCAGGGTCACCGTCATGTCCTAGTCCTCCGCCTCGCGCCTGTGCCGTACACCGGCCGTGCACCGCCGTCCCGTCCCAGGTGACCTTACGGCCACGGCCCACCGCTGTTCGTCCCCTCGAACAACTCGCCAGGGCCCCGGTCTTGTCCAGACCACCGTCCACAGGCTAGCTTCGTAAGGCATAGAAAGCGCTTGCTGTACCGCACGACCTCCACCTCACCGCCCGTACGAAGGGAACGACGTGACACGCAAGACGGTGCGAATCGCCATGAACGGTGTGACCGGGCGCATGGGCTACCGCCAGCACCTCGTCCGCTCCATCCTGGCCCTCCGCGAACAGGGCGGCCTCGACCTCGGCGACGGCACCGTGCTGTGGCCGGAACCGGTCCTGGTCGGCCGCCGCGAACACGCCCTGAAGGCGCTCGCCGAGCGGCACGGCCTGGAGCACGTCTCCACGGACGTGGACGCGGTCCTCGCCGACCCGTCCGTGGACATCTACTTCGACGCCCAGGTCACCTCGGCCCGCGAGGAGGCGATCAAGAAGGCGATCGCCGCGGGCAAGCACGTCTACACCGAGAAGCCCACCGCCACCGGCCTCGACGGCGCACTGGAGCTGGCCCGCCTGGCGAACGCCGCCGGCATCAAGCACGGCGTCGTGCAGGACAAGCTCTTCCTCCCCGGCCTGCTCAAGCTCAAGCGCCTCATCGACGGCGGCTTCTTCGGCCGCATCCTGTCCGTGCGCGGCGAGTTCGGCTACTGGGTGTTCGAGGGCGACTGGCAGGACGCCCAGCGCCCCTCCTGGAACTACCGCGCCGAGGACGGCGGCGGCATCGTCGTCGACATGTTCCCGCACTGGGAGTACGTCCTGCACGAGCTGTTCGGCCGGGTGAGGTCCGTCCACGCCCTGGCCACCACCCACATCCCGCAGCGCTGGGACGAGAACGGCAAGCCCTACGACGCCACCGCCGACGACGCCGCCTACGGCGTCTTCGAACTCGACGGCGGCACGATCGCCCAGATCAACTCCTCCTGGGCGGTCCGCGTCAACCGCGACGAACTGGTCGAGTTCCAGGTCGACGGCACCGAGGGCTCCGCCGTCGCGGGACTGCGGGGCTGCCGCGTCCAGCACCGTTCCGCCACCCCCAAGCCGGTCTGGAACCCGGACATCCCCGCCACCGAGGCCTTCCGCGGCCAGTGGCAGGAGGTCCCCGACAACCAGGACTTCGACAACGGCTTCAAGGCCCAGTGGGAGCTGTTCCTCAAGCACGTCTACGCCGACGCCCCCTACCACTGGGACCTGCTGGCCGGAGCCCGCGGCGTCCAGCTCGCCGAACTGGGCCTGAGGTCCTCGGCCGAGGGCCGCCGCCTCGACGTGCCGGAGGTCGCGCTGTGACCCTCCACCTGCCGAACGCCGACGGCACCGTACGCACCTACGAGCCCCGCACCGACCCCGTCGCCTTCAGTACGGGAAGCGCTTTCACCTCCCGTACGGTCTTCTCCGCCGCGCACGTCGTCGCCGACCCGTACGCGGACACCACGCCCGACGGCCCCGCCGCCGTCGACTGGGACGCCACCCTCGCCTTCCGCCGCCACCTGTGGTCGCACGGTCTCGGCGTCGCCGAGGCGATGGACACCGCGCAGCGCGGCATGGGTCTGGACTGGGCCGGCGCCGCCGAGCTGATCCGCCGTTCCGCCGCCGAGGCGAAGGCGTGCGGCGGCCGCGTCGCCTGCGGCGTGGGCACCGACCAGCTGACCGCCGGCACCCTCGCCGAGGTCCGGGCGGCCTACGAGGAACAGCTCGCCGTCGTCGAGGAGTCCGGCGCCCAGGCCATCCTGATGGCCTCCCGCGCCCTCGCCGCGACCGCGCAGGGCCCGGACGACTACCTGGACGTCTACGGCCACCTCCTGCGCCAGGCCACCGAGCCGGTGATCCTGCACTGGCTGGGCCCGATGTTCGACCCGGCCCTGGAGGGCTACTGGGGCTCGTCCGACCTCGACGCGGCGACCGGCACCTTCCTGGAGGTCATCGCCGCCCACCCCGACAAGGTCGACGGCATCAAGGTCTCCCTGCTCGACGCCCGGCGCGAGGTCGACCTGCGCCGCCGCCTCCCGCAGGGCGTGCGCTGCTACACCGGCGACGACTTCCACTACCCGGAGCTGATCGCCGGCGACGACCAGGGCTTCAGCCACGCCCTGCTCGGCATCTTCGACCCGCTGGGCCCGCTGGCGGCGGAGGCGGTCCGCGTCCTCGACACGGGGAACACGGAGGGCTTCCGCGCCCTCCTCGACCCCACCGTCGCCCTTTCCCGCCACCTCTTCCAGACCCCCACCCGCTACTACAAGACGGGAGTGGTGTTCCTGGCCTGGCTCGCGGGCCACCAGAGCCACTTCACGATGGTCGGCGGCCTCCAGTCGGCCCGTTCGCTGCCGCATCTCGCCCGAGCCTACGAACTCGCCGACGGACTCGGCCTGTTCCCGGACCCGAAGCGGGCCGAGGAGCGGATGCGGACCCTGCTGTCGCTGTACGGAGTGGACCAGTGAACGATCTCGCGCGTTTCAGCATCAACCAGATGACCGTCAAGCAGCTCTCCCTGCCCGAACTGACCGCCGCCTGCCGCGAACTGGGCGTCGGCAACGTCGGCCTGTGGCGCGAACCGGTCCAGGCGTACGGCGTCGAGGCGGCGGCCAAGCTGGTCCGCGACGCGGGCCTGACCGTCACCACCCTGTGCCGCGGCGGCTTCCTCACGGCGACCGGCGCGGACGAGCGGGCGCGGGCCCTGGCGGACAACCGCCGCGCCGTCGACGAGGCCGCCACCCTCGGCACCGACACCCTGGTCCTGGTCTCGGGCGGTCTCCCGCCCGGCGACAAGGACCTGCGCGCCGCCCGGGAGCGCATCGCGGACGCGCTGGCCGAGCTGGGCCCGTACGCCGAGCGGCACGGCGTACGCCTCGCCATCGAACCGCTCCATCCCATGTACGCCTCCGACCGCTGCGTGGTCTCCACCCTCACCCAGGCCCTGGACCTCGCCGAACGCTTCCCGGCCCACCAGGTCGGCGTCACCGTCGACACGTACCACATCTGGTGGGACGACCGGGCGCCCGAGCAGATCGCCCGGGCCGGGGCGGGCGGCCGCATCCACACCTTCCAGCTCGCCGACTGGACCACCCCGCTGCCCGAGGGCGTCCTGAACGGCCGCGGACAGATCGGGGACGGCGCGATCGACATGCGCGAGTGGCAGGGGTACGTGGAGGCGGCCGGCTACACCGGCGCCATCGAGGTCGAGCTGTTCAACGAGGGGCTGTGGGCCCGGGATGGGCGGGAGGTGCTGGCCGAGACGGCACAGCGGTTCGCCGCGCACGTGGATCTCGGGGGCACCGGAAAATAAGTCCCGCGGTCCGTGCAACCGTTGCGCGGGTCCGCGGGTCGTACATGTCATCAGAACCCCGAAGGGGGGACCCGGGGGGGGACCGAGGGGTTCTGAAGGGGAGGGAAAAGGGGAGGGAAACCCGAGGGGGCCCGGTCGTCGACCGGACCCCCTCGAAGTTTTCGGGCCTTCCCCCCGTCATCGTTGGGGTCCTCCGTCAGAAGAAGACCCCGCACCGCAGCAGCACGTTCGCGTACGGCCGGGCCTCCCCGGTCCGCACCACCAGCCGTGCCCCCGCCGACAGCTGCTTCAGCCGCTCGTGCGGGACGAGTTCGAGGCCGGGGAAGTGCCCGTCGAGCAGCGCCGCGGCCTCCGCGTTGGCGCCACGGACCTCCTCCGCCGCCGTCGCCCCCTCGACCACCAGCTCGTCGAGCAGCCCGCCCAGCACCTCGGCGAAGGAGGGAACACCGGCGCGGAAAGCCAGGTCGACGACGCGCGGGCCGTGCGGTATGGGCATGCCCGCGTCACACACCAAGACCCCGTCCCCGTGGCCGAGTTCGGCCAGAGCGCCGGACAGGTGCCGGTTGAGTATCCCCGCCTTCTTCACAGCGCCTCGACCTCCGCCGCCGTCGGGTACGACGCCTGCGCGCCCGCCCGGGTCACCGCCGCCGCGCCCACCCGGGCCGCGTACGCCGCCGCGTCCGCGAGCGACGCGCCGGTGCCGAGCCGCCAGGCCAGCGCCGCGGTGAACGCGTCACCGGCGCCGGTCGTGTCCACGGCGTCCACCTTCACGGACGGCACCCGGGACACCTGGGACCCCGACGCCACCAGCGCGCCCTCCGCGCCCAGGGTGACGACCACCGACCGCGGCCCCTTGGCCAGCAGGATGCGGGCCCAGTCCTCGGGGCGGTCGCTCACGCGGGCGTCGCCGAGGACGACCTTCGCCTCGTGCTCGTTGACGATCAGCGGGTCGCAGGCGTCCAGCACCTCCCGCGGCAGCGGCAGCGGCGGCGACGGGTTCAGCACGAACCGGCTGCCCGGTGCCAGGCTCCGGACCACCTCCACCACCGTCTCCAGCGGCACCTCCAGCTGCGTGGAGACCACGCGGGAGGCGTGGAAGAGGCTCGCGGCGGCGCGGACGTCGCCGGGTGCCAGCCGGCCGTTGGCGCCCGGCGAGACCACGATGCTGTTGTCCCCGGACGGGTCCACGGTGATCAGCGCGACGCCGGTCGGGGCACCGCCGACCAGGACGCCCACCGTGTCGACGCCGGCCGCCCGCTGCGAGTCCAGGAGCAGCCGGCCGTAGTCGTCGTCGCCGACCCGGGCCAGCAGCGCCGTACGGGCGCCGAGCCGGGCGGCGGCCACCGCCTGGTTGGCTCCCTTGCCGCCCGGGTGGACGGCCAGGTCGGTGCCGAGCACCGTCTCGCCGGCCCCCGGCCGCCGCTCGACGCCGATCACGAGGTCGGCGTTGGCCGATCCCACGACCAGGAGGTCGTAGTCGTACATGAGTCGCTCTCCGATCCCAATGAACCCTGAGTGAGTCCCGGTGAACGTGTCAGCCCTCGAAGCCGGCCACGTTCTCCTTGGTGACCACCTTCACCGGCACCTTCACCATCTTCTCCGTCTTCTCGCCGTCGGCGGCGCGCAACGCGTTCTGCACGGCGATCCTGCCCAGTTCCCTGGGCTGCTGCGCCACGGAGGCGTACAACGTGCCCTCCTGGACCGCCTTCAGCCCGTCCGGCGTGCCGTCGAAGCCGACGACCTGCACGGACTTCCCGGCCTTGGAGCCCAGCGCCTTGATCGCGCCGAGCGCCATCTCGTCGTTCTCCGCGAAGACGCCGTCGATGTCGGGGTGCGCCTGGAGCAGGTTCGTCATCACGTCCAGGCCCTTGGTGCGGTCGAAGTCCGCGGGCTGCTTGGCGACGACCTTGATGCCCGGGTACTCCTTGAGCCCCGCCGCGAAGCCCGCCCCGCGCTCCCGGCTGGCGGAGGTGCCGGCCTGGCCCTGGAGGATGACGATCGTGCCCTGGCCGCCGAGCTTCTCGGCGAGCGCCTTGGCGCCCAGCTCACCGCCCTCGACGTTGTCGGAGGCGACCAGCGCGGCCGTCTCCGCCTCGTTGACGCCGCGGTCCACGGCGACGACGGGGATGTCGTCCTTGTTCGCCGAGCGCACCGAGGGGCCGGCCGCGTCGGAGTCCACCGGGTTGACGATGATCGAGGACAGGCCGCCGCTGACGAAGTTCTGCAGCTGGTTGGCCTGCTGGGAGGCGTCGTTCTGGGCGTCGGTGACCGTCAGGTCCACGCCCAGCTTCTTCGCCTGCTCCTCGGCACCGGCGCGGATCTGCACGAAGAACGGGTTGTTGAGCGTGGACAGCGACAGCCCGATCTTCTGCGTCTTGCCGTCCGAGGACCCGTTGTGCAGCAGCGAGGTCGCGCCGACCACGGCGATCGCGACGACGGCCGCGATGACGTACGTCAGTGCCTGCTTGCCCCGGTTCCCGCCGCCGGACGCCCCGGCCGCCGGAGTGGTCGCGCCCGCCTTGCGCCGCAGCGTGTCGAAGAGCACGGCCAGCGCGATGACGACACCGATGACGACCTGCTGCCAGAACGCGGAGACGGACAGCAGGTTGAGGCCGTTGCGCAGCACCGCGAGGATCAGCGCGCCGATGAGGGTGCCGGACGCCTTGCCGGTGCCGCCCGCGAGCGAGGCGCCGCCGATGACGACGGCGGCGATGGCGTCGAGTTCGTAGCCCTGCGCGGCCTGCGGCTGCGCGGAGGAGAGCCGGGAGGCGAGCACGATGCCCGCGGCGGCGGCGAACAGGCCGGAGAAGGCGTAGATGGCGAGCTTCTGCCGCTTCACGCGCAGCCCGGACAGCCGGGCGGCCTCCTCGTTGCCGCCGATGGCGTACATGGACCGGCCGATGTACGTCCGTCCGAGGACGAACGCCGTGATCAGTCCCATCACGATCATCACGAGCACCGGCACGGGCAGCCACCCGCCGAGCGTGTCACCGAGGTGGGAGACCGAGTCGGGGAAGGCGATCGGCGAGCCCTGCGAGATGACCAGCGACAGACCGCGCCCCACCGACAGCATGGCGAGCGTCGCGATGAACGGCGGCAGCTTCCCGTACGAGATGAGGAAACCGTTCACCAGGCCGCAGGCGATGCCCGTCGCGACGGACAGCAGCACCGCGAGGACGACCGGCATCCCGGCCTCGGTGGCGCTCCACGCCAGCACGGTGGCCGACAGCGCGGCGACCGAGCCGACCGACAGGTCGATGCCGGCCGAGACGATGACGAAGGTGACGCCGAAGGCGAGGATCGCGGTGACGGCGGCCTGGACGCCGACGTTCAGCAGGTTGTCGGCGGTCAGGAAGTCCCCGGACAGCGCCGACATGGCGATGACGAGGACGATCAGCGCGGTCAGGGCGCCGTTGTCGAGCAGCAGGCGGCGCAGGCCGCCCGTGGCGCCGCCCTGCGCGCCCGGCTTGCTCTTGAGCGTGTCAGTGGCCACGGGAGGCCTCCGATCCGGTTCCGTTGGTGTGGGGGGTGCTGACGGCGAGCGCCATGACGGCGTCCTGGGTGGCCCGCTCGGCGGGCAGTTCACCGGCGACCCGGCCCTGCGCCATGACGACGACCCGGTCGCTCATGCCGAGCACCTCGGGCAGGTCGCTGGAGATCATGAGCACGGCCGCACCGGCCGCCGTCAGTTCGTTGA
The DNA here is from genome assembly GCF_001905385.1 of Streptomyces sp. CB02414. Classification (GTDB taxonomy): domain Bacteria; phylum Actinomycetota; class Actinomycetes; order Streptomycetales; family Streptomycetaceae; genus Streptomyces. Next base: position 1,018,581 of record NZ_LIPF01000001.1, on the reverse strand, counting down.
TCAGCTGGTAGATCTCGACCTTGGCGCCGACGTCGATGCCGCGCGTCGGCTCGTCGAGGATGAGCACCTTGGTGTTCGCCAGCAGCCACTTGCCGATGACGACCTTCTGCTGGTTGCCGCCGGACAGGGTCCGCACGTGCTGCCCGAGCCCGGCCATCCGCACGCCGAGCTGCCCGGCGACCCGCTCGGCCGCCGCGTGCTGCCCCTTGAGGTCGACGAGCCCCGCGCGGGCGGACGACTTCAGCGTCACCAGCCCGAGGTTCTCCGCGACGGAGGCGTCGAGCACGAGCCCCTGCCCCTTGCGGTCCTCGGGCACCAGCCCGATCCCGGCGGCCATGGCGGCGTTGACGTCGTGCCGCCGCAGCGGCGCGCCCGCCACGTGCACGCTCCCGGAGTCGTACGGGTCGGCGCCGAACACGGCCCGCACCACCTCGGTCCGCCCGGCCCCGACGAGCCCGGCGATGCCGACGACCTCACCGGCCCGCACCTCGAACCCGACGTCGTGGAAGACCCCGTCCCGCGTCAGCCCCTCCACCTTGAGCAAGGCATCGCCGGCGTCGGCGCGTTCACGCGGGTACTGCTGCTCGATCGACCGCCCGACCATGAGCCGTACCAACTCGTCCTCGGGGGTGGAGGCGGGCACCTGCCCGACGCTCCTGCCGTCCCGGATGACGGTGACGCGGTCGCCGAGGGCGGCGATCTCCTCCAGGTGATGGGTGATGAAGACGATCCCGACGCCGTCCTCGCGCAGCCGCCGCACGATCGCGAACAGCTTGTCGACCTCCTCGGAGGTGAGCACGGCGGTCGGCTCGTCCATGATGAGCACGCGCGCGTCCAGGCTCAGCGCCTTGGCGATCTCGACCATCTGGAGCCGCGCGATACCGAGTTCACGCACCCGCGCGCGCGGGGACACCTTGACCCCCACCCGCTCCAGCAGCACCTCCGCGTCCGCGTCCATCTTCTTCCGGTCGATCATCCCGAACCGGCGGGGCTGGCGCCCCAGGAAGATGTTCTCGGCGACCGTGAGATCGGGAACGAGGTTGAACTCCTGGTAGATGGTGGCGATCCCGAGCCGCTCGGAGTCCTGCGCACCGTGGATGCGCACCTCCTCGCCGCCGGCCAGGATCCGCCCGGCGTCGGGCGTGTAGGCGCCGGAGAGCATCTTGATGAGGGTGCTCTTGCCCGCGCCGTTCTCGCCGAGCAGCACGTGCACCTCCCCCCGGCGCAGGTCGAAGTCGACGCTGTCGAGCGCGACCACGCCGGGGAAGGTCTTGCGGATGCCCTCGATGCGCAGCAAGTCGTCCGGACTGCGGCTGCTCACGGCGTACTCCTTCGTACGGGGGAGGGGGACGGGGGTTGTTCGGATGCGGGGGTGGGCTCACCGCACGAGCGGCGCACGACGAGCCGCGCCGGCAGGGTGACGGACTCGCCGGTCCGCCCCTCGATCCGGTCGACGAGCGCGCGCACGGCGGCCCGGCCGAGGTCGCCCGTGGGCTGGGCGATCGCGGTGACGGGCGGGTCGGTGTGCACGAACCAGCGGATGTCGTCGAACGCGGCGAGCGCGATGTCCTCGGGGACACGCAGACCGCGCGCGCGTACGGCGTCCAGCGCGCCGAGCGCCATCAGGTTGTCGGCGGCGAAGACGGCGTCGGGCGGCTCGGGCAGGTCGAGGAAGCCCTCGGTGACCCGGCGCCCGCTCTCCGCTTGGAAGTCGCCCTGGCCGGTGTACGCGTCCGGGAGGGGAAGCCCGTACGCGGCGAGCGCCTCCCGGAAGGCGTCGACGCGCTCGCGTCCGGTCGTGGTGGCGGCGGGCCCGGCGATGATGGCGAGCCGCCGGTGTCCGAGCCCGTGCAGGTGGGCGACGAGGTCGCGCACCGCGCCCCGCCCGTCCGACCGGACGACGGGCACGTCCACGCCCGGGATCCACCGGTCGACGAACACCATCGGCGTCCCGGCCCGCGCGGCGTCCAGCATGCGCGGGGAGCCGCCGTCGGTGGGGGAGACGAGGAGCCCGTCGATACGGCGGTCCAGCAGCGTCGTCACGTGGTGGTCCTGGAGGTCGGGCCGCTCGTCGGCGTTGCCGATGATCACGCTGTAGCCGAGCGCGCGGGCCTCTTCCTCGACGGACCGGGCCAGTTCGGTGAAGTACGGGTTCATCACGTCGCTGATGACCAGGCCGAGGGTGCGGGTCTGATCGGTACGCAGCGACCGGGCGACGGCGTTCGGGCGGTAGCCCAGCGCCTCGACGGCGGCCAGCACGCGGGTGCGGGCGCCGGGGCTGACGGACGGGTGGCCGTTGAGGACGCGCGAGACCGTCGCGACGGACACGCCCGCCTCGACGGCGACGTCCTTGATGCTCGCCATCGCCGTTTCCACCTCCTCGTGGAATCGATTACACGGAGGATTGGAAACGATTACACGGGCGTTCGACAAGAGGGTGAGCGGAAGCCGAAACCCAATCGTGACCGACATGGCGGCGGCCCGGCCGGGGGTGTGGAGGCCCCGGACCGGGCCGGTCGTTGCGAGGTGCAGCCGTTGCGGCCGTTGCGGCCGCTGCGGCCGTTTCAGCCGCTTCAGTCGTCGGCCGCGGCCTCACCGACCGCGGCCTTGAACATCCCCGCCTCGTAGGAACCGCCCTTCTGGTGCGTGATCACGGCGAGCCGGTTGGCCGCGTTGATCAGGGCGACCTGGCAGATCAGCGCGGCGGTCTGGTCGTCGTCGTAGTGCTTGCGCACCTGCGCCCAGGTCTCGTCGGACACGCCCTGGTGGGCGTCGGCGAGCCGGGTGCCCTCCTCGGCGAGCGCCAGCGCGGCCCGCTCGGCCTCGGTGAACACGGTGGACTCGCGCCAGACGGCGACCAGGTGCAGCCGCACCGCGCTCTCGCCGGCGGCGGCCGCCTCCTTGACGTGCATGTCGACGCAGTGCCCGCAGCCGTTGATCTGGCTGGCCCGCAGCGACACCAGCTCCTGCGTCGACTTCGGCAGGGCCGACTGGTGGACCAGCATCCCGGCGCCCGCGAACCGCTTGGCGAACCTGCCTGCGAACTCGTTCTCGAACAGGTTGAATCGGGTGTCCATGATCCCGTCCTCGCTCTCGATGTCTCGGTGTCTCGGTGTCTCGGTGACTCGGTGACGAACACGAGACGCCGGCGGCCCGCTCCCTGTGACGGGATGCCGATGTGACGTGGCCCACCGGCGGCGGGTGTCACAGCGCACCGTCGGCCGGTGTCCTGTGCGCGTGACGACACCGACAAGATCGAGCCGAACGAACGGGAGAAACCGGTGACCAGCGAGAACGGCGGACGCGACCAGGACGCCGCCACCGAGACCTTCGTCGCCCACCGCAACCTGCTCTTCACGGTCGCGTACGAGATGCTCGGCTCGGCGGCGGACGCCGAGGACGTCCTCCAGGAGACCTGGCTGCGCTGGGCGGACGTCGACCTCGGCGTCGTACGCGACCGGCGCGCGTACCTCGTCCGCATCACCACCCGCCAGGCCCTGAACAGACTCCGCACCCTCGGCCGCCGCAAGGAGTCCTACGTCGGCTCCTGGCTGCCCGAGCCGCTGCTGACCACCCCCGACGTGGCGGAGGACGTCGAACTGGCCGACAGCGTGTCGATGGCGATGATGCTGGTGCTGGAGACGCTGTCGCCGACCGAGCGGGCGGTGTTCGTACTGCGCGAGGTGTTCGACCTCGGCTACGACGAGATCGCCGACGCCGTCGAGAAGAGCCCGGCCGCCGTCCGGCAGATCGCCCACCGGGCCCGCGCGCACGTCGCGGCCCGCCGCCCGCGCGGTGTGGTCTCGGCGACCGAGTCCCAGAAGGCCCTCGTGGCCTTCCAGCGGGCCGTGGAGACGGGCGACCTCCAGGGCCTGCTCGACATCCTCTCCCCGGACGTCGTCCTGCTCGGCGACGGCGGCGGCATCAAGCAGGCCGTCCTGCGCCCCATCATGGGGGCCGACAAGGTGGCCCGCCTGATGCTCGGCGGACTGGCCAAGCACACCGTCGCGCTGTCGATGGAACCGGCCCAGGTCAACGGCTACCCGGCGCTGGTCCTCCACGTCGACGGCGAGCTCGACACGGTGGTGGCGGTCCGCTTCGACGAGGGCCGCATCAGCGGCCTCTACGCCGTCCGCAACCCGGAGAAGCTGTCGCACATGCACCGGGAGACGGCCCTGCGCCGCTGAACGACCGACCGGCTCACTGAGGCTCCGGCAGCGTCTCGCCGGTCTCCAGCAGCGTCTTGAGGCCGGCCAGGAGGGCCGGCCAGCCGTGCTGGATCATCCCGCGGACGGTGCTGCCGGGCTCGAACCCGTCGTGGACGACGGTCAGTTTTACCAGTTCCTCGCCGAGGTCCTCGATCTCGAACGTGACCTTCGACCGCCGCTCGGCGGAGAGCCTGGCGAGGGTCTCGTCGTCGATCCCGTTGGCCTTCGCCCACTCGGGCGTGAAGGTGTGCCAGGTGTACGACAGCCGCCGGAAGGGCTCGGACTGGAGGACGACCTGCTCGGGGTCGGCGGTCTCCGTCGCCCGCTCCTTCCACACCACGGGCGACCCGGCTGCCCAGTCGGTGCCGAACTCGACACCCCAGTAGCGCCGGGTGAAGGCGGGTTCGGTCAGCCCTTGCCACAGCTGCTCGGGCGTGGTCCTGATGTAGGTCGTGTAGACGAACGCGTTGCTGTCCGTGCGGTCCATGGCGGTGTCCTCCAGCGCCTGCTTGAGGTCGGCGAGTGCGCGCACCCGATCCCGGTCGTAGCGGCTGATCCAGCGTTCGGCGATGGCGTTGATCGGCTCGGCGTTGAGGTAGTGCAGCTTCTCCCGGCCCCGCCGGACGGCGGTGACCAGGTGGGCCGCCTCCAGCACCGCCAGGTGCTTGCTGACCGACTGCCGGGCCATGTCCAGCCCGGCGCACAGCTCGCGCAGGCTCTGCCCGTTGCGCGCGTTCAGGCTGTCCAGCAGCCGCCGCCGGCTGCCGTCGGCCAGCGCCTTGAAGACCTCGTCCATCTCCGCCCCTCTGACATGCAGCCCATTGGCTGCCTATAACGTTAGGCAGCCGACAGGCTGCACGTCAAACGGACAGGCTCGCGATATTCGCTACCGCCCCGGCCGCCGAGGGCGGAGACTCGACCCATGGCGGACATGGCATCGTTCCGGGACGCGGTCACGGCGTGGGCGGCGGGCGGTCCCGAAGACCCCGTACGCGAACTCGCCGGGCGCCTGTCCGTCCGTACGGCGGTGCTGCTCGAAGGGCCGAGCGACACGGCGGCGGTCGACGCACTGGCCGCGCACCACGGCCGGGACCTCGCGACGGAGGGGATCTGCGTTCTGTCGATGGGCGGCGCGATGAGCGTCGGCCGCTTCGCGGGCCTCCTCGGCCCGACCGGCCTGGACCTGCGCCTCACCGGCCTGTGCGACGAACGGGAACGCGGCTACTACGTCCGCGCCCTGGACCGCGCGCACGCCTCCCCCGACGACCTCTTCGTCTGCACGGCCGACCTGGAGGACGAGCTGATCCGCGCGCTCGGCGAGGACCGGGTGACGGAACTGATCGAGGCGGAGGGCGACCTCCGCCCCCTGCGGACCTTCCTCCGCCAGCCCGCCCAGCAGGACCGCACGGCCCGCCAGCAACTCCGCCGCTTCTTCGGCACCAAGAAGGGCCGCAAGATCCACTACGGTCGTGTGCTGGTCGAGGCCCTGGACCCGGCCCGCACGCCCGCCCCGCTGGCCGGGCTGTTCGCGGCACTGTGACGCCGGCGCCCCGTCGGCCTACGCGTCACCGGGTCCCGGCGCGAGCGGCCACGGACGGCGCTCCCGGCGCGTCCAGTCCCACAGCGCGTCAACCCGGTGGTCGTGCTCGAACCCGCCGCCGAGCGGCCCGACCCGCTCGACGGCCTCCCCGGCGCGTGGATCGTCGCGCAGCACGAGGCCGTAGGCCGCCTCCAGGCGTACGAGCTGGTTGTCGTCGCCGAGCAGTGCGGCCAGGGCGTCGGCGGTGACGGCCGTACGGTCGGGTGAGGCGGTCAGCGCCTCCGCCACCGCGCCGCGCAGTTCCCGCTCCGGCCCCTCGGCCAGGCGGGCCAGTTCAGCGGCGGCCTGCGCGAGAAGGGCGTCGTCCTTCAGGGTCGCCCGGCACGCCTCCAGCCGTACGCGGGCGTCCGGATCGCCGAGGAGGACGAGCAGGGCAGCGCCGGCCTCGGGCGAGCGGGTCTCCGACGCGGCGAGGACGGTGGTCGCGCGCAGGCGCACGCGGGGGTCTGGGTGCACGGCGTGACACAGTCCCGTCGCCCCCATGCGGGGATGCTCGTACTCGGCGAAGGCCTCCAGTACCTTCGCGAGCACCGCACCGTCCGTCTCCCGCGTCGCCCACGCGGCCAGGAACTCGCTCTCCCGCTCCGCGAAGGGGGAGTCGCACGCGATGATCCCGCGCGTCCGCAGGTAGTCCGCGACGAAGCGGCGGTGTGCCGGATCGGGGTGGTCGCCGTGGGCCAGCGCGGCCGACCAGGTCTCCTGGCGGTGGCGCTCCAGAAGCGCGTAGCACACTGCCCACCAGTCGACGTGCTCCTCGTCCGCCACGGCGACGGCGCGGTCGATCAGTTCGTCGACGGGGGGCAGGACCTGAAAACGGGACTCCAGCCACGTCAGGACGGCCCCGTGCCCGGCCCGTACGACCAGACCGCCGAGCGCGTACTGGTCGACCCAGTCGTGCCCCTCGTCCGTCACCCGCTCCGACACGGCGGGGCCCCGTGCCCCCGTCCTGCGCCGCAACTCCTCGACCGCGCCCGTCTCGTACCAGCTCCGGGCCCGGGCGAGCAGCCGCGCACGCTCCCGTTCCGGCAGCCGCAGCCGGGGGTCCTTGCCGAGTACCGAGCAGAAGACGGCCGGAGACCCGCCGTCGAGCGCCCGCAGCAACGGCGTACTCCCGTCCGGAAGCTCCCGATCAGGATCGGCCCCACCGTCCATCAGGGCCTCGGCGACCGGGGCGTCGTAGGCCGCCACGGCCGTGCACAGCACCGGCAACCTGCCGTCGACGTCCACCGTGTTCGGGTCCGCCCCCTCGTACAGCAGGTCCCGCACCGCGTCGGCGTCACCGGACAGGACCGCCGAGACCAGCCGGCGATCGAGTTGCCTCGCACTCATGCGCCGAGCCTCCGGAAGATCCCCCGTCGGGGCAAGTGAATTGTCCGGGCGGGCCTTCAGGCTGCCGACAGCTCGCACCATACGTACTTGCCCCGATTGCCGTGTCTGGCCAGCGGATGCCACCCCCACACGTCGGCGCAGGCCCGCACCAGCGCCAGCCCCCGCCCTGCCTCCGACTCCTCCACCCGCCCGAAGGCGGCCGGGGGTTCGGGCGGTTCGGGGTCCGCGTCCCACGCCCCGATCCGCAGCGTGCCCGGCGGCGACCAGCGGATGCGGAGGGCGGCGGGGCCCTTGGTGTGCCGTACGGCGTTGGAGACCAGCTCCGTCGCGAGCAGCTCGGCGACGTCTACGAGGCGGATCAGGCCGTGCATGGTGAGGACCAGACGGAGGGTGCGGCGGCTGACGGTGACGGCGCGGAGGTCGTTGGGGATGTAGAGGGAGTACTCCCACGGGTCGGTTTCGGGCATGCGGGATCTCTCGTTTCGGGTGTGGTGGGTTGAGGACGGGCCAGGTGTCAATGCCGCAGCCGTCATGGCAGGACGGGGCGGTGCGCTTCCGGTGGCCCGGTTTCGCACGGTGTGCGTCGCGTCACCGACGGTAAGGCTAACTAGTAATCCCGGGCAAGCCGATCGCGTAATCTGACCCCCGAACGAGCTCTCTTAGCAGCCGGGTTGAAAGAGGAACCATGGTTCTCAGGCGCGAGCCGACCGCACGTCAGAGGCGTCTCGGGCTCGAACTGCGCCGACTCCGTGAAGCGGCCGGCCTCACCGCCACAGAGGCGGCAGCGTTGCTCGGTGCGAATAGGGTCCAGATCACCCACATCGAATCCGGGCTGACAGGCGTGAGTGAACAGCGGTTGCGCCGCTTGAAGTCGCACTACGCCTGCACGGACGAGGATCTCATCGAGGCGCTGACTTCTATGGCGACCGACCGGACACGTGGTTGGTGGGAGGAGTATCGCGGACTATTGCCCACGCCGTTTCTCGACCTGTCGGAACTTGAGCACCATGCGACCTTCCTGCGGGACGTCGCGATCCTCTACGTTCCGGGCCGCCTGCAGACCGGGGACTACGCACGTGCCGTCTTCTCCTCGCGCCTGCCCAGGCTGACCGAGGAGGAGATCGATCTGCGCGTTCAGCACCGTCTGGCTCGCCAAGAGCTTGCTGTTCCGCACGATGTCGTGATCCACGAGGCTGCACTGCGCATCAGGGTGGGCGACCGCAAAGTCGCTCGCGGGCAACTTGAGAAACTGCTCGAGCGCTCCGAAGCGGACCACGTCACCTTGCGAGTCGTCCCGTTCGACCTGGACGGCTTCGGCAAAGCATCGAGCGCTATGACCTACGCGGGCGGTCCCATGCCCAGGCTGGACACCGTGGTGCGCGACGCGCCCCACGGTGTGGTCTTCATAGACGCAGAGGCACAACTGAGTACTTACCGAACGAACTTCCGTATGGTGACGGCTGTATCGCTCGAACCCGCCCGGTCGCGCACATTCATCCACGAACTTGCGAAAGAGCTGTGAGACTGATGACTACGTTCGACAATTGGCGCAAGTCCTCCTACTCCGGAGAGGGCGACGGCAACAGCTGCGTGGAGGTCGCGAACTCATCCACCCGCGTAGCCTTGCGCGATTCCAAGGCCCCCGCCCGAGCCACCCTCGCTTTCCCCCGCACCGCCTTCACCCACTTCCTCCAGGCGCTGAAGGAGCCCGCAGGGAATCCGTGACCCCGGCGTCGGGCCAAGTCGCCACCAGCGCCCGCTGGTCCGGGAACCGGGCGCTGCCGACCCACACCCGCGTCGCCTCCCCGTTGAGCCAGCACACTTCCTCGGGACCCCCGTCACCGGTGTCGAACAGGCAGCACACACCGCCGACGGCGGCGGTGAGGTCGGTGAACGTCTTCCTGATGCTCGCCGACCGCGCGAACAGGCGGCTCATCCGCGACGCCGCGGCCCAGAACTCCAGTGACGCGTAACCGGGGTGCAGGAAGGACTCGAACCGCACCGCCAGGTAGACGTACCCGATCCGGACCCGTCCGTTCACCTCGGCCGGCAGGCCGGACGACTCCGCGTATGCGCGCACCGCCTCGTCGACGCCGAACATGAGGGACGTGTCCAGGCGGAACTGACCGCCCATGGAACAGTCGACCGGCTCGCTGCCGAAGTCGGACGTGAAGGGGAGGACGATCCGGTCCCCGCCGGGCAGCGTGACATCGAGCGGCGGCACGTCACGGGACGGGGGCGCCAGCTCGGCCACGGCGGTCAGCGCCTTGGCGACGTTCCGTGGGGGCAGGTAGATGTCATAGCCGTAGATCAGTCCCATGGACCCAGTCAATACCGTCCCCGACCCTCAACCCTCCCGGCCGTACCTGCGGAACTCCGACGTCTCGACCATCCATGGCCCGAACGGCACCGAGTCACCGAAGATGTACGGCTCCTTGCTGCTGTAGCGGCCCTTGCAAGGGTCGGAGTGGACCTCGATCGTGCCGGTGCGCGGGTCGACGATCATGTAGTGCGGGATGCCCATGGCCGGGTATTCGGTCAGCTTCTCGTCGTAGCCGTTGCTCGGGTTGGACGGTGAGACGATCTCGACGGCAGCCAGCACCTGCGTCGCGTCGACGGCGAGGCCTTCTTCGTCGAGGGTGGCTTCGGGGATCACGACGGCATCGGGGCGGCGCATGCGGCCGATGGCCGGATGCTCGATCTCGGGGCCGTTCGCGCAGATGTAGCCGGGGTGGGTGCGGGGCAGTTGCGCGTCCAGCTGCTTGCAGATGCGGCGGACCGTGCCCTCGTGTCGCTTCGACGGGCACATCATCGCCAGTATCGGACCGGACGGCCCGATCTCGACGCTCCACGACCCCTCGAGCTGCTCCGAGTAGGCCCCGAGCTCTGCGGCGATGGCGCGCATCCTGGCGTAGTCCATGAGCTCAGGGTACTGAGAAGGCGACTCTCCCACCGCCGTGTCAGTCCCCACCGGTACCGTCGGATCATGCCCACCCAGCCCCCCGCGGCCCCCGGCGAGCGGCGGCTCGCCACCCTCGAAGGCGTCCTGGAGCGCGTCACGTACGCCAACGAGGAGAACGGCTACACCGTCGCCCGCGTCGACACCGGCAGAGGCGCCGGCGACCTGCTGACCGTCGTCGGCGCGCTGCTCGGCGCGCAGGTCGGGGAGTCGCTGCGGATGGAGGGGCGGTGGGGGTCGCACCCGCAGTACGGCAAGCAGTTCCACGTCGAGAACTACACGACCGTCCTGCCCGCCACCGTCCAGGGCATCCGGCGCTATCTCGGCTCCGGCCTGGTCAAGGGCATCGGGCCGATCTTCGCCGACCGCATCACGCAGCACTTCGGTATCGACACCCTCACCGTCATCGAGGAGGAGCCCAAGCGGCTCATCGAGGTGCCCGGCCTCGGTCCCAAGCGGACGAAGAAGATCGCCGACGCCTGGGAGGAGCAGAAGGCGATCAAGGAGGTCATGCTCTTCCTCCAGACCGTCGAGGTGTCCACCTCGATCGCCGTGCGCATCTACAAGAAGTACGGCGACGCGTCGATCTCCGTCGTGAAGAACCAGCCCTACCGCCTGGCCGCCGACGTCTGGGGCATCGGCTTCCTCACCGCCGACAAGATCGCCCAGTCCGTCGGCATCCCGCACGACAGCCCGGAGCGGGTGAAGGCGGGGCTGCAGTACGCCCTGTCGCAGGCCACCGACCAGGGGCACTGCTACCTCTCCGAGGAGAAGCTGATCGCCGACGCGGTGAAGCTGCTCCAGGTGGACACCGGGCTCGTCATCGAGTGTCTGGGAGAGCTGGCCGCCGAGCCCGAGAGCCCCGACGACGACCCCGGCGTCGTGCGCGAGAAGGTGCCCGGCCCGGAGGGCGGCGACCCGGTCACCGCCGTCTACCTCGTCCCCTTCCACCGCGCCGAACTCGCCCTCGCGGCCCAGCTTCGCCGCCTCCTGCGCGCTGACGAGGACCGGATGCCCGCCTTCCAGGGCGTGGCCTGGGACAAGGCGCTCGGGTGGCTCGGGCAGCGCACGGGCGTCGATCTCGCGCCCGAGCAGGAGGCGGCCGTACGCCTCGCCCTCACCGAGAAGGTCGCCGTCCTCACCGGCGGGCCCGGCTGCGGCAAGTCGTTCACCGTGCGGTCGGTCGTGGAGCTGGCGCGCGCGAAGAAGGCGAAGGTGGTGCTCGCCGCGCCCACCGGGCGGGCGGCCAAGCGCCTCGCCGAGCTGACCGGTGCCGAGGCGTCCACGGTCCACCGGTTGCTGGAGCTGAAGCCCGGCGGTGACGCCGCCTACGACCGGGACCGGCCCCTCGACGCCGACCTCGTCGTCGTGGACGAGGCGTCGATGCTGGACCTGCTCCTCGCCAACAAGCTGGTCAAGGCCGTGCCCCCGGGGGCCCACCTGCTCTTCGTCGGGGACGTCGACCAGCTGCCCAGTGTCGGGGCCGGGGAGGTGCTCAGGGACCTTTTGGCCCCCGGCAGCCCCGTCCCCGCCGTCCGGCTCACCCGGGTCTTCCGGCAGGCCCAGCAGTCGGGTGTGGTGACCAACGCGCACCGGATCAACGCCGGGCAGCACCCGCTCACCGACGGGATGAAGGACTTCTTCCTCTTCGTCGAGGACGACACCGAGGAGGCGGGGCGGCTCACCGTCGACGTCGCCGCGCGGCGCATCCCGGCGAAGTTCGGGCTCGACCCGCGGCGTGATGTGCAGGTGCTGGCGCCGATGCACCGGGGACCCGCCGGCGCCGGGACGCTGAACGGGCTGCTCCAGCAGGCCGTCACCCCCGGCCGCCCCGATCTCGCCGAGAAGAGGTTCGGCGGCCGTGTTTTCCGGGTCGGCGACAAGGTCACTCAGATTCGCAACAATTACGAGAAGGGTGAGAACGGTGTCTTCAACGGCACCGTCGGCGTGGTCACCTCGCTCGACCCGGTGGACCAGCGCCTCACCGTGCTGACGGACGAGGACGAGGAGGTTCCGTACGAATTCGACGAACTGGACGAGCTGGCCCACGCCTACGCGGTGACCATCCACCGGTCCCAGGGGAGTGAGTATCCGGCGGTCGTGATTCCCGTGACCACCGGTGCCTGGATGATGCTCCAGCGGAATCTCCTCTACACGGCGGTCACCCGGGCCAAGCGGCTGGTCGTCCTCGTCGGTTCCCGCAAGGCGATCGGACAGGCGGTGCGCACGGTGTCGGCCGGCCGGCGCTGCACGGCGCTCGACTTCCGGCTGGCGGGCCCCTGACCCCGAAAACCTTCCGGCAAACCTCCCCGCCCCTGTGAAAAAAATGATCGATCAAATGAGTCGGGAAGGTCACAGAGCACTTCCGGATGGGGAGAAGAGGGGGCAGGATGAGCTAGTTGGCGGCACTGAGTGCCGCCGATAGGCCCGATGGTCGACCCCGAGTGCACTCTCCTGAGCCAAGTGGGGGATGGTAGAGACAGTCAGGGCACCTCGAAGATGAGGCACTACGTCGGTGAGGGAAGACGTGAGCGACAACTCTGTAGTACTGCGGTACGGCGATGGCGAGTACACCTACCCGGTGATCGACAGCACCGTCGGCGACAAGGGCTTCGACATCGGGAAGCTCCGCGCCCAGACCGGTCTGGTGACGCTGGACAGCGGTTACGGCAACACCGCCGCCTACAAATCCGCCGTTACCTACCTGGATGGCGAAGCCGGCATCCTCCGGTACCGCGGCTACCCGATCGAGCAGCTGGCCGAGCGCTCCTCCTTCGTGGAGGTCGCCTACCTGCTGATCAACGGCGAGCTGCCGACCGTCGACCAGCTGGCCGCCTTCAAGGGCGAGATCACGCAGCACACCCTGCTGCACGAGGACGTCAAGAACTTCTACAAGGGCTTCCCGCGCGACGCCCACCCGATGGCCATGCTGTCGTCGGTGGTCTCCGCGCTGTCGACGTTCTACCAGGACAGCCACAACCCGTTCGACGAGCGTCAGCGCAACCTCTCGACGATCCGGCTGCTCGCCAAGCTCCCGACGATCGCGGCCTACGCGTACAAGAAGTCGATCGGTCACCCGTTCGTCTACCCGCGCAACGACCTCGGCTACGTCGAGAACTTCCTGCGCATGACCTTCTCGGTCCCCGCCCAGGAGTACGAGCTCGACCCGATCGTCGTCTCCGCGCTGGACAAGCTGCTGATCCTGCACGCGGACCACGAGCAGAACTGCTCGACCTCCACGGTCCGCCTGGTCGGCTCCTCCCAGGCCAACATGTTCGCGTCCATCTCGGCCGGCATTAACGCCCTGTGGGGCCCGCTGCACGGCGGCGCCAACCAGTCGGTGCTGGAGATGCTGGAGGGCATCCGCGACTCCGGCGGCGACGTCGACACCTTCATCCGCAAGGTGAAGAACAAGGAGGACGGCGTCCGCCTGATGGGCTTCGGCCACCGGGTCTACAAGAACTTCGACCCGCGCGCCAAGATCATCAAGGCCGCCGCGCACGACGTGCTCTCCGCCCTCGGCAAGTCCGACGAGCTGCTGGACATCGCCCTGAAGCTGGAGGAGCACGCGCTCTCCGACGACTACTTCGTCTCGCGCAGCCTCTACCCGAACGTCGACTTCTACACCGGTCTGATCTACCGGGCCATGGGCTTCCCGACCGAGATGTTCACGGTCCTGTTCGCCCTCGGTCGCCTGCCGGGCTGGATCGCCCAGTGGCACGAGATGATCAAGGAGCCGGGTTCCCGCATCGGCCGCCCGCGCCAGATCTACACCGGCGTCGTCGAGCGCGACTTCGTGCCGGTCGAGGAGCGCTGAGCCGCCAGGCACCCCCGCAGCGCATCCGAAGAGTCCCGTGCCGCCCGAGCGGTACGGGACTCGTCCTTTCCCGGGCCGTGCACGGGTGAGACAGCAGAAGGCGCCCTGGCGCCGGTCCCCCCACGGGCCGACGAACCAGGGCGCCTTCCCATGTCCCGGTGCGGATTCCCCCCACGGGATCCGGCCGGGCGTCTGTGAGGACAGCGCCTGAATCGCTGTGTATGAGCACGACGGGCCGAACCCGCCGTACGTGTCGTGCGGTCGTGCGGTCTGCCGGGACAGCGCACCCGGGAGGGCCGCTCAAAGCTTCCCGGTGTACGTGTCCCGGCAACGCAGCTCTGGGAAAGTCCCCCAAGACATCCCCAGATGCCAGGTGGCGCCCCCCAAGACGCTGCCTGACATCGCCAACTTAGACCTTCGAACCCCTTCGATGGTTACGTTCGCATCACTGTGATCTGCGTCTCTTGCATATGTCCCTTAGGTGCGCAAGAGCCCCGATACGTCGACCGGGACCCAAGCGTAAGGAAGATGCGCGAGCCTTGTGAAGAGCTTATGTGAGGCGCGTGCCGGACTCCAGAGGTCTCCGGGCATCGAGACCTCAGCGAAACGCGCGCAGCCGCAGGCTGTTGGTCACCACGAACACCGAGGAGAAGGCCATCGCCGCCCCCGCGATCATCGGGTTCAGCAGCCCGGCGGCGGCCAGCGGCAGCGCGGCCACGTTGTAGCCGAAGGCCCACACCAGGTTGCCCTTGATCGTGGACAGGGTGCGCCGGGAGAGGCGGATCGCGTCCGCGGCCACCCGGAGGTCTCCGCGCACCAGCGTCAGGTCGCCCGCCTCGATGGCCGCGTCCGTCCCCGTGCCCATCGCCAGGCCCAGGTCGGCGGTGGCGAGCGCGGCGGCGTCGTTGACGCCGTCGCCGACCATGGCGACCGTACGGCCCTCGCGCCGCAGCCGCTCCACGACGGCCACCTTCTCCTCGGGCAGCACCTCGGCGATCACCTCGTCGACGCCGACGGCACGGGCGACCGATTCGGCCACCCGCCGGTCGTCGCCCGTCAGCAGTACGGGGGTCAGGCCCAGCAGGCGCAGCTCGGTCACCGCCTGTGCGCTGGTCTCCCGGACCGTGTCCGCGACCGCGACGACGCCGCGCGCGGTGCCGTCCCAGCCGACCACGACAGCCGTACGGCCCTCCCTGACGGCCTCGTCGCGAGCGCGGGCAATCCCGGGCGGCAGAGTCTCGTAGA
This sequence comes from Streptomyces sp. CB02414, assembly GCF_001905385.1. Lineage (GTDB taxonomy): Bacteria > Actinomycetota > Actinomycetes > Streptomycetales > Streptomycetaceae > Streptomyces. The sequence goes on along the minus strand of NZ_LIPF01000001.1, from coordinate 1,003,423 downwards.
GGCGCCCCACGGCCACCTCGCGGCCCTCCACGCGCCCGCGTACGCCCCGCCCGGGGATGCTCTCGAAGTTCTCGACGCCGGGCAGCGTGCCGGTTCGCTCCTCCGCGCCGGCGGCGACCGCGCGTGCCACGGGATGCTCGGAGGCGTGCTCGACGGCGCCCGCGAGCCGCAGCAGCTCCGCCTCGTCGGTGTCCTCGGCGGCGTACACCTCGTGCAGGGTCATCCGGCCCGTGGTGACGGTGCCGGTCTTGTCCAGGACGACCGTGTCGACGCGCCGGGTGGACTCCAGCACCTCCGGGCCCTTGATCAGGATGCCGAGCTGGGCGCCGCGGCCCGTGCCCACCAGCAGCGCGGTCGGCGTCGCCAGGCCCAGCGCGCACGGGCAGGCGATGATCAGTACGGCGACGGCGGCGGTGAACGCGGCCACCGTGTCCCCGGTGGCGCCCAGCCAGCCGCCGAAGGTCGCGAAGGCGATCAGCAGCACGACGGGCACGAAGACCCCGGAGATCCGGTCGGCGAGCCGCTGCACCTCGGCCTTGCCGCTCTGCGCGTCCTCGACCAGCTTCGCCATCCGCGCCAGCCGCGTGTCGGCGCCGACCCGGGTGGCCTCCACCACCAGCCGGCCCCCGGCGTTGACCGTGGCGCCGGTGACGGTGTCGCCGGCCCCGACGTCCACCGGGACCGACTCGCCGGTCAGCATCGAGGCGTCCACGGCACCGGCGCCCTCGACCACCGTGCCGTCGGTGGCGATCTTCTCGCCGGGCCGTACGACGAACCGGTCGCCGACCGCCAGCCGGCCCACCGGCACCCGCACCTCGCGCCCGTCCCGCAGCACCGCGACGTCCTTGGCGCCCAGCTCCATCAGCGCCCGCAGCGCGGCCCCGGCACGGCGCTTGGAGCGGGCCTCCAGCCAGCGCCCGAGGAGGAGGAAGGCGGTGACTCCGGCGGCGGCCTCCAGGTAGATCGCGGAGGCGCCGTCGGCGCGGGAGACGGTGAGGTCGAAGCCGTGGCGCATGCCCGGCATGCCCGCGTCCCCGAAGAACAGCGCCCACAGCGACCAGCCGAACGCCGCGAGGGTGCCCAGCGAGACCAGGGTGTCCATGGTGGCGGCGCCGTGCCGGAGGTTGGTCCAGGCGGCGCGGTGGAAGGGGAGGCCGCCCCAGACCACCACGGGGGCGGCCAGGGTGAGCGAGAGCCACTGCCAGTTGTCGAACTGCAGCGCCGGGACCATCGCGAGCAGCACGACGGGGGCGGCGAGGAGGGCGGAGACGAGCAGGCGGTGACGCAGGGCGGACAGCTCGGGGTCGTCGTCCGCGCCGGGGGCCTGCGCGCCGGGGATCTCGGGATCGTCGGCCGGCTCCGGCGGCGGCGCCGGTTCCTCCGCGGTGTAGCCGGTCCGGACGACGGTGGCGATCAGGTCGGCGACGGTGGTGGTCGCCGGGTGGGTGATCCGGGCCTTCTCCGTCGCGTAGTTCACCGTGGCAGTGACGCCGTCCATGCGGTTGAGCTTCTTCTCGACGCGGGCCGCGCAGGAGGCGCAGGTCATCCCGCCGACGATCAGCTCGACCTCGGCGAGCTCCGGCCCGATGGCCGTGGCGTCCGCGGGCGTCTCCGCGGTGGTGCTGGTCATGGTCCGAACTCCCGTCCGCCCCCGGCGGGGCCGCTCAGGCCCTGCCGGCCAGCTCGAAGCCGGCCTCGTCCACGGCGGCGCGCACGGCCTCGTCGTCGAGGGGCGCCTCGGAGACGACGGTGACCACGCCGGTGGAGGCGACCGCCTGCACCGAGCCGACGCCCGCGATCTCGGAGATCTCGCCGGAGACGGCGCCCTCGCAGTGTCCGCAGCTCATTCCGCTCACCTTGTAGACGGTGGTGACGGAGCCCTGGGTGTCGGTCTGGGCGGTCATGTCGTTACTCCTCGTCGGGGCGGTGCATGGTGGTCTGTGCGTGGCCGGCGTGGACCCCGCAGCTACCACTGTACCCCTAGGGGGTATGACTGCGGATGGGCCTGCCGTGAGATGAGGGACGGGAGGCGGAAACTCCGCCACGGAACTCCCCGCAAGGGTGCGGGAAGCACGGAAGTGAGGGTGACGGATGCGTGCGGTCGTGTTCGAGCGCTTCGGAGAGCCGGCCGAGGTCCGGGAGGTCGCCGACCCGGAGCCCGCGCCGCACGGCGTCGTGGTGCGCGTCGAGGCCACCGGGCTGTGCCGCAGCGACTGGCACGGCTGGCAGGGCCACGACCCGGACATCACGCTGCCGCACGTGCCCGGACACGAACTCGCCGGTGTCGTCGAGGCGGTCGGCGACCGGGTGGCCGGGTGGCGGCCCGGCGACCGGGTGACCGTGCCCTTCGTCTGCGCCTGCGGGAGCTGCGCCGCGTGCGCGGCGGGGGACCAGCAGGTGTGCAAGCACCAGACCCAGCCGGGCTTCACGCACTGGGGCTCCTTCGCCGAGTACGTGGCGCTCGACCACGCCGACGTCAACCTCGTCGCCGTCCCCGAGGGCATGTCGTACGCGACCGCCGCCTCGCTCGGCTGCCGGTTCGCCACCGCCTTCCGGGCCGTCGTGCAGCAGGGCCGGGTCGCGGCGGGGGAGTGGGTGGCGGTGCACGGCTGCGGGGGCGTCGGCCTGTCCGCCGTGATGATCGCCGCGGCCTCGGGCGCCCGGGTGGTCGCCGTGGACGTGTCGGCGCGGGCGCTGGAGCTGGCCCGTACCTTCGGCGCGGTGGAGTGCGTGGACGCGTCCCGGACGCCGGACACGGCGGCGGCCGTCCGTGACCTCACCGGCGGCGGCGCCCACCTCTCCCTCGACGCCCTCGGCTCGCCCGTCACCTGCGCCGCGTCCGTGACCGGCCTGCGCCGCCGCGGCCGGCACGTCCAGGTCGGGCTGCTGCCCTCGGCGGACGGCACCACACCGGTGCCGATGGCCCGCGCCGTCGCCCTGGAGCTCGAACTCCTCGGCAGCCACGGGATGGCCGCGCACACCTACCCGCCGATGCTGGAGCTGGTCCGCCGCGGAGCGCTCCGGCCCGACCTGCTGGTGACGTCCACCATCGGGCTGGAGGCGGTCCCGGCGGCCCTCGCGGCGATGGGGACGGCGCCCGGCGCGGGCGTGACGGTCATCGAGCCGTGACGGCCGCGCCGGGGCGCCCTCGGTGGACGGCCCACTCGTGGTCGAGTACGGCCATCAGCACCTCGTCCACCCATACGCCGTCCCGCAGCTCCACCTCGCGCCGCACGCCCTCGCGCACGAACCCGACCTTCTCGTAGACCCGCAGCGCCCGGTGGTTGTGGGCGTAGGCGTCCAGCTGGACGCGGTGCAGGCCGAGTTCCCCGAAGGCGTGGCCGACGATCAGCCGGGTCGCCTCGGTGCCGATGCCCCGGCCGCGTCCGCGCGCGCCGATCAGGGTGCGGAAGGTGCAGGAGCGGTCCTCGGGCACCCAGTCGTGGAGCACGACCTCGCCGAGCAGTTCCCCGTCGGCGGGGTCGGTGACGGCGAGGTCGAGGCGGTCGGGCCGGTCGCCGCGCGAGCCGTACCAGGTGCGCAGCACCTCGGGCGTGAGTTCGTGCCCCGGCGAGCCGGTGAAGTGCCGCACCTCGGGGTCGTTGATGATGTCCCACATGCGCCCGGCGTCCGCCTCGGTGAACGGTCGCAGAACGGTCCTGTCGCCGGTCAGGACGGGTTTCACGGAGAAGTCCATGGGCGGAACCATGCCCCACGGGACGACGGGATTCCGAACGGATTTCCGGCCTACCGCTTCCGGTTGCGCGGCCGGGACGCCACCCAGGCCCGGACCGTGTCCGCGTACCAGTACGGCTTCCCGCCCTCCACGTGGTCGGGCGGCGGCAGCAGCCCGTGCTTGCGGTACGACCGCACGGTGTCCGGCTGTACCCGGATGTGGGCCGCGATGTCCTTGTAGGACCAGAGCCTTCGGTCGGTCACCAGTCACACCTCCCTGCGCGCACCGCGGCGGCGACCGGGGACGGTCGCCGGGGGGAGCCGGGGTGCTGCGTCGGCGATCACCAAGCGTGTTACGGGTGAACGACGCCGGGTGACGGGCGGTCAGGGGCCGTTCCCGGATGTGACGGAAGACCCGTGCGCGCGTGACACCTGTGACGGGGCCGGGCCTTTTGTGACACGAGTGCCACGAAGTCGTACGCCGGAGTTCGGGCGTGGCACGTTGACTCCCCGGTGCGGCGCGGGGTCCGTGGAGGCGGACGGGCGACTGTCCGGACCATGTCGTCCGAATGTCCGGACAAAACATTGACAGGCCGCACCCGCGGGGCTAGAAACCGGGGAAGACACAACGGCGGGCACGAAGGGGAACGCGATGGCGCACGACCCGATCGCCGGGGGCCCGCAGCGCGCGCCCGCCGTCGCCGGTTCCCCCACCGAACGCCTCCGGCGCGGGACGGCCGACTCGCCCTGGCAGGAGCGAGGCGCGAGCGCCGACTCCCCGCTCGCACCGGCCCCGCGCCGGAGGTTCTCCCGCCCGTCGGGGCACCGGGCGCCGACACTGCCCCACGTGTCTACGCGGACGCCCAAACCGCATACACAGTGTCGGGCGCGCCCGGAGCGCCCGGCTGCTGGGATGGACCCATGGCAGTGACCGCGCCCCGATCGTCGCCGGTCACCGCCCGTGAGCTGGACCAACGGCACGTCTCGACCCGTCGCCGCCATCTGTGAAGGAGTTCTCGGTCATGACGAACATCGTCAACCACTGGATCGGCGGCAAGACCGCCGAAGGCGCCTCGGGCACGTACGGGCCGGTGACGAACCCGGCGACCGGCGCGGTCACCACCAAGGTCGCCTTCGCCTCGGTCGAAGAGGTGGACGCCGCGGTCGCCGCCGCCCAGGAGGCGTACCTGACCTGGGGTCAGTCCTCGCTGGCGCAGCGGACGTCGGTCCTCTTCAAGTTCCGGGCGCTGCTGGACGCCCACCGCGACGAGATCGCCGACCTGATCACCGCCGAACACGGCAAGGTGCACTCCGACGCGCTCGGCGAGGTCGCCCGCGGCCTGGAGATCGTCGACCTGGCCTGCGGCATCAACGTGCAGCTGAAGGGGGAGCTGTCGACGCAGGTCGCCACCCGCGTGGATGTGTCCTCGATCCGGCAGCCGCTCGGCGTCGTCGCCGGCATCACGCCGTTCAACTTCCCGGCGATGGTGCCGATGTGGATGTTCCCCATCGCCATCGCCTGCGGCAACACCTTCGTGCTCAAGCCGAGCGAGAAGGACCCGTCGGCCGCCGTGAAGATCGCCGAGCTGCTCTCCGAGGCCGGCCTGCCGGACGGCGTCTTCAACGTCGTCCACGGCGACAAGGTGGCCGTGGACCGCCTCCTGGAGCACCCGGACGTCAAGGCCGTCTCCTTCGTCGGCTCGACCCCGATCGCCCGCTACATCCACACCACCGCCTCCGCGAACGGCAAGCGCGTCCAGGCACTCGGCGGCGCCAAGAACCACATGCTGGTGCTGCCCGACGCCGACCTCGACGCGGCCGCCGACGCCGCCGTGTCCGCGGCCTACGGCTCCGCGGGCGAGCGCTGCATGGCGATCTCCGCGGTCGTGGCGGTCGGCGCGATCGGTGACGAACTGGTCCAGAAGATCCGCGAGCGCGCCGAGAAGATCAAGATCGGCCCCGGCGACGACCCCACCTCCGAGATGGGTCCGCTCATCACCAAGGCGCACCGCGACAAGGTGGCGACCTACGTCGAGGGCGCGGCGGCCGAGGGCTGCGAGGTCGTGCTCGACGGCACCGGACACACGGTCGACGGCCACGAGGACGGCCACTGGATCGGCATCTCGCTGCTGGACCGGGTGCCGACCACGGCGAAGGCGTACCAGGACGAGATCTTCGGCCCGGTGCTGTGCGTGCTGCGCGCGGACACCTACGAGGAGGGCCTGGCCCTCATCAACGCCTCGCCCTTCGGCAACGGCACCGCGATCTTCACCCGGGACGGCGGCGCGGCCCGCCGCTTCCAGCTGGAGGTCGAGGCCGGCATGGTCGGCGTGAACGTGCCGATCCCGGTCCCCGTCGGCTACCACTCCTTCGGCGGCTGGAAGGACTCGCTCTTCGGCGACCACCACATCTACGGCAACGACGGCACGCACTTCTACACCCGGGGCAAGGTCGTCACCACCCGCTGGCCGGACCCGGCCGACGCCCCGGCGGGCGTGGACCTGGGCTTCCCGCGCAACCACTGACCGCCACCACCGAGGTCCTGGTGCCCCGGCCCACCCGTGCGGGCCGGGGCACCGCCACGCGGTCTCAGCCGGCCATCGCCCCGGAGTTCTTCACTTCCTCGGTGAGGTCCCCGACCTCCTGCGCGGGCGGGGCCACGATCTCCTCCGTGGCGCCGAACTTGTCGAAGTCCATGGTGACCGTCATGGCGCCGAACTCCTGCGTCAGGCGCACCGGCAGGTCCTTCTCGCCCACCCAGATGTCCATGGTGATCGAGTCGCTGCCGGTGGAGTTGAGCATGCTGTCGGCGCCGCTGAGGGCGTCCTTGAACTTGCCCATGTCCTCGCCGTCGAGCACCGCGCGGTAGTGCGTGGTGGGCTTGCCGTTGACGGTCTCCTCGCCGAGGTCCTCGACGTCGCTGGCGTACTTGAGACCCTTCATGGAGTCCGCCGGGCTGCCCCCGCCGCCGGCCCCGCTGAACGCGGCGGCGCCGGACTCGCCGAAGATCGCCGACCCGTCGATCTTCATCCACTCCTTGCCCGCGAGCGGGCCGGCGGGCTGCGGGTCGACGTCGTAGTAGTAGGCGCCGTCCACGAACAGGGTGCGCACGGTCGGGGAGTCCGTGAGGTCCTGCATCTGCACGGCCTCGGTGTCCATCTCGACGTCGAGCGCGTAGCCGTCGCCCCAGGAGTACGTGCCGTCCATGGCGATCGGCTCGCCGGTCCCCAGGTCGGTCGTCGTCCTGACCTCGGCGGAGCCCAGCTCCTCGGTCCGGTCGGTGGCCCGCGAGAGCGCCGCCATGATGGTGTCGGCCTTGCTCACCGCCGTGTCGGCCGCCTTCTCGGCGCTCTCGGCCGCCGACTTGGCGCCCTCCGAACCGCACGCGGTCGCCGTGACCATCGCCGCCGCCGTCAGCCCCACCCAGGCCGCGGTGTACCTCAGCTTCATGAGTCCCCACCCGTTGCCGTGTTCCTGTGATTCACCTGTGCCCAGGACTCTACCGGCAGCCACCGACAGCGCCCGGACGGCGGCCCGCCTCCCCCTCTCCCTACCGCACCCGTGGTACGCGACGCCCGCCGCGTACTTCCCTGGGAGGGGCGGAGGTTCGGCCCCGGGGCTGCCCCCGATGTCGGCGGCGGCCCGTACCGTTGACACATGGATCTTCGACTGCCCCGCGTGCGAGGGCTGCTACGGGGGCCGCGGCGGATGCTCGCCGCCGCGGCCGCCGTCGTCGTGCTCGCCGGCGCCGGGACCTGGACGGCCGTCGCCGGTGACGACCCGCCCCCGGTGCACCGCTCGGACCGGGTCGTGGCCGTGGGCGACGGGGTGCGCCTGGACACCTCGTACTTCACGGCGGGCTCCGACGGCCGCCGCCCGGCCGTCCTGCTCGCGCACGGCTTCGGCGGCAGCAAGGCCGACGTGCGGGGCCAGGCGGAGGACCTGGCCCGCGACGGGTACGCGGTCCTGACCTGGTCGGCGCGCGGCTTCGGCGAATCCACCGGGAAGATCGGGCTCAACGCCCCGGACGGCGAGGTCGCCGACGTCTCCCGGCTGATCGACTGGCTGGCCGGGCGGCCCGAGGTCCGGCTGGACGAGAAGGGCGACCCACGCGTGGGCGTGGCCGGCGGCTCGTACGGCGGCGCGGTCTCGCTCCTGGCCGCCGGGTACGACGACCGGGTCGACGCGATCGCCCCGGCCGTCACCTACTGGAACCTCTCGGACGCCCTCTTCCCGAACGGCGTCTTCAAGAAGCTCTGGGCCGGCATCTTCGTCAACCTGGGCGGCGGCTGCGACCGGTTCGAGGACGAGCTGTGCCGCATGTACCAGCGGGTCGCCGAGTCCGGGAAGCCGGACGCCCAGGCCACGGACCTCCTCGACGCGCGCAGCCCGCAGGCCGTCGCCGACCGCATCGCCGTGCCCACGCTCCTGGTGCAGGGCCAGACCGACTCCCTCTTCCCGCTGGACCAGGCCGACCTGGCCGCCGAGGCGATCCGGGACAACGGCGCCCCGGTGGCGGTCGACTGGATCGCGGGCGGGCACGACGGCGGCGACCTGGAGACGGACCGCGTCGAGGCCCGTATCGGGGCGTGGTTCGACCGCTATCTGAAGGACGACGAGTCGGCCGGCACCGGTCCCGCCTTCCGCGTCACCCGCACCGCCGGCACCGGCAGCGGCGACGGCGAGCCCCGCCTGGAGGGCGTGAGCGCCGACTCCTACCCCGGCCTGGAGAGCGAGCCGCGCGAGATCGGACTGCGCGGCCGCGAGCAGTCCTTCGACAACCCGGCCGGCGCCAGCCCGCCCGCCGTCTCCGCCCTCCCCGGCATCGGCGGCTCCGGCGGCCTCTCCCAGCTCTCCTCCCTCGGCCTCGGCGTCTCCCTCGACTTCCCCGGCCAGCACGCCGCCTTCGAGTCGGCGCCGCTGGAGGAGGACCTCCGGATCACCGGCTCGCCGACCGCGACCGTGCACGTGGAGTCCACCGGGGACGAAGCCGTGCTCTTCGCCAAGGTGTACGACGTCGGACCCGGCGGCACCCAGCCGGTGCTCCCCTCCCAGCTGGTCACGCCCGTCCGGGTGGACGACATCGGCGAGGGCAGGGACGTGCAGCTGACCCTGCCCGCGATCGATTACGAGGTGGAGCGCGGCCACCGTCTGCGCCTGGTCCTGTCCTCCACCGACCTCGGCTACGCCTCCCCGGCCGCCCCCGCCACGTACACCGTCGCCCTGAAGGGCGACCTGTCGGTCCCGGCGGGACTCGGCGACACCGGGCAGGTGGCCGGGCTGCCCGCCTGGGTCTGGTGGGCGCCGCTCGCGGGTGCGGCGGTGGCCGCGGCCCTGCTGCTGACCGCCCGCCGCCGCACCACCGCGCCGCCGCCCGACCCCGCGCTGTCCGGCGTACCGCTCCAGATCACCGGCCTGACCAAGCGGTACGGCAAGTCCGGCGACCGGTACGCGGTGCGGGACCTGTCCTTCCGAGTGGAGCAGGGCCAGGTGCTCGGCCTGCTCGGTCCGAACGGCGCGGGCAAGACGACCACCCTGCGCATGCTGATGGGCCTGATCGGTCCGGACGGCGGCGAGATCCGCGTCTTCGGGCACGCCATCGCGCCCGGCGCCCCGGTGCTCTCCCGCGTCGGCGCGTTCGTCGAGGGCGCGGGTTTCCTGCCGCACCTGTCCGGCCGGGAGAACCTGGAGCTGTACTGGCGCGCCACCGGCCGCCCGCCCGGGGACGCCCACCTCGACGAGGCCCTGGAGATCGCCGGGCTCGGCGACGCGCTCGCCCGCGCGGTGCGCACCTACTCCCAGGGCATGCGCCAGCGCCTGGCCATCGCCCAGGCCATGCTGGGCCTGCCCGACCTGCTGATCCTGGACGAGCCGACCAACGGCCTGGACCCGCCGCAGATCCGCGAGATGCGCGAGGTGATGATCCGTTACGCGGCGGCCGGCCGCACGGTGATCGTCTCCAGCCACCTGCTGTCCGAGGTCGAGCAGAGCTGTACCCACCTGGTGGTCATGGACCACGGGCGGCTGGTGCAGGCGGGCCCGGTCGGCGAGATCATCGGCTCCGGCGACACGCTGCTGGTGGGCACCTTCGCGGCGGTCGACGCGCCCCTGGTCGAGAAGGTGGCCGCGCTGCCGGGCGTGGCCTCGGCGGCGGCGGCCGACGGCGGCCTGCTGGTCCGCCTCGGACCGGGCGGCACCGCCCGGGACCTGATCGCCGAACTCGTCCGCCTGGACGTGCCCGTGGAGTCGGTGGGCCCCCACCGGCGCCTCGAGGACGCCTTCCTCACCCTGATCGGAGACTGAGCATGAGCACGCTGGCCGACCGCGCCGCGGCCCCCGGCCCCCGGGAGGTCGCCGAGGGCTACCGCGCGGGCCGCACGCTGCCCGTGCGGGTGGAGCTGGTCCGGCAGCTGAAGCGGCGGCGCACGCTCGTGATGGGCGGCATCCTGTTCGCTCTGCCGTTCGTGCTGCTCGTCGCCTTCCGGATCGGCGGCGAGCCGGGCGGGGCGAACAACCAGATCAGCCTGATGGACTCGGCCACCGCGTCGGGGGCGAACTTCGCCGCGGTGAACCTGTTCGCCTCCGCCGGCTTCCTCCTCGTCGTGCCCGTCGCCCTGTTCTTCGGGGACACGGTCGCCTCGGAGGCCGGCTGGTCCTCCCTGCGCTACCTGCTGGCGGCACCGGTGCCCCGCGCCCGCCTGCTGTGGTCCAAGCTGGTCGTCGCCCTCACCCTCAGCCTGGCCGCGATCGTGCTGCTGCCGCTGACCGCGCTGGCCGTGGGCACGGCCGCCTACGGCTGGGGCCCGCTGGAACTGCCCACCGGCGGCAGCCTGTCCACCGGCACCGCGGCCGAGCGCCTGGCCATCACGGTGGCGTACGTCTTCGTCTCGCAACTGGTCACCGCCGCGCTGGCGTTCTGGCTGTCCACCAAGACGGACGCCCCGCTCGGCGCGGTAGGCGGCGCCGTCGGCCTCACCATCATCGGCAACGTCCTGGACGAGGTGACCGCTCTCGGCGGCTGGCGCGACTTCCTGCCCGCGCACTGGCAGTACGCCTGGCTCGACACGGTCCGCCCCGAGCTGGACTGGACCCGCCTGATCCAGGGCACGTCCCTGTCCGTGACGTACGCCCTGGTCCTCTTCGCCCTGGCCTTCCGGGGCTTCGCCCGCAAGGACGTGGTGTCGTAGGGCCCGTCTCCAGGCCCCCGGGGAGCCGGGCAGACCTCGGCGAGGTCACCGGAGGATCACCCACCGGTCTCGGCGGCACGCTCCCGTGCCCACTTCGAGACGCACCCGTGACGCCCCGTGCCGCACGTTCCGCCCTCCCGCGACGTCACAGTCACGTACACCGGCGTCAAAGGAATCAGGGGGCACGGAAAATGAGGCGACACCGGACGCGAAGGCCGATCGGCGCGCTGCTCGCGCTCACGGCGGCGGGCGGCCTGCTGCTCACCGGCTGCGGGGGAGGCGACGACGCGGCGCGGGGCGCGACGGACACCGCGGTGGACTCCCGGGGCAGGGGCTCCGCGCCGATGCCCGCACCCGACCGACCGCGCGGCGAGGGCGGACAGCGCCACGACGGGGGCGCGACCACCGGCGGGACGGGAGACTCCCGGGAGATCGCCCCCGAACCCGACCACCTCTCCACCTTCGCCCTCGACGTCGACACCGCCTCCTACGGCTACGCCCGCCGCACCCTGTCCGAGGGCCGGCTGCCCGACCCGTCGACGGTCCGCCCCGAGGAGTTCGTCAACAGCTTCCGCCAGGACTACGACCGCCCCGACGGCGACGGCTTCACGGTGACCGTGGACGGCGCCCGCACCGACGAGGAGGACTGGTCCCTGGTCCGTGTGGGCCTGGCCACCCGGGGCGCCGAGCAGGAGGGCGACCGCCCGCCGGCCGCACTGACCTTCGTCATCGACGTCTCCGGCTCCATGGCCGAACCCGGCCGCCTCGACCTCGCCAAGGAATCCCTCGGCACGATGACCGACCGCCTGCGCGACGACGACTCGGTCGCGCTGGTCACCTTCAGCGACGAGGCCGAGACCGTCCTGCCGATGACCCGGCTCGGCGAACGCCGCGGCCGGATCCACGACGCCATCGACAGCCTGGAGCCCGCCCAGTCCACCAACCTCGGCGCGGGCGTCGAGACCGGTTACGACACCGCCGTCGAGGGCCGCCGCGAGGGCGCCACCAACCGCGTCGTCCTCGTCTCCGACGCACTCGCCAACACCGGCGACACCGACGCGGACGCCATCCTCGAACGCATCGCGGACGAGCGCCGCGAGCACGGCATCACCCTCTTCGGCGTCGGCGTCGGCAGCGACTACGGCGACGCCCTGATGGAACGCCTCGCCGACAAGGGCGACGGCCACACCACGTACGTGTCGAACACCGAGGACGCCCGCGAGGTCTTCTGCGAGCGGCTCCCGCGCCACATCGAGCTGACCGCCCGCGACGCCAAGGCCCAGGTCGCCTTCGACCCGGAGACGGTCGCCGAGTTCCGCCTCGTCGGCTACGACAACCGCCGCGTCGCCGACGAGGACTTCCGCGACGACCGCGTCGACGGCGGCGAGGTCGGCCCCGGCCACACCGTCACCGCCCTGTACGCCGTCCGCGTCCGGCCCGGCGCCGACGGCCACCTCGCCACGGCCACCGTCCGCTGGCTCGACCCCGAAAGCCGCGCCCCGCACGAGGAGTCCGGCGACGTGGAGACCGGTGACCTCGGCGACTCGGTGTGGGAGGCGGACCGCGGCCTGCGAGTGACGGCGACCGCCGCCTACTTCGCCGACGCCCTGCGCTCCCCGTACGAAGGCGACGGCGCCCTGCCCGGGGCACCCCGCCTCGGCGAACTCGCCGAACGCGCGGGCGCGCTGGCCGACCGCACGGAGGACCCGGACGTCCGGCAGCTCGCCACGGCCGTCCGGCAGGCGGACCGGCTGACCTGATCCGGCACGCGCCCGTCGGCGTACGCGCCTGTCGACACGCACACCCGTCGGCCCTTGACCCCTTACGCATGAGTAAGTTTACTCCCAAGTAAGTAAAGGGAACAGGCAGCGCAACACCACTCCGATCCGCGACCGGGAGCCGACATGGGCGTACGCAGGGACCTGAAACGGGCGAGGCGGCGCGGGGACCTGGTCTCCCGCACGCGGACCGAGACCGTCCGGGACGCGCACGGCACCGTCCGCGAGGCCCGCACCGCGCCCTTGGCGTCCCGCCCCACCACGGGCAGCACCGCCGACATCCCGTTCACCAACGCGGCCGAGGCCCCCGGCGCCGTCGTCCTGCGCCGCGAGGTGAACGGCGTCTGGGAGCCGGTCACCGCGGCGGAGTTCGCCCGCGAGGTGACCGCCGTGGCCAAGGGCCTGATCGCCGCCGGTCTGGAACCCGGCGGCCGGGTCGCCGTCATGTCCCGCACCCGCTACGAGTGGACGGTCCTGGACTTCGCGATCTGGACGGCCGGCGGCCAGAGCGTCCCCGTGTACCCGACCTCCTCCGCCGACCAGGTCGAGTGGATCGTCCGCGACTCCGGCGCCCGGCACGTCGTCACCGAGACGGCGGCCAACACCGCGACTGTCGTGGCCGGCACGTCCGGTCACGACGAGCACCCGCGCGCCTGGGAGCTGGACGCCGGCGCCCTCGCCGACCTCACCGCCCTCGGCCTGGGCGTCACCGACGAGGAGGTCACCAAGCGCCGCACCGCCCTGACCCCGGACTCGGTGGCGACCGTCTGCTACACCTCCGGCACCACCGGCCGCCCCAAGGGCTGCGTCCTCACCCACGCCAACCTGCACGCCGAGGCCGCCAACACGGTCGAGCTGCTGCACCCGATCTTCAAGGAGGTCACCGGCCAGACCGCCTCGACCCTCCTCTTCCTCCCCCTCGCCCACATCCTCGGCCGCACCATCCAGATCGCCTGTCTGCTGGCCCGCATCGAACTCGGCCACTTCCCGAGCATCAAGCCCGACGAACTCCGCCCGGCACTCAAGCAGTTCCGCCCGACCTTCCTGGTCGGCGTCCCGTACCTCTTCGAGAAGATCCACGACACGGGCCGCGCGACCGCCGAGAAGATCGGCCGCGGCGCCTCCTTCGAACGCGCCCACCGCCTCGCCGTCCGCTTCGGCGCGGCCCACCTGGAACGCTTCCTCGGCCGCGGCAAGGGCCCCGCCCCCGCCCTGTGGGCCGGCTGGGCCCTGTACGACCTGCTGGTCTACCGCCGGGTCCGGTCGGAGCTCGGCGGCCGGATGCGCTACGCCATCAGCGGCGGCTCCCCGCTGGAGCGCGACCTCAACCTGTTCTTCTACGCCGCCGGAATCATGGTCTACGAGGGGTACGGCCTCACCGAGACCACCGCCGCCGCCACCATCGTCCCGCCGCTCGGCCCGCGCCCGGGCACCGTCGGCCCGCCGATCCCCGGCACGGCCGTGCGCATCGCCGACGACGGCGAGGTGCTGGTCAAGGGCGGCATCGTCTTCGGCGCCTACCGGAACAACCCCGGGGCCACCGACGCCGCCCTCACCGACGGCTGGTTCGCCACCGGCGACCTCGGCTCCCTCGACGACGACGGCTACCTCACCATCACCGGCCGCAAGAAGGACCTCCTGGTCACCTCGGGCGGCAAGAACGTCTCCCCGGCCGTCCTGGAGGACCGCCTGCGCAGCCGCCCGCCCGTCGCCCAGTGCCTCGTCGTCGGCGACAACCGGCCCTTCGTCGCCGCCCTGGTCACCCTCGACCCGGACGCCGTCGCCCACTGGCTGGCGGTCCGGAAGCTCCCCGCCGGCACCCCGCTGTCGGAGCTGGTCCGGGACGAGCGGATGCGCGCCGACGTCCAGCAGGCAGTCGACCACGCCAACGCCGCCGTCTCCCGCGCCGAGTCCATCCGCGCCTTCCGCATCGTCGACGGCGAGTTCACCGAGGAGAACGGGCTGCTCACCCCGTCCCTGAAGGTGAAGCGGCAGGCCGCGGTGACCGCCTACGCCGACGAGATCGAGGCGCTGTACGCGGCGCCGGGGAGCTGATGCCGGGGCACCTGATGGCCCGGTCCCGGGCACGCGAAAGGGGCGGGCCGCCGATGCGCTCGGCGGCCCGCCCCTCGGCCGGTGTCAGCCCTCGCCGTTGCCGGACAGGATCGAGACGTCCTCCAGCAGGTGCGCCAGCGCGCCGTCGCGCTTGGCCTGCGTGGAGTTCTCGGCGCACTGCTGGTTCAGGTCGTCCGACAGGACGTTGAGGTCCTGGATCGGGACGAGCCCGATGACGCTCACCGGGATCTCGCTCACCGCGATGCACGGCTTGTTGAACGAGCCCTGGATGAGCGCCATCTGCGGGCTCATGTTGCCGTGGGTCGCCGAGTTGCCGAAGTACTGCGAGGCGCCGTTGCCGTTCGCGGAGACGGGGCCGCTGTCGTCGCCGATCGCCATCGCCTGCGGGGCCGCGGCAGCGGAGGCGCCCATGACGGAGGCGGCGATCGCCGCGTAGGCGACTACCTTCTTGATCATTTGGCCAGTCCTTTCTGAAAAACCCCGTCCACCGGAGCGCTCTGGTCAACTCCGTGTACGCGGCCGGGTTTCTCCCGTTCACTCGGTCGGCGGACAGGGGGAAATCTGTGCGGGTCCGTGCTTCCCCGCGCTTTCCCGGCGTCTTTTCCAGGTGTTTCGAGATGTCGTGCGGGCCAACCGGGTGAACGCCCGCAACCAATCACTCCGCACCGGGTTGATGAGGCCGTAGGACAGTGCGTCGCTACGACGAAAGGAACGCGAAGTGCTCAAGAAGGCAATGGTCGCCGCGGCGGCTGCCGCTTCTGTGATCGGCATGTCCGCTGCTGCCGCCCCCCAGGCCCTGGCCATCGGGGACGACAACGGACCGGCCGTGGCCAACGGCAACGGCGCCTCGTCGTCGTTCGGCAACTCGGCGACCGACGGTGACATGAGCCCCCAGCTGTCGCTGGTCGAGGGCACGCTGAACAAGCCGTGCGTCGGCCTCGAGGACATCAACGTCGCCGTCATCAACATCGTCCCGATCCAGGACGTCAACGTCCTGGCGGACGACCTGAACCAGCAGTGCGACGACAACTCCACGCAGGCCAAGCGGGACGGTGCGGTCTCGCACGTCCTCGAGGACCTGTCGGTGCTGTCGGCGAACAGCGAGGGCTGAGCCGTATCCCGCCCGGCACGGGCGGCCCGCTGACTTCCCCGCGGGCCGCCCGTGCCGTGACCGGGCCGGGCTTTTCGCCGGGCGAGCGGAATGACGTCGTCGCTCTCCTGGGGGAACGGCCGGGCCGTGTTGTGATGCATCCGGGTGAATTTCCCGGTGTCCCACGTTCGGTAGTTTCCCCGGCCGTCAATTCCTCGTTTGCAGGCTGCAGGTCATGGTGCGAGCCGTCAATGCTGTGCTCGCGCGGTTTCGGCCGTCATTCAGTCATGACCGCAGAGAAGGGAAAGTTCATGAAGAAGAGCGCTGCTGTCGTCGCGGGCGCGATCATGGCCCTCGGCATGGCCGCCCCGGCCTTCGCCGACGCCGGTGCCGAGGGTGCCGCCGTCGGCTCCCCGGGTGTCCTGTCCGGCAATGTCGTCCAGGTCCCCGTGCACGTGCCCGTCAACGTGTGCGGCAACACCATCAACGTGATCGGTCTGCTGAACCCGGCGTTCGGCAACGAGTGCGAGAACGACTGACGTCGTTCCGCACCGACCGGCTGCGTCACGGCCGGCCTTGACCAACTCGTTTGGTTCGGGGCCGGCTTTCCCCCTTTCTGCGGCCTGCCCGCAGCCGGTACTCCAGCCATCTCTACCAGCAGGAAGACAACGAGAGTGCGACAGACCCTGAGCAGGGGGATGGTCGCGGCAGCCGCCGCGACGGGCATCCTTTCCCTGTGCGGCAGCCCCGCCCTTGCCGACTCGCATGCGGACGGGGCCGCCAAGAACTCGCCGGGCGTCGCGTCCGGCAACGCCGTCCAGGTGCCGGTCGACGTGCCGGTGAACGCCTGCGGCAACACCGTCGACGTGATCGCCGCGCTGAACCCGGCCTTCGGCAACGAGTGCGAGAACACCTCGGACGAGCACACCGGAGACTCCGGCTCCGGCTACGGTTCGGACGACCAGAACGGCGGGTACGGCGGATCGCACGCCGACGACGTCGACACCGCGTCCGGAGCCGTCGCGGACGGCGAGGCCGTGGGCTCGCCCGGCGTCGGCTCCGGCAACGCCGCGCAGGTGCCGGTCGACGTGCCGGTGAACCTCTGCGGCAACACCGTCGACGTCATCGCGGCGCTCAACCCGGTCTTCGGCAACTCCTGCGACCAGCAGCAGGAGGAACCGCCCGGCTACGGCGAGGAGGAGCCGCCGCCCCCGACGACTCCGCCCACCGAGGAGGAGCCGCCGCCCCCGGCCGAGGAAGAGGAGCCTCCGCCGTCCGGCGAGGAGGAGACCCCGCCGCCCGCGGGCGAGGAGGAGACCCCGCCGTCTCCGCACGAGGAGCAGCCGCCGGTCCTCGCGGAGACCGGCAGCGAGGCCATGATGGGCACGGCGGCCGCCAGCGCCGGGCTGATCGCCGCCGGCGCGATCCTGTACCGGCGCAGCCGCCCGGCCACCCGCCGCTGACCCGCCCCGCCGCCCCCGGCCGACCCCGCACGGTCGACCGGGGGCGCGGTGCTGTCCGGGGCGCCGCGCGGGAAGCCTCGTCCGTCAGTGGCTGCCCGCCCGGTCCTCCTCCGAACGGTCCGCGCGGTCCGGGGACGGCGCCGGGGCCTGGCGTACGACGCGTGGGTGGGCCGGCGCCGGGGTGCGCGGGTGGGGGCGGGACCGGCGGTGCGGGCGGGTCAGGAGGCGGGCGGTCACGTGGCGCCCCCACAGGGTCCACAGGGCCCGGCCGGGCGCCCGGTCGTCCGCGGCGTGCCAGGCCAGTTCGCGTCCGTCGGGGGCGGGACGCAGGGCGCTCAGCGGCGCGTAGTTCTCCACCACGAAGGCCCGCCCCGGCCGTGGCGCCCCGTCCGGCAGCGGACGGTCGGTCAGGTCCAGGTGCAGGGCGCGTACGACGTCCAGCCCGGCGGTGTCGGTGAACAGCCGGAACTGGGCGCCCGGACGGGGGTTGAAGTCGAGCAGGTGGTAGCGGCCCGTCGTCCCGCAGCGCCGGAAGTCGAGGTCGAGGATGCCCCGGTAGCCCAGCTCGCCGGTGATCCGCTCGGCGAGCGCCCGCACCCGCGAGTTCGGCGTCCAGCGGCCGACCGCCGTCAGGCCGGCGCCCCGGGGCCTGGCGCGGGTCTTGCGGCCGGGCCCGCCCGCGCGGAGCGCGCCCGAGCGGTCGGCGTACCCGTGGAAGAACCAGTCGCGGTCCGGCCCCGGCGGCAGGAACGCCTGGAGCAGCAGCCGGCTCCCGGCCTCCTCGGCCCGTGCGTACAGCTCCCGCGCCTCCCGTGCCGACCGCACCAGCGCGGTGCTGCGCAGCCCGGCGCCCGGGGGCACCAGCCAGGGCCGGCTCCACTTCGCCACCACCGGCAGCCCCAGCCGCCAGGCGGCACGGGCGGCGTCGTCCGGTCCGTCCGGTACCAGCGTCTCGGGGTGCGGGACGTCCAGCGCCGCGCACACACCCGCCAGCTCCGCCTTGTCGGCCACCCGCCCGGCCAGCTCGCCGGGCAGGTCCGGCAGCAGGTACAGGGGCGCCAGCTCGGCCCGCGTCAGGCCCACGGCGACCGCGCACGCGTCGTCCATCGGAATCAGCACCGCGGGCCGGGCGATACGCGCGGCGACCCGGCGCAGCGTCGCCACGACGTCGGCGGGCGACGCGCCGGGCGGCGGGGGAGTGTGCAGCCGGCTCACGTAGCGGGAGGCGCCGACCGGACTGCCGGCGCAGTCGGCGACCAGGTGCACCTCGATGCCCGCGCGGCCGAGCGAACGCACGGCACCCAGCGTTCCGTGGTGAAAGGGATTCCGGTCGGTCCGCAGCAGAACGGCGGGGACGCGGGTGTCGAAAAGCGACACGGGAGACTTCCTTCGTATTCGTTCCGGGTCACCGGAGCGGGCGATCGGCCCACTCGAAAGCCGTAACCGCGGTGGCGTGATGGCATTTCATATGACTGAGTGTCAGTAATGCGTTCAATCAAGGCGAGGAAAGGAGCCGGCATGGCCGTACGTCGGACACGGACCCGGCCGGGGCGGCCGGCGTACGCGGTGGCGGCGACGCTCGCGGCGGCGGCCCTGCTGGCCGCGGGCCCCCAGGTCGCCGCCGGAGCACCGCCCCCGCCCGCACCGGCCCCGCTGGCCGCCCAGGCACCCGCGGCGGCCGCCGCCCCCGCCTTCGGCGCCTACCTCGACTACGGCCCGCGCGGCGTGGCCCGGATGGCCGAGCTGAGCCACTGGCTGGGCGGCGCCGAACTGAGCGTCGGGCACACCTACCTGCCCGGCGACCGCTGGAGCAACATCGCGGGCGCCCCCGGTTTCCTCGACGTGTGGGCCGACTGGCGCACCCGCGAGGCCGACCGGATGCTCGTCCTCAACGTGCCCATGATGGAGCGCAACGAGGAAGGGCTCGACGACGAAGAGGTGCGCGCCCTCCTGCGCCAGGGCGCCGCCGGACGCTTCGACCACCACTACCGCGCCCTCGCCGAACGGCTCGTCGAACTGGGCGTGCCGGACACGGTCCTCGTGCTCGGCTGGGAGATGAACGGCACCACGTACAGCCACCGCTGCGGGCCGGACCCCGAAGCCTGGAAGACGTACTGGAACAGGATCGTCACCACCATGCGCGCGGTGCCGGGACAGAAGTTCCGCTTCGACTTCACCCCGAGCCGCGGCCGGGACGCCATTCCCTGGACCGAGTGCTATCCGGGGGACGCCACCGTCGACATCATCGGCATGGATTCCTACGACCAGCCGCGCGGAATGCCGTTCGACGAACAGGTGACGGAACCCTACGGACTCCAGGACCACGTCGATTTCGCCAAGGCGCACGGCAAGCCCATCTCCTATCCGGAATGGGGACTGTTCCGCAACGGCGACAACGCCGAGTACATGCGGCGGATGCTCGCCTGGATGGACGAGCACAAACCCGTGTACAACACGCTCACCGACTACTGCCCGCACGGCGTGTGGCAGTGCGACGACAACCCCCGCTCCACGGCCGTCTACCGGTCCGTGCTCTTCGGCCGCACCGACGAACCCGCGCCCGAGGTCCCGGAGCCGACCACGCCGACCACGCCCACGGTGCCCCCGGTGCCCACCGTGCCCGAGCCCGCCGCCGACTGTTCGCCGCTGAACCTCGGCGACTGGGTCGAGTACTGGCTCGGCGGGAAGCTCTGCATGCGCCTCGACTGGTACTCGCGCCACAAGTAGCCGCCCGCACCGGTGGCGGCGGGGCCGGTCAGGTCCGGTCGCCACCAGTGCGCTCCTTCCGCTCCCGCCGGCGCCGCAGCAGTTCCTTGCCCCGCCGGCGCGCGGCCGCGTCGCACAGGGCCGCCGTGAGCAGCGGGGCCGTGCGCCGCCGGGCCAGCAGCAGCCGCTGGTTCGCCACCGGCTCCGGACGCCAGTGGTGCTTGTACGGCTCGTCGCCCCGCAGCAGGCTCAGCGTGGCGCGCCCCGGCGCCCGGGCGTGCTCCGCGCACGCGTCCAGCAGCATCACGGCCACGTCCGCCTTCCGTTCGCGCAGCCGAGGATGGGCGCCGTACAGATAGCCGCCGGCCAGCCGCCGCGCCAGCAGCGTCACGTCCACGGCCACCACCTCGCCGTCCATCCGGAACTCGGTGACCACCGCGTCCCCGGAGCGCACCATCGGCCCCACCGCCCGCACCAGGTGGTCGCGGAACCGGGTCCGCAGGTGCTCGCCGGTCACCTTCCGGCCCTGCCACTGCAGCCGGTGCAGCTCCAGCAGCCGGCGCAGCGCCGCGTCCACCTCGCCGGGCGGGACGGTGCGGCTGACGACGCCGAGCGCGTCGAGCCTGCGCAGCTTGGCGCGGACCCGCTGCTGGGACTTGGCCGAGGGCAGCCGGGCGATCAGCTCGGGCAGGGGCGCGGCGGGCAGTTCCAGGCACAGCGAGTCGGGCACCCGGTGCCGCGGCCCGCGCCAGCGGTCCCAGACCCGCTCGGCGGCGGCGCCCGGCCGTACCTCGCGCAGGTCGATCAGCGCGGTGCGGGCCGCCCGGGACAGCGCCCCGGTGAGCGCGGCCGCCGCGGCGTCCCCGCGCCCGTCGTCCAGCAGCACGTCCCCGTAGTCGGAGATCGCCCCGCCCAGCGGCACCAGCGCCGGGACCGGACGCCGTACGAGGGTCAGCGGCGCGGCGGCGACCAGTTCCCGGCCGTCGCGGACCAGCAGCACCCGCAGCCGGCCGGGCGCGCCGTACGAACGCCACCACGCGTGCAGCCAGGCGTGGCTCTGGAACGGGGTCGCCGCCGCGCACCGGCGGTGCAGCCGGCCCCAGTCCGCCGCCAGCGCGCCGAAGCGGCCCTCGTCGGTGACCAGTTCCGTCGTGTACGCCGGCGGCGGGTACGGCACCGGGTGCGCGCTCGGGCACGGCGCCCGGTGCGTCGCCGGGTACGTCGTCACAGCCGGTCGCGGACGTCGGCGGCCGGGGCGGGGCCGGGCACGGGCGCCGCCGCGCGGCCGGGCTCACGCGCGGCGCGGCGCGGACGGACCAGCAGTGCGAGACCGCCCAGCAGCCCGCCCGCGCTCGCCCCGACCAGCCCGGTCAGCGCGGTCGGCGCGGACGACGGCTCGGTCGGCTCGGTGGCCCGCGCGAACTGGCGCAGCTCCACGTGGGTGTCGTCGGCGGACGCGGCCGCGTGCCGGGTCAGCGCGCGGGCGACCGCGTTGGCCATGTCGGCGGCCTCCACCGGACGGGAGGAGGTGGCCGTCACCGAGACCATCGGCGCGTCCGGCGAGGTAGCGGTGCGCACGCTCTCCTCCAGGGTCGCCACCGGCACCCCCGCGTGCATCTGCGCGTCCCCGAGCACCGCGAGCTGCGTGGCGACCCGGCCGTAGGCCTGCGCGAAGCCCAGCGCGGACGCCGGGTCGGACGCGTCGGCGGGGACGGCGACGACGTAACTGGTCGCCGAGTACCGCTCGGTGGTGAGGAGGCCGTAGCCGGCGCCGAGCAGCCCGCCGGCGAGGACCCCGGCCGCGAGCGCGGACCACGGCGGCAGGGCGCGGACGCGGCGCAGGACGGGACGCAGGGCGGCGAGCGCGCGGCGGGGACGGGAGGGCGGGGCGGCCTCCTCGTCCGGTGCCGCGGGCGCCGCGGCTTCGGCCGGGGGACGGGTCATTGACTCGCTCATGCGGAACTGACTCCCTGGGGTGCCGGGGACAACGGGTGCGTGAGGGTGGCCGCGTACACGTCCATCAGCCGGGCGGCGCTGCGGGTGACGCAGTAGTGGCGGGCGGCCTCGGGCGCGGAACGCGGCCCCGGGCCCGGTTCGGCGGCGGCGCGGACCTCGGCGAGCGCGCGGGCGTAGTCCTCCGCGCCGCCGGTGACCCGCCGGGCCGTGGGCGCGGCGTCCGGGGGCAGGTCCTCGATCGCCGGGCAGGAGGCGTAGAGGACCGGCAGCCCCGAGGCCAGGCCCTCCACGGCCGCCAGGCCGAAGGCCTCCTCGGCCGACGGCGCGGCGAGCACGTCCATCGCCGAGGCGAGCGCGGGCAGGTCGGGGCCGGGGGAGCCGTCGGGGACGTAGGGGCGTTCGCCGGTGAGCAGGACA
This sequence comes from Streptomyces sp. CB02414, assembly GCF_001905385.1. Lineage (GTDB taxonomy): Bacteria > Actinomycetota > Actinomycetes > Streptomycetales > Streptomycetaceae > Streptomyces. Next base: position 981,075 of record NZ_LIPF01000001.1, on the reverse strand, counting down.
CGGTCGGCGACCCCCGCCTCGCGGGCGGTGCGGCGCAGGACGTGCTCCTCGGGGCCGCCGCCGACCAGCAGCAGCCAGCAGTCGTCCGGGAGCCGGGCCAGCGCGCGGACCAGCACGTCGAACCGCTTGCCCGGGGTGAGCCGGCCGACGCCGCCGACGACGTACGCGTCCTGGGGCAGACCGAGGCGGCGGCGGGTGCGCAGGCGGGCGACCGGGTCGAAGCGGAAGCGGGCCAGATCGATGCCGTTGGGGACGACCTCGATGCGGGGCGCGGGCACGCCCCAGCGCTTCAGCCGGTCGGCGACGGTGGGCGAGACGGCGACCGTGGCGCTGCCCAGCCGCTCCCCGGCCAGGTACAGCGCGCGGACGCCGGAGGTGAGCGGGCGGCCCTCCATCCGGGAGTCGCCGAGGGAGTGTTCGGTGGCCACGACGGCGCGTACGCCGGCCAGGCGGGCGGCGAGACGGCCGTAGAGGCAGGCCCGGTAGAGGTGGGTGTGCACGAGGTCGTAGCCGCCGGTGCGGATCAGCCGGGTCAGGCGGGGCAGCGCGGCCAGGTCGCGGTTGCCGGCCATGCCGAGGTGGACGACATCGACGCCGTCGGCCGTCAGCCCGTCGGCGACCGGGCCCGGGTTGGTGAGCGTCACGACGTCGCAGTCGACGGGGAGGTGGCGCAGGAGCAGCCGCAGTTGCTGCTCGGCGCCGCCCACGCCGAGGCCGGTGATGACGTGCAGGGCCTTCACGTCACACCCCCGTCGCGGCACGGCGGCGCAGGCGGTGCAGCCGGGTCTTCAACAGCAGCCGTACGGCCGTGTCCCGCTGCCCCACGTGCACACGGGGCAGCGCGTGCGGGCCGGTGAGCGGGCCGGGGTCGATGGCGCAGGCGTACGTGTACCCGGCGGCCCGTACGGCGTCGGCGGCACGGGCGTCGACCGTGCCGTACGGGTAGCAGAAGCCGGTGACCGGAGCGCCGGTCAGCTCGGTGAGCAGGGCCCGGCTCCCGGTGGTCTCGGCCGTCAGCGTGGCGTCGTCGGCGGCGGTCAGGTCGACGTGGGTGAGGCCGTGCGAGCCGATCTCGACGCCCTGGGCCGCGGCGTGCCGGATGCCGTCGGCGGTCAGCAGGGGCTTGCGCGGCCCCAGCGGGTCCCACGCGTTGTCGCCGCCGAGCCGCCCCGGCAGTACGAACAGGGTGGCCCCGCAGCCGTGGTGGCTCAGGCGGGGCAGCGCGTGCTCGACGAAGTCGGCGTACCCGTCGTCGAAGGTCAGCCCGACCAGACCCCGGCCCTCGCCGCGGGCCCGCGCCGCCAGCAACTCGGCGACGGACACCCCCCGCAGACCGCGCCGGCGCAGCCAGCCGAGCTGCGCGTCCAGCCGCTCGGGCGTGACCGTGACGCGGTACGGGTCGTCGGAGGCGTCGCCGACGGAGTGGTACATCGCCACCCAGGGAACGGTGCCGGGGCGGGCGGCGGCTCCGGTGCGCGTACGGGGGCCGGGGCGGGGGAGGACGCGGGGGCGGGTGCGGAAGTCAGCGGGGCCGGCGGAGACGGCGGAGGCGTGAGCCGGGACGGAGGCGGAAGCCGGGACGGAGGCGGATGCGGAAGCGGAAGCTGATGCGGCCATGCGGGAGCCTTCGTGTGACGGGGCGGAGGGAACGGCGGACGGACTCCAGGGCGGGAGCGACGCCCTGGACGCCCAGGGCCAGGCCGAGGACGGCGAAGACGCCGACGACGGTCGTGGCACCGGCGGCGAGGGAGACGGCGGGGGAGCCGCCGGGACCGGTGAACCGGTCCGCGACCAGCGCGCCCACGACCGTCGCCCCGACCGCCGCCGGCACCGGCCGGCCCAGGTCGCCGAGGACGCGTGGCACGCGCACGGGGACGCTGCGCGGGCCCATCCCGGCGAGCAGCAGGGCGGCGGTGACGGTGATGCCGGCGGCGTTGGCGGCGGCGATCCCGGACACGCCCCACGGGCCGACGGTGAGGGCGCCGATCACGGCGGTGGCGGAGATGCCGGCGGCCATCGCGCCGAGCGGGTACCAGCTGGCGCGGCCCGCCGAGAAGTACGAGCGGGCCAGCGCGCCCACCACCGTCTGGCCGAGCAGCCCGAGGGCGTACACGCGCATCACGCCCGCCGTCGCCGTCGTGTCGGCGGCCGTGAACGCGCCGCGCTGGAAGAGCAGCTGGATCATCTGCGGTGCGCAGGCCACGACCGTGGCCGTGCCCAGCAGCACCACACCGGCGGCCAGCGCCACGTCCCGCTCCACCCGGTCGCGGGCCCGCTCGGTGTCGCCGTCGGCCACCGCCCGCGCCACCACCGGGAAGGTGACCGTGCACAGCATCAGCGACAGCGTCATCGGGATCTGGGCCACCTTCTGCGCGTAGTTCAGGTGCGAGATGGCGCCGGAGGGGAGCCCGGAGGCGAGGAAACGCTCGATGACGACCTGGGACTGCCGGCACAGGGCGAAGAGCAGGACGGTGCCGAACAGGGCGAGCGCGAGGGGGCGTGCCGGGTCGTCGTCCCTTTCGGTGCTCGTGGTCCGGGCCGTGCTGTCGCCGTCCTGCCGGTGGCGCAGCTGCCCGAGCAGCGACGGCAGTTGCGCCGCCACCATCAGCACGCCGCCGACCGCGACCCCGACGGCCGCCGAACGCACCCCCCAGCGTCCGCCGAGCACGAACATCGCGGTGATGATGCCGGTGTTGTAGGCGACGTAGATCGCCGCCGGTGCCAGGAACCGGCGGTGCGCGCGCAGAGCGGCGCTGCAGTACCCGGCCAGCCCGAAGCTCACGACGCAGGTGGCGGTCAGGCGGGTGCAGTCGACGGCCAGGGCGTGGTCGGGCAGCCCGGGAGCCAGGGCCCGCACCAGCACCGGCGCGGCGACGACGGCCAGCGTTCCGGCCGCGGCGAAGGCCAGCGACAGCCGGGGCAGGGTGGAGGCGACCAGGACGCGGACCGGGTCGCCGGGGGCGGTGCCCTGTGCGCGGCGGGCCAGGGCGAGGCTGAACATCGGCACCAGCGCGAAGGCCAGCCCGTCCTCGATGAGCAGCGTCGCCGCGAACTCCGGCACCGTCCAGGCCACCAGGAAGGCGTCCGTCTCGCGACCGGCCCCGAACAGCCGGGCCAGCGCCTGGTCCCGGACCAGCCCGAGCACCGACCCGGCCACCGACAGCGCGGCCGTGAGCAGCGCGGCACGGGCGAGGAGGCCTGAGGAGGGCCGGCCCTCGGCGGGCGCGGCGGCTGCCGGCTCCTGCTCCTGAGTGTCGACGGTCCGGGCAGCGGGCACCGCCGCCTCGTCCGGGGCGTGTACCGCGGGAGTCCTCACGGGGTCGTCGCCTCCCCGGGGCCGGTGCGGTGGCGGCGGCGCCCGCCGGCCCTCGGTCCCAGCACGGTGCGGAGAGCCGCACCCACCCCGGGCCACCGCCCCGACCGGGGCTCCCCACCGGGCCGGCGGCCGGTGCACGGCGCTGCTTCGACGCGCGGCACGGGCTCCGTGCACGGGGTGGACGGTGTGCGGCTGTCACGTCCCGTACTCGGGCCGCGTCCCGTACTCGGGTCGTGTTCCTCGGCCGGGTCGTGTTCCGTACCCGGGCCGCGTCCCGTACCCGGACCGCGTTCCTCGCCCGGGTCGTGTTCCGTACCCGGGCCGTGTTCCCGACTCGGTCCGCGTTCGGTACAGGCCTGCCGCGGCCCCGTCGCGAGCCCGGGGTCCGCGGCGGTTCTGGCCCAGTTCCCTGCCCCGTCCCCCTCCCCGTCCCCCTCCCTGTCCCCGGCGCCGGCCCGCGTCCCCGCCCGGGCCGCGGCCCCCGCACCGCCCCCCAGCGCCCACCACGCCGCCACCCCGAAGCACACCGCCGTCAGCACGGTCGAGGGCCCGCCGATGTCGGCGTAGGCGAAGTCGGTCAGCTGCCAGACCAGCAACCCGCAGGCGACCAGCGCGCAGTCCTGCCCCGCCCGCCCGGAACGCCGCACCGCACGCAGCCTCCGCAGCCCGAGCACGAGCAGCGCCAGCCAGCTCCCCGCGAGCGCGAGCAGCCCGGTCAGCCCCTGCTCGGCCAGGACCAGCAGGTACATGTTGTGCGGGGACAGCAGCGGCTGCCTGTGGTAGCCCGCGCCGGCGCCGTCGGTCTCGCTGCCCGAGGACAGCGCCAGCGAGGCGTGCCCGTCGCGGTGCTCGGGGAAGCCCTTCAGTCCAACTCCCGTCAGCGGCCGCTCGCGCCACATGCCGACGGCCGCCGCCCACATGGTGTACCGGTCGGTCACCGACTGGTCGGGCGCGTCGGCGACCCGGGTGATGCTGCCGACCCGCTCCTGGAGCATCGCCGTGCCCACCCCGAACCCGCCCACCAGCACCACGCCCGCCGCCACCGCGGCCGCCCCCACCGCCAGCGCCCGGCGCACCCCCGCGAGCAGCAGCTGTGCCGCGCACGTCAGAGCCGTCGCGATCCACGCCCCGCGGCTGAACGACAGGGCCAGCGGCAGCAGCAGGGCGAGCGCGCACCCCGCGGCGAGCAGCCGCTGCCGCGCCGGCGTCCGGCCCAGCGCCAGCCCCACCGCGCAGACCAGGCCCAGGGAGACCACCGTGGCCATGCCCATCACGTCCTGCGGCCCGAAGGTGCCCACGGCCCGGACCTGCTCGCCCTGGTAGGAGGCCCCGGTCCCGGTGACGTACTGGTGGACGCCGACCGCCCCCTGCCACGCCGCCAGCCCCACCATCGACCAGGCGAGCAGCCGCACGTCACCGCGGTCGCGGACCAGCAGCAGCACGGCGGCGGGGACGAGGACGAAGACCTGGAGGTAGCGGCCGAGGCCGGTGAGTCCCGCCGTCGGTGACAGCGCGCCCACGGCGGCGACGGCGAGACCGAGCACGGGCAGACCCAGCACCACGGCCGCCCTGCCGGACAGGGGGCGCCGCCGGTCCCGTACCAGCCGGACGGCGCAGTACAGCACCGCCAGCCCCGAGACCACGTCCGCCGGGTGCGCGCCGTCCGCGCCGTCCCTCGCGACCGGCAGGGCGAGCAGCACGACGACCGCCACCACGGCCAGCACGGGCGGCAGCCGCCGGCGTACGCGCGCCGTGGACGCCAGGGGCAGGGCGGGCAGGGCGTGGGCCACCTCGCTCAGCTCCCCGTCGGACGCACGAGCGCGACGGCCGTGCGCAGCAGGATGCAGACGTCCTGCCACAGCGACCAGTCGTCGATGTAGGCGTTGTCGAAGCGGGCCCGGTCCTCGATGGAGGTGTCGCCGCGCAGCCCGTTGACCTGGGCCAGCCCCGTGATGCCGGCCCGGACCCGGTGCCGGGCGGCGTAGCCCGGGTAGGTCTGGCTGAACCGCGCCACGAAGTACGGGCGTTCGGGGCGCGGTCCGACCAGGCTCATGTCGCCCCGGAAGACGTTCCACAGCTGGAGCAGTTCGTCGAGCGAGGTGCGGCGCAGGAAGCGGCAGAACCAGGGCATCCGCCGCTCGTCCGCCACGCTCCACCGCGTCGCCGACTCGTGCGCGTCGGCCGGGCGGTGGGTGCGGAACTTCAGCAGCGTGAACGGCGCGCCGTCCTTGCCGACGCGCTCCTGCCGGAACACCACGCCCGGCCCGCCGACCACCCTCAGCACGGCCGCGCAGGCCAGCAGCAGCGGGCTCAGCAGCAGCAACAGCGCCCCGGACACCGTCACGTCCAGCATCCGCTTGCCGGCGCCGCCCGGCCGCCGGACGTCCGGCTCCAGGCGCCGGCAGGCGAATCCGGCGAGCCGGTCCCGGCCCGCGGACGAGGGGGCGTCGGCGCGGGACGGGGCGTCCGCCTCGACCTCCCACACCACGCAGCCCGACTCGGCCAGCGCCCGCAGCAGCGCGCCCTGACGGCCGCGCACGGACGGGTGCACGGCCAGTACGTCCCGTACGCCGTTCTGCACGACCGCCCGCCACACCTCCTCGCCCGTGGTCAGCACGGGCAGGCCGCCGGGGGTGCCGTCGGGCTCGTCGGCCACGAGCCCGACCGGGCGCACCCCGCAGCGCGGCTCGCGCAGCACGGCCGAGGCCACGCGCTGCGCGGTCGCGACGGGGCCGACGACGAGGGCGGTACGTGGGCGGGCCCGCAGCGCGGTACGGCGCCGCCGGTGCACGACGCCCCGGCCCGCACAGCCCGTCGCCGCGTGCAGGAGGAAGCCGAGGAGCAGGGTGCGGGCGGACAGGGCGTGCGGTGGGGCGTACGCCGCGACGAGCGCCCCGAGCGACAGCCAGAGCACCGCGACACGGCCGCACAACGAGGGCAGGTCGTCCAGCGCGCCCGGCAGCCGCCGGGCGGTGGGGCGCGGGCGCAGCAGCAGCGAGGCGGCGACCAGCAGGGCCACGAGCAACGGCTGGTGCGGGGCGCCGGTGAGGACCAGCGAACCGGGCAGCGCCGCCGTGCCGTCCGCGACGATCAGCGGAAGCGGGGAGACCGGCCGCGGGGCGGGACGCCCGGCGGGGAGCCGGAAGCCCGCGGCGCCGGTGCGCGGCGGCAGTACCGAGACGGGGGAGGCGCCGAGGTCGCGCGGCTGGCCGGCGGGGGTGGGGACGGTGCTTTCCGCGGTCACGGGTGCGTGGACTCCCTGTACTCGGTGGACGCGACGACCGGTCGGCCCACGGGCCGGGGGAGGGCGCGCGCCGCTCCCGCCCCGCCGAGGAGGCCGGCGTACACCGCGGCGACCGCGGCGGCGGTGTGCCGTACGTCGTGCGCGGACCGGACGTGCGCACGCCCCCGCAGGCCCAGCGACGTGCGCAGCGGCGCGTCGAGCAGCAGCCCGCTCACGGCGTCGGCCAGCGCCACCGCGTCCCCGGGCGGCACCAGGCAGTGCGGGACGAGCGCGGGCGGCAGCACCTCGCGGGCCCCGTCCACGCCGGTCGTCACCACGGGCCGGCCGCAGGCCATCGCCTCCAGCGGGGCCAGCGCCATGCCCTCCCAGCGCGACGGCAGGACGACCAGGTCGGCGGCCCGGTACCAGGGGGCGACGTCGGCGACGGCACCCGCGAACAGCACCGGGGCGGGGGCAGGTTCACCCGGCCGTGCCCCGCCACCGGGGACTGCCGCGACACCGAATGCGTACGCCGAGGCGCGTGCCGCGAGACGGGTGCGGTCCGGGCCGTCACCGACCAGTACCAGCCTGGCCCCCGGCACCCGCGCGAGCACCGACTCCCAGGCGGCCAGGAGGACGTCCTGCCCCTTCTGCCGGCACAGGCGGCCCACGCACACCACCAGCGGGGCGTCCGGGCCGGCGCCGCACCGCAGCCGGACGGCGTCCACCTCCCGCGCGGGGACGGCGCCGAAACGGCCGGGGTCGACGCCGTTCGGGATCACCGCCCACCGCCCGCGAATCCCGGCCCGCGCCCCGCGCGACCGCTCCGCCTCGCTCACGCACACCGTGCGCGTCGCCCAGCGCGCCCCCCACCGTTCCCAGCCGAGCGCGAGCGCCGCGGCGGCCCCGCCGACCGCCTCGAACGACCAGGCGTGCGGCTGGAACACCGTCGGCACCCGCCCCCGTACGGCGAGCCGCACCGCGAGGCCGGCCTTCGCGCTGTGCGCGTGCACCAGGTCGGGCCGCACGTTCCCGATCACGCGGGCGAGCCGCCGTACCTCCGCCGGCAGGGCCGGGCCCGGCGACCGCGTCGCCGGCCAGCGCCGCACGTCGGCGCCCAGCGAACGGAGCCCGGCGGCGAGAGAGCCCCCGTCCGGACAGGCGACCGTGACGTGGAGTCCCGCGGCGAGCTGAGCCCGTGTCAGGTCGGCCACGACTCGGGCGACCCCGCCGTCCACCGGCTGGGTGACGTGCAGAACCCGTGACCGGGAGTCGGTCGGTGGCAGGTGCATACGCGTTTCCTCGCTCACGGAACATGCTCGGGACGGGCGGAAACGCGCCTCACCGCAGAAAACCGGCTGGTCACCGCCACGTCCGGAGCTCTCGGAGAGTGCCCTCGGTCGATGCCCCGCAGGGGTGCACCAGGGATGCGTCGGATGGTGTGGGACTCTAGCCGCTATCCGTACTAATACGGTGAAACCGGGTAAGTGTGTTGGAATCGTGAACGTCACTTTCCGCGAGATCACCCTTTCGGCGGCACAACTCACGCGTGTGCCACGCGTTGACACTGCGCCGGGCACCCGCCCGGATGTTTGTGTCAACCCCAAGGAGCACTTCTCCATGTCGCGTATCGCGAAGGGCCTGGCCCTGACCTCCGTCGCCGCCGCCGCGGTGGCGGGCACCGCCGGTGTCGCCGCTGCCGACGCCGGCGCGCAGGCCGCCGCCGCTCACTCCCCGGGCGTCCTGTCGGGCAACGTCGTGCAGGTCCCGGTCCACATCCCGGTCAACGTCTGCGGCAACACGGTCGACATCATCGGCCTGCTGAACCCGGCGTTCGGCAACGAGTGCGAGAACGACTGACCCTCGGCTCGAACCCCTGCACCGGCCGTCCGTACCGCGGTTCCTCCGCGAGCGGGCGGCCGGTTCGCGTTGCCGCACGGACGGCGGTGTGCTGCCCCGAATGGGGGGTGTGTACGCCGACACGGCGGGCGGACCTTGACACGCCGCCCCACCAGGCAGGACGCCGACGCGGGGAAAGGCGGATGCGGACGTACGGTCACGGCTCGGTTGCAGAGCGACACGGGCGCTCCCACGGTGGGCACAAGATCCGACGCACCACCGAAAGGAACCCCTCATGCGTCTGCCCGCACGGCGAATCGCCACCACCGCCCTCACCGCCGGCCTCCTGATCGGTCTCTCCGGACCGGCGGTGATGGCGGCCGATGGCGAATCGGTCCGGGAACGCACCCACGCGGCGTCCCACGCACCCCTGCCCGACGCCGCCGAACTGCAGAACCAGGTCGGCAGCCTGGCCGGCCTGGGCGGCGTGCTGACGCCGGTGACCGACCTGCTCAACGCCGTACTCAAGGCCGACGCCGGCAAGCTCGCCGCCACCGACGCGGACCAGCTCTCCGCCGCCGTCAAGGACGCCCTCGCCAAGGCCGAGGCGGCCGACGCGGACGCCGACGACACGGCGACGACCACGCCGGGCACGACGACGCCCGGCACCACCACCCCCGGTACGAGCACCCCGGCCCAGCCGCCGGTCGTGACCGCCCCGGAGGCCGAGACCCCGGTCACGCTGCCGGCGCCCGTCGTGGCGCAGGACAGCGACGAGACCGCGGCGGCGGCCGACCTGACCGCCTCCGCCTACGCCGAACTGCAGAAGCAGATCGACGCCCTGATCAAGGCCAGCACCTCCGGCACCGCCGAACAGGTGAGCCCGGCCGTCAAGGACGTGGTGACCGGCGTCGTCAACGCCGTCGCCGCCACGCTGGTGGGCAGTGGGCTGCCCGCCGCGGACCTGGCCGGACTGCCCGCGCTGCCGGCCGCTCCGGAGGCTGTCGCTCCGGAGGCCGCCGCCCCGGCCGCCCCGCTGCCGGCGAACCCCTCCTGACGCCCTCGGCGTTCCGGGCCGCCGCGCCATCCCGTCTTTTCCGGGGTGGCGCGGCGGCCCTTTCCCCATTGCGCCACCGACCGTGCTCCGCCGCCGAGCATGTTCCCGTCACCGGGCAGTCCGTCATCAAGGGATCTCATATGTCTTCCGGACGCGGGGTTTCCGTGCCCGGCACAGGTCGTTAGGCAGAGCGTCAGCATTTCCTCGGGTGACGCGTCGAGTCGCCGAAGAAAGGAACACGATGAAGTCCCTCAAGGCCGCCGCCGTGGTCGCCGGTTCCCTGGTCGCCGCCGGCTCCGCCGCCCCCGCGTTCGCCTACGACCCCGCCGACATCACGCCCACCAGCATCAACGGCGCCGTGAACGCGCTCACCGCGGAGCCCATCGACGTCATGCCGCTCAAGCACCAGTCGGACGCCCTGGACACCGAGAACAAGGACTCCGTGCTGCACACCGTGAAGGGCGCGACCACGCAGCTGAACTCCGAGGGCGGCCTGCTCGGCGGCCTTCCGCTGGGCCGCTGAACCGGATACCCGGCGTCGAATTCACCGCGTCGCGCTCTTTCCGTCAGTCTCCCTCCGCATTCGCCAGCCCTCCCGCATTCCTGAAAGGGACCGTGCCTGACATGAAGTCGACCACCAGACGAACCCTGGCCGCCGTCGTCACCGGTGTGGCTGCCGCCGTGGGCGCGGCCGCGAGCCCCGCCGCGGCCGGTGCGGTCCCCGTGCCGGTGCCGCTGGGCGGCGCGGAGACGGCCCTCGGCATGGAACTGCCCGAGGTGGCCGGCGAACTGCCCGTGCCGACGCCGGGCGCCCCCGAGGGGCCGCGGTACGTCGAGGGCCGGCTGCTGCCGGAGCGGACCCTTCCGCAGTTGCCGGTCAGCAGCGGCCTGCCGGGCGTCGACCTGCGCCAGCCCCTGCCGCAGGTCCTCGGCGACGGCTTCGACCACGCCGCCGTCGACGCCCCCGCCGCCGAACTGCGGACGCTGGCGCCCGGACTGTCCCTGGACGCCCCGCTCAGCGCCCCCGGCGGTGGGGGCTTCGGCCTGCCGACCCCCAAGCTGCCCCAGGTGGGTGTGCTCACGCCGGTGGTGCAGACCGTGCCGACGGCCGACCTGGGGGTCGGACCGGGGCTGTAACCCGTACCGCTCACGTCCGCACCCGTGTGGCCCCGCGCTAGGTGACCGCGGGGCCCGTCGCTCGGTTACCGGTACGGATCACCGAACCGGACGAGGAGCGAGCCATGGGCGCCAACGCGGACAGAACAGTGGACGGAACAGCGGACGGGCCGGCTGACGGACCGGCGTACGGGACTCCGCGACGGCCCGTCAGCGGCGCGGAGGGCGGTGCCGGGAGGACGGCGGCGGGCCCGGCCGCGGGCGCACCGGCGGTGCTCGGGACGCGGCGGCAGATGATGCGGGGGCTGCTCGCCCCCGCCCTCGCCGTGTCCCTGGCGCCGCTGGTCGCAGCCTCCCGGCCCGCACGGCCCGCCGCCACCGGATCGGACGCGCGCCCCGCCCGTCCCGAACCGCACGTCGACGCGCACGTCCCGGCCGAGGGCACCTCGTTCGACGAGACCTACCGAGGCCGCCGCATCCGCGGCATCCGGTCCGCAGCGGGGCGCGCCGTCGGCGCCGGGACCTGGCACGTCACCGTGGACGGCCGGCCGCTGCACCTGATGCGCCGGGCCGACGGCAGCTGGCTGAGCATGATCGACCACTACCGGTCGTACCCCACCCCCCTCGCCGCGGCCCGCGGCGCCGTCGACGAACTCGGCCCCGGCGAGCACCTGCGCGACACGCCGGCCGCCGCGGGGCACGGCCACCACCCCGGGGGGCGGCATGGCGTACACGCGTAAGGACGCCGGCACGCTGACCCGCACCGAGAAGCGGCGGTTCGTCAAGGCGCTGCTGGAGGTCAAACGGAGCGGTGAGTACGACGAGTTCGTGCGCACCCACATCGAGTACTACGTCTCCGACGGCGAGGACGGACTGCGGACCGCTCACATGGCGCCGTCCTTCCTGCCCTGGCACCGCCGGTTCCTGCTGGACCTGGAGGAGGCGCTGCGCCGGGTCGACTCGTCGGTCACCGTGCCGTACTGGGACTGGACGAAGGACCGCACCACCAGGTCGGCGCCGTGGACGGCCGACTTCCTCGGCGGCACCGGGCGGCGCTCCGACCACCGGGTGACCACCGGGCCGTTCGCCCACTCCGAGGGCAACTGGACGCTCAGGGAGAACGTCACCGACACGGAGTACCTCACGCGGGACCTGGGCCGCGCCGCCGACCCCATCGGCCTGCCCACGAAGAGCGACCTGGAGTGGGCGCTCGACGACCCGGCCTACGACACCGCGCCCTGGGACTCCACGGTCCGCAAGGGTTTCCGCAACAAGCTGGAGGGCTGGGGCACCGGACGCGGCAGCGTCTCCTGGCGCAACCACAACCGCGTGCACCGCTGGGTGGGCGGCGCCATGGTCGGCGGCGCCTCCGTCAACGACCCGGTGTTCTGGCTGCACCACGCCTTCGTCGACCTCCAGTGGTCCCGCTGGCAGGCCCGGCACAAGAACACCCGCTATCTGCCCGCCGAGCCGCCCGGCCGGGGCAGCGCGCAGCACGGCCGGGTCGTCGCGCGGCACGAGAGGCTGCCGCCATGGGACGTGACACCGGACGAGCTGGAGGACCACAGCCGGATCTACCGGTACGCCTGACCCCCCCCGGCGCGGACGTGGAAAGAGCCCCGGCCGGGGAAGGCCGGGGCTCTCCTGGTGCCTACGGGACTCAGCCGCCGTAGCCGCCGCCGTTCTTGCCGTCCTCGCCGTGCTTGTCGCTCTCGTCCTTCTCGTCGTCGCCGTTTTCGCAGGCGTTGCCGAAGGCCGGGTTGAGCAGACCGATCACGTTGATCGTGTTGCCGCAGACGTTGACCGGCACGTTGACCGGGACCTGGACGATGTTGCCGGACAGGACGCCGGGCGAGCCGATGGCCGCGCCCTGGGCGCCCGCGTCCGCCATGGCCAGGCCGGTGCCGCTGAGGACCACGGCACCGGCGCCGAGCGCGACACCGGCGGCCTTCGCGATGCGAGACATCACGTTCTCCTTCTGACTCGGGGAGCACGGCGGCAGGACGCGCCACCGCACTTCCGGTTCAACGCCGCTGGTCGGAGAGGGGACACGGGGGGAATGTGAGGATCACCCTTTTTGAACAGGAGGGCGGGGCCGCGGTGTACGGGGCGCGGGCGGGGCGGAAAACCGTTCCGCTCCGGGCCGGGTCGTCCACTAGCCTCCCGGCATGGTTAACGACCAACCCCACCAGTCCGACCCGTCCGACCGGTCGGGCGTGACCGCGCTGCCCGGCCTGTTCGCCGACGAGGGCCGGGTGCGTGCCTTCGCGGCGGTGGCCCTGGGGGCGGGCAGCGCGCAGGACGTGGCCCGGGCGGCAGGCCTGTCCGCGAAGGAGACCGCCGCCGCGCTGCGCCGGCTGCGGGAGCAGGGCGTCGTGACGTCCGGGGACGGCGGCGGCCTTGTCGTCGCCCACGAACGCTTCGTGGAACTGGCCCGCGCGGGCCGCCCGGCCGCGGAGACCGCCGGACACACCGGGGCGGACGACGACCGGGCCGGCCTGATCGTGCGGACCTTCGTCAAGGACGGACGGCTGGTCCGGCTCCCCGCGCGCTGGACGCGCAAGAAGGTGGTGCTGCGGCACATCGCCGAGCAGACCTTCGCGCCCGGCGTGGAGTACCCCGAGCGCGCCGTCGACGAGAAGCTGCGCGCCTGGTGCGACGACGGCGAAGTCGACCATGTGACGCTCCGGCGCTACCTGGTGGACCTGGACCACCTGCGCCGGAGCGACGGAGCGTACTGGCGGCCGGGTCAGTCGGTCCGGGCCGGGATCGCCTGAGAGGCCGGGGCCGGGGCCGGGGGCACGGGCAGGCGGCGTACGGGGGAGCCCGCGAGGTAGGCCCGGATCGCCTCGACCGCCTGGCCGTAGTACGTGGCGTAGTTGGCGCGCGAGACGTAACCCAGGTGCGGCGTCGCGAGCAGGCGCGGGGCGGTGCGCATCGGGTGGCCGGCGGGCAGCGGTTCGGTGTCGAAGACGTCCACGCCCGCCCCGGCGATCCGGCCCTCGTGCAGGGCGGCGAGCAGGGCGTCCTGGTCGACGATCGCCGCGCGCGAGGTGTTGACCAGGTAGGCGGTCGGCTTGAGCAGGGCCAGTTCGGCGGGGCCGAGCAGGCCGCGGGTGCGGTCACCGAGGGCCAGGTGGACGGAGACGAAGTCGGCCGTCGAGAGCAGCTCTTCCTTGGCGGGGGCGAGTTCGACGCCCACCTCGTCGGCGCGCTCCCGGGTGAGGTTCTGGCTCCAGGCGCTCACGCGCATGCCGAAGGCGAGGCCGACCTGGGCCACCCGGCCGCCGATCTTCCCGAGGCCCAGCAGTCCGAGCCGGCGCCCGTGGAGGTCGGCGCCGACCGTCTGCTGCCAGGGGCCGCCCGCGCGCAGCGCGTTGCTCTCCTGGACGACGCCCCGGGCCAGGCCCAGCAGCAGGGCCCAGGTCAGTTCGACGGGCGGGGTCGAGGAGGACGCCGTACCGCACACGGTGACGCCCTGCGCCTCGGCGGCGGCGTAGTCGATCACGCTGTTGCGCATGCCGGAGGCGACGATCAGTTTCAGTCGCGGCAGCCGGGCGATCAGTGACGCCGGGAAGGGGACGCGTTCGCGCAGCGTGACCACGATGTCGACGTCGGCGAGCGCCACGGCGAGGGAGTCCTCGTCGTCGAAATGGGTGTCGAAGGACACGGTGTCCACGTCCCCGGCGACCGGGGACCAGTCGGCGATCTCGGTCGCCACCTGCTGGAAGTCGTCGAGCACCGCGCAGCGCAGTCGCACGTCGTACGGTCCTCCGGTCCCTCCGCCAAACGGGCAGTGGCGCCCCCGGCAGGACTCGAACCTGCGGCCAAGCGCTTAGAAGGCGCCTGCTCTATCCACTGAGCTACGGGGGCCTGGTGTGGTGGCCTCGGTCGTGGTGCCCGGGTGTGGGCCGATCCGTGACGTCGCCGGGGACAAGGATAGGGCTCCCGGCTCCATGTCCCTGATGCTTCTCCTCCGTGGCTCGATGTGGAGGTTCGGTGAAGCGGTTCCGATAATCGCAGGCAGGTACGAATCGTGCATCGCTTTTGGCGTCTCACGCATCGGGTGTTGTGCACTCGTTATGCCTGGGCTGTGCTCGCGTCCCAGTAATCCCTTCCGCCTGAAGTGTCCGGTCGGCGCGCAGGCATACTCATATGCTTCAGAATTCCCCTGAAATTGGGCATTCTTCACATGTGGTGACCTTGGACGTACGGCCTCAGCTGCTCGACGCACTTTCCGCCCTGCGCGACCGTGTCGCGGCCGCACGCTTCCCGCTGCCCCTGGCGGGGGCCCCACGCGCGCGTGCCAACCGCGACGAACTGCTCGCCCAGCTCGACGACTACCTGGTGCCCCGGCTGAAGGAGCCCGAAGCGCCCCTGCTGGCCGTCGTCGGCGGCTCCACCGGCGCCGGGAAGTCGACGCTGGTGAACTCCCTGGTGGGCCGCCGCGTCAGCGAGGCGGGCGTACTGCGGCCCACGACCCGCACGCCGGTGCTGGTCTGCCATCCGGAGGATCACCACTGGTTCAGCGGCATGCGGGTGCTGCCCGACCTCACGCGCGTGTGGGTGCCCCACCAGGACCACGACGACGACCTGCTCCTGCCGGGCGAGAACCCCGCGCGCGTACTGCGCGTCGAGACCGCCGACAGCCTGCCGCCCGGCATCGCCCTCCTGGACGCGCCCGACATCGACTCCCTCGTCGCCGACAACCGCGTCCTGGCGGCCGAGCTGCTCTGCGCCGCCGACATCTGGGTGATGGTCACCACCGCCGCCCGGTACGCCGACGCCGTCCCGTGGCATCTGCTGCGCACCGCCAAGGAGTACGACGCCACCCTCGTCACCGTGCTCGACCGGGTGCCCCACCAGGTGGTGGCCGAGGTGTCGAGGCAGTACGCCGCGCTGCTCACCAAGGCCGGACTCGGCGACGTCCCCCGGTTCACCGTCCCGGAGCTGCCCGAGTCGGCCTGGGGCGGCGGGCTGCTGCCGGCCAGCGCCGTGGCGCCGCTGCGGACCTGGCTCGCGCACCGGGCGCAGGACCTCGGCGCCCGGCACGACGCCATGGCCCGTACGGCGCACGGCATCCTGGACTCCCTCAAGTCCCGGATGCCCGAACTGGCCGGCGCCACCGCCGCGCAGTACGCCGCCGCGCTCCGGCTCACCGCCGCCGTCGACGGCGCCTACGACGCCGAGCACGCACGCGTGCGGGGCAGGTTGCAGGCGGGGGCCGTGCTCGCCGGGGACGCGCTCAAGCGGTGGCGGGCGTTCCCGCTCGACTGCACCCCCGAGGAACTCCTCGACTCGCTGGTGGAGAGCCTGACCGCCCTGCTGCTGTGCTCCGTGACGGCCGCCGACGAACGGGTCGACGAGGCCTGGCGGCGCGAACCGGCGGCCACCGCCCCGGAACTCGCCGGCCGCGACCCCGCGCCGGAGAGCGCCGAGCACCGCATCGGGATGGCCGTCCGGCGGTGGCGCCGGGAGCTGGAGGAGTACGCCGAGGACGAGGTCCGCGAACTCGACCGGAACCTGGCCCCGGACCCCGCCGTGGTGGCCGCCCTGGTCGCCACCGTGCTGCTGGGCGGGCGGCGCGGGCGCAGCGCCGGGGAACGGCTCGCCGAGCGGATCGGCGCCCACGGCGCGCTGCGGCTGCGCGACCGGGGCGGGCGGCTGCTCGACGAGCACGTGGACCGGGTCGTGCACGTCGAGCGGGAACGCCGGCTGGCACCCCTCGACGGGCTCGACGTCCATCCCGAGCCCCAGGCCGAACTCATCGCCGCGCTGTCCGTACTGCAGAAGGAGAGGTGACCGGTGACCGCCGTCACTGACCAGGACCCCACCGAGCACACCGGCCACACGACCGGGGAGGCAGGCCAGGCGGATCAGCCGGTCGAGTCGAGTCCGGGCGCGGCGGAAGGCACCGCGGCGCGGGAGGACGCCGGGGGCGGCGCCGAGCAGGGCGAGGCCGAGCGCGGGCGCGAGCGTGATCGCGAGGGCGAGCGCCGCCGCCGCGGGTTCCACGCGCGCGTGAAGGACGCGGCGGCGTCACGTCGTACGGAGCGCGGGAAGTCTCCCGGAGAGCGGACCCGCGGGGCGGACCTGGAGCGTCCGGCTGTCGCCGCGGAACACGGGGCCTCCTTGCCCGCCATGTCCGCCGGTGAGCGTGGGGCGGACTCGGCACGCCGGACGACCGCGGAGCGCCCTGCGGGTACGGAGCGTCCTGCGCGCATGGAGCGTCCTGCGGGCACGGAGCGTCCCGCGGGCACGGGGCACGGCGCGGGTGGAGCGCCCGGTTCCGGGGACGGCGGCGACGGCGCCTGGGGCGACGGGCTGATCGCGCGGCGTGTGGACGAGAAGAACAGCGGGCCGGACCCGTACTTCGTCGTGCCGAGCAGGCCCGCCGGTTCCTCGGCCGCCCTGATGCCACTGGCGTACGACGGACAGCTCAGGTCGCGGCTCGACGCGCTGCGCGAACTGGTGGGCCTGTCCCGCACCCGGCTCGACACGAGCACGCTCTCCGAGGCCGGCCGGGTCCTGGACGAGGCCGCCGCGCGGCGCAGGCTCTCCGGGCAGCACACCGTGGTGGCCATCGCGGGTGCCACCGGCAGCGGCAAGTCGCAGCTGTTCAACACGCTCGCCGGGGTGACGATCTCCGAGACGGGCGTGCGCCGCCCGACCACCGCGGCACCCATCGCCTGCAGCTGGAGCGACGGCGCGGCCAGCCTCCTGGACCGGCTGAGCATCCCCGGCCGCCTGCGCCGCCGCCCGGTCCAGCACCCCGACTCCGAGTCGCCGCTGCGCGGGCTGGTCCTGATCGACCTGCCCGACCACGACTCGGCGGCCGTGCAGCACCGGGAGCAGGTGGACCGCATCCTGCGGCTCGTCGACGCCGTCATCTGGGTCGTCGACCCGGAGAAGTACGCCGACGCCGTGCTCCACGAGCGCTACCTGCGGCCGATGGCCGGCCACGCGGAGGTCACCTTCGTCGTCCTCAACCAGGTCGACCGGCTGCCCGGCGAGGCCGCCGAACAGGTCCTCGACGACCTGCGGCGCCTGCTCGACGAGGACGGCATCGCGCTCGGGGAGTACGGCGAACCAGGCGCGACCGTCCTCGCCCTGTCCGCGCTGACCGGTGAGGGCATCGGCGAACTGCGCGAGACGCTCGGCCAGTTCGTCACCGAACGGCAGGCCCCGGCGCGCCGCATCGCGGCCGACGTGGACGCCGCCGCGCGGGAGCTGCGGCCCGTGTACGTCACCGGACGGCGGACCGGGCTCAGCGAGGAGGCGCGGGAGGAGTTCGCCGACCGGCTCGCGGACGCGGTGGGCGCCACCGCCGCGGGCGAGGCGGCGGAACGCGCCTGGCTGCGCAACGCCAACCGCGCGTGCGGCACACCCTGGCTGCGGCTGTGGCGCTGGTACCACGACCGGCGCGAGCCCCCGACGGGGCGGCTGCCGTTGCGCGCGCAGGCCGACGAGGAGGCCACGGCCCGCCAGCGCGTCGAGCAGGCGGTGCGCACGGTTTCCGACCGGGCGTCGGCCGGGCTGCCGGCGCCGTGGGCGCAGGCGATGCGCGAGGCAGCGGTCCGCGGCGCCCAGGGGCTGCCCGAGGCCCTGGACGAGCTGGCGGTGCGCACGGGGCTGCCGCCGGGGCGTCCGCCGCGGCCGGGCTGGTGGCCGGTGGCGGTGCTGGCCCAGGCGACGATGACCCTGCTTCAGGTGGTGGGCGGGCTCTGGCTGCTGGGACAGATCATCGGGTTCGTGCCGCCGAACCTCGGCGTGCCGGTGCTGCTGATGCTGGCCGGAATCATCGGCGGTCCCCTCATCGAGTGGAGCTGCCGAGTCGCGGCGCGCGGACCGGCACGGCGCTACGGCCACGAGGCGGAACGCCTGCTGCGGGAGGCGGCCGCGGGGTGCGGCCGTGCCAGGGTGCTGGACCCGCTGGCGGCGGAGCTGTTGCGGTACCGGGAGGTGCGGGAGCAGTACGGGCGGGTCACGGGGGCGGGAGCGGCGGCGAGGTAGGACCGGGACAGCGGCGCACGCGGTGTGACGCGGAGTGGCGCGGGGTGTCGCGGGGTGTCGCGGTGTGTCGCTCGAACGGATGACGGAGTTTTCCACAGACCCGGGGGCGGTCCACAGCCCTCAGCGGGCCGGCGTGGACGGAGGCAGTCTGACCTCGGGCGGTCGCGACGGACGCGGTCGCACCGGCAAAGGCGGCGGCGGGACCACGCACACGTGGTGCCCGCCGCGCCGGAGCAGCCGTGCGGGAGGCGCCCGTACGGGGGAGGGAGGACTCGCGATGAACGAGACGATGATCTGCGCGGTGGGCAACGTGGCGACGCAGCCGGTCTACCGGGAGCTGGCCAACGGCCCGTCGGCACGCTTCCGGCTGGCGGTCACCGCGCGCTACTGGGACCGGGAGAAGAGCGCGTGGACGGACGGGCACACCAACTTCTTCACGGTGTGGGCCAACCGGCAGCTCGCCACCAACGCGTCGTCGTCGCTGGCGGTGGGTGATCCGGTCGTGGTCCAGGGGCGGCTGAAGGTGCGTACGGACGTGCGCGAGGGGCAGAACTGGACCTCGGCGGACATCGACGCGGTGGCGATCGGCCACGACCTGGCCCGCGGCACGGCGGCGTTCCGGCGCGCGGGCAGGCCCGAGACGGCGGCCGCCTCCCCACCGCAGCCGGAACCCAACTGGGAGACAGCGGCCCCGGACCCGGCCGTTCCGGCCGACCCGGCCACCGGGCAGCGGCCGGAGCCCGCGGCCGTGGCATGACACGGATGCCTTGCGGCGGCTGACCGAAGTGCGGCTTATCGGCGAAGACGCCTTGGATGCCCCTGGGTTGATTTGTCGATAAGCCCTGCTCGCAACCGTGTCGGCGATAACGATTCCGATTCGGATCACCTCGCGGACCAACATCACCGGCGGACACGGTGCGTCATGTCCTTAGGATGCCGAACGAGCCCTGAGGGGCTGCTGATTCTGCTGGTGGGACCTTGCCCCCCACGTCAACGGGTCCTGCTCGAAGGGGAATTTGGTGTTTTCTTCGTTCACTGCGCTGTCCCTGCCAGGCCGGGGAGCGGCGCGACTCGCCGCCGCGGCACTGGTGTCCGCGGTCGCCGCCGCGGGTGTGGTCACCGGCGCGGGCCCGGCAGCAGCGGCGCGGGACGGGGCGGCGCAGGGGCAGGGCGGGGCGACGGCCACCATAGGCGGCCTCAAGACGCATGGCACCGCGGTCATCCACGGGGCCGCCGGCGACCAGGAGGTGCCGGCTGGCCTCTTCGAGATGTCCGTCGACGGCGGCGGCATGCTGCAGACGTACTGCGTCGACGTCCAGAACCCCACGCAGAAGGACGCCAAGTACCGCGAGACGCCCTGGAGCGGCACCTCGCTGGGCACCAACGACGACGCCGGGCGCATCCGCTGGATCCTCCAGAACTCCTACCCCCAGGTCAACGACCTGGCCGCGCTCGCGAAGAAGGCGGGCGTCCGCGGCGGCCTCACCGAGCAGGACGCCGCGGCCGGTACGCAGGTCGCCATCTGGCGCTACTCGGACGACACGGATGTCGAGGCCACCGACCCCGAGGCCGAACGGCTCGCCGACTACCTGGAGAAGAACGCCCGCGACCTCGCGGAGCCGACCGCGTCCCTCTCCCTGGACCCGCCCGCGGTCTCGGGCCGCCCCGGTGAGCGGCTCGGCCCGGTGACGGTCCGCACCAACGCCGACGGCGCGACGGTGACCCCGCCGGTCGACGCCACCGCGGGCGGCGTGCGGATCGTCGACAAGGCCGGCGTCCCCGTCACCTCCGTCACCAACGGCACGCAGATCTTCTTCGACGTGCCGGAGGAAGCGGACCCCGGCACCGCCGGACTGACCGTCCAGGCCTCGACCACCGTGCCGGTCGGCCGGGCCTTCGCCTCCGAGAGCCGCAGCCAGACTCAGATCCTGGCCGGCTCCTCGGAGTCGACGGTCACGGCGACGGCGACCGCCACCTGGTCCGACCAGGGCCCCATACCCGCCCTGTCCGCGAGGAAGAACTGCGCCGAGGGCGCCCTGGACATCACCGCCTCCAACAAGGGCGACGAGGACTTCACCTTCGAGCTGCTGGACACCGAGTACACCATCGCGGCCGGCGAGTCCCGCACGGTGACCGTCCCGCTTCCGGAGGACCGGCCCTACGACTTCACCGTCCGCGGCCCGGCCGGCTTCGAGCAGCGCTTCTCCGGCGTCCTCGACTGCCGCACCCGGACCGCCGCCCTCGACGACACCACCCGCACCCTCACCGAACCGGCGCCCTCCACGCCGGCCGTCACCCCCACCCCGAACACCAACCTCGCCGACACCGGAAGCTCCGGCGTGACCCCTCTGATAGGCGGCACGGCCATCGGCCTCGTCGTGATCGGCGGCGCGGTCCTGCTGTTCGTCCGCAGGCGCAACGAGGGCGGGGAGCGCTGACCCACCGCCCGTCGGGGCACTCGGGCAGCGGCGTCAGTAGCGGTGACCGGGCCAGTGCGGGTCGGACCAGCGCTCCTCGCCGGTGAGCGACAGCAGCCGTATGCGGTGCCGCAGGTCCACCGGAGCGCCCGACGCGCGCAGCCGCGCCGCGCCGTGGCTTAGGAGCCAGGAGACCAGGTCGGCACGGAGCCGTTCCTCGTCGTTCTCGTACCAGTCGACGTACCACGGCAGGCTGTCCCCCAGGAGCTCGTACTCCCATTCCGCCGCCGCTTCGGCGAGGCGCCGGTCGCTGAGGGGCCCGGTCTGCCGCTCCCACTCGGCGAGCCAGGGGGCGACCGTCCCGGACGCCTCGGCACACAGCGCGAAGACCTGGTGCGCCGGTACGGCCGCGTCCGGATCGGTGAGGCTCTGCACCCACCAGGCGCTCAGGAACTCGCGCACCGCACCGGCGTGATCGTCGGGCCACCGCTGCCAGCGGCCGCGGGCCAGGGAGTACCCGGCCTCTTCCAGCCCGAACAGGGGCTCCGCGAGACCGGCGACCAGGACCCTGGCGAACTGGGGCAGGACGCGGCGCAGCACGGCCGCGTGATCGGTCCAGTCGATCGCTTGCCAGGTCCGGCGCAGGAGGTCCGCATCCAGCTCCACGTCCGGTGTCTTCAGCAGGGCGAGTTCCTCCGCGCTGCCCCAGTGGCAGTCGCAGTTGTACTCGTCCGGACGCGCGGTCATGCCGCGGAAGGTGACGGCGAGGCCGTCCAGGGCGGCGGCGAGACGGCGGCCCGCGGGACGGTGATCGGCGAGGTGCATGATGTGCCCGGCCTTCGAGGACTCCGGCCGGCTCCGCCGACCGAAGATCGCCACCTTACCCGCGCGGCGACCGGCAGTCACGGACGAGACTCCGCCGGCATCCAGGAAACCCCAGGTCAGAGCCCCCGCCCGGAACGCGTTTCCTCCCAGGGGTGGCGGTGCGGCAAGATGGGGTGTATCTGCCCACTGCCTGATCAAGCTGCCGGACGGTTTCTCTTGGCTGAGTACATTTACACCATGCGCAAGGCGCGCAAGGCGCACGGCGACAAGGTGATCCTTGATGACGTCACCCTGAGCTTCCTGCCCGGCGCGAAGATCGGTGTGGTCGGACCGAACGGTGCCGGTAAGTCGACCGTTCTGAAGATCATGGCGGGGCTGGAGCAGCCCTCGAACGGAGACGCGTTCCTGTCCCCGGGCTACACCGTCGGCATCCTGCTCCAGGAGCCCCCGCTCAACGACGAGAAGACCGTCCTGGAGAACGTCCAGGAGGGTGTCGCCGAGGTCAAGGGCAAGCTCGACCGGTTCAACGAGATCGCCGAGCAGATGGCGACCGACTACTCGGACGCGCTGCTGGAGGAGATGGGCAAGCTCCAGGAGGAGCTCGACCACGCCAATGCCTGGGACCTCGACGCCCAGCTCGAGCAGGCCATGGACGCGCTGGGCTGCCCGCCCGGCGACTGGCCGGTCGTGAACCTCTCCGGTGGCGAGAAGCGGCGTGTGGCGCTGTGCAAGCTGCTGCTGGAGGCGCCCGACCTGCTGCTCCTCGACGAGCCGACGAACCACCTCGACGCCGAGTCCGTCAACTGGCTGGAGCAGCACCTCGCCAAGTACGAGGGCACCGTCGTGGCCGTGACCCACGACCGGTACTTCCTGGACAACGTGGCCGGCTGGATCTGCGAGGTCGACCGCGGCCGCCTGCACGGCTACGAGGGCAACTACTCCAAGTACCTGGAGACCAAGGCCACCCGCCTCAAGGTCGAGGGCCAGAAGGACGCCAAGCGGCAGAAGCGCCTCAAGGACGAGCTGGAGTGGGTGCGGTCCAACGCCAAGGGGCGGCAGGCCAAGTCCAAGGCCCGCCTCGCGCGGTACGAGGAGATGGCCGCCGAGGCCGACAAGATGCGGAAGCTGGACTTCGAGGAGATCCAGATCCCGCCGGGCCCGCGACTCGGCAACGTCGTCGTCGAGGTGAACAACCTCAGCAAGGCCTTCGGGGAGAAGGTGCTGATCGACGACCTGTCCTTCACGCTGCCGCGCAACGGGATCGTCGGGGTCATCGGACCCAACGGCGCCGGCAAGACGACCCTGTTCAAGATGATCCAGGGGCTCGAGGAGCCGGACTCCGGCGACATCAAGGTCGGCGACACCGTCAAGATCTCCTACGTCGACCAGAGCCGCGAGCACATCGACCCGAAGAAGACCCTGTGGGCGGTCGTCTCCGACGAGCTCGACTACATCAACGTGGGGCAGGTGGAGATGCCCTCGCGCGCGTACGTCTCCGCCTTCGGGTTCAAGGGGCCGGACCAGCAGAAGGCGGCCGGGGTCCTCTCCGGCGGTGAGCGCAACCGCCTCAACCTCGCGCTCACCCTCAAGCAGGGCGGCAACCTGCTGCTCCTCGACGAGCCGACCAACGACCTCGACGTCGAGACCCTGAGCAGCCTCGAGAACGCTCTGCTCGAGTTCCCCGGCTGTGCCGTCGTCGTCTCCCACGACCGGTGGTTCCTGGACCGAGTGGCCACGCACATCCTCGCCTACGAGGGCGAGTCCAAGTGGTTCTGGTTCGAGGGCAACTTCGAGTCGTACGAGAAGAACAAGGTCGAGCGGCTCGGCCCGGACGCCGCGCGTCCGCACCGCGCCACCTACAAGAAGCTGACCCGGGGCTGATCTTGCGGCACATCTACCGCTGCCCACTGCGCTGGGCGGACATGGACGCGTACGGCCACGTCAACAACGTGGTCTTCCTCCGCTACCTGGAGGAGGCCCGTATCGACTTCCTGTTCCGCCCGGAGAAGGACTTCAAGCAGGGGTCGGTGGTGGCGCGCCACGAGATCGACTACAAACGGCAGCTCGTCCACCGGCATCACCCGGTCGACATCGAGCTGTGGGTCACGGAGATAAGGGCGGCCTCCTTCACGCTCACCTACGAGGTCAAGGACGGGGACGTGGTCTACGTCCGCGCCTCCACGGTGATCGTGCCGTTCGACTTCGAGGCGCAGCGGCCCCGGCGGATCACCGCCGAGGAGCGGGAGTTCCTGGAGGAGTACACGGACGCCGAGGAGGGCGCCAAGGAGGAGGCCGTCGTCGTATGACGGTCCTCCACCTCGCCGACGAGGGGGAGGCCGCGGATCTCGCGGCCTTCCTCTCCCGGCTGCTCCACTACGACCGTTCCGCCGCGGTGCGCCTCCAGGCGGCCGGCACGGCCCTCGCCGTCTTCGGGCGGCCCCCCTCCTTCGAGGTGCTCGCCGTGCGCGCGGTACGGCTCGCCAAGCCGTACGAGAACGGGCTCGACGTCACGCTGGACGTGACCGTGTCCGCCGGTGAGCTGCTGGAGACGGTGGACGAGCAGGCGGCCACCGCGGCCGTCCCGGGCACGGTGACCGGGCCGCCCTGGGCCGGGGTGCTGCCCCCGCGCGGCGGCTGGCGGCCCGAGCCGGGGCTGCCCGCGCCGGACGCCCTGCGCGCGCTGGTCGCCGCGGCGGTGGCGGAGTTCCGCGCGCGCACGGCAGAGCTGGCGCCCGAGGAGCGTACGCGGGCCGAACTGGACCGGATCGGGCGGGAGATATGGTCCCGGACGGTCGGGGACACCGGGCTGCCGGTGCGGGCCGTGCACGCGGCCCAGTCACTCGGCTTCCTGCGGGCGTCCGGGGTCGGGGGCGACGCGCCCGGGCTGTTCTCCTCCGGAGCGTGGCTGCGGCTGCGCACGCCCTTCGGGTCCGTCGCCCTGCGGCGGGCCGGCACCGGGGCGCTCGGCATCAGCGTGCGCTGAGCCCGGCGGAGAGCGAGCGCGCTCCGCCCGGCCGCTCAGGTGCCGTCACTGTCGTCCGGGCGTACGGCGATGTGGTCGGGTTCCAGTTCCAGGGCCACGCGGTCGCGCATGTCCAGGGCACGCGTGTACTCGGCGGGCAGCTGGAGCCGGCCCGCGCGGTCGAGCATCGCGTACTCCCGGGCCACCACCGTCTCGTCGCCGGTCGCGGCGTCCACCTCGCTGCGGCGCAGGACCTCCGTGGAGGTGCGGCCGTCGCGGATGGCGACCGTGCGGCTGACCTCGCCGGCCACCGCCTGGTCGTGGGTGACGATGACGACGGTGGTGCCCAGCCGCTCGTTCGCGGCGCGGAAGGCGGCGAAGATCTGTTCCGCGGTATGGGAGTCCAGCTCGCCCGTGGGCTCGTCGGCGAGCAGCACCGCGGGGTCGTTGGCCAGGGCCACGGCGATGGCGACCCGCTGCTGCTGCCCGCCCGACATCTGGTGCGGACGGCGGTCGCGGCACTCGGCGATCCCCATCAGGTCCAGGAGCTCCAGGGCCCGTTCGGCGCGGGCCGCGCGCCGGCCTCCGGTGCCCGCCAGCTGCATCGGCAGGGCCACGTTCTGCGCGGCCGTCAGGTAGGGCATCAGGTTGCCCGACGTCTGCTGCCAGACGAAGCCGACCACCGTACGGCGGTAGGCCAGCCGGTCCTTCGCCGTCATCGCGAGCAGGTCCCGGCCCGCCACCCGGGCGGCGCCGGCGGTGGGGGTGTCCAAGCCGGCCAGGATGTTCATCAGCGTCGACTTGCCGCTGCCCGAGGCGCCCACCAGCGCCATCAGCTCGCCCTCCCGGACCAGCAGGTCGAGGCCCTGGAGGGCCTGCACCTCCACGCCGTCCGTGCTGAAGATGCGCACGACGCGGTCGCAGGTGATCAGGGCGTCGTGGCCGTAGGCGGGACGGTCGCGGGACGCGGTGGCGCGGTCGGCCAGCTCGGCGAGGGTGGGATTGGTGGTCGTCATCGGGGCCTCCGTCGTCTCCTGCGCGTCGTGTCGCTTCGTCGCCTCCAGGCGGGTGCCGTCTGCCGCGGGCGGCACCCCGCGCAGACGGGCGGCACCGGCACCGGGGCCGTCACCGAGCGTCCCCCGCCCGCAGCTCCGCGACCGCGCCGCGCCGGCCCGACCACCACGCCTGCCCGGCCGCCACACCGACCGTGAGCACCAGCACCGCGACCGCCGGGACGGCCAGCGACCACGGGTCGGCGCGCAACCGGGCCGGGACCGTCGAGGACGACGAGGCCGCCAGGGCGATCGTGGTCAGGTCGATGCCGGGGGAGAGCAGCCGGATCGCCGCCCAGCCGGTCAGGACGCCGCCCGCGACGGCCGGTACGGCCTGGGGCAGGGACTCCAGGACCAGCAGGCGGCGGCCCTGGGCCGGGGTGAGGCCCATGGTGCGCAGGCGGGCGAGGAGGGCGGCGCGTTCGGGGGCCGCGCGGGCGAGGGACAGCAGCAGGGCCAGGGCGGCGTAGCCGGCGCCCGCCGCCACGGCGGCCGTGTAGACGCGCTCCGCGCCGGACTGCAGGGGCGAGTCGACGTACCGGGCCCGCTCCTCGGACCGCAGGTGCACGGACGCGCCGTCACCCGCCGTCGCCCGCAGGGCGTCCGCGTCCAGGCCGTCGCCGGTCAGCAGCAGTACGGTCGGCCGGGCCGCCCGCGCGGAAAGCCCGGCCCGGTCCACGACCAGGAAGTCGTCGCGGAAGAGGGCCGGCGTGCGGTCGCGGACGACGGTGATCCGGAGGGTGACGAAGGTGCCGTCCTCCATCCGGACCGGGAAGGGCGCGGTGCCGAACCGTTCGGCGACCATCGGCGAGGCCAGCGCCGGGAGCACGTCCTTGGAGCCGTCCCGCCGCGTCAGCTCACCCGGCGCGAACTCGCCGAGGCCCGTCCGCGCCGCCAGCGCCGCGTAGGCGTCCGGGTCCACGCCCGCGACCGGCAGCGACTGGCGGCCGTCCGAGGTCTTGGCCTGGTAGGCGATGCTCACCTCGGTGAGGTCCCGCACGCCGGGCGCGTCCGCGAGGCGGCCGGGCAGGCCGGACGGCAGCGGTCCGGCCGTCGCCTCGACGCGGCCGTCGGCTCCGACGGCGAGCACCGCGGCCCGGTCCCGGGCGTCCGAGACACCGGCCAGGACCGAGCCGCCGAACGCGGCGGTGGTGAACGCGGTCAGCAGCGCGAGGAGCGGCAGCACGGCGGAGACGGACGTACGGCCCGCGCGGGCCAGCGCCAGATGACCCACCGCGCCGCGCAGCCGTCCGGCGGGGCGGGCCAGGCGGCGCAGCGCCGGCGGATGGAGGCGGACCAGCACCAGCGCGGCGATCACCCCCACCAGCACCGGCGCCAGGGACACCAGGTCCCCGGAGCCGCCCGTCGTCCCGCGACGGCGCAGCAGCTCGACCGCGCCGAGCGCCAGCGCCACGGCCGTCAGCTCGGCGACCGTACGGCGCCGGGACGGGCGCGCGGTCGCCAGGTCCTGACGGCCGCCGTGCACCCGTACGACACGGTGCGCGGCGGCGGCCCGCAGCGGCAGCGCGAGGCAGGCCACCGCGGTGACCGCCCCCGCGGCCCCCAGCGCGGGCAGCAGCCGGGCGCCGGGCAGGACTAGGACGGCCACCGCGAGGCCGAGGGCGCCCGCGGGCAGCGCCACCACCGCCGTCTCCGCCAGCAGCCGGCCCGTCACGCCCCTCAGGGACGCGCCGCGGGCCCGGAGCAGCGCCAGTTCGGCTCGGCGCCGCCCGGCGGCCAGACCGCCCGTCATCAGCAGGACGACGGCGGCGACCGTGCTGGCGCCCGACGCGGCCACGGCGACCAGCGGAGCGATGTCCCCGCGCAGCCGGTCGTACGTGGTGAACACGGCGTCGAGGCCGGTCTCGACCTCGGCGAACGGGCTGAGCATCGAGCGCAGCTGCTCCGTGCCCGGCCCGGACTCCAGTGAGGCCACGGAGGCGCTGAGCCGGTCGAGGTCCCGGCCGTGCAGCGCGTCGGTGTCGGGCGCCAGGTGCCAGTAGCGCATGGGGCTGCCGTCCGTGCCCAGCAGCGCGGGCGCCGCCTCGGGCGGGAGCAGCAGGCCACCGCGCCAGAACCTCGGGGCGTTCGGGTCGCCGCCGGGCGCGCTCACCAGGGACGGGGTCTGCAGGACGGACCAGACCGACCAGTAGACGCCGTCGGGATCGCGTGGCGCGACGACACCGGTGACGTGGACGGCGAGCTCGTCCCTGCCGTGCACGCGGATGACCGAACCCGCCTCGATGCGCAGCGTGCGGGCCGTCTCCTCGGTCACCGCCGCCTCCACCCGGCCGGTCGAGGCGGTCACCGGGCCGCCGGTCACCCTGGGCAGCCGGCCGGAGCGCAGGCGGGCGTGGCCGGCGAGGTCGTTCGGGGCGGCGAGGACCATCTGCGCGGGCAGCCCGTCCGGCCGGGGCAGCCACTCCTCCGCCGCGATCAGGTCGGACGTGCTGCGCACCCCGTACGCCGACCGGGAGCCGTCGACGGCCAGCGGGCTCTCGACGGTGTCCACGATCGACTTGTAGTAGCCGGCGACGCTCTCGGGACGCAGCGCGTCCTCCTGGTCCGCCGTCTTCCTGCCCAGACCGGGATCGGCGCTGATCTGGAGGCTGCTCTGCCCGGGGTGGACCTGCTCGACGGCCCGGCTCAGACCGGCGTCCGCGTACCGGTCCAGCGCCCGCGGGAACGCGGCGGCGAGGCACGCCGTCAGCGCCACCAGCAGCGCCAGCGCGCCCGCGGCGCCGGGGGCGGCCCGCAGCCGGGTGCGTATCCAGGGGGCGGGCACCCGGATCGCCCGGTTCACCCGGTTCGCTCGGGCCGCGCGGCTCGGCGGGTCGGGCGGGTTCGGCGAGTTCGCCGGGTCCGGCCGGTTCGGTGGGTTCACCTTCCGTCACCTCCGCGCTCCTTGAGCGTCACCGTCGGGTCCGTCCGGCGCAGCGCCAGTGCCGCCGTCACCAGCAGCGGGACCAGGACCGTCGCGGCCAGCAGCACGGCGACCCGGTCGTACGGCAGCGTGACGTGCACGCCGGGGACGGGC
The DNA here is from genome assembly GCF_001905385.1 of Streptomyces sp. CB02414. Classification (GTDB taxonomy): domain Bacteria; phylum Actinomycetota; class Actinomycetes; order Streptomycetales; family Streptomycetaceae; genus Streptomyces. Next base: position 952,218 of record NZ_LIPF01000001.1, on the reverse strand, counting down.
CGGGTGGCCTGCTGGGTCAGCACGGTCAGCGGGATCACCGCCCGGGTCAGCACCGCCCCCAGGGCGGCGCCCGTCAGCAGCGCCAGGCCGACCAGCACGCCCTGCTCGACGGCGACCGTGCGGGCCAGCCTCCCGCGCGAGGCGCCCAGGGCCCGCAGCACCGCGAACTCCGTGCCCCGCTCGCGCAGCGACCCCGCGGCGCTCACCGCGAACCCGACCGCGGCCAGCGCCGCCGCGACCCCGGCGGCCGCCGCGAACGCGGCCCCGGGACCAGCGCCGAAGGGGTCGTCGCGCAGCCGCTCGGCGACCTCGTCGCGCACCATGACCTGGGACGGCGCCGTGTCCGGGAGGGCGCGCAGCGCCGCGACGGCCCCGTCGGCCTCCTCCGGCGTGGTCCGCAGCCACCACTCGGTGGGCGGGAGCGCGGTGCCGTGCCCGCTCTGCAGCTCCTGGTTCACCGTGCGCAGATCGACCAGCAGGGCCCCGCCGAACCGCGCCGGGTCCGCCTCCTGAGGGGCGGTGGTCGGCAGCTCGCGCACCGAGCGCACGATCCGCACCTGTACGCGTTCGCCGCCGAGATTCACGTGGACGCGCTGCCCGACGCGGGCGCCCGTCGACTCCAGGAAGCGGTCGGTGGCGACGGCGGTCACGTCGGGCGGCTGCGGTCCGGACACCCTCAGCCGGAGGGTCAGGACCGACGGGGGGCGGGTCGGGTCGTTCTCGGAGTGGCCCGTGGCGTACTCGACCGTGAACGGCTCCGTCGGCAGCACCCGCGGCGAGGCCGAGGCGACCCCGTCGGCCGGTCCGAGCGACGGCCCGGTGACCTCCGACCGCCCCGTCCAGTCACCGGGCAGCCGGACCTGCCGTGCGGCGCCGTCGGCGGACGTGGCGGTCACCTCGCGCACGGTCAGCCGGTGCCGCTCGCCCTCACCCGTCGGCCGGGTCATGACCAGCTGCACACCGGTCAGGGTCAGCGGGCCGGCCGACACGTCCATGGTGAGGGTGTGTTCCCGGCCGTCGGCGGCCAGCCGGCCGGCCCGCAGCCGGTACGGGGTTCCCCAGCGGTCCTCGACGGTCACCGTCACGTCGGCCGCCATGCCGGCGGGGGACCGGCCGGAGCCCGGCACGGTGTCGCCGGGGTCGCCGAGCGGGGTGCCGACGTCCCAGCCGGACAGGGTCGCGGCCAGCGACAGCGTCGCCGTCCCGGCGGGGACCGGCGCGCCGGCGGACGGCTGCCCGGGTGCCAGGCCCGACAGCAGTTCCGGCAGCGGCTCGTCGGCCAGGTCGGAGCGCAGCAGCATCGTGTCCGCCGCGCGGGAGGTGTCCAGCGCCAGCACGGTGGCCGTCCGGTCGCCGGACAGCGACAGCGTGGTGCGGGCCGCCGGGGCCACCTCGGCCACGCCGGGCACGGCCGCGTACCGGTCGGTGCGGCCGGGGACCGACTCGGCGGGGGCGGTCACACGTACCGGCGCGCCGGTACCGAAGTCGGCCTGGTCGTCCTGGGAGCGGGACCAGGAGGCGCCCTGCCCGATCGCCATCGTGCCGAGCGCCACGGCGAGCACCAGCAGCAGCACCGGGCCCGCCCCGCGCATCGGGCGGCGGCTCAGCTGCCAGCCCGCCAGCGCCCCCGCCAGCCCGCGCCCGCTCGCCGCCCGCCGCTCGGCCAGCCGCGCCACCAGCGGCAGCAGCCGCAACGCGAGGACCGTCCCGGCCAGCAGGGCCAGCGCGGGCGTCACGACGAGCAGCGGATCGACGCCCAGCGTGCCGGGGTCCGCGCCGGTGGCGGTGGCGGTGGCGTTGGTGGTGTCGGCACCGGCCACGGCCGCGGAAGCCGTGCCCGTGGCCGTGCCCGGGTCCGTGCCGGACGTCTGCCGGTCCAGTTGCCAGTAGGCGACGCCGGCCAGCACCAGCAGTGCCACGTCGGCGCCCGCGCGCAGCGGGGCCGGCAGCGCCCTCGCCCGGCCGCCGGCACCCGTCGCCGGGGTCAGCGCCGGCAGCGTCACGGCGAGGGTGCAGCCGAGCGCCGCGAGGGCGGCCACCAGCCACACCACGCCGCTGCCGCCGGCCGCGGGCTCCCACCGCAGCCCGATCCGGGCCAGCGGCCCCTGCCCGGCCAGCAGCCGGATCAGCGGCCCGGCGAGCAGCGGCGCACAGACCAGCGCGGGTCCGGCCAGCAGCAGCGCCTCCAGGGCGGAGACGCCCACCAGCCGGGCCCGGGAGGCGCCGCGCGCCCGCAGCAGCCGCAGCTCACCGGCGCGTTCGACGCTCAGCAGCCGGGCCACCAGCAGCAGCGCGCCACCCGCGAGCAGGGCGAGCTGGAGCGCGATGACCAGGACGGTGGACCGGGCGACCACCAGCGAGCGGTCGAGGCGGTCCAGGATTCCGGCCAGCCCGGTCCCCGCTTCGGTCGTGCCGCTGAGCACCGGCCTGTCGCGCAGCCACGCCGTGCCCTCGTGCGCCGCCTGGCGCAGGGCGTCCGTCCGGCCCACCGTCAGCGACGAGTAGTCCGCCGTCGCCAGCCACCCCGACGAGCCCGCGCTGACCCTGCCGCCGCTCAGCACGCCGGGCGGGGCGAGCAGCGGTCCGTACGTCGTGAAACCGCCCTGCTCGACGCCGCGCCCGTCCAGGTCGTCCAGCCGCCAGTACGGTGCCCCGTCATCGACCGGGCGGTAGAGGCCGGTGACCACCACCCGGACGTCGGGGCCGTCGAGTCGGTCGGTGAGCGTGAGCCGGTCGCCGGGCCGCACGCCCAGCTGCTCGGCGGCGGTCACCGGCAGCGCGGTCTCGACGGTGCCGCCCGCCGCCTCGCCGGGCATCCGGCCCTCGTCGATCCGGACCTGCGTGGGGTCGAGCGCCGCGAAGTACGTCAGGTCGGGGTTGCCGGACGTCTCGGCCCGCGGCCCGGAGGAGGACGGCAGCGCGTACGGGCCGGAGCGGACCAGGGTCCGTACCGTGTGCGGCAGGCCGTCGAAGGTCCTGGCGGCCCCCTCCCGCACGGTGGCGTCCGCGTCGGAGCGCCGGTCGGCCGGTACGTCCGCCTTCACGACCAGCGCGGCGTCGGCGGCGTTGCGAGGGTCGGCCAGGGCGTGCCGCAGGGCCGCGTCCCCGATGGCGCCGGAGAACGCGGTGAGGGTGGCCAGCACCGTCGTCGTCAGCAGGACGGTGAGCAGAGCCGCCGCCAGCAGCAGGCGGTGCGCCCGCGCGCGGAGCAGCACGAACCCCGCCAGTCCCCCGAACCCCGCCACTCGGCTCCCCCGCCACCTGTTGTCCAGACCTCCGGGCGAGGATGTCAGAGGGGAAGGGCCGCTGGTAACCGTTTGAAAGGCGGACTTGACCGGATCGTGACCGGATACCGGCGTCGAACGACCGGAATCCGTTCATCGGCCCCCGCGCGGGGGAGGGGCCGTGCTCAGCCCTGCGTGTTGATCATCGAGGCGGCCGCGTACGTCAGGTACTTCCACAGCGTCTGCTCGTGCTCCTCGGAGAGCCCCAGCTCGTCGACGGCGACCCGCATGTGCTTCAGCCAGGCGTCGTGCGCCGCCCGGTCGACGGCGAACGGGGCGTGGCGCATCCGCAGCCTCGGGTGCCCGCGGTTGTCGCTGTACGTCGTCGGACCGCCCCAGTACTGCATCAGGAAGAGCGCGAAACGCTCCTCGGCGGGGCCGAGGTCCTCCTCCGGGTACATCGGCCGCAGGATCGGATCCTCGGCGACCCCTTGGTAGAAACGGTGGACGAGCCGGCGGAAGGTCTCCTCCCCGCCGACCTGCTCGTAGAAGGTCTGCTCCTGAAGCGTGCCGCGCCGAATCTCATTCACGCCGTCCATGGTCTCAGACGTGTGGACATAGGACTTGAGGATTAGGACCCGCCGGGGCCCTACTGTGGGGGTATGGGCGGGCACCCGGACCTGGACGGCCTCGCCGCCTCCGCGCGGGCGGAGCTGGTGCGGGAGATCGAGCTGAGCGGTGCCTGGAGGGCCGACCCGGTCTGGCGGGAGGCCTTCGCGGCGGTGCCGCGCCACCTTTTCGTGCCGTACTACTACGTGGGCGTCCGGGGCGGCTACGAACGCCGCTGGGGCGAGCATCCCGACCCCGACGCCCGCGAGCGCTGGCTGCGCGGCGCGTACACCGACGCCCCGCTGGCCACCCGGCTGCGCGACGGCGAACTGCTCTCCTCCAGCAGCCAGCCGTCGCTGATGGCCGAGATGCTGGTGGAGCTGGGCGTGACGGACGGCGACCGGGTCCTGGAGATCGGCGCGGGCACCGGGTACAACGCCGCCCTGCTCGCCCACCGGCTCGGTGACGACGACCTGGTCACCACCGTCGACCTCGATCCGGAGATCACGGAGTCGGCCCGCCGGCACCTGGCCGCCGCCGGGTACCACCCGGCCGTCGTCACCGGCGACGGCGCCCGTGGCGTGCCCGAACGCGCCCCCTACGACCGCGTCCTCGCCACCTGCGCGCTGCCCTCGGTGCCGCGCGCCTGGCTGGCCCAGTGCCGGCCCGGCGGCCGCGTCCTGACGCCGCTCGCCACCGGCCTGGTCGTCCTCACCGTCCACGACGCCGGGCACGCCGAGGGACGCTTCCTGCACACGCCCGCGTACTTCGTGCCGTTGCGCGGCGGCCCGGACCGGGGCGAGCCGCAGACGCCGGGCCTGGGCGGGGTGCCGCGCCGGGCCCGGGAGGACGACCTCTTCCGCTTCCTGCTGGCGCTGAGCCGGGGCAGCCTCGACCCGCAGGAGGCGTACGCCCTGTGGGCCCGCGAGGACGCCCCGGGCCGCGAGCGCTACGGCATCACCGTCAGCGGCGAACGGTCCTGGGCGTGGCTGGACGACCCGGAGGGCCCGTACGCCTGGCCGTTCGCCTGACGACGGGCCCCGTCTCCGCCCCGTCTCAGCCCCGGCGGACCGTGATCGTCGTCCAGGCGCCGACGTGCACCCGGTCGCCGTCCTGGAGCGGCACCGGCACGAAGGGCTGGATCGGCTCCTCGCCGCCGTTGACCGTCGTGCCGTTCGTCGAGTTCTGGTCGACGACCGCCCAGTTCCCGTCCGGCTGCTGCACGAGCACCGCGTGCTGGTGCGAGACGCCCGGGTCCTCCGGCGGCACGGCCAGGTCGATGTCCGGGGTGTCGCCGGTGGAGTGCCGGCGGCGGCCGATGGTGATCTGGTTGCCGGTGAGCGTGCGCTGCTGCTCGGGCGAGTACGCGGGCAGGTTCAGGCCGGCGGCCTCGGGGCCGGAGCGCTGCATCATCGCCATGAAGTAGTCGCGGTCCGGGCCGATGGTCGCGGTCCACGTCGCCGGTCCCTGGGGCCGCTGCGGCTGCTGAGGCTGCTGCGGGAACCCGTAGCCGCCACCGCCGGGCGGGGGCGGCGGGGCCTGGGTCGTGCCAGGCTGCGGGTAGCCGTAGCCACCGCCCGGTGCCTGACCCGGACCGTTCGGGCCGCCGGACGACGGCGGGGAGAGCACCCAGTCGTCGTCCCCGCCGCCGAAGGACGGGCCGCCCTGCTGCGGGCGGTTGGTCTCCTGCGGGAAGGCGGGCGGGGCCGGCGGACCGGACTGCTGGTACGCCTGCGGAGCGCCCCCCGGACCACCGGGACCGGGCGGCGGCACCGGCCGCGACGGGTCGGCACCGAAGGCGGGCGGGGCGGGCGGCCCGGACGGGCCGTTGGGTCCGCCGGGGCCACCAGGACCGCCGGGACCGTCGGGCCCACCAGAGCCGAAGGGGCCTCCGGGGCCACCCGGGCCACCGGTTCCGTTGGGACCGCGGCCGCCGGGACCACCAGGTCCGGACGGACCGCCCGAGCCGAAGGGACCGGAGGGACCACCGGGGCCGCCAGGACCGTCGGGCCCACCAGGTCCACCGGAGCCGAACGGGCCTCCCGGACCGCCCGGACCGTCAGGACCCCCGGAGCTGAAGGGACCACCGGGACCACCCGGACCACCGGGTCCGTTGGGACCACCAGGGCCACCGGGACCACCCGGACCCCCGGAGCCGAAGGGACCACCGGGACCACCCGGACCGTTGGGACCACCCGGACCGTTGGGCCCATCCGGACCGTTGGGCCCACCTGGACCGCCGGAGCCGAAGGGACCACCGGGACCACCGGGACCACCGGGACCGTTGGACCCACCCGGACCCCCGGAGCCGAAGGGGCCACCAGGACCGCCCGGACCGCCAGGTCCGTTGGGCCCACCGGGAGCACCAGGCCCGCCAAAACCGCCAGGTCCACCGGGACCACTGGGACCACCGGGCCCACCCGGCCCCCCAGGACCGCTGCCCGGTCCGCCGCCCGGTCCGCCGTGCCCCGACGGGTCGCCGCCGAAGGGCGGGCCCGGCGGGATCGGCTCCGCGGGACGGTTCATCTGGGACGGGCGGGAGCCCTGGTAGTCGTACGAGTCACCGCCGCCGTACGACGGGCCCGACGGCGGCTGCGGGAAGCGCGGCCCCGGGCCACCGGACGCCGGCGGGCGCGGGGCGGCCGGCGTGTAGGAGGTGGCGGTGTTGGTGAGGAAGTTCCACCGGCACTCCTCGCAGAACGGCGCCCCGCCCTCACGCGGCGTGCGGCACTGCGGGCACAGCTGCGGCTCGGCACCGGGACCGCCCGCCGGACCACCTGGTCCGCCGGGGCCGGCCGGCGGCGGGAAGCCGTAGCCGCCGCCCGGGGGCGGCGGCGGGGGAGGGGGCGGCACGGCACCGGCCATGCGGTGACCGCAGACCTCGCACCAGTCGTCGGAACCCGACTGGTGTCCGTTCGGGCAGGTCGGCATGTCGGTGCTTCCCCCTCTTGCGGGCTTGTTGGACTCTGTTGTCCTGCGTCACTTCTTTACACGAACAGTCTTCGTCGACCGGGTCTCGAGAGTCATCTCGTCGGCTTCCTCGACCTTCGCTTTGAGTCGCACAGTACCTGCCGCCGCGTCGACCACGTCCACCACCTTCGCAAGCAGTTTCGCCGTATCCGCGTTTCCGGAGGCCCCCGCGAGCTGAACGGCGCGGCCCAGTTTGGCCGTTGCTCCGTCGATATCTCCCGCTTTGCGCAGATCCAGCCCCTGCTGGATGGCTTGTGCCAGTTCGGCCTGCCCGGTGTAGTGGGCGACCTGAGGGTTGATCGACGTGGAGGCGGCCATGTCGTCGGTCCACACGGCGCGCACCAGACCCTGGGCGCCGAGGTTCTGGACCGTGCCGCCGGGCTCCGGAATCACCAGGGAGACACGGGCGGCCAGCATCTCCTGGCCGAGGTTCGCGGCCGGTACCTCCACGCAGACGTGGTAGTCGCGGGACTCGTCGCCCCAGGAACCGGTGGGGTAGTCCCCGGCGCGCGGGCCCGCATCGGCGCGGCGGCCGGTCAGCTCCTCGACCGTGGGAGCGACCTGTTTGACGAACTTCACAGTGGTGCCGACGGGGGTCCACAGGCGCAGGGCGACGTCCGCGACCTCCTTGCCCATGGCCGTCTCCATCATCCGCGTGAAGTCCGTGGCGAGAGAGGCCGGGTCGGCGACGATGTCGGCGGTGCCGAGCAGGGCGGAGGCGATCCCTGTGACTTCTTTCACTTCCCAGTCGGTGCCCACGCCCCGGGCGTCGCAGGTGAAGCGCCCGGCGCAGGCGTCGAGCGCCGCCTTCAGGTCGTCCGGTGACTCGTGTTCGTTGCGGCCGTCCGTGAGCAGGATGCCGTGGCGGATGGCGACGTCCGCGGTGGCCAGCAGCCGGTCGGCCAGGCGCAGCCAGGTGCCGATGGCGGTGCCGCCGCCCGCGCTGAGGCCGCGCAGGGCACGCTTGGCCTGCTCCCGGGTGGTGGCGTCGGCGACCGCGAGCAGGCCGTCGCCCGGGTAGACCTCCTTGGCCACGTGGGTGCCGCCGATGACCGTGAAGTGCACGCCGTCGCGCAGGGTGTCGATCGCGGCGGCCGTCGCGTCGCGGGCGTTGCGCATCTTGGTGGGCGGGTAGTCCATCGAGCCCGAGCAGTCGACCATGACCGCCACCGCCGCGGACGGGCCCTGGCCCGGCGAGTACAGGTGGGGCGCGGTGACCGCGCTCCCGATGGTGCCGCCGCCGGTCGCGGTGACCGTCACGATGGCGTTGACCTCACGGCCGCCCTCGGGCAGGTACTCGTTCTGGTAGACGTCCACCGAGAACTGCGGCACGTTCGACTTCGAGAAATTGGCCATGCCCGATCGCATCCCCCTCTACGTCCCCACACCGGTGGGGTGACGGCTGATGGCGCGGGCCGCCCCCTGCGGCCCGCGAGACCGCCCGCGCGCGTCCCCGCCCCGCGGGGGCCTCAGGCCGATCCTGCCCCCTGCGGCGGTGCCGGGAACGGCAGGAGGGCCACTGTTACGTTGTCGTGGCCCCCGCCGTCCAGGGCGTGGCCGACCAGGACGCGGGCGCTGTGCAGGGGCCGCGCGGCGGCGTCCGGGGGTACGGCGTCGGCCATCTCGTCGGCCGACTCGGCGTAGTTCCACAGGCCGTCCGTGCAGACCACGACCACACCGGGGCGGTCCGGCTTGAACGACGCGGTGTGCGGCTCCAGTTCGTAGGCGTCGGCGCCGAGCCAGCCGGTGATGGCGTGGGCGCGCTCGTCGGCGTAGGCCTCGGCCTCGCTCATCAGGCCGGCGGCGACCATCTGCGCGGCCCACGAGTCGTCCTCGGTGAGCCGGGCGGGCGGGGTGCTCCGGTCGACGGGCACCCAGTAGACGCGGCTGTCGCCGACCCAGCCGACGACCAGCAGGCCCGAGGCCACCACGGCGCCGACCAGGGTGCAGGCGGGCGCGTTCTGGTGCGGGGCCTGCTCCAGGGCCGTCCGGGGCTCCTCGGCCAGCGCGTTGACGGCGTGCGAGGCGGCGAGGATGGCGTCGTGCATGGCCTGCTGCGGGTGCGTTCCGCGCGGCAGGGCGGCGAGCAGGGACTCACCGGCCGCCCGGGACGCGGCGAGTGACGCGTCGTCGGGACGGGTCGCCGAGGAGACGCCGTCGCAGACGATCGCCACAGTCGCGGGGGCGCCGTCGGGCAGGGCGGTGCAGCCGACGGAGAACGCGTCCTCGTTGCGGTGGTGGCGCAGGCCGCGGTCGCTCACCGCGGCGACCGGGCCGGACTCCTGCTCCATGTGGTCGCGTTCGCGGGGCTGGGCGTGCCCGCAGTTCTCGCAGTAGCCGTCGTCGTCGACCCGGCCCGCGCGGCAGGCCACGCACACCTTCTCGGAGGTGGCCGGCGCGGGCGCGGCGGCCGAGCGGGGGTCGGGCGCCTGCAACGGGTACTCGTCGGGCTCCCGCCCGTCGGCCCGGTGGTCGAACCGCACCCCGGACGCGGCCGGTTCGGGCGCGGCCGACGGCATCGGCGGCACGGTGGGCGGGGGCGGCGGGGGCGGCGGCAGCGGGGAGCCGCCCGAGTCGGTGCCCGGCACCTCGGCCGCCGCGTGCACGGGGGCGGGCCGGCCGAAGCCGTCCGAGTCCCGGGCCACGGGCCAGTCCACGCCTTCCGCGCCGTTCATGGCGATCGTCGGGCTGTCGTCGGGCCGTGCGGGCACGGCGGACAGGTCGTATCCGCACGCACCGCAGAAACGGTCACCCGGCTCGAGGGGTTCCTCGCAGCTCGGGCACTTCGGCACAGCGGCCTGCTGGGGCATCTGCGACATCAACTACACCCACGTCCGGGGGCGGTAACGATTGGCACGTTCCACCAGGTCGATCCTCTCCTCGCCGCCCCGCGCCAGACGGGCCAGCGTGCGGTACGAACGCTCCAGGCCGAAACGCAGACCGCGTTCGTCCAGGCCGCTGCCGAGCAGCGTCCGTCCCCCGGCGGCGGGAGGGACGGAACCCCGACCTCCGGAGAGTACCCAGTCCAGCGCGCAGCCGAGGACCTCGGCCGACAGCTGCTCGCGCCGCGCCGGGTCCAGACCGTACACGTCCAGCGCCTCGACCTGTCGCGCGGAGGCGGTCAGATCGTCCAGGAACGCCACGTCGCCGGCCGCCGCGGTGCGCTGCCGCAGCCGCGCCCGTACGGCCGCCACCCGCGCGCCGGTGCAGTGCACGGACGACTCCGGCACCGACTCCAGCGTCCGTACGGCCCCGGCCCGGTCGCCGCCGGCCAGCTGCACCCGGGCCAGCGCGAACGCCGCGCTGACGTGGCTCGGGTCGGACGCCCACACCAGACGGTAGTACTCGGCGGCGTTGTCGAGCTGGCCCAGCACCTCCGCGCACAGGCCGAGCGCCAGCTTGGGCGCGATCTCGCCCGGGAAGGCGTCGTAGATCGCGTCGAAGGCCAGCGCGGCACCCTCGTGGTCGCCGGTCACCAGCGCGGCCAGCCCCCGGTACCAGACCACCCGCCAGTCGTCGGGCCGTTCGCCCTCCAGCGTCCGCAGACCCTCCAGGGCGCCGGGCGCGTCGCCGCTCTCCAGGCGGGCCCGGACCTGCCGCAGCCGCGTCTCGGTCGACGGCGCGGGTGCCGCGGCCAGCGCGGTCAGCAGCTCGGCCGGCGCGGACGCCATGAGGCCCGCCAGGAAACCCGCGTTGGGATCACCGGCGTCGACCCGCGGCACCGGCAGCGCGAGGGCCGCGGCGGGCGCGTCGGCCGGTTTGACCAGCCCGGGAGCGGTGTCACCGGTGTCGCTGCCCGCGCCGACCGTGCTCACGGCACCCGGCAGCCCGGCGCTAGCGCCCGTGCCCGCGGGTGGCACGGCGCCCGCTACGCCGACCGCTCCCGCCCCGCCGGGCGCCCCGACCGCCGCACTCGTCCCGCCCGGCAGCGCGGGGCCGGCACCCGCCCCGTCCGGCAGTCCGGCCGCCGCCGTACCACCGCCGCGCCGCCCCGTCCGCGCCCCGAGCCGCGACACGTCACCGTCCAGTCGCGGGAACAACTCCGTGTCCGTCACCCTGACCTCCGGCCCGAACAGGGTGGAGACGGCGGGCCGGGCGCGGCCCGTCTGGAGCGACACCACTTCGCGCAGCACGCCGGTAAGCTGCTCCGCCATCTCCTGCGCCGAGGCGAACCGGCGGGCCGGATCGGGGTCGGTGGCCCGCACCAGCAGCCGGTAGAAGGACTCGTACCGCCGGAACACGTCGATGGAGTCGGGATCCGGCAGCGAGTCGGCGTAGACGGTCGTGTAACCCTGGAAGTCGAACGTCAGCACGGCGAGCGTGCGGCCGACCGTGTACAGGTCGGACGCCACCGACGGGCCGACGTCGGCGACCTCCGGCGCCTGGTAGCCGACCGTGCCGTAGATGGCCGACTCCTCGTCGTCCATCCGGCGCACCGCGCCCATGTCGATCAGCTTCAGCTGGTCCTCGGACTGGATGGCGTTGTCGACCTTGAAGTCGCAGTAGAGCAGGTTCCGGCTGTGCAGGTGACCGAGCGCCTCCAGCGCCTCGATGCCGTACGCGCAGGCCTGCTCCACCGGCAGCGGGTCGCGCCGCCCCTCGGGAGTGCGCCGGCCGTTGGCGATCTCCTTCAGCGACTTGCCGCCGACGTACTCCATGACGATGTACCCGTCCAGCGAACCCGTCCGCTGGTCGAGGTGCTCGACGAAGTTGTAGATCCGCACGATGTTGGCGTGCTCGATCTCCGCGAGGAAGCGCCGCTCCGAGATCGCCGCCGCCATCGCGTCCTGGTCGCCGGTGTCCAGCAGGCCCTTGAGGACCACCCAGCGGTCCGAGACGGCCTTGTCGACGGCGAGGTAGATCCAGCCCAGCCCGCCGTGCGCCAGGCAGCCCACCACCTCGTACTGGCCGTGCACGACGTCCCCGGCCCGCAGCTTGGGCACGAACGAGTACGGGTGGCCGCACTTGGTGCAGAAGCCCTCCGTGCGCCCCGGCCGCTCCCCGCGCGCCCGCCCCACCTGCGCCCCGCAGTCCGAGCGGGAGCAGAACCGCTTGCGCTCCGGCACCTCCGGGTTGTCCAGGACCATGGCGCGCGGGTCGGGGCGCGGGATCGCCGGGACCTCGACCAGCCCGGCACCGAGCCGCCCGCGCCCGGAGACACCGGCGCCCGACCCCGAACTGCGCACCGACACCGAGCGCCCCGTGGACCGGCCCGACACCGACCGCGAGAGCCGCCCCGACACCGACCGCCGGGACTTCGAGGACTGCGACGACGTACGCGAACCGCGCCCGCCGGCCCGGGAGCTCCCGCTGCCCGCGGAGCCGCGCGAGCCCCGCCCGCCCCCGGTGACGCCGGTCGGCGACGAGCCGACCATGCCGCCCGCGGCGACGACCGGCGCGAGACCGCATGTGTCGCAGTACAGCTCGCCGCCGCCCACGTCCTCGTACGTCCCGCCGCAGCCGGGACGCTGACACGTCAGCCCCGCCTCACTCATGACGCTGCCTCCCCCTCGTCGCTCACGCGCCGGGCCCCCGTCCCGTCCGGTCCACCGGCCCGCCCTGACCGGGCACGCGCGGGACCGAACCGAGCAGTTCGGCCGCCGCGTGCTGGTAGCGCAGCACGGCCTGCTCGGCGACGCGCAGGTCGCACGGCGCGCTCCACAGCATGCGCCGCGCCTTCTCGTACTTCTCGGCCAGCTCCGGGTCCTCGGCGTACCCGAGCCGGGCCACCTTCGCCTTGTACGCGTCGAGCCGGCCGCGCAGCTCCGCGCGGACCGCGAGCGGCGCGGTGACCGCCGTCAACGACTCGCGGGCGCGCAGCAGTTCGTCTTCGGCCTTCTCCTCCAGGGACTCCAGCAGCGGCGACAGGCGGTGCCACTGGGCGTGCCTGCGGTACTCGGCGGCCGCCGCCAGCTGCTCCTGGAGCACGGTCGGCGGTCCGCTGACGACCGGCACCTCCGTCGCCGCGATCTTCGCCAGCACCTCGCCGCGCGCCGTCCGGGCCTCGGCGAGGGTGCGGTCCGCGCGGGAGAGCACGTCCCGCAGGCGTACGATCCGCTGCTCCGCGTCCTGGCGCACGGCCAGCACGGCGTCGATCTCGCGCCGCACGTCCTCCAGGGCGCGTGCCTCCCGGTCGTAGACCGTGGTGTCCGGCCGTCCGCCGCCCGGCGCCGAACTGCCCTCGGCGGGCTGCCAGAAGGCCAGCGGGTCGGAGACGACCCGCTCGCGCAGCTTCGTCAGGCTGCGGGTGATCCGCTCCAGGTCGTCGCCGGCCGGGTGCTCGCCGGGACGGACGCCCACGGGGTGCGCGAGCTCTCGGGTGCGTCTCAGCTCGGCGGCGAGTAAATCGATCCGCGCGGGCAGCGCCGACCACACCGCGTCGGCGGCGACCACCATGTCCAGGGAGGCCGCGTACAGCTGGTTCATCCGCTCCACCAGCGTCCCCAGCGAGTACCGTTCGCTCAGCCGCCCCGGACCGCCGTCCGGGGCGGGCGCCGCGGCGGTGGCGGCCCCGCCCGCCACCGTGACGGCCTCGCCGCGCAGCAGCTCGGTCAGCTCCGCCAGGTCCTCGCGGCTGGACCAGCGGCGCCGGGCACGGATCTCCCGCGCGGTGCGCAGCGCTCCCGTGTACGCGTCGAAGTAGGTCCACAGCAGCGTGATCGACGCCTCCGCGGCGGCCCAGCGTCCGGCGGTCGTCCCGGTCAGCTCGGCGCCCTCGAGGAGTCTGCGGCCCGCGTGGTCCTGGAGGGCGAGGAGCGAGGTCTCGATCGCCTCGTGCTCCGCGCCGAGCCGCGCCAGCGCACGGTCCACCTCGTCCCGGTCCATCACCGGCCCGGTGGGTCCCGTGTCGCCCATCGATCACCTCTCGCTGTCGCGGACTTGTGCGTTCTCTTGTCTACGGCGGTCGTCAGTCCTCGCGCAGATACTGCGGCGGGGTCGGTGGCTCCGACTTCGCCGGGTCCTCGCCCATGGTCTCCGACAGCCACCGTTCGTACGAGCGCTGCCAGCCCTCGGCCTCGTCCGTGCGCCACTCGACGAGGATGCGGTTGACCCGGCGTACCAGATCGTCGGCGTCCTTCTTCATCGCCACGCCGTAGTACTCGGTGGTGAAGGCGTCGCCCTTCAGCTCCACCGTGGGGTCCTGGGCGGCCTGGCCGGCGGCGAGCGCGCCGTCGGTGACCACCGCGTCGACCTCGCCGAGCTGGAGCCGCACCAGGCAGTCCAGCTGGTTGGGCACCGTGGTGCGCAGATCGACGCCCTCGGCCAGCCGGCCGTCCTTCCGGTCCTGCTGGAGGGTGCTCAGCGCGGTCGAACCCGCCGCCGTGCAGATCTCCTTGCCGGCCAGCGTGCCGTCGTAGCCGGTGATCTCCGACGACTTGGGCGCCAGCACCTGCTGGCCGGTGCGGAAGTAGGGGGCGGAGAAGGCGACGTCGGTGAGGCGGTCGCAGTTGATGGTCATCGTGCGGACCACCATGTCGACCCGGCCGTCCTGGATCGCGGGTATGCGCTGGTCGGTGGGGATCGCCTTGAACTGCACGGCGTTCCGGTCGCCGAGGATGTCCTCGGCGATGCGGCGCACCAGGTCGATGTCGAAGCCCTCCAGCTCGGCGGCACCGCCGCTGTTCGGGTCCCGGTAGCCCCAGTGGTAGCTGTTCTGGTCGACGCCGACGATCAGCTTCCGCTTCTCGCCCTCGCGGCCGCGGATCTCGTCGATGGTGGGGCCGTCGTCCCCGGACGGCGGCAGGGTCTGCTTCTCCGGGTCCGTGCACTCCTCGGCGGCGCGCGCCTGGCTGCCGTGGGCGACGCCGTGGCCGCCGGTGCCCGCGCCGGTGCCGCCGCCGTCGGAGTGGACCACCGGCAGGAGCAGGGCGAAGAGCACGGCGAGAGCGCAGGCGAAGGCCATCGCCCCCACTCCGCCCCAGCCCTTCAGGCCGGTCCGCAGTCGTCGTGCGCGCATCCTCACGCCTCCTTTCACGGGTTCCCCTTCCCGCCCGTCCGCCGGACCCACGCCCCGTCTCACCGGTACTCCGAGAGCCTGCGCCCGATGCCCAGCAGCGCGCCGGCCACGCCCAGGGCGGCGAGGACACCGGCGCCCTGCGGCAGGTAGCCCATCGCGTCCAGCCCGTCGCCCGCCGCCTGCTCGAATTCCCGTTCCTCGTGCTCGAGCGCGGCGGCGAGCGAGGCGTCGACGCCGTCGAAGCACTCGACGGTGGCACCCTCGCCGCCGATCACCAGGTCCAGCGCCTGCTGGTAGTTGCCGTTCTCGTCCTGCTCACGGGCGGCGGCGTGGCGCTCCTTCCACTCCGCCATGTTCCCGTTCGCCGCGGTGACCGGGCGCTGACCGGCGGCGTCGTCGGCGAGCCGCGCGGCCTCGGCAAGGCCCTTGCCGAGCGCGTCCATGTTCTTCCCGAAGTCGAAGTCGTAGGCGTCGACCGTCTCGCCGCCGACCTTCTTCGTCTGGGCGCCGCGCGCCACCAGCGTCAGGTTCTCGTTGCCCCGGGCCTTGAGGGAGGCGATGCGGGCGTCCTGCAGCACGTTCAGCGAGCGTACGCCGTGGTCGTGGGAGTCGCCCAGGTTCGAGCGCGCGACGCTGTGGCCGACGACCAGCCAGAGCAGGACGACGGCGGTGGTGGCCGTGGCGGTGACCAGGCCGTGGTTGAAGACCCGGTTGGTGCGGCGGTAGTTGCGGTGCTGGGCCCAGGCCAGGGCGCCGAGCGCCAGCACACCGAGGGCGATCGCCGCCCACGGGTAGGACTTGGCGTCCCCGTAGTCGGCGCTCAGCCGCCGGTTCTCCGTCTCGTACAGGTCCTCGGCCGCCGGGAGCATGTCCTGCTGCATCTTCTCGTTGGCGTAGCGCAGATAGGCGCCGCCGACCGGGAAGCCCTGCCTGTTGTAGGTGCGGGCGCGCTCGATGAGGCCCTTGTACTCGGGCAGCAGGCGGTTGAGCTCGGCGATGGTGTCCGCGGAGGGCGAGTCGGCGTCGGAGTTCGCGGCGGCCGTCACCAGCCCCTCGGCGGCCGTGCGGATGCCCTTCTCGTACCGGTCCCGGGACTCCTCGGTCTCCTGGCCGCCGGCGAGGAACCCGCTGGAGGCCGCGGTGTTGGCCTCGGCGAGGGAGCGGTAGATGTCGGCCGCGTCGGAGGTGAGCGGCTGACTGCGGTACCGCACGTCGTGGGCCGCCGTGGACCGCTCGTGCATCTGCCAGGCGGTGACCGTGCCGAAGGCGACGACCAGCGCGGCGAGCAGCGCGCCGATGATCCGCAGCCGCCCCGGCTCGGTGACGGCGGCCGCCCGCAGCCGGTCCACGCCCTCGGCGAACGCGGTGCGCCGGGGCGGCGCGGGCGGGGGAGGGGGAGAAGCGCCGGGAGCGCCGCCGCCCGGCCGCTGCGCCGGGACCGGCGGGGACTGCGGCGGCACGGTGGACACGGTGGGCGTGCCGGCGCCCGGTGGTGGCGCCGCGCTGCCCTTCGGCGGTCGATTCACTGCTGACCTCCCCCATGGTCATCCGTCGCCGCAAGTATCGCTGCCCGCACCGGCATTCGCACCGGCCTTCACCCGATCTTGATCCGATCTGGGCGCAATCCGATCCGGGCGCAAGCCGATCCGGGTCAACGCACCACCCCTGCCCATGAATACGCCGCCGGAACCGGTCCGGTTCCCCGGGCCGGCTCCGGCGGCGTCCGCGAGCGGTGGGGCTCAGCCGCCGAAGTGGTCCCGCGCCCGCGCGTGCGCCTCGGGCGCAGCCCCCGTCCGGTCCAGCCCCAGCAGCACCGCGCCCAGCACGGGCCGGGCCGTCACCACGCGCGGTACGGCCTCGGGGGCGCGGGTCGCCAGCAGCTCCCGTATCCGGCCGTCGAGCCGCGCGTGACGCGCCGCCAGGACGCTGCCGCCCAGCAGCACCGGTGCCGGCTCGGCCAGCAGGTCCAGCCGGGTCAGCGCGACCGTGGCCATGGCGACCACCTCGTCGGCCTGCCGGTCGACGATCGCCCGCGCGATCCGGTCGCCGCCGTCCGCCGTCGCGAACAGCACGGGCGTCAGCTCGTGCCGCCGGACGGGCTCGACGTGGCGCAGGTGCAGGGCCTCGATGAGGGCGTACATCGAGCCGAGCCCGAAGTGGCCCGGCAGCGTCCGCGCCAGCTCCGTGGGCTCCCCGCGCCCGTCCTCCGCCCGCGCCGCGTACCACACCGCCTCCTCCGCCAGCCCCCAGCCGCCGCCCCAGTCGCCGGACAGCCGCCCGATGGCCGGGAAACGGGCGGTGCGCCCGTCCGGACGCATGCCGACGCAGTTGACGCCCGCCCCGCACACCACGGCGACCCCGCGCGGCTCGTCGACGCCGGCCCGCAGGATCGCGAACGTGTCGTTGCGCACGTCCACGCTCGCGCCCCAGCCCCGCGCCCGCAGCGCGGCGGCCAGCTGCTCCTCCTCCACCGGCAGGTCGGCGTTGGCCAGACACGCCGAGACATGGTCGACGGCGGTGACACCGGCCGCCGCGAAGGCCCGCCCCACCGCATCCGCCAGGGCGTCCACGGCCCGTTCGACGCCCACCGCGGGCGGCCGGAAGGCGCCGCCCCGCGCCGTGGCGAGCACCTCCCCGCCGGCCGCCACCACGGCCACGTCGGTCTTGCTGTTCCCCGCGTCGACGGCGAGGACACTCCCGGTCAGGCCCACGCCAGGTGCTCCCGGTTGTGTGCGATCAGCCGGTCGGTGAGCTGCTCGGCGTACGCGTACTGGCCGACGAGCGGGTGGGCGAGCAACGCCCGGAAGACCCGGTCCCGGCCGCCGCGCAGCGCCGCGTCCAGGGCCAGGTCCTCGTACGCCGTCACGCTCGCCATCAGCCCCGCGTACAGCGGGTCCACGGCCGGCACCGGCAGCGGGGCGGCGCCCTTGCCGCCCACCGCGGCCGGCACCTCGATCACGGCGTCGTCGGGCAGGAAGGGCAGCGTGCCCCGGTTGTAGGTGTTCACCACCTGGTACGGGGAGCCCGCGCCGCCGAGCAGGGCGGCGGCGAGGTCCACGGCGGCCTCGGAGTAGTAGGCGCCGCCGCGCTTGGCGAGCAGCTCGGGCTTCTCGTCCAGGGCCGGGTCGCCGTACATCCCCAGCAGCTGCCGCTCCATCGCCGCCACCTCGGCGGCCCGGGACGGCTTGGTGCGCAGCTCGTCCACGACCTCGTCGTGGGCGTAGTAGTAGCGCAGGTAGTAGGAGGGGACGACGCCCAGGCGGTCCAGGAGGGGCCTGGGCAGCCGCAGGTCGGCGGCGACCGCGTCCCCGTGCTCGGCCAGCAGCCGGGGCAGCACGTCCTCGCCCTCGGGGCCGCCGAGGCGGACGCCGGTCTCCCAGGTGAGGTGGTTGAGCCCGACGTGGTCCAGGTGGACGTCGGCGGGCTCGGCCTGGAGCAGGGCGGCGAACTTGCGCTGCAGCCCGATCGCCACGTTGCACAGGCCCACCGCCCGGTGCCCGGCCCGCAGCAGGGCGCGGGTCACGATGCCGACCGGGTTGGTGAAGTCGATGATCCAGGCGTCGGGGTTGGCACGGCGGACCCGTTCGGCGATGTCCAGCACCACGGGCACCGTGCGCAGCGCCTTGGCGAGGCCGCCCGCGCCGGTCGTCTCCTGGCCGACGCAGCCGCACTCCAGGGGCCAGGTCTCGTCCTGCTCGCGGGCGGCCTGTCCGCCCACACGCAGCTGGAGCAGCACGGCGTCGGCGCCGTCGACGGCGGCGTCCAGGTCGGAGGTGGTGACCACGCGGCCGGGGTGCCCCTGCTTGGCGAAGATGCGGCGGGCGAGGCCGCCGACCAGCTCCAGCCGGTCGGCCGCCGGGTCGACGAGGACCAGTTCCTCCACGGGCAGCGTGTCCCGCAACCGGGCGAAGCCGTCGACCAGTTCGGGCGTGTAGGTCGAACCGCCGCCGACCACGGTGAGTTTCATGAAGTCATCAACCCTTTACTCCGGTCAGTGTGACACCCTCGACGAACGCCTTCTGCGCGAAGAAGAACACGAGGATCACGGGGGCCATGACCAGCACGGTCGCGGCCATGGTGAGGTTCCAGTCGGTGTGGTGGGCGCCCTTGAAGGACTCCAGCCCGTAGGACAGGGTCCAGGCGCCGGGGTTCTCGGAGGCGTAGATCTGGGGGCCGAAGTAGTCGTTCCAGGCGTAGAAGAACTGGAAGAGGGCTACGGCGGCGATGCCCGGCTTCGCCATCGGCAGGACGACCTTCAGCAGCGTGCGCAGCTCCCCGCAGCCGTCCACCTTCGCCGCGTCCAGGTACTCGTCCGGAATGGTCAGCAGGAACTGGCGCAGCAGGAAGATGGAGAAGGCGTCGCCGAAGGCCATCGGGATGATCAGCGGCCACAGCGTGCCGGACAGGTCCAGCTGCTTCGCCCAGAACAGGTACATCGGGATGATGATCACCTGCGGGGGCAGCATCATCATCGAGATCACCAGCATCAGCGACAGATGCCGGCCCCGGAAGCGGAACTTGGCCAGCGCGTACGCCACGGGAATCGACGAGGCGACCGTCAGGGCGGTGCCGAGCCCCGCGTAGAGCAGCGTGTTCCGCCACCAGGTGAGGAAGCCGGGCGTGTCCCAGACCGTGCGGTAGTTGCCCCACTCCCAGGTGTGCGGCCACAGGTCGCGGGTGAGGGCCTGCTGGTCGCTCATCAGCGAGGTGAGGACCACGAACACGAACGGCAGGGTGAAGAAGAGGGCGACGGCGACGCCGAGGGAGTGGACGGCGATCCACTCCAGCACCACGCGGCGGCGGGCGGCCCGCTGTTCGGTGGGCGGGGTGCCGGCCACCACGGGACGTTCTATCACCTGGGTCATCGTTCACCTGCCTGGAGGAGACCGCCCCGGCGGCGCATCAGAAGCGCCGTGAACGTCATGGCCAGGGCGAACAGCACGAGGGCGACCACGCAGGCGGCGCCGTAGTCGAAGCGCTGGAAGCCGAGGTTGTAGACGAGCTGGGGGAGGGTCAGGGTCGACTTGTCCGGGTAGCCGGGTTCGAAGGACTGCCCCGAACCGCCGATGATCCCGGAGGCCACCTTCCCGGCGACCAGCGGCTGCGTGTAGTACTGCATCGTCTGGATCACGCCCGTGACGACGGCGAACAGCACGATCGGCGAGATGTTCGGCAGCGTCACGAACCGGAACCGCTGCCAGGCCGACGCCCCGTCCAGCTCGGCCGCCTCGTACTGCTCCTTCGGCACGTCCAGCAGCGCGGCCATGAAGATGACCATGAGGTCGCCGACGCCCCACAGCGCGAGCGCGGTCAGCGCGGGCTTGGACCAGGCGGAGTCCGTGAACCAGCCGGGTGCCGGCACGCCCAGGGCCTCCAGGACGGAGTTGACCGGCCCGGTGCCGGGATTGAGCAGGAAGACGAAGGCCAGCGTCGCGGCGACCGGCGGGGCGAGGTAGGGCAGGTAGAACAGGGTGCGGAAGACCCCGGCCCCCGTCTTGATCTTCGTGACGAGCAGCCCGACCCCGAGTCCGAACACCACCCGGCAGGTCACCATCACCAGGACCAGCCAGAGGGTGTTGCGCAGGGCGGGCCAGAACAGCGGGTAGTCCTGGAAGACGTACGTCCAGTTCTCCAGGCCCCGGAACTCCGGGACGCCGAAGCCGTCGTACTTCATCAGCGAGAAGTACACGGTGGACACCATGGGATAGGCGAAGAAGACGCCGAACCCGACGAGCCACGGTGACAGGAAGGCCACCGTGCGAAGCGCCGAGGAACGGCGCTTGGCGCGGAGTGTGTTCGTGGCCATGGACCGCTACTTCACCTGCTCGATGTCGCGGTCGATCTGCTCGGCGGTCTTCTCCAGCCCGGCCTTCAGGTCCGTCGCCTTGCCCGACTCGTACTGGTAGCCGAAGTCCTGGAGCGTCAGCTGGTACGTGGAGCCGTTGACGGAGGCGGGCGGGGTGTTCGACTCGGGGTGCTGGGCGATCTCCAGGAAGGTCTCGAACGCCGGGTCGGTCTTCAGGTCGGGGGACTTCAGCGCCTCGAACGTGGACGGCACGTTCCGGATGGCGTTGGCGAAGGCGACGACCGCGTCCGTATCGGTCGTCATGTACTTCACCAGCTCCCACGCGGCGTTCTGCTTCTCGCTCTGCGGGGCGATGCCCATGATCGTGCCGGAGAGGAAGCCCTTGCCGTACTCGTCCACCTCGTCGTCGGCGACGGGCATCGGCGCGGTGCCGATCTCGAAGTCCACGCCGGCGTCCTCCGCCATGCCGAGCCGCCACTCGCCGTCGAGCTGCATGGCCACCTGGCCCGTGTGGAAGGGGTGCTTGGCGCCCCACTCGTCGCCGAAGGTGTTGCGGTACTTCTCCAGCTTCTCGAAGCCGCCGAGGGCGTCGACGAGGTTCTTCTGGTACGTGAACATCTCGGCGAAGGCCGGGTCCTTGGCCACGTTGGACTTGCCGTTCTCGTCGAAGTAGGCGTGGTCCCACTGGGACATGTAGTGGTCGACGACCGTCTCGTAGCCGTGGTAGTTCGGCATGAAGCCGAGCTGCTCGTAGCCGTCGCCCTCGGACCTGGTGAGCTTCTTCGCCACCTCGGTGAACTCGGACCAGGTCTTCGGCGGGGCCTTGATGCCGGCCGCCTCGAAGGCGTCCTTGTTGTAGTAGAGGCCGTAGGCGTCGCCGAGCAGCGGCAGGGCGCAGCGCACCCCCTCGAACTGGGTGTACTCCAGCATCGGCTTCGGGATCGTCGCGTCGAGGTCGAGCTTCGACTTCTCGATGAACGGCTTCAGGTCGAGGAAGGCGCCCGAGGAGCAGAACTTGCCGATGTTGGAGGTGGTGAACGACGACACCACGTCCGGGCCGTTCGAACCGCCGGCGCGCAGGGCCTGGTTGAGCTTGTCGTCGTTGATGTTGCCGACGACCTTCACCTTGATGTTCGGGTGGGCCTTCTCGAAGCGGTCCACGTTGGCCTGCACGGCCTTCACCTCGGCGGGGGCGCTCCAGCCGTGCCAGAAGGTGATGGTCGTCTCGGCGTTCGGGTCGTCGGTGGCGCCGCTCCCGGACTGTCCGGTGCAGGCGCCGGTGAGCAGGACGAGGGAGGCGGAGGCGGCGATCGCGAGGGTGATGTTCCTGGATATTCCGGGCATGGCGGGGCTCCCAGGGCATGGGCGGGCGAGGGACGGGCGGTACGGGGCCGTGCGGTGCGGAGTCAGCGCGAGGTGTCGAAGACCTCGTCGCGGGTGGTCGCGAGCGCGCTCTCCAGTGCGCCGCGCAGTACGGGGTCGGCGCTCACGCCGCCGAGGACGAGGCGGGGCCGGGACGCGGCCAGTTCCTCCAGCTCGTCCTGGAGCAGGGCGCGCAGCGGCTCGCCGCCCGCGGTGAGCGCCGTGCCGCTGAGCACCACCAGCTCGGGGTCGAGGACGGAGACGAGGGAGGCGAGGCCGGTCGCGAGGCGGGTGGCGTAGGTCTGGAGCAGGCGGTGGTGGGGGCCGTCGTCTCGGTGCTCGGCGGCCTCGGTGAGGAGGGCGGCGGCCGACTCGGTGTACGGCCCGGTCGGCACCGGCTCGACGCCCAGCTCGCGGGCCAGCTTCGGCAGGGCCTGCGCGCCGGCCAGCTCCTGGAAACCGCCGCTGCCCGTGCGGCTGACCTTGCGGACCAGCGGAGCGCCGGGCACGGGCAGGAACCCGACCTCGCCGGCGCCGCCGGTCCAGCCGCGGTGCAGCCGGCCGCCGAGGACCAGGGCGGCGCCCAGCCCCTCCTGGTTCCACAGCAGGACGAAGTCGCCGTGCCCCCGGGCGGCACCGAGTCGCTGCTCCGCCACGGCCGCGAGATTCACGTCGTTCTCGTACTCGACCGGCATCGGCAGCGCGGCGGCGAGTTCGCCGAGGAGGGCGGGGGAGTGCCAGCCGGGCAGGTGGGAGGCGTAGCGCAGCCGTCCCGTGCCCGGGTCGAAGGCGCCCGGGGTGCCGATGACCAGGCGGTGGACGGCGTCCCGGGCGAGTCCGGCCGCCTTCACGGCGCCGTCGAGGGCGTCGGTGACCTGCTGGACGACCGGGGTGGCGGGGCGGCGGCCCGGGGTGGGCAGTTCGTACCGGCCGACCGTGCGCCCGGTGACGTCGGCGACCGCCGCGAGCAGGCGGTCCGGGGTGACGTCGAGTCCGGCGGCGTACGCGGCGGCCGGGTTCACCTCGTAGAGCTGGGCGCCGGGACCGGGACGCCCCTCGGTCGTACCGCCGGCCAGCACCAGCCCCGCCGCCTCCAGACGGGCCAGCAGCTGCGAGGCGGTCGGCTTGGACAGGCCGGTGAGCTTGCCGATCCGGGTGCGGGACAGCGGCCCGTGCTCCAGCAGGAGGTCGAGCGCGGCCCGGTCGTTCATGGCGCGCAGGACGCGCGGGGTGCCCGGCGTGCCGGCGGTTGCTGCCATTGCGTGTCCACACCTGCCTCTCGGCCGCTCAGCTTTTCAGTGCGAGGCCGCCAAGTCCACCGGCCGCACCCCGTCGAGGGCTACTGTTAGGAAAGTTTCCTGTTGGTGGAGAAACGTAGGCCCGCCGTACGGGAGCCGTCAAGAGACCGCCCCCGGGCGACGTGGTCGTCACCTCGGGGGCGGGTCGGGCGCGGGTGGTGCCGCTACTTGGTGGTGCTCGGCGGCGGGATCGGGGAGGCCGCGATGGACTGCGGGGACACGGTGCTCGAATAGGCCGAGGGGGCCGCCATGCCCGCGGTCGGATCGGGCGCCGCGGCCTGCTGCCCCGGCACCTCCGGACCGCCGACGATCGGGATGCCGGCCGCGTCGAAGGCCCGCTTGACCCGCCAGCGCAGCTCGCGCTCGACGGTGAGGGACTTGCCGGGCATGGTCTTCGCGGAGACCCGCACCACCATGGAGTCCAGCAGGACGGAGTCCAGGCCGAGCACCTCGACCGGGCCCCAGAGCATCTCGTTCCAGGGTTCCTCCTTGCTCATCCGCCCGCCGACCGCGGCGATGGTCTCCTTCACCTTCTCCAGGTCCTCGTCGGAGCGGACGGTCACGTCCACGCCCGCCGTCGACCAGCCCTGGGAGAGGTTGCCGATCCGCTTGACCTCGCCGTTGCGGACGTACCAGATCTCGCCGTTGTCGCCGCGCAGCTTGGTCACCCGCAGCCCGACCTCGATGACCTCGCCGGAGGCCACGCCCGCGTCGATGCTGTCACCGACGCCGTACTGGTCCTCCAGGATCATGAAGACGCCGGAGAGGAAGTCGGTGACCAGGTTGCGGGCGCCGAAGCCGATCGCGACGCCCGCGACACCGGCGGAAGCCAGCAGCGGGGCCAGGTTGATCTGGAAGGTGCCCAGCACCATCAGGGCCGCGGTGCCGAGGATGAGGA
Source organism: Streptomyces sp. CB02414 (assembly GCF_001905385.1). Classification (GTDB taxonomy): domain Bacteria; phylum Actinomycetota; class Actinomycetes; order Streptomycetales; family Streptomycetaceae; genus Streptomyces. The sequence goes on along the minus strand of NZ_LIPF01000001.1, from coordinate 928,094 downwards.
AGCTGGCCACCGAGCGCAGCACGGACCCGATGGCCTCGGAGCGCTGGCGCCGCCGCTCGGCGTTGACCAGCAGCCCGCTCAGCGCGGTACTGGCACCCGTCCCGGCCCGCCGGTTCATCCGCTCTATCAGCTTGGTGATCGCCCGCCGCACCACCGCGCGCAGCACCACCGCGATCACCACGACCAGCAGCACCCGCAGCCCGATCGCGAGCCACGTCGACCAGTTCTCCTCGACCCAGCCGGCGGCGTTCGACGCGCTCTCCTGGGCGTCCTGGAACGACGGCACCGCCGGTGTCGACGACTCCGAGGGCGACGGCGACGGCGATGGACCGGCGGCCAGTGGGACGGCGGCGGACAGGGGCACGACGGATACCTCCAGGTACGGTGCCGCCCGCCCCCGGCGGGGGTCGCATCAAGGTCACGGAACGGTCACCGGACGGACGGAATCACCACACTAACGGGGCACCACGTGCGGAACGGCGCGAAGTTCGCGGGCGAGACCACGCTCACCCGCGCTTGAACTGGTCACGGTCCTGGGGATGCATCCCGTGTGGTCGAAAACACTCCCAGCCCGTTACCGGGACATGGTGGCGCTTCCACCAGCCATGAGGGGAGACTGACTGCAGATCGTCCCGGCGCGAGCCACGCGCCGCCGACGCCCAAGGAGGCACCCGTGCCGCATGTCCTGGTCCTCAACGCGTCGTACGAGCCACTCGGCGTCGTACCGCTCCGCCGCGCGCTCGTCCTCGTCCTGGAGAACAAGGCCGTGTGCCTCGAGGAGTCCGGCGCCTACCTGCACAGCGCGACCGTCACCGTGCCCGCACCCAGCGTGGTCCGGCTCAAGCGGTTCGTGCGGGTGCCCTACCGGGGGCCCGTCCCGCTCACCCGCCGGGCGCTCTTCGCCCGGGACGGGGGCCGCTGCATGTACTGCGGCGCCGTCGCCACCAGCGTCGACCACGTCATCCCGCGCAGCCGCGGTGGCCTGCACGCGTGGGACAACGTGGTGGCCTCCTGCCGCCGCTGCAACCACGTCAAGGCCGACCGCCACCTCGGCGAGATCGGCTGGCGCCTGCGCCACAAGCCCGCCCCGCCCACCGGACTGGCCTGGCGCATCATCGGCACGGGGCACCGGGACCCGCGCTGGCTGCCGTACTTGCAACCGTACGGCGCGGAGGACGCCATGGCCCGGATCGACGGCATTTCCGCCTGACGGTCCGGGCCTCCTCGTACGCCGGGCCGCCGGGGACGGGACGGGTCAGCGCACCCAGTTCTTCAGCGGCTCGGTGTCGAGGGTGATCCCGACGAAGGCCTACGACGGGGCGAGGGTGCCGTCCGGGCGGGCGCGGCGCTCTCGGCGGGCGCCGACGGCCAAGCCCTGCCGGGAGTTCAGCCACAGCTCGGAGCGCTCGCGCACACAGGCCCGTGTGAGCCACTGCAGGGCGCGGGCGGTGTTGCCGTCGGGCGGTGTCCTGCCGCTGGGGCGCCCCTGACCGGTGACGAGCATGTGGGGCCGACCGGCGGTCAGGGTCACAGGGCTCCTCCGGAGCCGCAGGGGTCCACACCGTCACTGTAGGGGAGTTCGGCTTGTTGGACGGGCCCTGACCTGGGGTGCCGCCACGTGAGGGTGTAGCGCCAGAAGAGGCGGCGGCGCAGGCGTGCGCCGGGCAGCACCGCGCGGGCCTGTCGGCGGATGTCGGAGAAGGGCATGTCGGCCGGTCGGGTCCGGGCGGACATCGAGGGGGGCGGGGCGGCGCTCCTGCCCCCGTTCTTGAGCCAGCCGGTGGCGGCGTTCAGGGGGACGGCCGCCGCGCCGAGCAGGTGGTCCGTGGCGGTCCGCGGCCGGTAGAGGCCGACGACCACCAGGGTGCCGCCGGGAGCCAGGTGCCGACGGAAGGCGGCGAGGGCCTCGGTGAACGGCAGGTGGTGGAGGGTGGCGACGCAGGTGATGACGTCGTAGGGGCCGGCGGGGAGCCCCGCCGGGGCGTTCGAGACCGTGAAGGACGCGGTTGTCGCCTCGGGGGTCAGCAGGCGCGCCCGCGAGGTGATCGCCGGGTCGGAGTCGACGCCCCGGACCTCGTCGGCCCGGGCGGCGAGGAGCCGGGCCAGGTCGCCGGTGCCGGAGCCGACGTCCAGCGCGCTGCCGAACCGGCGGGGGAGCCGGCGCAGGATCCACCGGTGGTAGTGGGCGTTGTGGTCCCAGGGGCGGGCGGCGTTGAAGCGGTCGAGCGCCTGGAGGAGCCGGTGCGGCGCCGGTGGCACGCGGTTGTTTCCGTACCTCACGACCACCCCGGCCCCTGGTCCCCACGTCCTCTGAAAACCGTGAGCACGCTACCCCACGGGTGCCTTCGCCAGGTCGCGTGCCGCGAGCAGCGGCCCCGTCGCGTTCCCGGTCGTGTCCCCGTTCGTCATGCTGTGCGGACCTCCGTGGTCAGGTGGGTGAGCCGGGCCGCCGTGGTGGCCATCCAACGGAGGTCGGCGTCGAGGTGGTTGAGGGCGTAGTCGGCCGAGAGGACGGTGGTCAGGTCCGTGCCGGGAGCCGTCTTCACCGCCGTGAGCTCCCGCATCCGGTCCATGTGGGCGGTGCGCTGGGCCAGCAGACAGGCGCCCGCGTCGGCGCCGGTGAGGATCGAGACGACGACCTTGGCGAAGATCTCGTTCGTCACGAAGGGGGCGGGCGGGGCGATCTCGCCCGCCCAGCGCGCCAGTTCCCGCGCGCCCTCCTCGGTCGTGCGGTACGCGGTCCGCTCGGGGCCGCCGTCCGACGCGGTGCCGTCCACCTCCGCGAGTCCGTCCCGGACCAGGCGCTGGAGGGTCGTATAGACCTGCCCGTAGGCCAGCGGCCGGGCCTGAGGGAAGCGTTCGTCGTGGCGCCGCTTCAGGTCGTAGCCGTGGCTCGGCCCCGAGGCGAGCAGCCCCAGGAGGATGTGCCGGGTGCTCATGGGGGATCAGTATTCGTCGAGTACATGTACTGAGTGAATAGCTGACGAAAGTTTTTTCGCTCCGCGTCGCCTCTGAACGGGTTAAGTGACTGTGCTGCCCGGATTCTGAGAGATTTTGCGGGGGAAGCATGTGACCAGGGTCACGTTGTCGGTGTCGGGACGTCTGTCCTCGCGCGGACTGGGTAGGGCTGCCGTAACCCGCCGAGCGTGCGCGAAACAAGGAGGCCCCCGTGGCTGCACTGGCACCCCTGCTGCTCCCCGCCCCGTCCAAACCCGTGGCGGAGCCGTCCACTCCCTGGGCGGAGCCCTCCGCCGCCTCCGACACCCCGCACTACTGCGTCTTCGGCGCCACCGGGAGCTGCGCCGAGACCCCGCTCACCAGCGAACCGCCGCTGCCCGACGCCGAGCCCCTCACCAGTGAGTCGCCGTTCGCCGACGCCGTACCGCTGACCAGCGAGTCCTCGCCCGAACTCACGGCCGACGTGCCGGAGCAGGGCGGCCCCTCCTTCGCCGTCCCGGAACCCACGAGGTCATAGAGGTCGTAGATGCCAGCAGCCCGGCCGGCCGAGCCCCCCACCGAGGACCTTCCCGAGGATCTGACCCGGCTCGCCGCCCTGCACGGCGTCGCCACCTCCTACCGCCCGTCACCGGACCGCACCGTCGCGGCCTCGGCCACCGCCGTCACCTCGGCCCTGGCCGCCCTCGGCGTGGACACGAGCACCCCGCAGGCCGTGCGTGCCGCGCTCGCCGCCCGCGACACCGAGCTGCGCGAACGCCTGCTGCCGCCCACCGTGGTCGCCTGGCACGACGCCCCCGCGCCGACCGCCCTCGCCGCCCTGCCCGAGGGAACCCGGCTGCGTGTCGACACCGAGCAGGGCGAGCGGCGCGACGGCACGGTGGGCCTCCCGGCCGGTGACGGGGCGGCCGGTGACGGTGGCCCGGACCTTCCGGCTGGGGGCGAGGCGGCCCGCCGGGCCGCTGACGGCGTTCCGGGCACTTCGATCCGTGACGGCGTCGTGCGCCCCTCGCCCGACAACGGCGCCGCGAGCGGTGTCCTCGCCGGTCTCCCGCCCGGCGTCCACCGCCTGACCGCCACCGCCCCCGACGGCCGCAGTGCCCGCGCCCACCTGATCGTCGCGCCCGCCCGGCTGCCCGCCCCCGCCACCCGCTCCTACGGCCTCCTCGTGCAGCTCTACTCCCTCCTCTCCCGCCGTTCCTGGGGCATGGGCGACCTCGGCGACCTCGGCGAACTCGCCGCCTGGGCCGGACGCGCCCTCGGCGCCGGTTTCGTGCAGGTCAACCCGCTGCACGCCGCCGTACCCGGCGCGCCCACCGACCCCTCCCCGTACCGCCCCTCCTCGCGCCGCTTCCCCGACCCCGTACACCTGCGGATCGAGGACGTGCCCGAGTTCGCGCACGTCGCCGACCCCGAGCGCACCCGGACGCTGCGGGAGCGGGCGGCGCGGCTGCGCGGGGCCGTGCTGGAGAACGACGCCCTCATCGACCGGGACGCCGTGTGGGAGCTCAAGCGCGAGGCGCTGGAAGTGCTCCGCGAGGTGCCCCTCGGCCCCGGCCGCCGGGCCGCCTACTGCGACTACCTCGCCGAACAGGGCACCGCCCTGGAGGACCACGCCACCTGGTGCGCGCTCGCCGAGGTCCACGGCCCCGACTGGCACCGCTGGCCCGAGGGCCTGCGCGACCCCCGCTCGGCCGACACCGACCGCGCCCGCACCGCCCTGATGGACCGCGTCGACTTCCACTCCCGCCTCGCCTGGCTCACCGACACCCAGCTCAGGGCCGCCCAGCACAGCGCCCGCGAGGCCGGCATGCCGGTCGGGATCGTCCACGACCTCGCCGTGGGCGTACACCCGCGCGGCGCCGACTCCTGGGCCCAGCAGGAGTGCTTCGCCGCCGGTATGTCGGTGGGCGCCCCGCCCGACGCCTTCAACGCCCGCGGCCAGGACTGGGGCCTGCCGCCCTGGCGCCCCGACCGCCTCGCCGCGTCCGGCTACGCGCCCTTCCGCGGCCTGCTGCGCGGCCTGTTCCGCTACGCGGGTGCCCTGCGCATCGACCACGTCATGGGCCTGTTCCGGCTCTGGTGGGTCCCCGAGGGCCACCCGCCCACCGAGGGCACCTACGTCCGCTACGACGCCGAGGCCATGCTCGCCGTCCTTGTCCTGGAGGCGTCCCGCGCCGGTGCCGTGGTGATCGGCGAGGACCTGGGCACCGTCGAGCCCGGCGTGCGGGAGGCGCTGCGCGAACGCGGCGTGCTCGGCACCTCGGTGCTGTGGTTCGAGCGGGACTGGGAGGGCGACGGCCGCCCCCTGCCCCCCGACCGGTGGCGTGCCGACTGCCTGGCCACCGCCACCACCCACGACCTGCCCTCCACCGCCGCCCGCCTCACCGGCGAACACGTCGAACTCCGCGACCGGCTCGGCCTGCTCACCCGCCCGCTGGAGGAGGAACGGGCCGAGGCGTCGGCGGACACGGCCGAGTGGCTGGACGCGCTGGCCCGGCTCGGCCTGCTCCACGGCACCGCAGGGGACACCGGAACGCCCTCCGAGGAGGCGGGCATCCAGGCCGTCCACCGCTTCCTGCTGCGCACCCCCGCCCGCATGGCCGGCGTCTGGCTCCCGGACGCCGTCGGCGACCGCCGCCCGCAGAACCTGCCCGGCACCTGGGACCAGTACCCGAACTGGCGCCTGCCGATCGCCGACGCCGAGGGACGCCCCGTGACCCTGGAGGACCTGGCCGCCTCTCCGCGGCTGCACGCCCTGATCGACGTCGTACGGGAGCGCGCCGACCACGGGGAGAGCGGTGCCCGGTCCCCGTACGGCACCCCGGGCGCGCGCCCCTGACGGCCGTTCGCTAACTTTGCACCGTGGACAAGAAGAACGCCCTGCGCGCCGGCGCCCTGGCAGCCGGTACGACGCTGATGATGCTGCTCATGTCGTCCCCCGCGCTCGCGCTGACCCGCGACGACGGCGACGACCCCGGCCCGGGCCTGAGCGTCGTCGAGACGCTGGGCCTCTACGTCGTGGCCCCGATCGCGCTGTTCGTGGTCATCGCGGGCCTGGTCATGGTCCTGGACAGGTCCAAGGAGGAGCACCGGGTCACCTCCCGCAACATCAAGACCCGGCCCAAGGCCGACGCCAAGGCCTGACGGCCCACCTCAGCTGTACCGAGGGCGCCGGTCCTCCCGCACACGGCAAGCAGCCGCGCGGGCGGGGCCGGCGCCTTCCGCATGCCCTCTACCCCTCGGTCGCCGACAGCAGGTCCCGCAGCAGGTCGGCCAGCTGTCCGGCCCGCCCGGCGTCGAGGGCGGCGGACAGGGCCTCCGTCTGCACGGCGAGACCCGCGCCGACCGCCTCGTCGACGAGTTCCCGCCCCTTGTCGGTGAGCGTGACCCTGAGGCCCCGGCGGTCGTGCGGGTCGGGGGAGCGGCGCAGCAGACCGGCCCGTTCCAGTTTGTCGAGCCGGCCCGTCATGCCGCCCGTGGTGAGCATCAGCGTCGCCGAGAGCTGCCGGGGCGAGAGCGCGTACGGCTCGCCGGAGCGGCGCAGCGTCGCCAGGACGTCGAACTCACCGCGGGCGATGCCGAACCCGGCGTAGGCCCTGTCCATCCGCTCGCCGATCGCGCGTGACAGCCGGTTGACGCGCCCGAAGACCTCCATCGCGGTGGTGTCGAGGTCGGGCCGGACCACCGCCCACTGGCCGATGATCGCGTCGACCGGGTCCTTGTGCTGCTCGGGGCGCTCACTCATGGGACGAGTATCGACGGCCGTCAGTTCGGCCGCAAGAAAGTGGCTTGTCAATAAGTAGCTTAGGAGTAAGCTACTTATTGCCGACCTACTTGAAGGGGGCCTCCGTGGCCGCGAACCGTCCAGCCCTCATCGCCCTGACCGCCCTCGCCCCCGTCTCCTGGGGCACCACCTACGCCGTCACCACCGAGTTCCTGCCGCCGGACCGGCCTCTGTTCACCGGGCTGATGCGCGCGCTGCCCGCCGGTCTGCTGCTGCTCGCCCTCGCCCGGGTGCTGCCGCGCGGCGCCTGGTGGTGGAAGGCGGCGGTGCTGGGCGCGCTGAACATCGGGGCCTTCTTCCCGCTCCTCTTCCTCTCCGCCTACCGCCTTCCCGGCGGCATGGCCGCCGTCGTCAGCTCCGTCGGCCCGCTCTTCGTCCTCGGACTCTCCGCGCTGCTGCTCGGGCAGCGGCCCACCACCCGCTCCGTGCTCGCCGGCGTGGTGGCGGCGTTCGGCGTGAGCCTCGTGGTGCTGAAGGCGGCCGGGGCGCTGGACCCGCTCGGCGCGCTGGCCGCCCTCGCTTCCACCGCCTCCATGTCCACCGGCACCGTGCTCACCAAGCGCTGGGGACGCCCCGACGGCGTCGGCCCCCTCGCCCTGACCGGATGGCAGCTCACCGCGGGCGGCCTGCTCATCGCCCCGCTCGCCCTCCTGGTCGAGGGTGCCCCGCCCGCCCTGGACGGTCCGGCGGTCGGCGGCTACCTCTACCTGGCGCTGGCCAACACCGCGGTGGCGTACTGGCTCTGGTTCCGCGGCATGGGCAGGCTCTCCGCCACCCAGGTCACCTTCCTCGGCCCGCTCTCGCCGCTGACCGCCGCCGTCGTCGGCTGGGCGGCGCTCGGCGAGGCGCTGACGCCGGTGCAGTTGGCGGGCATGGCGCTGGCGTTCGGGGCGACGGTCGCGGGACAGCTCACGAAGCGGGACGGGACCACGGCGCGCCCCCGACCTTTCAGCCCCCGACCTTTCAGTTCTCCTGCAAAGAACGGTCGAAAAGATTCGATGGACCTGACGGGTACGACGCTGCGACGGTAGAGCCACCGCCCTCGCCGACCAGTGAAAAGGAACTCCGTGGCCGTAGCCGAACGCCGGACCAGTACCGTGGCGCCTTCCGCCACCGCCCGGCCGGGCCCGGCGGCCCCCGTCGCCCTCGGCATCGGGCTCGCCCTCCTCGCCACCCTCGTCTGGTCCGGCAGCTTCGTCACCTCCCGGGCCCTCGGCGACAGCGTCCCGCCCGTCCAGCACGCCTTCTGGCGCTGGGTGGTGGCCCTCGCGGTCGTCGCCCCCTTCGGCGCCCGGCGGGCCTGGCGGCAGCGCGCGCTGATCCGGCGCCACCTCGGCTTCGTCCTCCTCGCCTCCCTGCTCGGCGTCACCGTCTACAACACCCTCGTCAACCAGGCCGGAGTCACCACACCCGCCGCCAACATGGGCATGATCATGGCCGCGTCCCCGGTGCTGATGGCGCTCTGGGACCGCGCGGGCGGCGTACGGCTCGGCCCGCGCCGGGTCGCCGGGCTGCTCATCGCCTGCGCGGGCGTGCTGCTGCTGGTCGGCGGCGGGACCTCGTTCTCGGCCGGCGACCTGTGGATGATCGCCGCCGCCTGCTGCTTCGGGTCGTACAGCGCGCTGCTGCGCCGCAGGCCGGACGGTCTGGACGGAGCCGGCTTCCTGTTCACGACCTTCCTCTTCGGCACCCTCATGCTGCTGCCCGCCCACGTGGCCAGTGTCGCCGTCCAGGGCGGCTTCTCCCCGGCGCCCGGCACCGTCCTGCCCCTCCTCTACGTCGGCATCGCCTCCTCCGCCCTCGCCTTCTTCGCCTGGAACAAGGCGATCTCCCTCATCGGCCCGACCCGCGCCGGAATCGTCTACTACCTCCAGCCGGTGTGCGTCGCCCTGCTGTCCTGGGCGCTGCTCGCCGAACCGACCGGCTGGGCGCAGGCCGGCTGCATGGCACTGATCCTCGGCGGGGTCGTCCTGGGTGCGGGGTCGCGCACGTAGCGGCCGGACGGACGCCCACCGTCGCCGGGTCGTGCTTGCGGCACCTGCTCAGCGCTGTGGTGTGGTGCCGGGGCGGAACGTCACGTACGGGGTGTAGTAGAAGCCTCCGCCGCTGACCCGGTTGCCGGTGACCACGACGTCGCTGACCGGCGAGACGAACCCGACCGTGTCCGCGCTCACCCGGACCGCGTTGCGCGAGGCCCCCGAGGCGCCCGCCGCCACCGTCACCTGGTTGCCGACGATCTCGACCCCGGAGATGGGATTCGCACCCACCTGCACCGGCGGTCGGCTGAACCTCCTGGCCGACATGGAACTGACGTAGACCCCACCGACGCTGTTGTTGATCGTGTTGTCGCGGACGACGATCTCGGTGGTGTTCATCGCGCCGATGGCGTCCCACTTGGCGTCGTCCACGACGTTGCCCTCGATCAGCACGCGCGCGTGCACCTGGCCGACCTTCTCGCCGCCGGTGTGCGATCCGACCAGTTTCGCCCAGGACGGCTGGGACCCGGAGGCACCCGCGTAGTTGCGCTGCACCTGGACATCCACCGTCGGAGTGCCATCGCTGGCTCCGGCCCATGTGTTGCCGGAGAGAGGCAGGTCCAGTTGGACGGCCTCGCCCTGCCACAGGCCCCACGTCGGATTCTCGACCCATCCCTTGAAGAAGCAGTCCCGGACCGCGCCCCGGCGCACGGCGTTGAGTTCGACCGCGTGCCACCACTTGACGTTCCACACCGTCACGCCCTCGACCTCCACGTCCTCGGTGTGGGTGAAGGTCAGCACGTTCATCGGCGGAGCCTTGTCGGCACGTGCCCGCGCGGGTCCGGAGTCGTTCCACACGTACGCGGAGATGGGGTCCCATTCGCCGCCCTTGATCATGATGTTGCCCGGGGCCGAGTAGCCCTTCGTGCCGGCGGGAACATGGTTGATCAGCATGGTGGCGGCTCTCGCGCCGCTGACCGCGGGCGCGCTGAACGCCCCCTGACTGTCCGTCGTGTACTCGGGAGTGGGGGAGTGCTGATTCGTCCGGTCCAGCGTGTACTTCCGCATGACGGTGCCGAACTTGGCGACGAATCGCGCGCCGGTGGCGTCCAGGACCGTGCCGCCGCCGATGACCAAGGTGTTGAGCAGCGTATAGGTGGGAACGCCCGCATATCCGGCCTTGACGATGATCCGGCCCTTGTCGTCGACGCCGTGAGGGCCGACGACGCCCGCCGCCGCGTCGTCCAACGCCTTGCGCAGCGCACGGACGTGCGCCGCCTCGCCCGCGACGGACGGATTGATGCCCGCGGCGTCGGCTCCGGCCGCCGAAGTCGCGCTCCCCGCGATTGCGACGGCCCCGGCCACCACGCTGCCGCGCAGCAGGCCTCGTCGGCTGATTCCTGGCATTCCTCTGCCTCCACCTCTCGGCCACCGGCCGGTCTGTCGGACACGAGCCGGCCGTTCGCCGACGGACTGTGTCGGCGAACGGCCGGGGTCGGAAGGACGGGCTCCGGTCAGAGCCTGATCATGACCTTGCCGCTGTCCCAATAGGTGCCGTGGTTGGTGCGGACCGCGACCCTGCCGTCCTTGGTGTGGACGAACATGTCGGCCTTGCCGTCACCGGTGGCGTCACCGAATTTGAGGGTCCCGAGCTCGGAGCCGTCGATGAAGAGGTCCCAGCCACCGGACCAGTGGGTGCCCTGGTCCCAGTACGTGCCGCGGTTGGTGCGCACGGCGATGTTGCCGTCGCTGGTGTGGACGATCATGTCGGCCTTGCGGTCGCCGTTGACGTCGGCGAAGTACAGCCGGCCTAGGTCCTGCCAGGTCAGGAAGAGGTCCCAGCCGCCGGACCAGTGGGTGCCCTGGTCCCAGTACGTGCCGCGGTTGGTGCGGACCTCGATGTTGCCGTCGCTGGTGTGGACGATCATGTCGGCCTTGCGGTCGCCGTTGACGTCGGCGAAGTACAGCCGGCCCAGCTCGGAGCCGTCCAGGAACAGATCCCAGCCGCCGGACCAGTGAGTGCCGTGGTCGAAGTAGGTGCCGTGGTTGGTGCGGACCTCGATGTTGCCGTCGTTGGTGTGGACGATCATGTCGGCCTTGCGGTCGCCGTTGACGTCGGCGAAGTACAGCCGGCCCAGGTCCTTCCAGGTGACGAAGAGGTCCCAGCCACCGGACATGACCCGGCCGGGGGCGAAGGTGTCACCCAGGTTGCGGTGCACGACGACGTAGCCGTCTGAGCGGAGGACGACCAGGTCGTCCTTGCCGTCGCCGTCGATGTCGGCCGAGTAGCTCCGGTCGCGGTTGCGGACGTCCGTCACCCAGCCCGCGAGGCCGTCGACCCTGGCGTCCACCGCGCCGGTCCGGGTCTCGGTCCCGGTCTGGCCGAGGCACCCGCCCTGCCAGGAGCGGCTGTGAACGGCCGTCAGCTCGACCCCGCTGTCCGTGCTGCGCAGGGCCGGTCCGCCGGTGTCCCCCTTGCAGACGGAGACGCCGTCCTGACCGGTCAGGGCCACGGTGGTGGCGGTGGTGGAGTCCACCCGGAATTCGCCGGTGTGCGGCTGGTTCGGGACCCACTCGGTGCGGGTCCGCCCGAATCCGGCGCCGAGCAGGGTCTCACCCGCCACGGGGGCGTCGGCGGCCAGTTTCACCGGCTGGACCGTGGTGACGGGCTCGGCGAGCCGGACCATGGCCACGTCCCGGTCGTCGCGCGGAACGACCTCGACTATCTCGAGGGTCTTGTCGCCCACGGTCGCCGTGGACTTCAGCGCGGGCTTGCCGGGCTCGACCTCGGCCCCCGGAGTGGTGGCGAAGCAGCTCGTGGCGGTCAGCAGCCACTGCTGGTGCACCAGCGCGGCGGAGCAGCCGCGCATGGTGTCGCCCGCGCCGATGACGAGCCGGGCGGTGAAGGCGTGGGCCCCCGCGGCCGCGGGCGCACCGGAGACCGCCTGCGCGTTTGGCGCTGCGGTGAGCAGGCCGGCGGCGGCTGCCAGGGCGACGCCGGTGGTCAGGGCGCCGCGAGCCCGCCGACTGCCGATTCGTCTCATGGGCAACGTGCTTCCTCCCTCGGTTGTACGGCTGACAGGCGGGGCGCCGGGGACAGTGCACCGGCGCGCCTCGGCCCAAGATCTCTATCGAAGCCGGGACTTGACGAGGCGTCTACAACCGGAATCGGGCGAAGGCGGACTACCGGTGAATAGTGACCATGACATGGATCACAGGTGAAAAGGTTGTACTGACATCGGTAAAGAATCGCCGAGCGAGCGTGGTCCCGTGTCCGAAGCTGGAGAGACGGCGGCCGCGCCCCGCGGATAGGTTGCCGACATGGCCGACTGGGAGATCCGCAAGCTGCAGATCCTGCGCACGCTGCGGGAGCGGGGCACGGTGACGGCGACGGCCGAGGTGCTGAACATGACACCGTCCGCCGTGTCCCAGCAGCTGGCCAACCTCTCCCGGCAGCTCGGCGTGGACCTGCTCCGGGCCCGGGGCAGACGGGTCGAACTGACGGACGCGGCCCGGCTGGTGCTGCGGCACGCCGAGGCCGTCTTCGAGCAGCTGGAACGCGCCGACGCGGAGCTCGCCGCCTACGTCCACGGGGAGGCCGGCGAGGTCCGGGTCGGCGCCTTCTCCACCGCCGTACCGGCCCTCGTCGTACCGGCCGTCACCGCGCTGCGGGCCACGCACCCCGGGGTGGCGGTGCGGGTGCGGGAGGCCGAGGCGCAGGAGGCGTACGAGCTGCTGGCGGCCGGGGACGTGGATGTGGCCCTGTCCCTGGCGGCACAGGCACCCACCGCCGCCGACCCGCGTTTCACCCGCGTCCCGCTGCTCGCGGACCCGCTGGACGTCGCGCTGCCCGCCGGCCACCCGCTGGCCCGCACGGACGGGCTCCGCCTGGCCGACCTCGCCGCCGAACCGTGGATCTTCGGCGGCAGCGGCCCCTGGTCGGACATCACCCACGCGGCCTGCGAGACGGCCGGCTTCCGCCCGTACCAGGCCCACACGGCGGCCGGCTGGACGGCGATCCTCGCGATGGTCGGGGCGGGCATGGGCGTGGCCCTGGTCCCGCGCACGGCGGTCGTGTCGCGCGAGGGCGTGGCGATGCGCGAACTGCACGCGGACCGGCCCGTCCGGCACGTCGTCGCCGCCGTGCGCAGGGGCGCCGGGGAGGGCGCGGCCGTCGGCACCGTGCTGACGGCCCTGCACACGGCGGCCCGAGCACGCCTCGCCGAGTCCGCACCGCGCCGCTGAACGGCCAAGGGGGCGCCCGGCACCGTGCCGGGCGCCCCCGAAGGGCGTGCCGCCGCTACGCGGACGCGGCCGCCGCGTCCGCGGCCTGGGCCTTCAGCGCGCGCTCGACGCCCGAGCGGGACTCCGAGACCAGGCGGCGCAGGGCCGCGTTGGGCTCGGCGGAGGACAGCCAGGCGTCCGTGCGGTCCAGGGTGTCCTGGGACACCTGCACCGCCGGGTACAGGCCGACCGCGATCTGCTGGGCCATCTCGTGCGAACGGGACCCCCAGACGTCCTTCAGCACCTCGAAGTACCGCTCCGTGTACGACGCCAGCAGCTCACGCTGGTCGGTCTGGACGAAGCCGGCGATGACCGCCTCCTGCACGGCGTTCGGCAGCTTGTCGGACTCCACGACCGACTCCCAGGCCTCCGCCTTGGCCGCCTCGGTCGGACGGGCGGCACGCGCGGTGGCCGCGTGGCGCTCACCGGCGGCCGTCCTGTCCCGCTCGTACTCGCTCTGGATCTCCGAGCCGCCGAACCGGCCCACCGCCGCCAGCCGCTGCACGAACGCCCACCGCAGCTCGGTGTCGACGGCCAGGCCCTCGACGGTCTGCGTGCCGTCGAGCAGCGCGTCGAGCAGGTCCAGCTGCTCCGGCGTCCTGGCCGTCGCCGCGAACGCCCGCGCCCACGCCAGCTGGTGGTCGCTGCCCGCCTCGGCGGCCCGCAGGTGGGCCAGCGTGGCCTCGGTCCAGCGGGTCAGCAGCGCCTCACGGGCGTTCGGGTCGGCGTACTGGTCGATGGCCAGCTTCACCTGGCGGTGCAGCGACTGCACCACGCCGATGTCGGACTCCTTGCCGATGCCGGACAGCACCAGGGAGAGGTAGTCGCGGGTCGCCAGCTCCGCGTCCCGGGTCATGTCCCAGGCCGACGCCCAGCACAGCGCGCGCGGCAGCGACTCGGTGAAGTCGCCGAGGTGCTCGGTGACCACGGCGAGGGACTGCTCGTCCAGGCGGACCTTCGCGTACGAGAGGTCGTCGTCGTTCAGGAGCAGTACCGCCGGCCGGGGCTTGCCCACCAGCTGCGGTACGGCCGTCAGCTCGCCGTCCACGTCCAGCTCGACGCGCTCGCCGCGCACCAGCTTGCCGTCGCCGTCGAGGTCGTAGGCGCCGATCGCGATGCGGTGCGGGCGGAGGGTGGGCTCGCCCTTGGCGCCGGCGGGCAGGGCCGGGGCCTCCTGGCGGATGGCGAAGGCGGTGATGACGCCGTCGGCGTCCGTCTCGATCTCCGGGCGCAGGATGTTGATGCCGGCCGTCTCCAGCCACGCCTTCGACCAGGTCTTCAGGTCGCGGCCGGAGGTCTCCTCCAGCGCGCCCAGCAGGTCGGACAGGCGCGTGTTGCCGAACGCGTGCCGCTTGAAGTACGCCTGCACGCCCCGGAAGAACGCGTCCTCACCGACGTACGCGACGAGCTGCTTGAGCACGCTCGCGCCCTTGGCGTACGTGATGCCGTCGAAGTTGACGAGCACGTCGTCCAGGTCGCTGATGTCCGCCATGATCGGGTGCGTGGACGGCAGCTGGTCCTGCCGGTACGCCCAGGTCTTCATCTGGTTGGCGAACGTCGTCCACGAGTGCGGCCACCTCGAGCCGGGCGCGTCGGCCTGGCAGGCGGCCTCCGCGTAGGTGGCGAACGACTCGTTCAGCCACAGGTCGTTCCACCACTCCATGGTGACCAGGTCGCCGAACCACATGTGCGCCAGCTCGTGCAGGATCGTCGCCGCCCGCACCTCGTACGCGGCGTCCGTCACCTTCGAACGGAACACGTACTGGTCGCGGATGGTCACCGCGCCCGCGTTCTCCATCGCGCCCGCGTTGAACTCCGGCACGAAGAGCTGGTCGTACTTCTCGAACGGGTACTGGTAGTCGAACTTCTCCTGGAACCACTCGAAGCCCTGCCGGGTGACGTCGAAGATCGCGTCCGCGTCGAGGTGCTCGGCGAGCGAGGGGCGGCAGTAGATGCCGAGCGGGACGGTCTGGCCGTCCTTCTCGTACACGCTGTGCACGGAGTGGTACGGGCCGACGATCAGCGCCGTGATGTACGACGAGATGCGCGGGGTCGGCTCGAAGGCCCAGACGTTGTCCTGGGGCTCCGGGGTGGGCGAGTTGGAGATGACCGTCCAGCCCTCGGGCGCCTTGACGGTGAACTGGAAGGTCGCCTTGAGGTCCGGCTGCTCGAAGCTCGCGAAGACGCGGCGCGCGTCCGGCACCTCGAACTGCGTGTACAGGTACGCCTGGTCGTCGACCGGGTCGACGAAGCGGTGCAGTCCCTCGCCGGTGTTGGTGTACGCGCAGTCGGCGGCCACCCGCAGGATGTTGCGGCCCGGCAGCAGCCCCGGCAGGGCGATGCGGGAGTCCTGGAACACCTCGGCGGGGTCGAGGGAGTCGCCGTTCAGCGTCACCTCGTGGACCGTCGGCGCGACCAGGTCGATGAAGGACGCGGCACCGCTCTCGTCGCCGGTCTCCGCGACGTCGAAGCGCACCGTGGTCACGGACCGGTAGGTGCCGCCCTCCTGCGCGCCGGTGAGGTCGAGATCGATCTCGTACGAGTCAACGGTCAGCAGCTTCGCCCGCTGCTGCGCCTCTTCGCGAGTCAGGTTTGTGCCAGGCACGCGGTCATCTCCTCGTTATGTGTGGGTTGCGCCATCCTTCCACGTGGCCGGGACGGAAGGCGATGTCCATTTCCCGCCGGTGCGCGGCGCGCCCGCGCGCGAGCCTGGTTCCCATGAACGGCTACACCGCACACGCCATCCCACCGGTCACCCTCGAGGAACTGCGCGCCGTCGACGACGCGGGCCGCACCCCCGTGCCCACGACCGACGACGAGGGCGGCGCACCCCTGCGCTGCTGTCTGCGCCACAGCCGCGCGGGTGAGCTGATCGCGCTCGTCTCCTATGCCCCGCTGCGCCGCTGGGCGGCGGCCACGGGCGCCGACCCGGGTCCGTACGACGAGCAGGGGCCGGTCTTCGTCCACGCCGATGAGTGCGCGGGACCGGAGGCGGACCGCCTCCCCTTCACCAACTCGCACCGCACGCTGCGCCGCTACTCCGCCGACGGGCGCATCCTGGGCGGACGCCTGATCGGGGAGCCCGGCGCCTTCGCGTACGCCCTCCGGGAAGCGTTCGACGACCCGGCCGTGGCGCTCGTCCACGTCCGGGCCGTCGAGTACGGCTGCTTCCTCTACGAGGTACCCAGGCCCTGACTAGCCCTTCAGCTCCGCCGCCACCAGCTCCGCGATCTGCACCGCGTTCAGGGCCGCGCCCTTGCGCAGGTTGTCGTTGGAGACGAACAGGGCCAGGCCGTTCTCCACGGTCTCGTCCTGGCGGATGCGGCCCACGTACGACGGGTCCTGACCGGCCGCCTGCAGCGGGGTCGGCACCTCGGCGAGCGCCACGCCGGGGGCGCCGGCCAGCAGCTCCTTGGCGCGCTCCACGCTGATCGGGCGGGCGAAGCGGGCGTTGATCTGGAGGGAGTGGCCGCTGAAGACGGGCACGCGCACGCAGGTGCCGGAGACCTTCAGCTCAGGGATCTCCAGGATCTTGCGGGACTCGTGGCGGAGCTTCTGCTCCTCGTCCGTCTCGTGCAGGCCGTCGTCCACGATGGAACCGGCCAGCGGCAGCACGTTGTACGCGATCGGCGCCACGTACTTGTCCGGCTTCGGGAACTCCACCGCCGAGCCGTCGTGGGTGAGCTTCGGGGCGTCGTCGCCGACCTTCTTGACCTGCTCGAACAGCTCGTCCACGCCGGCCAGGCCGGAACCGGACACCGCCTGGTAGGTGGCGACGACCAGGGCTTCGAGGCCCGCCTCGGCGTGCAGCGGACGCAGGGCCGGCATCGCGGCCATCGTCGTGCAGTTCGGGTTGGCGATGATGCCCTTGGGGCGGTCGGCGATCGCGTGCGGGTTGACCTCGGACACCACCAGCGGGACCTCGGGGTGGCGGCGCCAGGCGGAGGAGTTGTCGATCACGACCGGGCCCTGCGCGGCGACCTTCTCGGCCAGCGCCTTGGAGGTGGCGCCGCCCGCGGAGAACAGCACGATGTCCAGGCCGGAGTAGTCGGCGGTGGCCGCGTCCTCCACCGTCACGCCGTCCAGGTCCTTGCCGGCGCTGCGGGCGGAGGCGAACAGCCTCAGCTCGGTGACCGGAAAGTTCCGTTCCGTGAGGATCCTGCGCATGACCGTGCCGACCTGACCGGTGGCTCCGACGATTCCGACCCTCACGGTGACTCCTTCTCCGTTTGTGCGCGTGTCTTCACGCGCGCTTTGCTCGGCCGAGACTTTTCCATCATGCGGCGCGGCCCGGCCCGCCTGTCCAATTCTTTGCGCGGTGTGCCCGCACCGTGGGACGCGGCGGCTCGGGCGGCGGATGCGGTCCTCGCGCGAAAACCCCGGCTGAGCTGCAGAAATTCCGCCGACCGGCCCCCGCGCCGCAAGCTGTGCTGTTCCGCCCCTGCCCATCCCTTTCCACCCCACACGACGATGTGACGTATGCCTCGTGCCGGGGCGGGCGCGGTCCGGCGAACGTTTCGGGCCCCTGCGGCGTCATAGGGGAAACACGGCGAGGGGAGGGGTGGCCGTGCTGCGCGGAAGGGCCCGCCGCGGCCAGGGGGACGCCGTACCGGACGATCCCCTGGACGCGGCTCAGGAACGGCGGGTGCGGGCGGTGCTCGCGCTCGGCGGCGTGCCTCAGGCGGACCTGCCGGACGGGGTGCAGCAGGTCCGCCTCAGGCTGCTGGAGCGGACGGCGAGCGGACGGGAGGCGCCGCGCGACGTGTCCGCGTGGGCGGCGGTCGTCGCCTCCAACCTGGCCATGGACTGGCACCGGGCCAGGCACCGCCAGGCCCGGCTGGGCGAGCGCCTGGCCGCCCTGCGCCAGACCGACCAGCCCTCCGGCGAGGAGACGAGCCTGCTCTCCCTCGCCGTCGCGCAGGGTCTGGACGAGCTGCCCGACAACCAGCGGCAGGTCGTCGTCCTGCGCTTCTACGCCGACCTGCCGGTGCGCGGGATCGCCGAGGAGCTGGGCATCCCCGAGGGCACGGTCAAGAGCAGGCTGCACACGGCGGTACGGGCGCTGCGGGCCCGGCTGCACGAGGACGAGGTGGTGTGAGATGGCCGCCGAACAGAATTCCGCCGGGCAGCACCCCGCCGGGCACGACGCGCTGATGGCCGCGATCACGGGCGAGCCGCTGCCGCCCGGGGCGGGCGCGGACGCCCACGGCGAGTACCGGTCGGCGGCGGCCGACGTGGCGCTGCTGCGGGAGCAGCTGGACGTCCTCGGGCGCGCCCTGGGCGGACCGGCTCCCGAACCGCGGGCCGCCGCGCCGGTACGGGCAACGCCCGTGAGCCGCCCCCGGCGCCGGCCCTTCCGCGTCGCCCTGGGCGTCCTCGCGGCGGCGTGCGCGGGCGTCGTGGTCACGGGCCTGGGATGGCTCGTGGTGCAGACCGGCGGCGGCACGGACGACACGGCCGGCCAGGCGGCGTCCGACGCCCAACGGGACCAGTCCGTCCCCGACCAGGACGCCGGACTTGTCTTCGGCACCCCCCGCTACCTCGCCTGCGCCCGCCTGGTCGCCGAGGGCACGGTGACCGGCGCCCGACCGGTCCCGGGGGAGGCCCGGCACCGGATCACCCTCCGGGTGACGCGGTCGTACGTCCCGGGGGCGAGTACCGGACCGACGTCGAGCACCGGGCCGGAGGGCGGCGCGGGGTCGGGGGCGGGCACTGGGCCGGTGTCGAGCACCGGGTTGGAGGGCGGCTCGGGGCCCGGGGCGAGCGTGGGGTCGGGGTCGAGTATCGGGCTCGGGGCGGGCACTGGGCCGGTGTCGAGCACCGGGTTGGAGGGCGGCTCGGGGGCCGGGGCGAGCGTGGGGTCGGGGTCGAGTATCGGGCTCGGGGCGGGCACTGGGCCGGTGTCGAGCACCGGGTTGGAGGGCGGCTCGGGGGCCGGGGCGAGCGTGGGATCGGGGACGAGCACTGGGCCCGCGGTGGGCACCGGCCCCGGCACGAGCACAGGCACGACGGCGAGCACCGTGCCCGGGACGGGGACCGAGCCCGGGGCGGGCGTCGGGCCGGCGGCGAGTACCGGGACGGAGTCCGGTCCCGGGTCGCGGACGGGCGCCGAATCGGTGACCTTCCTCCTGGACGACGCCACCGCCCGGCTCCGGCCCGGCGACCGGGTGCTGGTCGGCGTCCCGAGGGACGGGGCCGGCGCGGACACCGTGATCACCGGCGAGCGGGACATCGCCACCGCCCGCGCCCGGATCACCGCCTCCCTGCCCGAGTCCCGCACCCTCACCTGCGGCTGACCTCCCGGAGCAGGCCGAAGGGCGGGCGCCCGCAAGAGCGCCCGCCCCTCCCACGTGCCGCACCGGACTACGGCACGACCTTGCCGATCCGCACGCTGCCGAGGCCCGCGGTCGTGCCGTGGGCGTTCACCAGCTGGACCCGGCCGAAGAACTCACGGCCCTCAGGCGCGGCGGCCAGCGCCGTGACGCTGCCGGAGACCGTCGCCGTCTCGCCCGTGCCGAGCTTGACCGGCGCCGAGCCGTCCACGGTGACGGAACCGAGGGTGGCGGCGAAGTACACGTCCCGGTAGTCGTACTCCGTGCTGCCCGACGGCACCGAGTAGCCCACGACCTCGACGGTGTAGGCGCCGGCGGCCGGCTTCGGCACGGAGACCGACTCCTCCGAGTCGCCGTCGGCGGACTGGCCGACGACGTTGCCGTCCTTGTCGTAGACCGTCAGGTCCAGGTCGGAGGCCGCGTCGGAGACGCCGCCGATCGCCACGTCCAGCGACTCGGCGCCCTCGGGCACCTCCACCGTGGACCGCTTCGTCTCGCCCTGCGCGATCGACGGGCGGGACGTCTCGGCCGAGCCGAGCGGGCCGCCGACCAGCTTGCCGTCGATCGGGCCGTACCGGTTCGTCACCTTCCAGGAGGCGTCGGCCGGGGTGCCCACCTTGGCCTCGGGCACCGTCACGACCTCCGGGTCGAACACCGCGCCGAGGACGGTGACGTCCAGCTTGTACGGGTTGTCCAGCAGCGGCGAGGTGCGCCGCGACTCGACCTCGATCTCCCAGACGCCGGGCTGCGGGTCGGCGTACGCGCGCACGTCGGGCCGGCAGCCGTTGCCGTCGAGGTAGTTGTTGTAGCAGTACGGCGTGGAGGTGTTGTCGACCGGGACGCCGTACGGGTGGATGGCGATGAACCGGGTCTGGCTCCCGCCGCGCAGCCCGCTCATCGCCACCTCGAGCGTCTTCGCGCCCTCGGGGACGGTCACGAAGTACGACTCGGTGCTGTTGCGCTGCACGGAGTCCTTCGCGGAGAAGTCGTACTCCAGCGGGGCCGAGGCCACGACCGTGGTCAGGACCAGCTTGTCGGTGCCCTGGGTGCGCGGGTCGTCGACCTCGAGGATCGCGCTCTTGATGCCCTCGGAGCGCGGCTTGGCCTGCACCTTGACGGTGACCGGCTCGTTGAGCGGCAGCCTCACCTCGTCGGAGCCGACGATGCGGAAGGTGCGGTCGGTGTTGTTCTCGAAGTGCAGCTCGTGCCGGATCGCCCGGTCGGCGCCGGAGGTGCGGGTGAGCGTGATCTCGTACGTCTTGCGCTCGCCCGCCTCCAGGCCGCCCTCACGGTCGTAGAGGCCGGTGCCGTAGCCCGGGGTCTTGAGGAACTGGTCGATCGCGGTGTCGACCGGCGCCTTGACCGTGTACTCGTGGGCGGTGGCGCCGCGCCGGATCGACTTCCAGGCGTCGGGGATGTTGATCAGGCCCGCGCCCTCCTCGTACGCCTGCACGCCCTTGATGTGGTCGGCGGTCGAGGTCAGCGCCGTCCGCAGCTTCGCCGGGGTCAGGTCGATGTCCGCCTGCTTCGCGGCCGACAGCAGCAGCGCCGAGGCGCCCGCGGCCTGCGGGGAGGCCATCGAGGTGCCCTGGAGCATGCCGTACCCGGCGGGCAGGTCGTAGCCCGCCTCGGGGACCGGGGAGCCGGGCGCCCAGGTCTGGATGGTGTTGACGGCCGCGCCGGGCGCGGTCAGCGTCGGCGTGAAGCCGCCGTCCTCACGCGGGCCGCGCGAGGAGAACGGCATCATCTGGTACTTCCGCTTCACCGCGGAGCCGTAGTTGGCGGCCCAGGTCTCGCGGGAGATGGACGCTCCGACCGAGATCACCTTGTCCGCCAGCGACGGGTCGCCGATGGTGTTGGCGCCGGGGCCTGAGTTGCCCGCGGAGATGACGAGCTGGACGCCGTAGGTGTCGATGAGGCGCGTGTACAGCTCGGCGCGCGCGTTGTTGCCGTCGTTGAGCGCGGGCAGGCCGCCGATCGACATGTTGACGATGTCGACGCCGCGGTTGACGACGAGGTCGATCATGCCCTCGGTGAGCGCGACGTTGGTGCAGCCGCCGCTCCAGGTGCAGGCGCGGGACGAGACGATCTTCGCGCCGGGCGCGGCACCGTCCATCCGGCCGCCGAACAGGCCGTTGGCGGCGGCGAGTCCGGCCACGTGCGAGCCGTGCGAGCCCTCGATGACGCCGATGTTGACGTAGTCGGCCTTCGCGCCGGCCCCGTTGTAGACGACGTCCTCGCGGATCTCGACGACGAACGGCTGGCGCTCGGCCACGTCCGTCTTCGGGTCGTCGGTGCCGAAGTATCCGATCTGGAAGCCGTCCTTGTAGGGCTTCATCGGGGTGTCGTCGGCGAAGTCGTGGTTGTCGTTCAGGTCGACGCGGACCGTGCCGGCCTGCGCGTCGTACAGGACGCCCCAGGAGTCGGTGGTGTCGCCGTCCCGGTTGGCGTCGCCGCCCGCGTCACCACCGGTGGTGTACGACTCCAGGAAGGTGCTGACCTGGTACGAGCCCGCGGGCGCCGTCCACGTCTCGCCGCCGTAGGTGAAGGTCGGCCCGGAGACGGAGGTGGTCATCGGACGCCAGGTCCGGTCGCCGTCGACGACCGGGTCGGTCGCGGTGACCCAGTCGACGATCTTGCGCTCGCCGGTGGTGGTCTTCTGCAGCGCCGGGTGGGCGAGGTCGACGCCCGAGTCGAGGATGCCGATGGTGACGCCGCGGCCGTCCGCCTTCGGGTGCTTCTTCACGAAGTCGACGGCGCCCGTCTCGAAGGACGGGTTGTACGGGTTCTCTGCGGGGGTGCGGCGGTCGGGTCCCGGGTAGGTGCGGCCCTTGTGGTGCTCGCCGCCCTTCGCCCGGTCGGCGGCCGGCGTCGGGTCGTCCAGCGGGATCTCGTCGCGCAGGTCGATGCCGTGCACGGAGGAGAGCTTGGCGGCGGCGGCGATGGCCGCGTCCGCCTTGCCGGTGGGCACGGTGGCGCGGACGTAGCCGAGTTCGTCGTAGGTCCGGCCGACGCTGCCGCCGCCGACCGCGTCCAGTTCCTTCGCCACCTGCTCGGTCTTGCCGGGAGCGGTGGCGACCATCATCGTGACGTTCTTCGTGCCGTCGGTCTTGGCCTCGGCGAGCAGGTCCGCGTCGTGCGAACCGAGCTTGTCGTGCGCGGACTTCACGGAGGCGTCGGCGGGCGGCACGACCTGGGGGCCGTCGGCGGCGAACGCCAGGGGTATCGGCCCGACGGCGCAGAGCGCGGCGGCGAGGCCCGTGGCCACGGCGACGCGGGCCGCGCGTCTGGCGCCCGGTATCGGTTCGCGCTGGGGGGTGTGGGTCATCGGCATCCCTTGTTGGTAAGGAACGTGAGAGTGCGACCGGGGCCGACCGGTCCTGGCCGCGGTCGTCCGGAATTCGATCCCGGACGACCGCTCAGCTTTACCCAAGGGATCATTGTTTGGGGAGAGTTGTCCGGGGCGGGATGGAGTCATGGCG
Source organism: Streptomyces sp. CB02414 (assembly GCF_001905385.1). Taxonomy (GTDB): domain Bacteria; phylum Actinomycetota; class Actinomycetes; order Streptomycetales; family Streptomycetaceae; genus Streptomyces. The sequence goes on along the minus strand of NZ_LIPF01000001.1, from coordinate 905,278 downwards.
TACTTCCGCCATACGCCACCGGGGACACAAGGGGCGGGCTGTGACATTCCTGTGAGCCCGGCCCGGGTCGTGGCCGGGCGGGTTAACGTCCCGGAGTGCTGCGCAAACTGAGGGTGGCGGCCTACGCCATATGTGTCCGCGACGGACAGGTGCTGCTCGCCCGGTCGCCGGGCCCCGGCGGGGTCCCCGAGTGGGTGCTGCCGGGCGGCGGGACGGAACACGGCGAGGACCCCCACGACACCGTCGTCCGCGAGGTCGAGGAGGAGACCGGTTACCGCGTGGAGCCCACCGCCCTGCTCGGCGTCGACTCCAACCGGCTGACCCGACCGAGCCGCGTCGGCCCGGGGCGCCTCCTGCGGCGGACCGTGGACCACCACGGCGTACGGCTCGTCTACGAGGCCCGGGTCACCGGTGGCGGCCTGCGGTTCGAGGCCGGCGGCTCCACCGACCTGGCGGCCTGGCAGGACCTGGACGCCGTGCCCGGCCTGACCCGGGTGCCGCTGGTCGACGCGGGGCTGCGGCTGTGGCGGGAGCGGCCGCCGGCGGGGCGGGCCGGGCGGTCCGCGCCGGAAGAGGGCTGAAACCGGCCCAACCACCACCGGGAGCCTCAACCTTCACGCCGGCCGCCCGGTCCTTCCCGCCGACCGAGCGACACCGAGGACGCAGACGATGGGGGAAGACATGAGCGCACGCGTACGGACCACCCTGGTGGCGGCCACCGCCGTGGCACTGTCGGCGGCGCTGGCCGCCCCGGTGGTGGCGGCACCCGCCACCGGCGGCCACGGCCACGAAGCGACCCGCCGCGCCATGGCGGCCGCGGTCGCCGACGGCGTGCCCGGCGTGACCGCGGCCGCCCGCGACGGCCACCGCACTTGGGCCGGGACTGCCGGGGTGGGCGACCTGCGGACCGGCGAGCCGCGTTCGGAGCGGGACCGCTACCGCGTCGGCAGCATCACCAAGACCTTCGTCGCCACCGTCCTGCTCCAGCTGGAGGCCGAGGGCCGGCTCTCGCTGGACGACACGGTGGACGACTGGCTGCCGGGCGTGGTGGAGGGCAACGGCCACGACGGCGGCCGCATCACTTTGCGCCAACTCCTCAACCACACCAGCGGCGTCTACAACTACACGGCCGACGAGGACTTCGGCCGCACCCACTTCCTCAAGGACGGCTTCTTCGAGCACCGCTACGACACGGTGACGCCGCGGGAACTGGTCGCCGTCGCCATGGCCCACAAGCCCGACTTCGAACCCGGCACCGACTGGAACTACTCCAACACCAACTACGTCCTGGCCGGCATGGTGATCGAGGAGGTCACCGGACGCCCGTACGGCGAGGAGGTGCGCCGCCGCGTCATCGAGCCGCTGAAGCTGCGCGCCACCTCGGTCCCCGGCACCCGGGCCTGGCTGCCGCGGCCCAGCAGCCGCGCCTACTCCAAGCTGGGCGGGACGGCGACGGGACCGACGTACGACGTCACGCGGCTCAACCCGTCCATCGCCGGGGCGGCGGGCGAGATGGTCTCCAGCTCCGCCGACCTGAACCGCTTCTACACCGCCCTCCTGCGGGGCCGGCTGCTGCCCGCCGAGCAGCTGGCCGAGATGACGACCACCGTTCCGGTGGACGAGGTGGAGGAGGGAGCCGGTTACGGCCTCGGCCTGATCAAGCGGGAGCTCGACTGCGGGGTGACCGTCTGGGGCCACGGTGGCGGCATCCACGGCTCGACGTCGGAGGCGGTGACGACGAGGGACGGCCGGCACGCGCTCGCCTTCAACTTCAACGGCGACTGGTCGGGCGACAGCGGTGCGGTGATCGAGGCGGAGTTCTGCGCCAAGTGACGGGAGACAAGTGACGGGAGACAAGTGACGAGAGACAAGTGACGAGCGGCGCAAGGACGTGAGGAGGGGCCGCCGGGCGGTCGTGCCCGGCGGCCCCTCCTCTCCCCTCCTGCCGTCGTGGTACTACCGGGGCAGTACCACGACGTACGCGGCGGGTTCCCGGTCTCCCGCCGCCATCAACGCCGTCCGGACCACTGCCGCCTGGTGTTCCAGGGAGTCCCGCAGCTTGCGCGGCGTGAGGTGCACGACCGTGACGCCCAGCCGCTCCAGGTGCTCGCGCTTGCGCACGTGTTCCGCCCACACCGCGTCGTCCTCCTGCTGCCGGTGGGCACGGGTGTCAAGCTCCAGCGCCACCGCGTGCTCGGGCCAGAAGGCGTCCACGCCGCCGAGGTGCGGGCCGCCGGGCAGGCGCAGGTCGACGTTCCACAGCGGCTCCGGCAGACCGTGTTCGCGCACCATCCGGTACAGGCGCCGCTCGGCCAGCGCCCGCCCCTCGGCGACCAGCGAGTCCACGGCGTCCACCACGTGCGGGCGGCTGAGCAGCCGGGCCCGGTTCAGCTCGCGTACCACCGCCGCCGGTTCGCAGTGCCCGCCGCGCACCGCCTCCGTCAGCAGCCGGCGGACCACGCCCGCGTCCGTCAGCTCCGCCACCGTGTCCGCCAGCGCCCGCGCCACCGGCGCCACCGGAACCCCGGTGACCAGCTCGGCGTTGGGCAGCGCGGTCGTGCGGACGACGCGCGCGCAGCCCGTCGTGCGCAGCCGGCGCAGCCTCGGCACCAGGACGTCGATGACCTCCAGGGAAGACAGCGGGGGAGTGGTCGAGAAGCCGTGCAGCGTCAGCGCGGCCGGTCCCGTGACCATCGCCTCCGCGTACGGAACCGAGGGTGTGTCCTCCCCGCCCGGCTGGAGCGGCACGGACGCCGGGACCGAGGGGCCCGGCCCGCCGGACCGCTCGCGCGCCGCGTACAGCAGTACCGCGTGCAGGCGCTCGTCGCTGGTGGGCGGGCCCGGGTGGAGCAGGACGACGTTCGGGAGCAGCCGCTGCCAGGAGCCGCCCGGCCGGCACTGCTCGTCGGTCTCGGCGGCGGAGACACCGTGCGCCCGCAGCTGAGCGGTGGTCATCAGCCGGCGCAGGCCGTCGGCGAGCTGGTGCAGGGGGCGCGGGGAGAGCGGGGTGTTGTGCGTCATGACCGGCAATTTCCCGCGCCCGATCGGCCCCTTAACCGCTGTTACAAGGCCGACGCTCAATCCGGACAAGCCCGCCCTAAAGGACGGGTGTTCGGATGCCGAAAACCCCTGGTCGGCAAAGGTGCGGACCAGGGGTTACGGCTGCTATTGACTGAATTCCGTAACGATGACGGAGCGCCAAATCATTGGCCAGAGGTTGGGGTGCTTCAGCGGCTTTCCGCCGCCGCGTCGCACGCCTGTCCCCGCAGCGCCCGCGCCAGGTCGTCCCGCGCCTCCAGCACCAGCCGCCGCAGCGCCGGCGCCGCGTCCTCGTGTGCGGACAGCCACGCGTCCGTCGCCTCCAGCGTGTCCTGGGAGTCCCGCAGCGACGGGAACAGGCCCCGCACCACGTCCATCCCGATCTGGATCGACCGCTCGTCCCACACCCGCTCGATCGCCGCGAAGTACTTCTCGGCGTACGGTGCGACCAGCTCCCGCTGAGAGGGCTGCGCGAAGCCCGCGATGGTCGCTTCCACCAGGGCGTTCGACAACGCGTCCGACTCCACGACCTGCGCCCAGGCCTGCGCCTTCACCGCCGCCGACGGACGGGCCGCCAGGCAGCGCACCTGATGGCGCTTGCCGGAGGCCGTGTCGTCGCGGGCCAGCTCGGCGGCGAGCACCTTCTCGTCGGCCTGGCCGTGCGCGGCGAGCGGCTCCAGGAACGCCCAGCGCAGCTCCTGGTCCACGTCCAGGCCGTCGATCTTCTCCGCGCCCTCCAGCAGCCCGCGCAGCAGCCGCAGCTCGGGCTCCCCGGAGGCCACCGACGCGAAGAACCGCGCCCACGCCAGCTGCTGCTCGCTGCCCGGCGCCGCCTCCCGCAGCTCCCGCAGCGCGCCCTCGCCCAGCAGCCGGCCGCAGGCCTCGCGCCCGTCCGGGGCGACGTAGTGCACCAGCGCCGAGCCCGCCCAGGCGTGCAGCATCTGGAGCACCCCGATGGACGACTCGCGCCCCGCGAACCGCAGCACCAGGCCGACGAAGTCCCGCGCCGGCAGCAGCGCGTCCCGGGTCATGTTCCACAGCGCCGACCAGCACAGGGCACGGGCCAGCGGGTCGGTCAGCGCACCCAGGTGCGCGCGCAGCGTCGCCAGCGAGGTCTCGTCGAAGCGGGTCTTGCAGTACGTCAGGTCGTCGTCGTTGACGAGGACCAGCTCGGGCGCCTCGGCACCGGCCAGCTCCGCCACGACGGTGCGCGGCCCGTCGACGTCCACCTCGGCACGCGCGTACCGCTCCAGCGCGCCCTCGGCCGTACGCCGGTACAGGCCCACGGCCACCCGGTGCGGACGCAGTTCCGGGTGCGACTCCGCGGCCTCCTGCACCACCGCCAGCTCGTCGACCGTGCCCGCCTCGCTCAGCAGCACCTGCGGGGTCAGCGAGTTGACGCCGGCCGTCTGCAGCCAGGACCGGGCCCAGGACGCCATGTCCCGCCCGCTGGTCTCCTCCAGCACCGACAGCAGGTCACCGAGGCGCGTGTTGCCGTACGCGTGCCGCTTGAAGTAGCGCCGCGCGCCCTCCAGGAACGCGTCCTGGCCGACGTACGCCACCAGCTGCTTGAGCACCGAGGCGCCCTTGGCGTAGGTGATGCCGTCGAAGTTGAGCTTGGCGTCCTGGAGGTCGCGGATGTCGGCGGTGACCGGGTGCGTGGAGGGGAGCTGGTCGGCGCGGTAGGCCCACGCCTTGCGGCGGTTGGCGAAGGTGATCCAGGCGTCCTCGAAGCGGGTCGCGCCGACGTTGGCGAAGGCGCCCATGAAGTCGGCGAAGGACTCCTTCAGCCACAGGTCGTCCCACCACTCCATGGTGACCAGATCGCCGAACCACATGTGCGCCATCTCGTGCAGGATGGTGTTGGCGCGGCCCTCGTACGACGCCTGCGTCACCTTGCCCCGGAAGATGTACTCCTCGCGGAAGGTCACCATCCCCGGGTTCTCCATCGCGCCGAGGTTGTACTCGGGCACGAACGCCTGGTCGTACTTGCCGAAGGGGTACGGGAAGTCGAAGCGGTCGTGGAAGAAGTCCAGGCCCTGCTTGGTGATCAGGAAGACGTCGTCGGCGTCGAAGTGCGGCGCGAGGCCCTTGCGGCACATGGCGCCGAGCGGGATCTCCAGTCGCGTCCCGTCCTCGAACACGCGCTCGTAGGAGTCGGTCACGTAGTGGTACGGCCCCGCGACCACGCAGGTGATGTACGTCGAGATCGGCTTCGTCTCCGCGAACCGCCACACCCCGTCGACGCGTTCCCCGGCGCCGTTGCTCCAGACCGTCCACTCCTCGGGCGCCCGCACCTCGAAACGGAACGGCGCCTTGAGGTTCGGCTGCTCGAAGTTGGCGAAGACCCGGCGGGAGTCGGCCGGCTCGTACTGGGTGTAGAGGTAGACCTCGCCGTCCTCCGGGTCGACGAAGCGGTGCAGACCCTCACCGGTGCGCGAGTAGGCGCACTGGGCGTCGACGACCAGCTCGTTGTCGGCGGCCAGGTCCTCCAGGGCGATGCGGGAGCCGTCGAAGACCTCGCTCGGGTCGAGGTCGCGGCCGTTGAGGGACACGGCGGTCACGCTCGGCGCGATCAGGTCGGCGAAGCTGCTCGCACCGGGCTCGTTGCAGCGGAAGCGGATCGTGGTCACGGAGCGGAAGGTGCGCGGACCCTCGCCCTGAGCCTCACCGGCGGCCGAGCGCACGTCGAGGGACACCTCGTACCCGTCGACGGACAGCAGGGCGGCCCGCTCCCGGGCCTCGTCGCGGGACAGATTCTCACCGGGCACGGGCGGCACTCCCTCGGGTGGTGTTCAGTATGCGGACAGCACCGATCCTGCCATGTGCCCCTGACGGGCGGCAGCCGGGAATGGCCACGGCGTCCGGCCGGTTGCCAGGAGGAAAGCTCGGCCCTGTTGCCTCCTGAGGAGAGACATGTCGGAGAAGACCCCCGTCGACTTCTGGTTCGACCCGCTGTGCCCGTGGGCCTGGATGACCTCCCGCTGGGTCCTGGAGGTGGAGAAGGTCCGGGACATCGAGGTCCGCTGGCACCTGATGAGCCTCGCCGTCCTCAACGAGGACAAGCTCGACGAGCTGCCCGAGGAGTACCGCGAGCTGCTCGAGACCAAGGCCTGGGGCCCGGTCCGCGTCGTCATCGCGGCCCAGGAGGAGCACGGCGCCGAGGTGCTCGGCGACCTCTACACGGCGCTCGGCACCCGCTTCCACAACCAGGGCGAGGGGCCGGAGAAGGCGACGGTGGCCGCCGCTCTGAAGGACGTCGGCCTGCCCGAGTCCCTCATGGACCACTGGGACGACACCCCGTACGAGCCCCAGCTGCGCGCCTCCCACAAGGAGGGCATCGACAAGGTCGGCCAGGAGGTCGGCACCCCGGTCATCGCCGTCCCCGGCGCCGACGGCGAACAGCTCGCCTTCTTCGGCCCGGTCGTCACCCCCGCCCCCAAGGGCGAGGACGCCGCCAAGCTCTGGGACGGCACCCTCGCGGTCGCCTCCGTCCCCGGCTTCTACGAGATCAAGCGCACCCGCACCAAGGGCCCGGACTTCAGCAACCTGTAGGGACGCTCCGCCCGGACCGCGGGCGGGTCCGTCGTGGCGGTTGTGCCACGCGGGCCCGCCCGGGCGTAGCACCATGGGCCGAACACCGACCCTGGAGGCGAGTCCCACCCCATGACGGAGATCGACACCTCGGTGCCGCACTCGGCCCGGATCTGGAACTACTGGCTGGGCGGCAAGGACAACTACCCCGTGGACGAGGCGGCCGGCGACGCCTACACCGCGGTCTTCCCCGGCATCGTCACCATCGCCCGCAGCAGCCGCGCCTTCCTCGGCCGGGCCATCCGGTACCTGGTGCTGGAGGCGGGGGTGCGCCAGTTCCTGGACGTCGGCACCGGACTGCCGACCGTCGACAACACCCACGAGGTCGCCCAGCGGCACGCCCCCGAGGCGCGGATCGTCTACGTCGACAACGACCCGCTGGTCCTCGCCCACGCCCGCGCCCTGCTCACCTCCACCCCCGAGGGCGTCACCGCCTACGAGGACATGAGCCTGTACGAGCCGGAGAAGATCCTTCAGGCCGCCGCCCGCACCCTCGACCTTTCCCGCCCCACCGCCCTGATCCTCAGCGGCATCCTCGGCCACGTCGACGGCCACGACCGGGCCCGCGACCTGGTCCGCCGCCTGATGGCCGGCCTGCCCTCCGGCAGTCACCTCTGCGTCAACGACGGCTCGCGCGGCACCGACCCGGCCTACGAGGCGGCCCAGGACGGCTACAACGAGACCGGCGCCGTCCCCTACTTCCTGCGGCCGGCGGAGCAGATCGAGGCGTACTTCGACGGCATGGAGCTGGTCGAGCCCGGCGTGGTCTCCGTCCCGCTGTGGCGCCCGGACCCCTCCCCGGACGGCACCGCCTCGCAGCCGATCGGCCAGCACGGCGGCCTCGCCCGCAAACCCTGACCTGCCGGTCACACAGAAAGCCCCCGCGAGTCACGTCCTCGCGGGGGCTTCCCTCATTCCGCCTGCCGCCGTGAAGGGTGAGAAGACGATCACGAGGCAGGACGCTTCAGGCACGCCTCACGGCGCCAGCAGCAGCACGTCCGCGCGGGACTTGGCGGCCTCGTAACGCTTCGCCACGTCCTGCCAGTTGACGACGGCCCACATGGCGTCGATGAAGTCGACCTTCTGGTTCCTGTACTGGAGGTAGAAGGCGTGCTCCCAGGCGTCGAAGACCAGGATCGGGGTGGCGCCCTGGCCGACGTTGCCCTGGTGGTCGTAGACCTGCTCGACGATCAGCCGCCCGCTGAGCGGCTCGTACGCCAGCACGCCCCAGCCGGAGCCCTGGGTGGTCGCGGCGGCCTTGGTGAGCTGCGCCTTGAAACCGGCGAAGGAGCCGAAGGACTCGGCGATCGCGTCGGCGAGGTCGCCCACACCGTCGGCGGCCAGCGGCTCGCCGCCGCCGTCACCGGTCATGTTGTGCCAGTAGATCGAGTGCAGGATGTGCCCGGAGAGGTGGAAGGCCAGGTTCTTCTCCAGGCCGTTGACCGAACCCCAGGACTCCTTGTCGCGCGCCTCGGCGAGCTGCTCCAGGGTGTCGTTGGCGCCCTTCACGTAGGCCGCGTGGTGCTTGTCGTGGTGCAGCTCGATGATCTCGGGGCTGATCACGGGCGCCAGCGCGGAGTAGTCGTACGGCAGTTCAGGAAGCGTGTAGACGGGCATGGCGGGTCCCCTCCGAGCTCTTATTGCAACAGACTTGCAAGTGCACGCTAGCAGCAACAGGCGGGTCCGGGGGTGTCCGAGGGGGTGGCCGGGCGTGTCGCCGCCGGGGTCTCTATCAATTCTTTATCAAGATCACTACAACCTTTTCGGCTTGTGATGTACATCACGATGGGTATTCGGTGATTACCTGATTTCTGCCCGGTTTCTGCATTGGACGAGTCCGCCAAGCCCCGGCTTCGATAAGGGACTTGTACCGCAGGGGGGCGGCGAGATTTCCCCTCGTAAACGAGAAGGGAGTCGTGATGTCACCATCACGGCAGATATTCAGCAGACGCCAGTCACTGGCTATTTTCGGGGGGATCGCGGCAGGTACCGCACTCCCTCTGGGAGTGTTCGGGTCCCGGCCCGCGTACGCGGCGGGCACGGCGGCGGCCGACGGCGGTACACGGCTGCCCGACACCGACCGCGGCAAGGTGGTGCACGCGTACAAGACCGGCGGCCGCGCGGTGCGCACGGCCGCGGCGGCGGCGCTCGTGGGCAACGCGGACGCCGTGACCACGTTCCTCGCCGACAGGCTGCCGGCGGCCACGGCCGAGGACAACCGGTTCACGCTCTCCAAGGCCCTGGTCACTGCGGGCAAGGCCACGCGTGCCGGGATCGGGCAGGCGCTGTCCGGCGGGGACGCGGCGGCCGCGGCCTATCTGGAGGGCGGCTTCGCGACGGCCGTGTCCGAGGACCTCCAGGTGGCCGTGACCACGGTCAACGCGCACGGCGGCAGGGCCGTCAAGCGCGATGCCGCCGAGGCGCTCGAAGCCGGTACGGACTTCGCGCTGCGGGACTTCCTCAGCAGCGGGCAGTACGACGCGCACGACGAGGACCAGCGCGTCCAGGTGACCTCCATCCTCGTGACCGCCTCGCCGCAGGTGCGGGAGTACGCGGAGCGGGCGCTCGACGACGGATCGCCGCGGGCCATCCAGTGGTTCCTGACGACGGGGCAGTACATCGCCCGGGCGCGGGACGAGGAGTCGGCGGAGATCCAGCAGCTGGTCAAGATCGTGGAGTCGGAGGGACGGCGCGCCGAGCGCAAGACCGACGAGGCGGTCGAGCTCTCCGAGCAGGCGGTCCAGGCCGCCGCCAAGGCCAAGGCGGCCGCGCTGGAGGCGAAGGCCGAGGCGCAGGCGGCCGAACAGGACGTGCAGCGTTCCGCCCGGGCGGCGAACAAGGCCGCGCGCGCGGCCCAGGGCGCCGCGGCGGCCGCGAGCACCGCGGTGTCCGCCTCGCGTACGGCGCAGGCCGCCGCCCGGCGTTCGGTGGCCGCGGCGAACGCGGCCGCGGCCGCCGCCGCGGCGGCGGGGCGCGCCGCGTCGCGTGCCTACCGTGCCGCGATCAGCGCCTCCAAGAACGCGAACATGGCGGAGGCCGCCAACCAGGCGGCGCAGGCCGCGCGGGCCATGGTCGGCTGGGTGCGCACCGTGGCCGCGAAGGCCAAGCTCGCGGCTTTCGCCTCCGACGCGGCCAGGGCCGCGGGCGACGCCGCCGCGGGTGCCGCGGTCAACTCGGCCGCCGCAGCCCGCGCTTCCGCCGACGCCGCCGTGGCCTCCGGTGCCGCGCGGGCCGAGTCCGCCGAGGCGCAGCGCCAGGCCTCCATCGCCGAGGCCGCCGCCGGCCGGGCCACGGCGGCCGCGAGCCGCGCCTCGGCGCTGTCCCGCAGGTCTGCCGCCGCCGCCCGTACCGCGTCCGCCGCCGCCGACAGCGCGGCCGACCACGCGGAGAAGGCGGCCGCCGCCGCCGAGGAGGCGGCCCGGAACGCCGGCAAGGCCGTGGACTACGCCAACCGCTCCACCATCGCCGCGAACGCCGCTGTCGAAGCGGCGAACAAGGCGTACGACGCCGTCACCGAGGCGAGGGAGGTCGAGCAGGAAGCCCGTGACGCCGAGATCGCGCGGCTGAACGAGGAGACCGCGGAAGCGATCGAGGTCGCCAAGCAGCTGCGGAGCGAGGAGACCGACCGCCTGGAGCGCGCCAACCGGGAGCGTACGCAGGAGGCGCGGCTGTCCGAGGAACTCGTCGCGCTGATCACCGCGATGGAGGCGGCGCTCAAGGACGGCCGGACCGGAGAGGCCGTGAGCAAGGGACGGCAGGCCGCCGTCCGGCTGCTCGACGGGTCGGGTACCTGGACCCGGGAGGCCGCCGCGTACGCGCTGGCCGGCGTCGACGAGGACGTACTGCGCTGGATCGAGGCCGACCGGGTCATCGCGCTGGAGCAGGACAACGCGGAGAACGCCGCGGCCATCGCCGCGATCTCCACGCAGAACGTGGCCGAGGCCGCCGCGGCGGCGCTGGGGACCGAGGACGCCGCGACCATCAGGACTTTCCTGGAGAAGGGCGCGGTCGAGGCGGCCAGGGACGACAACGAGGTCGAGATCACCACGCTCCTCGCGGACTCCTCCACCGGTACCGCCGTACGGCGTGCCGCCGAGGCCGCCCTTACGGACGGCTCTGCCGAGGCGCTGCACACCTTCCTGCACGTGGAGCGCGCCGCGGCCGTCCGCGAGGACGACAGGGTGGCGGCCACCACGCTCCTGGCGAGCGGCGGCCCGTACGTACAGGCCGCGGCGAAGGTCGCGCTCGAAGGCGACACGCACATGCTGCGCCAGTTCATCGGTACGACGCAGCACGAGTTCGCGCGCATCGACCACGATCACGCCACGCACATCAGCGCGATCCGGGCGGCGATCGCACGGGCCGCCAAGATCGCCGAGGACGCGCTCGAGGACGCGGCACGCGCCTCCGAGGCCGCGGCCGTCGCCCGGCAGGCCGCCGAGGAGGCCACCGAGTGGGCCAGCAAGGCCGAGGGCTGGGCGGCCGACGCCAAGGCCTCCGCGGAGGAGGCCCGCCGGAACGCGGCGGCCGCCGAAGCCTCCGCGGCCGCCGCCGCCAAATCCGCGCAGACCGCGCAGAACGCCGCCGCGGCGGCCCGCAAGGCGAGCAGTGTGGCGCGGGACGCGGCCAACCGGGCCGTGCGCTCCGCCTCGACTGCCGCGGCCTATGCCGCTGACGCGCAGGCCTCCGCGTCGAAGGCCCGGCAGGCAGAGCTCGCGGCAGGCAAGTCGCACGCCGAGGCGGCCGTTGCCGCGACCGCGGCGTGGGTCGAGGTCGCCGAGGCCGCGGTCCGGGAGGCGATTCAGAACGCGATCGACAACTCCAAGGTGCCGATCGACGGCAAGACCGGCCTGCCCGACGGCGCCGAGAGCTGCCTCACGCCCTTCGGCGATCCGATCGAGCACAGGAACAACAACAACCCGTGGGAACTGGGGTGGAGCTGGCTGACCGGTACCGGCCCCAGTTCGCAGTGTTTCGGCCCCGACGACGAGTTCACCCGCATCTACCGTGAGCACGAGCACACGCAGGCAGTCCTCGAAAACTTCCTCAACATGCAGCGCACCGGGAAGTACGAGCTGGGCCGAACCTACGAGGACGACTACCGGCTCGCCGGCTTCGGCGGCGCCGGCAAGTACATCAGTGACTACGGGACGCTCACCACGGCCGGGCTCACCGGCAACCTCGCGTACACGTTCATGGGCTCGCACAACGTCCGCATGACCCCCATCCGGGAGAACCCGGACGGGTCGGTCACCTGGCGCTACACCGCGTACAACGAGTCGGACATCGAGTCGGCGACGCACCCGCCGGTCATCGGGTACACGGACTGGTGGAGCGACACCGTGGGCGCGTTCGTCGACAAGGTCGTCGGTGACGAGGGGCCGATGTCGCCCAAGACCCAGGTGATCGAGTTCAACGTCACGCTGGGCCCGTGATGCGCGAGGGATCGCGCGGGCGGTGGCTCTTCGCCGTGCTCGCCGCTTCGGCGGTGCTCGTCTCGGGGTGCTCGGCGGCGGTCGACCCGGAGAAGCTGCCGGGTGTGTACCGCGGCGACGACGGCGGGCAGATCGAGCTGTCGGTGGAGGGCACGTTCTCGGCCACCGGTGTGACGTTGCGCGAGGGCACGGATCCGGTCGATTTCCACGGCAGCTGGGAGTATGAGGACCCGGCCAGCAACAGCGATTTCGTGTACTTGCTGATCGAGGACGGCGGGCTCGGCAAGACCGGCGGGATCCAGCTCTACGTGGACGATCAGGACACGCTGTACTTCCACTTCGATCCGGACGGCCCGATCACCCAGAAGCTCGACAAGACGAGCTGACTGGCCTGACGGCGCAGGGTGGTGAGGTCGCGGAGTTCTTCTCCGCGACCTCACCGCTTTTCCGGACGCCTCTCGGCCGCTTGCACAGCGAGCCGTTACGAAGTCGTTGTCAAGATCACTACAACCCTTTCCGGGGTGACACGGATCACGGCCCGAACTCGCCGGTTGCCCGATTTCTGTCCGTTTTAGGAATTGGACGTATTCGCCAAGTGCCCGCTTCGATAAGGGGCTTGACCCCGGAAAGCTGTCGAGTTTCTAGGACTGTGATGAAGTCACGCAATACGCTCGTGCGCATTCTGGGCGCCGCGGCCACCGCCGGCGCCCTCACCTGGGCCGTGCTCGCCCAGGGCGGCGCGGGTGCCGCCGGGCCCGCCACCGAGACCGTCGCCGAGGCCGCGCCCGGCTACGCCGTCGAGGACTACAACTACCCGAACGCCGACAAGATCCTGGCCGAGCAGGACATCGTCCTCAAGCGCGGCGACGGCCACATCGTGCTCGCCGACTGCGCCGCCGGGGGCGACCTCCTGCAGTTCCTCGCGCGCGACCACGACGATGTCTGCTTCAAGGTCACCGCCGACGAGGGCTGGCTGACCCTCGAACTCCCCGCGGTGCACGGGGTGAAGACGGACGACTCCGCCAACACCCACCTGGAGATGACCGCCGAGGGCGACCAGGTCGAGTACGACATCCCGGCGGACACGTGGGCGGGCGTCGGCGAGTCCGTCGACGGCCGGGACCACGTCCTGGTCGAGATCCGCGTCACCAACTGACCGACATCACTCTGTGATTGGGGAAACCACTCGTATGTCTTCCATAAGACGTCCTCGTCTGGCCGCGCTCGGCGCGGTCCTGGCCGCCGGGTCGCTCGCGCTGACCGCGGCACCCGCCGTCGCCGTCACCGGCGGCACGCCGGTCGCCGACTCGGACACCACCCACGCCTACACCGCGCAGATCACCGTCGGCGCCCACGACCGCGGCTGCTCCGCCGTCCTCGTCGACGCCGAATGGCTGCTCACCGCGGCCAGCTGCTTCGCCGAGAACCCGGCCGCCTCGCTCGCCGTCCCGGCCGGCGTCCCCGCCAGGGCGACCACCGCCGTCATCGGCCGCTCCGACCTCTCCGGCACGCAGGGCGCCGAGCGCCGCGTCGTCGAGATCGTGCCGCGCACGGACCGCGACGTGGTCCTGGCCCGCCTCAACCGGCCCGTCACCAACGTGACCCCGGCCCAGCTCGCCACCACCGCGCCCGCCACCGGTGCGGAGCTGACCTTCGCCGGATACGGCCGTACGAAGACCGAGTGGGTACCGCTGAAGCTGCACACCGGCACCTACACCGTCGACTCCACCGCCGCCACCTCCGCGGGCGTCACCGGCAAGGACGGCGCGGCCGCCTGCATGGGCGACACCGGTGGCCCGGTCGTCTCGGGCGGCAAGCTCGTCGGCCTCAACAGCCAGTCCTTCCAGGGCGGCTGCCTCGGCACCGCCGAGACCCAGACCTCCACCGCGGGCGTCATCGCGCGCGTCGACGACCTCGCCTCCTGGATCGAAGAGAAGGCCGGCGCCACCCGCATCGTCGACTTCAACGGCGACGCCGTCGAGGACATCGCCATCGGCGACCCGATGGCCACGGTCGGCGGCGACACCACCGCGGGCCTCGTCCGGGTCGTCCACGGCGGCGGCAAGGGCATCGCCGAGATCACCCAGGACCTCGACTGGGTGCCCGGCGGCGCCGAGGCCGGCGACCACTTCGGCGGCCACCTCGCGACCGTCGACTACAACGAGGACGGCTACACCGACCTCGTCGTCACCGCCTCCGAGGAGAACGTCGGCAGCGCGGTCGACGCCGGCTTCGTCGACATCCTGTTCGGCGGCAAGGACGGCCTCGGCAGCGGCCCCGCCGCCCGCCACTTCGAGCAGGGCTCCGGCAACGGCGCCATAGGCAACTCCACGCCCGAGAGCGGCGACCGGATGGGCGTCTCCCTCGCCGCCGGCACCACCGCCGAGGGCAAGCCGTGGATCCTGATCGGCACGCCGGGTGAGGCGCTCGGCTCGCTCGCCAAGGCGGGTGCCGCCTACTACGTGCACGGCGACACCAACATCGACATCAACCAGGACACCGCGAACGTCCCCGGCGCGTCCGAGGCCGGCGACGCCTTCGGCACGTCCGTCACGGGCGACGCCAACTTCATCGCCATCGGTGCTCCGGGTGACGCCATCGGCGGCGACGCGAACGCCGGCAACCTGGCCGTGCTCAGCCACAAGCTGGACGCCGACGGCCGGCCCACCGTGGTCACGGGCATGGATCAGGACAACGAGAAGATCAGCGGCGGCGCCGAGGCCGGCGACAAGTTCGCCCAGGCCCTCGCGCTGGTCGCCTACCGTCCGTCCGGCGCGGCCACGGCCACCGACTCGATCCTCGCGATCGGCTCGCCCGGCGAGGCCCTGCCCGCCGAGACCGGTGGCGCGCAGCGGGCCGGCGCGGGCAACGTGATGCTCGTGCACATCAAGGCCGACGGCACCTGGGAGTACATGCACGCGCTCAACCAGGGCACGGGCACCGACGACCGCTCCGGCACGATCGAGGCCGGTGACGGCGTGGGTTCGGCCCTGAGCGCGGTCAACACCGCGCCCCGGGAGGTCGGTTCCGCCGCCACCCTGAAGGTCGCCGTGGGCGTCCCCGGTGAGGATCTCGCGGGCGTCGCCGACGCCGGTGCCATCCACACCTTCTCGCTGATGGGCGCGGCGGGCGCCAACGACCTGTGGGTCGAGGCCGGCGACGGTGACGGCATCCCCGGTTCGCCGGGTGAGGGCGACAAGCTGGGCACCAGCATCCACTTCACCCCGCGGAACCTCTACGCCGGTATGCCCTACGGGCCCACCGCCACCGGAGCCCTGCACGTCCTGCCGTTCCCGAACGCCGTGGCGGGCGGTACGAGCAGGCCCGCGACCACGTACCAGCCGGGCCAGGGCGGACTCCCGGCCAACGGCAACTACTTCGGGTACTCGGCGGCGTAACGGCTGACGCCGTCATCGCGGGGAATACCTTCTCGGCCCCGCCGGGCTCCGGCCCGGCGGGGCCGAGTGCCGCGGGCGGCCGGTGCGGGCGCGGCCCCGGACGGGCCCGCGGCGGCTAACCGCGCGCCCGCCGCCGCTGCCAGGCGTAGCCGGTGGCCGCCAGGACCAGCGTCATGCCGCCCGTCGAGTACAGCTGCACCCGGGTGTCGGGCTCGCGGGCCATCAGCACGAACACCGCCGCCATGGCCGCCAGCGCCACCCACGTCAGCCACGGGTACGCCCACATGCGCACCACCAGCTTCTCGGGCGCCTCCCGCTCCAGACGACGCCGCAGCCGCAGCTGGGAGACGGCGATGAAGATCCAGACGACCAGGATGACCGCGCCGATCATGTTCAGCAGCCAGGCGAAGACATCGTCCGGCCGCCAGTAGCTGAGCAGTACGCAGCCGAAGCCGAAGAGGGACGAGACCAGCACCGCGACCCGCGGTACCCCGCCCGACACCCGGCCCAGCGCCTTCGGGCCCTGCCCGCGTTCGACCAGCGAGTAGCCGATGCGGGAGGCGCCGTAGATGTTGGCGTTCATCGCGCTCAGCAGCGCGACCAGCACGACGACGTTCATCAGTTCACCGGCGCCGGGGATGCCCAGCTCGTCGAGGGCGGCGACGTACGGGCCCTTCTCGACGACCTCGGGGGAGTCCCAGGGGACCAGGGTCACGATGACCGCCATGGAGCCGATGTAGAACAGCGCGATCCGCCACATCGCCGTCCGTACGGCGCTCGCCACGCCCTTGACCGGGTTCTCCGACTCGGCCGCCGCGATGGTCACCGTCTCCAGGCCGCCGTATGCGAAGACCGAGGCGAGCAGGCCGATGATCAGGCCGTTGCCGCCGTTGGGCAGGAAGTCGCTCAGGTGGGAGGTGCCGGGGGAGTCGGTGCCGGGCAGGACACCGGCGATCGCCAGGACGCCCAGCACCAAGAACAGGGTGATCGCGCCGACCTTGAGCGCGGCGAACCAGAACTCGAACTCGCCGAAGTTCTTCACGGCGGCCAGGTTCGTCCCGCAGAACACCACCATGAACAGCGCCACCCACACCCACTCGGGCGTGCCCGGCAGCCAGCCGTGGACGATCGCCGCCGCGCCGATGCCCTCCAGGCCGACGGCGGTGCACAGCAGTACCCAGAACGCCCAGCCCGCGGTGAAGCCGGCCCAGGGCCCGATCGCCCGCTCGGCGTGCGCCGAGAAGGAACCCGACGACGGGTACGCGGCCGACATCTCGCCCAGCATCCGCATCACCAGCATCACGAGGAGGCCGGAGAGGGTGTAGGCGACGACGATCGAGGGCCCGGCGGCGGCGATACCGGCGCCCGAGCCGACGAACAGCCCGGCGCCGATCACCCCGCCGAGGGCGATCATCGACAGGTGGCGCTGCTTGAGGCCGTGGGAGAGGGAGGCGTCGTCGTGCGACTCGGTCGGCGCCTTGGTGGTGGTGCTGTTGGACATGGGGCGGCTCGTCCAATGCGTGGGGGGCGGGGGCAGGGTAAAATCGCCCACAGTTTCCGGGGTGGCGCCCGTCGGCGACACCGGTTGCCCACGATACGGACGGCGCCGACACGGAACGTGATCGTCCGAATGCGGAATTCCGCTTATGGGTGACGCCCGCCTCCCCCTCGCGGTGACCGATATCACCCCCAACCACGTGTATGCCGCGTCTTTGTCGGGAGCCCACCAAGGCGCCGATCGACCCTTTGTCGAGCGCTGCCGGTGATCGGGTCCGGCACGCTGGGATAGCGTCGCGCTGTCCCGACATGTCCACACCACCCGCGGAGTCCCCCATGAGCACCGCTGCCCTTCCCACCCGCTCCGGCCAGGTCCTCGCCGACCTCATCCCCTCCTCCCGGGTCCGGGACGTCGCGCTGGTCGCCGGCGGTGCCGTGCTCACCGGCGTCGCGGCCCAGATCGCGGTGCCCGTCCCCGGCTCCCCGGTCCCGGTGACCGGCCAGACCTTCGCCGCGCTGCTCGTCGGCACGTCCCTCGGCGCCGGGCGCGGCCTGCTCTCGCTCGCGCTGTACGCCCTGGTCGGCATGGCGGGCGTGCCGTGGTTCGCGGAGGGCGGCTCCGGCGTCGGCGCCCCGTCCCTCGGCTACGTCTTCGGCATGCTGCTCGCCGCCACCGTCGTCGGCGCCCTGGCCCGCCGCGGCGCCGACCGCTCGATGCTGCGCATGGCCGGCACCATGCTGCTCGGCGAGGCCGTCATCTACGCCGTCGGCGTGCCGTACCTGGCTCTCGCCGCCGACATGTCCCTCACCGCCGCGATCGCGGCCGGCCTGACGCCGTTCCTGATCGGCGACGCGCTGAAGGCGGCGCTGGCGATGGGCGTGCTGCCCACCGCCTGGAAGCTGGCCGGCAAGAAGTAGCCGGCCCGCACGGACACGAGAAGGGGCCGGCCCGATCGCTTCCGCGACCGGGCCGGCCCCTTCTCGTGCGCCGACACCCGCGGTCAGTCCTCGCCGGCGAGGACCTTCCGCGCGGTGGCCTTCTGCTTGACGACCGCGACGGTGAGCACCAGCGCCGCGACGAGCAGCGACAGCAGCACGGTCGTACGCCCGTTGTGCTCCGTGTCGGTCAGCATGTAGCCCAGCACGAAGACGATCACGGCGGCGGCCGCCCAGGTCAGGTACGGGAACAGCCACATCCGCACCACCAGCTTCTCCGGCGCCTCGGCCTGGATGATCTTCCGCATCCGCAGCTGCGAGAAGCAGATCACCAGCCACACGAAGAGGGCCACGGCGCCGGAGGAGTTGACGAGGAAGAGGAAGACGGAGTCCGGGAACTCGTAGTTGAAGAACACGGCGACGAAACCGAACACCACGGAGACGAGGATCGCCGTCCGCGGCACGCCCCGCGCGGTGGTCCGGGCGAACGCCCGCGGCGCGTCACCGCGCTGACCGAGCGAGAAGGCCATGCGGGAGGCCGTGTAGAGCCCGGAGTTCAGACAGGACAGCACGGACGTCAGCACGATGAAGTTCATGATCTGACCGGCGTTGGCGATCCCGAGGGAGTCCAGCGCGGCGACGTACGAGCCCTTGTCGATGATCGACTGCGAGTCCCAGGGCAGCAGCGCGACCACGACGAAGATGGAGCCCAGGTAGAAGACGGCGATGCGCCAGATGATGCTGTTGGTCGCCTTGGTGACGGCCCGCTGCGGGTCCTCGGACTCACCGGCGGCCAGGGTGGGGATCTCGCTGCCCATGAAGGAGAAGACGACCAGCAGTACTCCGGTCAGGATCGCGCCCGCCCCGTGGGGCAGGAAACCGCCGTGCTCCGTCAGATTGGCCAGCCCCGCCTGCTCGCTGTCCACGCCCGGCAGCAGCCCGAAGACGGCCAGCCCGCCGACCACGATGAACGCCGCGATCGCGACGACCTTGATCCCGGCGAACCAGAACTCGAACTCCCCGTAGGACCCCACCGAGGCGAGGTTGGTGGCGGTCAGCACCACCATCACGATCAGCGCCCACCCCCACTGCGGCACGGCGGGTATCCAGCCCTCCAGGATCTTCGCCCCGGCCGTCGCCTCCACGGCCAGCACGACGACCCAGAAGAACCAGTACAGCCACCCGATGGAGAACCCGGCCCAGGGCCCGAGCGCCCGGTCGGCGTGCGCGGAGAAGGAACCCGAGGTCGGGTTGGCGGCGGACATCTCGCCGAGCATCCGCATCACCAGCACCACGAGCGTGCCGACGAGGGCGTACGACAGCAGGATTCCGGGGCCGGCGGTGGCGATGCCGGAACTGGAGCCCACGAACAGCCCGGCCCCGATCACACCACCGATCGCGATCATCGACAGATGGCGGTTCTTGAGCCCGGCCTGGAGCCCGGACCCGGGTTCGCCGGGCTTTCCGGGGCCGTCCTCGGCCTTGGTCAGGGTCGGCTGCGAAGTCATGGGGGTGTTTCCTTTGCGCCGGTCGTGCACTTCCTCGTACAAGCGGTGTACGAGCCGGACCAGTGAAACGGAGGTGAACGAATTCAGGAACCTTTGATTTCGGATCGTTACTTGAGCTTTTCCTGAGGTTCCATAGTTTCACTCAGTGTTTTCACACCCCGCACCCGGCGCGGCCGCCCCATACCCCCCGTGTCACACTCGACGCATGCGCGTGTATCTCGGCTCGGACCATGCGGGCTACGAACTCAAGAACCACCTCGTCGAGTGGCTCAAGGCGGCAGGGCACGAGCCCGTCGACTGCGGCCCGCACATCTACGACGCCCAGGACGACTACCCGCCCTTCTGCCTGCGCGCCGCGGAGCGCACGGCCGCCGACCAGGGCGCCCTCGGCATCGTGATCGGCGGCTCCGGCAACGGCGAGCAGATCGCGGCGAACAAGGTGAAGGGCGTGCGCGCGGCGCTGGCCTGGAGCGAGGAGACGGCGTCGCTCGGCCGCCAGCACAACGACGCCAACGTCGTGGCGGTCGGCGCCCGTATGCACACGCAGGAGGAGGCGACGAAGTTCGTCGAGACCTTCCTCGCCACCCCGTTCTCCGGCGACGAACGCCACGTCCGCCGCATCGACATGCTCACCGCCTACGAGACGACGGGCGACCTCCCGCCGGTCCCCGCCCACCACCCTCAGCAGTAGCGGCACACCGGCGCCCTCCCCGGTGCGTGGGCACCGGGGAGGGTGGGGTCCGGGCGAAGAAGAACGAAAGGACACCTTCGTGCCAGAGGGGCACACCATCCACCGGCTGGCCAAGGACTACGCCGCCGCCTTCACCGCCGGCACGGCACCGCGGGTCACCAGCCCCCAGGGCAAGTTCTCCGACGCCGCCGCCCTCCTCACCGGCACCCCCCTCACCCGCACCGAGGCCCACGGCAAGCACCTCTTCCTCGGCTTCGGCGCGGCCGACTGGGTCCACATCCACCTCGGCCTCTTCGGCAAGGTCACCTTCGGACCGGCCCCGGCCCCGCCCCCCACGGACACCGTCCGGCTCCGCCTGGCGAACGACGCCGCCTACGTCGACCTCCGCGGCCCCACCGCCTGCGCCCTGATCACGGACCCGGAGAAGCAGGCGATACACGACCGCCTCGGTCCCGACCCCCTGCGCCCGGACGCCGACCCGCGGGCGGCCTACCGCCGCGTCTCCCGCAGCCGCACCACCATCGCCGCCCTGCTCATGGACCAGAAGGTGATCGCCGGCGTCGGCAACGTCTACCGCGCCGAGGTCCTCTTCCGGCACGGCATCGACCCGTACCGCCCCGGCACGTCCCTCACGCCCGCCGAATGGGACGCGATCTGGCACGACCTCACCGCCCTCATGCGCGAGGGCGTGAAGAACAACCGCATCGACACCGTCCGCCCCGAGCACACCCCCGAGGCCATGGGCCGCCCGCCCCGCGTCGACGACCACGGCGGCGAGGTCTACGTCTACCGCCGCGCGAACCAGCCCTGCCACCTCTGCGGCGACCCCGTCCGCACCGCGGACCTGGCCGCCCGCAACCTCTTCTGGTGCCCGACCTGCCAGCCAGGACGCGCCTAGGCGCTGTCGGTCCCGCTCAGAACCCGTGCGGCAACCACGGCGCGACGTCCGACCCGAACCCCACCGACGCCTCCGCCAGCGCCCCGGGCCGCACCTGACGCACCCGCCCGGCCGCGCCCAGCGACGCCAGGCTCACGCCCCCGAGATACGCCGCGCCCAACTCCCGTACCGACAGCGCCAGGTCCGCGGCGTCGGACGTACGCTCGCAGGACGCCCCCTTCGCATCCCCGCTCAGCCGCCAACGCCCCGCGTTCCAGGGGCAGAACGCGTCCTCGACCTCGAACACGACGTCCACCGGCGCCTGGTACGTGCGCGCCGCCAGCGCCGACCCCACGTCCACCAGCCGCACGTACAGCCCGTCCTGCAGCACCGGCCCGCACCGCCGCAGGTCCGACACCTGGTGCTGCCACGCCTCGTCCACCGGCCGCCCCCGCACCGCCAGCGTCGACGTCAGGTCGATGCCGAACAGGAAACGCCACAGCGCCGCCTCGGTCGCCGGGTCCAGCCCGGCCAGGTCCTTGAGGACCACCGTGCCGCTGGGCCCCTCGCTGCGCCAGGCGGGCCGCACCTGGAACCGCGCAAACCCGGTCACCTCACCGCCCCGCCGGGCGAGGACGCACTGCAGCGGCGACGCCCCCTCCCGGTCGCTCTCCGGGTCCAGCAGCCCGAGCCGCTCCCAGCCGGGCCGGCGGACCAGCATGCCCGGCCGCCCCGTCACCAGCCGCGCGTAGACCGCCTCGCACGCGTCGAGCACGTCACCGGGCGCCGCGTACCGCAGCCGTACGTCATCCGTGCCGTCCGGCACCGACAGCCGGACCCGGGTGGTGTCGATCTCCGCGTTGACCTGGAAGGTCGCGGCGCCGTACCCGAACCGGCCGTAGATCGCCGGTTCGGAGGCCGTCAGCACGGCCAGCGGCTCGCCCAGGGACCGTACGTCGTCCAGCTGCCGCCGCATCATCGACGTCAGCACACCCCGGCGCCGGTGCGTGGCGGCCACGCCCACCATCGTGACGCCCGCCACGGGCACGACGGAACCGCCGGGCACGGTCATCCGGAAGCTGAACGACCCCGCCGTACCCACGCACTCGTCGCCGTCCCAGACGCCGAGCGAGCGGTCGGTCTCGGTCAGCGAGCTGAAGAGTTCCAGTTCCTCGGCCGACTCCGGAACCCCGCCGAAGGCACGGACCAGTGTCCCGTACCACGTGTCCCACTCGCCGCGCCGCAGTGTCCGCAGGCCGGTCCGCGTCAGATCGCCGCTGTCATCGCTCATGGGCCATGCGTACCAGGGGCGGGCAGGACGGGCGAGGCAATTTCCGTCAGGTTGCCGCGCGAGGGCCGTTCGTGAAGTTCACTGTGAAGTCGGGCCTCGGACGGGGGACAAGCGGGACCTCCCGTGCCAAGCGCCCGGTCCGATGGATAGGGTCCCGAACTAATGGCAGCAGGACGACAGCGGCGCGCGGCGGCCGACACCTTCACGGCCCGGTGGAAGAAGCAGTGGCACCGGGCCCGCGTCGGCATGCGCAGATCCGCCGTCGACTACTTCCGCGGCGACGGCTCGGACTGGATCGCGCTGGCCGGACTGCTGCTGACGATCCCCGTCATCGCGGCCACCACGATGATCAACTCGGTGTGGTGCGCGCCCGCCGCACTGGTCCTGCCGATCGTCGCGGGCGGCCTGCTGCTGCGCCCGGCGAGCCTGCTGGGCCTGTACGCGGCGGCGGCCACGGCACTGATCGTGGAGTCGGTGCAGCTGGGCCCGTACACCGAGGGGCCCTCGCGGGTCACCCCCGGCGTGGTCCTGGTCGTCGCGGCCTGCGGCTTCTTCGGGCTGCTGGTCGCGCAGTTCCGCAGCCGGGTCGGCGTGCCCTGGCGGCGCGGCGGAACCATGCTCTTCGACCTGCGCGAACGCATCCGGGTGCAGAGCAAGCTGCCGGGGCTGCCGCCGGGCTGGCACCGCGAGATGGCGCTGCGCCCGGCCGGCGGCCAGTCCTTCTCCGGTGACTTCGTGGTCGCGGCGCGTACCAACGGCGGCCGGACGCTGGAGGTGGTCCTCACCGACGTCTCCGGCAAGGGCATGGACGCGGGCTCGCGTGCCCTGCTGCTGTCGGGCGCCTTCGGCGGACTGCTCGGCAGCCTGCCCCCGCACGCCTTCCTGCCCGCCGCCAACGGCTACCTGCTCCGCCAGGACTGGGACGAGGGCTTCGCCACCTCCATCCACCTCGTCCTGGACCTCGACTCCGGCGACTACGAGCTGTACTCGGCAGGACATCCGCCGGGCCTCCAGCTCAGCGCCGGCACCGGCCGCTGGGAGGAGAAGTCGGCCGAGGGGCCGCTGCTGGGTGTGTACGACGGTGCGCAGTTCGACTCCGTGAAGGGCTCGCTGCGCCCCGGAGACGTGCTGATGCTGTTCACGGACGGACTGGTGGAGACCTCGGACCGGGACATCGCCGAGGGCATCGACCGCCTCACCGGCGAAGCCGACCGCTACGTCGCGGGCGGCTTCCACGGCGCCGCCTGGCATCTGATCGAAGCGGTGGCCAAGGACGTCAACGACGACCGGGCCCTGCTGCTGATCTGCCGGGAGGGCCCGACGGCCCAGACCGCCACGGCCCGGCCCTCGACGGCCCAGATCGCCACGGCCCGGATCACGGCCACCGGCCCCTCCGCGACGGCGGACTGACACACTGGCCCGGTGTCCGACACCACACCCACACCCACACCCGCACCCGCCACGCCGCCCACTCCCTGCGCCCGGCTCTCCCTGGCCGAGGTGGAGGCCGTCGCCCGCGCCGCCCACGCCGGGCAGACCGACAAGGCGGGACGGCCCTACGCCGAGCACTTGAGGGCCGTCGCCGAGGGCGTGCGGCTGCGTGGCGGGGACGACGAGCAGATCGCGGCGGCCTGGCTGCACGACGCCGTCGAGGACGACGCGCTGTCCGAGGACTGGCTGCGCGGGGCCGCGCTGAGCCGCCGTACCGAGGACATCGTCCTGGCCCTCACCAAGCGGGCCGGGGAGCCGCCCGAGGAGTACGCGGCGCGCATCCTCGCCACGCCCGGCGCAGCGCTGGTCAAGGAGGCGGACCTGGCACACAACGCCGACCCGGCACGGCTCGCGGTCCTCGACGGCGCCACGCGCACACGACTGACCGAGAAGTACACGCGGATGCGCGCACTCCTCGGTCTGCCGAACGGGCGTTAGGCCGCAGAGCCCCAGAACATCAGGGGACGGACGTCGTCAGACGGACACCTTCTCGCCGGCCTCGCTGGACGCGCGCGCCGCGTCGGCGCCCGTCTCGCGTCCCTCTGCCTTCCGCCCCCGCTTCTCACGGCCCCGGGCCGCCTCACCGGAGTCCCGCTCGCCCGTCTTGAAGGCCCACTCCATCTTCGGCTCCACCACACACCGCAGGACCCGCTGGACGGGCTTGGTGCACAGCAGGGTGATGAGGGTGGCTCCCAGGACGGTGATCCCGATCTCGCCGACGGGGGTGTCCCACGCGGGATCGTGGAACCAGCCCGCGAAGGTGCCCTCCTTCACCACGAAGCCGTGCAGCAGGTAGCCGTAGATCGTGCCCGCGCCGAGCGCGGTGAACCACATGCGCCGGCCCGGCACCCAGGCGAAGAAGCAGGCGGTCAGCACGATCGAGCAGCCGAAGAGCGCGAGCGTCAGAACGGGACCGGACCACCAGGGGGCGTCCGTGGACTGCACGGCGGCGTTGCGGTAGAACCAGCCGGTCTCCATGCGCGGCACCGACCACCAGGCGACGGCCACCGCCACCGCGACCACCGGCACGGCGGCGATCCGCACCGAGCGGCGCCGGACCAGCTGGAAGTGCTCGGGGCGC
Organism: Streptomyces sp. CB02414; assembly: GCF_001905385.1. Lineage (GTDB taxonomy): Bacteria > Actinomycetota > Actinomycetes > Streptomycetales > Streptomycetaceae > Streptomyces. Next base: position 880,440 of record NZ_LIPF01000001.1, on the reverse strand, counting down.
AGCACCAGGCCCAGCACGAAGCACGGCAGGAACTGCAGCACCCGCTGCATGTTCAGGTCGTTGCCGATGCTGGGCGTCACGGAGGCCAGCGCCGCGATCACCAGGGCGATCGGCAGCGGCCAGCGGACCGTCTGCCAGATCGGGGTGGTCAGCCGCCAGATGAACAGCGCGCACAGGAACCACAGGAGGTAGGTGGGGTCCAGCAGGCTGAGGTCGTTGGACGGGTCCTCGCTGACGCGGCGGTGCAGCGCGTAGCCGATCTCGAAGACGACGTAGGGGACGGCGACGCCGGTGATCAGGCGCTTCACGCGCTTGGGGCTCAGGTCGAAACTGCGCGAGAAGTAGCCGGAGATGATGATGAACGCCGGCATGTGGAACGTGTACAGGGCCCGGTAGAGGGCCTCCACCGTCCGGTTGCCGTCCAGGAGCTGACCCCAGGCGTGGCCGACGCCGACCAGCACGATCGCCAGGTACTTGGCGTTGTCGAAGAACGCGTCGCGCTGTCGGCTCGGTCGAGTCTGCTGATCCGGCGGGGACGGCGTCTTCCGGTCGCCGTGCGGTCGCAGCGAGCTCGTCATGCAACCCCCCGCCGGGAAATCGGCGAGTTGTCACAGGACCTCGCTGCTCTGGTGGGGGACGAGGCAGCGTAGAACATCTGAGGCACCCTAGCGTTCTCGTGGGATTCCGTAAAACCTTCGACGTCATTCCTGCATTCGGATCCCGAGTGCCTGGCGAGTACCCCGCAATTCGGGGAACTTGTCCCGGGCGGCGGCATGACCTCCGCCACAGAGCGGAAAGCCGCCGGACACCTGAGGGGCATCCAGTGCGCCCTACTTGTCACGACACGTCATGACTAAACAGTGCATAAGGCCGGAGGGTGACTCCCCTCGAATGCCCGCTTCAATGGCCTGGCCGGGCCTCCACGTGAACCTGTGATCTCCCTGTGATGTGCCTGTCGGTGTGGTTCCCGAGGTAATTCGAAATATCTGCGAACGCGTTGTGTGGACATCGAAACGAAGCGGCCGGAATTCCCCGCACGGGTGTCATGTCGAAATTTTGTGCGGGGTGGGATCATGGGGTGGGTCCGCGTGTGCGGGGCAGTGCCGGACCCCGGGAACCGGCCGACGATGCGTCACCTGCCGCATGACGGAGCCCGGTTGGTGGCACGATGGTCCTGGCGGGGGTGTGCGCGGCCGCACCTCCGGGCCGGGAGAGCGGACCGATCGAGGGTGTGATCAGTTGTGGCCATTTCACTGTCAGTGGTGCTGCTGTTGGCGATCATCCTGGTGGTGCTGCTGCGAGGGGGCTCCATCAAGGCGGGCCCGGCGGTCGTCGCGGTCCTCTTCGGCTTCTTCCTGGCCTCGACGGGCATGGCCGACGACATCCAGCGGTTCCTGAACTCGATAGCGGACACGATCAACTCGATCCAGTTCTGACCGGAGCGGCCGGCCGCCGGTGACCGGCGGACGGCACAAAGGCCTCCGGCCCGGTCCCCTGAAGGAACCGGGCCGGAGGCCTCTCGGAGCGGGCGACGGGAATCGAACCCGCGTAGCTAGTTTGGAAGACTAGGGCTCTACCATTGAGCTACGCCCGCACAGCGCGCGCCGCAGGTCGGTGACCGCGGCACTGAAGGCATCGTAGCGGGTCGCACCGCTTTCCCGCACACCCCTTCCGGTCCGCGCCCAAGTCCACGGGCACGTGCGCGGGTACCCGGGAAACCACGCGTGCCCGGCGCCTGGCGGCATGTACCCTACGTGTCGCACCAGACGGGGTGTGGCGCAGCTTGGTAGCGCGTCCGCTTTGGGAGCGGAAGGCCGTGGGTTCAAATCCCGCCACCCCGACCACCGACCGATCACCGGGTGATCGCCTTTTGGGCGGTGTAGTCGCTGCCGTTACTATGCAAGCTGCACGCCCGTGTGTCTCAGAGTCTGAAGTCTCCGGGCGGCGAATCCGCCGGACGCCCCGCTGGCCCCGGCAGAACCCAAGAAGTCAGCCACCAAGGAGACCGAACCGTGAAGAGCGCCGTGGAGACCCTGAACCCGACCCGGGTTCGGCTCACTGTCGAGGTGCCCTTCGAGGAGCTCAAGGACAGCCTCGACGCGGCGTACAAGAAGATCAACCAGCAGGTCACGGTGAAGGGCTTCCGCAAGGGCAAGATCCCCGCCCGGGTCATCGACCAGCGGTTCGGTCGTGGCGCCGTTCTGGAGGAGGCCGTCAACGACGCGCTCCCGAAGTTCTACACCGACGCGGTCAACGAGGCCGACCTGAACCCGCTGGGTCAGCCCGAGGTCGACATCACCGAGCTGAAGGACGGCGAGACGCTGAACTTCACCGCCGAGGTCGACGTCCGCCCGACCGTCGAGATCCCGGACTACTCCGGCATCGAGGTCGAGGTCGACGCCGTCGAGGTCACCGACGAGGACGTGGAGAAGTCGGTCGAGCAGCTGCGCGAGCGCTTCGCCTCCACCTCCCCGGTCGAGCGTGCCGCCGAGGACGGCGACGTGGTCACCATCGACCTGCAGGCCAAGGTCGACGGCGAGGTCCTCGAGGACGGCGTCGCCGACGGCGTCTCCTACACCATCGGCTCCGGTGAGCTGCTGGAGGGCATCGACGACGCCGTGAAGGGCCTGGAGGCCGGTGGCGAGGCCACCTTCACCTCCGAGCTCAAGGGCGGCTCGGCGGCCGGCAAGGAGGCCGAGGTCACCGTCAAGGTCACCCAGGTCGCCGCGCGTGAGCTGCCCGAGCTGGACGACGACTTCGCGCAGCTCGCGTCGGAGTTCGACACCCTGGAGGAGCTGCGCGCCGACAGCCGCAAGCGCCTCGCCAACATGAAGCAGTACGACCAGGCCACGCAGGCCCAGGAGCGCGTCCTGGACAAGCTGCTCGAGCTGGTCGAGGTCCCGGTCCCCGAGAAGCTCCTCGAGGACGAGATCAACACCCGTAAGCACAACCTCGAGCACCACCAGCTCGGCCAGATGGGCCTCGACCTCGAGAAGTACCTCGAGCTCCAGGGCAAGACCGCCGAGGAGTTCGACACCGAGACCCGCGAGGCCGCGGTCAAGGGCATCAAGACCCAGTTCGTCCTCGACGAGCTGGTCAAGCAGGAGAAGCTCAACGTCAGCCAGGAGGAGCTCACCGAGCACCTCATGCGCCGCGCCTCCTCCTCCGGCATGTCCCCCGACCAGTTCGCCCAGGCCGTCGTCGAGCAGGGCCAGGTCCCGCTCCTCGTCGGTGAGGTCGCCCGCGGCAAGGCCCTGGCCGTCGTGGTCGAGAAGGCCACGGTCAAGGACACCAACGGCGAGGTCGTCGACCTGGACGACGAGGAGGAGACGGAGGAGGCCACCGAGGCCGCCGCCGAGTCCGCCGAGTCCGGTGACGACAAGGCCGAGGAGAAGACCGAGGGCTGACCACCCGCGGCTTCACCGTACGCACGCAGGAAGGGCCCCGGGCGACCGACGCCGGGGCCCTTTCGGCGTACGGACCGGCAGCCGACCCGGGGGCGCGGGGAACTGCGCGGCCAGCCACAGACGGCCCGCATCCGGCGACGGACACGCACCGCAACGGCGCGATCCCGCAACCGCACCGCCGCGGAGCGCTACGCCCCCGGCGAACACCCGCGGAACCGGGATGGCGCCGCAGGCCCTGCGCGTTAGGGTCCATGAATACGAGGGCAGGGGAGTCCCCGAAAGCGGCTCCAGCCCCGCAGGGAAACGTGAGACGGCCCGGCGCCGTCGTAAGACGAGCAGGTGGATTACGTGACGAATCTGATGCCCTCCGCCGCCGGCGAGCCTTCCATCGGTGGTGGCCTCGGCGACCAGGTCTACAACCGGCTGCTCAACGAGCGGATCATCTTCCTCGGCCAGCCGGTCGACGACGACATTGCCAACAAGATCACCGCACAGCTGCTGCTCCTTGCCGCCGACCCGGACAAGGACATCTTCCTGTACATCAACAGCCCGGGCGGTTCGATCACGGCGGGCATGGCGATCTACGACACCATGCAGTTCATCAAGAACGACGTGGTGACGATCGCCATGGGTCTCGCGGCCTCCATGGGGCAGTTCCTGCTCAGCGCCGGCACCCCGGGCAAGCGCTTCGCGCTCCCGAACGCCGAGATCCTGATCCACCAGCCCTCCGCCGGCCTGGCCGGCTCGGCCTCGGACATCAAGATCCACGCCGAGCGGCTGCTGCACACCAAGAAGCGCATGGCCGAGCTCACCTCGCAGCACACCGGCCAGACGGTCGAGCAGATCACCCGCGACTCGGACCGCGACCGCTGGTTCGACGCCTTCGAGGCCAAGGAGTACGGCCTCATCGACGACGTCATCCCCACGGCCGCCGGTATGCCGGGCGGCGGCGGCACCGGGGCCTGAGCCCTCCCCGGGCCCCAGCGGGGCCCAGGAGCGTGTCCCAGCCTGCCCCCAGCCGACGCCTCAGCCCCTTTCCAGGAGACACTGTGAACGACTTCCCCGGCAGCGGCCTGTACGACCGCACGCGCGCCGAGTACACCGGCCCGAGTGCCGAGTCCCGCTACGTGATCCCGCGCTTCGTCGAGCGCACCTCGCAGGGCGTGCGCGAGTACGACCCGTACGCGAAGCTCTTCGAGGAGCGCGTGATCTTCCTCGGCGTCCAGATCGACGACGCCTCCGCCAACGACGTCATGGCGCAGCTGCTGTGCCTGGAGTCGATGGACCCCGACCGGGACATCTCGGTCTACATCAACAGCCCCGGCGGCTCCTTCACGGCGCTCACGGCCATCTACGACACGATGCAGTACGTGAAGCCGGACATCCAGACGGTCTGCATGGGCCAGGCCGCCTCCGCCGCCGCCGTCCTGCTGGCCGCCGGTACGCCGGGCAAGCGCATGGCGCTGCCGAACGCCCGCGTCCTGATCCACCAGCCCTACAGCGAGACCGGCCGCGGCCAGGTCTCCGACCTGGAGATCGCCGCCAACGAGATCCTGCGGATGCGCTCGCAGCTGGAGGAGATGCTGGCCAAGCACTCCACCACGCCGGTCGAGAAGATCCGCGAGGACATCGAGCGCGACAAGATCCTCACGGCCGAGGACTCGCTGAGCTACGGCCTGATCGACCAGATCATCACCACCCGGAAGATGGACAACTCCTCCCTCCGCTGAGGCGGGAGGCTGTATCGTCTGCCGCTCCTTGGCACGGTTTGACGCGGTTCACGTCAAAGGGAACCGTGCCAAGGGGGGCCCGGACGGGGGGCCCGGCAAGGTACCGTCGGACATAAGGCAGCACCAGGAGTCCGCCGGCCGTTGACGTCACGTCGGCGGCCAGGCGTCTCCCAGGCGAAGGGGAAGCACACCGTGGCACGCATCGGTGACGGCGGCGATCTGCTCAAGTGCTCGTTCTGCGGCAAGAGCCAGAAGCAGGTCAAGAAGCTCATCGCAGGGCCCGGTGTGTACATCTGCGACGAGTGCATCGACCTCTGCAACGAGATCATCGAGGAAGAGCTGGCGGAGACCAGCGAGGTGCGCTGGGAGGAGCTCCCGAAGCCCCGCGAGATCTACGAGTTCCTCGAGGGCTACGTGGTCGGCCAGGAAGCCGCCAAGAAGGCCCTGTCCGTCGCGGTGTACAACCACTACAAGCGGGTCCAGGCCGGCGAGAACGGCGGCGCCCAAGGCCGCGACGACGCCATCGAGTTGGCGAAGTCCAACATCCTCCTGCTGGGCCCCACGGGCTCCGGCAAGACCCTCCTCGCCCAGACCCTCGCCCGCATGCTGAACGTGCCCTTCGCGATCGCCGACGCCACGGCGCTCACCGAGGCGGGGTACGTCGGCGAGGACGTCGAGAACATCCTGCTCAAGCTGATCCAGGCCGCCGATTACGACGTCAAGAAGGCCGAGACCGGGATCATCTACATCGACGAGATCGACAAGGTCGCGCGGAAGAGCGAGAACCCGTCGATCACGCGTGACGTCAGCGGCGAGGGCGTCCAGCAGGCCCTGCTGAAGATCCTGGAGGGCACCACGGCCTCGGTCCCGCCCCAGGGCGGCCGCAAGCACCCGCACCAGGAGTTCATCCAGATCGACACGACGAACGTCCTGTTCATCGTGGGCGGCGCCTTCGCGGGTCTGGAGAAGATCATCGAGGGCCGGGCCGGCGCCAAGGGCATCGGCTTCGGCGCGCAGATCCGCTCCAAGCGGGAGACCGAGTCCAAGGACCAGTTCGAGCAGGTCATGCCGGAGGACCTGGTCAAGTTCGGCATGATCCCCGAGTTCATCGGCCGCCTCCCGGTCATCACCTCGGTCCACAACCTCGACCGCGAGGCGCTCCTCCAGATCCTCGTCGAGCCGCGCAACGCCCTCGTCAAGCAGTACGAGCGCCTCTTCGAACTCGACGGCGTGGAGCTGGACTTCGAGCGCGAGGCCCTGGAGGCCATCGCCGACCAGGCCATCCTCCGCCAGACCGGCGCGCGTGGCCTGCGCGCCATCATGGAGGAAGTCCTCCAGGGCGTGATGTACGAGGTCCCGTCCCGCAAGGACGTCGCCCGCGTAGTCATCACGGCGGACGTGGTCCTCTCCAACGTCAACCCGACGCTGATTCCGCGGGATTCGCGGGGGCGGGGCTCGGGCGAGCAGAAGACGGCGTAGGCAACAAGCCCATGCGGAAGGGGCCCGGTCGACCGACCGGGCCCCTTCCGCATGCGTTCACGCGCCCGCGTCAGAGCTTGACGCGGACCTCCTTGCGGAGCTTGGCGGTAATCTCGGCGGACGCGGCGGGGTCGGGCTTCTTTCCGGCCGCGATGTCGAGGATGTCCATCGGCATGACCCAGCCCAGCGTGCTGTGGTCGCCCCAGATGCAGTACGTCATGTTCATCTTCTTGGGCTCGTTCGCACTGCCGTTGGAGTTGTCGACCTCCGCCTCCTGGCACTTGATGATCGCGCCCTCCAGGGAGTCCGGCTTGTACTCCTTCGGGTCGCCCTGCATCGTGATGTCCTCGTCGCTGCCGCCCTTCTCGCTCTCCTTCTTCATGTGGGCGAACATCGCGTCGACGGCCGCCTCGGGGTCGTCGATGGTGCCGTAGACACCGGCGAACATCATCTGCTTGCTGGCCAGCGGGTTGTCCTTGTTCTCGGTCGAGTACGAGGCGCTGACGTCCTTGGCGTCCTTCACTCCCCAGGACTCGGCGTCCTTCAGGTCGCTCGCGTCCATGGTGCCGCTGTCGCTCTCGCCCTTCTTGTACTCACCGAGCACCGTCGCCGGAGTCGTCAGCTTGTGCGGCCCGTCGTCCGCGATGTCCGAGCCGCCGGCACCCCCGCCCCCGCCGAACACGAAGTACGCCCCCACGCCGATCGCCGCCACGACGGCGACCGCGCCGATGATCAGGCCTGTCTTCTTCTTGCCGCCGCCCGGCGCCGGGGGCTGGGGCATCCCGTACGGCTGCTGACCGTACGGCGCCTGCTGGCCGTACGGCGGCTGCTGCGGCGGGACGCCGCCCTGCTGGGGCTGCTGCTGCGGGTAGCCGTAGCCCGGCTGCGGGGGAGGCGTCTGCTGGGGGTAGCCGTAGCCGGGCTGGGGGGCCTGCGGCGGCTGCTGGCCGTACGGTCCCGGCTGGCCGTACGGTCCGGGCTGCTGGGGCTGCCCGCCGTACGGGCCCGGCTGGTTGTGACTCATTACTGGGTTCCCCTCCAGATGCTTACGTGGTGCTGACATCCTGACGCAGCGATGGCCTGCGCAGGTCACCGGGGGCCACACCGTTACAGAGGAAACGCGTTTCGGGACAGGGTCGTGACGCCCGTAAACTGACCCCCGTGACCGAGAACTCTCAGCAGCCGCAGCCCGCGCCCACCACCGAACTGCCGACCCAGTACACGCCGGCCGAGGTAGAGGGGAAGCTGTATGAGCGCTGGGTAGAACGGGGTTACTTCGAGGCAGACGCGGACAGCGACAAGCCGCCGTACACCGTCGTCATCCCGCCGCCGAACGTCACCGGCAGCCTGCACCTCGGGCACGCCTTCGAGCACACGCTCATCGACGCCCTGACCCGCCGCAAGCGGATGCAGGGCTTCGAGACGCTGTGGCAGCCCGGCATGGACCACGCCGGCATCGCCACGCAGAACGTCGTCGAGCGGGAGCTGGCCAAGGAGGGCAAGTCCCGGCACGACCTCGGCCGCGAGGCGTTCGTCGAGCGCGTCTGGCAGTGGAAGGGCGAGTCCGGCGGGCAGATCAGCGGGCAGATGCGCCGCCTCGGCGACGGTGTCGCCTGGTCGCGTGAGCGCTTCACCATGGACGAGGGCCTGTCCCAGGCCGTCCAGACCATCTTCAAGCGGCTCTACGACGACGAGCTGATCTACCGCGCCGAGCGCATCATCAACTGGTGCCCGAGGTGCCTGACGGCCATCTCGGACATCGAGGTCGAGTACCAGGACGACGACGGCGAGCTCGTCTCCATGAAGTACGGGGACGGGGACGAGACCATCGTCGTCGCCACCACCCGTGCCGAGACGATGCTCGGTGACACCGCCGTCGCCGTCCACCCGGAGGACGAGCGGTACAAGCACCTCGTCGGCAAGCTGATCAAGCTGCCGCTGACCGACCGCTCCATCCCGGTCGTCGCCGACGAGCACGTCGACCCCGAGTTCGGCACCGGCGCCGTCAAGGTGACGCCCGCCCACGACCCGAACGACTTCGAGATCGGCCAGCGCCACGACCTGCCCGCCATCGCCGTGATGGACGAGCACGCGATCATCACCGCCCACGGCCCCTTCCAGGGCCTGGACCGCCTCGAGGCCCGCTCCGCCATCGTCGCCGCGCTGCGCGCCGAGGGCCGGATCGTCGCCGAGAAGCGGCCCTACGTCCACTCCGTCGGCCACTGCTCGCGCTGCAAGACCACCATCGAGCCCCGCCTGTCCATGCAGTGGTGGGTCAAGGTCGGCCCGCTCGCCAAGGCGGCCGGTGACGCCGTCCGCGACGGCAAGGTCAAGATCCACCCGCAGGAGATGGAGAAGCGCTACTTCGACTGGGTCGACAACCTCCACGACTGGTGCATCTCGCGCCAGCTGTGGTGGGGCCACCGCATCCCGGTCTGGTACGGGCCGGAGGGTGAGGTCGTCTGCGTCGGGCCCGACGAGGAACCGCCGACCGGTGAGGGCTGGTACCAGGACTCCGACGTCCTCGACACCTGGTTCTCCTCCGGCCTGTGGCCGTTCTCCACGCTGGGCTGGCCCGAGCAGACCGACTCGCTCGCGAAGTTCTACCCGAACTCCGTCCTGGTCACCGGCTACGACATCCTCTTCTTCTGGGTCGCCCGGATGATGATGTTCGGCCTCTACGCGATGGACGGCACCCCGCCGTTCCACACCATCGCCCTGCACGGCATGGTCCGTGACCAGAACGGCAAGAAGATGTCCAAGTCCTTCGGGAACGTGGTCAACCCGCTGGACTGGATGGACAAGTACGGCTCCGACGCGCTCCGCTTCACCCTCGCGCGCGGCGCCAACCCGGGCGTCGACGTCCCGATCGGCGAGGACTGGGTCCAGGGCTCCCGGAACTTCGCCAACAAGATCTGGAACGCCACCCGCTTCGCGCTGATGAACGGCGCGACGGTCGAGGGACCGCTGCCGGACGCGTCGAAGATGTCCTCGACCGACCGCTGGATCCTGTCCCGGCTCAACTCGGTCGTCGCCGAGGTCGACGCGTACTACGAGGACTACCAGTTCGCGAAGCTCTCCGACGCCCTGTTCCACTTCGCCTGGGACGAGGTCTTCGACTGGTACGTCGAGCTGTCCAAGACCACCTTCCAGGCGGGCGGCGAGGCCGCCGAGGTCAGCAAGCGGGTCCTCGGTGAGGTCCTGGACGTCACGCTGCGCCTCCTCCATCCGGTCGTCCCCTTCGTCACCGAGACGCTGTGGACGACGCTCACCGGTGGCGAGTCGGTCGTCGTCGCCCAGTGGCCGTCGGCTGTGTTCGTTCCTGGGGCTGACGCCCCGGGGGGCTTCCGGGACGCCGACGCCGAGCGGGAGATCGAGACGCTCCAGTCCGTCATCACCGAGGTCCGCCGCTTCCGCGCCGACCAGGGCCTCCAGCCCGGCCAGCGGGTGCCGGCCCGGCTCACCCTCGCGGGCAGCGCGCTCGCGGCGCACGAGGCGGCCGTCCGGCAGCTGCTGCGGCTCCAGCCGGAGGGCGACGCCTTCACGGCGACGGCGACGCTGCCGGTGGCGGGCGTGGAGGTCGCCCTCGACCTCTCCGGTGTCATCGACTTCGCCGCGGAGCGCAAGCGGCTGGCGAAGGATCTCGCGGCGGCGGAGAAGGAGAAGGCCCAGGCGAACGCCAAGCTCGGCAACGAGGCGTTCCTCGCCAAGGCGCCGGACAACGTCGTGGACAAGATCCGCGGCCGCCTGGCCAAGGCGGACGAGGACATCGCCCGTATCCAGGCCCAGCTGGAGAAGCTGCCGCAGGCGTAGCGCTTGTAACGTCGATGAAGGCTCCCGGTTCCATGTCAGCACCGGGAGCCTTCATGTACCTAGGGGCGCGGGGAACTGCGCGGCAAGCCACGACGGACCCGCACAAGCCCCAGGACCTCAGCCGCCCCACCGTCGGAGACCTCCGTAGACTGGTCCCCGTGAGCGACATCCCCGGCCAGAACGACCAGCCCGACCCCTCCGACCCCACCAACGACTTCGACGAGATCATCGCGGCGGAGACCACCCGCGACCCCGACCTCGCCGTCATCGAGGCCGGCAGCCGCACCCTGCGCACCCAGGGCGGTCCGCCGGAGGCCGACGTGCCGACGCGTCCCGAGGACCCCGAGGTCGACAAGGCCCTGCGCGAGGTCGAGGCGGAGCTCGCCACCCGCTGGGGCGAGACCAAGCTGGAGCCGTCCGTCGCCCGCATCGCCGCGCTGATGGACGTGCTGGGGGAGCCGCAGCGGTCGTACCCCTCGATCCACATCACGGGGACGAACGGCAAGACCTCCACCGCCCGCATGATCGAGGCCCTGCTCGGCGCCTTCGAGCTGCGCACCGGCCGGTACACCTCGCCGCACGTGCAGTCGATCACCGAGCGGATCAGCCTGGACGGCGCCGCGATCTCGGCCGAGCGGTTCATCGAGACGTACCAGGACGTCAAGCCGTACGTCGAGATGGTCGACGCGCAGCAGGAGTACCGGCTGTCGTTCTTCGAGGTGCTGACCGGCATGGCGTACGCCGCCTTCGCCGACGCGCCCGTGGACGTGGCCGTCGTCGAGGTCGGGATGGGCGGCTCCTGGGACGCCACCAACGTCATCGACGGGGACGTCGCCGTCGTCACCCCCATCGACCTGGACCACACCGACCGGCTCGGTGAGACGCCCGGCGAGATCGCGGCCGAGAAGGCCGGCATCGTCAAGCAGGACGCCACCCTGATCCTCGCCCAGCAGCCGGTGGACGCCGCGCAGGTCATGCTGAAGAAGGCCGTGGACGTCAATGCCACGGTCGCGCGCGAGGGGCTGGAGTTTGGGGTCGTCGCCCGGCAGGTCGCCGTCGGCGGGCAGCTGGTGACGCTGCGCGGGCTGGGCGGTGAGTACGACGAGGTGTACCTGCCGCTGCACGGCGCCCACCAGGCGCACAACGCGGCCGTGGCGCTCGCCGCCGTCGAGGCGTTCTTCGGCGTCGGCTCGCAGCGTCCCGAGCCGCTGGACATCGACACCGTGCGCAAGGCCTTCGCCGCCGTCGCCTCGCCGGGGCGGATGGAGGTGGTGCGGCGTTCGCCGACCGTGGTGCTGGACGCCGCGCACAATCCGGCCGGCGCCCGGGTGACCGCCGAGGCGGTGGGGGAGGCGTTCCAGTTCAGCCGGCTCATCGGCGTGGTCGGCGCGAGCGGCGACAAGAACGTACGGGGGCTGCTGGAGGCGTTCGAGCCGGTCTTCGCCGAGGTCGTCGTCACCCAGAACTCCAGCCATCGCGCGATGGACGCCGACGAACTGGCCGGGATCGCCGTCGAGGTGTTCGGCGAGGACCGGGTCCAGGTCGAGCCGCGGCTGCCGGACGCCCTGGAGGCCGCGATCACGCTGGCCGAGGAGGAGGGCGAGTTCGCGGGCGGCGGCGTACTCGTCACCGGTTCCGTCATCACCGTCGGCGAGGCCCGGCTGCTGCTGGGGAAGGGCTGAGGATTTCCGTGCGTACGCTCTGTGCTTCGACCTTGATCGGCGAGTTCTTCGTCATCGGCTTCGCCGGGCTGGTCGCGATGAAGGACCCGGACCTGTCCATGGGGACGGTGTGGACGGTCAGCGGCATCGCGATGTTCCTGTGCGTGGCGCTGTGCGGCGCGGTGACCCGGCCGGGCGGCGTCGCCTTCGGCTGGGCCCTGCAGATCGCCCTGATCGCGTCCGGTTTCGTCGTACCGACCATGTTCTTCCTGGGTGCGGTCTTCGCTGCCCTGTGGTGGGCCTCCGTGCACTACGGGCGGAAGATCGACGAGGCGAAGGCGAGGTTCGCCGCGCAGGCCGAGGCCGCCGCGCCCGATGCCGCCTGACGCTGCGTGACGGCCCGCGCGACACGCCCGGTAACCTCAGTCATCACTTCGTACCACAGCACATCTCACAGGGAGCCCGTAGTGACCCAGCGCAGCCTCGTCCTCCTCAAGCCCGACGCCGTCCGTCGCGGCCTGACCGGCGAGATCATCAGCCGTATCGAACGCAAGGCCGGCTGGCAGATCACCGCCCTGGAACTGCGCACCCTGGACACCGAGACGCTGGAGCAGCACTACGGCGAGCACAAGGGCAAGCCCTTCTACGAGCCGCTGGTCGAGTTCATGTCGTCCGGTCCGGTCGTCGCCATGGTCGTCGAGGGCGAGCGGGTCATCGAGGGCGTGCGCGCGCTGGCCGGCCCCACCGACCCGATCGCCGCCGCCCCCGGCTCCATCCGCGGGGACTTCGGCGTCATCGTCCGGGAGAACCTGATCCACGCCTCCGACTCCGAGGAGTCCGCCGAGCGTGAGCTGAAGATCTTCTTCCCCGGCCGGGCCTGAGCCTTACCGGCTCCTCACCGGGTCCCGCCGGACACGCCGAGCACAACTTTTTTCTGACGCGACGTCAGCCGTACAGGCCCGCCGCGGACCAGGGCGGTCGCGTAAAAGCGACCGCCCTGTGGCATATGCACGCCTGTTCGGGGGAACGGATGCCTCCGTTGGCCCGTCTCCACAAGCGAGGCGATGCGCCATCTGCTGACAATGGCGAAGACCCTCGCGCAGTGTTCGCGAAAGCGCGTCTACGATGGAAGCCTCCACGCGTCACTGCACCCACTTCGCCTACCTGAAAAGCCCTCAAAAGCTCCTGGGAAGGCCAGTCGAATCCTGATGGGGAACTCAATGTCGTTCATCGGCCGTGACATGGCTGTCGACCTCGGGACCGCCAACACGCTGGTGTACGTCAGGGGTCGCGGGATCGTACTCAACGAGCCGTCCGTCGTCGCGATCAACACCAACACCGGTGGCATCCTCGCGGTCGGCGCCGAAGCGAAGAAGATGATCGGGCGCACGCCGGGCAACATCGTTGCCGTGCGCCCGCTGAAGGACGGCGTCATCGCCGACTTCGAGATCACCGAGCGGATGCTCCGCTACTTCATCCTGAAGATCCACAAGCGGCGGTATCTGGCTCGTCCGCGGGTCGTCGTCTGTGTGCCCTCGGGCATCACCGGCGTCGAGCGCCGCGCCGTCATCGAGGCGTCGTCCCAGGCCGGCGCCCGTCAGGTGCACATCATCGAGGAGCCCATGGCCGCGGCCATCGGCTCCGGCCTGCCGGTCCACGAGGCCACGGGCAACATGGTGGTCGACATCGGCGGCGGCACCACGGAGGTCGCGGTCATCTCGCTCGGCGGCATCGTCACCGCCCAGTCCATCCGCGTCGCGGGTGACGAGCTGGACAACGCGATCATCCAGCACGTGAAGAAGGAGTACAGCCTTCTCCTGGGTGAGCGCACGGCCGAGCAGATCAAGATCACGATCGGTTCGGCGTACGACCTCGACTCCGACGAGCACACCGAAATCCGCGGCCGGGACCTCGTCTCCGGGCTGCCCAAGACCGTCGTCATCTCCGCCGCCGAAGTGCGCAAGGCGATCGAGGAGCCGGTCAACGCGATCGTCGACGCCGTCAAGACGACCCTCGACAAGTGTCCGCCGGAGCTGTCCGGCGACATCATGGACCGGGGCATCGTTCTGACCGGCGGCGGCGCGCTGCTGCGCGGGCTCGACGAGCGGCTGCGCCGGGAGACCGGGATGCCGATCCACATCGCCGAGGACCCGCTCGACAGCGTGGCGCTCGGCTCCGGCAAGTGCGTCGAGGAGTTCGAGGCGCTCCAGCAGGTGCTGGACGCCCAGCCCCGCAGATGACGTAACACTTCGGTTCCGCCGTACGAGACGATCTCCTCTCGTGCGGCGGATCGTTGATATAGAGGCTTGGTACCGCGCGTTTCGCACCGCGGGTACCGAATCCCCTGAATTCCTGAACACCGCCACGTAATTGTCGAATTCGATGAGGAAGGCACGGCCGCCGCACGTGAGGGACACGAAAGAGAGCCGGCTGCTCCTGGTGCTGCTGATCGCCATCGCGTTCGCGCTGATCACGGTGGACATCCGCGGCGGGGAGGACTCACCGGTCGACGGTGCCCGGCAGGCCGCGGCCGGCGTCTTCGGTCCGATCGAGAACGGGGTGTCGTCCGCGGTCGACCCGATCGGCAACGCGATCTCCGCCGTCCGCGACTCCGGCGACCGCCACGACCGGCTCGCCGCGCTCGAGACGGAGAACGCGGCCCTGAAGGCGAAGCTCGGCAGCGACGAGCGCGGCCGCAGCCGCCTGAAGCAGTTCGACAAGATGCTCGGGCTGGCCGGCGCCGGCCAGTACGGCATCAAGGGCGCCCAGGTCATCGCCATAGGAGCCGCGCAGGGCTTCTCCTGGACCGTCACCATCGACGCGGGCGCCAATGACGGCATCGAGCGCGACATGACCGTCCTCAACGGCGACGGTCTCGTCGGCCGCGTCACCACCGTCGGCCCGAACACCGCCACGGTGCTGCTCGCCAACGACCCCGACTTCACCGTGGGCACCCGGATGGAGGGCAGCGACGAACTCGGCTTCGCCTCCGGGCAGGGCGGCCGCCCCCTGCGCGTCGAGCTGCTCAACGGCAAGGCCCAGGTCAAGAAGGGCGACCGCCTGGTCACCTTCGGCTCCCAGGCCGACAAGCCGTTCGTCCCCGGCGTGCCCGTCGGCACCGTCTCCCGCGTCGACCCCTCCGGCGGCGACCTGACCCGCACCCTCGAGGTCACACCGTTCGTCAGCTTCACCAAGCTCGACATCATCGGCGTCGTCGTCCAGGGCCCGCAGAAGGACCCGCGCGACACGGTGCTCCCGGAGAAGAAGCAGCCGAAGCCCACGCCGACCGTCACAGTGACCGTGACCCCCGGAGCCGACCCCGACGGCCAGGCCCAGGACGGCGGGACCGGGCAGAACCAGCAGTCCGAGCAGAACGAGCAGTAGGAGCTTTCACCCCATGCGCGTCAACCGGATCCTGCTCTCCGCCTCCCTCGTCGTGGTCGCCCTCGTCATCCAGGTGAGCGTCCTCGCCCGCCTCCACCTGCCCGGCGCCGTCCCCGACCTGCTGCTGCTCACCGTCCTCGGCCTCGCCCTGGTCTACGGCCACGTCGGCGGCGCCCTCGTCGGCTTCGGCGCCGGACTCCTCGCCGACCTCGCCCCGCCCGCCGACCACGCCGCCGGCCGCTACGCCCTCGTGCTCTGCGTCATCGGCTACCTCGCCGGACTCGCCAAACCGGAGAACGGCCGGCTCAGGTCGGCCACCGGACCCATGGCCGTCGTGGTCGTCGCCGCCCTCGGCACCACCCTGCTCTACGCCGGCGTCGGCGCCCTCGTCGGCGACACCGCCGCCCGCCACGTCGGCCTGCCCGGCCTGCTGTTCACCGCCGCCCTCTACGACCTGCTGCTCGCGCCCTTCGTCGTCCCCGGCATCATGGCGCTGGCCAGACGCGCCGAGAACGACCCGCTGGCCGACACCAACGCCGCCGGCCAGAAACCCGACATCTCCTCCGGCTGGCTCTCCGGCGGCACCGGCCTGCGCATCGGCAGCCAGCGCAACGGACTGCGGGTGAAGGCGGCGCGGGCCCGGGTGGCCCGGGCCGGACGCATCAAGGGGGTCAAGCGGCTGTGACGACGCGGCAGCACACAAGGAGCACGCACTTCACCAGGGGAAGGCAGGCGCGGTGACCAACATCCCCGAGACCGGCCGCAGCACACGCGTCCAGACCCGGCTCGTCGTCATCCAGGTCCTCGTCCTCTCCCTCCTCGCCACCCTCGGCGGCCGGCTCTGGTACCTCCAGATCCGCCAGGGCGACGAGTACGCCGAGGAGGCGTCCGGCAACCACGTCCAGCAGGTCGTCCAGCCCGCACCCCGCGGCTCGATCCTCGACGCCCGCGGCGTCGCCCTCGCCGACAACGAGGCACGCCTGGTCGTCTCGGCCTCCCGCACCGACCTGCTGAAGATGAAGGACGACGGCAAGGCCGTCCTCACCAAGCTCGCCGGCGTCCTCGGCATGGAGCCCAAAGAAGTCATGGACAAGGTCCGGCTCTGCGACGCCGAGACCCCCCAGCCCTGCTGGAACGGCTCGCCCTACCAGCCGATCCCCGTCACCGACGAGGCCACCCCCAAGCAGGCCCTCCAGATCCGCGAACGCGCCGAGGACTTCCCCGGCATCACCGCCGAGCCCATGGCCGTACGCCGCTACGCCGCCCCCGGCAAGGCCAACACCGGCCAGGTCCTCGGCTACCTCTCCCCGGTCACCGACGAGGAGATCAAGAAGGCCGAGGACACCGACTCGCCGTTCCTGCGCTCCGACCAGGTCGGCCGCTCCGGCCTGGAGCGCCAGTACGACAAGGCGCTGCGCGGCAAGGCCGGCGTCACCCGCTACGAGGTCGACAACCTCGGCCGCGTCATCGGCGAGGCCGAGTCCGACCCCGGAGTGCCCGGCTCCAACCTCGTCACCAGCCTCGACGCCCGCGTCCAGCGGGTCGCCGAGTACGAGCTGAACGAGGCGATGAAGGAAGCCCGCAAGGTCTACGACGACAACACCGGCGAGAACTACAAGGCCGACGCCGGCGCCGTCGTCGTGATGGAGGCCAAGACCGGCCGCATCGTCGCCATGGCCTCCAACCCGACGTACGACCCCAACGCCTGGGTCGGCGGCATCTCCGCCAAGGACTACAAGAGGCTCACCGGCAAGGAATCCAACTACCCGCTGCTCAACCGGGCCACCCAGGGCCAGGCCGCCCCCGGCTCCATCTTCAAGGTGGTCTCCACCGCCGCCGCCGTCGAGGCCGGCTACGACTTCAACGGCGGCTACGACTGCTCCAGCTCCTACTCCGTCGGCGGCCAGGTCTTCAAGAACTACGAGTCCGCCAGCTACGGCTCGATCGACCTCGGCCGCGCCCTGGAACTCTCCTGCGACACCGTCTACTACCGCCTCGCCCACCAGGAGTGGAAGAAGGACGGCGGCAACAACCCCAAGAACCCCAACGACTACTTCTACAAGGCCGCCCACGAGTTCGGCCTCGGCGAGAAGACCGGCATCGACCTCCCCAACGAGGTCAGCGGCCGCGTCCCCGACCGCCAGTGGAAGCAGGACTACTGGGAGGCCAACAAGGACGCCTGGTGCAAGTCCGGCAAGAAGGACGGCTCCTACGTCGAGAGGCTCGCGTACGAGGGCTGCCTGGAGGGCAACAAGATGCGCGCCGGTGACGCCATCAACTACTCCATCGGCCAGGGCGACACCCTCACCACCCCCATCCAGATGGCCACCATCTACGCGGCCATCTCCAACGGCGGCACCCTCTACGACCCCACCATCGGCAAGGCGATCATCAGCCCCGACGGCAAGGACGTCGAGGCGATCGCGCCCCAGGCGCACGGCAAGCTGCCCATAAGCAAGACCACGCTCGCCCAGATGGACGACGCCCTCGCGGGCGTCGCCACGCGCGGCACCGCCGCCTGGCGGTTCGCCCAGGTCGGCTGGCCCCAGGACGAGATCCCGATGCACGCCAAGACCGGTACCGCCGAGGTCCACGGCAAGCAGACCACCTCCTGGTTCGCCACCTACACCGACGAGTACGCGATCGTCATGACGATCTCCCAGGGCGGCACCGGCTCCGGCGCCTCCGGCCCCGCCGTCCGCAACATCTACGACGCGCTCTACGGCGTCTCGGACGACGGGAAGATCGACCCCAAGAAGGCGCTGCTGCCGAAGCCGCAGGCGAAACTGCCGACGATCAAGGCCGACGGGACCATCCCCGCACCGAAGATCAGCAAGGACATCGTCAAGGACCTCCTGCCCGACGAGAAGGCCTCCCCGGAGGAGGAGTACGCCCCCCTCGACGAACAGCAGCAGGGCGCCACGACGCCGACCCAGAACGGCGACAACCGCGACACCCGCCGCCACCGGCGACGCGGCGGCGGACGCGGTCGCGGCCGCGGACCCGGCCGGCGCCCGGCGGACGGCAACGGAAGCCGGAGGGCACGCACATGACCGGCGCCAACAGCTTCCAGGTCTCCGGATACGGACCCGAGAAGGCCGGCTGGACCCGGGTCTTCGCCCGGGACGGCATGGCACGGCGGCTCGACTGGCCGATACTGCTGGCCTCCGTCGCGCTCTCCCTGATGGGCTCCCTGCTCGTCTACTCCGCGACCCGCAACCGCACCGAACTCAACCAGGGCGACCAGTACTACTTCCTCACCCGCCACCTGCTGAACACCGGCATCGGCATCGTCATGATGGTCGGCATCGTCTGGCTCGGCCACCGCGCCCTGCGCACCGCCGTGCCCGTCCTCTACGGCGCCTCCGTGTTCCTGATCCTGCTGGTGCTCACACCGCTCGGCTCGACCATCAACGGCGCCCACTCCTGGATCAAGCTCCCCGGCGGCTTCTCCGTGCAGCCCTCGGAGTTCGTGAAGATCACGATCATCCTCGGCATGGCGATGCTGCTCGCCGCACGCGTCGACGCCGGAGACCGGCCCCACCCCGACCAGCGCACCGTCCTCCAGGCCCTCGGCCTGGCCACCGTGCCCATGCTGATCGTGATGCTCATGCCCGACCTCGGGTCGGTCATGGTCATGGTCATCATCGTGCTGGGCGTGCTGCTCGCCTCCGGCGCCTCCAACCGCTGGGTCTTCGGACTGCTGGGCGCCGGAACCGCCGGCGCGCTCGCCGTCTGGCAGCTCGGCATCCTGGACGACTACCAGATCGCCCGCTTCGCCGCGTTCGCCAACCCGGAGCTCGACCCCGCCGGCGTCGGCTACAACACCAACCAGGCCCGCATCGCCATCGGCTCCGGCGGCCTGACCGGCTCCGGCCTCTTCGAGGGCTCGCAGACCACCGGCCGCTTCGTCCCGGAGCAGCAGACCGACTTCGTCTTCACGGTCGCCGGCGAGGAGCTGGGCTTCCTCGGCGCCGGCCTCATCATCGCCCTGCTCGGCGTCGTCCTCTGGCGGGCCTGCCGGATCGCCCGCCAGACCACCGACCTGTACGGCACGATCGTCGCCGCGGGGATCGTCGCCTGGTTCGCCTTCCAGACCTTCGAGAACATCGGCATGACCCTCGGCATCATGCCGGTCACCGGCCTGCCGCTGCCCTTCGTGTCGTACGGCGGCTCGTCGATGTTCGCCGTGTGGATAGCGATCGGACTCCTCCAGTCGATCACCGTGCAGAAACCGATGTCGGCGTAGCGGCGCCGGCGCAGGGCGGTACGGGGGACCATCCGGGCCGGGTTAGGCTGGATGGTCCCCCTTGTCAGCACACGAAGGTTCCGTGAGATGCCTGCCGAAGCCGCCGAGTCTGTGAAGTCTGTTTTTCCGCAGCTCGAAGCTCTGCTCCCGCATGTGCAGAAGCCGATCCAGTACGTCGGCGGAGAGCTCAACTCCACGGTCAAGGAGTGGGACTCCTGTGACGTCCGCTGGGCTCTGATGTACCCGGACGCCTACGAGGTCGGCCTGCCCAACCAGGGCGTCATGATCCTCTACGAGGTGCTGAACGAGCAGCAGGGCGTCCTCGCCGAGCGCACCTACAGCGTCTGGCCGGACCTGGAGGCGCTGATGCGGGAGCACTCCGTCCCGCAGTTCACCGTCGACAGCCACCGCCCGGTGAAGGCCTTCGACGTCTTCGGCCTCTCCTTCTCCACGGAGCTGGGCTACACCAACATGCTGGCCGCCCTGGACCTGGCGGGCATCCCGCTGGAGGCCAAGGACCGCGGCATCGACGACCCGGTCGTCCTGGCCGGCGGCCACGCCGCCTTCAACCCCGAGCCGATCGCCGACTTCATCGACTGCGCGGTCATCGGCGACGGCGAGCAGGCCGTCCTGGAGATCACCGCGATCATCCGCGCCTGGAAGGCCGAGGGCCGCCCCGGCGGCCGCGAGGAACTCCTCCTGCGCCTGGCCAAGACCGGCGGCGTCTACGTCCCCGGCTTCTACGACGTCGAGTACCTCCCCGACGGCCGCATCGCCCGCGTCGTACCGAACCGCAGCGGTGTTCCGTGGCGGGTGAGCAAGCACACGGTCATGGACCTCGACGAGTGGCCCTACCCCAAGCAGCCCCTCGTCCCGCTCGCCGAGACCGTCCACGAGCGCATGTCGGTCGAGATCTTCCGCGGCTGCACCCGCGGCTGCCGCTTCTGCCAGGCCGGCATGATCACCCGCCCGGTCCGCGAGCGCTCCATCACCGGCATCGGCGACATGGTCGACAAGGGCCTGAAGGCGACCGGCTTCGAGGAGGTCGGCCTCCTGTCCCTCTCCTCCGCCGACCACTCGGAGATCGCCGACGTCGCCAAGGGCCTCGCCGACCGCTACGAGGACGACAAGATCGGCCTCTCCCTGCCCTCCACCCGCGTCGACGCCTTCAACATCGACCTGGCCAACGAGCTGACCCGCAACGGCCGCCGCTCCGGCCTCACCTTCGCCCCCGAGGGCGGCTCCGAGCGCATCCGCAAGGTCATCAACAAGATGGTCTCGGAAGACGACCTCATCCGGACCGTCGCCACGGCCTACGGCAACGGCTGGCGCCAGGTCAAGCTGTACTTCATGTGCGGCCTGCCCACCGAGACCGACGACGACGTCCTCCAGATCGCCGACATGGCCACCCGCGTCATCGCCAAGGGCCGCGAGGTCTCCGGCTCCGGCGACATCCGCTGCACCGTCTCCATCGGCGGCTTCGTCCCCAAGCCCCACACCCCCTTCCAGTGGGCGCCGCAGCTCTCGGCCCAGGAGACGGACGAGCGCCTGGCCAAGCTCCGCGACAAGATCCGCGGCGACAAGAAGTACGGCCGCTCCATCGGCTTCCGCTACCACGACGGCAAGCCCGGCATCGTCGAGGGCCTCCTCTCCCGCGGCGACCGCCGCACCGGTGCCGTCATCCGCGCCGTCTACGACGACGGCGGCCGCTTCGACGGCTGGCGCGAGCACTTCTCCTACGACCGCTGGATGGCCTGCGCCGACAAGGCCCTCGCGCCCTTCGGTGTCGACGTCGACTGGTACACCACGCGCGAGCGCGGCTACGAGGAGGTCCTGCCCTGGGACCACCTCGACTCGGGCCTCGACAAGGACTGGCTCTGGGAGGACTGGCAGGACGCCCTCGACGAGACCGAGGTCGAGGACTGCCGCTGGACGCCGTGCTTCGACTGCGGGGTGTGCCCCGCGATGGACACGGAGATCCAGGTCGGCCCGACCGGCAAGAAGCTGCTGCCGCTCACGGTCAAGAACACCGCTCCGGCCGGCTGACAGAGGTGACGTACGTCATGCTCCGCGCGTGACGTACTGTCAGTTTGGGCGGTTTGAACCGTGGACGAGATCATGGAGCTCGGTCTTAGATGGCCGAGGGGGGCGGGGACAGGGTGTTCCTCGTGGAGAGTTGGCGAAAGAACACCCACCGACAAGTGAAAAGCAGTCGGCGTACCGCAACCTTCGAGCCTGTTCAGCAAGATCGACTCCTAGGACTGCAATGAACGCACGCAGCAAGACGACCGCTTCACGCCCGAACCGGCTCAGACACGCCGGCGTTTCAGGATCCGCCGCGGTCAGGGCCGTCGCGCTCCTCGGCGCGGCGCCGCTGTTGCTCCTCACCGGCGCGCCGGCGCAGGCGGTGGTCGGCGCACCCGCGACGGACGCGGGTCTCGGGTTCACCGCCCGGCTGATCGTCGGTGACCACCAGCGGGGCTGCTCCGGTTCCCTGGTCTCGCCCGAGTGGGTGCTCACGACCGCCAGCTGCTTCGCCGACAACCCGGCCGCCGACCTCTCCGTGCCCGCCGGCCCGCCCCGGCTGGAGACCGTCGCGACCGTGGGCGGTGACACGCGGGACGTCGTGGAGCTCCGCCCGCACGGCGAGCGCGACCTCGTGCTGGCCCGTCTGGCGCAGCCGGTGCGGGGAGTGGCGCCCGTCGCCCTCGCCGCCTCGGGGCCCACCGCCGGACAGGACCTCACCGTGGCCGGTCACGGCCGCACGGCGACGGAGTGGGCGCCGCTCGAGCAGCACACCGGCACCTTCTCCGTCACCGCCGTCGACGGCGCCGACCTGGTCATGGGCGGCAAGGACGGAGCCTCGGTCTGCCAGGGCGACGCGGGTGGCCCGGTGCTGCGGACCGTCGACGGCCGCCCGGAGCTCGTCGCGGTGAGCAGCCGTTCGAACCACGTGGGCTGCTTCGGCGTCGACTCCGCGGAGGGAACGCCCAGCAGCGCCGTCGCCGCCCGGGTCGACGACATACGCGACTGGGTCACCGCGAACGCGGTGCGGACCCCCGCCGCCGACTTCGACGGTGACGGCCGTAGTGACGTGGGTGTGCTGTACAACAACGGTCAGCGCAGTGACGGGGCGAATCACACGACCCTGTGGTCGTTCACCAGCAGCGGTTCCGGTTTCGGTGGGCCGGTGCGCGAGTGGGACAGTGCCACGGGTGGCAGCTGGAGCTGGAACCACTCCAAGGCGTTCTCCGGTGACTTCAACGGTGACGGCCGCAGCGATGTCGGTGTGCTCTACGACTACGGCACCGAGGCCGACGGGACCAATCACACCGGTCTGTGGACGCTGACGAGCAACGGCTCCGGGTTCGGCAAGCCGGTCAAGGTCTGGGACAACGTCACCGACGACGGCCCCAGCTGGGACTGGGACCGGTCGAAGGTGGTCTCCGGCGACTTCACCGGTGACGGCCGTAGTGACGTGGGTGTGCTGTACAACAACGGTCAGCGCAGTGACGGGGCCAATCACACCACCTTGTGGACGTTCACCAGCAGCGGTACCGATTTCGGTGGGCCGGTGCGCAAGTGGGACAGCGCCACGGGTGGCAGCTGGAGCTGGAACCACTCCAAGCCCTTCGCCGGCGACTTCAACGGTGACGGCCGCAGCGACGTCGGTGTGCTCTACGACTACGGCCGCCAGGCCGACGGGACCAACCGCACGGGTCTGTGGACGCTGACGAGCAACGGCTCCGGGTTCGGTGGGCCGGTGCGCAAGTGGGACAGTGCGGGGTCGATCAGCTGGAAGTGGGAAAGCAGCGACATCGTCTGACCCGGAGCCGCCGCGGCGCACGGACCCGGCAGGGTGCGTCGCCGCGGCGGTCCGCGTTCGGGTGCGGATCGTGGTCCTGGTGCTGCTCGTGCCGGTGCGGATGGGCCGGGCCGTGTTCGTGTGGGAAACGCGCTGCTCGCCGAGCCGGCGCGGCGGGTGTTCCGGAGCGTGCCGACGCCGGTGGGGCACGCCGTGCGGGACACCGTCCTGCGGCCCCTCGCCGACGCCGCGCGCGGTGCCCGGCGGACCGGCGGGAACCCCTGGGCGCGCAAACGCGTACCCTTGAGACAAGGACCGGACGCGAAACCTCCCCGCCGATGCGGGGATGATCCCGCCACCGCGGGGATGTGTCGCGGTCCCGACCGCCGTACACAAGGAGAAGTCCCCTGGGCAAGCGACAGCCCGAAGGCCCGCCGCCCGTACCCGCGGTGCAGCGCATCCGTCTGCGTTACACCAAGCGCGGCCGCCTCCGGTTCACCAGCCACCGTGACTTCCAGCGCGCCTTCGAGCGTGCGCTGCGCCGCGCCGAGGTGCCCATGGCGTACTCGGCGGGGTTCACCCCGCACCCGAAGGTGTCGTACGCCAATGCCGCACCCACCGGCACGGGCAGTGAGGCGGAGTACCTGGAGATCGCGCTCACCGAGGCGCGGGACCCGCAGCGGCTCAGGGAACTGCTCGACGAGTCCCTGCCCGCCGGGCTCGACATCGTCGACGCGGTCGAGTCCCGGACCTCCGGGCTCGCCGACCGGCTGACGGCCTCCGTGTGGGAGCTGCGGCTGGCCGGTGTGGAGTCCGCGGACGCCGAGCGCGCCGTGGCGGCGTTCAACGCGGCTCCGGCGGTGGAGGTCCAGCGCCGGACCAAGAACGGCGTCCGCACCTTCGACGCCCGTCCCGCCGTCGCGCACCTCGAGAGCGTCACCACGCACGGTTCGCCGGCTGATAGGCCGACCGACCAGCCCTGTGCGATACTGCGGCTGGTTGTTCGGCACGTGACGCCTGCCGTACGACCCGACGACGTCCTGTCCGGTCTTCGCGCCGTGGCCGACCTGGCGCCGCCGGTCCCCGCAGCGGTGACCAGGCTGGCGCAGGGGCTGTTCGATGAAGAGACCGGTGCGGTGACCGACCCGCTCGCGCCCGACCGCGAGGCAGAAGCGCCCGAGCCGCAACCGGCCGCCGCTTCCGCCGCCGCGAAGGCGTCGGCGTAAGGAAGGTCCCGCTCAGGGACGGACGTCGTAGCGCCGCCCTCGAACTCGGGAGCCACCTGGGTCGGGCAGCGCACCGACCACAAGACTTTCGCCAGGCCGTGCACGACAAGGGGTACGGAACCGGCGAGACAAGACACGAGAGCTTCCGAGCGGCGCCCGTGCCCCGGACGGCGGCGACCGCGCACCAGCGCGAGCCGCGGACGTCACCGGCGGTCGACCTGTCGACGCCGGACCAGGCGCGGCGCCCGGGAGCCTGACGGGAGAAACCCCCGCATGCTCGAACCGACCGAACCCACCGGGTCCGCGACCAGCTCGACGGACACCGAGTCGAACACCCCCAGCGACACGCTGCCCCCGCGCCGTCGGCGCAGGGCCGCGTCCCGTCCAGCCGGCCCGCCGTCCGGCGCCTCCGCGTCGTCGGCGGAGACCGTCGCGCCGGCGGATGCGACGCCGGCGGCCGCCGAGGCCGTCACCGAGGCCGGTGGTGTGGCCGAGGCCGCTGCTGAGCCCGCGCCCGCGGGCCGTCCGCGGCGCCGTGCCGTGCGCCGCGCCTCCTCGCCCGCCGGGGCCCCGGCGTCGGCGGAGGCGGCCGAGACCGTCGTCCCGTCGTCTCCCGCCCCAGAGACCCCCGCACAGCCCGAGCAGCCCGCCGTGGCCGAGCCGGCCGCTGAGGACGCCGCGCCGCGTCGTGGTCGCCGTCGTGCCACGCGTACGGTGACGGCGCCCGCCGTGGCCGATGCCCCCGCGCAGCCGGAGCAGCCCGCCGTGGCCGAGCAGCCCGCGGCCTCCGAGCCGGCCGCCGAGGACGCCGCGCCGCGTCGTGGTCGCCGTCGTGCCACGCGTACGGTGGCGGCGCCCGCCGAGACCGCGCCCGCCGTGGCCGACGCCCCCGCGCAGCCGGAGCAGCCCGCCGTGGCCGAGCCGGCTGCCGCGTCGGAGCCGGCCGCCGAGGACGCCGCGCCGCGTCGTGGTCGCCGTCGTGCCACGCGTACGGTGACGGCGCCCGCCGAGCAGGCCGCCGAGACCGCGCCCGCCGCTCCGGCCACGGATGCCGAGCCCACCGCCGCCCCGCAGACGGAAGCCGCCGAGGACGTCGCTCCCAGTCGTACCCGGCGTCGTGCCACGCGGCGCGTCACCGCCCCCGCCGAGGCAGGCGCCGACGTGAGCGAGCCCGCTCCCGCCGCAGAGGCCGCCCCGGCGCCCGAGGCCTCCGCCGAGGACGCCGCCCCGCGCCGTGCGCGCCGCCGGTCCGCCCGCAAGGCCGCCACCGGTTTCGCCGCGCCCGCCCAGGGCGCCGCCGCGGCCGCCGAGGAGGCGGACGCCCCCAAGCGGCCGTCGCGTCCGGCCGTGGCCGTCTTCCAGGCCCCCGTCTTCGCCGAGCCCCAGTTCCAGACGCCCGAGCGGGCCGCGGCCGAGGCCGCCGCCGAAGCGGCCGGGGCCGCACCGGCGCAGGACGCCGAGGAGACCGAGGAGCTCGCGGAGGAGCAGTCCGCCGGGTCGCGCCGCCGTCGTCGCCGCCGGGGCGCCGCCGAGGAGAGCACCGAAGAGCGGGCCGCCGCCCCCGCCGCCGCGCAGGACGAGCCGGAGGACCGGGCCGACACCGACGTCGACACCGAAGCCGACGAGTCGGGCGAGGACCACGACGACGCCGAGGGCTCCGAGGAGTCCGGCTCGCGCCGCCGCAGGCGGCGGGGCGGCCGTCGCCGCCGTCGCGGCGATGCCGCCGAGGGCGAGAACGGCGAGGGCGCCGAGGACACCGAGCACGTCGCCGCCGAGCAGGCCGCGCAGGACGCCGAGGACACCGCCGAGCAGGCGGAGGAGGACGCCGAGGAGAACGGCGAGCCCTCCGGCGAGAGCGGCGGCTCCAGCAGCAGCCGTCGCCGTCGTCGCCGTCGCCGCCGGGCCGGGGACGGCTCCGGGGAGGCCGACTCCTCCTCCGACGACCCCGAGCGCACCGTCGTCAAGGTCCGCGAGCCCCGCCCGAAGCCCGAGCCGTCCGACGAGGTGCAGTCCATCAAGGGCTCCACGCGTCTGGAGGCCAAGAAGCAGCGCCGCCGCGAGGGCCGCGAGCAGGGCCGCCGCCGCGTGCCGATCATCACCGAGGCCGAGTTCCTGGCCCGCCGCGAGGCCGTCGAGCGCGTCATGGTCGTCCGCCAGCACGGCGAGCGCACCCAGATCGGCGTCCTGGAGGACGGGGTGCTCGTCGAGCACTACGTCAACAAGGAGCAGGCCACCTCGTACGTCGGCAACGTGTACCTCGGCAAGGTGCAGAACGTGCTGCCGTCGATGGAGGCCGCCTTCATCGACATCGGCAAGGGCCGCAACGCCGTCCTGTACGCCGGTGAGGTCAACTTCGAGGCGCTGGGCATGGCCAACGGCCCGCGCCGTATCGAGTCCGCCCTGAAGTCCGGCCAGTCGGTCCTCGTGCAGGTCACCAAGGACCCGATCGGCCACAAGGGCGCCCGCCTGACCAGCCAGGTCTCGCTGCCCGGCCGCTACCTGGTCTACGTGCCCGAGGGCTCGATGACCGGTATCAGCCGCAAGCTGCCCGACACCGAGCGCTCCCGCCTCAAGACCATCCTCAAGAAGATCGTCCCCGAGGACGCGGGCGTCATCGTGCGCACCGCCGCCGAGGGCGCCAGCGAGGAGGAGCTGCGCCGCGACGTCGAGCGGCTCCAGGCGCAGTGGGAGGAGATCCAGAAGAAGGCCAAGGGCGGCAGCTCCAGCGCCCCCACCCTGCTGTACGGCGAGCCGGACATGACCGTCCGGGTCGTGCGGGACATCTTCAACGAGGACTTCTCCAAGGTCGTCGTCAGCGGCGACGACGCCTGGCAGACCATCCACGGCTACGTGTCGCACGTGGCACCGGACCTCGCCGAACGGCTGTCCAAGTGGACGAGCGAGGTCGACGTCTTCGCCACGTACCGGATCGACGAGCAGCTCGCCAAGGCGCTGGACCGCAAGGTCTGGCTGCCCAGCGGCGGTTCGCTGGTGATCGACCGGACCGAGGCGATGGTCGTCATCGACGTCAACACCGGCAAGTTCACCGGTCAGGGCGGCAACCTCGAGGAGACGGTCACCAGGAACAACCTGGAGGCGGCCGAGGAGATCGTGCGCCAGCTCAGGCTGCGCGACCTCGGCGGCATCATCGTCATCGACTTCATCGACATGGTGCTGGAGTCCAACCGGGACCTGGTGCTGCGGCGCCTGCTGGAGTGCCTGGGCCGGGACCGCACGAAGCACCAGGTCGCCGAGGTGACCTCGCTGGGTCTGGTCCAGATGACCCGCAAGCGGGTCGGCCAGGGACTGCTGGAGTCGTTCTCCGAGACCTGCGTCCACTGCAACGGCCGCGGCGTCATCGTCCACCTCGACCAGCCGACGTCCGCCGCCGGTGGCGGCGGTGGCAAGCGCCGCAAGCGGGCGCGGGCCGGCGCCGAGCAGCCGCACGAGCACGAGGCGGTCGCCGGGGTCGAGACCGGCCCGACGGCGGAGCAGGAGGCGGACACCGAGTCCGAGGCCGAGGTCGCCGCCGAGGTGGCCGAGCCGGTCGCCCTCCCGGCGCCCGAGTTCACGCCGGACGAGGAGCTGTACAGCAGCGCCGCCGAGGCCGAGGCCGCCGCCACGCGCGGTCGCGGCCGGCGCCGCACGAGCCGTAGGGCGTCGGCCCCGGCGGGTGCCCCGAAGGCCGCCAAGGGCGAGAACCCGGCCGCCGACCGGGCGCCCACCGCGCAGGACGTCACGGCCGCCGAGGAGGCCGAGCGTCCCGTCGTCCAGGAGCCCGCCGCCGAGGTGCTGGCCGAGCCCGCCGCCGTCGAGGACGCGGTCTCCGGCGCCCCGGCTCCCGAGGTGCGGGCCCCCGAGGCCCCGGCCGCCGAGGAGGCCGCGCCCAAGGGCCGCATCCGCCGCCGGGCCACCCGGAAGGTGTCCGCCCCGGCCGGTTCGCCCGCGGGTGCCGAGGCCGCCGTCGTGACGGTGACCGAGACGGCCCCGGCCGAGCAGCCGCAGGCGACCGCCGAGGCGGCACCCGAGGCCCCGGCGGCCGCGGAGCCCGCCGAGAGCGCCGCGCCGGCCCGCCCGCGCCGGCGTGCCGTGCGCAAGGCCACCGCGCCGACCGCGGCCGAGGAGACGGCCGTCGTGGTCGTCCCGTCGGCCCCGGCGGACGAGGCGGCCGAGGAGGGCGCCGAGGCGGCCCCGGCCAAGAAGGCGGCGGCCCGCAAGACGGCCAAGAAGGCGACGGCGAAGAAGGCCGCCACCAAGAAGACGGCGGCCAAGAAGACGACGACCGCCAAGAAGGCCACCGCCAAGAAGGCGGCCAAGACGACGACCGCCAAGAAGGCCACGGCGAAGACCACGGCCAAGAAGACGGCGTCGAAGAAGACCGCGGCGGCCGCTCAGCAGAGCCCGTCCTCGGTCACGGCCGCCACCGACGAGGGCTGAACCGGCACCGTCTGACCCGGTACCTGTCGCAAAACGTGTGGTCCTGTCCGTTCGGAATCCGTTCGGGCGGGACCACACGTTTTCCGGCGGCCTTCCGGGCGCATCATCACCGGGCGGCCACTGCCCCGTTCCGACGAGGAGAGAAGATCACGTGCCGGTACTGACGAGGCTCATTCCCTCGCCGCTCGCCGTGGACATCCGCCCGGGCGCACTCGACGACCTGGCCAGTGTCCTCGAGGACGAACGGATCTCCCGCTCCGGCCGGCTCGCCGTGGCGATCAGTGACGGCTCCGGGGCGCGGCTGCGCCGGCGACTGGAGCCGTCCCTGCCCGGCGCCGACTGGTTCGAGGTCGGCGGCGGCACGATCGACGACGCCGTGCGGCTGGCCGACGGGATGAAGTCGGGCCGCTACGACGCGGTCGTCGGCCTCGGCGGCGGCAAGGTCATCGACTGCGCCAAGTTCGCGGCGGCCCGGGTGGGCCTGCCCATGGTCGCCGTGGCCACCAACCTCTCCCACGACGGCATCTGCTCGCCGGTGTCGATACTGGACAACGACGCGGGGCGCGGTTCGTACGGCGTGCCGACGCCCATCGCGCTCGTCGTCGACCTCGCGGTGATCCGTGAGGCGCCGATCCGCTTCGTGCGCTCCGGGATCGGTGACGCGGTCTCCAACATCTCCGCGGTCGCCGACTGGGAGCTGGCGCACCGGGTCCACGGCGAGAAGGTCGACGGCCTCGCCGCCGCCCTGGCCCGGCAGGCAGGCGAGGCGGTGCTGCGCCATCCCGGCGGCTGCGGCGACGACGGTTTCCTGACGGTGCTGACCGAGGGCCTGGTCCTGTCCGGCATCGCCATGACGATCGCTGGGCACACCCGGCCCTCGTCCGGTGCCTGCCACGAGATCAGCCACGCGCTCGACCTGCTGTACCCGAGGCGGGCGGCCTCCCACGGCGAGCAGGTGGGCATCGGCGCGGCCTTCGCGACGTTCCTGCGCGGCGACCGCGAGGGGGCGCTGCTGATGGCGCGGACGCTGCGCCGGCACGGGCTGCCGGTGGTGGCCGAGGAGATCGGGTTCGGCGACGACGAGTTCGTGCGGGCCGTGGAGTTCGCGCCGCAGACCCGGCCGGGCCGGTACACGGTCCTGGAGCACCTCGACATGTCGCCGGAGCGGACCAAGGAGGCGTACGCCGAGTACGTCGCGTCGGTGGCCGGCTGAGGCGCCGCCGGGTGCCCGGGGCCCGGTTTGACCCCTGTGGTCCGGCCCCGTAATCTTGACCGTCGGCGTGTCGACTGACGCGTCACATCCCCGTAAACCTCATTCCCTCCGGGTGCGGGCCCTCGCGGGCCGGGATTCGGAGAGGCCGTCCGCGTATGCCGCCGGGCGGCTGGACTGCGGGGGTGCCGTTCCCGAGCGAGAGAGTGAGATCCGCGTGTACGCCATCGTGCGCAGCGGTGGTCGCCAGCACAAGGTTGCTGTCGGCGACATCGTTGAGGTTGACAAGATTTCCACCGCCCAGGTCGGCGACACGGTCGAGCTCTCGACCCTGCTCGTCGTCGACGGCGACGCTGTGACCAGCGACCCGTGGGTGCTGGCCGGCATCAAGGTCCAGGCCGAGGTCGTGGACCACCACAAGGGCCAGAAGATCGACATTCTGCGCTACAAGAACAAGACCGGCTACCGCCGCCGTCAGGGCCACCGCCAGCAGTACACGGCGATCAAGGTCACTGAGATCCCCGCGGCTGCGAAGTAAGGGACTGAGGAGACATGGCACACAAGAAGGGCGCATCGTCCACCCGGAACGGTCGCGACTCCAATGCCCAGCGGCTCGGCGTGAAGCGCTTCGGCGGTCAGGCCGTCAACGCGGGTGAGATCCTGGTCCGCCAGCGCGGCACCCACTTCCACCCGGGCGCGGGCGTCGGCCGTGGCGGCGACGACACGCTGTTCGCCCTGCAGGCCGGCGCGGTGCAGTTCGGCACCCACCGTGGCCGCAAGGTCGTGAACATCGTCCCGGTCGCCTGACCGGACACTTTCGCGAGGCGGGCCTCACTTCCCCGAGGGGAAGCGGGTCCGCCTTTCGCGTGTTACCCAAGAGACATTCCGCAGTAGGCAGTAACTGGTAACTGGAGGCACATCCCATGACCACCTTCGTGGACCGCGTCGAACTGCACGTCGCCGCGGGTAACGGAGGCCACGGCTGTGCCTCCGTCCACCGTGAGAAGTTCAAGCCGCTCGGCGGCCCGGACGGCGGCAACGGCGGCCGCGGCGGCGACGTGATCCTCACCGTCGACCAGTCGGTGACCACGCTCCTCGAATACCACCACTCCCCGCACCGCAAGGCCACCAACGGCAAGCCCGGCGAGGGCGGCAACCGCTCCGGCAAGGACGGCCAGGACCTCGTCCTCGCCGTCCCCGACGGCACCGTGGTCCTCGACAAGGCGGGCAACGTGCTCGCCGACCTGGTCGGGCACGGCACCTCCTACGTCGCCGCACAGGGCGGCCGGGGCGGCCTCGGCAACGCGGCCCTCGCGTCCGCGCGCCGCAAGGCCCCGGGCTTCGCGCTGCTCGGCGAGCCGGGGGACCTCGGGGACGTCGTCCTGGAGCTGAAGACAGTCGCCGACGTGGCCCTGGTCGGCTACCCGAGCGCCGGCAAGTCCTCGCTGATCTCCGTGATGAGCGCGGCGAAGCCGAAGATCGCCGACTACCCCTTCACGACGCTCGTCCCGAACCTCGGCGTGGTGACGGCCGGTGAGACCGTCTACACCATCGCCGACGTCCCCGGCCTCATCCCCGGCGCGAGCCAGGGCAAGGGCCTCGGCCTGGAGTTCCTGCGGCACGTGGAGCGGTGCAGCGTGCTGGTGCACGTCCTGGACACGGCGACGCTGGAGTCCGACCGCGACCCGGTCTCCGACCTGGACATCATCGAG
Organism: Streptomyces sp. CB02414; assembly: GCF_001905385.1. Classification (GTDB taxonomy): domain Bacteria; phylum Actinomycetota; class Actinomycetes; order Streptomycetales; family Streptomycetaceae; genus Streptomyces. The sequence goes on along the minus strand of NZ_LIPF01000001.1, from coordinate 848,327 downwards.
GCGGAGCTGCGCGAGTACGGCGGCCTGGACAACCGGCCGCGCGTCGTCGTCCTCAACAAGATCGACGTGCCCGACGGCAAGGACCTCGCCGAGATGGTCCGCCCGGACCTCGAGGAGCGCGGCTACCGCGTCTTCGAGGTGTCTGCGGTGGCCCACATGGGCCTGAAGGAACTGTCGTTCGCGCTGGCCGACCTGGTGGCCACGTCGCGTGCCGCCCGGCCGAAGGAGGAGGCGACGCGGATCGTCATCCGGCCCAAGGCCGTGGACGACGCGGGCTTCACCGTCACCCGCGAGGAGGACGGCCTGTTCCGGGTGCGCGGCGAGAAGCCCGAACGCTGGGTGCGCCAGACCGACTTCAACAACGACGAGGCCGTCGGCTACCTCGCCGACCGGCTCAACCGTCTCGGTGTCGAGGACGAGCTGATGAAGGCCGGCGCCCGGGGCGGGGACGGCGTGGCCATCGGCCCCGAGGACAACGCGGTCGTCTTCGACTGGGAGCCGTCCGTGTCGGCCGGCGCCGAGATGCTCGGCCGCCGCGGTGAGGACCACCGCCTCGAGGAGTCCCGCCCCGCCGCCCAGCGGCGCCGGGACCGGGACGCCGAACGGGACGAGGCGCAGCGGGAGTTCGACGGTTTCGAGCCGTTCTGACGCTCGGCGGGGGAACGGCGTGCACCGGTCGCCGTTCCCCCGCCGCCGCGGACGTTACGACCGCCGACGCGGCGCAGGCGCCTTGAAGCCGAACTCGGCACTCTTCAGCCGCCGCCGCATGGCCTGCGCGATCGGCCGTTCCACGAGCCGCTGAACGACGTACGACAGCGCGATGAGACCTCCGGTGGTGACCAGGACCAGCGTCCAGGGATCCACGCAGGGCCAGCAGCCACGACATGGCCATGATGCCCCACAGCAGCGGCGTCGGCCGGAAGCGGTACATGAGGTAGAAGGCCATGCCCGCGATGAAGAACGGCGCGGACGTCGGGTTGACTAGCAGGGTGAGCAGCGGGATGCCGGCGCTGGGCGCGAGCACCGCGGCGACCGTCCACAACCCGCAGAAGACCACCACTCGCTGGTACGTGAGGCCCTTCCACACCACGACCGCGAAGGTGAGGTAGAAGCAGAGCTCGGGCCAGAGCGTCCAGTAGACCGAGTCGAGGTTGTCGACGCCGAGCGGCGTCTGCAGCATCGTGAAGTTCGCGAAGAGCACCCGCGGGTTGGGGTGGCCGAACGGCGTGTCGAAGAGGTAGACCACGGACGCCGACACGATGATCGCCACCCAGTACATCGGGTGCAGCCGGGTGGCCCGCGAGATGAAGAAGTCGCGCGGTGTGCGTCCCCAGGCGCTCATGCAGATGACGAAGCCGCTGATGAGGAAGAAGAGGTCGACGCCGAGGCGGCCGAAGGCGAAGTAGCGGTGCGCGTCGGGGAACAGCTCACCGGGCGGGCGGCCCCAGACGAACTCAGCCCGCCCGGTGTCTGGCCCACGAAGTGGAAGAGGACCACCGCCAGCGCCGCCAGGAACCGCAGGCCGTCCAGAGCGGCCAGGCGGTTCCCGCGCACCACCGGCCCGGCCTGCGGCACCTCCGCCTCCGCGGCGGACCGCAGCGCGGGCACGGCCGGGGCGGCCGGTCCCTCGGTCACCCTTGGCGTCGAGGGGGCCGACGCCAAGGGGTGCCCCGCCTGGTACAGCCATCTGCCTTTCCGGCGACATTCGGTGCGCATGAGTGTTCTCGGGGCGCGAGTCCATGACCGCCGAGCGGCGGGAATGGTTGCAGCAGTGTCTTCCGGCACGTCGGCACGTGCGGCGGGGAGCCCGCGCCGTCTCCGGCGTCGGGACGCGGGACTCAGCGTTCCAGGAACGCGAACAGCTCTTCCCACTGGTCGGTGATGGCCGACGGGGAGTACCGCTGCACGTTGGCGCGTGCCTTCTCGCCCATCGTGTCCCGCAGTTCCTGGTCCTCCATCAACCGGCCCAGTTGGCGGGCGAGTTCCATGGTGTTGCCCGGGCGGGCCAGAAGCCCGTCCTCCTCGTCCCGGACGATCTGGCGGACGCCGGGCGCGCAGTCGAAGGCCGCGCAGGGCACGGCACAGGCCATCGCCTCGAGCAGGGCCAGCGGGAAGCCCTCACCGCGGGAGGACTGGACGAAGACGGAGGCACCGTGCAGCGCTCCCACGACGTCGTCGGTCTGACCCGCCCACTCCACCGAGTCGTCCAGGCCCAGCCGGGTGCACTGCTGCCTGAGCGCGCTCTCGTCCGGCCCGGAGCCGTAGATGCGCAGCCGCCACCCGGGATGCCTGGGTGCCGTGTCGGCCCAGGTGTCGAGGAGCATGTCGATGCCCTTCTGGTGACCGAGACGGCCGATGCTGGCGACGACCTTCTCGGTGCGGGAGGAAGGGACCTCCGGCATCATCGGCAACGGGTTCGGCATGAACCCGACGTTGTTGAGGCCGCGGCCGACCCAGAGGTCGGCGTCCTCCTGGGTCAGCAGCAGGAGCCGGTCGATGTCCTTGTAGTACCGCTGGACGCGCCGGAAGCGCGAGGAGCCCTTGGAGTACTCGTAGGACTCGTGGCTCATGCCGATCACCGGGTGACCGGCCGTGTCGGCGACGGCCACCCACTCCATGGCCCACACCTGGGTCACGATGATCATGGCGCCGGGCCGGGCGCCGCGGAAGAGGCGCGACAGCCGCTCGGCGGCCTCGCGCATGCCCGCCTCCCGGGCCGCCTCGCGCCGGCGGGCCGCCACGTTGGCCCGGTCGCGGAGGCTGCGGGCCTGCCAGGGGCCGGGCGGGCGCTCGTCGTAGAGGGTGACGGTCTCGAAGGGCGGGTTCTCGCCCAGGTCCATCGGGACATCGGGCGGAGCGATGCCGACTATGGTCACGCGGTGGCCGCGTTCGGCGAAGAGCCTGGCCATCAGCGCCTGCCAGCGAGCGACGCCACCCAGTTCGTTGACCTCGTTCGCCACGAAGATGATGTCGCGCTGTGTCATCGGGCTTCTCCCTCGGCACCGAAGAAGCGGTCCACGATGCGGGCGGCCGCGTCACCGCGGTCGTACTCGCCGTACTGGCTCATGAATTCCTTGATCCGTCCTTCGCAGCCGGACGCGAGGGCGTCCAGGTCCGACAGCACCTCGAAGAGTTCCTCCGATGTGACGGCCACCGGCCCGGGGGCCTGCTCGGACAGGTCGAAGTAGGTGCCGCGGCTGTTCTCCGCGTACTCGTCCCAGTCGTAGGTGAAGAACACCATCGGTCGCTGGAGCAGCGAGTAGTCGAACATCACGGACGAGTAGTCGGTGACCAGGACGTCCGAGAGGAGCATCACCGGGGTGATGTCGGGTTCCTCGCTGACGTTGATCACCCGGCCGGCGACCGACGGCGGCAGCGTGACGTTGTTGAGGTAGTGCGTGCGGATCAGCAGCGTGAACCGGTCGCCGAAGCGGTCCGCGAACTCCTCGACGTCGAAGGGGAACTCGAACTTGCGTACCTTGCCGTTGGCCTGCGCCCGGAAGGTGGGGGCGTACAGGACGACGGGGAGGTCGCTGCGGATGCCCAGCCGCTCGGCCAGTTCCCGCGCGGCCGGGTCGGGGGTCGCCGCCTCCCGCGCCCGTACCAGGGCGTCGTTGCGCGGGTAACCCGTGCGCAGCAGCTTCTCCTCCGGTATTCGGTAGGCGCGGGCCAGCGTCTTCTCGTCGTGCTCGCCGCGCACCACGAAGTGGTCGAAGCGGTCGATGGACCGCTGGTAGGCCTGCTGCTCGTGCTCGGGCATGATCCGGTAGTGCGGCTCGTCGAAGCCCATGCGCTTGAGCGCGGAACCGTGCCAGGTCTGGATGTAGGTCGTCTCCGGCCGCTTGGGCAGCTTCAGCGGGAAGCCCTGGTTGTCGATCCAGAACTCGGCCTGCGCCAGCGCCCTCAGGTACGGCCAGGACCAGCGGCGCACCAGCTCCACGTCCTCGGGGAAGCCCTCGGGGCGGGAGCCGGCGTACGACCAGTAGTACTTGAACGGCAGACCGCGCCGGCGCATCTCCTCGTAGATGGCGCGGGGGCTGTCGCTGTACTGCTTGCCGAGGTGGCTCTCGAAGACGACGGTGCCCTTGCGTACGGGCAGCACCCGGATCATGCGCTCGAACGTCTCGATCTTGCGCGGGCCGGAGTGCAGGTCCTTGCGTACCGAGTAGACCTTGCGCACCATCTTCTTCGCCACGCGGGCGGGCGGGCTCTGGATGTTGCGCTGCACGAGCGACGACGTGCGCTGCGCGAGCTTCCCGTGCTGGGTCAGCCGGAAGGCGAGGTGTCCGTTGGCCGAGGCGTGCGGCAGGATGCGGTCGGCCATCATCCGGCCCAGCCGCGGCCGGATCCGGATCTCGCCGGCGCCCTCCAGGTCGGTGCGTCCGACGGTGAGCCGGCTCGTTGTGCGGTGCTCTCCGTCCACCGTGAGGTGCAGGCGCACGTCCCAGACGTCGTCGACGAGGCCGACCGGGCGCAGCCGGCTCGCCAGCGCGGCCGTCGCCTGCCAGGTGACGGCCTCGCCCTCGTGCCGGATGTCCGTCACCGGGAAGCGGAACGACTGCAGGCTCTTGCGGCGGGCGCGGAACTCCAGTTCGCCCTCGAGGCGCGCGCCGGGGGTGATCACCCCGAGGGGGTTGACCACGGAACCGGCGAGGACGACACCCGCGGCGGTCTCCGTGTACCGGGTCACCGCGTTGCGCAGGTTGAGGCGTTGCACCGGCTTGGCGTGGTAGCCGAGGTCGGTCACGTCGAGCACGGCCCGGCCCATCGGGTCGTCCAGGTGCTCCGCGCACCAGTAGACCCGGCCGTCCCGCTCCAGCAGGGGGCTGGAGACCTTGCTCTTGTTGATGAGCGTGTCGATGGCCGGCATGAGGTGCTCCCAGTCCTCACGCAGCAGCAGGTAGGCGCAGAGCCGGTGGATCGGGGAGAGCTCCGCGTACGCCTCGTCGGGGAAGTCCTTGATGTAGCCGCCCGCCATCTCGGCGAAGAGGTGGCGGTACTCGTCGTCCAGGAAGGGCAGCTCCCGGAGGTACAGGACGAGGTCGTGCTTGAGGAACTTGATGTCCTTGTGCAGCTTCAGCCCGTCGTGGCCCTCTTCGGCGAGGATGCGGTCGATCCTGCGGTGGATCTCCAGCCGGTCGGCGAAGTTGTTGATCTCGTGGCGGCGGTTGCTGATCGACTTCGCCTCGGTCTTCTCGACCACGTTCCAGTGGTAGACCGTGTTGGGGATCAGCGTGATCCTGGACGCGGCCAGGTACGCCTGGGCCGAGAACAGCAGGTCCTCGTAGTGGATGCCGCGGGGGAAGGTGAGGCCGCTGTCGACGAGGAACTCGCGCCGGTAGCACTTGTTGGTCGACAGGGTGTCGAAGACGAGAAGGTCCGGGATCTCCGCGATCGAGTCGAAGGTGCGGGTCTGCCGGTACAGCCACGGGTACCACCTGGCCGTCTTGCCCGACCGGCTGTCGGTGTGAACGCGCAGGCAGAGGCCGGAGACCAGGTCGGCGCCGGTGCGCTCGGCGGCGTCCAGCATGTTGCGGCAGGCGTTCACCTCAAGGGTGTCGTCGCTGTCGAGGAACATCACGTAACGGCCGCGGGCGACGGCTATGCCCTGGTTGCGCGGCTCGCCGCAGCCACCGCTGTTCTCGGCCAGCTGGATGGCCCGCACCCGGTCGGAGGAGGCCGCGAGCTGCTGGGCCACCTGGAAGGAGCCGTCGGTGGAGTGGTCGTCGGCGACGATGACCTCGACGTTCTGCAGCGTCTGGTCGAGAACCGACTGCACCGCCGTCGGCAGACGATCGGCGTCGTTGAAGACGATGACAACGACGCTGATGTCGGGTGTTCTGTCGTGGTGCTGGGACACAGCAGCGGCTACCTCTGGCTCAAAGAACGGATATCGGGTCTGTCGTGGCGATGCCTGGGCCGGGGGGCGGAGCAGGCACCCGCTCGTCCAACGGCACGATCGGCGGCAGTTTCTCCAGCGGCTCACCCAGGAAGACGCGCCGGACCACCCGTTCGGCTGCGTGTCCGTCGTCGAAATCACAGAAACGCCGCCGGAACCGGGCGCGCGCCTCGGCCGCCCGGTCGTCGCGCCACCGGCCGGAGCGGAGCAGTTCGGTCAGTTCTTCCTGGGTGGTGGCCACGGACCCGGGCGCCTCCCGCAGGACATCGAAGTACGTTCCCCGGACGACGGAGTAGGTGTCCCAGTCGTCGGCGAAGATCACGATCGGGCGGTCGAGGTTGGCGTAGTCGAACATGGCCGACGAGTAGTCCGTGATCAGACCGTCGGAGGCCAGGTAGAGCCGTTCCACCGAAGGGTGGGACGACACGTCGACGACGCGCCCGGCGGACTGCAGGTCCGCGAGGCGGGAGGAAGCGCCGTAGAAGTAGTGGCCACGCACCAGCAGGGTGACGTCGGGTCCCAGCTGTTCGGCCAGCTGTTCCAGGTCGAGACGGGGTACGAACCCGCGCTGGTACTCGCGGTGGGTGGGCATGTAGAGGAAGGCCGTGGTGCCCTCGCGCAGTCCGAGGTCCGCACGGGCCGTGCGGACGTCCTTGGCCGTCGCGGTGACCAGGATGTCGTTGCGCGGGTAGCCGGTGTCCAGCGACGCGAACGAGGCGGGGTAGACCCGCTCCCACACCGAGGTGGAGAACCGGTTGGAGCTGACGCTGTAGTCCCAGCGGTCGCACCGCCTCAGCAGCGCGCGGAAGCTCATGTTGGTGGAGGCCGGGTACTTCTGCTGGTCCAGCCCCATGCTCTTCAGCGGGGTGCCGTGGTGCGTCTGCACATGGATCTGCCCCTCGCGCTTGACCACGCCGTCGGGGAAGTTCACGTTGTTGACGAGGTACTTGGCGCGCGCCACGGCGGCCCAGTACTCCCGCGAGCCCAGGCGCACGTAGTCCACGCCCGCGGGCACCTGGTCCACCGCGTCCGGCCGGATCGCCCACACCCGGCGGACCTGCGGCGCGAGGGAGGCCAGGGCCGCGTCGATGGCCGCGGGGTTGCAGGAGACGCTACGGCTCCAGTAGGCGGAGAACACCGCCAGGTTCTCGTCGAGGGGCAGCCTCAGCTGCGAGCGGTAGAAGAGGCCCATCGCCCGGCGCTTGGACTGGTTGACGACCCGGCGGGCGCGCTTCTGCGCCTGCTGGCGGAGCTTCGACACACGCGTCGCGCTCGCCCAGGCCGCGTACGCGTCACGCTGCAGCATCGCGTACTTCTGGCCCTTGCGGCCCGGCGGCCGCTGAAAGCCCAAGGGCAGGCGCGCCCGGTAGTCGGCACAGGCCCGGTGGAAGAACTCGGCCCGGGCGTTGTGCGGCAGGCGGCCCGGACGTTCCAGCACGGTCAGGTAGTGGTCGGCCATCTTGCGGAAGACCGGACCCCGCCACCGGGACAGTTCCTCGTGCGCGTCGAGGTGGTCGAAGATCCGGTCGTACTGCTCGAAGACGTCGAAGTGCTTGCGGCTGACCGTCTTGAGGATGTTGCCGCCCTCGCGGCGCTGGCGGTAGAGGACGCAGACACGGTCCAGTACGGCGATCCGCTCGGCGCTGATCATCGAGAGGAAGGTCCAGGGCGCGTCCTCGTAGTACCCGGGCGGGAAGGTCAGTCCGACCCGGTCGATGAAGTCGCGTCGGTAGGCCTTGTTCCAGACGATCTGCAGCAGGTCGAGCAGTTCGGGCCGGGCGGCGAGGGAGAAGGTCTCCGGGCCGGCGTCCTGTGCGAGGAGATGTGCGAGCTGGTTGCGTTCGACCGCGCCGTACCAGTAGGTGCGGGCGTAGTCGTAGACCAGGACCTCGGGATTTCCGGTGGATTCCAGGCGGTCGGATATCGCCGTCAGCGCACCCTCGGACAACGTGTCGTCACTGTCCAGGAACAACACGTAATCGCCCTGGGCCTTTTCGAGTCCGGCGTTTCGCGCGCGGCCCAGGCCGACGTTTTCCGTGAGGTGAATCACATGAATGCGTGCGTCGCGCTCCGCGTACTCGTCAAGAATGGCCCCCGACCCGTCCGGCGAGCGGTCGTCGACCGCGATCACCTCGAAGTCCGTGTAGTCCTGTCCGAGTACGGAATCGAGGCACTCGTGCAGGTAGCCCTGCACGTTGTACACAGGGACGACGAGAGAGAGCTTGGGCATCCTTTACAACCTGTTCCGAGTCTGGCCAGGGACCGCGCGCTGGGGGCCGGGGTGCGCTCGGAGTGCCGATGGGCCTGAGCGCGCCGCCGCATCAGCGTAAAGGATTCACGTGAAGTTTCCGTGGGCGAGGTGGCGGGCCCGGCGGGCTCCGCGCGCCCGTCCGTTCCGTTCTTATTCTTCCGTTCACCCCACATGTCCGACTCGATTTTCCGGGGCCTGCGGGCGACTCTGCACTCAGTGACGAAGATCTGGGAGGCAAGAGGATGAGTTGGCTGGTCACAGGCGGCGCGGGGTACATCGGTGCGCACGTGGTGCGTGCCCTGGTCGCCGACGGGCAGTCCGTGGTCGTGTACGACGACCTGTCCACCGGGAGTGCCGAGCGCATCCCCGAGGGTGTGCCGCTGGTGGTCGGCAGCGTGCTGGACCGCTCCGCCCTGGATGCCGCGATTCGTGACAATGCTGTGACAGGTGTGGTGCACATCGCGGCCAAGAAGCAGGTGGGGGAGTCGGTGGAGCGCCCGCTCCACTACTACCGGGAGAACGTGACGGGTCTGCGGACCCTCCTGGAGGCCATGGCGTCCGCGGGCGTCGGCCGGCTGGTCTTCTCCTCCTCCGCCGCCGTGTACGGCATGCCGGACGTCGACCTCGTCACCGAGGACACGCCCTGCCTCCCGATGAGCCCGTACGGCGAGACCAAACTGGTCGGTGAGTGGCTGATCGCCGCCGCCGCCCGGGCCCACGGCATCCGTGCCGCGTCCCTGCGCTACTTCAACGTCGCGGGCGCGGCGGCCCCCGAGCTGTCCGACTCCGGTGTCTTCAACCTCATCCCGATGGTCTTCGAGCGCCTGGAGGCGGGCGAGGCCCCGCGCGTCTTCGGCGACGACTACGCCACCCCGGACGGCACCTGCGTGCGGGACTACATCCACGTGGCGGACATCGCGTCCGCCCACTTGGCGGCGGCCCAGCGCCTGGCGGACTTCCCCGAGGGCACCGCCCTCACCCTCAACATCGGACGCGGGGAGGGCAGCTCGGTCCGGGAGATGGTCGACCGCATCCTCAAGGTCACCGGCCGACAGGACGTCGCCCCGCAGGTGACCGGACGCCGTCCCGGTGACCCGGCTCGCGTCGTCGCCTCCGCGGACCGCGCCCGCGAGCAGCTCGGCTGGTCGGCTCGCCACGACCTGGACGACATGATCGAGTCGGCCTGGCAGGGCTGGCGCCGGCGGCACGGCTGACGCCCGCCGCTTCGGGCCCCGGAGCCGCCCGCACGCGGCGGGTCAGCCGTGGCGCTGCGGTCCCGGGGCGCTGACGGCGGGCGGCGGGCCGGGCTGCCGCCGGGGCCCGGGGAGCGGGACCTCGGCCGCCAGGCGCTCGGCCATCCGCGCCCGGTGCTCACCGGCCGCCGCGCACAGCGCCCGCACGGCCCCGGCGAAACGCTCCTGGGACGGCGGTTCGGCGGGGCCCAGCAGGTGCCGGGCCAGCCCGGCCCGTTCCGCCGCCCGCTCGTCGCGCTCGGGGTGCCGGACCGCGTCCAGCAGTGCGGGCACCCCGGACGCGTCCGGTGCCAGCACGGTCGCCGCCGCCACCGTCGGGAACGTCTTGCGGAACCCGTCCTCCGCCAGCCCGCTGGTGTTGGCCACCGCGTACGGCTTGCCGCTCGCCAGGAAGTCGCTGATGACGCTCGACACATCGCTGATCAGCAGGTCGGCCCGGTTGAAACAGGCGTACAGCGGCGGTCGGGCGTCGGTGACGACCTGGTGCTCCCACTCGGGCAGCGAGGCCCAGTACGCCTCCTCCCAGGCGGCCGCCGCCCGCGCCACCGCGGTGGCCCGCCCCGGCTCGGGCACCGGCTGCCGCAGCATCCTCTCCGCCTGGTCGGCGGCGGAGCGGAATCCGGACGTCGTCAGCCGGTCCAGCTCCGCCGTCCGCCGGTCGAGCCCGGCCGCCGCCGACGCCTCCGGCCGGGGCCCGCCCCGCTCCCGGTTCGCGGCCCGCACCAGCTCCCGGATGCGCAGGTCGGCGGCGCGCGCCCGCGGGTCCACCGACCCCGTCAGCGGATGCGGCTTGTACAGCAGCCGTACGCCCGGGTCCGCGAGCAGCGCTCGCACCAGGTTCTCGCCGGCCTCCACCACCGACGTGTTGCCCGGGTTGCCGTCCCAGCCCTCCCAGGTCGGCGCGTACAGGACCGTCGTGCGGGCGCCGGGCGCGGGCGGCCCCGCGTACGGCCGTACGGCGTCCAGCTGCGGGCGGCCAATCTCCACCACGTCCTTGTCCTCGACGCCGACCTCCGCCAGCGCGTACCGCTCGCGCGCCGCCGGACCGGCCACCCATACCTCGTCGTACGCCTTCGCGTACGGGTTGCAGGAGGACAGCTTGTCGCTCTCCCCGTGGTTGACGAAGGCGTGCTTGATCGTGGGAATGCGCAGGACCTGCGAGGTCTTGCCCGAGTTGGAGGGGTGCAGGAGGACCCGGAGCGTGGAGTGCTCCAGCCGCATCAGCGTGGACACCTTCGGCAGGCACACCACGGGGATGTCGGTCGCCGCGATCCGCTGCATCATGTGCCGCTCCCGCAGCACGATCACCGGCCGCCCCTCCAGCCGCGCCAGTGGCTCCAGCCACATGTTGGCCTGGTACGCCGAGGACGCCCCGCCCGAGAAGTACAGGCCGACGGTCGGCCGGTACTCCGCCAGCCAGGCGTCGAACCAGTCCAGGACCTCCTGCTCGCCCGCGGGCCGGCGCCCCGGCAGCAGCCGCAGCAGCAGTACGCCCAGGCCGGCCAGCGCCATGGCCAGCGACAGGGCGAGGCCGGCCGCTCCGTACACCGGCGCGTCGGCGGCGGCCGTGGCCAGCAGTCCGGCCGTCGCGGGCAGCCCGAGGACCGCCAGCCGGTGGCCGGGGCGGCGCAGCAGCGCGGGCGGGGCGGGGGACAGGCGCAGCGCGGAGGCGTCCACGTTCCGGGTGACCACGGGCAGCGTGCGGGTGCGCCGGACCAGCACGGAGGCGGCCTGGATCGCCCAGTGCAGCCCGTAGAAGGCGAGCAGGGCGGCGACCAGCGGGGCGTACGCGGGCTCCCGGTGCTGCTCGCCGAGGCGCAGCAGGCCGACCACGAGCAGCAGGTCCCGCAGCACGTGCCGCACCGTGACGTCGGCGTGCGACTTGGCGAACAGCGACACCATGCCCCGCTGCCACCGGTACAGCACCCCCTCGGCGGCCAGCGAACCGGCGGTCGCGGCGAGCAGCAGCGGCACGTGCGGCAGCAGCGCGCCGACGGCTTGCGCGACCGGCGCGGTGGCCAGCACGGCGAGGACGAGCAGCTTCACGGCGGTCCGGCGGCGCGGCAGGGCGAGGCCGGGGACACGGAGGCGCGGGCGGCGCGGGCGGCCCGGGCGGGGGACACGGCGGGGAAGTCTGCGGCGGGGCAGGGATAGGGGCACTGCGGTCGCTCCAGGCTTGCTCGTCGCGCATCGGACATACGGGTTAACGCACGGCGACCTCCCGACGACACGCACGTGTTGGCCGGGGCGTTGGCGCGGGGTGCCTCCGGCGGTCGGCGCGGGTCGTTGTGGCGGGCTGGTGCGGGTCGGCTGTGGTCGTCGGTGCGGACCGCTCCGGCGGTTGGTGCGGTCGGTGTGGTCGCCCGCGGCGGTCGGTGCGGGAGCCTGGCCGGACGAGCTGTCCGCAGCCTGGACCGCGGCGCGGGGCGCGATCCGCTTCGCGTAGATTGCCTGGCGGGCGCCCGGACGGGCGCGCGTCGACGGGGAAGGACGGGCGGCAACAGTGGCTGGGGCAAGGCAGGCCGTGGGCGAGGCCCGCAGGATCGTCGTCAAGGTCGGTTCCTCCTCGCTGACCACCGCGGCCGGCGGCCTGGACGCCGACCGGGTCGACGCGCTCGTCGACGTCCTCGCGAAGGTCCGCAGCGGCGGGGAGCGGGAGATCGTCCTCGTCTCCTCCGGCGCTATCGCCGCCGGTCTCGCCCCGCTGGGTCTGCGCCGCCGCCCGACGGACCTGGCCCGCCAGCAGGCCGCCGCCAGCGTCGGCCAGGGCCTGCTGGTCGCCCGCTACACCGCCTCCTTCGCCCGCTACGGCGTCCGCGTCGGCCAGGTGCTGCTGACCAGCGACGACATGAGCCGCCGCGCCCACCACCGCAACGCCTCCCGCACCCTCGACAAGCTGCTGGCGATGGGCGCCTTCCCGATCGTCAACGAGAACGACACCGTCGCCACCGACGAGATCCGCTTCGGCGACAACGACCGGCTCGCCGCCCTCGTCGCCCACCTGGTCCGCGCCGACCTGCTGGTGCTGCTCTCCGACGTGGACGGCGTCTACGACGGAGACCCGAGCAGGCCCGGCACCTCGCGGATCGCCGAGGTGCGCGCACCGGCCGACCTCGCGGACATCGAGATCGGCAGCGCCGGCAAGGCGGGCGTCGGCACCGGCGGCATGGTCACCAAGGTCGAGGCGGCCCGGATCGCCGCCGCCGCCGGCATCCCAGTGGTGCTGACCAGCGCCGTCCACGCCGCCGACGCCCTGGCCGGCGGCGACACCGGCACCTACTTCCACGCCACCGGCAAACGCTCCGCCGACCGGCTGCTGTGGCTCCAGCACGCCTCCACCCCGCAGGGCGCCCTGGTCCTCGACGACGGGGCGGTACGCGCGGTCGTCGAGGGCCGCAAGTCGCTGCTGCCGGCCGGCATCGCCGGCGTCGAGGGCGACTTCGCCGCGGGCGAGCCCGTCGAACTGCGGGACGGGGCGGGCCGCGCGGTCGCCCGGGGACTGGTCAACTTCGACGCCAAGGAGCTGCCCCGGCTGCTCGGCCGCTCCACCCGGGAGCTGGCGCGCGAACTCGGACAGGCGTACGAGCGTGAGGTCGTACACAGGGACGATCTGGTGATCCTGCACCCGTAATGGGCCGAAACGTCCCCGAATCGGTGGTGTACGTTCCGCAAAACCGCCCCGCGATCTTGCGAGGCCTGCTCAACTTTCCTTCACGGACAGGCCCGGCCGACCACCGGGCTCAGCAGTGTGCGTGAAGGAGGCCGTCGTGAGCGGAGTGCGCCCTGGAACGGCGGCGTCCCGCGCCCGCCCGGGAGGCGGCGCCCGCAAGGTACCCCGCGCGGCCGGCGAGGAACGCCCCCTGACCAGCGTTGCGGCCGGTGACCGCTTCCGGAGCGGCGAACCCGAGCACACCCCGCGCCTGTGGCACGTCACGCTCAGCGTCTCGGGCGCCCGCGCCCCGCTGTCCGAGGTCCGCCGAGCCCTGGAACAGCTCGCCCACGACCACCCCTTCCTGCTGACCAGCCGCTACGCCGACGACCATGCCGAGATCCGGTACTGGGAGGAGGCCCGCGACCTGCACGACGCCGCCGCCGTCGCCCTGCGCCTGTGGGGAGAGCACCGGCAGACCGCGGGGCTGCCGCCCTGGGAGATCGTCGGCCTCGAGGTCATCGACCGGGCCACCTACCATCAGCGCATCGCCGCCGGCTACGGACCGGCCCCGGCGACACCGGTGGGGGTCCACCCGTTCTAGGGGGCTGCCCGCGCTCGCTCCGTGTTCATCGTGCGGGGCCCGTCGGGAGCGCTCGGCGTCTGTGCTCGCAGGTCCCACGGCACCGGTCCGTGTCTGTGGTGCGAGGTGGGCAGGGGACGCTCGGCACAGGTGGCCCCGGGCATCCCACGACCGGCCGGCGCACGGTGGCGCCCGGCTATATCCGACAGCGGTCCACCCCGAAGCGCGGCACCGACCGGCGCCCGGGACGCCCGCCGCGCCGCCCCCCCCCTCAGCGCCCCCGCCATCCCAGCGCTGCATCAGCCCCCCGGCCGCCCCTACGTCGCGGGCCGCTCCCGCGTCCCCGAGCCACCGGACCGTCCCCGCGCCGCCGGGTTGCCTCCGCGCCGCCGCGATCGCCGGGCCGCCTCCGAGCCGCCGGGGCTGCTCCCGCGCCTCGCCCCGTGCCGTCCCTGCGCTCCCGCGCCGCCCGGCCGCCGGGCCGCTCCCGCACCGCCGGACCGTCCCCGCGCCGCCGGACCGCCGGGCCGCCGGACCGCCGGGCCGCCGGACCGCCGGGCCGCCGGGCCGCCGGACCGCCGGGCCGCCCCCGAGCCACTGGGCCGCTCCCGCGTCACCCTGCGCCGCCTGACCGCCGCCGCGCCGCCTGACCGCCCCCGGCCGCTTGGCCGTCCCGAGCCGCCGGGGGTGCTCCCACGCCGCCGCCGGCCCCGCCCCCGCGCCACCGGGCTCGCCTCCCCGAGCCGCGACCGGAAACCGGACACGGGCCCCGGTCCGTCCCTTTTCGCCGCGTCCGGCGCATGTCTCGGGGTTTGGGACGACCGGTGGGCGGCCCCGTCCGGGCTACTACGCTTCCCCCATGACCACGCTCTCGCCGTACGACTCGATGTCCCCGGTCACCCGGGCCGCCTACCGGGCCAAGGCCGCCGCGGCCGACCTCGCGCCGCTGCCGCGGGCCGCCAAGGACGACGCGCTGCTCGCCGTCGCGGACGCGCTGGAGGTCCGTACCAGCGAGATCGTCGAGGCCAACGCCCAGGACGTGGCCAAGGCCCGCGCCGCCGGGACCAGCGAGGCCATCGTCGACCGGCTGACGCTGACCCCGGAGCGGGTCCGTGCCATCGCCTCCGACGTGCGGGACGTCGTCGCCCTGCCCGACCCGGTCGGCGAGGTCGTGCGCGGCAACACCCTCCCCAACGGCATCGACCTGCGCCAGGTCCGCGTGCCGCTCGGCGTCGTCGGCATCATCTACGAGGGCCGGCCCAACGTCACCGTCGACGCCGCCGCCCTCTGTCTGAAGTCCGGCAACGCGGTGCTGCTGCGCGGTTCCTCCTCCGCCTACCAGTCCAACACCGCCCTCGTCCGGGTCCTCCGCGACGCCGTGGGCGGGGCCGGGCTGCCCGCCGACGCCGTGCAGCTGGTGCCCGGCGAGAGCCGCGAGAGCGTGCGCGAGCTGATGCGGGCCCGCGGCCTGGTCGACGTGCTCATCCCGCGCGGTGGCGCCTCGCTGATCAACACCGTCGTCCAGGAGTCCACCGTCCCCGTCATCGAGACCGGCACCGGCAACTGCCACGTCTACGTCGACGCCCAGGCCGACCTCGACACGGCCGTCGACATCCTCGTCAACTCCAAGGCCCAGCGGGTCGGCGTCTGCAACGCCGCCGAGACCCTCCTGGTCCACCAGGACATCGCCGCCGACTTCCTGCCCCGCGCCCTGGACGCCCTCGCCGAGGCCGGCGTCACCGTGCACGCCGACGAGCGGGTCATGGCGTACGCCGAGGACTCGAAGGTGACGGCCGTCGAGGCCACGCCGGAGGACTGGGAGACCGAGTACCTGTCGTACGACATCGCCGCGGCCGTCGTCGACTCCCTCGACAAGGCCGTCGAGCACATCCGGTTGTGGACCTCCGGCCACACCGAGGCGATCGTGACGACCTCGCAGCAGGCCGCCCGCCGCTTCACCCAGCTGGTCGACTCCACCACCGTCGCCGTGAACGCCTCGACGCGCTTCACCGACGGCGGCCAGTTCGGCTTCGGCGCCGAGATCGGCATCTCCACGCAGAAGCTCCACGCCCGGGGTCCGATGGGCCTGCCGGAGCTGACCAGCACCAAGTACATCGTCACCGGCGACGGGCACGTACGGCGCTGACGGCCGGCGCCGCGCCCACGGCGCACGCCGAGAGTGGACGCCACGCGCCCGTGACCCGATCGGGGCATCTCACCCACCGGATGAATTTCCCCGCCGTCTGCCCAAATCGACCCCCCAGGTCTACTCTGGACCCGTGCCGGAGGACGTGGGGGGTAGGCCGTTCCCTGACGGCTGGGAGCCCGACGACGACCACGACCACGGGGTGTCGGACGAAGAGTTCGCCTCCGTGGTCTTCGACGAGGCATTCGTACAGGCGGCCGCGGTGCACGAGCCGTCCGCCGTCGAACGCCTCCTGGCCGCCGCCGAGGCCAGAGCCGAGGCCACCGAGGCGGAAGCGGCCCGCCGCGGCCGCAGCAGAGCCGAGCGCTACGACGACGGGTACGGCGATTTCGGCCATGATCCCGACCTCGACGACCCGGACGACGACCGCGACCTCCTGGACCGCCCCTACGGCGCCCCGCCGGCCACCGGCAAGCAGGTCCGCTGGCACCGGCCGGTCGCCTGGATGCTCGCCGTCGTGATGGGCGTCGGCATGGTCGCGCTGGCCTTCGCGGCCGTCTACCGCGGCGCCTCATCGGGCAGCGGCACCCAGCAGGTGCCCCCACCGGCCTCACCCGCCTCCACCGGTCCCGAGCAGGGCGGCAAGGTGACGCCGTCGGCCTCCGCCGACTACTCCCAGCCCGCCGTCCCGGTCATCCCGCACAGCCCCTGACCTGCTCGCCCGGCGGCTCGGAAGCTGTCCCGACTTGACCCGCGGCGGCGCGTTTACCGGGCCCCGGGCAGACCAACCCTGAAGGTATGGCAGGGCTTGGCGACCCGCCCGGAGGGACGCCCGAGGGCTCCCCCGGAGGCGGAGAGGACGAATACCGATCCGTCGTCTTCGACGAGTCGTTCGTCCGCGCTGCCCGGCTGGAGGAGTTCTCCGCCCAGGAGCGCATGGCCGACCACGCGCACGCCGTACGCCGCCGCACCCCGCTGCGTCGGGCCGGCCTCTCCCGGCAGGCCCTGATCCTCGTCGTCCTCGTCGCCGTCGCCGTCGGCACCGCCCTCTACATGGGCGTACGGCACCCGTACCAGAGCCCCGCCACCCAGCGGCCCGCCGAGCCGGTGCGGATGACCGTCGTCCCGCTCGCCCCGCAGGGCGAGGTGCCCGGCGCGGCCGACGCCGCCCACCTGTACGAGCACAGCCCCGCCGCCGAGTTCCGGACCGCGGCGAAGGGCGTCCCGCTGCCGGGCCACCACCGCACCGCGCACTTCTCGGACGACCAGGTGATGAACGCACTGACCACCGCCAAGCAGTACATCGTCCGCTCGGCGCTGGACCCGGACGTGCTCGGCGGCGAGGAGGTCCGGTCGGTACGGGTGCTGCTCGACCCGGCCCAGCTGGAACAGTTCGACCGGAGCTTCGAGAGGCCCACCCCGGACGGCCGGCACGCGGCCACCGGATGGCTGGTGCGCTTCGATCCCGCCCGCACCGAGCTGGCCGACGCCGAGATCCGGGTGCACGGCAGCATGCGGTTCACGGAGACCGACGCCTCCACGCTGGAGGTCACGGCCGACCACACCATGGTGTATCCGCTGCGGCCCGCCGGCGACGACCGGGCGGAGACGTCCCTGTTCACCGTCCGGCGCGAACTGCACTTCCGCTTCGACCGGGACGACCTGCGCCTGCGGCAGACACAGCTCGTCGCCTCCCACGTCCAGGCCGGACCGCTCTCCTGCGCCCACGACCCGGCCGGCCACCTGCGCCCGCTGCTCGCCGGCCAGACGGCCGGGACCGGACTCCCGGCCGGCACCGACCCCTACACCGAGGACAACCCCAAGGCCCTGTGCGGCACGCTCGCGGCGAGCGCCCAGCCGACGGTGTAGGGCCTGTCCTCAGGAGCCCCCACGGCCTCTCGGGCGCCCCCGCGGCCTCTCAGACGCCGCCGCCCGGCGGACGGTCGTCCGGCCTCTCGGAACCGCCCGGCGTCCCCTCCGGCCCCGGCCCCTCGGACGACGACCCGTTCCCGTCCTTCCCGTCCTCGTCCTTGGGCGGTCGCTGCGAGGACGTGAAGCCGCCGAAGCCGCGCCGCATCCGGTCGCCGAGGTCCCCGGCGCCGCCGGCGATGTCGTTCACCAGCTTCATCAGCGGGTCCTTGGAGTCGCGCACATGGGTGGCGTAGCTGGACGCCGACTCGCGGAAGGAACCCCGCACCGAGGTGTCCTTGTCCTCGTCGCGCCGCGGGTAGTGGCCGTCCATGATCCGCTGGTAGTCCCGGGAGGCCGCCCACTTCTTCAGCTCGGCGGCCCGCACCGTCGTGAAGGGGTGCGAACGGGGCAGCACGTTGAGGATCTTCAGCACGGAGTCGCGCAGGTCGCCGCCCGCCTCGTACTCGTCGGCCTGCTCCAGGAACGCGTCCACGTTCATCTCGTGCAGGTGGTTGCCGCCCGCGATCTTCATCAGGCCCCGCATGGACGCCTGGAGGTCCTGGCCGACCAGCAGACCCGCGCGGTCGGCGGACAGCTCCGACTTGCGGAACCACTCGCGCAGCGCGGTCACGATCGCCATGATCGCCACGTTGCCCAGCGGGATCCAGGCGACCCGGACCGCGAGCGAGGTCAGGAAGAGCAGGATGGTCCGGTAGACCGCGTGCCCGGACAGCGCGTGCCCGACCTCGTGCCCGACGACCGCCCGCATCTCCTCCTCGTCCAGCAGCTCGACCAGGCCCGTGGTGACCACGATGATCGGCTCGTCCAGGCCGATGCACATCGCGTTCGGAGCCGGGTCCTGCTTGACGTACATCGCCGGGACCTTCTCCAGGTCCAGGATGTAGCAGGCGTCGCGCAGCATGACGTTCAGATGGGCGAACTGCCGGTCGGAGACGCGTACCGAGTCGGACAGGAACAGCAGCCTGAGGCTGCGCTCGGGCAGCAGGCCGCTCAGCGCCTTGAACACCGTGTCGAAGCCGCTCAGCCTGCGCAGCGCCACCAGCGCGCTGCGGTCGGCCGGGTGCTCGTACGCACGCGAGGAGATTCCGGGGAAGCGCCTGCGCTGCCTGCTCGGCACGTTCTCGTGCCCGTTGTGCTGGTGGCCGTCGGACATGTCTTCCCCCATGTGCGTGGTGTGTGGCCTGTGCGTATGTCTGGGCCTTTACTAACCCTTGTGCGGCCCTTTGCGCCCCCGAAGCCGAGCCCAGCCTAGGCGGAGATACCGTGGACGGGCAGTACAGCGAAGGAGTCCCGTCATGGCGCACACCCCCCACACCGACTGGCTCGCCGCCGCGGCGACGGCGGCAGAGCAGCAGGGGCCGGGGAATCTGCTCCGGATCGTGCTGATCGTGATGGTGGTGGGCTGTGTGCTGACCGCGTGGTTCCTGCTGCGGGGGTACAGCCGGAAGGACGACTGACGTCACCCGAAGGTTCCCCGGACCGCACCGGACCCGCACCGGACCACCCTCGGACCTCCCCGACGGCGGAGTCGGCGTGATCGCCCGCGAGGCGCCCGCATACGATGAGGCGACGTCTTTATTCCGCCCACACCGGATAGGTCCTGCCGAAGATGAGCTTCCACAGCACCGCTGCCCAGATCGTGACCCTCGCCTCCGAGGGTGGCGAGGGTCACGGCGGCAACCACGAGAGTCTCAGCCCCTACCTCACCGGCATCGGCGCGTTCGTCATCCTGATGCTCCTCCTGTGGATCACCACCCGGTTCAACCGCGACCGCTGAGGACGGGGGGCCGTGGGCCCCCAGGCAGTGGGCCCGGCAGGAGCCGTCACGCCGGGCCGGTAGGGTCTGCACGCATGGGAGAGCAGGACATGCCTACCGGTCCGGCGCGCGACACGGCGCACGCGCCGGCGCACGGCACGCACAACCGCGCGGTGCCCGTCCGCGCCACCGGCCGGGGCAACGGCCCGGCGCCCTCGGGCAAGCGCCGCCTCGGCGTCATGGGCGGCACCTTCGACCCGATCCACCACGGTCACCTCGTGGCGGCCAGCGAGGTCGCCGCACAGTTCCACCTCGACGAGGTGGTGTTCGTGCCCACCGGGCAGCCCTGGCAGAAGAGCCACCGCACGGTCTCCGCCGCCGAGGACCGCTACCTGATGACGGTCGTGGCGACCGTCGAGAACCCGCAGTTCTCCGTGAGCCGCATCGACATCGACCGCGGCGGCCCCACCTACACCGTGGACACCCTGCGCGACCTGCGCGCGCTCAACCCGGACGCCGACCTGTTCTTCATCACCGGCGCCGACGCCCTCGCCCAGATCCTGACCTGGCGCGACAGCGAGGAGCTGTTCTCCCTCGCCCACTTCATCGGCGTCACCCGGCCCGGTCACACGCTGACGGACGCCGGACTCCCCAAGGGCGGCGTCTCGCTGGTCGAGGTTCCCGCCCTCGCCATCTCCTCCACGGACTGCCGTGCGAGAGTCGCCAAGGGCGACCCCGTCTGGTACCTGGTGCCGGACGGAGTCGTGCGCTACATCGACAAGCGCCAGCTGTACCGCGGCGAGTGAGCCGAGAGGGGCACCGGGTGAACGACGGATACGACGCGGGATACGGCGGCGGCGACCAGTACGAGATCGTCGGCTACGACGAGTACGGCCGGCCCGTGTACCGCCAGGCCCAGGCCCACGGCCAGGCCCCCTCCCAGGCCGGCGGTCAGCAGCCGTACGACCTCTACGACCCGTACGGGCAGCACCAGGCCGGGCAGGACCGGCAGAGTCACCAGAACCACCAGAACCACCAAAACCATCCGGGCTACGGCTACGACCCGTACGCGGGCGGCGGTCAGCAGCCCTACGACGCCTACGGCTCCTACGGCTCCCAGCCGGGCTGGGACACCGGCCAGCAGCCGTACGACCCCCACAACACCCCCAGCCCTTACGCCCCCTACGGCCAGGCGGCCGCCGGCACCCCGCAGTCCCGGGTCGCCGAGCAGACCGCGCACATCCCGCAGCAGGCGGGCCCGCCCGGCGAACCGGAGCCCTCCGCCGAGGGCGCCGGACCCGACGGGGACGACCGGGAGTACCGCACCGAGCAGTTCGCCTTCGTCGAGGAGCCCACCGACGACTCCGAGGACGTCATCGACTGGATGAAGTTCACGGAGAACCGCACCGAACGCCGCGAGGAGGCCCGGCGCCGCGCCCGCACGCGGATCGTCGCCCTGGTCGTCGTCCTGGCGCTGGTCGCGGTCGGCGGCGTCGGCTACCTCTGGTACGCCGGGAAGCTGCCCGGCACGTCCGCCTCGGAGGACAAGACGGGCGGTACGACGGCGGCGGGCGCCCAGAAGCGCGACGTGATCGCCGTCCACCTGCACGACACCGACGGCGGCGGCACCTCCACCGCGCTGCTCGTCGACAACACCACCGCCGAGCAGGGCACCGCCGTCCTGCTGCCCAACACCCTCGCCCTGACCGCCGACGACGGCACCGCGACCACGCTCGCGAAGTCCGTCGACGAGGCCGGCCCCGACGCGACCCGCACCGCGCTCGACACGGTCCTCGGCACCGACATCGAGGGCACCTGGCGCCTGGACACGCCCTACCTCCAGATCCTGGTCGACCTGGTCGGCAACATCGAGGTCGACACCGACACCGACGTCCCCGACCCGGACGCCAAGGACAAGGGCGCCGCCCCCCTCGTCCACAAGGGCGAGGCCCAGACCCTCAGCGGCAAGATGGCCGTCGCCTACGCCACGTACCGAGGCTCAGGCGAGGCGGCCGACGCCCAGTTGCAGCGGTTCGGGCAGGTCATGCAGGGCGTGCTGCGGAAGCTCTCCTCCGATCCGCAGGCCGCGACGACCACCGTCCAGACCCTCGGGCTGATCCTCGACCCGCCGCTGACCGAGAAGGACCTCGGCTCCTTCCTCGCCGGGCTCTCCGACCTCGCCAAGGGCGGCGACTTCAAGACCGAGCTGCTGCCCGTCCAGGACGACGGCAGGCTCAGCGCCGAGGCCGCCGACGGCGTCGTCAAGGACGTCCTGGGCGGCACCGCCAAGAGCCCCGACAAGGACGCGGCGCTCAGCGTCTCGGTCCGTAACGCCACCGGCGTCGAGGAGCGCACCGCCAAGGCCCGCGTCACCCTCCTCAACGGCGGCTTCACCTTCCTGTCCGGCGGCACCGCCTCCGGCACCGAGGCGACCTCGGAGGTCGTCTACGCCGAGGCCGCCGACAAGGAGAGCGCCGTCCAGGTCGCCAAGACCCTGGGCCTGTCCGCCGACGCCGTGCAGCAGGGCGAGGTCTCCGCCAACGCCAGGGTCTCGGTGGTGCTCGGCCAGGACTACGACCCGGCGTCGTAGGGGCGGACGTTTATCACGTGGGCCGCCGTCGGCGGTCGTGAGACCCTTGAGGTCAAACGACCGCCGACCGAAAGCCACGCAGTGACCGCGACCGACCGATCCATCGAACTCATCAACGCCGCCGCCCAGGCGGCAGCCGACAAGCTCGCGCACGACGTCATCGCCTACGACGTCAGCGACGTGCTGTCGATCACGGACGCCTTCCTGCTGGCCTCCGCGCCCAACGACCGCCAGGTCAAGTCGATCGTCGACGAGATCGAGGAACGGCTCAACAAGGAACTGGGCGCCAAGCCGGTGCGCCGCGAGGGCGACCGCGAGGCCCGCTGGGTCCTGCTCGACTACGTCGACATCGTCGTCCACGTCCAGCACAGCGAGGAGCGCGTCTTCTACGCCCTGGAGCGGCTGTGGAAGGACTGCCCCGAGCTGGAGCTGCCCGCCGACGCCAAGGAGACGCGCGGCAAGGCCAAGGAGCACGCCGAGCGCCAGGCCGCCGAGGAGGCGACGGAGACCGACGGGGACTGGCGGTGAGCGCCACCGGCGAGGTGACGGCCGGCCGGCCCGGCCGCGGCCGGCGCGTCATCCTGTGGCGGCACGGCCAGACCTCGTGGAACGTGGAGCGCCGCTTCCAGGGCACCACCGACGTGGAGCTCACCGGGACCGGCGTCGCCCAGGCCCGTCGCGCCGCCCAGCTGCTGGTGCACCTGAAGCCCGACGCGATCGTCGCCTCCGACCTCGCGCGCGCCGCGAACACGGCCGCGGAGCTGGCGGCCCTCACCGGCCTCGAGGTGACGCTGGAGGAGGGCCTGCGGGAGACCTACGCGGGCGTCTGGCAGGGCCTGACCCACGACGAGATCATCGCCCGGCACGGCGAGGAGTACGCGGCGTGGAAGCGCGGCGAGCCGGTCCGCCGCGGCGGCGGCGAGCTGGAGACCGAGGTCGCCGACCGGGCTGCCCCCGTCGTGCTCCGGCACGCCGAGAAGCTCGCCGAGGACGGCACCCTCGTCGTGGTCAGCCACGGCGGCACCATCCGCACCACCATCGGCCGTCTGCTCGGCCTGGAGCCGCACAGCTGGGAGAGCCTTGGCGGCCTCACCAACTGCTGCTGGTCCGTCCTGGGCGAGGGCGCCCGGGGCTGGCGCCTGCTGGAGCACAACGCCGGCACCCTGCCGGAACCGGTGCTCGGCGACGACGACTGAGCGCCCGGGGGAGTGGCCGGGGAGCGGGCTCCGGGCTGGCCCGGGACCCGGATTTCACTTTCCGGCAGGTCGCAGGCTAAAGTTCTTCTTGTTCGCCCCGCCGAGCGGGACGAAACACCACACGGCTCCGGCCGGGTGGCAGCAAGGGGCTATAGCTCAGTTGGTAGAGCGCCTGCATGGCATGCAGGAGGTCAGGAGTTCAATTCTCCTTAGCTCCACAGCCCACGGACGAATCCCGTCCCCCTCGGGGGGCGGGATTTTTCGTTTGCGTCCGCTTGAGCAACACGCGTCCCACAGGCGTATACCTCGGTGGAACTCCGTGTCCGGACTGGTACTGAGGCGTCGCTGACCGTATTGGCCCGCTCGTGGCAGAATCAAACGGCCGGAAGGGGACCGCGACCCGACGGGAGGGAGTGGCGATGCCTGCGAGCGTCATCGAGGAGGTCGGTCACCTCCTCGGCTCGGCGGTGACACGGAACACGGCCACTCGTCTCCTCTGCCCCTCCTGCGGTTCCGGGCACGTGGCCCAGGTCCTCGGGGACAACGGCGGAATCTCGTACGTGTGCACGGCCTGCGGCCACAGCTGGAGCTGATCGATGGGTGCACACAGGCGGAAGTGCGACTGGTGCGGCAGCGGCACGCCGATCGTGCGGGACATGGAGCCGGTCAACCCGGACTACCAGTACTGGTGCGAGGAGTGCGCGCGGGCGCTGATCATAAAGGGCGACCCGATCGAGACGTACCGCGAACTCGAGGGCGAGCCGATCTACGGCCGGCTCCTGGAGGAGCACTGCACACTCAAGCGCTTCTACTCGTTCGTCACGGCGTAGCGGCCGGACCTGCGTAGCGACCCCTGCAAGCGGGCAAATCGGGCGAACCGGAAACGATTTGGTGTTGTGCCCGGTGGACCGTGTAATGTTGGCGTCGCCGCCGGGGAAACCGGGCGGAACGAAACAAGGGGCTATAGCTCAGTTGGTAGAGCGCCTGCATGGCATGCAGGAGGTCAGGAGTTCAATTCTCCTTAGCTCCACAGGAAGACAGGGAAACCCCCGGATCACCGATCCGGGGGTTTCCTCGTGTTCAGCAGCGTGTTCAGCAGCGTGTTCAGCGGCCCAGCGCCCGGCGGCCCCGGCCCGGGGAGAGGACCGGCAGGTTGGACCGCGAGGACGGGGCGGCCTGTGCCCGGGTGTCCCCCTCGATGCGCAGCGCGAGCGCCGGGCAGCGGCGCACCGCGCGCACCGCCTTGGCCTCCGCGAAGCGCGGTACGTCCGCCTGTGCGACGGTCGGGAAGCCGTCGGCGCCGAGCTGGAAGACCTCCGGGAGGACGTCGGCGCACAGCCCGTGGCCCCGGCACAGCGTCCAGTCCACGTAGATCTTCTGCCGGCTGGGCCCGTTCTCCCCGTCGCCGCCCGGGATGCCCGTAGGGGTCCCCCCACCCTCCAGGAGGGGCAGGACGCCCGCCACGGGCCGTCCGCAGCCGTTGCCGAGGACGTGGGCGGCGAGGTCGTCCGTGAACGCCTTGACCGTCGACTCCAGGAACATCGCCGAGCCGTCCGGGTGCGAGCAGGCGCCGCGCCGCTTCACGTTCCGCGCGACCTGCTTGACCGCCTCCAGGGCGGCCGGGCCGCCGCCGTTCAGGATGTCCTCCAGGCCCCGCGCGGCGGCCGGCAGACCGAGGTAGCAGGGGCCGCACTGGCCCGCGCTCTCCTGCGCCAGCCACTGCGCCACCCGCAGCGACTCGCCCAGCGGGCAGGTGTCCTGACCGATCGGCAGGATCGCGCCCGCGCCGAGCGAGCCGCCCACCTGCTGCAGCGAGTTGCGGGAGACGATCGCCTCGCCGACGGTCGCCGCGTCGATCCACTTGCCGTGGTAGCCGCCCGTCAGCACCCCCTGCGGCACCGGCGGGGCGCCCGCCAGCTGGAGGACGTAGCGCAGCGGCACGCCCGTCGGCACCTCGATCACCATCGGCCGGGCGACCGCCCCGGAGACGGTGAGCATGACGGTGCCCGGCTCGTCGTACAGGCCGGTGTTGCCGTAGCGCTCCGGGCCGATGCGGGCCGCGATCGCGAGCTGCGCGAAGGTCTCGGCGTTGGACAGCAGGGTCGGTGCGCCGCCCACGCCGCTCTTCGAGGCGCTGACCTTGCGGCCGGGCGGGATCGCCGGGCCGCCGTCGATGGAGCGGATCAGCGAGGCCGCCGCGCCGGTGACCATGCGCACCGGGTTGCGCTGCACGCGTGCGCGCAGGGCGGAGCGGCGTCCGTTGCTCAGGCCGCGTTCGGCGAGGGCCGCCTCCATGGAGCGCTGGGTGGACTCACGGGTGACGCCGATGACGAGGGTGCGGGCGCCCATCGCCTCGGCGCACAGCAGCGCGCCGTCCAGGATCAGGTGCGGGGCACGGTTGATCAGCACCGTGTCCTTGCGGCAGGCCGGTTCGTCCTCGCTGCCGTTGACGACCACGACCGGACGCACGCCGCGCTTGATGGCGGACTCGGCGACCGAGCGCAGCTTCTTGTGGAAGGGGAAGCCCGCGCCGCCGCGGCCCTTCAGGTTGATGCGTTCGGAGAGCTGCGCGAGCTGCTCCCCGCCCATCGGTTCGAGCGGCCCGTGCACCTTGAGGTGCATGGGAAGATCCAGGCGCTCGACAAGGTCGAAGCCCGACGTGAGCTGGGGAAGACCGACCACGCGGACTTCGGGGACGTCGGGCAGGGCCTCGTTCACTTAAAGCCTCCGGAGGGCGTGTTCCAAGGTTCGCCCGAACCCGGTGCGTCGAAGTCGTGGGACGACGAGGGCGCACCGGGGCTAGGTTCGGTTGCGGGACCGCTGTTGTACGTGTCGTTGGGGTAGTACGTGTCGTACACGGCGTTCGTCTCACCGGTGTCGTACACGTCACTCGAGCCGTAGCCCGACGAGTGGCCGTAGCCCGACGACTGGCCGGTGGTGTCCGGGCCGTCGTAGACCGGGATGGTGTGTCCGGTGTCGTTGAGCGGGTCGTACGCCGACGGGGGCGCCTCCCCGACCGGGGGCGGCGAGGGCACCGGCCAGCTTCCCGACGTGCTGCCGCCGCCGTCCACCAGCGGCATCGCCTCGGTGGCACGCATGTCCGGCGGCAGCCGGTCGGACGCGGCCGTGTCGGCCGTCAGCGGCCGGCGGCGTCCGCCCGGCGGGTTGGACACCGCGCGGTAGGCCGCCGCGAAGCCGCCCGCCGGTTCCGGTGCCGTGAGGCGTTCCGCGGGCTCGTACAGCGGTGCGGACGGGGCGCCGCCGCGCCGCCGGGGCGCCGTCCGGCTCCCGTAGCCGGGCAGCGCGGCGGCCGTGGCCCGGGACCGGCTCTCCTCCAGTTCCTCGCGGGCCACTCGCTCCTCGGTGCCCAGGAGGGCGGCGATCCGGGCGGCGACCCTGCGCTTGACCGGGCGGGGCGCCGCGCGCAGCGCCAGGGCCGCCATGACACCGAGTACGGACAGCGCGTACAGGACCGTGAACAGCGGTTTCGCCGCGCGACCCGCGTAGAGCCCGTGCAGCAGGGCCAGGCACCACGCCGGGTAGGCCAGCATGTGCATGGCCCGCCAGCGCGAGGCGACCGGCGCCGGGGCGGCGAAGCGGTTGCGCAGGGCGCCGGTGACGCCCACGAAGATCATGAGCATGCTGGCCAGGGTGCCGAAGCCGATGAGCACGGACCGGCCCCCGAACGCCTCGTCGTCCGTGGCCAGCAGCCCGAAGGGGATCACCGCGGCGACCCAGGTGGTGTGGTCCAGGGCCAGCTTGACCCCGATGTGCACCAGCAGGAACACCATCGAGGCGACAGCGGTGGTCCGGTGCACCGCCTGGGCCAGGATGCGCCGGCGGGCGTCGAGGACGACCCGGTCCTGGGCGACCAGCCCCCAGATGACGGAGCAGCTGAGGAGGACGAGAGAGAGGACACCGGCGCCGAAGTTGAGGAACTCGGCGAAGGTGTCGTCCACCGTGCTGTCGTTCGTCACCACGGCAGACCACCCCGCGTCAGGGAGGTGCGGGGAGGGGGCGAGCCGGCGCTGCCCGGGCGGATCAAGGGAGGAGGGTTCATGGGGGCGACTCCGAGCGGTTCGGGAAAGCGGTCCCGCTGCCGCACTCTAAGTGGCGCCATACCCGTGAGTACGAGGTTTGAGTTATTGCGTTGTTATCAAACGACAATGCACTCGTGGTGTTGTCCCCTTAGTTGTCGTTACGCGAAGTAACCTTTGACCTTGGTTCAGGTTCGAGTCGGCAGGAAGCCCGTCGCGGCCCGCGCGGCGACTGCGGTACCCTGACGCCATGCGTGCCGTACGCCTTCTGCTTAGCGAGCCGCGCTGATCAGTCCCGACCCCGGTCCGTTCCGGCGGTCGGAATCGGCGCGGCGTCCCCTCCTGTGCGAGGGGATTTTTCATTTCCCGGCAATCGCAGCCGCTGGTCTTGAAGGTCGCAGCCGCTGGCAGAGACGATCGATGGAGCTTTGAGGATCATGAGCGAGACGAACCCCGCGGCGACCGCCCCCGTGACGGCGGACGCCGCGCCGCACCGCTACACGGCGGCCGTGGCCGCCGAGATCGAGGCACGCTGGCAGGACTTCTGGGACGCCGAGGGGACGTACGCCGCACCGAACCCCAAGGGTGACCTGGCGGGTGACCCGGAGCTGGTCGCCAGGCCCAAGAAGTTCATCATGGACATGTTCCCGTACCCCTCGGGTGCGGGCCTGCACGTCGGCCACCCCCTGGGGTACATCGCCACCGACGTCTTCGCCCGCTTCCAGCGGATGACCGGCCACAACGTCCTGCACACCCTGGGCTTCGACGCCTTCGGCCTGCCCGCCGAGCAGTACGCCGTGCAGACCGGCACGCACCCGCGCGTGTCCACCGAGGCCAACATCAAGAACATGCAGAGCCAGCTGCGCCGGCTGGGCCTGGGCCACGACAACCGCCGGTCGTTCGCCACGATCGACCCGGAGTACTACAAGTGGACCCAGTGGATCTTCCTGCAGATCTTCAACTCCTGGTACGACGACGTGGCGAGGAAGGCCCGCCCGATCGCCGAGCTGGTCGCCCAGTTCGAGTCCGGTGAGCGCGCCGTCGGCGGCGACCGCTCCTGGGACGAGCTGACCGAGGGCGAGCGCGCCGACGTGCTGGGCGAGTACCGCCTGGCCTACGCCTCCGACGCGCCCGTCAACTGGTGCCCCGGTCTGGGCACCGTGCTGGCCAACGAGGAGGTCACCGCCGACGGCCGCTCCGAGCGCGGCAACTTCCCCGTCTTCAAGTCCAAGCTGCGCCAGTGGAACATGCGGATCACCGCCTACGCCGACCGGCTGCTGGACGACCTGGACGAGCTGGACTGGCCCGAGGCCATCAAGCTGCAGCAGCGCAACTGGATCGGCCGCTCCGAGGGCGCCCGCGTCGACTTCCCGATCGACGGCGAGAACATCACCGTCTTCACCACCCGCCCCGACACCCTGTTCGGCGCCACCTACATGGTGCTGGCGCCCGAGCACCCGCTGGTCGAGAAGTTCACCCCGGCCGCCTGGCCCGAGGGCACCCACGACGTGTGGACCGGCTCACACGCCACCCCGACCGAGGCCGTCGCCGCCTACCGCGCGCAGGCCGCCTCCAAGTCCGACGTCGAGCGGCAGGCCGAGGCCAAGGACAAGACCGGCGTCTTCATCGGCGCGTACGCGACCAACCCGGTCAACGGCGAGCGGGTCCCGGTCTTCATCGCCGACTACGTGCTGATGGGGTACGGCACCGGCGCGATCATGGCGGTTCCGGCGCACGACACCCGTGACTTCGAGTTCGCGCGCGCCTTCGAGCTGCCGATCCGCTGCGTCGTCGAGCCGACGGACGGCCGGGGCACGGACACGTCGGCCTGGGACGAGGCGTTCGCCTCGTACGACGCGAAGATCGTGAACTCCTCCGGTGCGGACGTCTCCCTGGACGGCCTGGGCGTCGTCGAGGCCAAGGCCCGCGTCACCGAGTGGCTGGAGCGCTCCGGCGCCGGCCGCGGCACCGTCAACTTCCGTCTGCGCGACTGGCTGTTCAGCCGCCAGCGCTACTGGGGCGAGCCCTTCCCGATCGTCTACGACGAGGACGGCATCGCCCACGCCCTGCCCGAGTCGATGCTGCCCCTGGAGCTGCCCGAGGTCGAGGACTACTCCCCGCGCACCTTCGACCCCGACGACGCCGACACCCGGCCCGAGACGCCGCTGTCCCGCAACGAGGACTGGGTCCACGTCACCCTGGACCTGGGCGACGGCCGCGGCCCGCGCAAGTACCGGCGCGAGACCAACACCATGCCCAACTGGGCCGGCTCCTGCTGGTACGAGCTGCGCTACCTGGACCCGCACAACAGCGAGAAGCTGGTCGACCCCGAGATCGAGCAGTACTGGATGGGCCCGCGCGAGGGCCTGCCGCACGGCGGCGTCGACCTGTACGTCGGCGGCGCCGAGCACGCCGTGCTGCACCTGCTGTACGCCCGCTTCTGGTCCAAGGTCCTGTTCGACCTGGGGCACGTCTCCTCCGCCGAACCGTTCCACAAGCTGTTCAACCAGGGCATGATCCAGGCGTACGTCTACCGCGACGCGCGCGGCATCGCCGTACCCGCCGCCGAGGTCGAGGAGCGCGACGGGGCGTACTTCTACCAGGGCGAGAAGGTCTCCCGGCTGCTGGGCAAGATGGGCAAGTCCCTGAAGAACGCCGTCACCCCCGACGAGATCTGCGCCGAGTACGGTGCCGACACCCTGCGCCTGTACGAGATGGCCATGGGCCCGCTGGACGTGTCCCGCCCCTGGGACACCCGCGCGGTGGTCGGCCAGTTCCGGCTGCTGCAGCGGCTGTGGCGCAACGTCGTGGACGAGACCACCGGTGACGTGACGGTGGCGGACACGGAGCCCGACGAGGACACCCTGCGCGCCCTGCACAAGGCCATCGACGGAGTGCGGCAGGACCTGGAGGGCATGCGGTTCAACACCGCGATCGCCAAGGTCACCGAGCTGAACAACCACCTGACCAAGGTGGGCGGCCCCGTCCCGCGCACGGTCGCCGAGCGCCTGGTGCTGCTGGTCGCGCCGCTGGCCCCGCACGTCGCCGAGGAACTGTGGCGCAAGCTGGGGCACGAGTCCTCGGTGGTCCACCAGGACTTCCCGGTGGCCGACCCGGCGTACGTGGTCGACGAGACCGTGACCTGCGTCGTCCAGATCAAGGGCAAGGTCAAGGCGCGTCTGGAGGTCTCCCCGTCCGTCTCCGACGAGGACCTGGAGAAGGCGGCGCTGGCCGACGAGAAGGTCGTGGCCGCGCTGGGCGGCGCCGGGATCCGGAAGGTCATCGTGCGAGCGCCGAAGCTGGTGAACATCGTTCCGGCGTGAGACGGGCGGCCGGGTAGGACAGCCCCCTACGGGCCGTTTCAGGGATGTGTGCGGGCAGGTTCGGGGTTCCGTCGGAACCTGGGGCCTGCCCGCTGCGTTTACCGTGGAAGAGCGGCGCGGAGAGTGCCGCGGCCTGTCGATCTGTCGGCCGGTCGGCCTGCCGGTCTGCCGTCCGGTGGGCCGGACGCTCGGAGGAGGAGCTTCGTGGAAGCAGCCATCACAGTCTTCGCCCTGCTCTTCCTGCTCGCCGTCGTGCTGGGCGTCTACGCCACGGTGAAGGCCGTCGGCGCCGCCAAGCGCAGCGTGGACCGCGGCATCACCCAGGCCCGCCGCACGGTCGAGGACCACACGCTGCGCGCCAAGTCCCTCGTCCAGGTCGGCCCGGCCGCCGAGCTCGCCCAGCTGCGGCTGACATTGCGCACCTCGATGCGGGCCACGCAGGACGCCCTGCACGCGGGCGTCGCCGAGGACGAGTCCCTCAAGGAGTCCCTGGGCCTCTTCGAGCGGCTCAGCGCGCACGCATTCGAACTGGACGGGGAGCTCAGGCGCCTGGAGTCCGAACCCGACCGTGCCACGCTCGCCCAGCGCCTGCCCGAGCTGCGGGAACGCACCGAGCGCATCGCCCGGTCGGCGGAGTCCCTGCGCTGGGCGGCCCGTGACCGGGCCCGCCGCTTCGCCGACGACGACCTGGACTCGCTCAGCGCCCAGATCGACGTCGAGGCCGGTGCGCTGCGGCACTGGACCGAGACGGAGCCCGCCGCCGCGCCGCCGTCCTGGCCCGAGGCGCCGGCCACCGACGCCCCGCCCGCCCCGCAGAGCTGGCCGAAGGAACCGCGGCCGGAACCGCGGTCGGAACCGCGACCGGAGCCCGCGGAAGAGTCCGAGCGGCCCGCCATCACCCCGCCCGCTCCGAGCCCCGTCCACCCCTGGCAGAAGCAGGCCCGCCCGGAGAACACGACCTGATCACAGCCCTCCGGGAGCCGGCCACCGGGGCCGGGCTGCCGTATGGGCGCTACGGCAGGTAACCTCCAGCTCATGTCCCGCCATGTCGCGATCGTCACGGATTCAACGGCCTACCTCCCGGCCCGGACGATGGAGCGGCACGGCATCACCGCGGTACCCCTGACCGTCGTCCTCGGCGACCGGGCGCTGGAAGAGGGCACCGAGATCTCGACCCGTTCGCTGGCCCAGGCCCTGCAGAAACGGCGCCCGGTCACCACCTCCCGCCCCGCGCCCGAGCTCTTCGCCGAGACCTACCGCCGCATCGCCGACTCCGGCGCCGACGCCATCGTCTCCCTCCACCTCTCCGCGGAGCTCTCCGGCACCCACGACGCGGCCGTCGTCGCCGCGCGGGAGGCGCCGGTGCCGGTGCGGGTCGTGGACACCGGCATGATCGCGATGGCCCTCGGCTTCTGCGCGCTCGCCGCGGCGGAGACGGCGGAGACGGGCGGCACCGTGGACGAGGCGGTCACGGCCGCGGAGAAGCGGGCCGCGGGCACCTCCGCCTACTTCTACGTCGACACCCTGGACTACCTGCGCCGGGGCGGCCGGATCGGAGCCGCCCAGGCCCTGTTCGGCTCCGCGCTCGCGGTGAAACCCCTGCTGCAGCTGGCCGACGGACGCATCGAGCCCCTGGAGAAGGTCCGTACGGCGTCCAGGGCCATCGCCCGGCTGGAGGAAATCGTCGCCGAGCGCGCGGGCAGTGCCCCCGTCGACATCGCCGTCCACCATCTCGCCGCGCCCGACCGGGCGTCGGCCCTGGGGGAGCGCCTGCGGGAGCGGGTGCCGGCACTGGCCGACCTGCATGTGAGCGAGGTCGGCGCGGTGATCGGGGCGCACACAGGGCCGGGGCTGTTGGGGGTCGTGGTCTCGTCGCGGTGACGCGTCGGTCACTCGGGACGCGCCCTATCACTCGTGTGAGGGCCTGAGTTGTCCACAACTTGTCGGTAGTCCCCCGGAATCGAGCATGATCATCGCGAGGTGGCGAGGTGCCCCCATCCTCGTCGCATGGCTCTTCGATCACGCACACGTACACCGCACGCGACCAGCGGCCCGGGACGCGGGCCGGCCTCGGACGGCCGTTCCCGCCACCGTCGCGCACTCCGCTCCCGTCCCGGTCCACCCGGCGGCGCACGGCACGGGCGCCGTCGTCCGCCGCCGGACGATCTCCGTCTCCGCGCGGAGGCGATCTTCGGCGAAGGCGCCGGTGTGCGGGGGGAGTCGGGGAAGGGACCGCCGGACGGGGAACAGGAGCGGGAGCCGGGCAGGGCGGGGACCGCACCGGATCCGGTCGCCCTCACGGACGCCGGGGCTGCCGCGGACGCCGACGCGCTCACCTGGCGCGAACGCGCCGGGCAGGCGCTGCGGGAGCGCGTGCCGGTGTGGCTGCAGACCCGGTGCGGGGTGGAGCGGCGCAGCGCGGTCGCGCTCACGGTCCTGCTCGTGGTCGCCGCGGTCTTCGCCGTGCAGCACTTCTGGACCGGCCGCACCCAGCCGGTCTCCGCGCCCGAGGTGGTGCGGGAGGCGGCGGCCTACGGTGCCGGGGAGAAGAGCGAGGCGGCCGACGGGCGGACGGCCCCCGACCCGCCCGCGGGCACCGCGCCGGCGACGGCCGGGGCCGAGATCGTGGTGGACGTCGGCGGCAAGGTGCGCGAGCCCGGGGTCCACCGGCTCCCGGCCGGTTCACGGGTCGAGGACGCCCTGCGCGCCGCCGGGGGAGTACGGTCCGGCACGAAGACCGACGGCCTGAACCGCGCCCGCTTCCTCGTGGACGGCGAGCAGGTGATCGTCGGCGCTCCGGCACAGCCCGCAGGTGCCGGCCCGAGCGGCGCGGCGGGGGGACCGGCCGCTCCCGCGGCACCGGTTTCCCTCAACACGGCAACCGCCGACCAGCTCGACACCCTCCCGGGCGTCGGCCCGGTGCTGGCTCAGCACATCATCGACTACCGCACTCGGAACGGCGGTTTCCGCTCGGTCGACGAGCTGCGCGAGGTCAACGGTATCGGCGACCGCCGCTTCGCCGACCTGCGTAATCTCGTGCGGCCATGAGCACCGGGTCGGACGACGCGCAGACGAACGCCGCCAACGGCACGGCATCTCCGCGCGCCCCCGTGCACGCCGCCTCCGGGCACCGGCTCGGAGCCGCACACCCTCGGCAGGAGGGCCCCGCGGACCTGCGGCTGGTCCCGCCCGCGCTCGCCGCCTGGGGCACGGCGGCACTGCTGCTGGACGCGCCGGCCGGGTGGGCCGTGGGCGTGGTGGCGGTCGGTCTGGCGGTGGCCGCCGCCCTGCTGCTGAGGACACGCAAACGCGGGCCCGCACGAGGACGGTCCCGGGCCTCGGTCGCCGCCCTCCTCCTCTGCGTCGCCGCCTCCGCGGCCTCGGCCGCGCTGCACGGCGCCGACCTGCGGCGCGGGCCCGTACCGGCGCTGGCCCGGCAGTACGCCACGGTCACCGCGGAGGTCGAGCTCACCGCCGACCCCCGCCTCACCCGGCCCAGAACCCGGGGGAACCGTGCCGTGCCGCGCACCGTGCTGATCGAGGGCGACGTACGACGGGTGACCGAGACCGGCGGGCGGGAGGTCCGGACGCGGACGCCGGTGCTCATGCTCGTCGACGTGGGCGGGAGTGACGAGTCGGACAAGGCAGGCGCCGGCACCGCCCGTTGGCTGGAGCTCCTGCCCACCACGCGGCTCCGCGTCACCGCTCGCACGGCGCCCCCGAGGACGCCCGGCGACCGCGTCGCCGCCGTGCTGCGGTTACGGAACGATCCCGCGGGCCCGCAGGTGGTGGCCGGCCCGTCGGACGCGCAACGACTCGCGGGACGACTGCGAGCCGGTCTGCGGGAGGCCACCGACGGCCTGTCCGCGGACGCGCGAGCCCTGCTGCCGGGGCTGGTCGTCGGGGACACCTCGCGCATCACGCCCGAGCTGGAGGAGGCGTTCAAGGAGACCGACCTCGCGCACACGCTGGCCGTGTCCGGAGCCAACTTCACGATCGTGCTGGCGCTGCTGCTCGGCCCTCCCGGACTGGCCCAGCGCAGCGAACGCCGGGGACTGGCACCACACCTCGGCATCTCCCTGCGGACGACCGCGCTGCTCGGCGGGGTGCTCGCCCTGGCCTTCGTCGTGGTGTGCCGCCCCGACCCGAGCGTGCTGCGTGCCGCCGCCTGCGGAACCGTCGCCCTCCTCGCCCTGGCCACCGGACGCCGCAGGTCCCTGCTCCCGGCGCTGGCGACGGCGGTCCTGCTGCTGGTGCTGTACGACCCGTGGCTGGCCCGCAGTTACGGCTTCCTGCTCTCCGTGCTGGCCACCGGCGCGCTGCTCACGTTCGCCCCGCGCTGGAGCGCGGCACTGCGCCGACGCGGCGTCCCGCCCCGGCTCGCCGAGGCACTGGCCGCCGCGGGCGCGGCGCAGGCCGTGTGCGCGCCGGTCGTCGCCGTGCTGTCGGCGCGGGTGAGTCTGGTCGCGGTGCCGTGCAACCTGCTCGCGGAGTTCGCGGTGGCACCGGCCACGGTGCTGGGCTTCGCGGCCCTGGCGACGGCACCACTGGCGATGCCGTTGGCCAAGGCGCTGGCCTGGTGCGGGGGCTGGCCGGCCGAGTGGATCGCGGGGATCGCCCGCACCGGCGCCGCGCTGCCCGGCGCGGGTGTGGACTGGCCGGGCAGCTGGCCGGGCGCGGCGCTCCTCGCCCTCGCCACGGTGGCGGTGCTGTTCCTCGGCCGACGGCTGCTGAAGCACCCCTGGTGGTGCGGTGTCTGCGCGGTGGTGCTGGCGCTGGCGGTGGTGCAGCCGCCACCGCTGACCCGGGTGATCGCCGGGTGGCCCCCATCCGGCTGGCGGATGGTGATGTGCGACGTGGGACAGGGCGACGCCCTGGTCCTCGCGGCGGGCGACGACACGGCCGTCGTCGTGGACGCCGGACCCGACCCGGCGCTGGTCGACCACTGCCTGCGCGCACTCGGCATCACCCGCATCCCACTCGTGCTGCTGACCCACTTCCACGCCGACCACGTGGCGGGTCTGCCCGGGGTACTGCGGGGACGCTCGGTGGGCGCGATCGAGACCACGGCCCTGGAAGAACCCGCCGACCAGGCGGAGTTCGTGCGCAGACAGGCGGCGGCCCGGCAGATCCCCCTGCGGCACGCCACCGCTGGGGAACGGCGACGGACCGGCCCGCTGTCCTGGGAGGTGGTGTGGCCACCCGCGAGCACACCACCGGCCGCCGCGCCGCCGGGTTCGCCCACGCCCCCGCCGCCGAGTGCGGAAGGCGCCAACGACGCCAGCGTCACCCTCCTGGTGCGGGCGGCGGGCCTGCGCCTGCTGCTCCTCGGGGACCTGGAGCCCCCGGCCCAGCAGGCCCTGGCGAGATCACCGGCCGCCGCGGCCCTGGAGGAGGTCGACGTACTGAAGGTCGCCCACCACGGCTCCGCCCACCAGGACCCCGGCCTCATACGGAAGGTGGCCCCGCGGCTGGCGCTCATCAGCTGCGGTGAGGACAACACCTACGGCCACCCCGCGCCGGCCACCGTCGCCGCGCTGCGCTCGCGGGGCGCGATGGTGCTGCGCACGGACCGGGACGGGGCGCTGGCGGTCGCCGGTACGGGGGAGGCGCTGCGGGTGGCGGGTGACTGAGGCATGGGCGGCTGCCGGACAGCGTCACGTGCTACAGGCACCCTCAGACGCGCACCTCGGGAGGAAATCCGGTCCAGCGCAGCTCGGTGGGCAGATGGCGCATGTCGTTGGTGGTGAGGACGGAGGCGGGCCGGCCGGGTGCGTAGCGGATGACCGTGAGTGCGGCGTTGCAGTGGTTGAGGCCGAGCCAGCGCCACGGCGGCGCGTGCATGGCGTCCCGTACGAGCCAGGCGATCAGGAAGTTGTGGGTGACGACCAGTTCGTAACGGTCCTGTTCACCGTCCACCGGCCCGGTGAACATGTCCAGTGCCCGGCGGGCCAGCGCGGGTCCCTGCTCCCGCTCCTCCTCGGTGGCCCCGGCGAGGAAGGCGAGGAAGAAGTCCGCCGATTCCACCGGGAGCTCGTGCCTGTCCGGCACGTGGGGAACGTAGTCACCGGCGACTTCCGAGGCGTGGAGAGGCACGTTCTCCAACTGGTCACCGATGAGGCGTGCGGTCTGTTCGGCCCGGGGCAGCGGACCGTGGTGAACGGCCGTCAGGGGGAGATCCCGGAGACGCCGGCCGAGCAGCACGGCTTGCCGGCGGCCGTTCTCCGTCAGCCCGCTCTCGTCCGACGACGCCTCGCCGTGCCGGGCCAGACAGAGGTATCGGGTGGCTGTGCCGGTCATCGCATGCTCCTCCACGTTCACCAGCGATCTTGTGCACCGATGGACGCCTGGCCCCGCATCGCCGGTTCCGTCCAGTCGCGTTCCAGGAGACTGAGGGCATGGAGACATCACACGTCGACGCCTATCTCCGCCGGCTCGGAGCCGATTCTCCGGCCCGGCCCACCCTCGACGCCCTGCGCGAGCTGCATCTGCGCCATCTGCGGACGGTGCCGTTCGAGAACCTGTCCGTGCACCTGGGCGAGGAGATCGTGCTGGAGGAGGCGCGGCTGCTGGAGAAGGTCGTGGGCGCGCGGCGGGGCGGGTTCTGTTACGAACTCAACGGCCTCTTCGGTGCGTTGCTGTCCGCGCTCGGGTACGAGGTCACGCTGCTCGCGGCGCGGGTGTACGGGGACGGGGGCGTGCTCGGGATCCCGTACGACCACATGGCGCTGCTGGTGCGGACGGTGGACGGGGGCGACTGGCTGGCCGACGTCGGATTCGGGGCGCACAGTCACGGCCCGTTGGAGTTCGGGGAGCGGGGCGAGCAGGAAGACCCCGGAGGGACCTTCCGGATCGCAGCGACGGGGCCGGACGCGGCCGACCTGGACGTGCTGTGCGACGGGAAGCCCGTGTACCGGCTGGAGCCGCGCCCGAGAGTGCTCGGCGACTTCGTGGCCGGTGCGTGGTGGCACAGCACCTCCCCCCGGTCGCACTTCCTCCAGTCCCCGGTGTGCTCGCGGCTCACGGAGGACGGAGGGCGGGTCACGCTCAGCGGGCGCAGGCTCACGACGACCGCCGCCGACGGGGGACGGGAGGTGCGTGAGGTGACGACGGACGAGGAGGTGCTGGGGGTGTACCGGGACCTCTTCGGTGTCCGCCTCGACCGGGTGCCCGCCGGGCCCGCCGGGCCCGCTCGTGAGGAAACCCGCCGGGAGCGCTGAAACCGGGCCACACGGGCCCACTCGTGCGTACTCGCGGCACATGCGCCGCTTTCCCGCGATGTGGCCCCGTGTTGCCTCGAAAGCCCCAATGGTGATCGAATGTTTCTTCGTTAACCATTTTTCACGTCACGCAGAGGGTGTCGCAGATGATCGGCCGCTTGCTGGGGAACCGTACGAGGCGGATGCAACGGACGGGACCCCTGGCCGCGGTGCCAACGCCGCCGAACGCGGGGGTGCTCAGCTGCCGGGTCCTCGACCCCGTCAACGAGCCGGTCGCGAACGCGGAGTTCGCGGTCAGCGACACCATGGGGCGCAAGGTGGTCGGCGGCGGGACCGACCCCTTCGGGTCGTTCGTGGCGACGGTGCCCGCGGGGGAGTACCGGCTCGCCGTGTCCGCCGAGGGCTACACGCCCTACCGGGCGTCCGCGACGGTCACCGAGGACGCGCTGGCGTCGCTCGGCGACGTGACGCTGCAGGTGGCCCAGCCCCCGGAGCTGCCCACGCCGGGCGACTGGGAGATCGAGCCGACGCACTCCTCGATCGCGTTCACCGCGCGGCACATCGGTCTGGCCCGCATCCACGGCCGCTTCAACGCGTTCGCCGGCGCGGTGCGGATCGCCGAGGACATGGAGCAGTCGGCGATGCACGTGGTGATGGACGCGGCGTCCATCGACACCAACGTGAAGATGCGCGACGACCACCTGCGGTCCGCGGACTTCCTGGATGTGCAGCGGTATCCGACGCTGGAGTTCTACGGAGACAAGTTCACGCACCGCGGCGGCAACCGCTGGGCCGTGACCGGCGCGCTGTCGCTGCACGGTGTGACGCGCACGGTCACGCTGGACGCCGAGTACCTCGGCCTCGGCAACGGCATGGAGGGCGAGACGCGGGCGGCCTGCCGCGCCACCACCGAGCTGCACCGCGACGACTTCACGGTCAGCTGGCAGACGATGCTGGCGCGCGGCATCGCCGTCGTCGGGCCCAGCATCCGCATCGACCTCGACGTGCAGATCGTGCCCAAGGCCTGACCGACAATGGCACCCGTGAGTGACGTGAGACATGTACTGGTGCTGCCCGACCGCGACGCCGCGGAGGAGCTCGCCCAGGAGCTCGGGGAGCGGTTCGGGACCGACGAGGAACCGCGCATCCTGAGGGACGCGCTGGCCGGCGAGGACGACGCCGAGGACGCCCAGTGGCTCGTCGTCCTGCGGGACGAGCGGGAGGCCCTGGACCCCGCCGAGCTGGACGCGTTCGCGGGGGAGTGGGAAGGCTGGCGCGAGGAGCCGTAGGGCACGCCGCCGCTGTCAGTGGCGCGTGCGATGCTTGTCGCGATGGCCAGGAAGACTGCGAATGACGACCCTCTCGCCCCGGTGACCCTTGCCGTGGGCCAGGAGGACCTCCTGCTCGACCGTGCCGTGCAGGAGGTGGCGGCCGCCGCGAAGGCCGCCGACGCCGACACGGACGTACGCGACCTGACCCCCGACCAGCTGCAGCCCGGCACGCTCGCCGAGCTCACCAGCCCCTCGCTCTTCGCCGAGCGCAAGGTCGTCGTCGTACGCAATGCGCAGGACCTGTCCGCCGACACGGTCAAGGACGTCAAGGCCTACCTCGGCGCGCCCGCCGAGGAGATCACCCTCGTGCTGCTGCACGCGGGCGGCGCCAAGGGCAAGGGCCTGCTGGACGCCGCGCGCAAGGCGGGCGCCCGCGAGGTGGCGTGCGCCCGGATGACCAAGCCCGCCGACCGGCTGGCCTTCGTGCGGGCGGAATTCCGCACCGCCGGGCGGTCCGCCACCCCCGAGGCGTGCCAGGCGCTGGTCGACGCGATCGGCAGCGACCTGCGGGAGCTGGCCTCGGCGGTCTCCCAGCTGACCGCCGACATCGAGGGCACGATCGACGAGGCCGTCGTCGGCCGGTACTACACCGGGCGGGCCGAGGCCTCCAGCTTCACCGTCGCCGACCGCGCGGTCGAGGGACGGGCGGCTGAGGCCCTGGAGGCGCTGCGCTGGTCCCTGGCGACCGGAGTGGCGCCGGTACTGATCACCAGCGCGCTCGCCCAGGGCGTGCGGGCCATCGGCAAGCTCTCCTCCGCCCGCGGTGGACGCCCCGCCGACCTCGCCCGCGAGCTGGGCATGCCGCCGTGGAAGATCGACCGCGTCCGGCAGCAGATGCGCGGCTGGACCCCGGACGGCGTCTCGGTGGCCCTGCGCGCGGTGGCCGAGGCGGACGCGGGGGTGAAGGGCAGCGGGGACGACCCCGAGTACGCCCTGGAGAAGTGCGTGGTGACCGTCGCGCGGGCGGCGCGTTCACGGGGACGCGCGTAACCCGGGTCGGACAGCCGTCCAACACCGGAGGTCCCGCCGCCACACCGAAGGCCCCGGCGCACGTCCTGGGGAAGGACGGCCACCGGGGCCTTCGGATCAAGCTCGCGGATCCATGCCCGCGTGGCGAACGCAGGCCGCGCATGGATCCTGGGTGCCGGACGGGGGCGGATGAGAGAGGGCCCGCCCTGGGTCCTTCCGGCGATCAGACCAGATAAGGGGTTCAGCCCTTGAGGGCGCCGACCTTCTGGGCCAGGGCCGACTTCTTGTTGGCGGCCTGGTTCTTGTGGATGACGCCCTTGGAGACGGCCTTGTCGAGCTCGCGCGAGGCAACGCGCTGGTACTCGGTGGCCTTCTCGACGTCGCCCGCGGCAGCGGCCTCACGAGCCTTGCGGATCGCGGTCTTCAGAGAGGACTTGACGGCCTTGTTGCGCAGCCGGGCCTTCTCGTTGGTCTTGTTCCGCTTGATCTGGGACTTGATGTTCGCCACGAATGAGCCTTTGCAGGTTCAGGCACGAGGCCGCGAGGGTCCCGTGCCGGTGATTTCTTGAAGGAGTGCCTCGCGCTGAGAGGGCATGAGACACAGCCACCCACACTACCAGCGGCCACTCGGCCCGCCCAAACCCGCCCTCTACCCCTCCCGAACCCATCCCGGAGCCCCACCCGTGGGACGATAGAAGCTACGTATCGATCCGACCCGAGACCGCAGACACTGCGGACGCCTCAAGAATCAGGACCCTGCGTGCCCGCGATCCCCAGCCATGTGCCCGAGCCGAGCCGTACCGACCCGGCGCTGATCCGCAATTTCTGCATCATCGCGCACATCGACCACGGCAAGTCCACGCTCGCCGACCGGATGCTCCAGCTGACCGGTGTGGTCGAGCAGCGGCAGATGCGCGCCCAGTACCTCGACCGCATGGACATCGAGCGCGAGCGCGGCATCACGATCAAGTCCCAGGCGGTGCGACTGCCGTGGGCCCCGTCCCACGACGAGGGCAACACGCACATCCTCAACATGATCGACACCCCGGGTCACGTCGACTTCACCTACGAGGTCTCGCGGTCGCTGGCCGCCTGCGAGGGCACCATCCTCCTCGTCGACGCCGCCCAGGGCATCGAGGCCCAGACCCTCGCCAACCTCTACCTGGCGATGGAGAACGACCTCACGATCATCCCCGTGCTGAACAAGATCGACCTGCCGGCCGCGCAGCCCGAGAAGTTCTCCGAGGAGCTCGCCAACCTGGTCGGCTGCGACCCCGACGACGTGCTCAAGGTCTCCGCCAAGACCGGCATGGGTGTCGACGCGCTGCTGGACAAGGTCGTCGCCGAGGTCCCCGCGCCGGTCGGCGTCAAGGACGCCCCCGCCCGCGCGATGATCTTCGACTCGGTCTACGACTCCTACCGCGGTGTCGTGACGTACGTCCGTGTCATCGACGGCCAGCTCAACAAGCGCGAGCGCATCCGGATGATGTCCACCGGCGCCACGCACGAGCTGCTGGAGATCGGCACCAACTCGCCGGAGATGCTGGCCGCCGACGGCCTCGGCGTCGGTGAGGTGGGCTACCTGATCACCGGCGTGAAGGACGTCCGCCAGTCCAAGGTCGGTGACACCGTCACCAGCCAGCACAAGGGCGCCGAGGAGCCGCTCGGCGGCTACAAGGACCCCAGGCCCATGGTCTTCTCCGGCCTGTACCCGCTGGACGGCTCCGACTACCCGCTGCTGCGCGAGGCCCTGGACAAGCTCCAGCTCAACGACGCCGCGCTGGTCTACGAGCCGGAGACCTCCGCCGCCCTCGGCTTCGGCTTCCGCGTCGGCTTCCTCGGCCTGCTCCACCTCGACGTGATCCGCGAGCGGCTGGAGCGCGAGTTCGGCCTCGACCTGATCGCCACCGCGCCCAACGTGGTCTACCGCGTGGTCATGGAGGACGGCACCGAGGTCGAGGTCACCAACCCGAGCGAGTTCCCCGAAGGCAAGATCAACGAGGTCTACGAGCCGGTCGTGCGCGCCACGATCCTGGCGCCGACCGAGTTCATCGGCGCCATCATGGAGCTGTGCCAGACCCGGCGCGGCACCCTGCTCGGCATGGACTACCTCTCCGAGGACCGGGTGGAGATCCGCTACACCCTCCCGCTCGCGGAGATCGTCTTCGACTTCTTCGACCAGCTGAAGTCCAAGACCCGCGGCTACGCCTCCCTGGACTACGAGCCCACCGGCGAGCAGACCTCCAGCCTGGTCAAGGTCGACATCCTGCTGCACGGCGACAAGGTGGACGCCTTCTCGGCGATCACCCACAAGGACCAGGCGTACGCGTACGGCGTCCGGCTCGTCGCCAAGCTCAAGGAGCTCATCCCGCGCCAGGCCTTCGAGGTGCCGGTCCAGGCCGCCATCGGCTCCCGGGTGATCGCCCGCGAGACCATCCGTGCCATCCGCAAGGACGTCCTCGCCAAGTGCTACGGCGGCGACATCTCCCGCAAGCGGAAGCTGCTGGAGAAGCAGAAGGAGGGCAAGAAGCGGATGAAGATGGTGGGCTCCGTGGAGGTTCCGCAGGAGGCCTTCATCGCGGTGCTGTCGAGCGACGACAGCGCGGGGTCGGGCAAGGGCAAGAAGTAGCCGCCACGCCGCACGCGTCGCACACACCGCACGCCGAGTCCGGCAAAACGGATGCGAAGGGGCCCGTCGTACGAAAGTGCGGCGGGTCCCTTCGCATGTCACGGGCGCGCATCTGTAGGAAGTGACAGGGCGCGGACTCTTACGCCGAGGCCACTCGCCCTTTACTCTGATGCCTGCCCCGTAGTTACTCGTGAGTTAAACAAGTGATGGCAAGTGACCGGGCGAACTGTCCGATCCCCTGCCCGACCACCGCCCGAGAGTGAATCCAGCCGCACCTGAGCAAGCCGCACCGTCGCGGGCCCACGGAGGATGTCGTGAGCGACACACAGACACTGATCGAGAACCGTCCGCCCTCCGTGGCGGGGCTCTTCCTGGAGCGGGTGGCGGCCACGCCGGACGCCGAGGCGTACCGCTACCCGGTGCCGTCCGCGTCGGGTGAGGGCCCGGACGACTGGAAGTCGCTGACCTGGGCACAGGCGGCCGAGCGCGTCTACGCGATCGCGGCCGGCCTCATCGAGCTCGGCGTGCAGCCCGAGCAGCGCGTGGCCCTGGCCTCCTCCACCCGCATCGAGTGGATCCTGGCCGACCTCGGCATCATGTGCGCCGGCGCCGCGACGACCACCGTCTACCCGCAGACCAACGCGGAGGAGTCGGCGTACATCCTCTCCGACTCCGAGAGCCGGGTGCTGATCGCGGAGGACGCCGCCCAGCTGGCCAAGGCCAGGGAGAAGCGGGCCGAGCTGCCCGAACTCACCCACGTCGTGGTCGTCGACGCGGCCGGCGCTGACACCTCCGAGGACTGGGTCCTCACCCTCGACGAACTGGAGCGCCGGGGCGCCGCCCGCCTGGAACAGGACCCCGAGCTGGTCAAGAAGCGGGTCGGCGCGCTCACCAAGGACCAGCTCGCCACCCTCATCTACACCTCCGGCACCACCGGCAAGCCCAAGGGCGTCCGCCTCCCGCACGACAACTGGTCGTACATGGCGAAGGCGATCGCGGCGACCGGCCTGGTCACCGAGGGTGACGTGCAGTACCTGTGGCTGCCGCTCGCGCACGTCTTCGGCAAGGTGCTCACCTCCGGCCAGATCGAGGCCGGCCACGTCACCGCCGTCGACGGCCGCGTCGACAAGATCATCGAGAACCTGCCGGTCGTGCAGCCGACCTACATGGCGGCCGTGCCCCGCATCTTCGAGAAGGTCTACAACGGCGTCGCCGCCAAGGCCCGCGCGGGCGGCGGGGCCAAGTACAAGATCTTCCAGTGGGCGGCCGGGGTCGCCCGCGAGTACGCCAAGGTCACCCAGGACAACTTGAAGCGCACCGGCACCGCGAGCGCCCCCGCCGGCCTGCGCACCAAGCACGCCGTCGCCGACAAGCTCGTCTACGCCAAGATCCGCGAGGCCTTCGGCGGCAACCTGCGCGCCTGCATCTCCGGGTCGGCCGCTCTCGCCCCCGACATCGGCTACTTCTTCGCCGGCGCCGGCATCCACATCCTGGAGGGCTACGGCCTCACCGAGTCCTCCGCCGCCTCCTTCGTCAACCCCGGCGAGGCCTACCGCACCGGCACCGTCGGCAAGCCGCTGCCCGGCACCGAGGTCCGCATCGCCGAAGACGGCGAGGTCCTGATGCGCGGTCCCGGCATCATGGAGGGCTACCACAAGCTGCCCGAGAAGACCGCCGAGGTCCTGGAGTCCGACGGCTGGTTCCACACCGGCGACATCGGCGAACTCTCGCCCGACGGCTACCTGCGCATCACCGACCGCAAGAAGGACCTGATCAAGACGTCCGGCGGCAAGTACATCGCGCCCGCCGAGGTCGAGGGCCAGTTCAAGGCCATCTGCCCCTACGTCTCCAACATCCTCGTCCACGGCGCCGACCGGAACTTCTGCACCGCGCTCATCGCCCTCGACGAGATCGCCATCACCGAGTGGGCGAAGGAGAACGGCCTGGAGGGCAAGCCGTACGCGGAGATCGTCGCGGCGCCCGTCACCGTCGAGATGGTCGACGGCTACGTCAAGCAGCTCAACGAGGGCCTCCAGCGCT
The DNA here is from genome assembly GCF_001905385.1 of Streptomyces sp. CB02414. GTDB lineage: Bacteria > Actinomycetota > Actinomycetes > Streptomycetales > Streptomycetaceae > Streptomyces. The sequence continues at coordinate 803,523 of NZ_LIPF01000001.1, read as the reverse complement.
GGCAGACCATCAAGAAGTTCCGCCTGCTGCCCCGCGACCTCGACGTCGAGCACGGCGAGATCACGCCGAGCCTGAAGCTGAAGCGGCCGGTCGTGGAGCGGGAGTACAAGCACCTGATCGAGGAGATGTACGAGGGCTCGCGCGAGGCGTAGCGCGCGCGAGCGTCGTGATCCGTACGGCGAATGCCCGGAACTGACCGGATTCCGGCCGTCTTCGGGCGTTCGCCTACCACGGATCTCACCCATGGCGGCCCACTTCGGTAACTCCGCGCTTATGGGCGGGGCCGGTCTGTCACTCTGTCGGCATTGACTGCGAAGTATGCGCACGCACTGCCCGGGGAGCCGTCCATGGGGGCCATTCCGACGCAACGGGAGACCGTCTCCCGCGCCACAGGGGCGCCCGCGCACCCTGCCGGCGTGTCCGTCCAGGAGTGCGCGCGGGCGCACGTGACCCTGCTCGGCAGCTCGCTCGCGCCGGGCGCCGCCCGCGCGATGGTGCGGGCCGCGCTGGCCGACTGGTCCGCGCTCGGCCTGCCCGGCACGGAACAGCTGACCGAGCACCTGGCCGCCGACGCCCTGGTGGCCGTCAGCGAACTGGTCACCAACGCCGTCGTGCACGCCGGCACCGACGTGGAGGTGGTCTGCCGGCTGGAGGAGACGGGCACCCTCGTCGTCGAGGCCACGGACCACCACCCTTCCCGGGCGCCGAGGAGCGGCGACCGGGAGACGCCGCACGAGACCCCCGAGTACGGCCGGGGCCTGCGGCTCGTCGCCGCGCTCGCGGAGGCCTGGGGCATCACCTACCGGCCGGGCACCAAGACGGTCTGGGCGCGGTTGCGGGCCGCGGGTGCCGAGGCGGGGGAGGCGGCGGAAGCCGCCGAGCGGATCGAGGCGTACCCGGACGGGCGGGACCTGCCGTTCACGCCGGACACGGACCCCGACGGCCACCCGTCCCCGGACCGCACGGAACCCCTCGGCCCGCGCCGCCCGGAACCCACCGCCCCCCACGGCCCGGAACCCGAGCACTCACGGCCCACGGCGTTCCCCGACCGCTCCGATCCCCCGCAGTGGTCCGGCCGGCGGGACGGCACCGCCCGGCTCGGTCTCCGTGACCGCGAGTGGCTGGGCCACGGCGCCCTCTCCTTCCTCGCCGAGGCATCCGACCTGCTGGCCGGGCAGCTCGACGAGGACCTGGTCGCCTCCCTCACCGGCCAGCTGATCGTGCCGCGGCTCGCCGACTGGTGCGCGGTGTGGCTGGAGGACGAGTCCCTGGGCCGGGGAGCCTGGAGCGACGCCCCCGGGACGGTCGTGGGGGCGCGGCTGGCCCGCGTCTGGCACGGCAGCGAGAGCCACATCGAGGAGCTGCGCCGCGCCCTGGAGAAGGACCCGCCCCGCCCGCGCGACCCCTGGCGTTCCGGCCCCGTCGCCCACCCCTGGCCCGGCGAGGCGCTGGGCCCGGACGGCACCCACGGAACCGCGCTCGCCTACCGCCTGGTCGCCGGGGGCCGGCCGCTCGGCACCCTGGTCATCGGCCGGGCCGGCCCCGCAGGCTTCCCCGACGAGATCACCGGCCTCGTGGAGGACCTCAGCCGCCGCGTCGCACTCGCCATCGGCGCCGCCCGTCAGTACGCCCGCCAGGCCACCATCAGCGCCGTCCTCCAGCGCGGCCTGCTGCCCGGCGCCGTCGCCGAGATCCCCGGCGTGCGCAGCGCCCTCGTCCACGAACCCCGCGACAAGGGCGGCCCCAGCGGCGACTTCTACGACCTCTTCCCGGCCGGCGACGGCCGCTGGTGCTTCGCCCTCGGCGACGTCCAGGGCAAGGGTCCCGAGGCCGCCGTGGTCATCGGGCTCGCCCGGCCCTGGCTGCGGCTGCTGGCCCGCGAGGAGTACGGCGTCCCCGACGTCCTCGACCGCCTCAACCAGCTCCTCCTCGACGACGCCACCGAGGCCGCCGACGCCGCCGCCCGCGCCCTGGTCGCCGCGGGCGGCCCACCGGTTGCCCCGGGCGACGGACCGCAGACCCGTTTCCTGTCCCTGCTCTACGGCGAACTGGTCCCGCACGACGGCGGCGTCCGCTGCACCCTCGCCTCCGCCGGGCACCCGCTGCCCCTCCTCCTCGGCCCCGACGGAACCGTCCGCACGGTCGCCGAGCCGCAGACCCTGCTCGGCGTCGTCGAGGACGCCACGTACACGAGCGAGACCTTCGAGCTGTGCTCCGGCGACACCCTCCTGTGCGTCACGGACGGGGTCACCGAGCGGCGCAGCGGCTCCCGCCAGTTCGACGACGGGGACGGGCTCGCCACGGCCCTCACCGGGTGCGCGGGCCTGGACGCCGAACTGGTCGCGGAGCGGATCAGGCGGCTGGTGCACGAGTTCGGGGCGAGGCCTCCCGAGGACGACCTGGCGCTGCTGGTCCTCCAGGCCGAGTAGCCGGGCGGCCGGGAAGTAGCCGCCGTACGGGACAATGGAACGCATGCCCTCCGCACTCCCCGACGGCGAGCCCGTCCCCGCCGACGGCGCCCTCCCGGCCTCCGCGCTCGCCGGCGCCGCCGACCGCCCCCTCGGCTTCTACCTGCACGTCCCGTACTGCGCGACCCGCTGCGGGTACTGCGATTTCAACACCTACACCGCGACCGAGCTGCGCGGCACCGGCGGCGTCCTCGCCTCCCGCGACAACTACGCCGAGACCCTGACCGACGAGATCCGCCTCGCCCGCAAGGTGCTCGGCGACGATCCCCGCGAGGTCCGCACGGTCTTCGTCGGCGGCGGTACGCCGACCCTGCTGGCCGCCGGTGACCTGGTCCGGATGCTGCACGCGATCCGCGACGAGTTCGGCCTCGCACCGGACGCGGAGATCACGACGGAGGCCAACCCGGAGTCCGTCGACCCGGCCTATCTGGCCACCCTCCGCGAGGGCGGCTTCAACCGGATCTCCTTCGGCATGCAGAGCGCGAAGCAGCACGTCCTGAAGATCCTGGACCGCACCCACACCCCCGGCCGCCCCGAGGCGTGCGTCGCCGAGGCCCGCGCGGCCGGCTTCGACCACGTCAACCTCGACCTGATCTACGGCACCCCCGGCGAGACCGACGACGACTGGCGCGCCTCCCTGGACGCCGCGCTCGGCGCCGGACCCGACCACGTCTCCGCGTACGCCCTGATCGTCGAGGAGGGCACCCAGCTCGCCCGCCGCATCCGGCGCGGCGAGGTCCCCATGACCGACGACGACGTCCACGCCGACCGCTACCTGATCGCCGAGGAGACCCTCGCCGCGGCGGGCTTCGACTGGTACGAGGTGTCCAACTGGGCCACCTCCGACGCCGGGCGCTGCCTGCACAACGAGCTGTACTGGCGGGGCGCCGACTGGTGGGGCGCGGGGCCGGGAGCCCACTCCCATGTGGGGGGCGTGCGGTGGTGGAACGTGAAGCATCCGGGGGCGTACGCGGGCGCACTGGCGGCGGGCAAGTCCCCGGGCGCCGGGCGTGAGGTCCTGTCGGACGAGGACCGGCGCGTGGAGCGGATCCTGCTGGAGCTGCGGCTGCGGGAAGGCGTCCCGCTGTCCCTGCTGAGGGAGTCGGGGCTCGCTGCGTCGCGGCGGGCGCTGGGCGAGGGGCTCCTCCAGGAGGGGCCGTACGAGGACGGGCGCGCGGTGCTGACGCTGCGCGGGCGGTTGCTGGCGGACGCGGTGGTGCGGGATCTGGTGGACTGATCGCTCGGGGGAGTGAGTCGGTGCGGATCGGGAGGTCGGTCCCTAGTCTGCTTCGTAGGCTGCCGCCAAAAGGGAGATGACGGCTGTGGACGAACGTGGAGTCGCGGAGTTCTTCGCGGGGTTCGAGCCGCCCGAGGGGCTTGAGGTCGAGCTTCTCCGGGGCGAAATCGTGGTGACGGCCAGCCCTGACCTGGTCCACAACATGATCGTGGAAGACGTACTGGACCAGATTCCGCGCAGACGTTGGTCGAGGCAAGCGGTCGATCTACGCTGCGGGCAAGGTCCCGGCCTACCCGGTAGTCGACCCGATCATGGCGCACTGCGTCCTGCTCACGCTGCCCGCCGGGGACGGAGAGGACGCGGAGTACCAGGCGCAACTGACGGTGAAGTTCGGTGATCCCTTGCCACTGGAGACGCTCGGGCTCGACCTCGACACCAGCGAGTTCGGCACCTTCACCGGCGTCAAGCCCCACCGCTACCCGTGACGAAGTCGATCAACTCCTCCACCCGCCCCAGCAGCGCCGGCTCCAGGTCCTTGTACGAACCCACCCGCGCCAGGATCGCCTGCCACACCGCCCCCGTGTTCTCCGGCGGCCACCCCAGCGCCCGGCACACCCCCGTCTTCCAGTCCTGACCGCGCGGCACCCGGGGCCAGCCCTCGATCCCCAGCGACGACGGCTTCACCGCCTCCCAGATGTCGATGTAGGGATGGCCGACGACCAGCGCGTGCTCGCTCGTGACGGACTCCGCGATCCGCCACTCCTTCGACCCCGGCACCAGGTGGTCCACCAGGACCCCGAGCCGCGCGTCCGGGCCCGGCGCGAATTCGGTGACGATCGACGGGAGGTCGTCCACGCCTCCCAGGTACTCCACCACCACGCCCTCGATGCGCAGGTCGTCGCCCCAGACCTTCTCGACCAGCTCGGCGTCGTGCCGCCCCTCGACGTAGATGCGCCCGGCGCGCGCCACCCGCGCGCGGGCCCCCGGGACCGCCACCGAACCCGACGCCGTACGGGAGGGCCGCACCGGACCCGAGGACGACGAGGGCCGCACCAGCGTCACCACCCGCCCCTCCAGCAGGAAGCCGCGCGGTTCCATCGGGAAGACCCGGTGCTTGCCGAAGCGGTCCTCCAGGGTCACCGTGCCGGCCTCGCAGCCGATCACCGCGCCGCAGAACCCGGTGCCGGGCTCCTCGACCACCAGACCGGGGTCGGCCGGAACCTCCGGTACCGGCTGCGGCTTCTTCCACGGAGGGGTCAGGTCGGCGGAGTACTGGCGCATTCTGCCGACGATACGAGGAACCCAGGCCCCAAGATCAGCGCGACACGCCGAAACGCGCGGCCAGCGCGTCCCGTTGGGCCCGCACGAACGCCGCGTCCACCACCGCGCCGTGCCCCGGCACGTACAGCGCGTCCTCGCCGCCCAGCTCCAGCAGCCGGTCCAGCGCGGCCGGCCACCGGGACGGCAGGGCGTCGGAGCCCGCCTGCGGCTCGCCGGACTCCTCGACCAGGTCGCCGCAGAAGACGACCTCCACCTCGCCCGGCACCAGCACCGCGAGGTCGTGGCCGGTGTGCCCGGGACCCACGTTGGCCAGCAGGACCTGCCGGCCGCCGCCCAGGTCGAGGGTCCACTCGCCGCACACCTCGTGCCGGACGCCGACCAGCGCGTCGGCCGCCTCCTCCGCCGACCGCGCGTCCAGCCCCTCCGCCTCCGCGTCCGCGCGCAGCGCCTCCCGTCCGTGTCCGCCCCGAGCGAACACCGCGCCGGTGCCCACCGCCCCGTACACCTCCACGCCCGCGAACGCCGCCGCGCCGAAGACGTGGTCGAAGTGCGGGTGGGTCAGCGCGAGATGCGTCACACGGTGACCGGCGAGCGCCTGCGCCGCCGCGCGCAACCGGGAGCCCTCGGAGAGGCTCGACCCGGCGTCCACGAGCAGCGCGGCGCCCGCGCCGACGACCAGCCCCGCAGTGCAGTCCCACACCGGCAGGCGGCACCGCCCCACGCCCGGGGCCAGCCGCTCCCACCCCAGCTCTTCCCAAGTCACGCTCATGACGGCGACGCTATCGGGGCACGCGCCCTCCGGCGCGGCGGCACCGTAGCGACGGTGACCGGCCCGGTGCCCGGCCTTGCCGTGGGTGTACCCCACAGCCGTACACTGGGCCGGGGAAGTCTGGCACTCGCGCACCGTGAGTGCCAGGACAGACAGGCAGGACAACGGGCCGACGACTTCGGGAGGTGCGCGCGATGCTCAGTGAACGCAGGCTGAAGGTGCTGCGCGCCATCGTCCAGGACTACGTCGGCACCGAGGAGCCCGTCGGTTCCAAGGCCCTCACCGAGCGGCACAACCTCGGCGTCTCCCCGGCCACCGTGCGCAACGACATGGCGGCACTGGAGGACGAGGGGTTCATCGCCCAGCCGCACACCAGCGCGGGACGCATCCCGACCGACAAGGGCTACCGGCTCTTCGTCGACAAGCTGGCCGGCGTCAAGCCGATGACCGCGCCCGAACGCCGCGCCATCCAGAATTTCCTGGAGGGCGCCGTCGACCTCGACGACGTCGTGGCCCGCACGGTGCGGCTGCTCGCGCAGCTCACCCGGCAGGTCGCCGTCGTGCAGTACCCGTCGCTGACCCGCTCGACCGTGCGCCACGTCGAGCTGCTCTCGCTCGCGCCCGCGCGTCTGATGCTCGTGCTGATCACGGACACCGGGCGGGTCGAGCAGCGCATGGTCGACTGCCCGGCGCCGTTCGGCGAGGCGTCCCTCGCCGATCTGCGGGCGCGGCTCAACAGCCGGGTGGCGGGGCGGCGGTTCACGGACGTGCCCGGTCTGGTGGAGGAACTCCCGGAGGCCTTCGAGGCCGAGGACCGGGGTACGGTCTCCACCGTGCTCTCCACTCTCCTGGAGACGCTGGTCGAGGATAACGAGGAGCGGCTGATGATCGGCGGCACCGCCAATCTCACCCGCTTCGGGCACGACTTCCCCTTGGTGATCCGGCCGGTGCTCGAAGCACTGGAGGAGCAGGTCGTGCTCCTCAAGCTGCTCGGCGAGGCGAAGGATCCGGGCGTGACCGTCCGTATCGGTCATGAGAACGCCCACGAAGGACTCAACTCCACGTCCGTCGTGTCGGTGGGCTACGGTTCGGGCGGCGAGGCGGTTGCCAAGCTCGGCGTGGTCGGACCGACCCGCATGGACTACCCGGGAACGATGGGAGCGGTACGCGCAGTGGCACGGTACGTCGGACAGATCCTGGCGGAGTCGTAGGTGGCCACGGACTACTACGCCGTACTCGGCGTACGCCGCGACGCGTCCCAGGACGAGATCAAGAAGGCGTTCCGGAGGCTCGCCCGCGAGCTGCACCCGGACGTCAACCCCGATCCGAAGACCCAGGAGCGGTTCAAGGAGATCAACGCCGCCTACGAGGTGCTGTCGGACCCGCAGAAGAAGCAGGTCTACGACCTCGGCGGAGACCCGATGTCCCAGGCGGGCGGTGGCGGAGCCGGCGGCTTCGGCGCGGGCGGCTTCGGGAACTTCTCGGACATCATGGACGCGTTCTTCGGCACGGCGTCGCAGCGCGGACCGCGCTCGCGCACCCGCCGGGGCCAGGACGCCATGATCCGCATCGAGGTCGAGCTGGACGAGGCGGCCTTCGGCACGACCAAGGACATCCAGGTCGACACGGCCGTCGTCTGCAACACCTGCAACGGCGAGGGCGCCGCACCGGGCACCTCGGCCCAGACGTGTGACATGTGCCGCGGCCGCGGCGAGGTCTCGCAGGTCACCCGGTCCTTCCTGGGCCAGGTCATGACCTCGCGGCCCTGCCCCCAGTGCCAGGGCTTCGGCACGGTGGTCCCGACCCCGTGCCCCGAGTGCGCGGGCGACGGCCGCATCCGCTCCCGTCGCACCCTCACCGTGAAGATCCCGGCGGGCGTCGACAACGGCACCCGCATCCAGCTCGCGGGCGAGGGCGAGGTCGGCCCCGGCGGCGGTCCCGCCGGCGACCTGTACGTCGAGATCCACGAGCTGCCGCACTCGACCTTCCAGCGGCGCGGCGACGACCTGCACTGCACGGTCACCATCCCGATGACGGCGGCGGCCCTCGGCACCAAGGTGCCGCTGGAGACGCTCGACGGCATGGAGGAGGTCGACATCCGCCCGGGCACCCAGTCCGGCCAGTCGATCCCGCTGCACGGCCGGGGCGTCACCCACCTGCGCGGCGGCGGCCGGGGCGACCTGATCGTCCACGTCGAGGTGACCACCCCGACCAAGCTCGACCCCGAACAGGAACGCGTGCTGCGCGAGCTCGCCAAGATGCGCGGCGAGGAGCGTCCGCAGGGGCAGTTCCAGCCGGGTCAGCAGGGCCTGTTTTCCCGTCTGAAGGACGCCTTCAACGGGCGCTGATGCGTTCGTGCGCGTGGCCCGGAACTGGTTGTCGGCGTGCTGCCCGGGAGGCTGCCGGGTATCCGGGGGTTGTCCCCCGGGCAGGCGCCGTCAGCCTGGTCAGCAGGGCCTGTTCTCGCGTCTCAAGGACGCCTTCAACGGGCGCTGAGGGGCACGTGGCGAGGTAGGGCGCCAGGAGCTTTCCGATGCGGATGCTCTTGGCGTATGCCAACGGAAGCCCGGATTCGGACTTGTTCGGAGGACGTGACAACATGCGCTCATGTCCTCCGTGCTGACCGATCTCTTCCCCTACCCGATCGTGCAGGCACCCATGGCGGGCGGCGTCTCCGTGCCGCAGCTCGCCGCCGCGGTCTGCGACGCGGGAGGGCTGGGATTCCTCGCCGCCGGGTACAAGACCGCGGACGGGATGTACCAGGAGATCAAGCAGCTGCGGGGACTGACGGCCCGCCCCTTCGGCGTCAACCTCTTCATGCCGCAGCCCGAGACGGCCGACCCGGCCGCCGTCGGCGTCTACGCCCACCAGCTCGCCGGCGAGGCCGCCTGGTACGAGACGGAGCTCGGCGACCCCGAGTGCGGCCGGGACGACGGCTACGAGACGAAGCTCGCGGTGCTGCTGGACAACCCGGTGCCGGTGGTGTCGTTCCACTTCGGCGTCCCCAGCCGTGAGGTCGTCGACTCCCTGCACCGCGTCGGCACCTTCGCGCTGGTCACCGCGACCACCGCGGACGAGGCCCGGGCCGTCGAGCAGTCCGGCGCCGACGCGGTGATCGCCCAGGGCACCGAGGCCGGCGGACATCAGGGCACCCACCGGGACAACCCGGAGACCGGCGGCACCGGCACCGGACTGCTGTCGCTGGTCGCCCAGATCCGCGAGGCGGTGAACCTGCCGATCGTCGCCGCCGGCGGCATCATGCGCGGCGGCCAGATCGCCGCCGTCCTCGCCGCCGGCGCGAGCGCGGCCCAGCTCGGCACCGCCTTCCTCGCCACCCCCGAGTCAGGCGCCCACGCCCTGCACAAGCAGGCCCTGACCAACCCGCTGTTCGTGCGCACCGAGCTGACCCGCGCCTTCTCCGGCCGCCCGGCCCGCGGCCTGGTCAACCGCTTCCTGCGTGAGCACGGCCCCTACGCCCCCGCCGCCTACCCCGAGGTGCACCACCTCACCGCGCCCCTGCGCAAGGCCGCGGCCAAGGCGGGCGACGCGCAGGGCATAGCCCTGTGGGCGGGACAGGGGCACCGGATGGCGCGGGAGCTGCCCGCCGGTCAGCTGGTGGAGGTCCTGGTGGCCGAACTCGCCTCCGCCGGGACAGCGTTGTCAGGTTTCGCGACGGGAGGTACGGGCCGATGACGGCACCGGTGTTCGTGGTCGACTCCCTCCGGCCGGGCGGCCTGCCCGGCGGGGAGTACGTCCTGGACGGCCCCGAGGGGCGGCACGCCGTCTCCGTGAAGCGGCTGCGGCCCGGCGAGGACGTCGTCCTCACCGACGGGCGCGGACACTGGGCCGAGGGCGTGGTGAAGGCCGCCGAGGGCAAGGACCGTCTCGTCGTCACGGACCTGGAGACGGTCCACGAGGAGCCCGAGGAACGGCCCCGCATCACCGTCGTCCAGGCGCTGCCCAAGGGGGACCGGGGCGAGCTGGCCGTGGAGACGATGACCGAGGTCGGTGTCGACGCGATCGTGCCGTGGGCGGCGTCCCGCTGCATCACGCAGTGGAAGGGCGAGCGCGGCGTGAAGGCGCTCGGCAAGTGGCGGGCGACGGCCCGCGAGGCCGGCAAGCAGTCCCGGCGGGTCCGCTTCCCCGAGGTCGCGGACGCGGCGACGAGCAAGCAGGTTGCCTCACTTCTGGCCGACGCCGACTTCGCCGCCGTACTCCACGAGAGCGGCGAGCAACCCCTGGCCGCCACGGAACTCCCCACCACCGGCGACATCGTGCTGGTCGTCGGCCCCGAAGGCGGCGTGTCTCCGGAGGAGTTGGCGCTCTTCGCGGCGGCCGGCGCCAAGCCCTACCGCCTGGGGCGCAGCGTCCTGCGCACCTCCACGGCGGGCACCGCGGCGACGGCGATGCTCCTGGCCCGCACCGGCCGCTGGTCCTGACGGCGCCGGTCAGACCGCCGGCGCCAACGCGGGGAACAGTTCCCAGCCGTCCAGCTCCACGGGCCCGTCCCCGGCCCCGGGCAGCAGTCCGCGCCGTCCGGCCTCGTCCACCAACTGCCGTACGACACCGGGTTCCCGCAGGTTGAGCAGGTTTCCGCGGCCGTCCGCCACGCAGCCCTCGTACCAGTGGCCGCCCTCGGAGGTGTACCGGCCCGAGTCCGGGCCGCCCGAGAGGAAGACGAACCGGATGCGGAGCCCGTCACGGTAGAGCGTCAGGGCGTCGCGCCAGACGCCGTCACGTCCCCGTTTCTGCCGGTGGCTCCAGAGGTACGTCGTCCGATCGTCCACGACGAGCCTGCGCTGCCTGCGGTCGTTGCCCATCCGCCCACGGTAGTGAGGAGTGGCCGTATGCGCCCTACCGCCGCCCGTGCACCGGTGGCAGGCTGCCCTTCATGGGGGCGTTGAGGCGGATTCGGCGTATGGCTCCGGTGGTCGTCGGTTCGGTGCTCGCCGTCGGCGGTGTCGCCGCGTGCGACCCGGGCGGACTCAGCTCCGCCTCGGTGGCGTTCACGACCGACCAGACCGTGACCCGTGAGCTGGAGCGGCGGAAGGCGGAGGTCCGGTGGATCACCTGCACCGCCTCCTACGACGACAAGGGCAGCAGTGCTTCCGAGAACGCCGTCGCGTCCGTCGAATGCGACGGCAGGACGGACGACGGCAAGGACATCACCGTCGACGGCAAGGTCACCCGCGTCGTCAACGGTGCCTGCGTGCGGGGCGAGCTGACCGCGAAGGTGGACGGCAAGCAGTGGTTCCGGGTCGACGGGCTGGGCGACTGCGACGCCACCAGCGCCCCTCCCGCGAACCTGCCTTCCCAGCAGCAGCCCGGACCCACCGTGACCGTCACCCGGACCATCTGGTGCCCGGACGACCCGCACTGCCGCCCGGTGGCCGGCAAGTGATCCAAACCTCTGTCGGCGGGCGCCGCCGCTGCATAGGGTGAGGGGGTGACACAGCCCGCAGCGTCTGCCTACCTCCGCTTTCCGCACCCGCACGGCGAGTTGGTCGCCTTCACCGCCGAGGACGACGTGTGGCTCGCCCCGCTCGACGGCGGCCGGGCCTGGCGGGTCAGCGCCGACAACGTGCCGGTCAACCACCCGCGCGTCTCGCCCGACGGCACCACCGTCGCCTGGACCTCCACCCGCGACGGCGCCCCCGAGGTGCACGTCGCGCCCGTCGACGGCGGCCCCGCCAAGCGCCTCACCCACTGGGGCAGCGTCCGCACCCAGGTACGCGGCTGGACCGCCGACGGACGGGTCCTCGCCCTGAGCACCCACGGCCAGGCCAGCCTGCGCCGCAGCTGGGCCCGTGCCGTCCCGCTCGACGGGGGACCGGCCGAGACCCTGCCGTACGGGCCCGTCGGCGACGTCGCGGCCGGCCCGCACACCGTGCTGCTGTCCGCCCCGATGGGCCGCGAGGCCGCCTGGTGGAAGCGTTACCGGGGCGGCACGGCGGGCAAGCTGTGGATCGACCGCGAGGACGACGGCGAGTTCGTACGCCTCCACGACGGCCTCGACGGCAACATCGAGTACCCCTTCTGGGTCGGCGACCGCATCGCCTTCCTCTCCGACCACGAGGGCACCGGTGCCCTCTACTCCTCCCTCGCCGACGGCTCCGACCTGCGCCGCCACACCCCTCTCGACGGCTTCTACGCCCGGCACGCGGCGACCGACGGCACCCGCGTCGTCTACTCCTGCGCCGGTGAGCTGTGGACGCTGGACGACCTCGACGGCGCCGAGCCCCGCCGCCTCGACGTCCGGCTCGGCGGCCCCCGCGTCGACCTCCAGGCCTACCCGGTCAACGCCGCCCGCTGGTTCGGTTCCGCCTCCCCCGACCACACCGCGCGCGGCAGCGCCGTCGCCGTACGCGGCGGCGTCCACTGGGTCACCCACCGTTCCGGCCCCGCCCGCGCCCTCGCGGCGACGCCCGGCGTCCGCACCCGCCTGCCGCGCACCTTCCGCGCCGACGGCGAGGAATGGGTGGTGTGGGTGACGGACGCCGAGGGCGACGACGCCCTGGAGTTCGCGCCCGCCACCGGACTCGCCCCCGGCAGCAGCCCGCGCCGCATCGCCGCCGGGCAGCTCGGCCGCGTCCTGAACCTCGCCATGGCCCCCGACGGGAGCCGCGCCGCCGTCGCCTCGCACGACGGACGCGTCCTGCTCGTCGAGCGCGAGACCGGCGAGGTCCGCGAGGTCGACCGCAGCGACAACGGCGACGCCTCCGGCCTGGTCTTCTCACCCGACTCCGCCTGGCTCGCCTGGTCCCACCCCGGCCCCGACCCGCTGCGCCAGCTCAAGCTCGCCAACACCACCGACCTGTCGGTGAGCGAGGCGACCCCGCTGCGCTTCAAGGACTACGCACCGGCCTTCACCCTGGACGGCAAGCACCTCGCCTTCCTCTCCACCCGCTCCTTCGACCCGGTCTACGACGAGCACGTCTTCGACCTGGCCTTCGTCGAGGGCGCCCGCCCGTACCTGATCACGCTCGCCGCGACCACTCCGTCGCCCTTCGGCCCGCAGCGCCACGGCCGCCCCTTCGAGACCCCGGACCGGGAGGAGACCCCCGACAGCGAGGGCACCCCCACCACCCGGATCGACATCGAGGGCCTCGCCGACCGCATCGTGCCCTTCCCGGTGGAGGCCGCCCGCTACTCCGGGCTGCGCGCGGCCAAGGACGGCGTGCTGTGGCTGCGCCACCCGGTCACCGGGGTCCTCGGCGCCTCCCGCGCCACCCCGGACGACCCCGACCCGCACACGGAGCTGGAGCGCTATGACCTCGCCCAGCAGCGGATCGAGCACCTCGCGGCCGACGCCGACCACTTCGAGGTCAGCGGCGACGGCAAGCGGGTGCTGCTGTGGACCGACGGACGCCTCAAGGTCGTGCCCAGCGACCGGCGGGCCTCCGGCGACGAGGACAGCGACACCAACATCACCGTCGACCTGGCCCGGGTCCGGCAGACCGTCACCCCGGCCGCCGAGTGGCGCCAGATGTTCGACGAGACCGGCCGCATCATGCGGGACCACTTCTGGCGGCCCGACATGAACGGCGTCGACTGGGACGGCGTACTCGACCGCTACCGCCCCGTGCTCGACCGCCTCGCCACCCACGACGACCTCGTCGACCTCCTGTGGGAGGTGCACGGCGAACTCGGCACCTCCCACGCCTACGTCACCCCGCGCGGCGGCCACGGCTCCGGCGCCCGGCAGGGGCTGCTCGGCGCCGACCTCTCCCGCCACGAGGACGGCACCTGGCGCGTCGACCGCGTCCTGCCCTCGGAGACCTCCGACCCCGAGGCGCGCTCCCCGCTCGCCGCGCCCGGTGTCGCCGTGCGCGCCGGGGACGCGATCCTCGCGGTCGCCGGTCAGCCCGTGGACCCGGTCACCGGGCCCGGCCCGCTGCTCGTCGGCACGGCGGGCAAGCCCGTCGAGCTGACCGTCTCCCCGTCCGGCGGCGGCGAACCCCGGCACGCCGTCGTCGTCCCCCTCGCCGACGAGGAGCCGCTGCGCTACCACGCCTGGGTCGCCGACCGCCGCGCCTACGTCCACGAGAAGTCCGGCGGCCGGCTCGGCTACCTGCACGTCCCCGACATGGTGGGCGCCGGCTGGGCCCAGCTCCACCGCGACCTGCGCGTCGAGGTGGCCCGCGAGGGCCTGGTCGTCGACGTCCGCGAGAACCGCGGCGGCCACACCTCCCAGCTGGTCGTGGAGAAGCTGGCCCGGCGGATCGTCGGCTGGGACCTGCCGCGCGGCATGCGGCCGGCCAGCTACCCGCTGGACGCGCCCCGCGGGCCGGTCGTCGCCGTCGCCAACGAGTTCTCCGGCTCCGACGGCGACATCGTCAACGCGGCGATCAAGGCGCTCGGCATCGGCCCGGTCGTCGGCACCCGCACCTGGGGCGGCGTCATCGGCATCGACAGCCGCTACCGGCTGGTCGACGGCACGCTGATCACGCAGCCCAAGTACGCGTTCTGGCTGGAGGGCTACGGGTGGGGCGTGGAGAACCACGGCGTCGACCCGGACGTGGAGGTCCCGCAGCGCCCGCAGGACCACGCGGCGGGCCGCGACCCCCAGCTGGACGAGGCGGTCCGGCTGGCGCTGGCGGCACTGGAGGAGACCCCGGCGAAGACACCGCCGAGCCTGCCGTAGCCGCGCAGCTGGATACGATGCCCGAGACAAGATCACCAGCGTGAGGAGGCCCCCATGGCGGGCGAGCCACAGGACGACTGCCTGTTCTGCAAGATCGTCGCAGGCCAGATCCCCGCGACGATCGTCCGCGAGACGGAGACGACCGTCGCCTTCCGCGACATAAACCCCCAGGCCCCCACCCACGTCCTGGTGATCCCCAAGGCCCACTACCGGGACGCCGCGGCCCTCGCGGCCGGCGCCCCGGAACTCGCCGCGGACGTCCTGCGCGAGACCCAGGCGGTCGCCGACGAGGAGAAGCTGGACAGCTACCGCACCATCTTCAACACCGGCACCGGCGCGGGCCAGACCGTCTGGCACACCCACGCCCACGTCCTCGGCGGCCGGGGCCTCGAATGGCCCCCCGGATAACCGGCCGACTCGGGTAACCCACGATGTCCGTACGTGAACTCGTCGTCCTCGGCACCGCCAGCCAGGTCCCGACCCGGCACCGCAACCACAACGGCTACCTGCTCCGCTGGGACGGCGAGGGCATCCTGTTCGACCCCGGCGAGGGCACGCAGCGCCAGATGCTGCGCGCCGGGGTCGCCGCCCACGACCTGAACCGGATCTGCGTCACCCACTTCCACGGCGACCACAGCCTCGGCCTGGCCGGCGTCATCCAGCGCATCAACCTCGACCAGGTCCCGCACGAGGTCACCGCCCACTACCCGCGCTCCGGGCAGCGCTTCTTCGACCGCCTGCGCTACGCCACCGCCTACCGCGAGACGGTCGCCCTCACCGAGACCCCGGTCGCCACCGACGGCCCCCTGGCCGTCACCCCCGCCTACACCCTCGACGCCCGCAAGCTCTCCCACCCCGTCGAGTCCTACGGCTACCGCCTCACCGAGCCCGACGGCCGCCGCATGCTGCCCGACCGCCTGGCCGCGCACGGCATCAAGGGCCCCGACGTCGGCCGCATCCAGCGCGAGGGCGCCCTGAACGGCGTACCGCTGGACGCGGTCAGCGAGGTCCGCCGCGGCCAGCGGTTCGCGTTCGTCATGGACACCCGGCTGTGCGAGGGCGTGCACGCGCTCGCCGAGGGCTGCGACCTGCTGGTCATCGAGTCGACGTTCCTCGACGAAGACGAGACCCTGGCCACCGACCACGGTCACCTCACCGCGGGCCAGGCCGCACGCGTCGCCCGGGACGCGGGCGTGCGCCACCTGGTCCTGACCCACTTCAGCCAGCGCTACTCCGAGCCCGAGGAGTTCGAGCGGCAGGCGCGGGCGGCCGGCTACGAGGGCGAGCTGACCGTGGCCCGCGACCTCACCCGCGTCCCCGTTCCGAAACGTCGGTGAGACCGCCGTACGATGCTCTGATGCCCCTGCCCAAAGCTGAACTGCACCTCCACATCGAAGGCACCCTGGAACCGGAGCTGGCCTTCGAACTGGCCGCCCGCAACGGCGTGGCCCTGCCCTACGCGGACGAGGACGCCCTGCGCGAGGCGTACCGCTTCGAGGACCTCCAGTCCTTCCTGAACCTGTACTACGAGCTGATGGCCGTCCTGCGCACCGAGCGGGACTTCGAGGACCTCACCAACGCCTACCTGGCCCGCGCCGCCGCGCAGGGCGTGCGGCACGCGGAGATTTTCTTCGACCCGCAGGCGCACCTGGCCCGGGGCGTGGAGATGGGCACGGTGGTGGAGGGGCTGTGGCGTGCGCTGGGCGCCAGCCGCGCGAACCACGGTGTCTCGACCCGCCTGATCATGTGCTTCCTGCGCGACGAGTCCGCCGAGTCGGCGATGCGGACCCTGGACGCCGCCAAGCCGTACCTCGACCGCATCACCGGTGTCGGCCTGGACTCCGCGGAGGTCGGCCACCCGCCGGTGAAGTTCCGCGAGGTGTACGAGGCCGCCGCCGCCCTCGGCCTGCGCCGCGTCGCGCACGCCGGCGAGGAGGGGCCGCCCGCGTACGTCGTCGAGGCCCTGGACGTCCTCGGCGCCGAGCGGATCGACCACGGCCTGCGCTCGACGGAGGACCCGGCACTGGTCGAGCGGCTGGTCCGCGACCGCGTCCCGCTGACCCTGTGCCCCCTGTCCAACGTCCGCCTGCGCACGGTCGACACCCTGGCCGACCACCCGCTGCCCGCGATGCTGGACGCCGGGCTGATGTGCACGGTCAACTCCGACGACCCGGCCTACTTCGGCGGCTACGCCGGCGACAACTTCGACGCCGTGCGCCGGGCCCTCGGCCTCACCGAGGACCGGCTGCGGGAGCTGGCCCGCAACTCCTTCCTCGCCTCCTTCCTGGAGGACGACGAGGAACTGCGGGCGCGCTGCCTCGCGGAGGTGGACGCGTACGAGTTCCCGGGGGCGTAGGACTCAGCCCGTCCCGGACCCCGGTGTGGCCGCGGCCTGCCGGGGTCCCGCCGTGTCGTAGGCGCGCTGGACGGCCACCGCCGGGGCGTCCACGTCGATCTCCACGACCGGCTGCTCCACCGCACCGACCTCCGGGACGGCACCGCTCGGCGTACCCGTGGCGGCGGCGACCAGCGCGGCCGGGGTGCCGCCGCGGCGGCGGATCGCGCCGGGCAGCAGCGGGCGCCCGCCGGTGTGCAGGGCGACGGCGGTCATCGGCGTGGCGACCAGCAGCAGACCGGCGGCCAGCACCAGGCCCATGCCCGCGTAACCGGCCTGCGCCGACAGCACACTGCCGGCCAGCGGCCCGGCCGCCGTCCCCAGCGAGGACGCCGAGCCGACGAGCACCGCCCACCGGCCGCGCGCGTCCAGCGAGGCGGCGAGGCCGATCAGGTACGACAGCACCACCGGGTACAGCGTGTTCCAGGCGATCTCCCCGGTCGCGAAGGCGGCGGGCGAGGTCGCCGACGCGGTGAGGGCGATGCAGACGGCGATGACCACGGTCCCCGCCCCGATGGGCATCGCCCGCCCCAGCCGCGGCCCGAGCGCCCCGGCCACCAGCACACCCACCAGCCCCGCGCCCAGCGCGACGGCGAACACGACCCCCAGAGCGGCGTCGCCCAGACCGGCCTGCGTCAACCCGATCCGGCCGCTGACGCCCCACAGGGAGTTCTGCGCCATGGACCAGCACAGCACCGCGGCGGCGAGGACCAGCCCCGAGCGGCGCCGGGGGAGCGGGGTGTCGGTGCCGATCCCGGAGTGCGCGGCCGGCGAGGCGGCGGTTCCGCCCGGCAGCCGCCCGGTCAGCGGCCACACCGCGAGCGCCGTCAGCGCGATCGCGGCGAGCGGCAGCCCGTGCGCCCGCCCGAGGTGCGGCACCGTCAGGTACACCGCGCCCGCCAGCGCGGACACGGTCAGCAGGCCCGCGGTGGAGGCGCGGTGGGGGTCCTTCTCGGCGGCGATCCGGGTGGCGGCGACCGTGGTGGCCGTGCCCGACCCGAAGCCGCCGAGCATCGCGCCGGCGACGACGGCGGGGACGGCGGTGGTGAGCGAGGCGGTGCCGTAGCCGACGACGGCCAGGGCGAGACCGAGGCGGGCCAGCGTCCGGGCGCCGGTCCGCTGTACCCGGGAGGCCAGCAGGAAGCCGGCGCTCGCCGAACTCAGCAGCAGCACGCTGCCGACGGCGCCCGCCTGAGTGGTGGTCAGCGGAAGGCTGGTGTCGAGTCTGCCGACGGTGGTGGGCAGCAGATACGGGGGCAGGTACCCGGCCGTGAAAAGGGCGACGAGGGGCCAGGGAGTGGTGCGGGGGGCGAACACGGGCGTTCCCAGGGCATGCGAAAGGAGGGTGGGAAGGGGAGGGGGCGACGACCGTCGACTGACCGGAACGCGCGGGCAATTTGTATCAAGCGCGGGCGGGCGGGAAACAGGCGAGGGTGTGTGATCTGAGTCACAGAACAGTTTGGTAGTTTCAAGTCTGGGTAACAGTTGCCGCCCGGCTCGGTGTGGGCGGCCGCGACGGCGTCGCGTGGGGGTGTGACGCCGGGGCCGGACACCGCCCCGCCGTCGGTGGCGTGGTGCACACTGGCGGGGTCCGCACCATGCCAGGGAGCGCACCGTGACAGCGTCCGCCGTGTCCACCGCGTCCGACGTGCCCGCCATGCCCGTCATGCCGGCCGACGAGAGGACGCACCGCCACGCCCCGCCCGAGGGATCGCACCACCGGCCCCAGGTCGATCCGCTCGCCGCCCTGCGCACCCCGCAGGACCCGCCCTGGGACGTCTACCTGACCGGCACCGTCTTCCTCGACGTGATCTTCACCGGGCTCGACTCCGCCCCCGTGCGCGGGACCGAGTCCTGGGCCCGGGGGATGGGGTCGAGCCCGGGCGGCATCGCCAACATGGCGACCGCGCTGGCCCGCCTCGGCCTGCGCACCTCGCTGGCCGCGGCCTTCGGCGACGACCACTACGGCGACTACTGCTGGGACGCCCTGGCCCAGGGCGAGGGCATCGACCTGGGCCCCTCGCGCACCGTGCCCGGCTGGCACTCGCCGGTGACGGTCTCCATGGCCTACGAGGGGGAGCGCACGATGGTCTCCCACGGCCACGAGCCGCCCCCGGAGGAGCCGTCCCCCGACTGCCCGCCCGGCGCCCGCGCCGCGGTCGCCTCCCTCGCACCCGGCGTCAGCGCCCCCTGGATCGCCCGGGCCGCCGCCCGCGGCACCCGGGTCTTCGCCGACGTCGGCTGGGACGACACCGGAGCCTGGGACCTGGCCGCGCTGCCCGACCTCGCGCACTGCGAGGCGTTCCTGCCGAACGCGGAGGAGGCCATGCGCTACACCGGCGCCCGCTGCCCCCGCGCCGCCGCGCACGCCCTGACCGAGCACGTGCCGCTCGCCGTGGTCACCCTCGGCGCGGACGGCGCCTACGCGGTGGACCGGCGCACGGGGGAGAGCGCCGAGGTCCCGGCGATCGAGGTCGAGGCGCTGGACCCGACCGGTGCCGGGGACGTGTTCGTCGCCGGGTTCGTCACCGGCACCCTGGCCGGCTGGCCGCTCGCCGACCGCCTGGCCTTCGCCGGGCTGACCGCCGCGCTCTCCGTCCAGGAGTTCGGCGGCTCGCTGTCGGCGCCGGGCTGGTGCGAGATCGCGACCTGGTGGCGCAAGGTCCAGTCGCTGGAGGACCAGGACCCGGCGGCCCTCAGCCGCTACGCCTTCCTGGCCGGCCTGGTCCCGGACGACCTGGTGGCCCCCTGGCCCCTGCGCCGCGCGGTCCCGACCATCGGCTTCCGCCCCCCGACGCCCTGACCGCCGCACGGGCCCCCGGGGGCCCCGGGCGTGCTCAGAACCCGAGCCGCCGCAGCTGCTTCGGGTCGCGCTGCCAGTCCTTGGCGACCTTGACGTGCAGGTCCAAGAAGACCGGCGTGCCGAGCAGCGCCTCGATCTGCTTGCGGGACTTGATGCCGACGTCCTTCAGGCGCTTGCCCTTGGGGCCGATGATGATGCCCTTCTGGCTGGGGCGTTCGATGAAAACGTTGGCGTGGATGTCCAGGAGCGGCTTGTCGGCGGGACGGTCCTCGCGCGGGAGCATCTCCTCGACGACCACCGCGATGGAGTGCGGCAGCTCGTCCCGTACGCCCTCCAGCGCGGCCTCCCGGATCAGCTCGGCGACCATGACCTGCTCGGGCTCGTCGGTCAGGTCGCCCTCGGGGTAGAGCGCGGGGCCCTCGGGCAGCAGCGGGGTCAGCAGGTCGGCGAGCAGGTCCACCTGCTTGTTGCCCGTGGCCGACACCGGGACGATCTCCGCCCAGGTGATGCCCAGCTCCTGGCCCAGCTGGTCGATGGCGATCAGCTGCTCGGCCAGTGTCTTGCCGTCCACCAGGTCCGTCTTGGTGACGATCGCGACCTTCGGGGTCTTCTTGATCCCGGCAAGCTCCTTGGCGATGAAGCGGTCGCCGGGGCCCAGCTTCTCGTTGGCCGGCAGGCAGAAACCGATGACGTCCACCTCGGCCCACGTGGTGCGCACCACGTCGTTGAGCCGCTCGCCCAGCAGCGTGCGCGGCTTGTGCAGCCCCGGGGTGTCCACCAGGATCAGCTGGGCGTCCTCCCGGTGCACGATGCCCCGCACGGTGTGCCGGGTGGTCTGCGGACGGTTCGAGGTGATCGCCACCTTCTGCCCGACCAGAGCGTTCGTGAGGGTGGACTTGCCCGCATTGGGGCGGCCCACGAAGCAGGCGAAGCCGGCCCGGTGAACAGCCTCGGCCGGTTCTTCGGATGACTGGGTACGAACGCTCATGGCGCCCATTGTCCCTGATCCCCGGAGCCCCGCCGCACCACCTCCGTGGCGCGCGGGCCCGGAACCGCCGTCAGCCCACGCTGACCGTCTCCCGCACCGTCCCGTCCGGCGCGGCCACCAGCACCGGCGTCCCAGGACCGCCCAGGTCCCGTACGGCCGCCCGGTCCTCCTCCGAGGCGGTCTCCGCCTCCGTCACCACCGCCGCCGCCTCCAGCGACTTCGCGCCGGACGCCACCGCCATCGCCACCGCCGTGCGCAGGGCGCTGAGCTGGAGGGAATCCAGGGCTACCGTGCCGGCGACGTAGGTGCGGCCGGTCTCGTCGCGTACGGCGGCGCCCTCGGGGACGCCGTTGCGGGCCCGGGCGGAGCGGGCCAGGGTGACGATCTTGCGGTCCTCGGGGTCGAGGTCGGGAGTCTCGGTCATGGGGTGAGCATACGTAGCACCGCGGGCCACCCAGCCCTCAGGGACGGTCGAGACGGAGCCGGTCGGCGCGTGGCAGGCCCGCGACGACCAGGTCGTACGAGTCCTCGACCAGCTCCCGGACGAGACGGTCCGGGAGCCCGCCGCCGGGTCCGCCGGCCACGGTCACCGTGTTCCAGTGGCGTTTGTTCATGTGCCAGCCCGGGACGATCAGCCCCGGGTGACCGGCGCGCAGGCGGATCGCGTCGTCCGGGTCGCACTTCAGGTTGGCGGTGAGCGAGTCCCCGTCCAGGAAGGACAGCGCGAACATCTTCCCCAGCACCTTGAAGACCGAGGTCTCCGGGCCGAAGGGGAAGTCCTCCACGGCGGCGTTGAAGGACAGGCAGAAGTCGCGCAGCTCCCCGGGGGTCATTCGGACGCGGCCTCCGTCGCGGGCCTCGCCGCGTTGACCGGCTCCACCAGCACCGTCACGATCTTGTTCCGGCGCCCCGCCGCGGCTTCCGCCGTCAGGCGCAGCTCACGCCCGTCGGGCAGCTCCACGATCGAGGAGGCACCGGCGATCGGCACCCGGCCCAGCGCCTTCGCGAGCAGACCGCCCACCGTCTCCACGTCCTCGTCGTCGAACTCCTCCAGGCCGTACAGCTCGCCCACGTCACCGATGTCGAGGCGGGCGGTGACCCGAAAGCGGTTCTCGCCCAGCTCCTCGACCGGCGGGAGCTCCCGGTCGTACTCGTCGGTGATCTCGCCGACGATCTCCTCCAGGATGTCCTCGATGGTGACGATGCCGGCCGTGCCGCCGTACTCGTCGATGACGACGGCGACGTGGTTGCGGTCCTTCTGCATCTCGCGCAGCAGGTCACCGGCGTTCTTGGTGTCGGGCACGAAGGACGCCGGGCGCATCGCCGTGGAGACCAGGTCGCTCTCCGCCTCCCGGCTGATGTGCGTCCGGCGGGCCAGGTCCTTCAGGTACACGATGCCGACGACGTCGTCCTCGCTGTCCCCGGTGACCGGAATGCGCGAGAAACCGGAGCGCAGGGCCAGGGTGAGCGCCTGGCGGACGGTCTTGTACCGCTCGATGACGACGAGGTCGGTCCGCGGGACCATGACCTCCCGCACCAGGGTGTCGCCCAGCTCGAACACCGAGTGCACCATGCGGCGCTCCTCGGCCTCGATCAGCGACTCCTTCTCCGCGTAGTCCACCAGCGCCCGCAGCTCCGCCTCGGAGGCGAAGGGACCGCGCCTGAAGCCCTTGCCGGGCGTGAGCGCGTTGCCGATGAGGATCAGCAGCGACGGGACGGGCCCCATGATCCGGGCCAGCGGCACCAGCACGTACGCCGCCGCCGTCGCCGTGTTCATCGGATGCTGGCGACCGATGGTGCGCGGGGAGACCCCTACCGCGACGTACGAGACGAGCACCATCACCGCGATGGCGATGAGCAGGGCCTCGGTGGTGTTGGCGAACTCCTTGAGGCAGGCGTACGTGACCAGCGCCGCGGCCGCCATCTCGCAGGCCACGCGGACCAGCAGCGCCACGTTCAGATAGCGCGTCGGGTCGGCGGCGACCTTGGCGAGCTTCGCGCCGCCGCGCCGCCCCGACCGCACGGCCTCCTCGGCGCGGAAGCTGGAGACCCTCGCGAGCCCCGCCTCCGCGCACGCGGCGAGCCAGGCGATCACCACCAGGGCGACCGCGCCGGCGACCAGGGGGAGGCTCATGAGACGGTCGGTGCCGGGGACGGGCCGGTCAGACCCTTCTCCGCACGCCAGCCGTCCACGATGGCGGCCTGCAGTGAGAACATCTCGGCCTTCTCGTCCGGCTCCTCATGGTCGTAGCCGAGCAGGTGCAGCACCCCGTGGACGGTGAGCAACTGGAGCTCCTCGTCCATGGAGTGCCCCGTCGGTGCCTCGGTGCCCTGCTTGGCGGCGACCTCCGGGCAGAGCACGATGTCACCGAGCAGCCCCTGCGGCGGCTCGTCCTCGTCCTTGCCCGGCGGACGCAGCTCGTCCATCGGGAAGGACATGACGTCCGTCGGACCCGGCAGGTCCATCCACTGGATGTGCAGCTGCTCCATGGCGTCGGCGTCCACGACGATCACCGAGAGCTCGGAGAGCGGGTGGATGCGCATCCGCGCGAGCGCGTAGCGGGCGATGTCGAGGATCGCCTGCTCGTCGACCTCGGTTCCGGACTCGTTGTTGACGTCGATCGACATGGTGGTGCTGGTCTACTTCCCCTTGGTGCCCTTGGCACCGGACGCCCTGCCGTGCGGCTTGTGCGCGCCGTTCTCGGTGCCGTGGTCGCTGTCGTACTTCTCGTAGGCGTCGACGATACGGCCCACCAGCCGGTGCCGGACGACGTCCTGCGACGACAGCCGGGAGAAGTGGACGTCCTCGACACCCTCCAGGATCTCCTGCACCTGCCGCAGACCCGACTTGGTGCCGCCGGGCAGGTCGACCTGCGTCACGTCACCCGTGATCACGATCTTCGAGTCGAAGCCGAGCCGGGTGAGGAACATCTTCATCTGCTCGGGGCTGGTGTTCTGCGCCTCGTCCAGGATGATGAACGCGTCGTTCAGCGTCCGGCCGCGCATGTACGCCAGGGGCGCGACCTCGATCGTCCCCGCCGCCATCAGCCGCGGGATCGAGTCCGGGTCGAGCATGTCGTGCAGCGCGTCGTACAGCGGGCGCAGGTACGGGTCGATCTTCTCGTAGAGCGTGCCCGGCAGGAAGCCGAGCCGCTCGCCGGCCTCGACCGCCGGGCGGGTCAGGATGATGCGGTTGACCTGCTTGGACTGCAGGGCCTGCACCGCCTTGGCCATCGCCAGGTAGGTCTTGCCGGTGCCCGCGGGGCCGATGCCGAAGACGATGGTGTGCTTGTCGATCGCGTCGACGTACCGCTTCTGGTTCAGCGTCTTGGGGCGGATCGTGCGGCCGCGCGAGGACAGGATGTTCTGCGTGAGCACCTCGGCCGGGGTCTCCTGGCCGTCGCTCTCCCCGTTCTCGCTCGCCTTGAGCATGGCGATCGAGCGTTCCACTGCGTCCTCCGTCATCGGCTGCCCGGTGCGGAGCACCAGCATCATCTGGTCGAACACGCGCTGGACGAGGCCCACGTCGTGGGCGTCGCCGACCGCGCTGATCTCGTTTCCCCGGACGTGGATGTCGGCCGCCGGGAAGGCCTTCTCGATCACGCGCAGGAGGGAGTCGCCGGAACCCAGTACGGTCACCATGGGGTGCTGGGCGGGGACGGTGATCTGTGCTCTCGCCTGCCCCTGCGCGGGAGTGTGGGCTGAGGGTGTCTGAGTCATGGGCCGGCGCTCTAGGCCTGCTCGTCCTCCTCTGCGGCGTCCGCCGCGTGACGGGTGTGTCTGCTGTCTCCAGCGTACGACTCCCCGCCGACAGCACCGAGGGCTTTTATCGGACTGACGTTCACAGCCGGCCGCGCACCAGGTCCCGGTACCAGCCGTACGACGCCTTGGGCGTGCGTTCCAGCGTCGTGAAGTCCACGTGGACCAGCCCGAACCGGCGCGCGTACCCCTCGGCCCACTCGAAGTTGTCCAGCAGCGACCACACGAAGTAGCCGCGCACGTCCACCCCGGCCGCCAGTGCCCGGTGCAGGGCGCGCACGTGCCCGTCGAGGTAGGCGATCCGGGCGCGGTCGTCGAGCCCGTCGTAGGAGCAGCCGTTCTCGGTGATCACGACCGGCGGGAGCCGGTCGCCGTAGCGGTCGCGGAAGCCGGTCAGCAGCTCCGTCAGGCCCTCGGGGACGACCGGCCAGCCGAAGTCGGTCAGCGGCCGGCCCTCGACGGCGACCACCGAGAACGGCAGCTCCGCGGGCAGCGTCACGCCCCCGAACTCGATCTCCGCACCCCGCGGGGCGGCCACCCGCGTCGGCGCGTAGTAGTTCACGCCGTACCAGTCCAGCGGCTCGGCGATGACCTCCAGGTCGGCGTGCACGTCCCCCGGCATCAGCTCCCCGACGCCCTCCGGGTACCGGCCGGTCAGCACCGGGTCGGCGAACATCCGGTTCAGCAGGACGTCGTAGAACTCCGCAGCCTCCCGGTCGGCCGCCCCGTCGGAGGCCGGCCAGGTCGGCCCGTGCGAGTTGGCGATGCCGACGTCGGTGGCGCCGCACGCGCGCAGGGCCCGTACCGCCAGCCCGTGCGCGAGGAGCTGGTGGTGGGCCACGGGCAGGGCGTCGAACAGCAGCCGCTCGCCCGGCGCGTGCACACCGAGCGCGTGTCCCAGCAGGGTGTGCTCGGCGGGCTCGTTGAGGGTGATCCACTTGCCGACGCGGTCGCCGAGCCGGTCCGCGACGGCCGACACGTACTCGGCGAACCGGGCCGCCGTGTCCCGCTCCCGCCAGTCCAGCCCGGCCGGCAGGTCCCAGTGGAAGAGCGTCGGCACCGGACGGACGCCCGCCGCGCACAGCTCGTCCACCAGGCGGTCGTAGAAGCCGAGGCCGCCGGGGGAGTCCACCCGCGGCCAGGAGACCGAGAAGCGGTAGGCGCCCACGCCCAGGTCCGCCAGCAGCGCCACGTCCTCGCGGTAGCGGTGGTAGTGGTCGCAGGCCACCGCCGCCGTCGAGCCGTCCTTCACGCGCCCGGGCACGGCCGTGAAGGCGTCCCACACGGACGGCCCCCGCAGGCCGGCCGCGCCCTCGATCTGGTGCGCGGACGTCGACACGCCCCACAGGAAGCCTTCCGGGAACCCCGGCATCGCGTCCGTGCCCGACTCAGTCGCCATGCGCGGATCATCCGTACCGCCGGTGAGGGAAGTCAACGCCCCTGCGAACGAACGGGGTTACGCCCCCTCCTTCAGCACCCGCGAGATCAGCCGCCGCTGCTCCTCGGTCAGCCGGGGATCGGCGGCGTACACCGTCGTGCCGTCCACGGTGATCTGGTAGCTGAACCCGTCGGGCACCCCGACGGGCCGCGTGGTCCGCGCGTCGGCGACCGCCCGCTCGGCCAGGGCGTGCCACTCCGCCGCGTCGGGGCGGCCCGCGGTCTCGACCTCCGCGTGGCGTTCGATGCCCGCGAAGCCTCCTGTGCGCCTCACCTGAATCCGCATGGACCCGTGTCTAGTACGGAACTACAGAGTCCGCACCCCGACCTGTTCCCAGGCCTTGCGCACCGCCTCCAGCTCCTCCGCGTCCCCGTACCGCTCCCGGGCCGCCTTCACCGTGAGCGTCGCGAAGTCCGCGAACAGCGCGTCCTGGGCCAGCTCGCCGCCGGTCAGCACGTCGTACCAGACCAGTCCCGCCCGCTCCCAGGCGTGCCCGCCGAGCGCGGTGGCGACGAGGTAGAAGGCGTGGTTGGGGATGCCGGAGTTGATGTGGACGCCGCCGTTGTCGCGGCCGGTGCGCACGAAGTCGTCCATCGTCGCGGGCTGCGGGTCCTTGCCCAGCACGTCGTCGTCGTAGGCCGTGCCAGGCTCCTTCATGGAGCGCAGCGCCACACCCGTCACGCGCGGGGCGAGCAGCCCGGCGCCGATCAGCCAGTCGGCCTCGGCGGCGGTCTGGCCGAGCGAGTACTGCTTGATGAGGGCGCCGAAGACGTCGGACACCGACTCGTTGAGGGCGCCCGGCTGGCCGTAGTAGGTCAGGTTGGCGGTGTGCTGGGTGACGCCGTGGGTCAGCTCGTGGCCGATGACGTCGAGGGGGATGGTGAAGTCGAGGAAGATCTCCCCGTCCCCGTCACCGAAGACCATCTGCTCGCCGTTCCAGAAGGCGTTGTTGTACTCGCGGTCGTAGTGGACCGTGGCGTCCAGCGGGAGTCCGGCGCCGTCGATGGAGTCGCGTCCGTACACCTTCAGGAAGTGCTCGAAGGTGGCGCCCAGGCCCGCGTAGGCGCGGTTCACGGTGGCGTCCTTGCCGGGCTCCTCGCCCTCGCCGCGGACCTTCCTGCCCGGCAGGTCGGTGCCGTGCCGGGCGTCGAAGACGGTGCGCTGCGGCTGCCCGGCCTCGGCACCGGCGCCGGGGCGCGGGGCGACGGTGGGGGCGCCGATGACCGTGGTCAGCGAGCGGTGGGTGCGCTCGAAGGCGTCGCGCTGGAGGGTCCGGCGGGCGGGTCCGGCGAGTACGGGGTCCTCGTGCTGGGCGAGCTTGTCGAGGACGTGGGGCGGCACGATGGTGCAGAAGACGGGCTCGAAGCCCCCGTATGTCGTCATGTCCGGCACCCTTGCACTGCGTGACACCGCTGTCACGACCCGCAACCACGATTGGTGAAATCCGGCGCTCGGGCGTCCCTCCAGCCAGGTCTGAGTGGTATGGGGCACTTTTTGTCCCGGTTCTCCCCGTGGTCCCGCATACTGATACGGACCCGCGTGACCGGCGTGACTCGGCTAAGGTGCTGGGCACCATGCGTTTCGGGCTGCTTCTCCTTAGCTGCCGCGGCGAGGGCCTGTAAGAGGCCGACTCCCTCCCCGCGGTGCTGAGTGGTGCGCGTCGGCCGTCCTTCCGGACACGCGGACACCGCGTACATCACGAGGAGCCCACGCCATCATGGCCAACCGTCAGCAGCCCAGCCCCATGCCGACCGGCAAGTACCGAGGCTACGAGCAGGTCGACATCGCCGACCGCACCTGGCCGAACCGGCGGATCACCACCGCTCCCCGCTGGCTCTCCACCGACCTGCGCGACGGCAACCAGGCGCTGATCGACCCCATGTCGCCCGCCCGCAAGCGCGCGATGTTCGACCTGCTGGTCAAGATGGGCTACAAGGAGATCGAGGTCGGCTTCCCCGCCTCGGGCCAGACCGACTACGACTTCGTACGCTCCATCATCGAGGAGCCGGGCGCCATCCCGGACGACGTCACCATCTCCGTACTGACCCAGGCCCGCGAGGACCTGATCGAGCGCACGGTGGAGTCCCTGAAGGGCGCCAGGAAGGCCACCGTCCACCTGTACAACGCGACCGCACCCGTCTTCCGCCGGGTCGTCTTCCGCGGCTCGCGCGACGACATCAAGCAGATCGCGGTCGACGGCACCCGCCTGGTCATGGAGTACGCCGAGAAGCTGCTGGGCCCCGAGACGGAGTTCGGCTACCAGTACAGCCCCGAGATCTTCACCGACACCGAGCTGGACTTCGCCCTGGAGGTCTGCGAGGCGGTGATGGACACCTACCAGCCCGGCCCCGGCCGCGAGATCATCCTCAACCTGCCCGCCACCGTGGAGCGTTCCACGCCGTCCACGCACGCCGACCGCTTCGAGTGGATGGGCCGCAACCTGTCCCGCCGCGAGCACGTCTGCCTGTCCGTCCACCCGCACAACGACCGCGGTACGGCGGTCGCGGCGGCCGAGCTCGCGGTCATGGCCGGCGCCGACCGCGTCGAGGGCTGCCTGTTCGGGCAGGGCGAGCGCACCGGCAACGTCGACCTGGTCACCCTGGGCATGAACCTGTTCTCCCAGGGCGTCGACCCGCAGATCGACTTCTCCGACATCGACGAGATCCGCCGCACGTGGGAGTACTGCAACCAGATGGAGGTCCACCCGCGCCACCCGTACGTGGGCGACCTGGTCTACACGTCCTTCTCCGGCTCCCACCAGGACGCCATCAAGAAGGGCTTCGACGCCATGGAGGCCGACGCGGCGGCTCGCGGGGTCACGGTCGACGACATCGAGTGGGCCGTTCCGTACCTGCCGATCGACCCCAAGGACGTCGGCCGCTCCTACGAGGCGGTCATCCGCGTCAACTCGCAGTCCGGCAAGGGCGGCATCGCCTATGTCCTGAAGAACGACCACAAGCTGGACCTGCCGCGCCGGATGCAGATCGAGTTCTCCAAGCTGATCCAGGCCAAGACGGACGCCGAGGGCGGCGAGATCACGCCCACCGCCATCTGGGACGTCTTCCAGGACGAGTACCTGCCCAACCCCGACAACCCCTGGGGCCGCATCCAGGTCGCCAACGGCCAGACCACGACCGACCGCGACGGCGTCGACACCCTCACCGTCGACGCCACGGTCGACGGCGCGGAGACCACCCTGGTCGGCACCGGCAACGGTCCGATCTCGGCGTTCTTCCACGCGCTGCAGGGCGTCGGCATCGACGTACGGCTGCTGGACTACCAGGAGCACACGATGAGCGAGGGCGCCTCCGCGCAGGCCGCCTCGTACATCGAGTGCGCCATCGGCGACAAGGTGCTGTGGGGCATCGGAATCGACGCGAACACCACGCGCGCCTCGCTGAAGGCGGTCGTCTCCGCCGTCAACCGCGCTACCCGCTGACCAGCCGAATCGATGGTTCGAGGCCCCGCTCGCCGGAAATCGGCGGGCGGGGCCCCGTCGTATACCGGCCATCTCCCCGCGCAGGTCACGGAAAGGTCTCTTCCCGGGTACTGACTCCACGTCGGTGATGTGGCTAACATCACGCCAGCGCGACGATGCTGTCGCGCGGTTACGGAGGTGCGACGTGCTGCCAGGACGGGGACGAAACGGCCGAGCTGCCCGGCTGCCACGCATCCTGGGCACCCGCACCGCGTGGACGCCCGTCGGCGACGGCGAGTTCTTCTGCCCCGGCTGCGGAGGCGACCGCAACTACCAGCGCCTGACCGGCCGCCGCCGCTTCACCCTCCTCGGCGTCCCCGTGCTGCCGCGCGGCGAGTCCGCGCCGACCGTCGAGTGCGCCGCCTGCCGCGGCCACTACGGCACCGACGTCCTCGACCACCCCACCACCACCCGCTTCTCCGCCATGCTCCGCGACGCCGTGCACACCGTCGCCCTCGCCGTCCTCACCGCGGGCGGCACCTGCTCCCGCACCTCGCTGGAGACGGCCGCCGTCGCGGTGCGCGCGGCCGGCTTCGAGGACTGCGACGAGGACCAGCTGAACGCACTGGTGGAGGCGCTGGAGGCGGACACCGGCCGGGTCCGCGGCGAGCCCTGCGTGCCCGGCCTGGCCATAGAGCTGCACGAGGCGCTGGACCCGCTGGCCCCGCACCTCGCCACCGTCGGCCGCGAGTCGATCCTGCTCCAGGGCGCCCGCATCGCGCTCGCCGACGGCCCCTACACCCCCGCCGAACGCGACGCCCTGGCGACGGTCGGCGCGGCCCTGACCATCTGCTCCGACGACGTGACCCGCCTGCTGGAGTCGGCGGGCACGCCCTCCTAGGCCCTGTCCGGCATGACCAGATCGAGGTCCAGCCGCATGATCTGGCGGTGCGCCCCCGGCCCGAAGTAGTCCGGGCGCAGACCGCCGTCGGGCTCCTCCGGACGGAAGCCGAGGCCCCGGTAGAGGAAGATGGCCGCGAGGTTGGCGGGCTCCACGGTCAGGCGCACCACCCGTATGCCGTCCCGGCGCAGCCGGTCCAGCACCTCCGTCATCAGCTCCCGGCCCAGCCCGTGGCGCCTGCGGTCCGGCGTCACGCACAGCCCGAGTATCCAGCTGTCCGCGCCCAGTGCCCGGGTGCCCGCCAGCACGTAGCCGCGCAGCCGGCCCGTGCCGTCGTCCAGCACCAGGAAGTGCTCCTCGTACATGTCGAAGAGCTGGCGCAGCAGGAAACCGGGGTAGGCGAACTCCTGGAAGACCTCCTCGTCCAGCCGCCGCAGCTCGGGCAGGTCTGCCTCGCTGGCCGTGCGCAGGACCAGGGGCGGATCGTCCGGACGGTGAGTACCGGGGTCCGTGAGCCGGTCGTGGTGGTCGAGGGAACGTTCCAGCGGTTCGGCGGTCATGCAACCCCCCAGTCGGGACACGCGAGGTCAACTCGACGGATGCGCTGTTCACACGTTGGAGTACGGGCCTTCGTCTGGCGGCCGGAGACTCCTTCTGGCTACAGTGAGCGTCCAACTTCCCCCGTGCAAGGGCGAGTTAGGGTGTGCGACGATGCGCCCGACGTGCGCCCGGCGGACAGGGCTCGCGTGTTTCAGGCTTCTCGGCATGTCCGGTGGCTTATCTTGCACATCGCTGGGGCTTGTCCGGAATCGGAAGAAATGCGGCAGGGTGACTATGGATCGCAACGCCGACGCACCGTGGTCGAAGTTCGATCCAGAGGTGTACGTCGACAACAACTACCGGACGCCGCTCCAGGTCGACCTGCTCATCGTCCGGCTGATGCGCGATTGGTTCAGCCGCTGCTTCACGGAAGCCGGCAGCGGGGTCGCGGCCGTCCCCGGTGCCGTCCGGGGCATCGACGTCGGTGCCGGCGCCAACCTGTACCCCGCGCTCGCCATGCTCCCCTGGTGCGAGAAGGTGCTGCTGCTGGAGTACGCGCGCCCCAACGTCGAGTACCTGGAGCGGCAGGCCTCCTCCGGCGGCTACGACACGGCGTGGGACGCGTTCTGGAACGAGCTGCGCGAGGCCCCGGCGTACGCCGCGACCGAGCCCAGGAGCCGGTTCGGCGAGATCGTCCGGGTCGAACGCGGCAACCTCTTCGACCTGGAGGACGGCAGCCGCCGCTGGGACCTCGGCACGATGTTCTTCGTCGCCGACTCGATGTCCGAGTGCGCCGACGAGTTCCAGCGGGGCGTGCGCTGCTTCATGAACGCGCTGAGCGACGGCGCTCCGTTCGCCACCGCCTTCATGAAGGAATCGGTCGGCTACCGCGTCGGAGACCACGACTACCCGGCCTACCGGGTGAACGAGGACCAGGTCAGGGAGAGCCTGGAGCCGTTCACGGGAGAGCTGGAAATCCACGACCTGCACCACATGGTGCGGCCGGGACACGAGGGAATGATCCTCGCCCTGGGACGGCGCAATGCGGTGGTTGCCGCCCCGTAGGAACGGGGACCATGCTGAACACAGGGCAAGCGGATCTGTACGAGGGGTGCGGGGATGCAGATCAAGCCACGCCAGCATCTGCTGGACATCTGGCAGGCCATGGCTCGTCACTCGTTCGACGACGGGAAGCTCGTGTGGGGGGACACCGACGGGCTGAGCAGCGTCGCGGACGCCGAACGCCTGCTGTGTCTGCTCTATCCGGCCACCGAGGTACCCGCCTTCCGGCTCGACCAGCCCGACACCACCGAACGTGACGTGCTGCGCGCCCTCGACCGGATCGGCAGCCGCCTGGAGATCCCGCCGAACCTGATCACCGCGCTGACCCAGTTCATGCGCACCCACACCGGCACGGACGACAGCCCCACCTTCTCCGGCGGGCACTACTTCCGCCCCGCCGAACCCGACGGCCGGGTCACCCACGAACAGGCCCAGCTGGGCGTGGTCGACTCCTACTCCATGTCCGTCACGCTCTGCCTCGCCACCCTCGGCTTCCTCAAGGTCTACGAGACCACCACCACCCGCCCCGAGGTGCACCGGTCGATCGCCGAGCTGCGCGAGGCCACCAACGCCCGGCTGACCTCCGCCATGGTCAGCCTGCTGCGCTCCTTCACCGTCAACGTCTTCGACGCCGAGTCCGAGCAGGGCAGGAGACTGATCCAGGTCGTCGGCCAGGGCAGACAGTCCGACCGGGCCGTCCTCCAGCAGTTCTCCCGCCGGTTACGTCCCCTGCGCGCCACCATCATCGAGAGCCTCTCGCGCGGCATCGAGGTCGACGAGGGCATCCGCGACGAGAGCCAGCTCTTCGAGTGCGGCTGGGCCTGGGGCATCGTGCAGGACGCCCCCGAGGTCACCCACCTGACCGCACCGGTCCCCGGCCAGCCCGCCGGGATCGCCGACCGGCTGCCGTACGTGTACTTCACCGTCGTCGCCCTCGACGGCATCCAGGACCTGTTCTCCGAGCGCACCCTCACCCTCGGCCTGCTCGACGAGGACCAGCAGAAGCTCGCCGAGATGCTGCGCCTGCGCTGGGAGCTCAGCCAGCAGTACTGGTCCGCGATCGCCCGCTTCGGCACCGAACGCTGGCCCCTGGAGGAC
Organism: Streptomyces sp. CB02414; assembly: GCF_001905385.1. Lineage (GTDB taxonomy): Bacteria > Actinomycetota > Actinomycetes > Streptomycetales > Streptomycetaceae > Streptomyces. The sequence goes on along the minus strand of NZ_LIPF01000001.1, from coordinate 770,722 downwards.
CTGCCCTGGCAGACCACCGGACTGCAACTGGAGTCCGAGTACTTCTCCCTCACCGTCGCCGCCATCCTCGTCCACGACCTGGTCCGCCGGAAGGCCACCGACGACGACCTCACCCGCACCGTCGCCGTCATGGAACGCCTCGCCGACCGCGGCCGGGTCACCAGCCGGATGACCCGGAACGACCCCACCATCACGCTGCACAACCCGGGCGTCACCATGCCGCTCGCCGGGTCCGAGCGCAGCGGCGGGCAACTGATGTGGCGGATGCGGGACTTCTCCGCCCAGCTCCTCAAGCGGATCATCCAGCTCGCCGAACTCTCCCGGAACATCGGCGCGCAGGACCGGCTGCTGCGCCTCGCCGAGCAGGCCTTCGAGCACCTGTGGGCCCGGCGGATCGACGACGAGGACGGCGCCGGCCTCTGGGACGACGTCCAGGCCGTCTACCCCGACGCGCACCACGCCGAGCTGCGCATGTCGTGGAGCATGACCGAGCGCGTCACCGAGTGCCTGGTCGCCGCCCGCAACCTGTACGAACAGCAGCCCAACCGCAGCCCCGAACTCGCCGAACTCGCCCGGGAGCTGCTCAGCGAGGCCACCCACCTGTTCGGCAAGGAACAGCTGGAGGCCTCCGCCGCCGCCGACGGCAGCAGAGCCCGGGCCATGCGCAGCATCGAGAACCGCCTCGACCACGCCCGCGGCCTCGTCGACGAGAGACCCGCCACCGCCTTCGCCCTCGCCCTGCCCGTCCTCCAGGAACTCGACACCCTGGCCCAGGCCCGGGGCGCCGCCGCACAGGAGGTGTGAGCGTGCTCGTCTTCGCGGCCTCCGACAAGGGAGGCACCGGACGCTCGGTGACCAGCGCCAACCTGGCCTACCAGCGCGCCCTCACCGGCGACCACGTGGCCTACGTCGACTTCGACTTCGGCTCGCCCACCGCCGCCGCCGTCTTCGACGTGCCCGGCGCGATGCGCGGCACCGAGGAACACGGCCTGCACTCCTACCTGGAGGGCGAGGTCGCCGAACCGGCGCGGATCGACGTCTGGCGGCAGACCGAGCACCCCCTGCTGCGCGCCCGCCCCAACCAGTCCGGCCGCCTGGTCCTGCTGCCCGGCGACGCGGGCGGCGGCGAGTTCGCCATCGGCGAGGAGTCGCTCCAGCGGTGCATCGACCTGCTGCTGCGGCTCAACGGCGAGTTCGACGTCACCGTCGTCGACCTCAGCGCCGGCCGCAGCTACGCCGTCGACATGGTCCTCGCGGCCACCTCCCACCCCCGGATGCGCAACGTCCCCTTCCGCTGGCTCGTCTTCCACCGCTGGACGCGGCAGCACGTCATCGCCGCCTCCGGCCTGGTCCACGCCCCGCACGGCATCGTCGGCGGCGGCGTCGAACGCGGCCACGACAAGGCGACCCTCCAGGCGGCGATCCGCTTCGTGCGGGCGGCCGTACCCGACCCCGAGTCGCCGCTGTGGTCCCAGGGCTCGCCCGCCCAGGCCGCCTGGATGCAGGCCTGCGACGAGGCGCTGCGCCGGCTCGCCGCCGAACAGGGCATCGGCGACAGCGTGGTCCTCGGCACCGTGCCCCTCGAACCCATACTCCAGTGGCGCGAGCAGCTGATCACCGAGGAGGACGTCCTCGCCACCCAGATCGCCAACAAGGAGACCCTGGAGGCGCTGGAGGAGATCGCCCGGCGCCTGACGGACGACGCGCACTGGGGGCGGCCGTGACCGACGCAGTCTTCCGCGAGACGGCCGCCGAGCCGCGCAACCGGTCGGTGCCGCTGGCCCACCTCTCCCTGGAGCTGGGCCACCTCTACATGGAGGACTTCGAGGCCGGACCGGAGCGCCTGCGCCGCCACTTCGCCGAAGTACGCCCGTGGGCGGAGGCGGCCCGCGCCGCCGCCACCGCCCGCTCCGGCGGCAAACGCGCCCGGATCAGCACCTGCTTCCTCATCGACGACTACTTCACCCGCTTCTCCACCCCCGCCGAGGTCGTCCCCATGCTCCTCGCCGAGGCCGAGCGGGCCGGGCTGAGCGTCGACTACCTGGCCCGCGAGTCCGGGTGCGCCGTCACCGGGAAGGTGCCCGTCGCCGAGGCCGTCGCCGGCCGCATCGTCGAGTCGCCGCCGCCCGGCAGCCACGGCCTGCGCCCGCCCGCCGCGCAGACCGGCTGGCTGGCCAACGGCGAGCGCAGCCCCGTCGCCCGCGCCCCGCAGGCCATGAAACGGGCCGTGCCCTGGCAGCCGCCGCACGAGACCGCCGCCCGCCGCCACTCCGTCTTCCTCGACGTCGAACTGTGGAGCGACGACACCGAAGGGCACCGCACCTGGTCCTGCCCCTTCCTCGCCGCCGTCTGGCAACTCGCCCGCCTCGGCCTCCTGCGCAACGACGGCGAACCCGTCCTCGTCCCCCAGCCGCACACCACCACCGGCTTCCCCGACCAGTGGGACGAGCTGCCCACCCTGCTGAAGCTCAACGACCGCGCCGACCCCTTCGCCGCCTACCGCACCTGCTCCGTCCTGCCCACCCGCTTCCTCCCCGTCGAGCACGCCGTCCGCGTGATCCTCGACCAGACCGAGGTCGCCCCCGGGGCCCTGGAGCAGGTCGCCGAGCGCTCCGGCCGCGAACGCACGCCCGTCCCCGACTCGGTCGCCGACCGTGTCTCCTACGTCTTCTACCCGGGGCACTGACATGGCGCCGCGGCAGAGCACCCCGCGCGCCGTACTCGCCTGCGGCGAGATCCGCACCTGCCTGCTGCCCGCCCGGCAGGCCCTCGACGTCCGGGCCGCCGCCCAGCTCCTGGCCCTGCGCGCCGACGAACGCGTCCTGACCTCCGAGCGCCCCGGCCTCTACGCGCGTTCCCCCGACACCCTCACCGGCGTCGACTGCCCGCTGCCCAGCGCCAACGGCGCCCGCGTCCGCGCCGTCGGCACCGTCGCCGCCCGCGCCGCGCTCACCGAGGGCCGCGTCCTGCAGACCTCCGCCCGCTTCCGGCTGCCCGCCGCCGGCCCCGACCAGCGGCGCCCCTGGGGCGAGTACCTGGTGCGCCCGTCAGTCGTCGAACCGCTCGGCAAGCTCCCCCACGAGGCGGTCGCGCGGGGCGTGCTCGACGGGCCGCGCCACGGCGACCTCGACGCCGGACTGATCGCCGACGGCCTGCTCACCCGCCTCCTGCGCCACCCCCTGCTCGACCAGAGCCCGCCCTTCCGCTCCCGCCCCACCCGCCTGCGCTGGGCCGCCCTGCCCGCGCACCCCGGCGAGGGCCCCGCCCTCGAACGCTTCACCCTCGCCGAGGACGAAGTGCGCGCCGTCCGCCTCCGCGCCCCCGAGGACACCCCCGCCGCCGACCTCGCCGCGCTCTGCGAGGACCTCGCCCTGCACGACTGGCTGCTCACCACCGTGGTCCGCATGCTCGACGGCGTCCGCCTGGGCACCGGCACCGCCCGGGACACCACCTCGGTCGTCCGCACCCTGGGCCCGGCCGTGGACCACCTGCTGCACCTGTGGATGCCGCGCGCCAGGGTCTCCGCCGAACTGGCCCCGCTGTGGGACCCGCTGGAGGAACGCCCCGGCTTCACCCGGCAGTGGCGCACGCTGGTCCAGCGCATCCGCGACCAGCTCACCCTGCACGCCATTCCCGCACCGCACCGGGAGGTGGAAGCGGTCACCTGACCGGCCGCCGGCGCCTCCCACGCACATCCCCGCACCCGGGCCACCCGGTCCATCCCGACCCGACGCGTATCCCAACGGGGGGAGAAGCGAGATGAGCACGGCACAGTCACCCCGACCCGACGACAACGACACGAACCGACCGCCCGGCCTGAGGGGCGAGTCCCCCTGGGCGCGCATGCTGCTGACCGCCCTGGTCGTCGGCGGCCTCTTCTGGAGCGTCACGGCCCTGCTGAGCCCGGACGACGGCACCCTGCGGCAGTTCGCGGCCGCCGTCCTCTGCGCGGGCGCGGCACTGCTCGTCCAGTACGTCACCGGCCTGGCCCCGCGCCCCGGACACGCACGCCTGGAGGAACACACCAGGCGGGTGGAGGGCGCCCTCGCCGAGAACACCGCCGCCGTACGGGAGGGCCTGACCCGCTACGACGACGAACTGAAGACCGGCCTGACCCGGCACACCGAGGACGTGAAGCAACTCGTCGAGACCCACGTCACCCAGGTCGACCACGGACCGGCGCCCGCCGAGCCCCGCCGCCTGGACCCGGTCCGCATCGACAGCGTGCCCGACCTGGCCAAGGGCTTCGCCGACGTCCTGCTGCCGGAACCGTCCATCCTGCACACCTTCGTCCACATGGAGATGGCGCGGGTCGTCGGCCACATGGCGGACCTCACCAACCTCAGCGCCGAGTGCCCCGGCGAGAACCACGACTGGATGCTCACCCTCACCCGCGCCGCCGAGCACTCGATCTGCGCCACCAGCACGTCCGTCGACCGGCTGTTCTGGAACAGCGAACCGGCCGGCCGCTACCTCGACGCCCAGCAGGCCGCGATCGACGAACAGGGCGTGACCGTACGCCGCCTGTTCCTCCTGGAGAGCGCCCGGGAACTCGACGACCGGCTGCTGCGCCTGTGCGAGGAGCAGGAACTGCGCCGCATCGACGTACGCGCCGCCGTCCTGCCCGAACTGCCCCCGCACCTCCAGCGCGGCACCACCAACGACTTCATCCTCTACGACGAGGAGGTGTCCTTCGAGATCGAGCAGGACCTGCGCGACGTCAACGTCCGCACCCGGCTCACCGCCCGCCAGGAGTACGTACGGGACCGGCTCAAACGCTTCCGGGAACTCTGGGACGCGGGCATGGGCCTGCGCGAGCTGGAGGTGCGGGTGGACGCCGAGGAGGACGGCAACTGGATGGTCGACCGGGCCTGACCGGCCGCCCGGCTACTCCCCGGGGAGTAAGGGCCCCCGCCTGTCACCCGGGGCAGTAGCCGCCGACTCGCCCTCGGGCCCGACGCGACGGCGCCCCGCCGCCGGAAGTCTGGAGACACCGAACCAGACATCCGACCGGAGGAGACCGTCCCATGGGGCCAGCAAGGACACACGGGGGGACAGACGCGGGGAGGCGCGGCGGGCGGCGCCGGGCCGTGCCCTGGCTGGTGCTCGGCCTGTGGATCGCCGTACTGGCGATCGCCTCGCCGTTCGCGTCGCAACTGTCCGACGTGCAGCGCGACCGTGCCGTCGACTACCTGCCGGCGAGTGCCGACTCGACCCAGGTGGCGAAGATCCAGGACCGGCTGCCCGGCGGCGAGGCCACCGAGATGGTCGTGGTCTACCACCGCGACACCGGCCTGACCGCCGCCGACAAGGCCACCGCCGCCGGCCAGATCGCCGAGATCGCGTCCGCGCACCCGCTCACCGACCGCCCGGCCGGCATCCCGTCCGAGGACGGCACCACCCTCATGTACCCGGTCGCCAGCACCGAACCCGGCCAGGACGAGGAGGTCCGCGACGCACTCGTCAACGACGTGCGGGCGATCGCCGAGGGCGGCGACGGACTGAGCGCCGAGGTCGGCGGCGCGGGCGCCCTCGCCACCGACGCCTCCGAGGTCTACAACTCCCTCGACGGCCCGCTCCTCTACACCACCGCCGCCGTCGTCGCCCTCCTCCTCATCCTCATCTACCGCAGCCCCTTCCTGTGGCTGGTCCCGCTCGCCGTCGCCGGTATCGCCGACTACCTCTCCATGGGTGTCGCCTACGGCCTCAACCAGTGGTTCGGCACGTCGGTCTCCGGCCAGAGCTCCGGCATCATGACCATCCTGGTCTTCGGCGTCGGCACCGACTACGCGCTGCTGCTGGTCTCCCGCTACCGCGAGGAACTGCGCCGCATCGAGCGGCCGTACGACGCCATGCTCGCCGCCCTGCGCGGCTGCGGCCCCGCCGTCCTCGCCTCCTCCGGCACCGTCGCCGCGGGCCTGCTCTGCCTGCTCGCCGCCGACCTCAACTCCAGCCGGGGCATGGGCCCCCTCGGCACCGTCGGCGTACTGTGCGCGCTGGCCGCCATGCTCACCCTGCTCCCCGCGATCCTGGTCCTGCTGGGCCGCCGCGTCTTCTGGCCCCTCGTGCCCCGGTACGGCAGCACGCCCAAGGCCCGCAAGTCGCTCTTCACGGCGATGGGCGGATCCGCCGAACGCCGCCCCCGCGCGGTCCTGGTGGGCGGCGCCCTCCTGCTCGGCGCACTCGCCCTCGGCTCCCTCAACCTGCCCGGCTCCCTCAAGCAGGAGGACTCCTTCACCTCCAAGCCCGAGGCGATCGCCGCCATGGAGACCCTCGCCACCGCCTACCCGGAGCGCGGCACCCAGCCCATCACCGTCATCGCCCCCACCGACGGCGCCGACGCCGCCCTCGCCGAGGCCCGCGACACACAGGGGGTGGTGAGCGCCGAGGCCGGCCGCAGCGGCGACGGCTGGACGGAGCTGACCGTCCTGGCCTCCGCCCCGCCCCAGTCGGCCGCCGAGACCGCCACCATCGAGGACCTGCGCGACCGGCTCGACGGCTCCTACGTCGGCGGCCCCAGCGCCCAGCAGATCGACCTGAAGGACACCAACGCCCGGGACACCGTCATCGTCGTCCCGCTCGTGCTGCTGTCGGTCCTGCTGATCCTCGTCGTCCTGCTCCGCTCCCTGGTCGCCCCGCTGATCCTGGTCTCCGCCGTGGTCGCCGTGTGGGGCGCGGCCCTCGGCATCGGCGGCCTGGTCTTCGAACCGCTCTTCGGCTTCGAGGGCACCGACCCGGGCCTCGGCCTGCTGTCCTTCGTCTTCCTGGTGGCCCTGGGCGTCGACTACGGCATCTTCCTGATGCACCGCATGCGCGAGGAGTCCCTGCACGGCGCCGCACCGACGCGGGCCGCCCTCACCGCGCTGCGCACCACGGGCGGCGTCATCGCCTCCGCCGGGCTGGTGCTGGCGGCCACCTTCGCGGTGCTCACCAGCATGCCGATGGTGCAACTCGTCGAGCTGGGCTTCGTCATCGCCGTCGGCGTCCTCCTCGACACCTTCCTCGTCCGCACCTACCTGGTCACCAGCGCGAGCGTCGCCCTGGACCGCCGGGTGTGGTGGCCGGGCCGCCTCTCCCGGGCACCCGAGGAGCCGGCGCCGGCCGGCGAACGGGAGCCCGTCGGTGTCTGAACCGCCACCCCACGACCGGAGTGCGCCCCTCCCCTCCCGGAGGGGCGCACTCCTCGCGCAGGATGGGCGGGTGCAGGCAACCACCCCCACCACCCCGCCACCGCCGTCCCGGCCCCGCGTCGGCGAGCGGATCATGACCGCGATCAACCGCGACCCGTCGACCGCCCCGCACGCCGACCGCAACGACACCGTCCTCGCCGCGGTCCTGTTCACCGCGGCGGCCTGCATCGCCCTGTTCACCGACGACGGCCGCCGTCCCGACGCGCTGGGCTGGGCCCTCCTGCTCGCCGGCCACGCGCCGCTGGCACGGCGCAGGCGCCGCCCCATGCTGAACTTCTGCCTGGTGGCCGCCCCGATCGCCGCCTTCCACGCCCTCGACCACAACCACTCCGCGCCCGTCCCCGCGACCATGGTGGCGCTCTACACCATCGCCACGACCGGCACCGTGCGCCGCACCCTGGCCACCGGCGGCACCGTCATCGGCCTCGGGCTGGTCATGAACGCCCTCACCAACCCCGAGGGCATGATCGAGCTGCTCCGGATCACCGGCTGGGTCGTCGCCGTCCTGTTCTGCGGCATCGACGTCCGCTACTACCGCCAGTACGTCGCCTCCATCGTCGAACGCGCCGAACGCGCCGAACGCACCCGCGAGGAGGAGGCCCGGCGCCGCGTCGCCGAGGAACGCCTGCGGGTCGCCCGGGACCTGCACGACCTGCTCGCGCACAGCATCACCCTGATCGGCGTGCAGACCTCCGTCGCCGCCCACGTCCTGACCGCCGACCCCCAGCGCCTGGACCGCGCCGCCGTCGCCAAGGCCCTCGACGACATCGCGGAGACCTGCCGGTCGGCGCGCGGCGAACTGCGCACCACCCTGGAGGTCCTGCGCGCCCAGGACGCGCCCGACGCCCGCGGCGCGCTGCCGGACCTGCACGGCCTGCCCGACCTGGCGGAGGCGGCGCGCCTGGCCGGAGCGAGCGTGCACCTGTCGGTACGGGCGGACGACGTACCGCCGGCGGTCGGCGCCGCCGCCTACCGCATCGTGCAGGAGGCGCTGACCAACGCCGTACGCCACGCGGGACCCGAACCGTCCGTCCACGTCGAGGTGTGCGCCGAGCGGGGCGCCCTGCGCCTGTCCGTCACCGACGACGGCACCGGCCCCGACCCGGCCGGCAACCCGGGCTTCGGCCTGGTCGGGATGCGCGAGCGGGCCCGCAGCGTCGGCGGCACACTCGACGCAGGACCGCGGAGCGGGGGCACCGGCTTCGAGGTGACGGCCGTACTGCCGGCGCCCGCCCAGTCTCTGCCGACGACCACCACGACGACGATCACCGCGGAGAGAGCCGGATGACCATACGCGTACTGCTCGCGGACGACCAGAACCTCGTCCGCGCCGCGTTCGCCCTGCTCGTCGCCTCGGCCCCCGACATGGAGGTCGTCGGCGAGGTGGGCACCGGCCGCCAGGCCGTCGAACTGGCCCGCAGCGAACGCGCCGACCTGATCGTCATGGACATCCGCATGCCCGACCTGGACGGCATCGAGGCGACCCGCCTCATCGCCGCCGACGAGGACCTGGCGGGCGTGAAGGTACTCGTCCTCACCACCTACGACACGGACGAGAACATCGTGGACGCCCTGCGCGCGGGCGCCTCCGGCTTCCTGGTCAAGGACACGAGGCCCGCCGACCTCCTCGACGCCATCCGCACGGTGACGGCGGGCGACGCGCTCCTGTCACCCGGCCCGACGGCCCGCCTCATCGAACGCTTCCTGCGCAGCCCCGCGATGCCGATGGCGGGCGGTGACGGCCCCGGCTGCCTGTCGGACCGCGAACGGCAGGTCCTCACCCTGGTCGCGCGGGGCCTCAACAACACGGAGATCGCCGAATCCCTGGGCCTGAGCCCCCTCACCGCGAAGACCCACGTCAGCCGCATCATGGGGAAACTGGGCACCCGGGACCGGGCCCAACTGGTCATCGTGGCCTACGAGTCGGGCCTGGTGACACCCGGCACCGGTCAGCGGCAGTAGACGTCCGAGCCGGGCCGGTCCCCGGTCGCCAGGAAGCGGGAGACGACGCGGTCGCCGCACGCGTTGCCGTTGGCGAGGTAGGCGTCGTGGCCGGTGGAGTCCACGGTGACCATGACCGCCCGCCGCCCGAGTGCCTCCCGCATCTTCAGGGCGCCGGCGAGCGGCGTGTTGACGTCCCGTGCGTTCTGCACGAGCAGGATGTTGGACGGCCCTCGGTCGGTGATCCGTACCGGCGCCTCGCGCGGCGGGTACGGCCAGGCGGCGCAGAGCATCGCGTTGCGGGGCATGCCGGCGGTGAGCGGGTACTCGGCGCGGCTCTCGGCGACGCCCTTCTCGTACACGGCCTGGGAAGCGGGCCACGCCACGTCGTTGCAGAGCGTCCCGGCGCCCACGGCGGTCACGTTCTGCAGCACGGCCTCGGGCGGTGCCTGGGGCGCGGGCGGCACGGTGCCCTGCGCCGCGGCCCGCATCAGCCTGGCGAGCGTCGGATAACGGCTGGGGGAGGCGAAGCTCTCCAGCATGGTCTGGCGCAGCACGTTGCCGTTCAGCTCCTCGGGATTGGCCCCGGGCCACGGGATGGGGTCCCGGTCGAGCCTGGCGGCGAGCCGCAGGAACAGCGGCCGTACGTCGGCGGCCCGGCGCGCCAGGCGGTCCGGGTTGCCGGGCTGCGACGCCCAGGCGGCGAAGTGCGGGAACGTGTCCTCGACCCCCTGTTCGTGTGCGGCCAGCCAGGCGCGGTTGACGCGAGCGGGGTCGGGGTTGTCGACGCTGTCCAGCACGATCCGGTCGGTGCGGTGCCCGAAGAGCTGCGAGTAGACCGCGCCGACGTACGTCCCGTACGACACTCCCCACGCGGAGATCTTCCGCTCGCCGAGCGCGGCCCGGATGCGGTCGATGTCGCGGGCCTCGTTGGCGGTGCTGAGGTGCTTGATCAGCTCACCGCCGTTGCGTGCGCAGGCGTCGGCCATGCGGCGGGCGGTGGCCATGTTCCCGTCCACGGAGCCGTCGGGGGCGGGCCAGGGGCGGAGCTTGGAGGTGGCGAGGTCGCCGTACTTCAGCCCGCAGGTGACGGGGGTGGAGGGGGCGAGCCCGCGCGGCGCGGAACCGATGAGGTCGTGGGTGTCGCGGACCCGCTGCGGCAGCTTCTGTCCCTTGCCCGACGGATCGTTGAGGCTGGAGCCGCCCGGTCCGCCCGCGATGAGGAACAGGGCCCCGCGCCGGGCGGCCGGATCCTCGGCGGGGATGCGGGAGACGGCGATGTCGATGAGCGGGCTGTCGGGATCGGCGTAGTCCGTGGGGACCTGAAGGGTGGCGCACTGCTGACGGGGGTCGACGGTGGCGCCCTCGCAGTCCGCCCAGGCGAGGGGCTCGGCCGGGGCGGCGGTCGCGGCGGGTGCGGTGATGCCGAGGAGGGCGGTGGACACGCCGACGACGGCGGCGTTGCGGAGGAGTCGCGTGCGTTGCGTCATGCGACGAGCCTCGCGGATGTCCGGCGCCCTCCCCATCCGGGGAACTCCCGGAAAAGTGCGGGGGGTTACCCCAGTCCTTCGAGTCAGGGTCCACCCCGAACCCGTCAGACGAAGAAGCTGTCGTGCTTCACCTGGAACTCCCGCAGCTCCTCGCCGCCGCGCTGCGCGAACTCGGCGACGCGCTCGAAGTACTCCTCGCGCGGGGCGCCCGGCGAGAAGAGCATCAACATCGAGACGGGGTCGTCGCTGTCGTTCTTGAAGGCGTGCAGTCCGCCGACCGGGACGTACAGGAAGTCTCCCTGCCGTCCGGTGACCCAGCGCTCGCCGTTGTAGAGCTCCACCTCGCCGGACAGGACGTAGAAGGACTCGGAGATGCTCCGGTGGAAGTGCGTCTTGGCGCCGGGCGCCTTGGGGCCCATGTCCACCTTGTACAGCCCGAACTCACCTCCGGTGGAGGCGTGGCTCGCGAGGTAGTGGGTGGTCGTGCCGTTGGGGGCCACGATGTCGGGCGGGGTGTCGGCCGCCCTGAACACGGCGTTGATCTCGCCCTTCTCGCCGAGGTAGCGCGGCTCCGGGTACGACATGGGTGCCCCCTTGAGTTAGTGCCGGCCGACGGTGCGAACGAACTCCGTCCAGGCCACCGACCCTACGACGACCACCGGGCCGCCGGTCACCTTGCTGTCCCGGATGGGGACGACGCCGGGGACTCCGTCGGCGACCTCGACGCAGTTGCCGCCCTCGCCGTTGCTGTAGGTGCTCTTGGTCCAGCGGGCATTGGTCAGGTCGTACTCGCGCATCGTCTGAAGTCCTCCGCCGCCGACTCGATCAGGGCCAGGGTCGCCTCCGGCGACAGCGCGGCGACCCTGAGCAGATCGTATGCGCGCTGCGCCCGCTTCACCACGGCCGGGACGTCCACCAGCGTTCCCGAAAACGATGTCTCTGTATAGGCGACCGGGGGCGCATCCTCGAACTCCATGAGCCTCAAATCTCCGGTCATGGCCGCGTGCGCACCCGCCTCGTACGGGAGCACCGTCACCACCGCCGTGCGCTCCCGCATCAGCCGCGCGATGTGCTCCAGTTGCGCCGCCATCACCTGCGGGCCACCCACCGGCATGCGCAGCACGGTCTCGTGCAGGGCCACCCAATACTCGGGCCGTGTAGCGTCGTCGAGGATCAGCGACCGCTCCAGGCGGGCGCTGACGATCTCGTCGACGTAGGCGTCGGACTTGAACGGGTTGGCGGCGATGGTGACCGCGCGTGCGTACTCCTGCGTCTGGAGCAGGCCCGGCACAACCGTCGGCGCGAACTCACAGATCCGTGTGGCCAGTCGCTCCAACTCCACCACGTGGGCGAAGTAATCCGCATACCTCGGATCATCAATCAGCTTGCGGCACAGCCGCTCGAAAATACCGTCGGTTTGCAGCGCCTCGTCAATCCGCTGGGCCACATCCAGCTGCGGCTTGCGAATTGCCTGTTCGAACTGACCGATGTACCCACCGGACACGAAAACCCGCGCCCCAAGCTCGACTTGCGTGATTCCCGCGTCCTCGCGCCGGCGTTTCAGTTCCGTCCCGAAGAACTCCCACGCCGCCTGCCGTGAACCATTGGCCATAACCAACCCCCTGGCGCTGACCCGCACTTGTAGTGCAGAGACTCCGACCGAGTGTAGTCACGACAGGGCATTCTGGGGACACGAAGAGTGAAACCGTAAAGGCAAGGGGAACACGGTGAAGGCACCACACTCGGCGCTCTGCGTCGAAGAAGCGGAGGACACGGTGAAAGAATTGCGCGCGGCGCTCGCGAAGGCCGGAATTACTCTTCCCTCCCTCGGGCTGGACCCGGTGAGTCTTGCGCGGGAGGCTCCGTGTCCACTCGTCGAATTGGGGCGGTGTTCCGTCGAGACCGCGCAGCGCCTCGCGGCGGTGCTGCGATGACACACCCGTACCCGCACCCGCCCGTCGGGGCCTACGCCATCGACACCCGCACCGGACGCGTCGGCCTCGTCATGGGCCACGAAGGACCGTACGTGCAGATGCGGCCGTACGGCGGCGGGCGGGAGTGGGACGCCGAGCCGGGTGACGTACGCCACGCCACCCCGGCGGAGCGCCTCAGCGCGGCGACGGCGTACACGAACGCCAGAAGCCGGGGCGAGGTGCCCTGACGCATGGGCGAGAATGGTCGGCATGAGTCTGTTCCGCGACGACGGCATCGTGCTGCGCACCCAGAAGCTGGGTGAGGCGGACCGGATCATCACGCTGCTCACGCGCGGTCACGGACGTGTACGCGCCGTGGCGCGCGGGGTGCGGCGGACGAAGTCGAAGTTCGGGGCGCGGCTGGAACCGTTCTCGCACGTGGACGTGCAGTTCTTCTCGAAGGGCAGCGAGCTGGTCGGGCGCGGGCTGCCGCTGTGCACGCAGAGCGAGACCATCGCGCCGTACGGCGGCGGGATCGTGAGCGACTACGCGCGGTACACCGCCGGGACGGCCATGCTGGAGACGGCCGAGCGGTTCACCGACCACGAGGGCGAGCCGGCGGTGCAGCAGTACCTGCTGCTGGTCGGCGGGCTGCGGACCCTCGCCCGGGGCGAGCACGCGCCGAACCTGGTGCTCGACGCGTTCCTGCTGCGCTCGCTGGCGGTGAACGGCTACGCGCCGACCTTCGGGGACTGTGCGAAGTGCGGTCTGCCCGGTCCGAACCGGTTCTTCTCGGTCGGATCGGGCGGTTCGGTCTGCGCCGACTGCCGGGTGCCCGGCAGCGTCGTACCCTCGCCGCAAGCCCTGGAACTGCTCGGCGCGCTGCTTGCGGGAGACTGGGGCACGGCGGACGCGGCCGAGCCGCGCTACGTCCGGGAGGGGAGCGGACTGGTCTCCGCCTACCTGCACTGGCACCTGGAGCGGGGACTGCGTTCCCTGCGGTACGTCGAGAAGTAGAAGTAGGAGAGAACTGAGATGGCCGTACGCGGGATCCTGGGGCGGCAGCGCCGGGAGTACAGGACGCCGGAGCCGCACCCGTCCGGCGCGCGGCCTCCGAAACTCGGCGAGCTGGTCCCCGAGCACGTGGCGATCGTCATGGACGGCAACGGGCGCTGGGCCAAGGAGCGCGGGCTGCCGCGCACCGAGGGGCACAAGGTCGGCGCCGAGCGGGTGCTGGACGTGCTCCAGGGCGGCATCGAGATGGGCGTGAAGAACATCTCGCTGTACGCCTTCTCCACCGAGAACTGGAAGCGGTCGCCGGACGAGGTGCGCTTCCTGATGAACTTCAACCGGGACTTCATCCGTAAGTCCCGGGACCAGCTCGACGAGCTGGGCATCCGCGTGCGCTGGGTAGGGCGGATGCCCAAGCTGTGGAAGTCGGTGGCCAAGGAGCTGCAGGTCGCGCAGGAGCAGACCGAGGAGAACGACCGGCTCACGCTGTACTTCTGCATGAACTACGGCGGGCGGGCCGAGATCGCCGACGCGGCGCAGGCGCTCGCGGAGGACGTGCGGGCCGGGCGGCTCGACCCGTCGAAGGTGAACGAGAAGACGCTCGCGAAGTACCTGTACTACCCGGACATGCCGGACGTGGATCTCTTCCTGCGGCCCAGCGGGGAGCAGCGGACGTCGAACTACCTGCTGTGGCAGAGCGCGTACGCCGAGATGGTGTTCCAGGACGTGCTGTGGCCCGACTTCGACCGGCGCGACCTGTGGCGGGCCTGCCTGGAGTTCGCCTCCCGGGACCGGCGGTTCGGCGGGGCCATCCCGAACGAGGAGCTGCTCGCCATGGAGGGCAAGCAGGCCTAGGGGCCTTTCCGGTGCGGCGGCCGGGTGTTTCGGGGGCGTGTCACGTGCGGGGTGCGGTGGCCGTCCGGGCGTGCTGCTCATGCTGGCGCCATGTCCGAGCCCTCCGCCGCCCCGCCCGACGTCCGGCGTACGGCGGTCATGACCGTGCTCACGGTGCTCGCGGGCGCCGTGGACGCCGTGAGCTTCCTGACCATGGGCAAGGTCTTCTGCGCGCTGGCGACCGGCAACGTGCTGTTCCTGTCGTTCGCGCTCGCGGGGGAGGGGGACGTGCCGGTGGCGCGGCCCGCCACGGCCATCGGCGCGTTCGTCCTGGGGGCCGCGCTGGGTGCAGTGCTGCTGGCGTGGCTCGCGGGGCGCGGGCGGGCCTGGTTCGCGGCCGGGCTGGCCGGTGAGGGGCTGCTGCTGGTCCTGGCCGGTGCGGTGGCCCTCGGGCGGCACGGCACCGGGCCCGCGGCGGCCGGCGGGGCGGACCTCGTGGTCGTCGGGACGGTCGCGCTCGCCATGGGACTGCGCGCCTCCACCGCGCTGCGCGTACACGTGCCGGGGATGCCGACGCTGCTGAGCCAGACCGCGATCGCGCAGCTGGTCAACGACGTGCTGCGGCGGCCGCGCGCGGTGCTGCGCGGGATGTCCGGGCCGCAGCGGCTCGCCAGAGCGCGGTGGACGGCCACCGTGGCCGGGATCTTCACGGGAGGGGTGCTGGGCACCCTGCTGCTGGTGCCGCTGGGCACCGGACGGGCACTGCTCGTGATCGCCGCGGTGGTGCTGCTGCTCGCGGCGGGGAGCCTGGCGGCACCGTGGAAGGTGCCGGTAGCGTCCTAGGCCTTCCGCTCTGCGGCCGCGCAGTCCGCGCAGGTGCCGAAGATCTCCACCGTGTGCGCCACGTTGACGTAGCCGTGTTCGGCGGCGATGGCCTCCGCCCACTTCTCCACCGCGGGGCCCTCGACCTCGACGGCCTTGCCGCAGGTGCGGCAGACCAGGTGGTGATGATGATCGTCGGTGGAGCAGCGGCGGTAGACGGACTCGCCCTCGGCGGTGCGCAGGACGTCGACCTCACCCGCGTCGGCGAGGGACTGCAGGGTGCGGTAGACCGTGGTGAGCCCGACCGAGTCGCCCTTGTGCTTGAGCATGTCGTGGAGCTCTTGCGCACTGCGGAACTCCTCGACCTCCTGCAGCGCCGCCGACACGGCGGCCCGCTGCCGGGTGGCGCGGCCCTTCACGGGCGGTCCAGCGGTCGTCACCGGGTTCCTCCTCACATCTGCGGCTTGCCGGGCCATTGTGCCAGCCCGGCCCGCCGGCAGTCAGACGCCGATCTCGTCCCCGGCCCCCCGAGTGGCCGGAATCTTGCACTCCGCCGGATCGGCGGTGGGCTCCGCCGCGGTGGCGGCCCGCGCGCGTCGCCGCGCCAGCGGTGCGGCCAGCGCGGTCAGCAGGACGAACGCGCCGATGGTGAGCAGCACGATCGTCGCGCCGGGCGGCACGTCCTGGTAGTACGACGTGACCGTGCCGCTGATCGTCACGGTGACGCCGACGGCGACGGAGACCGCGAAGGTGGCGGCGAAGGAGCGGGTGAGCTGCTGGGCGGCGGCCACCGGGACGACCATCAGAGCCGACACCAGGAGCAGCCCGACGACGCGCATCGCGACCGTCACGGTCACGGCGGCGGTGACGGCGGTGAGCAGGTTCAGCGCGCGCACCGGCAGGCCGGTGACCCGGGCGAACTCCTCGTCCTGGCTGACCGCGAACAGCTGGCGGCGCAGGCCGAGGGTGACCAGGACCACGAAGGCGGCCAGCAGACAGATCGCGGTGACGTCGGACTCGCTCACCGTCGACAGGGAGCCGAAGAGGTACGAGGTGAGGTTGGCGTTGGAGCCCGTCGGCGCCAGGTTGATGAACATCACGCCGCCGGCCATGCCGCCGTAGAAGAGCATGGCGAGGGCGATGTCGCCGCGGGTCTTGCCGTACCAGCGGATCAGCTCCATGAGGACCGCGCCGAGGACGGAGACCAGGGTCGCCATCCACACCGGGGACCAGGTGAGCAGGAAGCCCAGGCCGACGCCGGTCATCGCCACGTGGCCGATGCCGTCGCCCATGAGGGCCTGGCGGCGCTGGACCAGGTAGATGCCGACGGCGGGGGCGGTGATGCCGACCAGGACGGCCGCCAGCAGCGCCCGCTGCATGAAGGCGTAGTTCAGGATTTCCATCAGCTCAGCAGTCCCGTGCGGATCGGTTCGGCGCCCGCCGGTGCGTGCGGGTGTACGTGGTCGTGGCCGGGCAGCGCGTGCTGGCCGACGGCCTTCGGGGGCGGGCCGTCGTGCAGGACGCAGCCGTCGCGGAGGACGACCGCCCGGTCGATCAGGGGCTCCAGCGGCCCCAGCTCGTGCAGGACGAGGAGGACGGTGGTGCCCGCGGCGACCTGGTCGCGCAGGGTGTCGGCCAGGACCTCCTGGCTGGCCAGGTCGACGCCGGCCATCGGCTCGTCCATGATCAGCAGCTCGGGTTCGGCGGCGAGCGCGCGGGCGATCAGCACCCGCTGGTGCTGGCCGCCGGAGAGGGCGTTCACCGAGTCCTTGGCGCGGTCCGCCATGCCGACCAGGTCGAGGGCGCGGCGTACGGCCTCGCGGTCGGCCTTGCGCAGCACGCCGAAGCGGGCGCGGGCGAGCCGGCCGGAGGAGACCACCTCGGTCACCGTGGCGGGGACGCCGCCCGCGGCCGTGGTGCGCTGCGGGACGTAGCCCACCCGCGCCCAGTCGCGGAAGCGGCGCCGCGGGGTGCCGAACAGGTCGACCTCGCCGGCCGTCACCGGCACCTGGCCGATGACCGTGCGCACGGCGGTGGACTTGCCCGAGCCGTTGGCGCCGAGCAGCGCCACGACCTCGCCGCGGCCCACGGTGAGGTCGATGCCGCGCAGGACGGGGCGTGAGCCCAGCTCGGCGCGGACGCCGCGCAGGGAGATGACAGGCTCGTCGCTCACGATGCCTCCGTAACGATCGGAACGCTCAGCGGAGCGCTCACTTGGCGCCGAGGGCGGCCTCGAGCGCCTTGAGGTTGGACTGCATGACCTCGAAGTAGTCGTCGCCCTTCGACTTGTCGGTGATGCCCTCCAGCGGGTCGAGCACGTCGGTCTTCAGGCCGGCGTCCTTGGCGAGGGTCTTCGCGGTCTTGCCGGACACCAGTGTCTCGTAGAAGACGGTGGTGACGCCGTCGGCCTTGGCCTCGTCCTGGAGCTCCTTGATCCGGGCGGGGCTGGGCTCGCTCTCCGGGTCCAGGCCGTTGATGGCCTCCTGCGTCAGGCCGTAGCGCTCGGCGAGGTAGCCGAAGGCGGCGTGGTTGGTGAAGAAGACCTTGGTGTCGGTGTTCGCCAGGCCGTCCTTGAACGAGGTGTTCAGGTCGGCCAGCTTCTTGGCCAGCGTCTCCGCGTTCTTGCGGTAGTCGGCGGCGTGGTCCGGGTCGGCCTTCTCGAAGGCCTTGGCGACACCCTCGGCGACCTCGGCGTACTTCACCGGGTCCAGCCAGATGTGCGGGTCGCGGGCGTGCTCCTCCTCTTCGGAGTGCGCCTCCTCGGAGTGCTCCTCGGCCGCGTGCTCCTCGCCCTCGTGGCCGTGGTCGTGGCCGTGGTCGTGCTCGACGTTCCCGTGGTCCTCGAGCGTCGTCAGCGTGGCCGCGTCGATCTTGGTCTTCACGTCGGACTGGGCGATCGCCTCGTCCACGGCGGGCTGGAGGGCCTTCAGGTAGAGCACCGCGTCCGCCTCGCCCATCTGGGCGGTCTGCTTGGCGCTCAGCTCCAGGTCGTGCGGCTCCTGGCCGGGTTCGGTGAGGGTGGTGACGTTCACGTGGTCCCCGCCGATCTGCTCGGCGAGGAACTGCATCGGGTAGAACGACGCGACGACGTCGAACTTGTCCGTGTTGCCCGCCGCCGCGCTGTCGCTGGAGCAGGCCGAGAGAGTTCCGAGGCCGAGGGCGGCGGCCGCGGTGACTGCTATGCCGGATATGTGGCGTCGTCGTACGTTCATGGGATTCATTTTCAACAAATATGGAAACCGTTGTCAACTAACGGCCGGTACGTCGGGAGATCGTCGAAGGGAGCCCCGATTTGGCCGAGGGGCGGCCCACGCCGGTAACCTGAAGCATTCTCTGGAAGCATCTCGCTTCGTCGCCCGTCGTCGTAATGAAGAGAGCACCGTGGCCGCCGACAAGATCGACACCATCGTCAGCCTGAGCAAGCGCCGTGGCTTCGTATTCCCGTGCAGTGAGATCTACGGCGGTCAGAAGGCCGCCTGGGACTACGGACCGCTGGGTGTCGAGCTCAAGGAGAACCTCAAGCGCCAGTGGTGGCGCTACATGGTCACCTCCCGCGAGGACGTCGTCGGTCTCGACTCGTCCGTGATCCTGGCCCCCGAGGTCTGGGTGGCCTCCGGTCACGTCGCCACCTTCACGGACCCGCTGACCGAGTGCACCTCCTGCCACAAGCGGTTCCGCGCGGACCACCTGGAAGAGGCGTACGAGGAGAAGAAGGGCAAGGCCCCGGAGAACGGCCTCGCCGACCTCAACTGCCCCAACTGCGGCAACAAGGGCACCTTCACCGAGCCCAAGCAGTTCTCCGGCCTGCTCTCCACCCACCTCGGCCCCACCCAGGACAGCGGCTCCGTCGCCTACCTGCGGCCCGAGACCGCGCAGGGCATCTTCACCAACTTCGCCCAGGTGCAGACCACCTCGCGCCGCAAGCCGCCGTTCGGCATCGCCCAGATGGGCAAGTCCTTCCGCAACGAGATCACGCCCGGCAACTTCATCTTCCGCACCCGCGAGTTCGAGCAGATGGAGATGGAGTTCTTCGTCAAGCCGGGCGAGGACGAGAAGTGGCAGGAATACTGGATGGAGCAGCGCTGGAACTGGTACACGGGCCTGGGTCTCCGTGAGGAGAACATGCGCTGGTACGAGCACCCGGCGGAGAAGCTCTCCCACTACTCCAAGCGCACCGCCGACATCGAGTACCGCTTCTCCTTCGGCGGCAGCGAGTGGGGCGAGCTGGAGGGTGTCGCCAACCGGACCGACTACGACCTCTCCTCGCACGCCAAGGCCTCCGGCCAGGACCTCTCCTACTTCGACCAGGAGGCCGGGGAGCGCTGGACGCCGTACGTCATCGAGCCGGCGGCCGGTGTCGGGCGCGCGATGCTCGCCTTCCTGCTCGACGCGTACATCGAGGACGAGGCGCCGAACGCCAAGGGCAAGCTGGAGAAGCGGACCGTGCTGCGGCTGGACCCGCGCCTGTCGCCGGTGAAGGTCGCGGTGCTGCCGCTGTCCCGCAACCCGGAGCTGTCGCCGAAGGCGAAGGGGCTGGCGCAGGCGCTGCGGCAGAACTGGAACATCGAGTTCGACGACGCCGGGGCGATCGGGCGCCGGTACCGGCGTCAGGACGAGATCGGTACGCCGTTCTGCGTGACGGTGGACTTCGACACGCTGGACGACAACGCGGTGACCGTGCGGGAGCGGGACACCATGAAGCAGGAGCGGGTGTCGCTGGACCAGATCGAGGGGTACCTGGCTTCTCGGCTCGTGGGCTGCTGAACGTCCGTTTGCGTTGAGGTACCAGGGGGCTCCGCCCCCTGGCCGCCCGGGCCTTCGCCCACCCACCACCCGACTCGATTGGGAGAGGGGTGGGCGTCTCGGTCGGGAAGGGGAGCGGCCCTCGTCATCGGCCGCCCGTGATTGGCCCCCCATACGGGACCCACAGTGGTCCTGTGTCGGGGGCCGTCGTGTTGTCAGGGTGGTGAGCCATGAGCATCGCCTTTCTGCTGACCACCCTCGTGGTCGTCGCGACCCCCGGCACCGGGGTCGTCTACACCCTCGCCGCAGCCCTCTCGCGCGGGCGCCGTGCGAGTGTCGTCGCCGCCCTCGGGTGCGCGCTCGGGATCGTGCCGCACCTGGTGGCCACCGTCACCGGCGTCGCGGCGGTGCTGCACGCCAGTGCCACCGCCTTCCAGGTCCTCAAGTACGCCGGTGTGGCCTACCTGCTGTACATGGCGTGGGCCACCCTCCGGGACAAGGAGGCGCTCGTGGTGGCGGACGAGGCGAGGGACGGGGCCGTTCCGGCTCGGCGGGTGATCCTGCGCGGCGTGCTGATCAACATCCTGAACCCGAAGCTGACCTTGTTCTTCTTCGCCTTCCTGCCACAGTTCGTGGACCCGGCGCAGGCCGGCGCCCTGCCGCGGATGCTGCTGCTGGGCGGCGTGTTCATGCTGGTGACGTTCGTCGTGTTCGCCGGGTACGGCGTGCTGGCCGCGTCCGTGCGCAACCACGTCATCTCCCGGCCGAGGGTGATGTCGTGGCTGCGGCGGAGCTTCGCGGGGTCGTTCGTGGCGCTGGGGGCGAAGCTGGCGTTCACGGCGCGGTGAGGGGCGTCAGCGGCCCTGGAGGGCCTTGACGTTGTCGCCGAAGGTCCAGTTCTTCGAGCCGTCCCAGTTGAGGGACCAGGTCATCAGGCCCTTGAGCGCGCCGTCGTAGTGGTTCCAGGCCTGGGCGACCAGGGCCGGGGACATGTGGCCGCCGCCCGCGCCGGGCTGGGCGGGCAGGCCGGGGACCTGCTTGTCGTAGGGGACGCGGATGGTGGTGCCCTGGATGACCAGCCCCTTGTCCAGGCAGTCGGTCTGGGCGGTGAAGCCCCGCACCGTGCCGGCGGAGTAGGAGTCGCCGGAACAGCCGTACATGCTGCCGTTGTAGTACTGCATGTTCAGCCACCACAGGCGGCCGTTGTCGGCGTACTTCTTGATGATCGGCAGGTAGGCGCCCCAGATCGAGCCGTAGACCACACTGCCGCCGGTGACGTAGGCGGTCTCCGGGGCCATGGTGAGGCCGAAGTTGGCGGGCATACGGGCCAGGACGCCGTCGATGATGCGGATCAGGTTGGCCTGGGAGGCGGACAGTTGGCTGATGTTGCCGCTGCCGGTCAGGCCGGTCTCGATGTCTATGTCGATGCCGTCGAAGTTGTACTTCTTCAGGATCGGGACGATCGTCTCGACGAAACGGTCGGCGACGGCGGTCGAGTTGAGGTCGATGCCGGCCGTCGCGCCGCCGATCGAGAGCAGGATCGTCTGCCCGGACGCCTTGGCCGCGCACATCTCCGCGGGCGTCGCGACCTTCACGCCCCGGTCCATGCCGTCCTCCCACAGGGCCGTTCCGTCGGGGAGGATCACCGGGAAGGCCGCGTTCAGCACGTTGTAGCCGTGGGCGCCGATCTGGGGGTTGGTGATCGGGGTCCAGCCGAAGGGCGGGTGGACGCCGTTGGCGGCGCCGTCCCAGTTCTCCCAGTAGCCCTGGAGGACCTTTCCGGCGGGCTTCGACTTCACCGCGCACGTGTCGGCGGCGGGGGCGGGCGCGGGTGCGGCGGTCGCCGTGGTGACGCCGAGCGAGGTCAGGACGGTGGCCGCGAGCGCGGTGGCGAGCAGGCGGATCTTGCGGCGGATCATGCGGGGCCTCCCGGTGGGGTCGGTGAGGTGTCGTGGGTCGTGACGCAAGGGTTCTGTCGTAGGCATGACAATGGTCTGGTCCAGACCTTTCGTCAAGAGGTCTGGACCAGGAACGGTGCTCAGCGCAGGATGCAGAAGGGGTGCCCGACCGGATCGGTGAGGACCCGCGCCTTGTCGCCGTGGGGCTGGTGATCACGCTGGAAACCGAGGAGCAGGCCGTGTTCGCCGTTCAACCCCGCGAAGTCGGGGCAGCCGAGCGTGATCGCGACCAACTTCATCGGCAGGGGCGCGGCATCTCCGGATCTCTCGGTGGTGGACCTCGGCAACGAAACCTCAGGGGCTTCCTGCGTGACTGTGGGGCCCCATCGGAGCGCGGAGCGACTTCGCCGGGATGAGCGCTCGAAGTGCGGGAACCCGGAGATGTGCGGAAGGTGATGTTCCAGGGTTTCGACAGCACGCACAGGCGAGGACGAACAGTCATGGCTGAGCAGAAGTCGGCGCAGACGCTCCCGCGGCCGTTGCACGCGGCCGCCTCGGCGCTGCGGAAGGTGCCGGGCGCCGGGACGGTCGGGAGGGCCGCCGAGGGTGCCCTCGACAGGATCGGCGCGGTGTCGCCGCGCGGCAGGCGCGCGGTCGTGTACACGGGGGCCGGGGTGCTGGGCATCGCCGGACTGGTGGAGTGGCCGGTGGCGGTCACCGCGGGCGCGGTGGCGTGGCTGACCCGGCCGCGGCCGCAGGAGTCGCCGGAGGCGGACGCCGCTCGGACGCTCCAGGACGGGGCCGCCGGGGAGGAGAAGACCCCCGCACGGCGGAGTACCGCCAAGAAGACCGCCGGCACGCAGGCCGCCGCCCGGAAGAGCCCCGCCACGAAGTCGGGTGCCGCCAAGTCGGGTTCCAAGTCGGGTACGTCCGGGACGAGCGCCGCGAAGGCCAGTACCGCCAAGAAGAGCACGGCGAAGACGACCGCGGCGAAGAAGAGCACCGCCGGGACCGCGAGGAAGAGCGCCGCCAGGAAGAGCACGCCGGCCGCCAAGAGCACGGCCGGCCGCCGGCCCGCCAAGAAGAGCGCCTCCGCCACCAGCCCCGCCAAGAAGGCCGCCAAGAAGACGACGGCCGGGGCTTCCAAGGCGAAGGCGTCCGCCGGTTCCGGGGGCGCCCGGAGCCGGAAGTCGACGACGTCCACGCGGAAGGCGGGCTGAGGGACAACGATGGTCGGTGCAGGACTTCTGACGCGGTCCCAGGACGCCGTCACCGGATTCGTGCTGGCCGGACCCCGGCTGCTCGCCCGCGGCACCGCCCCCGCGGTGGGAGCCGCGGCCGGCGCCGTGGCGGGCACCGCACGGGCCGGTGTGCGCGGCGCGGACTTCGCGGCGCGGGCGGCACGGGTCGCCCGCGCCGCGCTGCCCGGCGGCACCAGCGCCCGTGAATGGCGGGCCGGGAACCGCGCGCACCTCGCGCTGCGGCCGGCCGCGACGGAGAAGGTGCGCCGCGCGGGCGGCACCGAACGCGTCGCGCGGCGGGTCGCGGCGGCCCTGGCCGAGCACCCGGACGTGGCACTCGCCTACTGGGACACCGGCCTGGCCCGCCTGGTGGTGACCGCCACCGAGGACGCGCTCACCGACCGGGTGGTGGGCCGCGCCACCGAACTCGCCGAACGGCACGGACTGACCCGGACGGAGCAGGCCGGCCCCGGCGATCCGGTGGAGGAGCTCGCCCACCCCGGCGACCCGGCCTCCGTGCGCGTCGCGGCGACCGCCCTCGGCGCCGACGCGCTGGGCATCGCCGCCGCCATGACCGGCGCCCGCCTGCGGTTGCCGCCCTCGCCGCGCCTGGTGACGGCCGTGGCGACACTGCTGCGCGAGAACCCCACCTTCCGCGCCTGGCTGCGCGCACGCCTCGGCGCCCACGGCATGGACGTGGCGCTGGCCGCCGCCAACGCGGCCGTCCACGGCGCCGGTCAGAGCCCCACCTCGCTGTGGCTCGACGGGGCGCTGCGCACCTGTCAGCTGACGGAGGCGGTGACCCGGACGGCCGCCTTCGAGGTGGTGCACGACGGGCTGTGCGTCCCCGAGCGCGGCAGCCTGCCCGCCGACCCCGCCCTGCGCCCGCCGCTGCGCAGCTCCCCGGCCCAGGACTACGCCGCCCACGCCTCCACCGGCAGCGTCGCGGGCGCGGCGGCGACGCTGCTGGTCAAGCACGACGTCGCGGAGGCCGCCGAGGCGGTCCTCGCCGGGTCGCCCAAGGCCGCCCGCTACGGGCCCGCCGCCTTCCACGCCGTACTGAGCGCCGCGCTGTCCCGCACCGGAGTGCTCGTGCGCGACCCCGAGCGGCTGCGGCAACTGGAGATGGCCGCCACGGTCGTCCTGCACCCCAGCGCGCTGCGGGCGCCCGAGGCGGGCGCGGACCCGTGGACCGAGGACGTGCTGGACGCGGCGCGTCGCGCGGGCCTGCGCGTGGTGATGGTGGAGGACCCGGCGCTCGCCGACTTCACCGGTCTCGCGGACCAGGTGGTGAGCGGGAAGCGGCCGCTGCGGGAGGTCGTGGACGAACTGCGCGCCGAGGGCGGCGTCATCACCGTCGTACGGCCCCGGCCCGGCGACGACGGCTCGGTGCTGGCCGGGCTGCTCGGCGGGGACGTGGCCGTCGCGCTGGCCGACGGGGACGCCCCGGTGGCCTGGGGCGCGGACGTGCTCGCCCCGCAGGGGCTGCCGGACGTGTGGCGGCTGCTGCGGGCGGTGCCCGCGGCCCGCGGGGTCGGGCGGCGGTCGCAGACGCTGGCCCGGTCCGGGGCCGCGCTCTCCGGGCTGCTGGTGGCGGTCGGCGAGGCGCGCGGCAAGGGCAAGAAGGGGGGAGGGGGTTCCTCGTTGCCGGGGCTGCGGCACGCGCCCGTCGACGTGAGCGCGGCGGCGGCCCTCTTCTCCGGTACGCGCGCCGCGCTGGGCGTGGCGGCGGCCCGTGCCCCGCACCCCCGGGCCCGGGTGCCGTGGCACACGCTGGACCCCGTGGGCGTACGGGACCGCCTGGCACGGGAGAAGGAGCCCGATCCGTCCCTCGCCGAGCAGCTGACGGCGCGGATGAGGGCGGCGGCCGACCGGGCGGGCCGGGTGCCCGTGCTCGCGCCGGTGAAGTGGACGTGGCAGCTGGGGCAGGCGGTACGGGGTGAGCTGGACGATCCGCTCACGCCGGTGCTGGCGGTCGGCTCGGCGGCCGAGGCGATCCTCGGCTCCGTCATGGACGCGCTGCTCGTCGTCGGCGCCCTCGACCTGAACGCGCTCGTCGGCGGCTTCCAGCGGCTGCGGGCCGAACGGGCGCTGTCCGGGCTGCTCGCGCAGCAGAAGCAGAAGGCGCGGGTCGCGGACGAGGAGACCCACGACCCGGCCGCCGAGCCGCGCGTCGTGGACGCCGCCAAACTCCACCCGGGCCACATCGTCGACCTCAAGGCCGACGACGTCGTGCCCGCCGACGCCCGGCTGCTGTGGGAGGACGGCCTGGAGGTCGACGAGTCCGCGCTGACCGGCGAGTCGCTGCCGGTGGACAAGAGCGTGGACGCGGTGACGAACGCGCCCGTGGCCGAGCGGCACTGCATGGTCTTCGAGGGCACGACCGTGGTGGCCGGACGCGCCCAGGCCGTCGTCGTGGACACCGGCGAGCACACCGAGGCCGCGCGGGCGGTCTCGCTGGCGGCGCGTACGCCCTCGGCGGCCGGTGTGCAGGCCCGGCTCCAGGAGCTGACCCGCAAGGCGCTGCCGCTGACGCTGGCGGGCGGCGCCGCGGTGACCGGTCTCTCGCTGCTGCGCGGGACGCCGATCCGGCAGGCCGTCTCCGGCGGTGTGTCGGTGGCGGTGGCCGCCGTGCCCGAGGGGCTGCCGCTGGTGGCGACGGTGGCGCAGCTCGCGGCGGCCCGCAGGCTCAGCCGGCACGGCGTCCTCGTGCGCACCCCGCGCACCCTGGAGGCGCTGGGCCGCATGGACACCATCTGCTTCGACAAGACCGGCACGCTCACCGAGAACAGGCTGCGGCTGACCCGCGTCGCCGGCCCCGACGGCACGGTCCGCAAGGTGGGCGACCCGGACGCCGCCGACGCCGTACGGATCGCCGCGCGGGCCTGCCCCCGCCTCAACGGCGACGGCGCCCGCCCCACCCACGCCACCGACGAGGCCGTGCTCGACGCCGCCGGTCCCGACCCGGAGTGGGCGCAGGAGGAGGGCCTGCCCTTCGAGACCTCGCGCGGTTACGCCGCCGCCGTCGGACGGGACGGTGACGGGGCGCCGGTGCTGGTGGTCAAGGGCGCCCCGGAGACCGTGCTGCCCGCCTGCGCCGACCTGCCCGCGCACGCCACCGAGGTGGCGCACGGGATGGCCCGCGACGGACTGCGCATCATCGCGGTGGCCAGCCGGCCCCTGCGCCGGGGCGAGAAGGCGGCCGACGTCCTCGAACAGGTCCCGGAGAAGCTGGAGTTCACGGGCATGCTGGGGCTGGCCGACGTGCCGCGCGAGACGTCCCCGGCGCTGGTGCGCGGGCTGCGCGAGGCGGGCGTACGGCCCGTGGTGCTGACCGGCGACCACCCGCAGACCGCGCACGCCATCGCCGTCGACCTGGGCTGGCCCGAGGACGCGGTCGTCGTCACCGGCGACGAGATCGCCGCCGCCGACCGCACGGCGCGCTCCCGGATGCTGCGCGACGCGGACGTCGTCGCCCGGGTGGCGCCCGAGCAGAAGCTCCAGGTCGTCGAGTCGCTGCGGGACGCCGGGCGGGTCGTCGGCATGGTCGGCGACGGCGCCAACGACGCCGCCGCCATCCGCGCCGCCGACATCGGCGTCGGCATCAGCGCCCGCGGCTCGGCCGCCGCCCGCAACGCCGCGGACCTGGTCGTCACGGGCGACGACCTGCTGGTCCTGGTGGAGGCGGTGCGGGAGGGCCGGGCGCTGTGGCACAGCGTCGCCGACGCCATCGCCATCCTGATCGGCGGCAACGCGGGCGAGGTCGGCTTCGGCATCCTCGGCACCGTGCTGGGCGGTTCCGCCCCGCTGTCCACCCGGCAGATGCTGCTGGTCAACCTCTTCACGGACCTGTTCCCCGCGATGGCGGTGGCGGTCACGGAGACCGGCGACGCCGAGCAGGAGGAGGACGACGCGGGGACTCCGCTCGGTACGGCGGTGCTGGGCGAGCCCCTGATCCGCCAGATCCGGCACCGGGCGATGACCACGGCGCTCGGCGCGACCGCGGCCTGGCTCTTCGGCCGCTTCACGCCGGGCACGGGGCGTCGCTCCACGACGATGGCCCTGTGCGCCGTGGTCGGCACCCAGCTCGCCCAGACCCTCGCCGACCGCCGGGGCAGCCGCCTGGTCCAGGTCACCTCGCTGGGCTCCGCCGCGGCGCTGGTCGCCCTGGTCCAGACCCCGGGCGCCAGCCAGCTCTTCGGCTGCACGCCGCTGGGGCCCCTGGCCTGGGCGGGCGTGGCGGCGGCGATCGTCCTGGCACTGGCGGGACAGCGGGCGCTGCCGACGGTGGAGGAGGCGGTCGTGAAGTACTGGCCGAAGGTGTCGGAACGGTTGCCGGAGTTCGTACGCTGAACCCGGTCCGGTGGTGCTCAACGACATGATCTTTGTCCACAGGCACCGCGAGCACCACCCCGCGTGCGTGACAATGGAGGAATGTCCACGCCCACCACACCCGCCCCCAGCACCACCGCCCGGCCGTTGCAGATCGGCCCGCACACCGTCGCGCCGCCCGTCGTGCTGGCGCCGATGGCCGGGATCACCAACGCGCCCTTCCGCACGCTGTGCAGGGAGTTCAGTGGTGGCAAGGGCCTGTTCGTGAGCGAGATGATCACGACCCGGGCGTTGGTCGAGCGCAACGAGAAGACCATGCAGCTGATCCACTTCGACGCGACCGAGAAGCCGCGCTCGATCCAGCTGTACGGCGTCGACCCGGCGACCGTCGGCAAGGCCGTCCGCATGATCGCGGAGGAGGGGCTCGCCGACCACATCGACCTGAACTTCGGCTGCCCGGTGCCCAAGGTGACCCGCAAGGGCGGCGGCTCCGCCCTCCCGTACAAGCGGAACCTGCTGCGCGCCATCGTCCGCGAGGCCGTCACCGGCGCCGGCGACCTGCCCGTCACCATGAAGATGCGCAAGGGCATCGACGACGACCACCTGACCTTCCTCGACGCCGGGCGGATCGCCGTGGAGGAGGGCGTCACCGCCATCGCCCTGCACGGCCGCACCACCGCCCAGCACTACGGCGGCACCGCCGACTGGGACGCCATCGCCCGCCTGAAGGAGCACGTCCCGGAGATCCCCGTGCTCGGCAACGGCGACATCTGGTCCGCCGAGGACGCGCTGCGCATGGTGCGGGAGACCGGGTGCGACGGCGTCGTGGTCGGGCGGGGCTGCCTGGGGCGGCCGTGGCTCTTCGCCGATCTCGTCGCCGCCTTCGAGGGGCGTACGGACGACTACGTGCGGCCCACGCTGCGCGAGGTCGCCGAGGTGATGGTGCGGCACGCCACGCTGCTCGGCGAGTGGATCGGCGACGAGGCGCGCGGCGTCATCGACTTCCGCAAGCACGTCGCCTGGTACCTCAAGGGCTTCGCGGTGGGCTCCGAGATGCGCAAGCGGCTCGCGATCACCTCCTCCCTGGAGGCACTGCGTGCCGGACTGGACGAGCTGGACCTCGACCAGCCCTGGCCCACCGGCGCCGACGGTCCCCGCGGCCGCACCTCCGGCAACAACCGCGTGGTCCTGCCCGACGGCTGGCTGAAGGACCCGTACGACTGCGCGGGCGTCGGCGAGGACGCCGAGCTGGACACCTCCGGCGGCTGATCAGTCGCCGGCGCCGGTGGGGTGCGGGGTGGAGCCGTAGGCCGTCAGGAAGCGGTCGCGGAAGGAGTCCATCTTCCACACCGGGGCGTCCTCGGCGGGCTTGATCCCCTCCGTCCAGTTCCAGTCGTCGATCGCGTCGAGCACCTCCGGGTCCTTGGCGACGATCGAGACGGGGACGTCCCGGCTCGCCTTGTCGCCGCTGACCCGGGCGAGCGGCTGGTGGTCGCCGAGGAAGACGAGGACGGTGTCGTCGGTCCCGTAGCGCTCCAGCCACTGGGTGAGGCTCGTGAGCGAGTACTCGACCGACTTGCCGTACTCCTCCTTCGACCGGGTGGAGTCGGCGATGATGTCGGCCGCCTCCACGCCCGACGCCTCGATGCCCTCGTACACCGAGCCGTCGCCGATCTCGTCCCAGCCGACCATCCTCGGGATCGGCGCCCACGGCTGGTGACTGGAGGTCAGGATGACCTCCGCCATCAGCGGCCTCTCCCGCTCCCTGCCGTGCTCCAGGCGCTGGAACGCCTCCAGCGCGTACTGGTCCGGCATGGTCGACCAGCTGAACTTCGGCCCCCGGTAGCCGACGTCGAACGCGTCGTAGACCTTGTCCAGCCCGTACCACTCGGCCTCCGGCCACGCCTTCTGCACACCCGGCATGACGCCGACCGTGTCCCAGTGCCCCGTCTTCTCGAACGCCTTGGTGAGGGTGAGGTGGTCGCTCGCGGTGACGGTGCGGTAGCGCTGCTGGTTGTCCACCCACAGGCCCGACATGAAGGTGGAGTGGCCGAGCCAGCTGCTGCCGCCGAAGGTGGCGGACGTGAGCCAGCCGCTGCGCGCCCGGAAGCCCGCCTCGGCCAGCGCCTTCGTGCCGGTGTCGAGAGCGCGGCCGACGCCGGGCGCCGTCACCGGGTCCTCGACGGCGCTGCGGCCGTAGCTCTCGATGAACGTGAAGATCACGTCCTTGCCCCGCAGGTCCGGCACGAGCTGGTCGCCGGGCGTCGCGCCGAACCGGTCCGACTCCGCCTCCTTCGCGAACGCCGCCTCGTCCCGCAGCGTGTCCGTCACCCGGTGCGCCTGCGCCTGGAGCAGGGCGGACGCGTTCGTCGTGGCGATCCGCGTCCCGAAGGTCTGCACGCCCAGTGCCACGCAGGTCATCCACACGGTGGCCGCCATCAGGGCCCCCCGCGCCGCCCGTTCCCGGTGCGCGGCGAGCAGCTCGCCGAGCCGCACCGCCGCCAGCGCCGTCACCACCAGCAGCGCGACGGCCAGCCCGACCGCGCCCACGGTGGCCCAGGTCGCCGCCGCACCGCCCATCGAGTCCGCCACGTACGACTGGGCGTCGTCCAGCAGGCCCCAGTCCAGCACGACGTTGAAGCCCCGCCCCAGGTACTCGGTGAAGCCCATGTCGAGCAGGTTCAGCACCGTCAGCGCCCCGAGGACGGTGCCGAAGAGGGCCGATGCCGCCAGCCGCGCGGGGCGGGGCAGGCAGAGCAGCAGGACCGCGCCGACGACGGCCTCCGCCGGGATGCGCGCGAACCGGTTGGGTTCGAGGGCGGCGAAGGTGTTCGGCAGGAGCAGGGCGCCGAGTACGAGCGCGGCGGCGAGGACGGTGGTGGTGCGGCGGACGACGAGGGCGGTGCGCGGGTGCCGGGCGCGCCAGGCGCGCCAGTGGGCCAGGCGGGCCCTGAGGGTTTCAGGTGCGGCGGGGGAGGGTGTGTCGGGCGTGGCGGGGGCGTCGGCGCTCTGCGGTGGCCGGCGGAAAGGCGTGCTGACAGGCACCCGGAGGTCCTTCCGTACGAAACCCGGTGGTCGGCGGACCCGGCGAGGGGGCCGGGTCCGCCGCACCCTGTCGTACGTGCGCCGCGAGCGGTCCGTTCACCGGTCCCGTGCACCGGTCCGCATGGTGAAATCCGGCGGCCTGTGGCAGCGTGATTCTCGCCACCTCTGATAGGGGTGACGCTCAGATGAGCGGATCTTGGGCGATTCCACTTTTCCAAGGGGTGGCACTGAGTGCCATGCCATGATCGTTCATCGATCGAACTCAAACGTAGCGAATGGCGCTCAGGTGAGCGTGATCTGCGGGATTCGGGAGCTCATTCGTTCAAGAAGTGAAAACACTAGCCGCCGGTCGCTTGCCAAGCCTTGACTTTCGATCCGCTGGCGGACGACTGGTTACGGGCGCATGTCGCGCAAGTGGACGTACCCAGGTGCCTTCGATCTGGGTACATTCCTCGCCGTCAGGGCAGCCACCGCGTCCTCGAGGAGTCGAGACCCGTGTCGGAAAACAAAGAACCTCAGGTAACGAACGCACCCAAGTTCGTTTACGACTTCACCGAGGGCAACAAGGACCTCAAGGACCTCCTCGGCGGCAAGGGCGCCAACCTCGCCGAGATGACCAACCTGGGTCTTCCGGTTCCTCCCGGCTTCACCATCACCACCGAGGCCTGCAAGACCTACCTCGACAGCGGTGAGGAGCCCACGGCACTGCGTGACGAGGTCAGTGCGCACCTCGACGCCCTCGAAGCGAAGATGGGCAAGAAGCTCGGCCAGGCCGACAACCCCCTCCTCGTGTCGGTCCGCTCCGGAGCCAAGTTCTCCATGCCCGGCATGATGGACACGGTCCTCAACATCGGCCTCTCCGACAAGTCGGTGCAGGGCCTGGCCAAGCAGGCCGGCGACGACCGCTTCGCGTGGGACTCCTACCGCCGCCTGATCCAGATGTTCGGCAAGACCGTCCTCGGCGTCGACGGCGACCTCTTCGAGGAGGCGCTGGAGGCGGCGAAGGCGGCCAAGAAGGTCAGCGTCGACACCGAGCTGGAGGCCGCCGACCTCAAGAAGCTGGTCACCAAGTTCAAGAAGATCGTCAAGACGGAGGCCGGCCGGGACTTCCCGCAGGACCCGCGCGAGCAGATGGACCTCGCCATCAAGGCCGTCTTCGACTCCTGGAACGGCGAGCGCGCCAAGCTCTACCGCCGCCAGGAGCGCATCCCGCACGACCTCGGCACGGCGGTCAACGTCTGCTCCATGGTCTTCGGCAACCTGGGCCCCGACTCGGGCACCGGCGTCGCCTTCACCCGCGACCCCGCCTCCGGCCACCAGGGCGTCTACGGCGACTACCTCCAGAACGCCCAGGGCGAGGACGTCGTCGCCGGCATCCGCAACACGGTGCCGCTGGCGGAGCTGGAGCAGATCGACAAGAAGTCGTACGACCAGCTGATGCAGATCATGGAGACGCTGGAGAACCACTACCTGGACCTCTGCGACATCGAGTTCACCATCGAGCGCGGCCAGCTGTGGATGCTCCAGACCCGCGTCGGCAAGCGCACGGCGGGCGCGGCCTTCCGCATCGCCACCCAGCTCGTCGACCAGGGCCTGATCGACGAGGCCGAGGCCCTCCAGCGCGTCAACGGTGCCCAGCTCGCCCAGCTGATGTTCCCCCGCTTCGACGAGGACGCCAAGGTCGAGAAGGTCGGCCGGGGCATCGCGGCCTCGCCGGGCGCGGCGGTCGGCAAGGCGGTCTTCGACTCGTACACCGCCGTCAAGTGGTCCCGTTCGGGCGAGAAGGTCATCCTGGTGCGCCGCGAGACCAACCCCGACGACCTGGACGGCATGATCGCCGCCGAGGGCATCCTGACCTCGCGCGGCGGCAAGACCTCGCACGCGGCCGTCGTCGCGCGCGGCATGGGCAAGACCTGTGTCTGCGGTGCGGAGGAGCTGGAGGTCGACACCAAGCGCCGCCGGATGACCGTCCCCGGCGGGCACGTCGTCGAGGAGGGCGACGTCATCTCCATCGACGGCTCCTCCGGCAAGGTGTACCTGGGCGAGGTGCCGGTCGTGCCGTCGCCGGTCGTCGAGTACTTCGAGGGCCGCATGCACGCGGGCGCCGAGGACGCCGACGAGCTGGTCGAGGCCGTGCACCGCATCATGGCCTTCGCCGACCGCAAGCGCCGGCTGCGGGTGCGCGCCAACGCCGACAACGCCGAGGACGCGCTGCGCGCCCGCCGCTTCGGCGCCCAGGGCATCGGCCTGTGCCGCACCGAGCACATGTTCCTCGGCGACCGGCGCGAGCTGGTGGAGCGGCTGATCCTGGCCGACACCGAGGCCGAGCGCGAGGAGTCACTGAAGGAGCTGCTGCCGCTCCAGAAGCAGGACTTCGTCCAGCTCTTCGAGTCGATGGACGGCCTGCCGGTCACGGTCCGCCTCCTGGACCCGCCGCTGCACGAGTTCCTGCCCGACATCACCGAGCTGTCCGTGCGCGTGGCGCTCGCCGAGTCCCGCCAGGAGCCGCACGAGAACGAGCTGCGCCTGCTCCAGGCCGTGCACCGCCTGCACGAGCAGAACCCGATGCTGGGCCTGCGCGGCGTCCGCCTGGGCCTGGTCATCCCCGGCCTGTTCACGATGCAGGTGCGGGCCATCGCCGAGGCGGCGGCCGAGCGCAAGGCGGCCAAGGGCGACCCGCGCGCCGAGATCATGATCCCGCTCGTCGGCACCGTCCAGGAGCTGGAACTCGTCCGCGACGAGGCCGACCAGGTCATCGCCGAGGTGGAGGCCGCCACCGGCGCCAAGCTCAAGCTGTCCATCGGCACGATGATCGAGCTGCCGCGCGCCGCGCTGACCGCCGGTCAGATCGCCGAGGCCGCCGAGTTCTTCTCCTTCGGCACCAACGACCTCACCCAGACCGTGTGGGGCTTCAGCCGCGACGACGTGGAGGCCAGCTTCTTCACGGCCTACCTGGAGAAGGGCATCTTCGGCGTCTCCCCGTTCGAGACCATCGACAAGGACGGTGTCGGCTCCCTGGTCGCCGCCGCCGCGAAGGCCGGCCGCGAGACCCGCCCCGACCTGAAGCTCGGCGTCTGCGGCGAGCACGGCGGCGACCCCGAGTCCGTCCACTTCTTCCACGAGGTGGGCCTGGACTACGTCTCCTGCTCCCCGTTCCGGATTCCGGTGGCGCGGCTGGAGGCGGGCCGGGCGGCGTCGCAGTCGAAGGGCAGCGACCACCGGTAAGCCCCTGAGTGGGGCCTCATGCCCCGGAGCCGCCGTCTGTCACCCGACCACCCTCACCGATCGGCGGCGGCTCCGGTCCACGGGAAAAGGCGGCACCCTGTGCGGGGGTGCCGCCTTTCGCGTCGGCCGGTGCGCGCTCCCGGTCAGCCGGCGCCGTTGCTCCGGCGGCGGCGCGAGGCCAGCAGCAGTCCGCCGCCGGCGAGCACGACGGCCGCGCCGCCCGCCGCGATGTACGGCGTGGTGTCGTCGCCGCCGGTCTCGGCGAGGTCGGCGCCCTGCTCCCCAGCGGCCTGCTCGCCGCTGCCGGAGTCGTCCTTGCTCCCGGAGTCGTCCTTGCTCCCGGAGTCGCCGGAGCCCTTGTCGTCGTCCTTGTCGTCGGCGGGCACGAAGCCCGCGGGCGGCTTGTCGCAGCCCACGCCGTCCTGGTCCCGGTCGAGGTGGTCGCCGTAGTGCTCGTCGCCCTCCTTGATGTTGGAGTAGCCGGCGTTGTACGCCTCGGTGCAGTTCTTGAACGGGTGGGTGCCTTCGTGCGCCTCGGCGAGGGTCGGCAGGGCGGCCAGGGCCACCGCGGCCAAGGCGACGGCGGCGGGCTTGCGGAGCAGCTTCATCGAGATTCCCGGGACTGGTGTGG
Source organism: Streptomyces sp. CB02414 (assembly GCF_001905385.1). Taxonomy (GTDB): domain Bacteria; phylum Actinomycetota; class Actinomycetes; order Streptomycetales; family Streptomycetaceae; genus Streptomyces. The sequence goes on along the minus strand of NZ_LIPF01000001.1, from coordinate 736,406 downwards.
ATGAGCGGATATGAGGTGACGAAGCTATTGAGGTGCGGGAGATGCGGTGGCGATATGAAGAACCCGTGACGAGAACGTGACGTGACCGGACGGTAGCTCTCCGCTCGGAACCGATCGTTCGGCTCAGCCGCTCAGCGCCGCACCGCCACCGCCGTGAACGTCGTCTCCGGGGTCTGCGGGCTGGTGAAGCGGGCGTTGACGAGGTAGAGCCGGTTGCCGAAGCGGGCGGCGGTGGCGGGGACGTCGAAGCGGGGGTCGGTGATGGTGCGGCGCAGGGTCGCGGTGCGCGACCGGGCGTCCAGGTCCCAGACGCTGACCAGGTTGTCCCGGTTCTGCACGACGTACAGGGTGCGGCCGACGCGGACCAGGCCGTCGCCGTTGACGACGTCGTCCGCGCCGGTCAGCCTGATCCGGGAGGCGCGGCCGGTCCGGAGGCTGACGCGGTACAGCTCGCCCGCCGCCATCTTGACGACGATCAGTCCGCGCCCGTCGGGGGTGGAGACGGCGCCGTTGGCGTTGATGACGTCCGGCGTGTGCTCCCAGTCGCCGGTCAGCTCCAGGGCGCGCACCTCGCCGCGCCGGCCGCGCGGGACGCCGTACAGGACGGGCCCCCAGGAGACGGTGAACCAGGCGCGGTCGCCGTGCAGGACGACGTCGTTGACGAAGTGGCCGGCGGGGTCGGTGAGCCGGTGGGTGCGCAGCAGCGCGCCGGTGCGGGAATCGATGATCCGCGCGGTACCGCCGCCGCCCCCGGCGACGTACAGCAGTCCGTCGTGGTCCAGCTTCAGGCCGATGGCCGCGAGGCCGGTGCCGCCCTCGTGGACGACCCGGCCCTCGCCGGTGCGCAGGTCGGTGCGGTAGACGGCGCCGTCGGCGCGCGAACCCATGTAGGCGTACGGTCCGCGCCCGATGGTGATGCCCTCGGGCAGCCAGCCGTCGGGCAGCGGGAACTCCGTCGGCCAGGCGGCTCCACGTTCGGTGGCCCCGGCCGGGGCGGCGCCCGTGGCGGCCGCCAACGCGGCGACGGCTCCGCCGCCGAGCACCGTGCGCCGGGACGGGCGGGAAAGGCTGCGAGTCATGGTGCGACCTCCGTGGGAGAAGGACGGGGACTCGATGAAACCCGACCGCACCGCCGAACTCGACCCGGGCGGCCGGGTTCGACAGGAAACCGACAGCCCGGCGGGCCTACGCCGCCTTCACCTCGTACGTCTCCACCCGCACCGTCTCGTCGTCCAGGCACACCCCGGTCGCCAGGTCGAAGCGCTGCTTGAGCAGCGGAGAGGCGACGAAGGGGCGGCCCCGGTGGGTGCCGGTCAGGCCGCGGGAGAGGACCGCCGCGCCGGTGAACGGGTCCCGGTTGCCGATGGCGTACAGCTCGCCGTCCCGGTCGCGGAACAGGGCCACCTGGCCGCCGTCCGGCAGCAGGGCCGCGACGCCCCGGCCGGGCAGCAGGGCGCCGAGGTCGCAGGCCGCGAACCAGTCGTCCGTCAGCCGCAGCAGGACCTTCAGGCCGGTCGTCTCGGGTGCCAGGGACTCGGGTGCCAGGGTCATCGCCGGGTGCTTCCTTCCAGGAGGTCGTCTTCCGAGGGGCGCCGCAGGCCGATGTCCAGCAGCGGCAGGTCGGGCTTCATCTGGTCGCGTTCCGGCACGAAGCCCACGACCGGGTCGGGGGTGTCGGGCGCGTTCACGAAGGACACGAACCGGGCCAGCTTCTCGGGGTCGTTGATGGTCTCGGCCCACTCGTCGCGGTAGTGCGAGACGTGGGCGCGCATCAGGGACTCCAGTTCGTCGCAGATGCCGAGCGAGTCGTGCACGACGACGTCCCGTACGTGGTCCAGGCCGCCGGGGAGGCGCTCCAGCCAGGTGGAGGTGCGCTCCAGTTTGTCGGCGGTGCGGATGTAGAACATCAGGAACCGGTCGATCAGGCGGACCAGTTCGGCGTCCGAGAGGTCCTGCGCGAGCAGGTCCGCGTGGCGCGGGGTGGCGCCGCCGTTGCCGCCGACGTAGAGGTTCCAGCCGTTGGAGGTGGCGATCACGCCGAAGTCCTTGGACTGGGCCTCGGCGCACTCGCGGGCACACCCGGATACCGCCGACTTCAGCTTGTGCGGGGACCTGAGCCCCCGGTAGCGCAGCTCCAGGTCGATCGCCATGCGCACCGAGTCCTGGACGCCGTAGCGGCACCAGGTCTGGCCGACACAGGACTTCACCGTGCGCAGCGACTTGCCGTACGCGTGACCGGACTCGAAGCCGGCGTCCACCAGCCGCGCCCAGATCACCGGCAGCTGTTCGACGCGGGCGCCGAACATGTCGATGCGCTGACCGCCGGTGATCTTCGTGTAGAGCCCGAAGTCCCGGGCGATCTCGCCGATGACGATCAGCTTCTCCGGCGCGATCTCGCCGCCGGGGATGCGCGGGACGACGGAGTACGAGCCGTTCCGCTGGAGGTTGGCCAGGAAGTGGTCGTTGGTGTCCTGGAGGGTGGCCTGCTCGCCGTCCAGGACGTAGCCGCTGGCGCCGATCGCCGGGGCGAGGGAGGCGATGATCGAGCCGACCGCCGGCTTGCACACCTCGCAGCCCTCACCGCCCCGGGCGCCCTCGCGGCCGTGCCGGTCCAGCAGCTCCCGGTAGGAGGTGATCCGCAGCGCGAGGACGATCTCGTACAGCTCCTCGCGGGTCTGGGCGAAGCAGCCGCACAGCCCCTTGTCGATCTCCACGCCGCTCGCCTCCAGCTCGGCGGTGACGAGCTGGCCGAGCACCTTCACGCAGGAGCCGCAGCCGGTGCCGGCCTTGGTGCACTTCTTCACCTCGGGCACGGTGGTGCAGGAGTGCTCGGTCACCGCGCCGCGGATCGTGCCCTTGGTGACGTTGTGGCAGGAGCAGATCACCGCGTCGTCGGGCAGCGCGGCCGGACCGAGCTGGACAGGGGCCCCGGCACCGGCGGGCAGGACGAGCGACTCGGGGGAGACCGGCGGGACCGAGCCGGTGAACGCGCGCAGCGTGCCGTACGCCTCCGCGTCGCCGACCAGGATGCCGCCGAGCAGCGTGCCGTCGCGGCCGACGACCAGCTTCTTGTAGAGGCCCGCGCGGGAGTCGGAGTAGACGACGTCCAGGCAGTCCTCGGCGGTGCCGTGCGCGTCGCCGAAGGACGCCACGTCCACGCCGAGCAGCTTCAGCTTGGTGGACAGGTCGGCGCCGGTGAAGGACGCCTCCTGGGCGGCGATGGTGGCGGCGGCCGTCTCGGCCTGCTCGTACCCGGGCGCCACCAGCCCGTACACCCGCCCGTCGGCGGCCAGCGCGCACTCGCCGATCGCGAACACCCGCTCGTCGGTGACCGTCCGGCACCGCTCGTCGACGCTGATGCCGCCGCGCTCGCCGACCGCCAGTCCGCAGTCGCGGGCCAGCTGGTCGCGGGGACGGACACCGGCGCTGAACACCACCAGGTCGGTGGCGAGTTCGGAGCCGTCGGAGAGCTTCATGCCGGTGACGGCGCCGTCCGCGCCGGTCACGATCTCCTGCGTGCCGACGCCCGTGTGCACGGACAGGCCCATCTCCTCGATGGTGCGCAGCAGCGCCGCGCCGCCGCCCTCGTCGACCTGGACCGGCATCAGACGGGGCGCGAACTCCACGATGTGCGAGGTGAGCCCGAGCCCCTTGAGGGCGCCGGCCGCCTCCAGCCCAAGCAGCCCGCCGCCGACCACCGCACCGGTCGTCGCGGTCTTCGCGTACGCCTCGATGGCGAGCAGGTCCTCGATCGTCCGGTAGACGAAGCAGCCCTCGGCGTCCTTGCCGGGGACGGGCGGCACGAACGGGTACGAGCCGGTCGCCAGCACCAGCACGTCGTACGCGACGACCAGCCCCGAGCGGGCGGTCACCGTGCGCGCCTGACGGTCGACGCTCACCGCCGGGTCGCCGACGCGCAGTTCGATGCCGTGCTCCTCGACGAAGGCGAGGTCGGTCATCGACAGGTCCTCGGGGGTCTTCCCCGAGAAGTACGAGGTGAGCTGGACGCGGTCGTAGGCGGGGCGCGGCTCCTCGCACAGGACGACCACGCGGTGCGTGCCGGTCAGGCCGCGATCGGCGAGCGCCTCCAGGAAACGCTGGCCGACCATGCCGTGGCCGACGAGGACGATGGTGGGGGCGGGCCCCGGGTCGGTGGTCATCAGGAGCCTCCGTCATGGGTGAGCAGGTGGAGCAGGGGGCCGCCGTCGGACGGGAGCGGCTCTGCTCCCTCCCAGGCGCGCGCGAGCGCGCCGACGGTGCCGAGTTCGCCGACCAGGACCCCGCCGACCAGCCGGTCGTCACGGACGACGACCTTGCGGTAGGTGCCCCGGGTGGCGTCGGCGAGCTGCACGACGTCGTCGCCGGGGCGGGGGTCGGTCTCGCCGAACGCGGCGAGGTCGAAGGAGCCCTCGGGCCCGAGGGGGCCGCCGGGCCCGGTGAGGGTGAGCCGGGTCAGGGAGCGCGTGCCGGTGTAGCGGGCGGCGGTGCTGCCGTCCCCCGCGAGCAGCTCGGCCAGCGCGCCGGCCTGTTCGAGGGCCGGCGCGGCCAGCCCGTACACGCGCCCCGCGTGCTGGGCGCAGTCGCCGATCGCGCGGATGTGCGGGTCACTGGTGCGCAGCTCGTCGTCGACGACCACCCCCTCGGCGACCTCCAGCCCGGCCGCCCGCGCCAGCCCGACGCGCGGCCGGACCCCGCACGCGAGGACGACGACGTCGGCGCCCAGTGCGTACCCGTCGGCCAGCTCCACCGACCGCACCGCCCCGCCGGCGCTCCGCACGTCCCGCACCCGGCACTCGGTGTGCACCTCGACACCCAGGTCCTCCAGATGGCGCCGGACGAGGGCGGAGGCGGCCGGGTCGAGCTGGCGTTCCATGAGCCGCTCGGACTGCTGGGCCAGGACGACCTGCGCGCCGCGCACGGCCAGCGCGCGGGCGGCGGACACACCGAGCAGCCCGCCCCCGACGACGACCGCCCGCACCCCCGGCCTGAGCGCCTTGGACAGTCCCAGGCAGTCGTCCATCGTCCGGAACGCGTGCACGCCCTCGGGCAGCTCCCGGTCCGGGGTGAACAGGCCGCGCAGCGGCGGCAGTACGGCGTTGGAGCCGGTGGCGAGGACCAGCGTGTCGTAGGCGATCACCGAGCCGTCGGCGCAGTGGACGGTGCGTCCGGCCCGGTCGACGCCGGTGACCCGGCCGCGCAGCAGCCCGGCCGGCGCGGGCAGCGCGACCACCTCGGGGCTGTACCGTCCGGCCAGCACCTCGGCGAGCAGCACCCGGTTGTACGGGCGGTGCTCCTCGTCGCCGACGACCAGCGCGGGCGTGCCGAGCTCACCGAGCCGCCGGGCGAGGGTGACGCCCGCGAGCCCGGCGCCGATCACCACCACACGCGTATTCGAGGTCATGGCACCGAGCGTGCGGTGCGGGTGTTACCCGGTGGCATCGCGACTGTTTCCCGGGAGGAACGCTGCCCTCAGCGGGGGCGGCCGGCCCGTGTGAGGAGGGCGGGAACCTCAGAAGACCCTCATCTCGATGGACGGCACATCCGTCCCGTCCATAGGGTCACGATCATGCCCGACATATCGCTGACCACGGTCGTCCTGCTCTGCCTCGCCGCGCTCGCGGCCGGCTGGATCGATGCCGTGGTGGGCGGCGGCGGGCTCCTGCTGCTGCCCGCGCTGCTGCTCGGCCTGCCCGCCGGGACACCGGCCGCGCACGCGCTGGGCACCAACAAGGCGGTCGCCATCGTCGGCACCACGGGCGCGGCCGTGACCTACGCCCGCAAGGCGCCCGTGGACGTCGGCACCGCCGTACGCATCGGCCTCGCGGCGCTGGCCGGATCGTCGGGCGGGGCCTTCTTCGCGGCCGGGATGAGCACCGAGGTCCTCAAGCCCGTCATCATGGTGGTGCTGCTGGCGGTCGCGGCCTTCGTGATCCTGCGCCCCGCCTTCGGCACCGCCCCCGCGACCGGCCCCGCCACCCGCCGCCAGACCCTCGCCGCGATCGGCCTCGCGGGCCTCGGCATCGGCTTCTACGACGGCCTCATCGGCCCCGGCACCGGGACCTTCCTGGTGCTGGCCCTCACCGCCGTCCTCCACCTGGACCTGGTGACCGCCTCCGCCACCGCGAAGATCGTCAACTGCTGCACCAACGCGGGCGCCCTCGCGATGTTCGCCTGGCAGGGCGCGGTGCTGTGGCAGCTGGCGGCCCTGATGGCCGTGTTCAACCTGGCGGGCGGCACCCTCGGCGCGCACACGGCGCTGAAGCGGGGCAGCGGCTTCGTGCGGATCGTGCTGCTGACGGTGGTGTTCGCGCTGGTGGCGAACCTGGCGTACGAGCAGTGGATCGCGTAGGGCGGGCTTCGGTGACGTCTCAGCGGCTGCCGGTCAGGTGGGCGAAGACGACCACGTTCCCCTGGTAGCCGGTGCCGCGTGCGTAGTCGCCGCCGCAGGTGATCACGCGCAGTTCGGGCCGGCCGGCCGCGCCGTACACCTTCTCGTCGGGGAAGTCCTCGGCCTCGTACACCTCGACGGCGTCCACGGTGAACACCGCGACGCCGCCGTCTAGCCGGTCGACCTCGATCACCGCGCCCTTCTCCAGCGCGCCGAGCCGGTAGAAGACGGCGGGGCCCTCGGCGTTGTCGACGTGCCCGGCGACGATCGCGGTGCCCGTCTCGCCGGGGGTGGTGCCGGCCTCGTACCAGCCGGCCAGGTTCTCGTCCTCGGCGGGCGGTACGTCGAGACTGCCGGACGGCGTCAGCCCGAGGCCCGTCATGGGGGCGTCCACGCCGATCGCCGGGATGCGGACGCGGTCGGGAGGGGAGGGCGGCAGCGCCGGTGCCGCGGGCGCCCGCCCCGCCTGCCCGGCGCCGGCGCGGGCGGCCTGCGCGGCCGACGGCTGCGGCGGGGCCTCGGCGCCGGCCTGGTCGAGCAGCAGCCACGCCCCGGAACAGAGGGCGAGCGCGGTGACCGCGGCTATCGCCCAGTCGCCGATCCTGCGCATGACGCGCCCCTCTCCCTCGGGTCCCTCGGTGGATCCCCTGCCCCCTCCGGGCCGCGAGGGGCATCGGACCCGGAGGGGGTGGGGAAGTGCGGTACCGGCGGACGGGCAGCGGAGGGTGCCCGTCAGATCCCGTCGCCTCTCGCCCGGCGATGCAGGAGCCAGGTACCGCCCGCGGCGGCGACGGCCAGAGCCGCAACACCGGCCGCGGTCTGCACGGGATCGGGGCCAAGAGCGCCACCGACCCCCGTCTTCACGCTTCCTCTGGGGTACACCTGCTCACGGGCCGAGGTCAGCGTGACCACCAGGTCACCCGCCACCCGCTTGCCGCTCCCGCCACAGGTCGCGACGATCTCGTACGTCCCCGGCTGGGCGCTCGGCGGCACCTGGAACCCGCCCGTCGTCTCACCCTCCCCCGAGCCCGGCGCCAGCGGGAACTCCCCGGCGCCCACCGCACTGGCGTCCCCCGCCGCCGCGCCGTCCTCGCCGCACGCCGCCGTGCGCACCGTGGCCCGTTCGCCCGGCACGACCGAGGACGGATACACCTCCAGGCCACCGGTGACCCGGGCCTCCCCGGCGTACGCGGGCGCCGGGGAGGCGAGGCCGGCGGCCGCGACGGCGAGCGCGGTGCCGGTCAGCAGGCGGGCGGTACGTCGCATCGGTGCTCCTTCGAGCTCTTCGGTGGCCCCTGCCCTACCGAGGAAAGTCGCACCGGGCGCGGCCCGCTCCCCGAGAGCGCGCCGGGAATGGGATGAACGGGTGCCGCCCGCGCTCGCGGCGCCCCCGCGCGCGACACCGTTCCGGCAGGTCACGGGCTTATGAGGGGCCCGTCCGGGGAAAGTTGTGCCGGTGCGTGCGGCGCACGTGTGAACGGGTGACCGTGCCGCCGAACGGGCCGCGCCGCGCGTCAGCCGACGTTCACCGCGCTCCACGCCGCGCCCACCGCGGCGTACTCGGCGCTGTCGACGCCGTACAGGTCCTTCGCCGCGTTCAGGGTGGCTGTGCGGGCGCCCGCGTAGTCCGTGGACGAGGTCATGTAGACCGTCAGCGCCCGGTACCAGATGTCGCCCAGCTTCTCCCGGCCGATACCGGAGACGGTGGAGCCGTCGCAGGTGGGGGAGTCGTAGCGCACGCCGCCCACGGTCTTCGCGCCGCTGCCCTCGGCCAGCAGGTAGGCGAAGTGGTTGGCGATCCCGGAGGAGTAGTGGACGTCGAGGTCGCCCGTGGTCGTGCTCCAGCAGTCGGCCGAACTGCCGTCCCGGCTGGGCCGGTCCATGCGGCGCAGCGCGTCCCGGCCGAAACCGTCCCGGACGACCTTCTCGCCGATCAGGTAGTCCCCGGGGTCGGCGGCGTTGTCCGCGTGCCACTCCACCAGCGCGCCGAAGATGTCGGAGGTCGCCTCGTTCAGCCCGCCGGACTCGCCCGAGTACGTCAGCGCCGCCGTCGACGACGTCACGCCGTGCGTCATCTCGTGCGCGGCGACGTCCAGCGAGACCAACGGACCGAAGGTCGTCCCGTCACCGTTGCCGTACGTCATGCAGAAGCAGCCGTCGTCCCAGAAGGCGTTGTTGTACCGGGTGCCGTAGTGCACGCGGTTGTACGAGCCCTTTCCGTCGCCCGCGATGCCGCTGCGGCCGTGGACGTCCTCGTAGTAGTCCCAGGTGACGTCCGTGCCGTACTGCGCGTCCACGGCGGCCGAGGCGCGGTCGTCGGCCGTCCCGGTGCCCCAGTGGTTGTCGGCGTCGGTGAAGACCGTCGAGGGGGCCCGGACCAGGCAGACGCCGAGGATGCACAGGTCGGTCTGGTTCCCGGCGTCGCCGGTGTACGTGCCGCCGCGTGTCGGGTCCTTGAGCTGGTACGACGACCCGGACGGCGTGGTCCGCAGCGGCACCGTCCCGCCGTACAGCGACCTGCCGTCGCCCTCGGCCGCCGACTCCAGGGCGTCCCAGGCGTCGATCCGGGCGCCCGTGGCCGCGTCGGTCAGCACCGTGCGCGCGACCGGGTTGCCGAGGGAGTCGAGCGCGACGGCGTTCGTCCGCCAGGCCAGCCTCGGGGTGCCGTGCAGGGCGTCGACGACCAGTTCGGGCTCGGCGGTGAGCCGCTTGAGCAACTGGCCCGGGTTGGCGGCGCGCAGCGCGGTCGCGGCGAGGTCGGCGGCCCTGGGGGCGGACAGCTTCGGGGCGACGGTGGGCAGGGAGAGCGCCGCTCTCGTCGCGCGGTCGGCGCCCCGGTAGTCGCCGTCGGGGGCGAGGTGGACGACGAAGTCGCCGCCCAGGACGGGCAGGCCGCGGTACGTGCGGTCGTAGCGGACGTGCTGGGTGCCGTCGGCGTCGACGATGACGTCACGGACCTCCGTGTCCTGGGCCGGGGTCAGGCCCAGGGCCGGGGCCCGGTCCGCGAGGACCGCCGCCGCGTTGTCGAGGGCGGCGGCCCGGGTCGGGCGGTCGGCGGCGCCGGCGGTGGGGGCGAGCGCGGCGACCAGGAGGGAAGCGGCGGTGGCGGTGACGGCGGCGGCGGTGAGGCGGGAACCGCGGACGGGCCGTATTCGGCTCATCGGTCTCCTCGGAGAAGGCGCGTGGGGACGCAGAGGGTGGGGGAGTGGGGGGTGGGGAGTGCTGACTCGGATTCAAGGGCCCCCGGACATGTCATGTCCATAGCGCGCACGTGGAGATCGTGAGGGGAGAGAATGACCCTCGTGGATGCCGTGCCGGACGCCGTGCCGGACGCCGGGAGACTGCCGTTCTTCGTCTACGGCACGCTCCGCCCCGGCGCCCCCAACCACGCCCGTTTCCTCGACGGCCGCACCCGCGCCGAGGAACCGGCCCGCCTCACCGGTGCCGTCCTGTACCCCGGCCCCGGCTACCCCTACGCCGTCGAGGACCCCGCCGGAGTGGTGACCGGCGACCTCGTCACCGCCCGCCCGGAGACGTACGCCGACCTGCTCGCCACCCTCGACCGGCTGGAGGAGTACGCGCCGGGCGACCCGCGCAACCTCTACGACCGGGTCGCGATGAACGTCGTACGGGTCGCCGACGGCTCGCCCGTCCGCGCCACGCCGATCGAGGGCGGGGAGTGGCGGCCGGCGGGCCCTACGGCCCCGCCACCGCCTCCACCCGCACCGCGCACACCTTGAACTCCGGCATCCGCGAGGTCGGGTCGAGGGCCGGGTTGGTCAGGGTGTTGGCGCGCCCCTCGCCCGGCCAGTGGAAGGGCATGAACACTGTGTCGGGCCGGATGCCGGAGGTGATGCGGGCCGGAGCCACCGCCCGGCCCCGCCGCGACACGACGGCCACCGGATCGCCCTCGGCCGCCCCGAGCCGCGCCGCCAGCCGCGGGTGCAGCTCCACGAAGGGGCCGGGCGCGGCGGCGTTCAGCTCCTCCACCCGCCGGGTCTGCGCCCCCGACTGGTACTGCGCCACGACCCGGCCGGTCGTCAACAGCACCGGATACTCGTCGTCCGGCTCCTCGGCACTCGGCCGGTACGAGACGGAAACGAACCGGGCCCGGCCGTCGCCGGTGGCGAAACGGTCGAGGAAGAGGCGGGGGGTGCCCGGGTGGGGGGCGGGTGTCGTGGCGGCGCCGGCCGTCGGGTCGGCCCCGGTCGTCCCGGCGGTCTCGGTGGTCCGGTCGGCTCTGGTGGTCCCGGCCGTCCGGTCGGTCTCGGCCGTGCCGGCGGTCCGGACGGTCCCGGTGGTCCCGGGGGTCCGGGTGCTCGCGCAGGCCCCCGCGGCGGTCCGCCCCGTCCCGGTGGTCCTGTCGCCGTCGTCCGTCTCCACCGGCGCCGGACACGGCCAGAACACCCCGTCCTCCTCCGCCAGCCGTCGGTAGTCGATCCCCGAGTAGTCCGCCGGGCCGCCCGCGCTCGCCCGGCGCAGTTCCTCGAAGACCTCCTCTGGCTCGGTAGGGAAGCCCTTCTCCACGCCGAGCCGGCCGGCCAGCCCGTGCAGTACCTCCAGGTCGCTGCGGACGCCGTCCGGCGGTGTGATCGCCCGCCGCCGCAGCAGCACCCTGCCCTCCAGGCTGGTCGTGGTCCCCGTCTCCTCCGCCCACTGCGTCACCGGCAGGACCACGTCCGCCAGCGCCGCCGTCTCGGAGAGCACCACGTCGCACACGGCCAGGAAGTCCAGCGACCGCAGCCGCCCCTCGACATGCGCCGCGCGGGGCGCCGACACCACCGGGTTGGACCCCATCACCAGCAGCGACCTGATGTCCGTGCCCAGCGCGTCCAGCAGCTCGTACGCACTGCGCCCCGGACCCGGCAGCGAGTCGGGGTCCACACCCCACACCCCGGCCACGTGCCGCCGCGCCGCCGGGTCGGTCAGCTTGCGGTAGCCCGGCAACTGGTCGGCCTTCTGCCCGTGCTCGCGCCCACCCTGCCCGTTGCCCTGCCCGGTCAGACAGCCGTACCCCGACAGCGGCCGCCCGGCCCGCCCGGTCGCCAGGCACAGGTTGATCCACGCGCCCACCGTGTCCGTCCCCTTGGCCTGCTGCTCGGGCCCGCGCGCGGTCAGCACCATCGCCGCGTCCGGGGCGCAGAACAGCCGCACCGCCTCCCGCAGTTCCGGGACGGACACCCCCGTGATCCGCTCCACGTACTCCGGCCAGTGCGCCATCGCCGCCGCCCGCGCCTCCTCCCAGCCCGCCGTGCGCTCCTCGACGTACTCCGCGTCCACCCGCCCCTCGGCGACGACCAGGTGCAGCATGCCCAGCGCGAGCGCGAGGTCCGTGCCGGGCCGGGGCGCGAGGTGCAGGTCGGCCTGTTCCGCGGTCCTCGTCCGGCGCGGGTCGACGACGATCAGCGTGCCGCCGTTCTCACGCAGTTCGGTGAAGTAGCGCAGGGACGGCGGCATGGTATCCGCCGGGTTCGACCCGACGAGGATCACGCACCCGGTGCTCGGGATGTCCTCCAGCGGGAACGGCAGCCCACGGTCCAGCCCGAACGCCTTCGTGCCGGCCGCCGCCGCCGACGACATGCAGAACCGCCCGTTGTAGTCGATCTGCGAGGTGCCCAGCACCACTCGCGCGAACTTCCCCAGCGCGTACGCCTTCTCGTTGGTCAGCCCGCCCCCGCCGAACACCCCCAGCGCGTCCGCGCCGTACTCCGCCCGCGTACGGGCCAGGTTCCCGGCGATCCGCCCCAGCGCCTCGTCCCAGCCCGCCGGCACGAGCACGCCGTCGCCCGACCGCACCAGCGGTGAGGTCAGTCGCACCCCCGACGAGAGCACCGCCGGCGCCGTCCGCCCCTTGCCGCACAGCGCGCCCCGGTTCACCGGGAAGTCCGCGCGCTCGGACACCTCGACGGTTCCGTCGGCGGCGGGCGTCAGATTCATCCCGCACTGCAGCGCGCAGTACGGGCAGTGGGTGGGCGTGGGCGCGGCGGTGTTCTGCATGCCGCCAGCGTGCGACGTGCGTGTTACGCGTCCGGGCGGCCGCTTGTTACACCGCCGGGACGGGGACCTCCCCGCCGGCCCCGGGCGGCCGTGAGGGTGCACGTGCGCCGTCGCCGGCACCGGCACGGCAAGGGGCGGGAGCAGGGCCGCGGTCCCGCTCCCGCCCCGTCACGGGCCGCCCCCGCTCAGGCGGCGGCCCGGGTCAGCACTCGTAGGCGTAGTACGGCTCGTCGCCCGGCTCCAGACCGATGGTCCCGACCGAGTACGGGGCGATCTGGATGCAGTCCGGGTCCCACCCGTCGACCTCGACGCTGGCGGAGATGGTGTGACCGCAGGCGTTGTAGATGTCGGCCCAGCCGTAGCCGTAGTCGTAGAGCTTGGCGCAGCCCGGCTCCATCACCGGTGCGTCGTCGCCGTCGTCGGCCGCGGCGGTCCCGGCCGCCACCGGCAGCGCGAACAGCGCCGCGGCGACAGCCGTGACGAACGTGGAGCGAAGTCCGGTCATCAGGTGTCCCTTCCCCAGGAGCGCGGCGGTCGGTCCGTTCCGCTGCCGCACACCGACGAAGCTACGTGTAGTCACGCGCACACAGTGAGTGTTCATCTGTCGGTTTCACGCTGCTGAGTGAAGCGCACACGACAAACTCATCCAGGGAGAACGCCCGGATCCGTCCGCTCAGGCATTCGGCCTCAGCCGGGCGTGCCCAACGCCCGTGACACGCCCGGCTCCTCGGGTCCCAGGAACTTCGGATCGGGCTCGAACACCGCGTCGAGCGCCGCCTTTCCCGCCGCCAGGACCTCCCGGGCGCCCCCGTAGTACCAGGTCACGTCGCGCGCCTCGTCGACCCCGACGCCGTACGACGCCACCCCCGCCTCCTGGCACAGCGCCACCGCCCGCCGGATGTGGAAGTCCTGGCTGATCAGCACCGCCCGGTCCACACCGAAGATCTTCTTCGCGCGGACGCAGGAGTCCCAGGTGTCGAAGCCCGCGTAGTCGCTGACGATCCGCCCGTCGGGCACCCCGTGCCGGACCAGGTACGCGCGCATGGCGTCCGGCTCGTCGTACTCCTCGCGGCTGTTGTCCCCGGTGACGAGCACCACCTCGACCCGGCCCGCGCGGTACAGCTCCGCCGCCGCGTCCAGCCGGTGCGCGAGGTACGGCGACGGCTCCCCGTCCCACAGTCCCGCACCGAACACGACCGCGACGTCGGTACGCGGCACGTCGGAGGCGGAACCCAGCCGGCCGTCCGTCACGACACGCAGCCACGCGCTCGGCAGCAGCGCCAGCACGCACCCGGCCACCACCGCCCGCACCAGCCGCCGCTGCCCCTTCCGGGTGCGCGGAAAGCGCGGTCTGCGAGGTCTCCAGCGGCGCATCGGTGTCGGTCCCCTCCCTGGTCGTCCCCTGCCCCCAGGGACGCCCGGGCGCGTCCGCCGGTTCACCCGCCGCTCACACACACCGCCCGGCGCCGCGTGAACCGACGGAAAACACCCGTGACATCCGCGCAACGGGGAGGCAACGTCCGGCCGCCACCCTCGACGCATGACGGCGACGACACTGATGGGCAGGACGACCGGCACGGCGACCCACGGCGGCACCCCCGCCCTGGTCGTCGTCGCCCACGGCAGCCGCGACCCGCGCGCCCTGAGCACCGTACGGGCCCTGCTCGACCGGGTCCGCGCCCTGCGCCCCGCCCTCCCGGTGCACCTCGGCCACATCGAGCTGAACGAGCCCCTGCTGCCCGACACGCTCACCGCCCTCGGTGACGGGGATGCGGTCCTCGTCCCGCTCCTCCTCAGCCGCGGCCACCACGTCAAACGGGACATCCCGGAGATGGCCGCGGCCGCCCCGGCCCGCACCCGCGTGGCCGCCCCGCTCGGTCCGCACCCCCTCCTCGTGGACGCCCTGCACGACAACCTCCTGGAGGCAGGCTGGCCCCTCCACGCCCCGCGGGACGCCGCCGTCGTCCTCGCCGCGGCGGGCTCCCGCGACCCGGAGTCCAGGACCGACACGGACCGCGCGGCATCGCTCCTGTCCGCCCGCCTCGGCGTCCCGGTCCTCCCGGCATACGCCTCGGCGGCGGCCCCGACGGTGCCGGAAGCGGTACGGGCACTGGAGACCCGGGGCTACCGCAACGTCGCCGTCGCCTCGTACTTCACGGCCCCGGGCCGCTTCGCGACGGAGTCCGCGGCAGCGGCCCCGTGGATCGCGTCGCCCCCTCTGGGCACCCATCCGGCAATGCCCCACCTCCTCCTCCACCGCTACGACGAGGCGGTGAAGGCCGACAGCGGTTTGAAGTCCCGGGTGCCGGCAACGTCCTGAGGGGCGCGGGGAACTGCGCGACCAGCCACGACGCGTCCCGCACACGCAATCGGACCGCACCCGGCAGACGCATAGGCGACCCGACTGTCACACCTTCCCCTTACTGTTCATGACATGGAAGGCACCGCACCCCCACCCCCGTACGACCCCACGTCAGTGGCCCGCTACGCCCCCGAACCCGACAAACGCCCCGGCCGCACCGCCTTCCAGCGCGACCGCGCCCGCATCCTGCACTCCGCCGCCCTGCGCCGCCTCGCCGGAAAGACGCAGGTCGTCGCGCCGGGCGAAGGCAACCCCATGTGGGACGCCAGCCCCCGCACCCGCCTCACCCACTCCCTCGAGTGCGCCCAGGTGGGCCGCGAGCTCGGCGCCGCCCTCGGCTGCGACCCCGACCTCGTCGAGGCCGCCTGCCTCGCCCACGACCTGGGCCACCCGCCCTTCGGCCACAACGGTGAACAGGCGCTGAACGACTTCGCCGAGGACTGCGGCGGCTTCGAGGGCAACGCCCAGTCGCTGCGGCTCCTGACCCGCATCGAGCCCAAACGGTTCACCGAGGCCGGCTCCGTCGGCCTCAACCTCACCCGCGCCACCCTCGACGCCGCCACCAAGTACCCGTGGCCCCGGGGCGCCCACCCCACCGACCCGGCGTCCCCCAAGTTCGGCGTCTACGACGACGACCGGCCCGTCTTCGCATGGCTCCGCGAGGACGCCCCCGGCGCCCGCACCTGCTTCGAGGCGCAGGTCATGGACTGGGCCGACGACGTGGCGTACTCCGTGCACGACGTCGAGGACGGCCTGCACGCCGGTCACATCGACCCGAACTGCCTGCTCGCCGACCCCGAGCGGGAGACGGTCTTCGAGGCGGCCGTCGGGCGGTACGTCCCGGACGGCACCGACCACGCCGAACTCGCCGCCGCCCTCGACCGCCTCCTCGCCCAGGACTGGTGGCCGCACGGCTACGACGGCTCGGCCGTCGCCCAGGCCCGGCTGAAGGACGCCACCAGCCAGCTCATCGGCCGCTTCTGCCTCGCCGCCGAGACCGCCACCCGGGCCGCGTACGGGGGCGGCCGGCTCACCCGGTACACCGCCGAACTGGTGGTCCCCCGCGCCACCCGTATGGAGTGCGCCGTCCTCAAGGCGGTCGCCTTCCGGTACGTCATGCAGCGCACCGAGCAGGAGCGGCTCCGCGCCGACCAGCGCGTCGTGGTCGCCGAGCTGGCCGAGGCGCTCACCGCCCGCGCCCCGGACGGGCTCGACCCGCAGTTCCGCGCACTGTTCGACACGGCCGCCGACGACCGGGCCCGCAAACGGGTGATCGTCGACCAGATCGCCTCCCTCACCGACGCCTCGGCCCGCTCGCTTCACGCCCGCCTGACGGGGCATCCATGAGACTGACGGGACAGGAGTGACCCGACAGACCGGAAGGCGCCGGAAACAGCGTCCTCCGTGGCCTGATCGGGTCACTCCCTCTTCCCGCGCCACGCCACGTGCGGGACGCTCGCATGTGGCGGCACCCTGACGAGGAGGCAGACAAGTGGTCGACGCGGATCAGACATTCGTCATCGTCGGAGGCGGCCTGGCCGGCGCGAAGGCGGCCGAGACACTCCGCACGGAGGGCTTCAACGGCCGGGTGATCCTCGTCTGCGACGAACGCGACCACCCCTACGAGCGTCCGCCGCTGTCCAAGGGCTTCCTCCTCGGCAAGGAGGAACGCGACAGCGTCTTCGTCCACGAGCCCGCCTGGTACGCCCAGCACGACATCGAGCTGCACCTCGGCCAGACCGTCGTCGCGATCGACCGCGCCGCGAAGACCGTCCACTACGGCGACGACGGCACCCACGTCAGGTACGACAAGCTGCTCCTCGCGACCGGCGCCGAGCCCCGCCGCCTCGACGTCCCCGGCACCGGCCTCGCGGGCGTCCACCACCTGCGCCGCCTCGCCCACGCCGAACGCCTCAAGGGCGTCCTCGCCTCCCTCGGCCGGGACAACGGCCACCTCGTGATCGCCGGCGCCGGCTGGATCGGCCTGGAGGTCGCGGCGGCGGCCCGCGAGTACGGGGCGGAGGTCACGGTCGTGGAGCCCGGACCGACCCCGCTGCACGGCGTCCTCGGCCCCGAGCTCGGCTCCGTCTTCGCCGAACTGCACGAGGCGCACGGCGTCCGCTTCCGCTTCGGTGTGCGGCTGACCGAGATCGTCGGCCAGGACGGCATGGTGCTGGCCGCCCGCACCGACGACGGCGAGGAGCACCCCGCGCACGACGTGCTCGCCGCGATCGGCGCCGCCCCGCGCACCGCGCTGGCCCAGGCGGCGGGCCTGGAGATCGCCGACCGCGCGGCCGGCGGCGGCATCGTCGTCGACGCGGACCTGCGCACCTCCGACCCCGACATCCACGCCGCCGGTGACGTCGCCTCCTTCCACCACGCCCTCTTCGACACCCGCCTGCGCGTCGAGCACTGGGCGGGCGCCCTGAACGGCGGCCCGGCGGCCGCCCGCGCGATGCTCGGCAGGGGGCCGGCCCACGACCGCGTGCCCTACTTCTTCACCGACCAGTACGACCTGGGCATGGAGTACTCCGGCTGGGCGCCGCCCGGCTCCTACGACCAGGTGGTGATCCGCGGGGACGCGGCCAAGCGCGAGTTCATCGCCTTCTGGGTGAAGGACGGCCGGGTGCTGGCCGGGATGAACGTCAACGTGTGGGACGTCACGGAGCCGATCCAGCAGCTGATCCGCTCGAAGGCCCAGGTGGACGCGGAGGCGCTGGCCGACCCGCACGTCGCTCTGGACAGCCTCGTCCCGTGACTGTCGGACCGCCCCCGTAGAATTCACGCGTGGCAGGACGGATCAACGACGAGGACGTGAAGGCGGTACGGGACGCGGTCCCGATCGACGCCGTCGTCTCGGAGTACCTCCAGCTACGCAACGCGGGCGGCGGCAATCTGAAGGGCCTGTGCCCGTTCCACGACGAGAAGTCCCCGTCCTTCCAGGTCAGCCCGAGCAAGGGTCTCTTCCACTGCTTCGGCTGCCAGGAGGGCGGCGACACCATCACGTTCGTGATGAAGGTCGACCACCTCACCTTCTCGGAGGCGGTCGAGCGCCTGGCCGGCCAGGCCGGCATCACCCTGCGTTACGAGGAGGGCGGGTACAACCCGACCCACCAGCGCGGCGAACGCATCCGCCTGGTCGAGGCCCACAAGATCGCCGCCCAGTGGTACGCGGAGCAGCTGGCGAGCAGTCCGGAGGCGGACACCGGCCGCGCCTTCCTCGCCGAGCGCGGCTTCGACCAGGCCGCCGCCGAGCACTTCTCCGTCGGCTACAGCCCCCAGGGCTGGGACCACCTCACCCGCTTCCTGCGCGGCAAGGGCTTCAGCGACAAGGAGCTGCTGCTCTCCGGGCTCTCCCAGGAGGGCCGCCGCGGCCCCATCGACCGCTTCCGCGGCCGGCTGATGTGGCCCATCCGCGACATCGGCGGCGACGTCGTCGGCTTCGGCGCCCGCAAGCTCTACGAGGCGGACAACGGCCCGAAGTACCTGAACACCCCCGAGACCCCGATCTACCGCAAGTCCCAGGTGCTGTACGGCATCGACCTGGCGAAGAAGGACATCGCGAAGGCCTCCCGCGCGGTCGTCGTCGAGGGCTACACCGACGTCATGGCCTGCCACCTGGCCGGGGTGACGACCGCCATCGCGACCTGCGGCACCGCCTTCGGCGGCGACCACATCAAGATCCTGCGCCGCCTGCTGATGGACAACGGCTCGGCCCGCGTGATCTTCACCTTCGACGGCGACGCGGCCGGCCAGAAGGCGGCCCTGCGCGCCTTCGAGGACGACCAGAAGTTCGCCGCCGAGACCTACATCGCCATCGCCCCCGACGGCATGGACCCCTGCGACCTGCGTCTGGCCAAGGGCGACGAGGCGGTCGCCGACCTGGTGGAGCCGCGCACCCCGCTCTTCGAGTTCGCGCTCCGCCAGATCGTGGCCCGCTACGACCTGGACACCCCGGCCGGCCGCGCCGCCGCCCTGGACGAGGCCGCCCCGGTCGTCGCCCGCATCAAGAACAGCGGCGCCCAGCACGAGGTCGCCGTGCAGCTCGCCGGCATGCTCGGCATCCTCGATACCCAGTTCGTGGTCAAGCGGATCGCCCAGCTCGCCCGCTGGGCCCGCGACCGCGGCGGCAAGGGCCCCGCCGGCCCCGACCGGGGGCAGCAGCACGGCAACGGCGGCGGCCCGCAGGCCTACGCGCCCGCCGCCGCGCCGGGCCCCCGCGGCGGCGGCCCGGCCCTCAACCTCCGCAACCCCGTCTTCGCCACCGAACGCGAACTGCTCAAGCTCGCCCTCCAGCGCCCCGAGCTGGTCTCCCCGGCCTTCGACGCGTACGGCGTGGACGAGTTCACCGCCGCGCCCTACGCCGCCGTGCGCCAGGCGATCCTGGAGGCGGGCGGCGCCGAGTTCGGCGTCCAGGACCCGCAGGACTACCTGGTCCGCGTCCGGGACGCCGCCCCGGACGACACCGTCCGCGCGACGGTCACCGAGCTGGCCGTCGAGGCGATCATGCTGCACCGGGGCGTCAAGGACGTCGACGAGGTCTACGCGGGCGCCCAGCTGGTCACCGTCCGCCGCCGCGCCGTCGAACGCCGCATCCGCGACATCACGGGCCGCCTCACCCGCCTCACCGGCCACGGCGACCCCGCCGAACTGGCCGCCGTGCAGAACGAGCTCTGGGTCCTCCAGCAGTACGACCAGACCCTGCGCGAACACGGCGCCGCCGCGCTCTGAACGCCCCCGGGTAACCGACCGGTCACGCCCCGGACGCAAAAAGTCACCGCACGCCCCTCGTGGCGGTGATGTGTCGTACCCCACACTGGGGGCGGTGCCTGAGTCCTCGGAGCGCGGCCGGGTCCCCCGATCCCCGCGGTTCCGTCCCACGCGTACGGGGCGGACAGCGGCGTGCGAGCCGGCTCCGTCCCCGAAGTACCGCCGTCGGCCCCCGCCGGCCGCGTCCATCCTGGAGGTCGCCCCCGTGCAGACCCAGACCCTCACCCAGACCGACACCAGTACCGACGGCGCGGAGCCGGACCCGGCCGGCGGCTTCCTCGTCGCGATGCCGCCGCAGCCCCGCGCCGTGCACCACCCCGCCGACCGGCCCGTCGAGGACGACGCCTCCGCGGACGCCGTCGTGTCCGTCGAACCGCCGCCGCCCACCCGCACGGAGAGCGGTGGGCCCTCCTCCGACCTGTTCCGCCAGTACCTGCGGGAGATCGGCCGGATCCCGCTGCTCAGCGCCGCCGAGGAGGTCGACCTCGCCCGGCGGGTGGAGGCCGGGCTGTTCGCCGAGGAGAAGCTGCGGCTCACCCCGGACCTGGACAGCCGGCTCGCCCTGGACCTCGACCGGCTCGTCGTCATGGGGCGCCTGGCCAAGCGCCGCCTGATCGAGGCGAACCTGCGGCTCGTGGTGTCGGTGGCCAAGCGGTACGTCGGACGCGGACTGACCATGCTGGACCTGGTCCAGGAGGGGAACCTGGGGCTGATCCGGGCCGTGGAGAAGTTCGACTACGCCCGCGGCTTCAAGTTCTCCACCTACGCCACCTGGTGGATCCGCCAGGCCATGTCGCGGGCGCTGGCCGACCAGGCGCGCACCATCCGCGTCCCCGTCCACGTCGTGGAACTGATCAACCGGGTGGTCCGCGTCCAGCGCCGCATGCTCCAGGAACGCGGCTACGAGCCGACGCCGCAGGAGGTCGCCGCCCACCTGGACCTGGCCCCCGAACGGGTCGGCGAGGTGCTGCGCCTCGCCCAGGAGCCGGTCTCGCTGCACGCCCCGGTGGGGGAGGAGGACGACGTCGCCCTCGGCGACCTCATCGAGGACGGCGACGCCGCCAGCCCCGTCGAGTCCGCCGCGTTCCTGCTGCTGCGCCAGCACCTGGAGGCGGTGCTCTCCACCCTCGGCGAACGCGAGCGCAAGGTCGTCCAGCTCCGGTACGGCCTGGTCGACGGCCGGCCCCGTACGCTCGAGGAGATAGGCCGCATCTTCGGGGTCACCCGCGAGCGGATACGCCAGATCGAGTCCAAGACGCTCAACAAGCTCCGGGACCACGCCTACGCGGACCAGCTGCGCGGGTACCTCGACTGAGGCGGGCCGGTCAGGCGTCCGGGCCCGCCTCTCGCCGCTTCCGGGCGTCGATGCCGGCGCCGATCGCCACGCCGCACCCGATGCCGAGCGCGACGCCCGCGCCCAGGTTGCCGCTGAGCTGCCCGAGACTGACGCCCAGGGCGACCCCGAACGGCAGCCACAGTCCCAGCGCCGTGTCCGACCGGCGTCCGGTGCCGGCGCCGGACTCGGCCGGTGCCGCGTTCGCCTCCGGCTGCCCGGGGCCCTGTCCCGGGTTCCCGTCCTCGTGCGCCATCGTGTCCCGTTCCCCCTCGTGTCCGTGGCCGCGCGGTCAGTCGACCTCGGCGACCGCCTGCGCGAACTGCGCCGCGTACAGGCGCGCGTACCCGCCGCCGGCCGCCAGCAGTTCGCCGTGCGTGCCCTGTTCGATGATGGACCCATTCTCCATCACCAAGATCACGTCGGCGTCGCGGATCGTCGACAGCCGGTGCGCGATGACGAAGGACGTCCGCCCGTGCGCCAGCTTGGCCATCGCCTTCTGGATCAGCACCTCGGTACGGGTGTCCACGGAACTCGTCGCCTCGTCCAGGACCAGGATCACCGGGTCGGACAGGAACGCCCGCGCGATCGTGATCAGCTGCTTCTCGCCCGCGCTCACCCCCGTGCCCTCGTCGTCGATCACCGTGTCGTAGCCGTCGGGCAGCGTCCGCACGAACCGGTCGGCGTGCGCGGCCCGCGCGGCTTCCTCGATCTCCCCGCGCGTCACCTTCCGCGACGCGCCGTACGCGATGTTCTCCGCGATGGTGCCGCCGAACAGCCAGGTGTCCTGGAGCACCATGCCGATGCCGGAGCGCAGCTCGTCCCGGGACATCTTGGCGATGTCCACGCCGTCCAGGGTGATCCGGCCGCCGGAGACCTCGTAGAACCGCATCAGCAGGTTGACCAGGGTGGTCTTGCCGGCGCCCGTGGGGCCGACGATGGCGACCGTGTGGCCCGGCTCCACCTTCAGCGACAGGTCCTCGATCAGCGGCTTCTCGGGGTCGTAGCGGAACGACACGTGCTCCAGCTCCACCCGCCCGCGCAGATCCTCCGGCCGCACACCCGGGATCGGGTCCGCCGACTGCTCCTCGGCGTCCAGCAGCTCGAAGACCCGCTCCGCCGACGCCACGCCCGACTGCACCAGGTTCGCCATCGACGCGACCTGCGTCAGCGGCATCGAGAACTGCCGGGAGTACTGGATGAAGGCCTGCACGTCACCGATGGAGAGCGTGCCCGAGGCCACCCGCAGACCGCCCACCACCGCGACCAGCACGTAGTTCAGGTTGGACACGAACATCATCAGCGGCTGCATGATCCCGCTGTTGAACTGCGCCTTGAACCCGGCCTCGTACAGCGCCTCGTTCTGCTCGGCGAACTGCTTCGCGGACTCCTCCTGGCGCCCGAACACCTTCACCAGCGTGTGCCCGGTGTACATCTCCTCGATGTGCGCGTTGAGCGTGCCCGTCGAGCGCCACTGCTGCACGAACTGCGGCTGCGACCGCTTGCCCACCCGCGTGGCCACCACGAACGACAGCGGCACGGTCACCAGCGCCACCAGGGCGAGGATCCAGGAGACGTAGAACATCATCGCCAGCACGCCGATGATCGTCAGCAGGGAGTTGATGAGCTGTCCCATCGACTGCTGCAGCGTCTGCTGGATGTTGTCGATGTCGTTCGTCGCCCGGCTCAGCACCTCGCCGCGCTGCCGCTTGTCGAAGTACGACAGCGGCAGCCGCGACAGTTTCGTCTGCACGTCCTCGCGCAGCCGGAACATCGTGCGGTTCACCGCCCGGTTCACCAGCCGCGTCGCCACCGCCATCAGCAGCCCCGCCGCGCCGAACACCGCCAGCGCCAGCAGCAGCACCTCGCCCACCGCGCCGAAGTCGATGCCCTGGCCCGGCGTGAAGTCCGTGGAGCGGAGCATGTCGGCGACGTTGCCGTCACCGCGCTCCCGCATCGACTCCAGGACCTGTTCCTTCGTGGCCCCGGACGGCATGTCCCGCCCGACGATGCCCGCGAAGACCAGGTCGGTGGCCCGGCCGAGGATCTTCGGCCCGACCACGCTGAGGCCGACGCTGACGACCACGCACGCCAGGAGCGTGAACAGGGTCGTCCGCTCCGGCCGGAACTGGGCGATCAGCCGCTTGCCCGATCCCTTGAAGTCCATCGAACGCTGGTCGGGGCCGCCCCCGGCCATCATGCGACCCGCAGGCCCCGCCATCAGGCAGCCTCCGCTTCCGTGAGCTGGGAGAGCACGATCTCCCGGTAGGTCTCGTTGTCCGCCATCAGCTCGTGGTGCCGGCCCTCGCCGACCACCCGCCCCTCGTCCAGCACGATGATCCGGTCCGCTTCCCGGATGGTCGCCACCCGCTGCGCCACGATCACCACGGTCGCCTCGGCCGTCTCCCGGCCCAGCTCGGCCCGCAGCGCCGCGTCGGTCGCGTAGTCGAGGGCGGAGAAGGAGTCGTCGAAGAGGTAGATCTCCGGTCGCTGTACGAGGGTCCGGGCGATGGCGAGCCGCTGCCGCTGGCCGCCCGACACGTTGGTGCCGCCCTGCGAGACCGGCGCGTCCAGCCCGCCCTCCAGCGCGGAGACGAACTCCCTGGCCTGCGCCACCTCCAGCGCGTGCCACAGCTCCTCGTCGGTGGCGTCCGGATTGCCGTAGCGCAGGTTGGTGGCGACCGTGCCCGCGAAGAGGTACGGCTTCTGCGGCACCAGCCCCACGACCCGGGCCAGCACCTTCGGATCGAGGGTCCGTACGTCCACCCCGTCGACCAGCACCTCGCCCTCCGTGGCGTCGACGAGCCGCGGGACCAGGCTGAGCAGGGTGGACTTGCCGCTGCCGGTCGAGCCGATGACGGCGGTCGTCTCGCCCGGCCGCGCCACCAGCTCGATGTTCCTGAGCACCGGCTCCTCGGCCCCCGGGTAGCGGAACCCGGCCCCCCGGACCTCCAGGTGCCCGTGCCGCCGCAGCTCGGTGACCGGCGCCGACGGCGGCACCACACTGCTCTGGGTGCCCAGCACCTCCTGGATGCGCTCGGCGCACACCTCCGCGCGCGGCACCATCATGAACATGAAGGTGGCCATCATCACGGACATGACGATCTGCATGAGATAGGCGAGGAACGCGGTGAGGTCGCCGATCTGCATCCCGCCGCTCTCGATGCGGTGCGCGCCGAACCACACCACCGCGATCGACGACAGGTTCACCACCGTCATGACCACCGGGAACATCAGCGCGAGCAGGTTGCCGGTGCCGAGGGACACCTCGGTGAGGTCGGCGTTGGCCTTGCGGAAGCGCTGTTGCTCGTACTCGTCGCGCACGAAGGCCCGGATGACGCGGTTGCCGGTGATCTGCTCGCGCAGCACCCGGTTCACCGTGTCGAGGCGCTCCTGCATCGCCCGGAACAGCGGGCGCAGCCTGCGCACGATCAGCGTGACGCAGACCGCCAGCACCGGCACGACCCCGACCAGCACCCCGGACAGCGGCACGTCCAGGCCGAGGGCCATCACGATGCCGCCCACGCACATGATCGGTGCCGACACCATCAGCGTGAACGTCATCAGGGCCAGCATCTGGACCTGCTGCACGTCGTTGGTGGTCCGGGTGATCAGCGAGGGCGCGCCGAAGCCGCCGACCTCGCGGGCCGAGAAGGACTGCACCCGGTCGAAGACGGCACCGCGCACGTCCCGGCCGAGCGCGGCGGCGGTGCGGGCACCGAAGTAGACGGCACCGACGTTGCCCACCACCTGCACCAGCGAGATGGCGATCATGAGGGCGCCGTAGCCCAGGATGTAGCCGGTGTCGCCCTTGACGACACCGTTGTCGATGATGTCGGCGTTCAGCGTCGGCAGGTAGAGGCTGGCGCAGGTCTGCACGAACTGCAGCGCCACCAGCAGGGCGATGGGTTTCCGGTAGGGCCTCAGGTAGGCCCGCAGGAGTCGTATGAGCACGCTGGGTCTCTCGGAGTCGGCGACGGGGCCGGTTGGTTGCCCCTGGCCCCTATCGTCGAACACTCCACCCGCGTTACCTCAACCGAATTAACCCAAGAGCGCGGCAAATTCCGGCCTACGAGCGGTACCGGGCCTTCCGGTTCACCCGTGCAGCGCCCCCGGGTGCGTCTGCTCCCGCACCGACACGAACTGCTGTCGCACCGCCTGCCCCACCGCCAGCTCGTCGCCCGGCTCCAGCACCTGGGCCACCGCGCCCTGCCAGACCGGGGGAGTGCGCGGGTCCAGCGTGCCCTGGGACACGCCCAGGGCCCAGGCCGCCTGCCGGGCCGAGCCGATCGCGGCGTAGTCGGCGGGCTGCGGCACGACGACCTGCGTCCCGAACAGCATGGGCGCCGCCGCCTGCACCGCCGGCAGCTCGGCCGCCGCGCCCAGCAGGAAGACCCGCCGCACGTCCACGCCCCGGCCGCGCAGCACGTCCAGGGCGTCCGCGAGACCGCACAGCATCCCCTCGAACGCGGCCCGCGCCAGGTGCTCCGGCTTCATCGACTCGCGCCTGAGCCCCGCCAGCGTCCCGGCCGTGTGCGGCAGATTCGGTGTGCGCTCGCCCTCCAGGTAGGGCAGCAGCACCAGCCCGTGCGCGCCCGGCGTCGACTTCATCGCCAGCTCGGACAGGCCCTCCAGGTCCGCCGCGCCGAGCAGTTCGGCGGTGCCGCGCAGGGTCCGTACGGCGTTCAGGATGGTGACGACGGGCAGGTGCATGCCGGTGGCGTCCGCCAGGGCGGTGATCATCCCGGACTGGTCGACGAGCGGCTCGGTGTGCACGGCCATCACGGACCCGGAGGCCCCCAGCGACACCACCGCGTCGCCCAGCCCGATGCCGAGCCCGAAGGCGGCGGCCTGGGTCTCGCCGGTCCCGGCGGAGATCAGCAGCCCCTCCGGCGTCGTACCGGCCGCGTCGGCGGGGCCGATCACCTCCGGCAGCATCGCCTGGTGCCCGAGCGCCAGCTCGACCAGATCGGGCCGGTAACCGCCGGTCGCCGCCGACCAGTACCCGGTGCCGGACGCCCCGCCCCGGTCCGTGGTCCGCCGCGCCGGCCGCCCGAGCAGCTGCCACACCAGCCAGTCGTGCGCCTGGAGCAGGGCCGCGGTCCGCGCGGCGGCCTCCGGCTCGCTCCGCGCCAGCCAGCGCAGCTTCGTCACCGCCTGCGCGGCCTGCGGGACGCAGCCCACGGCCTGCGCCCACGCCTCGCGCCCACCGAAGGCGTCGATCAGGTCGGCCGCCGCCACCTGCGAGCGCTTGTCGCCGCCCACCATGGCCGGGCGCACCGTGTTGCCCTGTGCGTCCAGCGGCACGACCGAGTTGGCCTGCGCGGACACGCCGATGGCCTGCACGCCCTCCAGCAGCCCGCCGCCGGCCGCCTCGCCCAGGGACAGCAGCCAGGCCTGCGGATCGACGTCGGCGGGCCGGCCCCCGCCCTCGGGGCTCTCCACCGGGTGAGGCGCGTAACCCTGCCGCAGCACGGCACCGGTGTCCGAATCGCAGACGACGATACGAGTGAAATCGGGCGAACTGTCCAACCCGGCGACTATCCCCATGCCCGAAATTCTGCCGTACCGGGAGAGGTGTCCGTACCCGGTGGGGGCACGGACGTCAGGTGTTGCTGGTGCCCCAGTCGTCCGGGCCGCTGCCGCTGCGCTCGCGCAGCGACCGCACCCGCTGGGCCACCGAGTCGGGCATCCGGTCCCCGACCCGGTCGCTCACCACGTGGTACGCCTTGTCCGCGAACTGCCTGCCCTGCTGGGCCGCGGACTCGGCGGTGTTGCGCACGGCCGGGTTCTGCGCGACCTGCCGGGCGGACTTCCGCAACTGCTCGTAACGTTCCCGCCCGGCCTTCGTGCCCAGCACGTAACCCACGGCGAGTCCGACGACGAACGTGACCCTGTAACGCATGGCGGCCACCCTTCCCTTGCTCTGGCTCCGAGGTGCCGGGGAGTACCGATTGGCGGAGCACCCCCCTGCTTGCGCTAATGTATGTGTCGCAGCGAGCGCGCGCCCCCTGGCGAATACCCAGGCCGACGCGTTCGATGCGACACGAGACCTTCCTCGGTAGCTCAATTGGCAGAGCAGCCGGCTGTTAACCGGCAGGTTACTGGTTCGAGTCCAGTCCGGGGAGCTCGGTCCTCCGTAGCTCAATTGGCAGAGCAGCCGGCTGTTAACCGGCAGGTTACTGGTTCGAGTCCAGTCGGGGGAGCATGGTGAACGAGGACCCCGCAGGGGGTCCTTTTTCATGTCCTGCTCCATGTCCGGGAACCGCACGGCACGCTGCGGAGTCCTCAAGGTCATGAAGGCGCGGCCGTAGCCGACCAGCCGAGGCAGGAGATCGTATGAGCGGCTATGCTGCGGCAGACGGCGCGCACAGATGTACGCGACACGCCGCTATGGGGCGGTAGCTCAGCCGGTTAGAGCAGCGGACTCATAATCCGTCGGCCGTGGGTTCGAGTCCCACCCGCCCCACTCCGCGCCACCTCTGCAGAAACCTTTTCTGGACGGACGGTGGCCGCGCGTCGGCCTATCCGGCCGGCCTGGTCTCCGTGGCGTCCTCGTCGTCCCGCTCACCCTCCGCCTGGGACGGTGTGGTGTGCGGCACGTCCGGGACGTCGTCCCGTTCGTCGTCGCGTTCGCCCTCGGCCTGGGACGGGGTCGGCTCGCTCATCGTGGTCCCTCCTCCTGCCGGACGGGGTCGCGGACCGGGTACCCCGCCCGCACCGCCCGCACCACCCGGGACGCGGTTTCAGCGGCGCAGCCGGGCCAGCGCCGTCCGCAGGGCCGCGCGCACCTCCGCGGGCGGCGGCGGGCCGTCGCTCTCGGCGCCGGCGGTGACCGCCGCGGCCACGGTGCGCAGCTTGGTGTTGGACAGCTGGGAGGCCTCCCGCAGGATGTGCCACGCCTCGTCCGAGGTGCAGGCGTGCAGCGCCATGAGGACGCCCCTGGCCTGGTCGATGACCGGACGGGAGGCGATCGCCCGGCGCAGCTGCTCCACCTCTTCCTGGAGGACGTGCAGCCGTTCGGCGGGGGGCGCGACAGGCTCGGTCGCGGGCTCCGGCCGGTGGGCCGTGGCGGACAAGGGGTCGGCGGGGTCCAGTCCGGCCAGCTCCAGGACGCGCAGCGGCTGCCCGTGCCAGTTCGTCGCCGTCGCCGGCACCGCCTGCCGGTTGCTGTAGCCGCCGAGCAGGTCCAGGAACTGCAGTCCGGCCGTGTCCATGAACACCACGTCGCCCATGTCCAGGTCGACCCGGCCGACGCCGTCGGGCAGCGTGGCCAGCGCCTCAGCCAGGATGTCCGCGCACCCGTGGACGAGTTCTCCCCGCGGCAGGAGCAGCGCCCGGCCGGCGTGCACCTGGCCGTCGATGACCAGGGTGGCCGGCCTCCCCGCCAGACGTGGTGGTGCCGCTGAGGTCATGTCACCGCCTTGTCCGTCCATGTCGATCCCCGGCAGACGTTCGCAACGTCACACAGTCCCCGTCGGTGCACCTGCCCGCCGGGCGGGGGAGTACACCCGGGCGCGGGGAATGACCGGCCCATGGGTGGGTAAAGGCGCCGCCCGTCCACTGCCGCGCGGTGTCGTTCTCGGGGCGATCACAGCGGTGACCACCAGGCGACGGTCGTTCCCTCGCCGTCGCCCTCACCCCCGGGCCTCGCGCCGTCGTCGAAGACCGTCAGTCGTACGCCCGGGCCGTCCGGTGGGGCGGCGGTCGTGCCGACGGCGACCTCGACGCGGGTCACGTCCGGGCGGCCGGCCGCGTCGGCCAGGGCCCGGCGCAGCGCCGTGAGCAGACGGTCCCCGACCTCGTCCGGTACGCGGGTGTCGACGGCGCCGGTGAAGTGCGTCGACGGGGGGAAGCCGAGCCGGGCGGCGGCGGACGCGGTCTCCCGCAACACCCGGCCGCGCAGCCCGGTGGGCGGGCCGGCCGGGGGCTGGCGCAGTGCCAGGATCGTCGTACGGACCTCCTGGACCGTGGACCGCAGCTCGTCCACCGCCCGGCCGAGGATGTCCCGGACGTCGTCCGCGCCCGGCCGCCGCTGCGTGGACTCCAGCATCAGACCGGTGGCGAACAGCCGCTGCACCACCAGGTCGTGCAGGTCCCGGGCGATGCGGTCCCGGTCCTCGTAGACGGCGAGACGCTCCCGGCCGCGCCGGGCGTCGGCGAGGACCAGGGCGAGCGCGGCCTGCGAGGCGAACTGCGTCGCGAGCAGCCGCTCGACGGAGGTGTACGGGCGGTCGCCGCGGCGGCGGGGCAGGGCGAGGGTGCCGATCAGCCGGCCGTCCGCCCGCAGGGGCAGCATCATGCTGGGCCCGAAGCGGTGCCGCACGTGCGTCGTCATGCGCGGGTCGGTCGCCGAGTCGGCGATGAAGACGGGCTCCCCGCCCAGGAGTTGTTCCAGGACCGGCCTGCCCGGTGCGATCGTCGCGCCGACGATGCCGTCCGGGTCCTCGGGCGTCGAGGCGGTCACGATCTCCATGCCGCCCTCGGCGGTCGGCTGCAGGATCACCCCGGCACTGGCGTCGGCGAGCAGCCGGGCGCGTTCGGCGACCGTCGTCAGCGCGTCGCCCGCGCCCTCCTCGGTGAGCAGCGCGTTGGTGACGGCCGCCGCGCCCTCGATCCAGCGCTCGCGCTGCCGGGCCGCCTCGTACAGGCGGGCGTTGCCGATCGCGATGCCGGCCTGCGTGGCCAGGACCCGCAGCAGCTGCTCGTCCTCGGCCGTGAACGGTTCCCCGCCGGGCCGCCCGGCCAGCCGCAGCTCGCCGAACTCCTCGTCGCGCACGTGGATCGGCATCCGGAGCCGGGGTGCCGGGTCGCACTCGCCGGGCCGGCCCGGGGTGCGGATCTCGGTCAGCCCGTCCCGGGCGGGGTCGGCGATGGTCAGCGCCGCCGAGGCGGCGCCGGTCAACTCGGCGGCGCCGTCCACGATGTGCCGCAGCGTGTCGCGCAGGCCGAGGTCGGTGCCGACCTCCAGGACCGCTTCGAGCAGCCGGGTCAGGCGGGGCGCGGGCTGGGTGCTCATGCCGTCCGGCCTCGTCGGTCTCGTCGGTCTCTTCTGTTCGGTCTGTTCGGCTCCCGGCTTCGGTTGTCCCGCGCCGCCCTCAGTCCGCCGACGTCGGGTTCAGCGCCAGCGGCTCGATGCGGCCCTCCAGCATCGTGCCGAGGCCCTGGACCGCGCACACGTCGGGACGCTCCGCGATGTGCACCGGCATGCCGGTCGCCTGACGCAGCATCTGGTCGAAGCCGGGGAGCAGCGCGCTGCCGCCGACCATCATGATCCCGCGGTCGGCGAGGTCCGCGACCAGGTCCGGCGGGCAGTCGCGCAGCACCTTGCCGATCCCGTCGAGCACGCCCGTCAGCGGCGTCTGGATGGCGTTGCGGACGGCGGCGGTGTCGACCCGCACACTGCGCGCCAGCCCGGTCGCCACGTCCCGGCCGTGGATCTCGGTGGACGCCGGGCCCTGCGGGGTCAGCCCGTTGCCGGACAGGGCGACCTGGAGCGGGCGTACGGACTGGCTGGGCAGCACCAGTTCGTGCTGGTGGCGCAGGAGCTGCACGATCGCGTGGTCGACGGCCTCACCGCCGACCGGGATGCGCTCCGCGGTCACGATCGAGCCGAGGGAGAGCACCGCGACCTGCGTGGCGTGCGCACCGCACACCATGATCATCGTCGCCTCGGGCTGTTCCACCGGCAGCCCGCAGCCGACCGCCGCGGCGATCAGCGTGTCGACGAGTTCCACCCGGCGCGCGCCGAGCCCGACCAGCGTCTCGATCGCCGCCCGCTGGGAGAGGGGGTCCGCGTCGTGCGGGGTGCACACGGCGGCGCGCAGCCGGGGCTTGCGGCGCAGTGCGCGGCGGATCTTGTCGCCGAGCAGGTGCCGCAGCATCCGCTGGGCCATCTCGATGTCGACGACCGTGCCGCCGGACACGGGCCGTACGACGCGGATGTAGCCGGGGGTGCGGCCCGTCATCTTCTCCGCGAACTCACCGACCGCGATGAGCGCGCCGGTGCGGGTGTTGACCGCGGCGGCGGACGGCTGGTCGACGACGAGCCCGGCACCCTTGACGTACACGCGGGTCCGCGCCGCGCCCAGGTCGACGGCGAAGTGGCAGCGGCGCAGCGCCTCCAGGCTGGCGGTACTGGCGGTCATGGCGGATCCTCCCGAGAGCGCGGACCGTGCGGGGCCGGCGGGTGGCCGGCCTCCTTGGCATCGTGCGCGGGGCAAGGGACGGGCGCGCCTTGGAGGGGGCCGGGCGGGGGGCCGCCGAACGGGGGGCGCGGTCAGCGGCCGGCCGGCGCCGCGGGCTCCCCGGCGGCGGCCCGCCCGACCGGCCGGTACCAGCCGGTGTCGTCGGCCAGCGGCCGGAAGGTGTCCGGGGGGAAGGCGGGGCCGTCCTGCCCTTCCTCGTACACCTCGTCGTAGTAGAGGGAGTCCGAGAGGGCGATGAGCGCCTGGGCGCCGGAGGAGTCCAGGGCGTCGCGGACCGACCGGGGGTCGGCCCGGAAGACCTGCTCCTCGGCGCCGTCGAGCCGGAACTCCACCTGCCAGAACTCCGCGAGCAGCCGCGGACCGCCCAGGTGCGCCAGCAGCCCGGGCAGACCCTCGACGGTCGCCCGCAGCAGGGGGGAGGCCTCCACTCGCGGCGCCAGCAGCACGAGCAGGTCGCCCGCCCGGTCGTCCAGGAGCTGGTACGCGTCGCCGTGCAGCCCGCTGTCCGCGAGCAGGTCGGTGACGACGCGGTGCAGGGCGGCGCGGGCTTCGCCGTCCGGGGAGCCGTCGGGGAAGGTGTAGCGGGCGCAGTCGTGGAAGTCGGTGTCGATGTCCGCGTCGTCGTCGGCGGCGTCGGCGTCGTCCGCGTCGTGCGCCGTGTGTTCCGCACCGGGGCCCCACGCGCCCCCCGCCATGGCCCCCACCGGTTCTCCCACCGGGATCTCCCACATGTCCACGGGGAAGCGGGAAGCGTCGGTCTCCGTCTCCCCGGCCCGTACGGCGATCTCCTCGGCAGCCTCCGCCTCCCGCTCGGTGGGGCGGCCCTCCTCGCCCCCGTCCTCGCCCAGCAGCGGCGTCCACAGACCGTCCTCCGTGGGGAAGGGCCCCTCCGGGAGTTCGTCCGGCGCGGACACGACGGTCTCCGGTCCGTCCTGGTCCGCCGCCCCCTCGTACTCCTCCCAGGGGGCGTCGTCCGCCGGCCCGGCGTGCTCCTCGCGCAGTTCCCGGCCCAGCGCCACCAGCGCCGGGCTCCTCCCGCCGGACAGTTCGTACTCCCCGTACACCTCCAGCGCCTCCTCGACCCGGCCCTGGCGGCGCAGCGCGATCAGGTACAGGCGGCGGAAGTCCTCCCGGTGCGGGTGCGCGCGCAGCAGGCCGGCCAGGTCGTCGGCGGCCCGGTCGTACTCGCCCAGGGCCAGGTCGAGTTCGGCCAGCTTGGTGTGCAGGGCGAGGCGGAGCCGCGTGAGGCGGGTGCGGGCGGTGCGGGCGCCGGGGCCGGGCACGTCCGCCAGGGGCTCCGTGCCGCGCCACAGCGCCAGCGCCCCGGTGACGTGGTCGCGGGCCTCGGCGAGCGCGCCCGCCAGCCGCGCCGCGTCGGCCCGGCGCACCAGCTCGTCGCAGTGCACCACGTCCACGTGGTCGCAGCTGGTGTGCAGGGCGTAGCCGTGGGCGGACGTCGCCAGTACGCCCGGACCCAGCAGGGCGGCCAGCTCCCCGGCCGCCCTGGTCACCTCGCCCCGGGGGTCGCCCGGCTCGTCGCCCGGGTCCCACAGCCCCCACCGCAGCTCCTCGTGCGTCACCGTGCGGCCGGGCTTGAGCAGCAGCGTGGCGAGCAGCGCGCGGACGGCGGGCGGCAGCACGGGGGAGCCGTCCGGGAGATCGACCCGCAGCGGGCCCAGGGCGCGGTAGCGGCGCGGTTCGTACGCCTCCCGGGCCCTGGCCGGCAGCTCCGGGTGGGTGAGCAGGTCCCGGCCCCGGACCTGGGTTTCCAGCGACGGGAACATCAGCTGGTCGAAGGCGTGCGCGTAGTGGATGCGCAGGGCCTCGGGCAGCCGGTCCAGGCGGCGGGACTCGATCGGGACGGTCAGGCGCGAGGTCCCCGACGTCAGCAGCAGCAGGACGTCGCACAGGGCCCGCAGGTCCTCGGAGCGCCCGGCGGGGCCCGAGGTGCGGCCCGGTGCGAAGAGGCTGAGCCGGGCCGTGCCGTCCGGGAGCAGGACCACCCGGGACGCCTCCAGGCCACCGTGCGTGACGCCCGCCTCGTGCAGGGCGGCGAGGGCCCGGGCGAGCTGCGCCCCGACCGACACCGTCAGCGGCGGCGGCAGCCGCCGGCCGTTGGACCGGGCGAGCGCGTTCAGGGCGATGCCGTCGAGGTGCTCCAT
This sequence comes from Streptomyces sp. CB02414, assembly GCF_001905385.1. GTDB lineage: Bacteria > Actinomycetota > Actinomycetes > Streptomycetales > Streptomycetaceae > Streptomyces. The sequence goes on along the minus strand of NZ_LIPF01000001.1, from coordinate 703,186 downwards.
GACGACGTACGGGACGCCGTCCTCGATGCCGCCGTCGAGGACGGTCACCACGTTCGGGTGGGAGAACTCGGTCAGGCGGCGCGCGTCCCTCAGGAACGCCCGGCGCGAGGCGGCGTCGGGGAGCGGGTCGTGCAGCCGGACCGCCACGGTCCGGTTGGTTCCGGTGTCCTCGGCCAGCCACATCCTCCCGGCCGGTGTGAGCCGCCGCACCGGCCGGTAGCGGGCACGCAGCCCGGGCGGGAAGGGTGAGGGGCCCGGCGGGCGCGGCGGCGTGGACAGCTGCCGTGCGCTCTCCTGGCTGATCGCCGCGAACGACCCCTTCCCGTCGGCGCGTTCGGTGCCGTCCCGGGAGGGGATCAGCGCACGGAACTCGCCGGGCGAGCGCCCGGCCCGCTCGTCGATCAGACCGCCGGTCCGCAGCAGCAGCTCGTGGGTGCGGGCGCGCGCGGTGCGGGGCAGACCGCGCAGGAGCAGCTCGCGTACGCCGGGGCGGAACTCGTAGGAGCCGGGCGGCCCGGGGACGGTGGTGAGCAGGCCGCTGAGGATGACCTCGGCCAGGTGGCTCGGGAGCGGGTCCGGCTCCACGGCCGCCTGCACCAGCCGCATCACCGGCAGGTCCGGGCGTCCGAGCGCGAGGTGGCCGGCCAGCCGGAAGGCCTGCGGGGAGGCGCCCGCGCGAAAGCGCAGGACCAGCTCCTCGGCGGACAGCCGCGTGATGTCGGCGCGGTCGTCGGCGTCGGCGGGCAGGGGGCGGTGCAGCACGGCCGCCGCGCCCGGGTAGCGGGTGCCGCCCGGACTCGCGACCAGCGACGCCCAGTTCGCCAGCCACTCGGGGCCCGGCTCCAGCACCGGCACGTGCACGGCGCCCCGGGGGGCCCGGGGCGCGGTGCCGTCGTACGGGGTGAAGTCGAGCGCGGCGCTGGGCGCGGCCCGGTGCGGGGCGGACAGCAGGCCGGGCACCGGCGGCAGCGCGGTGTCCCGCCACAGCTGTTCGGGCAACGGCTGGAGGACGGCGAGGGGCGTGCGGTGCGCCCAGCGGCGCAGGGTGGCGAACCATCGGGTGCCGGCCGGGCCCTCGCGCCACTGCGGCCCCATGCAGTCGCTGATCAGCAGGGTGACCGTGCGGCCGTCGGCGGGCGCCTGGGCGCCGTCGCCGGGGACCGTGCCGGCGGCCTCCGCGCGGTGCAGGGTGACCGTGCGGAAGACGCCCGACTGGGCGAGCGCGGCGTGCAGTTCCCGCACCAGGGGCTGCCAGACGGGCATCGTGGGGCCCGCGTCGTGCACCAGGTTCAGCCGCAGCCACCGCTCCCGCACGGGGCGCAGCACCGGCAGCCACCACTCGGGGCCGGCACCGAGCCGGGCGATGCGGTCGGCGGTCGCGGCCTCGTCCACCTCCCGGCCCACCGGGGCGTCGGCACGGCGCTTGAGCGGGCGCAGCGACCGCTGCAACGCCAGGGGGTGGCGCAGCATCGGCGGGGCGGGCGCCAGCAGGGCGCTGTGCGGTTCGGCCGCCGCCGTCCCCGGGGCGCGCGCCGGGGCGGGCAGGCGCAGGGGGCTGCGGGGGGCGGCCGGCTCGGGCGCGGGAGGAGGGACGGCCGGACGGTCCTGCCGCCGCGGCTCCCGGGGGCGGTCGGCCGCCGGCGGTGCGGGGGCGGGCTCGGGCGCCGCGGGTTCCGTACCGGCCGACGGGCCCGGCGGGTTCTGCTCCGGGTACTCCATGTGCCCCGCCAGCCACAGGAGTTCGGCGAGCTCCAGCGGGGTCGGGCGGGGGCCCGAGGACGCCCGGCCGAGGATGTCGGCGAGGCGGGGCAGCGGGTCCGGCGGGCCGGGGCGGTCGGCGGGCATCAGAAGGCGTCGGGCTGCGGGGACCGGCCCAGGTACGGCATCAGCCGCTCCGCCAGCTCGTCCAGGGAGTCGGTGCCCAGGCCGGAGGAGCGGGCCAGGTAGATGGCGTTGAGGAGCTGGTCGGTGGCGAGTTCCCCGCTGCCCACACGGGACAGGAAACGGCCGATCAGCTGCTGGGCGTATGCGTCGGGCTCGCCCAGGTGGGCGCGGACGATCTCGGCGAGGTGGGCGTCGTCGGGCTGCCGCAGCCGCAGCGAGACGCAGCGGCGCAGGAAGGCGGGCGGGAACTCGCGCTCGCCGTTGCTGGTGAGGACGACGAACGGGAAGGCCCGGCAGCGGACCCGGCCGCGCTCGACCGGCACCCGCTGGTCGGTGCCGTCGACCAGCACCTCGGCGCGTCCGCCCGGGGTGTCCCGCGAGGCGCGCACGAGTTCGGGGATCTCGTACTGGCCCTCCTCCAGGACGTGCAGCAGGTCGTTCGGCAGGTCGAGGTCGCTCTTGTCGATCTCGTCGATGAGCAGGGCGCGCGGACGGGCGTAGGGGAGGAGGGCGGTGCCGAGCGGGCCGAGACGCAGGTGGTCCTCGATGCCCGTGCCGCCGGCCGTGTCGCCGGGGCTCTCGGCGTCCTGGCGCGCCGCGTACAGGCGGGAGAGCGGGTCGTAGGCGTAGAGGCCGTCGTGGAGGGTGCTGCGGCTGGTGATGTTCCACCTGAGGACCGGGCCGAGCCGCAGCTCGCGCGCCACCGCGTAGGCGAGGGACGACTTCCCGGTGCCGGGCGGGCCGGTGACCAGCAGCGGGCGCCGCAGGTACAGGGCCGCGTTGACCAACTGCACCGTGTGCTCGGTGGCCTGGTAGGTCGCGGCCCGGTGGGCGCGGTCGGGAGAGGTGGCCGGGGCGTCGCCGTCGTCGTCCGGCGGGTCGAGCACGGGGTGGCCGTCGAAGGCGCGCCAGGGCGGGGGCGGGGGCAGCCTGGTGATGCCGTCGTGCGGGTCCGGCGCGCCGGTGTAGACGGGCCACAGGGGCATGGTTCTTCTCTCCGAGCGGTCGGTGCGGTGGGTGGTTCGGGGGGGCGGGTTTCTCAGAGGGCGGACGGCTTCAGGCGACGGGTGAGTGGAGCAGGGCGGCGGGTTCGGCGAAGCAGCGGGGGTCGTCCCACAGCAGCTGGAGGTCCCTCGCCCAGTGCTCGTCCGGTTCGTCGGCCGCGTCCGCCGTCTCGCGCAGTTCCATGACCAGGCGGGGGAGTTCGGACGGCGGGACGCCCGCCACGGACACGGCGAGTTCGTCGAGGAACGCGGTGCCGGAGCAGTCGCCGTCGTGCCCGTCGCCGGGGCAGCCCGCGCGCGGCCACAGCAGTACGGGCACGGGCAGGTTGAGGCCGACCTCGAAGTGCTCCCGGGCCGTCGTGGGCGGGGCGGCGAAACCGGCCAGTTCCGCGTCGTCCCGCAGCCGCCTGCGCAGTCCGGCCGGCCGCTCCTGGGTGCCGCAGTCGACACGGTGCAGCGTGCCGCCCGGGCTGACGGCGAGCTTGCGCCACCTCTTGCGCAGCTGGTGGCGCAGCCGTCCACTGCGGTGGCGGTACCGGTCGGTGACGACCAGCGGGTAGGCGCAGCCGAGCGGGGTGGGATCGTCCTCGCTGCACGCCCAGTGCGCGACCGGTTCGTTCAGCCACTCGCGCGGCAGGACGAAGGTGAGCAGTTCCTCGGCGCCGGGGTCGAGCTGGGTGAACGCCTCGTCGATGCGTTCCTGCACGAAGGCCCGCACCGCGCTCCGGGCCATCCGGCGCGAGGCCACGGGGCGGCGCTGCCCGTTCCGGTAGGCGGACACCTCGACGGTGACCTGGTCGGCACCGGCGCCGCTGTGGTCGATCTCCACCACGATGGGCGACCACGTCGCGGCCCGCTCCGGCGGGGACTGCCCCTCCGCCAGCCGCCGCTCCAGCCGGTCGGCGAACCGGGCCACGGCGTCCGGCTCCGTCACCTCCCACTGGACGTAGGCGGCGGCCTCCCGCAGGGACGCGAAACCCCCCTGAGGGGGCGGCGGGGCGAAGGCGTCCATGGCGGAGACGTACAGCCGGTTCGGATCGCAGACCAGGCCCGTCTCCTCGGCCCGGCGCACCAGCGCGTACAGCCGCCGGCGCGCGTCCGACCGGTGCCCCGGGGTGGGGACCAGTTCGCCGAGCTCGGGCCAGTAGCGAGCCATGACCTCGACCGGCAGCATCCGCCCGACGCGCACGTCCCTGGCGCCCGCGACCGCGGAGACCATGCCGACGACCGTCCCGTCGGCCAGCGTCACCGCCGCCCCGCTGAACCCGGCCGCCAGCGGCTGACCGTGCCCCGTCAGCGCCTCCAGCTGGACCCACTCGTCCGAGATGAGCGGGCCCGGCAGGGCACGGTAGGAGGCGAGCATGCCCTCGTCGTACCCCTTCGGGAAGCCGTAGGCGACCAGCTCGGGTGCGGGCGCGGCCCGTTCCGCGCCGGGGCGGGCGAAGACGGCCGGGGCGAGCGGCACTTCGCGCTCCAGCTCGAGTACGGCCAGGTCGCCCCGGTCGGCGGCGCCGCCCCGCCAGCCGCCGTGCACGGCGACCGTCGCGGACAGCTCGCCCAGCTCCCGGTGGCCCGGGAAGGTCACCGTGACCGCGGCCTCCTCGCTCCACCTGACGACGTGGGCGCAGGTGAGCAGCCGGCGCCCCGACACGAGGAACCCGGCGCCGACCTCCTTGCCGCACTCGACGCGGGCGTGCCACGCGGCACCGCTCATGACCGGCCGGCGGCGTCCGGCCCACCGGCGCCCCCCGAGCCCCCGGGACCACCGCCGGAATCCTCCGCGGGCCGGGGCGACCAGCTCAGCCGCACGACCAGGTGGCCCTCGGCCGCTCCCTTCGCGATGACCGCGCCGGTCTCCGCGGTCAGCTTGACCCCGAACTCCAGCTCCACCGAGTCGGGTCTGAGCGAGCCGTCCCGGAACACCCGCAGCGCGGACCCGGCGGCGGCCCGGACGCCCTCCAGGGACCCCTCGAAGGTGCGGGCCGCCCGCGCCGGGCCGTCGCCGCGCGAGACCAGCCGCGCGCCGTCCTCGTCCTCGACGCCCTCGACGACCACCAGCGCACCGTCCTCGGTGCTGAACTCGACCAACCGGTCCATGACGCCGTTCGCTCCCCGTTCGCCGTGCGTACCCGTGCGGAACCTCATTGTGACGGACGGTACTTGACGGTGTCCCGTCCTCCGTCGCCGGTGCCGAGCGGGACTGGCGGGAACCCGCCAGGGCGCCAAACCGCCACCCCTGATCAACTCCCGGGCCCCACAAGCCCCCTGAGACTGCTCTCAGCACTCGTCACAGCACTCTACGACGACACGAAGAGAGACGTGGATGAGCACAGGACCAGTCAGACGCGGGGCGACCCTCCTGTCGGCGGGGCTCGTGATCGCGCTGCTGCCGGCCGGAGCGGCGGCGGCGCAGGAGCCGCCCGGAGCGGCGGCCGGCCGCACCCAGGCCGCCGACGCCCGCACCGACGCCCGCACGAACGCCGCCCGTGATGGCGCCCGTACCGTCACCCTCGTCACCGGCGACCGGGTGACCGTCAGCGACCTCGGCGCCGGCCGGAAGACCTTCACGGTCGAGCGGCCGAAGGGCGCCACCGGCGCGGTGCACACCCGCAGCAGCGACGGGCGGACGCTGGTCGTGCCCGACGAGGCGCTGCCCCACCTGCGCGACGGCAGCCTCGACGCACGGCTCTTCGACGTCGGGGCGCTGCTGGAGCAGGGGCTCGCCGACACCGAGACCGGCGAGCTGCCGCTGATCGTGACCTACGAGAAGGGTGCGCGGGCCGCCGGCCTGAAGGGGACCGAGCGGACGCGGTCGCTGCCCAGCGTGCGCGGGGCCGCCGTCGAGGCGGACAAGGGGCGCACATTCTGGCGGGAATTCACCCGTCGGGGCTCCGCCGTCGACGGAGTGTGGCTCGACGGGCGGGTCACCGCCACCATGGCCGAGTCCAACGCCCAGATCGGCACGCCCGAGGCCTGGGAGGCCGGGCTCACCGGCAAGGGCGTCACCGTCGCCGTGCTGGACAGCGGCGTGGACGCCGGCCACCCCGACCTGGCGGGCCGCGTCGCCGAGAGCCGCAGCTTCATACCGGGCGAGGAGGTCGCCGACCGGCACGGCCACGGCACGCACGTCGCCTCCACCGTCGGCGGCAGCGGCGCGGCCTCCGACGGCAAGGAGAAGGGTGTCGCGCCCGGCGCCACCCTGGCCGTCGGCAAGGTCCTCTCCGACGAGGGCTTCGGCAGCGAGTCCGAGATCATCGCCGGCATGGAGTGGGCCGCCCGGGACGTGGACGCCGACATCGTCTCCATGAGCCTCGGCTCCACCGAACCCAGCGACGGCACCGACCCCATGGCGCAGGCCGTCAACACCCTGTCCGCCGAGACCGGTGCCCTGTTCGTCATCGCGGCGGGCAACACCGGTGCCCCGTCCTCCATCGGCTCGCCCGCCGCCGCCGACGCCGCGCTGACCGTGGGCGCCGTCGACTCCGCCGACCGGGCGGCCTGGTTCACCAGCGCCGGCCCCCGGTACGGGGACAACGCCCTCAAGCCCGACCTGTCCGCCCCGGGCGTCGGCATCCTCGCCGCCCGCTCCCGGCTCGCCGAGGGCAGCGGCGACTACACCTCCATGGACGGTACGTCGATGGCGACGCCGCACGTCTCCGGCGTGGCCGCCCTGCTCGCCGAGCAGCACCCGGACTGGAGCGGCGCCCGGCTCAAGGACGCGCTGATGTCCACCTCGAAGCAACTCGACGCCTCCGCCTACCAGCTGGGCGCGGGCCGGGTCAGCGTGCCGGACGCCATCGGCGCCGAGGTCACCGCCACCGGAAGCGCCGACCTCGGCTTCTACTCCTGGCCGTACGACGCGAACGAGCCGGTCACCCGCACGGTGACCTACACCAACTCCTCCGACGCCGACGTCGAGTTGAAACTGTCCGTTGAGGGCGCCCCCGAGGGCGTCGCCACCCTCGCCGACACCACCCTCACCGTGCCCGCCCACGGCACCGCCGCCACCACCGTCACCGGCGACGGCGCCAAGGCCCCGGTCGGTCGGACCAGCGGCCGGATCGTGGCGTCCGGCGCGGACGGCACGCCCGTCGCGCACACGGCGTTCGGACTGGTGAAGGAGGAGGAGCGGTACACGCTCACCGTCCACGTCAAGGACCGTGACGGTGCCGCCACCGCCGCCGACCTGACCGTCCAGCGCCTCGCCGAGGGCGTCGACCCCTTCCCCGCGCACGTCGGCGACTCCGGCACCCTCGAACTGCGCCTCGCGCCGGGGACGTACAGCCTGACCTCCTTCCTGGACGTGCGCGGCAGCCACGGCGCCGACTCGCTCGGGCTCGGCTTCCTCGCCGCCCCCGAGGTCGTCGTCGACCGGGACCGCGAGATCACCCTCGACGGGCGTGAGCTGCGCGAGATCAGCGCCGACGTCCGCAAGCGCACCGAGACCCGGCAACTGATCATGGAGTACGACCGCAGCGCGAACGGTTCCGACCTGTTCGGCGCGGTCCAGGTGCCCCTGACCTACGACAGCGTCTTCGCCGCGCCCACCGGCGAGAAGGTCACCGAGGGCGGCTTCGAGTACCGGACGGTGTGGCGGCTCGGCAAGCCGCTGCTGGAGGTCCGCGGGATTGGTGAGGCCGTCGTCCAGTCGGGCGGCACCCTGATCGAGGGCCGCACCCGGCTGCCGCTGACCGACGTCGGGGACGGGCCCTTCCCCGAGGGCGTGCGGGGCGAGGCGGTCCTCGCCGAGCTGACCGGGGACACCGAGCCGACGGCGCTGGCGCAGGCCGCGCAGGACGCGGGCGTGAAGGCGCTGTTCGTCACCGACGACACCCCCGGGCGGCTGATGTCCTGGTGGGGCACGGACGACAACGCCGACCGGCCGCTGCAGATCGCCACGGTGAGCGCGGCCGACGCCGAGCGGCTGCGGGACGCCGGGCGCGTCGACATGACCGGGACGCGCAACACGCCGTACACCTACGACCTGTCCGAGGGCCATCGCGGTGCCGTGCCGGACCGGGACCTCACCTACGAGCCGGGCCGCCGTGACCTGGCCACGCTGCGGGCCAGATACCACGCGGCCGAGCCCGCGGGCGGCGGCGAGTTCCGGTACTCCATCACCGACACCTTCCCGATCGGCCTCGGCTTCAAGGAGCGGATCGACTTCCCGGCCGAGCGCACCGAGTACGTGTCGACCGGGGCCGGCCAGCTGTGGCACGAGTCCGTGACGACCGCCGACGGCGCGCTGGAGCAGCGGTCGGGGACGGTCCGGTACGAGGGCGGCTCGCGCACCGAAGTGAACTGGTTCAAGCCGGTGTGGCATCCCTATCTCGGCACCGGTCTCGGCTGGGGCCAGCAGCGGGCGGGCAACAGCATCCAGCTGAACGCGCCCGGCTGGGGCGACTCCGGCCCCGACCACACCGGCTTCGGCGATGTGTGGAGCGAGGGCAGCGGGATGACGCAGACGACGTCCGTGTACCTGGACGGCGAACTGGTCGACCAGGGGCCGAGTTCCGCCGCGTACGTCTGGGACGCGCCGGCCGACGAGCGCACGTACAAGCTCGTCACCGAGACCGCGCTCGACGCCGGGCGCTGGTCACCGGCGACCGAGGGCCGCGCGGAGTGGACCTTCCGCTCGGCCGCCACCCCGGAGGACCGCTGGACCTACCTCCCGCTGATCAACCTCTCCTTCGACGTGGACACCGACCTCGCGGGGAAGGTGCGCGGCGGGAAGAAGCTGCGGGTCGGGATCGGCGCCGAGTACGTGGCCGGTGCCCCGGACACCGGGACGATCGGCGGCGGAAAGCTGGAGGTGTCGTACGACGACGGGAAGACCTGGCAGCAGGTCCGGCTGCGCGGCGGTGACGGGGAGGCGTCCTGGCACGGGACGCTGAGGGTGCCCCGCGACGCGGAGCACGTCTCGCTGCGGGCCTCGGCGAGCGACGACCGGGGCGGCTCGGTCACGCAGGAGATCGTGCGGGCCGTGGCCGTGCACTGACACGCGGACGGCGCCGCCTCCCTGGGACGGGGAGGCGGCGCCGCCTGGTTTCTCGGACCGTCAGACCAGCCAGCCGACGAAGTGGACGATGCCGGCGAGGATGTCGGTGAGAAGGTTCATGATCGTGCAGCTCCTTGCGCTGTGCTGTGTGGGACTTGGTACTGCTCGGGACATGTGCGTCAACTACGGTCTGCAGCCCGTTGCTTGCACACCGTAAGTATCGTTGGTCTCTGCAGTCACATGCGCTCTTCAGAGCGACGATCACCTGTTCCAGGGAACAACTGATCGCCTGTTCGGATCACTCCCAGTTCCGCCAAGTCCAGCGGGCACAGCCGCAGTTGACCGGCCGTCGCCTCGGTCTCCTCCGGCCCCCGCTTCAGGATCGCCGCCGCGAGCTCCGGCGCGATGACGGAGAAGTAGCTGTCCGGCGTGGCCCAGGTGCGGCCGGGCGCGGCCAGTGCCAGCGCCCCGCCCGAGCCGCCCTCACCGATCAGCAGCGTCGTCACCGGCGTCGTCACCGACGCCAGCGCGGCGAACAGGTCGGCGATCGCCGGGCCCGCGCCCTGTCGTTCCGCCTCCGCGTCGGCCGCCGCTCCCGGGGTGTCCACCAGGGTCAGCACCGGGACGCCGAGCCGGTCCGCGAGCCGGACCAGCCGGGCGGCGGTGCGGTAGCCGGCGGGACGCGTCGCCGTCCCGGTCTGGGCGGCGTACGCCACCGTCCGGCCCGCGTGCTCGCCGAAGCCGCAGAGCATGCCGTCCGGGTCGGTGCCGCCGCAGCGGTCGCCGGACAGGGCCACGCGGTGGGTGAAGTAGGCGTCCAGGTACGCCCCGGCGTGCGGGCGTTCGGGCGACCGGGCCCGCCGAACCGCGTCCCAGCCGCTCACCGGCAGGTCCCGCGCCCCCAGCGGCTCCGGCACGGGCGCCGGTTCGGCCGACGGCGCCGTCAGCAGCCGCAGCCACCGCCCCAGCGTCGCGCGCAGCTCCCCGGCCGGCACCACGGCGTCCGCGCTGCCCGCCGCCACCTGCGCCTCGGCCGTGTACGCCGCCGGGTCGGCGCCCGGCGGCCGGACCCGGGACCCGGCGAAACCGACCTGGGCGCCGGGCAGCGCGAGGACCACGTCGGCTCCCGCGCCCAAGGTCGCCCAGCCGCCGCCGGTCGCCGGGTCGCGCAGGACGGCGATCTGCGGCAGCCCGGCCTCCCGGGTGAGCGCCGACTGCCGGGCCACCCGCTGGAGCTGGGTCAGCGCGAGCATCCCCTCCTGCATCCGGCTGCCGCCGGTCGCGACCAACGGCACTACCGGCAGCCGGTGTGCACGGGCGTACGCGTACGCGGCCTCCAGCCGGTCGCCGGTGCGCCGGCCCAGCGAGCCGCCGAGGAAGCCGAACTCGAAGGCGAGCAGCACGGCCGGGGTGCCCTCGACGCGCCCGGTGCCGCAGACCACTGACTCCTCCTCGCCGGTGCGCTCGGCGGCGCGGGCGCGGGAGGCGTCGTAGCCGTGCCAGCCGAGGGGGCCGTCGGGCGGCTCCGGCAGGGAAGGCGGGCGGGGGAGTTCGGTGAAGTCGTCGGTGAGCAGGGCGAGGAACGCGCGCGCGGACAGGCGGTCAGCCATGGGTCAGCGCCCGCTTCATGATCTTCCCCATGTCGTTGCGGGGCAGTGCGTCCACGTGCCGCACGACACGGGGCCGCTTGTGCGGGGCCAGGCGCCCGGCGACGTGGTCGGCCAGCGTCTGAAGGGCGGGCGGGGAGGCCGGATCGGCGGGCACGATCCACGCCACGATCCGCTCACCGAGGTCCGGGTCGGGTTCCCCGGTGACGGCGGCCTCCCGCACCTCCGGGTGTTCGAGGAGCGCGTTCTCGATCTCGCCGGCCCCGATCTTGTACCCGCCGCTCTTGATCAGGTCGGTGGCCTTGCGGCCGACGATGCGGACATAGCCGTCGGGGTCGCGCACCGCCATGTCGCCGGTGCGGAAGAAGCCGTCGGGGGTGAAGGCGGCGGCGGTGGCGTCGGGGCGGTTCAGGTACTCGGTGAACAGGTTCGGGCCGCGCACCTGGATCTCGCCGACGCTCTCCCCGTCCAGGGCCGCGATCGGCGTGCCGTCCTCCTCCACCAGCCGCAGCTCGACGCCGGGCAGCGGCACGCCCACGGTCCCGGCGCGCGGCTCGCCGTCCGCCCGCACGCTGGTGTTCATCAGCGTCTCCGTCATGCCGTACCGCTCGATCACCCGCCGTCCGGTGGCGGCGGCGATCCGCTCGTGGTCGTGCACGGGCAGCGCGGCCGACCCGGAGACCAGCAGCCGGGCCCCGGCCAGCGCCTTCGCCAGCTCCGGGTCGCCGGGCAGCGACTCGGCGATCCGGTGGTACATCGTCGGTACGCCGAACAGCATCGTCGCGCCGTCGTTCAGCTCGCGGGCCGCGCCCTCGGTGGAGAACCTGCCCAGGTGCCGCACGGACCCGCCGCGCCGCAGCGGCCCCAGGACGCCCAGCACCAGCCCGTGCACGTGGAACAGCGGCAGCCCCTGCACCAGCACGTCGTCGCCGGTCCACTGCCAGGCGTCGGCGAGCGCGTCCAGCGTCGTCGCCAGCGCACGCCTCGGGATGACCGCGCCCTTGGGCGGCCCGGTGGTGCCGGAGGTGTAGACGACGAGGGCGGGGTCGCCGTCCTCGGCGCGGTCCTCGGGGACGGGGCCGGCGGCGTGCGCGTCGACGTCGATCCGCTCCAGGGCGGCGAGCGCGGGCGGGAGTTCGGCGCCCGGGGCAGTGAGGACCAGCGACGGCTCGCTGTCGGACAGGATGTGCGCCAGTTCCTTGTCGCCGGACTTCGGGTTGAGCGGTACGGCGGGGACCCCGGCCAGCAGTGCCGCGACGACGGCGACGGCGGTCTCCATCGCCGGGGTGGCCCAGACGGCGACCCGGCCGGCCCCCCGGACCCGTCCGGCGGTACCGCCCGCCGCGGCGGCCAGTTGCGCGTACGTCAGGGAGCGCTCGCCGAACCGCAGGGCGGGCCGGTCGGCCGCAGCGCCGGTCGGGGCCGGGGAGAGGGCCGGGAAGAGAGAGGACACGCGTCGTACTCCTTAGTCAGTCGTTTCGCCGCTGCTCGCGACAGCCGGTTTCCTGCCTGGACCTACCCGAAGCCGGGCACGACCAGCACCAGCCACGCCAGCGCGGGCACGGCCGCCACCACGATGCCTCCGTAGATCATCAACTGCCGGAAGAACCGCTCGCGGTCGACGTCCGGGGCCGCGGCCAGCACCAGCGCGCCGTTCGTGGAGAACGGGCTGACGTCCACGACCGTCGCCGACACCGCCAGCGCCGCCACCATGCCGACCGCCCCGATCTCGCCCTGCGCGAGGAACGGCACCGCCAGCGGGATCAACGCGCCCATGATGCCCACGGAGGAGGCGAAGGCCGACACGATCGCGCCGATGTAGCAGAGCAGCACGGCGGCCAGCAGTGGGACGCCGATCCCGCCGACACCCTCACCGGCCCAGCTGATCGTGCCCATCTCCTCCAGCACACCGACGTACGTCAGGACACCGCAGATCAGCAGCACGGTGGACCAGGCGATCTCGCCGACCGCGCGGCGGCTGTCGTCCGGCCAGGCGGTGCTCAGCACCACGGCGAGGGTGACCGCGGTCAGTCCCGCGTCCAGATCGAAACCGAGGACGGCCACGACGAGGGCGACCAGGGCGACGAGGGTGGCGGTCCGGGCGGGGGTGAGGCGGGTGGCACCGCCCGTGCCGTCGGTGTCCTGGTCGGGGCGGACGGCCACGGCGGTGGGGGCGGTGCCCGCGGGGCCGGCGCCGGGGTTCTCCTTGCCCGCGGGCCGCGCACCCGCCTCGTCGGCGCCGTCCGCCGGTACCGACCCCCGCGCCCACAGCTTCCGCCCGCCGAACAGCGCGAACAGCACGCTCGCGATGAGCAGGTTGGCGATCAGCGAGGCCAGGAAGAGGGTGACCTCGCTGCCCGGCAGGCCCTCGCGCTCCACGATGCCGTTGACGATCGAGCCGTAGATGCTGATCGGCGAGAAGCCGCCGGCCTGGGCCCCGTGCACCACCATCGTGCCCATGAGCAGCGGGCTGATCGCGTACCGGGTGGCGAAGCTCAGCGCGATCGGCGCGACGATCGCCACCGCGGCCGGGCTCACCGCGCCGATCGCCGTGAGCGCACCGGTCAGCGCGAACATCACCCACGGGATCAGCGCGACCCGCCCCCGCACCAGCCGGACGGCGGCGTGCACCAGCCAGTCGGTGGTGCCGTTGGCGCGGGCGATCGCGAACAGGTAGGTGACACCGACGAGGACGACGAACAGGTCGCCGGGGAAACCGGCGAAGATGCCGTCCGCGTCGAGGTCCGCGACGAGCGTGCCCACCCCGAAGGCGGCGGCGAAGGCGAGGGCGCCCATGTTGACGGAGCGGGTGGTGGCGATGACGAACACCACCACGAGGACGAGGATCGAGACGAGTTCGGGGGACATGCGGGGCTCCCGAGGACCGGCCTGACGGACAGGGGGTCTGATTGGCAGAGTGGCTGAGCCACTTGGACGATGCGACTGGTCGACTGGTCGGTCAGCGTGGGCCCGCTCCGGGCCCGCGTCAAGGGGTCGCGCGCGAATTGGCTCAGCCACTCGGCCACGGACGGCCCGGTGTTACGCTCCCGGCGAGAGGGGGAACCGTGACCGACGCCTTGCGCCCCATGACCAGACAGCGCCTGTACGAGCAGGTGCTGGAGCGGCTGCGCCAGTACGTCACCGACGGCGGCCTGCGGGCCGGCGACCGTCTTCCGCCCGAACGGGACCTCGCCCAGCGCCTCGGTGTCAGCCGGGCCTCGGTGAAGCAGGCGATCGTGGTCCTGGAGGTCCAGGGCCTGGTGGAGGCGCGGCACGGCGGCGGCACGTATCTGGTGCGCGACAGCCTCGACGTCGAACCCGTCGAGGACATGGTCGAACGCCGGCGGCGGCTCCCGGACGTCCTGGAGGCCCGCGAGGCGCTGGAGACCAAGCTCGCCGAACTGGCCGCCGAGCGCCGCACGGAGGACGACCTGGCGGCGATGCGGTCGGCGCTCGCGGTCATGGCCGAGGAGGTCGAGGAGGGCGGTCACGGCGTCGAGGGCGACCGCCTGTTCCACGCGGCGGTGACGGCGGCGGCGCACAGCAGCCTGCTCGCGGAGTTCATGCGCTCGATCGCCCACCAGATCGCCGAGAGCCGCACCGAGTCCCTGCGCCAGCCCGGCCGCCCCGGCCGCTCCCTGGCCCAGCACCGGGCCATCCTCGACGCGATCGCCGAACGCCGCCCCGGGCAGGCCGCCGCCGCGATGCGCCGCCACGTCCGTACGGTTGCCAAGGTCCGCCTGCTGGACTGGGACCCGGGAGAGGAACGATAGGACCATGCCCCGAATAGCACTCGTCACCTGCCGCCCCGGCCCGCGGGTCAGCGTCGACCGGGACCTGCCGGTGCTCGTGCGGGCCCTGGCGGACGCCGGGGCGACGGCGTCCGCCGAGGTGTGGGACGACGACGGCGTCGACTGGGGCGCCTTCGACCTCGCCGTCATCCGCTCGACCTGGGACTACAGCTGGCGGTCCGCCGAGTTCACGGCCTGGGCCGAACAGTGCGGGAAGCTGACGCGGCTGGCGAACCCGGCACCCGTGGTGCGCTGGAACACCGACAAGCGCTACCTGGGCGGGCTCGCCGACGCCGGTGTGCCCACCGTCCCCACGAGCTACGCGGCCCCCGGTGAGACGCCCGACCTGCCCGACGGCCACGAGTACGTCGTCAAGCCGACCTCCGGCGCCGGGGCCCGCTTCGCCGCCCGCTACACCCCGGGCGAGCACGCCACCGCCCTGCGCCAGGTGGAGCGGATGCACGCCGAGGGCTTCACGGCGATGGTGCAGCCGTACATGCGCGGCATCGACACCACCGGGGAGCGGGCGCTTCAGTTCTTCGGCGGGCGACTGCTGCACGCGAGTCGCAAGGGCGCGGTCCTCGCGCCCGGGACGCCGTACGACGAGCGCAAGGTCGCCCACCCCGGTCTGGAGCCCTGGACGCCCGCCCCGGCCGAACTCGCCGTCGCCGAACGCGCCCTGGCCGCCGTACCGGACGCTCCGGAGCTGATGTACGCCCGGGTCGACCTGGTGGACGGGGACGACGGGCGGCCGCGGGTGATGGAACTGGAACTGGTGGAGCCGAACCTGTTCCTGTGGCTGCACGAGCGGTCCCTGCCGCGAGTGGTGGAGGCGGTACTGGAGGCGGCTCGCTAGCGGCCTTGGACCGCTGTCCGCTGGAGCAGGCCCCAGGTGAACTCGGCGACGACCTCGTGCCGTTGCCCGTCCGCGTCCGGGGCGGTGAAGGCCAGGCCCCACCGGGTGGGGGCCGAGCCCTGGAGCGGGCGGGCGGGTGCGAAGGCGCGGGCCGCCTCGTCGACCGTGCAGGACCAGGGCGTGAGGTCGTCCAGGGTGCGCAGCGGCGGCGCCTCGGCGCCCGGGGCGCGGACCAGCCACTCGTTCCAGACGACGCCCTTGTCGGCGACGAGGACCTCGAAGCGCAGGTCGGGCCAGAGGGGCAGCGCCCACTGCCGGGCCTCGCACTCCAGGTCGCCGATCCGGCGGGGTGCCGCCGACTCGGGTTCGCCGAGGACCGAGCGGTACCGGGAGGCCGCCGAGCGGGAGTGCGGGGAACGGAGCATCGCCTGCCAGCGGCGGTTGGCCTCCCGCATGTCCGCGATCGAGGCGCCCAGCTCGCGGCGGGCGTCCTCCACCGGGCCGGGATTGTGGTCGGCCATGCGGCGCAGCAGCACGAGCTGGAAGTCGCGCGGGGTGAACGGGCCGGAGGGCCGCTTTCCGGTGGGCATGGGTCCATCGTGGCCCATGGGGCGGGGAGCACGTGGGGAGCGTGCGGGAAGCACGCGGGGCGCACGCCCATTGCCCCGGCAAACGCGATGTGAGTAGCCTGTGTTCGTTATTCCGATCGCCTTTTGAAATCTCGAACAACTTAGGGAGGGGGCCGGACATGGGGCGCCTCGTACCAGCCGTGACCCGGGCTCTCGACATACTCGAGCTCTTCCTCGACGGGGACGGCACGCTCTCCGCCCCCGACATCGTGCGCCGGCTCCAGCTGCCGCGCACCACCGTGCACGAGCTGGTCACCACGCTCGCCGCCCGCAAATACATCGTCCCCGTGGCCGGGCAGCCCGGACGGTACCGGCTCGGTGTGCGTCCGTACCAGCTCGGCGCCCGCTACGCCGAGCACCTCGACCTCGCCGCCGAGGGCCAGCAGGTCGCCCGGTCCGTCGCCGAGACCTGCGACGAGACGGTGCACGTGGCGATCCTCGAGGAGACCGACGTCATCTACATCGCCAAGGTCGACTCCACGCACGCGGTGCGCATGGTGTCGGCGGCCGGGCGGAAGCTGCCCGCCCACTGCACCTCCGTCGGCAAGATGCTGCTGGCCTCCCTCCCCGAGCCGGAGCTCGCCGCCCGCTTCCCGGACGGCACCGAACTGGCCGCGATGACGCCGAACAGCATCACCGACCCGGCCGCGCTGCGCGAGGCCCTGGCCGGCATCCGCGAGCGCGGCACCGCGGTGGAGAACCGCGAGTCCAACCCGGACGTCTCCTGCGTCGCCGCACCGGTCCGCGACCGCACCGGCCGGGTCGTCGCCGCGCTGTCCATCTCCGTGCCCATGATCCGCTGGAGCGAGGACCGCCTCGGCGAGCTGGAGGAACTGGCCGTCAAGGGCGCCGCGGACCTGTCCGAGCGCCTCGGCCACCGGAGCGCGGAATGACGGGCGCGGCGTACGAGGTGGCCGTCCGGGCGGAGGCGGCCCTCGGCGAGGGACCCACCTGGGACCCGGCGGCCGGCCGCCTCCTGTGGATCGACATCCTGAACTGCCGCGTCCACACGTACGACCCGGCGACCGGCCGGCGCACGGTGCGCCGCACCGAGCAGCACGTGGGCGCGGTCAAGCCCCGTGCGGGCGGCGGGCTCGTCCTCAACCTGCGGGACGGCGTCGGCCTGCTCGACCCCGACGGCACCTTCCGCTGGCTGCACCGGGAGACCGTCCCCGGCCGCCGCGCCAACGACGCCGCCGTCGCCCCCGACGGCACGCTGTGGGCCGGCACCATGCGCTACGACGAGGCACCCGGCGGCGGTACGCTGTCCCGGATCGCCGGGGACGGCACGGTGACGACGGTGCTGGACGACGTCGCGGTGAGCAACGGCACCGGCTGGAGCCCCGACGGGCGGCTGATGTACTACGTCGACACGCCGACCCGCCGCATCGACGTCTTCGACGTCGCCGCTTCCGACGGCCGGATCACGGGCCGCCGCCCGCTGGCCACGATCGAGGACGGCGCCGGTTTCCCCGACGGGCTGTGCGTCGACGCCGAGGGGTGCGTGTGGGTCGCCCTGTGGGACGGCGGTGCGGTACGCCGCTACACGCCGGCCGGCGATCTGGACCGGGTGGTCCCCCTCCCGGTGCCGCGGGTCACCGCCTGCGCGTTCGGCGGCCCCGGCCTGAGCGACCTGTACATCACCACGGCGCGCGTCGGCCTCACCGCCCCGCATCCGCTGGCGGGTTCACTGCTGGTGGTGCCGGATGCGGGGCGGGGGGTGCCGCAGCCGGCGTTCGCGGGCTGAGGACGGGTAGCGGTCGCCGGTCCGGGGCGGGTACGCGGGTTCGGTGCGTGTGCCGCGGTTCCGGGGCCCGTGCGGATGGTCCGCCGCGTGTGCTGCGGGTCCGTGGTGTGTGCGGCCGGTCCGGGGCCGTGCGCTGCGGGCCGGAGCCTGCGCTGCCGGTCTGGGGCCGTGTGCTGAGGGTCTGGGCGGCGTGGGCTGCGGGTCTGGGGCCGTGTGCTGAGGGGCTGGGGCCGTGTGCTGCGGGCCGGAGCCTGTGCTGCCGGTCCGCGGCGTGTGCGGTCGGCACTGGAGCGTGCGGCCGGTCCGGGGCCGTGCGCTGCGGGCCGGAGCCTGCGCTGCCGGTCTGGGGCCGTGTGCTGAGGGTCTGGGGCCGTGTGCTGCGGGTCTGGGCGGCGTGGGCTGCGGGTCTGGGGCCGTGTGCTGCGGGCCGGAGCCTGTGCTGCCGGTCCGCGGCGTGTGCGGTCGGCACTGGAGCGTGCGGCCGGTCCGGGGCCGTGTGGGGCCGGCCCGCGGAGGTGTGCTGTGGGTCCCGGGGCGTGCGGGGCCCGTCCCCGGGGCGGGTGCTGCCGGTTCGGGGGCGGGTCCCGGCGTACGGCTACAGCAGCCCGGCGGCTACGCGTTCGCGCTTCGTCAGGGGCGGTCCGCTCAGCTGCGGCTTGAGCGGGCCGGCCGCCGCGGCCACCAGTACCCGTGGCGCCAGCAGTACGTGCGCGCCCCGCTCCAGGGCCATCACGTCCGTCACCCGGCGGGCGACGCGCCCGTTGCCCGTGGCGGTGTACGCGAGCCGCCCGACGTAGGCCGCCGACAGCCGCTCCCGCAGCGACGGCCCGCCCTGCGCGGCGCCGGGGAAGAACACGTCCTGTCCGACCGCGAGTTCCCACGCGGCGCCCGCCGGACGGGCCACCGCGCGCTGGGCCGACCGGGCCAGGTCCGGCGCGTCCCAGCCGGACCGGCCGAGCACCGAGCGGAGCGCCAGCGCGCTCTGCGCCGCCACCGACATCCCGTGCCCGTAGACCGGGTTGAGGGCGGCCAGCGCGTCCCCGAGCACGACGAGGTTCTCCGGCCACACGGGCATGCGCTCGTAGTAGTGACGCCGGTTGGCCGTGGTCCGCGTGGCCGACACGCCGCCCAGCGGCTCGGCCCCCGCCAGCAGCTCGCCGATCAGCGGGTGCCGCAGCTCCTCGCGGGCGTACCGCTCGAAGTCCCCGGCGTCGGCGGACGGTTCGCCGCCGCGGGTGCCGAACAGCGTGACCAGCCACCGTCCGTCCTCGACGGGCAGCAGCACCCCGCCCCGTCCCGGCCCCGGGGACCGCGGGTCCGGCTGCACGTTGACCACCGGGAAGCCTTCGCGGGCGTCCTGAGGGGCCCGGTACAGGCGGCTCGCGTACCGCACCCCCGCGTCGACCCGCCGTGTCCTCGGCGCGGGCAGCCCGAGTTCCGCCAGCCACCGCGGGGTGCGCGACGCACGCCCCGTGGCGTCGACGACCAGGCCGGCGCCCAGCGTGCGCACGCCTGCGCCGGCCACCCGTACGCGCACTCCCGTCACGGCGCCGCCCGAGCCGTCGAGCCCCAGCGCCTCGGCGTTCTCGACGACCTCGATCCGTTCGTCGGCGCACACCAGCTCCCGCACGGTGGCGTCCAGCAGGTCGCGGGTGCACAGCAGCATCTGGTGGGACTCGTCCCACCGCCGGTACCAGCCCCGGGGGGAGAGCACCACCATGTCCGTGGTGACGGGCAGCCGGTGCGCCCCCGCCCGCCGGAGCCGGGCGGTGACGCCCGGTACGAGGGCCTCCAGCGCCCGTGTCCCGCCCGACCACAACTGGTGGGCGTGCCGGGCCTGGGGCAGTCCCCGGCGCGGTCCGGGCCCCGCGGGCAGCGCGTCGCGCTCGATCACGGTGACCCGGCCCGCGTACGGCGCCAGGGCGCGGGCGGCGAGCATGCCGGTGAGCGAGCCGCCGAGGACGACGGCTCCGGTGGTGCGATGGCTCATGTGCGGGCGCTCTCTGTGGGGGCGGCCGCACGGGCGCGTACCGCCTCGATCTCGTCGGGGCGGCGCAGCGCCCGGGACATGGCCCCGATGTCGTGGAGGAGGTCCGTGCTGTCCACCTCGCCGGTGCCGTCCGCGCGTTCCGGCGCTCGCCGTCCGTGCTCCACGGCGTCCAGCACCACCACCGCGGCGGCCAGCGCCTTGGCCCGCTCCGGGGCGAAGCCGAGCGTGAGGGCAGCCTCGTACGACCGCCTGCGCCGCGCCTCGTCGATGTGCCGGGACAGCGGGAGCAGCGCGTCCCGGATGAACGTCTCGCGGCGGACGAGGCGCAGTTCCGGCGTGGAGCGCAGGACGAACGGCAGACCGGCGCCCTCTCCCGACCGCAGCAACTGGTACAGCGGCCGCAGCTCGCGGTGGGCGGCCCGGATCAGCCGCCGTTCGTGCAGGTACTGGCCGGCGTGCGGGAGGATGAAGCCGAGGGCGATCACGATGGCGGACAGGCAGGCGACGGGCGGAGCCAGATCGGTGCTCAGCCAGTCCGCGTCGTGGCCCGTCCAGCGGGCCACGACGGCGGTGAGCTTGGCGGCGTCGAAGACCAGGTTCAGCGCGTAGCCGACGCCGAGGAACATCAGTCCCCAGCGCAGCCAGGCGTCGAGGCCGTCGGTGCGCACCCAGTTCCAGATGAGCCACGACGTGATCAGGACGGCCACGGTGTGGGCGAGCAGGTAGAGCACGATCTGCTCGCGCATGAACGGCGTGGTGGCGTAGTACGTGTCCAGGTCCCGCAGGCGTTCCACGGGTGCCTCGGCGAGGGCGAACAGCGTCCACAGGGCGGCGATCACCCCCGAGTAGACGCCGACCACCCAGCGCACGGCGCGGCGGGTGGCCGCCGGGCGCTCGGACGGCCCGTTGCGCCAGGTGATGATCAGCAGCAGACAGGAGCCGCAGAAGGCGGTCAGCAGGGAGTACACCCACGGCGCCGAGATGTTGGTGACGCCCGTGACCCGGTTGGTCCAGGCGATGGTCGAGGGGGCCGCGAAGACGAACACCGCGCAGGCGAGCAGCAGCAGACCGCCGACCGCGCGCAGCAACGGGTCCCGCCAGAGCCGGACGACGGTGGGCAGTTTGATCGCGAACGCGGCCGTCAGGATCGCGGCCGGTATCCAGAAGGAGATGTACAACTCGCCGAGCACGTCGGCCGGTTCGAGTGCCGACACCGTCGTCACCGTGGCGCACCTCCCCGCCCGCGGTAGCCGAGCGACCTCTGGACGGGGCTGGGGGGCGTGGTGCCGGTCCGCCCCGGCAGCAGGGGCCGGCAGGCGGCGGCGAGGCGGTGACCGAAGTCGTCGGCCTCGGCCTCGTCGTCCTGCCGGGAGCCGTCGCGGGCGGTCGCGGCCAGGGCCTCGTCCGTCCAGCCGGGCCGGTCGGCCAGGGCGCGGACGGCGGTGGAGCCGGCGCCGTGGTGGTGCCGGTGCCCGGCGTGCATGTGCCACAACTCGTGCCCGAGGATGACCAGTTGCTGCACCGCCTCGGCCCGCTCCTCGATGATGACCAGGTCGCGGTCGTGGAACTCCACCCACACCCCGGTGACCAGCAGCTCGTCCGGGAACCGTTCGAAGCGCAGCTCGACCGGTCGGCCGGCGCGGCGCGCGGCCATCTCGGCGCACAGCGTGTGGCACAGCTCCCGCACGTCGCGCGGTGCCCGGTCCCGTGCGCGGGCCGCTGCGGCGAGGTCGGCGGCCAGGGCGCCGGCGGAGCCGCCGCGCGAGCGTCTGAGTGCCGCGGCGGCCCGGACGGCCCGCCCGCGCGCGCCCGCGAGGTTCATGTCTCCCCCTTCTCCCGGCCGGTCCGAAGCCCTCCGAGATTACGCGTCCCCGTCTGCTCGCGTCATGTGATCGAGGGACATCTGTTCAACGCGGAACGACTCCCGGCCGTGGGAATTCCTGCGCGACCCATTGACGCGCCCGGCGTGCCACCTTACGGTCCCGTTCGAAGTTACGAGCGTCATCCGAAATATCGAACAGCCGAAATATCGAACAGCTTCATGACAGATGGGCAGGGCATGGGACGACCTGACCTGAATCGCAGGCACTTTCTGGCCGCGGCGGGTGGCCTGACGGTCGCGGGAAGCTTCGGCTTCGCGGCCCTCGGCACGGGCGCCGACGCCCTGGCCTCCGACGCGGACACCCGGGTGCGCTACTGGAACCTCTTCAGCGGCGGCGACGGATACAACATGATCGCGATGCTGGACGCCTTCCGGAAGGACAACCCCGGCATCGACGTGAAGGACTCGACCCTCCAGTGGGGCAGCCCCTTCTACACCAAGCTCGCCATGGCGGCCGCCGGCAACCGCGCACCGGACCTCGGCGTGATGCACCTGGGCCGCGTCACCGGCTTCTCGCCCGGCCGCCTCCTGGACCCCTGGGACACCGGCCTGCTCGCCAAGTACGGCGTGAAGGAAGCCGACTTCAACCCCGAGCTGTGGCGGCGCGCCGTCATCGACGGCAAGCTCTACGCCCTCCCCCTCGACATCCACGTCCAGCTCTGCTTCTACCGCAAGGACGTGCTGAGGAAGGCGGGCCTGCTCGGCGACGACGGCCGGATGGTCCCGGTCACCTCCGTCGACGAGTGGTTCGACGTGCTGAAGGAAGCCAAGAAGGCCACCGCGAAGGGCCTGCAGACCATGGGCTTCTGGCACAACGACCAGAACTTCCAGTGGTGGTTCTTCGTCGCCTTCTACACCCAGCTCGGCGGCACCTGGTTCGACGACGCGAAGACCGACGTCACCTTCGACACCGACAAGGCCGTCCGGGTACTGGAGTTCCTGCGCCGGCACATCGCCGACGGGTACGCCGACCCGGGCTTCGGCGGCGGCGCGGGCGCCGAACAGTTCGTCAACGGCGCCCCCTTCGCCTGGGAGGGCAACTGGTCGGTGCCGGTCTTCTCGGGGGCGGAGCTCGACTACGGCGCCACCCCGCTGCCGCCCGTCTTCGGCGAGCGGGCCACCCACGCCGAGTCGCACTCCTTCGTACTCCCGCACCAGGCGGACCGCGGCGGCGCCACCAACGAGGCCGCGCACCGGCTCGCCGCCTACGTCGTCAAGCACGCCCGGCAGTGGGCGGCCGGCGGCCACATCCCCGCCTACACCCCCACCCTGTCCACCGCCGCGTACCGGGAGCTCCAGCCGCAGAACGAGTACGCCGACGCCATGGACCACCAGGCCACCGAACCGAAGGTGTGGTTCGCCGGCTCCACCGGCATCCTCGCCCAGCGCGTCGGTCCGATCGTCGTCTCCTCCACGATGGGCTCCACCAAGCCCGAGGCCGCCGCCCGCCGGATGAAGGGCGCGCTGACCGAACTGCTCGCCATGAAGAACCCCATGGACGGCCGGACCGCCGCGCAGGGAGGTGCCTGAGCATGACCACCACCAGCGCCGAGACGATGGTCCGCCCCGCGCGCGCGAGGACCGCCGCGGCCGGCGCCACCGTCCGCCGCAGGCAGGGCTTCCAGCACGGCGGCTGGTTCGTCGCCCCGTTCCTCACCCTGTTCGCGCTCTTCGTGATCTGGCCGCTGCTGCGCGGCCTGTACCTCAGCTTCACCGACGCCAACATCTCCGGCGACGGCGCGAGCTTCATCGGCCTCGACAACTACCGCGAGGCCCTCCAGGACCCCCTGATGTGGGACGCGTTCGGCCACAGCGCCTACTTCACGCTGCTCGTCGTGCCCTGTATCACGGTCCTCGCCTTCCTGCTGGCGATGCTCGCCCACCACATCGAGCGTGGCAAGTGGCTGTGGCGGCTGTGCTTCTTCCTGCCCTTCCTGCTGCCGTCCACCGTCGCCGCCAACCTGTGGCAGTGGCTGTTCAACCCCGGCACGGGAATGATCAACCACGTCTTCGGTCTGGAGACGCCCTGGCTGACCGACAAGTCCTACGCGCTGCTCGCCGTCGTCATCGCCACCCTGTGGTGGACGGTCGGCTTCAGCTTCCTGCTCTACCTCGCCGCCCTCCAGGGTATCCCCGCCCACCTCTACGAGGCCGCCAAGCTGGACGGCGCGAACGCCTGGCACCGCACGCTCCACATCACGCTGCCGATGCTGCGCAACATCACCGGCCTCGTCGTCGCGCTCCAGATCCTCGCCTCGCTCCAGGTCTTCGACCAGGCCGTCGTCATGCAGGACTTCGGGCCGGGACCGGAGGAATCGACCCGCACCTTCGTGCAGTACACCCTCGAACAGGGCTTCACCAGCTACCGCGTGGGCTACGCCTCCGCGATCTCCATCATCTTCTTCGTGCTCATCGCGGCCGTCGCCCTCGCCCGGATGTGGCTGCTGCGCAACCGTGAGGAGGGCGGCCGATGACCACCGCCGCACCATCGGCCCGCACCCGGCCCCGCCGGGCCTGGACCCCCGGCCAGATCGTGCTCACGCTGCTCGGCACCGCCGTCTCCGCGGTCTTCCTCGCCCCCCTCGCCTGGGCCCTGTTCACCTCCCTCAAGTCGGAGACCGAGGCCGTCGAGGTACCCACGCACTGGCTGCCCGAGGACTGGACCGGCCAGGCCTGGACGGCCCTCTTCGAGACCGGCAACATCACCAACTGGTTCGTCAACTCCCTCGTCGTGTCGGTCTGCGTCACCACGGTGGTCCTGCTGGTGAGCGCGCTGGCCGGCTACGGCTTCGCCCGCACCGAGTTCCGCGGCAAGGGCGCCCTGATGGCCCTGGTGATGGCGGGCCTCATGATCTCCCCGGCCGTGCTCGGCGTGCCCCTGTTCACCACCGTCCAGCAGATGGGGATGGTCGACACCTACTGGGGCATGATCCTGCCGCAGTGCGCGCCGGCCGCGATGGTCTACATCCTCTACAAGTTCTTCCAGGGCATCCCGCGCGAACTGGAGGAGGCCGCCTTCATCGACGGCGCCGGCCGCTGGCGGGTCTTCTTCACCATCATCGTGCCGCTCTCCCGCCCCTCGCTCGCGGCGGTCGGCATCTTCACCTTCATCAGCTCCTGGAACAACTTCCTGTGGCCCTACATGGTCACCAACAACCCCGACCTGATGACCATGCCGAACGGCATCGCGACCGTCATGAACTCCTACGGCATCCAGTGGGCCCAGCTCATGGCCGGCGGCCTCATGGCCGGCCTGCCCCTGATCGTCGTCTTCGTCTTCTTCCAGCGGCAGATCGTGGCGGGCGTCGCCCACACGGGATTGGCGGGACAGTGACCGTACGCGGAATCCTCACCGCGGCGGCGACCGCGGCCCTGATGGCCCTGCTGCCCCACACGGCCCAGGCGGCGCAGAGCTACCCCGACCCGCGCCCCATCACGGGCCAGGAGATCATCCACGACCCCACCGTCCTGCGCCTGAAGTCCGGCGGCTACGTCGCCTACTCCACCGGCGGCGTCATCGGCGCCCGCCTCTCCGACGACGGCACGCACTGGGACGACGCGGGCAACGCCTTCGCCGAGCCCCCGGCCTGGTGGTACGAGTACAACGACACCGGCGACCCGTGGGCCCCCGACCTCTCCTACCGCGCCGGCCGCTACTGGCTGTACTACGCGGTCTCCTCCTGGGGCACCAACCACTCCGCGATCGGCGTCGCCACCTCCACCACGGGCCTGCCCGGCACCTGGACCGACCACGGCAAGGTCTTCTCCTCCGAGACCACGGACACCTGGAACGCCATCGACCCGGCGGTCGTCCGCGCCGACGGCAGGCTGTGGATGTCCTTCGGCTCCTACTGGTCCGGCATCCGCATGGTCGAGCTGGACCCGGAGACGGGCAAGGCCGTTCCCGGTGCGCAGGTGCACCACCTGGCGACCCGGCCGGACGAGCCGTACGCGGTCGAGGGCCCGGAGATCGTCAAGCACGGCCGGTACTACTACCTCTTCGCCTCCCATGACGCCTGCTGCTCCGGCGTGAACAGCACGTACAAGATCAAGGTCGGCAGGTCGGCATCGATCACGGGCCACTACGTCGACAGCACGGGCAAGCCGCTGCTGGAGGGCGGCGGCGACCTGCTCCTGGAAGGCCACGGCCGCTACATCGGCACCGGCGGCCAGTCGGTCTTCCGCGACCGGGGCCGCGACTGGCTGGCGTACCACTACTACGACGCGCAGGACGAGGGCACGCCCAAGCTCGGCCTGAACGCCCTGACCTGGACGAAGGACGGCTGGCCGGCCGTCGGCCGCTGACCCCACGCCCAGCTCCCCGCAGACGAAACCGAAACTCCGAAAGGCAGCGATGCGAACCGCCCGCTTCACCCTCGACCCCGCCTTCACCGTCGGCGAAGTCAACCCCCGCCTCTTCGGCTCCTTCGTCGAACACCTCGGCCGCTGCGTCTACACCGGCGTCTTCGAACCCGGCCACCCCGCCGCCGACGCCGACGGCATACGGACCGACGTGCTGGAGCTGGTCCGCGAACTCGGCGTGACCGCCATCCGCTACCCCGGCGGCAACTTCGTCTCCGGCTACAAGTGGGAGGACTCGGTCGGCCCGGCCGAGGACCGCCCCCGCCGCCTCGACCTGGCCTGGCGCACCACGGAGTCCAACCGCTTCGGCCTGTCCGAGTACATCGCCTTCCTCAAGAAGATCGGCCCCCAGGCCGAGCCGATGATGGCGGTCAACCTCGGCACCCGCGGCGTCGCCGAGGCCCTCGAACTCCAGGAGTACGCCAACCACCCCTCCGGCACCGCCCTCTCCGACCTGCGCGCCGAGCACGGCGACAAGGACCCCTTCGGCATCAGGCTCTGGTGCCTCGGCAACGAGATGGACGGCCCCTGGCAGACCGGCCACAAGACCGCCGAGGAGTACGGCCGCGTCGCCGCCGAGACCGCCCGCGCCATGCGCCAGATCGACCCGGACCTCGAACTGGTCGCCTGCGGCTCCTCCGGCCAGTCCATGGAGACCTTCGCCGCGTGGGAGGCGACCGTCCTCCAGGAGACCTACGACCTGGTCGACCACATCTCCCTGCACGCCTACTACGAGCCGCACGACGGCGACGTCGACTCCTTCCTCGCCTCCGCCGTGGACATGGAGTCGTTCATCGAGAACGTCGTCGCCACCTGCGACCACGTGGGCGCCCGCCTCAAGTCCAAGAAGAAGATCAACCTCTCCTTCGACGAGTGGAACGTCTGGTACATGGCCAAGACGCAGGCGGAGGTGAGCGCCCTCGACTGGCCCGAGGCCCCCCGCCTGCTGGAGGACAACTACAGCGTCACCGACGCGGTCGTCTTCGGCTCGCTCCTCATCGCCCTGCTCCGGCACGCCGACCGCGTCACCGTCGCCTGTCTCGCCCAGCTCGTCAACGTCATCGCCCCGATCATGACCGAGCCGGGCGGCCCCGCCTGGCGCCAGACGACCTTCTTCCCCTTCGCCCAGGCCTCGAAGTACGGCCGCGGCGAGGTCCTCGACGTCCGGGTGGACTCACCGACGTACGAGACGAAGAGGTACGGCGAGGCCGACCTGCTGCACGCCACCGCCGTGCGCGCCGGCGACGGCTCGGTCACCGTCTTCGCCGTCAACCGCTCGCGCACCGAGCCGCTGCCGCTGGACGTCGCCCTCGGCGGCCTCGGCCTCACCGAGGTCGTCGAGCACAGCGCCCTCGCGGACGCCGACCCCGACGCCCGCAACACCCTCGCCGAGCCCGAGCGGGTCGTCCCGCACGCGGTGGACGGCACGGCGCTGGGCGACGGCAGGCTGAGCACCGTCCTGGAGCCGCTGTCCTGGAACGTGATCCGGCTGCGCTGAGGGCGCCCGGGTCAGCGGCGCCGGCCGGGGGAGGCGACCGGGTCCACCGGGACCCCTCCGGCCGCGCCGCCCAGCAGTTCCAGCCGCACCGTCCCCGGCCCCGGCGCGCCGTCGGACAGCACCGCGAGGGCCAGGGTGTTGGCGGCGGCGCGGGTGCGCAGGATGCCGTTGGGCAGGACGAAGGTGTGCGGTGCGCCCGTCACGTCACCCGCGTACTCGCCCATGTTCCAGCCGTTCAGGAAGAGCTGGCCGCGGCCCGGCCCGTCGAGGACCAGCCCGACGGAGGCGTCCACGTCCGGCGGGACGTCCAGCCGGAAGGTGGTCCGGTACCAGGTCACGCCCTGGCGCCGGTCGCCGTCGCCGGGGGAGGAGACGGGCTCCCAGCCGCCGTCGTACCCCGGCAGGTGCCAGCCGTGCCGCTCCCCGTACAGGCCGCCGTTGTTGAGCGGCCCGCGCACCGGGTCGGCCGGGGCGGCCCCCATGATCCGCCAGCGCACCCTCGGCGAGGCCCCCTCGAAGGCGGCCGAGGTCAGCCCGCGGGCCGCCTTGTAGTAGTCCTGCGGGTGCTGGGTGCGCCGGACCAGGACCGACAGCACGGGCGGGCCACCCGCGCCGGGCCGCTCCCGCAGCGCGGCCCGCAGCCCGTCCGGCAGCCGGAACCGCGCCGTCGCGGTCCACGTGCCCTGCCGGCCGTCCCCCTCCACGCGGTGCGTGCCCAGCGGCTCCCCGTCCAGCCAGGCCATCAGCAGCCCCCGCGCGCCCGTGCTGTAGGACAGCGACACCGCTTCCAGGCCCGCGACGCCGGTGAGCCGGCCCCGGTACCAGACGTCGCCGTAGTGGAAGCCGTAGTCGTCGGCGAAGAGCACGGGCTGCCCCTCGGGCACGGGGGTCGTGCTGAACGACGTCTTCCGGTCGGCGGCCGTCCACCCCGAGTCGTCGTAGCCGGGCCGGGACTCCGGGTTCTCGTCGCGGCGCCGCCAGCCGTCCAGCGCGGGCAGGACCAGCTCCGGCACGGCGGGCAGGGCCCGGGTGGCGTACAGGCTGTGGGCCCGGCCGAGCCGCGTACGGACCCGGCCGCCGTTCCAGGACACGTCCGTGATGCCCGGCGGCGCCCACACCTCCAGGCCGCACTCCTCGACGGTGTCACCGGTCAGCCGGATCGTGTCCCCGTCCAGGGCGGCGTCGCGCAGCAGCGCCGGGCCGTACACCAGCACCCGGCCCGACGGGGTCTCGTACGGCCACAGCTTCAGGGAGGCGGCGTCGTCGGCGAGGAGCAGGATCATGGTGCGGTCGGTCTTGCCGCTGCGGATCCGCAGCCGGGTCAGCCGGTCCTCCTTGAGCTCCACGGTGACGTGCAGCTTCCCGCGGACGAACGTCCAGGCGGCCTCCTCGTCCAGCCGGGTCGGCCACGGCTCGTGCGGGCAGTCCAGCACCAGGTGCGCCTTCTCGCCGGCCCGGCCCACGAAGGCGGCGATGTCCAGCTTCCCGACGCTCATGGAGAGCATGGGCTGCACGGTGGCGTACGCCAGTTTCCGTCCCGCGCCCAGGTGCAGCCCGGTGGCGAACAGCTTGGCGTCCCGGCCGGGGACGGTGACCTCCACGTCGGCCCCGCCCATCGGCAGCCTCGACGTGACGTCGGCGGCGGAGTCGTTGCGCACGACGTAGGCGTGGGTGCCGGTGTCCGGGTTGGCGAGGTGCCGCACCCGCAGGCGGGCGTCGGCGGCCCGGACCTCGGCGGCCTCCTCCAGCCGGGTGAAGTCGGACACGTGGCGCAGGAGCTGCCCGAGCTGGTGGAGCGGGGCCGTCTTCTCCGTCGGCCGCCGCGCCTCGTCGATCCCGGCGGTGGGGTCGTACGCCGGGCCGGGCGCGGACGGCGCGGGCAGCCAGCCCCAGGAGGTGCCGCCGAACGCGGTGCGCACGTGGTGCAGCGCGGTGCCCCGCGCGAGCTGCGCGAGGTGGACCTGCCGTGCCTCGCCGGCGTTCCCGGTGCGCTCGGGCTCGCCCGGGACGACGGGGGTGTCGGCGTGCAGCAGGGGTACGTCGATCCCGTCGGCGCGGACCTTCTCGTGCAGGTGGGACAGCTGGGCGCGCTGCGGGGCGTCGAGGCGGTAGAGCAGGACGGTGCCGGTGCCGCGGGTGTACAGGTGCCGGGCGGCGACGGCGTTGACGCGGCCCAGCCACTCGTCGGCGTGGCGCAGGTACGCGGGGTCGGTGGTCCGGGCCTCGCCCCCGGTGGCCGTCAGCCAGCCGGGCAGACCGCCGGCGTCCACGTCCGCGCCGATGTACGGGCCCGGGTCCAGGACGACGTACATCCGGGTCTCGGCGGCCGTGCGCAGGAACAGGTCCAGGTCGCGGACGCCGGTGAAGTCGTACTCGCCCGGGGCGGGGGAGTGCGCGTTCCAGGCGACGCGGACACTGACGGCGTTGTAGCCGTACGCGTGCATTTTCTGCAGGACGTCCCGCCACAGGGACGGGCTCGGCAGCCGGAAGGGATGCATCTCGCCGGACCACAGGGCCAGCCGCCGGCCGTCGACCAGCAGGGAGTGGCGGTCCAGGGCGACGTGGTGGCGCTGCCCGTCGGCGGCGGGCGGGCCTGGCGGCGGGCCGGTGGGCACGGGGCCGCGGGCGCCGGAGCGGGGCAGTGCCTGGCTGCTCACGCTGCCGCCGAGCGCCAGACCGAGGACGGTGGTGCCCGCGAGGGTGCTGAACGCTCGTCTGCTGAGCCTGCTGAGCTCCAAGGGAGCCTCTCCTGTTTGCCGTACTTCCGCTGCTTCGCTGCCGGGCCATTCTGCACAACCGGAGCGGTGCTGCGGTAAATGGCCAAAGTGTGACCTGTCCGGGTCCGGCGGACGAACATACGATGCGAGCGCATCGTGAGTGACATGTGCACAACATGTGTGCAGTGCATTCAACTACACCCCCCACCGACCGGGATGGGAGACCCATGGCCACCGGCCTGCTCCTGAGCGGCACGATCGCCGCGCTCCTCACCTCCGTGCTGCCCGCGCAGCACCAGCCCTCCGGCGGGTTCGAGGACCCGCCGCCGGACAAGATCGTCATCAAGGTCGCCACGGTGAACGGCTCCGGCTGCCCGCAGGGCACCGCGGCCGTCGCCGTTTCGGAGGACAACACCGCCTTCACCGTGACCTACAGCGACTACCTCGCCCAGGCCGGCGGCGACTCGCCGCCCACGGCCTTCCGCAAGAACTGCCAGCTCAACCTGCTCGTCCACGTCCCGCAGGGCTTCACCTACGCCGTGGCCAGCGCGGACTACCGCGGCTTCGCCGCCCTCCAGGACGGCGCGAAGGGCACCCAGCGGGCCTCGTACTACTTCCAGGGCTCCCCGAACACGGAGTACCGCAGCCACCCCTTCGACGGCCCCCTCAACGACAACTGGCAGGCCACCGACAGCACCGACTGGGCCCAGCTGGTCTGGGCGCCCTGCGGGGTCCAGCGCAACTTCAACATCAACACGGAGCTGCGGGTGAGCACGGGGACGTCCGACCCCGCCGAGGTGAGCTTCATGACGATGGACTCGACGGACGGGGACATCAGCACGGTGTACCACCTGGCGTGGAAGGAGTGCCCCGCCTCCTGACCGCCTGGGGTTCGGTCGCCCGGGTCACGCCCCGCCCGGGCGGCACACCAGCGGCTCGGCCAGTTCCGAGCAGGGGCGGTGCCCCTGGGACCGGATGATGTCCTTGCCGACCTCGTCGGCGAGGTAGCGCAGGAAGCCCGCGGCGATCGAGTCGGCCGGCGGCTCGCCGTAGGTGTAGGCGATCTCGGTCTCCCAGAAGGGGTACGCCCCCTGGTCGGCGCCCTCCAGCGTCGCCGGGTAGCCGTCGATGCGGACCTGCCGCACGCCTTCGTGCGCGGTGGCGGAGCCGACCTCGCTGTGGCCGAGGGCGCCGGGCGTCGCGGCGACGGTGTCCAGCAGGGCCCGGGTGCCGCCGACCTCGCAGCGGCCGGGTCTGCCGGTGTCGAGGCTCCGGCAGTCGTTGGTGGTGACCGCGGGCAGCGGGCCGCCGTCCAGCACCCGCCGCTCCAGGGCGGTCCGGGTGCCGGAGCCCGGGTGCCGGCTGACCAGCTGGATGGGCAGGGGGTTGCCCTTGACCTGGCTCCAGTTGGTGATCCGCCCGGCGTAGATGTCCCGCACCTGCTTCAGGGACAGGTCCCGTATCCCGGTGTCCTCGCTCACGACCAGGGTGAACAGCGACAGGGCGACCGGCCTGGGCAGCAGTTGCGGGCGGCCGTCGGACTTGGGGCCGTCGCTGAAGGCCAGCCGGTCGCCCAGCCCGCCGTCCTCGCCGGGCCCGGCCTTCTCGCCCGCCGCGGCGAGGGTGTCCAGGCCCGGGACGCTGCCCCGGAACGAGTCGGCGGTCAGCGGGATCCGGGCCCCGGGGCAGGTCTTCGTGTACTGCTCGGCGGCCTGTTCCAGCACTTCCTTGAAGGCGGTGGAGCCCGACAGGTGCAGCGTTCCCTCGGCGCAGTCCAGCGGGGCGGCGACCGCGTCCTCGCCGCGGGCGAAGGTGGACACGGACTGGGCGACGCTCACCAGGACGAGGAGGGCGAGGAGCCAGCGGACCGGCCGGGAGGCGAAGGGGTAGTACTCGGTCCTCTTGATGGTCCCGCCGCGCACTCCGCCGACGATGCCCGCGCTGATCTCCGGGCCGGGGAGGTCGTCCCCGGTGGCGCCGGGGAGGCGGTCCAGCACCGCCAGGACCTTGTAGTGGGCGCGGCGGTTGAGCTTCACCTTGGGCAGCGTGATCACGCCGTCCGTGGCTCCCAGGCCCGCCGTGCCCGGTTCGAAGAACTCGCGCAGCACGGGGTGGCTGCACTCCGTCACGACCATGCCGACCACACGGCGGCCCGGGAACGCCGCGCGTATGCCCACCGGGTCGTCCATGCGGGCGACGTAGTCCTCCTCGACGATCGGGGTCCAGCCGACGTTCTCGATGCGCAGCAGGACGACCGAGGGATCGTCCAGGTCGACGCCGTCCCACTGCATGCGCTGGAGGACTCTGGCCTGCGGTCCCGTGGACGTGCCCGAGTCCCGGGCGCTGGTGTCCATCTGGACGCGGTAGCCCAGCCGTTTGCGGCCCGCCACGACGAACTCCCAGAGGGCGGCGACCACGGGCACGGCGAGGCCGAACACCGCGATCACCGACTCCCACGAGACACCGCTCATGACCGACTCCCGACGCAGACACGCACATGGATGGGGAGGCCATGTTGTCCGGGCGCAGCCGTCCTCGAACACGGTTGCGCCGACGATCCGTCAGGAATTCACCGGTGTGTCACCTGTGCCACGGGGTGTTTTCCGGACGTTGGTTGCCCTTGCTGCGCAGACCGTTGACGCGCAAGGGGTTCGATTTTACGTTCCGTCCGACAGTCCGATCGGCGTTCGAGATATGGAACAGGAGTGTTCCCCATGAGGCGCACAAGGACCGCCCTCCTCGCCCTCCCCACCGCCGCCCTGCTCTCGCTGGTCCCCACCACGGCGTCGGCGTACCCCGGCCCCGGCCGGGTCACCGGCTCCGTCGTCACCCACGACCCGACGATGATCCGCACCGCCTCCGGGCAGTACCAGCTCTACGCCACCGGCGGAGGCATCAGCAGCAAGACGTCCTCCGACCGCACCGCCTTCGCGGCGGGCGCCGACGCCTTCGGCTCCCGGCCCGGCTGGTGGTCGCGCTACTCGTCGGTCCCGGAGGCCTGGGCGCCCGACATCTCGTACCACGGCGGCAAGTACCTGATGTACTACTCCGTCTCGAAGTTCGGCTCCAACACCTCCGCCATCGGGCTCGCCGGCTCCACCACCGGGCAGCCGGGCAGCTGGAGCGACTACGGCATCGTCTACACCTCCGGTTCCTCCAGCGACTTCAACGCCATCGACCCCAACCTCTTCGTCGACGACGACGGCAAGTGGTGGCTGTCCTTCGGCAGTTGGTGGACCGGGATCAAGATGATCCGCATCGACCCGTCCACCGGCAAGCAGCACACCTCCGACACCGCCCGGCGCTCCCTCGCCTCCCGGCCGTCCGGCACCAAGGCCGTCGAGGCCCCCTACATCGTCAAGCGGAACGGGTACTACTACCTCTTCGCCTCGTACGACACCTGCTGCGCCGGCACCAGCTCCACGTACAAGATCAAGGTGGGCCGGGCCACCAGCGTCACCGGGCCCTACCGCGACCGGAACGGCGTCTCGATGATGAACAACGGCGGCACTCCCGTGCTGGAGTCGCACGGCAGCGTCATCGGTCCCGGCGGGCAGTCGGTCATGAAGGACGTGGACGGTGACCTGCTCGTCTACCACTACTACGACGGCAACGACAACGGCACACCCAAGCTCGGCATCAACCTCCTGGACTGGAGCAGCGGCTGGCCCGTCGCCTACTGAGCGCCGGTCGCGGGGGCGCCGCGGTCCGTCAGCCCGTCAGCCCGTCCGGCCCATGCCCGCCGGGTCCGGCCAGCCCGTCGCCGGGACCGTCCGCAGTCCGTCGGTCCCCCTCACCTGGGCCGCGGTGAGGCCACCGCGGGCCGGGACGCCGGGCGGGGTGGGGACGGCGGGCACCGCGTAGTGGGCCGGGGCGGGAGCGGGAGCGGGCGCGGGGTACGGCGTCGGGGCCGGCGCGGGGACGGGATGTGGGACCGGTGCCGGGTGGGGGTCCGGCACCGGTCCGGGATACGGCGCCGGCTGGGGGACGGGCGCGGGCTGGGGGACGGGCGCCGGTTGCGAGGCGGGTCCCGGCGGGGCCGGCACCGGCATCGGGCCGGCGGTGGCCGCCGCCGGGGCGACGGGCACCGCGGCGGGGAGCGGCATGCCGGTGCCGGCGGCTGAGGCGGCGGGGAGTCCGGGCGGGCCGGCCGGCCGGTCGGCGATCGCCCGCATCCCCGCCCCGTTGGTCTCGCTCACCAGGCGGTCCACCGCCGCCGTGCCCGAGCTGTAGCCGGTCCCGGTGGCGGGCTCGGGCACGGCGGCTCCCCTCCTGGACCCGTAGAGCACCTGTTCCAGGCCGGACACCAGGCGACGCACGTCCACCTGGGGGCGCACCACGAGACGCAGGAAGCGGCTGGACGAACCGATCTTGTTGCCGCATTCACGGACCAGGACCCGGTGCTCGGTGAGCATGCGGTCCCGGACGACGGTGCCCTCGGCGCCCACGGGGAGGCGCACGAAGAGGAAGTTGCCCTGGGAGGGATAGACGGTCAGACCGGGCAGCGCGGAGAGCTGACTGGCCATCTCCAGGCGGTCGCGGCGGACCTGGTGCAGGCTCTGCGCGTACTCCGGCCCGTGGTCGCGCAGCATGAACACCACGTGCTCCGCGAAGGAATTGAGGTTCCACTTCGGCAGCATGGCGCGCACCCGGCCGGCCAGCGCCGGGTTGGCGACCAGGTAGCCGAAGCGGATGCCGTGCAGGCCGAAGTTCTTGCCGAGGCTGCGCAGGACGACGACGTTGGGGCGCAGCATCGCCTCCTGCACGACGCTGGGTTCCGCCTCCGCGTCCGCGAACTCCAGGAAGGACTCGTCGATCACGACCAGGTCCCGGTCGGCCATCGCGTCCATGAACTGCACCAGCGCCTGCTTGTGCAGATAGCCGCCGTCGGGGTTGTTGGGGTTGCAGATCACCACCGCCCGCGTCCCGCGGGCCCGGACGAACTCGGCGTACCGCGCGAGGTCGAGGGCGAAGCCGCCGGACTCCTGGAGCGGGAACATGTCGACGCGCTTGCCGGTCTCCATCGGCTGGTCGGTCCAGCGGCCGAAGGTGGGGACCGGGACGGCGAGGGACTCGCGGACCAGCAGGTGGTCGATCCAGGTGATCAGTTCGGTGGAGCCGTTGCCCATCGCCACGCACTGCGGGGGCAGTCGCAGCAGGCCGCACAGCTCGGCCGTGATGGTGTCGGCACCGCTCGGGTAGTACGTGATGATGTCGCGCAGCCGGCCGGCCAGCTCGTCGAACATCGCCGGGGTGGGGAAGTACGGGTTGCAGGGGATGCAGAAGTCCACCGGCCCCGCGCCCGCCCCGCCACCGCTCTCCCGCGTCAGCGCCGCCATCGACGGGCTGTGCGCCGCGGTGCTGCGGAACAACGAGGTGACGTTGCCGGACAAGTGGACCTCCGTCTGTGGACGGCCCGCGCGGGGGAGCGCGGGCCGCCCTTACATACGGAGGGGCGAGTGACGCCGTTCAACGCCTGTGAAGAAAGTGTGCCCTCACGCGCCGAACGAGTGGACCGTCGTCGTCCGGTACGTCTGCCCCGGCCGCAGCACGGTCGACGGGAACGCCGGCTGGTTCGGCGAGTCGGGGAAGTGCTGCGTCTCCAGGCACAGGGCGTCGCCCTGCCGGTAGAGCGAGCCGCCGGTGCCGGTGAGCGTGCCGTCGAGGAAGTTGCCCGAGTAGAACTGGAGACCGGGCTGGTCGGTGGCGATGCGCAGGGTGCGGCCCGAGGCGCTCTCGCGCAGGGTGGCGATGTGCTCGGGGCGGTCGGTGACGCCCTTGTCCAGCACCCAGTTGTGGTCGAAGCCCTTGGCGGTGACCAGTTGCGGATGGGCGTCGCGGAGGTCCCGGCCGATCGGCTTGGCCCGCCGGAAGTCGAAGGGCGTGCCGGACACCTTCGCCAGCTCGCCCGTCGGGATCAGGCCCGCGTCGGTGGGCGTGTAGCGGGAGGCGGCGATCGACAGTTCGTGGTCCTCGATGGTGCCGCTGCCCTCGCCGGCCAGGTTCCAGTAGACGTGGCTGGTGAGGTTGACGACGGTGGCCTTGTCGGTGGTGGCCTCGTAGTCGATGCGCCACTCGCCGCGCCGGGTGAGGGTGTAGGTCACCTTCGCCCGGAGCGTGCCGGGGTAGCCCATCTCGCCGTCGACGCTGGTGTAGTGCAGGACCAGGCCCACGTCGGAGCCCTCGCGGAACGGTTCGACGTCCCACACCCGCTTGTCGAAGCCCTGGGCGCCGCCGTGCAGGCTCTGCTCCCCGTCGTTGACGGAGAGCTGGTACGCCGTGCCGTCCAGGGTGAAGCGGCCCTGGCCGATGCGGTTGCCGTAGCGGCCGATCAGCGCGCCGAAGTACGGGCTGGAGGCCACGTAGTCGTCGAGGTTGTCGAAGCCCAGCGAGACGTTCTCGTAGCGGCCCCGGCGGTCGGGGATCTCCAGGGACTGGACGACGCCGCCGTACGACAGCACCCTCATCCGCGTGCCGCCGTTCTCCAGCGACCAGCGGTACACCTTCGTGCCGTCGGCGAGCCTGCCGAAGAGCTCCTTCACCGGCTTCCTGCCTCCCGTGGCGTGTGCCGTGCCGCCGACCGCGGTGGCCGTCAGGCCGGCGGCGGCCGCCGATGCGATGACCGTGCGTCTGCTCAGTTCCATGTGCGGCTCCTGTACTTCCGTGAGAAGAAGCGGGCCCCGCCGTGAGCGGCGGGGCCCGAGATCCGTTACGAACCGACCCTGCGCTTGTTCCACACGTCGAACCCGACCGCCGCCAGCAGCACGGCGCCCTTGATCACCTGCTGCCAGTCGGTGCCGATGCCGACGAGGTTCATGCCGTTGTTCAGCACGCCCAGGACCAGACCGCCGATGATCGCGCCGAGGACCGTGCCGACGCCGCCGCTCATCGACGCGCCGCCGATGAACGAGGCGGCGATGGCCTCCAGCTCGAAGTTGAGACCGGCCTTGGGGGAGGCCGCGTTGAAGCGGGCGGCGAAGACCAGGCCCGCCAGGGCCGCGAGCATGCCCATGTTCAGGAAGACCAGGAAGGTGACCTTCTTGTCCTTCACGCCCGACAGCTTGGCCGCGGGCAGGTTGCCGCCGATGGCGTAAATGTGGCGGCCGATGATCGCGTTGCGCATCAGGTAGCCGAACCCGACGACCAGCACGCCCAGGATGAGCAGCACGATCGGGGCGCCCTTGTAGCTGGCGAGCAGCAGGGTGACCACGAGGACGGCGGAGACCAGCGCGACCAGCTTGAGCCAGAACAGCTTGGCCGGCAGCACCTCGAGCGCGAACTCCTGCTGCCGCTTGCGGTCGCGGACCTCCTGGTAGACCACGAAGGCGATCAGCGCGAAGCCCAGCAGCAGGGTGAGGTTGTGGTAGTTGGTCTCCGGGCCGACCTCGGGCAGGAAGCCGTTGGCTATCTTCTGCAGGTCCCTGGGGAACGGGCCGAGGGTCTGGCCCTCCAGGAAGATCTCCGTCAGACCGCGGAAGAGCAGCATGCCCGCGAGGGTCACGATGAACGACGGTATGCCGAGGTAGGCGATGAAGAACCCCTGGGTGGCGCCCGCCGCGGCGCCGATGGCCAGGCACAGCAGCACGGCGACCGGCCAGGGGAGGTCGTTCCTGACCATCAGTACGGCGGCGATCGCGCCGGTGAACGCGGTCAGTGAGCCGACCGACAGGTCGATGTGGCCCGCGATGATGACCAGCATCATGCCGATCGCGAGGATCAGGATGTAGCTGTTCTGCAGCACCAGGTTGGAGACGTTGCGCGGCAGCAGCAGGTCGCCGTCGGACCAGACGGCGAACAGGGCCACGATCAGGCCGAGGGCGATCAGCATGCCGTACTGCCGCATGTTGCGGCGCAGCCCGTCGAGCATCAGCTGCCACAGGCCGCCGGCGGCCGGACCGCCTGAGCCGGGCGGCGCCGGGGCCGGGGTCTTCGCGGTCACGTCCGTGCTCATCGGGTTACCTCTTTGTCCTTCGTGTCCTTCGTCATCCGACGCATCAGCGCTTCCTGCGAGGCCTCGGCCCGTGAGAACTCACCCGTCAGCCGGCCGGCGGCCATCGTGTAGATGCGGTCGCACATGCCGAGCAGCTCGGGCAGTTCGGAGGAGATGAAGACGACCGCCTTGCCCTGGGCGGCCAGCTGGTCGATGACCGTGTAGATCTCGTACTTGGCGCCCACGTCGATTCCCCGGGTGGGCTCGTCCAGGATCAGCACCTCGGGACCGGCGAAGATCCACTTGCTGAGGACGACCTTCTGCTGGTTGCCGCCGGACAACCTGCCGACGGGTTCGAAGACGGTCGGCGCCTTGATGTTCATGGCCTTCCGGTAGTCCTCGGCGACCTGCCGCTCTCCGTGCTCGTCGACCACGCCCCGCTTGGCGACCTTGCCCAGCGCGGTCAGCGAGATGTTCCGGTTGATGGTGTCGATGAGGTTGAGGCCGTAGTGCTTGCGGTCCTCGGTGACGTAGGCGATGCCGTGTCCGACCGCCTCCGGGACGGTCTTCGTGCGGACCTCCGTGCCGTCCCTGAGGACGGTGCCGCCCGCGTGCCGGCCGTAGGTGCGGCCGAAGACGCTCATCGCCAGCTCGGTACGGCCCGCGCCCATCAGTCCCGCGATGCCGACGATCTCACCGCGACGCACCTCGATCGACACGTCGTCCACGACCTTGCGCTGCTGGTCGATGGGGTGGTGCACGGTCCAGTTGCGGATCTCCAGGGCGGGCGCGGCGCCCTCCTCGGGGTGGTGCGGGGTGCGTTCCGGGAAGCGGTTCTCCAGGTCCCGGCCGACCATCCCGGAGATGATCCGGTCCTCGGTGGTCTCCGCCGCCTTCACGTCGAGCGTCTCGATGGACTGCCCGTCGCGGATGATCGTCACCGAGTCGGCGACCCGGCGGATCTCGTTCAGCTTGTGCGAGATGATGATCGACGTCATTCCCTGTTCCTTCAGCTGAAGGATCAGGTCGAGGAGCTTGCCGCTGTCCTCGTCGTTGAGCGCCGCCGTCGGCTCGTCGAGGATGAGCAGCTTCACCTTCTTCGACAGCGCCTTGGCGATCTCCAC
This sequence comes from Streptomyces sp. CB02414, assembly GCF_001905385.1. GTDB lineage: Bacteria > Actinomycetota > Actinomycetes > Streptomycetales > Streptomycetaceae > Streptomyces. Next base: position 664,167 of record NZ_LIPF01000001.1, on the reverse strand, counting down.
CAGCTGCTGCTTGCCCACGCCGATGTCGGCGACGCGGGTCTCGGGGTGCTCGTCGAGGCCGACCCGGCGCAGCAGTTCGGTGGCGTGCCTGAGGGTCTCGGTCCAGTCGATCAGGCCGCGCTTGGCGTGCTCGTTGCCGAGGAAGATGTTCTCCGCGATCGACAGGTACGGCACCAGCGCCAGCTCCTGGTGGATGATCACGATGCCGCGCTGCTCGCTCGCCCGGATGTCCCGGAACCGGCAGGTCTCGCCCTCGAAGAGGATGTCCCCCTCGTAACTGCCGTGCGGATGGACGCCGGAGAGCACCTTCATCAGGGTCGACTTGCCGGCGCCGTTCTCCCCGCAGATGGCGTGGACCTCGCCCTGGCGGACGGTCAGCGTGACGTCCGACAGCGCTTTGACACCGGGAAAGGTCTTGACGATCGAGCGCATTTCCAGGACGGGTCCCGCCATGGTCGTGCCTTCCAATCCTTGTAGGGACCCGGTTAGTTGAGCTGGTCCTCGGTGTAGTAGCCGCCGTCGACGAGGATCTTCTTGTAGTTGGACTTGTCGACGCTGACCGGCTTCAGCAGGTAGGAGGGCACGGCCTTGGCACCGTTGTCGTAGGACTTGGTGTCGTTGACCTCGGGCTTCTTGTCGTTCAGGACCGCGTCGACCATGTTCGCGGCGACCTTGGCGAGTTCGCGCAGGTCCTTGAAGACGGTCTGGGTCTGCTGGCCCGCGATGATCGACTTCACCGAGGCGATCTCGGCGTCCTGGCCGGTGACGACCGGCATGGGCTTGCTGGCGGAGCCGTAGCCGTCCGACTTCAGGGCGGAGAGGATGCCGATGGAGATGCCGTCGTAGGGCGAGAGCACCGCGTCGACACGGGCGCCGCGGTAGCTGGAGGTGAGCAGGTCGTCCATGCGCTTCTGCGCGGTGCCGCCGTCCCAGCGCAGGGTGGTGACCTGGTTGAGGTCGGTCTGCTTGGAGCGGACGACGAGCTGGCCCTTGTCCATGTACGGTTTCAGGACGCTCATCGCGCCGTTGAAGAAGTACTTGGTGTTGTTGTCGTCGTTGGAGCCGGCGAACAGCTCGATGTTGAACGGGCCCTTCTCGGAGCCGTCCTTCAGACCGAGCTTCTCGACGATGTACGTGCCCTGCAGCTCGCCGACCTTGCTGTTGTCGAACGAGGCGTAGTAGTCGACGTTCTCCGTGCCGAGGATCAGCCGGTCGTAGGAGATGACGGGGATGTCGGCGTCCTTGGCCTGGCGGAGGACGTTGCCCAGGGACTTGTTGTCGATCGCGGCGATGATCAGGGCGTCCACACCCTGCGTGATCATGTTCTCGATCTGGGCGACCTGCTGGTCCGGGTCGTCCTCGCCGTAGACGAGCTTGGTCTCGTAGCCCTTGGCCTTCAGCTCCTTCTCGACGTTGGCGCCGTCGGAGATCCAGCGCTCGGAGGACTTGGTCGGCATCGCGATGCCGACGGTGGCTCCGTCGCTGCCTCCCTTGTCCTCCTCGCTGCCGCCCTCACTGTTCTGGCCGCAGGCGGTCAGCGTCAGGGCGAGCGAGGCGGCGGAGGCTATCGAGGCGAGTGCGGCTCTGCGGTTGCGCATGGTCATCATCCTTGAGGTGAGGGCTGGAACGGCGACGCAGGTGTGTGGGATTGTGCGCGGTCGTGTCTTCTTTTGTGAAGGGAGTTTCCGGAACGTTATGACGAGATCTCGAACCGGTTGAGCGAGCCCGGCAGCCGCGAGCCGAGCGGCGCCATCTCCCCGTCCGCCCCGTGCCGGGCGAGCAGATCGAGCGCGAGCCGGCCGCGCCGCACCCGCTCCTTGGCGGTGGCCAGCGTCAGTTCCCGCAGGTGATGGCCGTACGGGTAGATCCCGGGCGCCTTGGAGAGGCCGAACTTCAGGTACAGCGGGGCGCCGCGCCGGATCAGCTCGGCGATCTCGTACATCCGGACGTAGCCGCCCAGGTCGTCGGGAGCCTCGATGTACATGTCCATCGGCGCGGCCGAAACCCGCCGTATTTCGGTCAGGTGATCCGGTGTCAGGTCGCTGGGCACGTTGATGGAGTCGGCGCCGAGCCCTTCGTAGACCGCGTACGAGGCCGGGTTGACCGGCCCGACGAGCGCCGAGAGCTTCAGCGTGGTGCCGGCGGGGATGATGCCCGCCGTCCGCGCCCGGTGCAGCGTCCACAGCACGCCCTCGTCGGCGACCAGCAGGCACTGGACGCCCAGTTCGGTCGCCCGGACGGCGTCCTCGACGCACCCGGCGACGGCGTCGTGGCCGCGGGCGCGCAGGCCCGCGCCGCCGGAGTCGGTCCGGGTGGAGCCGCCGATGTCCCAGGTGCCGCGCGGGCCGGTGAACAGGCAGAGCTCGATGTCGCGTTCGGCGGTGGCCTCGACCATCTCGGTGATCTCGGCGTCGGTCAGCATCCACACCCCGCTGCCCTGGCTGATCCGGTGGATCGGCACGTCCAGCCGCGAGGACTCCTTCAGCACCACGCCCAGCGCCTCCGGACCCTCGCAGGAGGGAATCTCGGTGCGCCAGCGGCCGCCGCCCGGGAAGGAGTGCGGCGAGGCGTCGGCGGGGTCGAGGGCGGGCGCGGCCAGGCCGAGCGCGGTGAGCGCCTGCTCACCGGGCCTGCGTGCGGCGGCCTTGGCGGAAGCGTCGGTCACAAGCGTTCCTTAGGTTCGGTACGCCGGAGTCCGCACCCGGCAGGTCGTGTTCGACATGTCGGACGAGGTTCGCGACGTGAGGTACGAAGAGCCTCGAAGTGGAGGTACGCCGGTACGGGGGCCGTCAGGTCGCCCCCGTACCGGCGTACGACTCAAGGGGCGGGGTCAGGGATGCAGCAGCACTTTGCCGACCTTCGGGTCGCCCGAGCCCACCAGCTCGATGGCCTCGGGGAACTCGGCGAGCGGCAGCTCGTGGGTGACCAGCGGCCGCGGGTCCAGCAGACCGGCCGCGAAGACCCGCACCGTGTGCGCCCAGGCGTCCGGTGCCGCACCGAAGACGGTCTGCACCTCCAGCTGACGCACCACGAGGTCGGTGGGGTCGAGCCCGTCGGCACCCGGCGCCGGGATACCGGTCAGGACCAGGCGCCCGCCCCGGCGCAGCAGTGCGGAGGCGGTGCGGGCGGCATCGGCGGACCCGGCGGTCTCGATCACGACGTCGAAGTCGTCCGGCAGCGGCTGGTCCTTGGTGCGGAAGTCCGTCGCCCCGTACTGCCTCGACATCGCCTCCCGGTCCCCGCGCGAGCCGACGACCAGCAGCTCGCCGGGCGAGGCGGCCCGCAGGAACTGCACGGCGAACATGCCGAGCGTCCCGGTGCCGACGACGGCGACCCGCTCGCCGGGGCGGGCGTTCGCCTTGAGCGCGGCGGCGGCGATGCAGGCGGCGGGCTCCAGCAGGGCGGCCGCGGTGAGGTCGGCGTCGTCGGGCAGCACGTGCAGCAGCCGCGCGGGCAGGGTCAGCGTGGGCGCCATCGCCCCCGGCTGCGTGAACCCGGTCTCCTCGTAACCGGCCGTGCACAGCGTCGTCTCGCCCGCGTGGCAGCGGTCGCACACCTGGCAGTTGCGGAAGCCCTCACCGACCACCTTGCGTCCGGCGAGGGAGTCCGGCACCCCGGCGCCGACCCGCTCCACGGTCCCCGACCACTCGTGGCCCGGGGTGAGCGGATAACGCACGTACCCCTCGGGCCGGTTGCCCTGCCAGACCTCGCGGTCGCTGCCGCAGATCCCGGCCGCGTGCACCCGCACCAGAGCCTCGCCGGGACCGGGCTCGCGCGGCTCGTGCGGCGCCAGCCGGTACGCGCCCGGCGCCTCGACGACGACCGCGCCGCTCATGCCCCGGTCCCCTTGGGCTTGCGCTGCTCCCAGCCCTCGGCCCACAGGTCGAACCGCGCCTGCTGCTGGGGGAACTCGGCCGCCGCGTCGGTGTCCAGCTCGACGCCGAGGCCGGGCGCGTCGGAGAGGTGGAAGCAGCCGTCCTCCGGGTCCACCACCGGCGCGCCCTTGACGACCTTCTTGATCTCCGCGTCCGCGAAGTCGTTGAAGTGCTCCAGGATCTTGAAGTTCGGGGAGGTGAAGCCGACCTGGAGGGAAGCGGCGGTCAGCACGGATCCGCCCACGTTGTGCGGCGCGACCAGCGTGTAGTGCGTCTCGGCGGTCGCGGCCAGCTTCCGCGTCTCCCAGATGCCGCCGATGTGACCGACGTCGGGCTGGATGACGTCCACCGACTGGTCCTCGAACAGCTCGCGGAACTCGATCCGGTCGTGGATGCGCTCACCGGTGGCGACCGGGATGTCGACCTTCTCGGCGACCTTTTTCAGCGCCTTGAGGTTCTCCGGCGGGACCGGCTCCTCCAGCCAGGCCGGCTTGAACGGCGCGAGTTCACGCGCGAGCCGGACGGCGGTGGAGGGCGAGAACCGGCCGTGCATCTCCAGCATCAGCTCGGCGTCCGGCCCGATCGCGTCCCGCACCGCCTCGATCAGCGACACGGCGTAGTTCGTCTGCTGCTGGTCCAGCTCGAAGTGCCCCGTGCCGAACGGGTCGATCTTCAGCGCCCGGTACCCGCGCTCCATGACGCCCTGCGCGGCCTTGTGGTACGCCTCCGGCGTCCGCTCCGTGGTGTACCACCCGTTGGCGTACGCCTTCACCTTGTCGGTGACCTTGCCGCCCAGCAGCTGCCAGACCGGGACCCCGAGGGCCTTGCCCTTGATGTCCCAGCAGGCCATCTCCACGACGGCGATGCCGGACATCACGATCTCGCCGGCGCGGCCGTAGTCGCCGTACTTCATACGGCGCACCAGGTCCTCGACTGCGAACGGGTCGGCGCCCAGAATGTGGTTGGCCTCGGCCTCCTTCAGGTAGCCGAGGAGAGCGTCGGTGTGCCCCAGCATCCGGGTCTCGCCGACTCCAGTGATCCCCTCGTCGGTGTGCACCTGGACGTACGTCAGGTTGCGCCACGGCGTCCCGACCACGTGTGTGCTGATTCCGGTGATGCGCACGGCGGTTGCCCTTCGCTGTGTTCGATATTTCGTCACTCGTTCGAAATGCTGGCGTGACAGTAAGGAGGGGGCGGTGGGGGTGTCAATGGGTCGGACACATAACGGTTTCGGCAGTTTGCCGAGCAGGGGACGAGCCTGGGCGGGTGCTTCCCCACACAACATTCACAGTGACCTCTAGGAAGGCGCCCGTCCCGGAACTTAACCTTCCCGCGTCATGGACTACTGCCACCCGTGCCGACGGCACCTCAACGGCGCCCTCGCCTGCCCGGGGTGCGGCGTCCCCGCCGGTCAACCCGACGCCTCCGACGCGAACCTGACGGCAAGTGAGGCGACAGGTCCGCCGTGGTCCGCCGAAGAGGTGACCGCGCCCGAGGAGGACGCCGACGGGGGTCCCGGCGACGCCGCGCCCGGCGCCCGGGCCGGCCGCCGCGACCGCAAGGCCGCCGCACACCGCAGGCGCCGCCGCCGGGCCCTGTTCGTCACCGCCGGTTTCGTCCTGGCCGCCGGCGGACTGAGCCTCGCGGAACTCGGCCTGGACGCCCCGGGTTCTCCGCCGCAACCGGCGGCGGCCGGCGGCGAGTCCACGGACGGCGAGGCGACACGGCAGGTGGGGCAGACGTCCGCCGCACCGGCCGACGCGACCTCCGACCCGGCCCCGACCTCGGGCACCCCCTCACCGGACGCCTCCACGTCGACTTCGGCGTCGGCGTCGGTGTCCGCGTCGGCCTCGGGCTCCCCGGAGGCGGAGAACCAGGAGACGGCCGAGGAGGAGGGAGACCCCTCCCAGTCCCTGCCGGAGTCGGCACCGGACGCACCCGGCACCCCGGACCGCCCGACAACATCCCCGACCGACCCGCCCCCGACCACCACCCCGACCCCTACGGCCTCGCCGGACCCCACGCCCACGGAGACGTGCGACCGCTTCCTGTGGTGGTGCACGTAACCGGTCCCCAAGGCCGCGGGACGGCCCGGGTGGGTACGGCCGCACCCCGCCTCACTCCCCGAGCATCCTCCGCAACGCGTCCCGCAGCGCCACCCGCTCCCCCTCCGACAGCCCGGCGAGCGGCTCCCGTGCGAACCGCAGCGACTCCCGCAGCCCCCGCGCGACCCGGCGCCCCTCGTCCGTCGCCGCCGCCACCTTCACCCGCCGGTCGGCGGGATCTGGCCGGCGCTCGACCAGCCCCCGCGCCTCCAGCCGGTCCACGATCCCGGTCACGTTCGACGGCTCGCACTTCAGCTTCTGGGCCAGCTTCCGCATCGGCAGCGGCTCCAGCGACAGCAGGCTGAGCAGCTTGGCCTGCGCGCCGGTCAGGGCGCGCTCCGCGGCCGCCTCCTCGTAGTCGGCGTGGAAGCGGGCCACGACCTCGCCGATCAGCTCGACGACTTCGAGGGTGAGTGCGTCGGGTCTGCGGGTCGTGTCGCGTGGTGTGGCCATGGAATCCAGGGTAACCATTTGTTTGACAATGTGAAATGTTCAGCCGCATGGTTGTTTCAGAGGCTGAAGCATTTTCTCACCGCCCGCCACCAGGAAGGTGCGCCATGACCGACTCCCCCTCCCTCCCCGCCGTCAACCGCGAATGGCACCTGGACAGCCGCCCGGTCGGCTGGCCCAAGCCCGAGGACTTCTCGCTCGTCGAGGCGGAGCTCCCCACTCCGGGCGACGGCCAGGTGCTCGTGCGCAACCTGTACGTCTCCGTCGACCCCTACATGCGCGGCCGCATGAGCGCCGCCAAGTCCTACGTCGCCCCCTACGAGCTGGGCAAGGCCATGCAGGGCGGCGCCGTCGGCGAGGTCGTCGCCTCCAACGCCGACGGCATCGCCGTCGGCGACCACGTCCTGCACTTCTTCGGCTGGCGCGAGTACGCCGCCGTGGACGCGAAGAACGCGGTGAAGGTCGACCCGGAGGCGGCGCCGCTGTCGACGTACCTGGGCGTGCTCGGCATGACCGGCCTGACCGCCTACGCCGGGCTGCTGCGCACCGCGTCCTTCAAGGAGGGCGACTCGGTGTTCGTCTCCGGTGCCGCGGGTGCCGTCGGCAGCCAGGTCGGCCAGATCGCGAAGCTCAAGGGCGCCTCCCGCGTCATCGGCTCGGCGGGCTCGGACGAGAAGGTCAAGCTGCTCCTCGACGAGTACGGCTTCGACGCCGCCTTCAACTACAAGGACGGCCCGGTGAGCGAGCAGCTGCGCGCCGCCGCCCCGGACGGCGTCGACGTCTACTTCGACAACGTGGGCGGCGACCACCTGGAGGCCGCCATCGGGTCGCTCAACCGGGACGGCCGCATCGCCATCTGCGGCGCGATCTCCGTCTACAACAACACCGAGCCCGCCCCCGGCCCGAAGAACCTCGCCCGGCTGATCCAGACCCGCGGCCGCATCGAGGGCTTCCTGGTCGGCGACCACTACGACCTCCAGCCGCAGTTCGTCCAGGAGGTCGGCCCCTGGGTCCGCTCCGGCGAGCTGAAGTACCGCGAGACGGTCGTCGAGGGCATCGAGAACAACCTGGAGGCGTTCCTCGGCGTCCTGCGCGGCGACAACACCGGCAAGATGATCGTCAAGCTCTAAGGGTGGCTTCCCGGACTTTCCGGCATGCGGTAGCGTCTTTCCGAAATCCGTCGTGATCGTGGGCGCGAGTCACGGCGGACCGAGGAGGAAGACACCGCAATGCCGATTCAGCAGTCCGAGGTCCTCTACACCGCCGTAGCCACCGCCGAGAACGGTCGCGACGGACGGGTGGCCACCGATGACGGCAAGCTCGACCTGGTCGTGAACCCGCCCAAGGAGATGGGCGGCAGCGGCGCCGGCACCAACCCGGAGCAGCTGTTCGCCGCCGGGTACAGCGCCTGCTTCCAGGGCGCGCTCGCCGTCGTGGCCCGCCAGGAGGGTGCCGACGTGTCCGGTTCGACCGTCACCGCGAAGGTCGGCATCGGCAAGAACGACGACGGCTTCGGCATCATCGTCGAGATCTCCGCCGAGATCCCGTCGGTGGACGCCGCCACCGCGCGCTCGCTCGTGGAGAAGGCCCACCAGGTCTGCCCGTACTCGAAGGCGACCCGCGGCAACATCACCGTGACGCTCGTCTGACCGGGCCCGCAGCGCAGGACCCGCAGGAGGCCGCACCCGAAGACACGGGTGCGGCCTCCGGCGTGATCCGGCGAGCCACGCCCGGCCGGTACGGTCCCGGTAGAGTTCCGCCCATGCGCGATCTTGGGGCGGGATTCGGTCATCTCCTGAAGGGCCAGCGCTGGGTGGCCCGGCACGGCAAGAGCTACGGCTTCGGGCTGGTCCCCGGCCTGATCACCCTTGTCCTGTACGTGGCGGCGCTGGTGTCGCTGGCGCTGTGGGGCACGGACTTCGTCGCCTGGGCGACCCCCTTCGCCGACGACTGGTCGAGCCCCTGGTCCGGCCTCTTCCGCGGCTTCCTCACCGCCGTCCTCTTCGCCCTCGCGCTGCTCCTGGCCGTCCTCACCTTCACCGCGGTCACCCTCCTGATCGGCCAGCCCTTCTACGAGAGCCTCTCCGAGCGCGTCGACCGGGACGTCTCCCCGGACGGCACCGCTCCCGAGTCCGGCCTGCCGCTCCTGCGCGAGCTGTGGATCTCGGGCCGCGACAGCCTCCGCATCCTCGTCCGCGCCGCCCTGTGGGGCGTACTGCTCTTCGCGCTCGGCTTCATCCCGGTCGTCGGGCAGACGGTCGTCCCGGTGGCCGGCTTCTTCGTCACCGGCTTCTTCCTCACCGAGGAGCTGACCTCCGTCGCCCTCCAGCGCCGCGGCGTCGAGCTGCGCGACCGGCTCGCCCTGCTGCGCTCACGCAAGACGCTGGTCTGGGGCTACGGCACCCCGCTGGCCGTGTCCTTCCTGGTGCCCTTCGTCGCGGTGTTCCTGATGCCGGGCGCGGTCGCCGGCGCCACCCTCCTCGCCCGCGAACTGCTGGGCGAGGAGACCAGGGACGGCGACTCCGCAGACCCGGCGGTCAGCTCCGGTCCCCCTCCGACGCACTGACCGCCACCGCCACGATCGACCGCACCTGCGCCACGATGTCCAGCCGGTTCCGCACGAACGCGGGGTCGGTGACCGTCCCCGTCGCCGGGTCGGTGTTCCCGTAACCGAACCGCAGCACCGGTGTGTGGACGTGCCCGCCCGGCAGCGTGCCGCGCAGTCCGAGCCGGTCCCGCAGCAGGGTCGCCCGGTAGGCGATCTCGTTGGAGAGGTAGTCCCCGCCGCCGCCCGCGCGGGCCGTCGAACCGGGCGTCGGCCCGTCCGGCCGTACGACCGCCTCCGTGCCGCCCGCCGGGATCTCCGTCACGCTCGTGTTGTCGTACACGGGGAACCGGCCGGTGTCCGCGGCCGTGATCGCCTCGTACGGCAGCGTCGTGGTCGTCCACTGCGGCTGCGAGGCCGGATCGGCCACGGGCACCGTCTCCGTACGGGAGACGTTGTCGTTGTCCGGGAAGCCGCCCCGCCACGCCCCGTTGGTCCGCTCCACGTCGAACCGCCCGACGCGGCCCTGGCTCACCGTCGTGAACAGGTCCGCCCGCGGCAGGTACGGCCGCAGCGCCTCCTCCACCGCCCCCCGCGTGAAGTCCCGCCACCGCACCGGGAACACGGCCGTCTCCACCCGCGCCGGACCCGCCGCCGTCTGGATCACCGTGCCGTCCAGCGCGAGCGCGACGGCGCCGGACGGGTTGGAGATCCGGATGTCGCGGTCCAGGGTGAACGGGTCGAAGCCGGTCAGCAGGACCCGCTTGAGGCCCTTGCCCCGCGCCTCCCCGCCGGGCAGGTCGATGTCGGTCTGGCCGCGCGAGGTGCGCTCCAGCACGCCGAGCAGCGCGTCCCGCTGCGGCTCCGTCAGCCGGAACCCCGCATTCCAGGTGCGCAGTTCCCGGGTCATCCCGAGCCGGGCCCAGTACAGCGGCCGGTCGTCGTCCCGCGCCAGGTCCCCGCGGGCGGGCCCGCGTCCCTGCGCCCGGTCCACCGCCCGCCGCCACAACGCCGAGCCCTCGCGCGCGACGAGACGGCGGGCCTCCTGGTAGGAGTCGGCCCGCCCGAGTCCGCGGGCGAACGCCGGTGCCACGCCGGCGAACCCGGAGCGCCGCAGGATCTCCCGGGGCACCTCGCCGTCGAGCCGCCGTTCCTCGACGGTGGGAGCGGGTGCGGTGGCGGTGGTGGCCGGGGGAGCCGCCGTGGCCGTCGCGGGGGCCACCAGCCCCGCCACCAGGGCCAGTCCGAGTACGCCGGTGCGAACGCGTATGTGTGTCAAGGGAGTCCAGGCCTTCCGTCGCCGTGGGGTGCGCTGCGGACGGCGGCAGTATCGCGTGACGGAAGGGACGCGCGCTACGGCGAGCGGCTCATGGGCGTTTGTGAAGGGTTCGTACGAACTCCGGTCCGGACGCTCGATCACCGGTCACCGGATCCCGGCGGCGATTACCGTCGGGGGCGGGCCGCCGCCCGACGGCGCGCCCCCGCGAGCAGCCCCGGCCCGGGACCTGACGGCCGGGCCGGGGCTCAGTACCGTGACCGATCCCCGTGTACGCGCCCGCTACCGCACCGAGAAGCCGTACACCGTCTCCGAGCGGAACACCTCGCCCGGCCGCAGCACCGTGCTGGGGAACTCCGGGCGGTTCGGGGAGTCGGGGAAGTGCTGCGTCTCCAGGGCGACGCCGTCGCCGGGCGCGAAGGGCTCGCCCAGGTGGTCGGCGGTGTACAGCTGGAGGCCAGGCTCGGTCGTCGACACGGTCAGCACCCGACCCGACGCCGGGTCGTACAGCTCGGCGACCTCGACGGCGGTGTCCGTCACACCCTTGTCCAGGACGAAGTTGTGGTCGTAGCCGGAGCCGACCTTGCGCGGGAGCCGGAAGTCGAAGCGCGTGTCCGTCACGTCCCGGGGCGCGCCCGCCGGGATCAGGTCGGCGTCGACCGGTGTGCACCGGGAGGCGGCGAGCCGCAGCTCGTGACCGCCCGCGTGCCCGGACCCGGGCCCGCCCAGGTTGAAGTAGCTGTGGTTGGTCGGGTTCAGCACGGTCGGCGCGTCGGTGACCGCCTCGTAGCCGATCCGCAGCGCACCCGACGCGTCCAGCGCGTACGTCACCGACATCTCCAGCCGGCCCGGGAAGCCCTCCTCGCCGTGCGGGCTGACCCGGCTCAGCCGGACACCGTCCGCCACCGGCGCCACGTCCCACACCCGCTTGTCGAAGCCGCGCTCGCCGCCGTGCAGCGAGTTCGGCCCGTTGTTGAGCGCCAGCGCGTACGTCCGCCCGTCCAGCGGGAAACGGCCGCCCGCGATCCGGTTGGCGTACCGGCCCACGAGCGCACCGAAGTAGGGCTCCGGGTGCGCCAGATAGCCGTCCAGACCGGCGAACCCCAGCACCACGTCGGCACGGTGCCCGTCCCGGTCCGGGACCTCGGCCGACTGCACGATCCCGCCGTACGACAGGACCCGTACCCGTACGCCGGCCCGCTCAAGGGTCCAGCGGTGAACGGGGGTGCCGTCGGGAAGTGTGCCGAAGAGTTCGTTCATGTGCGGAACTTTAGGCCCTGTCGTTAAATTCCCGTCGTCCGCCCGGAGGGCGGGCCCGGCGGCGTCTGGTGCGTGCGATCGCAAGGCGCCGGAGCGTCCTCGTGGCGGAGCCACGTGGGCGGTTCGGCAACGCGGCGAGCGTGCGTGCCAGGCGTCGCCGGGCAGGCGGGAATTTGACGACAGGGCCTAGGACACGCCTCCCAGGTCAGAACGGGTCAGGCCCGAGGTCAGGGCTGCTTCGCGGTGACCGCGCGGTAGGCGATCTCCGCCAGCCGCGCCTGGCCGTCCACGCTCGGGTGGAACCAGTCCCAGCGGCTCAACTGGTCCGTGCCGAACCGGAACTCGTGCACCGCCCCGCCGTCGGTGCGGCACCGCCGGTCCTTCGCGCAGACGTCCCGCAGCACCGCGTTGTAGTCCTCCACCCGGTCCCGCACCGTGTTGCGCCGCGAGACCGCCGCCGAGTCCAGCGCGTCCGCGTCCGCCAGCATCGACGGGCAGATGCCCAGCTTCCAGACCTGCTTGCCCAGCGGGTTGGTGCGCCCCTGGGACCACAGCCGCTTCAGGTCCGGGATACTCGCGACGTACACCTGCGTCTTCGGCAGCTTCTCGCGCAGCGCGCCCATCGCCTCCTCGAACTGCGCCCGGAAGTCGGCCACCGACGTCATCGCGGAGGTCGTGGCCCGGCAGGCGTCATTGGCCCCCACCATCACCGCCACCAGCTCCGGCTTCCGTGCCGCCGCCCGCGTCATCTGCCTCGTCAGGTCCGCCATCCGGGCGCCGGTGACCGCGTAGTTCCAGCTGTTCTCCGCCGCCTGCGCCTGCCCCAGCAGCCGTACGGCCAGGCTGTCGACCTCGGCGCTGGTGCCGGTGGCCCACGAGACCTCGGGACAGTCCGACAGGACCGTGCACGCGTCGAAGCCGCGCGTGATGGAGTCACCCACGGCGGCGACCGACTCGGGGCCGGTGTCCCACAGCGGGGCGGGCTCCGTGCTCTTCGACGCGGAGCCGGACGGGGCGGGGGAGTCCCCGCCCACCGCGTCGCAGCTCGTCGCGCCGACGACGGCCGCCGTCAGCACGGCCGCGGCGCGGACGGCGAGTGCGGCACGCGAACGGCGGCGGACGCGCCGCGCCCCGCGCTCCCTGCCCTGCCCCATGCCGCTCCCGTCCCTCGCCTGGTGCCTCCAGTGTGCTCAACCCATGACACCGCGCGAGGGTTCCCGGGGCGGCGATGGTGCGTCTCACACCCGCACAAGCGTCCTGCCGGGTGAATGGCGGACGTTTGTCGGCACCGGGACCGACGGTACGTCACACTCCGCGCCCCGGCGCACGGTAGCCTCGCCATCAACGTGGCCCGCCCGGCCACGGGCCGTTCCACCCGTTCCGAGATGTCCCGCTCAGCCCGGAGGTTCCGGTGACGACACGTGGAGTTCTGTACGTGCACTCCGCGCCGCGCGCGCTCTGCCCGCACGTCGAGTGGGCCGTCGCCGGGGTGCTCGGCACGCGCGTCAGCCTGGACTGGATCCGGCAGCCCGCCGCGCCCGGCACCTGGCGCTCGGAGTTCTCCTGGCAGGGCCAGGCCGGCACCGCCTCCAAGCTCGCCTCCGCGCTGCGGGGCTGGCAGCTGCTGCGCTTCGAGGTCACCGCGGAGCCGTCCGCGAACGCCGAGGGCGAACGCTACAGCTGCACCCCCGACCTCGGTATCTTCCACGCAGTCACCGGCATCCACGGCGACATCCTGGTCCCCGAGGACCGGCTGCGGGCCGCCCTGACCCGCTCCCAGCACGGCGAGAGCGACCTGGAGTCCGACATCGCCAAGCTCCTCGGCAAGCCCTGGGACGACGAACTGGAGCCCTTCCGCTACGCCGGCGAAGGCGCCCCGGTGCGCTGGCTGCACCAGGTGGTCTGAGTCCCGGCTCGCCGCCCTCCCCGTACACGGACATGTGAAAGGGCCCCACCGACCGGTGGGGCCCTTTCACACGCTCACGGAAGTCGCTCAGACCGTCCGGAACGCGAGTACGACATTGTGGCCGCCGAAGCCGAACGAGTCGTTCAGCGCGGCGATGCGGCCCTCGACCGGCAGCTTCCGGGCCTCACCGCGCACGATGTCCGCGTTGGCCTCGGCCTCCGGGTCGAGGTTCTCGACGTTGATGGTCGGCGGCGCCACCCGGTGGTACAGCGCGAGCACGGTCGCCACGGACTCCACGCCGCCCGCGCCACCGAGGAGGTGACCGGTCATCGACTTGGTGCCGGAGACCGCCATGTGGTCGACGTCGTCGCCGAGGACCTTGCGCAGCGCCTTCAGCTCGGCGATGTCACCGGCCGGCGTCGAGGTGGCGTGCGCGTTGACGTGCACGATCTCGGCCGGGTTCAGGTCGGAGCGGTCCAGCAGGTTCTGCAGGGCGTGCGAGATGCCGCGGCCCTCCGGCTCCGGCTGCACGATGTCGTGGCTGTCGGCGGAGACGCCCTGACCGACCGCCTCCGCGTAGACGCGGGCGCCGCGCGCGGCGGCGTGCTCGGCGGACTCCAGGACGAGGACACCGGCGCCCTCACCGAGGACGAAACCGTCACGGCCCGTGTCGAAGGGACGCGAGGCGCCCTGCGGGTCGTCGTTGTTCTTGGACATCGCCATCATGTTGCCGAACGCGGCGATGGGCAGCGGGTGGATCGCCGCCTCCGTGCCACCCGCGACGACGACGTCGGCGCGGCCGGTGCGGATCATCTCGATGGCGTAGCCGATGGCCTCGGCGCCCGACGCGCAGGCGGAGACCGGCGTGTGCACGCCCGCGCGGGCGCCCACGGCCAGGCCCACGTTGGCGGAGGGGCCGTTCGGCATCAGCATGGGGACGGTGTGCGGGGAGACGCGGCGGACGCCCTTCTCCTTGAGCACGTCGTACTGGCCGAGCAGGGTCGTCACGCCGCCGATGCCGGAGGCGATGACCGCGCCGAGCCGGTCGGGGTCGACGCTGGCGCCCTCACCGGGTTCGGTCGCCTCGCCGGCCTTGCCGGTGAAACCGGCGTCCTTCCAGGCCTCCTGTGCGGCGATCAGCGCGAACTGCGCCGAGCGGTCCAGGCGGCGGGCCTGCGGCCGCGGGATGACCTCGGAGGGGTCCACGGCGACGGGGGCGGCGATGCGGACCGCCTGGTCGGCGGCCCAGTCCTGCTCCAGGGGCTTGACGCCGGACTTGCCGGCGACCAGGCCCTCCCAGGTCGAGGCTGCGTCGCCACCCAGCGGTGTGGTTGCGCCGATACCGGTGACGACCACGGTGCGCTTGGTCGAGCTCACGGGAATTCTTTCTCCAACGGGATACGGATTCGTACGGCGCCACCGCCGGGTGGCGGGGCAGTCAGCCCAGAGGCAGTGATCGGGTGATCAGCTCTGGTGCTTGAGGATGTACTCGGTCGCGTCGCCGACCGTCTTGAGGTTCTTGACGTCGTCGTCCGGGATCTTGACGTCGAAGCGCTCTTCGGCGGCGACGACGACCTCGACCATGGACAGCGAGTCGACGTCCAGGTCGTCGGTGAAGGACTTGTCCGTCTGGACGTCCTCAACCGGGATGCCGGCGATCTCGTTCACGATCTCCGCGAGACCGGCGACGATCTCTTCCTGAGTGGCGGCCATGATGGCGCTCCTTCGTAGATGTTCCAGAGTGGGTGGCTCTTGTGTTCCGCTCCGGACCGCATGATCCGGCACGGAGTGCCTAGGGGAGGGTAACGACCGTCGCGGCGTAGACGAGACCCGCCCCGAAGCCGATGACGAGCGCGGTGTCGCCGCTCTTCGCCTCGCCGGTCGCCAGGAGCCGCTCCATCGCGAGCGGGATCGAGGCGGCCGAGGTGTTGCCGGTGGTGCGGATGTCACGGGCGACCATGACGTGCTCCGGCAGCTTCAGTGTCTTCACCATCGAGTCGATGATCCGCACATTGGCCTGGTGCGGGATGAAGACGTCCAGGTCGTCCGGGCTGATCCCGGCCGCGTCCAGCGCCTGCTGCGCGACCTTCGCCATCTCGAACACGGCCCAGCGGAACACCGCCTGGCCCTCCTGCGTGATGGCAGGAAACTTCACGTTGCCCTCGGAGTCGAGGGGCAGCTCGGAGACGTCGCCGATCCGGAAGCGGTCCCAGGGGACCGTCTGCTTGATCGTCTCGGACTTGTCGCCCTCCGAGCCCCAGACGGTCGGGCCGATCGCCGGCTCCTGGGAGGGGCCGACCACGACCGCGCCCGCACCGTCACCGAAGAGGAAGGCCGTGGCCCGGTCCTCCAGGTCGGTCAGGTCGCTCAGCCGCTCCACGCCGATGACCAGGACGTACTCCGCCGAACCCTCGACGATCATGCCCTTGGCCAGCGTCAGACCGTAGCCGAAGCCCGCACAGCCCGCCGAGATGTCGAAGGCGGCGGCCTTGTCCGTGCCCAGCTTGTCGGCGATCTCCGTCGCGACGGCCGGGGTCTGGCTGAAGTGCGACACGGTCGAGACGACCACGGCGCCGATCTGCGCGGCGTCGATGCCGGCGTCCGCGATCGCCTTGCCGGACGCCTCGACCGACATCGCGGCGACGGTCTCGTCCGGACCCGCCCAGTGCCGGGTCTCGATGCCGGAGCGCGAGCGGATCCACTCGTCGGACGAGTCGATCGTCTCGAGGATCACCTCGTTCGGCACGACCCGGGTGGGGCGGTAGCCGCCGACACCGAGGATGCGCGCGTACGGGGCGCCCTTGCTGGGCTTGATCTTCGACATGCTCTCGCGCTCCTTGTCAGGCCTGCTCGGCGTGTCCGGCGTGCTCGGCCACGAGCTCGCGGGCCGCGTCGAGGTCGGCGGGGGTCTTCAGGGCCAGGGTCTTCACACCCGGCAGCGCACGCTTGGCCAGGCCGGTCAGGGTGCCGCCGGGGCACACCTCGATCAGCGCGGTGACGCCGAGCTCCTTGAACGTCTCCATGCACCGGTCCCAGCGGACCGGGTTGGCGACCTGCCCGACCAGGCGCTCCAGCACCTCGGCGCCGGAGGCGACGGCCTGCCCGTCCCTGTTGGAGACGTACGTCACCTTCGGGTCGGCGGGCGCGAGCGCCTTCGCGGCCTCGGCGAGGCTGTCCACGGCGGGCGCCATGTGGTGCGTGTGGAACGCGCCGGCCACCTTCAGCGGGACGACCTTGCGCACGCCCTCGGGCTTGTCCTCGTTCAGCGCGGCCAGCTGCTCCATGGTGCCGGCCGCCACGATCTGACCGGCGCCGTTCACGTTCGCCGGGGTCAGGCCGAGCTTCTCCAGGTGCGCGACGCTCACCTCGGGGTCGCCGCCGAGCAGCGCCGACATACCGGTCTCGGTGACCGCGGCGGCCTCCGCCATGGCCAGACCCCGCTTGCGTACGAGGGCCAGCGCGGCGGTGTCGTCGAGGACACCCGCGAACGCGGCGGCGGTGATCTCACCGACACTGTGGCCGGCGACCGCGCCGGGCGCGATCTCCGCGATGTCACCGAGTGCCGCGGCGGACAGCAGGCCCGCGGCGACCAGCAGCGGCTGCGCGACGGACGTGTCACGGATCTCGTCCGCGTCGGCCTTGGTGCCGTAGTGGGCGAGGTCTAGTCCGATGGCGTCGGACCATGCGGCGACGCGGTCGGCGGCGCCGGGAAGGGCGAGCCAGTCAGTCAGGAAGCCGGGCGTCTGGGCGCCCTGGCCGGGAGCGACGAGTACGAGCACTCTCACACTCTCTCTTGAGGACGGGCGCGGCCGCCCGTGAGGACAGGGACATAGAACACGAGGGGGTTTTGTAGACCCCCGACAAAAGCTTAGAGTTGCGGATCTCCATCGGCCAGACGCCCCAGGATGAGCGCGATCCGCAGTGTGAACGCAGACCGTACATCAGAGGGTGACCACCCGGTGACGTCAGTCACACGTCGGAGCCGGTAGCGCACGGTGTTCGGGTGAACGAAGAGCATCCGGGCGGCCCCTTCGAGGCTGCTCGCCTGTTCGAGATAGACGCTGAGCGTTTCCAGCAGCGCCGCCCCGGCTTCCTCCAGTGGTCTGTAGATCTCCTCCACCAACTGCACGCGGGCCGAGGGGTCGGAGGCGATCGCGCGCTCCGGCAGCAGATCGTCCGCCAGCACCGGCCGCGGGGCGTCCTGCCAGGCGGTGCAGGCCTTGAGGCCGGCGGCGGCGGCCTGCGCGGACCGGGTCGCGGCCAGCAGGTCGGGCACCACCGGGCCGGCCACCACCGCGCCTTGCGCGAACGGCCCGATCAGCGACTTGGCGACGGCGAGCGGGTTGTCGCTGCCGCCCGCGATCACCACCAGCCGGTCCCCGAGCACCCCGGTCAGCACCTGGAGCTTGGCGTGCCGCGCCGCCCTCCGGATCGCCTCCACGGTCAGCTCGGAGTCCCCGTCGGGCGCGGTGCCGAGGACGACGCAGACGTGCTCGGGCGAGTTCCACCCCAGCGCGGCCGCCCGGGACACGGCCCCCTCGTCGGCCTCCCCGCTGAGCACGGCGTTCACCACCAGCGACTCCAGCCGCGCGTCCCAGGCACCCCGTGCCTCGGCGGCCTGCGCGTACACCTGGGCGGTCGCGAAGGCGATCTCCCGGGCGTACACGAGCAGCGCCTCGCGCAGCACCGACTCGTCACCGGGCGCGGCGACCTCGTCGATGGCGGACTCCATCACCTCGATGGTGGTCCGCACCATCTCCACGGTCTGCCGCAGCGTGATCGCCCGGGTCAGCTCGCGCGGCGCGGTGCCGAAGACGTCGGTGGAGATGGCCTGGGGCGCGTCCGGCCGCCGGAACCACTCGGTGAACGCGGCGATGCCCGCCTGGGCCACCAGCCCGATCCAGGAACGGTTCTCCGGTGGCATGGCCCGGTACCACGGCAGGGTCTCGTCCATGCGCGCGATGGCCTGCGCGGCGAGCGATCCGGAGGACTGCTCCAGCCGCTTCAGGGTCGCGGTGTGCGGATGGACGGCGCGCGCCGCGGGCTCTGGCTTGCTGGTTTCGGGTTCGGGCACGGGGACAAGACTGCCTTATCGGGACGGGTGCCCGTGCCGCCGGGGCTACGGTGGACGGCGTGATGGACGTACGGCGCGCCGACGAGCGCTACCAGGGCGGTGACCCGGCGGCCGGGATCGAGACACGGCACGCCTTCTCCTTCGGCCCCCACTACGACCCCGGCAACCTGCGCTTCGGCTCGCTGATCGCCTGCAACGAGGAGCGCCTCGCCCCCGGCGCCGGCTTCGACGAGCACCCGCACAGCCACACCGAGATCGTCACATGGGTGGTGGAGGGCGAGCTGACCCACCGGGACACCGCGGGCCACGAGACGGTCGTGCGGGCCGGTGACGTCCAGCGCCTCAGCGCGGCGGCCGGCGTACGCCACGTCGAGCGCAACGGCGGCCCGGCACCCCTGACCTTCGTACAGATGTGGCTGGCCCCGCTCGCCCCCGGCGGCGACCCCGCCTACGACATCGTCCGCGGCATCGCCGACTCCACCCCGTACGCCGTCCCGGAGGCCGGCGCGATGCTCCACGTACGCCGTCTGTCGGCGGGGGAGCGGACGGCGGTGCCGGACGGGGCGTGCGTGTACGTGCACGTGGTGCGGGGCGAGGTGGTGCTGGGCGGGGAGACGCTGGCCGCGGGGGACGCGGCCCGCGTCACGGACGCCGGGGCGCTGGACGCGGTGGCGGGGGGGACGTCCGGCGCGGAGCTGCTGGTGTGGGAGATGACGGCCCGCTGACGCGTCAGGTCAGCGGGTGCGTGAACGGGCCCGCCGCCCTCTCGAAGGCGGCGAGGGTGACCTCCGCGACGAGAACGGCATCGTGCTCCATGCCCTCGGGGAGGTGTCCGCGCATCTCCTCCCGGCACAGGAGCCTGCCGTCGGGGAGGAGGACCGCCGCGCGGAGCCGGTCCGCCAGTTCGATGATGATCTTCCACACGTCACCGACCTGAGGGCGTATCACATTGATCTCGCCGCCGGAGACGCTCACCTCGGCCTCGCTGCCGTCGGTGGCGCGGATCCAGTACTCCGTCGCCCCGTCGATCACCCCCTCCGGCACGGCCGCGACGGGCGAGAGGACCGCCCGGACCAGGTCCATGTCGAAGTCGGCCAACTCTCCGTCGGAGAACCGGTAGAGGCCCAGGGAGTAGCCCACCTCAGCCGCGTACCTCCGCCAGCACCGCGTCCGTGAACGCCGGCCACACCTCGACCGCCCACGGTCCGAACGCGCGGTCGGTGAGGGCGACGCAGGCGAGCCCGGCGTCCGGGTCGACCCACAGGAACGTGCCCGACTGGCCGAAGTGCCCGAAGGTGCGCGGCGAGGACGACGCGCCCGTCCAGTGGGGGGATTTCCCGTCCCGGATCTCGAAGCCGAGACCCCAGTCGTTGGGGTTCTGGTGGCCGTAGCCCGGCAGGATGCCCTTCGTTCCCGGGTACTGGACCGTCATCGCCTCGGCGACCGTGCGCGGGTCCAGCAGCCGCGGAGCCTGCACCTCGGCGGCGAAGCGGAGCAGGTCCTCGACGGTGGAGACACCGTCCTTCGCCGGGGAACCCTCCAGCGAGGTCGCCGTCATGCCCAGCGGCTCCAGCACCGCCTGCCGCGCGTACTCGGCGAACGGGATGTCCGCCGCCTTCGCGATGTGGTCGCCGAGCTGCTCGAAACCGGCGTTGGAGTACAGCCGGCGCTCCCCGGGAGGGGCGGTCACCTTGTGTTCGTCGAAGGCCAGCCCCGAGGTGTGGGCGAGCAGGTGACGGGCCGTCGCCCCGGGCGGCCCCGCGGGCTCGTCCAGCTCGATCGCGCCCTCCTCGTACGCCACGAGCGCCGCGTACGCCGCGAGCGGCTTGGTGACCGAGGCGAGGGGGAAGCGGTGCGAGACCGGGCCGTGCGTGCCCAGGACCGTGCCGTCGGCGCGCACGACGCCCGCCGCGGCGGAGGGAACCGGCCAGTTCTCGATCAACGCGAAGCTCTGCAAGGACATGGCGTCGAGCCTAAGCGCTCAGAGCCTCAGCTCCAGCAAGGGGTCCGGCTTGGGCGCGAAGCCCATCGACACGTACATGGGCTCGGCCTGCGCGGACGCGGTGAGGCGCACCCGTCGGGCGCCGCGCTCGCGGAACCACTCCAGCAGGGCCTCCATGCAGGCGCGCGCGTACCCGCGGCGGCGTGCGTCCGGGTCGGTGGCGACGCTGAAGACGTAGCCGTCCGTGCCCCGCGGGTTGCCCGCGCCGCCGATGCGGTAGTCGAGCGTCCCGGCCACCAGGGCGGCCAGCGCCCCCGGGCGCTCCGGGTGGTCCGCGACGAACGCGGCGAAGTCGCCGTCCGGCTCGGCCAGCCTGCCGCGCAGCACCGGCAGGGACTCGGCGTGCCACTCGGTGGACGGGTCGGACCGGGCCAGCGAATCGATCATCACCTGACGCAGCCGGAGCACTTCCTCCGCGTCCTCGGGCAGCGCACGGCGGACAAGGGTCATGCCGGGCATGCTAATCAGCCGGGGGCCTGCCCATCCCGCCATTTTCCCGCCGTACGCGCTTGCTTGGAGTGCACTCCAAGGTCATAGCGTGTGGCACATGACGGTGATGCAGACCACGGCCGGGACGCTCGCGCCGGACTCCACCAGCACGGACATCTGCTCCGCCCCGCCCCCGCGCCACCCGCGCCCCGAGGGGCAGGACCGCTACACCATCAGCGAGGTCGCCGCCTTCACCGGGCTGACGGCCCACACCCTGCGCTGGTACGAGCGGATCGGCCTGATGTCCCACATCGACCGCTCGCACACCGGGCAGCGCCGCTACAGCAACCGCGACCTGGACTGGCTCGACCTCGTCGGCAAGCTCCGCATGACCGGCATGCCGGTCGCCGACATGGTCCGGTACGCGGAGCTGGTGCGCGAGGGCGAGAGCACCTACCCCGCCCGGCGGGAACTGCTGGAGTCCACGCGCCGCGACGTGCTGACGCGGATCGCCGAACTCCAGGACACCCTCGCCGTACTCGACCGGAAGATCAGCTTCTACGGGGACGCCGGACGCGCCCGTGAAAAGGAGAGCACCCGATGACCGACAGCAGGATCCCGACGACGCGGCTCGGCGACGGCGGCCCCGAGGTGGGCGTCCAGGGCCTGGGCTGCATGGGCATGAGCTTCGGATACGGCCCCTCGGACGCCGACGCGTCACGGGCGACCCTGGAGCGAGCGCTGGAACTCGGCGTCACGCTGTACGACACGGCCGACGCGTACGGGGCGGGCGAGAACGAGCGGTTCCTGGCGCCGTTCTTCCGGGCCCACCGCGACGAGGTCGTCGTCGCGACCAAGTTCGCCCTGTCCATCCCGCCGGACGACCCGACGAAGCGGATCATCCGCAACGACCCGCCGTACGTCCGCCAGGCCGTCGAGGGCAGCCTGGAGCGCCTGGGCGTCGACGTCATCGACCTCTATTACATGCACCGGCGCGACGTGAACGTGCCGATCGAGGAGACCGTCGCCGTCATGGCCGACCTCGTGCGCGAGGGCAAGGTCAAGCACCTCGGGCTGAGCGAGGTGACGGGCGACGAGCTGCGGGCCGCGCAGGCGGTCCACCCGATCGCCGCCGTGCAGTCGGAGTGGTCGCTGTTCAGCCGGGACATCGAGGCGGGCGTGGTGCCGGCCGCCCGCGAACTGGGCGTGGCCCTCGTCCCGTACTCCCCGCTCGGCCGCGGCTTCCTCACCGGTGCCTTCGCCGACGCCGGCCAGGACCTCACGGACGGCGACTTCCGCCGTCAGCAGCCCCGCTTCACCGGCGACAACGCGGCGGCCAACGCGGCCCTCCTCGCCCCGGTCCGCTCGGTCGCCGAGGCCCACGGCGCCACCCTCGGCCAGATCGCCCTGGCGTGGGCCCAGCAGCGAGCGGCGGTGCACGGCCTGCCGGTGGTCCCGATCCCGGGCACGCGGAAGCCGGCCCGAGTGGAGGAGAACACGGCGGCGACCCGCATCGTCCTGACGGACACCGAGCTGGCCCTGCTGGACCCGATCGCGGGAAAGGTGGCAGGCGACCGCTACGCGGACATGACGTTCACTTCTGCCGGGCGTGAGTGAAGTTACCCAGGGGCGCGGGGCTGTTTCGATCTGCGGCTCCGCCGCGTGGGCGCGACCAGCCACAGCCGACCCGCACCCGAATACGAAACCGAACCTCGCAGACGCTAAAGCTCCGCCAACAACTCCGCCTTCTTCGAAGAGAACTCCTCGTCCGTCACCAGCCCCGCCTGATGCAGCTCCCCGAGATGCCGTATCCGCTCGGCGATGTCCGCCGGATCCCGCCGAGGCGCCGGCACGGGCACCGGCATCGGGGCGCCCGCGCCCCGCTCCCGCACCGCCGCCAGCACCGCCGCGGCGAACGGCAGTGACTCGTGCACCGGCCCGTACCCGAGCCCGAACACGACGGTGGCGGGGTCCTGGTCGGCCTGCGGAACGGCCGGCGCGGCGGCCGTGGCGGACGCGTCCCGCGGCAGCAGCCGCAGGTACCCGTCGAACAGCTCGGGGGAGCGCCACTCCACCCCGCCCAGGCCGGCGACCGGGAACGTCTGGTCGCCGGCCTTCCACTTCGCCGACGACGCGCCCGTCCAGAACCACCGGAAGGACACCGACGTGCCGTCGAAGGACGCCTTCCCGTCGTACGCCTTGAAGTGCAGCGGCGCCTCGGGCGCCGCCACCAGGTACCGCTCGGTCTTGCCGGACTCGGTCAGCAGCCCGCGCAACTCGTCGGCGTAGTACTCCGCGAGTACCTCCCGTTCGGCGGGCAGCACCAGCCGGTACGGGTCGCACCCTTCCTTCAGCTGCCCGGCCGCCGCCTCCATCAGCGGGTCGGCGCCCGGGCGCGGCTCGACGCGCAGCACGACGGTGCCGCGCCTGCCGGGCGTGAGCGTCACGCCGGCGATCGCCTCCAGGGGAACCCGGCGTTCCCCCAGGGCCTGGAACAGCTTGGGTGTTCGAATCCCCCGTTCGTAGCGGATGAGCACGGAGTCGGACTCGAACTCCCAGGCGGCATGAAATCCGGCCAGTACGTCACCCATGCGGCTCATCGTATGCGGCACGAGCTCTTCCGTCCCCTCCCCGTGCAAACCGGAGTATCTGCACCTCTACGCGCGTCAGGCGGCCACCGCTTCGGACAAACCCGCCCGGCATGTGCCGTTCTCTCCGGCGCAGGCGACCGTGCGGTATGCGCCAACGCCGATCTCCGCGAAGTTCCGCAGGCTCTCCGTGCCCGGCACGAAGTAGCCGCTGTGTCCCTGGGCGCCCCGCGCGGACAGCACCCGCGCCCCGAACGCCGCGGACACCGGATCCGCGCCGTGTCCGAGGCCGCCGACCTCCATGTACGGCACGTCCTGGATCCAGTCGTCGGCGTCCCGCATCGCCCACACGCGCGCGGAGGTGCCCAGGTGGGCGGCCTTCTCGACCCGCATGCCGGGGCTGCCGGCCACCGCTATGTCGGTCACCCGCACGGGCAGGTGGCCGGCGGCGAGGCCGCAGACCACCGAGCCGTAGCTGTGGCAGAAGAGGGAGACCGGGGCCCGGCCGGGCAACGCCCGCAGCAGGGCGTTCAGCCGGACGGCGCCGTCCTCGGCGCGGGTCGCCGTGGCCGCCTCCATGCCGAGTCCGCTCGGCGAGGTGTAGTCGGCCCAGGCGATCACGGCGGTGCGCGTGTCCGGGCTCACCGTGTGCTCGGCCGCGTACAGCGACTCGGCCATGCCCGCGGGCGCCGAGTACTTGCGGACGGTGCGCTGGAAGGTGAGCAGATCGGTGTCCACGCCGGGCACGACGACGGACACCCGGTCGGCGCGGTTCAGGTTCCCGAAGACCTCGGCGACCTTGCCCGAGCCCGCCGGGTCGAAGGCGAGGATGTGGCGGTCGGGGTCCAGCAGGGAGTCGTAGCGGTGTGCGCGCCGGCCCGCCTCGCGCTGCCCCGACGGGGACAGGCGGTCGTCGTGCATCCGTAGTCGCTCCACCGCGCGTGCCTTGCGCAGTGCCGCCCGGTTGGCGAGGTAGCGCACCTCCACGGGGGCGCCGTTCATGTTGCCGACGGCGAGGGGGTAGCGGCGGGCCAGGCTCCCCCGCTGCCAGTCGGAGAGCGAGGCGAAGAACCGGGCCAGCCGGGCGGGAGCCGACTGCGCGTCGGGCAGCCGGCGTCCGTCGATCCGGCCGTGCTCCCAGGCCGTGACCGACGCTTCCAGGGCCGTGGGTCCCCGCTGGTTGCGCAGGGCGGTCCAGCCGGTGGTCGCCAGCATCACGAACACCACGGCCAGGGCGAGCAGTGCGCGCCAGGCATTGAGTTGCGGGGAGGTGTCGAAGGAAGTCACTGGGAGGACACACTAGGAGAACGGGACGGTCTCGCGTGAATCCAGTGACACGGATCACGTTTTGGTCTTCCGGTAGGGAGTTGTTATGGCGTTCCTACGGGATTCTCCCGCTCCGCCAGTCGCCCGTGAGGGCGGGCTCGACCTGGTCGAGGTAGGCGGAGGTCAGCTCCCGCAGCGCCGCGAGGCCGGCGTCGTCCCGCGTCGACCAGATCCGTTCGGTGACCCGCATGACCGCCCCGAAGACGGCCACGACGACGCGGGGCCGGGGGTCGGTGTCGACGTCGAGGTGCTCGCGGTCGGCGACGACGCGGGCGATCTCCTCCTCCAGCTCGGCGGCGCGCCGCAGGTGGGCGGCGAGCAGGGCGGGTGTCGACTCGATCACCCGGTAGAACCGCATGTGCAGCTCCAGCGGGACCAGCTGCTCGACGGCCTCCCCGATGGTGTCCCAGCTCTCCACGAGGGCGTGACGCAGCGCGTCCAGCGGCGCCTCCTCGGGCGGCCGGCGGCGTACGGCGTCGACGAAGTGCGACTCCGCGAGCCGTGACACGAAGAAGGCCGCCTCCTCCTTGCTGGCGAAGTAGCGGAAGAAGGTGCGCTGCGAGACCTCGGCCGCCTCCGCGATGTCGTCCACGGTCGTCGCCTCGTAGCCCCGCGCCGTGAACAGCTCGAGGGCAAAGCGCAGCAGGGTGTCCCGGGTGCGCTGTTTCTTCCGCTCGCGCAGACCCAGCGGGGGCGCCGTCTCCGCCATCTTCAAAAGGTCGCTCCTCGGGTCGGCTCCGGCGTGTCGCCGCGCTGTTGTTCTCGCGTCGTTTCCGCAGTTCAGGCTAGCCGCAGATGTCCTGTCAGTTACCGACCGGTGAAACCGTTTGTCAACTGTCAGCGGCTGTCATTAGCCTCGCCGGTATGACTAGTCAGACCACCATCGACAAGACGGGGCCGGGGGACGGACCGTCCACCCCGTCGGGCCCGGCGCCGGCCTCGGGGTTGCGCGGACACCCGTGGGTCACCCTCATCACCGTCGCGGTCGGGGTCATGATGGTGGCCCTCGACGGCACCATCGTGGCCATCGCCAACCCGGCCATCGGCAAGGACCTGGGCGCCAGCTGGTCCGAGCTGCAGTGGATCACCAACGCCTACTTCCTCGCCCTCGCGGTCTCCCTGATCACCGCGGGCAAGCTCGGTGACCGCTTCGGGCACCGGCAGACCTTCCTCATCGGCGTGGCCGGCTTCGCCGCGTCCTCGGGAGCCATCGGGCTCTCCGACAGCATCGCCGCCGTCATCGTCTTCCGTGTCTTCCAGGGACTGTTCGGCGCCCTGCTGATGCCGGCCGCGCTCGGCCTGCTGCGGGCCACCTTCCCGGCCGAGAAGCTCAACATGGCCATCGGCATCTGGGGCATGGTCATCGGCGCCTCCACCGCGGGCGGCCCGATCCTGGGCGGCGTGCTGGTCGAGCACGTCAACTGGCAGTCGGTGTTCTTCATCAACGTGCCGGTCGGCGTCCTCGCCGTGGTGCTCGGTGTACTGATCCTGCTGGACCACCGGGCCGAGAACGCGCCGCGCTCCTTCGACGTCGTCGGCATCGTTCTGCTGTCGGCCTCGATGTTCTGCCTGGTGTGGGCACTCATCAAGGCGCCCGAGTGGGGCTGGGGCTCCGGCCAGACCTGGCTGTTCATCGCGGTGTCGGTGGTGGGCTTCGCCGCCTTCTCCTTCTGGGAGACCAAGGTGAGGGAGCCGCTGATCCCGCTGGCGATGTTCCGCTCGGTGCCGCTGTCGGCGGGTGTCGTCCTGATGGTCCTGATGGCCATCGCCTTCATGGGCGGCCTGTTCTTCGTGACGTTCTACCTCCAGAACGTGCACGGCATGAGCCCCATCGACGCCGGCCTGCACCTGCTGCCGCTCACCGCGATGATGATCGTCGCCTCGCCGCTGGCCGGCGCGATGATCACCAAGTTCGGGCCGCGCGTGCCGCTCGCGGGCGGCATGGTGTGCACCGCGGTCGCCATGTACGGCATGTCCACGCTGGAGAAGGACACCGGCAGCGTCGCGATGTCCGTCTGGTTCGCGCTGCTCGGCCTCGGTCTCGCGCCGGTCATGGTGGGCGCCACCGAGGTCATCGTGGGCAACGCCCCGATGGAGCTGTCGGGTGTCGCGGGCGGTCTCCAGCAGGCGGCGATGCAGATCGGCGGCAGCCTCGGCACGGCGGTGCTGGGTGCCGTGATGGCCTCCAAGGTCGACAGCGACCTCGCGGGCAACTGGACGGACGCGGGGCTGCCCGCGCTCACGCCGGAGCAGGAGGAGCTGACGGCGCAGGCGGTGCAGCAGGGCATCGCGCCGGTGCCCGAGGGCACCCCGGAGCAGATCGCCGCGAAGATCACCGACGTCGCGCACGACACCTTCATCTCCGGCATGAGCCTGGCGTCGCTCGTCGCCGCCGGTGTGGCCGCTGTGGCCGT
The DNA here is from genome assembly GCF_001905385.1 of Streptomyces sp. CB02414. GTDB lineage: Bacteria > Actinomycetota > Actinomycetes > Streptomycetales > Streptomycetaceae > Streptomyces. The sequence continues at coordinate 636,917 of NZ_LIPF01000001.1, read as the reverse complement.
GCTGGTCGCCTTCCTCACCAAGCGCGGTGAGAACGCGGAGGCCGGTGCGGGCGTGGGCCACATCTGAGGACGTCCGGTGCGTACCCGGCCCTGTTCGCCTATCCGGGTGACAGGGCCGGTGAACCCTCCCCTCCGACGGACCTCGCAGGTCACAGTGGGTCACGTCCTCCGCAGGGCACGGAGGGCGAGAGGCTGCGGCGCGCTGCTGGAGGGGGGCAGCGCGCAGGCAGCACACCCCGGGCAGGCATGAGCCGCCGTGCGGGGGTACCCGAACTCCACGAGGGGTTCAACGAGTTGATGACGGCGAGCATCGGGCCGACTCGTGCGGGTGCCCCCGCTCACGTGGCCGGACGTGGCTACGGACCGGGCCGGATCGCGCGACCCTCGCCGTCGTCGGGCTCGTCGGCCGTCCGTGCCCCGACCCTTTCCGCGCACGCCGTGCCCGCATCGTACGGAGGCGGGAAAAGAGGGCCGGGGCGGCGGAGCCGAAGCCCCACCGCCCCGCACATCACCGAATACGCGCCCGCGCGCCTACGCGTCTCCGCCCGCGACGCCGGGGTCGGCCGCCGCCACGTCCAGCAGCCGGTACCGGTCGATCGCCTGCTTCAGCACCGACCGGTCGACCTTCCCCTCCCGCGCCAGCTCGCTCAGCACCGCCACCACGATCGACTCCGCGTCGATGTGGAAGAACCGCCGGGCCGCCCCGCGCGTGTCCGCGAAGCCCCAGCCGTCCGCGCCCAGCGACTGGTACGTCCCCGGTACCCAGCGCGCGATCTGGTCCGGCACCGACCGCATCCAGTCGGAGACGGCCACGAACGGCCCCTGCGCACCGGCCAGCTTCCGCGTCACGTACGGCACCTGCTGCTCCTCCTCGGGGTGCAGCAGGTTGTGCTCCTCGCAGGCCACCGCCTCGCGCCGCAGCTCGTTCCAGGAGGTCGCCGACCAGACGTCGGCGCGTACGTTCCACTCCTCGGCGAGGATCCGCTGGGCCTCGACCGCCCACGGCACCGCGACCCCGGACGCCATGATCTGCGCCGGGATCGAGCCGCCCGTGCCCTCGCTGAAGCGGTGGACGCCCTTGAGGATGCCCTCCACGTCCACGTTCTCGGGCTCGGCCGGGTGCTGGATCGGCTCGTTGTAGACGGTGAGGTAGTAGAAGACGTCCTCGCCGTGCGGGTGCTGCTCGTCCGCGCCGTACATGCGGCGCAGGCCGTCCTTGACGATGTGCGCGATCTCGAACCCGAAGGCCGGGTCGTAGGCCACGCACGCCGGGTTGGTGGAGGCGAGCAGCTGCGAGTGGCCGTCCGCGTGCTGCAGACCCTCACCGGTCAGCGTCGTACGTCCAGCGGTCGCGCCCAGTACGAAACCGCGCGCCAGCTGGTCACCCATCTGCCAGAACTGGTCACCGGTGCGCTGGAAACCGAACATCGAGTAGAAGACGTAGACCGGGATGAGCGGCTCGCCGTGCGTGGCGTACGCCGATCCGGCCGCGATCAGCGAGGCCGTGCAGCCCGCCTCCGAGATGCCGTCGTGCAGCATCTGCCCGTTCGGCGCCTCCTTGTAGGCGAGCAGCAGATCCCGGTCCACGGACTCGTACTGCTGGCCCAACGGGTTGTAGATCTTCGCACTCGGGAAGAACGAGTCCATGCCGAACGTGCGGTACTCGTCCGGCGCGATCAGCACGAACCGCTTGCCGAGCTCCTTGTCCCGCATGAGGTCCTTGAGCAGTCGCACGAACGCCATCGTCGTCGCGATGGACTGCTGACCCGACCCCTTCTTCACGGTCGCGTACGTCTTGTCGTCCGGCAGGGCGAGCGGCTTCGACCGTACGACGCGGGTCGGCACATAGCCGCCGAGACCGAGCCGGCGGTCGTGCATGTACTGCATCTCCTCCGTGTCCCGGCCCGGGTGGTAGTACGGCGGCGGGCCGGACTCCAGCTCCTTGTCGGAGATCGGCAGGTGCAGCCGGTCGCGGAAGCGCTTGAGGTCGTCGACCGTCAGCTTCTTCATCTGGTGCGTGGCGTTGCGGCCCTCGAAGTTCGGGCCCAGCGTCCAGCCCTTGATCGTCTTGGCCAGGATGACGGTGGGCTGGCCCTTGTGCTCCAGCGCCGCCTTGTACGCCGCGTAGATCTTCCGGTGGTCGTGACCGCCGCGCCCCAGGTGCAGGATCTGGTCGTCGGTCATGTTCTCGACCATCGCGCGCAGCCGGTGGTCGTCGCCGAAGAAGTGGTCCCGGATGTAGGCGCCGGACTCGGTGGCGTACGTCTGGAACTGGCCGTCCGGGGTGGTGTTCATGCGGTTGACCAGCACGCCGTCGCGGTCCTGCGCGAGCAGCGGGTCCCAGGTGCGGTCCCACACCAGCTTGATCACGTTCCAGCCGGCGCCCCGGAAGACCGACTCCAGCTCCTGGATGATCTTCCCGTTGCCGCGCACCGGGCCGTCCAGGCGCTGGAGGTTGCAGTTGACCACGAAGGTCAGGTTGTCCAGGCCCTCGCGGGCGGCGATGGAGAGCTGGCCCAGCGACTCCGGCTCGTCCATCTCGCCGTCGCCCAGGTACGCCCACACGTGCGACTTCGACGTGTCCGCGATCCCGCGCGCGTGCATGTAACGGTTCATCCGCGCCTGGTAGATCGCGCCGATCGGGCCGAGGCCCATCGAGACCGTCGGGAACTCCCAGAAGTCCGGCATCGAGCGGGGGTGCGGGTACGACGACAGCGCGTTCGGCGCCGCGGACTTCTCCTGCCGGAAGCCGTCCAGGTGCTGCTCGCTGAGCCGGTCCAGCAGGTAGGCGCGCGCGTAGATGCCCGGGGAGGCGTGGCCCTGGAAGAAGACCTGGTCGCCGCCGTCGCCCTCGTCCTTGCCCCGGAAGAAGTGGTTGAAGCCCACGTCGTACAGGGACGCCGAGGAGGCGAAGGTGGCGATGTGGCCGCCGACCCCGATGCCGGGCCGCTGCGCGCGCGAGACCATCACCGCGGCGTTCCACCGGGTGGCGTTGAGGATCCTGCGCTCGATCTCCTCGTTGCCGGGGAAGAACGGCTCGCTCTTGGTCGGGATGGTGTTGACGTAGTCCGTGCTGCGCATCTCGGGCACGGCCACGCGCTTCTCGCGGGCCCGCTCGATCAGCCGCAGCATCAGATAGCGGGCCCGCTCCCGGCCGCGCGCGTCGACGGCGGCGTCGAGGGAGTCGAGCCACTCCTGCGTTTCCTCGGGATCGAAGTCAGGAACCTGACTCGGAAGGCCGCCAATGATGATCGGGCTGCGATCACTGCGGTCGGATGCGGAAGCCACGCTGTTCCTTCGCTGTCAGAGGGCCACTTTGCCGGATGCTGCCTGATGCCGGATGCTGCCTGTGTCTGCGCCGATTCCCCGCCGGATCCCCATCGTGTACCTCGCGGGGGGAAACGTCATCTGTACCGTGGGGTAACCGGTCCCCCCATGGGGATCGGGGGCACGTTCATTCGAGTCTCGTACCCACACATGGTTCCCAAATACGCAAACGGGGCAGATAGGTGTGGTGTACGTCACCTTCGGTCTGGACGGCATGGCTGGAGTTGCGGCGACACGGCCGGGATCGTCACCGTTTCGGCGGTCCCAGTCGCCGGGTACTTGCGCGATCCGTCCCGCCCGTGTGGACTACGGCCAAGCTTCGCGCACGCGCGTGGCTGAAGACATCTACCGAACATGATCAGGAGGCAACCCGTGAGCGCGACCGCGGACCACGCGGAGGAGCGGACCAACCCTGCCGCCAGGCTGGGTTTCCAGCCCGGGCAGGTGGTCCAGGAGATCGGCTACGACGACGACGTCGACCAGGAGCTCCGCGAGGCCATCGAAGGCGCCGTCGAGGGCGAGCTGGTGGACGAGGACTACGAGGACGTGGCCGACGCCGTCGTGCTGTGGTTCCGTGACGACGACGGCGACCTGACGGATGCGCTGGTGGATGCCACCACGTACATCGAAGAGGGCGGGTCGATCCTCCTTCTCACGCCGAAGACCGGCCGTGACGGGTACGTCGAGGCCAGTGACATCTCGGAGGCCTCGACGACCGCCGGACTGACGGCGTCCAAGAGCGTCAGCGTCGGCAAGGACTGGAGCGGCAGCCGGCTGGCGACGCCCAAGGCGGCCAAGTCCAAGCGGTAGCCGACCGGGCTCCGCACCACCGGGCTCCCGGACGGGCCGGCCGCCGTCGGCCCGTCCGGGAGTCCGCGATGATCCCTGCGTGGCTGCCCTGCGTAGGGTGGTTCCAGCGAACCACCCCCTGAAGGGACGAACAGGACATGGCGCTCCAGGTCGGCGACAAGGCCCCCGACTTCGAACTCAAGGACAACCACGGCGCGACCGTCCGGCTGTCCGACTTCCACGGGCAGAAGAACGTCGTGCTGCTCTTCTACCCGTTCGCCTTCACCGGCGTGTGCACGGGCGAGCTGTGCGAGGTGCGCGACAACCTGCCGCGGTTCTCCGACCGCGACACCCAGGTGCTCGCCGTCTCCAACGACTCCATCCACACCCTGCGCGTCTTCGCCGAGCAGGAGGGCCTGGAGTACCCCCTGCTGTCCGACTTCTGGCCGCACGGCAACGTCTCGCGCGACTACGGCGTCTTCGACGAGGACAAGGGCTGCGCCGTCCGCGGCACCTTCATCATCGACCGGGAGGGCGTCGTCCGCTGGACCGTCGTCAACGGCCTGCCGGACGCCCGCGACCTCGACGAGTACGTGAAGGCGCTCGACACCCTGTGACCGTCGCCCCGTGCCCGGCACGGCGTGAACCGACACCATGTGATTTGTCGGCCGCAGGGCCTGCGGGGGGCGGGAACCCGTCACTAGGATCGGATCGTTGATCCGATATCCACGCACTACGGGGCTCCCCGCCCCAGGACACCAATGGAGGACTCGTGGGAGTCAGCCTCAGCAAGGGCGGCAACGTATCGCTGACCAAGGAGGCCCCCGGCCTCACCGCGGTCATCGTCGGTCTGGGGTGGGACATCCGCACCACGACCGGCACCGACTTCGACCTCGACGCCAGCGCGCTGCTGCTGAACAGCGGCGGCAAGGTCGCCAGCGACGCGCACTTCATCTTCTTCAACAACCTGAAGAGCCCGGACGGCTCGGTCGAGCACACCGGTGACAACCTCACCGGTGAGGGCGAGGGCGACGACGAGCAGATCAAGATCGACCTCGCCACCGTCCCCGCCGACGTCGAGAAGATCACCTTCCCGGTGTCGATCTACGACGCCGAGAACCGCCAGCAGTCCTTCGGCCAGGTCCGCAACGCGTTCATCCGCGTCGTCAACCAGGCCGGCGGCGCCGAGATCGCCCGCTACGACCTCAGTGAGGACGCCTCCACGGAGACGGCCATGGTCTTCGGCGAGCTGTACCGGCACGGCGCCGAGTGGAAGTTCCGCGCCATCGGCCAGGGCTACGCCTCGGGCCTGCGCGGCATCGCCCAGGACTTCGGCGTCAACGTCTGAGCGACCTGAACCGCCGGGGCCCGCGCCCCGACCGTCCGGCGCCGCACGGTTTGCGTGCGGCGCCGGACGCGCAGGAACACCAGGAACCATCACCCGGGGAGGGGACAGCAACATGGGCGTCACGCTTGCCAAGGGAGGCAACGTCTCCCTGTCCAAGGCCGCACCGAACCTCACACAGGTCCTGGTCGGACTCGGCTGGGACGCGCGCTCCACCACCGGAGCACCCTTCGACCTCGACGCCAGCGCGCTGGCGTGCAGCAGCGGCCGGGTGCTCGGCGACGAGTGGTTCGTCTTCTACAACCAGCTCAAGAGCCCGGACGGCTCCATCGAACACACCGGCGACAACCTCACCGGCGAGGGCGACGGTGACGACGAGTCGGTGATCGTCGACCTCGCGACGGTGCCCGACCGGTGCGACAAGATCGTCTTCCCGGTCTCGATCCACATGGCCGACGAGCGCGGCCAGACCTTCGGCCAGGTCAGCAACGCCTTCATCCGGGTCGTCAACCAGGCCGACGGCCAGGAACTGGCCCGCTACGACCTCAGTGAGGACGCCTCCACGGAGACCGCGATGATCTTCGGAGAGCTCTACCGCTACCAGGGCGAGTGGAAGTTCCGTGCGGTCGGGCAGGGGTACGCGTCGGGGCTCCGCGGCATCGCCCTAGACTTCGGAGTCAACGTTTCGTAAAGCCGCGTACGGCGCGGGGGAGCCCCGTACAAACACGATTGGGTAGCCAGTGGTTCTGAAAACCTTCGGGTGGTCGTTCGCGGTCACCGCGCTCGGCCTGGTGGCCGCGATCTTCTACGGGGGGTGGGCCGCCTTCGGTGTCGTGGCGATCCTTTCCATCCTGGAGATCTCGCTGTCCTTCGACAACGCGGTGGTCAACGCCGGGATCCTGAAGAAGATGAATGCCTTCTGGCAGAAGATCTTCCTCACCATCGGCATCCTGATCGCCGTCTTCGGCATGCGCCTGGTCTTCCCGGTCGTCATCGTCGCGGTCAGCGCGTCCCTCGGCCCGATCGAGGCCGTCGACCTCGCCCTGACCGACAAGGACCGCTACCAGGAACTGGTGACGGACGCGCATCCGTCGATCGCCGCGTTCGGTGGCATGTTCCTCCTGATGATCTTCCTCGACTTCATCTTCGAGGACCGGGACATCAAGTGGCTCGGCTGGCTGGAGCGCCCGCTGGCCAAGCTCGGCAAGGTCGACATGCTGTCGGTCTGCATCGCCCTGATCGTGCTGCTGATCTCCGCGATCACCTTCGGCGCCCACGCCCACCAGCACGGCGGCACCCACGCCGACAAGGCGGAGACGGTCCTGCTCTCCGGCATCGCCGGTCTGATCACCTACCTGGTCGTCGGCGGCCTCTCCGGCTTCTTCGAGGACAAGCTCGAGGAAGAGGAAGAGCGCGAGCACGAGGCGGAAGAGGCGGCCGAGCGTGCGGGCAAGCCCAAGTCCGCCGTCAAGCTGGCCGGCAAGGCCGCGTTCTTCATGTTCCTCTACCTGGAGGTCCTGGACGCGTCGTTCTCGTTCGACGGCGTCATCGGCGCCTTCGCCATCACCAACGACATCGTCCTGATGGCCCTCGGCCTCGGCATCGGCGCCATGTACGTCCGTTCGCTCACGGTCTACCTGGTCCGCGAGGGCACCCTCGACGACTACGTCTACCTGGAGCACGGCGCCCACTACGCCATCGGCGCCCTGGCGATCGTCCTCCTGGTGACCATCCAGTACGAGATCAACGAGTTCATCACCGGCATGATCGGTGTCGTCCTCATCGGCGCCTCCTTCTGGTCCTCCGTGCGCCGCAACAAGCGGCTCGCCGCAGCCGGGGGAGAAGGCGGCAAGGAGAAGGCGGAGGTCTCCTCCGGGGTGTGAAACCCTTCTGTTCCCGGGCCGGGTTCGCTCCCGGTGCGCCCGCACCTCTGGTGTGAACACGGCCCGGGTGAGGAACGCTCTCGACGGGGCGGCCGACGAGGACGACTCCTCGGGGCCGCCCCGTCGGCGGTCCGCGGCCGGTGCGAGTGAACGTGGGGGCGGGAATGGGCTTCTTGGACGGTCTGTGGCGCGGTCGCGAGTCCGAGTTCGACTCGGGCAGCGCGGCGACCAACTCCATCCAGCTGACCAAACGGCACAGCCAGGTCTCCCTGACCAAACAGGGCGCGGCGACCGGCAATCTCCGCATCAACCTCTCCTGGCGGATGCGCACCTCGGACATCATGGGCGCCCAGCGCGAGAGCCTGCTGCGCCACCCCTTCAAGGCGCTCAAGCCCCCCGAGGTCGTGGGCCACAGCCAGAGCATGGTCAACGTCGACCTCGACCTCGGCTGCCTCTACGAGCTCCAGGACGGCACCCGCGGGGTCGTCCAGCCGCTCGGCGGCTTCCTGGGCGACGTCAACGGGCCGCCGTACGTCAAGCTCAGCGGCGACGACCGGTTCGGCTCGGCATCCGGCGAGACGATCTACGTCAACCTGGACCACAAGGACGCCATCAAGCGGCTGCTCCTCTTCGCCTACATCTACGACCAGACGCCGGCCTTCGACCGCACCCACGCCATCGTGACGCTCTACCCGAGCAACGGGCCCCGCATCGAGATAGGCCTCGACGAGCGTCACCCCCAGGCCCGGTCCTGCGCCGTGGTGATGATCGAAAACGTCAAGGACGAGATCTTCGTCCGCCGCGAGGTGAAGTTCGTGTACGGCTTCCAGGGGGAGCTGGACCGGCTCTACGGGTGGGGACTGCAGTGGGGCCGGGGGCACAAGAGCAAGGCGGAGCGGTAGGAAACCGGCTGCGGAACGGGCCGGTGAGGTGACCGGTGGGACGGCCGCCTACCGTCCGACGAACTGCGGCCCCTGCGGCGGCAGCCGGAAGTCCGGGTCGGGCGTCCCGGACACCGGCGGCGGGTAACCGTAGCCGGACTGCGCGCCGGTGACCCCCGCCGCCGCGGGAGCCTGCGGGTACCCGTAGGCGGGCTGAACCGGCGGCGGCTGCTGCGGGTAGCCGTACGCGGGCTGCGCCGGGACCCCCGTGGGCTGCTCCGGGGGCAGCGGGCGGGAGACCTCCGGGAGGGGCTGGACCGTCGTCGGCTCCTCGGAACCGACCGCCGGCGCCGCGGGAGCGGGAGCGGACGGCTGGGCGGGTGTGTGCGTGGACGACTCCGGCCGGGGGGCCGACACGGGGTCGTCCGCCCCTTCCGACTCGTCCACCGAGATGCCGAAGTCGGTCGCCAGGCCCTTGAGCCCGTTCGAGTACCCCTCGCCCAGCGCCCGGAACTTCCACCCCTCCCCGCGCCGGTAGAGCTCGCCGCAGATCAGCGCCGTCTCCTGGCCCGTCTCGGGCTTGACGTCGAAGTGGGCCAGCGGCTCCGCGTCGCCGGCCGTGGCGTCGTACAGCAGGATGCGCAGCGAGGTGACCCGGTCGAAGGCGACGCCGTCGGCCGAGGCGACCAGCAGGATCCGGCCCACCGAGGCCTCGACCCCGGTCAGGTCTGTCTGGATCGTGTCGGTCAGCCCCTCGGCGACCCGCTTCTTGCCGAGCCGCCAGACCTGGCCCGAGGGATGCCGGGGCTGGTTGTAGAAGACGAAGTCCTCGTCGGAGCGCACGCGGTCGTCGGGCCCCAGCAGCAGCGCGGAGGCGTCGACGTCGGGGACCCCCTGCCCGGGAGCCCAGCGCAGCACGGCGCGTACCGTGGTGGCTTGCAGCGGGACGTTCGATCCCTTCAGCATCGCGTGCGTCATGCCGTCATCCTGCCTTCTCGGTCCTGGTCACGACAACGCGGGGGCGGGTACTCGGATCGTGTCCGCGCTGCCCGGGTCGCCGCCGTCGACATGGCCGGGTTACCTGGAATTCATGCCCGGTGGGAACCGCCGACATGGTCACGTACGTACTATTACCGGCCACCTTGGACAGTTCACAGGTCGCCCAGACACCGCGGGGGAGTATTCATGCGTCATTTCGGACAGATCGCCCCTGAAGTGCGGAAGCGCCTCTTTCATCAGGAGCCCTGCACCTTCACGGCGGACTCCCCGGCCCGGCTGCTGTCCACGGCCCTGGGTGCGACGCTCTACAGCCCGGCCACCCGGCCCAGACTCGACGAGGACATCCTCAAGCAGGCCGCTCGGGGCGTGGTGTCCATGGTGCTGTGCCTGGAGGACTCGATCGACGACGCCGACGTACCGGTCGGCGAGGAAAATCTCGTCCGCCGGCTCAACGACCTGGCGAAACGTTCCGACGTCGACGTTCCCCTGCTGTTCGTCCGGGTCCGCACCCCTGAGCAGATACCCGACCTCGTACGGCGCCTCGGTCCGGCGGTCCGGCTGCTGTCCGGATTCGTACTGCCGAAGTTCACCGAGACGCGCGGCATGCCCTTCCTTGAGGCCCTCTCCGCCGCCGAGGCCGCCACCGCGCACCGGCTCTTCGCCATGCCCGTGCTGGAGTCGCCCGACCTGCTGTACCGCGAGACCCGCGTGCAGACCCTGGAAGGCATCTTCCGCGCGGTCGACAAGTACCGCGACCGCGTGCTCGCCCTGCGCCTCGGCGTGACCGACTTCTGCTCCTCCTACGGGCTGCGCAGGGGCCCCGACATGACGGCGTACGACGTCCAGATCGTCGCCTCCGTGATCGCCGACGTGGTGAACATGCTGGCCAGGGCCGACGGCACCGGATTCACCGTGACCGGACCGGTGTGGGAGTACTTCCGCGTCCAGGAGAGGATGTTCAAGCCTCAACTGCGGCAGAGCCCCTTCCTCGAAGTGCAGGCCGTGGAACTGCGCTCGAAGCTCATCGAACACGCCATGGACGGTCTGCTGCGGGAGATCTCCCTGGACCGCGCCAACGGACTGCTCGGCAAGACCTGCATCCACCCCTCGCACGTCCTGCCCGTGCACGCGCTGTCCGTGGTCAGCCACGAGGAGTTCAGCGACGCCCAGGACATCCTGCGGCCGGAACGCTGCGGCGGGGGTGTACTGAGGTCGGCGTACACCAACAAGATGAACGAGGTGAAGCCCCACCGCGCCTGGGCCGAGCGGACGCTGCTGCGCGCCGAGGTCTTCGGGGTGGCCAACGAGGACATCGGCTTCGTGGAACTGCTCGCCGCCGGCCTGTCCGACTGAGCACCGGCCCGATCGAACACCCGTCCGACCGAACGCAAGGAATCCATGACCGACGCCAGGGCCCACACCGCGGTGGACAACGGGAGGCACGAGTACATGACCGAGAGGGCGCACGCCGACGAGCGCACCGGAGTCTGGTCCGGCAGCTGGGTCGCCGAGCGGCTCGGCGTCGAACTGACCGGCGACGACACACTGCCCGCCCTGCTGGGACTCGCCCTGCGCCGCAACCCCAAGCGGGCGCACCTGCTCGTCTCCAACGTGCTCGGCAAGCACGTCCCGCAGTCGCCCTCCGTCGTGCACGGCCACGGCATCGCACTCGGCCGCCGCGTCCGTGACCTGCTCGGTGCCGAGGCCGCCCGGCGCGCCGTCGTCCTCGGCTACGCGGAGACCGCCACCGGCCTCGGCCACTCGGTCGCCGACGGTCTCGGCACCGCCCCGTACCTGCACTCCACCCGCCGCCCGGTCGCAGGGGCGGCGCGCGCGGGCGGCTTCGAGGAGTCCCACTCGCACGCGACCTCCCACCTGCTGCTGCCCGAGGACCCGGCGCTGCTCGCCGGGGACGGGCCGCTGGTCCTCGTCGACGACGAGTTCTCCACCGGCAACACGGTCCTCAACACCGTCCGCGCCCTGCACGAGCGCTACCCCCGCAAGCGGTACGTCGTCGTGGCCCTGGTCGACATGCGCTCGCCCGCCGACGCGGGCCGGCTGGAGGACTTCGCCCGGGAGATCGGCGCCCGCGTGGACCTGGTGACGGCCGCCTCCGGCACGGTCCGGCTGCCGGACGACGTCCTCCAGCAGGGGCAGGAACTGGTCGCCCGGTACGAGGCGCTCGCCGCCGGGCCGGCCGGCGAAAGCCGGGGCGCCGAGATATCCGGGCTCGCGTGGTCCGCCCGCGACGAGGTGACCGACACCGGCGCCGGCGCCACCGCACCCGATCCGGGCCGTGCGGGAGCGTCCGCGCAGGGAGCCGCCGGGCCGGAAACGCCCGCCCCGGCCTCCACGTCTCCCGCCGGGACCGTCGCGCGGGTCGACCTGCACTGGCCCGCGGGCGTACCGGACGGCGGACGGCACGGGTTCACGCCCGTCCACCGGGAACGGCTGGAGGCGGCGCTGCCCGGCATGGCCGACCGGATCGCCGGAGCGCTGCCCGCCGGCGCCCGGCGCGTGCTCGTCCTCGGCTTCGAAGAGCTGATGTACGCCCCCCTGCGCCTGGCCCGCGAGCTCGAGCAGGCGGTCGATGCCGACGTGCGCTACTCGACCACCACCCGCTCTCCCGTCCTCGCGGTGGACGACCCCGGCTACGCGATACGCACCCGCCTGGTCTTCCCCGCGCACGACGATCCGGCCGACGGCCCGGGCGAGCGCTACGCCTACAACGTCGCGGGCGCCGGATTCGACGCCGTCGTCGCCGTCGTCGACTCGGCCGCCGACACCCCCGCACTCCACGCGCCCGACGGGCTGCTGGCCCGGCTCGCCGCCCACTCCCCGCACGTCCTGCTGGCCGTGGTCCCGTCGTACGTCCCGCAAGCCCCTCATGCCTCGCACGCCCCCGAAAGGCCCCCCATGCTGCCCGAGCCCCTGCGCGGCCCCGACTTCTCCTCGTACGACCCCGAAGAGGTCGGCTGGCTGCTCCAGGACCTCTCGGACGTGACGCTGGAGGCTCCGACCGAGGAGCGCGAGGAGGCCATCCAGAGCGGCGGCGCCCACTACGCGGAGTCGCTGCCGGTGGAGTACCAGCCCAGCGAGGAGTACCAGGAGTTGTTCCACGCGGCGCTGGAGACGTCCGCGGCCCGCCTGGCCCGAGCCGTCGGCGCCGTCACCGAGATCGTGCTCACGGAGCGGTCCCCCCGCCCCGTCCTGGTGTCCCTCGCCCGCGCGGGCACACCCGTCGGAATCCTGATGCGCCGCTGGGCGCAGTACCGCCATGGTCTCGACCTCCCTCACTACGCGGTGTCGATCGTCCGGGGCCGGGGCATCGACGCCAACGCACTGCGCTGGCTGGCCGACCGCCACGACCCCGCCGACGTCGTCTTCGTCGACGGCTGGACCGGCAAGGGCGCCATCACCCGAGAACTCGCCGCCGCCCTGCGCGACTTCGAGTCCACCGACGGCATCACCGGCTTCGACCCCGAGATCGCGGTGCTGGCCGATCCCGGTTCCTGCGTGCGCGCCTACGGCACCCGGGACGACTTCCTCATCCCCTCCGCGTGCCTCAACTCCACCGTCTCCGGCCTGATATCCCGCACCGTGCTCCGCGCCGACCTCGTCGGCCCGCACGACTTCCACGGCGCGAAGTTCTACCGCGAACTCGCCGGCGCCGACCTGTCGACGGCCTTCCTCGACGCCGTCACCGCCCGCTTCCCGGACGTCGCCGACACGGTCGACGCCCAGGTCAAAGACCTCCTGTCCGCCGACCGCAGCCCCACCTGGGAGGGCTGGGCCGCCGTCGAGCGGATCAGCGAGGAGTACGGCATCCACGACGTCAACCTCGTCAAGCCCGGCGTCGGAGAGACCACCCGCGTCATGCTGCGCCGAGTCCCGTGGAAAGTACTCGCGCGAGCCGGCGCCGGTGCCGACCTGGACCACGTACGCCTCCTGGCGGAGCAGCGGGGCGTACCCGTCGAGGAGGTCACCGACCTCCCCTACACCTGCGTCGGTCTGATCCACCCCAAGTACACGCGGGGCGCGACCGGCGCCGACGGCAAGGCGGTGGCGCTCTGATGCCGGTGCTCGTCGCGAGCGATCTCGACCGCACGCTCATCTACTCCGCCGCCGCGCTCGGGCTGACCATGCCCGACCTGCGGGCACCCCGGCTGCTGTGCGTCGAGGTCTACCAGAGCAAACCCCTCTCCTACATGACCGAGACGGCCGCCGGACTGCTGACCGAACTCGGCGACGCGGCGGTCTTTGTACCGACGACCACCCGCACCCGTGCGCAGTACCAGCGCATCAACCTCCCCGGCCCGCCCGCCCGGTACGCGATCTGCGCCAACGGCGGCCACCTGCTGGTGGACGGCGTCTCCGACCCCGACTGGCACGCGCGGGTGACCGCACGGCTGGCCGACGAATGCGCCTCGCTGGCCGAGATCCGCGACCACCTGACGAACACCGCCGACCCTCTGTGGGTCCGCAAGCACCGGGTCGCCGAAGACCTCTTCGCCTACCTCGTGGTCGAGCGCGAGCTGCTGCCCGAGGACTGGGTGAAGGAACTCGCCGTGTGGGCCGAGAACCGGGGCTGGACCGTGTCCCTCCAGGGCCGGAAGATCTACGCCGTCCCCAAGCCCCTCACCAAGAGCGCCGCCGTGCGCGAGGTCGCCCGCCGCACCGGCGCCGACCTCACCCTCGCCGCCGGCGACTCCCTCCTCGACGCCGACCTGCTGCTCGCCGCCGACCGGGGGTGGCGCCCCGGCCACGGTGAGCTGGCCGACTCCGACTGGACGGCTCCGGCGATCAGCGCCTTGCCCGAGCGCGGCGTGCTGGCCGGTGAGCGGATTCTCCGGGAATTCCTCCGCGCGGCGAATCCGGCTCGCTGACCCCGCCGCCACGTCCCCCGGCACCACCTCCGGTGCCGGGGTGGCCGTCGTCGTCGGCTGGCGGACGTATCTCCTGTCCTCCGTCGCGTCCGCGGCCCCGCCTGCGCTGTCCGCCGCCGGGCCGCATCAGACGCATGCCTATGAAGACCAGCAGCGCCAGGGCGGCAAGCGCGAGGATCACCTTCGAATAGGTGGAGGCGATGCCCGACACCTCGGACCAGTTGTCACCCAGCGCGTAGCCCGCGAGTACGAACACCGTGTTCCAGATCGCGCTGCCCAGCGTGGTCAGAGCGAGGAAGACGGGCAGCCGCATCCTCTCCACGCCCGCCGGCACGGAGATCAGACTCCGGAAGATGGGGATCATCCGGCCGAAGAAGACCGCCTTGGTCCCGTGCTTCTGGAACCACGCCTCCGTCTTCTCTATGTCCGACACCTTCACCAGCGGCAGCTTGCCCGCTATCGCCACCGTGCGGTCCCGGCCGAGCAGGGCGCCGACCCCGTACAGGGCGAGCGCGCCGATGACCGAACCCGCCGTCGTCCACAGCAGGACGGCGATCAGGTTCATCCGGCCGGAGCTCGCCGCGAACCCGGCGAGGGGCAGGATCACTTCGCTCGGCAGGGGAGGAAAGAGGTTCTCCAGAGCGATGGCCAGGCCCGCGCCCGGTGCGCCGAGCGCGTCCATGAGGTCGTTGATCCACTGCGGTGCGGCACCGCTGTCCGCGGCCGTCTGCGCTGCGATGGCTGTCATGCCGACCACGCTAGAAAATCGCAGCTGAAGGGACCCTGAGGAAGTCCGCACGATCGTTTGCGGTGTACCGCAGGCGGACATTGCGGTTTTCCGCAGTGTGCGCCGGGCCGGCGCCCGGCTAGCCTCGCGATCATGCGAGTCATGGCGCGACGTGTAGTGCGGTGCGGGGTGGGCCTGATCATGGGGACCGCCACGGCCGCCGTCGAGCTGCTCTTCGCCCTGCTGGCCGGCGCGGCACTCCTGCCGGTTGCGGCCTGGCCCACCGCCCGCCGTGCCGTCCTGCGCCCGGTCCTCGCGGGCGCGCGGACACTGGCGGGACTGGAGCGGGCCCGGCTGGCGATGTGGCTGAACCTTCGCATCACGCCCGCGCACGAGGACGTGCGGGCCCTGCGGTACGTGGCCTGCCACTGGGCCCTGGGAGTCCTGGGCGGCGTGGTGATGCTGACGGCCGCGATCGGCCTCGGGTACGGCACCTTCGGGATGTACGGCTGGCTCCTCCTGGACGGCATACGCAACCCCGGTTCGTTCGTCCTCGGCAGTCTGGGCGGCTTCTTCCTCGTGTTCCTCGCCGTGCAGGGAATATTCGGCGTGGTGGGACTGGAGGGGCAGCTGGCGCGCCACTTCCTCGGCCCCCGCCACCAGGAGGAGCTGGAGCGGCGCATCGCCGAGCTGTCCGCCAGCCGCGCCGCCGTGGTCGACGCGGTGAACGACGAACGGCGACGCATCGAGCGTGACCTGCACGACGGTGTGCAGCAGCGCCTCGTCGCACTCGGCATGCTGCTCGGCCGTGCCCGCCGCAGTCAGGACGCCGACCGGCGCGACCGGCTCCTGGCCCAGGCCCACGACGAGAGCCGCCGCGCCCTGGACGAGCTGCGCGAGGTGGCCTGGCGGATCTACCCGACCACGCTGGACGAGGCGGGGCTGCGCGCGGCCCTGGAGACGGTCGCCGAGCGGGCGTCCGTGCCGGTGGGGGTGGAGTACGACGTGGCCGGGGAGCCCGAGCAGGCCGTGGCGACCGTCGCCTACTTCGTCGTCTGCGAGGCTGTCACGAACGCCGTCAAGCACGCGGCGCCCACCCGGATAAGCGTCGCTGTCAGAGCTGAGGAGCAACGGATGTACGTGAGCGTCCAGGACGACGGCTGCGGCGGGGCGAACGCCGCCGGCAGCGGACTGTTCGGGCTCGCCCGACGTGTCGCGGCCCTCGACGGCAGCCTCAGCGTGGTCAGCCCGCCGGGCGGGCCCACCCTCGTGGCCGCGGAGCTGCCATGCGGTTGATCCTCGCCGAGGACTCGACCCTGCTGAGGGAGGGCCTGGTGCGGCTGCTGATGGAGGAGGGACACCAGGTGCTCGCGGCCGTGGGCAATGCCGAGCTGCTGCTGAAGGCGGTCGCCGAGGACCCGCCGGACGTGGTCGTCGCCGATGTCCGGATGCCGCCCACGCACACGGACGAGGGGCTGCGCGCCGCACTGGAGATACGCGAGCGCTGGCCCGAGGTGGGGGTCCTGGTGCTCTCCCAGTACGTCGAGAAGCGGTACGCGACGGAGCTGCTCACCGGTGACACCGAAGGCGTGGGGTATCTGCTGAAGGACCGGGTGGTCCAGATCGACGAGTTCCTGGACGCGCTGGAGCGGGTGGCCGCCGGACGCGCGGCCTTCGACCCGGAGGTCGTCCGGCAGCTGCTCGGCCGCACGACCCACACCGACCTGCTCGCCCGGCTCACCGCGCGGGAGCGGGACGTGCTGGCGGAGATGGCGCAGGGGCACACCAACGCGGCGATCGCGCGGCGGCTGCACATCTCGCAGAGCGCGGTGGAGAAACACACCAACGCGATCTTCGACAAGCTGGAACTGACCGGAGGGGAGGGCTATTCACGCAGAGTGCTGGCCGTGCTGCGTTACCTGGGCAGCTGAAGGAGGCCGACGGGAGCCCGAAACCGGGCCGCCCCAGGCAGTCCGGGGAGACGGCCCAGTCACGCGCCGGGAGGCGCGATCCGGCCCGGTCAGCCGCAGCAGCCTCCGCCGCAGCAGCCGCCACCGCCTCCGCCACCCGGCGCGGGCGCGGGAGCGGACCCGGTGGAGGAGCCGCCGACCGCGACCGTCGACAGCAGCTTCACCGTGTCGTCGTGGCCCGCCGGGCAGGCGGCGGGAGCGGAGGACTCGGCCATGGGGCGGCTCAGTTCGAAGGTGTCGCCGCAGCTCCGGCAGCGGTACTCGTAGCGAGGCATGGACACAGGTTAACCGGCCGGACGGCAGGCGCCGCGGGTGAAGCCGGGAATCCGGTCGGGAGGAGCCGTGCACGGTCACCGGCAGCCGGTCGGTGATCGGTGATTGGCGATCAGTGACCGCCGCCGCGCTCCTCGCGGATCTGGGAGACCACATGGGCCACCGTCTGCCGGACCTCCTCGGTCTCCGTGAGGAAGTGCCAGTAGTCGGGGTGCCGGCCCTCCAGCGTGGCGATCGCCCGTTCCAGCCGTGCCACGGCGTCGTCCAGCGGGCGCGCGTGCCGGGGGTCCGGGGTGTTGCGGCCGGCCATGGCCAGGCGCTGGGCGTCCCGGATGGCGAAACGGGTGCGCTCGATCTCCTGCTGGGGGTCCTTCTGCACGGCGTTCAGCTGCCGCAGGCGGTCGCCGGCGGCCGAGACCGCCTCGTCGGTCGTGTTCAGCAGCGCCCGTACCGTCGACAGGAGGGCGGTGGCGTCCGGCCAGCGCTGTTCGTCGCGGGCACTCTGGGCCTCGGCCAGTTTCCGTTCGGCCTGCCGGACCGACTCGGCGGCCTGGTCGGGTACCTGCTGCAGGTCCTGCCAGCAGGCGGCGGTGAAGCGTCGTCGCAGCTCGCTCAGTACCGGTTCGACCTGCTCGGTGCGGGTGGTCAGGGCCTGGGCGCGGGTGCGCAGGGAGACCAGCCGGTGGCCGGTCTCGGCGGCGCGTTCGGGCAGCCGCTCGGCTTCCGCGCGGACCGACTCGGCCTCCCGGGTGACCCGCTCGGCCCGCTCCAGGGTCTGGGGCACGCCGTGCTGTCCGGCGCCCTGGTTCAGCCGGGTCAGCTCCGGGCCGAGGGCGGCGAGCCGGGCGGCGAGGTCGTCCGCTTTCAGCCGGGACTCGCGTGCCGTGTCCAGGGCGTTGGAGGCGGCGAGCAGAGCCTGCCGGGCCCGCTCGACGGCGGGCGCCAGCCGGGCCAGTTGGGTCTCGGCCTTGCCGAGCAGGGGGCCGAGTCCTTGGGCGAAGCGGTCCAGCTCCTGTTTGACGCGGCCGAGCTCGGTCCTGGCGGCGGTCAGTTCGGTGCGGGCGCGGGAGGCGGCCGACGCCTCCAGGTCGTCCCGGTCCAGGTCGTGGGCGTCGACGGCGTTGATGTACTGGTGGCTGACCTCGTCGATGCGCCGGCCGAGCGCCTCGAAGTCGCCGACCGCGCGCCGGGCCGCGGGGGAGGAGTCGACGGCCGCGATCGTCTCCACCGAGATCCGCAGGTCCCGCTGCGCGGTGTCCAGCTCGTAGAAGGCCGCCGCGGCGTCGTCCTTCGCGGCCTGTGCCTCGGCCCGCTGGCTCTCGGCCCGCCCGCCGAACCAGCGGCGCGTGCCGCCTCCGGCGAACGCGGCGGGCAGCGCGAGCGCGACGAGGACCGGCAGGCCCGCGAGGGTGAGGACGTCACGGACCGCGGCCGGTGTGCGGCGGCGGGCGGAGCGGTGAGGCAGGCGCCGCGCACGCGGCACCATCGGCGAGTTCGGCTGCGATGGTGTCGCCGTCACATCCCTCTCCCGTGTCGTCCGTCCTGCCCGGGTTCATTCTCCCACCCGTTAGGGACGAACACACGGGCCGGTCAGTTCGCGGTTCGGACCGTGACTTTGCCGTCCTGGGTCCGCGCGTTCACCACGTGGGCGCTGGTGTCGTCCCGGGGCACGGACACGTCGACCGAACCGTCGTCGCTCTCGGCGGACACCTTGTACGTGTCGCGGGGCAGGGAGACGCTCACGGAGCCGTCGTCGCTGCGGGTCTCCACCAGCTCCGGCACGGCGCGCAGCTCGAGGCGGACCGAGCCGTCCTTGGTGGACGCCTCGACGCGGCGCGAGGAGACGTCCGCGCGCAGGGATCCGTCGTCGCTGTGCAGTTCCAGCGGCCCGGTGGTGTCGCTGACGCGGACGGACCCGTCCGCCGTACGGATCTCCAGCGCGTCCCGGAAGCCCTGTGCCCGCACGCTGCCGTCGTCGGACTCCACCTTGACGGCGACACCTCGCGGCACCTCCACGCGGTGTTTGCTGGCACAGTCGGCGACCACGCCCGAGCAGTGCGTGCGGAGCTTGAGCCGGTCGCCTTCCATGCTCCAGGTGACCTCGGGGTCGGAGCCGAGGACGACCGAGCCCTGGAACCACCGCGTCACCTCGACCTTGCCGGCGGCGTTGCCGTCGGCGGCGACGACCTCCAGACCGGAGTCGTCGGCGTCGATGGTGAGGGTGTCGCCCCGGAAGGCGAAGGTCCGGTGGTCGGGGTCCTTGTCGTCCTCCGCGGAGGTACAGGCACCGAGGCCCGCGACGAGAACGGCGACGGTACCGGCGGCGGCGAGCGCGCGGACCGATGCGCGGGCCGACGTGCGGGTCGGAAGGATACGGCGGGACATGACGGTTCCCCCAAGGACGGACGACGAGGTGCCGCCGGGTGGGTCCGCGGAGCGGGGCCCGGCGCGGCGAGGCTCTTCGAGCGTATGGAGCGGCGGGCCCCGCCGGGATCCGGGCCACTCCCGGATCGGGGGTGGGGTTAACCCCCGGCAGGGAGGGACGGGAGGCCGGCGTCAACGCGATTGCCGAGCAGTGCCCCGTGCCATGTAGGCTGTCCACTCGTCCTGGGTGCGTAGCTCAGGGGTAGAGCGCCTGCCTTACAAGCAGGATGTCGGCGGTTCGAAACCGTCCGCGCCCACCAGGACCGGCGCCGCTGTCGTCGGTGCGAGGCCCTCGGAGAATGCTCCGGGGGCCTTTCGCGTGCGCCCGCTGGGCGTGCTCCGCACGATGCCTGCCGGTGCGGGGTCCGCTCGGGCGTCTTCGCGTCAGGCGTCCTCGGGCGGGGTCTCGGGGGCCGGGGCGGCGTGTGCGCGTTTCAGTTCCGAGCGGGCGGTCACCTGGTCGGGGCCGGTGATCTGCGACCAGTAGCGATGGGTGCTGACGAACACGGCGAGTTCGCGCTCGCGCTGTCGGAGTTTCTCCACCTCGGCCTGTTCGTCCGCGGACCAGCCGGGCGAGGCCGGGCGTTCGACCTTGCGCCAGCCGTTGTCGTCGCTGAACCCGTCGAGTGGTTCGACGGACCAGGGAAGTCTCTTGAGCAGGGCCGACAGCTCGGCCCGGACCTGATGCAGTTCCTCCTGGCCGGCGAGGAGGTCACTGGGGAAGTCATAGGTCGTAGCCACGATCCAATAATACGCCTGTTCGATTTTGAGGCGCGCGTTCCCTTCACTGGTTCACGCGAAAGGGTGGCCCCCGCCGCCGGGGTCGACTGTCAGACCCCTGCCCTACCGTGAAGAACATGGACGGCGAGGAAGAGCGGGCCGGTGGTGCAGGGGACCGGGTGTGCCTGGTGCCCTGGGCGGAGGGGGATCTGTGGCTGCTGCGCAGGACCAACGCCCCCGAGATGACCGTGCACCTGGGCGGCCCGGAGACCGAGGAGCAGCTCGCGGTACGGCACCGGCGCTACGTGGGGTCGGCGCCGGGGCGGATGTACCGGGTCACGCTGGCGGACGGCGGCGAGACCGTCGGCTCGATCGGGTACTGGCAGCGGACCTGGCGGGGCGCGGAGGTCTGGGAGACCGGGTGGGCGGTACTGCCGGAGTTCCAGGGGCGGGGGCTGGCCGCGCGGGCCGCCCGTGCCGTGGCGGAGGCCGCCCGCGACGCCGGTCCGCACCGGTATCTCCACGCGTTCCCGAGCATCGACCACGCCGCCTCCAACGCGGTCTGCCGACGGGCCGGCTTCACCCTGCTCGGCCAGGCCGGCTTCGAATACCCGAAGGGCCACTGGATCACGTCGAACGACTGGCGAGTGGACCTGAAGAGAGGAGACTGAGGCCATGTGCCGCAGCATCAAGACACTGCGTCCGCCCGCGCTTCCCGAGGAGGCCACCGAGGACGAGATCAGGGCCGCCGCCCTGCAGTACGTCCGCAAGGTCTCCGGTTTCCGCGCGCCGGCCGCGCACAACCGCGAGGTTTTCGAACGGGCCGTGGAGGCCGTCGCGGGCGCCACGGCCGAGCTGCTCGCCGACCTGGAGGTACGAGGAGGCGCCGGTGCCCGGCGGGCCTCGTGACCCACGCCCCGTGACTCCTTACCCGTGACTCCTTACCCGTGACCCGGACGTGTGCCCCGTGGGTCGTCGCGACCCCGGGCCCTCCGTCCGTTACGACGCCCGATGCGCCCCGGGCTGGCGGCGCATCAGGTAGGCCGCCCCCGCGCCCGCGCCGAAGAGCGCCGCCAGAGACACCCCCGTCGCCAGCCAGGTCGCGCCCAGCCACTGGCTGCCGAAGTAGCCGAGGGCCACGCTGTACAGGGCCCAGGCGAGTCCGGCGAGGGCGGACCAGGGCAGGAACTCGCGGATCCGGCGGTGCGCGGTGCCGGCGACGAGGGAGACGACCGAGCGGCCGGCAGGGGCGAAACGGGCCAGTACGACGAGGGCACCGCCCCCTCGGGCGAGCGCCCCGCCGAGACGTTCCTGCGCGGTCGTCAGCCGGCGGGAGCGGGCGATCGCCCGGTCCAGGCGCGGCCCGCCGCGCCAGGCGAGGCGGTAGACCGCCAGGTCGCCGAGGACGGAGGCGGTCGCCGCGCAAAGGATCAGGACCAGGATGTCGGGCACGTCCTGTGGGACCCGCCCGGCGGCCGCCGCGCCCGAGCCCGCTGCCGCCGCCGTGGCCGCCGCGATCACCAGGACGCCGCTCGGCAGCACCGGCAGGAAGATGTCGAGGAGTACGGAAGTGGCCACCAGCACATAGATCCATGGGCTGCTGACCAGCGAACCGACGCTTCCGAGACTCTCGACCACCACAACTCCCGTTACTCCCCCGTGGGCCGGGCCATGCCGCAGGACGCGGGGACGGCAGGAGCGGCCGATGACAGCCATACAGCGTACGCCCGGGGTGTGACAGGCGGTTCACAGGGGGCTTGGGTGTTCGGCACGGAACGTTCACCGGGCGGAGGTCGTCACGTCCCCGGACCCTCCGGGGACGCGGAGGCGGGTCAGGCCGCGACCGGGGTCTGCCGCTCCGTGGCCGCCTGCTCCGGCTCGGACGCGCGCCGGGCGAAGAACCGGTCGAGGCCGAAGGCGCCGGAGCCGGTGAAGACCAGCAGCAGGAAGGCCCAGCAGAACATGGCCGAGGCCTCGCCGCCGTTCTCCATCGGCCACAGGGCGCCCGGCTGGTGCACCTTGAAGTACGCGTAGGCCATGGAGCCCGAGGAGACGAGCGCGGCGGCGCGGGTGCCGAGTCCCAGCAGGACGAGGCCGCCGCCGACCAGCTGGATCGCGGCGGCGTACCAGCCGGGCCAGGTGCCCGCCTCGACCGTGCCGCCGGTGCCCGACGCGCCGCCGAGGACCCCGAAGAGGGAGGCGGCGCCGTGGCAGGCGAAAAGCAGGCCGACGACCATGCGGAACAGGCCGAGGGCATAGGGCTGGGCGCTGTTGAGGCGTCCGGACATGTGGGGGGTGCTCCTTCGGTCGGGCCGGCCCGGGACAGGGGCCGGTGGGGACGGAACCGAGTGGGCTGCCCACGTTAGGTGAGCCTAATGAGTACTTGCAAGTTCAACATTTGGCCATAACGTGGCGGGCGGTCACCGTCCCGTCCGGCCGCGCTCCGCAGGTGGGAGCGCTCCCACAGCCAGGCCGAGGCCTGTCGGCATGACTGAATCCATACCCGGCCCCCGCCCCGGGCGGCCTACGCCAGATCCCGGTCCGTGATCATCCGCAGGGCGGTCGTCCCGTCGCGTTCCGCCCGGGCCTGTTCGAGCCGCAGCCGGGCCGTCCGGCCCCGCAGCGTCAGCGTCATGATCTGGTTGCCGAACCACGGGCCGCCGGTTCTGCGCCAGCCGACCGCCGGCTCCGCGCAGCGTCCGTGCCGGGCGACGCGCCGCCCGAGGGCACGCGCCAAGGCGCTCCAGCCGAAACGGAAGCCGAGCCGGATGGAGAGCGGGACGGAGTTGTGGACGGGGGAGCAGGTCAGCTGCGCGACGTGCGCGTCGGGTGCGCGCCCCGGCCAGGACGGTTCCGCCACGTAGGCGTGGTGGACGTCGCCCGACAGCACGCTCACCGTCGCGGGCGCCCCGGGCCCCGTACCGGCCTCGGCGATCAGGTCCGCGAGGGCGTCGAAGGAGGACGGGAAGGCCGACCAGTGCTCCAGGTCGGCGCCCCGCCGGATCCGCTCCCCGAGCCGTGCCCAGCGTGCGCCCCGTTCACCGGCGCACATCGCGGCGTTCCACGCCTCCACGTCGTGCACCAGGTGGGGCAGCAGCCAGGGCAGGGAGGTGCCGATCAGGAGGTGGTCGTACGGGCCCTCCTGATCGGCACCGACGCGCGCCCCCTCGGTGCTGGTGCCCACCTGCGCACCGCCGCCCCGTCCGTAGAGGACCTGCTCGCGCAGCCAGGCGGCCTCGCCCGGGTCGAGCATCGCGCGGCGGTCCTCCTTCAGGACGCGGGCCGCGCGGGAGTCCACCATCAGCAGCCGTACGCGGCCGAAGTCGCGCCGGTAGCTCCAGCGGACGGAGGCCGGGTCCGCGTCCGCGCGCGCGGCGAACGTGCGCAGCACGTCGGTGCCGTCGGGGACGTCGCGGACGGCCGCGTAGAGGGGGTCGGCGGCCAGCTCCGCGGGGGAGAGGTTGCCGAGTTGCTGATACACCCAGTAGGACATCAGCCCGCTCAGCAGCCGCTCGCGCCACCAGTCGGTGGCCCGCATGTCGGCGAGCCACGCCTCGGAGGTGTTCCAGTCGTCGATGACGTCGTGGTCGTCGAAGATCATGCAGCTGGGCACGGTCGACAGCAGCCAGCGCACCTCGGGGTCGAGCCACGACTCGTAGTAGAGGCGGGTGTACTCCTCGTAGTCCGCGACCTGGTCGCCGGGAGGGTCGGCGAGGCCGCGGCGGCCGGCGATCCAGCGGCGCGTGGCGTCGGAGATCTCGTCGGCGTACACCTGGTCGCCGAGCAGGAGCAGTACGTCGGGGCGCGCGGCCTGAGGGTCGGCCGCGATGCGGGCGGAGAGGGTGTCCAGCGCGTCCGGGCCCACCGGATCGTGGCCGCCGGCCGGGGGCGCGGCCCAGCGGCAGGAGCCGAAGGCGATGCGCGTGCCCGCGTCCGCCGGGGACGTGGCGATGACGGAGGGCGGGAAGCGGGAGTCGGGCGGGGGCCACACGCGCGCGCCGTCGAGGAGCACCTCGTACTCGGTCGCCGTGCCGGGTGTCAGGCCGCTCACCGCGACCAGCGCGTAGTGGTGGCCCGCGATCTGGAACGTACGGCTCGTGCCCGTGGCGCCGTCGGCGCAGCGCACCTCGGCGGTGCACGGCCGGTCGCTCTCGACCCACACGGTCGCGCACGAGCCGTCGGTGTATCTCAGCAGTGGTCCCAGGCGCAGTCCGGCCATGGTGATCCCCTCCTCCGTCGCCCCGTACGGTACGGAACGACGGAGGCCGGCGGGGAGGTTCCGCGCCGAACGCGCCGGACACGCGGCGGACGGCGGTTCAGCAGTTCGCCAGGTGGCCCCGCAGCGCCGACTTCTCCGCGGAGTCGACCGAGAGGTCGTAGTAGTACTTCACCTGGACCCAGGCGCGGACGTAGGTGCAGCGGTAGGCGCTGCGCGAGGGCATCCAGGTGGCGGGGTCCTGGTCGCCCTTGGACTGGTTGACGTTGTCGGTGACCGCGAGGAGCTGGGGGCGGGTCAGGTCGTTGGCGAAGGACTGGCGCCGGGAGGTGCTCCAGGAGCCGGCGCCGGAGTCCCAGGCCTCGGCGAGCGGGACGAGGTGGTCGATGTCGACGTCGGAGGCGGCGGACCAGGTGGCGCCGCCGTAGGGGGAGTACCAGCTGCCGCGCGTGGGGTAGCAGGAGGTGTCGGTGGTGACGCCCGAGCCGTCGCGCTTGAGGACGGTCTCGCGGGTGTTGCAGTTGCCGGACTGGCTGATCCAGTGCGGGAAGAGGTCGCGGTCGTAGCCGGTGCGGCTCTCGCTCTCCACGGTGAGGGAGGAGAGGTAGGTGCGGGCGGTGGCGGCGCTGACCGGGGAGGGGAGGGCGGCGGAGGCGGCCGGGCCGTTGAGCAGCCCGGCCGAGGCTATGAGCCCGGTGAACGCGGCGAGGAAACCGAGCCGTCGACGCGCGTAGAACTTCGGCATGCGAACTCCCTTGGAGTGTGGGGGTGTCGGGACGCGAGCAGGGGAATGCTCAGGCGCCGCATGGCGCACAGGTGTGCGGCCGGTAAGAAGCTAGTGACGTGTGCATGGCACGTCTACGGGTGCGACAGGAGTCGTGACGGAGCGTCCCGGGACTTTCGCCCCTCGGGCCCGCCCGCGGGCGTCGCGTACTATGGACGGCGCAGAAGGGGAGTAGCTCTTCGCCGGACCGTCGACACACTGCTCAGCTCGCCTGAGCCGGCGCCCGGAGGCAGGACTCGTGCGCGAGCCCGGCCAGCGAGACCTTCGGCAAGCAGTGCACGCCCGTGCCGTACGGCGGGGGCGATCCGTGTGCTGCCGTGCCGAGGTGTCCGCAGCGCAGGAGCAGTCAGGACCAGCACTCTCGGCGGGGCGGCCCCGACCGATAGAGGATCCCTTGATCAGCCTGACCGTGACGGCAGTCGTCTTCGGCGTCGTCTTCCTCGCCGAACTGCCCGACAAGACCGCGCTCGCCGGCCTCGTCCTCGGCACCCGCTACCGCGCCTCGTACGTCTTCGCCGGCGTGGCCGCCGCCTTCCTCCTGCACGTCGTGCTCGCGGTCGCGGCCGGCAGCGTGCTGACCCTGCTGCCGCAGCAGATCGTGCACGCGATCACCGGTGTGCTCTTCCTCGGCGGTGCCGCCGTGCTGCTGATGAAGAAGGACGACGAGGACGAGGAGATCCGCAAGCCCGAGGACCAGTCCTTCTGGAAGGTCTCCGGCGCGGGCTTCATGCTCATCCTGGTCGCGGAGTTCGGCGACCTCACGCAGATCATGACCGCGAACCTCGCGGCCCGCTACGACGACCCGCTCTCCGTCGGCCTCGGCGCGGTGCTCGCGCTGTGGGCGGTGGCCGGGCTCGGCATCGTCGGCGGGAAGGCCCTGATGAAGCGGGTGCCGCTGGCGCTGATCACCAAGATCGCCGCGCTGCTCATGCTGGGGCTGGGCGTGTGGAGCCTGTGGGAGGCGGTCGCGGGCTGAACGGTTCGTGAACGTTCCGGCGGGGCGGTGGCGCGATCCCCGACCCGTTTTGTACCGTGGAGAAACAAAGTGGCTCCCGCCCGTTCTCCCTGACCGGCGGGCGGGGCCGCCTTGTTTCCTCCCCGCGCTTTGGAGTCTGCCGATGACGGCCACCGCCACCACCGTTCTCACCACCCGTGCCCTGCTGCTGGACATGGACGGCACCCTCGTCAATTCGGACGCCGCCGTCGAGCGCGTCTGGCGGCGCTGGGCCGGCCGGCACGGGCTGGACGGCGACGAGGTGATGAAGGTCGTCCACGGCCGCCAGGGCTACGCCTCCATGGCGCTGCTCCTGCCGGACCGGCCCATGGAGCAGAACCACGCGGACAACGCCCGCATGCTCGCCGACGAGACCGCCGACACCGAGGGCGTCGTCGCCATCCCGGGCGCGCCGGAGTTCCTGGCCTCGCTGCGCGGCCTGCCGCACGCCCTGGTCACCTCGGCCGACGTGCCGCTGTCCACGGCGCGGATGGCCGCCGCCGGGCTCGCCCAGCCGGACGTCCGGGTCACCGCCGAGTCGGTCGGCGCCAGCAAGCCGGACCCCGAGGGCTTCCTCAAGGGCGCCGCCGAGCTGGGTGTCGAGCCCGCCGACTGCATCGCCTTCGAGGACTCCGGCGCCGGCATCGCCGCCGCCCGCGCCGCCGGGATGCGGGTCGTGGGCGTCGGCCCGCGCGCCGGGCTCCACGGGCCGGACGTGGTCGTGGAGGACCTGACGCGGGTACGGGTGGAGGCCGGCGCGGACGGCTCGCTGCGGCTGCACATCGGCTGACGGCCGGCTGCGGACCGGCTGAGCCCGGCTGGTCATCGGCGGGTGGCCGCACAGCTGGCGGCCAGCCACCCGTCCGTGCGCGGCCGACGGCCGATCACACGTCCGTGGCGGTCGGCGGCAGCCCCCCGTCCGCGACTGCGCATCGGGGGTGCCGCACAGCCGGGCGGCCGTCTGCCGCCCCACGATGGGCAAGTCGGCCGTCGTACGACGAGCGCCGGCTGCTGGACGGCGAGCACGGCCTCCCGTGCGGCGAGCACGACGTCCGTACGTCGAGCACACGACGTCCGTACGGCGAGCACACGACGTCCGTACGGCGAGCCCGGCTACCGTACGGCGAGTACGGCGTCCCCGGGGCGAGTCGCCGGACCGTTCCCGCGGCGCCCGGCCGGACGCGGGCTACGGCTCGCGCGTCTCCGACTCCAGCATGCGCCGGGTGTCCTGCCCGTAGACGCCGAACTCGTCGGAGCGGACGCCGCGGGCCCACTGGTATCTCCGGACCGCCTCCTCGACGTGGTGGTTGTAGTTGCCGTTGATGTCGCCGTTGTAGAGGTACAGCTGGGTCAGCCGCTGCTGCAGCTCGGCCACCTCGGAGCCCCGGTCACCGCGGTGCAGTGTGGGGCCGCCGCCGTAGCCCTGGTCACGGTCGTCGTCCTCGGACTCCTGCGTGGGCCCGTCGGGAGGGGTGGTCGCGGCGGACGGTGACGTCTCGGCCGACGGGGACGGCGACGGCGGGGCACTGGACGCCGACTGTGACGCGGTCGGCGAGGGCGACGGACTGGTGCTCGTGGACGGCGACGCGGACGGGGACGGCGACGCGGAGGTCTCGGAGGCGGACGGCGAGCTCGACGCGGGAGCGGTGGACGCCGTACTGGCCGACGGCTCCGGCACGCTCGCCCTGACCTCCTCCGGCAGCGCGCCGTCCCGCGAGGGCGACTCGTAGGCGAACAGGCCGCTCGCGAACCCGGCGGCGCCCACCACGACCACGACCGCCCCCACGGCACTGAGCAGCACGCCCCGGCGCCGCCCGCGCCGCCCGCCGGTGCCGTCCGCGCCGGGCTCCACCGGCGTGACGGGCGGGGCGGCCGAGGCCGCCGACGTTTCGAACAGGCGCAGGTCGTGTGCGTTGGGCACGCCGGTCGAGGGTGCCAGCGGTGTAGGCAGTACGGAGGTCGCCTCCGTGGCCGCGGAGGCGGCTTCCGCGGCCGCGACCGGCGGCTGCCCGGCACCGACGGCGCGCAGCGTCATGGTGGCGTCGGGGTCCGGCGCGGTCGGTGCGGTGGGCGACGTGGGTACGGACGGAGGCGTCGCGTCCTGCGGAACCGTGGCCTCCGGCGCCCCGTCGGCAGCAGCCTCTCGCGGCGGCGACCCGGCCGCGCCGTCGAGCTCGACGTACGGGCGTATTCGCAGCGGATCGAAGTCCTCCGCCGCTGCCGCCTGTGCCGTACGAGCGTCGCGCAGGGCGTCGGACGCTCGCGTTCCGCAGGCGCAGGCGGGCGTGTTGTCCGCCTCCCTGGGCGTGCCGCACTCCGGGCACGAGTGCCCGGAGGAGGCTCGCTCCGGCGACGCCTCTCCCTGCCCTTCCGGCTGTTCCCGCTGCTCCAACGCGCTCGTCCCTCCCCTCGCGACTCCCCTCGCGAACTCCAGAGATTATGCAGATCTTCTCCATACTTCCGCGCGCTCGCCCCCGGAATCCCGGCTTCCCCCAGCCCCGAACCGCCCAAAACCGGTCACAATCGCGGCAGCGGCTTGGCGAACCAGTGCTCGGCGTACGGCCCGTCGTTGTACGGCTCGGTCTCCGCGTAGCCGAGGCGCGCGTACAGGGCACGGGCCTCGACGAGGTCGCCACGGGTGTCGAGCACCATCCGCGAGGCCCCGAGCGCCCGCGCCGCGTCCTCGGCGGCCCGTACGAGCAGCGCGGCGCCGCCCCGGCCGCGCATCCGCTCGTACAGGAACACCCGCTTCAGCTCCGCGGTGCGGGCGTCCAGCAGCCGTACCCCCGCCGTGCCCGCCGCCTCGCCGCCGTACCGCGCGACCAGCAGGCGGCCCCCGGGCGGGGCGAGGTCGGCGCCGGACTCGGCGGCGATCTCCCGTTCCAGCTCGCCGGGGTCGGTGGGCCGCCCCTCGTGCAACAGGTACCAGCGGTCGCTGACTTCGGTGTAGTACGCGCGCCACAGGGCGGCGGCCTCGGGGGAGTCGTACGGCTCCGGGGCGACGGTCCAGGTCATCCGGCCATTGTCGGAACGGGCCGGCCCGCCGCGCGAGCGTATTTTCCCACGGATGCGCCGCCCCCGCTCCCCGTGCGCCGTTTGACCGGCAACTGAGGGGCAACCCGAACGGCGAACCGGCCCGCCAGGAGAGCCGGTGGGGCCGACAACCCGGAAGGCACTCATGTCCACAGGCGTGATCATCGCGTTGATCGTGATCGTGGCGGCCGTGCTCGTCGTGGCGGCCGTCCTGGCCCTGCGCGCACGGGGCCCTCAGCACGGCGGAAGCCTGAAGCGGCGCTTCGGGCCCGAGTACGACCGGGCCGTGGCCCGGCACGACGGCGACACCAAGGCGGCCGAGCGGGAGCTGGCCGACCGCGTGGAACGGCACGGCTCGCTGCGCGAACGGGAGCTGGAACCGGCCGAGCGCGAGCGCTTCGAGGCACGCTGGACGGCGGCCCAGGAGCGCTTCGTCGACTCCCCGCGGGAGGCGGTCGGCGAGGCGGACCGGCTGCTCGCGGAGCTGGCCGGCGCCCGCGGCTTCCCGGACGGCGGACAGTACGAGGAGCAGCTGGCCGCGCTGTCCGTCCACCACGCCCACCACGTCGACGGCTACCGGCGCGTGCACCGCGTGACGCACGCGAGGGTGGACGGCGCGCACGACGCCGGAACGGGCACGGAGGAGATGCGCGAGTCCATGGTCGCGGCCCGCGCGCTCTTCGAGGACCTGGTACGCCCGGCCCGCCACCACGACGGAGGCCGGCACCGGGCCGGCACGGACGGCCACGGAGCGGCGCCCGCCCCTCGCGCGCACCACACCTGGTCGCTCGGCAAGAGCCGGCCGAAGGAGAGTTGAGGCACATGTCCGACGTGACCCGGCAGCCCGACGGCACGCCCGTCGGGGCCCAGACACCCGAACCCGGCGCACGCGGTGCGGAGGCGGTCCCTGGACCGTGGACCGACGGCGAGGCCCACCCCCGGCCCGCGGATGGCACCGCCACCCGCGCCACCGCCCCGGCCACCACGACCGCGGCCACCACGACCCCGGCCACCGCCCACGGGGGCGAACTCCTCCCGCACGACGAGTGCGACAGGCTCGGGCAGCGGCTGCAGCACGCGGTGGCCGGCTTCGTCGACGCGCCGCGCGCCTCCGTGGAGGAGGCCGACCGCGTCCTGGAGGAGCTCACCGCGCGCTTCACGGACGCCGTGGCGCACCGCCGAAGCACCCTGCGCACGTCCTGGCACGACACGGACCCGGACGACCGCGCGACCAGCACCGACACCGAACAACTCCGCCTGGCCCTGCGGGACTACCGCGAGCTGGCGGACCGCCTGATGCGCCTGTGACCGACGGGCGTCACCGCTCCGCCCGGCGCTCCCGCCACCGCCGTACGACCTCTTCGACGTCGTAGGGCTTCAGACCCAGCGGGGGGCCGGGCGGCGGCTTGAACATCACCTCGCGGATCTTGACGTTGATCTCCTCGACGATGCGGCGCACCACCCGCTCCGACGGGGCGTCCGCCGCCGCCTGAAGGGCGTCCTCCGCCTCCTTGCGCAGGGCGAGGGTCGGCGGCAGTACGGAGAAGCCCTCGCGGGCCATCTTCCGCTTCACCCACCACAGTTCGTCGTAGGTGCTGTCCACCTCGCTCGGCAGGGGCTTGCCCGCGCCGGGCAGTTCGGCGAACTCGCCGCGCGCGTCCGCATCACGGATCTGTTTGTCGACCCAGGACTCGAAGTCGACGCCGGGTGGCTTTCGCTCGGTCATGACCCCATTGTGCCGGACACCGCACCACCGGCCGACTTATCATGCGGCGGCGGTACGTCAACGAGGGACGTCACTGGAGGAGCGCACGTGCTCGAACTCACCATGGCCGCCGTCACCGCGGCGGACGCGGGTGCCACGGCCGGCATGCAGATGGCCGAGGCGCCCAGCGAGCCGGGAGCGGTGCTGCGGGTGGGCAGGGACAAGGCCGTGTGCCGGCTGTCGACGCCGGACGACTGGCTGTTCGTCTCCCGGGTCCACCTGGAGTTCCGCTGCGGGCCCGACGGCACGTGGCAGCTGACGTGGCTGCGCGGCTCCCAGCCGGACCCCTCCTCGGAGGTCCGGCTCACCGTCGGCCCTCACGCCCGGTCCCTGTCCTACGGCGAGGCCGTGCCGCTGCCCAGGGGCGGCAGCGGCGAGATCGTGGTCCAGGACCGCGCGCAGCCGCGCAGCGTCAACGTCGGCTTCTACCACGAGGCCTGAGGGCGGCGCGCCGCCACCGCGCCGCCCTCACTCCAGCACGCGGGCCAGCGCGAAACCGTCGTAGCCCTTGCTGCCGACCGTCTGGATCGCCGTACCGCTGAGCCGCGGGTGGCTGCCGATCATCTCGATCGCGGCGCGGGTGCCGCGCACGTCGTCGCCGGTGTCACCCGCGTCGGCCACGCGGCCGCCGCGGACCACGTTGTCGACGACGATCAGGCTGCCGGTGCTGGTGAGCCTCAGGGCCCACTCCAGGTAGTGCGGATTGTTGCCCTTGTCCGCGTCGATGAAGACCAGGTCGAACGGCGGCGGGTTGTCGTCGGCGAGCTTCGGCAGTGACTCCAGGGCCGGGCCGACGCGTACGTCGACGAGGGCGTCGAGGCCGGCGCGGGCGATGTTGCGGGTGGCGACCTCGGCGTGCCGGGCGCTGTACTCCAGCGTGACCAGGCGGCCGTCGGCGGGCAGGGCGCGGGCGAGCCAGATGGTGCTGTAGCCGCCGAGGGTGCCGATCTCCAGGATGGTGCGGGCGCCCTGGAGCTGTGCGAGCAGCTGGAGGAGCTTTCCCTGGCCGGCGGTGACGTTCACCGGCGGCAGCCCGGCGGCGTCGCTGTCCCGCAGGGCGGCGTCCAAGGCGTCGTCGGCGGGGGAGAGGTGGGCGGTGAAGTAGGCGTCGACGTCGTCCCAGAGCTGCGAGTCGCTCATGCGGGCCTCCCGTATGCGTCGTTAGCTTTTCTAAGTAGGTGTGCTAACGAAGATAGCCCGGGGTGGGGTGAACGGGGGCGTGTTGTGGCCGGGTGGGGTGGTGCCGTGTCGCCTCGCCGGTTTCTGCGAGCCCGGCGTGGGGGTGGGCGTCGGGGGTCGGTGCGCAGCCCGGCGTAGCGGGGTGCCGCTGCGCCCACCCGTGCCGCCCCAGCGGCACGACTGCCCGCAGCTGGGCGGGATCCCCGCACGGACGGTCAGCCGCGTACGGCGGGAAGGGGACGTGTCGGGGGGTGTCCGCCCGCAGCGGTTGGCGCGTCAACGCCCCGCACCTTTTCAAGTGACCGATTCCGCGCCGTTCCGAGGACGGACACCCCCCGGCGCGGCCCCGACCCACAACACCACCGAACGCGCTACGCGCACCCCCACCGAACCCGCACAGGCGCCGCAGGCACCCGCTCAAACGCGCTCGCGCGCGTCCACCGCCGGTGCCGAGCCCGGTAGTGGCCGGCCCGCCGACTCCGACATGAACCACACCGCCACGCCGCCGACGACGGCCGCGGCCATCATGTAGTAGGCGGGCATCATCATGTTCCCCGTCGCCCCGATCAGCGCCGTCACCACCAGCGGCGTCGTCCCGCCGAACAGGGAGACGGACACGTTGAAGCCGATCGACAGCGACCCGTACCGCACCCGCGTCGGGAACAGCGCCGGCAGCGCGGACGGCATCGACGCCGTGAAGCAGACCAGCAGCAGACCCAGCGCGGCCATGCCCAGGCCCACCGCCCACAGGCTGCCGTCGCGGATCAGCAGCAGGGCCGGGACCGACAGCAGCAGGAAGCCGGCGCAGCCCGCCGCGATCACCGGACGCCGCCCGACCCGGTCGGTCAGCGCGCCCGCGAACGGCTGGACGACCATCATCAGCACCATCACGGCCAGCACCACGAGCAGCCCGTGTGTCTCGTCGTACTCGAGCTCGCTCGTCAGGTAGCTCGGCATGTACGACAGCAGCATGTAGTCCGTGACGTTGAAGACCAGCACCAGGCCGACGCAGAGCAGCAGCGCCTTCCACTGCCCGGTGACCATCTCCCTCAGCGGCACCTTGACCCGTTCCGCCTCCGCCTTCTCGACCTCGGCGGCGAACGCCGGCGTCTCCTCCAGCCGCATCCGCAGGTACAGCCCGATGATGCCCATCGGCCCGGCGATCAGGAACGGGATCCGCCAGCCCCAGGACGTCAGGTCGCCGTCCGACAGCAGCGCCGTCATCAGCGTCACCAGCCCCGCGCCGCCGATGTACCCGGCCAGCGTGCCGAACTCCAGCCAGCTCCCCAGGAACCCGCGCCGCTTGTCCGGCGCGTACTCGGCGATGAAGGTGGACGCGCCCGCGTACTCACCTCCGGTGGAGAAACCCTGCACCAGCCGTGCGACCAGCAGCAGCACCGGCGCCCACACGCCGATCGACGCGTAGGAGGGGATCAGGCCGATGGCGAACGTGCCCGCCGCCATCATGATCATCGTCAGGGCGAGGACCTTCTGCCGCCCGACCCGGTCGCCGAGCGGCCCGAAGACCATGCCGCCCAGCGGCCGGACCAGGAACGCCGCCGCGAAGGCGCCGAAGGTGGAGAGCAGCTGGGCGGTCGGGTTGCCCGACGGGAAGAAGACCTTGCCCAGCGTCACGGCGATGTAGCTGTAGACGCCGAAGTCGAACCACTCCATCGCGTTGCCGAGCGCCGCCGCCTTGACGGCACGCCTGACCAGCGCGGGATCGGTGGCGGTGGGGGCGCCGGAGGCACCCGAGAGGGACGTAGAGGCACCCGAGGGGGACGAAGGGGCACCCGAGGGGGACGGTGCGGGGGTCGTGCGGGACGGATCAGCGACGACGGGGGCGGCCGACAAAACTCCGCTCGCCTACCTTTCGACGGGAACAGGGACGCCCCGACCCGCACGGCGGCACTGTCGCCGGGCCGGAAAGAACCCGCGGCCACTCGGCCACGGGCAGAAAAGCGACCATAGGCGCTGATGTGCCGCTTACGCCCGGTATGCTTTTCGTTGCACACTGCACCAAAAGGGCGCACACGCAGGGACATCCGCGCGCCACGGAGCGCTCCGCGCGCCCGTGACCTGTGATCCTTCTCGCTCCCGGGAGAGGCAACCGGCCCGCTCCCGCACTATCGTCGGGCGAAAAGCGGGCGGCGGTCAGGTGGAGCGGGGGTTGCCTGCGTCTCCCTCCGGGGGTGGTGCGAGCCTCATAGGGTTCGCAAGGACGGACACATCGCGCACGGGCGCGATACGAACGGGGCGGGAGGCCGACGGGGCGTGGCGAATGCGGAGCACAGTGGGCGACCGGCGGAGGCTTTCGGAGCCCCGGCCGTCGATGCGACCAGGGCACGGCTGCGCGTAGCCCGCCTCGGCCTGTGGCTGGTCGCCGCCATCCTCGCCGTCCGGCAACTGGCCGCGGTCCTCAGCACCCCGAGCGGAGAACGGCTCACGGACCTGGAGACCTGGGTCGGTGAGCACGGCGTCCTGCACGTGGAGGGCTCGCTGTACGAGTCCACACAGTTCACCGGCACCCCCTTCGTCGGGCTGGTCCTCAAACCCTTCACCCGCGCCGCCGAGCAGGCTCTCGGCTGGGGCTGGACCTTCGGGTCGCTGCTGCTCGTCGTCGCCCTCGGCCTGGTCGCCGCCCGCGCCCTGCCCCAGCCGGTGGGCCGCCGTACGGCGCTGCTGGCGGCGCCCGTCGCGATCAGCCTGCTGATGCTGTCCCTGCCGGTGCGCAACGCCCTGTGGCTCGGCCAGACCAGCATCATCCCGGTCCTCCTGGTGCTGCTGGGCTGCTTCGCCGTGCGCGGCGCACACGCCGACCGGATCGGCGGCGTACTGATCGGCGTGGCCGCCGCCTTCCAGCCGACCGTGCTCCTCTTCGTGCCCCTCCTCTGGTTCACCGACCGCAGACGCGCCGCCGTGTCCACCGGCGTCACGTTCCTCGCCTGCACCGCCGTCGCCTGGGCGGCGATGGCGCAGGACTCGTACACCTACTGGGTCCACCACATGGCCGGTGTGGGCCTGGGCGGCGAGGCCGACGACCTCGCCAACCAGTCGCTGCACGGCGCCCTGCTGCGACTCGGCCTCAACGGCCCCCTGGAGATCGCCCTCTTCCTCCTCCTCGGTGCGGCCGTCGCCGTCCTCGCCCTGCGCCGCGCCGTGCGCTACGCCCGCGACGGCCAGCTGCTGCTCGCCGTCGCCATCACCGGCTGCGCGGCCGTCGTCGTCTCCCCGGCCACCTGGCAGCACCAGCTGCTGTGGGTGCTGCCCGCGGTCGTCGGCCGGGTAGGCAAGCGTGCCTCCGACAGGCTGGTGTGGCCGGTCGCCGTCGTCCTGGTGATGACGCTCCCCGCGAAGATGATGCTGCCGAACATGGCGGCCCTGTACCCGCTGCGCGACAACGTCGTACTCCTCGCGGCGCTGGCGGCGGCCGTCGCCGTGCCCTTCCTGCCCCGCACCTCGCCGTACTTCGACAACCCGGTCCCGACGAGCTACGCACCGCCCGTCCCGGCCCGCTTCAAGCACGTCCCCCTCCTGCCCTTCCTGCGCAGGGTCCTCACCCGCCCCAACCTCCTCCTGGAGCTGCTCCTCATCCGGGTCACCTACGCCGCCTACTCCCAGGTCCGCCTCGCGGCGACCGGCGGCAGCAACTCGGCGGGCCGGGCCCGGGCGGAGGAGCACGGCTGGCAGATCCTCGACATCGAGCGCTTCCTGCACCTCGACATCGAGCACGCGATCAACCACGCAGTGGTGAAGACCGGCTGGCTGCGGGACTTTTTCGACTTCTACTACACGTCGTTCCACTTCGTCGTGCCGCTGGCCGTCCTCGGCGTCCTGTACTGGCGCCGCCCGGTCGACTACCGCTGGGCCCGCGCGTCCCTCGGCTTCACCACGCTGCTCGCCCTGGTCGGCTTCTGGCTGTACCCGCTGGCGCCGCCGCGTCTGATGCCGGGGCTCGGGATCATCGACACGGTGCACGGCGTGCAGGACTTCTCCAAGCCGGACTACGGCACGCTGACGCACCTCACCAACCAGTACGCGGCGATGCCGTCGCTGCACTTCGGCTGGTCGCTGTGGTGCGGAGTGGCGATCGCGATCATCGCCCCGAAGCTGTGGATGAAGGCCCTCGGCCTCCTCCACCCCCTCTTCACCGTCGCCGCGATCGTGGCCACCGGCAACCACTGGGTGCTGGACGCGGTGGGCGGCGCGGCGGTCGTCGCGGCGGGCTTCGGACTGGCGTACCTGTTCCAGGGGCCGAGGGCGCGGGTGACGGCGGGGCCCGAGGCGTCGTCGGTGGCCGGGGCGCCCCCGGGGGCCGGGACCGAGAAGGCGACTGGCACCGAGGAGACCGCAACCGTCCCGCCGCCGTCCCAGGAGACCGAGAGCCTCAGCAGCGCTCCTCCGCCTGCGGCGAAGGACCGTACCGGGAGCTGATCCGGTACTCGCCGGGTGCCTCGACGGTCAGGCGGGTGAACTCGCCGTCCCGGGCGAGGCACCCGCCGTCGGCCCGCAGCCACGGCGACCAGGCGACCCGCACGGTCACCGCGCCGGGCCGGTCCATGCGCAGCACCAGTTCGGCGCCGGTGGCGGCCACGACGGTGCCGGGCTCGGAGACGAGCGGCACGGCGTCCCGCACCCGGAACACCCTCCAGTGCTCGTCCTGCCAGACGGGCTCCAGCCAGCCGGGCCGCCGTTCCGGGTCCCCCACGAGCGCGGCCTCGGCCTTGGCGGGCCCGTCCGGCTTGGCCAGCGGCAGCACGACGAAGCCGACCGCCCAGTGGTCGAGCCAGTCCCGGTAGGCGGCAGCGGAGAAGGTGCCGTCGTAGAAGAGACGGGCGCGTTCCACGTCGAGCTGCCGGTTCCAGCCACGGGCCAGGTTGACGTGCGGGGCGAGCGAGGCGGCCTCGCGGTGGTCGCGGGCGGGCACCACCTCCACCCGCGTACGGTCGGCGCCGAGGCCGTCCAGTGCCCGCACGACACCGTCCGTCTTCCTGGCCCAGGCGGGCACCACGGTGTACTCCGTCAGGTCGTCGGCGGTCTTCTTCCCCATCCACCCCACGGAGAAGACGAGGGCGACGGCCAGCAGCCCGCGCGCGACCCGCCGCGCCCGGTCCGCACCGAGCAGGGCCGCGAGCAGCACGGGAGGCGCGAAGTACTCCGCGAACCGCTCGACGTTGGTGCCGACGGCGGAGGGTATGAGGTACGTCAGCACGGTCCCGAGCGCGTACACGACACCGCTCCACCGGGCGACCCGCCAGTCGCGCGGGACCAGCGCCGTGACGGCGAGACCGAGCACGACCGGCGGCCATATGCGGGCCGCCGGCATCGGCTGCTCCCCGCTGAAGGGGAAGAACAGCGTGGTCAGCCCGACGACCGCGGCGGGCGGCACGAGGAGCACGAGGGCCCGCCCCCGGTCCCGTACCAGCAGGAACCCGGCGCCCACGACGGCCAGGAACAGCCCGGCCACCGGCGACGCCATGGTGGCCAGCGCGGCGTACCCGGCGGCGAGCACCAGCCGCCGCTCCCGCACCAGGTGCACGCACGCGGCCAGCCCGAAGGCGACCCCGAGCGCGAAGGTCGTACGCCCCGAGGCGACGTTGCACCACAGGGCGAGGGAGGTGAGCAGGGCGACCCACAGCGGCTTGCGCACACCGGTCCGCGTGATCAGCACCGCCGCCAGCCAGGAGGCCGCCAGCCCCGACAGGGCGGTCACCGTGCGCACGCCCAGTGCGGCCATCAGGTACGGCGAGATGACGCTGTAGTTGGCGGTGTGCACCCCGCCGTACCAGAAGAACCCGTACGCCGAGGCGCCGTGCCGCGAGACGAAGTCGGCCCATGCCTCCTGCGCCGCCAGGTCGCCCCCGCCGGTGGCGAGAAACACCCACCACACCGCGTACAGCGGGATGGTGGGCAGGGTGGCGAGCAGGGCCACGCGATGCCGGCGCCCGAAGGCACGCAGGGCATCGCCGGGGCGTCTCTCCCGGCGCCGTTCGGGTCGGGAGAGGGGGAGTATGGCAGGGAGCACGGTCGGGGTTTCCGTTCGGCGTGGTCGGGGTGCACGGCTGGGGCACGTGCGAAGACGATAATTCGAACAGAAACGTTGATCGGGTTCCGGCCGGGTCAGGTGAGGGACCGCTGCGACGGAACGACGACCCCGTAGAGGTCCTGGACCGTGGCGAGAGCCGCCTCGTGGACCTGCTGTGCCGGGATGCCGTTCGGGTTGCCCTTCAGGGGCAGCGGCCGGGTCGCGGAGGCGTCGGCGACCACGGTCGGAGCGTTGCCGTTGAGGAACGCGCCCTGGGCGGTGAACAAGGTGCACATGTTCGTCATGAACCCGGCGACGATGACGTTCTTGTTGCCGGCCTTCTTGACCTGCTCGGCGAGGTCCGTGCCGTGGAACGCGTTGGGGACGCTCTTCTCGACGACGGGCTCGCCCTTGACCGGCTGCAGCGCCGGAATGATCTGGCCCGCCTTCGACTTCAGGTCGTATCCCTTGTCGACGATATGGATGACCGGCGTGCCCGCCTCCCTGGCCCGCTTCAGCAGTGCTTCGGCGTTGTCCACCGCCGGCTTCCAGCCGTCGAGTTCCATCACACCTTCCGTGTAGGTGTTCTGGTAGTCGACGAGGATGAGCGTCGCGTCGGAGAGCGTGGCCGGGGTCTCGCCGAGTTTGTTGAGTTCGCGCAGCGTCGTCGTGTCCTTCGCGACGTTCGTCGCGGTGGCGGCCTCGGAGTCACCGCCGCACGCGGTGGCGGTGACCGAGAGGACGGCGGCGGCGAGCGCGACGGTCGGACGGAGCAGCTTCATCAGGAGATCTCCTTCTGCGAGTGAACGACGACCCCGTACAGGTCGGCGATGGTGGCGAGGGCGCTGTGGTGCACCTGGCGGGCGTCCAGTTCGGTGCCCGCGACCGGCAGCGCGCGGGTGGCGCAGGCGTCGGCGACGACCGTGGGGCGGTTGCCGCGCAGGAAGGCGCCCTGGGCGGTGAAGGCCACGCACATGTGCGTCATGAAGCCGGCGAGGACGAGGTCGGTGTTGCCGGCGGCGTCGACATGCTGGTCGAGGTCCGTGCCGACGAACGCGTTCGGGGCCTTCTTGACGACGACGGGCTCACCGTCGAGCGGTGCGACGCTCGGGTGGATCGAGCCGATCTCGGCGCGGATGTCGTAAGGAGTGCCCTCGCCGCCGTCGTTGACGACGTGGACGGCCTTCGCACCCTCCTGGCGGGCCCGCGCCAGCAGCCGGGCACCGGCGTCGAGCGCGTCCTGCCAGCCGTCCAGCTCCATGACGCCGGTCGTGTAGGTGTTCTGGTAGTCGATCAGGACCAGGGTCGAGCCGGCGAGCTTCGCTGGGGTGTCGTCGAGACCGTTGAGCTGGCGCAGGGTTGTTCTGGGCATGGGAAACCGCCTCAAGTCGCTGATCGGGGAGAGCAGTTCACCGACGCGGTGACCTGCGCCTACGACGCTACGGATCACCGGCGGTGTCGGCAATGTCGTCTAACATGCAGAAACCGACACCGGTGTCGCCGAGCGTGGGGAGGTCCCTTGCACACCGTCAGCCGACTGGTCGTCATCGTCCTCTTCGAGGACGTCGACCTGCTCGACGTCACCGGACCGCCGGAGGTTTTCTCCCTCGCGCGACGTGAGACGGACGAGGCGGCGGGCTACGACGTGGTCCTAGCCGCGGAGACCATGCACCCGGTCACCACCGGCGCGGGGGTCCGGGTCCTGCCCGACCTCACCTTCGACGAACTGTCCGAGCGGAGCATCGACACCCTGATCGTGCCCGGCGCGGTGGAGGTCGACGGTCAGCGCGGCGTCCATCCGCGCATCGATCCGGCCGTGGTGGACCGGGTCGGGCAACTGGCCGAGCGGACCCGACGGGTCACCTCCGTCTGCGTCGGAGCCCACATCCTCGCCGCGGCCGGACTCCTCGACGGCAAGCGCGCCACCACCCACTGGTCGACGGCGCAGCAACTGGCCGCCGATCACCCGGCCGTCGAGGTCGACGCCGACCCGATCTTCATCCGCGAGGGCGACGTGTGGACCGGCGCCGGGATCAGCGCCTGCCTCGACCTATCCCTCGCCCTCATCGCCGACGACCTCGGGGAGTCCGTCGCGCTGCGTGTCGCCCGGCAGCTCGTGATGTACCTGAAGCGGCCGAGCGGGCAGAGCCAGTTCAGCGTTCCCCTGGAGCAGGTTTCCGTGACGCGCCGCATCGAGGACCTGCGCCACCACATCATGCGCAACATCGCCGATCCGCTCACCGTCGCCGCCCTCGCCGCCCATGCCCACGTCAGCGACCGGCAGCTCACCCGGATCTTCAAGACCGAACTCGGCACGACACCGCACGCCTACATCGAGTCGGCCCGCGTGGAAGTGGCCCGCCACCAGCTCGAATCCACCGACGCGACCCTGGAGCGCGTCGCCTCCGCGTGCGGATTCCGCACCGTCGACACGCTGGTCAGGGCCTTCCGTCGCCGACTCGACACGACCCCCACCGAGTACCGCCGCCGCTTCCGGACCGTACCGGCGTTCACACCCGACGGAGATCCGCGCGGGTGAGCCACCACCGCAGGGTATGAGGAGTACAGGCGTATACGCGGACGTATACTGCGGGCATGAGTGATGCGATGATCCGGGTGCCGGCCGAGGTGCGGGACCGGCTGGCAGTGATCGCAGAGGCGCGGGGGACGTCGATCCGGTCCCTGGTGCAGGAGTTCGCCGAGTCGACGCTGACGGAGGAGGAGCGTCGGGAGCGGGCGGAGCGGGCGCGCGCCTATCTCGCCGACAACTTCGGAGTCGAGGTGGGTGACGAGGAGAGTGTGGTGATGGGACGCAGGCTGCGAGAGGCGTTCGCCCGGCAGCAGGGTGAGGCCGCGTGATCCTGCACCATTTGGTCCTCGACACGCCCACGCTGGTGGCGCTGTCGGGTAATCGGCAGGTATCCGCTCTGATCCACCGGGCCTACTTCGAGACGGAGACCCGTCTGTGGGTGCCGACCCTGTCCGTTCTGGAGGCGGAGAGCGAGCTTCTCGGCATTGCCGAGCACGTCGGACAACTGGACGTGGTGCACACCGTTGATCTCGACTATCCCGCAGTGCTCGCGGTTGCACAGCTGAGCCGCGACGGTGTGCCCGTGGGGATCGGGGCGGCCATCCATGCGGCTCGTCACCTGCCCGAGTGGGGTGCGGACGCGCTGATCGCCACGGTGGCTCCGAAGGCGTACGAGGGGCGAGGCCTGCCCGTGCTGGACCTGAACCGCTGACGCCGGGAACACCGCCGACCGGACACACGAAGACGGCGACCCCGGGGATCAGGGGTCGCCGTCTTCGGTACGGGGGAGCGGGGTGCCGGTCGTGTCGGCCGGGTCAGTACCAGCCGTTGGACTGCCAGAAGCTCCACGCGTCGCAGGCGCTGCCGTAGCGGTCCTTCATGTAGTCCAGGCCCCACTCGATCTGGGTGGCCGCGTTGGTCTTCCAGTCGGAACCGGCCGAGGCCATCTTCGAGCCCGGCAGGGCCTGGACCAGGCCGTAGGCGCCGCTGGAGGAGTTGGTGGCGTTGACGTTCCAGTCGCTCTCGTGGTCGACGATCTTCGAGAAGCACTGGTACTCGGCCGAGTCGCCGATCATCTTCTTCGCGGTCGCCTGCGCCGCGGAGGCCGGCGTCGCGGCCTGCGCGGGCGCGGCGGCGATCAGCGAGCCGCAGGTGGCCGCGGCCAGGGCGGCGCCCGCGAGGGCCTTCTTCGGGGTGGCGACGGTGCGGAGGAGGGAGGCGGCGGTCAACGAAGGGCCTTTCGTCGCGGACGGGGAGTGTCGCTGCCTGGCGACCGGTTCAGAGAAGCAGGCGGGACAGTCGTCCGCAATCGTCCCTTTTGCTAAGCGCGGTCGTAGGCGGGGGTGGAGGGTGCGGCATGTCGGGCCGCTCGGCCCGCTCGCCGCACGGCCGTCGGCTACGAAGCCGCCTCGTAGGTGAACCACGTCACGTGGGGCGGCTCACCTCGTCGGCCTTCTCGAACGTGACCGGCGCCTCGAAGGCAGCCCGGCGGGTCGCCCGGCGCAGCGCCTTGAGGAGGGGGGTGCCGAGCGTGAGGGTCAGTACGACCGTCATGGCGGCGCGGCCCCCGTCCCAGCCGAGGGACGTGGCCAGGCAGTAGGCGACGAAGCGGGCCAGATTGTCGGGGATCGACGCGTCCGGATCGAAGGCGATGTTCGAGGCGAGCGTGTTCATGAAGGTCCAGCCCGCGAGATTCATGACCGTGCCGTACGCGAACGCGGCCAGGAAGCCGTACGCGGCCAGCATGAGCAGTTCCGCGCGGCCGCGCAGCCGGTCGGGGCCCGGCAGCAGGCCCGCGCCCATCGTGAACCAGCCCATCGACAGCATCTGGAACGGCATCCACGGCCCCACTCCGCCCGTGAGCAGCGCGGACGCGAACATCGTGACCGAGCCCAGGACGAAGCCGAAGCCGGGGCCCAGGACCCGGCCGCTGAGGACCATGAGGAAGAACATCGGCTCCAGGCCGGCCGTCCCCGCGCCGATCGGGCGCAGCGCCGCGCCCGCCGCCGCCAGGACGCCGAGCATCGCCACCGCCTTGGGACCGAGGCCCGACTCCGAGATCGTCGCCGCCACCACGGCCACCAGCAGCACCAGCAGGCCCGCGAACAGCCACGGCGCGTCCTGCGCGTGCGCGTTCAGCGAGGCGTCCGGCGGGGCCAGGAAGGGCCAGCCGAAGCCCACCACCCCGACCGCGCTGACCAGCAAGAGGGCGGCGACCGAGCGGGGGCCGAGGCGGACGGCTCGGGCCTGGCGCTGGGCAGGGGGGCCGCCGGTCATGCCAGCGCCTCCCGGACCTGCGCGACCGTGAGCCACTTGCGCGGCGCCAGCACCTTGGCGACCTGCGGCGCGAAGGACGGCGAGGCCACCACCACGTCCGCCGCCGGACCGTCGGCGATCACCTCGCCCTCCGCGAGCAGCACCACCCGGTGGGCCAGCTCGGCCGCCAGTTCCACGTCGTGCGTGGCCAGCACGATCGCGTGCCCCTCGGCGGCAAGGGAGCGCAGGATGCCGGCCAGCCGGGCCTTCGCCGCGTAGTCCAGGCCGCGGGTCGGTTCGTCCAGGAGGAGAAGGGGCGGGCGGGCGGTCAGGACGACGGAGAGGGCGAGGGTGAGGCGCTGGCCCTCGGAGAGGTCGCGGGGGTGGGTGTCGTCGGCGACGCCGGGGAGCAGTCCGGTGAGCAGGGCGCGGCAGGTGCCGGGGGCTGCCTCCGCGTCCCGGTCGGCGGCCGCGCACTCGGCGGCGACCGTGTCGGCGTACAGCAGGTCGCGTGGCTCCTGCGGGACCAGGCCGACGCGGCGTACGAGGTCG
Organism: Streptomyces sp. CB02414; assembly: GCF_001905385.1. Classification (GTDB taxonomy): domain Bacteria; phylum Actinomycetota; class Actinomycetes; order Streptomycetales; family Streptomycetaceae; genus Streptomyces. The sequence goes on along the minus strand of NZ_LIPF01000001.1, from coordinate 593,359 downwards.
CGGGGGGCCGTGCGGTGCGGTACCGCGTCACCGGCGCGGACCGAACCGGCGGACGGTTCGACCAGGCCGACGAGCGCGGAGAGGAGGGTGGACTTCCCGGCGCCGTTGCGGCCCATGAGGGCGACCGTCTCGCCGGGGGAGACGGTGAGGTCGACGCCGCGCAGGGCCCGGATGCGGTCGCGGCGGACGGCGAGAGAGCGGACCTCGGCGGCGTAGGGGGTGGTGGAGGTGGCGGCCGTTTCCACCCGCTTTCCGCGTCGCCACCGGCGGGCGGCGGGGGGACGGAGCGCGGGGGGTGCCGGCAGCGAGGCTGCCGGTGGTGTGTGGTCCGGTATCTCCCGGTCGGCGAGCCGGTCCCGCAGCGGGGCCGCACGGCGGCGGGCGTCCCGGATCGTCAGCGGCAGCGGCGACCAGCCCGCCAGCCTGCCCAGGTCCACGACCGGCGGGTACACCGGGGAGACGGCCATCACCTCGGCCGGGGGGCCGAGGAGCGGCGGCGCGCCGGGGGCCGGGAGCAGGACGACCTGGTCGGCGTACTGGATGACCCGTTCCAGGCGGTGTTCGGCCATCAGGACCGTCGTCCCGAGGTCGTGGACCAGGCGCTGGAGGACCGCCAGGACCTCTTCCGCGGCGGCCGGGTCGAGGGCGGAGGTCGGCTCGTCCAGGACCAGCACGTCTGGGTGCGGGGTGAGGACCGAGCCGATGGCGACCCGCTGCTGCTGGCCGCCGGAGAGCGTGGCGATGGGGCGGGCACGGAGGTCGGAGAGGCCCAGCAGGTCGAGGGTCTCCTCGACGCGGCGGCGCATCACGTCCGGGGGCAGGCCCAGGGACTCCATGCCGTAGGCGAGTTCGTCCTCGACGGTGTCCGTCACGAAGTGGGACAGCGGGTCCTGGCCGACGGTGCCGACGACGTCGGCCAGTTCGCGTGGCTTGTGGGCGCGGGTGTCGCGGCCGGCGACCGTGACCCGGCCGCTCAGCGTGCCGCCGGTGAAGTGCGGCACGAGGCCGCTGACCGCGCCGAGGACGGTGGACTTGCCGACGCCGGACGGACCGGCGAGCAGCACGAGTTCGCCCTCGGGGACCTCGAAGTCGATGCCCCGGACGGTGGGTTCGGCCGCACCGTCGTACGTGACCGATACGTCCTCGAAGCGGATCACGACGGCTCCTTGGCGGGTGCGGGTGCGGGTGCGGGTGCGGGTGTGGGGTGGTCGGGGGCGGGAGTGACGAACGCCGGGAGCAGGCCGATCAGTACGGCCGCCGCCGGCCACAGGGGGAGGGCCGGAGCCTCCAGCGGGACCACGCCCGGGTGCAGTGCCGCCGGGTCGCGGGCGGCGGCGAGGAACATCAGCGCCGCGACAACCGCGCCGGAGGCGGTGACCAGCCAGGCGCGGGTGTCCCAGCGGTCCGGGCGGTAGCGGGTGCGCACCGTCCTGCGGCCGCCGAGCCACAGCCCGGCCAGGGCGGCCGCGACACCGATGAGCAGCACCGGGACGCCGTATGTGCCGCCCGCCGCGGTCAGCAGCCCGTACGTCCCCGCGCAGACGCCGAGCAGGCCCGCGAGGGTGAGCGCGGCGGTGGTACGGCGTACGGCGGGCGGGACCTGGGCGGTACGGCCGTAGCCGCGGGCGTCCATCGCGGCGGCGAGGGCGACGGAGCGCTCCAGGGCGCCCTCCAGCACTGGCAGCCCGACCTGGAGCAGGCCCCGTACGCCGCGGTCGGGGCGGCCGCGCAGGCGGCGGGCGGCGCGCAGGCGCTGGACGTCGGCGATGAGGTTCGGGGCGAAGGTGAGGGCGACGACGACCGCGACACCCATCTCGTACAGGGCGCCGGGGAGGGACTTGAGGAGGCGGGAGGGGTTGGCGAGGGCGTTCGCGGCGCCGACGCAGATGAGGAGGGTGGCCAGCTTCATCGCGTCGTACAGGGCGAAGGTGAGGCCCTCGGCGGTGACCCGTCCGCCGAGGCGGATGCCCTGCGCCCAGTCGGGAAGGGGGACTTCGGGGAGGGTGAGGAGGGTGTGGGTGCCGGGGATGGGGGAGCCCAGGATCGTGGTGAAGAGGAGGCGGATGAGGAGGACGGCGAGGGCGAGTTTGACGAAGGCGCCGTAGGAGCGGGACCAGGGGGCGTGCGGGCGGCGGGTGACGACCACGTAGGCGGAGACGGCGATGAGGAGGGCGAGGAGGAGCGGGTTGGTGGTGCGGGTGGCGGCGGTGCCGAGGGCAAGCGCCCAGAGCCACCAGGCGCCGGGGTGGAGGGCTCCGCCCGGGACCGCCCTCCCCGCCGCTCCGGCGGCACGACAGTTCGCAGGGTCAGTCCGTCGCATTCCTGCGCCGCCTCGCCTGCCAGGTCGCCGCTCCGGCCAGGGCCGCCACGACGGCGATGCCCGCGTAGAGGCCGACCGACGGGCCGTCCTCCTCGTCGCCGGCGTCCGCGGCGGGCTGCTGCTTCGGGGTGCTCGTCGGGTCCTGCTCCGCCACCTGCTCCCCGCAGCCCGACTTCGGGTAGCCCGCGATCGCGCACAGCAGGGCGCTGTTGCTGTAGCGGAGCGGGTCCGCCACGGCGGCCAGGGCGTCGGCCGTCGTCGCGTCGGGGGAGACCTGGGCGCAGGCCGTCCGGGCGGCCGGCGGGGTCTCGCCGGACGGGGCGTCGGACGCGGTGCCGAAGTCCAGGACCAGCGCGACGCGCTTGGTGCCGTCCTCGGCCGGTGTCTTCGCGCAGATCGACGCGAAGTCCGCCGTGCCGCGGGGCTGGGCCGCGTCGCCCGAGTTCGCGCTCACCGCGAAGCGGAAGCCCTGGACGTCGCCGTCGGAGGGGCGGGAGAGCGACGGGCCCTGGGTGGCGTAGACCCACTTGTCGCCGTCGCGGTCCCAGAAGGACCAGTAGCGGTAACCGGCGGCCTGTGCCTGGCCCGCGGTCCCGATCAGCAGGAACGCGGCCAGGAAGAGGAGTACGGCGCGGCGGGTCACGGCTGCTGCTTCTTGTTGCGGCCGCTGAGGAGGAAGCCGATGCCGATGCCGAAGACCAGGCAGACGCCGACGAACCACCAGACACCGAAGCCGGAGTCGTCCTTCTTCCCGTCCTCCTTCTCGTCCTTCGCGTCGTCGTCGTTGCTCGCGGTCGCCGTGTCCTTGGCGGCCATCCCCTGCGGGGCCGGGCCCGTGGTGTTCAGTGCCGCCACCAGGTCCGTGCCGCCGAAGGCGCGCGGGTCGGTGCCCGTGGCGTGGGCGGCGAGGATCAGCTGGGCGTAGGCGGCCGGGCCGCTCTCCTTCGCCCACTTCGCGGCGTTCTTCTCCAGCCAGGCCAGCGGCTTCGCCGCCTTGTCCGCGCCGCCCTGCGCGGCGAGCGCGACGACCGCGTCGGCGGTGTTGCCGTAGTCGGGCTGCTCGGCGGAGCCGCCGAGGGCCGACGTGAGGTGGCCGTCCTTCGCGAGGGCGTCGGCGAGGTAGGCGGCGCCGTTCGCGGCGGCCTGCTCGCGGGTGGGCTCGTCCGCGGTCGTGCAGCCGGCGTCGGCGGTCTTCTCACCGGCCTCGGTGACCAGGCCCGTGCCGAGCACGCCGAGGACGCCGGCCGCGGTCGCGTCCGCGTTGGCGACCAGCTTGCCGTCCTGGTCCGGGTAGCCGAAGGCGCCGCCGTCCTCCGCGCAGGGCAGGGCGGCGGCCAGCAGGGCGTCGTACGGGGACTTGCCGCCCTTCTCCACGGTCTCCGGGTCGGTCTCCGTGGCGGTCAGGGCGCCGATGACGACGGAGGTGGAGTTGGCCTCGCTGGGGCTGCCGGGGGTGTAGCCCCAGCCGCCGTCCTTGTTCTGGACCGACTTCAGCCAGTCGAGGGCGTCCTTGACGGCGTCGCCGTGCCCGCCGACGGCCCACAGCGCCTGGACGGCGGCGGCCGTGCTGTTGGTGTCGACCGTGGTCTTGGCGTCGCAGGCCTTGGCCGGGTCGGGGCGGAAGGGGGCGAAGGCGCCGTTGTCACACTGCTGGTCCGTGAGCCACTTCACGGCCTGCGAGGACGGGACGACGCCCGCCGTGTCCTGGGCGAGCAGTGCGAGGGACTGGCGCCAGACACCGTCGAACTGGGGGTCGGCGGACCCGTACAGCCCGGACTTGCCCGATGTACCGGTCGGCTTGGACGGCGACGGGTCGGCGGCGACCGCGGGCGCGGTGGCGGCGCCGATCACGGCTATAGCGGCCAGAGCCGCGGCGCTGCTGCGACGGCGGACGTTCATGAGCGGCGGGTGCCTTTCCCTGTGCGGGACCGGACAGCACGGGGCACCCCCGGGCGGCTCGGCCCCGTATGCCTCGACGGTGCCCGTGCGCCGGCGGGTGCCGGGCACGTGAGCCGGTCACGTCCGCGCGGGGCAGTCCGGCTCACCACCCGGGACGGGCGGCTCACGGTTGCGGGTCAGCGCCGGAATTGCACCGGCTTCCCCCCGTACGGGTGTGATGACGACGCGGCCACTTTACCCGGAGGCAACCGGCCCGGACCCGTGTGCCCGCTCACGCTTCCCCGCTCGCGCCGCATGGGGCTCCCCGGGTCCCGCCGCATCGGGCTTCCCGGCCCCCGTCACCTCGATCAGCCGGCACACCGTCTCGATGTCCACCCCCACCTGCGCGATCGACGCGCGCCCGGAGAGCCAGGCGATCAGGGTCGAGTGCCAGGTGTGCTCGATGACGCGGACCGCCGACAGCTGCTGGGCCGTGGGGTTCTCCAGGCCGCCCACGGCGTCCAGGATGATCGCCGTGGTCCGGCGGGAGACCCGGTCGACCTCGGCGGAGACGCTGCGGTCGGCGAAGGTCAGGGCGCGGGCCATCGCCTCGGCCAGCCGTGGTTCGCGCTGCAGGGCCTCGAAGGCCCGCATCAGGGTCCGCGCGACCCGGTCGGCGGCCGCCTCGCCGGCCGGCGGGTTCCTGCGCAGCGCGGCGTGCAACTGCTCCAACTGGTCCTGCATGGTCGCGACCAGCAGATGGACCTTGGAGGGGAAGTAGCGGTACAGCGTGCCGAGGGCGACCTGCGAGGACTCCGCGACCTCGCGCATCTGCACCGCCTCGAAGCCGCCCCGGCAGGCGAGCCGGGCGGTCGCGTGCAGGATGCGGCGGCGGCGTGCCCGCTGCCGCTCGGTGAGGGGCGGGGCGGGGGAGCGGTGCGCGGATGCGGACCCGGCCACTTCCGGGTTGTCCACCTTGGTCACCTTCTCCCCGTCCTCCGCCCGACGCCGGGGTGCGCCGTGGCGTGAATCACCTGATCCACTCGTCACAGCTTCCCTACCTGCCGGTAGATTCGGAGCCTCCGAACGATCAAGTCTGAAACTTGTTCTAGATTATCGTCCCGGCATAGGGTCGCGGGAAAGTGCAGTGAGAAGGGGGCCCAGGGTGACCGCTGAGGCCAGTGGGGGATCGCGACCGCTCCGCATCGCGCTCCTCACCTACAAGGGGAACCCGTTCTGCGGCGGACAGGGCGTCTACGTCCGTCACCTCTCACGCGAACTGGCCCGCCTCGGCCACCAGGTCGAGGTCATCGGCTCCCAGCCCTACCCCGTGCTGGACGACGGCCCGGAGCACGGCACGGAGGACCGGCTCTCCCTCACCGAGCTGCCCAGCCTCGACCTCTACCGCCAGCCCGACCCCTTCCGCACCCCGAAGCGCGACGAGTACCGCGACTGGGTCGACGCGCTGGAGGTCGGCACCATGTGGACCGGCGGCTTCCCCGAGCCGCTGACCTTCTCGCTGCGCGCCCGCCGCCACCTGCGCGCCCGCCGCGGCGACTTCGACGTCGTCCACGACAACCAGACACTGGGGTACGGGCTGCTCGGCGACGTGGGCGCGCCCCTCGTCACCACCATCCACCACCCCATCACCGTCGACCGGCAGCTCGAACTCGACGCCGCCGACGGCTGGAAGCGGCGGTACTCGGTGCGCCGCTGGTACGCCTTCACCCGCATGCAGAAGCGCGTCGCGCGCCGCCTGCCCTCCGTGCTCACCGTCTCCGGCACCTCCCGCCAGGAGATCGTCGACCACCTCGGCGTACGCGGCGACCGCATCCACGTCGTCCACATCGGCGCCGACACCGACCTGTTCTCGCCCGACCCGTCGGTGCCGAAGGTGCCGGGCCGGATCGTGACGACGTCCAGCGCGGACGTGCCCCTCAAGGGCCTGGTCTTCCTCGTCGAGGCACTGGCGAAGGTGCGGACCGAGCAGCCCGGCGCCCACCTCGTCGTCGTCGGCAAGCGGCCCGCCGAGGGCCCGGTCGCCCAGGCGATCGAGCGGTACGGCCTCGAAGGCGCCGTCGACTTCGTCAAGGGCATCTCCGACGCCGAACTGGTCGACCTGGTGCGCTCGGCCGAGGTCGCCTGCGTGCCCTCCCTGTACGAGGGGTTCTCGCTCCCCGCCGCCGAAGCCATGGCGACCGGCACGGCGCTGCTGGCCACCACCGGCGGGGCCGTCCCGGAGGTCGCCGGAACCGACGGCGAGACCTGCCTCGCGGTGCCGCCGGGCGACGCGGGCGCCCTGGCCGCCGGACTGAACCGGCTGCTCGGCGACCGTGAACTGCGCGCCCGGCTCGGCGCGGCCGGACGCGAACGCGTCCTGCGGCACTTCACCTGGGCCCGCGCCGCTGAGGGCACGGTGGCCCGCTACCGCGAGGCCATCGGGCCCTCCGCGACCACCCCCAGGGCCGTCCCCGCGAGCCCGCCCCGCGCGACCAGTGACACCGGCGTCTACCCCGAAAGCAGGGCCACGTGCTGACCGTCGACTTCTCCCGGTTCCCGCTCGCCCCCGGCGACCGCGTCCTGGACCTCGGCTGCGGCGCCGGCCGGCACGCCTTCGAGTGCTACCGGCGCGGCGCCCAGGTCGTCGCGCTGGACCAGAACGCCGAGGAGATCCGCGAGGTCGCCAAGTGGTTCGCGGCGATGAAGGAGGCCGGCGAGGCCCCGGCCGACGCCACCGCCACCGCCATGGAGGGCGACGCGCTCGCCCTGCCCTTCCCGGACGAGTCCTTCGACGTCGTCATCATCTCCGAGGTGATGGAGCACATCCACGACGACAAGGGCGTCCTCGCCGAGATGGTCCGCGTCCTCAGGCCCGGCGGACGCATCGCGATCACCGTGCCGCGCTACGGCCCCGAGAAGGTCTGCTGGACCCTCTCCGACGCCTACCACGAGGTCGAGGGCGGCCACATCCGCATCTACAAGGCCGACCAGCTCCTCGCCCGCATCCGCGAGGCCGGCCTCAAGCCCTACGGCACCCACCACGCGCACGCGCTGCACTCGCCGTACTGGTGGCTGAAGTGCGCCTTCGGCGTCGACAACGACAAGGCGCTGCCGGTGCGGGCGTACCACAAGCTGCTGGTCTGGGACATCATGAAGAAGCCGCTGGCGACCCGGGTCGCCGAGCAGGCGCTGAACCCGCTGATCGGCAAGAGCTTCGTGGCCTACGCCACCAAGCCGCACCTGCCGCCGGTGGACGCCGCGTGACCTCGTCCCGGGCTCCCCGCACCCCCCGTACCGAACACCTCGTCCTGCCCGGTGTCCTCACCGCCGAGGATGCCGCGGCCACCGTCCGCGGCATCCTCGCCGTGCAGCGCCCGGACGGCGCGATCCCGTGGTTCCGCGGGCACCACCTCGACCCCTGGGACCACGTCGAGGCGGCGATGGCCCTGGACGCGGCCGGCGAGCACGAGGCCGCCGAGCGCGCCTACGAGTGGCTGGCCCGGCACCAGAACCAGGACGGCTCCTGGTACGCCGCCTACGCCGACGGCGCCCACGACGACGTCACCGACCGGGGCCGCGAGACCAACTTCGTCGCCTACGTCGCCGTCGGAGTGTGGCACCACCACCTCTCGACCGGCGACGACACCTTCCTCGACCGGATGTGGCCCGTCGTCCACGCGGCCGTCGAGTTCGTGCTGCGCCTCCAGCAGCCCGGCGGACAGATCGGCTGGCGCCGCGACGACGACGGCACCGGAACCACGGACGCGCTGCTGACCGGCAGTTCGTCCGTCCACCACGCGCTGCGCTGCGCCCTCGCCATCGCCGAACAGCGTGAGGAGCCGCAGCCCGACTGGGAGCTGGCGGCCGGCGCGCTGCGGCACGCGATCCGCCGGCACCCGGAGCGGTTCCTGGACAAGGGCCGTTACTCGATGGACTGGTACTACCCGGTGCTGGGCGGCGCGCTGACCGGCACGGAGGCCAGGTCCCGCATCACCGAGAGCTGGGACCGCTTCGTGGTCCCGGGCCTCGGCGTGCGCTGCGTCGTGCCCAACCCGTGGGTCACGGGCGGCGAGTCCGCCGAACTCGCCCTCGCCCTGTGGGCGGTCGGCGAGTCCGACCACGCGCTGGAGATCCTCCAGTCGATCCAGCACCTGCGCGACGCGGACAGCGGCCTGTACTGGACGGGCTACGTCTTCGACGACGACGCCGTATGGCCGCGCGAACTCACCACCTGGACGGCCGGCTCGCTGCTCCTCGCCGTCGCCGCGCTCGGCGGCCACGAGGCGACCTGCCAGATCTTCTCCGGCGACCGCCTGCCGAAGGGCCTCGACCCGGACTGCTGCGTCTGAGCGGTCAGCGGCGGCCGAGGCGGCCCGCGATCGCGTGGCCGACGAGCAGGTAGACCACGGCGGCCAGGCCGTATCCGGCGACGACGCGGGCCCACGCCTCGTCGAAGGTGAACAGGTCACGTGACCAACCGGCGAGCACGTTGGCCACCTCGTGGACGAACTGCACCAGGTCGTTGGCCCGGTTGGCGTCCAACAGGTACATGAGGATCCACAGCCCGAGGATGACGGCCATGATGTCGGCGATCACCGCGATGGCCGTCCCGGCGCTGGAACCACTGCGAGTTCGAGGGGACATGACTTCCGTCTGGCCCCGGACGTCCGTTTGAAACCCGGCGGCAGAAACGCCGACGGCCCCTCGCCCCGGGAAGAACCGGTGGGCGAGGGGCCGTTGACGTCAGCCGCGCTGGATGCCCGAGGTGTCCTGGAGGACGCCGCGGCGGCCGTCCTGCGTCTGCGCGACCAGGTTGGCGCCGCGCTGCTCGACCGCGAGGTACCAGGTGCCCGGCGCCAGTTCGGCGATCGGCGTCGGGTTGCCGTCCTCCGCGAACAGCGGACGCGGCACCGGCACGGCGAACCAGAACGGAGAGAAGTCCCCGGACGGCTGCGCCTGCTGCGGCGCCTGTGCCTGCTGCGGGGCCTGCGGCTGCGGCTGGCCCGGCTGGGGCTGGCCGCCACCGAAGGACTGACCCGGCTGGCCCGGCTGACCGGGCTGCCCCGGCTGGGCGCCGTACGGCTGCTGCTGCGCGCCCGGGTAGCCGTAACCACCCTGCGGCTGGCCGCCGTAGGGCTGCGGCGCGGCCGGACGGGCGGCGGGGATCAGGGAGCCCTTGAGCGCCGGGACCAGCGGGGTGGCGACGGCCGCGGCGGCCATGATCAGGGTGGCGATGAGGGCGAGGATCAGGCCCATGCCGAGATCCGGGCCGTCGGAGCCACCGCCGACGTTGTCGACACCGCTCGCCGGGTCGAAGACGTTGCCCAGGGCGCTCCACGCGGCGAAGATCGTGAACGCGATGCCGAACTGGCCGAGGTCGAGGCCGGCGACCTTCTTGGGCTGCGGCAACCCCCGGGCCACCACGATGAGCGCGGCGCCGATGATGCCCGCCAGGACGACACCGAGTACGACCGGCCCGCTGCCCCACAGGTTGGGCAGTTCGAGACCGTCGGGAGCGTCTTCGACGGAGTAGAGGCCGAGGAACGACGCGATGAACAGCAACACCGCTGCTCCGATCACCACGCCGTCGCCTCGAGTGAGGGAGCGGATATTCACTTCAGGTCCTTCGTAGGTCGTCTCGTCGTCGGTAGAGGCGTCGCTGTCACGATGTCGCCGAAAGGTTCCGGTGTGAAGCGCGGGGGTGGCCCCTCATCGTACGGAGGACACTATCGTCCGCACGTCGGGCCTGTCCCCGGGGATCGGTGCGCCGACCGCTACCCGCGCAGGAAACTCACGATTCCCTCAGACATTCCCTGCGCCGCCTTCTGTCGCCACTCGCCGCTGGTCAGCAGTGCCGCGTCCTCACCGTCGCGCATGTTGCCGCACTCGATGAACACCTTGGGAACCGTTGACAGATTGAGACCGCCCAGGTCCGTGCGCGTCACCAGTCCGGTGCCGCCGCCGACGTAGTTGGAGGGCGCGCTGCCCGTGACGCGGACGAAGCTGCCCGCGATGCGCTCGCCGAGTTCGGCGGAGGGGGCGACGATGGCGCGGGTGTCGGCCTCGCCGTCGTGCACGGAGCCCGGCAGGATCACATGGAAGCCGCGGTTGCCGGCTCCCGACCCGTCGGCGTGGATCGAGATCGCGGCGTCGGCCTTCGCCTCGTTGCCGATCCGGGCGCGCTCGTCCACGCAGGGCCCGTACGGGCGGTCGTCGTCCTGCGTCAGCTTCACGGTCGCGCCCTGCTCCTCCAGGAGGGTGCGCAGCCGGTGGGCCACGTCCAGGGTGAACTTCGCCTCGGGCCAGCCCGCGTTGGTGGCCGTGCCGGTCGTGTCGCACGCCTTCCAGTGCGTGCCGACGTTCACCTTGCGGTTGATCTCGGAGGCGTGCCGGAAGTTGCTGGGGTTGTGGCCCGGGTCGATGACGACGACCTTCTCCTTCAGGGGGCCGGTCGCCGGGGCGGCGGGTGCGGACTTCGACGCGGACGCCGAGGCGGACGGCTCCTTCACGGTGGGTGAAGGGGACGTGCTCGCCGGTTCCTTGGCATCGTCGGTCGCGGACACGGAACCGCCGGGGGACGGCGTCGCCGACGTCCGGGCACCGCCCGCAGCACGGTCCGCACCGCCGCCGCTCCCGTCGTCCGGGCCGGCGACCGCCGCGTACACCCCCCATCCGAGCAGCGCCCCGGGCACGAGCGCCGCGATCGCCACGGTCAGCGGGCGGCGCAGCGGGGAGCGGCGGGGCTGGGGTGGTTCGAAGTCCGGGCCTGTGTACGACACGTCAGCGACTCTAACCGCGCCCTCAGATCCCCGCGCCCGTTCGCCGCAGGACGCGCAGCGAGTCGGTCACGGAGACCTCGGTGAACGCCCCGGACGCCAGGGCCCTGAGATACACGCGGTACGGGGCCTGGCCGGTGAACTCGTCGGCCGGGTCCGGGAAGACGTCGTGGATGACCAGCAGACCGCCGTCGGCGACGTGCGGGGCCCAGCCCTCGTAGTCGGCGTTCGCGTGCTCGTCGGTGTGGCCGCCGTCGATGAACACGAGGCCGAGGGGCGAGTTCCAGACCGACGCCACCTGGGGCGAGCGGCCGACCAGGGCCACCACGTGCTCCTCCAGCCCGGCCCGGTTGAGGGTGCGGCGGAAGGCGGGGAGGGTGTCCATCACGCCCAGTTCGGGATCGACCGTCTCCGGGTCGTGGTACTCCCAGCCCGGCTGCTGCTCCTCGCTGCCCCGGTGGTGGTCGACGGTGAGCGCGGTCACGCCGGCCCGGCGGGCGGCGTCGGCGAGCAGGACGGTGGAGCGCCCGCAGTACGTGCCGACCTCCAGCAGCGGCAGCCCCAGCCCCCCGGCATCCACGGCCGCCGAGTACAGCGCGAGGCCCTCGTGCGCGGGCATGAACCCCTTCGCGGCCTCGAAGGCGGCCAGGGTGGTGGGGCTCGGGCCAGGGGCCGCTGAGGCTGCGGGCATGGGGGGCCTTTCGGATGCGCGGGTGCGAGGCATGGCGTACGGCGCCCCATGCTGCCGCACCCCCTGCCGCGTGGTGCGACGGGGGTGCGTGAGCCCGGAGGGCGGGGTCAGGCGGAGACCGTCTCGCCCGGCAGGGACAGGTCCAGGTCGACCGGGTGCTCGCCGGTGTGGGTCGCCGACCGTGCGAGCGGGCCGTGGCCCGTGGCGCGGGCGGCCAGGACGTACGGGCCCGAGGCGGGCACGGCGAGGGCGTAGCCGCCGTCGCCGGCGGAGAGCGTCGCGCCCGCCTGGCGGCCGTGCCGGTCGATCAGCGTGACCTTGGCACGGGCGACGGGGACGCCGTCGGCGGTCAGCACCCGGCCGCGGAAGCCGGACAGCTCCGCGTCGGACGGGAACTCACCGGCCAGCGCCCGCTCGGCGCGGGCCAGGTTCGCGTCCTCCTCGCTGCTCGCGCGCAGCTGCGTGGTCGCCGCCGGGCTGCGGCGGGGGAGGAAGAACGCCAGGGCCAGGCCCACGGCGACCGCGGCGGTGGCGATCAGGAACGAGACGCGGAAGCCGTGCATGGTGGGGACGGCGACGCCGCCCACGTCGTTCGCCGTGTTGGCCAGCACCATGCCGATGACGGCGCTCGACACCGACGTACCGATGGACCGCATCAGGGTGTTGAGGCCGTTGGCCGCGCCCGTCTCCGAGGCCGGGACCGCGCCGATGATCAGCGCGGGGAGGGACGAGTAGGCGAGGCCGATGCCGGCGCCGATCAGCACCGAGGTGACGACGGTCTGCCAGGCGGCGTTCATCAGGCCGAGGCCGCCGCCGTAGCCGACCGCGATGATCAGCAGGCCGGCGATCAGGGTGGTGCGGGGGCCGTAGCGGGCGGAGAGGCGGGCGTAGACCGGCGCGGTGAACATCATCGTCAGGCCCAGCGGGGCCACGCACAGGCCGGCGACGACCATCGACTGGCCGAGGCCGTAGCCGGTCTCCGCAGGGAGCTGGAGGAGCTGCGGCAGGACGAGCGAGATGACATAGAAGGAGACGCCGACCATGATCGAGGCGAGGTTGGTGAGCAGGACCTCGCGGCGGGCCGTGGTGCGCAGGTCGACCAGCGGGGCGGCGACGCGCAGCTCCATCAGGCCCCACAGGAGCAGGACCACGGCCGCGGCCGCGAACAGGCCCAGCGTGGTGGGCGAGGACCAGCCCCAGTCGCTGCCCTTGGTGATGGGCAGCAGGAAGAGGACCAGGCCGGCGGAGAGGCCCAGCGCGCCCGGCAGGTCGAAGGAGCCCTTGGCGCGCAGCGGGGACTCCGGTACGACGAGGAGGGTCAGGGCGATGGCGAGGACGCCGAGGCCGGCGGCGCCGTAGAACAGGGCGTGCCAGTCGGTGTGCTGCGCGACCAGCGCCGCGGCGGGCAGCGCCAGGCCGCCGCCGACGCCGATCGAGGAGCTCATCAGCGCCATCGCCGAGCCGAGGCGCTCGCGGGGGAGCATGTCGCGCATCAGGCCGATGCCGAGAGGTATCGCACCCATCGCGAAGCCCTGGAGGGTGCGGCCGACGATCATCGGAAGCAGCGCGTCGGTGAAGGCGCTGACCAGCGCGCCCACCACCATCACCGACAGGCTGGCGATCAGCATGCGGCGCTTGCCGAAGAGGTCGCCGAGCCGGCCCATGATCGGCGTGGCCACGGCTCCGGACAGGAGCGTGGAGGTCAGGACCCAGGTGGCGCTGCTGGGCGACGTGTCGAGGAGCCGGGGCAGGTCCTTGATGACCGGGACGAGCAGGGTCTGCATCACCGCGACGACGATGCCCGCGAAGGCGAGCACCGGGACGGTGGCCCCGGTCGCTCGCCGGGCGGGTTCGTCGGTCGTCGTGTGGGACATGTGGTGGGGCCTCCAGGCCGGAGTCGGCGGACAGCGCGGACGCGGACGTGATCGTGTTGTGTGCAGGTTGAACCTCGTGCGCCGGGGCAACTATTCCGTTGCTTCGAGTGCCTAATGAATTCTTGACCGTCTCTTGGGGCGACGGCGTCTCCTAGGCCGTTGGACCTAGGCCGGTCCGGGGCCGAAATACCGATGCAAGGGGCGCTTCCGGATTGAGACCATGACACCCATGCTCGAAGCCACCGGTGCCTCCGCCGCCGCCCGCATATCCGCCCGCCGCAGCCCTCCTCCCACCTGGCTGGTCGTCGCGCTCGCCTGCGCCGGGCAGTTCCTGGTCGTCCTCGACGTGTCCGTCGTCAACGTCGCCCTGCCCTCGATGCGGGCCGACCTCGGCCTGAGCGCGCAGGGCCTGCAGTGGGTGGTCAACGCCTACGCCATCGCCTTCGCGGGCTTCATGCTGCTCGGCGGCCGGGCCGGAGACCTCTACGGGCGCAAGCGGATGTTCCTCGTCGGGCTCGGGCTGTTCACCCTCGCCTCGCTGGGCGGCGGGTTCGCGCAGGAGGGCTGGCAGCTGCTGCTCGCCCGGGCCGTGCAGGGGCTGGGCGCGGCCGTGCTGGCGCCGTCGACGCTGACGATCCTGACCGCGGCGGTGCCCGAGGGCGCGGCGCGGGCCCGGGCGATCGCGACGTGGACCGCCGTGGGCGCGGGCGGTGGCGCGGCGGGTGGTCTGGTGGGCGGCGTCCTGGTGGACGGGCTGTCCTGGCGCTGGGTGCTGTTGATCAACGTCCCGGTGGGCGCGGTGGTGCTGGCCGGTGCCCTGCTGTGGCTGACCGAGAGCCGGGCCGGCGAGCGGCGGCGCCTCGACCTGCCGGGCGCGATGCTGGTGACCGCCGGTCTGGCCACGCTGGCCTACGGCATCTCGCAGACCGAGTCCGAGGGATGGGCGGCGACCGCCGCGCTCGTGCCGCTGCTCGCCGGGCTCCTGCTGCTCGGACTGTTCCTCCTCGTCGAGGCGCGGACGGCGGCGCCGCTGATGCCGCCGGGGCTGCTGCGGCTGCGGTCGGTGGCGTCGGCGAACGTGGCGATGCTGGTGTCCGGGTCGTCGATGTTCGCCATGTGGTTCTTCATGACCCTGTACGCGCAGAACGTGCTCGGGTACTCGCCGCTGGAGGCCGGCGTCGCCCTGGTGCCGAGCTCGCTGGCGGTGGTCCTCGGGTCCAAGCTGGCGCCGCGGTTCATGCCGGTGATCGGGGCGCGGAACGTGGCCGTGCTGGGCACGCTGGTGGCGGCGGCCGGCTTCGGCTGGCAGTCGACGATGAGCGCGGACGGCGCGTACGTGACCGCGATCATGATCCCGGGGGTGCTGATGATGCTGGGGGCGGGGCTGGCGGCGACTCCGCTGGCGTCGCTCGCCATCTCCGGTGCGGGGGCCGGGGACGCGGGGCTGGTCTCCGGGCTGATCAACACCTCCCGGACGATGGGGGGTTCGCTGGGGCTCGCGGTGATGTCGACGATCGCGGCGGCCCGGTCCGGGGGCGAGGACGCGGGGCCGGTGGCGCTGACGGACGGATACGCGCTGGTGTTCCGCACGGGAGCGGTGGTGCTGGTCGCGGGGGCGGCGCTGATGTGGGCGTGGCTGCCGGCGGGGGAGCGGGCGAAGAAGGCTGCGTGAGTCCGGGTCAGACCCAGCCCTGGCGTCTGGCCTCGCGCAGCGCCTCCGTGCGGTTGCGGGTGGCGGTCTTGCCGATGGCCGAGGAGAGGTAGTTGCGGACCGTGGACTCGGACAGGTGCAGGGCGCCGGCGACGTCGGCCACGGTCGCGCCGTCGGCGGAGGCCCGGAGTACGTCGCACTCGCGGGCGGTGAGCGGGTTGGGGCCGGCGCTGAGCGCGGCGGCGGCGAGCGTGGGGTCGACGACCGTCTCGCCGGCCAGGACGCGGCGGACCGCGCCGGCCAGTTCCTCCACGGGGCCGTCCTTCACCAGGAAACCGGCGGCGCCGGCCTCCATGGCGCGCCGGAGGTAGCCGGGGCGGCCGAAGGTGGTCAGGATCAGCACCCGGCAGGCGGGGACGCGCTCCCGCAGTTCGGCGCCGGCGTCGAGGCCGTTGCCGCCCGGCAGTTCGATGTCGAGGAGGGCGACGTCCGGGCGGTGCGTGAGCGCGGCGCCGACGATCTCGTCGCCGCGCGACACCTGGGCGACCACCTCGATGTCCTCCTCCATGCCGAGCAACAGCGCGAGCGCGCCGCGCATCATGCCCTGGTCCTCGGCGAGGAGGACGCGGATGGGGTGGGGTGCGTCGGTCACGGGGTCAGGGTAGAGGGGGACGCCTGCGGGGGGATGCCTGCGGCGGCCTGTGCGGGTTCGGTGGGGGTGCGGGTAGCGCGTTCGGTTGTCTGTGGGTCGGGGCCGCGCCGGGGGGTGTCCGTCCTCGGAACGGCGCGGAATCGGTCGGCTACGGGGCTGAACGGCGCGGACGCGCCAACCGCTGCGGGCGGACACCCCCCGACACGTCCCCTTCCCGCCGTACGCGGCCAACCGTCCACG
Organism: Streptomyces sp. CB02414; assembly: GCF_001905385.1. Lineage (GTDB taxonomy): Bacteria > Actinomycetota > Actinomycetes > Streptomycetales > Streptomycetaceae > Streptomyces. The sequence continues at coordinate 577,277 of NZ_LIPF01000001.1, read as the reverse complement.
CGGGCGCGCCGCCTCCGCGTGGGGCCGCGCCATCGCGCCCGGCTGCGGGCGCCGGGCCGCCACGCCACCGAGCTGCGGGCACGTCCCGCGGGCAGTCGTGCCGCCCCAGCCGTGGGCGACCGTCCCGCCCAGCTGCGGGCACGTCCCGCCCCAGCCGTGGGCAGTTGTGCCGCCTCCGCTGCGGGCAGCCGTCCCGCCCCGGCCGTGGACCGCCGTCCCGCCCTCGCTGCGGGCAGTTGTGCCGCCCCAGCCGTGGGCGACCGTCCCGCCCAGCTGCGGGCACGTCCCGCCCCAGCCGTGGGCAGTTGTGCCGCTGGGGCGGCACGGGTGGGCGCGGCGGTACCCCGTCAGCGCCGGGCCGCGCGACGTACCCCGACGCCCACCCTCGCCCCGGGGTGCCGTCGAACCCCGTCACCCCTCCCCGTCGGAGACGACCGGCAGCACCGCCGTCACCGAGAAGCCAGTCCCCGCCCCCGCGCCGGCGGTCAGCGAGCCGCCCGCCGTGGCGAGCCGTTCCGTCAGCCCGGCCAGCCCGGCCAGCCCGGTTCCGGGGCCGGAGGTTGCGCCGCCGACGCCACCGCCGTCGTCCGTCACCGTCAGCCGGACCCGCTCCGCACTGCCCGACACCGCGATCTCGCACCGGTGCGCCCCGCTGTGCCGTACGACGTTGGTGACCGCCTCCCGTACCACCCAGCCCAGCAGCGCCTCGGCCTGCGGCGGCAGACGTGGGCCGGAGCGGTGGACCACCGGCTCCACGCCGGCCGCGCTCAGCGCCGAGCGGGCCCGGTCCAGTTCCGTGCCGAGGCTGCCCTCCCGGTAGCCGGTGACCGCCTCGCGGACCTCGGTCAGCGCCTGGCGGCCGACCGCCTCGATGTCGGTGATCTGGGTCAGGGCCGCGTCCAGGTCGCGGGGTGCGAGGCGCCGGGCCGCCTCCGACTTGACCACGATCACCGACAGGGTGTGACCCAGCAGGTCGTGCAGGTCGCGGGAGAAACGCAGCCGCTCCTCCGCGACCGCGCGGGTGGCCAGTTCCTCGCGGGCGGCGCGCAGTTGCCGTACCGCGTCGGACAGGCTCAGGATCGCGGCCGTCACCATCGTGGACAGGAAGGTCCCGTAGGCGATGTTCAGGCCGGTCCAGCCGTCCTTGAGACCGCCGACCGTGCCCGCCAGTGCCGCCAGCGCAACGCCCCAGCGGCCCAGCCACCGGCCGCGCAGCACCGCGCCCGCGGCCAGGCCGAGCAGGAGGAAGAAGAGCAGCCAGGTGCCGCCGTAGGCCAGGGAAAGCGCGCTGGTCAGCAGGGTCATGGCGGCGAGGGCCAGGCGGGTGGGCGGTGATGTGCGCAGTCCCTGGTCGAAGGAGCGGAAGGCCACGTAGATGTAGAGGGTGTTGAAGGCGAGCAGGCCCAGGCTGCCGAGCCAGGGGTTGGAGGTGCGGCCCTGGAGGATGCTGGCGAGGCTGCCCAGGCCCAGCAGCAGCCAGGGCAGGAGGGTGAAGCCGGTGGGAGGCGGGCCGATCCGCTCGGGGTCTTCGCCGGCTGGGGACCAGTCGGACTGCCGGGCCAGTCGCCACGCGTCCAGGCGGCACGAGATCCGGCGCAGCCGGCCTTGCTTCCCGCTCATGGCCGTCGGTTCCCTTCCGGTGAAGCGCTCAGTCGTCTGCCGTGGCGCGGCGGTAGGACAGGACCGCGTACGTCCCGAACGCCAGGAGCCACACCGCCAGTACGAGCATCGCAGCCGGGGGCGGCGCGTGCCCCGTGGCGACCGACGTGCCCAGTTCGGCGAAGCGGTTGGCCGGGGTGTACGCCGAGACCGTGCGCAGCCACTCGGGGAACAGGGCGAGCGGGAACCACAGGCCGCCGAGGACCGCCAGGCCCAGGTTGGCCACCATGTTGACCACACCCGTGGTCTGGCCGGTCAGACGGTAGCCGTTGCCGAGGCCGAGGAGGGTGAAGGGGAGCGAACCCAGCCAGAGGAGCAGGGCCAGCGCCGCCCACTGCCAGGGGGCCAGCCGTACGCCGTTGAGCAGGCCGCCGGCGGCGAGTACGGCGGCGATGGCGGGCAGTACGGTGACCGAGGCGGTCAGGGTCCGGCCCATCACCACCTGGTGCGGTCGCATCGGGGTCACGCGCAGCTGCCGCAGCCAGCCGATCGCCCGGTCCTCGGCGACCCCGCCGCCGGTGTTGAGGGCCGAACCGACCGCGCCGTAGGCGGCCATGCCGACCATCGCGGCGGTCTTCCAGCCGCCCGTGCCGCCGTCCCCGAGGTTGGTGAAGAGCAGGTACATCAGGACGGGCATCGCGACGCCGCCCACGACGAAGCCGGGGTCGCGCAGGGTGCGGCGGACCTCCAGGCGCAGGTAGTCCCTCATCGTGCGGCCTCCGTTTCCGTGCGGGTGTACGCGGTCGTCGTCAGGGCCAGGAACGCGTCGTCCAACGACGCCGGGGCGACCTCCAGGCCGCGGATCGCGCCGAGTTCCGCGAGGGCGACCACGGTGGCGTCGGAGTCGTCGGTGCGCAGGTGGGCGCGGTCTCCCCGGACGTCCAGGGCGCGTACGCCCGGCAGCAGCGTCAGGTCCGCGGTGGGGCGGCCGTTCAGGTCGAAGGAGACGCGGCTGCCGCCGGCCGCCCGGCGCAGTTCCTCGCCGGTGCCGTCCGCGACGATCCGGCCCCGGTCGACGACCAGGATGCGGTCGGCGTGCGCCTCGGCCTCCTCCAGGTAGTGGGTGGAGAAGAGGACCGTGCTGCCGCGCCGGGCGTACGTCCGCATCGACTCCCAGAAGGTGTGCCGGGCCTCCACGTCGAGGGCCGCCGTGGGTTCGTCCAGGACGAGGAGGTCGGGGTTGCCGGCCAGCGCGACCGCGAACCGGACGCGCTGGGTCTGCCCGCCGGACAGCCGGTCCACCCGGCGCCCGGTCAGGTGGGCGATCCCGGCCAGCTCCAGGGCTTGGGGGACGGGCAGCGGGGCCGGGTAGCGGCCCGCGACGAAGGTGACCAGTTCGCCCACCGTGACCCGGGGGACCGCCCGTGCCTCCTGGAGCATGGCGCCCACCCGGCCGGCCCGTACGGCCTCGTCGGGAGGCCCGCCGAAGAGCTCCACCGTGCCGGTGTCCGGCTCGCACAGGCCGAGCAGCAGCGCGATCGCCGTCGACTTCCCCGCGCCGTTGCGTCCGAGCAGCGCGACCGTCTCGCCCCGCGCGATCTCCAGGTCGACGCCGTCGACGGCGCGGACGGCGCCGTACGCCTTGGCCGCCGTGGAGAAGGAGACGGCGGGGGCGGTGATGCGGCGGTGTGCTGTCGTCGGTCCGGGTGTCATACGGGCGACGCTACGGAGGGGGCGGGGCGGGCGGCAGATGCGGTTGTCCGGTCTTCGGCGGGACAAATGTCACCGGTGGCCGGCCGCTGTCACGGGTGGTCGTCCCGGCCCCGTACGGTCGTGGAGTCCGTGATCGCCTTCTCGAACGGGGGCAGCAGAGCCGTGCCCATCGACGCAGCCCGGGCGCTCGGCGCCGCACCCCGCGTCCGTGAGATCGCCTGGGACCACAGGGACGTCCTGCTCTACCACCTCGGCATCGGCGCCGGCCCGCCCGCCACCGACCCCCGCGAACTGCGCTACACCCTGGAGTCCCGGCTGCGTGTGCTGCCGAGCTTCGCGACGGTCGCGGGTGGCGGGCCCCCGGGCGTGATCGGCGCGCTGTCCGCGCCCGGCGTCGACGTCGACCTCGCCCGCGTCCTGCACGGAGGGCAGCGGCTGCGGGTGCACCGGCCGGTCCCCGTGCGCGGCCGGGCGCGTGCGGCCGCGCGGATCACCGCCGTGTACGACAAGGGCACGGCCGCCGTCCTCGTTCTGTGCACCGAGGCCGCGGACGCGGACGGGCCGCTGTGGACGGACGAGGCCGAGGTCTTCGTGCGCGGGGAGGGCGGCTGGGGCGGCGAGCGGGGGCCGTCCGGCCGTCCGGGACCGGCGCCGGCGGGAGCGCCGGACCAGGTGGCCGAGCGGGCGGTGCGCGAGGACCAGGCGCTGCTCTACCGGCTCTCCGGGGACTGGAACCCTCTGCACGCCGACCCGGAGTTCGCCGCGCGGGCCGGCTACGAGCGGCCCGTCCTGCACGGGCTGTGCACCTACGGAGCCGCCCTCAAGGCGGTCGTGGACACGCTGCTCGACGGTGACGCGGGCCGGGTGCGGGAGTACGGGGCGCGGTTCGCCGGTGTCGTGTACCCCGGGGAGACGCTGCGGGTGCGGATGTGGCGGTCGGCCGCCGGGCCGGAAGGGGGCGGGAGCGTGCGGGCGGAGGTGGGGGTGCGGGAGCGGGACGACGCGGTCGTGCTCGCCGACACGGTGGTGCGGTACGTGTGACGGCTCCGGCCCCCGTCCCATGGTGCGCTGGACGGGGGCCGGAGCCGCTTGCCGTGTGTGCTCGCCGAGCCGTCAGGCGGCCGTTTCGGACTCCTCGGCCGGCTTGCGGTGGCGGCCCCGCGGCGCCTGGGCACCGTCCTGGCTGGACACCGGTCCCCGGTGCCTGCCGTGGCCGCTCTCGATCTCGGATACGTCGGCGCCGTCGGCCTGCGTGGGCTGGGTCGTGCTGGCGTCGTTCATCGGAAGGAGTTCACCCCGTCAACATGATCTTTCCTACAGCCGGGCGAGTCTAACCGGCACCCCGCGGGGCGAATCCAGGCGGCCGCGCCAACCGGCACTACTTCGTTACAAGCCGTGCCAGCGGAGCCTGTTGCAGCGGAACGGGGCGTGGTGGGCGTGGCGGGGAGGGAGCCGGGGCGTCCGGTTTCGTCGCGTCCGGTTCCGACGCGTGCCGCGTGTCCTCCGGGGCGGACGCGGGCGGCTCGGGGGGAGTCGGAGTGGGAGCCTCCGCCTCCCCGGCCTCCTCCGTCTCCATCCCGCCGTCCGCCTCCGGTGGTGCGGGCAGCCGCGCCACCCCGCACGGCGACTGCGGCGTGGCGCACGGCAGCCGCAGTTCCCCGTCCGCGGTCCACAGCCCGGCACCGGTCAGCCAGCCCGCGGGCGCCGGAAGATGACGCACCCGGCGTTCGGCGGGCCGCCACACCGCGACCCAGGTGCCGAGCGCGCCGTCCACCCGCAGCGCCACCGCGCACCGTTCCGGCGTCAGCGCCTGTCCCGGCTGGATCGCGAACGGCGTCACGACACGGTCCGGCAGCCGCAGGCACTCCGGGAAGCGCACCGGCAGCGTGCTGCCCAGCACCCCCCAGCCCAACCGTTCCTGCCCGGGTGACGGCGCGTCCGAGCGGATCAGCACCAGCCCGCTGTCCGGGTCGGCCAGCAGTATCCGGTCGTCGCTGTCCGCGGCGATCTGGAGCAGCGGGGACACCTCGCCGTCCCGCTCCAGGTCCAGTACGACCGCCTTGGTGCGCCCGCCCGTCTCCCGGTCCACGGCCAGTATCCGGCCCGCGCGGTCCAGCCAGGCCCCGCCCGAGCAGCGCCCGGGGATCTCGGCCAGCCGCTCGGGCCCGAACGCGCCGCCCGCCACCTGCCACAGCACCGTCGAGCGCGGGCCGGCGGCGAGGGCGTACGCACGCTCCCCGCCCGGGGCCGGGGGCAGCAGCCGCAGCCCGGCGGTGCCCGCCGGGGACTCGACCGCGCCGAGCGGCTGCTCGCCGGTGCCGGGGCCGGTCGGGTACAGCAGGGAGAAGAAGTGCCGTCCGGCCGCCACCCGGTGGACCAGGACCCGCCCGTCGCCCATCGGCTGCACCTCGGTGCCGGGCTCCTCCGGCTGGTTGCCGGGCAGCGGCACCGCGTACGGTTCGGGGCCGTCCAGGGTCCAGCGCTCCGGGTACCAGGAGTCCCCGCGACGGGCCAGGCGCGCGGCGTAGGCACCCTCGGCGGTGATGGTGCAGCCCGCCGGTGGCGGGCCGTCGTTCCCGGGCGCCGCCGAAGGCTCGATAGCACAGGCTGTCATCGTTCGGTCACCTCCGGCGACGAAGGTAGTTTTCGCACGCGCGGGCGGGGGACCGGCGAGAGTCCGCATCACACGTACGTGTGGCACAGGAACGATTCGCCTGAGGGACGGGCCGGGTGTGTGCTGGGCCCGGCCGGAGCGGAGCCGGGGGGGGGGCGCCGCGGGTACGACGGCGCAGTACAGGCAGGTAGCCTTGCACCCGTGCCCCGTCTGTCAGAAGTCATCGCCGCGCTGGAGAACCTGTGGCCCGCCGAGCGGGCCGAGTCCTGGGACGCGGTCGGCACCGTCGTGGGCGACCCCGACCAGGAGGTCTCCCGGGTCCTGTTCGCCGTCGACCCGGTCCAGGAGATCGCCGACGAGGCGGTGAAGCTGGGCGCCGGCCTGCTCGTCACCCACCACCCGCTGTACCTGCGCGGGACGACGACGGTCGCGGCCTCCACCTTCAAGGGCCGCGTGGTGCACACGCTCATCAAGAACGACGTCGCCCTGCACGTCGCCCACACCAACGCCGACACCGCCGACCCGGGCGTCTCCGACGCGCTGGCCGGCGCCCTCGACCTGCGCGTCGTACGGCCCCTGGTGCCGGACCCGGCCGACCCGCACGGACGTCGGGGCCTCGGCCGCGTGTGCGAGCTGGAGCATCCGCTGACCGTCCGCGAGCTCGCCGCCCGCGCCGCCGAGAGGCTGCCCGCCACCGCGCAAGGCATCCGCGTCGCCGGCGACCCGGAGGCCACCGTCCGCACGGTCGCCGTCAGCGGCGGTTCCGGCGACGGACTCTTCGACCACGTCCGGGCGGCCGGCGTCGACGCCTTCCTCACCGCGGACCTGCGCCACCACCCGGTGTCCGAGTTTTCTGCGGAGCGCGCCCACAGTCCCCTCGCGCTGCTCGACGCGGCGCACTGGGCCACCGAGTGGCCCTGGTGCGAGCTGGCCGCCGCCCAGCTCGACGAGATCTCCGACCGGGAGGGATGGGACCTGAGGGTCCACGTCTCCAAGACGGTCACCGACCCCTGGACCGCCCACGCGGCGTCCGCCCCGACCTCCGAAGCAATGGGAGCCCCCAACTGAAAGCCGAGCCCGCCGACCAGATCCGACTCCTGGACGTCCAGGCCCTCGACGTCCGGCTCCAGCAGCTCGCGCACAAGCGCAGGTCCCTGCCCGAGCACGCCGAGATCGAGTCGCTGACCAAGGACCACACCCAGCTGCGCGACCTGCTCGTGGCCGCGCAGACCGAGGAGAGCGACTGCGCCCGCGAGCAGACCAAGGCCGAGCAGGACGTGGACCAGGTGCGCCAGCGCGCCGGCCGCGACCAGCAGCGCCTGGACTCCGGCGCCGTCACCTCCCCGAAGGACCTGGAGAACCTCCAGCGGGAGATCGTCTCCCTCGCCAAGCGGCAGGGCGACCTCGAGGACGTCGTCCTGGAGGTGATGGAGCGCCGCGAGTCCGCGCAGGAGCGGGTCGTCGAGCTGACCGAGCGGGTCGGCTCCGTGCAGGGCAAGCTCGACGACGCCGCCGCGCGCCGGGACACGGCCGTCGGCGAGCTGGACGCCGAGGCGGCCTCGGTGACCAAGGAGCGCGAGGTCGTCGCCGCCTCCGTCCCCGCCGACCTGATCAAGCTCTACGACAAGCTGCGCGAGCAGCAGGGCGGCGTCGGCGCGGCCAAGCTGTACCAGCGCAGCTGCCAGGGCTGCCGCCAGGAGCTGGCGATCACCGAGCTGAGCGAGATCCGCTCGGCGGCGCCCGACACGGTCGTACGCTGCGAGAACTGCCGCCGCATCCTGGTGCGCACGGCGGACTCCGGCCTGTAGGGGCCGGTCCGGTGGCAGATCCGGTGACGGAGGCGGACGCCGGCCCCGTGCGGGAGTTCGTGGTCGAGGCCGACGGCGGGTCACGGGGCAACCCGGGGCCCGCGGGCTACGGCGCGGTGGTGCTGGACGCGGCGACGGGGCAGACCCTGGCCGAGGCGGCCGAGTACCTGGGCGTCGTCACGAACAACGTGGCCGAGTACCGGGGCCTGCTGGCCGGTCTCCGCGCGGCGCGGGAGCTGGACCCGGACGCCACCGTCCACGTCCGCATGGACTCCAAGCTGGTCGTCGAGCAGATGTCGGGCCGCTGGAAGATCAAGCACCCCGACATGAAGCCGCTGGCGGCCGAGGCCGCGCGGGTCTTCCCGCCCGGGCGGGTGACGTACGAGTGGGTTCCGCGCGCCAGCAACAAGCACGCCGACCGCCTGGCCAACGAGGCGATGGACGCGGGGGCGCGCGGCGAGCAGTGGTCGCCGTCGGCGTCGACGGCGGAACTGGACGCGGGGCGCTCCGCGGGTGGACGGGGCTCGGTGGGCGGCGGCGTGGACGTCGTCGGCGCGGAGGGAACCGAAGCGGCCGGCCCGGCGGCGCCGGAACCGGGCGTCGGCCCGGCAGTGTCGGCAGCGGCCGCACCCGCTGCCGAGGCCTCCGCAGTGCCCGAAGCCGCCGCGCCGGACGTCTCCGTGTCGGGAGCCGCCGCGCCGGAAGTCGCCGCCTCCGCCGACGTCCGCGCCGCGAAGACCGTCGCCTCGCCCGGCTGGGGACCCCCCGACATGGGCGCCCCCGCCACCTTCGTCCTGCTCCGGCACGGCGAGACGCCCCTGACCCCGCAGAAGCGCTTCTCCGGGAGCGGCGGCAGCGACCCGTCCCTGTCGGCCGCCGGCCGTGAACAGGCCGAGAAGGTCGCCGAGAGTCTCGCCCGGCGCGGCACGGTCCAGGCGATCGTGGCCTCACCGCTGGCCCGCACCCGCGAGACCGCCGGCATCGTCGCCGCCCGCCTCGGTCTGGAGGTGAGGGTCGAGGAAGGCCTGCGGGAGACCGACTTCGGGGCGTGGGAGGGGCTGACCTTCGGCGAGGTGCGCGAGCGCCACCCCGACGACCTGAACGCCTGGCTGTCCTCCCCGGACGCGGAGCCGACCGGCGGCGGCGAGAGCTTCGCGGCGACCGGCGCCCGGGTCGCCGCCACCCGCGACAGGCTGGTCGCGGCGTACGCGGGCCGCACGGTCCTGCTGGTCTCCCACGTGACCCCGATCAAGACGTTCGTGCGCCTCGCCCTGGGCGCCCCGCCCGAGTCGCTGTTCCGCATGGAACTGTCGGCGGCGTCGCTGTCGGCGGTGGCGTACTACGCGGACGGCGGCGCGAGCGTCCGCCTGTTCAACGACACGTCCCACCTGCGCTGAGCCCCGCCGCCTCGCGGGCCAGCGCCTCGACGCGCTCCCAGTCCCGGCCGGCCACGGCGTCCTTCGGAAGCATCCAGCTGCCCCCGACACACCCGACGTTGGGCAGCGCCAGGTACTCTGGCGCCAGGGCCGGGGTGATGCCGCCCGTCGGGCAGAAGCGGGCCTGCGGCAGCGGTGCGGCGAGCGCCTTGAGGTAGGCGGTGCCGCCCGCGGCCTCGGCGGGGAAGAACTTCATCTCCCGCACCCCGCGCTCCAGCAGCGCCACCACCTCGGACGTGGTCGACACCCCCGGCAGGAACGGCACCCCGGACGCCCGCATCGCCTCCAGCAGCGTGTCCGTCCACCCCGGGCTGACCAGGAACCGCGCCCCGGCCGCCACGACCTCCTCGACCTGCCGCGCCGTGATGACCGTGCCCGCGCCCACGACCGCGTCCGGCACCTCGGCGGCGATCGCCCGGACCGCGTCGAGCGCGACCGGCGTCCGCAGCGTCACCTCGATCGCGGGCAGTCCGCCGGCGACGAGCGCACGGGCGAGCGGCACGGCGTCCGCGAGGTCGTCGACGACCACCACGGGTACGACGGGGGCGAGGTCCAGCACCGAGGCGGAGGCGGCGGGGGAGGAGGGCAGCGGTGAACTCATGCCCTCATCGTGCCGCCGCCGAGCACCCCACGCAACGCACGTTGCGATACGTGCAACGAATAGCGGTATCGCCTCAGTGGATCTCCGCCACCAGCACGTCCAGCGACCACGCCTTCCCCGCCTTCGCGGGCGCCTCCGCCTCCACCTCGTACCCGAGGTCCCGCAGCGCCTCCACCAGCTCGGCGGGCCCCTTCGGCGCACTCCCGGACGTCAGCAGGCTCCGGACGATCCGGCCCTTGGTCGCCTTGTTGAAGTGGCTGACGACCTTGCGGGTCGGCGCGTGCAGCACCCGCACGGTGGCCGTCCGCCCGGCGACCTCCCCCTTCGGCTTCCACGCCGCCGCGTACGCCGCCGAACGCAGGTCGAGCACCAGCCCGCTCCCGGCCGCCTCCGGCAGCACCTCGGCCATCGGCGCCCGCCAGTACGCGCCCAGCGCCCCGAGACCCGGCAGCTTCACGCCCATCGAGCACCGGTAGGAAGGAATCCGGTCGTTCACGCGCACCGCACCCCACAGCCCGGAGAACACCAGCAGCCACCGCGCGGCCCGCTTCCTGGCCGCCGCGTCCAGGGAGGCCAGGTCCAGGGCGTCGTACAGCACGCCGGTGTAGATCTCCCCGGCCGGACGCGCTCCCGCCGTCCGCAGTTCCGCGTTCTTGGCGACCTCGCCGCGCAGTCCCTCGCTCAGCCCGAGCACCTCACGCGCCTTCTCCTCGTCCCCGGCGCACAGCTCGACCAGGTCCCCGAGGACGGTCTCCCGGGCGGGGGCCAGCCCCGGCAGCGACAGCGACTCCGGCTTCAGCGGAGCGCCCCGGCCGGACGCGGCCTTCCCCTCGGACGGCGGCAGCAGGACAAGCACACGTACTCCTTCACATCGAGCTCCAAGGCCCCTGGTCAGGGTACGGCGTGCCGCCCGGCGAACCCCTCCCGCGCCTGGTCGACGGCCCTTACGAGCGCCCCGGGGTCGTCGGCGTGACAGCGCACGACGCGGACCTGGCGCCGCCGCCCGAAGAAGGCGACGTGGGTGACGGGCTCGGTGAGCTCGATGGTCACGGACGTCTGGGAGCCGACGGCGAGGTCCAGCTCACCCTCCGCCCGCTCGTGCGTCGTCCGCAGCTCCCGGCGCACGGACACGATCCGCTCCAGCGGTATCCGCACGTCGACGTGGACGGCCCGGCGGATCCGCAGCGACCCGGCGGCCGGGTCCAGGACGTGGGGCCGGACCACGGACGCGGCGTGCAGCCCGACCACGATCACGACGGTGTACACGTCCAGGACCAGCACCGCGTGGTGCACGGCCGGCCAGTCCCGCAGCAGTAGGGACATCATCACGGACTCGATCACGCACACGAACGCGAACCCGGACGTCATCGCGCCCTGCCCCCGCGCGTACCCGAAGACGGACCCGCCGGCCACCGCCCCGTGGGTCCGCCGGGCCGCCCACAGCCACAGACTCACCAGCAGCCACAGCTCGTGCCGGACCATGAGGTACGGGACCGTGGCGAACGCCGGGCCCCTCATGACCGCCGCCCCCGCGAGGCGATCTCCAGCGCCAGCCGGACCGCCTCCGCCTGCCCCGGCGCGAAGTCGGCGTACAGGGCGCGCAGGAATCCGTGACCGGAATCGAGCTCTGCTCCCTCCTCGGGCACCAGCCCCTCGGGCATGCACCCGGCGAGCACCCGGGCCGCCTCCGCCACCCGCGGATCATCGACGCCGGCGTCCGCCAGCTCGTCCAGCAGCGCATACGCCTCGTGCGCCCGCGCCACCGCCTCCGGCGACCCCAGCGCACCGCGCAGCGTGGCGAGCAGCCCCTCCCGGTCCTCCGGCGCCACCGTGCTCTCCAGCAGCGCCAGCATCTCGCGGTCCCGTACGGCCATGGGGGAACCGGAGACGTCCCCCATCCCCGCGAACAGCTCGGCCAGCTCCGGCGAGACCGGCCCCTCGGCCGGCAGCCTGCCCTCCGTCTCCAGCAGCGCCCGCAGCCGCGCCCGGCGCTCCCGGATCGCCGCCTCCTGCCGCGCCAGATCCGCGTCCAGCTCCTGAAGCACCTCGGCGAGATCCTTCCCTGCCTCGTCTTCGAGCACGTCCCGCACCTCCGCCAGCCCGAGCCCCAGCTCGGTCAGCCGCCGGATCCGGGCCAGCACGACGACGTGCCGCAGGGTGTACGTCCGATAGCCGTTGGCCAGCCGCTCCGGTTCGGGCAGCAGGCCCTGATGGTGGTAGTGCCGCACAGTCCGCGTGGTGACGCCGACGGCGTCGGCGAGTTCTCCGATCCGCATGGCTTCAGTAGAGACGTTGACGTTGCGGCAGGGTCAAGCGGGACGCGGGGCCGGGTTCCGGACAGCGCCGCCGGTCCTGTGCCACGATCGAGGGAACGGTTTCCGATCTCACGGACAGGTGATCAGCCGATGTCCCAGTCTGGCGAGCGACCGAAGGAGGGGCGTGACATGACTGCCATGGCACACGAACCGATCACGCGGGACCTCTTGCTGGAGTGGTTTCTCGACCTGGACACCCCGGAGGGGTTCCGGGCGGAGCTGATCGAAGGGGAGATCGTCGTGACACCGCCACCGGACGGGGACCACGAGGACTGCATCGAGCTGATCGTGGACCAGATGTACCGGGGATCCGTGACTCGCATGCAGTTCTCCGGCAACAAGGGCCTCAAATTGAAGAACGCTGACGGCCTCGTGGCGGACCACATGATCCCCGACGGCACCTTTGCGCCCAGGAAGTCCAGGCTCTATCGCGGAGCCGAACCCTGGATGCCCTGCGACGGTGTATCACTGGTGCTGGAGGTGACCTCCACCAAACCCAAGGCCGACCGCGAGGCCAAACGACATGCGTACGCGCGCGGCGGCATCCCGTACTACCTGCTCGTCGACCGTCAGGAGTCGTCGATCACGTTGTTCAGCGACCCGGGCCCCGACGACTACCGACAACACTGCACCGTCGCCTTCGGGAAGCCGCTGACTCTGCCCGCCCCCTTCTCCTTCGACCTGGACACGGTCGACTTCCTCTGAGCCCGTCCGGTCCCGTCCGCAGGCCGTCCACCCGCCCGGTACCATGGTCGACACGGCAGACGAGCCGGGCGGGCGGCCGCGTGGAGTCCCTTGCGGGACTTCCCGAGGAACGTCCGGGCTCCACAGGGCAGGGTGATGGCTAACGGCCACCCGGGGTGACCCGCGGGACAGTGCCACAGAAAGCAGACCGCCGGAGGCTTCGGCCCCCGGTAAGGGTGAAACGGTGGTGTAAGAGACCACCAGTGCCCAGGGCGACCTGGGCAGCTAGGTAAACCCCACCCGGAGCAAGGTCAAGAGGAGCGCCGTGAAAAGCGCTCTGCGCGGACGATCGAGGGCTGCCCGCCCGAGTCCGCGGGTAGACCGCTGGAGGCCGGTGGCAACGCCGGTCCTAGATGGATGGCCGTCGCCGGCGGGCCCGCGAGGACCCGCCGGAACAGAACCCGGCGTACAGCCCGACTCGTCTGCCGCCACCTGCGGCTTCGCCGGAGCCGACCGCCACGTCGGCGGTCGGGCTGGTGCCGTCGGCGTCGGAGCACACCACCGTCGGCGCGCGGTCACCGAGCAGGGAGGGGAAACGCGCCTCATGCGAACGCGGGCATCACCCGCTCGCTGATGAGCCGCAGCTGCGTGTCCACGTCCGCCGCCTCCGGCAGGTCCCGCCCCGTGAACGCCTTCACCAGGGCGCGGTCGGTGATGGCGCAGATCATGTGGTTCACGCCGCTCGGAGCGATGTCCCGTTCGATCTTCTCCCGGCACTCCTCGGGCGTGCCCGCGACGGAGAGGCGGTCGGCGATCTCCGGGGTGGTGAGTTCGATGCCGCGGGCCAGGTCGCCGGCGGCGATCGCGTCGATGACGGGCTTGAGCTCGGCGGGGTCGACGCCGTTGCGGAGGAGCTGTTCCTCCGGCATTGACGACGCGTAGATGCCGACCATGCTGCGGGCCGCCTCCTTCGCGGCCGCCGAGTCGGGGCCCGTCGCGAAGACCACCCAGGCGCCGATGTCCAGCGTGCGCCAGTCCTTCCCGGCGCGCTCGGCGCCCGCCCGGATGTGCCGCACCGCGTAGTCGTAGGCCTCGCGGGTGTAGCTCAGGGCGTGGTGGCAGCCGTCCGACAACTCGCCGGCCGCCTCGAAGGACTTCGGCCCCCGCATCGCGCCGAGCTTCAGCGGCAGCCGGTCCTGCACGGGGCGGGCGAACGTGAACAGGCCGTCGTAGGAGTAGAACTCGCCGTCGTGCGTGATGGCACCCTCGTCGAGGAACGTGCGCATCACGTGCAGGGCTTCCTTGACGCGGGAGAGTGGCCTGGTGCGGGCCCAGTCGATGCGGTACTGGGCGAGCAGGCCGAAGTTGCCGCTGGACAGGACGCCTTCGGCGCGGCCGCCGGAGAGTTCGTCGAGGGTGGCGAGGGCCTGGGCGATCAGGGTCGGCTCGCGGAGGGTCACCGGGGAGACGCTCGGGCCCAGGCGGATGCGGCTGGTGCGGTCGGCGGCCGCGGCGAAGAGCAGCCACAGGTCCTTGTGCCAGGTCTCGTCGGCGGCGTAGCAGGCGTGGAAGCCGAGTTCGTCGGCGAGCCGGATGGAGGCCAGGGACTCGGCCAGGGGGTAGTCGGGGAGCATGGCGTAGCTGAACTTCACGTGCGGCACCTTCCGTTGGCGGTGAAGGGCGTGCGTCGTGCGGCCGTGTCGTGCTCTGACCGACCGAGGATCGGAGCTCCGGCCCGTGGTTGTCCAGAGGGAGGCGTGTCGAAACTTTCGGCGTTGCTGTTTGTCGTTTCATGGGTTCGTACGCTCCGAGGTTTCACTGGAATGTTTTTGAGGTTGCTGAGGCGGGGCTGACGTGTGCCTTTGCCGCGCTGGCGGCCGAGCGAGGCCCGCCGAAGCTTTCGAAATATTTACCGAAACTGTTGACGCTTGACGAGTGCAGGCCAACACTGGCGCCGTTGTCCGAACGAGAGGAGCACCCCCCCATGAACCTGCTCGTCCAACCGAGGCGTCGCAGAAGCGGCCCCCTCACCCTTCTCGTCAGGAGCGCCTGGGCCGTCGCGCTGGCCGCTCTCGCCGCCATGATGCTGCCGGGCACCGCCCACGCCGGCACGGTCGTCACGACCAACCAGGAGGGCACCAACAACGGCTACTACTACTCGTTCTGGACCGACAGCCAGGGCACCGTCTCCATGGACATGGGCTCCGGCGGGCAGTACAGCACCTCGTGGCGCAACACCGGCAACTTCGTCGCCGGCAAGGGCTGGAGCAACGGCGGACGCCGGACCGTGCAGTACTCGGGCACCTTCAACCCGTCCGGCAACGCGTACCTGGCCCTCTACGGGTGGACGTCGAACCCGCTCGTCGAGTACTACATCGTCGACAACTGGGGCACCTACCGGCCCACGGGCGAGCACAAGGGCACCGTGACCACCGACGGCGGCACCTACGACATCTACAAGACGACCCGCTACAACGCGCCCTCGGTCGAAGGCACCCGCACCTTCGACCAGTACTGGAGCGTGCGGCAGTCCAAGCGGACCGGGGGCACCATCACCACCGGCAACCACTTCGACGCCTGGGCGCGGGCCGGGATGCCGCTGGGCAACTTCAGCTACTACATGATCATGGCCACCGAGGGCTATCAGAGCAGCGGCAGTTCCAACATCACGGTCGGAGGCACCGGCTCCGGCGGTGGCGGCGGGGGCGGTGGCGGCGGTGGGTGCACCGCGACGGTGTCCGCCGGGGAGAAGTGGGGCGACCGGTACAACCTCAACGTGTCCGTCAGCGGGGCCAGTGACTGGACGGTGACGATGAACGTGCCGTCCCCGGCGAAGGTCATGTCCACCTGGAACATCGACGCCGCATACCCCAGTTCACAGGTGCTGACCGCCCGTCCCAACGGCAACGGGAACAACTGGGGCGCCACCATCCAGGCCAACGGCAACTGGACCTGGCCGTCGGTCTCCTGCAGTGCGGGCTGACACCGCCGGGGGAGAGGAAGGAGGACTCACTCCGATGCGCACGCGATCTCGTCCGGCCTGGCGTCCCGCCGTCACGGCCGTCGCCGCCGCCGTGCTGGCCGCCGCCGGCACCGTCGCCGCCGACGCCGCGCCCGCGCGGGCCGCCGCCTGCGACGGCTACGTCGGGCTCACCTTCGACGACGGCCCGTCCGGCAACACCCAGGCCCTGCTGAACGCGCTCAGGCAGAACGGGCTGCGGGCCACCATGTTCAACCAGGGCCAGTACGCGGCCCAGAACCCGTCCCTGGTCCGGGCCCAGGTCGACGCCGGCATGTGGGTCGCCAACCACAGCTACACCCATCCGCACATGACCCGGCTGAGTCAGGCGCAGATGGACTCGGAGATCTCCCGGACCCAGCAGGCCATCGCGAACGCGGGCGGCGGCACGCCGAAGCTCTTCCGTCCGCCGTACGGCGAGACCGACGCCACGCTGCGGTCGGTCGAGGCCAAGTACGGGCTGACCGAGGTGATCTGGGACGTCGACTCGCAGGACTGGAACAACGCCAGTACCGACGCGATCGTGCAGGCCGTCTCCCGGGCGGGCGACGGCCAGGTCGTCCTCATGCACGACTGGCCCGCCAACACCCTCGCGGCGATCCCGCGCATCGCGCGGACCCTGGCGGCCAAGGGCCTGTGCTCCGGCATGATCTCGCCGCAGACCGGACGTGCCGTCGCTCCCGACGGCGGTGGCAATGACGGTGGAGGCGGTGGCGGTGGTTGTACCGCCTCCCTGTCCGCCGGGCAGCGGTGGGGGGACCGGTACAACCTCAACGTCTCCGTGAGCGGTGCCAGTGACTGGACCGTGACGATGAACGTGCCGTCCCCGGCCCGGGTCATGTCGACCTGGAACGTCAACGCCAGTTACCCCAGTGCCCAGGTGCTGACCGCCAAGTCCAACGGCAGCGGCGACAACTGGGGCGCCACCATCCAGGCCAACGGCAACTGGACCTGGCCGACGGTCTCCTGCAGTACGGGCTGAGCCCGGTCGGACGGGCCCGGGAGCGGGTAGGGCTCCCGGGCCCCCTTGGCCCACGGTCACGCCGGAGTGGGACGCCGCGTCAGCACCAGCGGGTGCCGGGGCAGTTCCAACCGCCTCCGCCGCCTGAGCCGGACGAGCCTCCGGAGCTGCCCGAGCCGTCCGGAAGGCCGTTCGGGAAGGTGCTGTTACGGTCCCGGTCGGCGGGGAACGGGTCGCTGTAGTCCGGGTCTCCGTCGTCGTCCCGGTCCGGCAGGTTCGGCTCGTCGCCGTCCTCACGGTCCGGATCCGGGCAGCCGTTCTCCGGGTCGGTCAGTTCCAGCGTCACCCAGTCGTCGGCGGTGACGTCGCCGCCCTCGGCCGGGTCCGTCGCGCACACCCGCCAGTCGTCGTACTCGCCCTCGTCGGGCAGCTGGTCGTTGAGGTACGCCGTGTCCGCGCGTACGTCCTCGGCCGGGACGATCCCGAGATCCACGACTTCCTTCTGCGCCGTCTTCCAGGTCTTCCAGACCAGGTCAGGCATCTTCGGCCAGGGGATGGCTCCACCGTCCGTCCCGGGGCACGGGGCGCCGGTCTGCACCGCGCCGAAGTCGATCGTCTTCGTGCCGGACGACGTCCAGCCGGTCCGCTGGAAGCAGACGGTCCAGTTCAGCCGCAACATGATGCTCTTGTCCTGGTCGGACGCGTCATGCTCGTCGACGCCGAACCCGGCCGCCTCGGCAGCCTCCCGTGCCTCGTCCAACGGCATGCCCCGGTAGTCCACGGCCTTCGGGCGGGGCTTGGGGGCCGGTTCGCCGTCGTCCCCCGCCGCTGGTGAGGGCGACGCCGAGGTCAGGGCGTCGGCCGCACGTCCCGTCGCCGTGCCCTTGCCGTCCGCCTCCGCGACCGTGCTCGGCGCCCCGTCCTCGGGCGGATCCGGTAGAACCGCGCCGAGCAGCGCCATGGCGCCGATGGTGGCCGCCACCGTCACGCCCTTCTGCCAGGGGCTGTCCGTCCATACCAGGACGATCGCGACGATCAGGACCACGAAGCCCAGATACTCGTTGACCAGGCCGAACAACGGCACGGCGAGGACGGAGCCGACGCGGGCCGGGGTGGTCAGCCACCAACGATTACCGGGAGCCCCCGGACCGGGGGGCGGCGGGGGCGTGGGAGAAGTGGGCGGGCGGTGCATGGGCGGGGCCTCCGGCGGAGCAGGGTCATGACGGACCCGCGAGGTCACTCCGGCCGTCTGTCGAGCGACCGCATCGTACAGAGTCGCTGGGACTGGAGCCGTCCTGCGCTCCCAGGGAACGGCTCGCCACCCGCGCCAGATGGCGGTCGAACACCGCGCGTGTGTCGGGCGTCAGCGTGCGCAGTGCCACCAGCGCCGTGATCACGACGTCGCACAGTTCCGCCTCGACGTCGTCCCACGTGTGGGTGACGCCCTTGCGCGGGTTCTGGCCGGTCGCGCCGATCACCGCCTCGGAGACCTCGCCGACCTCCTCGGACAGCTTCAGCATCCGCAGCAGCAGGCCCTCCCTGCCGCTCACGGGCTGGTCCGCCTCCAGCCACTTCCACAGGGCGTCGATGGTGGTCCACACATCGGTGGGGGTGCCGTGGTCGTCGTCGGTCATGGCGGGCAGCCTGCCACGGGACGGCCAGCGAGCGGTACGTCAGTCGAACAGGGGTTCCTGCTCGCCCTCCGCCGCCCGCCGGACCCGCTTGTTCCGGGCCCCGACGACCGCCACCGCGGCCGCCGCCGTCGCCGCGAGCGCGGCCGGGACCATCCAGTTCCGGTTGACCGCGTGGCCGAGGGCGTGGTCCAGGGAGTAGCGGCCCGGGCCCGAGACCGCGAGGCCCGCCGCCGTCAGGCCGAGGGAGACCGCGTACTCGTAGCCGCCGGCCTGGGCGAAGAAGCCGTTGGGGGCGTGCACCGCCGCGGCGCCCGCCATCGCGCCGGCCGCCGCCGCGCCCGCGGCCGGGGTGGCCAGGCCCAGCGCCAGCAGCGTTCCGCCGCCGGCCTCCGCGAGGCCCGCCGCGGTGGCGCTGGCCCGGCCGGGCGCGTAGCCCATGGCCTCCATGGCCTGGCCGGTCCCCTCGATGCCGCCACCGCCGAACCAGCCGAGCAGCTTCTGCGCGCCGTGTGCGGCCAGGACGCCGCCGGTGCCCAGCCGGAGCAGCAGCAGGCCCAGATCACGCCGGTCATAACAGTTCACGTCGTCGACTCCCTCGCGGACGGTGGATCGTCACACCACTCATCACTCACCACCCACCGTCGCTCGCCGCTGCCGTGCGGACCTTTCGCGGACGCCGTTCGGGTGAAGCGGAGCCAGGCCCGGCGGGCGAGCGGGCCCACGGTCGGGTGGCGGGGTGTCGCGGGCGGTGTGACTCTGGCCGGCATGACGATTCAGACCACGCGACTGAGCGACCCGGCCGTCCGCGCCTTCGTCGCCGCCGTCAACGCCCACGACCGCGACGCCTTCCTCGCGATCCTCACGCCGGACGCCACCATGGCCGACGACGGGGACGACCGGGACCTCGCCCAGTGGATCGACCACGAGATCTTCTCGTCCAACGGGCACATGGACGTCGAGAACGAGTCGAACGGCGGCCGCGCCCTCATCGCCCGCTACCGCAACGACACCTGGGGCGAGATGCGTACGCGGTGGGACTTCACCGTGGACGACGACGGCCGGATCGCGCGGTTCGAGACCGGTCAGGCGTAAGTGGCGTAAGCAGGCACGAACACGCGGCAGCCGTGCCGCTCACCGGTGTGTTCCCGCGGTTCCACGCGGAATCCACCCCCAACCGGTGTGGCGGCACGGCTGCCGCCTCCCCCCTCGGTGTGGCTCGCCGAGCTTCGTGGAAGTTCTGGCTTCCATGTGTGAAGCTCCAGTGAAGGAGAGTTGAGCATAAGTCCGCCACCGGCCGCAATACTGCGGACTTTGATATTCCGATTGTGTGGATCCAGAGGTTCTTCCTCAGCCGCGGCCCACGTACGGCATCGCCGTCGCCATGACCGTCGCGAACTGCACGTTCGCCTCCAGCGGCAGCTCGGCCATGTGCCGCACCGTGCGCGCCACGTCGGCCACGTCCATCACGGGCTCGGGTGCCGTCCGGCCGTCGGCCTGGAGCGCGCCGGTCTGCATCCCCGCCGTCATGTCGGTCGCCGCGTTGCCGATGTCGATCTGGCCGACCGCGATGCCGTAGGGCCTGCCGTCCAGGGACAGTGACTTGGTCAGGCCGGTCAGCGCGTGCTTCGTCGCCGTGTACGCCACCGAGTGCGGGCGCGGCGTGTGCGCCGAGATCGAGCCGTTGTTGATGATCCGGCCGCCCTGCGGCTCCTGTTCCTTCATCTGCCGGTACGCCGCCTGCGCGCACAGGAACGCCCCGTTGAGGTTGGTGTCCACCACGTGCCGCCACGCCTCGTAGGGCAGCTCCTCGACCGGCACCCCGCCGGGGCCGAACGTCCCCGCGTTGTTGAACAGCAGGTCGAGCCGCCCGAAGCGGTCGCGTACGGCGTCGAACAGGGCGGCCACGTCCTCGGGGCGTGACACGTCGGCGCGGACGGGGAGCGCCGTCCCGCCGTCGGCGGGGGCCTGTGCGGCCGTTTCCTCCAGCGTCTCCACGCGCCGGCCGGCCAGGGCCACCGACCAGCCGGCCGCGAGCAGTTCGACGGTGACCGCCCGGCCGATGCCGGAGCCGGCTCCCGTGACGAGGGCTACCTTCTGCGCGCCGGTGTTCTCCTCGGCGGCGGTTCTCACGGTGTTCATGAGTCGGCAGCGTACGCGTGGCCGATCATGCGGAACTCATCCGTCCGACATGGGTTCGCCATGTCCGCGCCAAGCCAGGGTCGTCCCCGGCCATTCGAATGCCCCCTGCAACCACCGCAAGGGGAGGAACGGATGACACCCGCGAACCACCAGGTCCGGACCGACGGGCCCTCGCACGCCCCCGAACTCCGCGCCGCCGCCCGGCAGCTGGGCCGCCGCCGCTTCCTGACCGTCACCGGCGCCGCCGCGGCGCTCGCCTTCTCCGTCAACCTGCCGGCCGCCGGCACCGCGAGCGCCGCCGAACTCGACGCGGCGCAGCTCACCGACGACCCCTTCACCCTCGGCGTCGCCTCCGGCGACCCGCAGCCCGGCTCCGTCCTGCTGTGGACGCGCCTGGCCCCGGTCCCGTACCAGGCCGACAGCGGACTGCCCGCGAAACGGATCGACGTGAGCTGGGAGCTGGCGCTCGACGAACGCTTCCGCCGCGTGGTCAGACGGGGCCGGGCCACCGCGCACCCCGAGTTCCACCACACCGTGCACGTCGAGGTCGACCACCTCGCCCCCGGCCACGTCTACCACTACCGCTTCCGCGCCGGACGGTACGTCAGCCCGGCCGGCCGCACCCGCACCGCGCCCGCCCCGCGCAGCCGGGCCTCCGAGCTCACCTTCGGCGTGGTCTCCTGCCAGCGTTACGACCAGGGCCACTACACCGCGTACCGGCACCTGGCGCAGGAGGACGTGGACGTCGTCCTCCACCTCGGCGACTACCTGTACGAGTACGCCGTCAACTCCAGCGCGGGCTCCCGCGCCTACCCCGCGGGCACCCTGCCGGACCTCTTCCACCGCGAGACGGTGACGCTGGAGGACTACCGCCTGCGGTACGCCCTCTACAAGTCCGACCCCGACCTCAGGGCCGCGCACGCCGCGCACCCCTTCGTCGTCACCTGGGACGACCACGAGACCGAGAACAACTACGCCGGCCAGACGCCCGAGAACAGCGTGCCGCCGGAGGAGTTCCTGATCCGGCGGGCCGCCGCCTACCGGGCGTACTGGGAGAACATGCCGCTGCGCCGGCCCCAGCTCCCCGACGGGGCGGACCTGAAGCTGTACCGCCGCCTGCACTGGGGCCGGCTCGCCCAGTTCGACGTGCTCGACACCCGCCAGTACCGCTCCAACCAGGCGTACGGGGACGGCTGGCAGTTCCCCGGGCCCGAGTCCGAGGACCCGGGCCGCACCCTGACCGGCGACGCCCAGGAACGCTGGCTGATCAACGGCTGGCACCGGTCCGACGCCCTGTGGAACGTGGTGCCCCAGCAGGTCACCTTCTCGCAGCGGTTCAACTCGACCAGCACCCCGTCCAAGGTCTCCATGGACTCCTGGGACGGCTACCCGGCCTCCCGCGAGCGGGTGCTGGCCGGCGCGCAGGCCGCCGGCGTCGAGAACCTGATGGTCCTCACCGGCGACGTGCACGTCCACTACGGCTTCGACATCAAGCGCGACTTCGACGACCCCGGCTCCCGCACCCTGGGCACCGAGATCGTCACCACCTCCGTCACCAGCGGGCGCGACGGCTCCGAGAAGCCGTCCAACTGGGACACCCTCATGGCCGCCAACCCGCACCTGAAGTTCTACAGCGGGCTGCGCGGCTACACGACCGTCTCGCTCGGCCGCGAGCTGGCGCGCGCCGACTTCAAGACGGTCTCCCACGTCACCACCGAGGGGGCGCCGCTCACGACCGCCGCGTCCTTCGTGACGGAGGTGGGGGAGCAGGGGCTCAAGCCGGCGTGACGACCGGCGCCTCCGTCTCTCCCGGGTAGCGGACGCCGACGCGGTCCCGGATCGCGTCGAGCGTCCGCATCACGGCCAGCGTGCCGTCCAGCGGGACCAGCGGGGACTCGGTCTCACCGGCACGCAGGGCCCGCATCACCTCCCGGGCCTCGTGCCCCAGGCTGGCCCGGGGCCCGTCGGCCGGGTCGGCCCGGAACTCCTCGGGCTCCTTGCCGTCGCGGTGCAGCACGAAGTGGTCCGGGAAGAAGAAGCCGTACGGCACGTCGACGCGGCCCCGGGACCCGGTGACCGAGGCGGAGTTGGGCGTGCCGCCGGTGATGGAGCAGTGCACGGAGGCCAGCGCGCCGCTGTCGTAGGAGAGCAGGGCGCCCGTCTGGAGGTCCACGCCCTCCTCGGAGAGCACCGCCCGCGCGGCGACGTCCGACGGCTCGCCGAGCAGCAACTGCGCGAACGACACCGGGTACACGCCCAGGTCGAGCAGCGCGCCGCCGCCCTGCGCCGGGTCGCGCAGCCGGTGGCTGGGAGGGAAGGGGCCGGCGAGCCCGAAGTCCGCCTGGACGCTGCGGACCTCGCCGATCGCGCCGTCGTCGACCAGCGCCTTCAGGCGCCGCACCAGCGGGTTGCAGTACATCCACATCGCTTCCATCAGGAAGCGGTCGTTCGCGCGGGCGAGCGCGACCAGTTCCGACGCCTCGCGCGCGTTCAGCGTGAACGGCTTCTCGCACAGCACGTTGCGGCCCGCCTCCAGGCACAGGCCGGCCGCCGCGCGGTGCGCGGAGTGCGGCGTGGCGACGTACACCACGTCCACGTCCTCGTCCCGGGCGAGGGCCTCCCAGTCGCCGTACGCCCGCGGTATCCCGAACCGCTCCGCGAACGCTTTCGCCGACGCCTCGGTCCGCGAGGCCACCGCCACGACCTCCGCGTCCGGCAGATCGACCAGATCCGCCGTGAACGTCGCCGCCATCCCACCGGTCGCCAGAATCCCCCAGCGCACCTTCTGCCCGGTCACCGCTGACACCCTGCCCCACCCTCGCTCAGGTCGTTCGAGTCTGTTCGTTCCGTGTTCGTTCAAGACCGTACGAGCTGAGAGCATAGGTGCCGGATCTGTCGAAGAGGGAGGGGCACATGCCCGAGCGCGGGCCGTCCATACCGCACACACCGCCACAACCGACCATCACCCCACGCACGGAAGCGCCGCACGCCGGCGACGTCGGGGACGTCCGCGGGGCCCGCCGTGCCGGGCTGCTCGTCACGCTGCTCCTCGGCGGGCTGACCGCGACGCCGCCGCTGGCGATGGACATGTACCTCCCCGCGCTCCCGGAGGTCACCCGGGCCCTGGGCGCGCCCGCCGCCACCGTGCAGCTCACGCTCACCGCCTGCCTGGCCGGCATGGCGCTCGGGCAGCTCGTGGTCGGGCCGATGAGCGACAAGTGGGGGCGGCGGCGTCCCCTGCTGACCGGCCTCGCCGTCTACGTCGTCGCCACCGCGCTGTGCGCGCTCGCGCCCACCGTGGAACTGCTGGTCGCCTTCCGGCTGGCGCAGGGCCTCGCGGGGGCCGCCGCGATCGTCATCGCCCGGGCCGTCGTACGCGACCTCTACGACGGTGTCGCCATGGCCCGCTTCTTCTCCACCCTCATGCTGATCTCCGGGGTCGCGCCCGTCGTCGCGCCGCTCATCGGCGGGCAGATCCTGCGGGTGACGGACTGGCGGGGCGTCTTCGTCGTGCTCACGGTGGTGGGGGTGGCGCTGGGCGTCGTCGTGTGGGCCAAGCTCCCCGAGACGCTGCCGGAGGGGGAGCGGCACGAGGGCGGGGTCGGCGACACGCTGCGCGCCATGCGGGGGCTGCTCGCCGACCGGGCCTTCACCGGGTACATGCTCGCCGGCGGATTCGCCTTCGCCTCGCTGTTCGCGTACATCTCCGCGTCGCCGTTCGTCATCCAGGAGATCTACGGGGCCTCGCCGCAGACGTTCAGCCTGCTGTTCGGGCTCAACTCGATCGGGCTGGTCGTGGTGGGGCAGATCAACGGCAAGATCCTCGTCGGGCGGGTGCGGCTGGACCGGGTGCTGGTCCTCGGGCTCCTCATCGTCATCGCCGCCGCGACCGCCCTGTTGCTGATGTCCCTCGGCGTCTTCGGCGAGGTCGGGCTCGTGCCGGTCGCCGCCGCGCTGTTCGTGCTGATGTCGGCGATGGGCATCAGCCTGCCCAACACCCAGGCGCTGGCGCTGATGCGGGTCAAGAAGTCGGCCGGCTCCGCCTCGGCGCTGCTCGGCACGTCCTCCTTCCTCATCGGTGCCATCGCCTCGCCGCTGGTCGGGATCGCGGGCGAGGACACCGCCCTGCCGATGGCCGTGGTGCAGCTCGTCGCGGCGGTGGTGGCGCTCGCCTTCTTCGCCGGTATGTGCCGTCGTCCCGCGGAGGGAGAAGAGAGCTGAGCACCCCGAGACTGCGTCACGGCACCCCGGAGCGGGCCGGGCTCGACCCCGAGCAGCTCCGCCTTGTCGTGGAAGAGGTGCACGGTCTTACGGTCGGGGAGCGGCCCTGGGCGGCGGGGGCCGTCGTCGCCGTGGGGCGCGGGCCGGTCCTCGCAGTCGAGGAGGCGGCGGGGTGGGCCGTGCGCTACTCGGCCTACGACGCGCGCGCCGACGCGGGCGTGGAGCTGGCCGAGGGGGCGCGGGTGCCGATGACCGCCGGTACGCCGTTCGATCTGGCCTCCCTGACGAAGGTGTTCACCGCCGTCGCCGCCGTGCAGCAGATCGAGCGGGGCACGCTCGGCATCGACGCGCGGGTCGGGGCGTACCTGCCGGACTTCCGGGCGGCGGCGGTGCACGGGATCACGGTGCGGCAGCTCCTCACGCACACGTCGGGGCTGCGGCCGGAGCTGCCGCTGTACGACTGCGCCGACGGGGAGGAGCGGCTGCGGAGGCTGCGGGCGGAGCCGCCGGTGGGGGTGCCGGGGACGTACTGCTACTCCGACCTGAACATGCTGCTCCTCCAGCAGGTCCTGGAGCGCATCACCGGGCGGACGCTCGACGTCCTCGTCCGCGACGGGATCACCCGGCCACTGGGCATGACGGCGACGCGGTTCGGGCCGTGCCCGGGGGCGGCGGCCACGGAGGACCAGCGGCGGCCGTGGGCCAAGGCGGACCGGGGGATGCTGCGGGGCGTCGTGCACGACGAGAACGCGTGGGCGCTGGGCGGGGTGGCGGGCCATGCGGGGCTGTTCTCGACGGCGCGGGACCTGTCGGTGTTCTGCCGGGCGCTGCTGGCGGGGGGCTCGTACGGGCCGGCGCGGATCCTCGGGCCGGACTTCGTGGAGCTGCTGCTGACCGGGCCGGGGCTGGGATTCGCCCTCGACCAGCCGTGGTTCATGGGGGAGCTGGCGGGGCGGGGGGCGGCCGGGCACACCGGGTTCACGGGGACGATGCTGGTGCTCGACCGGGCGACGGACACGTTCGCGATCCTGCTGGCCAACACGGTCCACCCGCGGCGGCGGGCACCGGACAACGGGCCTCGGGCGGGGGTGGGGACTCGGGTGGCTCGGGCCGTACGGGTTGCCTCCGGCGGTTGAGCGGGGTGGGTGCCTGCGGCGGCCTGTGCGGGTTCGGTGGGGGTGCGGGTAGCGCGGGTGGTTCGGTGGTGGGTCGGGGCCGCGCCGGGGGGTGTCCGTCCTCGGAACGGCGCGGAATCGGTCACTTGAAAAGGTGCGGGGCGCGGACGCGCCAACCGCTGGGGGCGGACACCCCCCGACACGTCTCCTTCCCGCCGTACGCGGCTCTCCCGCCGCCCCGCCCCTGCTGCGGGCAGTCGTGCCTCCCCCAGTGCCTGAACGGCCTGGGAGGTACCCCCAGGGCGGCACGGGTGGGCGCAGCGGCACCCCGCCGCGCCGGGTTGCGCACCCCCCCCGGCAGCCACCCCCACGCCGCAGGCACCCCGCCCCATACAATTCGCCGAGTGAACGACCCCGCCGAAACCCTGCGTGCCGCCCTCGCCGAGCTGGTCGACGGGCTGCCGCCCCGCCAGGCCGCGCAGGCCGTGGAGCGGCTGATCGCCAACTACCGCGGGGCCACCCCGACCGACGCCCCGATCCTGCGCGACCGCGCGGACGTCGTCGCCTACGCCGCCTACCGCATGCCCGCCACCTTCGCCGCCGTACGCTCCGCGCTCGCGGCGTTCGCGGACGCCGTGCCCGGGTGGGTGCCCGGCAGCCACACCGACGTGGGCGGCGGGACCGGCGCCGCGACCTGGGCCGTCAACGACACCTGGCCCGGCGCCCGACCGGTGACCGTGCTCGACTGGGCCGAACCCGCGCTCGCCCTCGGCCGGGAGATCGCCGCTGCCCTGCCGGAACTGGGTGACGTCCGCTGGCAGCGCGCCCGCATCGGAGCGGCGCTCGACGTGGCGGGCACCGACCTGGTCACCGTCTCCTACGTGCTCAACGAGCTGACCGGCCCCGACCGAGCCGCCCTCGTCGACGCCGCCGCCTCGGCCGCGCAGGCCGTCGTGATCGTGGAGGCCGGTACGCCGGACGGGTACGCCCGGGTGATCGAGGCCCGCGACCGGCTGGTCGCCGCCGGGTTCCGGGTCGCCGCGCCCTGTCCGCACAGCGCCGCCTGCCCCATCGTGCCCGGCACGGACTGGTGCCACTTCGCGGCGCGGGTCAGCCGGTCCAGCCTGCACCGGCAGGTCAAGGGCGGCTCCCTCGCCTACGAGGACGAGAAGTTCAGCTACGTCGCGGCCGCCCGGTTCCCCGTCGAGCCCGCGCCGTCCCGGGTGGTCCGGCGTCCGCAGATCCGCAAGGGTCAGGTGCTGATCGACCTGTGCGAGCCCGACGAGCAGTTGCGCCGGCGGACGGTCACCAAGCGCCACGGCGACCTGTACAAGGCGGCCCGTGACGCGGACTGGGGCGATGCCTGGCCGTCGGGGGAGGCCAACTCGTGAGCTGTGCCGGCCGGCCCGGCCCGGCACCCTGGTGTTCCTGGCGGGCGCGACGGGCCTGGGGCCGGGATGAGCGCCGCGTGGCTCGTCATGAGGTCTTCTCGTCGGTGGCCTCCTCCTGTTGTCGTTGTTCGCGTCGGCGCTCCTGGAGCTTGCGCAGCAGTTCCCGCTTCTCGGCCAGCGGGTCCGGGCCACCGCTGTTCCGGCCGCTGCGGTCGCCGCCGCGCAGTGCGTCGCGGCCGAGCTTGCGGCGGGTGCCGCCGACGCCCAGCATGCTTCCGGCTCCACCTCGGGTCATGGGGCTCCCTCTCCTCGGACGGCAAGTCAACGTGACGATACGGCTCGTCTCGTTTGTGTCACGGTCCACTGTCTGGCGAGACGAACCGTCTTGTCAACCTGATAAGTTCGAGCCATGGCCGACGAGAAATCCACCCCCGCCCCGCCCGACAAGCCGCACCCCGACGTCAGCCGCCGCAGTCAGCGGTCCCGCCGTGCCATCTACGACGCGGCCCTCGCGCTGGTCGCCGAGGTCGGCTACCCGAGGACCACGATCGAGGGCATCGCCGCCCGTGCCGGCGTCGGCAAGCAGACGATCTACCGCTGGTGGTCCTCCAAGGCGGACGTCCTGCTGGAGGCCTTCCTCGACCTCGGCGACCGGGCCGTGCAGGAGGCAGGGGAGCAGGGCGTGGGCATCCCCGACACCGGCGACCTCGCCGCCGACCTGAAGAGCGTGCTGCGTGCCACCGTCGACGAACTGTGCGATCCCGGGTTCGAGGCTCCCTACCGTGCCCTCGCCGCGGAGGGCGTGGTCAACGAGCAGCTCGGGCGGACGTTCCTCACCGAGCTCCTGGACCCGTCGCTCCAGCTGTTCGTCGACCGGCTGCGCGCGGCCCAGGACGCCGGCCACGTCCGTGCGGATCTCGACCCGCGCATCGCGCTCGAACTCTTCGTCTCCCCGCTCGCCCAGCGCTGGCTCCAGCGCACGGCCCCGATCTCCCACGAGTACACCGACACGCTTGTCGACTACGCCCTGCACGGGCTCGCCCCGCGCTGATCGAAAGGTTTCGGCCAATCCAGCCTGACCAGGGAAGTTTGTCCCTTCCCGACCCCGAAGCGCGCAATGGTGCGACGATAGGGCATGCTGGAGCGCACGACGGCGAGGCGAGGAGATTGATGAGCGCGGAGTTCGGCGGTCGGAGCGGTCTGCAGGGCAAACTCTCCTCGTGGCTGCGCGGACGCCGCCCCAAGGAGGCCGCCGGTGACGGTGGCCGGGAGGATCTGCTGCTCGCCGCCGCCGGTGCGGGACTGCCGCTGGCGCCCGCCGCGCACCCGGCCGGATACCGCTGCTCCTGCGAGCGCGTCGGCTGCCCCACCCCCGCCCGGCACCCGGTGTCGTTCGCCTGGCAGACCCAGTCGACGACGGATCGCGCGCAGATCGAGCGCTGGGCCCGGCACCAGCCGGAGGCCAACTTCATCACCGCGACCGGCATGGTGCACGACGTCCTCGACGTGCCCTTGGAGGCCGGTCGTGAGGCGCTGCGGAGGCTCCTCGAGGCCGGTGTCGAGATCGGTCCGGTCGCCGAGAGCGACGACGGCCGCATGCTGCTGTTCACCCTCACCCGCGGCACCCCCGAGGACGAGGACGAGTGGTGGCCCTGCGAGCTGGACTGCCACCCCGAGACGATGGACGAGCACCCGGGGCTGCGCTGGCACTGCCGCGGCTCCTACGTGCTCGTACCGCCCGCCCGGCTGCCCGGCGAGGACCGTACGGTGCACTGGGTGCGCGGCCCCGAGCACCCGCTGCCGGACCCGCTGACCCTGCTGGAGATCCTCACCGACGCCTGCGCCCGGTACGCCGGCGCGGACGGCGACCACGCGGGCGCCGTCTGGCCCCTGCGCCGCTGACCGCGCCCGGGGCTACTCGCCCTTCGCCGACGTCAGGCCCTGGACCCGGCCCAGGATCGTCACCGGTCCGTCCGCCGGGTCGAGGGCCAGCTGGTTGGAGACGAACTCCATCGTCAGCGACTGCTTGATCTCGCCGTCCGTCAGCGCCAGCACGTCCTTGTTCGGCGTCGGCACGGCCGCGCCCCGCGCCGCCGTCTGCTTCTCGTAGTGGCGGGAACTGAAGAAGACCGCCGCCCCGCCGTCCTTCGTGCGCAGCGCCAGCGGCGCGTAGTCGTCGTTCGTCAGCGGCTCGTCGATGTACTGGGTGGCCAGTCCGGGGCGCGTCGCCCGCTTCTGCCGCAGCTCGCGCCAGGAACTGGTGTGGACGCCTTCGCCGAAGGCCTCGCCGCCGTCCTTCAGGTACGTCGTGTAGCCCTTGCTCAGGTCGGCGGGGGGTATCGCCACGTCCGTGGAGCCGGCGGGGACGGCCTCGGCCCAGCCGTCCGCGTCCGTCTTGAACTCCGGGACCTTGTCCGGCGCGACCAGCGTCAGGTACGCCGCCTGCCAGGTCTCGTCCAGGCCGTGCTTGGTGAACACCAGCAGCCAGTGCGCCTCGCCGCCCTTGTTGCCCTTGGCGTCCGCGACGAACCAGCGCGGCCAGCCCGCCTTCTTCGGGATGGTGAACTCGGCGTCCGTCAGCTCCAGCGGAGCGTGCGACGGGTTGCCGTCCGGGTGGTTGGTCCGGCCCGCCTTCAGCCGCGCCGAGTCGATGGCGGCGAGGGCGCCCGTGGTGTGCTCGGCGTCCAGGGAGGCGTCGTACGCCTTGTCGGCCGCGTTGTACGCGGAGGTGAACTGCTGGAGCGCCTTCGCGGCCTCGGCCCGGGTGGCCGACGGCAGCACCTCGCGCTCGCCGTGCACCACCACGCATCCGCTCGCCGTCAACGACAAAGCGGTCGCCGAGGCGGCCACCAGCGCGTGCTTGCCAAGCCTGCGGGGCCTACGAGGGCCGCGATCCCTGCTCATCAGGTTCCTTCACCTTCCCCTTCCCGGAGGCGAACCCTACCGGGGCGAGGTGGCGCCCGGACGCCGGGACCGGGTACCGCCGCCTCTCCGTGACCTCGGCTCACGGATCGCGGCGCGGCAGGACCAGTACGGCACCGGTGCGCGGGTGCGGCAGTACCTCCACCGGCTGGTCGTAGACCTCGGAGAGCAGTTCCTCGGAGAAGACGCGCGCCGGGGGGCCGTCGGCCGCGATCCGGCCGGCCCGCAGGACCGCGACCCGGTCCGCGTACGCGGCCGCCAGCGCCAGGTCGTGCAGGACGACGGCCACCGCGTCCCCGGCCCGCGCCCGCTCCCGGCACAGCCGCAGCACCAGCTCCTGGTGGCGCAGGTCCAGCGCCGCCGTCGGCTCGTCCAGCAGGAGCAGCGGGGCGCGTTGGGCGAGGACCCGGGCCAGCGCCACCCGGGCCCGCTCGCCGCCGCTGAGCGCCGAGAACGGGCGCCCGGCGAAGCCGGTGACCTCGGTGCGCCCCATCGCGTCGGCCACCGCCGCGTCGTCCTCGTCCGCCAGGCCGGTGCCCGCCCACGGGGCCCGGCCCATCCGGACCACCTCCTCGACCGGGAACGGGAAGGACAGCGACGCCGACTGGGGCAGCACGGCCCGCCGCAGGGCGAGTTCGGGCGCGGACCAGTCCGTCGCCGGGCGGCCGTGCACCCGTACGACACCCTCGGCGGCCGGGACGTCGGCGGCCAGGGCCCCCAACAGGGTGGATTTGCCCGCGCCGTTGGGGCCCACCAGCGCGAGCACCTCGCCCGCCCGGACGGTGACGTCCACGCCGTCCAGGACCGGCCGGCCGCCGAGGTGGACGCGGACGCCCTCCGCCTCGGCGAGCACGTCGCCGGGCGCGGCCGGGGGTGGCGGCACCGGACGGGACGGGACGAGGCGCAGCAGCCCCCTGGCGTGCGCGGTCCTCGTGCCCCGCGTGCCCGCGGTGCTCCTCATGCCCAACCCCCTTGCCTGCGCCGGGTGCGGCGCAGCAGCCAGAAGAAGAACGGGCTGCCCAGCAGCGCCGTCAGTACCCCGAGCGGCAGCTCGGCGGGCTCGGCGACCGTACGGGCCGCCAGGTCCGCGGCGAGCAGCACCAGCGCGCCGAGCAGCGCGCTGCCCGGGATCAGGAACCGGTGCCCCGGGCCTGCCACCATCCGCAGCAGGTGCGGGACGACCAGGCCGACGAAGCCGATGACCCCGGCCACGCTCACCGCCGCCGCGGTCAGCAGCGCGATCACCAGGACCAGGACGATCCGCAGCCGCTCCACGTCCACGCCCAGGTGCCGGGCCGGACGCTCACCGAGGGCCAGGAGGTCCAGGCGGCGGGCGTACAGCGGGGCGACGCCGAGCCCGAGCGCCGCGCACGGCAGCACCGCCAGCACCTTCGGCCAGGTCGCCTGGGCGAGCGAGCCCAGTTGCCAGAAGGTGATCTGGTTGACCGCCGCCGTGTCCGCGAAGAACAGGAACAGGCCGATCAGCGCCCCCGCGAAGGCGTTGACCGCGATGCCGGTCAGGATCAGCGTCACGACCTCCGTACGGCCGCCCGAGCGGGACATCGCGTAGACGACCAGGACGGTGATCAGGCCGGAGACGAAGGCGAAGACGGACACCGTCCAGTTGCCGAGGAAGTTCAGGCCGAACGCGATGGCGGCGACCGCGCCGACCGCCGCGCCGGAGGAGACGCCGATGACACCCGGCTCGGCGAGCGGGTTGCCGAACACGCCCTGCATCAGCGCGCCCGCGCAGCCCAGCGAGGCGCCGACCAGCAGCGCCAGCACGATCCTCGGGAACCGCACGTTCCACAGCACGGAGTCGGCCACCCGGTCCAGCCCGGTGCCGCCGAGGCCGGTGTGGTGCAGTACCGAGCCCAGTACGTCGGCGACCGGGATCGGGTAGGCGCCGGTCCCGGCCGCGACCGGGACCAGGAGGAGGAGACCGGCGGTCAGGGCGGCCGTCAGCAGCCAGGCGGTGGTGCGCCGGGTGCGGGGCGGGGGCGCCGCGGCGGGCGCCTCGGGGCGTGCGGGCTTGTCCAGTACGGTCACCGGGCGCCGTCCTCGCCGTACAGCTGGGTCACGACCGACTCGAGCACCTGGTCGGTGCGCGGGCCGTAGTTGAGGAGCACGCCGTCCTCGACGGAGACGATACGGCGGTCCATCCCGGCCGGGGTCTGGGCGATGCCGGGGATCTTGACCAGCCCGTCGACGCCGCCGACCGATTCCAGGCCCTTGCTCATCACGAGGATCGCGTCGGGCGCCGCCTTCACCAGTGCCTCGCTGGTGATCGCGGTGAAGTCCTTCTCCAGGCCCGAGGCCGCCCCGGCGTCCACCGCGCCGGCCGCCTCGATCAGCGAACCGGCACCGGAGTCCGCGCCGCCGATCAGGTACACGGAGGCCGAGCCGCGCAGGTACAGGAAGGCGACCCGGGGCTTCTCCCCTCGCGGGACGTCCTCTCGCACGGCCTCGATCCGCTGCTCCGAACGCCGGGTCAGCTCCGCACCGGCCGCCGGTACGCCGAGCGCGTCGGCGACCGCCTGGATGCGCGGGCCCACGTCGTCCAGGCCCTTGGCCGCCTCCACGAACAGCACCGGCACTCCGGCGGCGCGGATCTGGTCCACGGCCTCCTCCGGTCCGGTGGTGGTCTCGGCGATCACCAGGTCCGGCTTCAGGGACAGCACGCTCTCGGCGGAGACGTCGTGGCCCCGGGTGACCACGGGGAGCTGCGCCGCCTGTTCGAAGGTGGCGGTGACGTCCCGGGCGACGACCCGGTCGCCGAGCCCGAGCGTGAACACGATCTCGCTGAGGCTGCCGGAGAGGGGGACGATCCGTTCGGCCCGCTCGACCTCCACCTGCTCGCCGTCGGCGGAGCGGACGGTCACGGGGAGTCTGGGCTCGGGTCTCTCCGCGAGCGGTTCCACCCGGTCGGTGACGGGCCCTGCCGCCGAAGCGGCCCCCGGCCCGGTGCCGGACGAGGCCTCGGAAGAACCTCCGCATCCGGTCGCGGTCAGGGTCAGGGCGAGCACGGACAGCAGTGCTCCCGCCAGTCGGTTTCGCAAGCGTCGCACGGTTCCGTCCGTCCTTTCCGTCGACCGCCAGTATCAGTCGACTAGAGCTTAGGTTAGCCTTACCTTCGTTCGCTACCGGCCCCCCGATCCGGAGGACTTCGCATGCCCGCCCGTCTTCGCGTCCTGGTCACCGTGTTGTGCGCGGCGGTTCTCTCGGCCCTGCTCCCCGCCGCCGCCGCGCACGCCGAGAGCCGGACCGTGCGGGGCGGACGGCTGGACTGGGGCATCAAGTCGTCGTTCCAGCGCTACGTCACCGGGCCCGTCGCGAAGGGCGGTTACTCCCTGAGCGGGGGAGCCGCCACCGTCGGCGGCAGCACATTCCGCTTCCACTCGGCGGCCGGCACCTACGACGGCGACACCGGCGCCTTCCGCGCCGCCTTCTCCGGCGGCGTCCACTTCCTCGGCCACCGCACCGGCACGGGCACCCACCAGCTCGACCTCACCCTCAGCCGTCCCACCGTGAGCATCGCCGGCTCCACCGGCACGCTCTACGTGGACGTCACCAGCAAGGCGAAGGACACCGGGACGGTCACGACGTCCCGTCAGGTGCCCTTCGCCGCACTCTCCCTCGGCGGCATCGACATGCGAGGCGGCGGCAGCACCGTGGCCCTCAACAACCTGCCCGCCACCCTCACCGCCGAGGGCGCCCGGTCCTTCGCCGGGTACTACACCGCCGGCACCGCGCTGGACCCGGTGAGCCTGTCCGCCGACGTGCAGGCGGCGGCCCGGCAGCGGCAGGAGAAGCAGCCGTCGAGCACGCCCGCCGAGTCACCGGAGAGCAGGCGGACTCCAGACGGCGCCATCGAGGACGGCGCCGTCGACTGGGGCGTGCGCCGCACCTTCCGCGAGTATGTCACCGGCGACATCGCCGACGGCACGTGGGCCCTGACCGCGGGCGCCCAGGACGGCGGCGCCCTCTTCCGCTTCCCCGGCGGCGAGGGCACGTACGAGAACGGCGCCCTCACCGCGGCCTTCGACGGCGCGGTCCGCTTCACCGGCGCGCACGGCCTCGACCTGAGCCTGAGCGGCGTACGGGCCGAGGTCCAAGGCGGCGAGGGCACGCTCTACGCCGACGTGAAGAGCCCGGACCTGAACGGCCGGAAAGTGCCCCTGGTCACCTTCACCGCCGGGGACCTGAAGCCCGCCGACGGCCTGGTGAAGGTCACCGAGGCCCCCGCGAAGCTCACCGCGCGCGGCGCCGAGGCCTTCGGCGGCATCTACCAGGCGGGCACCGAGATGGACCCGGTGTCCCTCGCCGTCGCCCTCACCGCCGACGCCGAGCTGCCCGCCCTGCCCGACCTGGGCAGCGCGCCGACGGCGAGCGCGAGCCCGCAGCCGGAGAAGACCACCGGGCCGGACAATCCCGCCGCCGAACCCGTCGCCGGCGCCGCCGGCGACGGTGACAACGGCGACAACGGTGACTTCCCCGCACTCCCCGTCTCCCTCACGGCCGGTGCCCTGCTGCTGGTGGCCGCGGCCCTCGTGGCCGTCGCCGTCCGCAGGCGCCGCGCCCGGCCCGCCGCGTCCCCCTCGGACGCGGACCACGGCTGACCCGACGACACCGGCCGCCCACCGGCGGCCCGCCACCCAAGGAGAACCGAGCATGCCCGTCAGACGACGCCGCTCCACCGCACTCGCCGCCGCCGTGGCCACGGCCGCCGCACTCGGCGCGACCGCGCTGGCCACGGTCGGTACGACCACCGCCTCGGCCGCCGAGATGCCCCTCAAGGACTACGAACTGACCTGGGGCATCAAGCAGTCGTACCGCACCTACGTGGGAATGTTCGGCGGCTTCACCACGGCGGACGGCGCCTCGCAGGCCGCCGGCAACGGCGCCTTCACCTTCGTCGACGGCGCCGGCACCTACGACACCACCGGCCACACCGTGGAACTCGCCTTCAAGGGCGGCCTGGTGAGCGCGTCCGAGGCGCACGGCTTCGAGGTGACCCTCACCGACGTGCGCTTCGACAGCAAGGCCGGTGAGATCACCGCCGACGTGAAGAAGGTCGACACCTCCCAGGGCGCCCCCGAGACCACGGAGGGCGACGACGTCCCCCTCGCCACCGTCGCCGTGACCCGCGACATGAAGGAGATGGCGACCACCCTCACGGCTGAGGCCGGGGAGTTCCTCGGCAGCCCGGGTTACGCGGGCGCCGCGGGCGACCCGCTGACGGTGGTCGAGAAGACGCCGACCACGCCGCCCGCCTCCCCGTCCCCCACCGAGGAGCCCCAGTCGCCGGAGCCGTCCCCGTCGGCCACCGAGACCACGTCCACCGCGCCGCCGAAGACCGAGACCCCGGCACCGGACCCGACGCCGTCGAGGACGAACGGCACCGGCCCGTCCCCGTCCGCCTCCGCCACGCAGGCTCCCGCCAAGGGCGAGATAGCCGACGGCACCCTCGGCTGGGGCGTGAAGCAGTCCTTCCGCTCCTACGTCACCGGTCCCGTCGCCAAGGGGAAGGTCACCGTCTCCGGCGGCGCCGTCCAGGCGGCCGGCAACGGCGCCTTCACCTTCAAGGACGCCACCGGCACCTACGACACCGACGCCGGCAAGCTGACCGCCGCCTTCCAGGGCGCCGTCAACTTCAAGGGCCACGAGACGAACGGCACCTACGGCCTCGACCTGACCCTGAGCAACATCGAGGCCACCCTCGACGGCGGCACCGGCAAGCTGACCGCCGACGTGAACAGCCTCGGCACGCAGACCAGGGGTGTCGTCCTGGCCGATCTCAAGGCGAAGTCCGCCGACCTCACCGCCCGGAACGACGTCATCACGGTCGACGGCGTCGCCGCCACGCTCACCGAGGCCGGCGCGAAGGCCTTCGGCGACTTCTACACCGCCGGCACCGCCCTCGACGCCGTCGACCTGTCGGTGGCGCTGAGCGAGGACGCGCGGCTCCCGTCGGGCGGCGGCACGGGCGGCAGCGGCGGTTCGGGCACCACCGGTGGCACCGGCGGCGGCACGGGCTCGACGGCCGGCGGCACCGGGACCACCATCGGCGGCACCGGTTCCACCACGGGCGGCTCGGCCATCGGCAGCGGCAGCCTCGCCTCCACCGGCTCGGACATCCCGGGCCCGGCCCTCGCGGGCGCGGCCGGCGTCGCCGTCGCGATCGGCGCGGGCGCGGTGTTCGCGGCACGCAAGCGGCGCACGCAGGCGTAGCGGCAGGCGGCAGGCGGCAGGCGGCAGAAGGCAGGAGGCAGGAACGGAAAGGCGTTGCGGGCCGGGGCGGCCCACCCTCGGTACCGTCCGCATGCGACGGGCGGCGAGGGAACGGACACCGGGACCCCTGGTCCTGGACGTCCGCGGCCGCCCCGGCCCGCGCGCGATGCTTGAATGCTCCGGTGACCGACTACGACGTACTGCGCGTCTTCTGCGCGCCGAACGGCGGATACGGCAACGAGCTCGGCGTGGTCCGGGACGGTTCCGTGCTGCCCGACCCCGCCGGACGGCAGGAGCTCGCCGCGAAACTCGGTTTCAGCGAGACCGTGTTCGTCGACGACCCCGAGCGCGGCGTCGTCGACATCTACACGCCCACCCTGCGGCTGCCGTTCGCCGGACATCCCTGCGTCGGCACGGCCTGGCTGCTCGACGTACCCGAACTCGTCACCCCGGCCGGGATGGTGGGCGCCCGGCTGGACGGCGAGTTCAGCTGGATCGAGGCGCGCCCCGAGTGGGCCCCGCCGCGCACTCTGCGCCAGTACGCCTCCGCCGCCGAGGTCGACGACCTGGCCGTGCCGCCGCCGGGGGAGTGGCTCTACGCCTGGGCGTGGGAGGACGAGCCGGCCGGGCGGGTGCGGGCGCGTGCGTTTCCGGGTCGCGACGACGGCATCGACGAGGACGAGGCGACGGGCGCGGCGGCGCTGCTGCTGACCGAGCGGCTGGGCCGGGCCCTGAACATCACCCAGGGGGCCGGTTCGCAGATCCTGACCGCGCCGCAGCCCGAGGGCTGGGTGGAGATCGGCGGACGGGTGCGTCTGGAGCGGTGACAGGCGCCGCCGTACGGGTGGAACAGCGTGTGCGCGCGGGCGGGAGGGGTTACCTCTCGCGTGACCGTTCCCTCAAGTCCACCTGTGAGAGGAAATCCATGCGCATCCGCTCCGCGCTCGCCACCGTCCTGCTGACCGCCGCCATGACCGCCGGCGGCGTCGCGACGGCCACCGCCTTCGACGGCTCCCTGCACGGTGACGAGGACGCCACCTGCAGCCCGTACTTCGGCAGTGTCTCCACGGAGATCACCGGCAGCGACGTGACCTACGGCGGCATCAACTGCCGCAGCGACGACTACGACATCGACAACTGAGCCGCAGAGCCGTTCGCTTCCGGTCCCCCTCCGCCCAGGCGGCCGAGGGGGACCGGCACGTCCGCGGGGGCGCCGGCGTCGCTCACGCGGTGAGCGGGAACTCCTCGCCCAGCGCCCGGAAGACCCCCGTGTTCAGCGCGAAGGCCCGCTTGCACTCGGCGACGACCCGCTGCTTCTCCAGGTCGTCCGCACGGATGCCGTCCAGCAGCTCCCGGTACTCGCGCTTGAAGGCGGCCGGGTTGGTGATCTCCTCGAAGACGTAGAACCGGACCCCGTCGCCCTTCCTGGCGAAGCCCCACGTCCGCTCCGCCTTGTCGCGGATGATCTGGCCGCCGGACAGGTCGCCGAGGTAGCGGGTGTAGTGGTGGGCGACGTACCCCGCCGGCCAGCTCCCGGCGCACTCGCGGACCCGGGCCGCGTACTCCTCGGTCGGGGGCAGGGCGGTCATCCCCGCGCGCCACTCCGGGCCCCGCAGGTGCGCCAGGTCCCGCTCCAGGGAGGCCAGCCGCATCAGCTCAGGCCGGACGAACGGCCCGGCCACCGGGTCCGACGCCAGCCGGCCCGCCCCGGCCTCCAGGGCCTCGTAGACGAACCACAGCTGCTCGGTGTAGCGCGCGTAGGCGTCGACGCCGAGCCGCCCGCCCAGCAGGTCGCTCATGAACGTCGAGGTCTCCGCCTCCACGTGCTGCTCGTGGGAGGCGGTGCGGATGAGCGTCGAGAAGGAGTCCATGAGCATGATTTTCTATGGTTAGGCTTACCTAAGTCAATAGCTTGCCGACGGCCTGTCGGTAAAAGCGTACCCACTGGGACGCGAAACGGCCCGCTCTCCGAGGAGAGCGGGCCGTGGAGGGTGCAGGGAGGCTACGGAAGGGTCAGGATCTCGGCGCCGGAGTCGGTCACCACCAGGGTGTGCTCGAACTGCGCCGTCCGCTTGCGGTCCTTCGTCACGACCGTCCAGCCGTCGTCCCACATGTCGTACTCGTGGGTCCCGAGCGTCAGCATCGGCTCGATCGTGAAGGTCATCCCGGGCTGGATGACGGTGGTGGCGTGCGGGCTGTCGTAGTGCGGGACGATGAGCCCCGAGTGGAACGACGAGTTGATCCCGTGCCCGGTGAAGTCCCGCACCACCCCGTACCCGAACCGCTTCGCGTACGACTCGATGACCCGGCCGATGATGTTGATCTGCCGGCCCGGCCGGACCGCCTTGATCGCGCGGGCCAGCGACTCCCGGGTCCGCTCGACCAGCAGCCGGCTCTCCTCGTCCACGTCGCCGACCAGGTACGTCGCGTTGTTGTCGCCGTGCACGCCGCCGATGTACGCCGTCACGTCCAGGTTCACGATGTCGCCGTCGCGCAGCACCGTCGAGTCCGGGATGCCGTGGCAGATGACCTCGTTGACCGAGCTGCACAGGGACTTGGGGAAGCCGCGGTAGCCCAGGGTCGACGGGTAGGCGCCGTGGTCGCACATGTACGCGTGCGCCACCCGGTCCAGCTCGTCCGTGGTCACGCCGGGCGCGATGAGCTTCGCGGCCTCCTCCATGGCCCGCGCCGCGATCCGCCCGGCCACGCGCATCGCCTCGATCGTCTCGGGCGTCTGCACCTCCGGGCCGGTGTACGGCGTCGGCGCGGGCTTGCCGACATACTCGGGCCGCCGGATGTTTCCGGGTACGGAACGGGTGGGAGAGAGCTCCCCAGGTACGAGCAGCGACTGGCCAGAAGACATGACAGCGAGTCTAACCAGCGGGCATACGAGACCATGTCCCTGGCGAAAGGAGCCGGTCATGGCCCTGTTCAAGAAGCGCACGGTCGGAAAACCGGGCGAGTGGTACTACTGCCTGGAGCACCAGAAGGTCGAGGAGGGCCCGGACTGCCCGGGAAAGGACCGCTTCGGACCGTACGCCTCCCGCACCGAGGCCGAGCACGCGATGCGGACGGCCCGCGAGCGCAACCTCGAGTGGGAGAACGACCCGAAGTGGCACGACGCCCCGGCCGGCCGGCCGGACGAGGACTGACCGGCCGTCCCGAGGACACCCCGGTGCCGGCCGTCACCAGCGCGACGGCGGCGGCGCCGTCAGGTGGTCGGCCAGGCGGGACAGGCGGTCGCGGAAGCGGCGCGGGCCGCGCGGGGGCGGTACCGCGTTCTCGCCGGCCGCCGCGCTGACCAGGTGCTGCACCGTGTCCAGGTCCAGCTCGGCGCCGTCCGGCACGGTCAGCGTCTCGTGCGCCATGGCCGTCAGCTCCCGCTCCCCGCTGCCCAGCGCCAGCACCGTGACGCCGGCCCGGCGGGCGTCGTGCACCCGTTCCAGGAGCGGGGCGCCGGGGTCGTCGGGCGTCACCACGAGCAGCGTCTCCCCGCGCCGGGCCGCCGCCAGCCGGCCGAGGCCGACGGCCAGGTGCGCCGGGTCCGAGGGGCGGGCGTCGTGCCGTACGAGGGTGGGGGCCAGCTCCGGCGTCCCGGACCAGGCTGCCTCGTCCACCAGGTGCGCCGCCAGGTGCCACGGCTCGTACCCGGCGGTGCCGACCAGCAGCAGCCCGCCCCCGTGCGGCACCACCGACCCCCTGAGCGCCCCCGCGAACCTCCGGGTGGCCCCCAGCCACTCGGTCCCGGCGAGCACTTCCCGCAGCAGCGCGACCCGTACGGCGTCCATGCGCCCGCATCCTGCCGCAACCGACGCCCCGGTACCCGGTGTTCGCTCCCGGTTCGCCCGGTCCGGGGACGGCCGGGGGCGGCCGGGTGACCGGTGCGCCGGTCTCCGGCGCCGGGTGGGACCTCAGCCCGTGCGGCGGCCGGGACGGACGTAGGGTCGGCCCATGACCTCTACCGACAGTGCTGCACAGAAGGCCCCCGCCAAGGACCCCTGGGACCTGCCCGACGTCTCCGGGCTGGTCGTCGGCGTACTCGGTGGCACCGGCCCCCAGGGCAAGGGCCTCGCCTACCGCCTCGCCAAGGCGGGCCAGAAGGTGATCGTCGGCTCGCGCGCCGCCGAGCGTGCCGAGGCCGCCGCCGAGGAGATCGGGCACGGCGTCGAGGGCGCCGACAACGCCGAGACCGCCCGCCGCAGCGACGTCGTGATCGTCGCCGTGCCGTGGGACGGCCACGGGAAGACACTCGAGTCCCTGCGCGCGGAACTGGCCGGCAAGCTCGTCGTCGACTGCGTCAACCCGCTCGGCTTCGACAAGAAGGGCGCCTACGCGCTCAAGCCCGAGGAGGGCAGCGCCGCCGAACAGGCCGCCGCGCTGCTGCCGGACAGCCGGGTCACCGCCGCCTTCCACCACCTGTCGGCGGTCCTCCTCCAGGACCCCGCCATCGACGAGATCGACACCGACGTGATGGTGCTCGGCGAGGCCCGCGCCGACGTGGAGATCGTCCAGGCCCTCGCCGGGCGCATCGCCGGCATGCGCGGCGTCTTCGCCGGGCGGCTGCGCAACGCCCACCAGGTCGAGTCGCTCGTCGCCAACCTGATCTCCGTCAACCGCCGCTACAAGGCACACGCCGGGCTCCGCGTCACGGACGTGTGAGGCGATGGGGGACACTGGTGGGTGCCGGCCGCGCCGGCGCAGTACCCGCACGTGTCCCCCGACAGGAGCCCGCCCCATGCCCCGCCTCGCCCTCTACGCCCTGGCCGTCTGCGTCCTCGCGGTGGCCGCCGCCGTCGTCTCCTTCGTGCAGGGCAGCGTCGTGATCGGCGTCGTGTGGGTGCTGCTGTCCGGTGTGTCGTCCAACATGTGCTGGTACTACGTGAAGCGGGGCCGGGACGCCCGGCGCGCCGCCTCCGTCACGGGCTGACCGCGCACAGCTCGTCCGTCTGCCAGAAGCGGTACAGCTCGAAGCCGCAGTAGGTGTCGATCTCGCCGATCCCGAGGGAGCGCAGGATCGCGTCGATCGCGTCGAAGAACACGCCGTTGACCGCCGGGATCCACAGCAGCGCGAACACGATCAGCAGCCCGAACGGCGCCAGCGGCTCCACCTGCCGCCGCACGTTGTACGACAGCCACGGCTCGATCACCCCGTAGCCGTCCAGGCCCGGCACCGGCAGGAAGTTCAGGATCGCCGCCGTGACCTGGAGCAGCGCGAGGAAGGCCAGCGCGATCCGGAAGTCGCGCGGCACGCCGTCCAGCGCGTCCAGCCAGAATGGCGCCGTGCAGACGAT
Source organism: Streptomyces sp. CB02414 (assembly GCF_001905385.1). Taxonomy (GTDB): domain Bacteria; phylum Actinomycetota; class Actinomycetes; order Streptomycetales; family Streptomycetaceae; genus Streptomyces. Next base: position 535,583 of record NZ_LIPF01000001.1, on the reverse strand, counting down.
CGCGAACAGCACGTTCGTCAGCGGGCCGGCCGCCGAAATCAGGCTGTGCCGCCAGCGGCCCCGGATCCGCCCGCGCTCGATGAAGACGGCACCGCCCGGCAGACCGATCCCGCCCATGATCACGAACAGCACCGGCAGCACGATGCTCAGCAGGGCGTGCGTGTACTTTACCGGGTTCAGCGTGAGGTAGCCCTTCGCGCCGACCGAGATGTCCCCGCTGTGCAGGGCGGTGCGCGCGTGCGCGTACTCGTGCAGGCACAGCGACACGACCCAGGCGCCCGTCACGAACAGGAACACGGCCACGCCCGGCTGCTCCGCGAACCCGGTCCAGGTGGCCCAGCCCGTGACCGCGGTGACGGCGACGATCCCGAGGAAGACGGGACTGATCCGCCGGTCGCTCCGGCGGAGGTGGGCGGTGGTCATGGGGCTCCCTGGACTGTTCGGCGGGTGCGGGACTGACGAGGACTGCCCGACCGTACCGGGCGCACCGGGGAAACGTCTCGCGGTCGGCGGGAGGTTCCGGGCGCCGGGGACGCGCCGCACCGGCAAAACCCCGTGACCGGCTCCGATGGCAGCAGGGACAATGGAGCCCGTGCGCTATCGCATCCTCGGCACCACACAGGCACTCCGCCCCGACGGCACGGCCGTCCCCGTCGGCGGGGCGCGGTTGCGCGCACTGCTGACCGTGCTCGCCCTGCGGGCCGGCCGCACCGTGCCCGCGGGGCTGCTCGTGGAGGAGGTGTGGGCGGGCGACCCGCCCGCCGACGCGCCGGGTGCGCTCCAGGCGCTGGTCGGACGGCTGCGCCGGGCGCTCGGCGCGGACGCGGTGGCCTCCGCCGACGGCGGCTACCGGCTCACCGCCGGCCCCGACGACATCGACCTGCACCGTTTCGACCGGCTGGCCGGCGAGGGCACCCGCGCCCTCGCCGACGGCGACCCCGCCAAGGCGGCCGTCGTGCTCGACGACGCCCTCGGCCTGTGGAACGCCCCGGCCCTCGCCGACCTGCCCGACCGCACCGCCGAGGCGGCCCGCTGGGAGGCGCGGCACCTGGACGCCCTGCGCGCCCGCCACTCCGCCGCCCTGCACCTGGGGCAGGCCGAGCACTCCCTGCCGGAGCTGACCGCGCTGTGCGACGGCCACCCCCTGGACGAGTCCCTCCAGGCACTGCGGCTGCGCGCCCTGCGCGACACCGGCCGCACCGCCGAGGCGCTGGCCGCCTACGAGGACGTACGCCGCCTGCTCGCGGACCGGCTCGGCGCCGACCCGGGGCCCGAGCTGCGGGCGCTGCACGCGCGGTTGCTCGATCCGGGGGCGTTCGACCCGTCGTCCGCGACGCGGCCGGGCGCGCCGGTCACCGGACCCGCCACGTCCGCCGAAGGCCCGGGTGCGCCGGCCGCCGGGCCCTCGGGATCCGCCGCGCGCCCGGGTGCGCCGGCCGCGCCCGCTCCGCCCGCCCGTACCGAGGCACCCGCCGACCCTGCCGGACCCGCCACCCCAGCGGCGACCCGCCCCGACGTACCCGCAGACCCGGCGGCGCATCCCGCCCCGGCGGCACCGGCCCGCCCCGGGACCGCCGCCCCCGCCTCGCCCCACGCGGCGCCGTCCGGCGACTCCACGGCGTACCCGGCCCCGGCGGCGCCCGCAGACCCCACCGCGCCCGCCGACCCCACCGCGCACCCCGCCCCGGCGGCCCCCGTCGGCACCGGTGGGTCCGACGGCGCGTCAGCCCCCCGCCCCCGCGGCAACCTCCGCGCCCGGCTCACCTCCTTCGTCGGCCGGGACTCCGACCTGGACGTTCTGCGCGCCGACCTGGCGACCACGCGGCTGGTCACCCTCCTCGGGCCGGGCGGTGCCGGCAAGACCCGGCTGTCGCAGGAGGCCGCCGAGGGGGCCGGGGAGCCGGCGCGGGACGGGGCCTGGCTGGCCGAGCTCGCCCCCGTCGACGACCCCGGCGCCGTACCGGAGGCCGTGCTGACCGCGCTGGGCGCCCGCGAGACCGTGCTGTACGGCGCCGGCGCCGAGGAGATGCGGGCCGTCGCCGCCTCCGACCGGCAGGCCACCGCCGTCGAGCGCCTCGTCGAGCACTGCGGCCGGCGCCGCATGCTGATCGTCCTCGACAACTGCGAGCACGTCGTCGACGCCGCCGCCCGCCTCGCCGAGGACCTGCTCGCCCGCTGCCCGAACCTCACCGTCCTCGCCACCAGCCGCGAACCCCTCGGCGTACCCGGCGAGCTGCTGCGCCCGGTGGAGCCGCTGCCCGAACCGGCCGCGCTGCGCCTGCTCGCCGACCGGGGAGCCGCCGCCCGCCCCGGCTTCCGCCCCGACGCCGACGAGGAGACGGCGCACGCCTGCGCCGAGATCTGCCGCCGCCTCGACGGCCTGCCCCTGGCCATCGAACTGGCCGCCGCCCGGCTGCGCATGCTGACCCCCCGCCAGATCGCCGACCGCCTCGACGACCGCTTCCGCCTGCTCACCTCCGGCAGCCGCACCGTCCTGCCCCGCCAGCAGACCCTGCGCGCCGTCGTCGACTGGTCCTGGGAGCTGCTGGACGACGAGGAGCGGGACGTGCTGCGCCGCCTGTCCGTCTTCGCCGGCGGCTGCGACCTGGCCGCCGCCGAGGCCGTCTGCGGTCCCGCCGCCCTGGAGGCGCTGGGCTCCCTGGTGGACAAGTCCCTGGTCGTGGCCGCGCCGTCCGGGAGCGACGGCATGCGCTACCGGCTCCTGGAGACCGTCGCCGAGTACGCCGCCGAACGCCTCGACGAGACCGGCGGCCGGGCCGCCGCCGAGCGCGCGCACCTGACGTACTACCGCGAACTCGCCCGCACCACCGACCCGTTGCTGCGCGGCCCCGGGCAGCTCACCGCCATCGAGCGGCTGGAACGCGAGTACGAGAACCTGCGCACCGCCCTCCGCCACGCCATCGCCGAGCGCGACGAGCAGGAGGCGCTGAGCCTGGCCCTGTCGCTGGTCTGGTACTGGCAGATGCGCGACCTGCGGGTCGAGGCCCGGAACTGGTTCAGCGAGGTCATGACCCTCGGCCCCGACCCGTTCGCCGAACCGGTGCGCCCCGCCGCGCCGGTGTGGGAGCGGTGCACGGCCGCCCCGCCCCCGATGACCGGCGAAGTCCTCGCCGAGGCCCGCCGCGGCGTCCACCTCGCCCACCTCGCCTGCATGGACACCGAGCTGGACGCCTGGCAGAACCCGGCGGCCAAGCGGAAACTGCGCGTCATCTCCGAGACGTACGAACCCGGCATGCCCCAGACCTGCGCCCCGCCCGGCCTGCTCTGGTTCTTCGCCGTGATGCTCTCCGGCGACATGGAGCGCCTGCGCGTGATCATGGACGCCGCCGTGCGCACCTGCCGCGAGACACCGGGGTACGACTGGGCGCTGGCCGGCAGCCTCCAGATGCGCGCCAACTTCCTCGCCAACCGTACGGAGTGGGCGGGCGACGCGGCCGGCGACGCCGACGAGGCACTGGAGATCTACCGCCGCCTCGGCGACGCCTGGGGCACCGCCGAGGCGCTGGCCGCCCGTGCCGAGGCCCGGGAGCGCGAGGGCGAGTTCCGGCTCGCCGCCGCCGACTACCGCGAGGCCGCCCGGCACGCCGAACGGCTCGGCGCGCACGCGCAGGTGGACGTCCTGGAGGCCCGCCTCGGCAGCGTGCTGCTGGAGGAGGGCGAGAACGAGGAGGGCGAGCGCATCCTGTACGCCGTGATCGACCGCGCCGACGGGGCCGGGCACAGCGGTGCCATGCCGGCCGCCCGGCTCTTCCTCGCCGGCTGGCTCGGCATGACCGGCCGGACCGCCGAGGCCCGGGTGCAGCTGCGGCTGCTGCGCGAGGACTTCGCCATCTCCCACTTCATCGTCTTCGACGCCTTCATCCTCGCCGCCGAGGCGTGGATCGCCACGCTGGAGGACCGGCACGAGGAGTGCCTGGACAAGGTCCGCAAGGCGCTGGAGAAGGCCGAGGACCCGCTGTCCTCGGCCGTCGCCCCGCACATGCGCTCCGGCTACCTGACCATCGCCGCGATGGCGCTGGCCCGCGTGGACGGCGGGCGCCGGGCCGCCGACGCCGCCCGCTGCATCGGCGCCGCCGAGGCGATGCTGCCGCCGGAGCACGTCTCGATGGGCCTGGAGCGGGACGCGCGCGTCCGGGCCACCGCGCGGGTGCGCGAGGTGCTCGACGCCGAGGCGTACGAGGCCGCGTACGCGGAGGGCGCCGCCCTCTCCCCGCGGGAGGCCGTCGCCCTCGTCTGACCCGGACACCACGTCACTGCGGACGGCTCACGTCTTCGTACGGAACTTGTGGATCGCGACCGGCGCCATCACCGCCGTGATCGCCACCGACCAGCCCAGCGTGATCCACAGGTCGTGCGCGACCGGACCGCCCACCATCAGACCGCGCGCCGCGTCGGCGAGCGTGGACAGCGGGTTGTAGTCGGTGAAGGCCTGCAACCAGCCCGGCATCGACTGCGTCGGCGCGAAGATCGACGAGCCGAACTGCAGCGGGAACAGCACCAGGAAGCCCATGGCCTGCACGGACTGGGCGTTCTTCAGGACCACGCCCAGGGTGATGAACACCCACATGATCGACGAGGCGAACACCGCCGACAGGCCCACGGCCGCGAACAGACCGGCCCAGTTCTCGATGTCGAAGCCGACCAGGACAGCGACGATCATCAGCACCGCCGTCGCGAACAGCATCCGCAGCATCTCCACGGCGATCTTCGCGAAGAGCACCGAGCCGCGCCCGATCGGCAGCGACCGGAAGCGGTCCATCACACCGGAGTTGAAGTCCTGGCTGAAGCCGGTGCCGACGCCCTGGGAGAGCGTCATGCTCATCATCGCGATCATGCCGGGGATCACGTACTGCACATAGCCGTCCTGGCCGCCGCCCAGGGCCTGTCCGATCGAGCCGCCGAAGACGTACACGAACAGCAGGGTGAAGACGACCGGCATCAGCAGCGCGTCGAACATCGACTCCGGGTCCTGCCGGATCCACAGCAGGTTGCGGCGGACCAGGGCCCCGGTGTGCCGCACGTGCCCGCGCAGCGAGATCCGGGCGTCGGGAGCCTGAGTGGGGGCGGGGGTGGGGGTGACGGTGGCGGCGCTCATACGGCGACCTCCTCGCGGGCGTCTTCGGTGCTGGGCGCGGGGTCCTGCGGGGCACTGGCGCGGTGGCCGGTGAGGGACAGGAAGACCTCGTCCAGGCTGGGCAGTTCGGTGGTGACGGAGGAGACGGTGATCCCGCGCGCGCTGACCGCGCCGACCACCGCGGTCAGCTGCTCGTCGCTGAGGATCGGCACCAGGACGGCACCGCGCTCCGTGTCCACGGTGGAGCTGGCGAGCCCCGTGATGCCCAGCTCGTCCAGGTAGGAGGCGAGCGGGCGCAGCTGGAGCGGGTCGGCCGGGCGGACGCGCAGGGTGCGGCCGCCGACCTTGGCCTTCAGGTCCTCGATGCCGCCGTTCGCGATGACCTTGCCCCGGTCCACGACGGTCAGCTCGGAGGCGAGCTGCTCGGCCTCCTCCATGTACTGCGTGGTGAGCAGCACGGTGACGCCGTCGCCGACCATGCGCTTGACCTCGTCCCACACCTCGTTGCGGGTTCGCGGGTCCAGTCCGGTGGTCGGCTCGTCCAGGTACAGCACCGCCGGGTGCCCGATCATGGAGGCGGCCAGGTCGAGGCGGCGCCGCATGCCGCCCGAGTAGGTGGACGCGGGCCGCTTGGCGGCCTCGGTGAGCGAGAACCGCTCCAGCAGTTCGTCGGCCCGCCGGCGGGCGTCCTTGCGGGACAGGTCGAGCAGGCGCCCGATCATGTAGAGGTTCTCCCAGCCGGGGAGCTTCTCGTCCACGGACGCGTACTGCCCGGTGAGCCCTATCGCCCGCCGCAGCTGCCGGGGCTGCCGTACGACGTCGTAGCCGGCGACGTGCGCCTGGCCGGAGTCGGGCGTGATGAGGGTGGACAGGATGCGGACGAGGGTGGTCTTGCCGGCCCCGTTCGGCCCGAGCACACCCATCACGGTGCCCTCGCGCACGTCGAGGTCGACGCCGTCCAGTGCCTTGGTCTCGCCGTAGTGCTTGACCAGCCCCCGCACGGTGACCGCGCTGCCCGCGACGGTCGGGGGGTTGCCATCGATTCGCTTCATGTCCCAGACGATGTCAGGGGCTGCCGACATATCGCCGACAGCCCACCGACAAACCACCGACGAGCACCGCAACCATCAATTGAGGCACCACGACGGCGAGCAACCAGCTCCGCGAGAGCGGCGCCGGTTCAGGCGCAAGAAGGGCGGGGGCGAAGCCCCCCGGCCCCGCCGACGGGGGAAGATCGGCGGGGCCGGTTCGGTGGTGCCGCGATGGCTCAGTGGACGGAGTGTTCCTCCTGCGGGAACGTTCCGCCGACGACGTCCTCGGCGAAGGACTTCGCCGCGTCGCCGATGACCTGGCGCAGGTCGGCGTACTTCTTCACGAACTTCGGCACCCGGCCGCCGGTCAGCCCCAGCATGTCGGTCCACACCAGTACCTGGGCGTCCGTGCCGGGCCCGGCCCCGATGCCGACCGTCGGGATGTGCAGCGACCGCGTCACCTCGGCGGCCAGCTCGGCCGGCACCAGCTCCAGGACGACCGCGAAGGCGCCCGCGTCCTGCACGGCCTTGGCGTCGCGCAACAGCTGCTGGGCCGCCTCCTCGCCCCGGCCCTGCACCCGGTAGCCCATGGCGTTGACGGACTGCGGGGTGAGGCCGATGTGCGCCATCACCGGGATGCCGGACTCGACCAGCAGCCGGATCTGTTCGTGCGACCGCTCACCGCCCTCCAGCTTCACGGCGCCGACGCCCGCCTCCTTCACCAGCCGGGTCGCCGAGCGCAGCGCCTGCACCGGCCCCTCCTGGTAGGAGCCGAAGGGCAGGTCGCCGACGATCAGGGCGCGCGAGGTGCCCCGTACGACCGCGGCGGACAGCATGGTCATCTCGTCGAGGGTGACCGGCACGGTGGTGTCGTAGCCGAGGTGGCAGTTGCCCGCGGAGTCCCCGACGAGCATGACCGGGATGCCGGCCTCGTCGAAGACGGACGCGGTCATCGCGTCGTAGGCGGTGAGCATGGGCCACTTCTCGCCGCGCTCCTTGGCGGCGGCGATGTCCCGGACGGTGATACGACGGTTGCTCTTGCCCCCGTACAGCGCCTTGTTCCCGTCAGCGGGCCGGCTCTGCGGCGTCTGGGCAGCCGAAAGCTGCGTCATGGCAACGGCTCCTTCATGTCATCTCGAGGCGCCCTCACGGCGTCCCCGGATCCCTTCCATGGTGGCACTTCCCGCGCCCCGGCGGCTAGTGGACCCCCGCCACGGGCCCTGAGCGCCCCCTGTGCCGGGCGGGGCGAATGTGCTCGTTCTGTCACAGAGCCGCCCACGGCGGCGGCGTTCGGAACTCCGGACGCCGCCCCGCACGTCCTCGTGCCCGTACGGCCGTCGAGGGACGGCAGGAACGGAACCGATCATCCCCTAGGGTGCTGAGTCACGGGGGGCGACGGTGTGCACGGCAGGCAGTGAGGCGACGGTATGGCGCAGCAGGCGTACATCACGGAGACGGACGACGGCGGCTCGGGGCCCGAGCCGCGGGTGACCCGGATTCGGCGCCTGTACGACCGGGCGGTCACCGGCTGGCGCGGCGACCGGCGGATCTGGCGCCGGGGGCTGATCACCGCGGCGGTGGCCATCGTCCTGGCGGGCGTCATGGCGGCCCACTCCCACATCCCGAACGCCGTCGGCAACCTCGGCAGCCTCACCGAGACCTTCCTGCCGTGGTTCGGCCTGCTGATCCCCGTCCTGCTGGTGATCGCGCTGGCCCGCAAGTCGGCGACGGCGCTGATCGCGCTGGTGCTGCCGGTCAGCGTGTGGTTCAACCTCTTCGGCGGCCTCCTCTTCGACAAGACCGGCGCCGGCGGCGACCTCACCGTCGCCACGCACAACGTCAACGCCGACAACGCCGACCCGGCTGGGACCGCCCGCGCCGTGGCCGCCGCCGGCGCGGACGTGATGGCCCTGGAGGAGCTGAAGGCGACCGCGGTGCCCACGTACGAGAAGGCGCTGGAGGCGAAGTACCCGCACCACGCCGTCGTCGGCACGGTCGGGCTGTGGAGCAAGTACCCGCTGAGCGACGTGAAGCCCGTGGACATCCAGCTCGGCTGGAAGCGCGCGATGCGCGCCACCGTCGCCACGCCCGCCGGGCCGGTCGCGGTGTACGTCGCCCACCTGCCCTCCGTCCGGGTGAAGCTGGAGGCCGGCTTCACCGCCCGGCAGCGGGACAAGAGCGCCAACGCCCTCGGCGAGGCCATCGCCGACGAGAAGCTGGACCGCAAGATCCTGCTCGGCGACCTCAACGGCACCATGAACGACCGCGCCCTCACCGCCATCACCTCCCAGATGCGCTCCCCGCAGGGCGCGGTGGGCGACGGCTTCGGCTTCAGCTGGCCGGCGGCGTTCCCGATGGCCCGCATCGACCAGATCCTGGTCAGCGGCGTCGAACCGACGACCAGCTGGACCCTCCCGGCCACCGGCAGCGACCACCTCCCGATCGCCGCGCGTGTGAAGGTCGACACAACCGCCTCCTGAGATTCGTCGGCGGAATACTTGCCCTGAGAGCCTTTGTTCCGTACGGGAACATAACGACGTCCCCCTTCCCGTACGCGCTCCGCTCGAAGCTCTCGAAAGGCGAGACCCCTCATGCCCCTGGCCCTGCTCGCCCTCGCCGTGGGCGCCTTCGGCATCGGCACCACCGAGTTCGTGATGATGGGCCTGCTGCCCGACGTCGCGGACGACCTGGACATCTCGATCCCCATCGCCGGCCACCTGGTCTCGGCGTACGCCCTCGGCGTCGTCATCGGCGCCCCGCTGCTCGCGGCGGCGACCGCGCGGATGTCCCGCCGCACGGTCCTGATCGCCCTGATGGCGCTGTTCGTGGTCGGCAACGCCCTGTCCGCCGTCGCTCCCGGCGAGGTCTCCCTCCTCGCCGCCCGCTTCGTCAGCGGCCTTCCGCACGGCGCCTTCTTCGGCGTCGGCGCGGTGGTCGCCACCGGCATGGTCGCGCCGGAACGCAAGGCCCGGTCCGTCTCCCTGATGTTCCTGGGCCTGACCGTCGCCAACATCGTCGGCGTCCCCGCCGCCACGGCCATGGGCCAGCAGCTCGGCTGGCGGGCGACCTTCCTCGGCGTCAGCGCGATCGGCGTCGCGGCGATAGCGGCGCTGGTCGCCCTGATACCCCGCGACCACGCCCCCGCCCCCGCCACCGGCCTGCGCGGCGAACTGGCCGCCCTGCGCTCGGTGCCCGTCTGGCTGGCCCTCGGCACCACGGTCGCGGGCTTCGGCGCGCTCTTCGCCGCGTACAGCTACATCACGCCGATGCTCACGGACGCCGCCGGCTTCGCCGAGGCCAGTGTGACGCTGCTGCTCGCCCTGTTCGGCGTCGGCGCCACCGCGGGCAACCTGCTGGGCGGCCGCCTGGCCGACCACTCCCTGCGGGGCACCCTCTTCGGCGGCCTCGCCTCCCTGGTCGTCGTCCTCGCCCTCTTCCCGCTCCTGATGCGCACCCCGGTGACGGCGGCCGTCGCGGTGGCCCTGCTCGGCATGGCCGCCTTCATCACCGGCTCCCCCCTCCAGCTGATGGTCATGGAGAAGGCCGCCGCGGCCCCCTCCCTCGCCTCCTCGGCCAACCAGGCCGCCTTCAACCTCGCCAACGCCGGCGGCGCCTGGATCGGCGGCCTCGCCCTGGCCGCGGGCTTCGGCGTCACCTCCCCGGCGACGGCGGGCGCGGGGCTCGCGGTGCTCGGCCTGGCGGTCGCGGGCGCGGCGTGGGCGGTGGACCGGCGCCGGGGCGCCGCCGCTGTGGCCGCCGGGCGCGAGCGGGTGGTCGCGGGGCACGTGCCGGAGGGGGCGGAAGCCGTACGGCGGTGACGGCGGGGGTGCCGCGGGCGCCTGGCTGGGTGTGGCCGTACGGCGGCACCGAAAACCGCGTGCGCGGCCGCGCCCCGCGGCGCGAGGATGCGCCACATGACCGCCGTCCCCGTCACCGCCCCCGCCCGCCTCGGTGAGACCCCTCTCCCCGACGGACGCCTGCTCGGCTGGGCCGAGTGGGGCCCGCAGGACGGCGTACCGGTCCTGCTCTGCCCCGGCGCGGCCACGAGCCGTCGGCTCGGCTTCGGCGCGGGCGTCGTGGAAGCGCTCGGCGTCCGCCTGATCTCCGTCGACCGCCCCGGCCTGGGCGCCTCCACCCCCGCCCCCGGCCGCACCTTCACCGACTTCGCCGCCGACGTGCGCGCCCTGTGCGCCCTGCGGGGCCTGGGCCGCCCGGCCGTGGCCGGCAACTCCCAGGGCGCCCCGTTCGCCCTCGCCTGCGCCGAGGCGGGCCTCGCCTCCGCGCTGGCCCTCGTATCGGCCGCCGACGAGGTGGCGGCCCCCGAGTTCGCCGCCGCGCTGCCTGCCGAGCTGCGCGCGCTGACCGAACGGGCCGTACGGGACCCGTCCGGCGCCGAGGAGTTCTTCGCGGGCTTCGACGCGGAGGCGATGTGGGACATGGTCATGGGCGGCAGCCCGGCCTGCGACCTCGCCGTGTACCGGGAGAACGGCTTCTCGGCCGCCTACCGCCGCGCCCTGGCGGAAGGCTTCGCCCAGGGCGCGGCGGCCGGCTACGCCCGCGACACCGTCCTCGCCATGGGCCGCTGGCCCTTCGCACTCGACGCGCTCACCGTCCCGGTCGACATCTGGTACGGCGAACACGACACCAGCCACTCCCCGGACAACGGCGCCCTCCTCGCGACGCGGATCCCCGGGGCCCGCCGCCACGTCGTACCGGGGATCGGGGGTGCCCTGCTGTGGACCCACGGGGAGCTGGTCCTCGCCTCGCTGCTGGACAGCGGCACCCCGCCGGTTTCTGCTGGTCCCTCTCCTCGCTGACCGTGAGTACATCACCTGGACGGTCGACGGGCAGGAGCGCCCGGCAAACGGTCAAGGCACGCGCTCGATCTCGATGGCCAGCGCGCCGAGGGCTTCCTTTTCGGGGCCGTAGATGGATCGGATGTTGGCGAGTTGCTGGTCGCGGGTGACAGTCGGATTGACGTGGGACGGTCCTTCCCCGTCGAGGAGTGCATTGAAGTCGGGGTACTCGGTGACCCGCAGGACCATCACGTCGCAGCTCTCGCAGGTGTCCTTGATACGGAAGCGGATGGTGTCGCCGACGGCGAGGTCGGCGAGGTGCGGGTACTTGACTCGTACCTCGATGGTCTTGGTGCCCGCTGCGACGAGGTCGAAGTACTGGCGATAGAGGTTGAGTTCGCGGACGCGGGCTGTGCGGTCGGTCATCGGGTGGGAACGCTCCTCGCGGACGGTGCGGTGATCAGGCGGCTGATCTCAGCGACCGAATAAGAACGGAAGAAGTGGCGGGGGTCAGAGAGCAGAGTTTCGGTCATGCCGAGCAGTTGGTCCGCGTACTCGGTGACGGTGCCGGGCCACTGCCGGGTGTCGAGCATCCAAGGGGCGACGCCCTCGGGCAAGGGGGCACGGCCTTCTCGTACGAGGGATTTGGACAGCTTGGCGCCGGTGTCGGACACGACCTGAGGGCAGAACAGCCGGGCCGGGAGCTGTGCGCGGGTGAGGCCCACGGCATGCAGCGCCTCGTCGACGAGGTGGGAGCCGAAGACCCAGTCACCTCCCTTGACCATGACGTGCAGCGTGCCTTGGGGGCTGGTCAGGGCGAGTTCCTTGACCAGGTTGCGGTAGAGCGTGGCCAAGTCCAGGTACGCGCCGGCGGTGGGCATGACCTTGGTCTCGTACGGGCCGTGGTGCAAGCAGACGGCGGAGACCGTCGCCGCCTTGGCTTCGATGCGGCCGACCCGGGTGCGTTCGGCGTGCTTCTCCGCCCAGCCGCAGTCGGTGTGCGGGCAGGGGACACGGAGGTGCGGGATGCCGGTGGAAGGCGCTAGCCACCAGCGGGCGGCGTCGATGCGGGGGAGGAGGCGCAGCCAGGTGCGACGGTAGTGCTCACCGGCCTGCTGTTGCGAGTACGTCTCGATGTGGTGCGGGATGCTCAGACGCCTGGACAGGGTGGTGAAGAGCGGCTGGTAGAGAGCGGTGATGAGGTCGTTCAGGTCCCGCTCGTCCATGGCTTGGGCATAGGCGCGCTGGTAGCGGTGACCGCTGACCGGGTCGGTGGTCAGTTCGTACGGGGCGTTGTCGAGGGCGCTGAACAACACCTCGGTGGGGAGGTCGAAGCGGTCACGCAGTCGGACGGCCAAGGCGAAGGCCAGGGACTGCACGAGCGAGGTTCCGATGTGCGGGGCGCCGTTGATCTGGGTCCCGACGACCAGCACGATTCGCTCGGGCGGGTTGGCGATGACGCGAGGGGCAAGAACGTCCTCGGCGTGGTGGAGAGCGTTGGCGAGAACGGTGTTCGGCGAGACGGGGTGCATGGTCATGACGTGTCCCCCTGCGGTTCGGTATCGCGGGACGGCGGTGCTGCCGCCTCGCTCTTGTCGCGGTCGAATGCGGCCCAGACGCACTTTCCGGGACCGGTCCTCTCCTGCACGCCCCATCTGTCCGCCGTGGCGGAGACGATCAGCAGGCCGCGACCGTCGACGGCGGACTCCTCGGGGATGCGTTGGGTCGGGGCGTCGTCGCCGGAGTCGTGGACCTCAAGGCGCAACCCGTCGTCCAGGGAGTCGACACGCACGAGGACCAGCCGGCCTGCGGGCGCCCCGTGAATCACAGCGTTGGTGACGAGTTCCGAGGCACACAGCCGCATATCGTCGAGGCGGCTCTTCTCGCCCCACTCGCTCAGCGTGGCGACGACGAAGTCGCGAGCGGCACCTGGCGCGGTCCGGCGGCGTGGGAAGAGCATGGTGCGGTGCCGGTCCCTGCCCGGAAGGCGGTCCGACAGGGCGTTGGCCACCTCGGAGGTGAGTCTGCTTGCCATGGCCAACAGCAAAGCGGCTTAACCCATTTGGGTCGGGAGCCAGCACGGGGGCCAACGCGGGGGCCACTATGGGGGCCAGAGGTCACGTGTTCCTGGGGGACGGCATGGGCGACACCGGAATCGGCGCCTTGCTCGTCCGGCTGCGCACAGCGCGCGGCTGGAGCCAGCAGAGGGTCGCCGACGAGTACAACACTCTGGAAGGGCGGTCGGCGAAGACCGGCAAGGAGATCGGGCGGTACGAGCGCGAAGCGCGGATCCCTGTGCCATACACCCGCAAGTACCTGGCACAGGCCTACGGTGTGGACGTCGCCACGCTCGACCAAGCTGTTGCCGTAAGCAAGGGGCAGCGTGACGAGGCCGGTGCAGTTGGCGTCGAGCAAGCACCCTCTCCGCAGCCGGTCCGAAACTCCGATGCCCGGGCGGAGCCGCTCTCGGCGGACGCGTGGCGGTCGGCCGAGTTTGCCCGGTTCATTGCGCAGCGCAACGCCGACGAGGTCGTCGTAGAGCAACTGGAGGCGGACGTCGGCCGCCTCGCTCGTACGTACGTCAGCCATCCGCTGATGGAGCAGTACGTGGAGATCAAGCGATTGCGGGACGGAGTGTTCGAGCTGCTGCGCGGACGTCAACACCCCCGGCAGACCACCGACCTCTACCTCTCCGCCTCTCGCCTCTGCGGCCTGTCCGCACACGTCTGTCTCGACCTCGGAGACTACGACTCCGCCGCCACACACGCCCGCACCGCCCGGGCTTGTGCCGAGGTGGTCGGACACGAAGGGATGTTCGCGTGGGTCCGTGCGGTGGAATCGTTGATCGCGTACTGGATGGGAAGGCACGAGCAGGCGGCCCGGCTGGCGCAGGCCGGTCTGTGCCACAGGGCGAGCGGCACCATCGGCGCACGGCTTGCGAGTCTGGAGGCGCGGGCGTTGGCGATATGCGGCGACTCGGGCCGTGCGCTCGATGCCCTGGCGGATGCCGAACGATCTCGTGAGGCGATCACGGGCCGGGACGAGGTAGGGGGAGTATTCGACTTCCCTGCGGCCAAGCAGTTCGCGTACGCCGGGACGACCCTCCTGGCCGTGGGCGGGCAGGAGCAGGTCCAGCGGGCCATCGTCAGTGCCGAGACGGCCATTCGCCTCTACCGCAGCGCGGACGGAGACGACCAGTCGGTAGGCGACCTGTTCGCCGCGCACCTCGATCTCGCACGCGGGCACCTGCTCCTAGGCGACCTGGACGGTACGGCGGAGAAGCTCGGCTTCGTTCTTGAGGCGTCGCCGGAGCGGATGTCGGCCAGTATCGTGCGTCGGCTCACCGCTCTCGGGCGGGAACTGGGAGCGCCGCAGTACGGTGGGGCTGCGCAGGCGGTACACCTGCGTGAACGACTCCAGCACACGGCCGTCCGTGCGTCCTTGCCCGCCGCCCACCCTCCGGAGTTGCCGACGTGACCGACCTGCCCGCTGCCCACGACGCAGCCGTCACCGACCGGACCCGCCTGGCGGACAGCGCCTACAACGGAGACCGGGACCTGTCTGCCAGGCAGTCGCTTTATCGGTGGCAGACACCCCGGTACGACCTCCCCGGCCTCGTCGCCGAGCGGCTGGGTGACGTACGCGGCCGGGTCGTGGACATCGGTTGCGGCAACGGCAAGTTCATCCAGCGACTTCGTCAGGACCGCCCGGACCTGTCTCTGCTCGGTCTCGACATCGCCCCGGGCATTCTCGCCAGCGTCCCTGGCCCGGTTGCCGTGGCGGATGCCACGAGGCTGCCGCTGGCCGCGAAGAGCGTCGACGCGGCTCTCGCGCTCCACATGCTGTACCACGTGCCCGACATCCCCCAGGCGATCAGAGAATTGGCCCGGGTCGTAGCCCGTGACGGATTGGTCATCGCTTCCACCAACAGCGATCGCGACAAGGCCGAACTCGACGACCTCTGGCAGCGGGCCGCCGGAGACGTCCTCGGCATTGACCGCGGTCCGGCCCGAATCTCGCTCAGCGCTCGGTTCTCCCTGGAGAAAGCTCCAGCCTTGCTTGGCAACGAGTTCAGCCGAGTGGAGGTCGTCGAACTGCCAGGAACCATCACTGTTCGTGATCCCGAGCCTGTCATCGCCCACATGGCTTCGTATCGCGCCTGGGCGGACCAGCACGACGTCCCCTTCGACGAGACCATCGACAGAGCGCGTGCAATCGTCGCCGACTGTATCGCCCGGCACGGTGCGTACGAGATCACGTGCCTCGGCGGCATCCTTGTTTGTCGGCGGTGAGATCACCTCTGTTCGACGGCTACAAGGTGCTCGTGTGACCGACGTTGTCGGCCGACAACGGCAAGGAGAGAGCCCCGGACACAGCGGTCCGGGGCTCACGCTCATTCAGGCGCGCGGCTCAGAGCATGGTCGTCTGCGCGTGACCCTGCGCCGAGGCGCCGCCGAAGGCCGCCGAGGCGCCCAGACCGGCGGTGAGCGAGAACGGGCCGGCCTCCGCGTGGAAACCTGCGCCGAGCGCACCACCGGCGGTGATGACGGCGGCGCCGGCGTCGATGCCGATGGTGCCGCCGGCCACCTGGTCCAGGTCCGCGTCGGAGATCTCAGCCGTTTCGACCTGGGGGACGAGGTTCATGACAGGTCTTTCCTCTCGTGCTGACGTAAAAGGGGGAGCGGTGAGGCACGCACGCCCGCGTTCCGAGGTGAGGGCCCGGAACCGGCCACCGGCGTGCCGCGCACCGATCAAAGCACGGGGGTGAACGGCCCACCATCCGCGCACCGTTGTCGGCGCTGCTTCAGGCGTCCCCGAGTTCATGAGTGTGCGCATGCGGTCGCGGAAAGGGCCCGCGTCTTCACGCTTCCCGCCGGTTTCGGGGCTCCCTCGGGCCGGGACGCGCGCGGTTCATCCTCCGGACTTCCGGCACGCCCCACCCCCGCGACCGTGCGATGAACGGTGTGCAGGTCCGAGGGAGGTTCGGCACCGGTCGGCGTCGTACCGCAGGACCGGGCGCGAGGACTGCCACGGCCGATGGTCAACCGTCACCACGACCGGCCTTCCGCCGGATGATCGCGGCTCCCCACTGGCCGCCGACCGCAGTCATCGTCACCGTCAGCGCGAAGGACAGCGAGTCGTCCCACGACTTGCCCCTCACCCAGTGCCAGAACGCCGCTGCGAGTCCGGCCACGGCAAGCACGTAGGCCAGCACTGCCGGCCAGTACACAAACCGGCGTCGGCGCCATGAAGGTGTGGCCGAGTCCTCTGTCCGCTGAGGCTCCGTCATAGCGACCGGCTACCCCGTGAGAGAGGGGAACCACGTGTTCCCTCTCCCTCCGACCAGCACTTGTACCCTTACAGCACCGGCAACGACTTCCGCAGCTCGAACGCCGTCACCTGCGACCGGTACTCCTCCCACTCCTGCCGCTTGTTCCTAAGGAAGTGGCGCTACCCCGGAGCGACCTCACGCGTTCGATGACTGAGCTGTGCTGGCCTGCCACCTGGTGGCCGTCGTCCGTCGTCGTTGGTCGCTGTAGGCCCCCCTTCGACGGCCCACAGACGGCCCAGGAAGGCGATCCCCGAGGGGATCGCCTTCTGTAACCCCTTCCGCGTCCGTACGCCGAAGCAACGGCCATCCTCCCCACCGCTGCCTCCCTCTTCCAGCGGCGGACCGCGACGGCCCGGCGTTGCGCCCAGCCAGCCTCCCAGTCTGCACATCAGGTACCACCCCGCCAGGGCTCGTCCTGTGCTCGGGCAGAGGCTTACTCAAGGCCAGCAGTGAGCATCCAGGCGTTGTCCGCAGACAGCTAAGCGCTATGGCGTGCTTCCGTCGTTCTTTATGTCGTCGACACGGGCCAAAAAGTCGCGGTGCGCTCGCAAGGTGTCGTCTAGCAGGTCATGCCATCCCCGAATCTGGATGCGAGCATCGTTGGCCACCGACGAGAGGGAGACGCTGCTCAGCTTGTCCGTATGGTCCGCAATGAACGTGAGCCTACGGACAGGGAACTGTTTGCCGAGAGCATCAACCTGATTCAAAAATTCATCTAGGTCAGCCAGGTAGTTGACCGCGCGCAAATACTCCGCATCGGTCAAATGGTAATCCATCCGCTTGATCTCTACGATCCACAAGGTTCCCGAATCGTGTAGCAGTACAAAATCAGGTCGCTTGCTTTGCCGGTTGATCGCCGAGGTCACCAGGGCGACGTTGTGTTTCTTGAAGTACCAAGATTCGAAGGACTTGCGAACCCTCTCCAGAGACTCATTCATGCCCAACGGAGTCCACTCCGGGGCCAGTAGCCAGGGAGCCTGTTCGAGTAGTTCTTGAAGTGGCTGTTCCAAGGTCGTGCCATCGTCGATCAGAGCTGACAGCTTATTGAGGACTTCGATGCGCTCCGATGCGACCTGTCCCAGGGAGTACATCTCCGCAATGCGTGCCTTTTGGAAGAGGCCAAGAACGATGTCGAGCGGACTGCTGGCATCCTCGGCAACCTGATGCAGTGCATCGAGCAACGTCCTGTGCGGACCGATGGTTTTTGCGAGCTGGTAGACCTTTTCCCGATGCTCGGGGTCGGCAATGGACTCCCGGTCTTTGTCGCTAACCAAAAGCTTCGCAGCCTGCCTGACAGACTCCTGATAAGCCTTGTCGCCAGGTGCGTCGGCTTCTAGTCGCGATTGCAAGTTAGACGCCTGCTCGAAATCGTTCCACGTCTCCTTCTTGATCGAGTTTCTGCCTCGGGCGCCTAGCTCGCGCATCACGGCGTGTCCCCACTGCCTCAGCGCGTCGCCATAGTCAGAACTCCAGATAATGTCCTGTCGATCGGAGCGAATAAGGTCCTCGCCCTCGTCCAGCCACTCCGCGTGAATTTCTCCTACAAGGTACGAGCGGATGCTGTACTCGCCGTGAAATCCCGAAGTGATTCCGAAATCACGAGTCAAAGAAACAATCTTGCCTCGCGAGTAGATTCGCACACCCGCCATCGCCTCATCCCTGTACGGCTTTTTGCTGTAGGCCAGCCACCCCGAGATGGGCAGCTTCTCACCCGAGCTGGTCTCCACCATGCGGTCGGCCAAATCGATGCGAGTGTCAGGCATCAGCTCGATGTTGAGTTCGCCCAGATGGAACGACTCTGGGATCAGCGTGTTATCCGTGTTGATGACTTCGACGTCCCAATCCGGGCGGCGAATGCCGAACCGTGCGCTCAGTTGACGATGCAGTTCAACGCCACTAGGGACGCGCTTCCGCCTGAAGTCACGGAGTTTCACGATGGTGCCATGCTTAGGGGCCCAGGTGCCGTCGAGCGAGCCTGGCGTCGGTCGGTACTCGTCGTCCGTGTCGTCGAGAATTTCATTCAGAGAAAGAATCAGGTGAGCGACCTTGTAGCCACCCTCTAGCTTTTCCCCTCCGGCTGTAATCACCTCAACCGTCTCGCAAATCCCGAAGGGAGCTAGCTTTCCGATCCCCTTACGCCCCATCACCGGGCGATTCTTGTCCTTGGACTTGTCCTTACCGAACCGCTTTCGACGGTCCGATCCCACTGCCAGGTAGTGGGAGTTCACCTCGCTAGCGGTCATCCCATGACCGTCATCCGAAACCGTGATCTCGTAGGCCGCACCGAGGTTGTCCAGAAACACCCCCCACGGCAGCTCGACGGTCACCTCCTCGGCGTCCGCGTCGTACGCGTTTGCGATGACTTCCGCAAGTACTGCTGACACGCGGTCGTACATTTTGATGCCGAGTTTGTCGACTGTAAGGCGACTGATCCTCATTACATAGGGTTTGCCGGTTACGCCCTCAGCGCCCGATGCGGCCTCGTCGTGCCCCCCGCCGACCTGCCGCGGCACAGACCCGAAGTGGGCGTCTGACGACTGCGCTTCCGGTCGGCTGTCACGGTTCTCGTCCTGTTGTGTCATCACGGCTCCCCTGTCCCTGACGGTCACTCAGTAGATGACGATGCCATCAAGAACACCACCGTGGGGCCAGTTTGGGTGGAGAAGCGGGGCAAGTACCAGATGACCCTGGTGCCTTGCGGGCGCTCCATGGCTAAGATCGCCCCATGTCTAGACCGAGTGCCATCGACCTCTTCGCCGGGGCCGGGGGCGCTACGCGGGGGCTCCGGGATGCCGGCTTCCGCGTGCTCGCCGCCGTGGAGAACGACCCGGAAGCTGCGGAGTCTTACCGCAGGAATCATGCGCGAGTCCTTCTCTACGAGACTGACATCAGAAGTGTGTCGGCCGAACGCATTGCCGAAGACGCTGGCCTGCAACGGGGAGAACTGGATCTTCTTAAAGCATGCCCGCCCTGTCAGGGTTTTTCATCCTTGGCAAAAGGTGAAGTCGACCAGAATCGCAACGACTTGGTGCTCGATGTCGCCAGGTTCGTGGAAGCTTTTCTCCCCAAGATTCTCCTCCTTGAAAATGTTCCCGGTTTGAAGCGCGATCGCCGCCTCCCACAATTGGTCGCTGAGGTGGAGCGTCTCGGTTATTCGTTCTTGGTCTCCTTGCTAGACGCCACTGAATTCGGTGTTCCGCAGCGACGGAAGCGGTTCATCTTGATGGGAGTTCGAGCAGATATTCAGCATTTCGAACCCGACGCTGACCTATTGAGCTATCTGCCGAGCAAGTTCTTGACGGCCCCGAAGACGGCACGTCAAGCCCTTGCTCATCTCGCACGCCACAACAAGCCGGATGACCCACTTGGGAGTCATCGACGCAGTAGCGAAGCAGTCCTGGCAAGAATTTCTGCGATTCCAGTGGGTGGTAACCGTTTTGACCTGCCGGAGGAACATCAGTTGGACTGTCATCGCAAGCTCAAGAATCGCTCAGCGTCAGGCTCATACGGACGAATCAGGCTCGATGAACCTGCACCGACTATGACGACCAGGTGTACAACACCTGCGTGCGGAACCTTCGTTCACCCGACTGAGAACCGAGGGCTCACGCTAAGGGAGGCCGCAACCTTCCAGTCTTTCCCGGTAAACTACCAATTTCACGGGCAGTACGGTTCTATCGAGCGGCAAATCGGGAATGCAGTACCGGTGCGGATGGCTAAAGGGCTGGGTTTGATCGCTCGATCTCTTTTGGATCACTCGTCCACGTCTTCCGTGGAACGGCCCACAACAGTCTGACGGTCGAGCGTTACGCTGGTACGCACCACCTTAGAACGGAGAGTGCTCGGCGTATGGGCGCATCCGAGCGGAAGCTGACGGAAGAACTGGGTATCGGTCGAACCGCGCTCCGGCAGGTCCTTGCCCGGCTTGTGTCCGAAGGGGCTTTGGAGGTTCGCGGTAGGAGCTCATACAGAGTCCCCGGCGGGGTGAGCGTGCAGACCCCGGACGGCTTCGAGCCATGGAAGATCTACGGTGAGCGGAACCTCTATGACAATCGCTGGGTGAAGCTCCAGTTGTGGGACGTGGAGCCGCCAGGCGTGGAGCTTTTTGAGCACCACGTCGTGAGGCTCAACCACGTAGCCATTACGGCCGTCCTCGACGAGGAGGATCGGGTGCTGATGATGTGGCGTTATCGGTTCGTTCCCCGGCAATTCGGTTGGGAACTCCCAGGCGGCATCGTCGATGAGGGAGAAGATCCGGCAGATGCAGCACTCCGGGAGACCGTCGAAGAGACGGGATGGCGGCCCAAGTCGCTGGAACACGTCGTGAGCTATCAGCCCATGGTTGGAATGGTCGACTCGCCACACGAGATTTTCGTAGGGCACGGAGCTGAGAAGGTCGGCGAGCCAACGGATCTGGAAGAGGCTGGCCACATCGAGTGGGTACCGTTGGCCGACATTCCTGGACTCATGGCCCGCGGTCAGCTGTTGGGCTCAGGCACCCTGGTAGCTCTGCTGCATATTCTTGCAGCTCGACGCACACCAGGACTCACAACCGCCCAGTGAGCTCCTTCAGCGTTGCAGCTCCAGGGTGAGGACCGCCTTGGCGATTGACGTCATGCGGTTGGGGCTGCAGCGGGACCTGCGGAAGATCTGCCAGGACTTCAGGCGGGCGACTGCACGTTCGACGGGGGCTCGTGTGGCTGCCAGGGCACGGTTGCGGGTCTTCTCGGTAGGGGTCAGTTCCTTCAGGGGCCTGCGTTTGATGCCCGTGGTCAGCCACGGCCCGGCGCCCTGGTAGGCGAGATCGGCCACGATCGGAACGCCCTGACGCTCACAGATCCGGATGATCCGGTGAGTGCGGGCAGCGGTCAGATCGTGGGTGCGGCCCGGCAGGGCGGGCGAGAGCCACAGCAGCCGGCCGCCGGGATCGGCGACGACCTGCACGTTCACGCCGTGGCGCCGGTGCTTGTGGGAGTAGTCGGCCCGGCCGTCGCCGACCCGGTCGCATTCGGCGAGAGTGCCGTCAAGCAGGACAAGTCGGGATCGTGGTCGCGCAGCGTCTTCAGCAGACCCGGTGCACGGGCGGCGAGAAGGTCGACGACCGCGCGGGTGTAGGCATGCGCGGTGGACTCGCTGATCCCGAACCCGGCGGCGATCTTCGCCAGGGTGATGTGCTCGCGCAGGTACACCAGTGCCACCATCGCTCGCTGTGACGGACGGAGCTTGCAGCGCCGGTCGCCCTCACGGGTGACGATCAGCATGGTGACCCACTCCACGAGTGCATGCGGCAGGTCGAGTGCGGCAGGATGCATGACCAACGAGGCCCCCGAGCAACGTGATTGAGACGTCAGACACCTCGATCAACAGCCCGGGGGCCTCGCTCGTTGCGCTTCACGGCCCGTCACCCGATCGGAGACCAACTCGAAGAAGCTCAGTGGAGTCCGCGATTCGCGGCCACGCGATCCCCTATCTGGGGCCGCGACCGCTCGGCTCGTTCAAGCCGGAACACATCCGGGATTGGCTCAGCGAATTGGAACGGGATGTCCCTGCGTCGTCGTATCGGCGTGTGATCTACAACAACGTGTCGACGGTCCTCAACGCGGCGGTGGACGACGGTCACCTGTCCAAGAACCCGTGCCACGCGCAATCGGTGCGTCCGCCTGCTGCGGGAAGTGGCCGCGTTGTGCCGTGGAGCGCAGAGCGCGTCTTCGCTGTACGAGCGGCGCTGCCGGAGCGCTACCGCGCGACGGTCGACCTCGGAGGCGGATGCGGACTCCGGCAAGGGGAGATCTTCGGGCTGCCCGTCGATGCAATCGGTTTCGACTCCGGATGGCTGCACATCGTGAATCAGGTGAAGGTGACGAAAGAGGGTCTTGTGTTCGCCCCGCCGAAGCGGAACAAGATCCGCGACGTTCCCTTGCCGGACCGTGTGGCGCACGTCCTCAAGCAGCACATGGAGGCGTTCCCTCCGGTAGAGATCACCTTGCCGTGGCTTCGGGTGGATGGTCCGCCTGTCACGAAGCGGCTGCTGTTCACGCGTCTCGATGGCGCGGGTGCGGTTCGGCGTACCGACTTTAACGACCGCGCGTGGAAGCCTGCTCTCGTGGCTGCTGGGGTGATCCCCGCCCCGAAGCCGGGCGAGCGTCACCAGGCTGCCCGCGAACACGGCATGCACGCTCTCAGGCACTTCTACGCCTCTGTCCTCTTGGACGCCGGCGAGAACGTCAAGGCGCTGAGCGGCTACCTCGGACACAACGATCCGGGGTTCACACTCCGGGTCTACACTCACCTCATGCCGAGCAGCGACGCACGGGCCCGGAAGGCCGTAGACGGCCTGTATGAAGGTGTGGTTCTGACGCCGAACCACTCCGGTGCGCCTGTAGCCGCTGTTAGATCCGATGGCCAACACCCGTTGGTGGCTTCTGAGGCTCCTGCGTGCGAATCATCGGCAGAGTGATCGCCACGGTCTCCCGAGCACGTCAAAGTCCCTAGAGGCGATGTCGTACGCGGACCACGGCCCGGCCACCGAGATGTGTCCGCAAGTGACTCCGAGCCCGTCGTCAGGGCTCGGAGTTTCCTGCGTTACTCGGGTTGCCGGCGTCAGTGCTTCGTGCCGTCTTCCGCCGCTGTTCATGTTGCCGCGCATGAGTGCCCAGTTCCTACGCCGTCCGGGGCACTTCGATGCAATCCTGTAGGACGCATAGTCTGAGTGGGGCCTCTCCGCCCTCTGACGACTGCGTGACTCACGAGAAGTCGACACGAACCTTCGGGGGAAGCATGGGGCTCGCTAAGCGCTACTTGGAAGAAGTAGAAGCCCAAGGCTGGCATCCCACGGGCAAGTGGGTGTGTGAGCTATGCGTGGATGAACCTTTTCTCGCAAGCAAGGTCAAAGAGGCGTCTGAAACTGAGAATCAATGCAGCTTCTGCGATGAAAGCCCAGCGGCCGAACTGGACACCCTCATAGACGCATTTATGAACGGGATCACTCTCCGTTACGAAGACGCGGATAACGAGCACCGCTATGACTCAGAAGTGGGTGAATATCTAGGCAATGCCATCGACACTTGGGATTTGGTCACCTGGGAATATGGGTATATTTTCTCTGGTCCGGGCCTGCTGGAGGCTGTTCGTGACTCGATAGTCGAGAAGACATGGCAGGACAATTATTACTGGTATAACTCGCCAAGTGAAGCGCTTAGCGCCGGCTGGGAGCGATTCCGCGAAGCCGTAATGTACGAATCTCGCTACGTATTCTGGATGCGCAAGGACTGGCAAAGCCAGGATTACGACGTCGACGGTGTCCACCCGGCCAAGATCATGCAAGCGTTGAGCGAATATATAGAAGAGCACGACTTGTACCGCACCATCGAGGTAGATGAAATTTTCTGGCGAGCCCGTACACACACGGACCCTAATGTTTACTGGGGCGCAAAAGACCTGGGAACAGTCGGACGAGAGCACGCGAAGCAAGCGAACCGGATGAGCCCTGCCGGTATTCCAATGTTCTACGGTGCCGAAGACAAAGACACTGCGGTGAGGGAGAGCCTCGTGCGCACCTCCGACACTCACGTCAGTGTTGCCGCTTTCCATGGAACACAGTGCTTCACTCTCATCGATCTGACTGGAAGCAAGATTCCCTCGCTTCCCTCTGAATTCGATGTAGATCGGTTCGCAGAGCGACAGGGGATTCTGTTTCTCAGAGATTTCGTCAAGGATCTGACTAAGCCTATCAGGGAAAGTTATGAACAGATCGACTACGTACCGACTCAGATCTTGACTGAGTACCTCCTCAAAGTGCATCAGCGTGAGGATGGCGGCGTGAGCGGCTTGATGTACACCTCTGCCGTGACGGGCAAAACCTGCATCGTGCTAGACGTACCCAACAAGCGATGTATTGACCAGGAGGACCAAATCGAGCGGTTCGCAGATGATAAGCCTCACTTGAAGATGGACGCTGCGTCAATGACTACGTTCAAGATTAAGCGGGAGTACGAGCTTTTGCCGCCCGTCAACGACGACCCGTTCGCGTAACTGGTTGATTCTCGGAGGAGAATTTGAGTACGTCCACGAGCGCCCTGATTATTGCCCTCTTAGGCATCACAGGCACCCTCACTTCGGCACTCCTCACCCAACGGAGTGCCAACAGCAGCAAGATGCGAGAGCTTGAGCAGGCTGACCGACAACGCCGGGAAGAGCGTGCATACCAAACCGAGCAAGCGACTATCGAGAGCCGACGGACCTGCTACGTCGCGCTTAACATCGCCGCCCGCCTGTATCAGACAGCGCTGACCAACTACTTTGTTGCCGTTCGTGCTGGTGTCGCAACCGATGAGATACGTACCGATGTCGAAGAGATGAGACGTGACCACAGGGCGCGTCATGCAGAGGCGCAGATGCTGGTTCCCGATCCTGTATTGATTGCGGCCGGCACTGTGAACAGCCATCTCAGCAACCTCTATGGGACATTGAGACGTCTCGATCTCGGAAGTCCTGAGCCAGGCGAAAGCATTGAGGGCGCCGAGGAAATGCGGGTGGAGAGTTGGAACCTATTGGCTGAGATGCGCACTGTCATGCGACGCGATCTAGGGATCACTCCATAAAACGAAGCAATCAAAGCCGTCAACCATCGGCGTGCACTACATCTGTAAGTGAGGTGAAGCGGGCAGTAAACCGCCGAACGGCAACACCCGCATGAATCACTGGGTCGACGTCAGGCGGGATAGGAGCTTGACCGCTTACGCCACTCACCGGTCGGCACTCATGGATGACGCCCCTTCCACCTTGACGCCTGAGCGCGCCGCAGAGGCACGTTCGAACCGCGGCCGTTCTATTCGAGGCTCGGCTTAGGGCCCGTGGCCGCCTCCGCGCGGGGCACGTTATCGGCACAGCGCGCGGAGCGGACGGGAGGCGGGACCGCCACGCGGAGCGGAGGCCGGTGCCTTGATCGAGCAACAAGCTCTACGGGTGGCTACAGGGCGTCTGAGATTGACTCTGGCGGCCCAGAGACGGCCCAGAGGCAGCGAAAGGTCTTGGGGTCGACGGTCCGTGACCGTCGACCCCAAGGGGACCGTTCCGCCGGGATCCCGGCCTGACCTGCGTCTACAGCACCGGCAAGTTCTTCCGCAGCTCGAACGCCGTCACCTGCGACCGGTACTCCTCCCACTCCTGCCGCTTGTTCCGGAGGAAGAAGTCGAAGACGTGCTCGCCCAGGGTCTCGGCGACCAGGTCGCTGCGTTCCATCAGGGCGAGGGCCTCGCCCAGGTTCTGGGGGAGGGGTTCGATGCCCAGCGCGCGGCGTTCCGAGTCGGAGAGGGCCCAGACGTCGTCCTCGGCGCCCGGCGGGAGTTCGTAGCCCTCCTCGATGCCCTTGAGGCCGGCGGCGAGGAGGACGGCGTAGGTGAGGTACGGGTTGGCGCCGGAGTCGATGGAGCGGACCTCGACGCGGGCCGAGCCGGTCTTGCCGGGCTTGTACATGGGGACGCGGACCAGGGCCGAGCGGTTGTTGTGGCCCCAGCAGATGTAGGAGGGGGCCTCGCCGCCCGCGCCCGCCGTGCGCTCGGTGCCGCCCCAGATGCGCTTGTAGGAGTTCACCCACTGGTTGGTGACCGCCGAGATCTCCGCCGCGTGCCGCAGCAGGCCCGCGATGAAGGAGCGGCCGACCTTGGAGAGCTGGTACTCGGCGCCCGACTCGTAGAACGCGTTGCGGTCGCCCTCGAAGAGGGACAGGTGGGAGTGCATGCCCGAGCCGGGGAACTCCGAGAACGGCTTCGGCATGAAGGTGGCCTGGAGGCCCTGTTCGAGGGCGACCTGCTTCATGACCAGACGGAACGTCATGATGTTGTCGGCCGTGGAGAGGGCGTCGGCGTAGCGGAGGTCGATCTCCTGCTGGCCGGGTGCGCCCTCGTGGTGGGAGAACTCCACCGAGATGCCCATCGACTCCAGCATGGTGATCGCCTGGCGGCGGAAGTCCATGCCGATGTTCTGCGGGGTGTGGTCGAAGTAGCCGGAGTTGTCGGCGGGGGTGGGGACCGTGCCGTCGACCGGCTTGTTCTTCAGCAGGAAGAACTCGATCTCCGGGTGGGTGTAGAAGGTGAAGCCCAGGTCGGAGGTGCGGGCCAGGGCGCGCTTGAGGACGTAGCGCGGGTCCGCGAAGGACGGGGAGCCGTCCGGCATCAGGATGTCGCAGAACATGCGGGCCGTGCCGGGGGCCTCCGCGCGCCAGGGCAGGACCTGGAAGGTGGAGGGGTCCGGCTTGGCGATCATGTCGGACTCGTAGACCCGGGCGAAGCCCTCGATCGCCGAGCCGTCGAAGCCGATGCCCTCGTCGAAGGCCTGCTCCAGCTCGGCCGGGGCCACGGCCACGGACTTCAGGAAGCCCAGCACGTCCGTGAACCACAGGCGTACGAACCGGATGTCGCGCTCCTCCAGCGTCCGGATCACGAACTCCTGCTGCTTGTCCATCTTCCGCTTCCCCATCCTCGCTGGTCAGGCCGCCTGTCTCCGGTACGGCGGGAGGCGGTCGGGCACGTGAGCATCACACCACAGCACGGTTTCGTACGCGTTGCGGACCTCGGTCGGCCCACCTGTCCTCCCCGCAGCGTAGAGGCCACCTGTTCGATCGGGCCATTCCGGGGATGCGGCCGGGACAGATCCTGTGATCTCCCTTCGAACGACGGCCTCGTCGGCATTACGATCAGCGCACCTCACAGCTCCCTTTCCGATGACGTTTCCCCAGAAGGGCACACCCCATGGGTTCCGCCAAGAAGAGCAGCAACCAGGCGCGACAGGCCCGCATAGCCGAGATGCGACGCGCCGAGGAGGCCCGCGAGCGCCGGAACCGGATCCTGACCATCGGGGTCAGCGCCGTGGTCGTCGCCGGTCTCGTGGTCGGCGGCGTCTTCCTCATCCGGTCGCAGTCCGACGACTCGGACAGCATGGCCTCGAACGGCGACGGGTCGAAGACCTCCGGCAAGTTCGTCACCGGCGAGGACGGGGTGCGGACCTGGGAGGGGAACCTGGGCCGCAACCACGTCACCAAGAAGGTGTCCTACCCCGCCGAGCCCCCCGTCGGCGGCGACCACAACCAGGTCTGGATGAACTGCGACGGCGACGTCTACTCCGAGCCGCTGAACAACGAGAACGCCGTGCACTCGCTGGAGCACGGCGCCGTGTGGGTGACGTACACCGACAAGGCCCCGAAGGCCGAGGTCGAGAAGCTGGCGGAGAAGGTGAAGAAGACGCCGTACTCGCTGATGAGCCCCAACGACAAGCAGAAGGACCCGATCATGCTGACCGCCTGGGGCCACCAGCGCACCGTGACGGGCGCCGACGATCCGAACGTCGACAAGTTCTTCGAGAAGTTCGTCCAGGGTGCGCAGACCCCCGAGCCGGGGGCCGCGTGCACCAACGGGCTGCCGCAGTGACCCCGAGGCGGGCCGGCTGGATCGCGGGGGCCGCCGCCGCTGCCCTCGTCGCGGCCGGCGGCATCACCTACGCGGTCGCCGGGGACGACGGCGCGAGCCGCATCCCGACGGCAGACTCCGCCGACGCCGGGTTCGCGCGGGACATGGCCGTGCACCACCAGCAGGCCGTGGAGATGTCGTACATCGTGCGCGACCGCACCGACGACGAGGAGGTGCGGCGGCTCGCGTACGACATCGCGCA
This sequence comes from Streptomyces sp. CB02414, assembly GCF_001905385.1. GTDB lineage: Bacteria > Actinomycetota > Actinomycetes > Streptomycetales > Streptomycetaceae > Streptomyces. The sequence continues at coordinate 507,665 of NZ_LIPF01000001.1, read as the reverse complement.
GACCCAGGCCAACCAGCGCGGCATGATGATCGGCTGGCTGGACCTGTGGGGGCTGCCGAAGGTGTCGTCCGATCCGCCGATGACCTGGATGGGGATGGGGGACATGCCGTCGGCGGGCGAGGGCTCGCTGATGCCGGGCATGGCCACCGACGCCGAGATGGAGAAGCTCGGCACCCTCAGCGGCAGGCAGGCCGAGGTCTACTACCTCCAGCTCATGACCGAGCACCACAAGGGCGGCGTCCACATGGCCGAGGGGTGCGCCGAGAAGTGCACGGTGGGGGTGGAGAAGCGGCTGGCCCAGGGGATGGTGGAGTCGCAGGAGTCGGAGCTGCGGCTGATGGCGGACCTGCTCGTCGAGCGGGGTGCGAAGCCACCCGCGTGAGGCTTCGGACATGAGGCGGAAACCGGTACGACACCCCATTGTGTCGTTCTGACGATTACACTGGCCGCCGTGCCCCGCCTACGACTCGCCCTGAACCAGATCGACTCCACCGTCGGCGACATCGACGGCAACGCCGAGTCGGTCGTCCGCTGGACCCGGCACTCGGCCGGGCAGGGAGCGCACCTGGTGGCGTTCCCGGAGATGGTGCTGACCGGGTATCCGGTCGAGGACCTGGCCCTCAGGCCGTCCTTCGTCGAGGCCTCCCGCGCCGCCCTGCGCTCCCTCGCCGCGCGCCTCGCCGACGAGGGCCTCGGCGGCCTGCCGGTGGTCGTCGGGTACCTCGACCGCTCCGCGACCGCCCAGCCGAGGTACGGCCAGCCGGCCGGCGCCCCGCAGAACGCGGCGGCCGTGCTGTACGGCGGCGAGGTGGCCCTGAGCCTCGCCAAGCACCACCTGCCGAACTACGGCGTCTTCGACGAGTTCCGCCACTTCGTACCGGGCGACACCCTGCCGGTGGTGCGGGTGCGCGGCGTGGATGTCGCGCTGGCCGTCTGCGAGGACCTGTGGCAGGACGGCGGACGGGTGCCGGCGGCGCGTTCGGCGCGGGCCGGGCTGCTGCTGTCCGTCAACGCCTCGCCGTACGAGCGGGACAAGGACGACACCCGGCTGGAGCTGGTGCGCAAGCGTGCCCAGGAGGCGGGCTGCACGACCGCGTACCTCGCCATGACCGGTGGGCAGGACGAGCTGGTCTTCGACGGCGACTCGATCGTGGTCGACCGGGACGGGGCGGTGCTGGCGCGGGCGCCGCAGTTCACCGAGGGGTGCGTGGTGCTGGACCTCGACCTGCCCGCCGCCGACGCGGACGCCCCCACGGGCGTCGTGGACGACGGGCTGCGGATCGACCGGGCCGTGCTGTCCGAGGAGCCGGTGCCCGCCGTGGGTGAGTGGCTGTCCGGCGGGGTCGCCGAGCGGCTGGACGACGACGAGGAGGTCTACTCGGCCCTCGTCGTCGGGCTGCGCGCGTACGTCGCCAAGAACGGCTTCCGGTCGGTGCTCGTCGGCCTGTCCGGCGGCATCGACTCCGCCCTCGTCGCGGCCATCGCCTGCGACGCGGTCGGCGCGGAGAACGTCCACGGCGTCTCCATGCCCTCCAAGTACTCCTCCGAGCACTCCAAGGACGACGCGGCGGAGCTGGCCCGGCGCACCGGGCTCCACTACCGCACCGTGCCGATCGAGCCGATGTTCGACGCGTACACGGGGGCGCTGGAGCTGACCGGTCTGGCCGAGGAGAACCTCCAGTCGCGGCTGCGCGGCACACTGCTGATGGCCGTCTCCAACCAGGAGGGCCACCTGGTCCTGGCCCCCGGCAACAAGTCGGAGCTGGCGGTCGGGTACTCGACGCTGTACGGCGACTCGGTGGGCGCGTACGGGCCCATCAAGGACGTGTACAAGACGTCCGTCTTCCGTCTCGCCGAGTGGCGCAACCGCGCGGCGAAGGAGCGTGGGCAGGCCCCGCCGATCCCCGAGAACTCGATCACCAAGCCGCCCAGCGCCGAACTGCGCCCGGGCCAGGTCGACACGGACTCCCTGCCGGACTACCCGGTCCTGGACGCGATCCTCGAGCTGTACGTCGACCGGGACCGGGGCGCGGACGAGATCGTGGCCGCCGGGTACGACCGGGAGCTGGTGACGAAGACGCTGCGCATGGTCGACACCGCCGAGTACAAGCGGCGCCAGTACCCGCCGGGCACCAAGATCTCCCCGAAGGGCTTCGGCAAGGACCGCCGGCTCCCGGTCACCAACCGGTGGCGGGAGCGCGGCTGACCGGCTAGCCCTGCCGCTTCAGGTCCGACAGCACCTTGTGCAGCGGCTCCGCCTCCCGGCGGCGGTACTCCTGGATCGCCCAGCCGTTGCCGTCGGGGTCCTTGAAGTACATGAAGGTGGCGCCGTCGTCCGGGGCGTACTGGACGGGCTCGGAGACGTCCAGGCCGCGCCCCACCAGCTCCGCGTGGGCCGCCTTGATGTCGGCGACGCAGAGCTGGAGGCCCTGGTAGGAACCCGGTTCCGGCTTGGTCTGGCCCTGCGCCATGTCCCAGATCGCCTCGCCGAGGGCGATCGAGCAGCCCGAGCCCGGGGGCGTGAGCTGGACGATGCGCATGCCCGGCATGACCTCCTGGTCGATGTCGACGTGGAAGCCGACCTTGTCCCGGTAGAAGTCCCGGGAGCGGTCGATGTCGGTGACGGGCAGCGGGATCACTTCGAGGGTGAAGTCCATGGCGTGACTCCTTCGACGTCCATCGACGTCCTTGTCGAGCACGGTGTCGGTTTCAGTAGTGGTACCGCGCCTGGACGACGATCAGCTCGTCGTCGCCCGGCTTGTACACCAGGCGGTGCGTGTCGTCGATGCGCCGTGACCAGTAGCCGGACAGGTCGCCCTTCAGCGGCTCCGGCTTGCCGATGCCCTTGAACGGGTCGCGGGCGGTGTCGGCGAGCAGTCTGTTGATCCGTCTGGTCATCTTCCGGTCGCTCTCGGCCCAGTGGACGTAGTCCTCCCAGCCGTGCGACGTGAAAGCGATCCTCACGCCCGCTCCGCGTCCGGGTCGATCAGCTCGCGGTGCCGTGCCTCGCCGGCCTCGGCCTCCGCGATCGAGTCGAGCAGACGGCGGGCGTTCCTCGGCGACCGCAGCAGGTGCACGGTCTCCGTCCACGCCGTGAAGTCCTCCTCGGACATCAGCACGGCGTTCCCCTTGCGGGAGGTGATGTGCACCGGGGCATGGTCCTCGTTGACCTGCTCTATCAGCGGGAACAGGTTCTGACGGGCTTCGCTGGCGGTGATGGACATACCGGTGCCTCCCTTCGCGGCTTGTACAAGATATCGTACGAGTCCGGAGCGGGCCACCGGAAGCCCGGATACGCTCAGCTCTGTACCACCCCCTTCACCACCCCCTTGATCCCACAGGTCCGACAAGGAGGCCGAGATGACGGCGCCGGGGCGCAGGAGCAGTACCTTCACGCGGCTGCTGCGGCACGGCTTCACCCATCCCTCGGCCGCCGAGCGGCTCCTGGACGGCGCGGAGCTGGCGCCGGTCCGCAACGACCCCGTGCTGCTGGAAGCCCTCGGCGCCACCGCCGACCCCGACCTCGCCCTGCACGGCCTGGTCCGGCTCCTGGAGGCGCAGCCCGACCCCACCGCCCGCCGGGAGCTGCTGGACACCCTGATAGCGGCCAAGCCCCTGCGGGACCGTCTCCTCGGTGTGCTCGGCGCCTCCGAGGCGCTCGCCGACCACCTCGCCCGGCACGCCGGCGACTGGCAGGCACTCGTCACCTACGAACCCCGTGACCTGCACCGCGGCGTGGACGACTTCGAGCGGGGTCTCGCCGAGGCCGACGACCCGGTCTCGCTGCGCGTCGCCTACCGGCGCTGCCTGCTGTCCATCGCCGCCCGCGACGTGTGCGGCACCATCGACGTCGCCGAGACCGCCGCCGAACTGGCCGACCTCGCCACCGCCACCCTGCGCGCCGCCCTCGCCCTCGCCGAGGCCGCCGCGCCCGAGGACGCCGCGCTGTGCCGGCTGGCGGTGATCGCGATGGGCAAGTGCGGCGGACACGAGCTGAACTACGTCTCCGACGTGGATGTCATCTTCGTCGGAGAGGCGGCGGACGGCGGCCCCGACGCCGACGAGACCAAGGCGCTGCGCGCCGCGACCTCGCTCGCCTCGCACATGATGCGGATCTGCTCCGAGACCACCGTCGAGGGCTCCATCTGGCCCGTCGACGCCAACCTCCGCCCCGAGGGCCGCAACGGCCCGCTGGTGCGCACCCTCAGCAGCCATGTCGCCTACTACCAGCGCTGGGCCAAGACCTGGGAGTTCCAGGCGCTGCTCAAGGCCCGCCCGGTGGCCGGCGACCCCGGCCTCGGCGCCGAGTACGTCGCCGCCCTCCAGCCCCTGGTGTGGCAGGCCGCCGACCGCGAGAACTTCGTGCCGGACGTGCAGAAGATGCGCCGCCGGGTGGTGGAGAACATCCCGGCCGCCGAGGTCGACCGCCAGCTCAAGCTCGGCCCGGGCGGCCTCAGGGACGTCGAGTTCGCCGTGCAGCTGCTCCAGCTGGTGCACGGCCGGGCCGACACCTCCCTGCACAGCGGTACGACGCTGGACGCGCTGGAGGCGCTGGCCGCGGGCGGGTACGTGGGCCGGGCGGACGCCGCCCAGCTCGACGAGGCGTACCGCTTCCTGCGCTCCATGGAGCACCGCATCCAGCTGCACCGGCTGCGGCGCACCCACCTTGTGCCCGAGGACGAGGCCGACCTGCGCCGCCTCGGCCGCTCCCTCGGCCTGCGCACCGACCCGGTGCCCGGCCTGCTGCGCGCCTGGAAACGGCACGCCTCCGTCGTACGGCGGCTGCACGAGAAGCTGTTCTACCGGCCGCTGCTCGACGCGGTGGCCCAGCTCGCGCCGGGGGAGGTCCGGCTCAGCGCGGAGGCGGCCCGCGAACGCCTGGTCGCCCTCGGGTACGCCGACCCGGCCGCCGCCCTGCGGCACCTGGAGGCGCTGGCGTCGGGCGTCACCCGCAAGGCGGCCATCCAGCGGACGCTGCTGCCGGTGCTGCTGGGCTGGTTCGCGGACTCCGCCGACCCGGACACCGGCCTGCTCAACTTCCGCAAGGTCTCCGACGCGCTCGGCAACACGCCCTGGTACCTGCGGCTGCTGCGGGACGAGGGCGCCGCCGCCGAGAACCTCGCCCGCGTGCTCTCCGCCGGTCGGCTCGCCCCCGACCTGCTGATGCGGGCACCGGAGGCGGTCGCGCTGCTCGGCGACGGCAACTCCGGGGGGCTGGCGCCGCGCGGCCGGGCCCAGCTGGAGCAGGAGACGCTCGCCGCGGTCCGCCGCGCCGACGGCGCCGTCCAGGCGGTCACCGCGGTGCGCGGGGTACGCCGCCGGGAGCTGTTCCGTACGGCCGCCGCGGACATCGTCGGCTCCTACGGCACCGAGGCGCAGCCCGTCGAGGCCGACCAGGGCGCCCTGGTGGACCGGGTCGGCGGCGCCGTGTCCGACCTGACGGCGGCGACGCTGGCGGGCACGCTGAGGGCGGTCGTGCGGGAGGGCTGGGGCGACACCCTGCCGACCCGGTTCACGATCATCGGCATGGGCCGCTTCGGCGGGCACGAACTGGGCTACGGCTCGGACGCGGACGTGCTCTTCGTCCACGAACCGCAGGACGGGGTCGACGAACGGGAGGCGGCGGACGCGGCCAACAAGGTCGTCGCCGAGATGCGGCGCCTGCTCCAGGTGCCCAGCGCCGACCCGCCGCTGCTGATCGACGCCGACCTGCGGCCCGAGGGCAAGTCCGGGCCGCTGGTGCGCACGCTCAAGTCGTACGAGGCGTACTACCGGCGCTGGTCGCTGGTGTGGGAGCGGCACGCGCTGCTGCGGGCCGAGTTCGTGGCCGGGGACGAGGATCTGGGGCGCCGGTTCACCGAGCTGGTCGACCCGTTGCGGTACCCGGCGGACGGGCTCGGTGACGACGCGGTGCGGGAGATCCGGCGGCTCAAGGCCCGGATGGAGTCCGAGCGGCTGCCGCGCGGCGCGGACCCCAAGCTGCACGCGAAACTCGGGCCGGGCGGGCTCTCCGACGTCGAGTGGACGGTGCAGCTGATGCAGCTGCGGCACGGGCACGCGGAGGCCGGGCTGCGGACCACCCGGACGCGGGCGGCACTGGCGGCGGCGTGCGAGGCCGGCCTCGTCTCCGAGGAGCACGCGGCGACGCTCGACGAGGCCTGGGTGCTGGCGACGCGGGTGCGCAACGCGGTGATGCTGGTGCGGGGGAGGGCGGGGGACACCTTCCCGACCGATCCGCGGGAGCTGGCGGCGGTGGGGCGGTACCTGGGGCACGGCTCCGGGCACGCGGGAGACATGCTGGACGAGTACCGGCGTACGGCGCGGAGGGCGCGGGTGGTGGTGGAGGAGCTGTTCTACGAGTAGCCGCCCCGCGCTACGCGCGCATGGGCGACCACGCCCCGCGCCGCGCACCCACCCGCGGCACGTCCCTCGGCAACGCGTGCGGCAGCGCCCCGTACCAGGCGAAGGCCACCGCGTACCCGAACCCCAGACACAGCACGCCCCCCACCGCGTCCAGCCAGAAGTGGTTGGCGGTCGCCACGATCACCACCAGCGTCAGGGCCGGGTACACCAGACCCAGCACCCGCACCCACGGCACCGAGGCCAGCGCGAAGATCGTCAGCCCGCTCCACACCGACCACCCGATGTGCATCGACGGCATCGCCGCGTACTGGTTGGACATGTTCTTCAGGTCGCCGGACGCCATCGAGCCCCACGTGTCGTGGACCAGCACGGTGTCGATGAAGTTCCCGCCGTTCATCAGCCGCGGCGGGGCGAGCGGATACAGGTAGTAACCGACCAGGGCGACGCCCGTCGTCGCGAAGAGGACCAGCCGGGTCGCCGCGTAGCGCCCGGGATGGCTGCGGTAGAGCCACACCAGGACACCCAGCGTCACCACGAAGTGCAGCGTCGCGTAGTAGTAGTTCATGCCGACGACCAGCCAGGTCACCGAGTTCACGGCGTGGTTGACCGACTGCTCGACGGCGATGCCCAGTTGCTGCTCGACGTGCCAGATCCAGTCGGCGTTGCGCAGCGCCTGGCCCCGCTGCTCGGGCACCGCGTTGCGGATGAGCGAGTACGTCCAGTAACTGATCGCGATCAGCAGGATCTCGAACCACAGGCGGGGCCGGCGCGGGGCGCGGAGACGGCGCAGGAGGCCCCGCCCCGTCTCCTCCGTGACGGGGTGCGGAACGCCTGGTTCCCGGCGTTCCGGAGTCCTCACGGTCACGTCACCCATAGGCATGAAGTCTGCCAGAAAAGCCCTGTCCCACCGATCATCCCCCGGGAGGATCCGGGCCGCATCCGGCCACTACGGGACGGGCGTGACGGACGTCAGGGCCGGCTCCGGTCGCCCGGCGCCGACGCCGTCGAACCGCGCACCACCAGCTCCGGCATGAACACGAACTCGCTGTGCGGCGCGGGCGTCCCGCCGATCTCCTCCAGCAGCGTGCGCACCGCCGCCTGTCCCATCGCGGGCACCGGCTTGCGGACGGTCGTCAGCGGCGGGTCGGTGAAGGCGATCAGCGGCGAGTCGTCGAAGCCGACGACCGAGATGTCCTTGGGCACGTCCAGCCCGCGCTGCCGGGCCGCCCGTATCGCGCCCAGCGCCATCATGTCGCTGGCGCAGACCACGGCCGTGCAGTCGCGGTCCATGAGGGCGGTGGCCGCCGCCTGGCCGCCCTCCAGGGTGTACAGGGAGTGCTGGACGAGTTCCTTGCGCACCGTCTCGGCGTTCAGGTCCAGCTGTTCCTGGACCGTGCGGACGAACCCCTCGATCTTGCGCTGCACCGGCACGAACCGCTGCGGTCCGAGGGCCAGCCCGATCCGGGTGTGGCCGAGCGAGACCAGGTGCGTGACCGCCAGGCTCATCGCGGCGCGGTCGTCGGGGGAGATGAACGGCGCCTGCACCTTCGAGGAGAAGCCGTCGACGAGGACGAAGGGCACGCCCTGCGCGCGCAGCCGCTCGTAGCGCTGCATGTCGGCGGTGGTGTCGGCGTGCAGACCGGAGACGTAGATGATGCCGGCGACGCCCCGGTCGACCAGCATCTCGGTCAGCTCGTCCTCGGTGGAGCCGCCCGGGGTCTGGGTGGCGAGCACCGGGGTGTACCCCTGCCGGGTCAGCGCCTGCCCGATGACCTGGGCGAGCGCCGGGAATATCGGGTTCTCCAGCTCCGGGGTGATCAGACCGACCAGGCCCTCGCTGCGCTGCCGCAGCCTGACGGGCCGCTCGTAGCCGAGCACGTCGAGGGCGGCCAGTACGGACTGGCGAGTGGTGGCGGCGACGCCCGGCTTCCCGTTGAGGACCCGGCTGACCGTCGCTTCGCTCACCCCCGCCTGGGCGGCGATGTCGGCAAGCCGTGTGGTCACAGGGGTGGACTGTACCTGTCGGCCGCCCCCTTGCACACCGATCGGGCGCCGTGGGCGGCCTGTTGGACGGCCCGTCGGACGGCCCGGCGCGGGCTGCTGCGTCATCGCGCTCCCTCGAGAAAGTGATGGCAAGAGCTTGCAGAGTCTTGCACAACCGGCCTGGACGCCGCTCGACCCCCGTAACAAACCGCTCTCGCCCTGTAAGCAAGCGTCTCACGGCGGTCGCCAGGAGGTCACGCCCGAATAACTTCGGAGATCTCTTGCACTTTTTTGCTGCAAGACCTTTCGCGTCGCTTTCAACGCTGTTACGTTCACGTCGCCCGACGGCGCCAACGACGCGGTCGGTGTCGGCAGGAGCGGCGGACGGGCCCGCACCCTGCACCACACGGGCTTTCACCCTCAAGGAGAACTCATGCGGCGTGGCATAGCGGCCACCGCTCTGGTGGCGTCCCTCGCCCTCGCGGCGACGGCGTGCGGCGGGGACGGCGACAGCGACAGCGAGTCCGGCGGACCGGTCACCATCACCTACTGGGACACCTCCAACGCGACCAACGAGGCGCCGACCTACAAGGCCCTGGTCAAGGAGTTCGAGGCCGCCAACAAGGGCATCAAGGTCAACTTCGTCAACGTGCCCTTCGACCAGGCGCAGAACAAGTTCGACACCGCCGCCGGTGCCTCGGGCGCCCCGGACGTGCTGCGCACGGACGTCGGCTGGACCGCCGCCTTCGCCAAGAAGGGCTTCTTCCTGCCGCTGGACGGCACCGAGGCCCTCGCCGAGCAGGACAAGTTCCAGCCCAAGCTGATCGAGCAGGCCAAGTACGAGGGCAAGACCTACGGCGTCCCGCTGGTCACCGACACCCTCGCCTTCGTCTACAACAAGGCACTGTTCGAGAAGGCCGGCGTCGAGGTCCCCAAGAACTGGGACGAGCTGAAGAAGGCCGCCGCCACCATCAAGGACAAGACCGGCGTCGACGGCTACTGGGCCTCCACCGCCGGCTACTACGCGCAGCCGTTCCTCTACGGCGAAGGCACCGACACGGTCGACGTCGAGGCCAAGAAGATCACCGTCAACTCGCCCGAGGCGAAGAAGGCGTACGGCACCTGGCTGAGCCTCTTCGACGGCAAGGGCCTGCACAAGGCCGACACCACCGCCGACGCCTACGCCCACATCCAGGAGGCGTTCGTCAGCGGCAAGGTCGCCTCGATCATCCAGGGCCCGTGGGAGATCACCAACTTCTACAAGGGCTCGGCGTTCAAGGACAAGAACAACCTCGGCATCGCCACCGTCCCGGCCGGCTCCACCGGCAAGGCGGGCGCCCCGACCGGCGGCCACAACCTCTCGGTCTACGCCGGCTCGGACAAGGCCCACCAGGAGGCGGCGCTGAAGTTCGTGAAGTTCATGACCTCGGCGAAGTCCCAGGAGACCGTCGCCCTGAAGAACTCCACGCTGCCCACCCGCGACGACGCCTACACCGCCGAGGTCAAGGCCGACCCGGGCATCGCAGGCTTCCAGACGGTCCTGCCCGCCGCCCAGCCGCGCCCGTCGCTGCCGGAGTACAGCTCCCTGCTGACCCCGCTGGACGACGAGCTGCCGCAGATCGCCGGCGGCAAGAAGTCCCTGGACGAGGGGCTGGGCGACGCCGAGACCGCGATCGCCAAGCTGGTGCCGGACTTCAGCAAGTGAGTCCGCGTGGCCGCCGGGTCCCCACCGGAGGGGAGGGACCCGGCGGCCACCGGCCGTGCGCCGCACCCCCGACCTGCTGACCTGCTGACCTTCCCGATGCTCCCGAAGGTGTCGAACCATGACAGTCGCCATCGACCGCGCGACCGGCAAGCGCCGCGGTGACCGCACCCCGCGGCCCGGCCTCGGCCGGCGTCTGAAAGACGGCTACCAGAAGCACTGGTACGCCTACGCCATGATCGCGCCGGTGGCCGTCGTGATCGGCGTCCTCGTGCTGTACCCGCTGGGCTACGGCCTCTACCTCACCCTCACCGACGCCAACAGCCTCAACAGCGCGCGCACCATCGGCGTCAACGAGATCGAGGCCACCTACCAGTTCGTCGGCCTGGACAACTACGCCGACATCCTGTGGGGCCCGACGGCGTACGACCGGTTCTGGTCCCACTTCATCTGGACCATCGTGTGGACGGCGGTCTGCGTCGGCCTGCACTTCTTCATCGGCCTCGGCCTCGCCCTGCTGCTCAACCAGAAGCTGCGCGGCCGCACCTTCTACCGGCTGATCCTGGTCCTGCCGTGGGCCGTGCCCACCTTCGTCACCGTCTTCGGCTGGCGCTTCATGCTCGCCGACCAGGGCATCATCAACTCCGGCCTGGACTGGCTGCACCTGCCCACGCCCGCGTGGCTGGAGGACACCTTCTGGCAGCGGTTCTCCGCGATCATGGTGAACACCTGGTGCGGCGTGCCCTTCATGATGGTCTCGCTCCTCGGCGGCCTGCAGTCCATCGACAACAGTCTCTACGAGGCCGCCGAGATGGACGGCGCCAACGCCTGGCAGCGGTTCCGCTACGTCACCCTGCCCGGCCTCAGGTCGGTCAGCTCCACGGTCGTCCTGCTCGGTGTCATCTGGACCTTCAACCAGTTCGCCGTGATCTTCCTGCTGTTCGGCAACACCGCCCCCGAGGCGCAGATCCTCGTCACCTGGGCGTACCAGCTCGGCTTCGGACAGCAGCCGCGCGACTTCGCGCAGTCCGCGGCCTACGGCATCCTGCTGCTGGCCATCCTGATCGTCTTCACCTCCTTCTACCGCCGCTGGCTGAACCGCAATGAGCAGCAGCTCGCGATCTGAGGCAGGAGCCACCATGAGCACTACGACCGTTCCGGCGTCCGCTCCGGCCGAGCAGGCCGGCACCGCGCCCGCCGCCCCGCCGCGCAAGGTGCGCTCCCGCGGCGAGCGCAGCCGCGTCGCCTCCCTGGCCTCGCACGGCATCCTGACCGTGGCGAGCCTCGTCGCCCTCTTCCCGGTCGCCTGGCTGGTCTACCTGTCCCTCGGCCCGGACAAGAACGACTACCTGCACCCCGAGCGCATCTGGTCGAAGATGACCTTCGACAACTACGTCTTCGTGCTCCAGGAGACCAACTTCTTCGAGTGGCTGAAGAGCTCGCTGATCGTCTCGCTGGGCACCACGGTCATCGGCGTCATGGTCGCCGCCACCACCGGCTACGCGGTCTCGCGGATGCGCTTCCCGGGCTACCGCAAGCTCATGTGGGTCCTCCTGGTCACCCAGATGTTCCCCATCGCCGTGCTGATCGTGCCCATGTACCAGATCCTGTCGCAGCTCCGGCTCGTCGACAGCTACTTCGGCCTGATCCTCGTCTACTGCTCGACCGCGGTGCCGTACTGCGCGTGGCTGCTCAAGGGCTACTTCGACACCATCCCGTTCGAGATCGACGAGGCCGGACGCGTCGACGGACTGACCCCCTTCGGCACCTTCTTCCGGCTGATCCTGCCGCTGGCCCGGCCGGGCCTGGCGGTGGCCGGCTTCTACAGCTTCATCACGGCCTTCGGCGAGGTCGCCTTCGCCTCGACGTTCATGCTGAGCGACACGAAGTACACCTTCGCGGTCGGACTGCAGAGCTTCATCAGCGAGCACGACGCGCAGCGTCACCTGATGGCGGCCACCGCCGTGCTCGTCGCGATACCCGTCTCCGCGTTCTTCTACCTCGTGCAGAAGAACCTGGTGACCGGCCTCACCGCCGGCGGCACCAAGGGCTGACGCCCGGCCGGGAAAACGTCCGGCCGCGGTGCCCATCCGACCCCGCAGCACCGCGGCCGGCCGCCCCCCACCCATGCCTCGATGACCAGAACTCCGTCTCATCCCAAGGACGACATGAGCCAGCAGCCTTCCGCCGCACCGGCCTCCACCCCCACCTCCGCCACCGCGACCGTCGCGCGGCGCCGCGACTGGTGGCGGGACGCGGTGATCTACCAGGTGTACCCGCGCAGCTTCGCCGACAGCAACGGCGACGGCATGGGCGACCTGGAGGGTGTCCGCACCCGTCTGCCGTACCTGCGCGACCTGGGCGTGGACGCCGTGTGGCTCAGCCCCTTCTACGCCTCCCCGCAGGCCGACGCCGGCTACGACGTCGCCGACTACCGGGCCGTCGACCCCATGTTCGGCAACCTGCTGGACGCCGACGCGCTGATCCGCGACGCGCACGCGCTGGGCCTGCGCATCATCGTCGACCTGGTCCCCAACCACTCCTCCGACCAGTACGAGTGGTTCAGGCGGGCCCTCGCCGAGGGCCCCGGCTCCCCGGCCCGCGACCGCTACCACTTCCGTCCCGGCAAGGGCGCGAACGGCGAGCTGCCGCCCAACGACTGGGAGTCCATCTTCGGCGGCCCCGCCTGGACCCGGGTCACCGAGCCGGACGGGACGCCGGGGGAGTGGTACCTGCACCTCTTCGCCCCCGAGCAGCCCGACTTCAACTGGGAGCACCCGGCCGTCGGCGACGAGTTCCGCTCCATCCTGCGCTTCTGGCTGGACATGGGCGTGGACGGCTTCCGCATCGACGTCGCGCACGGCATGGTGAAGGCCGAGGGGCTGCCGGACCTCGGATCCCACGAGGAACTGCGGATGCTGGGCAACGATGTCACGCCGTTCTTCGACCAGGACGGCGTTCACGACATCTACCGCCAGTGGCGGCGCATCCTCGACGAGTACAGCGGCGAGCGGATCTTCGTCGCCGAGGCGTGGACCCCGACCGTCGAGCGCACCGCCAACTACGTCCGCCCCGACGAACTGCACCAGGCCTTCAACTTCCAGTACCTGGGCACCCACTGGGACGCCGAGGAGCTGCGTACCGTCATCGATCGCACGCTGGACGCCATGCGCCCGGTCGGTGCCCCGGCGACCTGGGTCCTGTCCAACCACGACGTCACCCGGCACGCCACCCGCTTCGCCAACCCGGCCGGCCTCGGCACCCAGATCCGCCTGGCCGGCGACCGCGAACTGGGCCTGCGCAGGGCACGGGCGGCCACCCTCCTCATGCTGGCGCTGCCCGGCTCGGCCTACGTCTACCAGGGCGAGGAGCTGGGCCTCCCGGACGTCGTCGACCTGCCGGACGAGGTGCGCCAGGACCCCGCGTACTTCCGGGGTGCCGGCCAGGACGGTTACCGCGACGGCTGCCGGGTGCCGATCCCGTGGACCCGCGAGGGCTCCTCGTACGGCTTCGGCGACGGCGGCAGCTGGCTGCCGCAGCCGGCGACCTGGGGCGAGCTGAGCGTCGAGGCCCAGACCGGCGAGCCCGGCTCGACCCTGGAGCTGTACCGCGCCGCGCTGGCGGTCCGCCGCGAACAGGCCGACCTGGGCGCGGGCGACGCCGTGGAGTGGCTGCGCGCATCCGAGGGTGTCCTCGCCTTCCGGCGCGGGGAGTTCGTGTGCGTGGCCAACACGGGCGGCGAGTCAGTGGTCATGCCGTCGTACGGCCGCCTGCTGCTGGCCAGCGGTGAGGTGACCGAGGTGGACGGCGAGGCGAAGGTGCCGGCGGACACGACGGTGTGGTGGACGCGGGCCTGACCGCCCGCCGGGAGGGGTCCGCCACCGCGGGCCCCTCCCGGCGTCATCCGTCGCGCCGGGCCCACCGGGCGGCCCGGACCGTCCCGCCCTCTATCTCCTCGCGGGGCAGGCCCAGTCCCAGCGACGTCTCCAGGGCGTGGAAGTACAAGGTGAACTCGTCGGTCAGCTCGGGGTGGTCCAGTTCGGCGCGGCGCAGGGCCCGGTTGAGGAAGTCGAGTTGCCCGCCGCGGACGTACGGGGTGCGGCCCCGGTCGTAGTAGATCAGCTCGATGATGCCGTCGTCGTCGAGGCGGCGGCCGTCGCGCACGTAGTCGAACGTGTAGATGGCCTTGCCGAGGCAGGCGCTCAGTTCCACGGTCTCCGTCACACCCAGCTCGGCGAACGCGGCCGCGTCGGCCCGGGTGCCGGGCGCCGTCTCGTGGTACAGCAGGAACGTCCAGTCGCCGCTCTGTCCGAAGCAGTAGCTCTGCCAGTCGGTGGGCCAGTTGCCGTATGAGCCGCCGTTCCCCTCGCTCAGGTCCGACAGGCGGGTCCCGGCGGCGACGTGTTCCGGGTCGGCTCCATACAGCAGGGCGATCCGCTCGGCGCTGACGTTCTCGCCGCGGAAGAACTCCAGGGATGTGTAGGGGGCCTGCTCGCGCCACGAGCCGGCGATCCAGGCGAAGCCCTCCAGCGGGTCGCGTCCGCAGGGCGGCGCCGGTTCCGTACCGTCCGGGCCGCCACCGCGGAAGCTGCGGCCCCAGGCGGGGTCTATCCGGTCCATCAGCGCGGCCTGCCCGGCGATGGTCGCGTCGAGCCCGCGGACGGCCTCCTCGGCGAGGAAGTACAGCGTCTCGTCGAGGTCCCGGGCGATGAAGGCGTTGTCGTGAGGGCCGTGGTAGCCGCACACCGAGCCGTCCTCTTCCAGGACGAGGTACAGGCCGGCGTACCCGTCCTCCGCGTGGTCCTCGTACTGCTCGTACGACGTGCCGGTGGGCGGGAACTCGGCGTCGTCGAGCAGGTCGGAGCCTGCGGCCAGCCGGTGCCAGGCCTGCTTGAGTGCGTCCTCGGTGATCTGCATGGGTGCAGTATGCGACCGGGTACTGACAGTCCCCGGCGCCGACTTCGCACCGACCACTGCCCTTTCGGTCGATGAACCCTTAACATCTCCGTCACCGCAAGGTTTCTGAAGGTTTCAGCAAGAGTCTTCAAGTGGACCTTCTGGGCCCTGCGGCTCCCCACAACGCCTTCGACGATGAAGGAAGACCCCACATGGCACGCAGAGCCCTCACGGCGGCCGTCGCACTCGCGGCAGCTTCCGTTGTCATGACCCCGACGAACGCGCAGGCCTCCCCGCCCGGCGCCAAGGACGTCACCGCCGTCCTCTTCGAGTGGAACTTCGCCTCCGTGGCCAGGGAGTGCACGAACACCCTCGGCCCCGCCGGCTACGGGTACGTCCAGGTCTCCCCGCCCGCCGAGCACATACAGGGCGGGCAGTGGTGGACCTCCTACCAGCCGGTCAGCTACAAGATCGCCGGCCGGCTCGGCGACCGCACCGCCTTCAAGAACATGGTGGACACCTGCCACGCGGCCGGGGTGAAGGTCGTCGCCGACGCCGTGGTCAACCACATGTCGGCGGGCAGCGGCACGGGCACCGGCGGCTCCTCGTACGGCAAGTACGACTACCCCGGCATCTACTCCTCGTACGACTTCGACGACTGCCGCTCCGAGATCAACAACTACCGGGACCGGTACAACGTCCAGCACTGCGAACTGGTCGGCCTCGCCGACCTCGACACCGGCGAGGAGTACGTCCGCGGCAGGATCGCCGGGTACCTGAACGACCTGCTCTCCCTCGGCGTCGACGGCTTCCGCATCGACGCCGCCAAGCACATCCCGGCCGCCGACCTCGCGAACATCAAGTCCCGGCTGACCGATCCGGGGGTGTACTGGAAGCACGAGGTCATCTACGGGGCGGGCGAGGCCGTCCAGCCGACCGAGTACACCGGCAGCGGTGACGTGCAGGAGTTCCGGTACGCGTACGACCTCAAGCGTGTCTTCAACAACGAGAAGCTCGCCTACCTGAGGAACTACGGCGAGGGCTGGGGTTACATGGGCAGCGGTGTGGCCGGCGTCTTCGTCGACAACCACGACACCGAGCGCAACGGCTCCACCCTCAACTACAAGGACAACGCCAACTACACCCTGGCCAACGTCTTCATGCTGGCCTGGCCCTACGGCGCCCCCGACATCAACTCCGGCTACGAGTGGTCCAACCACGACGCCGGACCGCCGAACGGCGGTCAGGTCAACGCCTGCTGGCAGGACGGCTGGAAGTGCCAGCACGCCTGGCCGGAGATCAAGTCGATGGTCGCCTTCCGCAACGCCACCCGCGGACAGGCCGTCACGAACTGGTGGGACAACGGCAACGACGCCATCGCCTTCGGGCGCGGGAACAAGGGCTACGTCGCCGTCAACCACGAGCCGGGCGCCCTGACCCGCACCTACCAGACCTCGCTGCCGGCGGGGACGTACTGCGACGTCCAGAGCGGCAAGCCGGTGACCGTGAACGGCTCCGGACAGTTCACCGCGACGCTCGGCGCCAACACGGCGCTCGCGCTGTACGCCGGGAAGTCCTCCTGCTGAACGGGCCGACCGGGCAGGGGTCGTGAGAGTTCGTGAAAGTTCTTTCCGTTGCTTTCACGACCCTTGCCGCAAGTCTTGCGTCGGCGCTACCGTCTCGCCGGGGTCGGACCCGATCGAGCCGTCATCGCAAGGAGCTCACGCCGTGATACCGAGAAGGCCGGTGCCTGTCGCGCGCCGCACCGCACGAGCGAGACGGGTCGCGGCCGTCACCGTGGCCGCGCTCGCCGCAGCCCTCCTCCCACCCCTCGCCGCGCGGGCCGACGCCCCGCCGAGGCCACCGTCCGACGCGAAGCTCGCCAAGGCCGACGCCCGGCACGACCTCACCCGCGAGCAGTTCTACTTCGTCCTGCCGGACCGCTTCGCCAACGGCGACACCCGCAACGACAGGGGCGGACTGACCGGAAGCCGCCTCACCACCGGCTACGACCCCACCGACAAGGGCTTCTACCAGGGCGGCGACCTCAAGGGCATCACCCAGAAGCTCGACTACATCAAGGGCCTGGGCACCACCGCCATCTGGATGGCGCCCATCTTCAAGAACCAGCCCGTGCAGGGCACCGGGGACAACGCCTCGGCCGGCTACCACGGCTACTGGATCACCGACTTCACCCAGGTCGACCCGCACTTCGGCACCAACCAGGACCTGAAGAACCTCATCTCCAAGGCCCATTCCAAGGGCATGAAGGTCTTCTTCGACGTCATCACCAACCACACCGCCGACGTCGTCGACTACGAGGAGAAGTCCTACGACTACCTCTCCAAGGGCGCCTTCCCCTACCTGACCGAGGACGGCGAGCCCTTCGACGACGCCGACTACGCGGACGGCGAGCGCCGCTTCCCCCGTACCGACTCCGGCGCCTTCCCGCGCACGCCCACCGTCCCCGCCGACAAGCGCCGGCTCAAGGTCCCGTCCTGGCTCAACGACCCCGCGATGTACCACAACCGCGGCGACTCCACCTGGGCCGGCGAGTCCACCACGTACGGCGACTTCTCCGGCCTCGACGACCTGTGGACCGAACGTCCCGAGGTCGTCAGCGGCATGGAGAAGATCTACCAGCGGTGGGTCAAGGACTTCGACATCGACGGCTTCCGGATCGACACCGTGAAGCACGTCAACATGGAGTTCTGGACCCAGTGGGCCACCGCCCTCGACGCCTACGCGGCGAAGAAGGGCCGGGACGACTTCTTCATGTTCGGCGAGGTCTACTCCGCCGACACCGCCGTCACCTCCCCGTACGTCACCGAGGGCCGCCTGGACTCCACCCTCGACTTCCCCTTCCAGGACGCGGCCCGCGCCTACGCCTCCCAGGGCGGCAGCGCCCAGAAGCTCGCCGCCGTCTACGGCGACGACTGGAAGTACACGACCGACAAGGCCAACGCCTACGAACAGGTCACCTTCCTCGGCAACCACGACATGGGCCGCATCGGCACCTTCCTCAAGCAGGACGACCCCGGGGCCACCGACGCCGAACTGCTGAAGAAGGCCAGGCTCGCCAACGAACTGATGTTCCTCGGCCGCGGCAACCCGGTGATCTACTACGGCGACGAGCAGGGCTTCACCGGCGCGGGCGGCGACAAGGACGCCCGCCAGACCATGTTCGCCTCCCGCACCGCCGACTACCTCGACGACGACCAGCTCGGCACCGACCGCACCCACGCCGAGGACGCCTACGACACGGGCGCGCCCCTGTACCGGCAGATCAGCGACCTCGCCGAGCTCCGCAAGGCCCATCCCGCCCTCGCCGACGGGGTCCAGACCGAGCGCTACGCGGCCGACGGCGCCGGCGTCTACGCCTTCTCCCGCACCGACGCCGCACGCGGCACCGAGTACGTCGTCGCCTTCAACAACGCCGACGAGGCGAGGACGGTGACCTTCGCGACCGGCTCCGCGCACATGGCCTTCCAGGGCATCTACGGCACCGACGAGGACGTGAAGTCCGGCGCCGACAAGAAGGTCACGGTCACCGTCCCGGCCGGATCGGCCGTCGTCCTGAAGGCGGCGGGCCGCCTCGCCGAGCCCGCCACCGAGCCCGGCGTCACCCTGAAGGCCCCCGAGCCCGGCGCCACCGGCACCGTCGAGCTGACGGCCGACGTCACCGGCGGACGGCTCAACCGCGTCGTATTCGCCGCCCAGACCGGCGACGGCGAGTGGCGCACCCTCGGCTCCGCCGACCACGCCCCCTACAAGGTCACGGACTCCGTCCCCGAGGACACCCCGGCCGGCACCGCCCTGCGCTACAAGGCCGTCGTGATCGACTCGGCGGGCCGTACGGCGAGCGCCACGGCCGCTTCGACGACCGGCACCCCGCCCGTCGAAACGCCGCCCACCGCCGCCTCCCGCGACTACGCGATCGTCCACTACAAGCGCGAGGACGGGAACTACGACGACTGGGGCCTGTACGCCTGGGGCGACCTCGCCGAGGGCGAGGCCACCGAATGGCCGAAGAGCCACCCCTTCACCGGCCGCGACGCCTACGGCGCCTTCGCCTACGTCAAGCTCAAGCCCGGCGCCTCGAACGTCGGCTTCCTCGTCATCGACAAGGACGGCAACAAGGACGTCTCCGCCGACCGCACCATCGACGTCACGCAGACCGGTGAGGTGTGGATCGAGCAGGGCAAGGAACAGGTCGTCACCGAGCGGCCCGACTACCCGGCCCAGGACACCAGCAAGGCCGTCCTGCACTACCACCGTGCCGACGGCGACTACGACGGCTGGGGCCTGCACGTCTGGGGCGGCGCCGCGAACCCCACCGACTGGTCGAAGCCGCTGACGCCGGTCAAGACTGACTCCTATGGCGCGGTCTTCGAAGTACCCCTCACCGAGGGTGCCACCAGCATCGGCTACATCGTCCACAAGGGCGACGAGAAGGACCTGCCCACCGACCAGGCCCTGGACCTCAGGGCCAAGGGGCACGAGGTGTGGCTGGTGAGCGGCGAGGAGGAGTACCTGCTGCCGCAGCCGGCCGGCTCCGCGGCCGCCGTCGACCTCGGCACCGCCAAGGCCGTCTGGATCGACCGGAACACCGTCGCCTGGAACGGCTCCGCGGGCGCCGCCTCCACCCAGCTGCTCGCCTCCCGCACCGGCGGCATCAAGGCCGAGGACGGCACCCTCACCGCCGACGACGGGACGAGCTGGCTCCGCCTCACGAAGACGGCCCTCACGGACGCCCAGAAGGCCGAGTTCCCGCACCTGAGGGAGTACACCGCCTGGTCCGTCGACCCGCGCGACCGCGACCGGGTCCGCACGGCCCTGCGCGGCCAGGTCGTCGCCACCCAGCGCGCCGCCAACGGCGCTGTCCTCGCGGCGACCGGCGTGCAGATCGCCGGCGTCCTGGACGACCTCTACGCGGCCGAGGCGACCAAGGCCGGCCTCGGCCCCGTCTTCCGCCACGGCCGCCCCACCCTCTCCCTGTGGGCACCGACCGCACAGGACGTACGGCTGGAGATCGGCGACCGCACGGTCCGCATGCGGCGCGACGACGCCACCGGCGTCTGGTCCGTGCGCGGCCCGCGTTCCTGGAAGGGCGAGTCCTACCGCTACGCCGTCAAGGTGTGGGCGCCCGAGGCCGGGAAGGTCGTCACCAACAAGGTCACCGACCCGTACTCCCTCGCCCTGACCACCGACTCCGAGCGCAGCCTCGTCGTCGACCTGGACGACCGGAGACTCGCCCCGCGCGGCTGGCACAGCTACGACAAGCCCGAGGCCGTGCCGCTCAGGGACGCCCAGATCCAGGAGCTGCACATCCGCGACTTCTCCGTCGCGGACCGCACGGCGGACCCGGACCACCGGGGCACCTACCTCGCCTTCACCGACGACGGGAGCGACGGCTCGAAGCACCTGCGCGAGCTGGCGGAGGCCGGCACGTCGTACGTGCACCTGCTGCCCGCCTTCGACATCGCCACCATCCCCGAGAAGAAGTCCGACCAGGCCACCGTCGACTGCGACCTCGCCGCGCTCCCCGCCGACTCCGACAAGCAGCAGGAGTGCGTGGCGAAGGCGGCGGCGAAGGACGCCTACAACTGGGGCTACGACCCGTACCACTACACGGTCCCCGAGGGCTCCTACGCCACCGACCCGGACGGCACCGCCCGCACGGTCGAGTTCCGCGAGATGGTCAAGGCGCTCAACGAGGACGGCCTGCGGGTCGTCATGGACGTCGTCTACAACCACACGGCGGCGAGCGGCCAGGCGAGGACCAGCGTCCTCGACCGGATCGTCCCCGGCTACTACCAGCGGCTCCTGCCCGACGGCTCGGTGGCCAACAGCACCTGCTGCGCCAACACCGCCACCGAGAACGCCATGATGGGCAAGCTCGTCGTCGACTCGGTCGTCACCTGGGCCAAGGAGTACAAGGTCGACGGCTTCCGCTTCGACCTCATGGGCCACCACCCGAAGGAGAACATCCTCGCCGTCCGCGAGGCGCTGGACGCGCTGACCCTGAAGAAGGACGGCGTCGACGGCAAGAAGATCATCCTGTACGGCGAGGGCTGGAACTTCGGCGAGGTCGCCGACGACGCCCGCTTCACGCAGGCCACGCAGAAGAACATGGCCGGCACCGGCATCGCGACCTTCTCCGACCGCGCCCGCGACGCCGTGCGCGGCGGCGGCCCCTTCGACGAGGACCCCGGCGTGCAGGGCTTCGCCTCCGGCCTCTACACCGAGCCCAACGGCTCGGAGGCCAACGGCACCGAGGCCGAGCAGAAGGCCCGGCTCCTGCACTACCAGGACCTGATCAAGGTCGGCCTGACCGGCAACCTCGCCGACTACACCTTCACGGACACCGACGGCAAGGAGGTCAAGGGCTCCGAGGTCGACTACAACGGCGCCCCCGCCGGATACGCCGAGGCCCCGGGCGACGCCCTCGCCTACGCCGACGCGCACGACAACGAGTCCCTGTTCGACGCGCTCGCCTTCAAGCTGCCGACTTCGGTGAACGCGGACGACCGGGCCCGCATGCAGGTCCTCGCCATGGCCACCGCCGCCCTCTCCCAGGGACCGGCGCTCTCCCAGGCCGGCACCGACCTGCTGCGCTCCAAGTCGCTGGACCGCAACTCCTACGACAGCGGCGACTGGTTCAACGCCATCCACTGGAACTGCGCCGACGGCAACGGCTTCGGCCGCGGTCTGCCCCCGGCCGCCGACAACCAGGACAAGTGGCCCTACGCCAAGCCCCTGCTCGGCTCGGTGCAGGTCGGCTGCCCGCAGATCACCGGCGCCTCGGCGGCGTACCGGGACCTGTTGAAGATCCGTACGGGCGAGCGGGACTTCTCCCTCGCCACGGCGGAGCAGGTGCAGTCCCGGCTCACCTTCCCGCTCTCCGGGAAGCACGAGACACCCGGAGTGATCACCATGCGCCTCGGTGACCTGGTGGTCGTCTTCAACGCCACCCCCGAGGCGCAGGAGCAGCGGATCGAGGCGGCGGCCGGGACCGGCTACCGGCTGCACCCGGTGCAGGCGGCGGGCGCGGACCCGGTGGTGAAGAAGTCCGCGTACGCGGCGAAGACCGGCACGTTCACCGTGCCCGCCCGGACGGTTTCTGTGTTCCGGCGAGCCGGCTGAGCGTGATCGGGTAAGCTGCTCGACGTGCGTTGCGAGAACCAAGCGCGCACATCGTGCCGAGCGAGAACCAAGCCGACACAGCATCATCTTTGCTTGCAGTACCGAACCGGGCAGGTTCCGTCCCGGCTGGTGTTGATGGAGTAAGTCCCTGCCGGTCGTTGATCTGCGGGGCCTCCTGAGCCAGGAATTCCCCTGCTTCGGCTGGGGGAGGGTTCAAGCAACGGGAGGGCTCATGCCGCAGATCACCGTCGACTACTCCGCCTCGCTCGCGGACGACTTCGACCGGCCCGCGTTCGCGCGGGCCCTGCACGGCGCCGTCGTGGAGATCGCGGCCGCCAGGCCGCCGGCGTGCAAGACGCAGTTCCGCCGCGCCGAGGACACCACGGTCGGCCCCGACACCGACGGGCACGCCGTCGTGCACGTCACCCTGGGGCTGCTCGCGGGGCGCACGGACGAGACCAAGGCGCGTCTGACCGAGGCCGTGCTGGAGCTGCTGCGGCAGCACGTGAAGCCGGGCGACGGCCTCGCCCTGCACGCCTCGGCGGAGGTCCGAGACCTCGATCCGTCGTACCGGAAGTTCGAGAGTTAGCCCACGAGCGAGGTGAGCCGGCCGGCCAGGTCCCCGAAGGGGCCGTCGGCCGGCTCGTTCGCGACGACGTGGCGCAGCAGGGCGGCCATCTCCTCGTCGTGGGCGGCGCTCACCGCCGTCAGCGCGGCGAAGTCGTGCACGAGCTGGACCTCCAGCTCGGCGCGCGGGATGCGGCGCCCGTCCAGCCAGATCAGGGCCGTCGACTCGGCCAGCGAGATCCAGGAGCGCACGACCAGTTCCAGGCGGGCGGGCGGGTCGGTGACACCCAGATGCGAAAGGATCTGGTCGTACGCGGCCTGCCGTACGGAGTCCACGAGCGCGTTCGTCCGCGAGGAGCCGACCGCCGGGCCGCCGCGCATCAGCGCCGAGAAACCGGGGCCGTGCTCGTCCACGAAGTCGAAGTAGCGGCCCATGACGCGCAGCAGCCGCGCGCCCAGCGGACCTTCCGCCGGCTCCACGAACCGGGCCGCCAGATCGTCCGCGGCCCGCTGCAACGCGGCCTCGTACAGGCTGAGTTTGCCGGGGAAGTAGTGGTAGACCAGCGGGCGGGAGATACCCGCGGCCGACGCTATCTCGTCGATGGAGACCTCGTCGGGCGAGCGGCGGCTGAACAGATCGAGGGCGACGCCGATCAGTTGCTGCCGCCGTTCCTCGACGCCCATTCTGCGGCGTACCCCGGTAGTCATACGAACACCTTACCGATCGAATTCAGCCTTCGAACGGCCCGGATCAGACACAGGTGTTCCGTTGGCCCGTACCGGTGGGGTTACCGCAGTCCGCTGATCGTCCGGCCGCTGTCCAGGGTGCCCTTCAGCTCCGCCTGCGCGCCCTGCTCGCCCTTCGCCGTCAGCAGGTTGCCTTCGGCCGAGTCGCTGATGCCGCCCGTCGCCTCGACCGACCGCGTGTCGCGGTCGCCGGCGGCGAGCAGGTACCAGTGCCCGCCCTCCGACTTCCACAGCACCCCGGCCAGCACGTGCGGGTCGCGCTCACCGCACGCCGGCACGTCCTGCGCCTTCGCCGCCACCGCGCCCTGGGCCCCGCCCGGTGTGCGGAACTGCGCCAGCACCCCGGCCCCCTCGCCCCGCCAGGTCTCGGCCCGAGTACACACCCAGTCGCCCGAGCCGCTGGCGTCGGGCAGCGGCTGCGCGGCGAACTGCCAGGCGTTCACCGACCGCACGCCCTGTCCGCGCACCGCGCCGAGCGAGCACGCGTACGGCGCCCAGTCGGCTCGGGCCCCGGCCCCGGAGACGTCCTTCGCCGCACCGGGGCGGCCGGTGGTGAGGCGGGCCGGGACCAGCTCGCCGAGGTCGGTCGCCAGCCGGGTGGCCGAGCCGTCGGTCAGCTCCAGCACGTTCCAGGACGTACACGCCCCGGACTGCCGCTGCACCGGGCTGGCCAGCGGCGAGGTCACCCCGTCGGTCAGCGTCAGGGCACGGGCGTCGGAGTCCGGGTCGGCGAGGTCGCGCACGGCGGCCTTCGTCACCCACGGCGCCGTCAGATAGCGGACGTTGCCGTCGGCACGGCCCAGGACCACCGCGGTGGCCTCGGCCCGGCCGGCGCCGTCGGTGCGCGCGAAGTCCAGGGCGGCGCCCGCCGTGCCGTCCTTCGGCTCGGCGTACCGGGCGAGGCGCAGTCCGTCGTGCAGGATCACCACGCGCGCGTTGTCGACGGTCCCGGCGTACAGCAGCTGGGGCGGGCCGGAGGGGCCGCCGGTCGGGGTGCCGGGCGTCGCCGAGACGCCCACGCTCTCGCCGGGCCGCGCCCACACGGCGAGGGCCCGGCGCAGCAGTTCCTCGTCGCCGGTGAGGTCGCCGCGCGCCGGCCACACCGAGAAGTCGGTGCGCGCGGAGGTCTCCCAGGCGGCCGGGGCGGCCTTCGTCAGCTCGGCCGGGTCCAGGGCCGCCTCGGCCGCCGGGTTCTGCGCGTACGACGGGGCGGCGGCGCCGTCCGGCCCCCAGCCGTCGCCGGGCATGCCCAGCAGCGTCCCGCACACCACCAGGGCCGCCCCGGCGACCAGCGCCGCCCGCGTGTGCTGGCGGCGGCGCATCAGGTCGGTCGGCCGGGCCTGCAGCGAGCAGGGGTCGTACTCGGAGGAGGTGAGCAGCGTGTACTGCGCGGGTACCTCGTCGGCCTCCCGCAGCGCGGCGTCCGCGTCGGCGACCCCGGCGGCTTCGAGCAGCTGCCGCACGTCCGGGTCGGGGAGCTGCTCCAGGCCCCGCAGGACGTAGGCCGCACGGCCGGGCGCGGAGAGGGCGGACAGCCGCTGGTCGAGGGAGAGTTCGTCGGCCCCGCCGGAGCGCGGGAAGAGCTTGAGCCCGCGCACCTGGGGCAGCAGGGGCGGCAGCTGGGAGCGCTTGGGCCACGCACGCCGCTTGAGCGGGCGGGCGGCCTCCAGCGCCGCACGGACCACGCGGAGGCGGACCAGCGCGTACCCGGGATCCACCTCCCGGCCGGTCGACTGGGCCGGGATCACGGGAGCCGTCGTCCGGTTCCGGGGCAGGGCACGCTGGGTGAGGGAGTGCGCGGACAGGACGCGGCGGCCCCGGCCCAGGCCCGGCGGCAGCACCAGGTAGGCGAGCCGGGCCAGGCGCGGGTAGTGCTCGACGAGCGCGGCCTCGGCCTGCTCGACGTCGACGACCGGGTCGGCCGGGGAGGCGGAGGACGGTGCGGGGCGCGGGGCGACATCCTGTGACTGCACGTTCAGCAGAACGAGCGAATGGGTGGATGGTCACCATGCCCAGGTCAGTCCTCGGGTTCCACCAAGGCGCGCGCGTAGGCGGCCATCGACCGCTGGTAGCGCGGCAGATGGGGCGCGAGCGCGCCGAGCGCCAGCGACAGTCCTTCTCGGTCGCGGCCCATGCTCGACAGGCACAGGGCGAGCGTGGCGCGCACGGCGTCGTCCAACTCGTCCGACGGCGCGAGCAGTTCCGGCGACAGCAGCTTGACGCCCTCCTCCGGCTCACCGATGTTCCGCAGCGAGCTGGAGAGCTGGATCTTCGCCCGGCGCCCCTTGTAGCGGCTGACCTCGCCCAGCCCGCGCTCCAGCGCCTCGCGGTACAGCGGCACCGCCCGGTCCGAGTGGCCGGTGGAGTCCCAGGCGCAGGCCCGCTCGAACAGGCCGAGCGGACTGTCCGCCGGCAACTCGTCGGCGAGGGCGTCGATCACCGCGCGGAAGTCGGCGGCACCGTCCTCGGCGTAGTCGTCGGCCGTCGCCCACGCGGCGGTCACACGGTCTTCCCAGTCCTGGTCCACAGCGCCACTCTCGCACGGGTACCCCCGGAACGACACCGGGGTTTCTGAATGGTTCGCGCCCCGCGGCCGTATCGATGGCGAGAGCCCCTCGCAGGGGGCTCCGCACGGCATGTCGCCGGAACGGACCGGAGGAACAGATGAGGCTGACCCGACCGATGCTCGCGCCGGCCGCGGCGGCGGTACTGGTGCTGACCGGCTGCGGCTCCGACGGGGACGGCGAGGCGGCCGTGCCCGAGACCGCGACCGGCAGCCTGGAGCACCTGGCCGCCGAGGTGAAGTGCGAGCCCGACATGCAGACCGACGCCGACACCATCCGCCAGGCCCTCTGCGGGACGGGCGACGAGAAGTACGTCCTCGCCACCTTCGCCACCGACCGCGGGCAGCGCGAGTGGATCAACACGGCCAAGGACTACGGCGGCTACTACCTCGTCGGCCGCAAGTGGGTCGCCGTCGGCCACGAGGACGTCGTGGCGGACCTGCGCGGCCGGCTCGGCGGCACCCTGGAGCAGGGCACCCGGCACGGCGGCGGCAGCCATCCGGCGGGGCACGGCGGGCACGGCGGCTGACCTCGGACGGGGACGCGCGAGGGGCCGGTGACGGTTGCACGTCACCGGCCCCGTAAGTGCTGTGGCGGGAAGCCAGGGGAGGGACTACTGGCAGTCCTCGCCGCTGTTGATGCAGTCGACCACCTCGTTCATCAGGTCCTCGTCCATGACGTTGATGAAGTCGTTGTGATCGGTGATCGGCTTGTGCAGCTGCTCCGGGAAGCTGTCCACGGCGTACGGGTTCCGCACCTGACCGTTCTCGACGGTCGGGGTGGGGATGTCGTACACCAGGCGGACCTGCAGCTGGGGAATGGCCTGGAAGCCGTTCGGGCAGCCGCCGTCCTCCTGCACGAAGGCCATGTGGTCGCGGTGGTTGGCGCTGTCGATGTTCTCGCCGTCCCAGCAGCTCTGGAAGTTCGACGTGCGCACCACCTGGCTGCCGTCGGGGCAGAGCGGGTACTTGTCGGTGACCTGGCGGTCCTCGAAGCCGGTGCAGCTCCACGAACTGTTGGCGTTGGCGTCGCCGTTGGTGAAGGACTTGGCGTCACCGGTGATGATCCGCAGGAACTTCGGCATGGCGACCACGTCGCTCTGCTTGTTGCCGACGAACTTCAGCTCGGCCTGCGCCGGCTTGAGGATCTTGCCGACGTTGCCGTCCGCGCCACCGCCCAGGTCGTTCGCGTCGAACTCCTCGGTGCCGTCCTGGAGCCGCAGCACCGGCCAGTAGTACGTCGACTTGTCGCCCTGGTTCTGGCACGAGGTGTCGGCGTTCGCCAGGTCCTCGTCACTGGAGAAGGCGTCGTTGTCCTGGTTGCCGACGTAGTCGTGCACGTGGTGCGCGCCGTTGTCGACGCCGGGGGCGGCGATCAGGTTGTCGCTGTTGAACAGGTTGTTCTCGTTGACACCGCAGTCCGTGGTGAAGGTGCCCGTGGAACCGCCGTCGCCGTCGGCGGCCAGACCGTTCTCGCTGTCGCGGGAGTCCGGCTCGACGTCGTTGATGTCGATGAAGTCGTCGGCGACCGGGCCCGCGGCGCCGTTGCCGTTGTCGTCCTGGTTCTGACCGTCGTCCTGGCCCTGGCCGTCCCCGTTCTGACCGTCGCCGTTCTGGCCGCCGTCGTTCTGGCCGTCGCCGTTCTGCGGCTGTTCCGCGGGCTGTCCCTGGCAGCCGGCCAGGCGGTCCAGGTCGTCGTCGGCCCGGCCGCCGGCCCGGTTGATCTCCAGCTGGATCCGGTCGATGATCGCCTTCCGCCGGTCCTTGAGCGGTCCGAGGATGGTGTTCTCGACGAACCGCGGGTCACCCGCCTGCGCGCGCCGCGTGGTGGCGAGGCGCTTGTAGGCCTCGGTGATCTGGCTGTCCATCGTGGCCAGCTCGCCGTCGACCTCCCCCCGCGCGCGGTCCGGCACGTCGGACAGCTCCTGGCCGACGTCGGGACAGTCGATCGTCGCGACCTGCGCCGCGGCCGACCTCGTCCGGTTGTGCGCCGGATTCTCCTCGTGCGCCGAGGCGTAGAAGTTGGCCCAGACCAGCCCGCCCCCGCCGACCGCCAGGGCCGCCGCCCCGGCTACGACCTTGGTGGCCAGCGGCGTACGGCGTTTTCTCGTGTTGCGTCCCATGGAACTCCTCTTTGACTTCCTTGCGGGGCATCGAGGGCGCCCGACAGGAGTGAAGCGGCTCCCTTCCATACGGAGGCCGTCCCAGGGGTGTTCAGTCGTCTGCGGAACTGATGGGTCCTGTGCGGCGGATGAGGTCAGTGACCGCGGTCCAGATAGGCCAGAACCGCCAGTACACGCCGGTTGTCGTCGTCGGAGACCTCGAGGCTCAGCTTGGCGAAGATGTTCGCCGTGTGCTTCGCGATCGCCCGCTCCGTGACGACCAGTTTCCCGGCGATCGCCGCGTTGGTCCGGCCCTGCGCCATCAGCTCCAGCACCTCCAGCTCCCGGGGCGTGAGCCGCTCCAGCGGCCGGTCCGCCGCCGCCCGCCGGCTGAGCAGCTGCTGGATGACCTGCGGGTCCATCGCGGTACCGCCCGCCGCCACCCGCCGTACGGCGTCCACGAACTGCTCCGCGTCGAACACCCGGTCCTTGAGCAGGTACCCGACCCCGCCGGTGCCGTCGGCGAGCAGTTCGCGCGCGTACAGCTGCTCCACGTGCTGGGACAGGACCAGCACCGGCAGCCCCGGCCGCTTGCGCCGGGCCTCCAGGGCGCACTGCAACCCCTCGTCGGTGAGCGTGGGCGGCAGGCGTACGTCGACGACGGCGACGTCGGGCTCCAGCTCGGCCAGCGCGCGGGACAGCTCGGGGCCGGTCTCGACGGCCGCGGCGATCTCGAAGTCGTGGGCCTCGAGGAGCCGGACCAGTCCGTCGCGCAGCAGGAACAGGTCTTCGGCTAGGACAACGCGCAAGGGATCTCCACGGTGACCATGGTGGGACCGCCCGCTGGGGAGCTGACGGCCAGGACGCCGTCGAATGTACCGAGTCGCCGCTCGACGCCGGCCAGCCCCGTCCCCGCGCCGATCACCGCGCCGCCCTTGCCGTTGTCGGTGACGCTGACGCGCAGCCGGCCCTCGGCGTGGTGCATGTCGATCCAGATCCGGTCGGCGCCGGAGTGCTTGACGGCGTTGGTGAGGATCTCGCTGACGGCGAAGTACGCGGCGGACTCCACGGGCGCCTCCGCGCGGCCGGGCAGCTCCACGTCGGTCTCCACGGTGACGGGCAGCCGCAGCGCCAGCGCCCGTACGGCGTCGCCCAGACCGCGTTCGGCGAGGACCGGGGGGTGGATGCCGCGCACGAGTTCGCGCAGCTCGGTCAGGGCGTCGGCGGAGGACTGCCGGGCCTGGGCGAGCAGCTCCCGGGCCTTCGCCGGGTTCTTCTCCAGCAGCGCCTCGATGGTGCCGAGGTCCATGCCCATGGCGACCAGCCGGGCCTGCGCCCCGTCGTGCAGGTCGCGTTCGATGCGGCGCAGTTCGGCGGCGGAGGTGTCGACGGCGTCCTGCCGGGTCTCGGTCAGCACGCGCACCCGCTCGGCGAGCTCGGCCTGGCCCGAGCCGAGGACCGCGCCGGTGAGCCGGAAGTGGGCCTTCAGCAGGAGCGGGGTGAGCCAGGCGGCGGCGGCGAGGAGGACGGCGCCGAGGGCGGCGGCGTAGAGCGCGGTGGTCTGGTCGGTGACGGGCACGAAGCCGTACCAGTAGGTGTCGTCCCAGAGCCGCCACAGCCCGGCCGCGATCGCGAACCCCTCCAGCGGGTAGACCGGCAGCGCGACGGCCAGCAGCGCGGTGACGAAGCCCGCCGTCATGTCGACCGGGAGCCAGATGAAGTCCCGCCAGGTCGCCGGGTCGGCGAGCATCCCGAAAGTGCGCGCCCACGGGTTGGCGCCCTCGGGCATCGGCCGGTACGCCCGCTGGATCCGCACCCCGCCCCATTCGGCGGCGAGCACCCGCCGCCAGTCCGCGAACATCCGCACGCCGGTCAGCACCCACGGCGTGGTGACGATGCCGATCCCGATCGGGATCAGCGCGATGGACACCAGGGTCAGGCAGAAGCAGAGCACCGCGCCGGGCAGGGTGATGAAGGTCAGCGCCAGTCCCCGCACGGCCGACAGGGCCATGGTCCGCGTCCGGTTCGGCCGGGTCCCGCGGCCGTCGTTCTTCGTCTCGATGTCCATGCCGTCAGTCTGGCCGAGCCGACGGACCCGGTCACGGGGCCGACCCCCCTGGTCCGGGGTGTTGCCAGGTACACCTCGGTGCGGGACGGGCCCGCCCGTGCCGGGGGCGCCCGAGACGTGCGGTCTCAGCCCCCGTCCGCCGCGAGCAGCTTCGCCTCCGTCTCCGGGTCCAGGCCGACCGGCGGCCGGTCCGGGCGCCGCGGAGCCGTGCCGCCGATGCTCCGCAGCCAGGTCCAGGTGTCGGTGACCGTGTCGTCGGCCGGGCGGCAGCTCAGGCCGGTGGCCAGGGCCCGGGAGACGTCGGCCGTGTGCAGCGCCTCGTGCAGGTCGCTGCCGGGCGGTGTCCACACGGGCAGCTGCGTCCACGGTGCGATTCCGGCGGCCAGGACGGCGTCCGGGGCGGTCCAGCGCAGCTCGGCCGCGCCGCCCGTGGCCCTCACGCAGGCTTCGAGCAGGGCGCCCATGGTGGTGTGCCCCGGCGGGGAGACCAGGTTGTACGGCCCGCTCAGCTCCCGCTCCACCGCCCCGAGGACCCAGTCGGCGAGGTCGCGTACGTCGATGTACTGGAGGGGGAGGTCGCGCGGGCCCGGCGCGAGCACCGGGCCGCCGCGCGCGACGCGGTTCAGCCACCACGGCAGCCGCCCGATGTTCTCGTACGGGCCGAGGATCAGCCCGGACCGGACGAGCACCGAACGGTCCGCGCCGAAGGCGTCCAGGACGGCCAGCTCGGCACCCCGCTTGTCGCGCGCGTAGTCGCTCTGCCCGGCGTCCGCCGAGGCGCCCTCGACCAGCGGGGCGTCCTCGGTGTACCCGGCGGGCGGCGCCCAGGCGTACACCGAGCAGCTCGACACGTACACGTACCGCGCGGCGCGGTCCCGCAGCAGCCGCGCCGAGTCCCGCACCGCGCGGGGCGCCGCCGACCAGGTGTCGACGACGGCGTCCCACGTGCCGTCGCCGGCCAGGGCGGCGAGCCCGTCCGGTGCGGTGCGGTCGCCGTGCAGCGCGCGCACCCCGGGCGGCGGGGCGTGCCGTCCGCGGTGCAGGACGGTCACCTCCCAGCCGCGCCCGAGCGCACCCTCCACCACGGCCCGCCCCACGAACTCCGTACCGCCCAGCACCAGTAGCCTCATGCCGGCCACTGTGCCCGCCGGAGACCGTCCGGGGAACGCCTTTCTGCCGAGGGCAGAGCTCGGCCTCCGGTGGGCGGCGCGTACGTGTAGCCGACGCACCGCACGGTCTGGATCGTCCGCCGGCGATGTCCGCCGGCTCGGGGGAGTCGAGGGTGACGGTGGTCAGGGAACGGGGGGCGCCATGAGACGTAAGCTCTTCGCGCGAGAGGTTCGTCGGGAAGGGGCCACGGGACACGGACCGTGGCACGAAGCCGACGCCGTACCGGTCACCCCACCAGGCGTCTGCGCCAGTCCAGGGGCGTGACGGTGATGGCTCTGCCCGGATCGCCGTTCCACTCCGTGGACAGCCCGGCGGCCGTGAAGGCCGCCACGACCTCGTGCCCGACCGCGGTGGTGGTCTCCTCGGAGCCGTCGAAACCGCCGTAGTGGAGGGTCACTCCGTATCCCTCGGCCGCGGCCTCGGTGCTCTGCCGGTGGAAGAAGACGAAGCCGCGCGCCCCCTCGCGCTCCGCGCCTATCTCGGACATGCCGCAGTTGCGGCAGCAGGTGAAGTTCTCCCGGGCGGTGACGCCGGCCGCGTCCAGCGTCCCGAAGACGCGGGTGAGCCGGTCGGGGTCGGTGGTCTCGTCGCCCCACTCCTCCTGCTGCGCCAGCCGCTCCAGCCACAGCCGGTCCACCAGCTGCCAGGCCTGGGCCCTGGACACCGGCCGCTCGTCCTCGGCGTCCGCGGCCCGGTACTCCTCGGCGATCTCGACCAGGGCCTTCCGGCTGTCGTACCCGCAGCGCAGCCGCTCCCGCAGCAGCCGCTCGACGTCCTCGCGCACCTCGTCCGGCAGTTCGGGAACCTCCTCCTCCGGCCCCAGGTCGATCGGGGCCCAGTCGACGCCGGTGTCCCAGCCTGGCTCCTGTCGCGCCCAGCCGGTCATGAGGTCCGCCACCCGGTCGGGGTCGTCGAGGTCCGTTCCGAAGAACTGGTGCCCGGCGGCCCGGTGCTCCAGCCGGTAGTTCCCGCCCTCCTCGTGCCACACCTGCACGAACACGTCCGGGATGTCCGGTATCCGCTGGACGACCAGGAACCGGTCGCCGGTGCCCCCGATCCGCGCCACCAGCTCACGCAGCCGGGACGCCGGAATCCGGGCGTGCGTCTGCCAGTTCTCCGTCTCGGCCCTGATGGCGAGGTCCCCGTCGATCTCCATGCCCCCACAGTGCCACGCACCACTGACAACGCGACCACCGAACGGTCGCGGGCAGCGCGAAGAGGCGCCCACCGTCGCGGTGGACGCCCCCTTCAGGCGGTCGGCGGCCGGATCAGACCTGACCGGCCTTCTCCAGCGCCGCGCAGCAGGTGTCCACGAGCAGGCGGGTCACCACGTACGGGTCGACGTTGGCGTTGGGACGGCGGTCCTCGATGTAGCCCTTGCCGTCCTTCTCGACCTGCCACGGGATGCGCACCGAGGCGCCGCGGTCCGAGACGCCGTAGGAGTACTCGTTCCACGGGGCGGTCTCGTGCAGGCCGGTCAGGCGGTCGTCGATGCCGGCGCCGTAGTTCTTGACGTGGTCCATCGGCTTGGAGCCCTCACCGAGCGACTCGCAGGCGGTGATGATCGCCGCATACCCCTCAGGTCCTTCGCGCATCGCCTTGGTGGAGAAGTTGGTGTGCGCGCCCGCGCCGTTCCAGTCGCCCTTGACCGGCTTGGGGTCCAGGGTCGCGGAGACCTCGAAGTCCTCGGCGGTGCGGTAGAGCAGCCAGCGGGCCACCCACAGCTGGTCGGAGACCTCCAGCGGGGACAGCGGGCCGACCTGGAACTCCCACTGGCCCGGCATCACCTCGGCGTTGATGCCGGAGATGCCGAGACCGGCCTTCAGGCAGTTCTCCAGGTGGGCCTCGACGACGTCGCGGCCGAAGATCTCGTCCGAGCCGACACCGCAGTAGTAGCCGCCCTGCGCGGCCGGGAAGCCGCCCTCGGGGAAGCCGAGCGGGCGGGCGCCCTTGAAGAAGGTGTACTCCTGCTCGATGCCGAAGATCGGCTCCTGCGCGGCGAACCGCCCGGCGACCTCGGCCAGCGCGGCGCGGGTGTTGCTCGGGTGCGGCGCCATGTCCGTGTCGAGGACCTCGCACAGCACCAGGATGTCGTCGCCGCCGCGGATCGGGTCGGGGCAGGAGAAGACCGGCTTGAGCACGCAGTCCGAGGAGCTGCCCTCGGCCTGGTTGGTGGAGGAGCCGTCGAAACCCCAGATCGGCAGGGCGTCCACGCCCGCGGGGGCATCCGTGATGATCTTCGTCTTGGAACGGAGCTTGGCCGTCGGCTCGGTGCCGTCGATCCAGATGTACTCGGCCTTGAAGGTCACGGGGACACATCCTTCGGGGTGGGTCTGGGCGCACTGCGGGTGCTGCGGCGCTGCGGCACCGGTGCGCCGCTCCTACTGCCGTGCAGCGTGCCAACCGGCGATTTCCCGTCCGTTGCCCGTTTGTGAACCCCGTGTTACCCGGGTGCGGTGTGGCGCGTTTCTCACCGCCCCCGGCCGGCGACCGCCACCCCCGCACGGTCGCCGGCCTGTCCGTGACCGGATCTCACCCGACCTTCTCGATCAGCGCCCGCCGGATCAGGAACTTGCCCTCCTCCCGGACCTGCTCGAACGCCGCGTTGTTGAGCAGCACGCAGCTGCCCGACACCGAGGAGACCTCCACCGTCGTGGACTTGGCGTTGTCGAGGTTGGTCACCTTGAGCCGGGTGCCCACGGGGAACTGGTTGCTGGACGCGGCGGGAGCGCCGCCCTCGCCGGAGAGGGTGACGGTGGAGCCGTTGCACACCTGCTCACCGGCGGCCTGCCCGGCTTCCTGGCCGTCCTGCGGCGGCTGTGCGGACTGGGAGCCCTGAGCCGACTCCCCGACCGCGCACCCGGACGCCTCCTGCTTGCGCTCGATCTCCGCGATGACGGCCTCGCGGTTGGCGATCCTGGCCTCCGACTGCGCGTCGGGATCGGCCCGCTGGCCCTCGATGAAACGCTGGTTGTTGCCCAGCGCGGTGGCCAGACCCTGGCAGACGGAGGAGTCCTGGGCCGCCCTGGTCCGCGCGTTCTGGTCGGTCTGTGCGGCGTTCGAGGCGTTCGCCATCACGAAGGCCCCACCGCCCGCCACCGTCGCGGCACTGACCAGGAGTGCGATCTTCTTCTTCGTACCGAGAGTTCTCCTGCGCGACATGCGCGCCTCCTGAAGAGGTAGGGGAGCGTACGCCGCTATGTACGGAATACCGAACGGAGTTGCTCAGCGAGGACGCCCCCTACGCGCGAGGATCTGCGCGCCCTACCGGGACAGGGCGTCCCGGACCGCCTCGTCCGTGCGGCCCACGACGGCCGTTCCGTCGTCCGCCGTGATGATCGGACGCTGGATCAGCTTCGGGTGCCCGGCGAGTGCCGTGACCCACCGGTCGCGTGACGCCTCGTCGCGGGGCCAGTCCTTCATGCCCAGTTCCTTCGCGGCGGCCTCCTGGGTGCGGGTGATGTCCCAGGGTTCGAGGCCCAGCCGGGTGAGCACCTCCCGGATCTCGTCCTCGCTCGGGACGTCCTCCAGGTAGCGGCGGACGGTGTAGTCGGCGCCCTCCGCGTCGAGCAGGCTGATCGCGCTGCGGCACTTCGAGCAGGCCGGGTTGATCCAGATCTCCATGCCGCACACGGTAGCCCGAGGGGTGCGGAAACTCGTTCACCCCGTGCGTCACAGCACCCCCGAAAGCCCTTGTGGCCAGGGGCTTTTGTCAGTGGTGGGCGGTAAAATGGAAGCAGTGTTCGAGGGTGTCGCCGGGAGGTCCGGACGGCGCCCTGACCGCGACAGGAGGATGCCCGTGCCCGCTGCCGCACTGAAGCCGAAGCCGTTGCCCACCCAGTCCACCGCCAAGCGGCCCGTCCTGCTCGACCTGCCCTACGAGCCCGTGGAGAAGCGTCCGCTGCCGGCGGGCCGTCCCCGCGAGTGGTACATCACGCACAACCGCCGGCTCAAGGCGATGCGGCTCGCCATCGCCCTGCTCGACTCCGGCGTCTACCTGGCCGACCAGGCGCGCAACGAGAGGATACGGAGCGCCGCGCTGACCATCGGCGTCCACCCGCCGTCGGACACCACGTGCCACATGGTGCGGGCGTTGATGCGGTACTCGCGGTGAAGCGGTGGCGCCGGGTGCCGTTCGTCTCGCGGGGTGCCCGGCGCCGCTGACCGGCTGTTCACGCCGACAACTCCCGCTCCAGGGGCGTCCGGAACCGCGGAGTCACCCGCGTCGTCCCCACCCAGGACGCCAGCCGCTCCGCCTCCGCGGCGATCGCGGCCTCGGCCGCACGGCCGGTGCCCTCGCCGTCCAGGACCCGCCAGACGATCCGGCCGTCGGCCCGCTGGGCCCAGCCGCCGACGACGCGGCCGTTCCACCACACCGTCGGCCCGACGTTCCCGCTGCGGTCGAAGAGCACCGGCCGCAGCTCGGGGGCGAGGTACCAGTCCCGGTGCCGCCAGCCCATCGCCGTCGGGTCGAGGGCGGGCAGCAGCGCCGCCCACGGCTCCGTCACCCCGGTCACCGAACCCGAGTCACCGGCGTCCCCGGCGACGACGTACCCGGTGCCCTCGTCCAGCGACACCGCCTCCGCGCCGATCGCGGCCAGCGCCCGGCGCACCTCGGTCACCCGCCATCCCGTCCACCACTTCAGGTCGTCCTCGGTGGCCGGCCCGCACGCGGTCAGCCACCTCCGCAGCAGCTCCGCCTGCGCCTCGCCCGCGTCCAGCTCGGGATGGTCGGGCGCCGGCGCCCAGCGGAACTGGCTGGACGTCCACGAGCCCAGGGGCCGGCCCCGTACGACCTTGCCCTCCACACCCAGCACCTTCAGCAGCCGGGTGGAGACGGTGTGCACGCCCTCGTAGCTCTTCCCGGCGGCGTAGACGAACTGCTCCTTCAGGCGCGGCTCGTCCCGGGCAAGCTCGGCGGCCGTCGCCTGGCCGCGCCGGGCCAGCGCGGCCAGCGCCGACTCCTCGACCTCCGCGAGCCAGGCCGCGTCCGGGGCTCCGGCGTCCGCCATGCTCTTGATCAGCGCGGCCCGCTCCCGCGCGGCGACCGTGAGTCCGGTCGAGGCGTGCACCACCGCGGTCAGTTCCCTCGGGAACACGAAGACGGTGTGCCGCATGCCGTGCATCCGGACCAGGGAGCCGTCCTCGTACAGCGCCCGCTCGGTCGCGCCCACGGTCTTCGCCGCGTCGGCCAGCCGCGCGCCCACGGCCAGGTACACCGTCGCCGGGTCGGTGCCGTGCAGCGCGACCAGTGATCCGGCGACCTCCTCCGGTTCTGCCGCCCGCGCGGCCCCGGCCAGCCGCTGTCGCAGGGCCAGCCGCTCCCGCCGCTCGGCCGCCCCGATGTGCCGTCGTCCGCCGTCACCCATGCAGGCCCTCCGCCCACTCGCAGCGTCCTCGGTGCGTATCTCGGTGCCTATCTCGGTGGGGACATGGTGCCCGACACCACTGACAGCGGAGGCTAGGCGGTGTCGAGCGCCGACAGCCGCCGGGTGATCCGGTCGAACAGCTCCGTCAGCGGCTCGCCGACGTCCCGGCCGAACTCGGTCAGCCCGTACGTGACCTGCGGCGGCGTCGTCGGCTCGACCTTTCGCCAGACCAGGCCGTCCTCGACCAGCGCGCGCAGGGTCTGGGCCAGCATCTTCTCGCTGATGCCCTGGATGCTCTCGCGCAGCTCGTAGAACCGGAGGTCGTTGTGGCGCAGGGAGATCAGCACCCAGACGCCCCACCTGCTGGTCACGTGGTCGACCACGTCCCGCGCCAGGCAGTCGGTGTGAAACACGTCATACCGCTTGCCGGTCTCGACCCGCCTGTGCTGCGCGCCTTCCGTCATGTCATGAGCTTACCTCCAGGTATGCCCTTACCAGAAGTTAGCTACCGCTCCTAGCGTGAGCGCCCTCAGAGCACATCCGACAAGGAGCTGATCATGATCGTGGTGACCGGGGCGACCGGGAACATCGGCCGGCCGCTGACGCGGGCGCTGGCGGAGGCGGGCGAGCAGGTGACGGCGGTGTCCCGGCACCCGGCGGCGGTGCCGGACGGCGTCCGCCACCAGGTGGCCGACCTCGCCGAGCCGGCCGGCCTGCGGCCCGCGCTGGCCGGGGCGAAGTCACTGTTCCTGCTGCTCTCCGGCGATCTGCACGCCCTCGGCGCCCACCCCGCCGACATCGTCGCCGAGGCCGTGGACAGCGGGGTCCGCCGCATCGTCCTGCTCTCCACGCTCGGCGTGGTGACCAGGCCCTTCGGGGCGACGCGGATCGCGATGCGCGAGCTGGAGGACACGGTGCGGGAGTCCGGCCTGGAGTGGGCCGTGCTGCGACCGGGCGGCTTCGCCTCCAACGCCTTGTGGTGGGCCGAGTCCGTCCGTGCGCGGCGGGTCGTCGCGGCGCCCTTCGGCGACACCGGGGTGCCGGTGATCGACCCGGACGACATCGCGGCAGTGGCGGCGGCCTGCCTGCTGGAGGACCGGTACACCGGCGGCGCATACGAGTTGACCGGCCCGGAGGTGATCACTCCGCGCGGGCAGACGGAGGCCCTCGCGGCAGCGCTGGGCGAACCCGTGGCGTTCCACGAGCTGACCCGCGACGAGGCCAGGACCGCCATGGCCCAAAGCATGCCGGCGGAACTCGCCGACGACACCCTGGACATCGTCGGCAACCCGAGCCCGGCCGAACTGCGCGTCAGCCCGGACGTCGAGCGCGTCCTCGGCCGCGCCCCACGCCCCTTCGCCGACTGGGCCGCCCGCAACGTCGCCGCGTTCCGCTGAGACCGACGGCCGAGGGCTGTCCTAGTAGGGCGCCCGGAAGTTGATGTAGCCGAGCAGCACGATCACCGCGGCGACGCAGCCGAGGACCACGGCGGTGGACACCCACGACGACCGGCGCCGTGAGCCCACGTGGTCGGGGTCGGCGCGGAAGGGGACCGGGCCGGGAGGGTTCTCCTTCCAGCGCGCGGCGAGCATCCGGGCACGTGCGGAGGGCTCCTTGTGCTCGGCGCCGTCCGCCCACTTGATGTCGAACTCGCGTTCCTCGTCGTCCCGCTCGGACATGTCCGGTGCCTCTCCCCGTCCCCTGACTCGAACAACAGTCTCAGTGTCTATGATCCCGGGCCGGGTCTCCCCTGTGAAGCTTTTCGGCCAACGACCGGTCCGACGACGGCGCCCCCCGCCCCCGGGAACGGGGACGAGGGGCGCCGGACGGACCGCGGGGCGGTCGAGGACGATCACACGTCGAAGTACATCTCGAACTCGTGCGGGTGCGGACGCAGCTGCAGCGGCGCGATCTCGTTCGCGCGCTTGAAGTCGATCCACGTCTCGATCAGGTCCGGCGTGAACACGTCGCCCTGGAGGAGGAACTCGTGGTCGCTCTCCAGGCGGTCGAGGACGGCACCGAGGGAGGTCGGGACCTGGGCCACGTTGGCGTGCTCCTCGGGAGCGAGCTCGTAGAGGTCCTTGTCGATCGGCTCGGCCGGCTCGATCTTGTTCTTGATGCCGTCCAGGCCCGCCAGGAGCAGGGCCGAGAAGGCCAGGTACGGGTTGCCGGAGGCGTCCGGCGCGCGGAACTCGACGCGCTTGGCCTTCGGGTTCGACCCGGTGATCGGGATGCGCATCGCGGCGGAACGGTTGCGCTGCGAGTACACCAGGTTGATCGGCGCCTCGAAGCCCGGGACCAGGCGGTGGTAGGAGTTCACCGTCGGGTTGGTGAAGGCCAGCAGCGACGGGGCGTGCTTGAGGATGCCGCCGATGTAGTAGCGCGCGGTGTCCGACAGGCCGGCGTAGCCCTGCTCGTCGTAGAAGAGCGGCTCGCCGCCCGACCACAGCGACTGGTGGACGTGCATGCCCGAGCCGTTGTCGCCGAAGATCGGCTTCGGCATGAAGGTCGCGGTCTTGCCGTTCTTCCAGGCCACGTTCTTCACGATGTACTTGAAGAGCTGGAGGTCGTCGGCCGCGGCGAGCAGCGTGTTGAACTTGTAGTTGATCTCGGCCTGGCCGGCGGTGCCCACCTCGTGGTGCTGGCGCTCGACCTGGAGGCCGGACCGCTCCAGCTCCAGGGAGATCTCGGCGCGCAGGTCGGCGAAGTGGTCGACCGGCGGGACCGGGAAGTAGCCGCCCTTGTAGCGGACCTTGTAGCCGCGGTTGTCCTCCAGCGCACCGGTGTTCCAGGCGCCGGCCTCGGAGTCGATGTGGTAGAAGGACTCGTTCGCGCTGGTGGAGAAGCGGACGGAGTCGAAGACGTAGAACTCCGCCTCCGGGCCGAAGAACGCCGTGTCGGCGATGCCGGTGGAGGCGAGGTAGGCCTCGGCCTTCTTCGCCACGTTCCGCGGGTCGCGGGAGTACTGCTCGCCCGTGATCGGGTCGTGGATGAAGAAGTTGATGTTGAGGGTCTTGTCCCGGCGGAACGGGTCGATGCGCGCGGTCGACAGGTCGGGGCGCAGGGACATGTCCGACTCGTGGATGGCCTGGAAGCCGCGGATCGAGGAGCCGTCGAAGGCCTGCTCGTCGTCGGGGTCGAACGCCGCGGCGGGCAACGTGAAGTGCTGCATGACGCCCGGCAGGTCGCAGAACCGGACGTCGACGAACTTGACGTCCTCGTCCGCGATGTACTTCTTGGCGTCGTCGGCGTTCTGGAACATCCAGCTCCTCCTACTCCCGACCGTCCCGCCGGGGTGGTAGATCGTTCGTGCGGCCAGTGCGGGTGGCACACGCTTCCTCGACCCTAGGGACGGGTGATTTCTCGGGCGTGACCCATTTGTTTCGCAGAAGTTAACCGGCTCCGTTCCAGCGTAGGCCTCATGCGGGCCCGGCACACCCCGCCGTGCGCCCCTCCCGGCCGCCCTTCGCGCACCCTCCGTCCGTGGGGCGTCCAGGGGCGCAGTACCGTGGACGGGTGGACAACAGGCAAGCAATCGGATCGTGGCTTTCCGGGCCGCGTGCCGCCATCGAGGAGTCCGGCGCGGACCTCGGGTACCGGGGCGAACAGCTCGGTCTGCCCGAGGAGGGCCCGGGCTCGATCGCCCGCCCCGGCCGGCGGATCGGCGCCCTGGCCGTCGACTGGGCCCTGTGCCTCCTGATCGCATACGGCCTGATCACGGACGGCTACGGCCAGGCGACCAGCAACTGGGCCCTGCTGATCTTCTTCGTGCTGAGCGTGCTGACCGTCGGCACGATCGGCTTCACCCCGGGCAAGCGCCTGTTCGGCCTGCGCGTGGTCGAGCTGAGCACGGGCCGCCCGAGCCCGCTGCGCGCCCTGCTGCGCTCGGTCCTGCTCTGCGTCGCCGTCCCGGCCCTGATCTGGGACCGCGACGGTCGCGGCCTGCACGACCGGGTGGCGCGCACCGTGGAAGTACGAGTCTGAGGCACGACGACGCCGGTACGGCGATGGGGGCACCCGGATCAGTCCGGGTGCCCCCATCGCCGTACCGGCGCGTTGCCGTGGGTCGCGAGGTCAGCGCTGTCTGGGGTTGCCGCCCTTGGGCATGCGCATACCCTTCGGCATCGGGCCCTTGGGGAGCGGCATGTTGCTCATCAGGTCGCCCAGGGCGCGCAGCCGGTCGTTGGTCACGGTGACCTGCGGGCCGGACAGCACGCGGGGGAGCTTGAGCATGGTCGTGCGCAGCTTCTTCAGCTCGACCTGGCCCTCGCCGGTGCCCACGATCAGGTCGTGCACGGGCACGTCGGAGACGATGCGGTTCATCTTCTTCTTCTCGGCGGCGAGGAGGGACTTCACCCGGTTCGGGTTGCCCTCCGCGACCAGCACGATGCCGGCCTTGCCCACCGCGCGGTGCACCACGTCCTGGTTGCGGTTCATCGCCACCGCGGGCGTCGTCGTCCAGCCCCGGCCGACGTTGTCCAGTACGGCCGCGGCCGCGCCGGGCTGGCCCTCCATCTGGCCGAAGGCCGCCCGCTCGGCCCGGCGCCCGAAGACGATCGCCGTCGCGAGGAAGGCGAGCAGCACGCCCAGGATGCCGAGATAGATGGGGTGACCGACCAGGAAACCGATCGCGAGGAGGACACCGAAGACGACGATGCCGACACCCGCGAGTACAAGACCGATCTTCTTGTCGGCCTTGCGGGTCATCTTGTAGGTCAGAGCGATCTGCTTCAGTCGCCCGGGGTTCGCAGCGTCCGCTGCAGGTTCCTTCCTCGCCATGGCACGAAGTCTACGTGCCCCGCCGAGCGCCGACGACGGCAGTGCCCGGCGTGCGGGTGGGCGGGACGGCCGGGGCCTGGATCAGGGGCGGCCGGCGACGGACTGCCGCAGTACGCGCTCCGTCTCGATCCGGTCCTTGGCGCGGCGGCGGTCCTCCAGCACGGAGGTCCACGCGTTGCGCCGGGCAGTGCGCTGACCGCCGCTCATCAGCAGCGACTCGACGGCCCGCAGGGCGGTGGTGAACGACGGGATGGCGGTGGCGCGGACGACGGTGGCGCGAACGGGCGCGGCCTGCATCGTGGAGGTCCCCCCTCGGTACGGCTCCGGGTACGGAGACGGGTGTACGTGGCGTGATACCAGGGTCACTGATTGGTGTTACCAGGGCGTGACCCGCCGGTCAAACGGACATGAAGCCGCGATGCCGGGAGCCTCGACGACGCCGCGGCCCCGACCGGTGCCCTCATCTGCGAGGACGGTCGGGGCCGCGGAATATCGGCCATTACTGGCCAGTAGCAGCTTGTGCGTGAATTCACACGGTCGCCGGACGGCGGTCCGGCGGGCGGATCAGACGGTGGCGGTCCGGCGCTGCTCCATGGCCATCTGGTAGAGCCGCCCGGCGCGGTACGAGGATCGCACCAGCGGGCCCGACATCACGCCGGAGAAGCCGATCTGCTCGGCCTCCTCCTTCAGCTCCACGAACTCCTGCGGCTTGACCCAGCGCTCCACGGGGTGGTGGCGCACGGACGGGCGCAGGTACTGCGTGATGGTGATCAGCTCGCAGCCGGCCTCGTGCAGTTCCTTCAGGGCCTCGCTGATCTCCTCGCGGGTCTCGCCCATGCCGAGGATCAGGTTGGACTTGGTGACCAGGCCGTAGTCGCGGGCGTCCGTGATGACCTTCAGCGAGCGCTCGTAGCGGAAGCCGGGGCGGATGCGCTTGAAGATGCGCGGGACCGTCTCGACGTTGTGCGCGAAGACCTCGGGGCGGGAGTCGAAGACCTCCCGCAGGAGCTCCGGTACCGCGTTGAAGTCGGGGGCGAGCAGCTCCACCTTGGTCCGGCCGGCCTCGCGGTCCGCCGTCTGCTGGTGGATCTGGCGCACCGTCTCCGCGTACAGCCAGGCGCCGCCGTCCGGGAGGTCGTCGCGGGCGACGCCGGTGATGGTGGCGTAGTTCAGGTCCATGGTGACCACGGACTCGCCGACGCGGCGGGGCTCGTCGCGGTCGAGCGCCTCGGGCTTGCCGGTGTCGATCTGGCAGAAGTCGCAGCGCCGGGTGCACTGGTCGCCGCCGATGAGGAAGGTCGCCTCGCGGTCCTCCCAGCACTCGTAGATGTTGGGACAGCCCGCTTCCTGGCAGACCGTGTGCAGGCCCTCGCTCTTCACGAGGTTCTGCATCTTGGTGTACTCGGGGCCCATTTTCGCCCGGGTCTTGATCCACTCGGGCTTGCGCTCGATGGGGGTCTGGCTGTTGCGGACCTCCAGGCGCAGCATCTTGCGTCCGTCGGGTGCGACTGCGGACACGACCGGCTCCCTAGCGATTGATTCTTCGGCGACCTTCAGGGTACGCCCGTTGTTTTGATGCCCGGCGAGGGTGCTGGCCTTGCTGGGGGCTGCCGCCCCCAGGCCCCCGCTTCGGCCCTGAACGGGCCTCGTCCTCAAACTCCCCCACTCTCGGCTTCGCTCGAGCGGGGGGACCCCCAGGACGGGCTGGGTTTATGCCCCCGGCGCTGCATTCATGCCGCCGGGGCCTTCTCGATCACCCGCGGCTTCAGTTCCGCGTTCTCCAGAACGTCCCGCAGGTGGCGCTCCGCCACCGGCAGGACCTCCTCGATGGTCACGTCGCGGCCCAGCTCGCCCGCCAGCGAGGCGACGCCCGCGTCACGGATGCCGCAGGGGATGATCCGGTCGAACCACTTGTTGTCCGGGTTCACGTTCAGGGCGAAGCCGTGCATGGTGACGCCCTTCGCCACCCGGATGCCGATCGCGGCGATCTTCCGGTCCTCGCGGCGCTGGCCGGCGTTGGACGGGGCGTAGTCGGGGCCGTTCAGACGGGGGTCGAACTCCTCGTCCGTCAGGCGCGGGTCGAAGTCCAGGGAGAGTCCGCCGAGCGCGGGGCGCCGCTCGACCGGGTCGCCGAGGATCCACACCCCGCTGCGGCCCTCCACCCGGCTGGTCTCCACGCCGAACTCCGCGCAGGTGCGGATCAGGGCGTCCTCCAGCCGCCGCACGTGCGCCACCACGTCCACCGGGCGCGGGAGCTTCTGGATCGGGTAGCCCACCAGCTGGCCCGGCCCGTGCCAGGTGATCTTGCCGCCGCGGTCCACGTCGATCACCGGCGTGCCGTCCAGCGGACGCTCGCTGTCCTCGGTGCGCCGGCCGGCGGTGTAGACCGGCGGGTGTTCGAGGAGCAGCACGGTGTCGGGGAGCTCGTCGGCGAACCGCGCGGCGTGCACCCGGCGCTGCTCGTCCCACGCCTCCTGGTACTCGACGCGATCGGCACCGAACCCCATTCGGACGAACCGCAGCTCACTCACGGCAATGCCTCCCCGGAAGGTCGTAAGGCACGAAGCGTGCCCACGCCACTGTACGACCGTCCATGCGTCGTCAGCCGGGCGGGCAATCCTCACACGATCGGATGAATGCCGGTCGAAGTGTGCGATCGGGTGCTTACTCTCCGCTACATTCGCGCCGTTCACGAGGCCATAAGGGCTGCTCACAGGCGCTCCGGGCACATCGAACGCCCGGAAGGCAGGAGACCGCACCGCACCATGACGGAACGACCCGCGCAGCGCACCCCCAACCGCCAGCTCGCCGCGCTCATCGCCGAAGCGGGGTTCTCGAACGCGGGTCTCGCGCGTCGCGTCGACCAGCTGGGACTCGAACACGGCCTGGACCTGAGATACGACAAGACGTCCGTCACCCGGTGGCTGCGCGGCCAGCAGCCCCGCGGCACCACCCCGGCGCTGATCGCCGAGGTCTTCACCCGGCGCCTCGGCCGACGCCTCAGCGCGCAGGACCTCGGCCTCGACGCCTGCGCGCCCGTCTACGCGGGGCTGGAGTTCGCCGCCACCCCGGAGGAGGCCGTCGACATCGTCGGCGGGCTGTGGCGCAAGGACTCCGGCAGCCACGCCGAGCTGCGCAAGATCGCCTTCACGCCGGCCGGGCTGGTCGTGCCCAGCCGGGACTGGCTGATCGGGCGGGCCGACGAGAAGGTGGCCCGCGCCGAGGTGCCCGTCCGCATCCCCGCACAGGGCCGCCCCGCGATGCCCAGGGGGCCCGTGCCGCTCGACCCGGCCCGCAGGCGCGCGCCGTCCGCCGACCGCGGCCCCGGCCAGAAGGTCACCGGCGGCGACCTCGCCGCGCTGCGCTCGGTCGGCGAGCTGTTCCGCAGCCTGGACG
The DNA here is from genome assembly GCF_001905385.1 of Streptomyces sp. CB02414. Lineage (GTDB taxonomy): Bacteria > Actinomycetota > Actinomycetes > Streptomycetales > Streptomycetaceae > Streptomyces. Next base: position 462,814 of record NZ_LIPF01000001.1, on the reverse strand, counting down.
ACCGGTACGGCGGCGGGCACGCCCGGCAGGCCCTGGTGCGGTACCTGGAGCACGAGCTGGAGCCGATGCTGCGCGGCACCTACGGCGAGCAGACCGGCCGCCGGCTGTTCGCCGCCGCCGCCGACCTGACCCGGCTCGCGGGCTGGACGTCGTACGACATCGCCGCGCACGGCCTCGCCCAGCGCTACTTCGTCCAGGCGCTGCGGCTCGCGCAGGCGGCCGGGGACCGGGCGTACGGCTCGTACGTGCTGGTGACCATGAGCCGCCAGGCCGTCTACCTGGGGCACGGGCGCGAGGCCGTGCAGCTCGCGCGGGTGGCGCAGCAGGGGGTCGGGACCTCCGCGCCGCCGGTCGTGCAGACGCTGCTGCACGCCGCCGAGGCACGGGCGCACGGCGTCCTCGGCGAGGTGCGGGCCTGCACCGCCTCGCTGGTCCGGGCCGAGCGTGCCCTGGAGGCCGCCCGGCCCGGCGACGAGGTGCCGCACTGGGCCCGCTTCTTCGACGAGGCGCAGCTCGCCGACGAGTTCGGGCACTGCCACCGCGACCTCCAGCAGTTCCGGGCCGCCGCCCAGTACGCGGAACGCTCGCTGCTGCTGCGCGCCCCCGTGTACGCGCGCAGCAGGCTCTTCTGCCGGGTGGTCCTCGCCACGGCCCGCCTCGGCCTGGGCGAACTCGACCAGGCCTGCCAGCTGGCCGCCGAGGCGGCCGGACAGGCGGCCGAGATGAGGTCGGCGCGGGCGGCGGAGTACGTCCGCGACTTCGAACGGCGGCTGGAGCCGTACAGGGACGCGGCACCGGTACGGGGGTACCGCGACAAGGTCGCGGCGCTGGGGTAGAGCTGGGCGGCCGCACACCGGCCGCACACCGGCCGCACACCGGCCGCAACGCCCGCGGGCCCGCTGCTCCGCCGGGGGCGGCGGGGCAGCGGGCCCACGGGCCGCTCGAATGGGATCAGGCAGGGTTGTTGTAGCGCTCGATCGCGTGCATGCGGTCGAAGTTCCAGCCGTCCGTGGCCTCCCAGCTGTGCAGCGGGGAGTTGAGGGTGCCGTCGGCCTTGGCGGTCCAGGTGATGGTCTTCACCCGGCCGTCCGAGTAGCCGTAGAGGGTGGCGAGGTCGTCGCGGCCGTCGCCGTCGTAGTCACCGGTGACGATCTTCATCTGGTCGCGTGTGTAGTTCCCGGCCGCGGTGTTCCACAGCTCGGTACGGTTGCCGAACTTGCCGGCGGCGTCGGCGGTGAAGCCGATCACGGCGTCGTGGCCGTCGCCGTAGTCGTACCAGGCGGCCAGGTCGTCGCGGCCGTCGCCGTCGAAGTCGCCGGAGTGGACGCTGGCGGCGTCGAAGTTCCAGCCGGTGCTGCTCCAGCCGTGGACGGCCGTGTTGTCGAAGCCGCCGTCGGGCGTGGTCGGGAAGGTGATGAGCTTGACCTCACCGGTGGAGTAGCCGTAGAGGGCGGCGAGGTCGTCGCGGCCGTCTCCGTTGTAGTCGCCGGTGGCGAACTTCATGCTGGAGGCCGTCCAGCCCTCGGTCCGGGTGAAGGACGAGAAGGGGCTGGCGAAGCCGCCGTCGGCCTTGGCGAGGAAGGTGTGGAGCTTGTCGCTGCCGTCGGCGTAGTCGTACCAGACGGCGACGTCGTCGCGGCCGTCGCCGTCGAAGTCACCGGAGTTGACGGTCATGCGGTCGAAGTTCCAGCCGTCGGTGTCCTTCCAGGAGTGCAGCGAGCCGCCGAAGTGGCCGCCGTCCTGGCCGAGCCAGGTGATCAGGCCGACGTCGCCGTTGCTGTAGCCGTAGAAGGCGGCGACGTCGCCGCGGCCGTCGCCGTTGAAGTCGCCGGTGAAGCGCTTCATGTTCTCGGCCCAGTAGTTGCCGGCCGCGGTCTCCCAGCCGTGCACCGGGCTGTCGAAGCCGCCGTCGGCCTTGGCGAGGAAGGCGTGGATCTCGTCGTGGCCGTCGCCGTAGTCGTACCAGTTGGCCAGGTCGCTGCGGCCGTCGCCGTTGTAGTCGTGGCGGACGACGGTGCCGGCGGCCCACTGGGAGGCGCCCTGGGCGTCGTGGACGACGAAGTTGCCGCGGTCCTGGAGAACGGCCTTGCCGCCGGCGGCGGTGGTCTTCGACTCCCACAGCACGGTGCTGCCGTCGGCGTCGACGACGGTGAGGTTTCCGGTGCCGGTGAAGCGGGCGGTGGCGCCGGGGTGGCCCGCGGTGCCGGTCGACCACAGCGTCTGGCCCGCGTTGGAGACGACGACCAGATCGCCGTCGGCCCGCAGGGTCAGGCGGGCGGCGTTGGAGACGAGGCTGTCACCGGCCCGCATCACGGAGCCGGGGGTGAGGGTGTTGCCGCCGTTGATGTTGTCCAGGCGCGGGGAGACGGCCTCGTTGCGGGTCTCGGCCGGGTCGGAGCCGAAGCAGCCGCCCTGCCAGGACTGGCTGGCGAGCGCGACCAGCTCGAACTTGCCGTCTTTCTGCCGCACCAGGGGGCCGCCGGCGTCGCCGGCGCAGATGGCGTCGTCGTCGGTCTTGCCGTCGAGCGCGAGGGTGGTGCCGGTCACCGACTGGACGGTGAAGGCGGCCGTGTGCCGGGCGAGCGGCGCCCACTCGTCCTTGGTCCGCCCGTACCCGACGACCGTCAGTTCCTCGCCCGCGACGGGCGCGGTGGTGGCGAGGGGGACGGGGGTGATGCCGGTGGCGGGCGTGGCGAGCCGGGCCAGCACCATGTCCCGGTCGGTGCGCGGCACGAGCTCGACGACGTCGACGGGCTTGTTGGTGCCCGGGGCGGGGCCGAGGACGGCCGTCGTCTTCCACTGGGGCTTGCCTGCCGATACCTGGCCGGCGCCGAGGTCGTCGGCGAAGCAGCTCGCGGCGGTGGCCAGCCACTGCGGGGCTATCAGCACCGCGGAGCAGCCCCGCTGGTCGTCGCCTATCTGCAGACGGGCGGCGAACTCGAAGCCGCCATCGGTGACGGCGGGGCCGGTGGCGGCCTGAACACTCGTACTGGCAAGTACACCGCCGACGACCGCGGTCGCAAGCAGCGTACTGGTCAATGTCGTGCGGGCGCGCAAGTGGCGCACGATGACTCCCTGATCATTCGCAAGTGGGCAAGGGCGTCACTGGTGGGCCTGTCGGCCCGTCAGCGAGCAACCGGTGTGGTCAGCCGGTGACACGGAGTTCGACCAGAACGGAGCGCAGCCCGGTGTCGCCGGACTCACCGACCGGTTGGTACTCATTGCTGGGTACGTTGACGACGGATTCCTTCCCGTCGGCGGTCAGTGTCGCCTCGACCGGGTGCTCCTCGGTCCAGACGCCGTACGCGTCGGGCAACTCGAGTGACAGATACGCCGACTTGGCGGTCGCGCGGAAGCAGTAGCCGCCGTTGTCCAGACGCGACTCGATCTTGATGTTCCAGGCGTCGGTACACGGCACCAGGGTGATGTGGCCGTCACCCCGCTTCAGGGTGATGCCGCGCTCCTCAAGGATTCGGTCGGCGCCGGGGTAGTTGAAGTCTTCGACCGCGTAAGGCATGTCCGTAGCGGCCGGGGCCGCGGACTCGGCCGACCGGGGTGCCGCCTGCGCCGCGGTGGCCACTGCCACGCCTCCGAGGCCCAGCAACAGGACGCCGGCCGCTCCCGGCATGGTCCCTCGGCGGTTCCGCGGTATCAGCATGTGTTTCCTTCCTCGATGAACGCCCGTCTGCTGAACGGCCGTTCGCTTCCGCATCGGAGAAGTAAAGCACATGTAAGAATCTTGCATACGTGCCGTGAAGTGCAGTTCTGTAGCCGCGACATGGCGAGTGCGCATGCCAACGCGTGATTCCACTACGTCAGTTGCCTCCACTGGCTGCAGGACGCGGCCGCATTTCAGTCAAACGGGAAGAAGTAAGTGAAAATATTGAGTAGTCCCATACGGGCAGGCATGAGACCGAGAGGCGTGCCGGTGCGGGCAAGTGTGCTCCGGAGAGCTGGTGCCCTCCTGCTCGTCGGTACGGTCGGGGCCGGCCTGCTGGGGTCGTCCCCCGCGCATGCGGCGACCGAATCGGGAACAACAGATTCCGCTCGCGCGCTGACCGTCCACGCCTGGACCTTCGGTGGCGCCGGTGTGCGCGAGGCGGCTGAACGGGCGCTCGTCGGGTCCGCGGCGGATGTCGAGCAGTTCCTCGCCGACAAGCCCACCCTGCAACTGGCCGACGACAAGGTGGACACGAGTCGCATTCTCAATGCGGGCGGTCCGGCGGTGCGGGAGGCGGCCAAGAAGGCACTGGCGGGTACACCGGAGGACCTGCGCGCGTTCCTGAAGGGCGGCTGGAAGGCCCCGCATCAGCAGGACCGGCGAGTCGAGGCCTCACGGGTCATCAATCTGGGCGGCCCCGGTGTGCGGGAGGCCGGCAAGTCCGCGCTGCAGGGCACGGCCGAGGACGTCGAGGAGTTCCTCGGGGAGACGCAGTACGAGGCCCGCCAGGCCGATGACCGGGTACGGGTCTCGAAGCTGTACAACAGCGGCGGTCCGAATGTGAAGGCGGCCGCCAAGCTCGCGCTGCAGGGCTCCTACGGAGATGTCGTCGAGTTCCTCGAAGTGGGTCAGTTCGTCGCCCGCAACCGCGACCAGGAACACGCCACCATCGCGCAGCTGACCGAGCAGGCCAAGCAGGCGGGCAAGGAGGCCGAGGACGCGACGAAAGCTGCCGTGGAAGCGGCTGCCAAGGCCGACGCCGCGTCCGAGCTCGCCAAGCAGGCCGCGCAGAAGGCGGCCGAGGAAACCGCGGCGGCCAAGGACGACGCGGGCCGTGCCGCGGTGAAGGCCAAGCAGGCCGCCGCCGCCGCGCGCGCCGCCGCCGACGCCGCGCAGACGGCGATCGAGGCGGCTAACGCCGCCAACCGGTCCGCGCGCATCGCGGCTCTGGCCGCCGCCCAGACCGCCAACGCCGCGGCCGCCGCCGCCGACGCCGCGACCCGCGCCTACAACGCGGCGATCGCCGCGGGCAAGGACAAGAACAAGGCTCAGCACGCCGCCGACATGGCAAAGGCCGCACGGGCGGCCGCCAATCTGGCGATCGAGTCGGGCAAGGCGGCCGACCAGGCCAGCAAGGCGTCGCTGGCCGCCGCCAACGCGGTCGTCGCAGCGAAGAGTGCGGGCAGCAACGCGGACGCCGCCGCAGACGCGGCCGACGACGCGGCCGATTACGCCGCCGCAGCGGGCGCCTCATCGGCCCAGGCGAGGGCCGCGGCCGCGGAGACACGCCGCCACGCGGCCGAGGCCAACCGTGCCGCCACCGCGGCCGAGACGCTGGCCCGCAAGTCGGCAACCGCCGCAGCCGAGGCGCGTGACGCGGCGAACTCCGCCGCAGTCCATGCCAACAACGCCGCCACCGCCGCGGAAGAGGCGGCCAAGCACGCCGGCGAGGCGCAGGACGCCGCCGCCGAGGCGACAAAACAGGCCAACGCCGCGAAGGTCGCCGCCGAAGCGGCCACCGCCGCGGTGACCACCGCACGGGAGACGTTCGCCCTCGCCCGTGAGGTCGAGGCCGAAGACCTCGCCACACGGACCGCCGCCGCGATCGAAAGGGCGAAGACGAGGAAGGCGACCACCGACGTCTTCACCGTCGAAGCGTCCGCCAGTGTGATCGAGGGCCACGCCATTGCGGAGGACACCGCCGCCCTGGCTGCCGAGGCGGCCCGGCCGGACGCCGACACCGCCGCGCTCGCCCGAAAAGGCCGCGCCGTGGCACTTCGCGCCATGAAGTACTTCGGCACGTGGCGCCAGCAGGCCGCGGCCGAGGCACTCTCCGGCACCGACAGCGACGTACTGGAGTACCTGCGCACCGGCTGGAAGGAAGCAGACCGGAACGAGGTCCGTCAACAGGTCGCCCACCTGGCGTCCAACAGCCCCTACAGCTCGGTACGTACCGCTGCCACCGAGGCACTGGCGGGCACCGAACAGGAGATCCGCGACTTCTACACGACCGGTCGGTACGAGTCCGGGCTCGCGGACTACCGGGTCGAGGTCTCCCGGATCCACAACACCGGCGGCCCAGGGGTCAAGGAGGCCGCCGAGAAGGCGTTGGCCGACGGCAGCGCAGGGGCTCTGCTCGACTTCATCGACGGAGGGCAGTACACCGCGCTCAACGCGGACGAACGCGTCACCGCGAGCCAGCTGGTCAACACCGGGGGTCCCGAAGTCCAGTCGGCGGCGAAGATCGCCCTGTCCGGGCCGGCGAACCAGCTGCACGACTTCGTCGTCGTCGGCCAGCACATGGCCGACCGCAAGGACCAGCTCGCGAGTACCCACGTCGCACAGGTCCAGCGACTGCTCGCCGAGGGCGGCGTCATCGCCGCCCAGGCTCAGCAGAACCGCTGGCTCGCCGCCAAGGCCGCGGCGGAGGCCAACCAGTCCTCCGCGGAAGCGGACCAGGCCGCGGCGCAGGCGCAGGAGAGCGCCGACCAGGCCGCGGGGTACGCCGTGGACGCCGACGAGGCGGCCGACGCCGCGGCCAGCAGCGCTGCCAAGGCCAGGCAGTCGGCCACCACCGCGCGCGCGGCGGCCGACCGGGCCGAACGGGACGCCGTCGCCGCTGCTGAGTCCGCCGCCCAGGCGGAATTCTCCGCCCGTTACGCCCGGTCCTCCGCGGCCATGGCGGACGAGGCGGCTGACACGGCACGCGCCTCGGCTCTCGCCGCGGACAAGAGCGCCGACGAGGCGGAGGCCGCCGCGGTCGGCGCGTGGTCCCGAGTGGTCGAGCTGCGTGAGGCCGAGGAGACCCGAGCTCGGCAGGAGGCCGAGGAGCGGCGCAGGGCGGAAAGGGAGAAGGAGCCGGAGCCCGAGAGCACCTGCTACCTCTACCCCACCCGGGACAGCCTGCCACCCTGCGCGTACGGGGCCGCTTCCCGCGGGGAGTCCGTCCAGCTCCCCCCGGTAGACCCCACGATCAAGGAAATGGTTTGGAGCGTCACTGGGCTCAATGACGCGAAGGACTGCGCCAAGGACCCCACGCTCGGCAAGTGCACCATGTTCGCGATGGCCATCGTGCCCATTCCCGTGGTGAAGGGCGGAAAGCTCCTTAAGGAGGGCTTGGAAGAAGTCCAGGATGCCGTCACCGTTTCCCGGCTGGGTAGGCTTGGAAAGGTCAAGGGTGCGGCTCTGAAGGACGGAAAGCCCATCGGTGTGGAAGACTCTGCCGGTGTCTACCTGACCAGTCCGGACGAGCTCAGGGCAGTAGCCGCGAAGATCCGTGACGAATTGGGCGAGCCGGACCTCGTGAAGCCCGTGCCCGGAAAGGGGGCGGTGGAGGTGTGGAAACTCGACCAGGGAAACATCAATTACCGCAATTTCAGTTCGAGTGGCGGCGCCGGAGACTGGACGATTGATTTCACCAAGGAGCTGGAACAGGAGCTCGGGCTCAAGAGGTACCATGCGAAAGGTTGAGGTGGCGACTGTGCCGGAGCGCACTCGTTACGCGAAAGAGCTCGATTACCTCGTGCGCTATGCCCGTATGTCACCCATGTACTTCGTCCCGCTGCGTGACGCGGCGGAGAAGGCAGCGGGAGAAGGCAGCGGTGAGGCCGAGATTCAGGAAGTCACCCTCCAGCTGATCAGCGACATGCTTGACCGGGGAGTGCGGATCGGTGACATGAGTCCGCGGGATGGGGAGGAGGTCATCCCCTGGGGCGTCTCCAAACAGGAGGCACTGGACCGGGTCGCCCTCGAGATGAGGGATCACGAGGATCCCATCGATTTCATCGACATCTGCTGGTTCACGGCCGACCAGGTTTCCTGACGGCCGGGGTGGGCCCTCGCTCCGCAGTGCGCGAGGGCCCACCGCGCTCAAGGCGGCGTCGTGCACCGCACCCGGTCTCCCGGAGACCTACGCCGCCCGCGCCGTCCTCACCGCCTCCGCCGAGTGCATCGGCCGCCCCGCCCCCAGGTCCGTCAGGATCGCCGCCGAGGCCCGGTGGCCCGAGTGGAGGGCGCCCTGGACGCCACTCGAGTCGCGGTGGTCGCCGCACACGTACAGGCCGGCCAGCAGCCGTACCGGCCTGCGCGGGTCGTGCGGCGGGCGCATCGCGGGTACCGCCTCGGGCGTGTGGTACACGGCGAGGGTCTCCCAGCGGGTGGTCGGGGTGCCGTAGAGGCGGGCGAGGTGGATGCGTACGGCGGTGTCGACGTCGGGCGGGCGGGGGCCGAGGACCGTCGACGAGACCAGGGTCCGTCCGACCGGTGCGCGGGACGGGTCCACGTGGCTGACCACCGCCGTGTGGGCGACCGGGCCCCCGCGGTCCGCGTCGAGCAGCAGGGCGGCGCCGGTCGCCGGCGGCTCGTCCGTGGTGTGGTGCACCACCGTCACCGGGTGGAAGTCCGGCACCCTCAGGCCCGGCAGCAGCTCGGCCGCCGCCCGCGCGTCGGTCGCCACCAGGACGGCCCGGCAGCGGATGACGCCGTGCTCGGCGGTGGTGACGGCGTTCGTGGCCACCGAGGTGACCCGCACCCCGGTGCGCACGGTGCCCGCCGGCAGCCGCCGCGCCAGCAGCTCCGGGAGCGCCTCCGCGCCGCCCTCGGGCAGCCCCAGCCGCCCGCCCGCGAACTGCCGCAGCACGAGGTCGGCGCACCGGCTGGAGGTGGTCAGGTCCGGGTCGGACAGCAGGGCGGCGAGCAGCGGGCGCAGGAAGCCGTCGATCGTGCGGGGCGGCAGTCCGCGGACCGCCAGGGCCTGGGCCGCGGACAGCTCCGGACGGGCCAGCAGCCGTTCGACGGGGGTGGCGGCCAGGCGGGTCAGCGCCGCACCGAGGCGGGCCTGGTCGACGGCCGTGCCCAGCGGGGCGCCCGCCCGGGCGCGGGAAACGGCGGCGGGCCTTCCGGGAGTGCGGACCGCGGAGACCGGGCGCCGGGGCGCGGGAACCGAGCGGGGGGCGCTCGCCAGGGCGCGCACGGCGTGGAGTGCGCCCCTTGCGCCCCGGGCCCCCGCGGGGACGCCCGCCCGGTGGTGGCGGCCCTCGCTGTGCAGCAGCACCCCGGGGGTGAAGGGCAGCAGCGCGAGGCCGTCCAGCCCGGGGGTGAGCCGCAGTTCGGGGCACGCCGTCGGCAGCAACTGCCCGATTCTGTCGAGCCGGAAGCCGTCGACCTTCTCCGTCGCCATCCTGCCGCCCACCGCATGGGCGGCCTCCAGGACCGTGGTCGTCACTCCTGCACTGGTCAGCCGATGCGCCGCGGCGAGTCCGGCGATCCCGGCCCCCACGACGACGACGTCCGCCTGGTACGCGGGCTCAAGCACGTGCCCCTCCTCGAGGTTGCGCGGCCGCTGGAGACGTCATGCCCCCAACCGGCTTGAGGGATACCCGAGTTCGACACGAGGTTAGGACCGGAAACGGACAACGGGAATCGCACAGGGGTAGGGCACGGTCGCACACTGGTCGCATGTGGCGGCCAAATGGTGCTCGAACGGGCTCACACGGTCGTGAGTGGTCTCTCGCGGTCTCGTGCGCGGCGGCCGGCGCTCACACCGCCGCCCGGATCGCCCCGTCGATCTCCGGGAACGCGAAGCGGAAGCCCGACGCCAGCAGACGGTTCGGCAGGACCCGCGCGCTGCCCAGGACGTCGCCCGCCAGCTCGCCCAGCACCGCGCGCAGCACCGGCGACGGCACCGCGAACGGCGCCGGGCGGTGCAGCACCCGCCCCATCGCCACGGTGACCTCACGGTTCGTCACCGGACGCGGAGCCGTCAGATTGAACGGGCCGGACAGGTCGTCCCGGTCCAGCAGGTGCCGCAGCGCCGCCACCTCGTCGTGCAGGGACACGAAGGACCAGTACTGGGAGCCGTCGCCCAGCCGCCCGCCGAGCCCCGCCCGGAAGAGCGGGAAGAGCCGGCCCCACGCCCCGCCCCGGCGGGAGACGACCAGACCGGTCCGGGCGAACACCGTCCGTACGCCCGCGTGCCGGGCGGGCGCCGCGGCGGCCTCCCACTCCACGCACAGGGACGGCAGAAAACCCTCTCCCGCGGGCGCGTCCTCGTCCACCGGCCGGTCGCCGGTCTCCCCGTAGAAGCCGATCCCGCTGCCGTTCAGGAAGACCCGCGGCGGCTGCTCCATCGAGGCGACGGCCTCGGCCAGCGCCGTCGTGCCGTGCACCCGGCTGCTGCGGATACGCGTCTTGTACGCGTCGGTCCAGCGGCGGTCGCCCACCCCGGCGCCGGCCAGGTTGACCACGGCGTCGCACCCGGCGAGCCCGGCCGTGTCCACGCGTCCGCCCTCCGGGTCCCAGCGCACCTCGGCCGCGCCCCGGGGCGGCCGCCGTACCAGGCGTACCACCTCGTGGCCGTCCGCGGTCAGGGACCGCACCAGCGCGCCGCCGATCAGGCCGGACGCGCCGGCCACCGCGACCCGGGAACGCCCCGCGTCCTTGCGTCCATCGTCCATGCGCCCATCCTGCCGGGCGGCCCCGGAAATCGCTGGACCGGGCCGCGCGCCCGCGTCGTACAGTGACCGTCATGCCAGCCCCGCACATACGCCGCGCCAGGTCCGACGACGAGCAGCCGCTGCGCCGGATCGACCTCGAGACCTGGTCCCACCTGCACGCCGTCTCGCCCCCGCCGGGACCGGAGGACCCCTTCTTCCGCGACACCTGCGGGCCCGAGGCCCACCTGGTCGCCGAACTCGACGGCGCCGTCGCCGGCTACGTCCGCCTCGGCCTCCCCACGGAGCTGGCCTCCAACACTCACGTCCGCCAGATCCGCGGCCTCGCCGTCGCCGGCGTGGCCCGCGGCCACGGCGTGGGACGGGGCCTGGTCCGGGCCGCCGTCGAGGAGGCCCGCGAGAAGGGCTTCCGCCGCATCACCCTGCGGGTCCTCGGCCACAACACGGCCGCCCGCAAGCTCTACGAGTCGGAGGGCTTCGTCGTCGAAGGCGTGCAGCCCGAGGAGTTCCACCTCGACGGTCAGTACGTCGACGACGTGCTGATGGGGCAGATGCTGACCGGGGTCTGAGCGTCCACCCCCCGCGGCGGGTCAGGACGAGACCGGCTCGCCCGTGTCCACCGCCTCCGTCGCCTCCGCCGCGCGCCGGGCCTCGTCGGCCACCTCGTCCGCCGTCAGCACGTACCCGGTCCGGGCGTCGGAGGTGGAGCGGGCGAAGACCACGCCGTACACCCGGCCGTCGGTGGTGAGCAGCGGGCCGCCCGAGTTGCCGGGGCGGACCGTGGAGCGGATCGAGTAGATCTCGCGGGTGACGTTCGCGTCGCTGTAGATGTTCTGGCCGGTCGCCCGGATCCGGTTCGCCACCGTCGCCGCGCGCAGGTCCAGGTCGCCGTCCTGCGGATACCCGGCGACCACCGCCGCGTCGCCGCGCTCCGCGTCGTCGTCGAACCGCAGCGCGGGCGCGGACAGGTCCGGCACGTACAGCACGGCCACGTCCTCGGCCGGGTCGAAGAGCACCACCCGCGCCTCGTACGCCGGTCCCACCCCGCCGACGCGAACGGTCGGGTCGTCGATGCCGGCCACCACGTGGGCGTTGGTCATCACGTGCCGGGGTGCGTAGACGAAGCCGCTGCCCTCCCGGCCCTGGCTGCCGGCGACGCCCTCCACCTTCACCGTGCTGAGCTTGGCCGCGTTGGTGGCCGCGGCGGTGACACTGTCGCCGGAGGGTTCGGCGACCTGGGCGGTCGACTCGTTCTCGAAGGGGTTGAAGACCTGCGGGAACCCCGCCTCCGTCAGCGCGGACGTCGCCCTGGAGAACCATGCCGGAGTGGTGTCCGGCATCGCCCGGTGCACCGCGCCCAGCAGCGTCGAGTCACGGATCGCCGAGGTCAGCAGCGAGGACGAGGACGCCGCCAGGACGCTCGCCGCCACCCACGCCACGATCAGCGCGGCCGCGGCGTTGGCCAGCGCACCGCCGACCCCGTCGGCCACCCGCAACGGACCGGCGTCCAGCTCCCGGCGCAGCCGCAACGCCAGCCGTCCCGCCAGCTCGTGCCCCGCCGCCGCCGGCAGCAGCACCGTGATCACGGCCGTCACCGTCGCCGCCGTCGAGCCCGGCGACACCAGGTCCATCACCCACGGCAGGATCCACACGCCGACCACCGCGCCGCCCACGAAACCGGCCAGCGAGACACAGCCGGCCACCAGTCCGCGCCGGTAGCCGGAGGCCGCGTAGGCCAGCACCACCAGCACCAGCACGATGTCGAGCAGGTCCACGCGAGCCGCCTTTCTGCCGGACCCTCGGCCGGGTCCCGGAACCCTGAGTACGTGCCGGACGGGCCCCGTGATCAGCTGGGGTCAACCGGAAAACGTCGGGGACCGGGACGATGGTTCCACCAGGTGGCACAGCACACGTCGCGGGCGGACCCGATGCGCCGGACAGTGGGACCATGCGTGTCATCCGAGGACGGCGCGGGACCGGGCGACGGCGGCGTGGGGCTCCCATACCCGGCGTGGCCCGCGTGGCGCGCGGGGCGGCTCTGCCGGGCCCGGTGCCGGCGCTGCTCGCGTGCCTTCCCGGCCTCGCCGCCGTCGTCGCGCTGGCGCTGTGCGCGAACGGGGTGGAACGGGCCGCCGCCACGGGCCCCCGGCCGGCCGCCGCCGACCCGTACACCGCGCCCCGGCCACCCGTCGTGCCCCGCTCGGTCTGGCTGGGCGAAGCCGCCCGCGCACAGCCGCCGCCGCGCTACGACGACAAGGTCCTCGCCGTCTTCGTCCACCACACGGACACGCCGAACGGCTACGACTGCGCCGACGTGCCGGCCATCCTCCGCGGCGTGTACTCCGGCCAGACGGGCGGGCGGGACTGGGACGACATCGGCTACAACTTCGTCGTCGACCGCTGCGGCACCATCTACGAGGGTCGCGCCGGAGGCATCGACCGCGCCGTCACCGGCGCCCACACCCAGGGTTTCAACCACCGCACCACCGGCATCGCCGCCCTCGGCACCTTCACCGCCGGCGTGCCCGTGCCCGACGCGCTGACCGACGCGATCGCCGCGCTGGCCGCCTGGAAACTCGGCGGGACCGGCAGCGACCCCCGCGGCAAGGTCCGCCTGGTCTCCAGCAACGGCCTCAGCCGGTACGCCGCCGGCGCCACCGCCACCCTGCCCGCCGTCGCCGGCCACGACGAGGGCTACCAGACCAGTTGCCCGGGCGCGGCGCTGACGGCGCGCCTCCCGGACATCAGGGAAACCGCGGCCCGGCTCCAGGGCCGGCCCGGCTGATCAGTCCTGACCGAACCGCTCCCACAGGCGCGGGAACCGGGCGGCCACGGCCCGGTCGTCCTCCAGGTCGACCGGGGTGCCACGCGGCTCCGCCGGGGCGGGCGCGATGCCCAGGTCGGGGGCGACGGTGCCGGTGAGCTGCTCGTACGCCTCGTCGGCCGCGTAACCCAGCTCCTCACCGTCGCCGTCCAGCTCCTCGTCGAAGTCGTCCAGCAGCTCGGCGAGCGAGTCGGGCTCGTGCACCGCGCCCTCGTACACCTCGCGGCCCTGGCCGATCAGCCAGCAGCGGAAGTAGTCGAAGGCGTCGTCGCTCGCGCCGCCGAGCAGCACCCACGCGGCGCCCCACACGTCCCAGGTGCAGGCGCGGTTGTAGCGGGCCTCGAAATGGCGGGCGAAGTCCAGCACCAGGTCCGGGTCCAGCCCGAGGAGCCGCTCCACGAGCAGGTCGGCCTGGTCCTCGGGATCGCCGTCGGCGCCCTGCCGGGTGGCGTCGATCAGCTCCCAGAACTCCGTCTCGTCCATCACGGGTCCAGCATCGGGCCTGGGCGGGGGCGGCGCACGTGGAGTGTGGCGGATCGTTATGTGCCGGGGCCTCCGGCGGTGGGTGCGGGGTGCCTGCGGCGCCTGCGCGGGTTCGGTGGGGGTGCGGGTAGCGCGTTCGGTTGTGTGTGGGTCGGGGCCACGCCGGGGGGAGGGGGCCGTCCTCGGAACTGCGCGGAATCGGTCGGGTACGGGGGTGGGCGGTGTTGACGCGCCAACCGCTGCGGGCGGACAGCCTTACGCGGCTAGCCGTCCGTGCGGGGTGTGTACAACCTCGCCCACCGTTGTGCGTCCTGGGCGAACCGTTCCCGCAGCGCACTCGGCGCCAGTACTTCCGCCTCCGGGCCGAGTCCCCGGAGCTGCGTGTGCGCGACCTCCTCCGACTCCACCGGCAGCGTCACCGTCACCCATCCGTCCGCGTCGGGTGCCCCCGCGGTCTCCAGCGCCTCCCGGGCGGACAGCGCGTCGACGGCGTGCGGCAGGGCCCGTACGGCCCGGGGCGACAGCCGCAGTACGACCTCGGCCCGCAGGATCGACCGCGCGAACTGCTCCGCCCGCTCCGCCCAGAACGCGGGCAGGTCGAAGGACTCGTCCCGTTCGAAGCGCTCCTCGCTCGCCTCCGCGGCCGTGAAGCGGTCGATGCGGTAGACGCGGAACGGCCCGTCGCCCGTCGTCCGCGCGATCCGCGCGCACAGGTACCAGGCCCCGGCCTTCAGTACGAGACCGTACGGCTCCAGCTCGCGGGCGACCTCGTCCTCCCCGCGCCGGTAGCGCGCGGTGATCCGCCGGTCGTCCCAGACCGCGTCCGCGACCGCCGGCAGCAGCTCGGGTGTCCGGGGCTCCCGGAACCAGTTGGGCGCGTCCAGGTGGAACCGCTGGGCCGCTGTGCGGGAGGCGTCCCTCAGGGAGGGGAGCAGGGCCGCCGACACCTTCAGGCGGGCCGCCGAGGCGGCGTCCTCCAGGCCCATCTCGCGCAGCGCCCCCGGCACCCCGGACAGGAAGAGGGCTTCCGCCTCGCCTCGGGCGAGGCCGGTCAGCCGGGTGCGGTAGCCGCCGATCAGCCGGTAGCCGCCGGCCCGGCCCCGCTCGGCGTACACCGGCACGCCCGCCTCCGACAGCGCCTGCGCGTCCCGGGTCACGGTGCGCTCCGACACCTCCAGCTCGCGGGCCAGTTCGGCCGCGGTCATGGTGGGGCGGGACTGGAGGAGCAGCACCATCTTGATGAGGCGGGCAGCGCGCATCCCCACATGATGCAGGAGAAGGAGGCAGGCCCCCGCCGTGGGTGGCGGGGGCCTGCCTCCTCAGTGCCTGGGGCTCACAGGCCGTAGCGCTCGCGCGCCTCCTTCACGGCCGTCGCCTTGACCTCGCCGCGCTTGGCGAGCTGGGCCAGGGCCGCGACCACGATGGACTCGGCGTCGACGCCGAAGTGGCGGCGGGCGGCCTCACGGGTGTCCGACAGGCCGAAGCCGTCGGCGCCGAGCGACGAGTAGTCCTGCTCGACCCACTGCGCGATCTGGTCCGGGACCTGGCGCATGTAGTCGGAGACCGCGAGGACCGGGCCCTCGGCGCCCTGGAGCGCCTGGCGGACGTACGGCACCCGCTCCTCGCCGCGCAGCAGTGCCGCGTCGGCGTCCATGGCGTCCCGGCGCAGCTCCGTCCAGGAGGTCGCGGACCACACGTCGGCGGCCACACCCCACTCCTCGGTGAGCAGCTTCTGCGCCTTCAGCGCCCAGTGGATCGCCGTGCCGGAGCCCAGCAGCTGGATGCGCGGGGCGTTCGCGGCCGGGGTCAGGCCCGCGGACTCCGCCGTGTTGAAGCGGTACAGGCCCTTGACGATGCCCTCGTCGATACCGAGGCCGGACGGCTTGGCCGGCTGCGGCATCGGCTCGTTGTAGACCGTCAGGTAGTAGAAGACGTTCGGGTCCTCGCCCGGGGCGGCCTCGCCGTACATCCGGCGCAGACCGTCCTTGACGATCGCCGCGACCTCGTAGGCGAAGGCCGGGTCGTACGTCAGAGCGGCCGGGTTGGTCGCCGCGATGGCGGGGGAGTGGCCGTCCGCGTGCTGGAGGCCCTCACCGGTCAGCGTGGTGCGGCCCGCGGTGGCACCGACCAGGAAGCCGCGGCCGAGCTGGTCGCCGAGCTGCCACATCTGGTCGGCCGTGCGCTGCCAGCCGAACATCGAGTAGAAGATGTAGAACGGGATCATCGCCTCGCCGTGCGTCGCGTACGCGGTGGACGCGGCGATGAAGTCGGCCATCGAGCCGGCCTCGGTGATGCCCTCGTTGAGGATCTGGCCGTTCTTGGCTTCCTTGTAGTACATCAGCTGGTCGCGGTCGACCGGCTCGTACGTCTGGCCCTTGGGCGAGTAGATGCCCAGGGACGGGAAGAGGCTCTCCATGCCGAAGGTGCGCGCCTCGTCGGGGACGATCGGCACCCAGCGCTTGCCCGTCTCCTTGTCGCGGACCAGGTCCTTGACGAGGCGGACGAAGGCCATGGTGGTGGCCACGCTCTGCGAGCCGGAACCCTTGTCGAAGGAGGCGAACGCCTTCTCGGCGGGCGCGGGCAGCGGCGCGAGGGGGTGCACGCGGCGGGCCGGGGCGGGACCGCCGAGGGCCGCCCGGCGCTCCTGGAGGTAGCGGACCTCGGGGGAGTCGGCGCCCGGGTGGCCGTAGGGGACCACGCCGTCGGTGAAGTCGCTGTCCTTGATCGGCAGGCCGAGCAGGTCGCGCATGTCCTTGAACTCGTCCACCGAGAGCTTCTTCATCTGGTGGTTGGCGTTCTTGGACGCGAAGCCGGTGCCGAGGGTGTGGCCCTTGACCGTCTGGGCCAGGATCACGGTCGGCGCGCCCTTGTGGGCGAGCGCGGCGCGGTAGGCGGCGTAGACCTTGCGGGACTCGTGACCGCCGCGCGAGTAGTGGAAGCACTCGAGGATCTTGTCGTCGGACAGCAGCTTCGCCATCTCGGCGAGCTGCGGGTCCTTGTTGAAGAAGTCCTCGCGGATGTAGGCGGCGTCGCGGGTCTGGTACGTCTGGACCTGCGCGTCGGGTACCTCGCGCAGGCGGCGTACGAGGGCGCCGGTGGTGTCGAGCTGGAACAGCTCGTCCCAGGCGGTGCCCCACAGCGACTTCACGACGTTCCAGCCGGCGCCGCGGAACTGGGCCTCCAGCTCCTGCACGATCTTGAAGTTGGCGCGGACCGGACCGTCGAGGCGCTGCAGGTTGCAGTTGATGACGAAGGTCAGGTTGTCCAGGCCCTCGCGGGAGGCGAGGGTGAGCGCGGTGGTGGACTCCGGCTCGTCCATCTCGCCGTCGCCGAGGAACGCCCACACGTGGGAGTTGCTCAGGTCCTTGATGCCGCGGCTGGTCAGGTAGCGGTTGAAGCGCGCCTGGTAGATCGCGGAGATCGGGCCGAGGCCCATGGAGACGGTGGGGAACTCCCACAGCCAGGGCAGACGGCGCGGGTGCGGGTAGGAGGGCAGGCCGTTGCCGCCGGACTCGCGGCGGAAGTTGTCGAGCTGCTCCTCGTTCAGGCGGCCGTCGAGGAAGGCGCGGGCGTAGATGCCGGGGGAGGCGTGGCCCTGGACGTAGAGCTGGTCGCCGGAGCCGTCACCCTCCTTGCCCTTGAAGAAGTGGTTGAAGCCGGTCTCGTACAGCCAGGCCGCGGAGGCGAAGGTGGCGATGTGGCCGCCGACGCCGTACTTGCTGCCGCGGGTGACCATCGCCGCCGCGTTCCAGCGGTTCCAGGCGGTGATCCGCTGCTCCATCGCCTCGTCGCCGTCAACGGCGGGTTCGGCGGAGGTGGGGATGGTGTTGACGTAGTCCGTCTCGAGGAGCTTCGGCAGGGCGAGGCCGGCGCCCTCGGCGCGCTCCAGTGTGCGGCGCATCAGGTACGCGGCACGGTGCGGCCCGGCCGCCTTGGTGACGGCGTCCAGGGAGGCCTGCCATTCGGCGGTCTCCTCAGGGTCGCGGTCCGGGAGCTGGTCGAGCTCGCTCGGCTGGATGGCTTTGGGGTCGGTCATGTCGCCGCCTTCCTCAGTCGAAGGGGGTTCCCTCATCGGTAAGGGGATCGGGGGTGCCCTTGGTCTTTGGCAGGACAGGGCTGGGCTTGGGTGCAAGCCCGTCCGTGACTGTAACTCCCTGATCGATGATCGATCAAAGGGTTGAGGGGCAAAACCTCTTGATTACGAGAAAGTCGGCACGGGGTGCCTTCGGCGATGGCACGGAGTGACCTTGAAGTTGGGGGTTTGTGCAGGTGAGCGCGGTGGAGCTCGGGTGGTTGCGGGGTGTCTGGCGGGTGCGGGTGCGTCGTGGCTGATCGCGCCCACGCGGCGGAGCCGCATATCGATACAGCCCCGCGCCCCTTCAGGGGCGCGGGGAACTGCGCGAACGGGGGTCAGGCCCGGGGCGCGCAGCCCAGGACGTGGGCCTTCACGATCTCCGGAATCCGAGGGTCCCGGCGGCGGAACGCCGCGACCAGCTCCTCGTGCTCCTCCGCGTACGACTGCTGCACCGTCCCCAGCCACCGTATCGACAGCGCCGTGAACACCTCGATGCCCAGCCCCTCCCAGGTGTGCAGCAGCACCGAGTTGCCCGCCGCCCGCACCAGCTCCCGGTGGAAGCCCACCGTGTGCCGTACCTGCGCCGTCCCGTCGGAGGCCCGGTCGGCCTCGTACAGCGCGGCGACGTGCGGGTCGAGGGCCGAGCAGTCCACCGCCAGCCGGTCCGCCGCCAGCTCCGCCGCGATCGCCTCCAGGCCGGCCCGGACGGGGTAGCTCTCCTCCAGGTCCGCCGCGGTCAGGTTCCGCACCCGCACGCCCTTGTTCGGCGCCGACTCGATCAGCCGCAGCGACTCCAGCTCGCGCAGCGCCTCGCGCACCGGCGTCTGGCTGACCTCCAGCTCCGTGGCGATCCGCCGCTCCACGATCCGCTCGCCCGGCTGCCAGCGTCCGCTGATGATCCCTTCCAGGATGTGCTCGCGGATCTGTTCGCGCAGCGAGTGGACGACGGGCGCGGTCATGAGAGCTCCTTCGGGAGGGTCCCCTTCGGACCCCGGGGGCGTTTGACGCTTAGACAATACGGCTGACGGGGCCGGCGGGAAGGGCGCACGGGGGCGCTTTTACGCAGGTGAGACGAGACTTACACAGCGTGCCGACGCCGGAACGCGACGGTGCCCCCGTCCGGAGAGCTCCGGGCGGGGGCACCGTACAGGCCCACTGGCAGGGGAATTACAGGCCGAGCTCGACCTCGAACTCGCCCGCCTCCAGGATCGCCTTGACCGCCGTCAGGTAGCGGGCGGCGTCGGCGCCGTCCACCAGGCGGTGGTCGTAGGACAGGGTCAGGTACGTCATGTCGCGGACGCCGATGACCGGGCCGTCCTCCGTCTCGATGACGGCCGGACGCTTGACCGTGGCACCGATGCCGAGGATGGCGACCTGGCCCGGCGGCACGATGATCGTGTCGAACAGCGCGCCGCGCGAACCGGTGTTGGAGATGGTGAAGGTCGCGCCGGCCAGCTCGTCCGGGCTGATCTTGCTGGCCCGGACCTTGCCCGCCAGGTCGGCGGTCGCCTTGGCGATGCCGGCCAGGTTGAGGTCACCGGCGTTCTTGATGACCGGGGTCATCAGGCCCTTCTCGGAGTCCACCGCGATACCGATGTTCTCGGTGTCGAAGTAGGTGATGGTCCCCTCGGCCTCGTTGATCTTGGCGTTGACCGGCGCGTGCGCCTTCAGCGCCTGGGCCGCGGCCTTGACGAAGAACGGCATCGGCGAGAGCTTGACGCCCTCACGCGCCGCGAACGCGTCCTTGGCGCGGGCGCGCAGCTTCATCAGGCGGGTGACGTCGACCTCGACGACCGACGACAGCTGGGCCTGCTCGTGCAGGGCCTTGACCATGTTGTCGCCGATGACCTTGCGGATGCGCGGCATCTTCACGGTCTGGCCGCGGAGCGGGGAGGCCTCCAGGGTGGGGGCCTTCTTCGCGGCGGCGGCCGGGGCGGCGGCGGCCGGAGCCGGCGCGGCGGCCTTCGCGGCCTCGGCGGCGGCGACGACGTCCTGCTTGCGGATGCGGCCGCCGACGCCGGTGCCCTTGACGGTGGACAGGTCGACGCCGTTCTCGGCGGCGAGCTTGCGCACCAGCGGGGTGACGTAGGCGCCGTCGTCCACCGGCTGGGCGGCGGCCGGGGCTGCCGGGGCGGCGGCCGGGGCCGGCGCGGGTGCCGGGGCGGACGGGACCGGGTCGGGCGCCGGGGTGGTCTGCTGCTGCGGAGCCGGGGCCGTGGGGGCCTGCGGAGCCGGAGCGGCGGGAGCGGCCGGGGCCGGGGCCGGGGTGGGCTCGGGCTGGGCCGGGGCGGCCGGGGCCTCCTGCGCGGGGGCGGGGGCCGGAGCGGCACCGGCCTCGCCGATGACAGCGAGCTTGGCGCCGACCTCGGCGGTCTCGTCCTCGCCGACCACGATCTCCAGCAGGGTGCCGGAGGCCGGGGCGGGGATCTCGGTGTCGACCTTGTCGGTGGACACCTCCAGCAGCGGCTCGTCGGCCTCGACCGAGTCGCCGACCGACTTCAGCCAGCGGGTGACGGTGCCCTCGGTGACGGACTCGCCGAGCGCGGGCAGGACCACGTCCGTGCCCTCGGCGGAGCCGCCGGCGGCGGCCTCGGCGGTGGGAGCGGGCGCCGGGGCGGCCTGCTCGGTGGACGGGGCGGCCGGGGCGGGCTCGGGGGCCGGCTCGGCGACCTGCTCGGCCTGCGGGGCCTGCTCGGCGGCCGGGGCGCCGGTGCCGTCGTCGATCAGCGCCAGCTCGGCGCCGACCTCGACGGTCTCGTCCTCGGCGACCTTGATGGAGGACAGCACGCCGGAGGCGGGCGCCGGGATCTCGGTGTCGACCTTGTCGGTCGAGACCTCGAGCAACGGCTCGTCGGCCTCGACACGCTCACCCTCGGCCTTCAGCCAACGGGTGACGGTGCCCTCGGTGACGCTCTCGCCGAGCGCCGGAAGGGTTACGGAAACCGCCATGGTTTCGGTTGCTCCTTACGAAATTGCGGAAGTCTGTGTCGTCGCGCCCAGTGACCGAGGGAGGTCAGTCGTGGGAGTGCAGCGGCTTGCCGGCCAGCGCCAGGTGCGCCTCGCCCATCGCCTCGTTCTGCGTCGGGTGGGCGTGCACCAGCTGGGCCACCTCGGCCGGCAGCGCCTCCCAGTTGTAGATCAGCTGGGCCTCGCCGACCTGCTCGCCCATGCGGTCGCCGACCATGTGGACGCCGACCACGGCACCGTCCTTGACCTGGACGAGCTTGATCTCGCCCGTGGTCTTCAGGATCTTGCTCTTGCCGTTGCCCGCCAGGTTGTACTTCAGGGCGACGACCTTGTCCGCACCGTAGATCTCCTTGGCCTTGGCCTCGGTGATGCCCACGGAGGCGACCTCGGGGTGGCAGTACGTCACCCGCGGCACGCCGTCGTAGTCGACCGGGACGGTCTTCAGGCCGGCCAGCCGCTCCGCCACCAGCATGCCCTCGGCGAAGCCGACGTGCGCGAGCTGGAGGGTCGGGACGAGGTCACCGACGGCGGAGATCGTCGGGACGTTGGTCCGCATGTACTCGTCGACGAGGACGAAACCGCGGTCCATGGCGACCCCGGCCTCCTCGTAGCCCAGGCCCTGCGAGACCGGGCCGCGGCCGATGGCGACGAGCAGGACCTCGGCCTCGAAGGACTTGCCGTCGGCCAGGGTGACCTTGACGCCGTCCTGGGTGTACTCGGCCTTCTCGAAGAAGGTGCCCAGGTTGAACTTGATGCCCCGCTTGCGGAAGGCGCGCTCCAGCAGCTTGGAGCTGTTCTCGTCCTCGACCGGCACGAGGTGCTTGAGGCCCTCGACGATCGTGACGTCGGTGCCGAAGGACTTCCACGCGGAGGCGAACTCGACGCCGATGACGCCGCCGCCCAGGACGATCGCGGACTTCGGCACGCGGTCGAGCTTGAGGGCGTGGTCGGAGGAGATGATCCGGTCGCCGTCGATCTCCAGGCCCGGCAGCGACTTCGGCACGGAGCCGGTCGCCAGCAGGATGTGGCGGCCCTGGACGCGCTGACCGTTCACATCCACGGAGGTCGGGGAGGACAGGCGGCCCTCACCCTCGATGTAGGTCACCTTGCGCGAGGCGATCAGACCCTGCAGGCCCTTGTACAGGCCCGAGATCACGTCGTCCTTGTACTTGTGCACGGCGGCCACGTCGATGCCCTCGAACGTGGCCTTCACGCCGAACTGCTCGCTCTCGCGGGCCTGGTCGGCGATCTCGCCCGCGTGCAGCAGGGCCTTGGTGGGGATGCACCCCTTGTGCAGGCAGGTACCGCCGACCTTGTCCTTCTCGATCAGGGCGACGTCCAGGCCCAGCTGCGCCCCGCGCAGGGCCGCGGCGTAACCACCGCTGCCACCGCCGAGGATCACTAGGTCGAAAACGGTGCTGGCGTCGTTCGCCACGTCACGTCCTCCATGCATGTGCGCCACGCCGGTCTCCAGTGACCGGTCGGCGGCTGGTGTCCGGCCGCTCTTTGTTCTCGGCCCTTAGGTGGGGGCCCTGTCCTGCCGAGCCCCATCTTCGCACTTGTAGGGGGCCGACGAGACGTGGGGCCGGTGTGTGAGACGCCCCACGTTCACTTGTAGCGAAGGGAGCGGAGACGCCGTCAGGGGCGCGGGGAACTGCGCGACCAGCCACAACGGACCCGCAGCCGCACAAACCACCCGCACCCCCGACCCATCAGGCGCCCCTAGCCCAAATCACCCGCGGCCGCCAGCTCGGCAACCCGCACCAGCGTCCGCACGGCCGTCCCCGTACCGCCCTTCGGCGTGTACCCGAACGGCCCGCCCTCGTTGAACGCCGGACCCGCGATGTCCAGGTGCGCCCACGCGATGCCCTCGCCCACGAACTCGCGCAGGAACAGACCGGCCACCAGACCGCCGCCCATCCGCTCGCCCATGTTGGCGATGTCCGCGGTCGGCGAGTCCATGCCCTTGCGCAGGTGCTCCGGGAGCGGCATCGGCCACGCCGGCTCGCCGACCTCCTCCGACGCCTCGTGCACCGCGGAGCGGAACGCGTCGTCGTTCGCCATGATCCCGTACGTCCGGCTGCCCAGCGCCAGCATCATCGCGCCGGTCAGCGTCGCCACGTCGATGATCGCGTCCGGCTTATCCTGCGAGGCCGCCCACAGCGCGTCGGCGAGCACGAGCCGGCCCTCGGCGTCGGTGTTGAGCACCTCCACCGTCTTGCCGCTGTACATGCGCAGCACGTCACCCGGGCGGGTGGCGGAGCCCGACGGCATGTTCTCGGCCAGCGCCAGCCAGCCGGTCACGTTGACCTCCAGGCCCAGGCGCGCGGCGGCGACGACCGCGGCGAACACGGCGGCGGCACCGCTCATGTCGCACTTCATCGTCTCGTTGTGACCGGCCGGCTTCAGCGAGATGCCGCCCGAGTCGTAGGTGATGCCCTTGCCGACGAAGGCGAGCGACTTCGTCGCCTTGGCCGAGGTGTACGACAGCTTCACCAGCCGCGGGCCGGCCGCCGAACCGGCGCCGACGCCGAGGATGCCGCCGTAGCCGCCCTTGGTGAGCGCCTTCTCGTCGAGCACCTGCACCTTGATGCCGTGCTCCTTCGCGGCGGCCTGCGCCACCGCGGCGAACGCCTCGGGGTTGAGGTCGTTCGGCGGCGTGTTGATCAGGTCGCGGGCGCGGTTCAGCTCCTCGGAGACGGCCGCGGCACGCTCGATCGCCGCCTTGTACGCCTTGTCGCGGGGCTTGCCGCCCAGCAGCGCCGCCTCCGCCAGCGGGGCCTTGCCGTTCTTGGCCTTCGCGTCCTTGCCGGTCTCCTTGTAGGCGTCGAAGGAGTACGCGCCGAGCAGCACGCCCTCACCGACGGCGCCGGCGTCGGCGGCCTCGGTGAGCGGCAGGGCGAAGGCGGCCTTCTTGGAGCCGGCGAGCGCGCGGGCGGCCACACCGGCGGCCCGGCGCAGCGCCTCGGCGTCGAACCCGGCGTCCTTCTCGGGCTCGGCGCCCAGGCCCACCGCCACCACGACGGGTGCCTTGAAGCCGGACGGCGCGGGCAGCTTCGTCACCTCGCCCTCGGCGCCCGAGGCACCGAGGGTCTCCAGGACGCCGGCGAGCCGGCCGTCGTACGCCTTGTCCACGGCCTCGGCGCCCGGTGCGACGACCGGTCCCTTGGCGCCCTTGGCGACACCGATCACGATCGCGTCGGCCCGCAGGCCGGGCGCCGCGGCGGTGGAGAGAGTGAGAGCAGTCACGGTGGTGAATTCTCGCTTCCGTATGAAGTCCTGTGCGGCCGAATGCGGGTGGGTCGACCGGGCCCGACAACCGACCCTAGATCCCTCCTGCGATGCGGTCCTTACCTGGGCAGGCAAACACCCGGCACGAGCCTACGCTCGCGCCCGCGTCCGCTCCCTCCCGCGCCCCGCGTTTCCCGTGCCGCCGGGGCGTACGCGATCATTACTGGCCACGCCACCCCCACCCCTGGAGCACGCGCCATGAGACGCCCGGTCCTGCTGTCGGCCCTTCTCCTGCTGCTCGCGGGCTGCTCCTCGGCGTCCCCCGACGGCGGGCGGGACGACGCCGGTCACTGGCAGCCGCGTCCCGGCACCGCCTGGCAGTGGCAGCTCAGCGGCAAGCTGGACACCTCCGTCGACGTACCGGTCTACGACATCGACGGCTTCGACCACACCGGGGCCACGGTCGCCGGGCTGCACGACGACGGCCGCAAGGTCATCTGCTACCTCTCCACCGGCGCCTGGGAGGATTTCCGCCCGGACGCCGGGAAGTTCCCGGAGTCGGTGCTGGGCGAGGGCAACGGCTGGGAGGGCGAGCGGTGGCTGGACATCCGTGAGACCGACGTCCTCGAACCGCTGATGGCCGAGCGGATCGACATGTGCCGCGACAAGGGCTTCGACGCGGTCGAGCCGGACAACATGGACGGCTACAAGAACGACACCGGCTTCCCGCTCACCGCCGACGACCAGCTCCGCTACAACCGGCTGATCGCGAAGCTCGCCCACGAGCGGGGCATGGCCGTCGGCCTGAAGAACGACCTGGACCAGATCCCCGAGCTGGTCGACGACTTCGACTTCGCGGTCAACGAGCAGTGCGCCCAGTACGGCGAGTGCGCCGACAACAAGCCGTTCGTCGACGCGGACAAGGCGGTCTTCCACGTCGAGTACGAGCTGCCGACGGAGCGGTTCTGCGCCGGGTCGCGGGAGCTGGGGCTGAGTTCGATGCCGAAGAAGTACGAGCTGGGGGTGTGGCGGGAGGCCTGCTGAGGTCAGCCGAGGACCAGTACGACGAGGGCGGTGGTGGCCGCCGTCTCCGCGACCGCGCCGAAGACGTCGCCGGTGACCCCGCCGAAGCGGCGGACGCAGTGGCGCAGGAGGAGTTCCGCGACGGCGCCGGCGCACAGTACGGCGAGCGCCGCACGGACCGCGTCGTACGGGCCGGAGAGCGCGCCGGCCGCCGCCGCTGAGGCCGCCGTGACGGCGGCGGTGGCCGCGAGCGCGCCACCCGGCGGCACCGCCCCCGCGACCGCCGCGCCCAGGCCCTCGGGGCGGGCGGCGGGCACGCCGGTGCGGGCGGCGAGGGTCAGCGCCAGCCGGGCGGCGGTCGCGGAGACCACGGCGGCGAGCGCGCCGTGCGCCCAGGACGCGTCGTAGGCCTGCGTCAGCGCGGCCACCTGGGCCAGCAGCACGAAGAGCAGCGTGAGCACGCCGAACGGGCCGATGTCCGACTGCTTCATGATCCGCAGCGCGTCCTCGGCGGGCTTGCCGCTGCCGAGTCCGTCCGCGGTGTCGGCCAGTCCGTCCAGGTGCAGGCCGCGGGTGAGCACGGCGGGTACGGCGGCGGTGGCGACGGCGGCGAGCAGGGTGCCCGCGCCGAGGAGCAGCAGCAGGAGCCCGGCCGCGGCGGCCGTGACGCCGACGGCCAGGCCGGCCAGCGGCGCGCACAGCATGCCGGCGCGGGCCGCCTCGCGGTCCCAGCGGGTCACCTCGACCGGGAACACGGTGAGGGTGCCGAAGGCGAAGCGGAGGCCGTCGGGGGAGGGGGTCCTGAGCACCGGCGCAGACTACCCGGCGGTCGGGAGGGCGTCGGCGCCGACCGGGGATAAAGTGCGCATATGGGAGATTGGTGGCAGCGCAACATCATGGAACCCGGGAAGCTGCCGCTGCTCCTCGCCCTGGGTGCCTTTGTGCTGACGTTCCTGATCACGCGGGTGATCACCCGGCTCATCCGGGCGGGCAAGGGCCCCTTCGGCAACGTCGAGGCGGGCGGGGTGCACGTGCATCACGTCGTTCCGGGGGTCGTCCTCACCGTGGTCGGCGGTTTCGCCGCCGTCGCCGGGGGCCGACACGGGTTCGGCTCCGCGCTGGCGGCGGTCGTCTTCGGGGTCGGGGCGGGGCTGGTGCTGGACGAGTTCGCGCTGATCCTGCATCTCGACGACGTGTACTGGAGCGAGGCGGGGCGCAAGAGCGTGGAGGCCGTGGTGCTCACGGCGGCGCTGGTGGGGCTGGTCCTCGCCGGGTTCACGCCGTTCGGTGTCGACGGCATGTCCCAGGACGAGTTGCAGGACCGTGCGAACGTCATCGCGACCGTCGCGGGGAACTTCTTCTTCTCCCTCCTGGCCCTGGCCAAGGGCAAGGCGCGGCTCGCGGTCTTCGGGGTGATCGTGCCGCTCGTCGCCCTGATCGGCGCGGTCCGCCTGGCGCGGCCCGGCTCGCTGTGGGCCCGCCGCTTCTACGCCCGCCGGCCGCAGGCCCGCGCCAAGTCCCACCTGCGGGCCTACCGCCACGACCGCCGCTGGTCCGGTCCGCGCCGGGCGGTGCAGGACTGGATCGGGGGGCGGCCGGATGTGTAGGCCTCCGGCGGTTCAACGGGTGCCTGCGGCGCCGCTGCGGCTTCGGGGGGTGCGCGGTTACTCGGCCTCCCCGTCGGAGACGACCGGCAGTTCTGCCGCCAGCGCCGCCGCGGCCTGCACCAGGGGAAGCGCCAGCAGGCCCCCCGCCCCCTCGCCCACCGTCACGCCCTGGGAGAGCAGCGGCTCCAGGGCCATCCGGTCCAGCGCCTTGGCCTGGCCCGGCTCCCCGCTGTCGTGCGCCGCCAGCCACCAGTCCGGCGCCCGGAAGGCGACCCGCTGCCCGACCAGCGCGCACGCGGCCGTCACCACGCCGTCCAGGATCACCGGCGTCTTCCGCACCGCGCTCTGCAGCAGGAAGCCCGTCATCGCGGCCAGGTCGGCCCCGCCCACCGTCGCGAGGAGCCGCAGCTGGTCCCCGAGGACCGGCCGCGCGCGGCGCAGTGCGTCGCGGATCGCCGCGCACTTGCGCATCCAGGCCAGGTCGTCGATGGGCAGCCCACCCCGCCCGGTGACGACCGACGCGTCGGTGCCGCACAGCGCGGCGACCAGCACGCCCGCCGCCGTGGTGCCGCCCACGCTCACGTCGCCCAGCACCACCAGGTCCGTACCGGAGTCGGCCTCCTCGTCGGCCACCGCCATCCCGGCCCGGAAGGCGGCCTCCGCCTCCTCCAGGGTCAGCGCGTCCTCGATGTCGATGCGTCCGCCCGCGCGTCGCACCCGGTGCGCCGAAACGTCGGCGGGCAGCGTCTGAGGGTCGCAGTCCAGGGACATGTCGACCACGCGCACCGGTACGCCGAGGCGACGGGCCAGTACGGACACGGGCCGGCCGCCCTCCAGCACCTCGCGCACCAGCTCGCCCGCACCGCCCGCGGGCCGTGCCGACACCCCCAGTTCGGCGACCTTGTGGTCACCGGCGAAGAGCACCACCCGGGGCTGTTCGACCGGCCGCACCGGCACGGCGGACCGCGCCGCGGCCAGCCACTCGCCCAGTTCGTCCAGGCGGCCCAGCGATCCGGGCGGCACGACCTGGCGCTCCCGGCGCGCCTCGGCGTCGCGGCGCACCCCACCGTCGGGGCGCTCGATCAGATCGGTGAAGTCGTCGAGATTCAGCGAGCTCATTCGCCGAACAGTACCGGCCTGGGTCGAACACGACGGCGGGCCCGTCCACACCGCGCCCGGGCGGCGTCGTTCCCCGCCCGACGACGATCACCTACGTAACGTTTTGCCTGGATTGTCGTTCGTTCTCTTCCACGCGCGTCGGGAGCCGCCCATGTCCGCACCGCCCGTCCCCTCGGCGCCGCCTCCCGTGCCCCCGGTTCCTCCCTTCCCCGGTTACGGGCCGCACCGTGCGGACTGCCCCTGGTGCGGGTCCCGGCGGCTGCGCTCCCGCCTGTTCGGTCAGGGTCCGCGGCGGGCCGCACCCGGTCGCTGCGTGCTCGAACGCTGTCTGGCGTGCGGGCACGGATTCCGCAATCCGCCGCTCGAGCCGGGGCTCGGGCACCCGGTCGTCCGGGCCGGCGTCCGCCTCCGGTACGGGGCGGCCGCCCGCGCGGTGTTCCGCCGCTGTCCGGAGCCCGAGAGCTGGCTGGACGTGGGCACCGGCGACGCCGGCTTCCCCCACGCCGCACGGGCCTGGTTCCCGTACACGTCATTCGACGGCCTGGACTCCACGCACCGGGTGCTGCGGGCCCGTGCCGTCGAACGGGTCGAGGAGGCGTTCGTCGGCAGGCTGACGGACCCGCACGTCCAGGCGCGGCTGCGGGGCCGCTATGACGTGGTGAGCCTCTTTCAGCAGCTGGAGCGGGTGCCCGACCCGCGTGCCGAACTGCGGGCCGCGCTGCACGTGCTGCGGCCCGGCGGTCATCTGCTCGTCGACGTGGCGGACCCGCGTCGGCTGCCCGTCCCCCCGGCGGCCCTGCGCCGTGAACTGGCCGGGCTGGGCTGCACGGTGCTCACCGGCGTGCGGAGCCGGCGCGTCATCGCGCGCAAGGGCGCCGTCTCAGCCGCGTAGGACGAGGGCCTGGCCCGCCACCACCAGCAGTACCTGCTCGCACTCGTGCGCGAGGGCGGCGTTCAGGCGGCCGAGTTCGTCCCGGTAGCGGCGGCCGGAGGCGGTGGCCGGGACGATGCCCGAGCCGACCTCGTTCGACACGGCGACGACCGTGCGGCGGGTGGTGCGCACCGCCTCCGTCAGGTCCCGTACCCGGTCGCGCAGGGCCCGTTCGCCGCCGTCGGCCCACTCCGCGTCGTCCCAGGCCCCCACGGCGTCCATCGCGTCCGTCAGCCACAGGGACAGACAGTCGATGAGGAGGGGCGCTCCGTCGTCCTTGAGGAGGGGAACCAGGTCGCAGGTCTCGACCGTGCGCCAGGAGCCGGGGCGCCGCTCGCGGTGCGCGCAGACCCGGGCCGCCCACTCCGTGTCCCCGTTGCGGGAGCCGCCCGTCGCGACGTACAGCACCTCCGGGAAGGACTCCAGCCGGCGCTCGGCCTCCACCGACTTGCCCGAGCGGGCGCCGCCCAGCACGAGGGTGCGGCGCGGTACGTCGGGTACGTCCTCGTAGGCGCCCACCACCAGCGTGGTGCCGTCCCGTACGGCCCGTGCCCCGGCCGCCGCGAGACGGCGGGCGAGTTCCCGGCCCGGCGGCACGTCGTGGTCCAGGTGGACGGCGACGACGTCCGTGGTCGCGCCGACCGCGCCCACCGCGCGCAGCCTCGCCAGGGCGTCCGGGCGGCCCACGACGTCCACGAGGACCATGTCGTACGGCTCGGCGGGCTCCTCCAGGCCCGCCGGAGCGCCGCCCGGCGGCAGGTAGAGCAGCCGCTGTCCGTCCGGGCCCGTCACGGCGTACCCGGTGCCCGGCGCGTCCATCGCCACCGCCCGCACCCGGTGCCCGGTCAGCAGCGCCAGCTCCCGGCCGTCCGGCACCCGGCCCGGCTGCGGCAGCCCGGCGGGCACCTCCAGCGCCGGACCGTCGTGCGGGTGCGACAGCAGCACCTGGCGTACGCCGGTCAGGGAGTGCCCGGCGCGTGCGGCGGCGAACGCGGCGCCCGGGGTGAGGTCGAGCAGCAGGGCCCCGTCCACCAGCAGCGCGGTCGCCGCGCGCGCGTTCTCGCCCTGGGCGGCGGCACAGGCCGCGCAGGGGCAGTCGGGGCGGGGCAGGCCCGCGGGGGCACCGGTGCCGAGCAGAGTCACGTCCACGCCTCGATTTTCCCCGGTGGGGCGGCGGGGTGCGCGCCCGAGGCCGCCTAAGGGGGCGGGGCCTGTCTTCCGGGCCCGCTACGACGCGGTCGGCTCAGCGCATAGGCTGCGGGCGGAGGCCGGACCAAGATCCGGCTTCCGCTCTGCATGTGCTCACATCTTGGAGGCGTACATGGCGGCATGGACGTGGCGGTTCGAGACGGCCGGCGGGACTGAGGTCCAGCCCGCGGTGCAGCCCGAGGAGTTCACCACGCAAGGGGACGCCGAGTCCTGGATCGGGGAGCACTGGAAGGAACTCCAGGAGGGCGGCACGGACCAGGTGCGGCTGTTCGAGGACTCCACGGAGATCTACGGGCCGATGAGCCTGCACGCCGAAGACGCCCAGGAGTCGGCGGAGGGCTGAGCGGTGGGGCGGGGCCCGGTCCGGCCGGCCCCGCCCCTCACTGCTCGCCCAGGGTCACCTCGGCGGTGCGCTCGTCGCCGTCGCGGGTGTACGTCACCTTCGTCCGGTCGCCCGGCTGCATCGACGCGAGCGCCTCGGCCAGCGAGGTGATCGTGGTGATGTCCGTGTCGCCCAGCCGGACGATGACGTCGCCGGGCCGCAGCCCCGCGTCGTCGGCGGCCCCGCCGTCGTTCACCTCGACGACGGCCACGCCCGCGGGCCGGTAGCCGTCGTCGACGACCGTACGGGCGGTGATGCCGAGCGCCGCGCGGCCCGAGTCGGTCACCCGGCCGTCCTCGATGATCTGGTCGGCGACCGTCTTCACCATCGACGACGGGATGGCGAACCCGATGCCGGGCGCCGCGCTGTCGCTCATGCCCGGGTCGGTCGCGGCCAGCGTCGGGATGCCGATCACCTCGCTGTCGAGGTTCACCAGGGCGCCGCCGCTGTTGCCGGGGTTGATGGCCGCCGACGTCTGCACCATGTTGCCGATCGTCGCGCCCGTGCCGCCGCCCTGGCGGCCCTCGGTGACGGTCCGTCCGACCGCCGACACGATGCCCTGCGTCACGCTGGAGGACAGCCCCAGCGGCGAGCCCATCGCCAGCACGATCTGCCCGACCGCCGCCTTCGAGGAGTCGCCGAAGCGGGCCGCTTTCATGCCCTCGGGCAGCCGGTCCAGCTTGATGACGGCGAGGTCCTGCTCGGGGTAGGAGGAGACCAGCTCGGCGGCGAGTGCCTCCTCGGTGCGGGCGGTCGTCACCCGGAAGGTCCTGTCGTCCCCGACGACGTGCGCGTTGGTGACGATGTGCCCCTTGTCGTCGTACACCACGCCGGAGCCCAGGGAGTCGCCCGCCTGGATCTGCACGACCGACGGGAGGACGTCCTCGATCACCCGCTGGTAGTCGGCCTGCAGGTCGTTGGCCGCGGTCTGCGCGGCGGCCTGCGCCGTGTCGCCCTCCTGCCCGCCGGGAGAGGCGGGGGCGGAGCCCGTGCAGCCGGTGACGAACAGCAACGCGCAGGCCAGTAGGGCGGCCGGGGCGAGCAGCCTGGGCGGGCGGGTGCGGGAAGCGTCCATGCCCCGAGTCTCGTCCCGCGACGGCGCCCCGGCTCCCGGAGGACACCCGAACGGGCGCCCCCGGCAACAGGCCCTAGCCCCGCACCCCGCACAGGTGCAGCAGCGCCGCGACGCCGCGGTACGGGTCGGTACGGCCCGCCCGCTCCTCCGCGGCCAGCAGCGTGTCCAGGTCGGACGGGGGTGTGGCGCCGTCGGGGGCCGTGTCCGTGAAGACCCGGACGCCGTACCAGGTGTGCAGCGGGGCGCCGATGCCGGCGAGCTTCGCCGTCAGTGTCGCCAGCCGGTCCGCGCGGACGTGCAGGCCGAGGCGGTTGGTGTACTCGACGGTGTCGAAGGCGGCCAGGGCGCCCGCCCAGTCGCCGTACAGGCCGGGGCGCAGCGCGAGCGCGTCGCCGTTGCGCACCAGGAGGGACAGCAGTCCGCCCGGGGCGAGCATCCGGGCCAGCCCCGCGAGCAGCGGGTCGGGCTCCTCGACGTACATGAGCACGCCGTGGCACAGCACCACGTCGAAGCTGCCGGGCAGGAAGTGGACGCCGGTGTCCCGGCCGTCGCCCTCGACGATCCGCATCCGCTCCCGGATGCCCTCCGGCTGCCCGGCCAGCGCGTCCCGTGCCGCGGCGATCATGGTCGCGTCCCGCTCCACGCCGGTCACCTGGTGCCCGGCCCGTGCCAGCCGCAGCGCCTGGGTGCCCTGGCCCATCCCGACGTCGAGGACCCGCAGCCGCTTGCCCACCGGGAAGCGGCCGACTATCTGCTCGTCGAGCTGCCGGGCCACCAGCTCCTGCCGTACGACGTCCCGCAGAGCCCCCAGCCTGTCCAGCCAGGCATCCGCCGCGTCCCCGGCGAACGGCGTCGTGCTCAGGGCCGCTCCCCGCGCTTGACCTGGGGCTTGGGCAGCCGGAGCCGGCGCATCTGGAGCGAGCGCATCAGCGCGTAGGCCACCGCGCCGCGCCTGCGGTCGTCGGGGAAGCGCTCGGCGAGGCGCTTCTTCAGCCGGAAGCCGGTGACGAGCGAGTCGAGCACGATCAGCACGATCACGACCAGCCACATCAGCAGCGCGGCGTTCTGCAGCGCGGGTACCCGGATCATGCTCAGCACGAGGATGATCACGGCCATCGGCAGGAAGTACTCCGCGATGTTGAACCGCGAGTCGATGAAGTCGCGCGCGAACTTGCGGACCGGGCCCTTGTCGCGGGCCGGCAGGTACCGCTCGTCGCCGCTGGCCAGCGCCTCGCGCTGCTTGGCCAGCGCGGTCCGGCGCTCCTCGCGCTGGCGCTTGGCGGCCTCCTTGCGCGTCATCGGCGTATTCGACACGCTGCGGCGCTGGGACTGGGCCACGCTGCGCTTGGGCGTCGGCCTGCCCTTGGGGGCCTGCGGGTCACGGGGCTGATTGGAGTCGGTCACCGGCGCGCTGACGGCGCTCTGGGCCTTCTCATCCTTGGCACGGCTACGGAACACAAAACCCAAGGGTACGGGGTACGGGGGTGTGGACCCCAGTCCGGTGGGGAACGATCCGGCAACGCCGGTCGTCTGTAAAGGGACAGAGGGGACGTTGCGTACCGCCCCGGACAGCGGGGCATTACGGACAACCCCGGGGAGCACCTACTCCCTACGCCGGACCGGAGGAGTACGCAGTCGTCCTTGGGGATGAGCGCATCCGTCCCCGAACAGTGCGGTAATGGATGCAGGGCCCGTACTGTGGGTTCTGTCGCAGGTGCTGGAGCTGGAGTCGGTCAGAAGGGGGCGCGCGAAGCCCATGAGCGGTGTCATGAAGCGTATGGGGATGATCTTCCGCGCGAAGGCCAACAAGGCCCTGGACCGGGCCGAGGACCCGCGCGAGACCCTCGATTACTCGTACCAGAAGCAGCTGGAGCTGCTGCAGAAGGTGCGCCGCGGCGTCGCCGACGTGGCGACCAGCCGCAAGCGGCTGGAGCTCCAGCTCAACCAGCTCCAGTCCCAGTCGTCGAAGCTGGAGGACCAGGGCCGCAAGGCGCTCGCGCTGGGCCGCGAGGACCTGGCCCGCGAGGCGCTCTCCCGCCGCGCGGCGCTCCAGCAGCAGGTGACCGACCTGGAGACCCAGCACGCCACCCTCCAGGGCGAGGAGGAGAAGCTCACCCTTGCGGCCCAGCGGCTCCAGGCCAAGGTGGACGCCTTCCGCACCAAGAAGGAGACCATCAAGGCCACCTACACCGCCGCCCAGGCGCAGACCCGCATCGGCGAGGCGTTCTCCGGCATCTCCGAGGAGATGGGCGACGTGGGCCTGGCCATCCAGCGCGCCGAGGACAAGACCGCCCAGCTCCAGGCCCGGGCCGGCGCCATCGACGAACTGCTCGCCTCCGGTGCCCTGGACGACCAGTCCGGCATGCACAAGGACGACATCCAGGCCGAGCTGGACCGGCTCTCCGGTGGTACGGATGTAGAGCTGGAGCTGCAGCGGATGAAGGCCGAGCTGGCCGGCGGCAGCACGTCCGACCGCCAGGCGCTCGAGGGAGGCCAGGGCCAGCAGCAGTCCCAGCAGCAGCCGCAGGACACCCCGCGCTTCGACAAGCAGTAGGCCACGCCTAGGAGGGCGACATGATCGTACGGATCATGGGGGAGGGACAGCTGACGCTGGCCGACGGCCGGCTCGCCGAGCTGAACAAGCTGGACGACGAACTCCAGGCCGAGATGGAGGGCGGCGACGGCCCCGGTTTCCGCGCGACCCTCCAGGCCCTCCTGGCCAAGGTGCGGGAGCTGGGGGAGCCCGTCCCGGACGACTTCCTGGAGCCGTCCGACCTCATCCTCCCGTCCCCGGACGCGACGCTGGAGGAGGTCCGGGAGCTGCTGAGCGACGACGGCCTCATTCCGGACGGTGGGTAGTTTCTCCGGGCGAAGCGGGGGCCCGGGGGCGCGGCCCCCAGCCGACGCCCACCGCACGCAGGCCCCCTCATAAGTCGCGCCCACTCCGGCTACCGTAAAAAACCATGCGCACCCTCGCCCGAGCCCGCTGCACCCTGGGCGCCCACCCCTCCGCACTGGACGCCGCCCTCGCGGCGGCCGTCCTGGTGTGCATGGTCGCCGGCTCCTTCGTGGACCCGCACGGGCCCGAGGGCGTCAGCTGGGCCCTGCGCACCCCCGACGCGCTCAGCCTCGCCCTCATGGCCGTCGGTGCCGCCGCGCTGGTCTTCCGGCGCCGGGCCCCACTGGTGGTCCTCGCGGTCACCGGCTGCGTCTCCGTGGTCGAGAGCGTCACCGGCGACCCCCGCGCCCCCGTCGTCATGTCCGCCGTCCTCGCCCTCTACACGGTCGCCGCCTCCACCGACCGCCCCACCACGTGGCGGGTCGGCCTGCTCACCATGACCATGCTGACCGGCGCCGCCATGCTGGCCGGACCGCTGCCCTGGTACGCGCAGGAGAACCTCGCCGTCTTCGCCTGGACCGGCATCGGTGCCAGCGCCGGGGACGCGGTCCGCAGCCGGCGTGCCTTCGTCCAGGCCATCCGGGACCGGGCCGAGAAGGCCGAGCGCACCCGGGAGGAGGAGGCCCGCCGCCGGGTCGCCGAGGAGCGGCTGCGCATCGCCCGCGACCTGCACGACGTGGTCGCCCACCACATCGCCCTGGTCAACGTGCAGGCCGGGGTCGCCGCGCACGTCATGGACAAGCGGCCCGACCAGGCCAAGGAGGCCCTGGCCCACGTACGGACGGCCAGCCGCTCCGCACTCGACGAGCTGCGCGCCACCGTCGGCCTGCTCCGCCAGTCCGGCGACCCGGAGGCCCCGACCGAGCCGGCCCCCGGTCTGGACCGCCTCGACGAACTCGTCGCCACCTTCCACCACGCCGGACTGCACGTGGAGGTGGCCCGCACCGACCAGGGCATCGACCTGCCCACCGCCGTGGACCTGGCCGCGTACCGCATCATCCAGGAGGCGCTGACCAACGTGCAGAAGCACGCGGGGACGCGGGCGAAGGCCGAGGTCAGCGTCGTGCGGGTGGGACCGAACATCGAGGTCACCGTGCTCGACGACGGGGCCGGCGGCAGTACCGCCGAGACCGCCGCGCCGACCGGTGGCGGGCACGGCCTGCTCGGCATGCGCGAGCGCGTCACCGCCGTGCGCGGCACCCTCACCACCGGTCCCCGGTACGGGGGCGGTTTCCGGGTCCATGCGATCCTTCCGGTCAAGAACCGCACCGACGCCGCCACCGATGCAGCAAAGGACCCCGCATGACGATCCGTGTCCTGCTCGCCGACGACCAGGCACTGCTGCGCAGCGCCTTCAGGGTGCTGGTCGACTCCGAGCCCGACATGGAGGTGGTGGGGGAGGCGTCCGACGGCGCGGAGGCGGCCCGGCTGGCCGCCGAACGGCGGGCCGACGTGGTGCTGATGGACATCCGGATGCCGGGCACGGACGGCCTGGCCGCCACCCGCATGATCAGCGCCGACCCCTCCCTCGCCCACGTCCGCGTGGTCATACTGACCACTTTCGAGGTCGACGACTACGTGGTGCAGTCGCTGCGCGCGGGCGCCTCCGGCTTCCTCGGCAAGGGCTCCGAACCCGACGAGCTGCTCAGCGCGATCCGGGTCGCGGCCGGCGGCGAGGCGCTGCTGTCCCCGACCGCCACCAAGGGACTGATCGCCCGCTTCCTCGCCCAGGAGGGCACCGGGGACGGCGCGGAACGCGACCCGGCCCGCGCCGAGCGGCTGGAGTCGCTGACCGTGCGCGAGCGCGAGGTGCTGGTCCAGGTCGCCGGGGGCCTGTCCAACGACGAGATCGCCGAGCGGCTGGAGGTCAGCCCGCTCACCGTGAAGACGCACGTGAACCGGGCGATGGCCAAACTGGGCGCCCGCGACCGCGCCCAGCTCGTCGTCATCGCCTACGAGTCAGGGCTGGTACGTCCAAGGGTGGAGTGACCCGGAGCCGGGCGTACTGCGGCCGGAGTAGGCGCGGGATAAGGAAATGGACCTGGGACCTAGGGAACCGGGGTCACCCATGGACCAGGGTGTTGGGGTGGGCGTACCGATGTGCCCCGTCCCCACCGCTCGGCCACAGAAGAGAGACCCTGATCCATGTCCTGGCTGTCGAGATTCAGCCTCGCGCAAAGGGCCCTGATAGGCCTGATGTCGATCGTCGCGCTCGTCTTCGGCGCGATCGCCATCCCCCAGCTCAAGCAGCAGCTGCTGCCCACCATCGAACTGCCCATGGTCTCCGTGCTCGCGCCGTACCAGGGCGCCTCGCCGGACGTGGTCGAGAAGCAGGTCGTCGAGCCGATCGAGGACAGCCTCGAAGCGGTCGACGGGATCTCCGGCATCACCGCGACGGCCAGTGAGGGCAACGCCGTCATCATGGCGTCCTTCGACTACGGCAACGGCACCCAGCAGCTCGTCGCCGACGTCCAGCAGGCCGTCAACCGGGCCCGCGCCCAGCTCCCGGACGACGTGGACCCGCAGGTCGTCTCCGGCTCGACGGACGACATCCCGACCGTCGTCCTCGCCGTCACCTCGGACAAGGACCAGCAGGCCCTGGCCGACCAGCTCGACAAGACGGTCGTCACCGAACTGAAGGACATCGACGGCGTCGCCCAGGTGATGGTCGACGGCGTCCGCGACGTCCAGGTCACCGTCACCCCGGACCCGGCGAAGCTCGCCAGGGCCGGCGTCACCCCGCAGGCCCTCGCCCAGTCCCTCCAGGCCGGCGGCGCGACCGTCCCGGCGGGCTCCTTCGACGAGGCCGGCGCCAACCGCACCGTGCAGGTCGGGGGCGGCTACACATCGCTGAAGCAGATCCAGGACCTCATGGTCACCGGCGAGGGCGTCGACAAGCCCGTCCGTCTCGCCGACGTCGCCACCGTCGAGGAGGAGGAGGCCAAGGCCGACTCCCTCACCCGCACCAACGGCGAGCCGAGCCTGGCCGTCGCCGTCACCATGGACCACGACGGCAGCGCGGTCGCCATCTCCGACGCCGTCGAGGACAAGCTGCCCGAACTGCGCGAGCAGCTCGGTTCCGGCGCGACGCTCACCGTCGTCAGCGATCAGGGCCCGGCGGTCTCCAAGGCCATCGAGGGCCTGACCACCGAGGGCGCCCTCGGTCTGGTCTTCGCCGTCGTGATCATCCTGGTCTTCCTGGCGTCCATCCGCTCCACCCTGGTCACCGCGGTCTCCATCCCGCTGTCGGTGGTGCTGGCGCTGATCGTGCTGTGGACGCGCGACCTGTCGCTGAACATGCTGACCCTGGGCGCGCTCACCATCGCCATCGGCCGGGTCGTCGACGACTCGATCGTGGTCCTGGAGAACGTCAAGCGGCACCTCGGCTACGGCGAGGAGCGCCAGGAGGCCATCCTCAAGGCCGTCCGCGAGGTCGCCGGCGCGGTCACCTCCTCGACGCTCACCACGGTCGCCGTCTTCCTGCCGATCGGTCTGGTCGGCGGCATGGTCGGCGAGCTGTTCGGCTCCTTCAGCCTGACCGTCACCGCGGCGCTGCTGGCCTCCCTGCTGGTGTCGCTCACGGTCGTCCCGGTGCTGTCGTACTGGTTCCTGCGCCCGCCGAAGGGCACCCCCGAGGACGCGGTCGAGGCCCGCCGCCTGGCCGAGGAGAAGGAGGCCAGGAGCCGCCTCCAGCGCTTCTACGTCCCCGTCCTGCGCTTCGCCACCCGCCGCCGCGTCACCAGCCTGGCCATCGCGGTCGTCGTGCTGCTCGGCACGTTCGGCATGGCGCCGCTGCTGAAGACCAACTTCTTCGACCAGGGCGAGCAGAAGGTCCTCAGCATCAAGCAGGAGCTGGAGCCCGGCACCAGCCTGGGCGCGACGAACGCGCAGGCCGAGAAGGTCGAGAAGCTGCTCGGCGACACCGAGGGCGTCAAGGACTTCCAGGTCACCATCGGCTCGTCCGGCTTCATGGCCGCCTTCGGCGGCGGCACGGACACCAATCAGGCCTCGTACCAGATCATGCTGGAGGACTCGGCCGACGCCGAGGACGTCCAGGACCACCTCGAGGACGGGCTCGCGAAGCTCGACGGCATCGGCACCACCACCGTCGCCGCCGGTGACGGCTTCGCCTCCCAGGACCTGAGCGTCGTCGTGAAGGCCGCCGACGCGGACGTGCTGCGCGAGGCGTCCGAGGAGGTCCGCAAGACCGTCGCCGGGCTCGACGACGTCACCGACGTCACCAGCGACCTGGCGCAGAGCGTGCCGCGCATCTCGGTCAAGGCCAACGCGCGTGCCGCCGAGGCCGGCTTCAACGACCAGACGCTCGGCGCGGCCGTCGCCCAGGCGGTGCGCGGCACCCCGGCCGCCAAGGCGACGCTGGACGACACCGAGCGCGACGTCGTCATCCGCTCCGCTCAGCCGGCCACGACGATGGCCGAGCTGAAGGCCCTGAACCTCGGCCCGGTCAAGCTGGGTGACATCGCCACGGTGCAGCTCGTGGACGGCCCGGTCTCGATGACCCGCATCGACGGGCAGCGCGCGGCGACCATCACCGCCAAGCCGACCGGCGACAACACCGGCGCGGTGGGCACGGAACTCCAGTCGAGGATCAACGGGCTGGACCTGCCGGCCGGCGCCACGGCCGAGATCGGCGGCGTCACCGCCGACCAGGACGAGGCGTTCGTCAACCTGGGCCTGGCCATGCTCGCGGCGATCGCGATCGTGTTCATGCTGCTGGTCGGCACCTTCCGGTCGCTGGCCCAGCCGCTGATCCTGCTGGTGTCCGTCCCGTTCGCGGCGACCGGCGCGATCGGCCTGCTGCTCGCCACCGGCACCCCGATGGGCGTCCCGGCGATGATCGGCATGCTGATGCTGATCGGCATCGTGGTCACCAACGCGATCGTGCTGATCGACCTGATCAACCAGTACCGGAGGCAGGGCTACGGCGTCGTGGAGGCCGTGATCGAGGGTGGCCGGCACCGCCTGCGCCCGATCCTCATGACGGCGATGGCGACGATCTTCGCCCTCCTCCCGATGGCGCTGGGCGTCACCGGCGAGGGCGGCTTCATCGCCCAGCCGCTCGCGGTGGTGGTGATCGGCGGTCTGATCACCTCGACGCTGCTGACGCTGCTCCTCGTCCCGACGCTCTACGCGATGCTGGAGCTCCGCAAGGAGCGGCGCGCGAAGAAGCGGGCGGCGAAGAAGGGCCTGCCCGAGCAGCCGAAGCCCTCGGAGGAACCGGAGCCGGCCCAGGTCTGACACCCGCCGGTACGGCCAAGGGGCGCTCCCGTGGATTCACCGCGGGGGCGCCCCGTTTTGTCAGTGCCGTGCGCTTCACTGATGGCCATGGAGCTCACGCAAGCGACCGTCAACGACCTGCTGACCCGGCTCGGCCCGGGGCCCAGGCATCTCCGCCTGCCGGATGAACTCGACCCGCAGGACCTGACCGACCTCCTCGGCGACCGGTTCGGCGCCCCGCGCACCCTCGTCCTCGACGGCCGCGCCGATCCGGCCGCCGACGAGTCGTCGGGCGCGGGACTCCTCGTCCCCTTCGACGGCCGGGCGGTGACGATACGGGCGTGGGCGTACGGCGACCAGTGGGTCGGCGCGGGTACGGCGCGGGACGCCGAGGGGGTCGAGCGACCGGTGCTGGCGGTCGCCCGCCGACGGGTGCCGCAGCCCCTGGCCGTCGCTCCGGGCGAGGACGTCGACTGGGTGGAGCGGCTGGTGGCGATCACCGGCTGGGCCCGGCCCGCCCGGTGGCCGGACACCGACTGGACGGAGACCGAGTCACGCCGGGGCACCGCGCTTCCGGCCGACTACAAGCGCATGGTCGAGACGTTCGGCGACGGTGCCTTCGACGGATATCTGGACCTCTACCAGGAGCCGTGGGCGGACCGCGAGGACGCCGGCCTGATCGTCTGGGCGGGCACCGAGCACGAGGACCAGTACGGCTGGAGGGCCGACGGCGACGACCCCGACCGCTGGCCCGTCCTGGTCCGGTCCTTCGACGGCGAGGACCTCGTCTTCGACTGCGGGGCCGCGGAGTTCGTCTGCCGCGTCCTCGTCGACCCCCACCACCCGTACACGATGGCCCGCTATTTCGACACCCACTGGTTCATGAACTACCGGGACGCCGGCTGACCGGACCCCGCCGTGCGGCTCCTCAGTGCTCGCAGAGGGAGAACTCCCGCTCGTAGAGCTGCTCGTTGTGCTCGTCGACGAAGAACTTGCGCTCCCGCATCAGCTCTTCGCGGTGGCCCTTGGCCTCTTCGAGCGTCATGGTCGAGGTGTCGGCCCAGGGCTGCTGCGGCGGCACGTCGGAGGTCGAGACGATCCGCTCCGACGGGTCGATCAGGAAGAACGCGAGGATCTTGCGGTGGCCCGGGCGTGTGGCGTCCGCGAGGCGGAACTCACCGACGCGGTGCTGCAGGACGTTCGGGAACGCCAGGCAACGGCCCGCCGGGGTCGAGGCCGACCCCAGCACCTGGTTCAGCGCGTCCTCGTTCTCCAGGCCGTAGACCTCGCGCATGCCGTTGTCGTCGCTCTGCTCGTAGTGCGGGTCGTCGAGTGCCGTCCGGAAGCTCAGCCGGCTCTCGGTGATGTTCTCGCTGTCCCAGTAGTAGATGCCGGTCGAGACGATCCGCTCGTTCAGCATGCCCTCGACGTGCCAGGAGCCGCCGGCGTACTCGGGCCGGTCCGGGGTGAGGTGGATGGTGGCGAGCTTGACGACGACCTGGAGCCGGCGGCCGCGCAGGTCGACGCGCGCGGTGTCGTCGGGCGCCTCGGGCGCGGTGAACTCCGGGGCGTCCGGGACCGTCGGCCGGCGGTTCTCCCACCAGTCGTCGCTGGCCTCCTCCCAGGCCTGCATGGCCTCTTCGTAGGCCGCCTCGTCGCTGAAGGAGTCCTCGTCGGGTTCCTCCGGCTCCTGCGACTCGTCGTACCACCCGTAGGGGTCGGCCTCGATCCGCAGGGGACGCGGATGGCGCAGGTCGGTGAGTACGTTCTCCAGCAGCGGGCGCATGCGCGCGAACAGGTCGGGCAGGACGGACGCCAGTTCGCGATGGTCCTCGGGGTGGACGTTGTTGACGTACGAACGGAAGCTGACGTCGCCGTCGTCGCTGACGTCCACGTCCGTGGGCAGCCACTGGAACTTCTCCGAGAACTCGTACTTCGAGTAGCGGTCCGTCGGGTTCCGCCAGGCCCGCTCGGGCCCGCCGCTCACCTCCCGCACCAGGCAGAACAGGGAGGGGTGGACCAGGTCCAGTACCTGGCCGTCGGACCCGGGATGCCAGTCCCGCTCCTCCTCGGGGGCCTCCTCCAGGACCCGGACCGCCTCGGCCAGCCGGGAGCGGAGCCTGTCGTCGATCAGTGTGTCCGACTGCCACACCCCGTCGACGGCGGACACCTCGACG
Organism: Streptomyces sp. CB02414; assembly: GCF_001905385.1. Classification (GTDB taxonomy): domain Bacteria; phylum Actinomycetota; class Actinomycetes; order Streptomycetales; family Streptomycetaceae; genus Streptomyces. Next base: position 421,182 of record NZ_LIPF01000001.1, on the reverse strand, counting down.
CCGGTCGGTGCGTCCCGCAGCGCGGCGTAGTGCGCGAGTTCGGCGAGCACGTAACGGACCTGCGCCTCGGTCAGGCCCTGGGCCGCCGCTTCCCTCGCCCACCTGGCGACGATGTCGGGGTCGTTCATCTTGTCGAACCACCCCGGCTTCGACCGGATGTGGGCGCTGCACCGGATCATCTCGAGTTCCCGGAGCGTCCGGGGTTTCGCGGACGCTATGGAGCGGGTCGAGTTGAAGGGCAGGGGGAAAGCGGGCAGGCCGGTCAATGCTCTGAGTCCTCGTCAGTCGGTGTGCGGGCGGCGGGAAGCCTACGGCAGCGCACTGACACCGCGACCGTGGGCTTCCGCCCGCCCGCCCGGACCGACCCGGTTACGGCAGCGCCAGCATCCGCTCCAGCGCCAGCTTCGCGAACGCCTCCGTCTCCTTGTCCACCTCGATGCGGTTGACGAGGGTGCCCTCGGCCAGCGACTCCAGCGCCCAGACCAGGTGCGGGAGGTCGATGCGGTTCATCGTCGAGCAGAAGCAGACCGTCTTGTCGAGGAAGACGATCTCCTTGTCCTCCGCGGCGAAACGGTTCGCCAGTCGGCGGACGAGGTTCAGCTCGGTGCCGATGGCCCACTTGGAACCGGCCGGGGCCGCCTCCAGGGCCTTGATGATGTACTCGGTCGAGCCGACGTAGTCCGCCGCCGCGACGACCTCGTGCTTGCACTCGGGGTGCACCAGGACGTTCACGCCCGGTATGCGCGCACGCACGTCGTTGACCGAGTCGAGGCTGAAGCGGCCGTGCACCGAGCAGTGCCCGCGCCACAGGATCATCTTCGCGCCGCGCAGCTCCTCCGCCGTCAGCCCGCCGTTCGGCCGGTGCGGGTTGTAGACGACGCAGTCCTCCAGCGTCATGCCCATGTCCCGCACCGCGGTGTTGCGGCCCAGGTGCTGGTCGGGCAGGAAGAGCACCTTCTCGCCCTGCTCGAAGGCCCAGTCCAGGGCGCGCTTGGCGTTGGACGAGGTGCAGATGGTGCCGCCGTGCTTGCCGGTGAACGCCTTGATGTCCGCGGAGGAGTTCATGTACGAGACGGGCACGACCTGCTCGGCGATCCCGGCCTCGGTCAGCACGTCCCAGCACTCGGCGACCTGCTCGGCCGTCGCCATGTCCGCCATGGAGCAGCCGGCCGCCAGGTCGGGCAGGACCACCTTCTGGTCGTCCGAGGTCAGGATGTCGGCCGACTCCGCCATGAAGTGCACACCGCAGAAGACGATGTACTCGGCCTCCGGGCGCGCGGCCGCGTCCCGGGCCAGCTTGAAGGAGTCACCCGTGACGTCGGCGAACTGGATGACCTCGTCGCGCTGGTAGTGGTGACCGAGCACGAAGACCTTGTCCCCGAGCTTCTCCTTGGCCGCGCGGGCACGCGCCACCAGGTCCGGGTCGGAGGGCGAGGGCAGGTCGCCGGGGCAGTCCACGCCGCGCTCGCTCGTCGGGTCGGCCTCGCGGCCGAGCAGCAGCAGGGCGAGGGGCGTCGGCTGTACGTCGAGCTCCTGGGTTTGGGCGGTGGTCACGACACGCACCCTTTCTACTTTTCGTCGAACTGACGCTATATATCATAACCCGTTCACGTCACTTTGACGATGCCCATTGTGTCGGTGTGACGTGAATCCCGGCGCCCGAGCCGCTGACCGCTCCCCGGGGCGTGTGCGAGCATGAAGGGACGAGCCGAGGAGAAAGACACGGCCCCGGCCCGGAATGAATACGCGGCCCCGTCGGTTGGAACCGTCGGCAAGCAGTCTCCGTACAACCCGGGAGAGATGTAGATGTCCGTATCGGACGAGTCCACCACCGTCACCGACGGCATCATCGTGACCGACGCCGCCGCGGCCAAGGTCAAGGCGCTGCTCGACCAGGAAGGCCGTGACGACCTGGCGCTGCGCGTCGCCGTCCAGCCCGGCGGCTGCTCCGGCCTGCGCTACCAGCTCTTCTTCGACGAGCGCTCGCTCGACGGCGACGTGGTGAAGGACTTCGGCGGCGTCAAGGTCACCACCGACCGCATGAGCGCCCCGTACCTGGGCGGCGCCACCATCGACTTCGTGGACACGATCGAGAAGCAGGGCTTCACGATCGACAACCCGAACGCGACGGGCTCCTGCGCCTGCGGCGACTCCTTCAGCTGAGCCGCGCGGCGCCGGCCGACGGCGTACGAGGCGTACGAAGAGGGCGGCGGCCCGGGACACCCCGGGCCGCCGCCCTCTTCACCTCTCCGGCCTCACCGGCCCCCGGACGGCGCCGGCAGCCGTGCGCCCGGCTTGTGCACCGGGATCTCCTCGCCGTCCGACCCCACGACCTTCCGGTCGCCCAGCGGCTCGTCGAGCGGCACCGTCCGCTCGTACTCCTTGGCGATCAGGATGCAGACCTTCTCCGGGTGCGGTGTCTCCGTCACGGTGACCGTCACCTTCCCCTCGCTCTCCTTGGCCGTCGCCTCGTAGTCGGAGCAGACCCCGCCCGTGAAGTGCACGGTCAGCTCCCCGTCCGCGGCCGTGTAGCCCCGCACCTCCACGTCCCGCTGCTCACCGCCCGGCGCCGAGGACGGCTCGTCGGACGGGGCGGGGGCCGCGTTGGTCAGGTACTTGGGGTCGACCGCCGGGTAGGTGACCGTGACGGCGTCGTCCGCACCCGGCGCCTTGACCTCGAAGAGCCAGGACGGCACCAGCGTCTGCCGCCCCTCGACCGGGTGCGCGGCCAGCCCGAACACCGCCTCCTCGACCGTCACCGCCTGCTTCTCCGGCTTCCCGGGCGTGCCCGTCGGCAGCTCGCAGGGCGTGTCCGCGCCGTCCGCGTGCGGTACGGGGCTCGCGCAGCCCCCGATGCCGGGAGCGCTGCCCGGCGCGTTCAGCAGCGCCAGCGTCTCCTCGGCACCCAGGACGGGGTACGTGTCCCCCTTGACCGGCTCCTTCACCTGCCCACTGCCGCCGACCACGTCGCCCCGCGCCCCGACGACCACACCGGTCGTCCAGCCGTACGTGGGCAGCCCGCCGACCTCGGGTTCGGCGTTCACGGCCCGCCGGGCACCCATGACCTGGCCGGCGTCCAGCTTGGCGTCGTCCTGGCCCAGCGCCTTCAGCACCGGCGCCGCCGCCTTCCTCGCCGCCGCCTCGCTCACCGGGTCGCCCGCCCCGTCGGCGGACGGGGCCTTGCACACGGCGCCCTTCTTGCAGTTGTCCGTGCCCGGTGTGTAGCGGTGGAAGGTCCAGGTGCCCGGGGCCTGCCTGCTCACCGTGAGCAGCGGCCCGGAACCGTCCCCGGCGTTGCCGGCCTTCCACGCGTCGCCCTGCACCCGCGGCGCCCCCTCGACGCCGAGCGCCTTCGCCAGGCGGGCCACCTCCTCCTCGGTGACCTCGCCCTCGGCCCGGTAGACGGGCGCCGAGCCGGGTCCTTCGGGGAGCGGACCGTCGGCGCGGTAGGTGACGCCGTACGGGTTCGGCTCACCGGGCGCGATGCCGTTCGTACCGTCCTGGCCGCCCGGGGAAGCCGCGCCGTAGCCGTCCAGGGCGAGGGGCGGGGGAGTGTCGTCGCCCGACGCGCCCGACGACGTGCCGCCACCGTCCTGACCTCCCCCGGACGCGGACGTCGCCAGGTACGCCCCGCCGGTCCCGACCAACAGCACGGCGGCGGCGACGGACGCGACGGCGAGGGCCGGGGGCCGCCGCCGCGCGGGACGCCCGGTGCCGGCCTCGTCGGCGGCGGTGGCGTCGTCGTTGTCGGGTCGCTCGGTGTTCACCGCATCGCTCCTTCGGCTGTTACTGGGGACAGCGATGGGACGCGGTGGAGGAGGATCCGGTTCCCGGTCCTCAGTCGCCGTAGTCGGACATCGCGTCCAGCAGCCTGGCCGACGTCCGCGGCACCCGCACGCCGTGGATCAGCGAGAGGGGGACCGGACGGGTGGACACCTCGACCGGAGCCTCCCAGCGCGGGGCCATCCGGGCGCAGTCACCGCGCAGCGACGCCAGGTCGCCGTCCAGGTCGGCCGGGGCGGGGTCGGCGGTCCTCAGGTTCGTCATAAGAGAACCGTAGGCACGTCCGGGACCGCGGAGAAAGTTGTACTACCGGGTAGTTTCGCCTGCTTCGGCCAGACGGCAGTCCCGGGTAGCGTGAACTGTCAACCCGCCTCCCCTCAGGAGAGAGTCCACGCCGTGCGCATCGCAGTCACCGGCTCCATCGCCACCGACCACCTCATGACCTTCCCCGGCCGATTCTCCGACCAGCTCGTCGCGGACCAGTTGCACACGGTCTCGCTCTCCTTCCTGGTCGACCAGCTCGACGTGCGCCGAGGCGGCGTCGCCGCGAACATCGCCTTCGGCATGGGCCAGCTCGGCACCCGGCCGATCCTGGTCGGCGCGGCCGGCTCCGACTTCGCCGAGTACCGGGCCTGGCTGGACCGGCACGGCGTCGACACCGGCTCGGTCCGCATCTCCGAGACCCTGCACACCGCCCGCTTCGTCTGCACCACCGACGCCGACCACAACCAGATCGGCTCCTTCTACACCGGTGCGATGAGCGAGGCCCGCCTGATCGAGCTCAAGACCGTCGCCGACCGCGTGGGCGGCCTGGACCTGGTCTCCATCGGCGCCGACGACCCCGAGGCGATGCTCCGGCACACCGAGGAGTGCAGGACGCGGTCCATCCCCTTCGCCGCGGACTTCTCCCAGCAGATCGCCCGGATGAACGGCGACGAGATCCGGATACTGCTGGACGGCGCGACCTACCTCTTCTCCAACGAGTACGAGAAGGGGCTCATCGAGACCAAGACCGGCTGGACGGACGAGGAGATCCTCGCCCGCGTCGGCCACCGCGTCACCACCCTCGGCGCGCGGGGCGTGCGGATCGAGCGGGTCGGCGAGCCGACCATCGAGGTCGGCGTCCCCGACGAGGAGCGCAAGGCCGACCCCACGGGCGTCGGCGACGCCTTCCGGGCGGGGTTCATGTCCGGACTGGCGTGGGGCGTCTCGCTGGAGCGGGCCGCGCAGGTGGGCTGCATGCTGGCGACTCTCGTCATCGAGACGGTGGGGACGCAGGAGTACCAGTTGCGGCGCGGGCACTTCATGGAGCGGTTCACGAAGGCGTACGGGGATGAGGCGGCCGGGGAGGTTCAGGCGCACCTGGGCTGAGTCGTCGGGTGCGGGTGCGTGGGGGCTGGTCGCGCCCACGCGGCGGAGCCGCAAATCGACACAGCCCCGCGCCCCGTGAGGCGCGTCAGCTGACCCGGCGGACCAAGTAGGCCGTGCCCTGAGCCGCCGGCTCCTCTCCCCGGTACTCCTGCCCCCGCATCTCGCACCAGGCCGGGATGTCCAGGCGGGCCGCCTCGTCGTCGGAGAGGACGCGGACCGTGGCGCCGACGGGGACGTCGCCGATGACCTTGGCGAGTTCGATCACCGGAATGGGGCAGCGCCGGCCGATCGCGTCCACGACGAGGTCGCCCCCGGTCCGCGGGGCGGCCTCCGTGGCCGCCGGCGCCCCCAGCTTCTCCCGCACGGCGGCCACCGTGCCCGGCAGCACCTCCAGGAACCGCTCGACGTCCTCGGCCGGTGTCCCCGGCGGCAGGGACACCCGGACGTTGCCCTCGCTGAGTACTCCCATGGCCTTCAGGACGTGGCTCGGCGCCAGGGTGCTGCTGGTGCAGGACGACCCGGAGGAGACCGAGAAGCCCGCACGGTCGAGCTCGTGCAACAGGGTCTCCCCGTCGACATAGAGACAGGAGAAGGTGACCACGCCGGGCAGCCGGCGCTCCGGATCGCCGACCACCTCCACGTCCGGCACCAGACCCGGCACCCGGGCCCGGATCCGCTCCGTCAGTTCCCGCAGCCGGACCGCCTCCGCGGCCGCCTCGGCGCGCACCGCCCGCAGCGACGCCGCCGCGGCCACGATCGCCGGCAGGTTCTCGAAACCGGGCGCCCGCCCCGACTCCCGCTCGTCCCCGGGCCCTTGCGGCGCGAACCGCACCCCCTTCCGTACGACGAGCAGCCCGACCCCGGACGGCCCGCCCCACTTGTGCGCGCTGCCCGCGAGCAGCGACCAGTCACCCGCGACCTTCCCCCACCCCAGCGACTGCGCCGCGTCCACCAGCAGCGGTACGCCCGCCGCCCGGCACGCCTCGGCCACCTCCGCCACCGGCTGCTCGGTGCCCACCTCGTGGTTGGCCGACTGGAGGCAGGCCAGCGCGGTGCCGTCGCGCAGGGCGTCCGCGTACACCGCCGGGTCCACGGCGCCCGTCCGGTCCACGGGAACCCGGGTGACCGACCCGCCGCCGGCCTCGTGCGCCTCGGCCGCGTGCAGTACGGAGGAGTGTTCGACCGCTGACACGATCAGGTGAGACCCGGTACGACGCCGCCCGGCCAGCGCCCCGGCCACCCCCGAATGGACCGCCCGCGTCCCCGAAGGGGTGAACACCAACTCGTCCGCCCGGCACCCCACGGCCTCCGCGGCCGCCTCCCGGGCAGCGTCGAGCAGCATCCGCGCCCGCCGCCCTTCCCGGTACAGCCGCGCGGGATCGGCCCACCCTTCATCGAGCGAGGCCAACAGCGCCTGCCGGGCGACAGGGTGAAGGGGAGTGGCGGAGGCTGCATCGAAGTAGGACACGCAGTAACGCTAAAACGTCCGGCAAGGAATCGCCCCCAAGGGGCGCGGGGAACTGCGCGACCAGCCACAACGAACCGTCAGCCGCCGCCGAACCCCCAGCTCGCACCCCCCGTAGGCGCCCCGTCCCACCCTTTCAGGGTGCCCCCCGGCGCGTATGCCACCCTCCCCGCGACCCCTCGAAGAGCGTCGGCTAGGGTTTGGTCCGCATAAACATCAAACCCCTGCCCGACGCAGGGCGGCGACCGACCAGCGAGAAGGCAGGCCGCAGCCAACCGCGCGGGCGAGACTCTCGGGAAGGCGCTACGTGAGTCCCAACGGCTCCGACCGCTCGCCGCGGCGCCCGATGCGGCGGAAGCTGCTGCAGGCACTGACCGCGGGCCTGGTCCTGGCGACCGCCACCGGTTGCACATACGAGGACTTCCCCCGCCTCGGCATGCCCACCCCAACCACGGAAGAGGCTCCGCGGATCCTCTCCCTGTGGCAGGGCTCCTGGGCAGCCGCGCTGGCCACCGGCGTGCTGGTGTGGGGCCTGATCCTGTGGAGTTGCTTCTTCCACCGGCGCAGCCGCACCAAGGTCGAGGTTCCTCCGCAGAACAGGTACAACCTGCCCATCGAGGCGCTGTACACCATCGTTCCGCTCGTCATCGTCTCGGTGCTGTTCTACTTCACCGCGCGTGACGAGTCCGAGCTCATGAGCCTCGAGAAGAAGCCCGACGTCACGGTCAACGTGGTCGGCTTCCAGTGGAGCTGGTGCTTCAACTACGTCGAGAACGTCGAGGGTTCCACCGGCGACGCCAAGAAGTCCAAGGAACTGGCCGCGATCCCGGACCGGTTCAAGGAGGACTTCCCCGCGAACGCCGGCGGTGCCTACGACTGCGGTGTCCCGGGCACGCGGAACCCGCAGACCAACAACCCCGGCCCGACCCTCTGGCTCCCCAAGGGCAAGAAGGTCCGCTTCGTCCTGACCTCGCGTGACGTCATCCACTCCTTCTGGGTGGTGCCGTTCCTCATGAAGCAGGACGTCATCCCGGGCCACACCAACGCCTTCGAGGTGACCCCCAACAAGGAGGGCACCTTCCTGGGCAAGTGCGCCGAGCTGTGCGGCGTCGACCACTCCCGGATGCTGTTCAACGTCAAGGTCGTCTCCCCGGAGCGCTACGAGCAGCACCTCCAGGACCTCGCGAAGAAGGGGCAGACCGGTTACGTTCCCGCGGGCATCGCTCAGACGAGCCACGAGAAGAACCGGGAGACGAACAACCTGTGAGCATCCTCAATGAACCCCAGGGTGCCGCGGCAGGGTCCCACTACGAGGACGAACTGCCGGTCCGGCGCCAGAGGCGTGGCGAGATCGTGGTGAAGTGGCTGACGACCACCGACCACAAGACGATCGGCACGCTGTACCTGGTGACGTCGTTCGCGTTCTTCGTGATCGGCGGCGTGATGGCGCTGCTCATGCGCGCCGAGCTGGCCCGTCCGGGCCTGCAGATCATGTCGAACGAGCAGTTCAACCAGTCGTTCACGATGCACGGCACGATCATGCTGCTGATGTTCGCGACGCCGCTGTTCTCCGGCTTCGCGAACTGGATCATGCCGCTGCAGATCGGCGCGCCGGACGTGGCCTTCCCGCGGCTGAACATGTTCGCCTACTGGCTGTACCTGTTCGGCTCGCTGATCGCGGTGGGCGGCTTCCTCACCCCGCAGGGCGCGGCCGACTTCGGCTGGTTCGCCTACTCGCCGCTGTCCGACGCGGTGCACTCGCCGGGCATCGGCGGTGACCTGTGGATCATGGGTCTGGCCTTCTCCGGCTTCGGCACGATCCTCGGCTCGGTCAACTTCATCACCACGATCATCTGCATGCGCGCGCCCGGCATGACCATGTTCCGCATGCCGATCTTCACCTGGAACGTGCTGCTGACCGGTGTGCTGGTCCTGCTGGCCTTCCCGGTCCTGGCCGCGGCCCTGTTCGCGCTGGAGGCGGACCGCAAGTTCGGTGCGCACATCTTCGACCCGGCCAACGGCGGAGCACTGCTGTGGCAGCACCTCTTCTGGTTCTTCGGACACCCAGAGGTGTACATCATCGCGCTGCCGTTCTTCGGCATCGTCAGTGAGATCATCCCGGTGTTCTCCCGGAAGCCGATCTTCGGCTACATGGGTCTGATCGCCGCGACGATCGCCATCGCCGGTCTGTCGGTGACGGTGTGGGCGCACCACATGTACGTCACGGGCGGCGTGCTGTTGCCGTTCTTCTCCTTCATGACCTTCCTGATCGCGGTCCCGACCGGTGTGAAGTTCTTCAACTGGATCGGCACCATGTGGAAGGGATCACTCAGCTTCGAGACACCGATGCTGTGGTCCACCGGCTTCCTGATCACCTTCCTCTTCGGTGGTCTGACCGGTGTCATCCTGGCCTCGCCGCCGCTGGACTTCCATGTCTCGGACTCGTACTTCGTGGTGGCGCACTTCCACTACGTGGTGTTCGGCACCGTGGTGTTCGCGATGTTCGCCGGCTTCCACTTCTGGTGGCCGAAGTTCACCGGCAAGCTGCTGGACGAGCGCCTCGGCAAGATCACCTTCTGGACGCTGTTCATCGGCTTCCACGGCACCTTCCTGGTCCAGCACTGGCTGGGCGCCGAGGGCATGCCGCGCCGGTACGCCGACTACCTGGACGCCGACGGCTTCACCGCCCTGAACACGATCTCGACGATCAGCTCGTTCCTGCTCGGCATGTCCCTGCTGCCGTTCTTCTACAACATCTGGAAGACGGCCAAGTACGGCAAGCCGGTCAACGTCGACGACCCGTGGGGCTACGGCCGTTCGCTGGAGTGGGCGACCTCCTGCCCGCCGCCGCGGCACAACTTCCTCACCCTGCCGCGCATCCGCAGTGAATCCCCCGCCTTCGACCTGCACCACCCGGAGGTCTCGGCGATCGACCAGCTCGAGAACGTCGGTCACGGTGAGAAGACCCTCGCCGGCGGCAAGGAGGCCGGCAAGTGAAGATCCAGGGACAGCTCTTCATCTGGCTGAGCGTCTTCATCCTGGCCGTCGCGATCGTCTACGGCTACTGGTCGATGGAGCCGGCCGGCACCACGGCCCTCTTCCTGGCCTTCGGCCTGGCCCTCATGATCGGCTTCTACCTGGCCTTCACGGCCAAGCGGGTCGACGCCGGTGCCCAGGACAACAAGGAAGCGGACGTCGCGGACGACGCCGGCGAGGTCGGGTTCTTCAGCCCGCACAGCTGGCAGCCGCTGGCGCTCGGCATCGGCGGGGCGCTCGCCTTCCTGAGCATCGCGCTGGGCTGGTGGCTGATGTACTTCTCGGCCCCGGTCATCCTCATCGGCCTGTTCGGCTGGGTCTTCGAGTACTACCGCGGTGAGAACCGCACCCAGTAGCACGCGCCGCGCGCCGAGGGGCCCGGACACTCCGTCAGGAGCGTCCGGGCCCCTTCGTCTGCCGCACCCCGCCTCACTCGTCCGGCTTACCCACCGTGCCGCCGTTGACGTTGCTCCCTAGCGTGAGGACATGAGCAACCCGGTTCACTTCCAGGCGCGGGGGCGTAGGGTCGTCGGCTGCACCCTGCTGGTGATCGCCCTCGGCGCGAGCGTCACCGCCTGCACCAGCGGCGGCGACGACCACCCCCTGTCCGCCGCGCCCTACGACGCGGCCGGCCAGATCTCCTTCAACGGCCCCACGGACGCCGGGAAGAAGGCCGACCCGGACAAGCCCCTGGAGGTCGTCGCCGAGGGCGCCGACGGGCGCATCACGGACGTCACGGCCGTGGACGCGGCGGGACGCTACGTGGCGGGTGAACTCTCCGCCGACGGGACCCGCTGGCACAGCACCTCACCGCTGGCCGCCAACGCCCGCTACACGGTCCGCGTGAGCACCGAGGACAGCGACGGCGCGCCCGGCCGCAAGGTCCTCACCTTCGAGACCGGCAGGCCCAGCGCCAAGAAGACCCTGGACGTCTCCTTCGGGCCGCAGGCGGGCGCGTACGGCGTCGGCCAGCCCGTCACCGCGGAGCTGAGCCAGCCGGTCGCGGACCCGGCCCAGCGGGCCATAGTGGAACGCGCCCTGAAGGTGCGCTCCACGCCCGCGGTGGAGGGCGCCTGGTACTGGGTGGACGACAAGAAGCTCCACTACCGGCCCAAGGAGTACTGGCCCGCCCACGCCACCATCCAGGTCAGCAGCACCCTCGACGGCATCAAGATCGGCGACCGGATGTGGGGCGGCACCGCGAAGCCCCTGACCATCACCACGGACGACCGCGTGGTGGCCGTCACCGACGCCGCCGCCCACACGCTGACGGTCTACCGGGACGGCGAGGCGGTCCGGCAGATCCCCGTCACCACCGGCAAGCCCGGCTTCGAGACCCGCAACGGCGTCAAGGTCGTCCTGGCCAAGGAACCCTTCGTACGCATGCGCAGCAGCACCGTCGGCATCGCCGAGGGCTCCTCGGAGTCGTACGACCTGCCCGTCTACTTCGCCACCCGGGTCACCTGGAGCGGCGAGTACGTGCACGCCGCCCCCTGGTCGGTCGGCTCCCAGGGCTCCGCCAACGTCAGCCACGGCTGCGTCGGCATGAGCACCGCCAACGCGGAGTGGTTCTTCGGCGCCGTCCAGGAGGGCGACCTAGTCGAGGTCGTGAACTCGGGCGGCGACATGATGGAACCCTTCGGCAACGGCTTCGGCGACTGGAACCTGGACTGGACCAAGTGGACCACCGGAAGCGCCCTCACGGGCGGCACGGGCAACGCCACCAACCAGGACACGGCCAGGTTGCGCCCCACGGTGGTGTAGCGCCCCGTCAGGGGCGCGGGGCTGTATCGATGTGCGGCTCCGCCGCGTGGGCGCGACCAGCCACAACCAAGCCGCACCCGCCACACGACGCGCAGCCCCCACCCAGTAGGCGCCCTAAACGCCCTGCAGCCTCCTCTGCCGCAGCAGAGCGGCCAGCGCACCCGCGAACTCCACCGGCTCCACAGGCAACGCCACAGCCCCCTCCGCCCGGCTCCAGGTCGCCAGCCACGCATCCTGCGGCCGAGCGATCAGCAGCAGCACCGGCGGGCACCGGAACACCTCGTCCTTGATCTGCCGGCACAGCCCCATGCCGCCCATCGGCACGGCCTCGCCGTCCAGCACGCAGACGTCGATCCCGCCCTTGTCCAGCTCCTTGATCACGGCGGCCGGAGTCGCGCACTCCACGAACTCGACCACGGGCACGTCCGGGGCGGGCCGGCGACCGGTCGCCAGCCGCACCTGCTCGCGGGTGTTGGAGTCGTCGCTGTAGACCAGCACCGTGGCGGTCGGCTGCATGCTTCCTCCGATACGCAGTGAAACAGTCGTAGCCCGTCGCGCCGGATGCTACTCCCTCCCACTGCCCGTCAACACTGGTTCGGACACGGCTTCGACGGGCCGTTCGATGGGCCATACGGGCAGTACAGACAGGGGGAACACACCGAACGGCACCCCCCGGGGTGAGGGCGGGATAAGCGACCGACATAATGTCGGTCGTGGCGACAGCAACGACAGTAGAAACCGGGCACGCGCACCCGTCGGTCAACCGGCCGAACCTCACCAGCGTCGGAACCATCATCTGGTTGAGTTCCGAGCTGATGTTCTTCGCGGCCCTCTTCGCGATGTACTTCACCCTGCGATCGGTGACCGGCCCGGACTTCTGGTCCGAGAAGGCCGACGCGCTGAACTTCCCGTTCTCCGCGACGAACACCACGATCCTGGTGCTCTCCTCCCTCACCTGCCAGCTCGGCGTGTTCGCGGCCGAGCGCGGTGACGTGAAGAAGCTCAGGATGTGGTTCATCGTCACCTTCGTGATGGGTGCGATCTTCATCGGCGGTCAGGTGTTCGAATACACCGAGCTGGTCAAGCACGAGGGCCTCTCGCTCTCGTCGGACCCGTACGGCTCGGTGTTCTACCTGACCACCGGCTTCCACGGACTGCACGTGACGGGCGGCCTCATCGCCTTCCTGCTGGTCCTCGGCCGCACCTACGCGGCCCGGAGGTTCACTCACGAGCAGGCGACCGCCGCCATCGTCGTGTCCTACTACTGGCACTTCGTCGATGTCGTCTGGATCGGCCTCTTCGCCACGATCTACATGATCAAGTAGTCGCGGCACGCACCCGCGCAATACCAGAAGCATCGACGCAGAAGATCCTGACACCGGGGTAATCCGTGAAAAAGCTCTCCGCACGACGACGCCACCCGCTGGCGGCGCTCGTCGTCCTACTCCTCGCGCTGGCATGCACAGGGGGGCTGTACGCCGCGTTCGCACCCGCGGACAAGGCGCAGGCCGATGAAACCGCCCAGTCCCTCGCCATCGAAGAGGGCAAGAAGCTCTACGCCGTCGGCTGTGCCAGCTGCCACGGCACCGGAGGTCAGGGCACCACCGACGGTCCGAGCCTGGTCGGCGTGGGCGCCGCGGCCGTCGACTTCCAGGTGGGCACCGGCCGCATGCCGGCCCAGCAGCCGGGCGCGCAGGTCCCGCGCAAGAAGGTGATCTACTCCCAGGCGGAGATCGACCAGCTCGCGGCCTTCGTCGCCTCGCTGGGTGCCGGTCCGGCCATCCCGTCGGAGGAGAAGTACGGCCCGCAGGGCGCGGACATCGCCAAGGGCGGTGAGCTGTTCCGCAACAACTGCGCGCAGTGCCACAACTTCACCGGCAAGGGCGGCGCGCTGACGCACGGCAAGTACGCGCCGAGCCTCGAGGACGTCGATCCCAAGCACATCTACGAGGCCATGCAGACCGGCCCGCAGAACATGCCCTCCTTCCCCGACAGCACGCTGACGGAGCAGAACAAGAAGGACATCATCGCCTACCTGGACGCGGTCAACTCGGACGACACCGTGAACCCCGGCGGTCTCTCGCTCGGCGGTCTCGGACCGGTCAGTGAGGGCCTCTTCGGCTGGATCTTCGGCCTCGGTGGCTGCATCGCCGTCGCCGTGTGGGTCGCCGCCCGGACCGCAAAGGCCAAGAAGTCATGAGTAGCCAAGACATTCCAGAAGAGAACCTGCCCGCCGAGCACGGCGGCGCCCACGCGCCCAAGCCCGCGGACGACAAGAACCCGTTCGCGGACCCGGGCCTGCCGCCCCACGAGCACCGCATCCAGGACATCGACGAGCGGGCCGCCAAGCGGTCCGAGCGCACGGTCGCCCTGATGTTCACGGTCTCGATGCTGGCGACCATCGGCTTCATCGCCTCGTTCGTCGCGATCCCGCACGACAAGTCGATCTACGTCTGGCCGATCGGGCACATCAACGCGATGAACCTCGCGCTGGGCCTGACCCTGGGCGTGGCGCTGTTCGCCATCGGCGCGGGCGCCGTCCACTGGGCGCGCACCCTGATGTCCGACGAGGAGGTCGCCGACGAGCGGCACCCGATCGAGGCGTCTCCCGAGACCCGTGCCAAGGTCCACGCGGACTTCAAGCAGGGCGCCAAGGAGTCGGTGATCGGCCGGCGCAAGCTGATCCGCAACACGATGCTGGGCGCGCTCACCTTGGTGCCGCTCTCCGGCGTCGTCCTGCTGCGCGACCTCGGCCCGCTGCCCGGGACCAAGCTGCGCCACACGCTGTGGTCCAAGGGCAAGCTGATCGTCAACATGAACACGAACGAGCCGATGCGTCCGTCGGACATCGCGGTCGGTTCGCTCACCTTCGCCAAGCCCGAGGGCCTGGACGAGCACGACCACGGCTTCCAGAACGAGATCGCCAAGGCGGCCCTGATGCTCATCCGGCTGGAGCCGGAGGCCATCAAGGACAAGCAGGAGCTCGAGTGGTCCCACGAGGGCATCGTGGCGTACTCGAAGATCTGCACCCACGTGGGTTGCCCGATCTCCCTGTACGAGCAGCAGACGCACCACGCGCTGTGCCCCTGCCACCAGTCCACCTTCGACCTCGCCGACGGTGCCCGGGTGATCTTCGGTCCCGCCGGTCACGCCCTGCCGCAGCTGCGCATCGGCGTGAACGACGAGGGCTACCTCGAGGCCCTCAGTGACTTCGCGGAGCCCGTCGGTCCTGCATTCTGGGAGCGCGGATGAGTACTGCAGCCAACGAATCACCCCGCTCTCGCGGGAAGGCCCCGGCCGGCGAACGCGTCGCCGACTGGGCCGACGGCCGGCTCGGGATCTACTCCCTGGCCAAGGCCAACATGCGCAAGATCTTCCCGGACCACTGGTCCTTCATGCTCGGTGAGATCTGCCTCTACAGCTTCATCATCATCATCCTCACGGGTGTGTACCTGACGCTGTTCTTCCACCCGTCGATGAACGAGGTGGAGTACCACGGCGCGTACGTCCCGATGCAGGGACAGCTGATGAGTGAGGCGTACAAGTCGACGCTCGACATCAGCTTCGAGGTGCGCGGCGGTCTGCTGATCCGGCAGATCCACCACTGGGCGGCGATCATCTTCCTCGCCGGCATGTTCGTGCACATGATGCGCGTCTTCTTCACCGGCGCGTTCCGCAAGCCGCGTGAGATCAACTGGCTGTTCGGCTTCCTGCTGTTCGTCCTCGGCATGTTCACCGGCTTCACCGGTTACTCGCTCCCGGACGACCTGCTCTCCGGCACCGGTGTCCGCTTCACCCAGGGCGCGATCCTGTCCGTGCCGATCGTCGGCACGTACATCTCGATGTTCCTGTTCGGCGGGGAGTTCCCGGGGACTGACTTCGTCGCCCGGTTCTACTCGATCCACATCCTGCTGCTGCCGGGCATCATGCTCGGTCTCGTGGTCGGCCACCTGATCCTGGTCTTCTACCACAAGCACACGCAGTTCGCGGGTCCCGGCAAGACCAACAAGAACGTGGTCGGCATGCCGCTGCTGCCGGTGTACATGGCGAAGGCGGGAGGCTTCTTCTTCCTGGTCTTCGGTGTCATCGCGGCCATCGCCGGCATCGCCTCGGTCAACCCGATCTGGAGCATCGGCCCCTACCGGCCGGACATGGTGTCCACCGGCGCCCAGCCGGACTGGTACATGGGCTTCGCCGAGGGTCTGGTCCGCGCCATGCCGGGCTGGGAGATCAACTTCTGGGGCCACACACTGGTCCTGGGTGTGTTCATCCCATTGGTGATCTTCGGCATCTTCCTCGCGGTCATCGCCCTCTACCCGTTCATCGAGTCGTGGGTGACCGGGGACAAGCGCGAGCACCACATCCTGGACCGGCCGCGCAACGCCCCGACCCGTACGGCCTTCGGTGTCGCCTGGGTCACGGCGTACATGATCATGCTGATCGGTGGTGGCAACGACATCGTCGCCACGCACTTCCACCTGTCGATCAACGCGGTCACCTGGTTCGTCCGCATCGGGTTCTTCGCCGGCCCGGTCATCGCCTTCGTGATCACCAAGCGGATCTGCCTCGGCCTCCAGCGCCGGGACAAGGAGAAGGTGCTGCACGGACGCGAGTCCGGCATCATCAAGCGCCTGCCGCACGGTGAGTTCATCGAGGTGCACGAGCCGCTCAGCCAGGAGCAGCTGCACACGCTCACGGCCCACGAGCAGTACAAGCCGGCCGAGATCGGCCCGACGGTCGACGAGAACGGCGTCCAGCGCAAGGTGAAGCGCACGGACAAGCTGCGCGCCAAGCTCAGCAAGTCGTACTACGGCGAGGAGTCGCAGATTCCGAAGCCGACCGTCGAGGAGTACAAGGAGATCACGAGCGGCCACGGCCACCACTGACCCTCCAGCGTCGCCACACCACGGTCGAAGGGCCCCGTCCGTTCCGCGGACGGGGCCCTTCGCCGTGCCCGGGGCTGGATAGGGTGGGAGCACACCTTCTTTCCGTCATGCACACGATTCAGGAGCGGCACATGAGCGCTTTGACCCCCGCTGGAGGCGACACCGCGGCGGGCCGCTCCTGGCCCGCGCTGCTGAACGGACTGGCGGACGGCCGGGACCTGACCGCCGACGAGACCGCCTGGGCGCTGGACGTGATCATGCGCGGCGAGGCGACCGACGCGCAGATCGCCGGCTTCGCGGTCGGCCTCAGGTTCAAGGGGGAGACCGTCGAGGAGATCTCCGGTCTCGTCCGCACCATGTACGCGCACGCCAACGTGATCGAGGTCCCGGGGCGGACGGTCGACATCGTCGGCACCGGCGGCGACGGCGCGAAGACCGTCAACATCTCCACCATGTCGGCGATCGTGGTGGCCGGCACCGGCGCCAAGGTCGTCAAGCACGGCAACCGGGCCGCCTCCTCGGCCTCCGGAGCCTCCGACGTCCTGGAGAAGCTGGGCGTCAATCTGGAGCTGACGCCGAAGCGGGTGGCGGAGGTCGCCGAGGAGGCCGGCATCACCTTCTGCTTCGCCGTGAAGTTCCACCCCGCGCTGCGCCACGTGGCGGCGGCCCGCGGCCAGCTCGGCATCCGCACGGTGTTCAACTTCCTGGGCCCGCTGACCAACCCGGCCAAGGTGAAGTCCCAGGCGATCGGGGTCGCGCACGCCCGGATGGCGCCGATCATCGCCGGTGTCTTCGCCGAACGCGGTCACTCGTCCTTGGTCTTCCGGGGAGACGACGGTCTCGACGAGCTGACCACGACCGCCACCTCACGCGTCTGGGTCGTGCGCGACGGCCGGGTGACCGAGGAGACCTTCGACCCGCGGGACGTCGGCCTCGAACTCGTCCCGGTCGAGGCGCTGCGCGGCGCCGACGCCTCCTACAACGCCGACGTCGCCCGCCGTCTGCTGGCCGGCGAGAGGGGCCCCGTGCGGGACGCGGTGCTGCTGAACTCCGCGGCGGCCCTGGTGGCCCTGGAGCCCGGCGACGGACCGCTCACCGACCAGATCCGGGCCGGCATGGACCGGGCCGCCGAGTCGATCGACTCGGGCGCCGCCAGGCGGGCCCTGGAGCGCTGGGTCGCGGCGACCCACGCGTAGCCGCCCTCCCGCCCGTGTGACGTGCGTCCCGCGATCCGGACTCGGGTTGCGGGGCGCCGATCACTTCCCATAGGTTTTTCGACAGGTCATGAGTGACAGTCATGAGGCCCCGGCCGACTGTCCGGCAACCCTCCGTCCGTGGCGGGGTGCCCCGGGTGAAGACCAGGTCGTGGACAGCAAGGTTCACGGCAAGCGCGGACCCCTCGCGGAACCAGGGGTCCTGGGTCGTCCGAGGGAGTCTTCCGTGAACCAGCGAATGCGATAGGGCCGCAGAGCCCCGCCTCCGCACATCTCTCTTTCTCTTTCACAGCGCCCTTCCTCGCGCTGCTCTTTCACGGGAGTCCGCCATGTCCGTACCCACCGCTGTCGCCACCCCGCTGCCCGTCCTCGGCCGGGACGTCACCGTTCCGCTCGTCACCGGCGGAGAGGTCACCTACGCCGCGCTCGACTACGCCGCCAGCGCGCCCGCCCTCCAGCGGGTCTGGGACGACGTGGCGGCCTACGCGCCCTACTACGGCAGCGTGCACCGCGGGGCCGGGTACCTGTCGCAGCTGTCGACCGACCTGTTCGAGAACGCCCGCAGGACCGTCGCCGCGTTCCTCGGGTGTCGGGACACCGACCAGGTGGTCTTCACCCGGTCCACCACCGATTCCCTCAACCTGCTCGCCGCCGCGCTGCCGGCCGGCTGCCGGGTCTTCGTCTTCGAGACCGAGCACCACGCCTCGCTGCTGCCCTGGCGCGACGCGGACGTGACCTACCTCGACGCGCCGCGCACCCCGGCGCAGGCCGTCGAGACCCTGGAGCGGGCCCTCGCCGCCCGCGAGCCGTACGGGCCCGCCCTGGTCTGCGTCACCGGCGCCTCCAACGTCACCGGCGAACTGTGGCCGGTGCGGGAACTGGCCGCCGCCGCGCACGCGCACGGCGCCCGGATCGTCCTGGACGCCGCCCAGCTCGCCCCGCACCACCCCGTCTCCGTGAGCGACCTGGACGTCGACTGGGTCGCCTTCTCCGGGCACAAGCTGTACGCCCCCTTCGGTACCGGCGTGCTGGCCGGCCGCGCCGACTGGCTGCGCGAGGCCGAGCCGTACCTCGCGGGCGGCGGCGCCAGCCGCAGCGTCTCCCGGCGCGCGGACGGCGGCGTGGACGTGCGGTGGCACGACAGCGCCGCCCGGCACGAGGCGGGCTCGCCCAACGTCATCGGCGCCTACGCGATCGCCTCCGCCTGCAAGGCGCTCACCGAGGCCGGCTTCGACACGCTGGTCGCCCGCGAGGAGTACCTGATCGGGAAGGTGCGGGAGGGGCTCGCGGAGGTCCCCGAGGTGCGGGTGCTGTCCCTCTTCGGCGACGAGGCCCCCCGCGTCGGTGTGCTGTCCTTCGTCGTCGAGGGCTGGAACAGCTCCCACTTCGCCGCCGCCCTCTCCGCCGAGTACGGCATCGGCGTCCGCGACGGACTGTTCTGCGCCCACCCGCTGGTGCGCACCCTGCTGGGCAGCGACCCCGAGACGCAGGGCGAGTGCGGCGCCCCCGAGGCGGCGCCCGGCGAGAAGTCCCTCAACGCCATCCGCGTCAGCTTCGGCGCCGGCACCCCGGACGAGCACGTCGAGCGGTTCGTGGACGCCGTCAAGGAGCTGGTGAGGGACGGCGCCCGCTGGAACTACCGCACGGAAGACGGTCGTTGCGTGCCCGACACGTCCGCCGCGGACACCGCCGCCGGGATCTCCACGGTCTGAGCCGCCCGGCCCGGCAGCCGCGAGCCGAGCAGGACCATCCGCAACGCCCGCTCGGTGGCGTCCGTGAGCAGCTCGGCCGCGCGCACCAGCGCGTCCGCCAGCGCCATCGGCGCCGGCATGATGCCGTGGAAGGCGTCCACCCCCGGCACCTCGTGCGCGCCCTCGCCCAGCGTGCCGGCCAGCGCCAGGACGGGACGCCCGTGCAGCTTGGCGCGCCGGGCCACCTCGGCCGGGACCTTGCCGCGCGGCGTCTGGTGGTCCAGGGCGCCCTCGGCGGTGAGCACCAGGTCGGCGCGGGCCAGGCGGGCGTCCAGGTCGAGGTGGTCGAGGAGGACGTCGAAGCGGGGCAGCAGCCGGGCCCCGACGGCGGCCAGCCCCGCGCCCAGCCCGCCGGAGGCACCGGTGCCGGGGCCCGTGCGCAGGTCGGCGCCGATCACGCCCAGGTCGCGGGTGAGGACGCGCGCCCAGTTCTCCAGTCCCGCCGACAACTCCTCGACCTGCGCGGGCGTCGCCCCCTTCTGCGGGCCGAACACCCGCGCCACCCCGCGCTCCCCGCACAGCACGTTGAAGGGGTTGCAGGCGACCAGCAGCTCGGTGTCCTTCAGCCGGGGGTCGAGGCCCGCCGGATCGATGCGGGCGAGGCGGACCAGTTCCCGCCCGCCGTGCGGGAGTTCGAAGCCGTCCGCGTCCAGCAGCCGGGCACCGAGCGCCTGGAGCGCCCCAGCGCCCCCGTCGGACGTACCCGAGTCGCCGCAGCCGACCAGGACCCGCCGCACGCCGGTGTCGAGCGCGGCGCGGATCAGCTCGCCGACGCCGTACGTGGTCGTGGCGCCCGGATCGCGCAGGGCGCGGGGGACCAGGGACAGTCCCGCGACGGCCGCCATCTCCACCACCGCCGTGTCCTGGCCGCCGAGCAGCGCGAAGTGGGTGCCGACGGGCTCGCCGACCGGGCCGGTGGCGGCCAGCGCGACCAGCCGCCCGCCGGTCGCGGCGGCCAGCGCGCAGGCGGTGCCCTCGCCGCCGTCGACGAGCGGGATGCGGTCGATCTCGGCGTCCGGCAGCACCCGGCGGACGCCCGCCGCGATCGCGTCGGCGGCGGCCTGGGCGGACAGGGACTCCTTGAAGCCGCTGGGCGCCACGGCGACCCGGTTCAGGATGTTCGGTACGTTCGGCACAGCAGGCTCCTTAACGGGTCACGGGTACGCCGAGCAGCGGCCAGACGGCGGCGGCGAAGAACAGCACGAGCGCGGCGGTCAGCGGTGCCAGGACGGCGGACAGCCGCAGCAGGTCGCGCGGGGTGTAGGTGGGGGTGCCGGGGATGTCGGAGAAGAGCGTGACCGGCTTGGCGGAGGCCGGGAGCGTGTGGCAGAAGCCGGCCGCGGCGGTGGAGGCGAGCGCGGCGGCGACCGGGTTGACGCCCGCGCCCACGGCCGCGGCGATCACCAGCGGCACCAGGACCGAGGAGCGGGCCGAGCGGGACTGGAGGACCAGGTGGGCCGCCGTGCTCACCGCGACCACGACCCCGAGGAAGACGGCCGGCGTCACGTCCGCGGGCAGCCCGGACACCAGCCACTTCGCCGCCCCGGAGTCGGCGAGCGCGACGCCCATCGCCATGGTCGCCGCCATGAACAGCAGCAGCGACCACGGCACGGTCTTCAGCGCGTCCTTGAGACGTACGGTGCCCAGCGCGGGGGAGGAGGCGACGACGGCGCCGATCAGCGCCACCACCGCGGGCGGCACGTGATGCAGGGGCTCGCTGCACCACAGCGCCACCACCGTGGCCAGCAGCAGGGCGCAGCGCTTCTCCGCCTGGGTCCAGGGACCGGTGACCGGGTTCTCGGCGTGCCGCTGTATCTCCTCGGCGGTGATGTGCACCGGGCCCTTGCGGTCCGCCCGCCGAGTGGTCGTCAGCAGCACGGTCTCGGCGGCCAGATGGGAGGAGGCCACCGCCAGCGGCAGCCCGAGCAGCAGCCACTGGGTGAAGCCGATCCGGTCCCCGGTCGCCTCCCACAGCACCGACACGGTGATCAGGTGCGCGCCCGCGCCGATCAGGGTCGCCACCGCCGACAGCAGGATCACCGTCGGGAACAGCAGCGCCAGCATCACCACCAGCCGCCTGCGGTCCGCGAGGGCCTTGGCCAGGGCGAGGAACACCGGCAGCGCGAGCGCCGCCCGCCCCGACGTGGCCGGCACCGCGAACGCGGTGACGACCAGCGCGGCCGTCGTCAGGTGCGTCAACTGCCGTACGCTGCGCGCCCCGCCGACCAGGAAGGCCGCCGCCCGCCCGGCGAGCCCGGTCCGGGCCACCGCCGCCGCCAGCACGAAGGCGCAGATCAGCAGCCACACCGTGTCGTCGCCGAGGGTGCCGAAGAGGGTGTCGCTGCTGATCACACCGGTCGCGGTCAGCGCGAGTCCGGCACCCAGCGCGATGTACGTGTCGTCGATCGGCGTGCCGATCCAGGCGCAGGTCGCCAGCGCGAACACGGCGAGGGTGAGGCGCGCGTCGCCGCCGAGGGCCGGGAAGTTGCCGGGTACCGCCAGCAGCGCGCACAGGGACAGCGCCACGCAGAGGGCCGCCGCGAGGCGGAGGTTCAACGTCACGTCATCGAGGATTCACGGGGGCGGTGAGCCATCGATGAGCGTCACATGAAGGAAACTTCACCAGGCCGGCAGCCGGTATCCCATCCCGCGCACGGTCTCGACCTGCTGCGCCCCGAGCTTCTTGCGCAGCGCCCGCACGTACACGTCCACGATGTTCGAACCGGGGTCGAAGTCGTAGCCCCACACGTGCGACAGGATCTGCTCGCGGGACAGTACCTGCCCCGGGTGGCGCAGGAACAGCTCCAGCAGTACGAATTCACGGGCCGTCAGGTCGACGGTGCGTTCCCCGGCGCGGGCCCGGCGGGTGCGCAGGTCCAGGCTGAGCGCCCCCGACTTCAGCACCGTCACCTCGGGCGCCCTGGCCGCCGTACGCAGCCGCAGCCGCACCCGGGCGAGCAGTTCCTCGAAGCGGAACGGTTTGGTCATCCAGTCGTCGGCGCCGCCCTCCAGACCGGCCACCGTGTCCCGTACGGAGTCCCGGGCGGTCAGCACGATCACGGGGGTCGTCACCCGGGACTCGCGCAGCTCGCGCAGGACCGTGAAGCCGTCCCGGCCGGGCAGCCCGATGTCCAGGACGACCAGGTCGAAGCCGCCGGTGAGGGCGTACTCGTAGGCGGAGTCGCCGTCGGCGACGGCGGTGGTGGTGAAACCGTTGGCGCGCAGGCCCTTCTCGACGAAGGAGGCGATGCGCTCCTCGTCCTCGACGATGAGGATGCGGTTCATGGACGTGCCTCTTCCGGAATCAGTCCAGTGTGAGTACGAAGGTGGCGCCGCCGCCCTCGGTGGTGCGCAGGCCGACCCGTCCGCCGTGGCCCTCGGCGATCGCCTTCACGATCGACAGCCCGAGCCCGGCGCCGGTCCCGCGCACCCCGCGCCGGGCCGTGCCGCGCCGGAAGCGCTCGAAGATCACCTCGGCGTCCTGCGCCTGCACCCCGGGGCCGGAGTCGGCGACGTACAGCTCGATACGGGCGCCGTCGGCGCGGGAGCCGATGCGGATGGTCTGGCCGGTGGTGGTGTGCTGCACGGCGTTCTGCGCGAGCTGCACCATGGCCTGCGTGATGCGCTGGGGGTCCAGGCGGACCTCGCGGTCGGCGACCTGGTCCAGTACCCAGGTCCGGTCGCCGAGGGTGCGGGCCTTGACGTAGACGTCGGCGGTGAGTTCGGCGAGCTGCACCGGCTCGGGGGTGACGAAGTCGGGGCGTTCGGTCTTGGCGAGCAGCAGCAGGTCCTCGACGATGCGGCTCATCCGGTCCAGTTCGTCGGTGACCAGGCGGACGGTCTCCTCCCGTTCCGCCGGGTCGTCGCCCATCAGTTCCAGGTGACCGCGCACGATGGTGATCGGGGTGCGCAGCTCGTGGCCCGCGTCGTCGACGAAGCGGCGCTGGGCGGCGAAGGCGCGCTCCAGCCGGTCGAGCATGGCGTTGAACGTCTCGGCGAGCGCGGCCACGTCGTCGTTGCCGTGCACCGGGATGCGCCGGGTCAGGTCCTGCTCGGTGAGCTGAGCGGCGGTCGTGCGCACCAGTCGCACCGGCTTGAGGATGCGGCCCGCGACGACCCAGGCGATGCCCGTCGTCATCAGCAGGGCGACGCCCGAGATGGCGAGCAGCACGCGGAACACCTCGTCGGCGCGCTCCTGCTCCCGCCCCGGGTGGAAGGCGACCACGAACGCCGCCGCCGGTTCGCCACCGTACCGGGCGACGGTGACCTTGGCCCAGCGGACCTCACCCTCGGGCCGGTGCAGGGTGCCGGTGGAGTCGGGCGAGGCGTAGATGTCGCGCAGGGCGTCGCCGTCCTTGTGCAGGGGCAGGGCGACCGGGATCTCGCGCTGCTGGAAGAACTTGGCCGGCCGGTCCCCCACCTTGCCCACCAGGCCGATCAGTTCCTCGTCCAGGTCGGCGTACTGCCGTTGCAGGAAGACCTCCAGCAGCCGCTCCGGGTCGGTGAAGGGCAGGCCGGTCTCCGGGTCGAAGCCCTGCTCCTCGAAGTTGGCGAACTCCCCGGCCTCCTGCGCGAGCAGTCCGTTGATCCGCTGGTCGGTGTCGTGCAGCAGGATCGAGCGGGTGGTCGTGGCCACCGAGGCGAGGGCGACCGCCATCACGAGCAGCAGCCACAGCAGGATGCGGACGCGGGCCGAGATCCGGCGGCGCTCATGGTCAGCCGTCGTCGCCGGGTCCGTCGTCGGCTGATCCGTCGGCGCCCGAGTCGTCCCCGGTTCCCTGGCCTCGGTCGTCGTCATCGTCGTCATCCGCGGGGCTGTCGGTCACCGGCGGCCGGGTCACCACCTGGTCACTGGGCGTCGGCTCGGGCGAGGAGGAGGTGGGCGTCGGGGTGGGGGAGCCGCTCTCCAGCTCCACCTTGGTCGGAACCTTCGGTTCCTGCGGACTGTCGGTGAGCGCGAAGCTCGTCGCGGCGATGCCGAGCGGGATCAGGACGACGGCCGCGAGGGCCGCCATCCGGCGTGAGAAGACCATGCCTTCGATACTGCGCCCCCTAGCGGGCACTCACGATGAGCCCGGGATGAAGAACCCTTCATCCGGGACCCGGCACCTCAGTTGTCCAGCCCGATGGCGAACGCCGCCTCCAGGTCGTGCTGCGAGTAGGTCCGGAACGCCACGTGCGTGTCCGTGCCCTCCACGCCGGGGATCTTGCTGATCCGGCCGGGGATGACCTCGGCCAGGTCCTCGTGCTGATTCACCCGCACCATCGCGATCAGGTCGTAGGTGCCGGTGACGGAGAAGACCTCGCTGACACTCTCCAGCGCGGCGATCTGCTCCGCGATCTCGGGGATGCGGTCCACGCTGGTCTTGATGAGGACGATCGCGCTGATCACGGCTGGTTCTCTCCCTCGGGCGCCGCCACTGGAACGCTCCCAACTGTAGTCGTACGCCCGAACCGCACCCACGCGAAGACGAAGCCCAGCCCGAAGCCCACCAGGTGCGCGAGGTACGCCACCCCCGGCCCGTCGCCGGCCCGGCCCGCCGCCGTCCACTGCAGCCACACCCAGAACGGCAGCACGATCCAGGCGGGGAAGCGCAGCGGCAGGAAGAAGAGGAAGGGCAGCAGACTGGTCACCCGGGCCCGGGGAAACAGGAAGAGGAACGCGCCGAGGACCGCGGAGATCGCCCCGGAGGCGCCGACCAGCGACTGCTGGGAGTGGGCGTTGGCGCCCGCGTAGCCGAGCAGCGCCAGGCAGCCGCAGCCGAGGTAGAACAGGGCGAACTGGAGCCGGCCCATCCGTTCCTCGGTCAGCGCGCCGAAGACGTACAGGAAGAGCATGTTCCCCAGCAGGTGCACCCAGCTGCCGTGGACGAACAGCGCCGTGGCGGGCGTGAGCGCGGAGCCGGGGGAGTCCTCGAACAGTTCTGCGGGGATCACTCCCCAGCGCCGGAAGTGGGCGCGCTGCGCGGCGAGCAGCTCCTCGCCGGTGCCGTACCCCGGGTTCAGTCCCGCCGCCGGGCTGACCAGGAACAACAGACAGCACATCGTGATCAGCGCGTACGTCACGGGCGCGGCCCGGCCCCGGGCGGTGCGGGCCGTGCCGGGCGCCCTGACCGCCGAGACCGTTCTGCGGACCGCCGTGCGCCAGTTGTGGATCATGGCTACAGAGCATGACGTAACGGGACGCAACCACCCAGGTCGCCTCGCCGCCGTGGACACGCGGGCGTCGGGTACCCGCCAGGCCGTAGGGTTACGAGCCACACGCACCGGGGCGGAGCCCGGCGCGTCACCGACACTGGAAGAGAGCGAACAGCCACGATGACGGTTCCCCTGCCGACCGAGACGACGCGGTGGCGCTGCACCCTGTGCGGCAACCTCACCCGCTTCGACGTCACCCGGGCCTCCAAGGTCGTCGAGTACGTGCACCTCGATCTGGCCGGTGAGCCGAAGGTCGAGGAGCGCGAGGTGCTCAGTGAGACCATCGAGTCGGTGCGGTGCCGCTGGTGCAACGCCGTGGACCAGGTGGAACTCGTGGACAGGCCGGGTGCCGACTCCTGATCACGGGAGCGGCCCCCGCATGAGGTGATCCCGCACGGGATCACGCACAGGCATTGGGGTGACGGATGGCGGAGACACAGGGCGGGGGGCCGGGCGACGGCACCGCCGAGGTGCTCGACCGCCCGCTGCCCGACGGCGTGCGCCGCAGGGTCGTGCAGATCGTCTCCGACGGCTTCGGCGGGCTCACCCTCGGCGAACTGCCCGCCCAGCTGAGACAGTACGCCCGGTTCGCCCCCAACCGCAGGACCAAGTTCGCCGGCAACGCCATGGCCGCCGCCGTCGAGACCGACGCCCTGTTCCGCCAGCGTATCGGCGAGAAGTTCCGCGAGGCCCAGCCGGAGCTGGCCGGTGCCCTGGAGGCGGGCTCCCCGCCCCCGGCCGCCGACCCGCTCGACGTGGCGGCGGCGGCCTACGTGCTGCGGCCGCACGGCTGGGTGAAGCTGGTGACCGCCGCCGGCGAGGAGGCGCAGCGCGCGGACGCCGAGCGCGCCGACGAGGAGAGCCGCGCGGAGCTGGAGCGGCTGCACGAGGAGCTGGCCCGGGCCCGCGAACACACCAGGGCCGACACCGAGCGGCTGCGCGCCGAGCTGGACGCGGCCAGGCGGGAGACCGAGTCGCTCCACCGCAAGCTGCGCTCCGCCCTCAGTGACGTCAAGCGCGGCGAGGCGGCGCTGCGCAAGGTCCAGGCCGAGATCGACGCCGTCCGCGCCGAGGGGCACGCCCAGGTGTCCGCCGCCGAGAGCGAGACCCGTCGGCTCAAGGCCCGGCTCGGCGAGGCCGAGGCCGCGCTGGAGGCCACCCGCAAGGCGGCCCGCGAGGGACGCAGCGTCGAGGACATGCGGGTGCGGCTGCTGCTGGACACCCTGCTCGACGCCACCCAGGGGCTGCGCCGCGAGCTGGCCCTGCCGCCGGTGTCCGTGCGGCCCGCCGAGACGGTGGACGCCGTCGAGCCCGGCCGGATGACGCCCAAGGACATCGCCAACCGCGCCCTGTCCGAGCACGACCCCGCCATCCTCGACCAGTTGCTCGCGCTGCCGCAGGCACACCTCGTCGTCGACGGCTACAACGTCACCAAGACCGGCTATCCCCAGATGCCGCTGGAGAAGCAGCGGCTGCGCCTGCTCGGCCAGCTCTCCCAACTCGCCGCCCAGACCGGCGCGGAGACCACCTGCGTCTTCGACGGGGCCGAACTGGCGGCGCCGGTGCTGCTCGCGCCGCCGCGCGGTGTCCGGGTGCTGTTCTCCAAGCCCGGCGTCACCGCCGACGAGCTGATCCGCCAGCTGGTGCGGGCCGAACCGCCGGGCCGTCCGGTCATCGTCGTCTCCACCGACCGCGAGGTGGCCGACGGGGTCGCGCGCGCCGGCGCACGCCCGGTGGCGTCCGTGGTGCTCCTGAAGCGGCTTTCCTAGCCCCTGCGCCACTTTCGTGCCAACCGTAACGTCGGAGTTGTATGCCCGTATTGACGGAACCGTCACGCAACGTAGCGTCAACATGGAGTCACGCCAGGTGAGTTGTGGCAAAGAATGCGGTGAGTAACAGGGTTTTTCGGGTGGAGGATTTGAACTGATCACGAGTGGGTCACTAGGGTCACCCATCGAACCCTCGCACGGGTGATCCCTCTCAAGAAGGAGCTCGTCTCCGTGGCGTCCCACCGTCGTCCCAAGCAGCCGAGCCGCACGCGCGTGACCGTGCTCACCACCGCTGCCGCCGCCGCTGTCGCTCTCAGCTCCCAGGCCGCCAACGCCGCCCCGAGCGAGAAGCCGAGCAAGGACGAGGTCAAGGCCAAGGTCGACAAGCTCTACCAGGAGGCGGAGCAGGCCACCGAGAAGTACAACGGGGCCAAGGAGAAGCAGGAGAAGCTCCAGAAGGAGATCTCCACCATCCAGGACAACGTCGCCCGCGGCCAGGAGGAGCTCAACGAGCTGCGCGACGGCCTCGGTTCGATGGCCAGCTCCCAGTACCGCTCCGGCGGGATAGACCCCTCCCTCCAGCTGTTCCTGTCCGCCGACCCGGACAACTACCTGGACAAGGCCTCCACCCTCGACCAGCTCAGCGGTCAGCAGGTCGAGACGCTGAAGAAGGTCCAGGAGAAGCAGCGCGACCTCGCCCAGCAGCGCGCCGAGGCGTCCGAGAAGCTCAAGGACCTCTCCGCCACCCGCACCGAACTGGGCAAGAAGAAGAAGGAAGTCCAGGGCAAGCTCTCCTCCGCGCAGAAGCTGCTCAACTCACTCACCGCCCAGGAGAAGGCCGCCCTCCAGGCCGAGGAACAGCGCGCCACCCGCAGCAGCGAGCGCCAGGTCCTCTCGGGCACTTCCACCCCCGCCTCCGGCCGGGCCGCCGCCGCCTTCGCCGCCGCCCAGAGCAAGATCGGCACGCCTTACGTCTACGGCGCCACCGGTCCCTCGTCCTTCGACTGCTCGGGCCTGACGTCGTGGGCCTACGCCCAGGCGGGCGTCGGCATCCCGCGCACCTCCCAGGCGCAGACCGGCGCGGGCACCCGCATCTCCTCGATGAGCGACCTCCAGGTCGGCGACCTGGTCTTCTTCTTCAGCGACCTGCACCACGTCGGCCTCTACGCCGGCAACGGCCAGGTCCTGCACGCGCCGCGCACCGGCACGAACGTCCGCTACGAGTCGATGGGCACCATCGGCGGCCCGTTCATGTTCGGCGTGCGGGTCTGACCGAGGCCCCGCACCTTCCCCCAGAGACCCTCGCCGTGCCGCCCGTTCGGGCGAATCACGGGACCGCGTTCTGAACCCCGCCCCGCCGGTGACCTGCGTCAGCGGCGGGGTTCGGCGTCGCGCGCCCCTTCACGGTCGTTGGTCGGCGCCCCGCCACGGGGTTACTGTCTGCCGCGTTTCCCTGTCCGCCAGCGGAAGGAGTGCGGCTTCCCGTGGGGTCCCATCGCCGCCTTGCACCATCCGGGTTCGACCGTGGCGCCACCGCCGCCGTCGGCCTGTTCTCCGTCGCCGCCGCGCTCCTGGGCGCCGTACCGGCCACGGCCGCCCCGCAGGACGACCGGCGGGCGGAGGTGGACCGGCTCCACACGGAGGCGGAGCGGGCGACCGAGGCCTACAACAAGGCCGACGCGCGCACCGACGCGCTGCGCGAGCAGGTGAGCACGGCGCAGGACGCCATCGCCCGCAAGCAGGGGCGGATCAACACCATGCGGGACGCGCTGGGTTCGCTGGCCGGCGCCCAGTACCGCTCCGGCGGCATCGACCCGTCACTGGCGCTGCTGCTCTCCGCGGACCCGGACGACTACCTGGACAAGGCCTCCGCGCTCGACCGGGTCACCACGCACCAGGCGGGCCGGCTGAAGGAGCTCCAGCAGGCCATGCGCGACCTCGCCCAGGACCGCGCCGAGGCCGCCGGCAAGCTCGCCGAGCTGGAGAAGGGCCGCAAGGCCGTGGCCGCCCACAAGAAGACGGTGGAGAAGAAGCTCGCCGAGGCCCGCGAGCTGCTCAACTCCCTCCCCGACGAGGAGCGCGCCGCCCACGACCGCGGCTCCCGCTCCGGCCGCACCGACCTGGCCGTCCTCGGCGGCGCCGCCCCCGCCTCCGGCCGCGCGGCAGCCGCCCTCGCCGCCGCCCGCTCCGCCCTCGGCAAGCCGTACGTCTGGGGCGCCAACGGTCCCGGCGGCTTCGACTGCTCCGGCCTGACCCAGTGGTCGTACGCCCAGGCGGGCGTCGGCCTGCCGCGCACCTCGCAGGCCCAGTCGGGGGCCGGACAGCGCGTCTCCCTGTCCGAGGCCCGCCCCGGCGACCTCGTCGCCTACCGGGACGACGCCAGCCACATCGGCATGTACGTCGGCAACGGCCAGGTCATCCACGCGCCCTACCCCGGCGCCCCCGTCCGCTACGACCCGGTGGGCATGATGCCGGTGTCGTCGGTGACGCGGGTCTGACCGATCCGGCCGGGCACGGGCGACCCCGGTCGCCGGGGGCGGTTCGTCGGCTGCCGGATGGTGCCGGCGGGGCGCGGGTGCGAGTGGCGGGCATGCCCTGTCGGTGGTGTCGCGCGGTCCGGCGGGCGGGCTGTCGGTCTTGGCGCACCGGCGAGCGGGCCGCTGACGGAGGTGTCGGGGCGTGTGCCTGCGGCTCTTCCGGTTCTCCCTGGTTCTCCTTCGGGTTCTCCCGTCCACCGTCCCCCGCGGCCCGGCGCCCGTACGATCGGGAAGGTGGCTGGTCGTAGGCGGGTGTCGGGTTCCTCGGTGGTGGCGCTGTGCCTCCTGCTCGTGTCCCTCGTGGCCTGCGGCGGCCGGACCACCGCCGACCCGGTCCGCACCGAGGTGCAGCGGGTGCTGGACCGGCGGGCCGCCGCCGTCCTCGGCCACGACCGGTCCGCGTACGCCCGTACCGGCGACACGGACTCCTTCGACAACCTCGCCGCGGTACCGCTGACCGCGTGGTCGTACCGCGTCACCGACGTGGACCGCACCGGCGACACGGCCACCGCGGACGTCGAGCTGAACTACCAGCTCGACGGCTACGACCGGGGCCCCGTCACCACCCGGCGCACGGTGCGGCTGGACCGGGACGGCGCGGACGGCCGGTGGTCCGTCGAGTCCGACCGGCCCGCGGAGAAGTCCGGCCAGCAGCCGTGG
This sequence comes from Streptomyces sp. CB02414, assembly GCF_001905385.1. Lineage (GTDB taxonomy): Bacteria > Actinomycetota > Actinomycetes > Streptomycetales > Streptomycetaceae > Streptomyces. The sequence goes on along the minus strand of NZ_LIPF01000001.1, from coordinate 390,748 downwards.
GACCAGGGGGCGGTCCGGGTCGTGCGGGGCACCCACAGCCTCGTGCTCGGCGTGGGCCAGTCCACCGAGGCGCTGCGTGGCTTCGCGGACCTGGCCGACCGGGCGGTGCCGGCCGTGTCGGACGCCTGGGACGGCGACTGGGCCCGGCGGGTCGTCGTACTCGTCCCCGAGTCGCTGGAGGCGATGGCCGGCCTGCTCGGCTCACCGGCCTCCTCCTACCGGGGCATCGCCGCGGTCACCACCGGCGAGACCGGCGGCCGGGAGCGCGCCCCCGCCGACCGGATCATCGTCAACCCCGACGCGTACGGGCTCCTCGGCACCCTCGGCAAACAGGTCGTCCTCACCCACGAGACCACCCACGTCGCCACCCGCGCCGACACCACCGCCGCCACCCCGCTGTGGCTCTCCGAGGGCTACGCCGACTGGGCCGGCTACCGCGACAGCGGCCGCACCCCCGCCCAGGCCGCCCCCGAACTGGCCCGCGCGGTGTCCGAGGGACGGATGCCCGCGGACCTGCCGGCCGACGATGACTTCGGCTTCACCGCCGACGCCGACCGACTGGCCCGCGCCTACGAGAGCGGCTGGCTGGCCTGCCTGATGATCGCCGACCAGTGGGGCGAGGACCGGCTGGACGCCTTCTACCGCGCCGTCGGCGCGCACGACCGGCGGGCGGGCGCCGTGGAGGACGCGATGCGCGAGGTGCTCGGCACGGCGCCCGAGGAGTTCACGGCGCGGTGGCGGGAGTATCTGCGGACGGAGCTGGGCTGAGCCGGCCCCGCTTCTTGGCCCGCCCGCGCGAGACCGTGTCGCGCCACAGGACGCGGGCCGCGAGGAGCGCGGCGGCCACCAGCAGGCCGTTGCGGACGAACAGCAGCGTGACGCCGAGCGGATCGCTCGCCACGACCTCCGCGAAGTACAGCGGGAACTCCAGCACCGTCACCAGGCTCGCCACCAGCACCATGACGACCGGCAGGCGCATCCGGCTCGCCCGGAAGCACAGGCAGACCGCCGCCAGGCCGATCAGCCACACCATGTACTGCGGGCTTATCACCCGGCTGGTGACCGTGAACATCAGCACCGCCACGAACGCCGCGTCCGCCGCCGTGTGCGCCGCGAACCGGGAGGCCGCCAGCCGCCACAGCAGCAGCCAGCCGAACGCCAGGGCGGTCAGCGCCAGCGCCACCTTGCTCACCGTGCCCACGTACGGCCCCAGGAACTCGACCGAGCCGTAGTTCAGCAGCACCTCGCCGTCCCAGCCGAACTGCCGGGCCACGTGGAAGACCAGCGCGCCCAGCGACTCCACCTCGGTGCCCCGGTCGCGCTGGAACGTGACGAACGCGAACGCCCCCGGCATCGACACGGCGAACACCACCGCCAGCCCGGCCGCGCTCAGCGCCGCGGCGGCCCAGCGCGCACGCCCGCGCATCCCGAGCAGCACCAGCGCCGGCCACACCTTCAGCATCGCCCCCAGCCCCACCAGGACACCCGCAGCCCGCGGATGCCGGCCCGCGGCCAGCAGCGCCGCCACCGCGACGGCCGTCACCATCACGTCGTAGCGGGCGTACACCGTCGGACCGAGCAGTGGTACGCCCACCACCCACACCCACGCCCCGCGCGGCGAACGCCCGGACCCACGGCCCGCGTGCCACAGCAGGGCGAGCACGGCCAGGTCGGCGAGGCAGGCCAGGACGAAGAAGGCCGTCGCGTACTCCAGGAAGGGCAGCAGCGCGGGGGAGAGGATCGCGAGGGCCGCGACCGGCGGGTACTGCCAGGTGACGTCGTCCAGAGGAAACGTTCCGGTACGCAGGATCTCGTACCAGTTCCAGTAGATGACGGACACGTCACTGGTGACGTCCGGCCCCGGGAAGACCCACACCTTCAGCACGAACAGCAGCAGGACCAGCCGCGTGGCGCCCCAGGCCGTGAGCAGCCACACCGCGGGCCGCCTCGCATCCGTCGTCTCCACGTGCTCCCTGCCCGGTCCCCGGTCCTCCGCGTGCCCTGCCGTGCGGCCATGATGACCCGGACACCTGTGCGGATGCCACAGTACGCGGCCGGGCCCGGGCCCGCTCGGGCGGTTCGGTAGGGTCGGCGGCGTGCGCAAGACCTTGATCGTGACGAACGACTTCCCGCCCCGGCCGGGCGGCATCCAGGCCTTCCTGCACAACATGGCGCTACGGCTGGACCCCGAGCGGCTCGTCGTCTACGCCTCCACCTGGAAGCGGAGCCGCGAGGGCGTCGAGGCCACCGCCGCCTTCGACGCCGAGCAGCCCTTCACCGTCGTACGCGACCGCACCACGATGCTGCTGCCCACGCCGGGCGCGACCCGTACGGCCGTCCGGCTGCTGCGCGAGCACGGGTGCACCTCGGTGTGGTTCGGTGCGGCCGCGCCCCTCGGTCTGATGGCCCCGGCACTGCGCAAGGCGGGCGCCGAACGCCTCGTCGCCACCACCCACGGCCACGAGGCGGGCTGGGCCCAGCTGCCCGCCGCCCGGCAACTGCTGCGCCGGATCGGGGAGTCCACGGACACGATCACCTACCTCGGCGAGTACACGCGCTCCCGGATCGCGGGCGCGCTCACGCCCGAGGCGGCCGCACGGATGGTGCAGCTGCCGCCCGGCGTGGACGAGAAGACCTTCCACCCCGCCAGCGGCGGCGACGAGGTCCGGGCCCGGCTGGGCCTGACCGACCGCCCGGTCGTCGTCTGCGTCTCGCGGCTGGTGCCCCGCAAGGGCCAGGACACGCTGATCCGGTCGATGCCGCGCATCCTCGCCGCCGAGCCGGACGCCGTCCTGCTGATCGTCGGCGGCGGCCCCTACGAGAAGGACCTGCGCCGCCTCGCCGAGGACACCGGCGTCGCCGCCTCCGTCCACTTCACCGGCGCCGTCCCCTGGTCCGAACTCCCCGCGCACTACGGCGCCGGGGACGTCTTCGCCATGCCCTGCCGCACCCGCCGGAACGGCCTCGACGTGGAGGGCCTGGGCATCGTCTACCTGGAGGCCTCCGCGACCGGCCTGCCCGTCGTCGCCGGCGACTCGGGCGGCGCCCCCGACGCGGTGCTCGACGGCGAGACCGGGTGGGTGGTGCGCGGTGACTCCGAGGAGCAGACCGCCGACCGCGTCACCACCCTCCTCGCCGACCCGGAGCTGCGACGCAGGATGGGCGAGCGCGGCCGCGCCTGGGTCGAGGAGAAGTGGCGCTGGGACCTGCTGGCGGAGCACCTGAAGGCGCTGCTGTAACGAAGGTGCCTTCGCAGGGCCGGGGAGGGCATGCCGCCCAGGGGCGCGGGGCTGTGACATTGTGCGGCTCCGCCGCGTGGGCGCGACCAGCCACGACGGACGGAAAGCCGCCGACGAACCGCACCCGGCACCCCAGAAGGCGCCCCTACTTGGCGTAAATCGCCTCGATCTCGTCCGCGTAATCCTTCGCCACAACACTCCGCTTCAATTTCAGCGAAGGCGTCAAGTGCCCCGACTCCTCGGTGAACTGAGCCGACAGCACCCGGAACTTCCGCACCGACTCCGCCTTGGACACCGCCGAGTTCCCGTCGTCGATCGCGTCCTGGATCGCCGCGAGCAGATCCGCGTCCTGGCGCAGCGACACCGCGGTCGAGCCGGCCGGCTTCCCGTGGTCCGCGCACCAGCGGCCGAGGAACTCCTCGTCGATGGTGACCAGCGCACCCACGAACGGCCGCCCGTCGCCGACGACCATGCACTCCGCGACCAGCGCGTGCGCGCGGATGCGGTCCTCGATCACGGCCGGGGCGACGTTCTTGCCGCCCGCGGTGACGATGATCTCCTTCTTGCGGCCCGTGATCCGCAGGTAGCCGTCCTCGTCGAGGGTGCCGATGTCCCCGGTGTGGAACCAGCCGTCCGCCAGCGCCTCGGCGGTCGCACCCGGGTTGTTCCAGTACTCCTTGAACAGGTGCTCGCCGTGCAGCAGCACCTCCCCGTCGTCCGCGATGCGCACCACGGAGCCCGGCAGCGGCTGGCCGACCGTGCCGATCTTCTGCCGGTCCCAGGGGTTGAAGGCGGTGGCCGCGCAGGACTCGGTCAGGCCGTAGCCCTCCAGCACCGTGAAGCCGATGCCGCGGAAGAAGTGACCGAGCCGCTCGCCGAGCGGGGCGCCGCCGGAGATGGCGTACTCGCCGCGCCCGCCGAGGACCGTGCGGAGCTTGCCGTAGACGAGCTTGTCGAAGACCTTGTGCTTGATCTTCAGCCCGAGGGACGGGCCGGACGGCGTGTCCAGCGCCTTGCTGTACGCGATCGCCGTGTCCGCGGCCTTGTCGAAGATCTTGCCCTTGCCGTCGGCCTGCGCCTTGGCGCGCGCCGAGTTGTAGACCTTCTCGAAGACGCGCGGCACCCCGAGGATCAGCGTCGGCCGGAAGGCGGCCAGCTCGTCGGTGAGGTTCTTGATGTCCGGGACGCAGCCCAGCTTGATCGGCGCGATCATCGGCGCGACCTGGACGAGGCGGCCGAAGACGTGGGCGAGCGGGAGGAAGAGCAGGACCGAGCACTCACCGGTGCGGAAGAGCGGACGCAGCCGCTCCACCACGTTCCCGCACTCGGCGAAGAAGCTGCGGTGGGTGAGCACGCAGCCCTTGGGGCGGCCGGTGGTGCCGGAGGTGTAGACGATGGTCGCCGGGTCGTCGGCCTTGGCGATCGAGCCGCGCTCCTCGACGGCCTGGTCCGTGACGTCCTGGCCCAGGCGTCCCAGCTCCTCCACGGCACCGGCGTCGATCTGCCAGACGTTCTTGAGGGCGGGCAGCTGCTCGCGCACCGACTCGACGGAGGCGGCGTGCCCGGCGGACTCCACGACGCACGCGGTGGCGCCCGAGTCGCTGAGGATCCACTGCACCTGCTCGGGCGAGCTGGTCTCGTACACCGGCACGGTGATCGCGCCCGCGCTCCAGATCGCGAAGTCCAGCAGCGTCCACTCGTAGCGCGTACGGGACATCAGCCCGACCCGGTCGCCCGGCTGCACGCCGGAGGCGATGAGGCCCTTCGCGGCGGACTGCACCTCGGCGAGGAAGGCGCGGGCGGTCACGTCCTGCCAGGCGCCGCCCGCCTTGCGGGAGATGACGGCGACGTCCGGGTGCTGCGCGGCGTTTCGGCGGACGATGTCGGTCAGGTTTCCGTCCGAAGGGACCTCGTACAAAGCCGGAAGGCTGAACTCGCGCAAGACTGCTGCTCCTCATAGGGCGCCGGCGCCACGACACTGTGTGATGCGACGGTGCGGTCCAAGGCTCGGGCAAGCGCTCCGGACGACTCATGCGGGATTCCTTGCGGAATTCACATGTTGAAATCCAGAGCACGACTGGACTGCCCGGACGTTACCCGCCGGTATGGCCTCTCCGACAGGGGGTCCCCGCGAGATGTTCGCTGCGTCACACGGATGGGGTTTCCTTCGCGCACAGTAGTCGACATACCGACCGACCAGCCAGTAACCGCAGGTCCGACCGCCACTGTTCACAAGAGGCACGCGCTGCTTACGCTTGATCGTCATGGCACCCACACCGCCCGGTAACACGAGGACACGCGTCCACGTGGTCAGCGACGTCCACGGCAACGCCCGCGACCTGGCCAGGGCCGGCGACGGCGCCGACGCCGTCATCTGCCTCGGCGACCTCGTCCTCTTCCTCGACTACGCCGACCACTCGCGCGGCATCTTCCCCGACCTCTTCGGCGTCGCGAACGCCGACCGCATCGTCGAGCTGCGCACCGCCCGCCGCTTCGCCGAGGCACGGGAGCTCGGGGCGCGGCTGTGGGCCGGCGTCGGCGGGGACCGGGCGGCGCTGATCGAGGAGGCGGTGCGCCGGCAGTACGCCGAGATGTTCGCCGCGTTCCCCACACCGACGTACGCCACCTACGGCAACGTCGACATGCCGGGCCTGTGGCCCGAGTACGCCGGGCCCGGCACCACCGTGCTCGACGGGGAGCGGGTCGAGATCGGCGGCCGGGTCTTCGGCTTCGTCGGCGGCGGACTGCGCACCCCGATGCGGACGCCGTTCGAGATCAGCGACGAGGAGTACGCCGCCAAGGTAGAGGCCGTCGGCGAGGTGGACGTGCTGTGCACCCACATCCCGCCGGAGGTCCCGGAACTGGTCTACGACACGGTGGCGCGGCGCTTCGAGCGCGGCAGCCGCGCGCTGCTGGACGCGATCCGGCGCACCCGGCCCCGTTACGCCCTCTTCGGGCACGTGCACCAACCGCTGGTGCGGCGGATGCGGATCGGGTCGACCGAGTGCGTGAACGTCGGGCACTTCGCCTCGACGGGGAGGCCGTGGGCGCTGGAGTGGTGAGGGCCCGTGACCAGCGGTGCGCGGGCAGGTGGTGACAACCGCGCCGTCCGTGCGCGATAGCCTTCACGCGGCACACACGTGCGCGCCACGGGCGCACGACGACCTCAGTAGCGGCCCGCATCCGACAGGAGCCACGGCGATGGCGGAACACACCAGCTCGAGCATCACCATCGAGGCGGCACCGGCCGACGTCATGTCGGTGATCGCCGACTTCGCCCGCTACCCGGACTGGACCGGCGAGGTGAAGGAGGCCGAGGTGCTCGCCTCCGACGCGCAGGGGCGTGCCGAGCAGGTCCGGCTCGTCATGGACGCCGGGGCGATCAAGGACGACCAGACCCTCGCCTACACCTGGACCGGTGAGCACGAGGTCTCCTGGACCCTGGTCAAGTCCCAGATGCTGCGCTCCCTCGACGGCTCCTACCTGCTCAAGTCGGCGGGCACGGGCACGGAGGTCACCTACCGCCTCACGGTCGACGTCAAGATCCCGATGCTCGGCATGATCAAGCGCAAGGCGGAAAAGGTCATCATCGACCGCGCCCTGGCGGGCCTGAAGAAGCGCGTGGAGTCGAAGTAACCCAGCTGCGGGCAATCGTGCCTCCCCCAGTGCCTGAACGGCCTGGGAGGTACCCCCAGGGCGGCACGGGTGGGCGCAGCGGCACCCCGTAGCGCCGGGCCGCGCACTTACCCGGTCAACGAGCCCAACCGGCGGAGCCCCCAGGTACCGTTCACCCCCATGCGCACCATCCTGATCACCGGCCCCGGCGGCAGTGGCCGTACCACCGTCGCCGCCGCCACCGCGCTCGCCGCCGCCCGCCAGGGCACCCGCACGCTCCTCCTCGGCGCCGACCGCGACGACACCCTCGGCGCCGCGCTCGGGGTGCGCACCGGCCCGGAACCGGTCACCGTCGAACCCGGCCTCACCGTCCGCCGACCCGACCCGGCCCAGGGCTTCCGCGACGACCTCGCCAACCTCCAGGACCGCGCCGCCTCCGCCCTCGGCCTGCTGGGCGCGTCCCGCCTCGACCCCGAAGAGCTGACCCCCCTGCCCGGCGCCGACGAACTCGCCCTGCTGCGCGCCCTGCGCGACGCCGCCCTCGCCGAGGCCCGCGACCTCCTCGTCGTCGACCTCCCGCCCGCGCCCCGGGCCCTCGCCCTGCTCGCCCTCCCCGAGGAACTGCGCCGCTACCTGCGCCGCCTGCTCCCGCCCGAGCGGCAGGCCGCCCGCGCCCTGCGCCCCGTCCTCGGCCGGCTGGCCGGCGTCCCCATGCCCGCCGAGGCGCTGTACGAGGCCGCCGCCCGCTGGGACCTGGAACTCGCCGCCGCCGACGCCGTCGTCGCCGACCGGAACACCGTCGTACGACTGGTCGCCGAGCCCGGCCCCGCTGGTGCCGACGCCGTCCGCACCGCCGCCCTCGGCCTCGCCCTGCGCGGCCTGCGCCCCGACCTGCTGGTCGCCAACCGGGCCCTGCCCGAGGAGGAGGCACCGGCCGGCAGCTGGCTCGCCGGCCCCCTCGCCCAGCAGCGCAAGACGCTGGCGGAGTGGCAGGGCACGTACGACGTCCGCACCGTCGCCCACCTGGGACGCGACCCGCGCGGCACGGACGACCTCGCCGCGCTCGACGCCCCCGCCGTCAACGCGGACGCCGCCCCGGTCGAGTGGCCCGTCACCGACCGGCTGGCCGACGACGGCTTCCTCGTCTGGCACATCCCGCTGTCCGGCGCCGTACGCGACGAACTCGACCTGGTCCGCCGCGGCGACGAACTGGTCGTCACCGCCGGACCGTTCCGCCGGATCGTCCCGCTGCCGTCGGCGCTGCGCCGCTGCACCGTCGACGGCGCCGCCCTGCGGGAGGGCACCCTCGCCGTACGGTTCGCGCCGGACCCGCGGCTGTGGCCGCAGGGACGCTGATCCGCCTCGCCCGTTCGGGTAACGTCGTAAGGACGAACCGTAGTCAGGAGTCCGTCATGAGCGAAGAGCTCCCCCCGTCCGAGGCCGCCCGCCCCGACGAGGCCGACGCGGTCGACGAGGTGCGGGCCACCGACGCCGACGCCTGGGCGACGGCGTGCGCCGAGGACCTGGAGGCGGAGAAGACCCGCCGCCGCGCCGAGTACGGCCCGCCCCCCGGCTCGGCCGCCGAGGAACTGCGCCGGCTCGTCGACACCGTCGCGGACAAGCTGTCCGGCCTCCAGAGCCCCCTGCTCGGCCAGGTCGCCGGCCCCGCCGCCCAGCAGGTGGTCCGGCAGGTCGTCCAGCAGGCGAAGGCCGCCGTCGAACCGGTCATCGAGCGCAACCCGGACGTCTTCGACCACCTCGCGGCCGCCGGCGGTGAACTCCTCGCCGCCTACCGCTCCGCCGTCCAGAACCAGGAGCGCCGCTGGACCGCCCGGGACACCGCGTCCAAGGACCCGAGCGACCCCCGCGACCAGGACGGACGCGGCGACGACGGCCGGGACGACGGCGACGAGGGCACCGGCCCGGGACAGCGCATCGACCTGGACTGAGCCCTGCCTCGGGTACGGTTGGCCATAGCGGGGCTCGACCGAACTGAGGGATTCATGGGACTCACCATCGGCGTCGACATCGGCGGCACGAAGATCGCGGCCGGCGTGGTCGACGAGGAAGGCAACATCCTCTCGACCCACAAGGTGCCGACCCCCACCACGCCCGAGGCCATCGTGGACGCCATCGCCTCGGCGGTGGAGGGCGCGCGCGTGGGGCACGAGATCGTCGGCGTGGGCATCGGTGCCGCCGGATACGTCAACCGCCAGCGCTCCACGGTCTACTTCGCGCCCAACATCGACTGGCGCCAGGAGCCGCTGAAGGAGAAGGTCGAGGCCCGCGTCGGCCTCCCGGTCGTCGTGGAGAACGACGCCAACGCCGCGGCCTGGGGCGAGTACAAGTTCGGCGGCGGCAAGGGCCACCGCAACGTCATCTGCATCACCCTCGGCACCGGCCTCGGCGGCGGCATCATCATCGGCAACAAGCTGCGCCGCGGCCACTTCGGTGTGGCCGCCGAGTTCGGCCACATCCGCATGGTGCCGGACGGCCTGCTGTGCGGCTGCGGCTCGCAGGGCTGCTGGGAGCAGTACGCGTCGGGCCGGGCGCTGGTCAGGTACGCCAAGCAGCGCGCCAACGCCACCCCGGAGCGTGCCGAGGTGCTGCTCGCGCTCGGCGACGGCACCCCCGACGGCATCGAGGGCAAGCACATCTCCGTCGCCGCCCGCCAGGGCTGCCCGGTCGCCGTCGACTCCTACCGCGAGCTGGCCCGCTGGGCCGGCGCCGGACTCGCCGACCTGGCCTCGCTCTTCGACCCGTCCGCCTTCATCGTCGGCGGCGGCCTCTCCGACGAGGGCGACCTGGTCCTCGACCCGATCCGCAAGTCCTACAAGCGGTGGCTGGTCGGCGGCAACTGGCGCCCGGTCGCCGACGTCGTCGCCGCCCAGCTCGGCAACAAGGCCGGCCTCGTCGGCGCCGCAGACCTGGCCAGGGAACCCGACCCCATCATGTGACGATCACTCCCCGGTACTGGGGACTGCGCCGACCTCAAGGGGCGCGGGGAACTGCGCGACAAGCCACGACGAACCGGCAGTCGCCCACGCTCCCCGCGCCCCGAGCTCTTGGGCGTACATTGATCCACATGGAGCCGCTCCCCAACTCCCGCACGGAACCCGACGGTTCCGCCGTCATCCGGGTCCTCAGCTACAACATCCGCTCGATGCGCGACGACACCGCCGCCCTCGCCCGCGTCATCGCCGCCTGCGACCCCGACCTCGTCCTCCTCCAGGAAGCCCCCCGCTTCTTCCGCTGGCGCAAGAAGCTCACCCGTCTCGCCCGCGCCGCCGACCTCGTACACCTCTCCGGCGGCGCCACCGCCGCCGGCCCCGCGCTGCTGTGCTCCCTGCGCGCCACCGTCGAGCGCACCGAGGACGTGCTGCTCCCGCTCACCCCCGGCCGGCACCGCCGCGGCCTCGCCACCGCCGTCGTGCGGATCGGCGGGGCCCGCATCGGCGTCCTGAGCTGCCACCTCTCCCTGGAGGCGGAAGAGCGGAACGAGCAGGCCGGCCTGCTCCTCGGCCGACTGGCCGGGATGGGCGTGACCCACGCCGTGGCCGGCGGCGACCTGAACGAGCGTCCGGGCGGCCGTACCTTCCGGCGGCTCGGCGACGGGCTGCGGGACTGCTGGACGGCCGCGCCCTGGGGCAGCGAGTGCACCTTCCCCGCCACCGGCCCCGACCGGCGCATCGACGCGGTCTTCGTCACGGAGGGCATCGAGGTGCTGGGCTGCGGAGTGCCGCTGGGCCTGCCCGGGGTCGCCGAGCACGACCTGAGGGCGGCCACGGACCACCTCCCGGTCCTGACCGCCCTCCGCGTACCGGCGTCCGAGGCCTGACCAGCCAGCGGCAGCTAGACCACCGCACCCCGCCCTGGATCGTCGTCGTCCTCGTCCCCCGTGCGCATCCGCGTCACCAGCGTGGCGAAGCCGCCGAGGAAGCCGCCGACGCTCACCGTCGTCAGCCACCAGGTCATGTCCCAGCCCAGCACCACCGCCAGCAGGAGCAGCACCGGCCCGCCGAGCACACCCAGCCAGGCGAACTTCGCGGTGGTGTCGCCCTCGGGCAGCGGCGGCGGCTCCGGCGGTACGAAGTGGCCCTCGTCGTCCTCGCCGAGATCGTCCTCCGAGGGCTCGGACAGGCTGTGGTCGCGCGGGCCGGCCACTCCGGGGGCGAAGGCGACGGAGCTGCCCAGCGGCCGGGCCGAGGCGGGCTGGTCCGGCGTGGTCCGGTCGGTCTCGGGCCGGTCGTCGTTGGTCTCGGCCTCCAGCAGCGCCAGGTCCTCCACCGACTTGAACGGCTTCGCGCCCGGCGGGTCCGGCGGCTCGTCCCCGTACCCGGCGACGATCGCGGCCCAGGCGGCGTCCTCGTCCAGGGGGACGGCCGCGTCCGCGGGGGTGCGCTCGGCCGCGCGCTCCCGCCCCTCCTCGTGCCCCGGCGTCCGCTCCAGGTCCCGGTCCTCGCGCTCGCCGTGCTCCTCGCGGTCCGCGCGGCCGGACTCGTGCTCAGCCACCTGTGGTCGTCCCTTCCTTGCCGAGACCGGGTTCCGGCTCCCCGACGGAGCCGGGCGCGAGCCGGCCGATGAACGCGACGCTCTGAGCGAAGATCCGGTCCGCGTCGTGGTCCAACGTCGCCACGTGGTAGCTCTGTTCCAGCAGGACCTCCGTCACGTCCGTCGACGAGACGCGGCCGAGGATGCGGGCCGAGTCGGCCGGCGGCACCACGTGGTCCTGCGGACTGCGCAGCAGCAGCAGCGGCTGCGTCACCTGCGGCAGATCCCGGTCGGCCAGCCGGAAGAACGCGCGCAGCGAGTGCGCCGCGTGCAGCGGCACCCTGTCGTACCCCAGCTCGGTGCTGAGCGGCTTGGCGATGTCGCTGGCGATGCCCTTCGTCGCGGGCACGAGGTGGCGCAGGACCGGCAGGGCGTGCTGGGCCACGCCGTGCATCCGGTTCGCCGGGTTGACGACCATGACGCCCGACACCGCGTCCCCGTGCCTGGCGGCGAGCCGCAGGGCCAGCGCGCCGCCCATCGACAGGCCGGCCACGAAGACGCGCGCGCAGCGCTCCCGCAGGGCACGCAGCTCGCGGTCCACCTCCGCGTACCAGTCCTGCCAGCCGGTGACCTGCATGTCCTGCCAGCGGGTGCCGTGCCCGGGCAGCAGCGGCAGCGCGACGGTCAGACCGTGCTCGGCGAGGTGGCGGGCCCAGGGGCGCAGGGACTGCGGGGAACCGGTGAAGCCGTGACAGAGGAGGACGCCGACCTCCCCGCCCTCATGGCGGAACGGCTCGGCTCCGGGCAGGACCGGCACGTCTCGGTCTCCTGTCGTCAGGGGGCCGGCACAGCCGGACCGTCGTATGCGATGGATGCGTGTGCGGTACTCGCGGGTACTTCACCGTACGCGACCGCACTGACACCGACCAGGGCCGTCGGGGCCATTGACGGTGCCCCGGGTTAAGGTCTCAGCACAGACACAGGAGGCACTCGGTTGTTGTACGGCGCGATGAAGGTCACCGTCGGGGGTTCGCTGAAGCTCGCCTTCCGGCCCTGGGTGGAAGGCCTGGAGCACATTCCGGCCGACGGCCCCGCCATTCTGGCGAGCAACCACCTGTCGTTCTCCGACTCGTTCTTCCTGCCGGCCGTCCTCGACCGCAAGGTGACCTTCATCGCCAAGGCCGAGTACTTCAACACGCCAGGCGTGAAGGGGCGGCTCACCGCGGCCTTCTTCAAGGGCGTCGGCCAGCTCCCGGTGGACCGCTCCGGCGCGCGCGGCGCGGGTGAGGCGGCCATCAAGAGCGGCATAGAGGTCCTGGAGCGCGGTGAGCTGTTCGGCATCTATCCGGAGGGCACCCGCTCCCCGGACGGCCGGCTCTACCGCGGCAAGCCCGGCGGCCTCGCGCGCGTGGCGCTCGCCACCGGCGCGCCCGTCATCCCGGTCGCCATGATCGACACCGAGAAGATCCAGCCGCCCGGCCAGGTGATGCCGAAGCTGATGCGGCCCGGCATCCGCATCGGCGAGCCCCTGGACTTCACCCGCTACCAGGGCATGGAGCACGACCGCTTCGTGCTCCGCGCGGTGACCGACGAGGTCATGTACGAGATCATGAAGCTCTCCGGCCAGGAGTACGTCGACATGTACGCGACCGCCATGAAGCGGCAGATCGCGGAGGCGGCGAAGGCCGAGAAGGAGGCGGGCAAGGCGGCGAAGGCCGCGCTCGCCCAGGCGGAGAAGGAACAGGCCGCCAAGGAGAAGGCGGCGGCCGAGCAGGACCGGACCGAAGACCGGTAACGGCCGGACCGGCCGGCGAGGGCGGTCCGCAGGACGGGACGTACGGGCCGGGGACGGGGGGACATGGCCAGGCGCGAGAGAGTCATGAGGATGTCGGTCGAGCAGCCGCTGTGGCGCGCGCTCGCCGGCTACCGCGTGCTCACCATGCTGTACGCGATCGGCTTCTTCACCACCGCGTACTCCGGCTTCGTGCGCCCCTGGCTGGCCGTCGCCTACTACGCCGTCCTCTTCGTCTGGACCCTGGCCACCCTGCCCAAGGTCTCCGGCGCGGCGAGCTGCACCAAGCGCTTCCTCACCGCCGACCTCACCATCGCGCTCACCGGAATCCTGATCACCCCGCTCGCCGACGCGCCAGAACGGGTCGCGGACGGCGGCCCGACCCTGCCGTCCATATGGACCGCCGGTTCCGTCCTGGCCTTCGCCATCAAGGGCGGCTGGCGCTGGGCGGCCGTCGCCTCCACCCTCGTCGCCGTCGCCAATCTCATCGAACGCGGCACCCCGGCCCGGGACACCGTCCACAACGTCATCCTGGTCTGGGTCGCCTCCATCGCCATCGGCTACGTCGTCGAGGTCGCCCGCGCCTCCGAGCGCACCCTCGCCCGCGCCCTGGAGATCGAGGCGGCGACCAGGGAACGGGAGCGGCTCGCCCGGGACATCCACGACAGCGTGCTCCAGGTGCTCGCCATGGTGCAGCGGCGCGGCGCCGTGATCGGCGGCGAGGCGGCCGAACTGGGCCGGCTGGCCGGCGAGCAGGAGATCGCCCTGCGCACCCTGGTCTCCGGCGGCCTGGTGCCCGTCTCCCGCGTGTCGGAGGACGCCGCCGAGGGAGCGCTCGTCCGCGCGGTGGACGAACCGGAGGGGACGGACCCCGACGGCCCCGTCGACCTGCGCGCCCTGCTCGCCCCGTACGCCGGCTCCCTGGTGAACCTCGCCGAGCCGGGCGCCCCGGTGCTGCTGGCGCCGCCCGCGGCCCGGGAGCTGGCGGCCGCGGTGGGGGCCGCGCTGGACAACGTGCGCAAGCACGTCGGCGCCGACGCCCGCGCGTGGATCCTCGTCGAGGACGAACCCGGCGAGGTGGTCGTCACCGTCCGCGACGAGGGCCCCGGCATCCCCGAGGGGCGGCTCGCCGAGGCCGAGGGCGAGGGACGGCTCGGCGTGGCCCTGTCGATCCGGGGCCGGCTGCGCGACCTCGGCGGCACGGCCGAACTGATCTCGGTGCCCGGGCAGGGCACCGAGGTCGAACTGAGGACACCGAAGGAAACCGGCGGCACCGCCGCACGGGGGAAGGCGGCCGACCGTGAGTGAACGACAGGACCCGATCAAGGTCATGGTGGTCGACGACCACCCCATGTGGCGCGACGCCGTCGCCCGGGACCTCGCCGAATCCGGGTTCGACGTGGTCGCCACCGCCGGCGACGGCGACCAGGCCGTACGCCGCGCCCGGGCCGCCGCCCCCGACGTCCTCGTCCTCGACCTGAACCTGCCCGGCAAGCCCGGCGTCCAGGTCTGCAAGGAGGTCGTCGGCGCCGATCCCAAGCTGCGCGTCCTCGTGCTCTCCGCGAGCGGCGAGCACGCCGACGTCCTGGAGGCGGTGAAGTCCGGCGCGACCGGCTACCTGCTGAAGTCGGCCTCGACGGAGGAGTTGCAGGACGCGGTGCGCCGCACGGCCGCCGGCGACCCGGTGTTCACCCCCGGGCTGGCCGGACTGGTCCTCGGCGAGTACCGCCGCCTCGCCTCCGAGCCGGCGCCCGCGGCGGAGACCGGCGACCCCGGGGCGCCCCGGCTCACCGACCGCGAGACCGAGGTGCTGCGCCTGGTCGCCAAGGGCCTGAGCTACAAGCAGATCGCCGAACGCCTCGTCATCTCCCACCGCACCGTGCAGAACCACGTCCAGAACACCCTCGGCAAGCTCCAGCTGCACAACAGGGTGGAACTGGTGCGGTACGCGATAGAACGGGGTCTGGACGACGCGTGACCCCGCGCGGGACAGTGGCGGTGGCCTGAACCACCCGCTGTGGCAAGGGAGTTCGCGATGAAGGTCGGAGTACTGACCGGAGGCGGTGACTGCCCCGGGCTCAACGCCGTCATCCGGGCCGTCGTCCGCAAGGGCGTACAGGAGTACGGCTACGGATTCGTCGGCTTCCGGGACGGCTGGCGCGGTCCGCTGGAGGGCGACACCGTCCCGCTCGACATCCCGGCCGTCCGCGGCATCCTGCCCCGCGGCGGCACCGTCCTCGGCTCCTCGCGCACCAACCCGCTCCGGCACGAGCACGGCATCCGGCGCATCAAGGAGAACCTCGCGAAGCTCGGCGTCGAGGCCCTCATCACCATCGGCGGCGAGGACACCCTCGGCGTCGCCACCCGCCTCGCCGACGAGTACGGCGTGCCCTGCGTCGGCGTCCCCAAGACCATCGACAACGACCTGTCCGCCACCGACTACACCTTCGGCTTCGACACCGCCGTCGGCATCGCCACCGAGGCCATCGACCGGCTGCACACCACCGCCGAGTCCCACATGCGGGTGCTGGTCGTGGAGGTCATGGGCCGGCACGCCGGCTGGATCGCGCTGCACTCGGGACTGGCCGGCGGCGCCAACGTCATCCTCATCCCCGAGCAGCGCTTCGACACCGAGCAGGTGTGCGCCTGGGTGACCTCCCGGTTCCGGGCGTCGTACGCGCCGATCGTGGTCGTCGCCGAGGGGGCGATGCCGAAGGACGGCGAGATGGTGCTCAAGGACCAGACGCTGGACTCCTACGGGCACGTCCGGCTGTCCGGCGTGGGGGAGTGGCTGGCGAAGGAGATCGAGAAACGCACCGGCAACGAGGCCCGGACGACGGTCCTCGGCCACGTCCAGCGCGGGGGCACCCCCAGTGCCTTCGACCGCTGGCTCGCCACCCGCTTCGGGCTGCACGCCATCGACTGCGTCCGCGACGGCGACTTCGGCAAGATGGTCGCCCTGCGCGGCACGGACGTCGTCCGCGTCCCGATCGCCGACGCCACGGCCCGGCTGAAGACGGTCGACCCGGCGCTGTACGAGGAGGCCGGGGTCTTCTTCGGCTGACCGGCGGCCGTGGGCCCCGCGCCGTATATTCGGCCCGGAGTCCGGCTACGGCCCGAGCGCGGCGGCAGCCCGAGTGCGGCAGAACGGGAGCGGTCATGGAGATCCTGGCCTTCGGCGTCCAGGCCGACGAGCGGCCCCTGATCGAGCGGGCCTTCCACGGCCACGACGAGATCCGCTGCCTGGACGTCTTCCTCAACGAGGACACCGCCCCCATCGCGGCCGGCCACGAGATCGTCTCCACGTCCGTCAACGCCGACCTCGGCGCGGCCGTCCTGGAGATCCTCGCGGCCGGCGGCACCCGGATGGTGGCCCAGCGCTCCACCGGCTTCAACAACATCGACCTCGACACGGCCGGGCGGCTCGGCATGACCGTCGCCCGGGTGTCGTACTACTCGCCGTACTCGGTCGCGGAGTTCGCCTGGACCCTCGCCATGGCCGTCAACCGGCGGATCGTGCGCGCCTCCACCCGCACCCGCGACTTCGACTTCCGCCTGGACGGCCTGATGGGCCGGGACATGCACGGCCGCACCGCCGGCGTCCTCGGCACCGGCAAGATCGGCGAGGCCTTCGCCCGCATCGCCCACGGCTTCGGCATGCGGCTGCTGGGCTGGGACGTCGCCGAGAACCCCGCCTGCATGGAACTGGGCATGCGCTACGTCCCCAAGGACGAGCTGCTCGCCCGCTCCGACCTGGTCACCCTGCACGTCCCCCTGATGCCCGAGACCCGGCACCTGATCGACGCGCCCGCCCTGAAGTCGATGCGGGACGACGCGATCCTGGTCAACTCCAGCCGCGGCGGCCTCATCGACACCGCCGCGCTGGTCACCGAGCTGCGCGCGGGCCGCTTCACCGGCGTCGGCCTGGACGTGTACGAGGCGGAGGCGGGCCTGTTCTTCCTCGACAAGTCCCTGGAGGCCATCGCCGACGACACCCTGGCCCGCCTCGTCACCTTCCCGAACGTCCTGGTCAGCTCCCACCAGGCGTACTACACCGAGGACGCCGTCGGCCAGATCGTCGAGGCCACGGCGAAGAACGTCCTCGACTACCTGGAGGGCCGCCGCTCGGAGAACGTGCTCGTGCCCCGCAGCTGACCGACCAGCTCCCGCACGATCGCGGCGCCGTTCAGCGTCAGCACGGACTCGGGGTGGAACTGCACCCCGGCGAAACCCGCGCCGCGCAGCGCGTGCACCTCACCGTTCGCGGCGCGGCTCACCTCGACACCGTGCGCGGCCAGCTCCAGGGCCGCCTCGTCGTCGCAGCACGCCGTGAAGCTGTTGTAGAAGCCGACGGTCTCGCGCCGCCCGAAGAGGTCGATCTCCGTCTGCGCCCCCTGGTACGGCACCTCCTTGCGGACGACGTCCATTCCCAGCTCCGCCGCGATCAGCTCGTGCCCGAGGCAGACACCGAGGACGCCGTGCCGGTGCTCCCGGATCACGTCGGCGGTCAGGGCGCGCAGGAAACGCATCTTGGGGTCGGCGGGGTCGGACGGATCACCGGGGCCGGGGCCCAGCACCACCGGACCCTCGTGCCCGAGCACCGCCTCGCGCAGCCCCTCCGCGTCGTACCGGCGCACGCTCACCGCCAGCCCCGAAGAGCGCAGTACGTGCGCGAGCATCGCCGTGAAGGTGTCCTCGGCGTCGACCACCAGGGCGTGCCCGGTGAGCGCGTCGGAGGGCTCCTGCATCCGCAGCCAGAACGGCGCCAGCGAGGACCGGCGGCCGTCCAGCGCCGCCCGCACCCGGGGATCGTCGGCCAGCCTCGGCCGCCCTGCCTCCGTACGCGGCCGGGCGGGACGTACGCCGAGGGCCGCCAGCACCCCGGCCGCCTTGGCGTGGGTCTCGGCGACCTCGCCCGCCGGGTCCGAGCCCCGCACCAGCGTGGCGCCGACCGGCACCCGCAGCCGCCCGCCCGCGTCGATGTCGGCGGTACGGATGAGGATGGGGGAGTCGAGGGTCTGGGCACCGCCCGCGTCCCGCCCCAGCAGCGCCAGCGCGCCCGCGTAGTAGCCGCGCCCGCCGGTCTCGTGCCGCTCGATGACCCGGCAGGCGTTCTGCACCGGCGACCCGGTGACCGTCGCCGCGAACATCGTCTCCTTCAGCACCTCCCGCACGTCCAGCGAGGACCTGCCGCGCAGCTCGTACTCGGTGTGTGCGAGGTGCGCCATCTCCTTCAGCCGGGGCCCGACGACGACACCGCCCATGTCGCCGACGGTGCACATCATCTTGAGCTCCTCGTCGACCACCATCGACAGCTCCTCGATCTCCTTGCCGTCGGCGAGGAATCCCAGCAGGTGCTCCGGGGTCGGCCCCTCGGCGGGATAGCGGTACGTCCCGCTGATCGGGTTCATCACCACCGTCCCGCCGGACATCCGCACGTGCACCTCGGGGCTCGCCCCGACCAGCGTCCGGTCCCCGGTGTGCACGACGAACGTCCAGTACGCGCCCCGCTCGCCCTCCAGCAGGCGCCGGAACAGCGCCAGCGCGTCGGCCCGCCCGAACCCGGGGACCACGCCCTCGTACGTCCGCCGGATCACGAAGTTGGCGCCCTCGCCGGCCCCGATCTCCTCGTCCAGCACCCGCCCGACGATCTGGGCGTACTCCTCGTCACCGACGTCGAAGCCGCCGCCCTCGACGCGGACGTCGTGCGCGGGGAGGGCGGCGAGGACGTCGGCGAGCGGCACGTCGTACCGCTCCTCGGGGGTCAGCACCAGCAGCGGCGTGCCGTCGTCGCGGACGTCGAAGCCGCGCTCGCGGATCTGCCGGAAGGGGACCAGGGCCAGCCCCTCGCCCGGCAGGTCTGCCAGTCTGTCGTGCTCGGTCACCGGGCCGAGCAGCAGTTCCACGGTGTCGTGACCGCGGCCCGGGGTGCGGCGGCGCAGCAGGGCGAACGGGCGGGAGTCGGCCAGGAGGCCGTCGAGCGGTGTCATGGGTGATCCGTGTCCTTCTCGGTTCGTCGGAGAGGAACGGTCCCGGTCGCACAAACGCCGAAGGCCGCCCCTCGGGCGGCCTTCGCGAAGTCTTGCGTACGCGCAGTCAGTGGGCCGCCGGATGAGCGGTCCACCACCAGGTCTGGGTCGAATGCGCGAACATACGGCGCAGCGTACCCCACCGTCCCGGTGTCCACGGAGCATTCCGTGCGTCTCATTCCCTGGGCACGGGGCGGGGGCCCCGGTCCGACCCCGTAATGTTGGGGCCGTGACCGTGAACGCTAAGACCAGCCCGAGCGCTGGCAACACCTGGCGAGACCTGCCCGCGGCGCAGCAGCCCGAGTACCCCGACACCGAGGCTCTGCGCGCAGTGATCGCGGACCTCGAGTCGTATCCGCCGCTCGTCTTCGCGGGCGAGTGCGACCAGCTGCGCGCCCGGATGGCGGCCGTCGCCAAGGGAGAGGCGTTCCTCCTCCAGGGCGGCGACTGCGCCGAGGCCTTCGACGCGGTGTCCGCGGACCACATCCGCAACAAGCTCAAGACCCTCCTCCAGATGGGCGCCGTGCTGACGTACGCCGCGTCCGTGCCCGTGGTGAAGGTGGGCCGGATCGCCGGCCAGTACTCCAAGCCGCGCTCCAAGCCGACCGAGACCCGCGACGGCGTGACCCTGCCGACCTACCGCGGCGACTCCGTCAACGGCTTCGACTTCACCGAAGAGGCCCGGATCCCGGACCCCGAGCGGCTCAAGCGCATGTACCACGCGTCGGCGTCCACGCTGAACCTGGTGCGCGCCTTCACCACCGGCGGTTACGCCGACCTGCGCCAGGTGCACGCCTGGAACCAGGACTTCGTGAAGTCGTCCCCGTCGGGCCAGCGCTACGAGCAGCTCGCCCGGGAGATCGACAACGCGCTGAACTTCATGCGGGCCTGCGGCACCGACCCGGAGGAGTTCAAGACCGTCGAGTTCTTCTCCTCCCACGAGGCGCTGCTGCTCGACTACGAGTCGGCGCTCACCCGCGTGGACTCGCGCACGGGGCAGCTGTACGACGTCTCCGGGCACATGGTGTGGATCGGTGAGCGCACCCGGCAGCTGGACCACGCGCACGTCGAGTTCGCCTCGCGCATCCGCAACCCGATCGGTATCAAGCTCGGCCCGACGACGACGGCCGAGGAGGCGCTGCAGTACATCGAGCGCCTGGACCCGGAGCGCGAGCCGGGCCGGCTGACCTTCATCGTCCGCATGGGCGCGGACAAGATCCGCGACAAGCTCCCGGAGCTGGTGGAGAAGGTCACCGCCTCCGGCGCCACCGTCGCCTGGATCACCGACCCGATGCACGGCAACACCTACGAGGCGGCCTCGGGGCACAAGACCCGCCGCTTCGACGACGTGCTCGACGAGGTCAAGGGCTTCTTCGAGGTCCACAAGGCGCTCGGCACCCACCCGGGCGGCATCCACGTGGAGCTGACCGGCGACGACGTCACCGAGTGCGTGGGCGGCGGCGACGAGATCTTCGTCGACGACCTGCACCAGCGCTACGAGACGGCCTGCGACCCGCGGCTCAACCGCAGCCAGTCGCTCGACCTGGCGTTCCTGGTGGCGGAGATGTACCGGGACCAGTGACGGAGGGCCCCGCGAGGGGTCGCTCGGTGAATGGGGCGCGGGTCACACACGATCCGCGCCCCCTTCCCTTTTGTCGATCTTGCGTGATGGGTAAGGTTAGGTTTGCCTCACCGATCAGTCGGGCCTCCGGTCGTCGTCGGTACGGCACGACCTTGTACCCCGCCCGGGAGGTGAACCGCGTGTTCGTCTGCAGCTGCTTCGGTGTCACCGAGGAACAGGTGAAGAGTCACGCGGAGGCCGGCGCCTGCACGCCCCGGCAGATCGCGTCCGCCTGCAAGGCCGGCACCGACTGCGGCGGCTGCGTACGCCGCATCCAGGCACTGCTCGGCCGGGGTGCCTGCCCCCGCCGTCAGCTGGCCGACCAGGGGGAGCCGGTCCTCGCGGAGCTTCCCGAGGCCGCCTGACTACAGCGAGCCGGGGCCGGACGCGTCCGGCTGGGACTGCTCGATCACCGTGGACAGGTACAGCGACTCGCCCAGCTTCTCGATCAGCTCCAGCTGGGTGTCCAGGTAGTCGATGTGGTGCTCCTCGTCGGCGAGGATCGCCTCGAAGACGTTCGCCGACGTGATGTCGTTCTTGGCCCGCATCACCTCGATGCCCCGGCGCAGCCGGTCGATGGCCTCGACCTCGATCTCCCGGTCGGCCTGGAACATCTCGGTCACGCTCTGGCCGACCCGCACGTGGAAGAGCCGCTGGTAGTTCGGCAGGCCGTCCAGGAGCAGGATGCGGTCGGTGAGCACCTCGGCGTGGCGCATCTCGTCGAAGGACTCCGCGCGCGTGTACTTCGCGAGCTTGGTCCAGCCCTTGTGGTCCTGCAGCTTCGCGTGCAGGAAGTACTGGTTGATCGCCGTGAGCTCGGCGGTGAGCTGCTCATTCAGGAACTCGATGACCTCGGGGTCGCCCTGCATCGCTTGACGCTCCTTCGAACGGGAACTGGCGTGTTGCGCCGCATGATTGCACCGGCTTCCAAGATCGTCCAGTAAGTCTAGACTTAGTAAGTAAGTACAGGCTTAGTCCATTTTGTTGCTGCTTGACCGAATGTAAGTGGGGCGGGTCCGGGGCATCGGTCCGGGTCTGTCAGGATGGAGGCATGGGTCAGCCGGTGGAACACGGATCGGGAGAAGGCGGTTCGCGAGGAGCGCCGCGGTTCGAGCTCCCGCCGGGACAGCGACTGCAGCGCGGCTGGCCGGTCACGCACTACGGACCGGTCCCCAAGTTCCGCCCCGAGCGCTGGGAGTTCCGGGTCTTCGGGACCACCGCCGACGGTGAGAAGCACGGCTGGACCCACGACGAGTTCACCGCTCTGCCGTACACCACGGTCGTCGCCGACCTGCACTGCGTCACCAAGTTCAGCATGCTCGGCTCCGAGTGGGGCGGCGTCCCGGCGGCCACGATCCTGGACCTGGCGCCGCCCGGGCGGGCCGTCACCCATGTGATGGTGTGGGCCGAGTACGGCTTCAGCTCCAACCTCCGGCTGTCCGACTTCGCCGCGGAGCGCACCCTCTTCGCCACCCACAAGGACGGCGAGCTGCTCACCGCCGAGCACGGCTTCCCGCTGCGGCTGGTCGTGCCGCACCTGTACGCCTGGAAGGGCCCGAAGTGGGTCCGCGGCATCGAGTACATGACCGCCGACCGCCGCGGCTTCTGGGAGGAGCGCGGCTACCACAACATCGGCGACCCCTGGAAGGAGCAGCGCTACTCCTACCAGGAGGAGCCGGGGGACGGCCCCGGGCTCTGACCGGCCGGCCTTCCCCGGTCAGCCGTCGCGCAGCTTCTTCAGCCGCTCCACGTCCGCCGCGTGCCCCTCCTTGCCGCCCGGGGTCTCGATGACCAGCGGCACGCCCTCGGTCGCCGGGTGGGTCATCAGCGCCCGGAACGGGTCCTCGCCGATGTGTCCGGCGCCGATGTTCTCGTGCCGGTCCTTGTGTGCGCCGGCCACGTCCTTGGAGTCGTTGGCGTGGATCAGCTTCAGCCGGCCCTCGCCGACCGTGTCCACCAGCAGATCCAGGGTCTGGTGCATGCCGGACGGCCCGGTCAGGTCGTGCCCGGCCGCGAAGATGTGGCAGGTGTCCAGGCACACGCCCAGCTTCGGGTGGGCGTCCAGCGCCTCGAAGTACGGCCCGAAGTCCCAGGTCCGCGAGCACAGGGATGCGCCCTGGCCCGCCGTCGACTCCAGCAGCAGGTACGGGTCGTCGTCGTGGGTCAGCTCGTCGAGCAGCGGCAGCATGTGCTCCCGCACCTGCTTCAGCGCCACCGAACGGTCCCGGCCGCCGGTCGCGCTGCCCGTGTGCACGACCACGCCGAGCGCCCCGATCGCCCGCCCGCGCCGCAGCGAGTGCCGCAGCGACTCGACCGACCGCTCCACCGTCGCCTCGGTGTGCGATCCGAAGTTGATCAGGTACGGAGCGTGCACGTACGCCGGGATCGACCCGGCCGCGCAGGCCTCCCGGAACGCCTCGTCCTGCTTCGGGTTGCCGGGCGGCGTGGCCCAGCCGCGCGGGTTGGCCACGAAGACCTGCACGGTCTCGGCCTTCAGGTCACGGGCGTAGGACAGGCCGACCGAGTGCAGGCCGCCGGCCACGGGGACGTGACCGCCGACGGGATTGCGGGGAAGCGCGGCGGAGAGGGCGGACTGTTGACTGTTCACCCATTCAGGGTGTCATGACTGGTCAGCGTCCGGACCGTGAGTGCCGTCACCTGATGGTGATCTTGATGGTCGACCCCTTGGGGGCCGTGTCCCCGCCCTCCACGGACTGCTCCTTCACGGTGTCGCCGAACAGCCCGAGCAGGCCGCGGTCCTCGTCCACCTCGAAGCCCGCGTCCTTCAGCTTCCGCTTGGCGTCGTCCACGCTGTCGCCGACCACGTCCGGGACCTCGATCATCTCGGGACCCTTGGAGACCGTCAGGGTCACCGTGTCGCCCTCGGCCGCCCGGCTGCCCGAACCCGGCGTCTGGCGGGCGACCCGGCCCTTGTCGTACTCCGAGTTCACCTGCTCGTCGGCGACCTTCACCTTCAGCCCGGCCTCGGTCAGCTCGGCCCGCGCGCCGGCCAGGTCGTCGCCGGTGACGTCCGGGACGTCGATCGGGCTGCCCTTGCTGACGACCAGCGCGACCGCGGAGCCCGCGCGCACCGTGGTGCCCGTCTTCGGCTTCGTGGAGATCACGAAGCCCTTCGGCACCTCCTCGCTGAACGCCCGGGTCACCATGCCCGGCTCCAGCCCCTCGTCCTTCAGCACGGTCCGCGCCCGGTCCAGCTTGTAGCCCTCGACGTCCGGCAGCTTCACGGTGTCGGGGCCGTCGGAGACCGTGAGCGACACCGAGTCGTTCTTGCGGATGCGGGTGCCCACACCCGGGTCGGTGCTGATGACCTTGCCGCGCTCGACGGTGTCGCTGTAGGCGTGGTTGACCTTGCCGACGTCCAGCCCGGCATCCGCCAGCCGGTCCCGGGCCTGCTCCTCGGTCTTGGACAGCAGCGCCGGCACCTTCGTGAACTGGCCGGAGTTGATGTACCAGACGCCCGTGCCGACGCCGAGCACCAGCAGGACGGCCACGACGACCGCCAGCGGACCGCGTCGAAGCCGGGGCCGCCGGCTGGGGGGCGGGGCCGACGGGGGAGCGGTCAGCCGGCTGGTGCGGTGCACCCCGTCCGACGGGGAGGCGCCGTTCGCGGGGAAGGCGCCGTCCGGACCGTCGTCCTCGTCCTCGTTGACGGGCAGTGGCCGGGGCATCGTCAGCGCGCGGGGGATCACGCTCGTGCGGTCGTCCGCGTTGTCGTGCTCGCCAGGGAGCGCCTGCGGCGGCACCGCGTCCAGCTGCTCCTCCGTGAGCGCGGCGCGGGCCTCACGGGTCTGCGCGAGCAGCGCCACGGCGTCGTGCGGCCGGATCTCGGGGTTGCGCGCGGTCGCCGAGGCGACCAGCTCGTCCAGCTCGTACGCCATACCCGGTACCGCGGCCGACGGCGGCGGCACGTCCTCGTGCAGGTGCTTGTAGAGGATCTGGGCCGGGGAGTCGCCCTCGTGCGGCTTGCCGCCGGTCAGCATCTCGTACAGCACGACGCCGCACGCGTACACGTCGACCCGGGGGTCGGCCGTGCCCTGCTCGATCTGCTCGGGCGCCAGGTAGGAGACGGTGCCGAGGACGGCGCCGGTGGTGTTGGTGACCGTGTCCACGGCCCGGACCAGTCCGAAGTCGGCGACCTTGACCCGGCCGTCGTCCCCTATCAGCACGTTCTCCGGCTTCATGTCCCGGTGCACGAAACCGGCCCGGTGCGCGGCGCCCAGTGCGGCCAGCACCGGCTCCAGGATGTCCAGCGCGGCCCGCGGCCCGAGCGCCCCGCGCTCGCGCAGCACGTCACGCAGGGTGCAGCCGGCGATGTACTCCATCGCCAGGTAGACGTACGCCCCCTCGGCCCCCTGATCGAACACCTGTACGACATTGGGATGGTCCAGCCGGGCCACCGACTTCGCCTCGCGGATGAAGCGCTCCACGAAGGTGGCGTCGGTCGCGAGCGTCGGGTGCATCACCTTCAGCGCGAGCACGCGGTCCAGGCGGGTGTCCACGGCCCGGTAGACCGTGGCCATCCCGCCGACCGCGATCCGCGCCTCTACGCGGTACCGGCCGTCGAGCACCTGCCCGACGAGAGGGTCCTGGAGGGTCGTGTCCACGCAGCGAGTCTACGAGCCACCACGGACACCCGACGCCGCTGTCGCCGATCGACCCCGGTACTGCAGCGCACCTGTGACGCTTCCCACGCAGTCACGGTCGGCCGCCGACGGCGATCGAGCCCCACGGGCAAGGCCCACCTCTTGTCCGACTGGAAACGGGTGGTGCGCGGGTGGGAGACCAAGACGTCAGGACAGCGCAGGCTCACTGGAAAGCGGGCCGCTCCGGATCAAACACCGCCAAGCCCTCCGCAGGAGACGACGCCTCGGCGAACCGCCGCCGCGGAATCCGCCCCGCCCGCCGCGCGCAGCGCCCCGCCTCCACGGCGAACCGCATCCCCTCCGCCATCAGCACCGGCTCCTGCGCCCGCGTCACCGCCGACGCCAGCATCACCCCCGCACACCCCAGCTCCATCGCCAGCGCCACGTCCGACGCCGTACCCGCCCCCGCGTCCAGGATCACCGGCACGCGCGCGTGCTCCACGATCAGCTCGAAGTTGTGCGGGTTGCGGATACCCAGCCCCGACCCGATCGGCGACCCGAGCGGCATGACCGCCGCGCACCCGACGTCCTCCAGCTTCCGCGCGAGGACCGGGTCGTCGTTGGTGTACGGCAGCACCGTGAACCCGTCGTCGACCAGCGTCTCCGCCGCGTCCAGCAGCTCGATCGGGTCCGGCAGCAGGGTGCGCTCGTCGGCGATGACCTCCAGCTTCACCAGGTCGGTCCCGAGCGCTTCGCGCGCGAGCCGCGCGGTGAGCACGGCCTCCCCGGCGGTGAAGCAGCCGGCCGTGTTCGGCAGCACCCGGATGCCGAGCCGCTCCAGCACCGACAGCACCGACCCGTGCACCGAGGCGTTCACGCGCCGCATCGCGACGGTCGTCAGTTCCGTACCGGACGCCACCAGCGCCCGCTCCAGGACGTCGAGGCTGGGCGCCCCGCCCGTACCCATGATCAGGCGGGACCCGTAGGACGTACCGCCGAGGACGAAGGGATCGTCGGCCATGGTCAGCCTCCTTGGACGGCGGTGAGGACTTCGACGCGGTCGCCGTCGGCCAGCGCGGTGGCGGCCCACCGCGCGCGCGGGACGACGGTCTCGTTGAGGGCGGCGGCCACTCCGGACGGCGCCGTGGTGAGCGTGCGCACCAGGGTGTCCAGGGCCGTGCCGGGAGCCACCTCGCGCGGCTCGCCGTTGACGGAGACGTTCATGCGGACTGCTCCGAGAGTCGCGGGAGTGGAGAAAGCGCGGGGGCGGCGCCGAAGCGGCGGGGCGTGAAGGGACGGCCCTCCTCAGGCAGCTCCCCGGTGGTCAGGGCGTGCGCCATGACGTCGCCGGTGACGGGAGTCAGCAGCACGCCGTTGCGGTAGTGCCCCGTGGCCAGCAGCAGGCCGTCCAGACCGGTCGGGCCGAGTAGCGGGGCGTTGTCCGGGGAGCCGGGACGCAGGCCCGCCCGGGTCTCCGTCAGGGGCAGCTCGGTGATGCCGGGGACCAGCTCGTGGGCGTCGCGCAGCAGCTCGTAGACGCCGCCCGCGGTGACCGTCGTGTCCCAGCCCAGCTCCTCGCTGGTGGCGCCGACGACCAGCTCGCCGCTCTCCCGGGGCACCAGGTAGACGGCGTTGCCGCGCACCACGGCACGCACCGTCCGGTTCAGCAGCGGCCCGTGCGCCCGCGGCATCGTCAGCCGCAGCACCTGCCCCTTCACCGGCCGCACCGGCGGCAGCACGTCCTGGGGCACGCCCGTGAGCCGTCCGCTCAGGCTGCCGCCCGCCAGCACCACCTGCCCGGCCTCCAGCACGGTGCCGTCGGCGGTGACGATCCCCGTGGCCCGCTCGCCGCCGTGGCCGACGGCCAGCCGGTCTGCCCAGACCCGGTGGAGGACAACGCCCGCGCGTTCGCAGGCGGCGACCAGCGCGGCGGCCAGGCGCCGCGGGTCGATCTGGTGGTCGCCGTCCACCCGGAGCCCGCCGCGCACGCCCGGCGCGAGCATCGGCTCCAGGCGTCGGCACTCACGCCCCGACAGCCACTCGGACTCCAGGCCCGAACGCTGCTGGAGCGCGTGCAGTTCGCGCAGGTGGGCGCGGTCGTCGGCGTCCAGCGCCACGGCGAGGGTGCCGCAGCGGCGGTAACCGAGGTCGTGGCCCGTGACGTCCGCCAGCTCGGCGGCGAACTCCGGGTAGCGGCGGGCCGAGGCGAGGTTCAGCGCGAGCAGCGTCTCCTCGCCGTAGTGCAGTTCCGTGACGGCGGCCAGCATCCCGGCCGCCACCTGGGCGGCGCCACCGCCCGGTTCGGGGTCCACCAGGGCCGTGGCGAGCCCGCGCTGCGCGGCCCGCCACGCCGTGACCAGGCCGATGATCCCACCCCCGACGACGAGGACGTCGGGTGTACGGGACGACGTGTGCGGTGGTGACGACATGGGCGTCCAGCCCCTCCCTTCGCCGGCATGACCCGGATCAGGTTCGTACGGTCGGAGGCCGCCAGCCTCCCTCTCAGCCCGGTGCGTCCGGGCTCCCGCGAGTGCCTTACGTTGGCCACCCTAGCCCGCAGCACATCGCACTCGTAAGGGAGCCTCCGCCCGTGGCACGCTCGCTCGACGGTCTCGTCCTCGCCCCCGTCGCCGACCAGGCGCCCGGCCAGGTGGGCACCCGGACCCGCTTCACCTACCACGAGCAGGACGGCGCCGTGTGGGCCGAGTACGCGGGCGGTGACGTCGTGCGCGGCCACCTGGTGGGCACCCGGGAGGGCGACCGCCTGGACTTCCGGTACGTGCAGCTCAAGACCGACGGCAGCACGTCGTCGGGGCACTGCGTGTCGGCCGTCGTGGAGCTGCCGGACGGGCGGGTCCGGCTGGACGAGACCTGGGAGTGGGAGTCTCAGCGGGGCAGCGGGACGAGCGTTGTGGAGCAGGTCACCGCGCACGGGCGCTGACCGGCGGTGCGCGGGGTGTCTAAGGTGATCAGGTGAGCGAGCAGACGCAGGAGCGGGCCCCCGAGCGCCGCGTGGTCGTCGTCGGCGCGGGCATGGCGGGCGTGCAGACCGCGGTCGCCCTGCGCGAGCAGGGCTTCACCGGCCCCGTCACGCTGATCGGCGCCGAGCCGCACCAGCCCTACGACCGTCCCCCGCTGTCCAAGGCCGTCCTGCTCGGGACCGCCGAGGGCTCCGCCTTCGACGTCGACTTCGAGGCGCTCGGCATCACCCTGCGGCTCGGCTGCGAGGCCCTGGGCGTCCGCCCCGCCGAGCACGTCCTCGACACGTCCGAGGGACCGGTGCCGTACGACTGCCTGGTCCTGGCTACCGGCGCGGAACCGCTGCGGCTGCCCGGCACCGAGGGCGTGCCCGGGGTACACCTGCTGCGCACCCTGGACGACGCCGAACGGCTGCGCCCGGTGCTCGCGCGGCAGCACGACGTCGTGGTCGTCGGCGCGGGCTGGATCGGCGCCGAGTTCGCGACCGCCGCGCGGGAGGCGGGCTGCGCGGTGACCGTGGTGGAGGCCGCCGACCGGCCGCTGGCCGGCGCACTGCCCGCCGAGGTCGCCGCCCCCATGGTGCGGTGGTACGAGGAAGCCGGCGCCGTCCTGCGCACGCACGCGCGCGTGCAGCGCGTCGAGCCCGGCGAGGGGTCCGGGGAGCCCGGCCACGTGGTCGTCCTGGACGACGGTTCGCGGCTGCCCGCCGGCGCGGTCGTCGTCGGCATCGGCGCCCGGCCCGCCACCGCCTGGCTGGCCGGCTCCGGCATCGCCCTCGGCGCGCACCGTGAGGTTCTGGCCGACGACCGCCTGCGCACGTCCGCCACGGACGTGTACGCGGTCGGCGACTGCGCGTCCTTCCCCTCCGGCCGCTACGCGGAGCGGCTGATGGTGCACCACTGGGACAACGCCCTCCAGGGCCCGCGCACGGTCGCCGCCGACATCGTCGGCGCCGCCGCCGGCGAGGTCCCCGAGGCCTACGACCCGGTGCCGTACTTCTGGTCCGAGCAGTTCGGCCGCTTCGTGCAGTACGCCGGTCACCACACGGCCGCCGACACGACCCTGTGGCGCGGCGACCCGGCGTCCGCCGCCTGGACGGTCTGCTGGCTGCGGGATGACCGCCTGGTCGCCCTGCTGGCGGTGGGCCGCCCCCGGGACCTGGCGCAGGGCAGGAGGCTGATCCAGGCGGGCACGGCGATGGACCCGCGGCTGCTGGCCGACCCGGCGAAGCCGCTGAAGGCGGCCACGGCGTAGTCCGGTTTCCGACTGTCAGTGCCAGATGGCAGGCTTGAGGCGTGACCGAGATTGACGCAAAGATCGATGCTCTCGTGCCTGCCTGGCTCACCGTTCCCGACATCGCCGAGATGCTCGGCGTCGAGGTGACCCGCGTGCGCCAGCTGATCAAGGAAGGCCAGCTCATCGCCGTACGCCGCGGCGAGAACCGCGCACTGCACATCCCGGCGGCCTTCATCGACGGGGACAAGGTCGTCAAGGGCCTGGTCGGCACCCTGACGCTGCTGCGGGACGACGGCTTCACGGCCGAGGAGATGCTGGAGTGGCTCTTCACGCCCGACGAGTCCCTGCCCGGCACCCCCGCGCAGGCGCTGAGCGAGAACCGTGGCACGGAGGTGAAGCGCCGCGCCCAGGCGCTCGCCGTCTGACCTGATCCCCGGGGCGGCGGGGGTCCGCTCACGGCGGTGCCACCGTCGCGTCGTACCTTGGGCGGCGCACCCCGCGATCCTCCGTCCGAGGGCCGCGTGGGCGCGCCGCAGTCCGTTAGCCGAGGTGTGCGGCCCACCGCGGGCCGCACACCGCACACTTGGGGGGACACCCGCATGCCCGACACCGCCGCGACCGCACGCGCCCGGCTCGCCGACGCCCGGCTCTACCTGTGCACGGACGCCCGCCGCGACCAGGGCGACCTGCCCGAGTTCCTCGACGCGGTGCTGGCCGGCGGCGTCGACATCGTGCAGCTGCGCGACAAGGGCATGGAGGCGGCCGAGGAGCTGGAGCACCTGAAGGTCTTCGCCGACGCCTGCGCCCGCCACGGCAAGCTCCTCGCGGTCAACGACCGGGCGGACGTCGCCCACGCCGCCCGCGCCGACGTACTGCACCTCGGGCAGGGCGACCTCCCGGTGCCCGCCGCCCGCGCGATCCTCGGCGACGACGTGCTCGTCGGCCGCTCCACCCACGCCGAGTCCGAGGCCGCCGCCGCGGCCGCCCAGGACGGCGTGGACTACTTCTGCACCGGCCCGTGCTGGCCGACCCCCACCAAGCCCGGCCGCCACGCACCCGGCCTCGGCCTGGTCCGGTACACCGCGTCCCTGGGCACCGACCGCCCCTGGTTCGCCATCGGCGGCATCGACCTCGGCAACCTCGACGAGGTGCTGGAGGCCGGTGCCCGCCGCGTCGTCGTCGTCCGGGCCATCACCGCGGCGGACGACCCGGGCGCGGCGGCGGCCGAGTTCGCGAAGCGGCTGCGGGAGGCCTAGGCCCTGTGGGTGCCGCGGGCATGTGTCCAAGGGGTGGACAACAACTCGACAATGCGGACAAATATCCCGCATCCGGTTGGGTGACCGCCACCCCCTGGCTAACCTGCCCGTATGGCCCTCGGAACCGCATCCACCAGGACTGATCGCGCACGCACCGTGCGTGACATCCTTGCCACCGGCAAGACGACGTACTCGTTCGAGTTCTCGGCACCGAAGACGCCCAAGGGCGAGAAGAACCTGTGGAGCGCGCTGAGGCGGGTCGAGGCGGTCGCCCCGGACTTCGTCTCCGTCACCTACGGCGCCGGCGGCTCCACGCGCGCGGGCACGGTCAAGGAGACCCAGCAGATCGTCGCCGACACCACGCTGACCCCCGTCGCCCACCTCACGGCGGTCAACCACTCCATCGCGGAGCTGCGCAACATCATCGGCCAGTACGCCGACGCCGGGATCCGCAACATGCTGGCCGTGCGCGGAGACCCGCCCGGCGACCCGATGGGCGAGTGGGTCCCGCACCCCGAGGGCCTGACCTACGCGGCCGAACTCGTCGAACTCATCAAGGAGTCCGGCGACTTCTGCGTCGGCGTCGCGGCCTTCCCGGAGATGCACCCGCGCTCCGCCGACTGGGACGCGGACGTGGCGCACTTCGTCGACAAGTGCCGGGCCGGCGCCGACTACGCGATCACCCAGATGTTCTTCCAGCCCGAGTCGTACCTGCGCCTGCGTGACCGCGTTGCCGCGGCCGGCTGCGACACCCCGGTCATCCCGGAGATCATGCCGGTGACCAGTGTGAAGATGCTGGAAAGGTTGCCAAAGCTCAGCAACGCCTCGTTCCCGGCCGAGCTGAAAGAGCGGATCCTCGCGGCCAAGGACGATCCGGCGGCTGTACGCTCGATCGGGATCGACTTCGCCACGGAGTTCTGCGCGCGGCTGCTGGCCGAGGGTGTCCCCGGACTGCACTTCATCACGCTCAACAACTCCACGGCGACGCTGGAAATCTACGAGAACCTGGGCCTGCACCACCCACCGCGGGCCTAGACCGGCCGCACATACTTACGACACACTGCCTTGCGGCCACTGGGAGAGGGGCGTACATGGGCTGGACGGTCCTCTACATCGCGTTCGGCATCGTCGCGCTGTGGCTGCTCGGTGAGGTGCTGCTGCAGTACAAGGCGCGGCTGCGCTGGCGGCTGCTCGCCTTCGGCGGCTTCGTCGGCGTCGTCGCCGGTGTGCTGCTGTCCAACGTGATCGTGATCGGTCTCGGCGCCGCCGCCTTCGCGGTCGGCCAGACCTACGTGACGCTGTCCTTCCGTCGCGGCTTCGAGGCCGGCTGGGCGGTCAACGCCCCGGCGAGCCTGGTCGGCAGGCGCGCCCGTCCCGAACGCGGCCGCCAGGAACCGACGTTGGAGGTCTCCGGCCTCGAGGCGGCCGGCCCCGGACACGAGGCCTACGGCGACCGTGACACCTACGACGACCAAGCGCAGGGCGACGGCGGCCCCTCGTACGGCCACGACGACTACGAGCGCGACGACGTCTTCACCCCGGCCCGCTCCGCCGACCCGGGCGCGGCGGAGACCACCGCCGTCTACGAGCCGCTGCCCATGCCGGACGACACCGGTTCCTACGGCGTGTACGGCGACACCGGCTACGGTCCCGACCAGCAGACCCCGGCCGCCGCCGCGCACGGCGCCGACCCGTCCTACGCCTACGACTACTCGGGCAACACCCAGCAGGGGTACGGGTACGACACCGGCGGCCAGCAGCAGTACGCCGCCTACTCCGACCCGTACATCGGCACCCCCACCTACGGCGGGGCGTCGTACGACACCGGCGGCTACGACACGTCGGGCGGGCAGCAGTACGGCCAGCAGGGCTACGGGCAGGACCCGTACGCCACCGGCACGGCCGGCGGCTACGGCGGCGAGACCCCGGCCGGCGGAGTCTGGGTGCCGCAGCAGCGCAGCACCGACGACCCCTACGGCGGTGAACTCCCCCCGGAGCAGACGTACCCCTACCAGGGCGACGGCCGGCCGCAGGGGCAGAGCCAGGGCTACGACGAGCAGTACCGCTTCTGACGGTGCCTCCGGCGCCCGGTGACCGGGCGCCCGCCGCTCACTGGGAGCCCCGGAACTCCGGTCCCTCCACGACGAGTCCGGCGACCAGCGCGCCCGACATGCCCGCGTGCGGCAGACCGCCGCCGGGGTGCGACCAGCCGCCGACCGTGAACAGCCCCTCGGTGCGCGTGCTGTTCGCCGGGTGCAGCAGGCGCCCGCCGGTGCCCGCCAGGGACGGCACCGGCACCGCGCCGTCCGTCTCCCCGGTGGCCGCAGCCACGTCGGCCGGGGTGCGCACCTCGCGCCACAGGAGACGGTCGCGCAGGTCCGGTATCGCACGCTCGGCGGCCTGGACGAGGCGCTCGGCGTGCTCCTGGTGCCTGCCCGCGTCCGCCCCACTGCCCGAGGGCACCACCGAGGTCAGGATGACCGCCTCGTGGTCCGGGCCCGGGACCAGCGCCGGATCGTCCGGCCGCAGGACGGTGACCGTCGGCCGCGCGGTCATACCGGGCGTGGTGCCGAACAGCGCCTCCAACTCGGCCTCGCGGTCGGGCGTGTGCACCACCGTCCGGTGCGCCGTCCCCTCGGGGCGGCCGCCCCGCAGCGCCAGCAGGACCGTCAGCCGGCTCGCCCCGCCGCGCTGCGCCGGCACCTCCCCGTCACCCCGCACCGGCGAGCCCCCGCACAGGCGGTCCAGTACCCCGGGCGCCACCCCGGCGACCACGAACTCCGCCTCCGCCACGCCGCCTTCGGCCAGCTCCACGCCCGCCGCCCGGCCGTCCTTCTCGACGACTCCGGTGACCTCGGTACCGAAGCGGAACTCGACGCGGCGGGCCAGACACCGCTCGTACACCGCCCGCGCCAGCTCCCGCAGACCGCCACCGCGCACGTACCACATGCCGAACGCGTACTCCATGTACGGCAGCACCGCGGTGTTGGCCGGCGCGGTCCGGGGGTCCAGGCCGCGGGCGAGGGCGTGACTCTCCAACAGGGCGGCGAGCCGCGCGTCCCGCAGCTCCCAGGCACCGACCTCGGCGAGGGTGCCGGCCCGGCGGGTGCGCAGCAGCCGTTTGTGCGGGACCGCGGGGTAGGGCTCGCGCTCGGCCAGCACCTCCCAGTTCGGCCAGAGCGGCTCCTCCAGGAGCGGGCGGCGCGTGCGGTCCCAGGTCTCCCGGGCCCGCACCAGGAAGTCGCCCCAGCGCCGCCCGGCGTCCGGGCCGAGCGCGGCGTCCAGGGCCGCGAGGACACCGGCCCGCGAGGCGTTCGGCAGGGAGACGTCCGTGCCGTCCGCGAAGACGTGGCGGGCGGACGGGTCGACCTGGACCAGTTCGACGCAGGACTCCAGCGGCTCCTTGCCCGTCTTGACGAACAGATCGCGCCAGACCGCGGGCAGCGGCAGCAGACCGGGGCCGGTGTCGAAGGAGAACCCGTCCCGTTCGAAGCGGCGCAGCGCACCTCCGTACGTCGCCGTCCGCTCGTACACCGCCACCCGGTGGCCCGCGACGGCCAGCCGGGCGGCGGCCGCCATCGCGCCCATCCCGGCGCCGATCACCGCAATCCGTGCCATGCCGGCGACTTTATCCGCCGCCACCGACAATCCCGGCCCGAGGGTCCGCGCCCTGCGGCGACGACGGGTGCCGGGCCGGAGCTGAGTACCGCGACGGGCGCGGGCGTGCCCGGCCGGCCGGCCGCCGTGATGAGCCGGGGTGCGCACGCCTGAGTACCCGTACCTACTCCCTCAGATGAGTACGCGCGCGGATGGGGGCCGGCCTGCGTGAACGAGAGAGTGGAGGCACGGAGAGGGGCACGGCTCCGGCACCGGCGACACGGGGTGCCGGAACGGAGCCGGGCCCGCGATCCGCTCCTTCCGCCGGCCGCGGTCGGCGGGAGCGAGGCACGGGGGAGCCCGGGGGAACGACCGAGAACGGGGGTCCCCACGGGGGGACGTACGGGGGAGTACGAGAAGGCGCCGGTCCGACGGCGGCCCGCGGGGGACGCGGCCGTCCCGGACCGGCGCCTTCGTGCGCGGCGCCTCAGGGGCGGCCGCTCACCCGCCCCTGGAGCAGCCGGGACAGGGCCGAGTGCACGTCGTCCAGGGAACGCTCCGGCTGGAACGACTTCCAGTCCAGCGCGGCCACCAGAACCATGCCGACCAGGGCGGCCGCGGTCAGCGGCACGTCGATCTCGTCGCTGAACTCTCCGCCCGCCACGCCGTCGCGCAGCACGCCCTCCACCACCGCGACGGCCTCCTGGCGGACCACCAGCAGGGTGGACTGCCAGGCCCGGTTGGTGCGCCACAGCTCGGCCACGTACAGCTGGGTGAAGGCCGGGTAGCGGTCGATGAAGACGAGCCCCGCGCGGATCATCGCGTCCAGGGCGTCGACCCGGCTCCGCCCCTCGCGCGCCGCCTGCTCGGCCGCCTCCCGCAGCGATGCGGTCAGCAGACCGACACCGTGCCGCAGCAGCTCCTCGAAGAGGACGGACTTGCTGGCGAAGTTGTAGTACACCGTGCCCTTCGCGACCCCGGCGCGTTCGGCGATCTCGTCCACGGTGGTGGCGGAGAAGCCCTGCTCGGCGATGAGGGTGACGGCCGCCTCGTAGAGCTTCTGCCGGGTGGCCTCGCGGCGGCCGCTGCCGTGCGAGGTGGCGCTGCTGCTTTCCATGGTCCCGATTGTCACAGCACCCGCCCCCGGTACGTCACCGCAGGGCCCGCCGGGGTCACAGGGTCAGCTCCGGGTGCAGCCGGTCGACGGTCCACACCTGCCGGCGGCGGGCCGACAGGGCGGTCAGCGCGAGGGCCGCCGCGGTGAACGCGGCGAGCACCACGCACGCGTGCCACACCGGTTCGAGACCGCCGCCCGTGATGAGCCTCCTGAGGGCCTCGACGACGTAGCTCATCGGCAGGAAGGGGTGCAGCGCGTTGAAGAAGCCCGGACTGGTCTGCACGGGGTACGTGCCGCCCGCGGACGTCAGCTGGAGCATGAGCAGCGCGAGCACCAGGATGCGGCCCGCCGCCCCGAAGCGCGCGTTCAGCCACTGCACGATCGCCGCGAAGCACGCCGTCACCAGGAACAGGAAGCCCACCGTCCCGGCCGCCCGGGCCATCTCCAGCCCGACCGCCCAGTGCAGCACCGACATCAGGGCCGCCGTCTGGAGCACGCCGAGCGCCACCACCGGCAGCCAGCCCGCCAGGGCGATCCGCCAGGCCGACGCCCCCGCGGCGAGCGCCCGCCGGTTCATCGGCGCGATCAGCATGTACGCCACCATGGCGCCCACCCACAGGGACAGCGGGATGAAGTACGGGGCGAAACCGGTGCCGTAGTTCGGCGCCCGGTGCAGGGAATCGGAGGCCAGCCGGACCGGGTCCGCCATCACCCCGGTGCGCTCGTCGCGCTCCTTCTCGTCGTAGTCGGGGATCCGCCCGGCCCCGTCGTGCAGGCCGCCGGCGAGCTTCTCGGAGCCGTCGGCCAGCTTGAACATGCCGCCGTTCAGGTCGTCGGCACCGGTGCGGAGCTTGCCGACGCCCTCGTCCAGGTCCTTCGCGCCGGTCTTGGCCGTGCCGATGCCCTTGTGGAGCTTCTCGGCGCCGTCGGCGACCTTTCCCGCGCCCGTGTTCAGGTCGTTGACCTTCTTGACGGCGTCGTCGAGGTCCTCGGAGAGGTTCGGGGCGCGCTCGGCGAGGGCCTGGGCCTGCTTCTCGAGGGCGGACAGGTTCCCGTCGAGCTTCTTCAGCTCCTCCTCGCGGTCGGTGACCAGGCCGCTGACGTCCTCGGCGACCGTCGCCACGGCGGCCGCCGCGTCCCTGGCCTTCTTGAGGTCGGGGCAGGCGGCGTCGGGGAGCGCCGGGTCCTCGCAGCGCGTCCGGTACACCTCGGCCAGCGTGTCGGCCTCCGCGCGGGCGTCCTTCGCCGCGGCGGGGGCCTTCTCGACCAGGGCGTCCAGGTTCTCGCGGAGCGCGCCGGAGGAGTCGGCGACGAACCGGGCGGTCTCGCCGATGGTCTTCTCGTTGTCCTCCAGGAAGGGGCCCACCCGGCCGGCCGCGCCGTTGACCTTCTCGGCGAGCTTCCCGGTGCCGTCCGCGACCTGCTTGGCGCCCTTCTCCAGGTCGCCCGCCTTGGTGTCGAGCTTCTTCAGGCCCTTGGACAGGTCGCCGCTGCCGTCCTCGGCGTCCTTCAGCCCGTCGGCGAGGTCCCGGGCGCCCTTCTCCGCCTTGCCGATGCCGCCCTTGAGCTCGTCCGCGCCCTTGGCCGCCTTCACGGTCTCCCCGTGGATGTCGGAGAAGGAGATGAAGATCCGGTCGAGGAACGACCGCGACGCCTTGCTGGACGCCGCCTCGCGCACCTCGGCGAAGACCGTCCGGGAGATCTGCCCGACGATGTAGTTGTTGGCGTCGTTCGTACGGACCTGGAGAGCGCCGGTCTCGGGCGAGTCGCCCGCGCTGGAGGCGATGCGGCGGCTGAAGTCCGCGGGCATGGTGAGCGACAGGTAGTAGGTGCCGTCCTCGACGCCGCGCCGGGCCTCGACGGCGCTCACCTCGTGCCAGTCGAAGACCTCGCTCTCGCGCAACCCCGCGGTGATGTCGTCGCCCGCCGTGAGCCTGCGGCCGTCAGCGGTGGCTCCCCGGTCGTCGTTGACCAGCGCCACGGGGATGCGGTCCAGACGGCCGTACGGGTCCCAGAACGACCACAGGTACAGGGCGCCGTAGAGCAGGGGCAGCAACAGCAGGGCCACCAGGGCGGCCCGCGGCAGCCGTCCGCGCCCGAAGCGCCTGAGCTCAAGCGCGGCCAGCTTCGGCGAGCGCATCGGCGTCCTCCTTCGTCGCGTCGTCGTCAGTTCCGGGGCCGTCCGACTCGGTGTCGTCGTCCGCCTCGGTGTCCGGGCCGGTGGAGACGGTCACCGCGTCCGCGGGTGCCTCGCTGCACACCGCGACGACCGTCGTGCCCGACGCGGCGACCGACGCCAGCAGGGACCAGATCTCGCCCCGCTCCGCGGCTGACAGCTTGAGATCGGCGTCGTCGACACCGAGCAGCCGGGGGCGGCCGATCAAGGCGAGGGCGATCGACAGCCGCAGTGCCTCCGTGCGCTCCAGGTCCCGTACGGCGGTACGGGGTCCCTTGGGCAGCGTCTCCAGGTCGAGACCGGCCGCCTCCAGTGCCGCGTCGGTCAGGAGCCGTGCCTTCGCCGCCCGCTCCGCGCGCGGGAGCAGCAGGCCGCGCACCGAGTCGCCGAAGCGGCGCTGCAGCAGCGCCCGCTCGCGCAGGTGCTCGGCGACGGTCAGGGACGGCTCCAGATCGGTGACACCCGGTACGTGCGCGAGGGCGCTGGTCCGGCGCAGGGCGGACATCTGCCGGGGCAGCCGCAGCCCGCCCACGACCGCCGTGCCGCCGGTCGGCCTCATCCGTCCGGTGAGCGCGAGCAGCAGGCAGGTGCGGCCCGACCCGGACGGCCCCTCCACCGCGATCAGCGCGCCGGGCTCCGCCTCGACGCGGACGCCGCGGAACACCCAGCCGCGTGGTCCCCTCAGCCCGAAGTCGCGGGCCTCCACCGCGAGCCCGTGCGGACCGTCCACGCCGCCTCACCCCTTGCCATCTTTTGAACTGACTGGTCAGTGCAAAAACTAACCCGAACCTACGATCGAGGCAAAAGTGCAGGTCAGAACGGATTGTCAGTGGCATACCTCACGATGGGCACATACGGCACCTCGTTACAGAGCGTGCCGTCACGGAGACGACAGGAGGATCGTCATGGCCCACTCGTCCGCAGCCGCCGCCCGGCGGCCCCGCACAGCCGGCCCTGCACCCTCACTGACCGGCCCGGCGAGCGACGTGCACCCCGTGCTCCGCCGGACGACCGCCCCGCCCGCCGCCCTCGGCCTGCTCGCCCAGGCGCGGGCCGGCCTCGAGGAAGCCACCGTCCTCGAGACACCGAACGAGCGCTATGCGACCGCCCACCTCGCCGCCCTGCGCACGGCAGCCGCCGTGCTCGCCGCCCGGGGCCGGCCCGAGACCACCCCGCGGGCCCGGGCCCGCATCCGCAGCGCCTGGGAAGTGCTGCCCGAGATCGCGCCCGAGCTCGCCGACTGGAGCGCGCTGTTCGCCTCCGGCGCCGCACGCCGGGCGCGGGCCGAGGCGGGCATCCAGGGCGCGGCGGGCAGCCGGGACGCCGACGACCTGATACGCGACGCCGCGATGTTCCTGCGCCTGGTGGAGCGGATGCTGGCCCTCCAGCCGGTACTGCCCCAGCCCCGCCCCGACACGGATGGCCCCGGCCCGGACGGCACCGGTCCCGACGCCCCCGGTCCGGACCGGCCGGGTTCCGGCCCCCCGTCCCGCGCCGGGAACGCCGGGCCGGGCCGCCCCCTGCCGGACGCGGGCTGAGCATTCCCCGGCCCACACCGGCCGCACCCGCCGGGCCGCGGCGCCCGGCGCGTGCGGCCGCCGGGCGCACGGGTCCGTGTCCGGGCCGGGGACCGGGCAGGCCTGGGCTGGTGGATCGGCTCGCGGAGTGAGCACCGCCGGCCCGCGTCGGGTGCGTCCGTCGGGGGCACGGTCCGCCGGGCCTCCCCTGCCCGCATGCCCCGCGTGCCCGTCCGCGAGGCCGTGGGCGGTACGGGGTGACCGGTCGCCGTACCGGAGGCAATAGGGTGGGAGACGCCTGAAGCCTGCCCCGTACCGCTCCCGCGCCGGGGCGGCAGCCCGTTCGCTCCGCCCGTGCCGAGGCGGTGCCGCGCCGAGGAGTCAACTGCCGTGTCGGACCCGATGCGCCCGCCCGTCTCCCCCCACCGCCCCCACACGGCGTCGCCGCGCTCCGAGCCCTCCCGTTCCCGCGCCGCCCTGAGGACCGCCGTGGTCTGGGACGTCCTCCGAGCGGCCCTGGACCGCCGGGTCAAGGCCACGGGCCGCCAGGCGCTGGACGTCCTGGACACCGGTGGCGGCAGCGGCAACTTCGCGGTGCCCGCGGCCCGCCTCGGCCACCGCGTCACCGTCGTCGACCCGAGCCCCAACGCCCTGTTCGCCCTGGAACGCCGGGCCGCCGAGGCCGACGTCGCCGACCGTGTGCGAGGTGTCCAGGGAGACGCCCGCGGCCTCTTCGACGTGGTCGAGCGCGGCGGCTACGACGTCGTGCTCTGTCACGGCGTCCTGGAGTACGTGGACGACCCCGCCGAGGGCGTGCGCAACGTGGTCGCGGCGCTGCGTCCCGAGGGCGTCCTCAGCCTGCTCGCCGCGGGTCTCGGCGGAGCCGTGCTGGCGCGTGCCCTCGCGGGCCACTTCACGGAGGCCCGGCAGGCCCTCGGTGACCCGGACGGCCGCTGGGGCGAGGGCGACCCCGTGCCGCGCCGGTTCACCGCCGGACAGCTCACCGGCCTGGTCGAGGCCGCGGGGCTCCGGGTGGGCGCCGTGCACGGTGTCCGTGTCTTCGCCGACCTCGTGCCCGGAGTCCTGGTGGACACCGAGCCGGGTGCCATCGACGCACTGCTGGAACTGGAGGCCGCGGCCGCCGAACTCGCCGCCTTCCACTCCGTGGCCACCCAGCTCCACGTGCTCGGTGAGACGCGAGGGGCCCAGGAGGACTGAGCCGCCCGGTGGGGTACGGCGCTGATCAGGGGCGCGACTGCACATGGAGTACGCCACAGGCCCCCCGAACGGGGGCCAGTCGCCGTATGATCGAGGGAGACCGCCCGGCATGACGGGTCGGCCGCTGGGGAATGGGAACTTCAGCGAGCCGGCACGGCCATGACGGAGACCGGTTGGCCAATTGGCGTAGAGGGGCGGGTTTCACGGGGGCGATTCCCTGCCTATCCTGAAGGGACCCCCCCGGGTCGCCCCGGCGACTGCACGATGAGGAGGACTCCGTGCCGCTCTCGGAGCACGAGCAGCGCATGCTCGAGCAAATGGAGCGAGCGCTGTACGCCGAAGATCCCAAGTTCGCGACAGCGCTCGAGGGAAGCGGGCTGCGTACGTACACCCGGCGACGGGTCTACCAGGCGGTCGCGGGCTTCCTCGTAGGTATTGCGCTCCTCATGGCCGGTATGGTCGCCCAGCAGGTCTGGCTCAGTGTGGTGGGCTTCCTGGTCATGCTGGGCTGTGCGGTTCTCGCCGTGACCGGCTGGCGCAAGGCCCCGAAGCCGGGCGAGCAACCGGCTGCGGGCACCGGCCCGCAGGCGCGCCACCAGGGAAAACAGAAGCGTTCCATGATGGATCGCATCGACGAGCGCTGGCAGCGGCGCCGGGATGAGCAGCAGGGCGGCCAGTAGCCGCGGGCAACCGCTCACCAGGACATCCGTGTGAGGGGGGACCACCGACCGGTGGTCCCCCCTCACACGCACGTCTGGGCCGGTGCCCCGGCCCCGCCTCGCATGTTGGTGCCCTTGCCGCCTGACCCGCCGGCTCAGCTCTGCTGCCCCGAGGTCTTCCGCAACGTCGGCCGGGCCGCCACGACCCGCCGCTTCGCGGCCGCCCACCGGGCCGACACCGCCCAGGCCACCCGTACGGTCGAACGAGGGGCGAACCGTGCGCGCAACCGCGTGCGGCGCCCGACCCCGGCCCGGAGACCGGCGCTCGCCCGGAGGACGTCCTCCGTGAGGCCCGCCGTCAGGCGCGGGCGGGGAGCGTAGAGGACCTGCTCCACCGCGTCCGCCACCCGGTGCACCGCAGCGGCCGCCGCCGGGTCGAGGTGTCCGAGCCGCACGATCCGGGCCGCCGCCTTGCGCGGGGTCTGCGAATCGTCCGGCAGGATCCCGAGGTCCCACGCCGTGTCGGTCAGTTCCTGCCAGACCGCCAGGGTGTGCGGTCCCGCGTCCGCCTCGGCGCGGCCGTGCGCCCCCAGCCGCACCGACCGGATGCGCAGTCGCCACAGCAGCGGGGCGAGCGGGGCCAGCAGGACCGCCAGGCCGCCGACGGCCCAGGCGAGGACCGTGTACCACTTCGTGCCGTTGCCGCCCGTGACCGGCGCGGCGGCGGCGGACTCGCTCGCGCACCCCTGCACCCTCTTCAGCTCGGCCGAGCAGCTCTCGCTGACCGAGGGGGCCGCCGACGGCTCCGTCTGCGGGTTCCGGGACGGCAGCGCCGGGTCGGGCACCGAGCTGCCCGGCGTGTCGGTCACGGTGTACGACGGCGTCGAGCCGCGCGTCGGCGTCGGCTCGAAGCGGGTCCAGCCCACGCCCTCGAAGTAGACCTCCGGCCAGGCGTGCGCGTCCCGCAGCCCCACCGACACCGAACCGTCCGCCTGCGGGGTGCCCGGTGCGAAGCCGACCGCGACCCTGGCCGGAATGTCCAGGGAGCGGGCCATCGCCGCCATGGCGAAGGAGAAGTGGACGCAGAAGCCCTCCTTGTCCTTCAGGAACCGGGCGATCGCCCGCGAGCCGCTGCCGACCTCCACCTGGGTGTCGTACTCGAAACCGCCGTTGACCGCGAAGTACTCCTGGAGCCGGACCGCCTGCTCGTAGGGGTTCGCCGCGCCGGCGGTGACGTCGCGGGCGGTCTGGGAGACCACGTCGGGCAGTGAGTCCGGCAGTTCCGTGTACTCCCGCTTCAGGGCCGCCGACGGCGGCGGTGCCGCGGCGAGCTGTTCCGCCGTCGGCTGCACGTCGAGACTCCGCACCTGATAGGTGAGCCCGCGCGTGTTCTGGCCGTGGTCGCCGACCAGGGTCATGCCCACGGGTTCGTAGCGCCAGTTGCCGGGGACGCGGACGCCGCTCGGCGGATACGGCATCGGCAGCCAGTCCTGGGCGTACCAGTCGGCGGCCGTGATCGTGGTCCGGGTCTCCGTGCGCCTGGTGTCCGGGCCGAGGCCGACCGGGGTCGGGAACGTGCCGTCCGGCACCGCCGTGATGTGCCGCTTGGACGGCTTCCAGGTGGTGCCGTCGAAGTCGTCCAG
Source organism: Streptomyces sp. CB02414 (assembly GCF_001905385.1). Classification (GTDB taxonomy): domain Bacteria; phylum Actinomycetota; class Actinomycetes; order Streptomycetales; family Streptomycetaceae; genus Streptomyces. The sequence goes on along the minus strand of NZ_LIPF01000001.1, from coordinate 347,959 downwards.
GGACACGATGCGCAGGTACAGGTTCGATATGTCGCCCGAGTCGGTCTCGAGGGAGAGGACCTGCCGGTTCTCGTCGACGTTGAGGCTGTCGCGCAGGGAGACGAGGGGGTTCACCGCGGAGATCGTGCCGCCGCCCCCGGTGCCGGAGCCGACGCCCGTGTTGGAGCTGTCCAGCAGCCCGCCGTTCATCGTGGGCAGGGCGAGCGGTGCCACCAGGGCGATGCCCAGCGCGAACGCGCCGATACGCCGCCCGGTGCGGACCGGGGCGACCGCGCCGCCCTGCTCCGCGCCCGGGCCGCGTGGTGCGCCGGCGAAGACTCTGCCCCACTGGGAGAGCCGGTCACGCCCCTCGGCCAGCAGCAGCATCAGATAGCCGACCGCGGCGACCAGGAACCACAGCCAGTCGGCGCCGCCCTCGGACAGCCCCGCGGCCACCGAGTAGAGGGCGAGCAGCGGCAGTCCGGCCGGTGCGGCGCTGCGGAAGGTCACCGCCAGCGTGTCCACCAGCAGCCCGATCACGAGGACACCGCCGACCAGCATCAGCCGGATGCCGTCCGACTCCAGCGGGGCCGGGATCGCGTACCGGGCGATGTCGTCGCCGCCCTGTTGCAGCAGGTCGGCGAAGCGCTGGAAGGCCTGCGGGCCGGGGACCAGCCCGGCGAACGCCTGCTGCCGGGCGAAGACCAGGGTCAGGAGCACCAGCGTGACCAGGGCCTGCGCGGCGATGGTCAGCGGCCGGGCCAGCGGCACCCGGCGGGCGGCCGCGCCCACCCCGGACTGGACCGCCAGCAGGAACGCGGCCTGCAGGATCCAGGTGGCCGGATCGACCAGGGGCAGCAACGCGCACGCCGTCATCAGGGTGGCCGCCCACGCACACAGCGCCACTCGCGCCCGCCCACTCATCGCGCCCCCTCCCTGCCGCCCGCCGTCACCGCGGCGGCGCGCCCGCGGTCCGCCGGGTGGTGGTGTCGTCCGGTCGGCGCGTCGCATAGCACCGCCCGTGTCCGCTCGTCGCCGTCGGGGAGCGGTGGCCTCCACGCTGGCCGGCTTCCCCGTGCCTGTCCGCTCATCGCGCCGCCCCCTCCCCGCCGCTCGCCGTCGCCAGGCCGGTGCGCTCGCGGTCCGCCAGGCGCCACAGGTCCTCCAGGGAGGCGCCCCGGGGGACGTGCACGGCGGTCCAGCCGGCCTCGCGGAGCATCCGCAGCCGTTCCTCGCTCCTGTCCAACGGACCGGGTGCGCCGACCGGTTCCCGGGCCCAGCTCTGGGGGGCCAGGACGAAGGCGACCGCGCCGCCGCTGCGCTGCCGCATCCTGGCGACCACCGTCGCCTGCTCCTCGTCCAGGTCGCCGAAGAACGCCACCAGCAGCCCCTCGTTCCCACCGCGCAGCACGTCGTACGCCAGGGACAGGCCCGTGCCGTCGGAGTGGTCGATCACCGCGAGGGAGTCCATCATCAGCCCCGCCGCGTCGGCCGTGCCCTGGCTCGCGCCCGCGAAACCGTCGGCGCCCTCGCCGGGCACCGAGTCGCCGGTGTCCGTGAGCAGCCGGACGGAGAAACCTCGCTCCAGCATGTGCACCAGCACGGACGCCGCTCCCGACACCGCCCACTCGAAGGCCGAATCGGGGCCCGCGCCGTCGAAGGCGCCACCCCGGGTGTCCAGCAGCACCGTGCAGCGGGCGCGCTGCGGCTGCTCCTCGCGGCGCACCATCAGCTCGCCGTACCGCGCGGTGGACCGCCAGTGCACGCGGCGCAGGTCGTCGCCGTACCGGTACCCGCGCGGGATCACGTCGTCGTCGCCGGCGAGGGCGAGCGAGCGCTGCCGCCCCTCGCCGTACCCTTTCGCCTCCCCGCTCAGCCGCACCGGAGGCAACGCCTCCACCCGCGGGGTCACGGTCAGGGTGTCGTACGTCGAGAAGGAGCGGGTCAGCTCGCACAGGCCGAACGGGTCGGTCAGGCGCAGTTGCAGCGGACCCAGCGGATAGCGGCCGCGCAGGTCCGAGCGGACCCGGTAGGACACCTCGCGGCGGCCGCCCGGCTCGACCCGGTCGAGGACGAAGCGGGGGCGCGGGCCGAGTACGTACGGCACCCGGTCCTGGAGCATCAGCAGGCCGGTGGGCAGCCGCGAGACGTTGTCGACGCGCAGGTGGACCCGGGCCTCGCTGCCCGCGGGCACCCGCGCGGGGGACAGCCGGCGGCTGCCCGCCACCCGGTAGCGCGTGCGGTAGAGCACCGTCGCGCAGACCAGGGGCAGCACGCCCAGCAGCAGACCGACGCGGAGCAGATCGCTCTGCCCGAGGACGTACGCGCAGACCGCGGCGGCGATGCCGGCGGCCAGGAAGGAGCGCCCACGAGTGGTCAGGCCCGTCAGGGCGGTGCGGATGCCGCCGCCCCCGTCCCGGTCGTCCTCCGGCCGGTCCGTCCCCCCGGCCTCCATCACAGCCTCCGCGGCGGCTGCTGACCGTACGCCGGCATGCCGTGGCCCATGCCGTAGCCACCCGTCTGCTGCTGGGGCGCCGCGGGCACCGGGGTGCGCTGCAGGATCTCCTGCACGACCTGCTCGGAGGTGCGGCGGCCCAGCTGTGCCTGGGCGGTGGGCAGCAGGCGGTGGGCCAGGACGGCCACCGCGAGGGCCTGCACATCGTCCGGCAGCGCGTACTCCCGGCCGCTCAGCGCGGCGGACGCCTTCGCCGCGCGCAGCAGATGCAGCGTGGCGCGCGGCGAGGCGCCGAGTCTGAGGTCCGGGTGGGTGCGGGTGGCGGCGACCAGGTCGACGGCGTACCGCCGGACCGGCTCCGCGACGTGGACGCGCCGGACCGCCTCGATCAGCTTGAGGATCTCGTCCGCGTGCGCCACCGGCTGCAGGTCGTCCAGCGGGTTCACACCGCCGTGCACGTCGAGCATCCGCAGCTCGGCGTCCGCGCTGGGGTAACCGATGGAGACCCGCGCCATGAAGCGGTCGCGCTGGGCCTCCGGCAGCGGGTACGTGCCCTCCATCTCGACCGGGTTCTGCGTCGCCACCACCATGAAGGGGCTGGGCAGCTCGTAGGTCTGCCCGTCGATGGTGACCTGGCGCTCCTCCATCGACTCCAGCAGCGCCGACTGCGTCTTCGGCGAGGCGCGGTTGATCTCGTCGCCGATCACCACCTGGGCGAAGATCGCGCCCGGCTTGAACTCGAAGTCCCGGCGCTGCTGGTCCCAGATGGACACCCCGGTGATGTCCGAGGGCAACAGGTCCGGCGTGAACTGGATCCGGCGCACGGAGCAGTCGATGGACCGCGCCAGCGCCTTGGCCAGCATGGTCTTGCCGACTCCCGGGACGTCCTCGATCAGCAGGTGTCCCTCGGCGAGCAGCACGGTCAGCGAGAGCCGTACGACCTCGGGCTTGCCCTCGATCACGTCCTCCACCGAACCGCGTACGCGCTCGACCACCGCGGTCATGTCAGTGAGGCTCGCTCGATCGTCATAGGTCGTCACCCGGCCCTCCTCGGCCTTTCCCCGCGCTCCCTGGGAAGCGGGGGTACCCCAGCTTGCCGGGCCGGCCCGTATCCGCGGACCGGCCCACCCCTCATCACGGACGCCGTGCGGAAAAGGTTCCGCACGACACCACTTCCCGCATTCTTGCCGCCGTTACCGATTCGTGTCACTCGCCTGTGGACAACTGGCCGCGATATGTCGCGCCTTACGGCCTTTGCGGAGCTTGCGCGCGGCAACGGTGCCCGGGGTCAGGCGGGGGTGACCTCGCGCAGCCGGCCCGTCTTCACGTCGAAGACGAAGCCGCGCACGTCCTCGATGTGCAGCAGGAACGGCGAGGTGCGCACCCGCTCGATCGACTGCCGGACGTCCTGGTCGACGTCCCGGAAGGACTCGACCGCCCACGCGGGACGCTGGCCGACCTCCAGCTCCAGGTCGTGCCGGAAGTCCTCGGTGAGGGACTCCATGCCGCAGTTGGTGTGGTGGATGAGGACCACGCTGCGCGTGCCGAGCGCCCGCTGGCTGATGGTGAGCGAGCGGATCACGTCGTCGGTGACGACACCGCCCGCGTTGCGGATGGTGTGGCAGTCACCCAGGTTCAGACCGAGGGCGCGGTGCAGGTCGAGACGGGCGTCCATGCAGGCCACTACGGCGACGCGCTGGACGGGGCGGGCGTCCATCCCGGGGTCGGAGAACGCGTCGGCGTAGCGCCCGTTCGCCTCGACGAGCCGGTCGGTGACGGAACCGTCGCCGGCGGCGGTGGACCCGGAGTCTGTGGGAGCCGATGCAGAAGTCGTCATAACCATGACGTTACTGGTCACCGTCGCGCCGGACCCCTCGGGAAGGCGGACAAAGAACGCCATCGCGGCTTGTTGTGAGCCACTCCACAGACCCGCACGGCCGCCTCCACACGGGTGAAGTACCCTCCCGCGACGATTCGTGGGCGCCGGCCTCCGCGACGCGCAGGCCGGTTGATTGACCGGGCGACAGGGTGGACTAAAGTGACGCGAAGCGGGAGGCGAGGCTCTCCCTGCTGGACTGAAAACCCCGGAGACCTGGGCGAAGTCCCGCCAGTTCTCCCCACGTGCGCGGCGCGTACGTACGGCTCGGCCTCCTCCCGCTCCCGGCCGGCCGACGCTTCCGGCGCCGGCAGGACTCCCCTTCACGAGCGAGCGGGAGGGGACCCGGCGGTGCGTGACGCCGTGCCGGACCTGAGAGGCCGTCCCACTTGAGCCAGAGTCGACACGTCCCGGTGATGCTCCAGCGGTGCCTGGACCTGCTGGCGCCCGCCCTGAAGGAGCCGGGCGCCGTGGTCGTCGACTGCACGCTCGGACTCGGCGGGCACAGCGAGGCGCTCCTCGCCCGCTTCCCCGAGGCCCGGCTGGTCGCCCTCGACCGGGACAAGGAGGCCCTGCGCCTGTCCGGCGAGCGGCTCGCCCCGTACGGTGAGCGCGCCACCCTGGTGCACGCCGTCTACGACGAGCTGCCCGACGTACTCGACCGGCTCGGCGTCCCCCGCGTCCAGGGCGTCCTCTTCGACCTCGGCGTCTCCTCCATGCAGCTCGACGAGGCCGACCGCGGCTTCGCCTACGCCCAGGACGCCCCGCTCGACATGCGCATGGACCAGACGACCGGCATGAGCGCCGCCGAGGTCCTCAACACCTACCCGCCGGGCGAACTGGTCCGCATCCTGCGGGCGTACGGCGAGGAGAAGCAGGCCAAGCGGATCGTGTCCGCGATCGTCCGGGAACGCGAGAAGGAGCCGTTCAGCAACAGCGCCCGGCTCGTGGAGCTGATCCGCGCGGCGCTGCCGCAGGCCGCCAAGCGCACCGGCGGCAACCCGGCCAAGCGCACCTTCCAGGCCCTGCGGATCGAGGTCAACGGCGAGCTGTCCGTCCTGGAGCGGGCGATCCCGGCCGCCGTGGAGGCGCTCGGCGTGGGTGGACGGATCGCCGTGCTGTCGTACCACTCCCTGGAGGACCGCCTGGTCAAGCAGGTGTTCGCGGCCGGCGCCGCCAACACCGCGCCGCCCGGACTCCCGGTCGTCCCCGAACGCTACGCGCCCCGGCTCAAGCTGCTCACGCGCGGTGCCGAACTTCCCACCGAGGAGGAGATCGCCGAGAACCGGCGAGCGGCACCCGCGCGGCTGCGCGGAGCCGAGCGCATCAGGGAGTCCATCGGGTGAAACGAGTGAGGCAGGGGGAGGGCCGATGAGCCGTAAACCCGAACTGAAGGGGAGGGCGGCCCGGCTGGCCAAGCTCTTCCCGCCCGGGACCAGACGCGGCCGGGCCGCCCGGGCTCCCTTCGTCCTCCTGGTGGTCGTCCTCCTCGGCGGCGGGCTCATCGGGCTCCTCGTCCTCAACTCCGCGCTGAGCGAGGGCTCGTTCCAGCTGGACGACCTGAAGCAGCAGACCAAGGAGCTCACCGACGAGGAACAGGCGCTCCAGCGGGACATCGACGCCTACTCCGCCCCCCGCGCCCTGCAGCGCCGCGCCCGCGAGCTGGGCATGGTGCCCGGCGGCGACCCCGCCTTCCTCGCCCCCGACGGCACCGTCAAGGGCTCGCCCAGCCCCGCGCCCACCCCGGCCACCCCGCTGGTCATCGCCCCCGAGGCGCTGACCGCGCCGCCCACCACCGCCTCTCCCGGCAGCGAGCCGTCCGGCCCGGCCCCCACCACCCCCACCCCAGCGGCCACCCCCACCGCCGCGGCGACGCCCACCCCGACCCCGACCCCCGGCAGGTGACGGAAGTGTCCGACAGGGAACCGCCGCGCCGCCGCGTGCCCGGACCCGCCAGGCCCGTCCGCCCCGGCGCGCGACGGCAGCCCGGCCCCGGCGCCCGGCCCGCCCGCAGGCCCGGACCGCCCCGGCCGGCCGCGCCCAGCACCATCCGGCTGGGCAGCCCCCGCCCGCGTCTGCGCATGATCGGCCTCGCGCTGACCCTGGTGATGACGGCCTTCGTCGTACGGCTGCTCCAGGTGCAGGCCGTCGACGCCGGCACGTACACCGCCAAGGCCGAGCAGAACCGCTACGTCGTCCACACCCTGCCCGCCGAGCGCGGCGGCATCACCGACCGCAACGGCGTGGCCCTCGCGACCACCGTGGACGCCTACGACATCACCGCCGACCCCACGATGTTCACCCGCGAGCAGCTGAAGGTAGGCGACGGTCCCGAGCAGGCCGCGGCGCTCCTCGCGCCGATCCTCGGCGAGGAGCAGAAGGACCTGGCCGAACAGCTCCGCCCGGAGAACAAGGAGCTGCGCTACGTCCGTCTCGCCCGGCGGGAGACCCCGCAGGTCTGGAACCAGATCAAGGACCTGAAGACCGCGCTCGCCAAGAAGGCGGAGACGGACAAGTCCGTGGTCAACGTCCTCGCGGGCGTCTTCGCCGATCCCAGCAGCAAGCGCGTGTACCCGGGCGGCGACCTCGCCGCCGGCATCCTCGGCTGGGTCGGCGCCGACGGCAAGGGCGGCGGCGGCCTGGAGCGGAAGCTGAACAAGACGCTGGCCGGCGAGGACGGCAAGATCCGCTACGCCCAGTCCGGTGGCCGCCAGGTGCCCACCGCCGGTTCCACCGAGACGCCCGCCGTGCCCGGCAAGGACGTCGAGCTCACCATCGACCGCGACATCCAGTGGGCCGCGCAGCACGCCATCAGCGAGCAGGTGGAGAAGTCCAAGGCGGACGGCGGCTACGTCATCGTCCAGGACACCGCCACCGGCGAGATCCTCGCCATGGCCAACTCGCCCGGCTTCGACCCGGGCGACCTCGCCCACGCCGACCCGGACGCGCTGGGCAACGCCGCCCTCCAGGACGCCTTCGAACCGGGCTCCACCGCCAAGGTGCTGTCGATGGCGGCGGTGCTGGAGGAGAACGCGGCCACGCCGATGACCCACATCACCGTGCCCAACCGGCTCAAGCGCGGCGACCGGCTCTTCAAAGACGACGTCGACCACCCGACCTGGTACCTCACGCTCAACGGTGTGCTCGCCAAGTCCAGCAACATCGGCACCATCATGGCCACCGGCGAGCTCGGCAAGACGCAGGCCGAGGCGAACAAGGTCCTCTACTCCTACATGCGCAAGTTCGGCCTCGGCAGCTACAGCGGGCTCGGCTTCCCCGGTGAGACCAAGGGCATCCTCGCGCCGCCGGACCAGTGGTCGACCTCGCAGCAGTACACGATTCCTTTCGGCCAGGGCGTCTCCATCAACGCGCTCCAGGCGGCCTCCATCTACTCGACCGTCGCCAACGGCGGCGTCCGCGTCGACCCCACGCTCGTGCGCGGCACCAAGGGGGAGGACGGCCGCTTCACCCCGGCCCCCGAGCCAGAGAAGACCCGCGTGATCAGCGAGAAGACCGCGAAGACCCTCGCGCGGATGCTGGAGTCCGTGGTCGACGACGAGGAAGGCACCGGCAACAAGGCGCAGATCCCCGGCTACCGCGTCGCGGGCAAGACCGGAACGGCCAACCGAGTGGATCCGGCCACCGGCAAGTACCACGGCTACACGTCGTCGTTCGCCGGGTTCGCCCCCGCCGACAAGCCGCGGGTCACCGTCTACTGCGCCATCCAGAACGCCACGGAGGGCAGCTACTTCGGCGGTCAGATCTGCGGCCCCATCTACAAGCAGGTCATGGAGTTCGCCCTGAAGACCCTCCAGGTCCCGCCGACCGGGGCCGCCCCGGCGAACCTCCCGGTCACCTTCAAACCCTGACCCCGCCGGGCCCCCACCGAGCCGGCGCCGACGCAGTACCGAGCCACCAGGAACCACCCGTGACAACGATCACCCCCGATCCCGGGAACCAGAGCAGCGCCCCCACCTCACTTCGCCCGCAAGCGGGTACGCCCGGTACGCTCACCGCCGTGCCACACGCTGATCAGTCCCAAACCACCCAGAAGGGCCACCCCGTGACCTACCCGGGACCGCCCAGGCCGGTGCGGATCTCCGCCACACCCCTCGCGGAACTCGCCGACCAGCTGGGTGTCACCGCACCGGACAGCACCGCCGGGGTCACGGGCATCACCCACGACTCGCGCGCCGTCCGCCCCGGTGACCTGTACGCCGCCCTGCCCGGAGCGCGCCTCCACGGCGCCGACTTCGCCACCCAGGCCGCCGGCCTCGGCGCCGTCGCCGTGCTCACCGACCCGTCCGGCGCCGAGCGCGTCGCCGCCGCCGGTCTGCCGGCGCTGGTCGTCGACAGCCCGCGCGCGCGGATGGGCGAGCTGGCGGCCACGATCTACGGCCACCCGGGCCGGGACCTCCTCCAGATCGGCATCACCGGCACCTCCGGCAAGACCACCACCGCCTACCTCGTCGAGGGCGGCCTGCGCACGGCGAAGTCCACCGGCCTGATCGGCACGGTCGAGATGCGCATCGGCGACGAGCGCATCAAGTCCGAGCGCACCACGCCCGAGGCCACCGACCTCCAGGCGCTGTTCGCGGTGATGCGCGAGCGCGGCACCGACGCGGTCGCCATGGAGGTCTCCAGCCACGCCCTGGTGCTCGGCCGCGTCGACGCCTGCGTCTTCGACATCGCGGTCTTCACCAACCTCAGCCCGGAGCACATGGAGTTCCACTCCGGCATGGAGGACTACTTCCAGGCCAAGGCGCAGCTCTTCACGCCGCGGCGCAGCAAGCTCGGCGTGGTCAACGTGGACGACGAGTACGGGCGCCGCCTCGCGAACGAGGCCACCGTCCCGGTCGTCACCTACTCCGCTGAGGGCCACCCGGACGCCGACTGGCGCGCCGACGAGGTCGAGGTCGGGCCGCTGGACTCGACGTTCACCGTGCTCGGGCCGAAGGGCGAGCGGATCGCCGCCAAGTCGCCGCTGGCCGGACCGTTCAACGTGGCGAACACCCTCGCCGCGATCGTCTCCCTCGCCGCTGCCGGCCTCGACCCGCAGACCGCCGCCGACGGCATCGCCGCCGTCCCCGGCGTGCCGGGCCGCCTGGAGCGCGTGGACGAGGGCCAGCCGTACCTCGCGGTGGTCGACTACGCCCACAAGACCGACGCCGTCGAGTCCGTCCTGCGCGCCCTGCGCAAGGTCACCGAGGGCAAGCTGCACGCCGTGCTCGGCTGCGGCGGCGACCGGGACACCACCAAGCGGGAGCCGATGGGCGCCGCCGTGGCCCGGTTCGCCGACACCGCCGTACTGACCTCCGACAACCCCCGCTCCGAGGACCCCCTCGCGATCCTCGCCACCATGCTCCAGGGCGCGGCGTCCGTGCCCGCTCACGAGCGCGGCGAGGTCCAGGTCTTCGAGGACCGGGCCGCCGCCATCGCCGCCGCCGTCGCCCGGGCCCGGCCCGGCGACACCGTGCTGGTCGCGGGCAAGGGCCACGAGCAGGGCCAGGACATCGCCGGAGTGGTCCGTCCCTTCGACGACCGCCAGGTGCTGCGCGAAGCCATCCAGAAAGCCCAGGGATGAGATCCCGAATGATCCAGCCGATCCTGATCCTGATCCAGGGGACGAACTTGTGATCACCCTCTCTCTCGCCGAGATCGCAGAAGTCGTCGGCGGGCGGATGCACGACATACCGGACGCGTCCGCGCAGGTCACCGGGCCGGTCGTCCGGGACTCGCGGGAAGCGGGGCCCGGCTGCCTCTTCGTCGCCTTCGTCGGCGAGCGGGTGGACGGCCACGACTACGCGCCGGCGGTCGTCGAGGCGGGCGCGGTGGCCGTGCTCGGCTCCCGCCCCGTCGGCGTGCCCGCGATCGTCGTGGACGACGTCCAGGCCGCCCTCGGTGCCCTCGCCCGGCACGTCGTACGACGCCTCGGCGCCACCCTCGTGGCCCTCACCGGGTCCGCCGGCAAGACCAGCACCAAGGACCTGATCGCCCAGGTGCTGCGCCGCAAGGCGCCCACGGTCTTCACACCCGGCTCCATGAACAACGAGGTCGGGCTGCCGCTCACCGCGCTCACCGCCACCGAGGAGACCAGGTTCCTGGTCCTGGAGATGGGCGCCCGCGGCATCGGCCACATCCGGTACCTCTGCGAACTGACCCCACCGCGGATCGGCCTCGTCCTCAACGTCGGCTCCGCGCACATCGGGGAGTTCGGCGGCCGCGAGCAGATCGCCCAGGCCAAGGGCGAACTCGTCGAGGCGCTGCCGCCGGCCGAGGAGGGCGGCACCGCGATCCTCAACGCGGACGACGCATTGGTACGGGCCATGGCCTCCCGAACGAAGGCGAAGGTGATCCTTTTCGGAGAGTCCGACGAAGCGGACGTTCGCGCCGAGAACGTGCGACTCACGGACAGCGGACAGCCCTCCTTCAGGCTTCACACACCCTCCGGTGCAAGCGATGTGACCATGCGCCTGTACGGTGAGCACCACGTGTCGAACGCGCTCGCCGCGGCCGCCGTCGCCCACGAGTTGGGCATGTCCGCAGACGAGATCGCCACCGCGCTCTCCGAGGCGGGCTCCCTCTCCCGCTGGCGGATGGAGGTCACCGAGCGCCCGGACGGCGTGACGGTCGTCAACGACGCCTACAACGCGAACCCCGAGTCCATGAAGGCCGCGCTGCGTGCGCTCGTCGCCATGGGGAAGGGGCGTCGTACGTGGGCGGTGCTCGGCAAGATGGCCGAGCTCGGGGACGAGGCGCTCGCCGAGCACGACGCGGTCGGACGGCTCGCCGTCCGGCTCAACGTCAGCAAGCTCGTCGCGGTCGGGGGCAGGGAAGCCCGATGGCTGCAACTGGGCGCATATAACGAGGGTTCGTGGGGTGAGGAGTCGGTGCACGTGTCCGACGCACAGGCGGCGGTCGACCTGTTGCGCAGCGAGCTGCGCCCGGGGGACGTCGTGCTCGTGAAGGCGTCCCGTTCGGTGGGTCTGGAGAGCGTCGCCGCGGCGCTGCTCGAGACCGGCGCCGAGGGTGAGGTTGCCGCCCGATGATGAAGCAGATCCTGTTCGCGGGCGTCATCGGCCTGTTCCTGACGCTGGTCGGCACCCCGCTGCTGATCAAGCTGCTGGCCCGCAAGGGCTACGGCCAGTACATCCGCGACGACGGACCGCGCGAGCACGCCAGCAAGCGCGGTACGCCGACCATGGGTGGTATCGCCTTCATCCTGGCGACGGTCGCCGCCTACTTCCTCGCCAAGGTCATCACCAGCTACCTGGACCCGAAGGCGGACGCGGCGCCGACCTTCTCCGGTCTGCTGGTGCTCGGCCTGATGGTGGGCATGGGCCTGGTCGGCTTCCTCGACGACTACATCAAGATCGTCAAGAGGCGTTCGCTGGGTCTGCGGGCCAAGGCGAAGATGGCCGGCCAGCTCATCGTCGGCATCGCCTTCGCCGTGCTCTCGCTTCAGTTCGCGGACAACCGCGGCAACACGCCCGCGTCCACCAAGCTGTCGTTCATCACCGACTTCGGCTGGTCGATCGGCCCGGTGCTGTTCGTCATCTGGGCGCTGTTCATGATCCTCGCGATGTCGAACGGCGTGAACCTGACCGACGGCCTCGACGGCCTGGCCACCGGCGCCTCCGTCCTGGTCTTCGGCGCCTACACTTTCATCGGCGTCTGGCAGTTCCAGGAGTCCTGCGCCAACGCGCTGACCCTGACCAACCCGGGCGCCTGCTACGAGGTGAGAGACCCTCTCGACCTCGCGGTGGTCTCCTCGGCCCTGATGGGCGCCTGCCTCGGCTTCCTGTGGTGGAACACCTCGCCGGCCAAGATCTTCATGGGCGACACCGGTTCGCTCGCGCTCGGCGGTGTGCTCGCGGGTCTGGCGATCTGCTCGCGCACCGAGCTGCTGATGGCCATCCTCGGCGGCCTGTTCGTCCTGATCACCATGTCGGTGGTCATCCAGGTCGGCTCCTTCCGCCTCACCGGCAAGCGCGTCTTCAGAATGGCGCCACTCCAGCACCACTTCGAACTCAAAGGCTGGTCCGAGGTCCTTGTCGTGGTCCGTTTCTGGATCATTCAGGGCATCTGTGTGATCGTCGGACTGGGCCTCTTCTACGCGGGATGGGCAGCGGACAAGTGACCGACTCCTCGGTGCCTTTCGAATTCCAGGGCAAGCACGTCACCGTCGCCGGACTCGGCGTCTCCGGTGTTCCGGCGGCCAAGGTCCTGCACGGCCTCGGCGCGCGCGTGACCGTCGTCAACGACGGCGCGGACGAGCGCGCGCGGGCGCAGGCGGCCGAGTTGGAGGCGCTCGGCATCACCGTGCGCCTCGGCGACGGGGACACGCTGCCCGACGGCACCGAGCTGATCGTCACCGCCCCCGGCTGGAAGCCCACCAAGCCGCTGTTCACGGCGGCCGGTCAGGCCGGCGTCCCGGTCTGGGGCGACGTCGAACTGGCCTGGCGCCTGCGCCGCCCGGACTCCGCGCCGTGGCTGGCCGTCACCGGCACCAACGGCAAGACCACCACCGTCCAGATGCTCGCGTCGATCCTGAAGGCGGCCGGTCTGCGCACCGCCGCCGTCGGCAACATCGGCGTCTCCCTGCTGGACGCGGTCACCGGCGACGAGCAGTACGACGTCCTCGCCGTGGAGCTGTCCAGCTACCAGCTCCACTGGGCGCCCTCCCTGCGCGCCCACTCGGCCGCCGTCCTCAACCTCGCCCCCGACCACCTCGACTGGCACGGCTCCATGGAGGCGTACGCCGCCGACAAGGGCCGTATCTACGAGGGCAATCGCGTGGCCTGCGTCTACAACGTCGCCGACAAGGCCACCGAGGACCTGGTCCGCGAGGCGGACGTCGAGGAGGGCTGCCGGGCGATCGGCTTCACCCTCGGCTCCCCGGCGCCCTCCCAACTCGGCGTCGTGGACGGCATCCTGGTCGACCGCGCCTTCGTCGAGGACCGGCACAAGAACGCCCAGGAGCTCGCCGAGGTCTCCGACGTCAACCCGCCGGCCCCGCACAACATCGCCAACGCGCTCGCCGCCGCCGCCCTCGCCCGCGCCTTCGGCGTCCCCGCCGCGGCCGTACGGGACGGGCTGCGCGCCTTCACCCCCGACGCCCACCGCATCGCCCACGTCGCCGACGTCGACGGCGTGGCGTACGTGGACGACTCCAAGGCCACCAACACCCACGCCACCGAGGCGTCCCTGGCCGCCTACGAGTCGATCGTCTGGATCGCGGGCGGACTGGCCAAGGGCGCCACCTTCGACGAGCTGGTCGCGGGTGCGGCGAAGCGGCTGCGCGGTGCCGTACTCATCGGCGCCGACCGCGCGCTGATCCGCGAAGCCCTGGCGCGACACGCCCCCGAGGTACCCGTGGTCGACCTCGACCGGACCGACACTGGTGCGATGCTCCAGGCAGTCCAGGAGGCGCAGCGACTCGCCCGGCCCGGCGACACGGTGCTGCTGGCCCCGGCCTGTGCCTCCATGGACATGTTCACCAACTACAACAAGCGCGGCGACGCGTTCGCACAGGCCGTTCGCGAACTCGGCGCCTGACCCGGCCGTCTCCTGCGCCGGGTGATCTCGGGAGGGACGCGTGGGACGGTCCATGCCGACGTACAGCGGAGGCCGTGATGCCCGGTAGTCCCCAGAGCCGTACCGGGCGTCCGCCCGTGCAGCGGGCCACCGGACGGCCTCCCGCCCCGAAGCAGCCGCGCGACAACCCCGTGCTCCGCGTCCACCGACGCCTGCGCCGCGCCTGGGACCGGCCGCTGACCGCCTACTACCTGATCTCCGGCGCCGGTGCGCTGATCACCGTGCTCGGCCTGATCATGGTCTACTCGGCCTCCCAGATCACCGCGCTCCAGCTCTCGCTGCCGGGGTCGTACTTCTTCCGCAAGCAGGCCCTGGCCGCCCTGATCGGCGCCGGGCTGCTGGTGGCCGCGATGAAGATGCCGGTGAAGCTGCACCGGGCGCTGGCCTACCCGATCCTCGCCGGTGCCGTCGTCCTGATGATCCTGGTGCAGGTCCCCGGGATAGGAGTCGCGGTCAACGGCAACCAGAACTGGATCGCGCTCGGCGGCTCCTTCCAGATCCAGCCCAGCGAGTTCGGCAAGCTCGCCCTCGTACTGTGGGGCGCGGACCTGCTCGCCCGCAAGCAGGACAAGAAGCTGCTGACCCAGTGGAAGCACATGCTGGTGCCGCTGGTGCCGGCCGCGTTCATGCTGCTCGGGCTGATCATGATCGGCGGCGACATGGGCACGGCGATCATCCTGACCGCGATCCTGTTCGGCCTGCTGTGGCTGGCGGGCGCGCCCACCCGGCTGTTCGCCGGTGTGCTGTCGATCGCCGTGCTGCTCGGCTTCATCCTCATCAAGACCAGCCCCAACCGCATGGCCCGGCTGGGCTGCCTCGGCGCCACCGACCCCGGCCCAGGCGACGCGTGCTGGCAGGCGGTGCACGGTATCTACGCCCTCGCCTCGGGCGGACTGTTCGGATCCGGGCTCGGTGCCAGTGTGGAGAAATGGGGCCAACTCCCCGAAGCGCACACGGACTTCATCTTCGCCGTCACCGGTGAGGAGCTGGGCCTGGCGGGGACGCTGTCGGTGCTCGCCCTCTTCGCGGCTCTAGGCTATGCGGGTATCCGCGTGGCCGGACGCACGGAGGACCCGTTCGTGAGGTATGCCGCGGGAGGCGTGACCACCTGGATCACGGCCCAGGCCGTGATCAACATCGGTGCGGTCCTCGGGCTGCTCCCGATCGCCGGTGTTCCGCTCCCGCTGTTCTCCTACGGCGGTTCCGCCCTGCTGCCGACCATGTTCGCCATCGGTCTGCTGATCGCCTTCGCGCGTGACGAACCCGGTGCGCGGGCGGCGCTTGCGCTGCGGCAACCCCGCTTTGGTAGAAAGCGGGGGGCCAGGGGTCCCGGGTCCAAGCGGAACCCCCGGAGTTGGAACACGATGCGACGGCGTGCCTCGAAGGCGCGCTCGTCCGGAGAGCGGTGAATTTCGGTGCATGTCGTACTCGCCGGCGGAGGAACCGCGGGCCACATCGAGCCCGCGCTCGCCCTCGCGGACGCCCTGCGCAGGCAGGATCCGACCGTGGGCATCACGGCCCTGGGCACGGAACGCGGCCTCGAGACCCGCCTCGTACCCGAGCGCGGGTACGAACTGGCGCTGATCCCGGCCGTACCGCTGCCACGCAAGCCCACCCCCGAGCTGATCACCGTCCCGGGCCGGCTGCGCGGCACCATCAAGGCGACCGAGCAGATCCTGGAGCGCACCAAGGCGGACGCCGTCGTCGGTTTCGGCGGCTACGTGGCCCTGCCCGGCTACCTCGCTGCCAAGCGGCTCGGCGTGCCGATCGTCGTCCACGAGGCCAACGCCCGCCCCGGCCTGGCCAACAAGATCGGTTCGCGGTACGCGGCCCAGGTCGCCGTGTCCACGCCCGACAGCAAGCTGCGCAACTCCCGCTACATCGGCATCCCGCTGCGCCGCTCCATCGCCACCCTCGACCGGGCCGCCGCCCGCCCCGAGGCCCGCGCGATGTTCGGGCTCGACCCCAACCTGCCCACGCTGCTGGTCACCGGCGGCTCACAGGGCGCCCGCCGCCTCAACGAGGTGATCCAGCAGGTCGCGCCCCGGCTCCAGCAGGCCGGCATCCAGATCCTGCACGCGGTAGGCCCCAAGAACGAACTGCCGCAGGTCCAGCAGATGCCGGGTATGCCCCCGTACATCCCGGTAAGTTACCTGGACCGGATGGACCTCGCGTACGCCGCTGCCGACATGATGCTCTGCCGCGCGGGCGCGATGACCGTCGCCGAACTCTCCGCCGTCGGACTCCCGGCCGCCTACGTCCCGCTGCCCATCGGCAACGGCGAACAGCGGCTCAACGCCCAGCCGGTGGTCAAGGCCGGCGGCGGCCTGCTGGTCGACGACGCGGACCTCACCCCCGAGTGGGTGCAGCACGACGTCCTGCCCGTGCTCGCCGACCCGCACAAGCTGTACGAGATGTCCCGCGCCGCCGCCGAGTTCGGCCGCCGGGACGCCGACGACCTGCTCGTCGGCATGGTGTACGAGGCGATCGCCGCCCGTGCACACCGCTAGACACGTCTGACGGAGGGCAGGGAGCGTGGCCGGACCGACCACCGCCGAACGCGGTGAACGCCAGCAGGAGTCGTCCGGCCCGCCCCGGACCCGGCGGCTGCGCCCGCCCCGCCTCCGCACGGTCGTCGTCGCGGCCGTCGTCCTGGTACTCCTCACGGGCGGCACCGTCTGGCTGCTCTACGGCTCGAACTGGACGCGCGTGGAACGCGTGGCGGTCTCCGGAACCCGTGTTCTGACGCCAGGGCAGGTGCGTGCGGCCGCCGACGTGCCGGTCGGGGACCCGCTCGTCTCCGTCGACACCGCGGCGATCGAGGCGCGGCTCGCCCGGGAATTGCCCCGCATCGACGAAGTTCGCGTAGAGCGTTCCTGGCCGCACGGAATCGGGCTGAAAGTGACGGAGCGTACCCCGGTTCTGATTGTCCAAAAGGGCGGAAAGTTCGTGGAAGTGGACGATGAAGGCGTCCGTTTCGCCAC
This sequence comes from Streptomyces sp. CB02414, assembly GCF_001905385.1. GTDB lineage: Bacteria > Actinomycetota > Actinomycetes > Streptomycetales > Streptomycetaceae > Streptomyces. Next base: position 331,068 of record NZ_LIPF01000001.1, on the reverse strand, counting down.
GGTTTCCCGCGCCCCGAAAGGCGTGCCCGAGCTGGAATTGGACCTAGCCCGTTCCGGCAACGCCGCGGCGAGCCTGCGCCGCTTCGACGAGGACCGCCTGGTGCGCGCGGCGGTAGGGGTGGCCGGCCGTCTCCCGGACGCGGTCGCCGAGGACGTACGGACCGTCAAGGTCCGTTCCTACGACGCCATCTCGCTCGAGCTGAGCGGCGACCGGACGGTGGCCTGGGGCAGTGGAGAGCAGGGCGAACGGAAAGCCCGGGCGCTCACCGCGCTGATGAAAGCGGCCCCCGACGCGCGGCACTTCGACGTGAGCGTTCCCACCGCGCCAGCGTCATCAGGGAGTTGACGGGTATACGTGCAGGCCAGCACCCTGGTTGGGCAGCGCTACGGCTGATCACATAGGGTGAAAAGAAAAACGGGAGGTTCGGCGTGTTCGTTGAACGTGCGCCACTTGTCGACTTAGTGTCCTGTTCAGAAGACTCCAAGGAACAGACACACTGGTAACCCTAAACTTCAGCGTTAGGGTTCGGGTCGGCACTACGGACCGTCCCAATCGGCATCAGTCGTCGGGTCGCGGGGGCATCAGTGCCTCGGTGGCCGGCGACACGTAACTCGAGGCGAGAGGCCTTCGACGTGGCAGCACCGCAGAACTACCTCGCAGTCATCAAAGTCATCGGTGTCGGCGGCGGTGGTGTCAATGCCATCAACCGGATGATCGAGGTCGGTCTCAAGGGCGTCGAGTTCATCGCCATCAACACCGACGCGCAGGCGCTGTTGATGAGCGACGCCGACGTCAAGCTCGACGTCGGCCGCGAACTCACCCGCGGACTCGGCGCCGGAGCCAACCCGGCCGTCGGCCGCAAGGCCGCCGAGGACCACCGCGAGGAGATCGAGGAGGTCCTCAAGGGGGCCGACATGGTCTTCGTGACAGCCGGTGAAGGCGGCGGCACCGGCACCGGCGGCGCGCCCGTCGTGGCCAACATCGCCCGCTCGCTCGGCGCCCTCACCATCGGCGTGGTCACCCGCCCGTTCACCTTCGAGGGACGGCGCCGGGCCAACCAGGCCGAGGACGGCATCGCCGAGCTCCGCGAAGAGGTCGACACCCTCATCGTCATCCCCAACGACCGGCTGCTGTCCATCTCGGACCGCCAGGTCAGCGTGCTCGACGCGTTCAAGTCCGCCGACCAGGTGCTGCTGTCCGGTGTGCAGGGCATCACCGACCTCATCACCACTCCCGGCCTGATCAACCTGGACTTCGCGGACGTGAAGTCGGTCATGTCCGAGGCCGGTTCGGCCCTCATGGGCATCGGCTCGGCCCGCGGCGACGACCGCGCGGTGGCCGCCGCCGAGATGGCGATCTCCTCGCCGCTGCTCGAGGCGTCCATCGACGGTGCCCGGGGCGTGCTGCTCTCGATCTCCGGCGGCTCCGACCTCGGCCTGTTCGAGATCAACGAGGCCGCCCAGCTGGTCAGCGAGGCCGCCCACCCCGAGGCCAACATCATCTTCGGCGCGGTCATCGACGACGCCCTCGGCGACGAGGTGCGGGTCACCGTGATCGCGGCCGGCTTCGACGGGGGCCAGCCGCCGTCCAAGCAGCGGGACAACGTCCTCGGCGCCTCCTCCTCGGCCAAGCGCGAGGAGCCCACCCCGGTGCGGCAGCCCGAGAACCGCCCGTCCTTCGGTTCGCTCGGCAGCGTCAAGCCGAAGGAGGAGCCGGAGCCGGCCCCCGCGCCGGAGCCGGTGAGCGACCTGCCGCAGGTCGCCCCGCCGCCGGTCCCGCCGTCCCGCACCTACTCGGACAGCGCGGCCGAGGAACTGGACGTGCCGGACTTTTTGAAGTGATAGGACAGCGCGACACCGTGAACGGCGCGCACTTCGGCTTCACCGACCGGTGGGGCGGAGTGAGCGCCGTTCCGTACGAGGAGCTCAACCTCGGCGGCGCGGTCGGTGACGACACCGCCGCCGTCACGGCCAACCGGGATCTCGCGGCCAAGTCGCTGGGCGTCGACCCGGCCCGGGTGGTCTGGATGAACCAGGTGCACGGCGCCGACGTCGCCGTGGTCGACGGTCCCTGGGGGGACGCGCCGGTCCCGCGGGTCGACGCGATCGTCACCGCCGAACGCGGTCTCGCCCTCGCCGTCCTCACCGCCGACTGCGTGCCCGTCCTGCTGGCCGACCCGGTCGCCGGCGTCGCCGCCGCGGCCCACGCGGGCCGGCCCGGCCTGGTCGCCGGGGTCGTACCCGCCGCCGTACGCGCCATGACCGAACTCGGCGCCGACCCCGCCCGCATCACCGCCCGCACCGGACCCGCCGTGTGCGGCCGGTGCTACGAGGTGCCCGAGCGGATGCGCGCCGAGGTGGCCGCCGCCGAACCGGCGGCGCACGCCGAGACGAGCTGGGGCACACCGGCGGTCGACGTGAGCGCCGGGGTGCACGCACAGCTCGAACGCCTCGGGGTGCGCGACCGGGCGCAGTCGCCGGTGTGCACGCTGGAGTCGAAGGACCACTTCTCGTACCGACGCGACCGCACCACCGGGCGGCTCGCGGGCTATGTCTGGCTGGACTGATGGGGCATGACGGACCGTAAGCAGGAACTCGCCGGAAACCTGGCGAAAGTGGAGGAGCGCATCGCCGCCGCCTGTGCGGCCGCGGGCCGCCCCCGCGACGAGGTGACCCTCATCGTGGTCACCAAGACCTACCCCGCCGACGACGTGCGCGTCCTGGCGGACCTCGGCGTGCGCCACGTCGCCGAGAACCGTGACCAGGACGCCGCGCCCAAGGCCGCCGCATGCTCGGATCTGCCCCTTTCGTGGCATTTCGTGGGTCAGTTGCAGACCAACAAGGTGCGTTCGGTGGTCGGTTACGCGGATGTCGTGCAGTCCGTCGACCGTCCCAAGCTCGTCACAGCTCTGTCGAAGGAGGCCGTGCGGGCCGGGCGCGAGGTGGGCTGCCTGCTCCAGGTCGCCCTCGACGCCGAGGAGGGTGGGCGCGGTGACCGCGGCGGCGTGTCGCCCGGGGGAATCGAAGAGTTGGCCGACCTCGTCGCCGGGGCCGACGGGCTGCGGCTCGACGGGCTGATGACGGTGGCGCCGCTCACCGGGGAGTACGCGGGACGCCAACAGGCGGCGTTCGAGCGCCTCATGGATTTGTCGACCTACGTGCGCCGAGCCCATCCGGCTGCGAACATGGTCTCCGCAGGGATGAGTGCGGACCTCGAACAGGCCGTGGCCGCCGGAGCGACACATGTACGCGTCGGCACTGCGGTACTCGGAGTCCGCCCCAGGCTCGGGTAACGTCGCCAAGAAGTCGGACCACAGCAGAAAATATGGTCATTACCGCCGAAAGGCGGACGCAACGACCTCGTGGATGGCGGGCACTTGGCAGTCGTCAGCCGATCCACCACAGAGCGGAGGACTCAGAGCATGGCCGGCGCGATGCGCAAGATGGCGGTCTACCTCGGCCTCGTGGAGGACGATGGGTACGACGGCCGGGGGTTCGACCCCGACGACGACTTCGAACCCGAACTGGACCCGGAGCCCGAGCGGGACCACCGGCGGCACGAACCGGCGCACCAGCCGCACGGTTCACATCAGCCCCAAAGGGACGAAGAGGTACGAGTCGTCCAGCCGCCCGCGCCGCGTGAGCCGGTCTCCCGATCCGCTTCGCTCGGGGCGGAATCGGGCCGCCCGGCGCGTATCGCGCCCGTGGCATCCATCACACAAGAACGCGCAAGCCTGGAAAAGAGCGCACCGGTCATCATGCCCAAGGTCGTGTCCGAACGAGAGCCCTACCGGATCACCACACTTCACCCCCGGACCTACAACGAGGCCCGTACCATCGGGGAACACTTCCGTGAGGGCACGCCGGTGATCATGAATCTCACTGAGATGGATGACACAGATGCGAAGCGACTTGTCGACTTTGCGGCCGGTTTGGTGTTTGGTCTTCACGGCAGTATCGAGCGGGTGACGCAGAAGGTGTTCCTGCTGTCTCCTGCTAACGTCGATGTCACGGCGGAGGACAAGGCCCGCATCGCAGAGGGCGGGTTCTTCAACCAGAGCTGAGACGCAACACCGGCAGTGAGCAAGACACGGGTCCGACAACGGGCCCGAGAGATGGTTCAGGGGAGAGGGAAGCAAGGGTCATGAGCGTGGTCCTGGATGTCGTCTACATCGCGCTGATGTGCTTCCTCATCGTGCTCATCTTCCGGTTGGTCATGGACTACGTCTTCCAGTTCGCCCGCTCGTGGCAACCCGGCAAGGCGATGGTGGTCGTTCTGGAGGCCACCTACACTGTCACCGATCCACCGCTGAAGCTTCTGCGGCGGTTCATTCCGCCGCTGCGTCTCGGGGGCGTGGCGCTCGACCTGTCCTTCTTCGTACTGATGATCATCGTCTACATCCTGATCGCGATCGTGAGCCGGCTGTGAGCGATGAGAGAGACACGGGCTTGCCGAATGCCGACGACAACGTTGAGGTGAAGAGATGCCGTTGACCCCCGAGGACGTGCGGAACAAGCAGTTCACGACCGTCCGCCTCCGAGAAGGCTATGACGAGGACGAGGTCGATGCCTTCCTCGACGAGGTCGAAGCCGAACTGACCCGACTGCTCCGCGAGAACGAGGACCTGCGCGCCAAACTGGCCGCGGCGACGCGCGCGGCCGCGCAGAACCAGCAGAACATGCGCAAGCCACCGGAACCGCCGCAGGATCAGCAGCATCAGCAGCAGCAGGGCCCGCCGCAGCAGGGCGGTATGCCCCAGCAGGGCATGCGAGGTCCCGGCGCTCCGGTGCCCGCCGGCATATCGGGCCCGCCGCAGCAGCAGATGGGTGGCCCCATGGGTGGTCCGCCCCAGCTGCCGAGCGGTGCCCCGCAGCTGCCCGCCGGTCCCGGCGGTCAGGGTGGCCCGCAGGGCCCCGGCCCGATGGGTCAGGGTCCGGGACCGATGGGCCAGGGCGGCCCCGGTCCGATGCAGGGCCAGATGGGCCCCGGCGGCCCGATGGGCGGCCCCATGGGCGGTCCGCAGGGTCCTGGTGGTCCCGGCGGCATGCCCGGTCAGGGCGGCCCCGGCGGCGACAGCGCCGCGCGTGTCCTCTCACTGGCCCAGCAGACCGCCGACCAGGCGATCGCCGAGGCTCGTTCCGAGGCCAACAAGATCGTCGGCGAGGCGCGTTCGCGTGCCGAGGGTCTGGAGCGGGACGCCCGTGCCAAGGCTGACGCCCTGGAGCGGGACGCGCAGGAGAAGCACCGCGTCGCGATGGGCTCCCTGGAGTCCGCCCGCGCCACGCTGGAGCGCAAGGTCGAGGACCTGCGCGGCTTCGAGCGCGAGTACCGGACGCGACTGAAGTCGTACCTGGAGTCGCAGCTGCGTCAGCTGGAGACCCAGGCGGACGACTCGCTCGCCCCGCCGCGTACGCCCGCGACGGCCTCGCTTCCGCCGTCCCCGGCGCCCTCGATGGCACCGGCCGGCGCGAGCGCCCCGTCCTACGGCGGCAACCAGTCGATGGGCAGCGGTCCGAGCCAGAACGGTCCGTCCTACGGCGGCCAGCAGCAGATGTCGCCGGCGATGACCCAGCCGATGGCGCCGGTGCGTCCGCAGGGGCCGTCGCCGATGGGACAGGCGCCGTCGCCGATGCGCGGGTTCCTGATCGACGAGGACGACAACTGATCTGTAGTACGGCGTAGCCTTCGGCAGCGTTCAGGGCGGGCCCCGGGTTTCTGACCCGGGGCCCGCCCTTGTGTTCGGTGCGGGGCTGTTGGCGCTGGGCGAGGGGGCGCGGCCCGGCGTTGCGGGGTGCCGCTGCGCCCACCCGTGCCGCCCCTGGGGGTACCTCCCAGGCCGTTCAGGCACTGGGGGAGGCACGACTGCCCGCAGCTACGGCAGAGGGGCCCGCATCCCCGTCCAGGGATGCGGGCCCCTCATCGCTGTTCCGTGGGCTACTGCTTGCGCAGCCGGAACGTCAGGGACAGCCCCTCGTCCGTGAACGGCTCTCCGTACGCGTCGTCCGCCTCGCCCCGCGCGAAGTCCGTCGCAAGGACCTCGTCGGAGATCAGACCCGCGTGCTCGGTCAGCGCGGCGACCGTCGCCTCGTCCGTGGCCGTCCATCGCAGCGCGATCCGGTCCGCGACGTCCAGTCCGCTGTTCTTGCGGGCCTCCTGGATCAGCCGGATCGCGTCCCGCGCCAGACCGGCCCGGCGCAGCTCCTCCGTGATCTCCAGGTCCAGCGCCACCGTCGCGCCCGAGTCGGAGGCGACCGACCAGCCCTCGCGCGGCGTCTCCGTGATGATCACCTCGTCCGGAGCGAGGGTGATCGTCTCACCGTCGACCTCCACCGACGCCGTGCCCTCGCGCAGCGCGAGGGACAGCGAGGCGGCGTCCGCGCCCGCGACCGCCTTCGCCACGTCCTGGACCCGCTTGCCGAACCGCTTGCCCAGCGCCCGGAAGTTGGCCTTCGCGGTCGTGTCGACCAGGGAGCCGCCGACCTCGCTCAGCGAGGCGAGGGACTCGACGTTCAGCTCCTCCGTGATCTGCGTGCGCAGCTCGGGGGAGAGGGCGTCGAAGCCGGTCACGCCGATCAGCGCGCGGCTGAGCGGCTGGCGGGTCTTGACGCCCGACTCGGCGCGCGTGGCGCGGCCCAGCTCGACCAGGCGGCGCACCAGCACCATCTGCTTGGACAGTTCGGGGTCGATCGCCGACAGGTCGGCCTCCGGCCACGACGACAGGTGCACCGACTCCGGCGCGCCCGGGGTGACCGGCACGACCAGGTCCTGCCAGACCCGCTCGGTGATGAACGGCGTCAGCGGGGCCATCAGCTTGGTGACCGTCTCGACGACCTCGTGCAGCGTGCGCAGCGCGGCCTTGTCGCCCTGCCAGAAGCGGCGGCGCGAGCGGCGGACGTACCAGTTGGACAGGTCGTCGACGAACGCGGACAGCAGCTTGCCGGCGCGCTGGGTGTCGTACGCGTCCAGCGCCTGGGTGACCTGGTCGGTCAGCGCGTGCAGCTCGGACAGCAGCCAGCGGTCCAGCACCGGGCGGTCGGCCGGGGCCGGGTCGGCCGCGCTCGGCGCCCAGCCCGTGGTGCGGGCGTACAGGGCCTGGAAGGCGACCGTGTTCCAGTAGGTGAGGAGCGTCTTGCGGACGACCTCCTGGATGGTGCCGTGGCCGACGCGGCGGGCCGCCCACGGGGAACCGCCGGCCGCCATGAACCAGCGGACGGCGTCGGCGCCGTGCTGGTCCATCAGCGGGATCGGCTGCAGGATGTTGCCCAGGTGCTTGGACATCTTGCGGCCGTCCTCGGCGAGGATGTGACCGAGGCAGACCACGTTCTCGTAGGACGACTTGTCGAAGACCAGGGTGCCGACCGCCATCAGCGTGTAGAACCAGCCGCGGGTCTGGTCGATGGCCTCGCAGATGAACTGCGCCGGGTAGCGGGCCTCGAACAGCTCCTTGTTCTTGTACGGGTAGCCCCACTGCGCGAACGGCATCGAGCCCGAGTCGTACCAGGCGTCGATGACCTCCGGCACGCGCACCGCTTCGAGGGAGCAGCCCTCGTGGGTGCAGGTGAAGGTGATGTCGTCGATGTACGGGCGGTGCGGGTCCAGCTCCGACTGGTCGGTGCCGGACAGCTCGGTGAGCTCCGCGCGGGAGCCGACGCAGGTGAGGTGGTCGTCCTCGCAGCGCCAGATCGGCAGCGGGGTGCCCCAGTAGCGGTTTCGGGAGAGCGCCCAGTCGATGTTGTTGTTGAGCCAGTCGCCGTACCGGCCGTGCTTGACCGAGTCGGGGAACCAGTTGGTGCCCTCGTTCTCCGCGAGGAGGCGGTCCTTGATCTCCGTGGTGCGGATGTACCAGGACGGCTGCGCGTAGTACAGCAGCGCGGTGTGGCAGCGCCAGCAGTGCGGGTAGCTGTGCTCGTAGGGGATGTGCTTGAAGAGCAGGCCCCGGGTGTCCAGGTCCTCGGTCAGCTGCTCGTCGGCCTTCTTGAAGAAGACGCCGCCGACCAGCGGAAGGTCCTCCTCGAAGGTGCCGTCCGGGCGGACCGGGTTGACCACGGGCAGGCCGTAGGAGCGGCAGACCTTGAGGTCGTCCTCACCGAAGGCGGGGGACTGGTGGACCAGACCGGTGCCGTCCTCGGTGGTGACGTAGTCGGCGTTGACGACGTAGTGCGCCGGCTCGGGGAACTCGACGAGCTCGAAGGGCCGCTGGTACGTCCAGCGCTCCATCTCGGCGCCGGTGAAGGACTGGCCGGTGGTCTCCCAGCCCTCGCCGAGGGCCTTCTCCACCAGCGGCTCGGCGACGACGAGCTTCTCCTCGCCGTTCGTGGCGACGACGTAGGTGACCTCGGGATGGGCCGCCACCGCCGTGTTGGAGACCAGCGTCCAGGGCGTGGTCGTCCAGATCAGCAGCGCGGCCTCGCCGGCGAGCGGGCCGGAGGTCAGCGGGAAGCGGACGTAGACGGACGGGTCGACGACCGTCTCGTAGCCCTGGGCCAGCTCGTGGTCGGACAGGCCGGTGCCGCAGCGGGGGCACCAGGGGGCGACGCGGTGGTCCTGGACCAGCAGGCCCTTGCCGAAGATCTCCTTCAGCGACCACCAGACGGACTCGATGTACTCCGGGTCCATCGTGCGGTACGGGTTCTGCAGGTCGGCCCAGTAGCCCATGCGGGTCGTGAGCTCTTCGAAGGCGTCCGTGTGGCGGGTCACCGACTCGCGGCACTTGGCGTTGAACTCGGCGATGCCGTACGCCTCGATGTCCTGCTTGCCGGAGAAGCCCAGCTCCTTCTCCACCGCCAGCTCGACCGGGAGGCCGTGGCAGTCCCAGCCGGCCTTGCGGCCCACGTGGTAGCCGCGCATGGTGCGGAAGCGGGGGAAGACGTCCTTGAAGACGCGCGCCTCGATGTGGTGGGCGCCGGGCATGCCGTTGGCGGTGGGCGGGCCCTCGTAGAACACCCACTCGGGGCGGCCCTCGGACTGCTCCAGGCTCTTGGCGAAGATCTTCTGCTCACGCCAGAAGTCGAGCACCGCGTGTTCGAGCGCGGGCAGGTCGACCTGGGCGGGCACCTGGCGGTACTGCGGCTGCGTATTCAACGAGCTTCCTCCGGCGGACGTGCTGCCTTCCGTCGGAGGGACGAGAGCCGTGCTCCCGCGGTACCACCCTCCTTGGCCGCCCGGTGCGTCGTGTGCGCCGGCCGGCCCCCTCATTGGGGTCGCGAGCCGGTTCTACTCGCCCTGGCGCTTCTGCCAGGGCTTTCTTCCGGCGGCTCCGGGGTGATCTTCACGTCGCGCTCGCCCCCGGGCTCACACCGTCCCCGGGTCGCTCTGGGCTGCCTACTCCGCTACTCGTCCCCATCCAAGCTTTTCGCTCCGCCCAGTGTACGGCGCCCCGCGGACAGCGGCCGACCGGTTTTCGTACGGAGGGCGGTGACCCGAATGCCGCCGCCGGGCGTTCGGTCCCCGTGGGCCCGGCCGGGCCCCTGTCCGGCGGATTACCGGGCGGGGAGCTGGGCACAACGCATGCATGCTCGCCGCGCGGCGCGCGGTGGGCGGGCGAATCGGGCGGCGTGCCCCGTTGCCGCGGGACCCGAGTCGATTTATCGTCCCAGCACGATTCGCGAGCAAGATCACAATATGTGAAGGGGCCGCGGCCATGGTGGCGAAGAAGACCGCCCAGGAGCAGCCGGAGCCGGCTGCGGAGAAGACCGCCGCCAAGAAGACGACGGCCAAGAAGGCAGCCGCCGAGAAGACGACCGCCAAGAAGAGCACGGCCAAGAAGGCCGCGGCCGAGAAGAGCACGAAGAGCGCGGCGAAGAAGACCGCGGCGAAGAAGAGTACGTCCGAGAAGGTGGGCGCGGCGCAGGCCGCGGAGCAGACGGGAGCCACGACGGTGGTTGCGAAGAAGACTCCTGGCACGGCCACGGCGGCCAAGACCGCCGTTCCCAAGGCGCGCGGCACCGCCGCCGACCCCGGCGACCTCGCGGTACGTCCCGGCGAGGAACCCTGGACCCCGGAAGAGGTCGAGGAGGCGCGCGGGGAGCTCCAGTCCGAGGCCGACCGGCTGCGCACCGAGATCGACTCCTCCGAGCGCTCGCTCCAGGGCATGATGCGGGACTCCGGCGACGGCGCGGGCGACGACGAGGCGGACACCGGGAGCAAGAACATCACGCGCGAGCACGAACTGGCGCTGGCGGCCACCGCGCGGGAGGTGCTCACCCAGACCGAGCGCGCCCTGGAACGCCTGGACGCGGGCACCTACGGCCTGTGCGAGAACTGCGGCAACCCCATCGGCAAGGCGCGCATGCAGGCCTTCCCGAGGGCGACCCTGTGCGTCGAGTGCAAGCAGAAGCAGGAGCGGCGGTACTGATCGGGCACTGATCGGGTACTGAGCCGCAGCCGGGAGCCGAGGCGTGCCGTACCCTCGTCCTCAGTCAGGTACCTAGGCTGAGGGACTCACGTGGCAGAGGCGGAGCGCATCATCGGTACGCCGGACACCCCGGACGCGGCGGGGGACGGGCAGGAGCGGCCCGATGCCGAACAGGAGCAGGCGGCCCCGGAGCGTCCCCGGGGCAAGCGGCGGATCGCCGTGCTGTTCGCGGTCGCCGCGTTCGCGTACCTCCTCGACCTGGTCAGCAAGATGATCGTGGTCGCCGAACTGGAGCACCAGGAGCCGATCGAGATCTTCGGGGACTGGCTGCGGTTCGTCGCGATCCGCAACGCGGGCGCCGCGTTCGGCTTCGGCGAGGCTTTCACCGTGATCTTCACGGTGATCGCGGCGATCGTGATCGTCGTGATCGCACGCCTCGCCCGCAAGCTCTACAGCCTGCCGTGGGCGATCGCGCTCGGCATGCTGCTCGGCGGCGCGCTCGGCAACCTCACCGACCGGATCTTCCGCTCGCCCGGCGTCTTCGAGGGCGCGGTCGTGGACTTCATCGCGCCCAAGCACTTCGCGGTCTTCAACCTCGCCGACTCGGCGATCGTGTGCGGCGGCATCCTGATCGTGATCCTGTCCTTCCGGGGCCTGGACCCGGACGGGACCGTCCACAAGGACTGAGCGCGCGTTCGGGAGTGTCGGACCCGTCCGGCATACTCGACGGGGTGAGCACGATTCCCGAGATCCGTACCCTGCCCGTGCCCGACGGCCTGGAGGGCGAGCGCGTCGACGCCGCCATCTCCCGCATGTTCGGCTTCTCCCGTACCAAGGCCGCGGAGCTCGCCGCGGCGGGCAAGGTGCAGGTCGACGGATCGGTGGTCGGCAAGTCCGAGCGCGTCCACGGCGGCGCCTGGCTCGAGGTCGAGATGCCGCAGGCGCCCGCGCCGGTCCAGGTGGTCGCCGAGCCCGTCGAGGGCATGGAGATCGTGCACGACGACGAGGACGTCGTGGTGATCGTCAAGCCGGTCGGCGTCGCCGCCCACCCGTCGCCGGGCTGGAGCGGCCCGACCGTCATCGGCGGACTCGCCGCCGCCGGCTACCGCATCTCCACCTCCGGCGCCGCCGAGCGCCAGGGCATCGTGCACCGCCTCGACGTGGGCACCTCCGGCCTGATGGTGGTCGCCAAGTCGGAGCGGGCGTACACCTCGCTCAAGCGCCAGTTCAAGGAGCGCACGGTCGACAAGCGCTACCACACGCTCGTGCAGGGCCACCCCGACCCGACCAGCGGCACCATCGACGCCCCCATCGGCCGCCACCCGCAGCACGACTACAAGTGGGCCGTGACCGCCGAGGGCAAGCCCTCCGTCACGCACTACGACCTGATCGAGGCCTTCCGCGCCGCCTCCCTGCTCGACGTGAAGCTGGAGACCGGCCGCACCCACCAGATCCGCGTCCACATGGCCGCCCACCGCCACCCCTGCGTCGGCGACCTGACCTACGGCGCCGACCCGACCCTCGCCAAGCGCCTGCGGCTGACCCGCCAGTGGCTGCACGCCGTACGCCTCGGCTTCGAGCACCCCGGCACCGGTGACTGGGCCGAGTTCGCCAGCGACTACCCCGAGGACCTCCAGCAGGCCCTGGACCGGGTCCGCGAGGAGACCTACGCATGACCGCGACGTCGCAGCCGCCGTCGTACGGGATACGCGTCGCCGAGGACCCCGCCGACCTCGAGATGTGCTTCGCCGTGCGCAAGGAGGTCTTCGTCGCCGAGCAGCAGGTCCCCGAGGACATCGAGTACGACGCGTACGACGCCGTCGCCGTGCACGTCCTCGCGGTGCGGGCGGACGGCGTTCCGCTGGGCACCGGCCGGCTGCTGCACGGCGAGGCCGCCGCGGCGAAGACCGGCGGCGAGGCGGCCGTGGGCTCCCTGGGCCGGCTCGCGGTGACCCGGGACGCCCGCGGCCTGGGCGTCGGAGCCGCCCTGGTGCGGGCCGTCGAGGAGGCGGCCCGCGCGCGCGGACTCACCGCGGTGGACCTGCACGCGCAGACCCACGCCCTGGGTTTCTACGAGCGACTGGGGTACGAGGCGTACGGACCCGAGTTCGCCGACGCCGGGATACCCCACCGCGCGATGCGGCGCGCCCTGTAGCGGGAGGTGCCGTACGGGCCGGCGGGGCCGGTGACGTGACAGGCTTGAGGTCCGCCGTGTGACGCCGAGACCCCACCGGAGCGGTGACCGTGGATCAGTTGGGCCTGTTGTTCGTGCTGCTGCTCGGGGCCCTGCTGAGCGTCCCGCTCGGCGCGCGCCTGGGGCTGCCGGCGCCGGTGCTGATGACGGTCCTCGGGATCGTCCTGGCGCTGCTCGACTTCGTGCCCAACGTCGACATCCCGCCCGAGCTCATCCTGCCCGCGCTGCTGCCGCCGCTCCTCTACGCGGCCGTACGGCGCACGTCCTGGCGGCAGTTCGCGGCCAACAAGCGGCCGATCTTCCTGCTGGCCGTGGCGCTGGTCTTCGTCACCATGACCTGCGTCGCCGCGGTCGCCCACGCGATCGTGCCGGGCCTGCCCGTCGCCGCCGCCTTCGCGCTGGGGGCGCTGGTGGCGCCGCCCGACCCGGTCGCGGCCACCGCAGTCGCCGGCCAACTGGGGCTGCCGCGCCGCCTGGTGTCCATCCTGGAGGGCGAGGGGCTGTTCAACGACGTGACGGCCATCGTCCTCTACCACGTGGCCATCGCCGCCGCCGTCGGCGGCACCTTCTCGCCGTGGCGGGCCGGGCTCGACCTGGTGCTGTCCGCCGTCGTCGCCGTCGCGGTCGGCCTCGCGCTGGGCTGGGCCACCAACAAGCTGCTGAGCCTGCTGGGCGACGCCACGCTGCAGATCGGCATGACGCTGCTGGTGCCCTACGTGGCGTACGTGCTGGCCGAGGAGCTGCACGGCTCCGGGGTGCTGGCGGTGCTCACCACCGCGATGTTCCTCGCCGAGTACGCCTTCGACGCCGACGACGTGATGAGCCGGCTCGCCGGACACACCGTCTGGGACGTCGTCGACACGCTCGTCACCGGCGTCGCCTTCGGACTGGTCGGCCTGGAACTGCACAACGCCCTCCGCACGGCCTCCGGACGCTGGACCGAACTGCTCGGCTGGTCCGCTGCCGTCGTGGGCGTGGTGATCCTCGTACGGCTGCTGTGGCTGCTGCCGGCCACCTGGCTGACCCAGCGGCTGCACCGCAGGCGCGACCAGGACGAGGACATCCCCACTTCCTGGCGGGAGACCGTCGTCATGTGGTGGTCGGGGATGCGCGGCGTCGCCTCGGTCGCGCTGGCGCTCGCGATCCCGCTGGAGACGGACGACGGCTCCGCCTTCCCGCACCGCGAGGAGATCGTCTTCATCGCCTTCGGCGTGATCATGGTCACGCTGCTGCTGCAGGGCCTGACGCTGCCGTGGCTGGTGAGCCGCCTCGGGGTCCGCGCGGACACCGAACGGGAGAAGCGGTACGAGAAGGAACTGGCCGTCCGGGCGGCCAAGGCGGCCAGGCAACGGCTCAGGGAGATCGAGTCGGTCGAGGAACTGCCGGAGGAACTGTCCGAGCAGATGCTGCGGCGGGCCTTCGACATCGGGCTGCGGATCAGTCCCGACGTCGGCGACGAGGAGCGGCGCGCGGCCCAGGAGCAGCGGGCCCGCCGGGTGAAGCGGATCCGCCGCATCCAGGGCGAGATGCTGAGCGCGGCCCGCCACGAGGTGCTGGCCGCCCGCAGCGAACCCGGCGCGGACCCGGAGATCGTCGACCGGGTACTGCGCCACCTGGACGTGCGCAGCATGAGGTGAGGCCGGTCCTCACGGGCGGCGGCGCCGCGGGCGCCGGGCGGGAGGGCGGGAGTGGAGGCGGCGTGCGACCGGGCGGCAGTGGTGTCCGGGCCCGTAGATCCTGTGCCCTCGGGCGGGGCGAGCCGGGCCGGGCCGGTGACCGTGTCGCCGGGCCGGACATGGCCCGGCCCGTCGGCCCCGGGCCCGTTACGCCCGGCCCGGGCGTGGCCCGTCGGTCTGGTGCGGTCCGTCGGTCCGGTGTGTTCTGTCGGTCCGGGGCTCGTTCCGTCGGTCCGGGTGTGACCCGCGGGCCCGGTGCGGCCCGTCGCTCCGGGCCGGAGTTCACAGGCTTTTCGCCGGCTGTTCCGGGAAGCGGCGGGGGCTGCCGTCGGGGGAGCGGCGGGGGCGGTGGACGCCGTCGGCGGACGGGCGCAGGGCCGCGTCGGAGGTGTTGATGCGGGGCAGCGCGTACGGGTGCTCGTCGGCCAGCCAGCGGATCATCCCCTCGCGCACCGTGACCCGTACCGTCCAGATGTCGTCCGCGTCCTTCGCGGTCACCAGGGCCCGCACCTGCATGGTGTTCGGGGTGGTGTCCGTGACAGTCAGGTTGTAGTCGCGGCCGTCCCAGGCGGGGCACTCGCGCAGGATGTCGCGCAGCCGCTCGCGCATCGCGTCGAGGGGCGCCGTGTGGTCCAGGTGCCAGTAGACGGTCCCGGTCATCTGCGGGGTGCCGCGCGACCAGTTCTCGAACGGCTTGGACGTGAAGTACGACACCGGCATCGTGATCCGCCGTTCGTCCCAGGTCCGCACGGTCAGGAACGTGAGCGTGATCTCCTCGACCGTGCCCCACTCGCCGTCCACCACCACGGTGTCGCCCATGCGCACCATGTCGCCGAAGGCGATCTGGAACCCGGCGAACATGTTGCTGAGCGTGGACTGGGCGGCCACACCGGCGACGATGCCGAGGATGCCGGCCGAGGCCAGCAGCGAGGCACCCGCCGCGCGCATCGCCGGGAACGTCAGCAGCATCGCCGACACGGCGACCACACCGACGACCGCCGTGACCACCCGCATGATCAGCGACACCTGGGTCCGCACCCGCCGCACCCGGGCGGGGTTGCGCTGGGCGTGCGCGTGGGCGTAGCGGGAGTACGACGTCTCGACGACCGCGGCGGCGATCCGGGTCACCAGCCAGGCCACCGAACCGATCAGCAGCAGCGTCAGCACCCGGCCGACCGCCGACCGGTGCTCGGGGAACACCTGTGCCTCGACGTACGACCCTCTCAGCAGCGCGGCGCACAGCATGACCTGGTACGGGATGCGGGCACGGCGCAGCAGCCCCCACAGGGGCGTCTCGGGATGCCGCGCGTCGGCCTTGCGCAGCAGCAGGTCGGTGGCCCATCCGATGACGAGGGTCAGCAGGATCGAGCCGCCGACCACGGTCAGCGGGCGGAGTATCGTCTCCATCCCTCGAACGTAACCGGACCCGCCGGGCGGTGAACCTGTGACTTCCGTCCCGCCCCGGGCATCGCCGCCGAACGCGTTGTCACACCCGGCTGGCACCATGGCCTCATGAACATCGTGCTCTTTCACTCGACCCTCGGCCCGAGGCCCGCGGTCCGGCAGGCCGCCGACCGGCTGCGCGACGCCGGGCACCAGGTGTGGACCCCGGACCTCTTCGAGGGCCGTACCTTCGACACGGTCGAGGAGGGCATGGCCCACCAGGACGGGATCGGCCGGGAGGAGCTGCTCAAGCGCGCGGTGCTGGCCGCGGCGCCCTACTCCGAGCGGGGACTGGTGTACGCGGGCTTCTCGCTCGGCGCCTCGATCGCCCAGACCCTCGCCCTCGGCGACCACCGGGCGCGCGGCCTGCTCCTGCTGCACGGCACGTCGGACATCGCGCCCAATGCCTCGGTCGACGAGCTGCCGGTCCAGCTGCACGTCGCCGAGCCGGACGCCTTCGAGACCGACGACTGGCTCAGCGCCTGGTATCTCCAGATGGGCCGCATCGGCGCCGACGTCGAGGTGCACAGATACGCCGGAGCAGGCCACCTCTACACCGACCCCGAGCTGCCGGACTACGACGCGGAGGCCGCCGAGGCCACCTGGCGGGTGGCCCTCGGCTTCCTCGACTCGCTCCAGGAGACCGGGGCGGAGACCGGGGCTCAGACGGGCGAGTAGACCCGCTCCACCCGCTGCGTGCCGCTGCGCGTGCGGTACGAACGGGCCCACTTCGACGTGGCGTCCGGGTCGGTGCGGTCGGAGACGACGTAGTAGTCCATCTGCGTCCGCTCCGCCGTGACGTCCAGCACGCCGTAGCCGTGCCGGTCGGTGTCGACCCAGTGCACGTGCCGGTTGGCGGCCCGGATCACCGGCGCCGCGACCGCCGAGACGGTGCCCTCGGGGACCTTCACGATGTCGTCGAGGTTGTCGGAGGTCACCGAGGTGACGACGAACTCCGTGGCGGCCGAGGCGGACAGCGGGTATGTGGCGGCGTTGTGCGGCACGTCGTTGGCCCAGGACATGTGGATGTCGCCGGTCAGGAAGACCGTGTTGCGGACGGCGTTCGCGCGCAGGTGGGCCAGCAGCTCGCGGCGGTCGTCGGTGTAGCCGTCCCACTGGTCGGTGTTGAGGGCCAGGCCCTCCTTGGGCAGCCCCAGCAGCTCGGCCAGCGGCTTCAGCAGCCAGGCGGGGATCGAGCCGATGGCGAACGGCGAGATCATCACCGGGTTGCCCACCAGCCGCCAGGTGGTGTCGGAGGAGGCCAGTGAGGACTTCAGCCAGTCCATCTGGGCGCGGCCAGTGATGCTGCGGTCCGGGTCGTCGACCTCCCCGTTGCCGAGCGCCACCTGCTGGGAGCGGAAGGAGCGCAGGTCCAGCAGCGACAGGTCGGCCAGCTTGCCGAAGCGCAGCTTGCGGTAGGTGGTGCCGGCGATCGCGGGGCGGACCGGCATCCACTCGAAGTAGGCCTGCTTGCCGGCGGCCCGGCGTGCCGCCCAGGCCCCCTCGGCGCCCTCCGTGTGGTTCTCGGCGCCGCCCGACCAGGTGTCGTTGGCGATCTCGTGGTCGTCCCATATCGCCACGACCGGCGCGGCGGCGTGCAGCGCCTGCAGGTCGGGGTCGGTCTTGTAACGGCCGTGCCGGACGCGGTAGTCGGCGAGGGTGAGGATCTCGTGGGCGGGCGCGTGCGGCCGTACGACGGTGTCGCGGGTGCCGTACTCGCCGGTGCCGTACTCGTAGATGTAGTCGCCCAGGTGCAGCCAGGCGTCCAGGTCGCCGCGGGCCGCGAGATGGCGGTACGAGGAGAAGTGGCCGGCCTCCCAGTTGGCGCAGGAGACCACGCCGAAGCGCAGGCCCGGCACCGCGGCGCCGGCCGCGGGGGCGGTGCGGGTGCGGGCGGCGGGGGAGTCGGTGGGGCCGGCGGAGAAGCGGAACCAGTAGTCCGTGGCGGGCGCCAGGCCCCGGACGTCGGCCTTCACGGTGTGGTCGGAGGCGGCCGTCGCGGTGACCGAGCCCTTGGCGACGACGTTCGTGAAGTCCTTGTCCTCGGCGACGACCCAGCTCACCTCGGTGTCGGGGCCGGTTCCGGAGCCCGGCACGGCCCCGGGGACCGGCGTCACCCTGGTCCACAGCAGGACGCCGTCGGGCAGCGGATCGCCGGAGGCGACGCCGTGCAGGAAGGCGGGGGCGGCGCCGGCGGCACCGGCCGGCAGGGCGGCGGCGAGCGGGGCCGCCAGAACGGCGCCGGCCGCCGCGGCCTTGACGACCGTACGGCGGCTCGGTGAACGGGTGCCCGTGCGTTCGGCGGACGACGGGACGTTGGTCTCGGATGATCTGTGTCGACTGGTCACGGACGATCAGGTTACTGATCGGTATGCGCCCGAGCGGGCGAACTCGCAAAAGTTCGCCCGCTCGTCGACGTGCGTACGGCTGGTGCCCGCCGCTTGACGCTGCCTACTTGGTGACGCCCGCGTCCTTGAGCGCCTTCTGCCACTCGGCGTCCGTGCCCGGCGTCTCGATCACCTTGTCGTTGATCTTGACGGTCGGGGTCGACTGGACGTCTTCGGCCTTCTGGAAGGCGTCGCTCATCTTCATCGCCCAGGCGTCGTAGGTGCCCTTCTCCACGGCGTCCTGGAACTTCTTGTTGTCCTTCAGGGCGTCGACCGAGTCGGCGACCTTGATCAGGTAGTCGTCCTTGGCGAACTTGTCCGTCGACTCCGACGGGTGGTACTCGGCGGAGTACAGCGCGGTCTTGTAGTCGATGAACGCCTCGGGGGACACGTTCAGCGCGGCGCCGAGGGCGCTGAGGGCGTTCTTGGAGCCCTCGCCGCCGAGGTTGCCGTCGAGGAAGGTGCCGATGGTGAAGGAAAGCTTGTAGGTGCCGTCCTCCATGCCCTTGTTGACGGCCTCGCCGATGGTCTGCTCGAAGTTGGCGCAGCCCGGGCAGCGCGGGTCCTCGTAGAGGTGGACGACGTTGTCGCTCTTGGACTCGCCGAGGGTGACCGTGGTGCCGTTCTTGCCGGAGGTGTTGGCCGGGGCCACCACCTTGGCGTCGGCGGCCTCCTCCCACTTCGAGGGCTGGTTGCTCTGGACGACGGCGTAGCTGATGCCGCCGGCTATCGCCAGCACGCCGACGATCGAGCAGGCCACGATGACCTGCCGCTTGACCTTGTCGCGCTTGGCCTGGCGCTCGCGCTCCAGGCGCAGCCGCTCACGGGCCGCCGACTTCGCCGCCTGACTGTTCCGCTTGCTCATGGTGGTGATCTCTCCGGGGACGCGCACACGGGGGTGTGCGGGATGTGTACGGGGGACTGCTCGTGCTCGGTCGCCTTCGCGTGACGGGTCACACGAAGGCGACCGAGCACGGCGGTCCGCGCCGTCCCAGGGAGTGCGTGAGGATCGCCTCGCGGGCGCCGGCGGTGCGGTGGGCCAGGGCCGCCGGGCGGCGCACCGCCGGGGCCCGGCGGACGTTCACCGCCGCGACGGCCAGCAGCAGCGGCCGGAAGGTGGTCGCGGCCACCGCGCTCAGCAGCTGGGCCAGCGCGCGCTCGCCGCGCCGCAGCCAGGCCGCCGCGAGCAGCCCGACCCCGACGTGCGCGCCGAGCAGCAGCCAGGCGGTCCGGGGGTCGGCGTCGGCGAGCGCGGTCGCCAGCCGGTCGGTCTCGGCGCCGGTCACCCGGGTCAGCGGGGCGGCGACCCCGGCGTGGACGCCGGTCCCGTCGCCGCACAGCACGTCGAAGCCGACCGAGCGCAGCGGGCCCGCGACCGGGCCGCCCGCCCTGCCGTAGCAGACGTGCTGGCCGGTGGTGAAGACCGTGTCGGCGGCCAGCTCCAGCGGGATCAGCAGGGCCGCGATCCGCCCGAAGCCGCGCTCGCGCCGCCCGGCCAGGGCGTACGCGATCAGGAACACGGCGGCGCCGACGGCCGCCACCGTGGGCAGCGGCAGCGGAACCCCGGACAGCAGCACGTGCGACGCGGTGCTGAGCGTCACGACGAGTGCCGTGAACAGCGCCGCGCGTACGGCTCTGAGCGGGGTTCCGGATATGTCCATAGCGATAGAAGAGTGTGTCACGGGGTCCGGTAAGGGACCCCTAAAGGATTCCTGTGAGAAGGGTGACGGTTACCGAACCGGAATGGTCACAGACCCGGGATCCGGCCGTTGCGGAAGAGGTCCACGAAGGTCTGGTGGTCGGCACGCGCGCGTGCCCCGTACCGGTGCGCGAAGTCGACGAGCAGGGGCACGAACCCCTCCTCGTCCGCCGCGATCGCCGCGTCGATGGCCCGCTCCGTGGAGAACGGCACCAGGGACTCCCCGGACTGGTCGTCCGCCGCCGCGTGCATGGCGGCCGTGGCCCGGCCCAGGTCGGCGACGACCTCGGAGATCTCCTCCGGGTCGTCGATGTCGCCCCAGTCCAGGTCGACGGCGTACGGCGAGACCTCGGCGACCAGCTGGCCCGCGCCGTCCAGCTCGGTCCAGCCCAGCCACGGGTCGGCGTGCGCCTGGAGGGCGCGCTGGGAGATCACCGTGCGGTGGCCCTCGTGCTGGAAGTAGTCCCGGATCGCCTGGTCGGTGATGTGCCGGGAGACCGCCGGGGTCTGGGCCTGCTTGATGTAGATCACGACGTCGTTCTCCAGGGCGTCGCTGTTGCCCTCCAGGAGGATGTTGTACGAGGGCAGGCCGGCCGAGCCGATGCCGATGCCGCGGCGGCCGACGACGTCCTTGACGCGGTAGGAGTCGGGGCGGGCCAGGGAGGACTCCGGGAGGGTTTCCAGGTAGCCGTCGAAGGCCGCAAGCACCTTGTAGCGGGTGGCCGCGTCCAGCTCGATGGAGCCGCCGCCCGGGGCGAAGCGGCGCTCGAAGTCGCGGATCTCGGTCATCGACTCCAGCAGGCCGAACCGGGTCAGGGACCGGGCGACGCGCAGGGCGCCCAGCAGGGGCCCGTCGGCGGTGTCCAGCGTGAAGGGCGGCACCTCGTCGCTCTTGGCGCCGGTGGCCAGGGCGTGGATCCGCTCCCGGTACGCCTCCGCGTACACCCGCACCAGCTCGGTGATCTGCTCGTCGCTGAGCGCCTTCGCGTACCCGATCAGCGCGACGGAGGCGGCGAAGCGCTTGAGGTCCCAGGTGAAGGGGCCGACGTAGGCCTCGTCGAAGTCGTTGACATTGAAGATCAGCCGGCCGGTGGAGTCCATGTACGTGCCGAAGTTCTCCGCGTGCAGGTCGCCGTGGATCCACACCCGGGAGGTCCGGTCGTCCAGGTAGGGGCCGCCGGCCTGGGAGCCGAACTCCTTGTCCTCGGTCAAATCGTGGTAAAAGAGGCATGCGGTGCCGCGGTAGAACGCGAAGGCCGAGGCGGCCATCTTCCGGAACTTCACGCGGAACGCCGCCGGATCCGCGGCCAGCAGCCGGCCGAAGGCGGCGTCGAAGACGGCGAGGATCTCCTCGCCGCGGTGCTCCTCGTTGAGCTGCGGGACCGACATGCCGGGTGCCTCCTGGTGCGGATGGTGCTGTGACTGGTGGAGCGGATCTCCACTCGGACCAACGTTCGAAGGGGTGCGGGAGTGCCCGCGTCCGGGTGTCCGCACCGACGCGCGGACCCGCCCCTCGAAGGTACGCGGGGAAGTCCCCGGAGTGTCAGTGGCGAGGCATAGACTTCGACGCTGACCCCCGGACTGTCCGCACCCCGTCGTCAGCCCGTCGCCCAGAGTTCTCCCAGGAGGCCGAACGTGTCCAAGCCGCCGTTCACGCACCTGCACGTCCACACCCAGTACTCGCTGCTGGACGGTGCCGCGCGGCTGAAGGACATGTTCAACGCCTGCAATGAGATGGGCATGACGCACATCGCCATGTCCGACCACGGCAACCTGCACGGGGCGTACGACTTCTTCCACTCCGCGCAGAAGGCCGGCGTCACCCCGATCATCGGCATCGAGGCGTACGTGGCGCCCGAGTCCCGCCGCAACAAGCGCAAGATCCAGTGGGGCCAGCCGCACCAGAAGCGGGACGACGTCTCGGGTTCCGGCGGCTACACCCACAAGACCATGTGGGCGACGAACAGCACGGGACTGCACAACCTCTTCCGCCTCTCCTCCGACGCGTACGCCGAGGGCTGGCTGCAGAAGTGGCCGCGGATGGACAAGGAGACCATCTCCCAGTGGTCGGAGGGCATCGTCGCCTCCACCGGCTGCCCTTCCGGCGAGGTGCAGACCCGGCTGCGCCTCGGCCACTTCGACGAGGCCGTGAAGGCGGCCGCCGACTACCAGGACATCTTCGGCAAGGACCGGTACTTCCTGGAGCTGATGGACCACGGCATCGACATCGAGCACCGGGTGCGCGAGGACCTGCTGCGGATCGGCAAGAAGCTCGGCATCCCCCCGCTGGTCACCAACGACTCGCACTACACCTACGCGCACGAGGCGACCGCCCACGACGCCCTGCTCTGCATCCAGACCGGCAAGAACCTCTCCGACCCGGACCGCTTCCGCTTCGACGGCACCGGCTACTACCTGAAGACGACGGACGAGATGTACGCCATCGACTCCTCCGACGCCTGGCAGGAGGGCTGCGCCAACACGCGCCTGATCGCCGAGATGATCGACACCACCGGCATGTTCGAGAAGCGCGACCTCATGCCGAAGTTCGACATCCCCGAGGGCTTCACGGAGATCACCTGGTTCCAGGAGGAGGTCCGCCGCGGCATGGAGCGCCGCTTCTCGGGCCAGGTCCCCGAGGACCGCCAGAAGCAGGCCGAGTACGAGATGGACGTCATCATCCAGATGGGGTTCCCCGGCTACTTCCTCGTGGTCGCCGACTTCATCATGTGGGCGAAGAACCAGGGCATCGCGGTCGGCCCCGGCCGAGGCTCCGCGGCCGGCTCGATCGTGGCGTACGCCATGGGCATCACCGACCTCGACCCCATCCCGCACGGCCTGATCTTCGAGCGGTTCCTCAACCCCGAGCGCGTCTCCATGCCCGACGTCGACATCGACTTCGACGAGCGTCGGCGCGTCGAGGTGATCAGGTACGTGACGGAGAAGTACGGCGCCGACAAGGTCGCCATGATCGGTACGTACGGCAAGATCAAGGCGAAGAACGCCATCAAGGACTCCGCGCGCGTGCTGGGTTACCCGTACGCGATGGGCGACCGCCTCACCAAGGCGATGCCCGCCGACGTCCTCGGCAAGGGCATCGACCTCAGCGGCATCACGGACCCGGCCCACCCGCGCTACGGCGAGGCCGGCGAGATCCGCGGAATGTACGAGAACGAGCCGGACGTCAAGAAGGTCATCGACACCGCCAAGGGCGTCGAGGGACTGGTGCGGCAGATGGGCGTGCACGCCGCCGGCGTGATCATGTCCAGCGAGCCGATCGTCGACCACGCCCCGCTGTGGACCCGGCACACCGACGGC
The DNA here is from genome assembly GCF_001905385.1 of Streptomyces sp. CB02414. Classification (GTDB taxonomy): domain Bacteria; phylum Actinomycetota; class Actinomycetes; order Streptomycetales; family Streptomycetaceae; genus Streptomyces. The sequence goes on along the minus strand of NZ_LIPF01000001.1, from coordinate 307,996 downwards.
GTCACCATCACGCAGTGGGACTACCCGCAGTGCGAGTCGCTCGGCCTGCTGAAGATGGACTTCCTCGGCCTGCGCAACCTCACGATCATGGACGACGCCGTCAAGATGGTGAAGTCCAACAAGGGCATCGACCTCGACCTGCTGTCGCTGCCGCTGGACGACCCGACGACCTTCGAACTGCTCCAGCGCGGCGACACGCTCGGCGTCTTCCAGTTCGACGGCGGCCCCATGCGGTCCCTGCTGCGGCTGATGAAGCCCGACAACTTCGAGGACATCTCCGCCGTCTCCGCGCTCTACCGTCCCGGCCCGATGGGCATGGACTCGCACACCAACTACGCGCTGCGCAAGAACGGCCTCCAGGAGATCACGCCGATCCACAAGGAGCTGGAGGAGCCCCTCCAGGAGGTCCTGGCGGTCACCTACGGCCTGATCGTCTACCAGGAGCAGGTGCAGAAGGCCGCCCAGATCATCGCGGGCTACTCGCTCGGCGAGGCCGACATCCTGCGCCGCGTGATGGGCAAGAAGAAGCCCGAGGAACTGGAGAAGAACTTCGTCATCTTCCAGGCCGGCGCCCGGAAGAACGGCTACAGCGACGAGGCCATCCAGGCCCTGTGGGACGTGCTGGTCCCCTTCGCCGGCTACGCCTTCAACAAGGCGCACTCGGCCGCGTACGGACTGGTCTCCTACTGGACGGCGTACCTCAAGGCGAACCACCCCGCCGAGTACATGGCCGCTCTGCTCACCTCGGTCAAGGACGACAAGGACAAGTCGGCCGTCTACCTCAACGAGTGCCGGCGGATGGGCATCAAGGTGCTGCCGCCCAACGTCAACGAGTCGATGTCGAACTTCGCCGCGCAGGGCGACGACGTGATCCTCTTCGGCCTCTCCGCCGTGCGCAACGTCGGCACCAACGTGGTCGAGTCGATCATCCGGTGCCGCAAGGCCAAGGGGAAGTACGCCTCCTTCCCCGACTACCTGGACAAGGTGGAGGCGGTCGTCTGCAACAAGCGCACGACCGAGTCGCTGATCAAGGCCGGCGCCTTCGACGAGATGGGCCACACCCGCAAGGGCCTCACCGCCCAGTACGAGCCGATGATCGACAACGTGGTCGCGGTCAAGCGCAAGGAGGCCGAGGGACAGTTCGACCTCTTCGGCGGCATGGGCGAGGAGGCGAACGACGAACCGGGCTTCGGACTCGACGTGGTCTTCGGCGAGGACGAGTGGGACAAGACCTACCTCCTCGCCCAGGAGCGGGAGATGCTCGGCCTGTACGTCTCCGACCACCCGCTCTTCGGCCTGGAGCACGTGCTGTCCGACAAGGCCGACGCGGGCATCTCCCAGCTCACCGGCGGTGACTTCGGCGACGGCGCGGTCGTCACCATCGGCGGCATCATCTCCGGCCTCCAGCGCAAGATGACCAAGCAGGGCAACGCCTGGGCCATCGCCACCGTCGAGGACCTGGCCGGCTCCATTGAGTGCATGTTCTTCCCGGCGACCTACCAGCTGGTGTCCACGCAACTGGTCGAGGACGCCGTGGTGTTCGTCAAGGGGCGCCTGGACAAGCGCGAGGACGTGCCGCGGCTGGTCGCGATGGAACTGATGGTCCCCGACCTGTCCAACGCGGGCACCAACGCGCCCGTGGTCCTCACCATCCCGGCGACCAGGGTCACCCCGCCGATGGTCAGCCGTCTCGGCGAGATCCTCACCCACCACCGGGGCGACAGCGAGGTGCGGATCAAGCTCCAGGGGCCGACGAAGACGACCGTGCTGCGCCTGGACCGGCACCGGGTCAAGCCCGACCCGGCCCTGTTCGGCGACCTGAAGGTGCTGCTGGGCCCGTCCTGCCTGGCGGGTTGAGCGGGACGGCGGCCGCAACGAGCGAGGGGCGCCCCGGTCTCCGGGTGCGCCCCTCGTCGGTGCGGGGCCGCCACGGCCCGTCGCACGGGTGTCAGTTGTGGCCGAAGCGCTTCTGCCGCTTGCGGGACGCGGCGTCGCCGGGCGTCGTCAGCTGCGGGGAGTGCTGCTCCTCGCGGTCCATGACGGCGGACTCGGCGGACTGCGGGGTACGCGCGGACTGGGGCTGCTTACGGTCACGGTTGTTCTTGTTCTTGGCCATGGTGATCTACCTCCTGAGGGGGATCTAGGGGCCAGGGCCGATTTCAGATTCACACAGCCCAACAAAGAACGCATATCGGGCAATTACCGTGCGTGACGCGGCCGTCAGGGTGCCGAATCCGCGGCGGGGTGCGGAAACGCCACGCCGAAGATCGAGTTCGCGCCGTTAACCTCCGCGTGGTCGGGCAGACTCGAAGGAAGCCCGAAGCAAACCTCCCGGAAAGAGGGTGGATCGCGTGGACCGCTGCATCGTCCTGGTGGACGCCGGGTATCTGCTGGGGGCCGCCGCCAGTCTCCTCGCCGGTGAGCCCTCACGCTCCCGCATCACCGTCGATCACGCCGCCCTCATCCAGGGTCTGCGCGACCGCGCCGAGTCGGACACGCGGCAGCCTCTGCTGCGCATCTACTGGTTCGACGGTGCCCCCGACCGCGTCCCGCAGCCCGAGCACCGCCGACTGCGCGTGATGCCCCGGGTCACCGTCCGCCTCGGCGCCCTCACCCGCAGCGACGGGCGCTGGGCGCAGAAGGGCGTGGACGCCGCCATGCACGCCGAGCTCACCGAACTGGCCCGCAACCGCGCCTGCTCCGACGTCGTCCTCGTCACCGGCGACGGCGACCTGCTGCCCGGCATGATGGCCGCCAAGGAGCACGGCGTCGCCGTCCACCTGTGGGCCGTCCAGGCCGCCGACGGCGACTACAACCAGTCCGAGGACCTGGTCGCCGAGGCCGACGAGCGCCGCGTCCTGGACCGTGCGTGGATCACCAAGGCCGTACGCGCCAAGGAGTTCGGCGGCATCTGCGCGCCGCCGCCCGTGCCCCGCCCCGAGATCGCCGCGATCCTCTCCGCGCCGCTGCCCGAATCCGCCCTCTCCGCGACCACCGAGCGGCCCGCCCGGGAACCCGAGCACCCCGTACGGCCCGACACCGCGCGCAACGGCACCGAGGAGCGCGCGGCACCCCCCAAGGGCGTCCCCACCCCCAAGGACCTGGCCGCCCTGCGCGCCCCCGGCGCCCACCCCGCCCCGCACCCCCCGACCTCCGCCACCCTGCGCTGGTCCTCCGACAAGGGCTGGGTCGACCGGCCCGCCGCCGAACCGGCCGAGGCCGCCTCCATGCCGACGCTCGCCCAGCTCACCACGGCCGAGCAGCGCTGGGCCGACCGCGAGGAGGACATCACCACGGTCGGCGGCGACCCCTACGAGGTCGGCCAGGTCTTCGCCCGCCGCTGGCTGGAGCGCCTCGGCGACCACGGCCACCTGCAGCGGCTGTCCGGGATGTACCCCCGCATCCCGCACCGCGTCGACGGCGAGCTGCTGCGCTACGCCGCCCGCTTCGGCCTGCTCGCCCACAAGGACGACCAGATCGACGAGCACGACCGGTACGCGATCCGGGCCGGTTTCTGGCGCGAGGTCGACGTCCGTACGGCGACCGAGCGCACCCCCGCGCCGGAGTAAGGCCCTCCGGGGCCCGTCCGGCCCTCCCGCGGCTGAATCGACACTTATGGGCGGACCCGAGGGCGGGGCGGGGGGACGGACCCCGTAGTCTCGTCCCTTGTGAGTACGCGCGCGGCACAGGCACCTCGACCCGGTGGCGATGCCGTGTGCGCGGTGCGCGGACTGACCAAGACCTATCCGGCGGTACGCGGCCGGCGCGGCGTTCCCGCCACTCCCGAGGTCCGCGCCACCGACGACGTGACCCTGGACATCCGCCGCGGTGAGATCTTCGGCCTGCTCGGACCGAACGGCGCCGGCAAGTCCACCCTCGTACGCCAGCTCACCGGCCTGATGCGGCCCGACAGCGGCAGCGTGGAGATCCTCGGCCACGACATCGTGCGCCACCCCGAGCGGGCCGCCCGCATCCTCGCCTACCTCGGGCAGGAGTCCAGCGCCCTGGACGAGCTGACCGTGTCGCTCGCCGCGGAGACCACCGGGCGGCTGCGCGGCCTGGAGGTGCGGCAGGCGCGCGCCGAGCGGGACGCGGTCCTCGACGAGCTGGGCCTCACCCCGCTCGCCTCCCGCCCGATCAAGAAGCTCTCCGGCGGCCAGCGCCGCCTCGCCTGCTTCGCCGCCGCGCTGGTGGGCGAGCGCCCGCTGCTCGTCCTGGACGAGCCGACCACCGGCATGGACCCGGTGGCCCGGCGCGCCGTGTGGGCGGCCGTCGACCGGCGGCGCGCCGAGTCCGGCAGCACCGTCCTGCTCGTCACCCACAACGTCATCGAGGCCGAGACCGTCCTCGACCGGGTCGCCGTCCTCGACCGGGGACGCGTGATCGCCTGCGACACGCCCTCCGGCCTCAAGGAGAGGGTCGCCGGCGAGGTCCGCGTCGACCTGGTGTGGCGCGAGAGCGCACCGCTGAACGTCCCCGAGGTCGCCGCCCTGCGCGACCGCGCCGCCGAGTCCGGACGCCGCTGGACGCTCCGGCTCGCCCCCGAGGAGGCCCGCGCGGTCGTCGCCACCGTCACCGGCGGCGCCGCCTTCGCCGCCCTGGACGACTTCACCCTCGCCACGCCCAGCCTGGAGGACGTGTACCTGGCGCTGGGCGGCGCCGCGCGGCAGGGGCTGGTGAGGGCGTGAACACCCCGACGGCGAGCAGCGGGGGCAGGGTGAGCACACCGGCCGCCGCATCCGTACCCACCGGGACGGCCGTGACGGACGACCCCGACCCCCAGCGAGCTTCGAAGGACCCGACGAAGGGGAGCAGCGCGACGTGAGTGTCGTACCCGCCGATGTTCTGCCGGGCGGTGCCCTGGCCGCCGAGGAGCAGGGCGCCGTCGGCGCGGCCGAGCTCGGGCCCAAGGCGCGGCTGTGGCCCTCCCTGGTGGCCGTGTACCGGGCGCAGCTGTCCCGGGCCCGGGTCGCGCGCATCCCGCTGCTGTTCGTGGCCACCTTCCAGTCGATCGGCATCATGATCCTGATGCGGGGCGTCGTGGACGGCGGCGGCGAGGCGCGGGCCGTGGTCGCCGGATCGGCGGTGCTCGTCGTGGCCTTCGTCGCGCTGAACCTCCTCGCCCAGTACTTCGGGCAGCTGCGCGCCAGCGGCGGCCTCGACCACTACGCGACGCTGCCGGTGCCGCCGGCCGCGGTGGTGCTGGGCGCGGCGGGCGCGTACGCGTCCTTCACCGTGCCGGGGACCGTGGTGACGGCGGTGTTCGGGTGCCTGCTGTTCGGGCTGCCGATGACCCATCTGTGGGTGCTGGTGGCCGTGATCCCACTGGCGGGCGCCGCGCTCGCCGGGCTGGGCGCGGCCCTGGGGCTGCTCGCGCCCCGGCCCGAGTTCGCCACCCTTCTCGGTCAGCTGGGCATGTCGGCGGCGCTGCTGCTGGGCGTGCTGCCCGCCGAGCGGATGCCCGAGGTGGTCCGCCTCGCACGGGACCTGCTGCCCTCGACGTACGGCGTGGAGGCCTTCGCGCGTACGTTCGGGGGCCGGCCGGACTGGGCCTTCGTCCTCGGCGACCTCGCGGTGTGCGCCGTGGTCGGCGTGATCTCGCTGGCCGTCGCGACCTGGGCGTACCGCCGGGCCGCCGTCCGGTGAAGCGCCGCACAGGCGGGTTTGGCACGATGGCGGGGTGACCGCTCCTCTGACTCCGCCACCGCCCCCGAACGAACGCTCGTCGTACCAGGGCGGCCCGGTGCCGCCGCCCGTCGGTGCGCACGCGGTGGGCACCCCGCCCGGCGCCCCGTACGGCACGCACGGCGAGCACGGAGAACAGGACGGCCCCGGAATGCTGAGCGAAGTACGGCAGGCGGCCGTGACCGTGGCGGCGGTGACCCTCTCCGGGCTGCTGCTGGGCGTGCTGTGGTGGCAGCTGGCGCCGAGCGTGCCGCTGGTCGGTGAAGTGGTCGGCGACCGGTGGCTGGTCTACCTCAAGGAGTCCGAGGGCGAGCAGTCGGTCGGCGTCGACGGCACCTTCACGCTGCTCGCGCTCGCGTTCGGTGCGCTCAGCGCGGTGGCCGTGTTCCTGCTGCGGCGGCGCGGGGGCGTGCCGCTGGTGGTGGCGCTGGGCGCGGGCGGGCTGCTCGGCTCGGTGCTGGCCTGGCGGTTCGGGCTCTGGCTCGGGCCGACCCAGGACGTCATCGCGCACGCGAAGGACGTGGGCAAGGGCGTGACGTTCCCGGCGCCGCTCAAGCTGGGGGCGGAGGGCGCGCTGCTGGCGTGGCCGATCGCGGCGCTGGTGGTCCACCTGGGCCTGACCGGGCTGTTCGGGCCCCGCGATCCGGAGCCCGACCCGTGGCCCGCGCCGTACGGGGAGAAGTCCGCGTAGGCGGACCGCCTGTCATGCGGGGCGGCGGCCGTGGTTGGCCCTGCCCTTCCTGGTGCGCCACTTCCGTTTGCGCGTTCGCTTCGACATGTCCTGTCTGATTAGCGGAGAACCGCGCGCCCGTCGAGGGGGTGTGCGCGGTCGGTCGGGAGCGGGGCGCGCGTTCGTGGATGGGCTGTGCGCGGTCGATCGGGGTGGGGGCGCGTTCGTAGATGGGTTGTGCGCGGTCGGGTGGGGGCGCGTGTTCGTCGTGGGGGTGTGCGCGGGCGGTCGGAGAGCGGGTCGCGTCTTGCCGGCGGACTTGTGTGCGGTTGATGGGGCGGGGGCGCGTGTTCGTCGAGGGGTGTGCGCGGACGGTCGGAGGGCGGATCGCGTGCTCGCCGGCGGGGTCGTGCGCGTGAGGGGCGTGTGAGGGTCGGAGGGGTGTGTGCGGTCGATTGTGGTGTGGGCCGCGCGTTGTCGACGGGTTGTGCGTGGTCGTTCGGGTGAGGGGTGCTGTGCGCGTCGAAGGAGCGCTTGCGGCCGATGGTGATGCGGGCCGCGCGTCCGTCGTCCGGGGGCGCGGTCGTCGAGTGCTACGCGCGGCCGATCGGGGCGAGGATCGCGTTCGTGAGCCCGGCCAGGTCCTCGGGGGAGAGCTCGACCTCCAGTCCCCGGCGGCCCGCCGAGACGCAGATCGTGGTGTGGCCCGACGCCGACGCGTCCAGAACCGTGGGCAGCCGCTTGCGCTGGCCCAGCGGCGAGATGCCGCCCCGCACGTAGCCCGTGGTCCGCTCGGCCAGGGCAGGGTCGGCCATCGCCGCGCGTTTGCCGCCCACCGCGGCCGCCAGCGCCTTCAGGTCCAGCTGGCCCGCCACCGGCACCACCGCGACGGTCAGGGCGCCGTCCACGTCCGCCACCAGGGTCTTGAAGACCCGCTCCGGACTGACGCCCATCGCCTCGGCCGCCTCCTCGCCGTAGGACGGGTGCGCGGGGTCGTGGTCGTACGCGTGGACCGTGTACGCCACCCCGGCCGCCGTCAGCGCCACCGTCGCCGGGGTGCCACCGGACTGCTGCTGCTTCCTGGACTTCTTCGCCATCCGGGCCAGTACCTCAGTTGAGACTCGTCGGGCCGCGCGTCAGGTCCGACGACGGCAACGACGGCAGCGTACGGATGATCGCCGTCTCCGAGCGAAGGAGTTTCAGCTCGTCACGCAGGCGGGAGGCCGTGTCCGGGGCCTGGAGCAGGCGCTGCTTCGTCGGGGTGTCCAGCATCATCGCGGCGGCGACCAGGTAGGAGACCACGCCCGGCTCGTCCGGCAGCTCCGCGCCGGTCGACAGCGACCGCTCGCGGGCCCCCGCCAGCCGCTTCTGGTACTGACGGAAGGACCGCAGCACGCCTTCGGCCAGCGCGCCCGCCTCGTCGCCGGGCTCCTCGTCCAGCGGCTCCAGCTCGGCCGTCAGGAACGGGCCCGAGGCCTCCACCGAGCGCAGCCGCACCCGGGTCGTGCCGGTGGCCAGCACCTCGAAGGTGCCGTCGGCGCGCTCGCGGATCGTCGCCGCGTCCGCGATGCAGCCCACCTTGTGGAACGCCTTGAGCGGGTCCGGCCCGAACCCGGCCGCCGGGCCGACTTCGGGCAGCGCCGTCGGATCGGGCAGGCCGGGCGCGGTCCGGGCCACCTCGTGGCCGTCGCGGATCGCCACGACGGCGAACCGGCGCGGTTCGTCCTCGGGGGTCTTCAGCAGCTCGCGCATCATGGCGCGATAGCGCTCCTCGAAGATGTTGAGCGGGAGCACCAGCCCCGGGAACAGAACCGAGTTCAGGGGGAAGAGCGGAAGCCGGACGGTGGTCACGACGCAGAAGCCTAATGGTCGTCCGCGCGGACGCGCCCGCCGCGCCCACTTCGTGGATGACCTGAACCCGCCGTACCCGGTGCGGAGGCCGCCGCCGTGCGGACGTCCGCACGCACCTGGAGGAAGCGGCCGAGGGGGTCCTCCGCGTCCTGGTCCCAGGGGAAGGAGGTGACGTACGGGCCGGTCAGACGCAGTTGTTCGGCGGCGTCCTGGCGGCGCTCCAGGCGCAGCAGGACGTACGCCAGGAGGTTGCGCAGCCCGGCAGGCCACGGGTCGGCCGCCGGATGGGCCGCCGAGAGGGCGATGGCACGGTCGGCGGCCGCGTCAAGGCGGTCCCGGTGCGCGCCGGCCGGGTCGTCGGCGCCGCCCGCGGTGAGACAGGCGAAGGCCGCACGCAGGGGCAGCGCCCGCAACAGCGAGTCCCCCGGCGCGTCCTGCGCGGCGGTCTCGGCGAAGTCCAGGCACTCGCGGTACGCGCCCGGCGAGGCGGCGGCCAGGTACTCCAGGGCGGACACGTGGCAGCCGTAGTGGTGCGGGGCCCGGCGTACCGCCTGCGCCCACAGCCGCTCGAACTCCGCGTGTCCGGCGCGGGCGCCCCGCGCGGCGTCCAGAGCGGTCCGCCACGGCACCGGGTCGGGTCCGGCGGCCTCGGCGGCTGCCGTGACCTCGGGGGCCACCTGGCGCAGCAGCTCCGCCCGGGCCGGCGAGTCCCAGTGGCGGTCCACTGTCAGCCGGCCCTCGACCAGCAGCGCGTCGGGGTCACCCGGGGCGGCGGCGCGCCAGCTCTCCAGCCACTCGGTGCGGGAGCGGGCGAAGGCGGCGAGCCCGGTCGCGTAGCGGTCCCGGTGCTCCCACTCGGCCCGCTCACGGGTGGCGGCGAGGAGAGCGGCCGCGGCGGCGTGCTCACCGTGAGCCGCCGCGACCAGGGCGGGGGCGAGACGGTCGTCGGGGGCGTCGAGGAGCACGTCGTCGTCTTGGGCGGGCCGGGACGCCCGAGAACGGGCCCGGGCCGCCGTCCGGAGGAACGCGCGCAGCATGGCCAGTACGACGGCCGACGGTTCGCGATGGTTGTGCGGTGGTGCACCGCCTTCGGCCGTTCGGGTGCGGCCCGTACCAGCGCGGGGCCTTCGTCGCGGGATGGGGCGGCGCGGCCATCCCGCGGCGCGGGTGGTGTGTCAGGTGCAGACAGTGCGGCTGATGGCCTGCGGTGCGCCGGGTGCAGAAGGTGCTGGTGCTGGTGCTGGTGCTGGTGCTGGTGGCGGTGCGGGTGGTCCCGCCGGTGCAGACGGCCGCTGACGGCTCTGCCAGGGCGCACACCCCGCGCGGTACACGGAACCGCTACCTCAACGGCGAACCGCGTCACCCTGGCCGCGAGCCGGCATGGCCCACGGTCGCCGCTGACGAGAAGCCCTCCACGGCCCGCCGGCGCCTACGGAGGCCGCGGAGGCCCACGCCGCACCCCCGGAGGGCTCAGCTCCTGCGCAGCAGCCGTGTCGCCCCCGCCGCCACCGTCGTCGCCAGGATCCAGCCCAGCAGGATGAGGGCCGTCGCCAGCCACTGCCAGCCGTCGCGGAGCTGCCAGAAGCCGACCTGGCCCAGGTCGATGACCGGCAGGAGCAGGTCCAGGGCGAAGAGGGCCGGGTTCCAGTCCGGGTGCTCGCCGGCCTTCAGCGGGGGCGGGTCCGCGCGGGCGAAGGCGAGCGAGCCCGCCGCCCACAGCACCGCCATCCACACCGCCGCCCGGCCGGGCCGGTAGCCGTAGGCGACCGTCCAGTCCTGGGCGTACCCCACGAGCTTCGCGGCGACGGGCAGGCTCTCGCGGCGCCGGCGGTGCTTGGCGAGCAGCACCTCGCGGGCGTCCTCGTCCTCGCCGCCCGCCCGCAGTACGGCGGCCAGCCGCTCGTACGGCTCCGGGTTGTACTCGGCGGTCGCGGCGCCCACCCACCGCAGCCGCTTCTCCAGCGGGAACGGCCCCCGCGGCACCAGGTTCTCGTAGGCGAAGCCGCCCATGTGCAGCCGGCCGGGGCCGGGCCAGCTGTCCGCCCGGTCCATCAGGTTCACCACCCGCGCCCCCGACAGCACCACCCGCCCGCGCGCCGGCCGCTCGCCGAGGAAGCGCAGCTCGGGCGTCTGCACCCGGCGCAGTGACAGCTCCTGGTCGTCGGTGAAGGTGAACCGGGCGTGCTCGAAGTCGACGGCGTCGCCGAACCGCCCGTCGTCCAGCCGCACCCCGCCCTCGCACTCGAAGCGCTGGATGCGGGTGCCCTGGGCGGGGGTGGTGCCGCGCAGCAGCGGACTGCCCAGCCCGGCCGGAGTCATGTACAGCGTGCGTTCCACCGTCAGCTGCGGGGCGTTCAGCGCGTGCCGCGTGTACGGGTTGAGGAGCCGGGCGCCGCGCAGGCTCAGTGAGACGCCGACCTGGGCGCTGCGCAGGCTCACCTCGCCGTGCGACTCCAGCATCTCGGCCTGGAGGTCCTGCCCGACGGTCATGCCGTCCGCGGCTATCGCGCGGCCGCTGCGGTCCCGGTGCACCACCGCCTGGTTGAGCAGCAGGTCGGTGCCTATCTGGGCGTCGGTGAGCCGGATGCCGCCGCGGAACCGGCAGCGCGGCAGGTGCAGGTCGCCCTCGGTCTGCAACCGGGCCGCCTCCAGGCGCGGCACCGAGCAGTCCACCAGCCGCACCGTCGTGAACCGGGTCTCCGGCAGCACCACCTCCCGGTCGAAACGGCACGCCCGCAGCTCGACGTACGGCTCCACCGTGCCGCCCGCGAGGTCCATCGTGTCGCTGATCCGCACGCCCACGAGCTGGAGCGAGGAGACCCGGCCGGCGAGCGCGGGCGGACCGTCGAGGAGCAGCCAGCACAGGATGCGGGCCCGCACGGTCCGCTCCGCCCCCCAGGGGTGCCCGCCGTGCGGGTCGTCCACGAGCGCGTCGCCGCTGGACAGGTCGTACACGCTGCCGTTGCGGAAGGCCTGCCACATGCCCGCCTCGGCGGCCGTCAGGTCGTCCGGCAGCTCTCCGTCACGGTGGCCGGCCCCCTCGGTCACGGCGCTTCACTCCCTCCCCAACTACTCGCCGGTCGCTCACCCTTCGTACAACCGTTCATGCCCACTGGGTGACCACCTGAACACTCAAAGTGAGTACGAACCGCCGGTTCCCGCCACGGTCCGCGCCGGGCCGTCGCGTTCTGTATCAGCCATTGATACGTGCGGACGGTGTCCGACGCGGGTCTGAGAGAATTGGTTCCGTGATCTCCCGAATCGATCTGCGCGGCGATGCCCTCCCCGAGGGTCCCGCCCTGCGCGACCTGCTGCCCCGAGCCGACTTCGACGTCGCGGCCGCCCTGGATAAGGTGCGCCCGATCTGCGAGGCCGTGCATCATCGTGGCGACGCGGCGCTGATCGACTTCGCCGAGCAGTTCGACGGCGTCAAGCTGGACCAGGTGCGGGTCCCGGCCGCCGCGCTCACGCGCGCGCTGGAGGAGCTCGACCCGGCCGTGCGTGCCGCGCTGGAGGAGTCCGTCCGCCGCGCCCGTCTCGTCCACCGCGAGCAGCGCCGCACCACGCACACCACCCAGGTCGTCCCCGGCGGCTCGGTCACCGAGAAGTGGGTGCCGGTCGACCGGGTCGGGCTGTACGCGCCCGGCGGCCGGTCGGTCTACCCGTCGTCCGTGATCATGAACGTGGTGCCCGCGCAGGAGGCCGGCGTCGAGTCGATCGCCCTCGCCTCCCCGGCGCAGGCCCCCGCTTTTGAAAATGACCCAGCCGGTGGCCTCCCGCACCCCACGATCCTCGCCGCCTGCGCCCTGCTCGGTGTCGACGAGGTGTACGCGGCCGGCGGCGCCACCGCCGTCGCGATGTTCGCGTACGGCACCGAGTCCTGCCCGCCCGCCAACATGGTCACCGGCCCCGGCAACATCTGGGTCGCCGCCGCCAAGCGCTTCTTCACCGGGAAGATCGGCATCGACGCCGAGGCCGGCCCGACCGAGATCGCGATCCTCGCCGACTCCACCGCCGACCCGGTGCACGTCGCCTCCGACCTGATCAGCCAGGCCGAGCACGACCCGCTGGCCGCCGCCGTCCTGGTCACCGACTCCGCGGAGCTGGCGGACGCGGTCGAGCGGGAGCTGGCGCCCCAGGTCGCCGCCACCAAGCACATCGACGACCGGATCGTCCCGGCCCTGAAGGGCCGCCAGTCCGCGATCGTCCTGGTCGACGGCGTGGACGAAGGCCTGCGCGTCGTCGACGCGTACGGCGCGGAGCACCTGGAGATCCAGACCGCCGACGCCGCCGCCGTCGCCGACCGCGTCCGCAACGCCGGCGCGATCTTCGTCGGCCCCTGGGCGCCCGTCTCGCTCGGCGACTACGCGGCCGGGTCCAACCACGTCCTGCCCACCGGCGGCTGCGCCTGCCACTCCTCGGGCCTGTCCGTGCAATCCTTCCTGCGCGGCATCCACATCGTCGACTACACGCGCGACGCCCTCGCCGAGGTCGCGCACCACGTGGTGACGCTGGCGGAGGCCGAGGACCTGCCCGCGCACGGTGCGGCGGTCAAGGCGAGGTTCGAGTGGAAGGTCCCGGAGAGCAAGTGACGTTCGGCATCGACGACCTCCCCGTACGGGACGAGCTGCGCGGCAAGTCCCCCTACGGCGCGCCCCAGCTGGACGTGCCGGTACGGCTGAACACCAACGAGAACCCCTACCCGCTGCCCGACGCGCTGGTCGAGCGGATCACCGAGCGCGTCCGCGAGGCCGCCCGCCACCTCAACCGCTACCCGGACCGGGACGCGGTCGAGCTCCGCACCGAGCTGGCCCGGTACCTGACCGAGACCTCCGGCCACCCGCTCGACGCGACCAACGTCTGGGCGGCCAACGGCTCCAACGAGGTCATTCAGCAGCTGCTCCAGACCTTCGGCGGGCCCGGCCGCACCGCGATCGGCTTCGAGCCGTCGTACTCGATGCACGGCCTCATCGCGCGCGGCACCGGCACCGGCTGGATCTCCGGCCCGCGCCACGAGGACTTCACCGTCGACGTGCCCGCCGCCGAGAAGGCGATCGCCGAGCACCGCCCGGACGTCGTCTTCATCACCACCCCCAACAACCCCACGGGCAACGCGGTCCCGGCCGAGACGGTCCTCGCCCTCTACGAGGCCGCACAGGCCGCCAAGCCCTCCATGGTCGTGGTCGACGAGGCCTACATCGAGTTCAGCCACGGCGCCTCGCTGCTGCCGCTGCTGGACGGCCGCCCGAACCTCGTCGTCTCCCGCACCATGTCGAAGGCGTTCGGCGCGGCGGGCCTGCGCCTCGGCTACCTCGCCGCGCACCCGGCCGTCGTCGACGCCGTCCAGCTCGTACGGCTGCCGTACCACCTGTCCGCCGTCACCCAGGCGACCGCGCTGGCCGCCCTGGAACACACCGGCACGCTGCTGAAGTACGTCGAGCAGCTCAAGGCCGAGCGGGACCGGCTGGTCGCCGAACTGCGCGCCATCGGCTACGAGGTGACCGAGTCCGACGCCAACTTCGTCCAGTTCGGACGGTTCGCGGACTCCCACGAGGCGTGGCGGCGGATCCTGGATCGGGGCGTACTGGTCCGGGACAACGGCGTACCGGGATGGCTGCGGGTCACCGCCGGCACCCCGCAGGAGAACGACGCGTTCCTCGACGCGGTCCGTGAAGTCAAGAAGGAGCAGAACACATGAGCCGCGTGGGACGCGTGGAGCGCACGACCAAGGAGACCTCGGTCCTCGTCGAGATCGACCTCGACGGCACCGGCAAGACCGACATCGCCACCGGCGTCGGCTTCTACGACCACATGCTCGACCAGCTCGGCCGGCACGGTCTGTTCGACCTGACCGTGAAGACCGACGGCGACCTGCACATCGACTCCCACCACACCATCGAGGACACCGCCCTCGCGCTGGGCGCCGCCTTCAAGCAGGCCCACGGCGACAAGGTGGGCATCTACCGCTTCGGCAACTGCACGGTCCCGCTGGACGAGTCCCTCGCCCAGGTCACCGTCGACCTCTCCGGCCGCCCCTACCTCGTGCACACCGAGCCCGAGAACATGGCGCCGATGATCGGCGAGTACGACGTGACGATGACCCGGCACATCCTGGAGTCCTTCGTCGCCCAGGCGCAGATCGCCCTCCACGTGCACGTGCCCTACGGGCGCAACGCGCACCACATCGTGGAGTGCCAGTTCAAGGCGCTGGCCCGCGCCCTGCGCTACGCCTCGGAGCGCGACCCCCGCGCGGCCGGCATCCTGCCCTCCACGAAGGGCGCGCTGTAACCCATGAACGGCACGTCCACCGCGCTGATCGTCGTCGGCCTGTTCTTCATCGGCGGCATCATCTCCTTCGCCAAGCAGCAGATGCCCAAGGGCCTGATCGTGCTGCTGTCCATCGGTGCCGGCATGTGCCTCCTCGCCGGCGTCCTGAGGCTGGAGGTGTGGAATTGACCTCTGCGAACTCCAAGCGGGTCGTCGTCTTCGACTACGGCTTCGGCAACGTCCGCTCCGCCGAGCGCGCACTCGCGCGCGCGGGAGCCGACGTCGAGATCACCCGTGACTACGACAAGGCCATGAACGCCGACGGGCTGCTGGTCCCCGGGGTCGGCGCCTTCGCCGCCTGCATGGACGGCCTGAGGGCCGCCCGCGGCGACTGGGTCGTCGAGCGCCGGCTGGCCGGCGGGCGTCCGGTGATGGGCATCTGCGTCGGCATGCAGATCCTGTTCGCCCGCGGCATCGAGCACGGCGTCGAGGCCGAGGGTCTGGACGAATGGCCCGGCACGGTCGGCCCCCTCCAGGCCGACGTCGTCCCCCACATGGGCTGGAACACCGTCGAGGCACCGGCCGACTCCCAGCTCTTCGCCGGCCTGGACGCGGACGCCCGCTTTTACTTCGTGCACTCCTACGCCGTCCACGACTGGTCCCTGGAGACGCACAACCCGCTGATCGCCGCGCCCAAGGTCACCTGGTCCACCCACGGCAAGCCCTTCGTGGCCGCCGTGGAGAACGGCGCCCTGTGGGCCACCCAGTTCCACCCCGAGAAGTCCGGCGACGCCGGCGCCCAGCTCCTCACCAACTGGATCGAGACCCTGTAGAGATGAGCCCGGTAGAGATGAGCAAGCTCGAACTCCTCCCCGCCGTCGACGTCCGCGACGGCCAGGCCGTCCGCCTGGTGCACGGCGAGTCCGGCACCGAGACCTCCTACGGCTCCCCGCTGGACGCGGCCCTCGCCTGGCAGCGCTCCGGCGCCGAGTGGCTGCACCTGGTCGACCTGGACGCCGCCTTCGGCACCGGGGACAACCGCGAGCTGATCGCCGAGGTCGCGAAGGCGATGGACATCAAGGTGGAGCTGTCCGGCGGCATCCGCGACGACGACACCCTCGCCGCCGCCCTCGCCACCGGCTGCACCCGCGTCAACCTCGGCACGGCCGCCCTGGAGACCCCCGAGTGGGTCGCCAAGGTCATCGCCGAGCACGGCGACAAGATCGCGGTGGGCCTGGACGTACGGGGCACCACGCTCCGGGGCCGCGGCTGGACCCGCGACGGCGGCGACCTGTACGAGACGCTGGACCGCCTCAACAAGGAGGGCTGCGCCCGCTACGTCGTCACCGACATCGCCAAGGACGGCACCCTCCAGGGCCCCAACCTGGACCTCCTCAAGAACGTCTGCGCGGCCACCGACCGTCCGGTCGTGGCGTCGGGCGGCGTGTCGTCCCTGGACGACCTGCGCGCGATCGCCTCCCTCGTCCCGGCCGGTGTCGAGGGGGCCATCGTCGGGAAGGCCCTGTACGCGAAGGCGTTCACCCTGGAAGAAGCCTTGGAGGCTGTGTCGCCATGACATCCGAAGCCGTACGGCGCGTGCAGAGCGGAAGTCCCTGGGAAGATTCTTTCGGTTTCGCACGTGCCGTGGCGGCGGGTGACCGAGTCGTCGTGGCGGGCACGACCGCCTTCAAGGGCGACATGCTGTACGGCGAGGGCGACCCGTACGAACAGGCCAAGGTGGCCTTCGGTACCGCGGTCGAGGCGATCGGCGCATTCGGACTCGGTGTCGAGTCCGTGGTCCGGACCCGTATGTACCTGGCACATTCGCGCGACGTCGATGAGGTGGGCCGCGCCCACAAGGAGCTGTTCGACTCCGTACGCCCGGTCACGACCCTGCTGGTCGTGGAGGGCTTCATCGACTCGCGGGTTCTGGTGTCAGTCGAAGTGGAAGCGTATAGAGGAGCCGTGGATTCATGACCCTGGCGGTCCGAGTCATCCCCTGCCTGGACGTGGACAACGGCCGGGTCGTCAAGGGCGTCAACTTCCAGAACCTGCGCGACGCGGGCGACCCCGTCGAGATGGCCAAGGTGTACGACGCCGAGGGCGCCGACGAGCTGACGTTCCTGGACATCACCGCCTCGTCGGGCGACCGCGAGACGACCTACGACGTGGTGCGCCGCACCGCCGAGCAGGTGTTCATCCCGCTGACCGTCGGCGGCGGGGTGCGCACCGCCGAGGACGTCGACAAGCTGCTGCGGGCCGGTGCGGACAAGGTGGGCGTGAACACGGCCGCCATCGCCCGCCCCGACCTGATCCGCGAGATCGCCGAGCGTTTCGGCCGCCAGGTCCTCGTCCTGTCGGTCGACGCCCGCCGCACCGAGGCCGGCACCTTCGAGGTGACCACGCACGGCGGCCGGCGCGGCACCGGCATCGACGCGGTGGAGTGGGCGCACCGCGCCGCCGAACTGGGCGCGGGCGAGATCCTGCTCAACTCGATGGACGCGGACGGCACGAAGGACGGCTACGACCTGGAGATGCTGGCGGCGGTCCGTAAGCACGTGACCGTCCCGGTCATCGCCTCGGGCGGCGCGGGCACCCTCGCCCACTTCGCCCCCGCGGTCGAGGCGGGCGCGGACGCGGTCCTGGCGGCGTCCGTCTTCCACTTCGGCGACCTGCGGATCGGGCAGGTGAAGGAGACGCTGCGGGGGGCGGGGCATCCCGTTCGGTAGTTCGGGGCGTCGCCCGTCGGTGGCGGACATGGGACCAGGAGTGGTTCCGCTTCTGACGTGCCCTTATGGCTGAGATCACGATCGACTTCACCGAGGAAGAGCTGAGTGAGCTGCGAGCGGCGGCTCGGCGGCGGGGTGTCGCCGTCGAGCGGCTCGCGCACGACGTCCTGGTCGAGGGTGTGATGGCCAGACGGCAGCGGCGCAACGCGGCAGGTTAGGAAAGGAAAATTGCGCAAGATTCGTTGCGCAGTTTTTCTTTCGCGGTTACGGTGCTGCCATGACCCGCCAGGAGAACCGCCCCATCACCGACCTGGGCACCCTCAAGGCCCTGGCCCACCCTCTGCGCATGCAGCTGTACCGGTCGCTGTGCGTGGCGCGGACGGCGACCGCCTCGCAGCTCGCCGAGCAGGTCGACGAGGCTGTCTCCCTGGTCAGCTACCACCTGCGCAAACTGGCCGAACACGGACTGATCGAGGAGGCTGAGCCGCAGCGCGCGGACGGACGGGAACGCTGGTGGCAGCCCTCCTCGGGCAGCGTGAGCATCCACGACGAGAACTTCCGCGACGCTCCCGAGCGGGCGGCCGCCCACCTCGCCGCTACCCGCCTCTTCCACGAGCAGCGAGCCGTGATGTACGGCCGTTACCTCGACGAACGCCCCACCTGGGGACCCGAGTGGAACTCCGCCGCCCCGGACAACGAGTCCCTGCTCCGCCTGACCCCGGCCGAACTGGCCGAACTGGGCGCCGAACTACTCGCCCTGGCGAAGAAGTACGACGAGAAGGGCCGGGTCGCAGAAGCCGCCGGCGACACCGAGGGGCGCGAGAACGTCGCGCTGCACGTGTACGGGTTCCCGTTCCGTGTCTGAGGCGACCGCGTCCGCGTCGGACGCACACATATCCGCCACCGTCCCCCTCTCCGTGCCCGCCCACCGCGACCCCAACGTCCTGCGCTGGGTCGCCGCCTACACCGCCTCGATGGTCGGGGACACCGTTTTCTACCTGGCGCTGTCCTGGGCCGCCGTACAGAACGGCAGTCCCGCCGAGGCGGGGATCGTCACCGCCGTGAGTGCGGTGCCGCGGGCGCTGCTGATGCTGGGCGGCGGGGTGGTCGCCGACCGGTTCGGGCCCCGGCGGGTCGTCATCGGCAGTGACGCCGTACGGTGCGTCACCGTGCTGGCGGTCGCCGCCGTGCTCTTCGCGACCGACCCCGGGCTGTGGCTCCTCGCCCTGCTCGCCGTCGTCTTCGGCGCCGTGGATGCCGTGTTCATGCCCGCCGTGGGGGCGCTCCCGGCGCGGATCACCGGCAAGGACCAGCTCGCCCGCGTGCAGGGCATGCGCGGCCTCGCCATCCGGTTCGCGGCCGTCGTGGGCGCCCCGCTGGGCGGGCTCGGCGTGGCGGTCGGCGGCGCGGCGGCGGCCTTCGCGGGTGCGGGGCTGCTGATCGCCGTGTCCGTGCCGCTGCTGCTCTCCGTACGGATGCGCGAGCTGCCGGCCGACGACACGACCGCCGCGCGGGACACCACCGCCTGGCGGGACCTGGTGGGCGGGCTCCGCTACGTCCGCCGCCACCGCGTCCTCGGCCCGCTGATGGTGGCCATCGCCCTCGGCGACCTCGGTTTCGTCGGCCCCCTCAACGTCGGCCTCACCCTGCTCGCCGACGAGCGGGGCTGGGGTGCCTCCGGGATGGGCTGGGTGCTCGCGGGGTTCGGGACGGGTGCCGGCGTCGCCGCCCTGCTGCTGACCGTACGGGGACGCGTGCCGCGCGCCGGGAGCGTCGCCGCCGGTGCCCTCGTCCCCGGCGCGGCGGCGATCGGTGCCCTGCCGCACGCGCCCGGCCTCCCCGCGGCCGTCGGCATCGCCGTGGCCGTCGGACTGCTCACCGGGCTCAGCGGCGCCATGTGCGGGGCGCTGCTGCAGACCCAGTCCGACCCCGCCTACCTGGGCCGCGTCACCGCCGTCGGCGGCATCGTCAGCCTGGGTGTGGCACCGCTGAGCATGCCGCTGTCCGCCGCCGCCGTCGGCGTCTGGGGCACCGGCCCGGTCTTCGCCGTCAGCGCCGCGGTGTGCGCGCTCGGCGGCGTCGTCGCCCTCGCCGCACCGGGCGTACGGCGGGCCGAACTGCCGGGGTAGCCACCGCGCGGCCGGCCCCGACTCCCCGAGGGCCGGGGCAGTCACCGGGCGGCCTCGGGTCCCGGGATGCCGGGCCAGCCGCCCGGTCGCCTCAGATCCCCGGCTGCGGGGGCCGTCGGCCGGTGCCTCGGGCCCTTGATTTCCGGACCAGCCACCCGGCGGCTACAGCTCCCGAGGGCTGGGGCAGTCACCGGGCGGCCTCGGGTCCCGGGATGCCGGGCCAGCCGCCCGGTCGCCTCAGATCCCCGGCTGCCGGGGCCGTCGGCCGGTGCCTCAGGCCCTCGATTTCCGGGCCAGCCACCCGACGGCCACAGCTCCCGATGGCCGGGCAGTCGCCCGGCGCCCAGGGTCCCCGCCTGCCGGGCGCCCGCCCGGTCGCCTCAGATCCCCAGCTGCTTCGTCTCGTGCAGCTTGGCGATCGCGTCCTCCTCGCCCTCCAGCTCCACCTTCGCCGCGCTCTGCCGCCCGTACGCGAACAGCAGCAGCTCGGACGGCTCACCCGTCGCCGTCACCACCGGCGTGCCCCGGTGGGCGACCGTCGTCTGGCCGTTCGGGCGGCGCAGCACCAGGCCGGTCGGGATGCCCCGGCCCATCAGCCGCGCGGCGCGCTCCAGGCGGGACCACAGGGCGTCCTGGAAGACCGGGTCCAGCTCGCGCGGCGACCAGTCCGGCTGGGCGCGGCGGACGTCCTCGGCGTGGACGTAGAACTCCACCGTGTTCGCCGCCTCGTCGACCTGCTTGAGCTGGAAGGGGGAGAAGCGGGGCGGGCCCGTGCGGATCAGCTGGATCAGCTCCTCGTACGGCTTCGTGCCGTACTCGTCCATGACCCGGTCCAGCCGGGACGCCAGCTGCTTGATCAGGGTGCCCCCGGCCGCGTCCGGCCGGCGCTCGCGCACCACCAGGTGGGCGGCGAGGTCACGGGTGCGCCAGCCCTCGCAGAGCGTGGGCGCGTCCGGCCCCGCAGTCTCCAACAGGTCCGCGAGCAGAAGTCGTTCACGCTTGGCGAAAGTCGACATGGAGTCAGCCTACGGCCGTCCGCCGGGTCCGCCCAATGGACGCCCCCGGGGTGTGTCGGTCCCGCGCGGCACAATGGGGCCCATGACCAGCAGCTCCCGGCGGCCCAGCCCGCTCGCCCCGGAGATCGCCGACCGCCTCAAGCGCAGCGCCGACGGCCTCCTGCCCGCCATCGCCCAGCAGTACGACACCGGGGAGGTGCTGATGCTCGGCTGGATGGACGACGAGGCACTGCACCGCACGCTGACGACCGGGCGCTGCACCTACTGGTCGCGCAGCCGCCAGGAGTACTGGGTCAAGGGCGACACCTCGGGGCACTTCCAGTGGGTGAAGTCGGTCGCCCTGGACTGCGACGCCGACACCGTCCTCGTCAAGGTCGACCAGGTCGGCGCCGCCTGCCACACCGGCGCCCGCACCTGCTTCGACGCCGATGTCCTGCTCGGGGACGGCGCGGGTGCCGAGACGCCCGGCGCGGATCAGTAGGGTCTGCCGCCATGGACGTCATGGACCTCGACACCTTCCGCAAGCTGGCCGCCGACCGCCGGGTGATCCCGGTCAGCCGCAAGCTCCTCGCCGACGGCGACACCCCGGTCGCGCTCTACCGCAAGCTCGCCGCCGAACGCCCCGGCACCTTCCTCCTGGAGTCCGCGGAGAACGGCCGTTCCTGGTCCCGGTACTCCTTCGTCGGCGTCCGCAGCGCCGCCACCCTCACCGAGAAGGACGGCGAAGCCCACTGGCAGGGCACCCCGCCCGTCGGCGTCCCCACCGGCGGCGACCCGCTCGCCGCCCTGCGCGCCACCGTCGAAACCCTGCACACCCCGCGCGACCTCGCGCACGACCTGGGGCTGCCCCCCTTCACCGGCGGCATGGTCGGCTACCTCGGCTACGACATCGTGCGCCGCCTGGAGAAGGTCGGCCCCGGGGAGCGGGACGACCTGAAGCTCCCCGAGCTGACCATGCTGCTCACCAGCGACCTCGCCGTCATGGACCACTGGGAGGGCTCGGTCCTGCTGATCGCCAACGCGATCAACCACAACGACCTGGAGACCGGCGTTGACGAGGCCTACGCCGACGCGGTCGCCCGCCTGGACGCCATGGAGGCCGACCTCACACGCGCGGTCGCCCAGCCCCCGGCCGCCCTCCCGCCCTCCGAGCTGCCCGAGTACACCGCCCTGTGGGGCGGCACCGACTTCCAGGAAGCCGTCGAGGACATCAAGGAGCGCATCCGCGCGGGCGAGGCCTTCCAGGTGGTCCCCTCCCAGCGCTTCGAGACACCGTGCACGGCGAGCGCCCTGGACGTGTACCGGGTACTGCGGGCCACCAACCCCTCCCCGTACATGTACCTGCTCCGCCTCGACGGCTTCGACGTCGTCGGATCGTCGCCGGAGGCGCTGGTCAAGGTCGAGGACGGGCGCGCCATGGTCCACCCCATCGCCGGGACCCGCCCCCGGGGCGCCACCCCGCAGGAGGACCAGGCCCTCGCCGAGGAACTGCTCGCCGACCCCAAGGAGCGCGCCGAGCACCTGATGCTCGTCGACCTCGGCCGCAACGACCTGGGGCGCGTCTGCGAACCGGGCTCGGTGGAGGTCGTCGACTTCATGTCCGTCGAGCGGTACTCGCACGTCATGCACATCGTCTCGACGGTCACCGGCCGCGTCGCCCCCGGCCGCACCGCCTTCGACGTCCTCACCGCCTGCTTCCCGGCCGGCACCCTCTCCGGCGCCCCCAAGCCGCGCGCCCTGCAGATCATCGACGAACTCGAACCGTCCCGGCGCGGCCTGTACGGCGGCTGCGTCGGCTACCTCGACTTCGCGGGCGACTCCGACACCGCCATCGCCATCCGCACCGCCCTGCTGCGCGACGGCACCGCCTACGTCCAGGCCGGCGCCGGCGTCGTCGCCGACTCCGACCCGGTCGCCGAGGACACCGAGTGCCGCAACAAGGCCGCGGCGGTGCTCCGCGCGGTGCACACGGCCAACCGGCTGGGGCGATAGGGCCATTCTCACGCCACGGATTCCGAACCCCGGGTGACGGTTCGCCCGGGGTTCGGGTGATAGTGGAGTACGTGACAGCTGTTCCTCACCCCCGAACCCCAGCCGCAGGACCCGCCCGGTCCGGCCGCCGGAGCCTCGCCGTCGCCCTGCTGTGCGGCGCGCTCGGCGCCGGCGTCGCCCTGCTCGCCACCCGGCAGGAGTGGTCGGAGGGCACCGCGACGGTGGCCGGCGGCGCGTTCCCGCTGACCGCCAAGGGCAGCGACGTCACGGGCGTACCCGCGGCGCTCGCCATAGTCGGCCTCGCCGCGCTCGTCGCCGTCTTCGCCGTGCGCCGCGCGGGCCGGTTCGCGGTCGCCGCCGTGCTCGCGCTCAGCGGCGCCGGCACCGTCGTCGCCGCCCTGGCCGGCGCCTCCGACAGCTCCGCCCTGGACGACAAGGCCGCCGAGGCCGCCGGCGACACCTCGGCCACCGTGGACGCCCTCACGCACACCGCCTGGCCGTACGTCGCGGCCGCCGGCGGCGCGCTGCTGCTGCTGGCCGGGCTGCTCGCCCTGCGCTACGGACGCCTGTGGCCCGCGATGTCCGGCCGCTACGAGCGCGACGGCACGCCGCGTCCGCGCCGCAAGCCGCAGACCGTCGATCCGGACCGCCCCGAGGACCTCTGGAAGGCCCTCGACCGCGGCGAGGACCCGACCGGCGCCTGACCCGCGGTTCACCCGCCCCCTCCTGGGCACCCGGGACGAGGTCCGGCGCCACGCAGGCGAGGGGAGCACCCCCGCTCACGGCGCGCGCGCCCGTGCGGGACAATGATCCCGAGCGTCCTGCTCAGACTTGGCACACAGCAACGAGGAGCAAGCAATGGCGGGCAGCAGCCACGGTCACACCCCGGCCGCCTGGACGGGTGTCATCATCGCCTTCATCGGTTTCTGCATCGCGGGCGTGTTCATGGTGGCGGCCCAGCCGGTGGGCTTCTGGGCCGGCATGGTGGTCGTGCTCCTCGGCGGTGCCGTGGGCGGCATCATGCGGATGATGGGCCTCGGCCAGCCGCGCCACACCCACCCCGTGCACCAGGTCACCGGCGACAGCAAGCCGGTCGGCGCCAAGGGCTGACCCGGCGACGACACCTCCCGAGGGGCGGCCCGGCACGCTCGTGCCGGTCCGCCCCTCGCGTGCGTGCGGGGCCGCCCGGAGGCAGAATGCGCAGGGTGGACGCCGAGACCGGGAAACCGACGCCGAGCAGGACCCTCACCCAGGGCACGACCATGACCCAGGACACGACGGTGCCCCCCGCGGCGACTCGCGGACCCGCCCTCCTCGGCCGCCTGGCCGTCCCGGCCGCCGTGCTCGCGACCGTGGCCGGCGCCTTCGCCTACGTCGGAAGCGTGGACCCCAACGAACCCGGCCACTACCCCGTCTGCCCCCTGCTGCGCTTCACGGGCGTCCTCTGCCCCGGCTGCGGCGGCCTGCGCAGCGCCCACGCGTTCGTCCACGGAGACCTGCCGACCGCACTGCAGGCCAACGCCCCGGCCGTCCTCGCCTACGTCGGCCTCGCCGTGCTCTGGACCGTCTGGGTGGTCCGCGCGGCGCGCGGCCGGCCCATGCGGATCGACCTCGGCCCGGTCCACCTCTGGGCGGCGGGCGCGCTGATGCTGGCCTTCACGGTTGTCCGGAACCTGCCGTTCGGCGGCTGGCTCCGACCTTGATCATCCGCCGGGTGTCCAGGTAGTGGACCCCGGGTCAACCGGATGCGGGACCGGCGCCCCGCTCCGGATACCATCGCAGTGACCATACGTTCCGATACGTACCGCCGTCTGAAAGGGGGCCGCTCGCGTGAGTGTGCTCGACGAGATCATCGACGGAGTCCGTGCCGACCTCGCGGAGCGGCAGGCGCGCGTCAGCCTCGACGAGCTCAAGGAGCGCGCGGCCAAGGCACGCCCCGCCAAGGACGGCGTGTCCGCCCTGCGCGGCGACGGCGTCAAGGTCATCTGCGAGGTCAAGCGCTCCAGCCCGTCCAAGGGCGCGCTGGCCGCCATCGCCGACCCGGCCGGCCTCGCCGCGGACTACGAGGCGGGCGGCGCCGCCGTCATCTCCGTCCTGACCGAGCAGCGCCGCTTCGGCGGTTCGCTGGCCGACCTGGAGGCCGTCCGCGCCCGCGTGGACATCCCGGTCCTGCGCAAGGACTTCATCGTCACCTCGTACCAGCTCTGGGAGGCCCGCGCGCACGGCGCCGACCTGGTGCTGCTGATCGTCGCCGCCCTGGAGCAGCCGGCCCTGGAGTCGCTGATCGAGCGCGCCGAGTCCATCGGACTGACCCCGCTCGTCGAGGTCCACGACGAGGACGAGGTCGAGCGCGCGGTGGACGCCGGCGCCAAGGTCATCGGCGTCAACGCGCGCAACCTGAAGACGCTGGAGGTCGACCGCGGCACCTTCGAGCGGGTCGCCCCGGAGATCCCCGCACACATCGTCAAGGTCGCCGAGTCCGGCGTCCGCGGCCCGCACGACCTCATCGCCTACGCCAACGAGGGCGCCGACGCCGTCCTGGTCGGCGAGTCCCTGGTCACCGGCCGCGACCCCAAGACCGCCGTCGCCGACCTGGTCGCCGCCGGCGAACACCCGGCACTCCGCCACGGCCGGGGCTGACATCCCGGTAGGCTTGCTCCCGATGACTCTTCCGCTCGCCCCGGCCGCCCGGGACCCGTACGCCCGCCTCGCGCGCGGCTGCCGGCCCCGAGGCTGCCGCGCGCCCGCCCGCAGGGTGCACGGCCGCAGGGTGCGGTACGTCATCGGAGACGAGCCTGGGCAGGTAAACGGACAGCGATGGCAACGCCCCGTCTTTTAGGGGCGCGGGGAACTGCGCGACAAGCCACCGACGGCCGGCAGCCGACAACGAGTCCCCGCCCCCACGGCGATTAGTCCCCACCAGACACTCACCGTGAGGTACCCGCATGCCCAGCAACTTCTTCATCCCCGACCCCGAGGGTCAAACCCCCAGCCCCGAAGGCTACTTCGGGGCGTACGGCGGCAAGTTCATCCCGGAGGCCCTCGTCGCCGCGGTCGACGAGGTCGCCGTCGAGTACGACAAGGCCAAGTCCGACCCCGAGTTCGCCCGTGAACTGGACGACCTCCTCGTCCACTACACCGGCCGCCCGTCCTCCCTCACCGAGGTGCCCCGCTTCGCGGAGCACGCCGGCGGAGCCAGGATCTTCCTCAAGCGCGAAGACCTGAACCACACCGGCTCGCACAAGATCAACAACGTGCTCGGCCAGGCCCTGCTCACCAAGCGCATGGGCAAGACCCGCGTGATCGCCGAGACCGGCGCCGGCCAGCACGGCGTGGCCACCGCCACCGCCTGCGCGCTCTTCGGCCTGGACTGCACGATCTACATGGGCGAGATCGACACCCGCCGCCAGGCCCTCAACGTGGCCCGCATGCGCATGCTCGGCGCCGAGGTCATCGCCGTGAAGTCCGGCAGCCGCACGCTGAAGGACGCGATCAACGAGGCGTTCCGCGACTGGGTCGCCAACGTCGACCACACCCACTACCTCTTCGGCACGGTCGCCGGCCCCCACCCCTTCCCGGCGATGGTGCGCGACTTCCACCGCGTCATCGGCGTCGAGGCCCGCCGGCAGCTCCTGGAGCAGGCCGGACGCCTCCCCGACGCCGCGATCGCCTGCGTCGGCGGCGGCTCCAACGCCATCGGCCTCTTCCACGCCTTCATCCCCGACACCGACGTCCGCCTCATCGGCTGCGAGCCCGCCGGACACGGCGTGGAGACCGGCGAGCACGCGGCGACCCTGACCGCGGGCGAGCCCGGCATCCTGCACGGCTCCCGGTCCTACGTCCTCCAGGACGACGAGGGCCAGATCACCGAGCCGTACTCGATCTCGGCCGGCCTGGACTACCCGGGCATCGGCCCCGAGCACGCCCACCTCAAGGACTCCGGCCGCGGCGAGTACCGCGCGGTCACCGACGACGCCGCCATGCAGGCGCTGCGCCTGCTGTCGCGCACCGAGGGCATCATCCCGGCCATCGAGAGCGCCCACGCGCTGGCCGGTGCACTGGAGGTCGGCAGGGAGCTGGGCGAGGACGGACTGATCGTCGTCAACCTGTCCGGCCGCGGCGACAAGGACATGGACACCGCCGCCCGCTACTTCGGGCTGTACGACACCGACGCCGAGGTCGCCGAGGACGCCTCCGGCACCGCCGAGATCGAGGGGGACGCCAAGTGAGCGGGAACGTACGGCTGCTGGACGAGACCCTCGCCGCGGCGAAGGCCGAGGGCCGCTCCGCCCTCATCGCCTACCTCCCGGCCGGCTTCCCGACCGTGGACGGCGGCATCGCGGCGATCAAGGCCGTGATCGACGGCGGCGCCGACGTCGTCGAGGTGGGCCTGCCGCACAGCGACCCGGTGCTCGACGGCCCGGTCATCCAGACCGCCGACGACATCGCCCTGCGCGGCGGCGTGAAGATCGCCGACGTGATGCGGACGGTCCGGGAGGCCCACGCGGCCACCGGCAAGCCGATCCTCGTCATGACGTACTGGAACCCCATCGACCGCTACGGCGTGGAGCGCTTCACCGCCGAGCTGGCCGAGGCGGGCGGCGCCGGGTGCATCCTGCCCGACCTGCCGGTCCAGGAGTCGGCCCTGTGGAGGGAGCACGCGGACAAGCACGGGCTCGCCACCGTCTTCGTGGTCGCGCCCAGCAGCAAGGACGAGCGACTCGCCGAGATCACCGCGGCCGGCAGCGGCTTCGTCTACGCCGCCTCCCTGATGGGCGTCACCGGCACCCGCGAATCGGTCGGCGCACAGGCCGAGGACCTGGTGCGACGCACCCGCGCCACCACCGACACCCCGGTCTGCGTCGGGCTCGGCGTCTCCAACGCCGCCCAGGCCGCCGAGGTCGCCCGCTTCGCCGACGGAGTGATCGTCGGCTCGGCGTTCGTCAAGCGCATGCTGGACGCCCCCGACGACGCGGCCGGCGTGGAGGGCGTCCGCGCGCTCGCCGCCGACCTGGCGAAGGGCGTGCGCGGACAGGCGTGACGACACGCATGTGACAGGGGTCCCTCGTACGGGTGGACCTGGGACCGGGGAGGCGCGGTGCGCCTCCCCGGTTCGTTCTGCGGGGTGTGAGCGAGAAGAACCGAGAGGGAAAGCGCACCGCCCGCCAGAAGCTTGCGGCCGAGCGCGAGAAGCAGAAGTCCAGGGACAAGCGCCGCCGCGCGCTGATCGTCGGCGCGAGCGTGGTGGGCGTCCTCGGGCTCGCGGCCGTGGTCGGCGTGATCGCCGCCAACACGGGCCAGGACGACAGCGAGGCCTCCGGCCCGGTCGTGGCGCCCTCGGGCGCCCAGGGCAAGGACAGTCTCGCCATCCCGGTCGGCAAGGAGAGCGCCGGGTCGACGCTCGTCATCTGGGAGGACTTCCGCTGCCCGGCCTGCAAGGCCTTCGAGCTGGCGTACCGCGACACGATCCACGAGCTGACCGACGCCGGACAGCTCAAAGTCGAGTACCACCTGGCGACCATCATCGACGGCAACATGGGCGGCACGGGCTCCCGCAAGGCCGCCAACGCCGCGGCCTGCGCCCAGGACGCCGGGAAGTTCCCGGCCTACCACGACGTGCTGTTCACCAACCAGCCCGCCGAGACCGACGACGCCTACGCCGACGAGGACAAGCTGATCGACCTGGCGGGCAAGGTCGACGGCCTCGACACCGCCCTCTTCCAGAAGTGTGTGAAGAACGGCACGCACAACAGCTGGGTGGAGAAGTCGAACGAGGCCTTCCGCACCGGCGGCTTCAGCGGCACGCCCACCGTCCTCCTGGACGGCAAGAACATCTACCAGGACCGCTCCATGACCCCCGCCAAGCTCAAGCGACTGGTGGCGGACGCCAACAAGTGAGGGACGGTGTTACGGACCCGTAGCCGGGCTGCCCGACGCGGGTGCCGCCCGACACGGTAGCGTCGACCCTGCCATGGAACTTGCCTTCATTCCCAGCCCGTCGAGCGGGGTGCTGTACCTCGGCCCCGTTCCGCTGCGCGGCTACGCGTTCTGCATCATCATCGGTGTCTTCGTCGCCGTCTGGCTCGGCAACAAGCGCTGGATCGCCCGCGGCGGCCGGGCCGGCACGGTGGCCGACATCGCTGTCTGGGCCGTTCCCTTCGGTCTGATCGGCGGCCGGCTCTACCACGTGATCACGGACTACCAGCTGTACTTCAGCGAGGGCCGTGACTGGGTCGACGCCTTCAAGATCTGGGAGGGCGGACTCGGCATCTGGGGTGCGATCGCCTTCGGTGCGCTGGGCGCCTGGATCGGCGCCCGGCGCCGGGGCATCCCGATGCCCGCCTACGCCGACGCCGTCGCCCCCGGCATCGCCCTCGCGCAGGCCCTCGGCCGCTGGGGCAACTGGTTCAACCAGGAGCTCTACGGCAAGCCCACCGACCTGCCCTGGGCCGTGGAGATCACCTCCTCGGCCGACGGACGGGTGCCCGGCACGTACCACCCGACCTTCCTGTACGAGTCCCTGTGGTGCATCGGCGTCGCCCTGCTCGTCATCTGGGCCGACCGCCGCTTCAAGCTCGGCCACGGACGGGCGTTCGCCCTGTACGTCGCGGCCTACTGCGCGGGCCGCTTCTGGATCGAGTACATGCGCGTCGACGACGCCCACCACATCCTGGGCCTCCGGCTGAACAACTGGACCGCGCTGTTCGTCTTCCTGCTCGCCGTGGTCTACATCGTGCTCTCGGCGCGGATGCGGCCGGGTCGCGAGGCCGTGGTCGAGCCCGGCGCGGAACCGTCCGGCGGCGACGCCGTGGAGGCGGACGCGGCCACCGACTCGAAGGACCCCCAGGACGACACCGAGGGCGGCGAATCGGCGGACGCCAAGGACGCCAAGGACGCCAGGAACGTCGATGACACCGAGGCCGCCGGTGACACCGAGGACGCCGCCAAGGACGTGAAGGACGGGGCCGACTCCGCCAAGAAGGGCTGACCGCGCAGCGTACGTCTGTCACGACAGTGCGGGCCGCCGCGCCAGTGACAGCGTGCGCTGGGCCGTCGCCACCACCGCCGCGTCCACGAACCGCCCGTCCGGCAGCGCCAGCGCCCCCGGCTGCGCGGTGGCCGCCTTCACGATCGTCTCCGCCTCCTCCAGCTCCCGCTCGGTCGGCAGGTACGCCCGCTCGATGATCGGCAGCTGGCGGGGGTGGATCGCCGCGCGGCCGAGGAAGCCCAGGGCCCGGCCGTGCGCGCAGGACGCCGCCAGACCCTCCAGGTCCCGGGTGTCCGGATGCACCGTCTGCGACGGCGGTGCCAGCCCTGCCGCCCGCGCGGCCACGACCACCCGCGCACGCGACCAGTCCAGCCCCGTGTCCCCGCGTACCCCCAGGTCGGCGCGGAGATCGGCCTCCCCGAGCGCGATGCCGCGCAGTGACGGGTGGGCGGCGGCGATCCGGTACGCCCGCTCCACGCCCAGGGCCGTCTCCAGCAGCGCGTACAGGGGCGGCCCGCCGGTGGCCGCCGCGACGCCGGTGACCTGCTCGGGGGAGGTCACCTTGGGCAGCCGCAGCCCGGACAGCCCCGGCAGCGCGGCCAGCGCCGCCAGGTCGGCCGCGGCCAAGGGGCCGTCCAGGGCGTTGACGCGGACGTGCACCGGCACCGGCTGCGGCTCGGTGAGCAGTTCGGCGGTGGCCCCGCGGGCGTACTCCTTGCGGTCGGGGGCGACCGCGTCCTCCAGGTCGATCACCACCACGTCGGCGCCCGCGGCCAGCGCCTTGGCGACCACCGGGGGCCGGTCCCCGGGGGCGTACAGCCAGGTCAGCGGGGGTGCGGTCATACGACGCCCTCCTCACGCAGCTCCTTCACGTCCGCCGGGGTCAGCCCCAGCCCGGTCAGCACCTCCTCGGTGTCCGCGCCGTGCGGGCGGCCCGCCCAGCGGATCGCGCCCGGGGTGGCGGAGAGCCGGAAGAGGACGTTCTGCATGCGCAGCGGACCCAGCTCCGGATCGTCGACCGTCGTGACGGTGTCCAGGGCCTGGTACTGCGGGTCGGCCATCACGTCCCGCACGTCCTGCACCGGGGCGACGGCCGCCTCGGCCTTCTCGAACGCGGCGAGCACGTCGGCACGGCCGTGCCGGGCGATCCAGTCGCCGACCGCCGCGTCGAGCACGTCGGCGTGCAGGGCCCGGTCGGCGCCCGACCCGAACCAGGGCTCGTCGATCAGCTCCGGCCGCCCCACCAGGCGCATCACGCGCTCGGCGACCGACTGGGCCGAGGTGGAGACGGCGACCCAGGTGCCGTCGGCGGTCCGGTAGGTGTTGCGCGGGGCGTTGTTCTGGGAGCGGTTGCCGGTGCGGGGCTGGACGTGGCCGAGCTGGTCGTACCAGGTGGGCTGCGGGCCCAGCACGGTCAGGATCGGCTCGATGATCGCCATGTCGACCACCTGACCCTCGCCGGTCCGCTCCCGGGCGGCCAGCGCCGTCATCACGGCGTACGCGGTCGCCAGGGCGGCGATGGAGTCGGCGAGGCCGAACGGGGGCAGCGTAGGGGGCGCGTCGGGCTCGCCGGTCATCGCGGCGAAACCGCTCATGGCCTCGGCGAGGGTGCCGAAGCCGGGGCGGCGCGCGTACGGGCCGAACTGGCCGAAGCCGGTGACGCGGGTGAGGACGAGGCGCGGATTGACGGCGGACAGCTCGTCCCAGCCCAGGTCCCACTTCTCCAGGGTGCCGGGGCGGAAGTTCTCGACGACGACGTCCGCGGTCGCGGCGAGGCGGAGCAGGGTGGTGCGGCCGGCGGGCTTGGACAGGTCGAGGGTGATGGTGCGCTTGTTGCGGCCCAGCACCTTCCACCACAGGCCGACGCCGTCCTTGGACGGGCCGTGGCCCCGGGACGGGTCGGGGCGGCTCGGATGCTCCACCTTGATCACCTCGGCGCCGAAGTCACCGAGCATGGTGGCGGCCAGCGGGCCCGCGAAGAGCGTGGCGAGGTCGAGGACGCGCAGGCCGCTCAGCGGTGGTGCGGCGGCCGGGGTGGCGGGGGTGGCGGTCACGCGGGGCTCGGGCATGGGCGGGTGGCCTCCCGGTGGGTGAGGTGGGCGAGGGTGTCGAAGCCGATGCCGTCGAAGTCGCCGACCGAGGTGGCCAGGCGGTTCTTCAGCGGGGCCGTCCAGTGCTCGGGCAGCGCGGCGGGCGAACCGGCGAGGAGTCCGGCGACGCTGCCGGCGGTGGCGCCGTTGGAGTCGGTGTCCCAGCCGCCGGACACCGCGCGGGAGACCGAGCCGGTGAAGTCGCCGTCCGCGTGGGTGAGGGCGGCGGCGAGCAGCGCGGTGTTGGGGACGGCGTGCACCCAGTGGTGGGTGGGGGAGTGGCGGGCGTGCAGGGCGTCCACGACCGTGTCGAAGTCGGAGTGGGTCCCGGCGAGGTGGACGGCGTGACGGACGGCTTCGGCGAGGCGGGAGCCGGGCGGTACGACCGCGAGGCCGGCGCGCAGACAGGCGTGGACGTCGTGCGCGCCGGTCGCGGCGGTCGCGAGGACGGCCGCCGCGAACATGGCCGCGTACACGCCGTTGGCCGTGTGGGTGAGGACGGCGTCCCGGTGGGCCTGTTCGGCGGCGGCGGCCGGGTCGCCGGGGTTGGTCCAGCCGTGCACGTCGGCGCGGATCAGGGCGCCGATCCACTCGCGGAACGGGTTGCGGTGGCGGGCGGTGAGCGGGGGTTCGAGGCCGCTGAGCAGATTGCGGTAGGCGACGCGTTCGGCGGTGAAGGTGCGGCCGGCGGGCAGCTCGTCGAGCCAGACCCGTGCGACGTCGGCGGTGGTGAAGGCCCGGCTGTGGCGTCGCAGGAGGCGCAGGTTGAGGAGGGGGTAGTTGAGGTCGTCGTCCTCGGGCATCCCGTCGATGTTCTCGGCCAGGGACGTGGGCGCCGAGCGGCGGTTCCAGGGGTGGGCGGCGAGGAGGCCGGCCGGGACTTGCCGGGCGGTGAAGTAGCCGGTCGGGGGCCAGTTGCCGGCGGCCCGGCCGAGGAGGCGGATGCCGGTCAGGGGGAGCTTCTCGACGGGTTTGCCCAGGAGGCAGCCAGCGGCCCGGCCGAGCCAGGCGGCTTCCAGCCGGGCCGGGGACACGGACCCGGGAGCGGTCGCGGGGGGCGGCCAGTCGGGGCACAGCGCCCTGATCCGGTCGAGGTCCGTCGGCTCGGTGTCCGCCATGGGGCTGGGCAGGTCGGCGAGTTCGTCCAGGAGGTCGTTCGCGAGGAGGCGGAGGTAACGGGAGGCCGGCCGGGTGGCGGCGCCTGCCCGGGGCGGGGCCTCGCTGCCGCCCGCCGCCCGCCAGCGGGCCGCGACCGCCGAGGGATTGCGGCCGTCCAGCCGCGCCTGGCGCAGCTCGTGTCCGATCAGGTCCTCGGGCTGGACCCAGGTCAGCCGGAGCATCCCGCGCCTCCGATCGCGGCGAACGCCTCCTCGTGGGCGCGGCGCCGCCGCACGTCGCGCTCGAAGACCTCACGGGCGACGTGGGTGAGCGTCGCCGCCGGTTCCCACAGGTCGAGCCGGCTCGCCTCGGCCACCGTCTTCGCCCAGTCCTCCGGCACCGGTGAGCCCAGCGCCCCGGCCAGCGCGCCCGCCATCGTGGCGATGGAGTCGCAGTCGCGGCCGTAGTTCACCGCGCCGAGGACCGCGTGCCGCCAGTCGCCGCCGGAGACGACCAGCATGCCGAGGGCGACGGGCAGTTCCTCGATCGCGTGCAGCCGGGACGGGCGGCGGGCGCCGAGCGAGGGTGCGCGGTAGTCCGGGCCGACCGTGTCGTACGGGGCGACCGCCTCCCGCAGCGGCGTCAGCGCCGACTCGAAGTCCGAGTACCGCGCGGCCACCTCGCAGACCGCCTCGATCGCCGCCCGCGTGCCGTCCTTCGCCAGCGACAGACAGGCGGCCACCACCGAGTCCGGCGTCGCGCCGGGCACACAGGCCGCGGCCACCGCCGCCGCGAGGACACCGGCCGCCTCACGGCCGTACGACGACTGGTGCGCGCCCGCGACGTCCAGCGCCTCGGCGTAGGCGGCGGCCGGGTTCGCGGCGTTGACCAGTCCGACCGGGGCCATGTACATCGCGGCACCGCAGTTGACGATGTTGCCGGTGCCGGCCTCGCGCGGGTCGACGTGGCCGTAGTGGAGCCGGGCCACCAGCCACTTCTCCGCCAGGAAGATCCGCTGGAGGGGGAGGGCCTCGGCCTCCAGCTCCGGGATCCAGCGCGGGTTGGTCATCAGGTCCGGGACCAGGTGCTCGGCGACGGCGTGGGCGTCGAGGTGGTCGCGGACCGTGCCGTACACCCGGACCAGCGCGTGGGTCATCAGGGTGTCGTCGGTGACGTGGCCGTCGCCCTTGTGGTACGGGGCGATGGGGCGGGCGGTGCGCCAGTCGTCGCCGTTCCAGGGGCCGACGACGCCGTGCACGCGGCCGCCGTGGCGTTCGAGGATCTGGGCGGGGGAGTAGCCCTCGACGGGGCCGCCGAGCGCGTCACCGACGGCGGCGCCGACGAGGGCGCCGGTGACGCGTTCCTCCAGGGACGCGGTGGGGGAGCCGGGCGTCCTCATGTCGTCCCTCATGTCAGGTGCGGTCCTTTCCGATCGGGGCCGGTGCGTGCGTGCAGGAGTCCGGCGAGTTCGACCAGGTCGGTGCCGGTGAGCCGGGGCAGTACGCAGCCGGGGAGGATGCGGCAGGTCTCGCGCCAGGAGGCGGGGATCGCCGCGCCGCCGCCCAGCGCGCCGGTGAGGGCGCCGGCCAGTGCGGGGGCGGAGTCCGCGACCCGGGAGAGGCAGGCCGCCGCCGGTACCGCCTCCGCGATGCGGCCTTCGGCGGCGACGGTCAGGGCGAGGGCGACCGGGACGGTCTCGGCGGCGGCGATGCCGTAGCTGTAGACGTGGTCGACGATCTGGTGCTCCAGCAGCGGGACCAGCGCGAAGGTGCTCTCCGCGTCCGCCGCGAGGGCCAGTGCCTGGCGGGCGTTGCGGCCGATCTCCGTCTCCGGGGGCAGTTCGGCGAGCGCGGCCGTCACGCAGGCGCGTACGTCGCCGCCGCCGAGGGCGCGGGCCAGTGCCGCCGCCATGGCGCGGGCGCCGTGCACCCCGTCGCCGTCCTGGGTGTAGCGGGCGTCGAACTCGGCCAGATCGGCGGCGGGCCGCGGGTCGCCTGGGTGGGCGACGGCGAGGACGCAGGCGCGGACGCAGGCGGCGTCGTCGAAGTAGTGCGGGTTGTCGTGGCCGGTGGCGGGCGGGCGCAGTCCGGTGGCGAGGTTGCCGAGCCCGGCCCGGACCGAGATGCGGGCCCGCAGCGGCAGTACCGCCGACTCCGGCTCCGGGGCGCGTTCCGTTGCCGCGGCCACCTCGCTGGCGGCGGCGTTCCAGGTCAGGTCGATCGCGGCCCGCATCCGCCGTTCCCGGCTCAGGTCCCCGAGCGCGCCGTCGTCCCCGGCCCGCAGCACCGCCTCCGCCGCGAACGCCGCCCACTCCGCGTCGTCGGAGGGGCCGAGGCGCAGCGGCTCCGGGGGCTGGTTCAGGGCGATGGGCACGGGGAGGGTGGTGGTGGCGTTCTGCTCGGCGAAGGTGTCCAGCTCGCGGGTGAGGCGGCGGGTCCACTCGGGCATCCGCGCGGCCCGGTGCCGGGCGGCGGGCCACCCGGCGGCGTCTCCGGCGGCCAGCCCGAGGAGGAGGCCCTCGACGCGGTCACCGGCGGCGCGGGTCGCCGGGGCGGCGGCCTCGGACACCGGCCGGTGCCCGCTCCCGGCGGGCGGGGACGCGTCCGGCGCGTCGGCCGTGGCGACGTACGCGGTGGTGACCGGTTCCTCCCCGCCGGGTCGCCCCCTGCTCATGTTGCCGCCTCCGCCGCGACCTCGTCACCGGGGTGCGCGCGCAGGGCCCGTTCCGGGGCCGGGTCGGCTGTGCCGGCGGGTACGGCGGTCCGTCCGACGGTGAGTGCTTCCGCGTCCCGCACGCCTCGGCCGCCCGTACTGGGGGTGCCGGCCGACGACGGGTCTCCGTCGGTGGATACGGCGTTGTGTGCCGCGGTGGGTGGCTCGATCGGTGTGGCGGTGGCGGTGGCGGTGGCGGTGGCGGTGGCGGTGGGTGGGACGGTCCGTGTGATGTCGGTGCTCGCCTGGCGCCGGGCGGCGTTCGCGTGGGGGCTTGGTGGTGTGGTCCGCGCGGGGGCGCGGCCCGGAGGCCCGGCCGGTACAGGGTGTACGGGGGCGGTGATCTCCGGCGGGCCACCCGGCGCGGGGCCGTCGCCCGGGGTGCCGGAGGGCGCGCCGTACCCGTCCGGTACGCCGTCCTCGCCCGCCGTGAGGGCCCCGGCGGCCCCCGCGGGAGCCGCCGCCCGCGTCAGCAGGTCCGCCACCTCCAGCACATGGTGCCCCGCCATCGCCGGCAGGCAGCTGCCGCGGGCCGGGCCGATCGCCGACGCCCACTCGGCCGGGATCGCGGCGGCGCCCCGGGTCGCGCCGGCCAGGGCGCCCGCCACCGCCGCCGTGGTGTCGGCGTCGCGCCCCATGTTGACGGCCGTCAGTACCGCGTCCGTGAAGTCGCCGTCGGCCGCCGCGTACGCGCCGAAGGCGAGGGCGACCGCCTCGGGGGCCAGGTCGGTCCAGGGGTAACCGCCGATGACCACCGCGGAGCGGACGGCGCGTTCGCCGAGGTGGGCCGCGGTCATCGCCCGGCGCAGACAGCGGGCCGTCCAGGAGTCCTCCGGGACGACGGCCAGCGCGGAGGCCACCACCGCGTCGGTCGGCGCCCCCGCCATCGCCGCCGCGACCCCCGCCGCCACCGCCTGGCCACCGTAGATGCCCTCGCCGTCGTGGCTGACCGAGCCGTCGATCGCCACCAGCCGGGCGGCCTCGGCGGGACGGCCCGCCGCGAACACGCCGTGCGGCGCGGCTCGCATCGCGAGCCCGTCGCTCCACGCGTGGCGGTGCTGCGCGGAGATGGGCGCGGCCAGCCCGCGGCGCAGGTTCTCCAGGGTGCCGCGTTCGCTGAAGCCCGCGCCCCGGAACGGGCCCTCCTCCCGGTCCGCGATCCACTCGTGCCAGGCCGCCTCCACATGGGCCGGGGTGAGCGCGGCGCCGTACCGGGCCAGCAGCAGACCGGAGAAGATCGCGTACTCGGTGTCGTCGGTGCCGGCCGGCTCGCGGGCCACGTAGCCCGTGATGCGTCCCCAGCGGGCGCGGATCTCGGAGGGCTTCATGTTCTCGGCCGGCGCTCCGAGGGCGTCCCCGACGGCCAGGCCCAGCAGCGCGCCCCGGGCCCGCTCACGGAGTCCGACGGCGTCCCCGGGCGCGGGGGCCGGGGGAATGCAGGCGGTGGATGCCATGCGGCCTCTCCTCTCCCTTTGCGGATGTGTCCCCGGCGCCGCGCGCGTCGCAGCCTCGCGGGCCCGAGCGTCACCCGGACGACATCTGTGCAGGCAAGATCACGGATGAGCGAGAAAGGGTAAAACCGCAGGTAAGCCCAGCCTTTCCTTGCTGGCGGAGCGGAAATGAGCGGCGTAGATTGGGTGTTGTTAAAAAGTAGACCCAGTCCAAACTAGTTCTC
Source organism: Streptomyces sp. CB02414 (assembly GCF_001905385.1). Taxonomy (GTDB): domain Bacteria; phylum Actinomycetota; class Actinomycetes; order Streptomycetales; family Streptomycetaceae; genus Streptomyces. Next base: position 271,094 of record NZ_LIPF01000001.1, on the reverse strand, counting down.
CGGGGGGCCCGCATGGCCATCATCGAGACCGAGGCGCCGCTGCACGAGGCGCACCGCGACAACCACACCCACCGCGACGTGAACGGCGGCTGGCTGCGCCCCGCCGTCTTCGGCGCCATGGACGGCCTGGTCTCCAACCTCGCCCTGATGGCCGGTGTCGCCGGCGGTACGGCGAGTCAGCAGACCGTGGTGATCAGCGGACTCGCGGGCCTCGCCGCCGGCGCCTTCTCCATGGCGGCCGGCGAGTACACCTCCGTCGCCTCGCAGCGCGAGCTCGTCGAGGCCGAGCTGGACGTCGAGCGCCGCGAGCTGCGCAAGCACCCGGCGGACGAGGAGGCCGAGCTCGCGGCGCTCTACGAGGCGCGGGGCGTGGACGCCGGCCTCGCCCGCGAGGTCGCCCGGCAGCTGTCCCGGGACCCCGAGCAGGCGCTGGAGATACACGCCCGCGAGGAGCTGGGCATCGACCCCTCCGACCTGCCGTCCCCGCTGGTCGCGGCCGTGTCCTCGTTCGGATCCTTCGCGCTCGGCGCGCTGCTTCCCGTCCTGCCGTTCCTGCTCGGCGCCAGTGCGCTGTGGCCCGCCGTCCTGCTCGCGCTGGCCGGTCTGTTCCTGTGTGGCGCGGTGGTCGCCAAGGTGACGGCGCGCAGCTGGTGGTACAGCGGTCTGCGGCAGCTCGCCCTCGGTGGCGCCGCGGCCGGTGTGACGTACGCCCTGGGCAGCCTGTTCGGAACGGCCGTAGGATAGCCCGGCTCGGACTTATGCGACGGACCGCATAAGTAGTCGCAGAAGTTGCTACTCGCTGGTTTCGAGCGCGTGATCCCCGGGCATGAGCCGAAAGCGCTGTGAGCAACGAGGCCCACCGCGCACCCGCGGAGTGGGCGACGAAGCTCCCTCCGCGCCCTCGGGCCGACGGACACCGATCTGTCCGCCTCGGTCCCCAAAGCCTCCACCGCCGGGTACGGAACCCCCTCCGCAACCCCCGGTGTCCGCATGGTGGAACGGATTATCCCGCTTCCCGAGAACCGCCCCATCATGTAACCTGCACCAAATTTTGATCCCACGCAGAGGGCCAACGTCGTCCCTCGGCACTTGCACATGCCAGATGACGACGACGGGAGAGCCGATGCGTACGCCGCGCCAGCCGTCCCAGCACTCCGCGAATGGCCAGAACTGGTCCTTCATGGATGCTCGCCCTGCTGCGCAGGGTATGTACGACCCCCGCAACGAGCACGACGCCTGCGGCGTCGGTTTCGTCGCCACTCTCACCGGCGAGGCATCGCACAACCTGGTCGACCAGGCACTCACCGTGCTGCGCAACCTCGAGCACCGCGGCGCCACCGGCTCCGAGCCCGACTCGGGCGACGGCGCCGGCATCCTCTCCCAGGTGCCCGACGCCTTCTTCCGCGAGGTGGCCGGATTCGAACTGCCCGAGGCCGGGGCGTACGCCGTCGGCATCGCCTTCCTGCCGGTCGACGGCACCGAGGACGCCGTCTCGCGCATCGAGACGATCGCCGGCGAGGAGGGCCTGAGCGTCCTCGGCTGGCGCGAGGTCCCGGTCGCCCCGCAGCTGCTCGGCGCCACCGCCCGCTCCACCATGCCGGTCTTCCGCCAGATCTTCGTGGCCGACGGCGCCTCGCAGGGCATCGACCTCGACCGCCGAGCCTTCGCGCTGCGCAAGCGCGCCGAGCGCGAGGCCGGGGTCTACTTCCCGTCGCTGTCCGCGCGGACCATCGTCTACAAGGGCATGCTGACCACCGGCCAGCTCGAGCCCTTCTTCCCGGACCTGTCCGACCGCCGCTTCGCCTCCGCGATCGCGCTCGTGCACTCCCGGTTCTCCACCAACACCTTCCCGAGCTGGCCGCTCGCCCACCCGTACCGCTTCGTCGCGCACAACGGCGAGATCAACACGGTCAAGGGCAACCGCAACTGGATGCGCGCCCGCGAGTCCCAGCTCGTCTCCGACGTCTTCGGGGCCTCCTCCGACCTGGACCGGCTCTTCCCGGTCTGCACGCCGGACGCCTCCGACTCGGCCTCCTTCGACGAGGTGCTGGAGCTGCTGCACCTCGGCGGGCGCTCCCTGCCGCACTCGGTGCTGATGATGATCCCGGAGGCGTGGGAGAACCACGACTCCATGGACCCGGCCCGGCGCGCCTTCTACCAGTTCCACTCCACGATGATGGAACCCTGGGACGGCCCCGCCTGCGTCACCTTCACCGACGGCACCCAGGTCGGCGCCGTCCTCGACCGCAACGGTCTGCGCCCCGGCCGCTACTGGGTCACCGACGACGGCCTCGTCGTCCTCGGCTCCGAGGTCGGCGTCCTCGACATCGACCCCGCGAAGGTCGTCCGCAAGGGCCGCCTGCAGCCCGGCCGCATGTTCCTCGTGGACACCGCCGAGCACCGCATCATCGAGGACGACGAGATCAAGGCCCAGCTCGCCGCCGAGCAGCCCTACGGCGAGTGGATGGAAGCCGGCGAGATCGAGCTGTCCGACCTGCCCGAGCGCGAGCACATCGTCCACACCCACGCCTCGGTCACCCGCCGCCAGCAGACCTTCGGGTACACCGAGGAGGAGCTGCGCGTCATCCTCGCGCCGATGGCCAAGGCCGGCGCCGAACCGATCGGCTCCATGGGCACCGACTCGCCCATCGCCGCGCTCTCCGACCGGCCCCGGCTGCTCTTCGACTACTTCACCCAGCTCTTCGCGCAGGTCACCAACCCGCCGCTGGACGCCATCCGCGAGGAACTGGTCACCTCCCTGCGCTCCTCGCTGGGCCCCCAGGGCAACCTGCTCGACCCGACGGCCGCCTCCTGCCGCAGCGTCCTGCTGCCCTTCCCGGTCATCGACAACGACGAGCTGGCCAAGCTCATCCACATCAACGCCGACGGCGACATGCCCGGCTTCAAGGCCGCGACCCTCTCCGGCCTCTACCGGGTGCACGGCGGCGGCGACACGCTCGCCGCGCGCATAGAGGAGATCTGCGCCGAGACCGACGCCGCCATCGAGAACGGCGCCCGGCTCATCGTCCTCTCCGACCGCCACTCGGACGCCGAGCACGCCCCGATCCCGTCGCTGCTGCTCACCGCCGCCGTCCACCACCACCTCATCCGCACCAAGCAGCGCACCGAGGTGGGCCTGCTGGTCGAGGCCGGCGACGTCCGCGAGGTCCACCACGTCGCCCTGCTCATCGGCTACGGCGCCGCCGCGGTCAACCCGTACCTGGCCATGGAGTCCGTCGAGGACCTGGTCCGCGCGGGCACCTTCCTGCCCGGCATGGAGTCCGAGCAGGCCATCCGGAACCTGATCTACGCCCTCGGCAAGGGCGTCCTCAAGGTCATGTCCAAGATGGGCATCTCCACCGTCGCCTCCTACCGCGGCGCCCAGGTCTTCGAGGCCGTCGGCCTGGACGAGGCGTTCGTCGAGAAGTACTTCAACGGCACCGCCACCAAGATCGGCGGCATCGGCATCGACGTCGTCGCCGAGGAGGTCGCCGCCCGCCACGCCAAGGCGTACCCGGCCAGCGGCATCGCGCCCGCCCACCGCGCCCTGGACATCGGCGGCGAGTACCAGTGGCGCCGCGAGGGCGAGCCGCACCTGTTCGACCCGGAGACGGTCTTCCGCCTCCAGCACTCCACGCGATCCGGCAAGTACGACATCTTCAAGAAGTACACCGAGCGCGTGAACGAGCAGTCCGAGCGGCTGATGACGCTGCGCGGCCTGTTCGGCTTCAAGTCGGACCGGCAGCCGATCTCCGTCGACGAGGTCGAGCCCGTCTCCGAGATCGTCAAGCGCTTCTCCACCGGCGCCATGTCGTACGGCTCCATCTCCCAGGAGGCGCACGAGACCCTCGCCATCGCCATGAACCAGCTGGGCGGCAAGTCCAACACCGGTGAGGGCGGCGAGGACCCGGAGCGCCTGTACGACCCGGCGCGCCGTTCGTCGATCAAGCAGGTCGCCTCCGGCCGCTTCGGCGTGACCTCCGAGTACCTGGTCAACGCCGACGACATCCAGATCAAGATGGCCCAGGGCGCCAAGCCCGGCGAGGGCGGCCAGCTGCCCGGCCACAAGGTCTACCCGTGGGTCGCCAAGACCCGGCACTCGACGCCCGGCGTGGGCCTGATCTCCCCGCCACCGCACCACGACATCTACTCCATCGAGGACCTGGCCCAGCTGATCCACGACCTGAAGAACGCGAACCCGCAGGCGCGGATTCACGTCAAGCTGGTCTCCGAGGTCGGCGTCGGCACGGTCGCGGCGGGTGTGTCGAAGGCGCACGCGGACGTCGTCCTCATCTCGGGCCACGACGGCGGCACCGGCGCCTCCCCGCTGACGTCGCTCAAGCACGCGGGCGGACCCTGGGAGCTGGGCCTCGCCGAGACCCAGCAGACCCTGCTGCTCAACGGCCTGCGCGACCGGATCGTCGTCCAGACCGACGGCCAGCTCAAGACCGGCCGCGACGTCGTCATCGCCGCGCTGCTCGGCGCCGAGGAGTTCGGTTTCGCGACCGCCCCGCTCGTCGTCTCCGGCTGCGTCATGATGCGCGTCTGCCACCTCGACACCTGCCCGGTCGGCATCGCCACCCAGAACCCGGTGCTGCGCGACCGGTTCTCCGGCAAGGCCGAGTACGTGGTGAACTTCTTCCAGTTCATCGCCGAAGAGGTCCGCGAGATCCTCGCCGAGCTGGGCTTCCGCTCCATCGAGGAGGCCGTCGGCCACGCCGAAACCCTCGACGTCACCCGCGCCGTCGACCACTGGAAGGCACAGGGACTGGACCTGGAGCCGCTGTTCCACGTGCCCGAACTGCCCGAGGGCGCCCTGCGCCACCAGGCGATCGTCCAGGACCACGGCCTGGAGAAGGCCCTCGACAACCAGCTGATCAAGCTCGCCTCCGACGCGCTCGGTGCCACGGACGCCACCGACGCCGCGCCGGTGCGCGCCCAGGTCGCCATCCGCAACATCAACCGCACGGTCGGCACCATGCTCGGCCACGAGGTGACCAAGAAGTTCGGCGGCGGGGGCCTGCCCGACGACACCGTCGACATCACCTTCACCGGCTCCGCCGGCCAGTCCTTCGGCGCCTTCGTCCCGCGCGGCATCACGCTGCGCCTGGAGGGCGACGCCAACGACTACGTCGGCAAGGGCCTCTCCGGCGGCCGGATCGTCGTCCGCCCGGACCGGGGCGCCGACCACCTCGCCGAGTACTCCACCATCGCCGGCAACACCATCGGCTACGGCGCCACCGGCGGCGAGATGTTCCTGCGCGGCAAGGTCGGCGAGCGCTTCTGCGTCCGCAACTCCGGCGCGACGGTCGTCTCCGAGGGCGTCGGCGACCACGGCTGCGAGTACATGACCGGCGGCCACGCGGTCGTCCTCGGCGAGACCGGGCGCAACTTCGCGGCCGGCATGTCCGGCGGCATCGCCTACGTCGTCGACCTGGACCGCGACAACGTCAACTCCGGCAACGTGGGCGCCGTCGAGGCGCTGGACGACGCCGACCGCGCATGGCTGCACGACGTCGTGCGCCGGCACCAGGAGGAGACGGGCTCCACTGTCGCCGCGAAGCTGCTCGCCGAGTGGGACAACTCCGTGGAGCGCTTCAGCAAGATCATCCCCAGCACGTACAAGGCAGTGCTCGCCGCCAAGGACGCCGCCGAGCGAGCCGGTCTCTCCGAGACCGAGATCACCGAGAAGATGATGGAGGCGGCGACCAATGGCTGATCCCAAGGGCTTTCTGAACCACGGGCGCGAGGTCGCCCAGACCCGCCCGGTCCCGGAGCGCGTCAAGGACTGGAACGAGGTCTACGTCCCCGGCTCCCTGCTGCCGATCATCAGCAAGCAGGCCAGCCGCTGCATGGACTGTGGCATCCCGTTCTGCCACAACGGCTGCCCGCTCGGGAACCTGATCCCCGAGTGGAACGACTACGCCTACCGCGAGGACTGGCAGGCCGCGCAGGAACGCCTGCACGCCACCAACAACTTCCCGGAGTTCACCGGCCGCCTGTGCCCGGCCCCCTGCGAGTCGGCGTGCGTGCTCGGCATCAACCAGCCGCCGGTCACCATCAAGAACGTCGAGGTCTCCATCATCGACAAGGCGTGGGAGACCGGGGACGTCGCCCCGCAGATCCCCGAGCGCCTGTCCGGCAAGACCGTCGCCGTCATCGGCTCCGGCCCCGCGGGCCTGGCCGCCGCCCAGCAGCTCACCCGGGCCGGCCACACCGTCGCCGTCTACGAGCGCGCCGACCGCGTCGGCGGCCTGCTGCGCTACGGCATCCCCGAGTTCAAGATGGAGAAGCGGCACATCAACCGCCGCATCGAGCAGATGCGCGCGGAGGGCACCCGCTTCCGCACCGGCGTCGAGATCGGCCGCGACCTCAAGGCGACCGACCTGAAGAAGCGCTACGACGCCGTCGTCATCGCCGCCGGCGCCACCACCGCCCGCGACCTGCCGGTCCCCGGCCGCGAGCTGAACGGCATCCACCAGGCGATGGAGTACCTGCCCCTGGCCAACAAGGTCCAGGAGGGCGACTACGTGGCGCCCCCGATCACGGCCGAGGGCAAGCACGTCGTCGTCATCGGCGGCGGCGACACCGGCGCCGACTGCGTGGGCACCGCCCACCGCCAGGGTGCCGCCTCCGTCACCCAGCTGGAGATCATGCCCCGGCCGGGTGAGGAACGGGACGCGGTGCGCCAGCCCTGGCCGACCTTCCCGATGCTCTACAAGGTCACCAGCGCCCACGAGGAGGGTGGCGAGCGGGTCTACGCCGTCTCCACCACCCACTTCGAGGGCGACGAGGACGGCAACGTCCAGTGGCTGCACATGAGCGAGGTCGAGTTCGTCGACGGCAAGCTCACCGCGAAGCCGGGCACCGAGCGCAAGATCCCCGCCCAGCTCGTCACCCTCGCCATGGGCTTCACCGGCACCGACCGGGACAACGGCCTGGTCGACCAGTTCGGCCTGGAGCTCGACGAACGGGGTAACATCGCCCGGGACGCCGACTTCCAGACCAACGTGCCGGGTGTGTTCGTCGCCGGTGACGCCGGCCGCGGCCAGTCGCTCATCGTCTGGGCGATCGCCGAGGGCCGCTCCGCCGCCCGCGGCGCCGACCGCTTCCTGACCGGGGCCAGCGAACTGCCGGCCCCGATCCGGCCGACCGACCGCGCCCTCGCGGTCTGACGGACGGAACAACCGAAGAACGTCCCGTACAAAGGCGTACGGAACACTGATGGCGCCTGCCCTGTCCCCGACCGGACAAAGGGGCAGGCGCCGTCGCATGCGCCCGCCGACGCCTACGGCAGCCGGTACGTGTCCCCGTACATCTCCCACACCAGCGGCACGTCCAGGTCCAGGTTCCCCTCCCGCAGCCACCGGCGCTGCGCGGTGTCGACGCGGGACGTGTCGCTGCCCGGACGCCTGGCCAGCATGGCCTCGCGGCGGACGTCCAGGAACGCCTTGAGGTACGCCTTCTCGGAACCGGCCCGGGCCGGCGTCTTCGCCTTCTCCATGGCCCGCTCGCGCAACCCGTAGAACCCCTCGGCGTCCGTGTCGGGACCGTGGAAGACCATCGCGTCGAAGTACACGAACTGGCCGAGCGTGCCGAGACCGTCCAGCTTGGCGAGGCGCACCGCCGGCTCGAAGTAGACCCGGTCGCGCTCCTCCTCCTGCGCCTTCCGGAACTCCGGCTTCCCGGCCTCCGCCCGCCAGGCGTCCGGGAAGCCCGGGTCCAGACCCTCGTGGGAGTCGGTCCCGTCCACCTCGCGCAGGGCGGGCAGGTACGCCGCCAGTCCGTTGCCCGGGTGCGCCTTCGTGTAGCGCTCCACCAGCGTCAGCAGGTCGTGCGTGCCGGTGCAGAAACCGATGATGCCCGCCGTGTAACCGCACCCGTCGCCCAGGTCCTCGATCGTCCCGTACGAGGTGCGCCACTTCGTCGTCGAGTTCTCGGCACTGGACACCAGCTGCTGGGCCAGCTCCTTCTTCGCGGGGTCGGCCAGCCCCGGCGGCAGGCCGGCGATCAGCGCGTCGTCCGCCTCCCGCTCCTGCTCCGCCCGGCTCTTGGCGTCCTGCCGGGACGACTGGGCGGAGGCGACCGGAGGCGTCACCGGGGCGTCGGCCGAGTCCGTCGGCATCACGAAGTACACCCCCGTGGCGATCACGGGAACGGCCGCGAGGAGCAGCACACCGGCACGTTTCATCGGGGAATACCTCTCATAGGGGAATGCCTTGGCCTGTCAGTTCCGTCACCCTGCTCACCGCCGCGACCGCCAGCAGCGCCAGCAGCGCCACGCACGCCCCCGTCTGCACGAAGGCCCGGCGTCCGTCCCGGGGCGCGTAGGGGAAGGCCATAGCCACCGCGCCGCCCGCCAGCAGACCGCCCAGGTGCCCCTGCCAGGAGGTGAACCCGGCCGAGACCACCAGCCACAGCAGCAGGAGCACCATGAAACGGTTGACCGCCGCCATGTCCGCGCCCAGCCGGCGGTGCAGAACGTAGTACGCGGCCCCCACGCCGAACACCGCGCCCGACGCCCCGACCGAGGACTGCCCGGGATCGGCCAGGACCAGCTGCAGGACGGAACCGCCCAGCGCCGACAACACGTACAGGACCACGAAGCGGAGCCGGCCGAGCATCAGCTCCACCACCCGCCCCAACTGCCACAGCGCCACCATGTTCATGGTGATGTGCAGGATCCCGAACGCGCCCTCGAACGGCGACACGTGGAGGAAGGCGCTGGTGAGCATCCTCTCCCACTCACCACCGGCCACACCCTCCGTCCGGAGCGTCCCGAAGACGAAGTACGCCCCGTCGGCGGTCAGGTGACCACCCTCCGGGCCGACCAGCCGCGCACCGACCATCGAGAACCGGTCCACGATCTCCGGCCGCACCACCTCCGCCAGGTACACCAGCACGTTCAGCGCGAACAGCACGTACGTCACCACGGGCGTCGCCGAGACCCGGCCGCCCGCGATGGTCCGGGCCTGCCGGACCGACCGCGCCCCCTCCTTCACACACTCGGGGCACTGGTGACCGACGGGTGCCTCGCGCATGCAGTCGGGACAGATGAACCGCTCGCAACGGGTGCAGCGGACATGACACTCCACCGCGGGATGGCGGTAACAGGTCGTGACGGTGGACTCGGAATCCACGGCCGGCTCCTCGGGGCGGGACGGACGGTGAGCCGGTGGGGACGGCGGCGAACAAAATAGCGAACGCCTGTGGACAAGCTGAGAGGCGGGGTGCGCCGTGCCGTAACCTCGGCAGCCACACGCCAAGAGTCCGGGGACGACGGGGGAAACCACATGGCCGCGATCAGTCTCACCAAGGTGCGGGAGACAGCGCCCGCACTGGTCGACCTGTACAAGAGCGCCGGAGTGTCCCTGACCAAACACGGCCTCGACGGAACCCGGGCCGCCGTCTACCTCGTCGTCGACTACTCCGGCTCCATGAAGCCCTACTACAAGGACGGCAGCGTCCAGGCCCTCGCCGACCGCGTGCTCGGACTGTCCGCCCACCTCGACGACGACGGCACCGTACCCGTGGTGTTCTTCTCCACCGACGTCGACGCCGTCACCGAGATCGCCCTCGCCGACCACCACGGACGGATCGAGCGGATCGTCGCCGGCCTCGGACACATGGGCAAGACCAGCTACCACCTGGCCATGGACGCCGTCATCGACCACTACCTCGACAGCGGCGCCCACCACCCCGCCCTCGTCGTCTTCCAGACCGACGGCGGCCCCGTCAACCGGCTCGCCGCCGAACGGTACCTGTGCAAGGCGGCACCGCTCCCGCTGTTCTGGCAGTTCGTCGGCTTCGGCGACCCGGGCAGCCGCCAGTTCGAGTACCTGCGCAAACTCGACGAACTGGCGGTGCCGACCAAGCGGATCGTCGACAACGCCGGCTTCTTCCACGCCGGCCACGACCCCCAGAAGCTCACCGACACCGAACTGTACGACCACCTGGTGGGCGAGTTCCCCCAGTGGCTGCTGGCCGCACGGGCGCAGGGCATCGTACGGACATAGGAGCCGCCCGGGAACGCCCCGGCGCCCGGGTCACGTATCGCACTCCAGCACCGTCCGGCACAACCCGCACCGCGCCCGCACCCGCCCCCGCACCGGCACCCTGATCCGCTGGTGACAGGTCGGACACGGGAACGACACCCGCAGCGCCCCGCGCCCCTGCGAAGTGAACGCGTACGGGCCGTCCCCCGGCGGAACGGACGAGGCGTGCGGATCCTGCGCGTGCCGGCGATCCCGCGCATACCGGCGGCGGCCCGCCCAGCCGGCCGCCGTCAGCGGCGGCTGCCGCTCGTCCCGACGCGCCCGCGCCATGCCCTTGACGTACGCCGAGTACGCCTGCGCACTGGTGAACCACACCGACGGATCCTCACCGAACACCAGCGCCCGCTTGGCCAGCACGTACCCGAACTCCTCCGGCGTCAGATACCCCAGCTTCTGCGACGACGCCCCGTCCTCCCGGTACGCGTCCAGCAGCAGCCACCCGGCACCCAGATACGTCGTCGCCGTGTCCGTGAGGATCTCGTTGTCCCGCGTCCCCGGGAAGGACAGGTCCAGACGGTGCAGGTACACGTGCATCACCTCGTGCGCCAGCGCCGCCCCGATGTCCCGGCGATGAGTGCGGAAACGGGCGTTCAGCTCGATGAAGTACTCAGGCCCCGCCGTCAGCTCGACATGCGCCGCATGCGTCATCTCCCGGAAGGAGACGATCATCCGGGCGTCCGGGAGACGGTAGTGCCGCACCAGCTCATGAGCCACCCGCTGCGTACCCAGATACAGATCATCCGTGTCGCAGAACGCCACATCGGCCGGCGGCACGCTCGCCGAGAACGTCCGGACGGTGTCGTACGACAGCCGCCGGTACAGCGCGGTGACGGCGGCCCGCACCGTCTCCAGATGCGGAAAACCGTGCTCGACCGGTCCACCGTTCGCCACGCCCGACCCCCAAGACGCCTGAACCCTCCACACCACTGTACGAGCAGCACCCCGGTTCTCGGCGCCTGAGACGGCCTGCGACAGCCCGGCGTCCGCCCGTAGGCTGAGCCCCCATGACCACCAGCAACACCGGTACCGGTGCCGTCGACCCCGCCGTCCGCGAGGAACTGGCCCGGCTGCGGGACAGCATCGACAACATCGACGCGGCCGTCGTCCACATGCTCGCCGAGCGCTTCAAGTGCACCCAGCAGGTCGGCCACCTCAAAGCCCGCCACCAGCTGCCACCCGCCGACCCGGCCCGCGAGGCCAAGCAGATCGCCCGCCTGCGCGCCCTCGCCGAGAGCGCCAAACTGGACCCGGCGTTCGCCGAGAAGTTCCTCAACTTCATCATCGCCGAGGTCATCCACCACCACGAGCGCATCGCCGAACACAACGGCAACACCCCCGCCTGACCACCCCGACCCCGGCGCCCCCTCGGGGGCGCACGCCGGGGAGCGCGGCACCCCCACAACGGACCGGACATACCCCGCGTACCGAACCGCCCCTGTGCCCTGCCCACACCATCAGGCAGCATGGCGTCCATGTCCGTACTCACGCGCGACGAAGCGCAGACCCGTGCCAGCCTCCTCGACGTCCACCACTACACGATCGACCTCGATCTGACCCGTGGCGACGACACCTTCGACTCCCGCACCGTCATCCGCTTCACCGTGCGCGACGCGACCCCCACCACGGACACCTTCGTCGAGGTCAAGCCCGCCGAGCTGCGCACCGTCACCCTGGACGGACACCCCCTCGACCCCGCCGCCCTCGACGACAACCGGCTCGCCCTCAAGGACCTCACCCCCGGCGAGCACGAACTGCGCGTCGACGCCGCCATGCGCTACTCCCGCACCGGCGAAGGCATGCACCGCTTCACCGACCCCGCCGACGGCGAGACCTACGTCTACACCCAGCTCTTCCTCGACGACGTCCAGCGCGTCTTCGCCGCCTTCGACCAGCCCGACCTCAAAGCCGCCTTCGACCTCACCGTCACCGCCCCCGTAGGCTGGACCGTCCTCGCCAACGGCACCACCGAACACACCGGCGACGGCCACTGGAAAGCTGCCACCACCCCCCGCATCTCCACCTACCTCGTCGCCGTCGCCGCCGGCCCCTGGCACTCCGTACGCACCGAACACCGCGGCCTGCCCTTCGGCATCCACTGCCGCCGCTCCCTCGCCCCCCACCTCGACGCCGACGCCGACGAACTCCTCGACATCACCCGCAGCTGCTACGACCGCTACCACGAAAAGTTCACCGAGCCCTACCCCTTCGACTCCTACGACCAGGCGTTCGTCCCCGAATTCAACGCCGGCGCCATGGAGAACCCCGGCCTCGTCACCTTCCGCGACGAATTCGTCTTCCGCTCCGCCGTCACCGACACCCAGCGCCAGACCCGCGCCATGGTCATCGCCCACGAAATGGCCCACATGTGGTTCGGCGACCTCGTCACCCTCAAGTGGTGGGACGACATCTGGCTCAACGAGTCCTTCGCCGAATACATGGGCTACCAGACCACCGCCGAAGCCACCCGCTTCACCCACACCTGGACCGACTTCGGCGTCACCCGCAAACCCTGGGGCTACGACGCCGACCAGCGCCCCTCCACCCACCCCGTCGCCCCCGAAAACGTCCCCGACACCGCCTCCGCCCTCCTCAACTTCGACGGCATCTCCTACGCCAAGGGCGCCTCCGCCCTGCGCCAACTCGTCACCTGGCTCGGCGAGAAAGACTTCCTCGCCGGCATCAACACCCACTTCGAACGCCACAAGTTCGCCAACGCCACCCTCGCCGACTTCATCGACTCCCTCGCCGCCGCCACCGACCGCGACGTCCACGCCTGGGCCGACGCCTGGCTGCGCACCACCGGCGTCGACACCCTCACCCCCCGCATCACCGGCGACAACGGCGACCGCGCCCTCACCGTCGACCACACCGGCAGCCGCCCCCACCGCATCGCCGCCGGCCTCTACGACCGCGACCTCACCGACGAAGGCCGCCTCACCCTCCGCCGCCGCCTCGACATCGACATCCCGCAGAACCAACCCCTGCCCATCGGCAAACGCCCCGCCCTCACCGTCCTCAACGACGGCGACCTCACCTACGCCAAGATCCGCTTCGACACCGACTCCTTCCACACCCTGCGCACCGGACTCTCCGGCCTCCCCGACCCCCTCACCCGCGCCGTCGTCTGGAACGCCCTGCGCGACGCCGTACGCGACGGCGAACTCGCCCCCACCGACTACCTCGACATCGCCCGCACCCACCTCCCCCACGAAACCGACCTCGCCCTCGTCGACGGCGTCCTCACCTTCGCCGGCACCCAGGTCGCCGACCGCTACGTCACCCCCCAACAGCGGCCCGCCGCCCTCACCACCCTCACCGACCTCTGCCGCGACCTCATCCGCCGCACCGAGGACGGCGACCACCCCGGCCTGCGCCTCATCGCCGTACGCCACCGCATCGCCACCGCCGCCCACCCCGACACCATCGCCGCCTGGCTCGCCGACGGCACCGTCCCCGGCGGCCCCGAACTCGACCCCGAACTGCGCTGGCGCATCCTCACCCGCCTCGCCGTCCTCGGCGCCACCGACGAAACCGCCATCGCCGCCGAACTCGCCACCGACCCCAGCGCCACCGGCCAGGAAGGCGCCGCCCGCTGCCGCGCCGCCCTCCCCGACCCCGAAGCCAAACAGCGCGCCTGGGAAGCGATGTTCGCCACCGACGACCTCTCCAACTACCTGTTCACCGCCACCGCCCAAGGCTTCTGGCAACCCGAACAGACCGACCTCGTACACGACTACGTCCCCCGCTACTACGCCGAAGCAGTCGCCGTCGCCGCCCGCCGCGGCCCCGCCATCGCCGACGCCGCCGGCCGCTGGGCCTTCCCCGCCCACGCCATCGACCCCGACACCCTGCGCCTCGGCCAGGAATGCCTCGACGACGCCGACCCCATCCCCGCCCTGCGCCGCAAACTCACCGACCAGCTCGACGACCTCGCCCGCGCACTGCGCGTACGGGAATCGGCCGCCGACTGACGACCGCTGACTGACGGCCGACTGACGACGGACACGGCCGGTTCCCCACCCCGCGACACGGGAACCGGCCCCACGAATACCCCTTTCGGGTTGTGATCGTTGAGCTGTCCGGGCGCACGGACGCCACCACGTCCAAGCTGTAACCCCCAGTCCCCGCGCCCGGAGGACAGCCCATGGGCCAGCCGCCCCTCGCCTCGGGCCCGCACGGCCCCGACACCCTGCGGCCCCTGCTCGACACCGTGCTCGACGCCCTGCGCACCGGCACCGCCGCACGCCGCGGCCCCCTGCCCACCGGCGGCCCCGACACCGTCACCGCCCGCATCACCGCCGCAGCCGGTCACATCCTCCCCGACCACGGCGACCCCCACGCCCTCCACACCCTCGTCACCGCACTCGCCGAAGGCACCGCAGACCCCGCCCACCCCCACTGCGCCGCCCACCTCCACGGCCCACCCCTCGCCGTCGCCACCGCCGCCGACCTCGCCGCCAGCGCCCTCAACCCCTCCCTCGACTCCTGGGACCAGGCCCCCGCCGCCACCGCCCTCGAAGCCCTCGTCACCCGCGCCCTCGCCCACGAAACCGGCGCCACCGACGCCCTGGTCACCACCGGCGGCACCGAGTCCAACCAGCTCGCCGCCCTCCTCGCCCGCGAGCGACACGGCGCCGGCCTACGCCTCGTCCACGGCGCCAACGCCCACCACTCCGTACCCCGCGCCGCCTGGCTCCTCGGCCTCCCCGACCCCGTCACCGTCCCCGCCCCGAACGGCACCCTCGACCCCGCCGCCCTCGACGAAGCCCTCACCCACATCCCCGGACCCCACCTCGTCGTCGCCACCGCCGGCACCACCGACACCGGCCTCATCGACCCACTCCCCGACATCGCCGCCCGCTGCACCGCCCACCACGCCCGCCTCCACATCGACGCCGCCTACGGCGGAGCACTCCTCTTCAGCGAACGGCACCGCACCAAACTCACCGGACTCGAAGCCGCCGACACCACCGCCCTCGACCTCCACAAACTCGGCTGGCAACCCATCGCCGCCGGCCTCCTCACCATCAAGAACCCCGACGACCTCACCGCCCTCCACCACCACGCCGACTACCTCAACGCCGACGACGACACCGACGCAGGCCTCCCCGACCTCCTCAGCCGCTCAACCCGCACCAGCCGCCGCCCCGACATCCTCAAAATCGCCGTCACCCTGCGCACCCTCGGCCGCAGCGGACTCGGCGCGCTCATCGACCAGGTCTGCGCCCTCGCCCAGGACTTCGCCACCCTCGTCGACACCCACCCCCGGTTCGAACTGCACGCCCCACCCACCATCAGCACCGTCCTGTTCCGGCCCGCCCACGCCACCGACACCACCGTCGCCGCCGCCCGCCGCACCCTCCTCACCACCGGCACCGCCGTCCTCGGCCGCGCCCGCACCGACGGCCGCCTCTGGCTCAAAGCCACCCTCCTCAACCCCCACACCCGGCCCGACGACCTCACCACCCTCCTCACCCACGTCGAAAACGCCCTGGAAGGACCCACCGAGCGATGACCACCCCCACCCACCACACCCCCGAAACCCCCCGCGACCTCGTCGGCATCGGCATCGGCCCCTTCAACCTCTCCCTCGCCGCCCTCGCCGACCCCCTCACCGAACTCGACACCGCCTTCTACGACCAGCGCCCCACCTTCCACTGGCACCCCGGCCTCCTCATCGACGGCGCCCGCATCCAAGTCCCCTTCCTCGCCGACCTCGTCACCCTCGCCGACCCCGCCAGCCCCTGGACCTTCCTCAACCACCTCAAAACCCGCGAACGCCTCTTCCCCTTCTACTTCGCCGAGCGCTTCCACATCCAGCGCGCCGAATACGACGCCTACTGCCGCTGGGTCGCCGACAACCTCCCCACCCTCCACTTCCACCACCAGGTCGACGCCGTCCGCTGGAACCCCGAACGACACCTCTTCGAAGTCGACTACACCCAACTCGGCACCGACGGCGAAGCCGAAGCCCTCGGCCGCACCCACACCCGCAACGTCGTCCTCGGCATCGGCACCGAACCCCACGTCCCCGACCCCCTCAGACCCCTCGTCGACACCCCCGGCGTCCCCGTCCTCCACGCCGCCGACTACCTACAGCACCGCGACACCCTCCTCACCGCCGGACACGTCACCGTCATCGGCACCGGCCAGTCAGGCGCCGAAATCTTCCTCGACCTCCTACGCCACCGCCCCGCCGGCCGCGAACAACTCCACTGGCTGGGCCGCACCGAAGCCCTCGCCCCCATGGAGTACTCCAAACTCGGCCTCGAACACTTCACCCCCGACTACACCCGCTACTTCCACGCCCTCACCGAACCCGTCCGCGACCGCCTCATCGCCTCCCAATGGCAACTCCACAAAGGCATCGACGCCGACACCACCGCCGCCATCCACGACGAGCTCTACCGCCGCACCCTCGACGGCGGCTGGCCCGACACCGTCCTCACCCCCGGCGTCCACGTCCGCACCGCCGGACGCATCGCCACCACCAAAATCGAACTCCACCTCGAACACGACCAGCAGAAAACCCGCACCCGCCTCACCACCGACGCCGTCGTCCTCGCCACCGGCTACCGCGAACGCCCCCTCAGCCGCATCCTCGCCGGACTCGACCCCTACATGCGCCGCGACAGCCACGAACGCCCCCGCATCGACGAACGCTTCCGACTCCGCCTCGACCCCTCCGTCACCGGCCACGTCTACTGCCAGAACGCCGAAACCCACACCCACGGCGTCGGCACACCCGACCTCGGCCTCGCCGCCTGGCGCAGCGCCACCATCCTCAACGACCTCACCGGCCGAAACCCCTACCCCCTCCCCACCCGCACCGCCTTCACCACCTTCGGCCTGGAAAACGCACAGCCCCAGATCCCCTCCGCACGCGACCACCGGACACTCACCCCGCTGGTGGAAGGAATCTGAGGCCGCACCACCCCCAGAAACACCGAACTCAGAACACCGGCACACCCTCCCGCGTCAACCGCCAGTCCACCGACGCGAAGTCCGCCGGATCCAGCACACCCTTCGCCGTCACCCACTCGGCGATCCGCGTACGGATCTCCGTCGACTCCGACCACAACTCCCGGGCCGACGCCACATGCGGAAACGCACCACCACCGTTGGCCCGGTAGTTGTTCACCGCCAGCACGAACTCCGCGCCGTCCACCAACGGCACACCCCCGTACGCCAGATTCCTGATCCGCGAACCGGGCGCCTGCGCGACATCGATCTCGTACGTCAGCCCCGACACATAGTCGTAGTTGTAGTCCGGACGACCGTTCGCATTCGTCAGCTTCGCCACGTCCACCGGCGCCCCCGCCGCCGTCCGCACGTAGTACTCCGCCGAATACTCCAGGTACGCCCGCAACTGCGCACCCGTCATCAACTTCGCCACCAGCGTGTTGTCGTACACGTACAGACTCGACAGATCCCGGATCGTCACCTCACCCGCCGGAATCTCCGAAGTCCGCGAGAACGGCGACGCCTGCGCGAGAACCGGCAGCGACGCAAACTCCGTACCCGCCAGCGCCTCCCTGACCACGTCCTCCTGCACCTTGGTGATCAGATCGATGATCGGCGCGTCCTTGTACCGCGCCTCCACCGTCGTCAACGTCTCCGTCGCCGTACCGACCACCTGATTGACGTACGCCACGACCTTCTCGTGCTCGTCCGTCAGCAGTCTCGTGATCGCGGGATCGTCCTCGACCGTGGCCGAATCCCGCAGCGACGCCCGCACCGACTCCACCTGCCACCGGCCCCGCTCGAAGAACAACTCGACATCGAACAGAGTCAGCCGCTCGGCGTAACACAGTGGCTCCGACAGCACCACCGTCTTCCCGGTCTCCTCGTTGACGACCTTCAGCTCCGCGATCTCCTGGTGCGCGTGCCCGACGAGGATCGCGTCGATCCCCGGCACCAGCCGCGCCACATTCGCCGCCGCGTTCTCCACATACGGAAGCTGATCACCGTACGACGACGTACCCGACGACCCCGAGTGCGCCGACACCACCACCACGTCCGCACCCATCGAACGCAGCTTCGGCACCCACTTGGCCGCCTGCTCCTCAAGACCCGGGAACGCCAGCTTCCCCTGCACGTACGCCTTGTCCCAGATCGCGATACCCGGATTCGTCAACCCCAGCACCGCCACCTTCACCGGCGGCGCCCCCTTCACCCGGAACGTCTTCATGAAGTACGGCGGAAAAGCCGGCCGCAGCGTCTTCGCGTCCACCGCGTTCGCACCCAGCAGCGGGAAATCGCACTGCTCCTCGAACTTGCGCAGCGTCTCGATGCCGTAGTTGAACTCGTGATTCCCGAGCGCCACCGCGTCGTACCCGATCGCGTTCATCGCCTGCGCCATCGGATGCACCGGACCACCCTTCGCGGTGATCGGATCGACCTTGGCGTAGTAGTACGTCAGCGGGGTGCCCTGGATGGTGTCACCCGCGTCCAGCAGCAGCGTGTTGCCGCGGCCCTTCTCCTCCCGGACCTGGTTCACCAGCGTCGAGACACGCGCCAGGCCCTGCGCGTTGCCCGCCGAGTCGGCGTACTCGGCGTCCTTGAAGTAGTCCCAGTTGAAGACGTGCCCGTGCAGGTCGGTGGTGCCGAGGATCGTCAGGGCGTAGCGCTTCGGCTTCCGACGGCCCTTGTGACCCTTGTCGACCGGGGCCGCCTCGGCCGCCGGAGCCGCCGCCGCACCGGCCAGCGCGACACCCGCCCCCGTCACTGCGGACCTGCTCAGGAACTTCCGGCGGTTCAACGGCATGGCTGGCTCTCCTCGGTTCAGTGACCCGTGCACGAGTCGGCAACGCGCGTAGATTCTGTCCTGAACATGCCCCCTGTCAAGGGGGTGGAGGCCAGGTCACGTGCTCATCGGAGCGGACGGCCGCACAATTCAACACTTGTCAATAACCCTTTACTCAACGGTTGTTGAGTGGTCATGCGTGGCCAATTCGCTACCCGGCAGTAAGTCATAGGCTCGACACATGCGCCGAGCAAAGATCGTTTGTACCCTGGGGCCCGCCACCGACTCGTACGACCAGATCAAAGCCCTGGTCGACGCCGGAATGGACATCGCCCGCTTCAATTTCAGCCACGGCACCCACGCCGAACACGAAGAGCGCTATCGGCGTGTCCGAAAAGCGGCCGACGAAACCGGCCGCAGCGTCGGCGCCCTCGCCGACCTTCAGGGCCCGAAGATCAGACTCGGCCACTTCACCGAAGGACCCGTACTCCTTGAACGCGGCGACACCTTCACCATCACCGTCGAGGAGGGCGTGGAGGGCGACCGCCACACCTGCGGCACCACCTACGCCGGCCTCGCCGCCGACGTCACGCCGGGTGAGCGCGTACTCGTCGACGACGGCAAGGTCTGCCTCGAGGTCACCGACATCGACGGCCCCCGCGTCCACACCAAGGTGATCGAAGGGGGCATGGTCTCCGACCACAAGGGCCTCAACCTCCCCGGCGTCGCCGTCTCCGTCCCAGCCCTCTCCAAAAAGGACGAGGACGACCTCCGCTGGGCCCTCCGGGCCGGCTTCGACGTCATCGCCCTGTCCTTCGTCCGCAGCGGACGCGACGTCCTCGACGTCCACCGCATCATGGACGAAGAAGGCCGCCGCCTCCCCGTCATCGCCAAGGTCGAAAAACCCCAGGCCGTCGAGAACATCGACGACATCGTCGCCGCCTTCGACGGCATCATGGTCGCCCGCGGCGACCTCGGCGTCGAAATGCCCCTCGAACAGGTCCCCATCGTCCAAAAGCGCGCCATCAAACTGGCCAAGCGCAACGCCAAGCCCGTCATCGTCGCCACCCAAATGCTCGACTCCATGATCGACAACGCCCGCCCCACCCGCGCCGAAGCCTCCGACGTCGCCAACGCCGTCATCGACGGCACCGACGCGGTGATGCTCTCCGGCGAGACCAGCGTCGGCAAGCACGCTGTCGACACGGTCCGCACCATGGCCAAGATCGTCGCAGCGGCCGAGGAGGACATCCTCGCCAAGGGCCTGCCACCCCTCACCGAACGCAACAAGCCCCGCACCCAGGGCGGCGCCGTCGCCCGCGCGGCCGCTGAGATCGGCGACTTCCTCGACGCCAAGTTCCTCGTCGCCTTCACCCAGTCCGGCGACACCGTCCGCCGCCTCTCCCGCTACCGCTCACCCATCCCCCTCCTCGCCTTCACCCCCGAACCGGCGACCCGCTCCCAGCTCAGCCTGACCTGGGGCGTGGAAACCTTCCTCGGCCCTCACGCCGACTCCACGGACGCGATGGTCGACCAGGTGGACGAGCTGCTCCTGCGCTACGGGCGCTGCGAGAAGGGCGACGTCGTGGTCATCACGGCCGGCTCACCGCCGGGGGTGTCGGGCACGACCAATCTGGTGCGGGTGCACCACATCGGCGAGGACGACAGTCCCAAGTAGGTTCAGTACTTGGGGCCGACGTGGGCGTCCATGAGGGCTACGGAGGCTTTGCGGGCTACGGAGATGTTGAAGGGGTCGCTGCCTCGGGCGAGGGTGGTCCACTCGACGCCGACCGTGGCTAGGGCGCTGGTGAACAGCCCGCGGATGTCGTCCGACTTATTGCTGAAGAAGTAGCGCGTGTACTCGTAGCGCTTGAGAACGCCGCCGACGGTCTTCGTAGTCCAGTTGGTAATACGGCAGCCGTCAGAGTGGATGAGGCCCCGGATGAACTCCCAAGGGTGCGCGTCAACGATGATCTGTTGCCACGCCTCAAGGGCGATCGTGCGCTCGTGCTTCTTTCCGGGGCCGTGCTGAGGGAACATGCAGCACCAATGCTTCGTGTACGACTTGACCTCCACGCACCCAGGTTTCCGGCGTGGACGAACGCTGGGTAGTGGCATGACCTTGCGCATGGCGTCTGCCGCTGCTTCGATCAGACCGGTCTGTGTAGCGTCGCAGAAGATCGACAGGTGATGCTGGCTGGGCTTCGAGACGATGTGACCGTCGCCCAGGTACAGGCCCAGTAGGTAGGCGTACGCAACCTCGTCGAACTGGCGACCTGTGCACCGAGGGCAATCGGTTGGTTGCCTATACGCCTCGCCGCGCGCTCTGCGGTCCTCGCTGCGCCACCAGCTCACGGTGCCCCGTGGGATCTTGAGCCGTGCGGCAACAACGTGGTTGGGGATTCCCTGGTTCATGAGCGCGACAGCGTGTGCGCGGATCGAAGGACTGTGCTGTTCCATGGGGACACACTGAGTTAACTGCAGTCACTCGGGGTATCAAAAAGCGGAAGATCACGCGAACGTGACCTTCCGCTTTTTGATGTCTGTGCCGGGTACGGGACTCGAACCCGTATGTCCTTTCGAACAGATGTGTTTGAGACATCCGCGTATGCCAGTTCCGCCAACCCGGCTGGTCAGCCATCAGGAGTGTACCGGTTCACCCTCGTCAGCCGCAGCTAGGTAGGCTCTTGGAAGCAGTACCGCCTGCCCCGGAACAAGGAGCGCCCACGTGACCGCCCCCGAGTCGCCCCAGCCCGCCGACGTGAACGACGACGACAAGTCGCACGTGCCTCCGCTGACGACCCGTGTCGTCATCGCCGAGGACGAGGCGCTCATCCGACTGGATCTCAAAGAGATGCTGGAGGAGGAGGGCTACTCCGTCGTAGGCGAGGCCGGTGACGGTGAGGAGGCCGTGGAGCTGGCCCGTGAGCACAAGCCCGACCTCGTGATCCTGGACGTGAAGATGCCGAAGCTGGACGGCATCTCCGCGGCGGAGAAGATCGCCGAGGAGAGCATCGCGCCGGTGCTGATGCTGACGGCGTTCTCGCAGCGTGACCTGGTGGAGCGGGCGCGGGACGCCGGTGCGATGGCGTACTTGGTGAAGCCGTTCAGCAAGAGTGATGTCGTTCCGGCGATCGAGATGGCCGTCTCGCGGTTCACGGAGTTGAAGGCGCTGGAGAAGGAGGTCGCCGACCTCAGTCTGCGGTTGGAGACTCGGAAGCTGGTGGACCGGGCGAAGTCGGTGTTGCAGACGGAGTACGGGCTGACGGAGCCGGCGGCGTTCCGGTGGATTCAGAAGACGTCGATGGATCGGCGGATGTCGATGCAGCAGGTTGCTGAGGCGGTCATTCAGGACGCTGAGGAGAAGAAGGCGTCGAAGGGCTGAGTGCGTACGGTTGAGGCCCGCGTCCCCGGTGTGGGGGCGCGGGCCTCTGCCGTGTCCGGGTGGGTTCAGTCTTCGCCGAGGTAGGCCTTGCGGACGGATTCGTCATGGAGGAGGTCTTGTCCGCTGCCGGAGAGGACGATGTTGCCGACTTCCATGACGTGGCCCTGGTCGGCCAGGGAGAGCGCGGCCTGGGCGTTCTGTTCGACGAGCAGGATGGTGGTGCCCTGGGATTTCAGTTCGGCGATGGTCTGCATGATCTTCTGCATCATGATCGGTGAGAGGCCCATGGAGGGTTCGTCGAGCATGAGGAGCTTCGGCTGGGACATGAGGGCGCGGCCCATGGCGAGCATTTGCTGTTCGCCGCCGGAGAGGGTGCCGGCGGCTTGTTTGCGGCGTTCGCCGAGGATGGGGAAGAGGTCGTAGGCGCGCTGGATGTCTTTTTCGATGCCTGGTTTGTCGTTGCGGAGGAAGGCGCCGAGGCGGAGGTTGTCCTCGATGGTCATGCGGGGGAAGATGTGCCGGCCCTCGGGGGAGTGGGCGAGGCCGAGGGAGACGATCTGGTGGGCGGGGACCTTCTTGAGGGACTTGCCGCCGAATTTGATCTGTCCGCCGACCGGCTTGAGGAGGCCGGAGAGGGTGCGCAGGGTGGTGGTCTTGCCGGCGCCGTTGGTGCCGATGAGGGTGACGACTTCGCCTGCGTCGACCTTGAAGGTGATGCCTTTGACGGCTTCGATCTTGCCGTAGGCGACGCGGAGGTCTTCGACCTCGAGGAGTGCGGTCATCGGTCGTTCTCCTTGCCGGCCGCGGTGTCCGTGGTGGTGTCGGCCTGGGCGTGGGCCTCGGCGGCTTCGACTTCGGCTGCTTCGGCGGCGCCGGGGTCGTTGGCGAGGGGTTCGCCGAGGTAGGCGGCGATGACGCGTTCGTCGCCCTGGACGGTGGCGCTGTCGCCTTCGACGAGTTTCTCGCCTTGGACGAGGACGGCGACGCGGTCGCAGAGGTTGAAGATGAAGCGCATGTCGTGCTCGATGACGAGGACGGCGATGCCCTTGTCGCGGATGGCGAAGACGAGTTCTTCGGTGGCGCGGGTTTCCTGGGGGTTCATGCCGGCTGTGGGCTCGTCGAGGAGCAGGAGGCCGGGTTCGCTGGCGAGGGCGCGGGCGATTTCGAGCTTGCGTTGTTCGCCGTAGGGGAGGTTGCGGGCGAGGTGGTCGGCCTTGTCGGCGAGGCCGACGAACTCGAGGAGTTCGGTGGCGCGTTCGCGGGAGTGGGCTTCGGCCTTGTGGAAGCCGGGGCCGCGCAGGACGGCGGACCAGAAGCCTTCTTTGGTGCGGGTGTGGCGGCCGACGAGGACGTTTTCGAGGACCGTCATGTTGGCGAAGAGGCGGATGTTCTGGAAGGTGCGGGCGATGCCTGCTGCGGTGACCTTGAAGGATTTGGCGGGCAGGACGGTGCCCTTGTAGCGGACTTCGCCTTCGGTGGGGATGTAGAGGCCGGTGAGGCAGTTGAAGAAGGTGGTTTTGCCGGCGCCGTTGGGGCCGATGAGGCCGACGATTTCGCCGCTGTTGACGGTGAGGTCGACGTTGTTGACGGCGGTGAGGCCGCCGAAGCGCATGGTGACGCCGCGTGCGTCGAGGACGGTGGTGCCGGGGGCGGGTGTGCCCGGGTTGGTGTCCTTGGTGGTGGTGTCGGTGGTCATGTGGTCAGGCCCCTGTCTTGCTCAGGGTGGTGGGCGCGTCGGCTTCTTCGTGGAATTCCAGCTTGCGGCGTCGGTTGGCGACGAGGCCTTCGGGGCGGAAGCGCATGAGCAGGACGAGTGCGAGTCCGAAGGCGAAGAGCTGGTAGTCGTCGAGGAACTGGAGTTTGTTGGGGATGAGGAAGAGCAGTGCGGCGCCGATGAGGGGGCCGGCGATGGTGCCCATGCCGCCGAGGACGACTGCGGCGAGGAGGAAGGCGGAGTTGGGTGGGGTGGTGCCGGCGAAGAGGTATTGCTCGGGGGTGACGGTGTAGGTCACGTGGGCTTGGACGGTGCCGGCGAGTCCGGCGAGGGAGGCGCCGACGGCGAAGGCGATGAGTTTGACGCGGAAGCCGTTGATGCCCATGGCGAGGGCGGCGGTTTCGTCTTCGCGGATGGCGACCCAGGCGCGGCCGATGCGGGAGTCGCCGCTGCGTCGGAAGACGAGGACGACGACGGCCGTGATGATGAGCATCAGGAAGAAGTAGTTGGCGAATCGGCCGATGGTGAAGCCGCCGATGTCGTGTGAGGTCCCCATGTCGAAGCCGAGGACGTTGAGGTCGGGGATGGAGGAGATGCCGTTGGAGCCGTTGGTGACGTCGGGGCCTGAGGTGCCGTCGAGGTTGTTGGCGGTGATGCGGAAGATTTCGCCGAAGCCGAGGGTGACGATGGCGAGGTAGTCGCCGCGGAGGCGCAGGGTGGGTGCGCCGATGAGGACGCCGAAGATCAGTGAGGCGGCGGCGCCGACGAGGACGGCTGCCCAGAAGGGGAGGTGGAGGTCGAAGGGGGAGCTGGGGGAGCCGGAGACCATGGAGGCGGCGTAGGCGCCGACGCCGAGGAAGGCGACGTATCCGAGGTCGAGGAGGCCGGCGAGGCCGACGACGATGTTGAGGCCGAGGGCGACGGTGGCGAAGATCAGGATGTAGACGCCGAGGGTGGCGTAGCGGTCGTCGGACTGGGTGAAGGGGAAGCAGGCGGCTGCGATGAAGGCGCCGCAGATGGTGATGGACTGGTGTCGGGCGGTGATTTCGGTGGCTTGGGCGATGAGGCCGGCGCGGTGGAGGGCGGTGAAGCCGAGGCCGGCGACGATGAGGAAGCCGATGAAGAGTTCGTCGTATTCGGTGCCGATGCCGTAGGTGAAGACGGTCAGGGCGGCGGCGAGGATGCCGACGATGATGAGGATTTCGGCGTAGGAGGGCAGGGGGCGGGCGGGGCGGGGGGTGCCGGTGGTGAAGGCTGCCCTGATGGTCTGCCAGTTCTGGGAGGTGGTGTGTTTGAACTGTTCCCAGCCGGTGTCGTCGGGGTCGAAGGGGTCGGGTGCGGGGCGTTCGAAGGGGAGGGCGAGTGCGCCGAGGAGGGTGGTGAGGGTGACGGCTGCGGCGATGTAGCCGCCGGGTTCGAGGTTGACGAGGCCGCCGAGTTGGGCGCTGATCGCGATGACTGTGTACCAGGTGGTCGCGAAGGCGGCGAGGGCGGCGAATTTGAGGGCGGCGTCGGCGCCGGCGGGTACGAGCCAGCGCAGTCCCTTGATGTCGTACGACGCGAGGCCGAACAGGGCGGTGAGGGCGCCGGCGATCAGTACGAGGACTTGGAGGCCGCCGGGGTAGCCGTAGACGGTGAGGTCGCCGGGGAATTCGGCGGTCCAGGTCCAGGCGAGGAAGGTGGAGGCGGCGGTGAGGGCGCCGCCGCCGGTGGCGAGGGCTCGTCCTATGTGCGGGGGTATGCCGATGAGGCCGGTGGTGTCGCGGGCGGCGGACGCGTCGGTGGTCTTGGGTGCGGTGGTCTGTGTGGTCATTGGTGTCACGCCCTGTCCGCAACGCGTTCGCCGAGCAGTCCTTGTGGCCTGAACAGCAGTACGAGGATGAGGAGGATGAAGGCCCAGACGTCTGCCCAGGACTGGCTGCCGAACTGGTCGAGGCCGGGTACGTCGGCGATGTAGGCGGTGGCGAGGGTTTCGGCGACGCCGAGGACGAGGCCGCCGATCATGGCGCCGTAGATGTTGCCGATGCCGCCGAGGACGGCGGCGGTGAAGGCTTTGAGGCCGAGGATGAAGCCCATCTTGAAGTCGATCTGGCCGTATTCGAGGCCGTATGCGACGCCTCCGACGGCGGCGAAGACGGCGCCCAGGGCGAACGCGATGACGATGATGCGGTCGGTGTTGACGCCCATGAGTTTGGCGGTGTCGGGGTCTTGGGCGGTGGCCTGCATGCCGCGTCCGGTGCGGGTGCGCATGACGAAGTAGGCGAGGATGGCCATGCTGATGGGGGCGGCGGTGAAGACGAAGATGTCGCCGGTCTGGAGGGTGACGTTGCCGATGTGGAAGGGGCCGCCGTCGATCTGGGGGAAGGTGCGGGCGGATTTGGCTTCGGGGTACCAGGCCCAGATCGCCTGCTGGAGGGCGAGGGAGAGGCCGATGGCGGTGATGAGGGGGGCGAGCCGGGGTGCGCCGCGCAGCGGGCGGTAGGCGAACCGTTCCGCCCCGACGGCGACGGTCACGGAGACGATGACGGCGCCGATGATCATCAGGGGCAGGGCGATCAGCATGGAGGTGCCGTCGGGCAGGATGTACACGTAGACCGTGAGTGCGCCGAAGGCGCCGGTCATGAAGATCTCGCCGTGGGCGAAGTTGATGAGCTGGACAATGCCGTAGACCATTGTGTAGCCGATGGCGACCAGCCCGTACATGGATCCCAGTAGCAGGCCGTTGACCAGCTGCTGCGGCAGTTCGTTCACCGCATGTCCTCCGAGACTTTCGGATGTTCGACGGATGTGGCCGGATGCGTGAGTGCGCGGGGCGCCAGTGGTGCAGCGCCCCGCGCGGCTCTTCGGTGGTGCGGGCGTCGTGCCGGTTGGTCAGCCGGTGTAGGTGCCGGACTTGACGGGGCTCCAGGTGCCGTTCTTGACGGCGTAGACGGTGAGCTGCTTGTTGGTGGTGTCACCGAATTCGTCGAAGGAGACCTTGCCGGTCACACCGTCGAAGGAGACGTTCTGCATGGCCTGCATGACCTTGGTGCGGGCGTCGTCGGGGAGCTTGCCGTCGTTCTTCTCCACGACTGTCTTGACGGCTTCGATGATCGCCCAGGCGGAGTCGTAGGAGTAGCCGCCGTAGGCCTCGAAGGGCTCCTTGTAGCCGGCTTCCTTGTAATTGGCGACGAATTCCTTGGCGGACGGGAGGTCTTCGACGGGGGCGCCGACGGAGGTGGCGAGGTCGCCCACGCCGGAGGCGCCGGCGAGCTTGATGAAGTCGGCGCTCTTGATGCCGTCGCCGCCGACCAGGGGAATCTTGGCGCCGGTGGCCTTGATCTGCTTGCTGAGCGGGCCGGCCTGCGGGTATTCGCCGCCGTAGTAGACGACGTCGGCGCCGGAGTTCTTGACCTTGGTGGCGACCGCGGAGTAGTCCTTGGTGTCCGGGTTGATGTGTTCGGTGCCGACGACCTGGCCGCCGAGTTTCTTGAACTCGTCGGTGAAGGTGGCGGCGAGGCCGGCGCCGTAGGTCTTCTTGTCGTCGATGACGAAGACCTTCTTCTTCTTGAAGTCGTTGTAGACGTACTGCGCGGCGAACGGGCCCTGGATGGCGTCGGTGGTGGCGGTGCGGAAGTACGAGTCGTACTGCCGTTCCTTCTTGGTGCGCCAGTCGGGGCCCTGGGTGAGGGAAGGGCCGGTGTTGGCCGGGGACACCTGGACCAGTTTGGCGGTGTCGAACACCTTCTGCATGGATTCGCCGACGGAGGAGTTCAGCGGGCCGACGACGCCGAGGACTTCGTCGTTGGCGACGAACTGGGTGGCGTTCTGCTGGCCGACGGAGGGCTGGGCCTGGTCGTCGAGGGCTTCGACCTTGAAGGTGATGCCGTCGACGTACTTCTCCTCGTTGGCGGTCTTCGCGGCGAGGTCGGCGGAGTTCTTGATGCCGAGGCCCATGGCGGACAGGTCGCCGGTCAGCGGGGCGTCGACGCCGATGACGACGGTGGTGCCGCCACCGCTGCCGCCGTTGCCGGAGTCCGAGCCGCCGTCGTCGTCGCGCGAGCCGCAGGCGGTGAGGGTGAGCGCTCCCGCTGCCAGAGCGGCGGTGATGGCGATGAGCGAACGTTGACGCACGATCAGTCCTTTCCCTGGCGCAGCCGCGTCCCCGTGGAAGCGGCCGAGTCGAACGCTGGGCCGAAGTGACAATCCGACTGCGCGGTGACTGGCCGTGACTCTAAGCGTGTGTGGGGAACGTGGAGGAGGGTCTGACTCAGGCTGTGACGCTCTTGTTATGACACGGGGTAATGCAGAGCGGTACTGGCTGGGAAGAAGGGCGGAATTCCGGCCGATTCGCCCTGTCCGCATGATGAGAACCCGCAGGACTGGCCGGGCGAGTTCAGGTGTCTGGGGCGTTTTGGTGATTACCTGGATTCGTTGCTGCAGGCGATCCGGAGGGCCTCGGAGAGGTCCTGTGCATAGTCTGATCCGAGGATGAAACTGTGGGCCTGGATTGCGCGCGTATTACGCAGTGTTACATCCAGGAAAGGGAAGCCGAGGTTCCGGGGTGCTTTTTCGCATTCCGTCACCCTCAGCGTGACAATGATCTTGCGGGCCGAATGCGACTTTGTCTGGAAAGGTGCCGCGGGCGACGAAGTGATCGACAGGCCCTCGTAGGGCTGGTCCAGACGCGTCACGGTGACGGGCGGGCCGGACCGCACGCTCAGCCGTACCGCGAAGCTCAAGGCGCCGGGATCGGCGCCGCCCGGGCCGGGCACCGCGTCCAGGTAGACGAGGTCCACCGCGTGGACCGGGTACGGCGGCGGGGGAGGGGCCGGCTGCCGTGGCCGGCTCGCGTACAGGTAACCGCTGCCCGCCAGTACGGCGAGGATCGCGGCGGTGGCGAGGACGGCCCGGCGGTGGTCGGCGTAGCGCCGGGCCAGGCGTCCACGCGGCCGGGCGGGTGGCCGGGGAGCGTCGGCGGCGTCCCGGGCGCGGGTGCCCTCGCCCGGCTCCACGGGGCCGGTGCCGGTCATTGCCACGGTCCGTCGGCCGGGACGCCGTCGCGGTACTGCTCGGCGCACCCGGCTTGGGCCTGACGGTCGATCAGTGTCTGTGCGGCTCCGCTTCCCCGGTCGCGCTTCGCGGCCTGCGCGGCGTCCACGACCTCGCGCAGGATGCCGTACTGACGGTTGGACAGGCCCATCGACTGGTAGTCGCCGTAGGGGGTGGCACCGTCGAGGGCCCGGCGGGCCCAGTAACGGACGGCGGTCGTGCACAACTCCGTGGGGGAGAGGCTGCGCCGAGCCGATGTGGATGCCGATGCGGATGCGGGCAGTGGCGCGGTCGCTTCCGTGGCGACGGCGGAAGGGGTCCCGGTGGTGCGGGAGTTGCCGCAGGCGGTGGCCAGGGCGCCGGTCGGCAGGCTCAGCGCCAGTGCGAGCAGGGCGGGGATGACCCGGAAGGGCCCGGTGCGCCGGGAAGTCGGCCGTGGGGGGACCGGGCGTCCGGGCGCGAGCCGCGCGGGCGCGCGCCGTCGGGGCACGCGTGCCGTGGACGTGATCCGCGTGGACGGGGTCCGTGCGGAGGCGAAGCGGAACCGCCGAGCCGTCGCCCCCGGCCAGGGGGCCTCTCCCCGTCCCATGCCCCGAAGTTAGGGCGCCGGGTGGCCGGGAGCAATGCCGTGCGCGCGAAGCGCCGACCGGGCCGTGCACACGTCGGGCCGTGCGCCCGTCGGGCCGTCGCGCCGCTCAGGCCCTCGCGCCGGCCTGCGCCCCGTCGCCCGGCTTCACGTCCCGCAGCAGGCAGGTCAGCCGGGCGGTGCACACGCGGCGGTCCTGCTCGTCGCTGATCACGATCTCGTACGTCGCGGTAGACCGGCCCCGGTGCACCGGCGTGGCCACCCCGGTGACCAGACCGGAGCGGGCCCCGCGGTGGTGGGTGCAGTTCAGGTCGACGCCGACGGCGATCTTGGAGGCGCCGCCGTGCAGCATCGAGCCGACCGACCCCAGCGTCTCGGCCAGCACCGCCGAGGCGCCGCCGTGCAGCAGCCCGTACGGCTGGGTGTTGCCCTCGACCGGCATGGTGCCGACGACCCGGTCGGCCGACGCTTCGAGGATCTGGACGCCCATGCGCGTCCCGAGGTGCCCGGCGGAGAAGAGTGCGGGCAGGTCGACGCCGAGCACGGCGTACTCGTCGATGACCTCCTGCGGGAACTGCACCTGCTGCTGCTCGCCCATGGGCCCGGCTCCGTTTCGTCGCTCGATCTGCGGTGGGCGCCGGGCGGCCCGTGGGGCGGACCGCCGACACCTCTGAGCAAACGCTCAGTCGGTCGCCGATTGTTCCAGACGGACGACGACGGACTTGCTGGCCGGGGTGTTACTGGTGTCCGCGGTGGCGTCCAGGGGCACCAGGACGTTGGTCTCCGGGTAGTACGCCGCCGCGCAGCCCCGGGCCGTCGGGTAGTGCACGACGCGGAAGCCGGGCGCCCGCCGCTCCACACCGTCCTTCCACTCGCCGACCAGGTCGACGTACGCGCCGTCCCGGACGCCGAGCCCGCGGGCGTCCTCCGGATTGACCAGGACGACCCGGCGGCCGTTCCTGATCCCCCGGTAGCGGTCGTCCAGGCCGTAGATCGTGGTGTTGTACTGGTCGTGCGAGCGCAGCGTCTGCAGCAGCAGCCGGCCCTCGGGCAGCTCGGGGTACTCGACCGGTGCCGCGGTGAAGTTGGCCTTGCCGGTCGCCGTCGGGAAGCGGCGCTCGTCGCGCGGGGCATGCGGCAGGGCGAAGCCGCCGGGGCGGGCCACGCGCGCGTTGAAGTCCTCGAAGCCGGGGATCACGCGCCCGATGCGGTCGCGGATCGTCGCGTAGTCCTTCTCGAACTCCGCCCAGGGCGTGGCACTGCGCTCGCCCAGCACCCGGCGGGCCAGCCGGCACACGATGGCCGGCTCGGACTGCAGGTGGGCGCTCGCCGGTTCCAGCCGGCCGCGGGAGGCGTGCACCATGCCCATGGAGTCCTCGACGGTGACGAACTGCTCGCCGCCGCCCTGGAGGTCCCGCTCGGTGCGGCCGAGCGTCGGCAGGATCAGGGCGCGGGCGCCCGTGACGGCGTGCGAGCGGTTGAGTTTCGTCGACACGTGCACGGTGAGCCGGGCCCGGCGCATCGCCGCCTCGGTGACCTCCGTGTCGGGGGAGGCGGAGACGAAGTTGCCGCCCATGGCGAAGAACACCTTCGCCTCGCCGTCGCGCATCGCGCGGATGGCGCGTACGACGTCGTAGCCGTGCTCGCGCGGCGGGGCGAAGCCGAACTCCTTCTCCAGGGCGTCCAGGAAGGCGGGCGCCGGGCGTTCGAAGATGCCCATGGTGCGGTCGCCCTGCACGTTGGAGTGGCCGCGCACCGGGCAGACGCCGGCGCCCGGACGGCCGATGTTGCCGCGCAGCAGGAGGAAGTTGACGACCTCGCGGATGGTGGGCACGGAGTGCTTGTGCTGGGTCAGGCCCATCGCCCAGCACACGATGGTGCGCTTCGAGGCGAGCACCATGCGCAGGGCTTCCTCGATCTCCGCGCGGGTGAGGCCGGTCGCCGTGAGCGTCGCCTCCCAGTCGGCGGCGCGGGTGGCCTCGGCGAACTCCTCGTACCCGTGGGTGTGCTGCTCGACGAACGCCTCGTCGACCGCGCCGTCGGTCTCCAGGATCAGCTTGTTGAGGAGGCGGAACAGGGCCTGGTCGCCGCCGATGCGGATCTGCAGGAACAGGTCGGTGAGCGCGGCGCCCGCGGTGAGCCCCTTGGGGGTCTGCGGGTTCTTGAAGCGCTCCAGCCCCGCCTCGGGCAGCGGGTTGACGCTGATGATCTTCGCGCCGTTGGCCTTGGCCTTCTCCAGGGCGGAGAGCATGCGCGGGTGGTTGGTGCCCGGGTTCTGGCCGGCCACGATGATCAGGTCCGACTTGTAGAGGTCCTCGAGCAGGACGCTGCCCTTGCCGACGCCGATGGTCTCGGACAGGGCCGAGCCGGACGACTCGTGGCACATGTTGGAGCAGTCGGGCAGGTTGTTGGTGCCGAGCTCACGGGCGAAGAGCTGGTAGAGGAACGCGGCCTCGTTGCTGGTGCGTCCGGAGGTGTAGAAGACGGCCTCGTCGGGCGAGTCCAGGGCGGCGATCTCCTCCGCCACGATGTCGAAGGCGCGCTCCCAGGTCACCGGCTCGTAGCGCTCGCCGCCCTCCGGCAGGTACACCGGGTGCGTGAGCCGTCCCTGCTGGCCCAGCCAGTACCCGCTGCGGGTGGCGAGGTCGGCCACGGGGTGCGCGGCGAAGAACTCCGGGGTGACCCGGCGCAGGGTGGCCTCCTCGGCGACGGCCTTCGCGCCGTTCTCGCAGAACTCCGCCTTGTGCCGGTGGTCCGGCTCGGGCCAGGCGCAGCCCGGGCAGTCGAAGCCGTCCTTCTGGTTGACGCTCAGCAGCGTCAGCGCGGTGCGCTTCACGCCCATCTGCCGCTGCGCGATCCGCAGGGTGTGGCCGATGGCCGGGATGCCCGCCGCCGCGTGCTGGGGTTCGGTGACCTGCGGGGCGTCCTGGACCGGATCACCCGTGGGCGGCTTGGTGGCCATCGCGCGCTCCTTCGCTTACGCGTGTGAGGTACGTCTCCGATCCTCGCACGTCCCTGTGACAGTGAGGGAGCCCGGCCGTGCCGACGGCGAGCGCGGGGCCGAGTGTCAGTGGTCCGTGGCAGGATCGGGGACGTGGCAGAGACAGCAGCGAAGAAGACCGACAACACCTCCGGCGGCGACCGTCCGCGCCTGATGCTCATGGACGGGCACTCGCTGGCGTACCGCGCGTTCTTCGCGCTGC
Source organism: Streptomyces sp. CB02414 (assembly GCF_001905385.1). Classification (GTDB taxonomy): domain Bacteria; phylum Actinomycetota; class Actinomycetes; order Streptomycetales; family Streptomycetaceae; genus Streptomyces. Next base: position 238,374 of record NZ_LIPF01000001.1, on the reverse strand, counting down.
CCGCGGAGAATTTCACGACCGCGACGGGCCAGCCGACCAACGCGATCTACGGCTTCGCGTCGATGCTGGCCAACACGTTGCGTGACGAGGCGCCGACCCACTTCGCGGTGGCGTTCGACGTCTCCCGCAAGACCTGGCGGTCGCAGGAGTTCACCGAGTACAAGGCGAACCGCTCCAAGACCCCGGACGAGTTCAAGGGGCAGGTCGAGCTGATCGGCGAGCTGCTCGACGCCATGCACGTGCAGCGCTTCGCCGTCGAGGGCTTCGAGGCCGACGACGTCATCGCCACGCTCGCCACGCAGGCCGAGGCCGAGGGCTTCGACGTCCTGATCGTCACCGGCGACCGGGACTCCTTCCAGCTGGTCAGCGAGCACACCACGGTGCTGTATCCGACCAAGGGTGTCTCCGAGCTGACCCGTTTCACGCCGGAGAAGGTTTTCGAGAAGTACGGGCTGACCCCCGCCCAGTACCCCGACTTCGCGGCCCTGCGCGGCGACCCGTCCGACAACCTGCCGGGCATTCCGGGCGTCGGCGAGAAGACGGCCGCGAAGTGGATCAACCAGTTCGGGTCCTTCGCGGAGCTGGTGGAGCGCGTCGAGGAGGTCAAGGGCAAGGCCGGGCAGAATCTGCGCGACCACCTGGAGTCCGTGAAGCTCAACCGCCGGCTCACCGAGCTGGAGCGGCGGGTCGAGCTGCCGAAGACGGTCACCGACCTGGAGCGGACTGCGTACGACCGCAAGGGCGTCGCGGTGATCCTGGACACCCTGGAGATCCGCAACCCGTCCCTGCGGGAGCGGCTGTACGCCGTCGACCCGGGCGCCGAGGAGGCCGAGGCGACCCCGGTCGTGGCGGACGGCGTGGAGCTAGACGGCACCGTGCTGGGCACCGGCGAGGTGGCCGGCTGGCTCGCCGGGCACGGCACGCAGCCCCTCGGCGTCGCCACGGTCGACACCTGGGCGCTGGGCACCGGCTCGGTCGCCGAGGTCGCGCTCGCCGCGGCCGACGGGAAGGCCGCCTGGTTCGACCCGACGGAGCTGGACGAGGCCGACGAGGCGGCGTTCGCGGCCTGGCTGTCCGACCCGGACCGGCCCAAGGTCTTCCACAACGCCAAGGGCGCGATGCGCGTCTTCGCCGAGCACGGCTGGAGCGTCGCCGGCGTCGGCATGGACACCGCGCTCGCCGCCTACCTGGTCAAGCCGGGCCGCCGCTCCTTCGACCTGGACGCGCTCTCCCTGGAGTACCTGCACCGCGAGCTGGCGCCCGCCGCCGCGGCCGACGGCCAGCTCGCCTTCGGCGCGGACGACGGCGCGGAGGCCGAGGCCCTGATGGTGCAGGCCCGCGCGATCCTCGACCTGGGCGAGGCCTTCGAGGGCCGCCTGGCGGACGTCGGCGCCGCCGACCTGTTGCGCGACGTGGAGCTGCCCACGTCCGCCCTGCTGGCCCGCATGGAGCGGCACGGTATCGCGGCCGACCGGGAGCACCTCCAGGCCATGGAGCAGATGTTCGCCGGCGCCGTGCAGCAGGCGGTGAAGGAGGCGCACGCGGCGGCCGGGCACGAGTTCAACCTCGGCTCGCCCAAGCAGCTCCAGGAAGTCCTCTTCGGCGAGCTGAACCTGCCGAAGACCAAGAAGACCAAGACCGGCTACACCACGGACGCGGACGCCCTGGCGTGGCTCGCGGCGCAGACCGAGAACGAACTGCCGGTCATCATGCTCCGCCACCGGGAGCAGGCCAAGCTGCGGGTCACGGTCGAGGGCCTGATCAAGACGATCGCCGCCGACGGCCGCATCCACACCACGTTCAACCAGACGGTCGCCGCGACCGGCCGCCTCTCCTCCACGGACCCGAACCTGCAGAACATCCCGGTCCGTACCGACGAGGGCCGGGCGATCCGCCGCGGCTTCGTCGTCGGCGAGGGCTTCGAGTCGCTGATGACGGCCGACTACAGCCAGATCGAGCTGCGCGTGATGGCGCACCTCTCCGAGGACGCCGGCCTGATCGAGGCCTTCACCTCCGGCGAGGACCTGCACACCACCGCCGCCGCGCAGGTCTTCTCCGTCGAGCAGTCCGCGGTCGACGCGGAGATGCGCCGCAAGATCAAGGCCATGTCGTACGGACTGGCGTACGGTCTGTCGGCCTTCGGTCTCTCCCAGCAGCTGAACATCGAGGCGGCCGAGGCCCGCGGCCTGATGGACGCCTACTTCGAGCGGTTCGGCGGCGTGCGGGACTATCTGCGCCGGGTCGTCGACGAGGCACGGGCGACGGGCTACACGGCGACGCTCTTCGGCCGCCGCCGCTACCTGCCCGACCTCAACAGCGACAACCGCCAGCGCCGCGAGGCGGCCGAACGCATGGCGCTGAACGCGCCGATCCAGGGCACGGCAGCCGACATCGTCAAGATCGCCATGCTCAATGTGGACAAGGCGCTGCGCGAGGCCGGCCTCACCTCCCGCATGCTGCTCCAGGTCCACGACGAAATCGTCCTGGAGATCGCCCCCGGCGAGCGCGCGGCGGCGGAGGAACTCGTCCGCCGCGAAATGGCCGACGCCGTGCAGCTCAGGGTCCCCCTGGGCGTCTCGGTGGGCGCGGGCCCGGACTGGGAGTCGGCAGCGCACTAGCCTGCGCCGGTCGCCGGTCGCCGGTCGCCGGTCGCCGCTCGCCGGGGCACGGCGGACGGACGGTGGGCGGGTGGCCGGCGGACGGGGTCGGTCGGCAGGGAGGCGGGGGAGCGGCGCGGGGCTGCGCGCTCGCGGCGAACGCCTCCAGCTCACCGTCCCGCGCCGCTGACATCGCCCTCGCCCAAGCCCGGCGACCGCGCCCGGCCCGTACGCCGTCGCTCGCTGACATCGCCGCGTCATCGCCCTCGCCGAAGCCCGGAACCGTCGCCGACCAGGCCCGGCACGTACACCGCCGTCCTTTGCCCGGGAGGGAACGCAGTTCACCGGCGCCCCCGCGCCCGGCACATGCGCGGTCGCCCACCGACCCGGAGGGGAACGCCCGCCCGCCCGGCAGGGCCCGTCACTCAGGTGGCCCCCGCGAAAGCGCCCCCCGCCCCCGGCTCCCGTGAGGATGCGGGCATGGGTATACGCATGCTCCACCACCGGACCGCACCGGGACGGGCAAGCACAGACCGACCCGCCCGCGTGCCACTCCTGCCGGTCCCGGTCTTCGCACCGGGCGCGAGTACCGGCCGCACCCCCACCACCCTCACGACGGCCCTGCGCCGCACCACGGCAGACCTCCGCCGCGGGCTCCTCCGCCGGGACCGGGCCGCCGCGTCCCCGCGCGAGACGCCCGCCTGGCGCCTGTGGGCGGACCTCGCCCGCGGCTACGTGGCGCTCGCCCTCACCCTGCTGCCGCGGACCCGGCCCGCGCACACCTTCACCGTGTTCGTCGCGAGCACCGACACGCTCAGGGCGCGACCCGGCGGTCCGGTTCGGTACCGGCGCCTGCCGGGACGGCGGGGACCTGGGCCGGACGCCACACCCTGACCGCCACGGCGTACAGCAGCAGCCCCGGGAGGAGCCCCGCGCCCGCCCCGAAGCACACCGTGGGGATCAGCTCCCAGGGCTTCGCGACATCACCCCAGTAGTCCCACCACCGGACGGCCCGCCGCACCGCCCCGGCCACCGCACAACCGCCGAGCACCGCCCCGGCCCACCACCGGTCCCGCACCAGGAGCACCGGAACGTGCGACGCGCCGGTCCGGGGCGTCCGGCGCAGCGCCCGCGCCAGGAACACGGCGAGCACGACGGCCGCCACGGCGGAACCCCCGTACTGGAGGTACCAGTACAGCGGAGAGCCCGCGATCTCCCGGCCGAGGGTGGGGAACACCTTCATCCCCCACCGGTCGAGGTGCGTGAACGCGTCCCACACCACATGGGTCGACGCCCCCAGCACCGCCGACACGTACCACCACACCAGCAGCGACGGCCGCACACGCGCGCGCGGCGCCCCGCACCGCAGCAGGGCGGCGACCCGCCCCTGCCGGGACGGCGGCAGCAGGGCCACCAGGGGCTCCCGCACGACCAGCCACAGCCCCACCAGCGCCCAGGCGATGACCACATCGACGGTGAACACACCCGGGAAGGAGTGCGTGACGTCCCCGAACTCCATCGCCCCGGACAGGAAACTCGCCGCGTAGTAGGTCATGTCGGGCGCAAACGTCCCCGCCACCAGCGCGGCCGGCACTAGCCGCCCCCGCCCGGTCCCGTCCCCCCGGAGCGCGGGCAGGACGGCGGCGGCGTGACTGAGGGTGAACGGCAACGAAACTCCTCTTATGGCCAACTGGTGAATATCGGGCACGAACGGGTCCCCGTGCAAAGCAAGTTGTCGTAGGGTCGCCTGCGGCACCGTGCTGATCGAACAGACGAGCACCGCGCGGGGAAAGTTGCGGCGCAACCACCGGCGCGCACCGGTCGTCGCAACAGGACGGGTACGACGGGCGAGTACGACAGCCGAAGACGGACGGACGCGCGGGCGTCCACGGGAGGGGTTCACTCTATGGCGGCGCATTTCGACAGGAGGCTCCGCAAGGCGGCGGTCACCACCACCGTCGCGGCGGTCGCGGTCGCGGCCCTGTCCGCGTCCCAGGCGCCCAACGTGACGACCGACGCCAACGGCAGACAGACCACCTCCGACAACGTGCCGGCCTCCGACACGCCCGCCGAGGAGAGCGCGACCGGCAACTCGCCGTACTACACGGACCTGCCGCCGCTGAACAGCCCGAGCCCCGCGCCGACCATCGGCACCCCCGCGGCCCGGACACCGTCCGAGGGGGGTATCCCCGCCACCGTCCTCGACGCCTACAAGAAGGCCGAGTCGGCGCTGCGCCGGTCCAAGCCCGGCTGCAACCTGCCCTGGCAACTCCTCGCCGCCATCGGCAGGGTGGAGTCGGGACAGGCCCGCGGCGGCCGCGTCACCGCCGACGGCACCACGACCAGTCCGATCATCGGCCCGCAGCTCGACGGCAACGGCTTCGCGCTCATCAAGGACACCGACAACGGCGTCTACGACGGCAACAGCGCCTACGACAACGCCGTCGGCCCCATGCAGTTCATCCCGTCCACCTGGGCCTGGGCGGCCCGCGACGGCAACGGTGACGGCAAGGAAGACCCCAACAACATCTACGACGCCGCGCTCGCCGCCGGTCACTACCTGTGCCGCAACGGCTGGGACCTGTCCGACCAGGCCGACCTCGACCGCGCGATCCTCAGCTACAACAACTCGCGGGACTACCTGCACACGGTCCTGTCCTGGCTGGAGCACTACCGCAAGGGCACCCACGAGATCCCGGACGGCACCGGCGCCCTGCCCGGGAACCGCAGCGACGACGGCGCGGCGAACAGGCCCGACCCGTCGCCGAGCGGTACGGGCCCGAGCACACGCCCCACGCCCCCCGGCACGCCGTCGCCCAGCCCGGACAGGCCGGGCGGTTCCACCGGGTCCGGCAAGCCCACGAACCCCACCAACCCTTCGGACCCGGCAGACCCCGGCACCGGCTCCCCGGGTCCGGAGACGCCGGACCCGACCGACCCCGAGACCCCGCCCGACAACCAGACCCCCACCGACACGGTGCACCACCTGGAGAACGCGGGCACCACCGGGCTCACCGCCATCGCCGGCGACACCTTCGCCGAGAAGATCAGCACCCGCGCCGAGACCAGGGCCGGAAAGACCGTCGGCAAGGTACGGATCCGCTTCACGATCCTGGGCGACACGGACGCCACCTTCACCGGCGGCGAAAAGGTGGCCGTGGCCACCACCGACGCCTCCGGTGTGGCGGTCGCACCCGCGCTGGTGGCGGGCGAGAAGACCGGTGCCTTCACGGTGCGGGCCGCCGTCGCCGGCCGGATGGTCCCCGGCGTCGACTACAAGGCGACCGTCACCGAGCGCGTCGCCGACGCCCTCGCGCGCACCGACGCGACCGAGCTGACCTGCACGCCCGGCGGCGAGTTCGCGGACCGGGTCGGGGTCAAGGCCACGTACAAGGGCGCCGCCGCGGACAAGGTCGCCGTCACCGCCACGCTCATCAAGTCGGCGCTCAACCCGGCCGAGAACGACAAGGGCCCCTACTTCAAGGACGCCGACGGCAAGACCGTCCGCACCCTGACCGGCCTGAAGACCGACGCCAAGGGCCTGCTGACACTGCCGAAGCTGTACGCGGACGACACCGCCGGCACGTACGTGCTGCGCCTGACCACCGCGGGCGGCGCCACGCTCGACGTCCAGCTGAAGGTGGCCGAGGCGAAGCCGACGCCGAGCCCGTCGCCCGAGTCGCCCGACGCCTCGCCCAGCCCCTCCACCGAGCCGTCGACCGAGCCGGACGCGTAGGCGCGCGGCTCCCGCGCGCACGACCGAGGGGCGCCCTCCGCTTCGGCGGGGGCGCCCCTCGGGCACGTCGTCGTCCGCTCACTTCCCGAGCCGGGCCTTGGTGTGCCGCGTCGGCTCCGCCGTGGCCGGGTCCTCGGGCCACGGATGCTTCGGGTAGCGGCCGCGGAGCTCCGCCCGTACGCCGTTGTAGCCGTCCCTCCAGAAGGAGGCCAGGTCGGCGGTGACCGCGGCCGGGCGGCCGGCGGGGGAGAGGAGACGGACGAGGAGCGGCACCCCGGCGACCTCGGGCGACTGCTCCAGCCCGAACATCTCCTGCAACTTCACCGCGAGGACCGGCCGCGCGGGGTCGCCGTAGTCGATCCTGATCCTGGACCCGCTGGGGACGGTGATCCGCTCCGGTGCCAGCTCGTCGAGCCGTGCCGCCTCGCCCGAGGCCCAGGGCAGCAGCCGCGCCAGTGCCTGCCCGGCGTCGATCCGCGCCAGGTCGGCCCGTCGCCGGGCCCGGCTCAGCTCGGGCTCCAGCCACTCGTCCACGCGCGCGTGCAGCGCGTCGTCCGAGACGTCCGGCCAGGGGTCGCCGAGCCGTCGCCGCAGGAAGGCGAGCCGCTGCCGCAGCACCTCCGCGTCGGCCGGCCAACGCAGCAGGCCGAGCCCCTCCCGCCGCAGCCCCTCCAGCAGCGCGTCCCGTACGAGGGAGGAGTCGGGGGCGGCGAGTGGCCGCGCCGTGAGCTCCACCGCCCCGAGCCGTTCGACCCGCCGCGCCACGACGTCGCCGCCGGCCCAGTGGACCTCGTCCCGCTCCTCCAGCAGCGCCCCCGCCGCCAGCCGGGCCGTCGCCTCGTCGACGACCGCGCCGAGCTGTACGCGCGCGTGCCCCTTCCCCACGGGCCGGTCGGCCACGGCCACGGCGATCCAGGGGGCCCCGCGCAGTGCCGACGTCTCCGGGAGCTCGGCCCGGGTGCCGGACACCATGAGGTACGAACCGCCGTCCTTCCTGGCCACCCGCTCCGGAAACGCCAGCGCGGTCACCAACCCGGCGACGGTGTCGTCGGTGACGTCCCGGGCCACGCCGGGGCCGGAGCCCCGCCCGGCGGTCCGCAGCCGTCGGACCTCGCTCCGCCACCGCGCCCCGTACGCGTCGCCCCCACGCCGAGCGGCGCGCAGCGCGGCCACCAGATCGTCCCCGTACTCCCGTGGAGGCTCCTCACTGAGCAGCGCCACCACCTCGGCCACGCGGTCCCCTGGGACGACGGAGTCGGCCCCCTGACTGCCGGCGACGCGAGCGTCCGAGCCCCGGTCACCCGCACCCTCGGCGGCCGTTGCACTGGTGCTCGTGCCCGTGGGAAGCCCGGTGTCCGTTCCCGAGCCCGTGTCCGCTCCCGCACCTTCCGCGTCGAGCAACGCCCGCCCCAGCCGGGGATGCAGCCCGAGGCGGGACAGTCGTGCTCCCCGCCCGGTGGCGCGACCGGTGGTGTCCACCGCGCCCACGGCCGTCAGTACCGACCGGGCCGCCTCCATCGCCCCGCCCGGCGGCGGATCGAGCAGCGCCAGCCCGGACGCGTCCGGGTCGCCCCAGCAGGCCGCCTGCAACGCGAACGCCGTCAGGTCGGCCACCTTGATCTCCGGCGCGGGGAAGCGCGGCAGACGGGCGTCCTCGGCCTCCGCCCAGCAGCGGTACACCGTGCCCGGCGCCTCACGCCCGGCACGCCCCGCCCGCTGCCGCCCGGCGGCGCGCGAGGCACGTACCGTCGTGAGCGCGCTCAGCCCCCGCGCGTGGTCCACCCGAGGCTCCCGGGCCAGCCCCGCGTCCACGACCACCCGCACGCCCGGGACCGTCAGCGACGACTCGGCCACCGCGGTCGCCAGCACCACCCGGCGCCGTGCCCCGGGGGCCAGCACCGCGTCCTGCACGGCCGCCGGCGCCCGCCCGTGCACCTGGAGCACGTCGACGTCCCCGAGACCCGTCAGTTGTCCGGCGACCCGGGCGATCTCCCCGACCCCGGGCAGGAAGCACAGCACGTCCCCGGCCCGCTCGGCCAGCGCCCGGCGCACCACCGACGCCACGTGCGCGAGCAGCGCCGGGTCCACCCGCATGCCGTGCGGCGGCCGGACCGGGCGGACCGGGGGCGCCCACACGACCTCCACGGGGTACGACGCGCCCTGGGCCTCGACGACCGGCGCGCCGCCCAGCAGCCGGGCCCAGCCCTCCGCGTCGGTCGTCGCCGAGGCGGCCACCAGACGCAGCTCCGGCCGCAGCGTCTGCCGCACGTCCCACAGGAACGCCGCCGTGGTGTCCGCGTCCAGATGCCGCTCGTGGCACTCGTCGAGCACCACCACGTCGACGCCCGTCAGCTCCTGATCCCGCTGGAGCCGCTGCAGCAGCACACCGGTCGTGACGACCTCCACGCGCGCGTGGCGCCCGACGACCCGCTCGCCGCGCACGGTGTACCCGACACTCCCGCCGGGCTTCTCGCCCAGCAGCCACGCCATCCGCCGGGCCGCAGCCCGCGCCGCGATCCGCCGCGGCTCGGCCACCACCACGCGCCGCGCGGGCCCCTCGTCCAGCAGCCCCGCCAGCGCGAGCGGCACCAGCGTCGTCTTGCCGGTGCCGGGCGGCGCGACCAGCACCGCGGTGCCGTGCCCCTCCAGGGCGTCGTGCAGGGCGGGCAGGGCACCGCGTACGGGCAGGGCGGCCAGGGCGTCGTAACGGATCACGTCCCCAGTGTCGTACGCCGGCGAAACCGCCCTCCACGCGCGCGTGCCGGGCGACGGTGGCTCAGTCCCGCTCGCAGACGAAGATCGCCGTCCCGGGGATCAGGTGACCGCGCAGCGGCGACCAGCCGCCCCACTCGGAGGTGTTCCAGTCCGGCCACTCCGGTTCGACGAGGTCCACCAGCCGGAACCCGGACGTCACCACGTCCCGCACCCGGTCGCCGAGCGTCCGGTGGTGCTCGACGTACACCGCGCCGCCCTCGTCGTCCTGCTCGACGTACGGCGTGCGGTCGAAGTACGAGGCGGACACCGACAGCCCCTCGGGGCCCGGCTCGTCCGGGAACGCCCAGCGCAGCGGGTGCGTCACCGAGAAGACGAAGCGGCCCCCGGGCCGCAGCACCCGGCGCACCTCCCGCAGCACCAGCCGCGGATCGGCGACGAAGGGCAGCGCCCCGTACGCCGAGCACGCCAGGTCGAAGGAGCCGTCCGCGAAGGGCAGCACCGCGGCGTCCGCGCAGACCAGGGGGAAGGAGGAGCCGATGCGCAGCGCGTGCTGGAGCTGGCGGTGCGAGAGGTCCAGCGCCACCGGACGGGCGCCCTGGGCGGTCAGCCAGCGCGAGCACTGGGCGGCGCCGGCACCGATCTCCAGTACGTCCTTGCCCCTGAGCTCCTCCGGCGGGCCGAGCAGCTCGGCCTCCACCTCGTCCAGCCCTTCGGGGCACCACACGAAGCGTTCGTCGCCGAGGAACGTGCCGTGCTCGACCTGGTACTCGTCCGCGTTGCGGTCCCACCAGCCGCGGTTGGCGCGGGCGCTCTCCGTCACACCGGCGGCACGCCGGGTGGCCTCGGGCTCGGCGGGTCCGCCGGCTCCGGCTTCGGACGCTGCCTCGGACACTACGGGCTCTTGGATGACCGGCTCCCTCGTACTAGTCTGCGGGCTTCCGCGCCGCCGGCCCCGCGTGTCGCGAGGCGCGCCCAAGGGGTCCGTGTGGCCTCGGGGGGCGGCAATTGTGCCGGGAATGGGGCGATCCGCCCCGGGTGTGCGGCTTCGCGCATTGACCCTGCCCGGCTGCCCCCGTATGCTACAAGTTGCGCTGCGGGCCTGCGCACCTCAGACGTAGCAGGTCGCGCTCGCATCTGTTGTATGTCCCCTCGGTTCTCGAGGCGTCACCAGCGGTTTTCGGTGACGCTTACTTGGCTGTCCGGCTTCTGCAGAGCGAAACGGGCTCCCGGCGTAAGCAGTACCTACGACTCAATGTCCGTACCGGAGCCCTTTCCCACATGACGAGCAGCACCGAGACCACCGCCACCACCCCGCAGGTAGCGGTCAACGACATCGGTAACGAGGAAGCCTTCCTCGCCGCGATCGACGAGACGATCAAGTACTTCAACGACGGCGACATCGTCGACGGCGTCATCGTGAAGGTCGACCGGGACGAGGTCCTGCTCGACATCGGTTACAAGACCGAAGGTGTCATCCCGAGCCGCGAGCTCTCGATCAAGCACGACGTCGACCCGAACGAGGTCGTTGCCGTCGGCGACGAGATCGAGGCCCTGGTCCTTCAGAAGGAGGACAAGGAAGGCCGCCTGATCCTCTCGAAGAAGCGCGCCCAGTACGAGCGTGCCTGGGGCACCATCGAGAAGATCAAGGAAGAGGACGGCATCGTCACCGGTACCGTCATCGAGGTCGTCAAGGGTGGTCTCATCCTCGACATCGGCCTCCGCGGCTTCCTCCCGGCCTCCCTGGTCGAGATGCGCCGTGTCCGCGACCTCCAGCCCTACGTGGGCAAGGAGCTCGAGGCGAAGATCATCGAGCTGGACAAGAACCGCAACAACGTGGTCCTGTCCCGCCGTGCCTGGCTGGAGCAGACCCAGTCCGAGGTCCGCCAGACCTTCCTCACCACCCTCCAGAAGGGTCAGGTGCGGTCCGGCGTCGTCTCCTCGATCGTCAACTTCGGTGCCTTCGTGGACCTGGGTGGCGTCGACGGTCTGGTCCACGTCTCCGAGCTGTCCTGGAAGCACATCGACCACCCGTCCGAGGTCGTCGAGGTCGGCCAGGAAGTCACCGTCGAGGTCCTCGACGTGGACATGGACCGCGAGCGCGTCTCCCTGTCGCTGAAGGCGACCCAGGAAGACCCGTGGCAGCAGTTCGCCCGCACCCACCAGATCGGCCAGGTCGTGCCCGGCAAGGTCACGAAGCTGGTTCCGTTCGGTGCGTTCGTCCGCGTGGACGAGGGCATCGAGGGTCTGGTCCACATCTCCGAGCTGGCCGAGCGCCACGTGGAGATCCCGGAGCAGGTCGTCCAGGTCAACGACGAGATCTTCGTCAAGGTCATCGACATCGACCTCGAGCGCCGTCGCATCAGCCTCTCGCTGAAGCAGGCCAACGAGTCCTTCGGTGCCGACCCGACGGCGGTCGAGTTCGACCCGACCCTGTACGGCATGGCCGCGTCCTACGACGACCAGGGCAACTACATCTACCCCGAGGGCTTCGACCCCGAGACCAACGACTGGCTCGAGGGCTACGAGACCCAGCGCGAGGCCTGGGAGACCCAGTACGCCGAGGCGCAGCAGCGCTTCGAGCAGCACCAGGCGCAGGTCATCAAGTCCCGCGAGGCGGACGAGAAGGCCGCTGCCGAGGGTGGCGACACCGCGGGTGCGGCTCCGGTCGCGTCCGGTGGCGGCGGCTCGTACTCCTCCGAGGGTGGCGACAACTCCGGCGCCCTGGCGTCGGACGAGGCGCTGGCCGCCCTGCGCGAGAAGCTGGCCGGCGGCCAGAGCTGAACGCAGGCGGAGGCCGCTGAGGCCTGACCGTTGACTGAGGGGCCGTACCTTTCGAGGTGCGGCCCCTCAGCCTTGTCTCGTCTCTGCCTTGTCTCAGCCTTGCCCGCACGCCGGCGAGATTGGATCCGGCCCGACCGGGAATGCCGGTCCCCGCGCGGACGTTGTGACGTAGGAACACGAGGAGGGGAGCGGTCACTGTGCTTGATCCGCAGGGTTTGTACGCATGGGAGCCGAAGGGCCTGGCCGTCGTCGACATGGCACTCGCCCAGGAGTCGGCCGGACTGGTCATGCTCTACCACTTCGACGGATACATCGACGCCGGCGAGACCGGCGACCAGATCGTCGACCAGGTGCTCGACTCGCTGCCCCACCAGGTCGTCGCCCGCTTCGACCACGACCGGCTTGTGGACTACCGGGCGCGCCGGCCGCTGCTGACCTTCAAGCGGGACACCTGGACGGACTACGAGGAGCCCACTCTCGAGGTGCGGCTCGTCCAGGACGCCACCGGAGCGCCCTTCCTGCTGCTGTCGGGCCCCGAGCCGGACGTGGAGTGGGAGCGCTTCGCCGCGGCCGTGGGCCAGATCGTGGAGCGGCTCGGCGTCCGTCTGTCGGTGAACTTCCACGGCATCCCCATGGGCGTCCCGCACACCCGCCCCGTGGGCATCACCCCGCACGGCACCCGCACCGACCTGGTCCCCGGCCACTCCAGCCCCTTCGAGGAGGCACAGGTCCCCGGCAGCGCCGAGGCACTCGTCGAGTACCGCCTCATGCAGGCCGGCCACGAGGTGCTGGGCGTCGCCGCGCACGTCCCGCACTACATCGCCCGCTCCCCGTACCCCGACGCGGCGCTGACCGTCCTGGAAGCGATCACCGGGGCGACGGGCCTGGTCCTGCCGGGCATCGCGCACTCCCTGCGCACGCAGGCCCACCGCACCCAGACCGAGATCGACCGGCAGATCCAGGAGGGCGACGAGGAGCTCACCGCCCTCGTCCAGGGCCTGGAGCACCAGTACGACGCCGCCGCGGGTGCCGAGACGCGCGGCAACATGCTCGCCGAGCCCGTCGAGATCCCCTCGGCGGACGAGATCGGCCGCGAGTTCGAACGGTTCCTGGCGGAACGGGAGGGCGACAACTGACTCCCCTCGGCCGGGCCGTCACGGGCAGGCCCTAAGCTTCCGCTCATGCTGAAGGTTGGCCTGACCGGCGGAATCGGCGCCGGCAAGAGCGAGGTGTCGCGGCTGCTCGTCGAGCACGGTGCCGTACTGATCGACGCGGACCGGATCGCACGCGAGGTCGTCGCCCCGGGCACCCCGGGGCTCGACGCGGTGGTGGCGGCCTTCGGCGAGGAGGTGCTGGCCGAGGACGGCGGCCTGGACCGGCCGAAACTCGGCTCGATCGTGTTCGCGGACCCGGAGAGGCTGGCCACGCTCAACTCGATCGTGCACCCTCTGGTCGGCGACCGCTCCAGGGCCCTGGAGGAGGCCGCCGCCGAGGACGCCGTCGTCGTCCACGACGTGCCCCTGCTCACCGAGAACGGCCTGGCCCCGCTGTACGACCTGGTGGTCGTCGTCGACGCCGACCCCGCCACCCAGCTCGACCGGCTGGTAAGGCTGCGGGGCATGACCGAGCAGGACGCACGGGCCCGCATGGCCGCCCAGGCGACGCGCGAGCAGCGCCGGGAGATCGCCGACGTGATCATCGACAACGATGTACCGCTGGACCGGCTGCGGAGCCGCGTGGACGAGGTGTGGGCCGAGCTGACCCGCAGGGCGCACGAGCCGCGCCGGTCACCCCGGGGCCAGGAATAGCGGCAGCCACACGGGCGTTGATCCCTTCCAGCGAGGGAAGGACTTCTGCCGTGCCCGACACCAGCGGATCGACCGGACGTACGCCCGAGACCGATGTCATCGACTTCCGCGCGGCCGAGCAACTGCTCGCGGCGCGGGACCCGCGGGGCGCGGTGAAACTGCTCGACGGGGTCATCGGCGCCCATCCCGAGAACACGGCCGCGCGGCTGCTGCGCGCGCGTGCCTTCTTCGCGGCGGCCCAGCTGAGACCGGCCGAGCTGGAGTTCACCATCGTCCTGGAGCGCGAACCGGACAACGCCTTCGCCCACTTCGCCCTCGCCCGCACCTACGAACGCCGGGGGTGCGGCGAGCAGGCACGCCGCCACTTCCGGCTGGCGGCGGCACTGGACCCGAACCCGGAGTACCTGCAGCAGGCGCGCTTCGACTCCTGACGGGCCGGGGGCGGGTCCGCGCCGGCCTACCGGTGCGGTCGCGATGCGAGACCGCACGCGAGGCGAGCGATGAGTTCCGGGCCGGCGGGCGGTCTACATTCCGACAGCATCACGGACCGCTCACCAGGAGAGCCCCATGTCTCAGCCCGTCGCCTCCACCGTCCCCACCACCCCCGCGGGCCCTGCCGCTTCCGCGGCCTCGGCGACGTCCGCCGCACCGGGCCGTGGGCGGGGCGCCCGGATCGTCCTGCGTGCGGTGCAGGTGCTCCTCGCGGTGTTCTTCGCCGTGGCGAGTGCCCTGCCCAAGCTGATCGCGCACTCCTCGGCGGCCGACATCTTCGCCGACATGGGCTGGGGCAACGCGGGCATGTTCACCATCGGCGCGCTCGAACTGGCGGGCGCGATCGCCCTGTTGGTCCCCGTACTCCAGTCGGTGGCCGCGACGGCCCTCAGCGCTCTGATGGCCGGCGCGTTCGTCGTCCAGCTCACCTACTTCGACGGAGCCAACGCCGCGACACCCGTCATCCTCATGGTGCCGCTCCTGATCATCGCCTGGGCCCGCCGCGGACACAACGAGGACCTTCTCCGACGGGTACGGACACGGCGCGCCTGAGCCGGCCGGGCACGTGCGCGGCCGCACGCTCTCAGGGCTTGGTCCGGGCCTCCCTGCGGGCCTGGTTCAGGCTCTCCAGCCCGCGCAGCCGTTCCAGCTCGCGGCGGTCGCGCTTGGTCGGGCGGCCGGCGCCCCGGTCGCGGATGCCGGCCGGGGCGACGGCCTCGCGGGGCGGGGGCGGAGGGGAGTTGTCGAGATAGCACTGGACGGCGACCGGTGCACCGACGCGCTTGCGGATCAGCCGCTTCACGACGACGACGCGTTCCCTGCCCTCGTGGCGCAGGCGGACCTCGTCCCCGACGCGCAGTGAGTACGCGGGTTTCACACGCTCGCCGTTCACCCGGACATGGCCGCCTCGGCAGGCGGTCGCGCCGAGGGAACGGGTCTTGATGAGCCGGACGGCCCAGATCCAGCTGTCCACGCGGACGCTCTCGCCGCTCTGCGGCCCGGCCGCCTCGGCGGCGGCGATCGCGGCGGCGGTCTTCGGGTCCGGGTCAGGGAGCGGGGCCCCGGACGTGGCGGCACCGCCGTCGCCCGTACCGGTTCCGGCCGTCCCGCCGTTCCTGCCCTCGTCATGCTCGGAAGCCATGCCTCGACCTTAACCGCCCGGCCCACCGGGAGGGGCCGCCATTTCCGGGGGCGGGTTGGACCTACGGTGGAGGCATGGACACCAGCGGCCTCTCCGTACTCGACCGGCGGATCGCCGGGTGCCGGGCCTGCCCACGGTTGGTCGACTGGCGGGAGGAGGTGGCCCGTACCAAACGGGCGGCCTTCGCCGACTGGACCTACTGGGGCCGGCCGGTGCCGGGCTTCGGCCCGCCGGACGCGCGGCTGCTGATCATCGGCCTGGCCCCCGCGGCCCACGGCGGCAACCGCACCGGCCGGATGTTCACCGGTGACCGCTCCGGGGACGTGCTGTACCAGGCGTTGTACGACGTGGGCCTCGCCTCACAGCCCACCGCGGTCGCCGCCGACGACGGCCTGGAGCTGTACGGCGTGCGCATCACCTCGCCGGTGCACTGCGCTCCGCCCGCCAACAAGCCCACCCCCACCGAACGGGACACCTGCCGTTCCTGGCTCGTCCAGGAGCTGGGACTGCTGCGGCCGACGCTGCGCGCCGTGGTCGTACTCGGCGCCTTCGGCTGGCAGGCCGCGCTGCCGGCGTTCGCCGGGGCCGGCTGGACCGTGCCCCGGCCACGCCCCGCCTTCGCGCACGGGGGGCAGGTCACGCTGGACGCCGCCGACGGGCCCGCGCTGCACCTCTTCGGTTGCTTCCACGTCAGCCAGCGCAACACGTTCACCGGCCGGCTCACCCCCGAGATGCTCCGGGAGGTGCTGCGCACGGCGGCCCGGACGGCAGGGCTGACCGCCCGGTAAAGAGGATGAGCGGTTCCGGTCGCCGGGCTACGGTGCTCAGATGGGCCTCTATCCGGTGATCGAACCGTATGACAACGGCATGCTCGACGTGGGCGACGGCAACCACGTCTACTGGGAGACCAGCGGGAACCCGCACGGCAAGCCCGCGCTGGTCCTGCACGGAGGACCGGGAAGCCGGACGAGCCCGAATCTCAGGCGGTACTTCGACCCCGCCGCCTACCGGATCGTCCTGCTCGACCAGCGCGGCGCCGGACGGTCGCTGCCCCGCGCGAGCGCCCACGACACCGACATGAGCGTCAACACGACCGCCCACCTCCTGGCCGACCTGGAGCGGCTGCGCGCCCACCTGGGCATCGAACGGTGGCTGGTGTGGGGCGTCTCGTGGGGCTCGGTGCTGGGCCTGCGGTACGCGCAGACCCACCCGGGAGTGGTGTCCGAGCTGGTGCTGACCGGGGTCGCGACCGGTTCCCGAGCCGAGGTGGACCTGCTGACGCGCGGCTTGGGCAAGATCTTCCCCGACGCCCACGAACGGTTCCTCGCCGAGCTGCCCCCCAAGGACCGCGACGGCAACCTGGCCGCCGCGTACAACCGTCTCCTGGAGTCGCCCGAGGCCGCGGTGCGCGACCGGGCGGCGCGTGCCTGGACCGACTGGGAGACGGCGACGATCCCGGCACCGCCCGGTTCGGTCGCCCGGTTCCAGGACCCGGAGTTCCGCAGGGGTTTCGCCCGCACGGTCACGCACTACTGGGGCAACGATCACTTCCTCGGCGAGGGCGAGGGCGAAGACGAGGGCGTGGTCCTGAGGGACGCGCACCTGCTGAAGGGCATCCCGGGCACCCTGGTGCAGGGTAGCCTGGACTTCGGCAACCTCCTCGGCATCGTATGGAGGCTCCACCACGCCTGGCCGGACAGCGAGCTGGTGGTCGTGGACGAGGCCGGACACGACGCCGGAGCGGTCGGTGACGAGGCGCTGCGGGCGGCGACCGACAAGTACGCCCGGGCCGGGGCCCAGAGCACCGGCCCTTCCCCCTGGCTCACGGAGTCGTCCGTTCCGGCACGACCGCCGTCGCCGTGATCTCCACCAGCTGCCCCGGGTACCCGAGGCAGGCGACCCCGAGCAGCGTCGAGGAATGCGGCCCGGTACTGAGCCCGGACGCCTCGACGACCTCCCACACGGCGGACAGCGCGGCGGTCTCGGTGCTCACGACGTACACGTCGGTCGACAGGACGTGCTCCGGCCCGCTGCCCACGGCGTGCAGCTGCTCGGTGAGGTTCGCGATCACCTGCTCCGCCTGCCGGACCGGATCGCCCTCACCGACCAGCTTTCCCTCGGCGTCGAGCGGAACCGCCCCGGCGAGAAAGGCGAGCTTCGTCCCCGCCTCGACGACGGAGGCGTGGGAGTAGGCGGGCGGCGGAAACAGACCCGGTACGGTGACGCGCTGAATCATGCGGGCTCCAGGGAGACGAACGGACAACGCCCCGATCGTCCGCTCACCCCGCCCCCGCCGCACCCGAATTTCCCTCGCTCCCCGCGCTCGGGCCGCCTATGCTGCCGACTCCCACCCCGCTCACCACGCCGGCCCCAACCACCAGGAGCCCTCCGCAGTGCCCTCCCTCCCGGACCAGGCCTTCCTCGACACGACCGCAGACCGGCTCGCCGCCCTGCCCGCCGTCCGGGCGGTCACCCTGGGCGGCTCCCGGGCCCAGGGCACCCACGGGCCCGGCAGCGACTGGGACCTGGCGGTCTACTACCGGGGCGCCTTCGACCCCGACGACGTCCGCGCCCTCGGTTGGGCCGGCGAGGTCTCCGAGATCGGCGCCTGGGGCGGCGGAGTCTTCAACGGCGGCGCCTGGCTGACGATCGACGACCGCCGGGTCGACCTGCACTACCGCGATCTCGACGCGGTCGAACATGAGACGGCGGAGGCGGAGGCGGGTCGCTTCCGCATCGAGCCGCTGATGTTCCACCTCGCCGGCATCCCGACGTACCTCGTGGTCGCGGAACTGGCCATCAACGAGGTGTTGCGCGGCGAACTGCCCCGCCCCGCCTACCCCGAGGCCCTCCGGACCACCGCCCCCGACCGCTGGCACGGTGCGGCCGCCGCCACCCTTGCCTACGCCAAGGCGGGCCACGCGCCCAAGGGCGCCCTCACCCAGGTCGCCGGCGCGATCGCCCTCGCCACCGCCCAGACGGCACACGCGGTGCTGGCGGCGCGGGGGGAGTGGGTGACGAACGAGAAGGGGCTGACCGGGCGCGCCGGGCTGGAGGGCGTCGACGCGCTGGTGGCGGACCTGACGCCGGAACCGATGAGCCTGGCGCGGGCGATCGGCGACTGCGAGACGCTGCTCGGCCGGGCAGTACAGACAGCCCGGCACGGGTGACGCGACGCCGCGCCCTTTCTGCCCTGAAGGGGGCCACAGTTGCCCTCAGGGGCCTGCTCACGCGCCGGGCTCGGATAGAGAGGAACGTCAGGCAGACGGCCAGGTGAGAGAGGTTGCTCGTGCGGATGTCCACGAACGGCGGACGGGGCAAGGGGGAGGAGTCGGAGCAGGTCCGGGCCGTTCGGGCGGCGCCCGTGCAGCGGCGGCCGGAACCCTCCGCGCCGCAGGGACCGCTTCCGCTGCAACGCAGCGCGGGCAACGCGGCTTCGCCCGGATGCTCCGCCAGGGCGGCCACCCATGGGCGCATGGACAGCACCGGCACGGTGCCGGCTCCGCGTCGGGCAGCCGACCGTGCAGCGCGCCAAGACGAAGAAGCAGAAGACCGCCCCTTCCTCGAAGGGCGGTTTCAACGAGGACATCCTCCCCTACGCGCTCATGAGCCCGGTCGTCAGGATCCTGGTGGACGAGTACGGGTGGAGGAATTACGGCGCCAACGCGAGCCTCACGCTGCATCTGCCCGTCGAGAAGGAGGGTGCCGCTTCCAAGCAGAAGCTCTCTCCGGCCGCGGAGAAGATCTACGGCGGGAAATCCAACGAACGTCCGTCGAGGGTTTTCGAGAACAAGCCGCTGCGGGCTGTCCGGTGGATCGCCACGACGGCACTCCGTCGTCATGCCGGGGGTGTCGAGGTTCAGGCGAGTCTTGCCGAAAACGGAAAGCTCTGGATTTCGTCGAACGTCAACTCGGTCAATGCCGAGCTGACGAAACTGGCCGCCGAGCACCGGACCGTCCGCGAATTCGTGGGGGCGCTGCTGAAGATGGAGGCGGGCAAGCCGGGGAGTGATCGCGAGGAGCGTCACGAGAGCCAGGCTCGTGAGCGGTTGGCGAAACCGGAGGTTGTGTCGAAGGACGACCCTGAGTACGCGGCCAAGAAGGCGGCGGAGCGCTTTCCGGAACTCGCCGATCTCCGGGGACGCACCGTGCATGTGCCCGATCCTCACGAGGACGACGGCCACCACGCGGTACGGCGCATCGATGAGCACTTTGCCAAAAAGCATCAGGATGAGGACCGGCCGATGGTCAGACCCGACAACACCGCAGGTGTCAAACGGCCTTGCGTCGGGTGCTACCTCGCCCTGTACGCGAAGCATCATGACATCACACCCACAACGGTGGGGGCGGCCTGGTTCAGCAAGAATGCCTGGCAGGGGACCGTTGCTGAAGCCGATCTCGCCGACATTGTGAGGCGAAGCCCACGGAAGAGAAGAACGACTCCGCAGCGGCGTGAGGCCGGGCGGGCCGCTCCCGTACGTTGGCGTGATGACGCCTCCTTCCCATGAGAAGCGCCCCCGCGAGACGCCCGCCGACCTGATCGTCACCGGATGCACCGTCCTCGTCCACGACGAGCGGGAACGGATCGGCTTCGCGGAGGACGCGGCCGTCGTCGTACGGGACGGAGTGATCGACTCCGTGACCACCGCCGCCGCGGTGGACGGCCTGCCCGCCGCCGAGCGCATCGACGCCCGCGGTCAGGTCGCCCTCCCCGGGCTGATCAACTGCCACACGCACGCGCCGATGGTCGCCCTGCGCGGCCTCGCCGAGGACCTGCCCACCGAGGAGTGGTTCAACGACGTCGTCTGGCCGGTCGAGTCCAACCTCGGCGAACGGGACGTGGAACTGGGCGCCCGGCTCGCCTGCGCCGAGATGATCCGGGCGGGAGTGACGACGTTCGCGGACCACTACTTCGCCATGGACACCGTCGCCGCGGTGGTCGCCGAGTGCGGAATGCGGGCGCTGCTGGGGCAGGCGTACTTCTCCTCGCAGGGACCCGAAGGGCGGGAGGCGTCACTGGAGTTCGCGCTGCGGCACCGGGGCTTTGCCGGCGGCCGGATCGCGACCGCCCTCGCCCCGCACGCCCCCTACACGGTGACCGACGCCGACCTCGCGGCCACCGCCGGCCTCGCCCGCGACCACGGCCTGCCCGTGCACCTGCACGCCGCCGAGAACCGCGACCAGACCGACACCAGCCTCGCCCGGCACGGCGCCACCCCGATCGCGGTCCTGGAGCGCACCGGCATCCTCGACACCGACGTGCTCATCGCCCACGGCACCGGCATCACCGAGGACGACCTCCCGCTCCTCGCGCGCGCGAGCGGCCGTACGGCCGTGGCCACCGCCCCGCGCGGCTACCTGAAGTTCGCCTGGCCCACCACCACACCCGTGCGCGCCCTGCGTGACATCGGCGTCCCGGTCGGACTCGCCACGGACGGCGCCGCCTCCAACAACTCCCTGGACGTGTGGGAGTCGATGGCGCTGACGTCCCTCGTCCAGAAGTCCACCGAGGGCGACCCCCGCTGGCTCACCTCCCGCCAGGCCCTGCACCACGCCACGCTGCAGAGCGCCCGCGCGGTCGGGCTCGGCGACAGCGTCGGAAGCATCGCGCCGGGGCGGCGGGCCGACCTCGTCCTCGTCGACCTCACCGGCCCGCACACGCAGCCCGTGCACGATCTCGCCGCCACCCTCGTGCACAGCGCGCGCTCCGCCGACGTGCGCACGACGATCGTCGACGGGCGGGTCCTCATGCGGGACCGCGAGCTGCTGACCCTGGACGTCCCCGCGGTGGTGCGCGAACTGGGGGAGCGGCTGCCCGCGCTGACCGACCGCCGCCACGGCCGCCGCATCCAGGAGTACGACACCTGAAAGGCGAGGTCAGCGGGTTACGGGCGCCGCCGCGAAAAAAATGTCGCCGGGCGGCGATGAGTTCCGCTCCGTGCGACGGTCACCACCCCGACGGACCGTCGCTTGTCGCACAGGAGGAGCTGGAGCCCATGTCGCTGCCCGAGATCGTCAGCCGCGCGGACTGGCGCGCGGCGCGCGAGGCCTTACTGGCCAAGGAGAAGGCGGCCACACGCGCGCGCGACGCGCTCAACGCCGAGCGGCGCGGGCTGCCCATGGTGGAGGTCGACAAGGAGTACGTGTTCGAGGGCGGCGACGGCAAGGCCACGCTGCTCGACCTCTTCGAGGGCCGCGACCAGCTCGTCGTCTACCACTTCATGTTCGCGCCGGAGTGGGACGCCGGCTGCCGCAGCTGCTCCGCCTTCCTGGACCAGCTCGGGCACCTCGCGCACCTGCGGGCCCGCGGCACGTCGTTCGCGGCAGTCTCCCGGGCGCCGTACCCGAAGATCCTGCCGTTCAAAGCGCGGATGGGCTGGACCCTGCCCTGGTACTCGTCGTACGTCTGCGACTTCAACACCGACTTCGAGGTGACCCTGGAGCACGAGGGCGAGCTCGTCGAGCGCCCCGGGCTCAGCTGCTTCCTGCGGGACCGCGAGCGGGTCTTCCACACCTACTCGACGTACGAGCGGGGTCTCGACGGGCTCGGCTCGACCACCAGCCTCCTCGACCTGACCGCGCTCGGCCGGCGCGAGCAGTGGGAGAAACCCGAGGGACGTGCGTCGGCTCTCGGGGCGCCTGCGGGCAGTGAGGGAATCCGGTACCACGACGAGTACGAGGACTGACACGCACGGTAGCGGTTCGAGTCAAATGGATGAGGCGCCGCTCACACTTTGCGGTGAACGAGTGTCAACTATGTCTCAGTACCATCACCGCGCGAGGCTTTCGCTCCATGGTTGGCGTTTAACTCTACGAGTACAGCGCTACATGGAGGTGCAGGATGGTGAACGGGCGAACGGTGCTCGAACGCTTTCCCGCCGGCGGACCGCGAGGATCATGGCCGGCTGAGGAGTTCGCGCAGGCCCGCCGTCTGGAGGGCCTGCCCGCCGAGGTCGTCATGGATCTCGCCACGGACACGTTCCTGGTCATCGTGCGCGGCGGCGACACCGTGGCCGGCGTGGCCGCCTGACCCGCGGACATCCGGGAGGCGGCTCCCGTCAGCCGGCCCGCGGGGCGGGCACCGGCCGGCTGGTGAACTGCTCCGCCTGCAGTGAGTACAGCTCCGCGTAGACCCCGCCGGCCGCCAGCAGTTCGTCCGGTGTCCCGGACTCCACCAGCCGGCCCTGGTCGAGGACGTGGACGAGATCGGCATGGCGCACGGACGCCAGCCGGTGGGTGATCAGCACGACCGTCTGCCCGCTGGCGGCCAGGGCGCGGATCTTCTCGAAGACCTCCAGCTCGGCCCGTGCGTCCAGGGCCGCCGTCGGCTCGTCCACGATGAGGATGCTGCCCTGCCGGTACGCCGCCCGCGCGATCCCGACCCGCTGCCACTGACCGCCGGACAACTCGTGACCGCCGCTGAAGTTCCGGGCCAGCAGGGTGTCCAGGCCGCGCGGCAGGTCCGCGACCACCTCCTCGGCCCCGGCCTCGGCGACCGCCGCGGTCACGCGTTCCTCGCCGAGCGGCACGGAGGAGCGGCCCACCGCGACGTTCACCCGCGCGGTGAACGGCCACCGTTTGAAGTCCTGCGCCACCATCGCGACCCGCTCGGCGAGCGCGTGCCGGTCCGCCGTCGACACGTCGACGCCGTCCCACGTGACGCGGCCCGCGTCCGGCGTGTACAGCCCGGCCAGCAGCTTGACGAGGGTCGTCTTGCCCGAGCCGTTCTCCCCGACGAGCGCCACGATGCGGCCCAGCGGCAGGGAGAGCGTCACGTCGTCGAGGGCCGGGCGGGCCGCGTCGCCCGGGTAGCGGAACGTGACGTTCTCGAAGCGGATCTCCTTCGGGTCCTCGGGCAGCGCGGCGCCGCCCACCGGGATGGCCCGGTCGGCCGCCTCCACGTGCAGCCGTTCCAGGTCGCCGACGAACAGGGCCTCCTCGTGGAGCGCGTTGACCTCCACGACCAGGGTGCCGAGGCTCTGCGAGCCGGTGCGGATCGCGATCACGGCCGTGCCCGCCACCGACAGGGCCATCGCGCCGCCCAGCAGCAGCCCGCCGAGCGTCGCGTACGTCGCCGCCGTCGCCAGCCCCGTCCACGCCGCCGCGATCAGCCCCGTACGGGCGGCCAGCCGGGCCAGCCGCGCCTGCTCAGCCTCAGCGGTCTCCGACATGGCCCGGAAGTGGCGCAGCAGGAACGGGCCGACTCCGTGCACCCGGATCTCGGGGGCGGCGGCCGGTTCGATCAGGAGACTCGCCAGCAGCCGGCCCGCCCGCTCGTGCTGCACCCAGGCGTGGAAGGACTCGTACCGGCGGCGGGCGAGGGTCAGCGCGCTCCAGGCGCTCGGCAGCGTCATCGTGAGCAGCAGCGGCAGCAGGACCGGGTGCAGCACGGCCAGCACGCCCGCCGCCGCGATCAGCGAGATCATCGCGTTCACCACGCGCGTGCCGTACGAGATCATGCGTCGCGCGGAGGCGGCACCGTACTGGGCGGTGTCCAGCAGCTTGTGGAAGGCGTGATCCTCGATCGCGGACAGCTCCACGGCCGCCGCCCGCTCCAGGTACCGCTCGGTGGCCACCCGCTCCACCTTGGGCTCGAGCCGCCCGGTCGCGTACGTCGACGCCGCCCGCAGCAATGCCGCGACCAGCATCACCACGGCCACCGTGACCAGCGCCGGGGCGGCCCCGCGCAGCCGGTCCTCGATCGGCCCGTCGGCCATCAGTCCGGCCAGCACGCTGTTGACCGCGAGCAGACTGACCGCCTGCGCCACACCCCGGCCCACCTCGGCCGCCAGTACCGTCCGCGCGGCCTGCGGGTCGGCCTGCCGGGCGAGCCGCAGGCTGGACGCCAGCAGGGACGGCAGCCTGGTCAGCATCGCCCGGAAACCCAGCTCCAGGAAGGCGTCCGCGTGCTGGTTCCAGCCCATGTCGTAGCGCAGCGGGCCGCCGAAGAGCAGCCGCTCCGACTCCGACACCCCCGCCGCTTCCGTGCCGTCCTTCCTGCGCACCGTCTGCCTCCCCCGATCGTGGACGGACGGCCACTATCGCGGGGCGGGGGCGCCTGCGGGCAGGGCGCGGGCGGGGGGGAGCCTGGAGCGCGCGGGCGCACTCCCGGCCCGGGCGCGCCGGAAGGGGGCGTGCGGGGGTGGGCCGGGGGGGGGGCGGGGGTGGACCCCAGAAGCCTGCCCGCCCCGGCGCGCGGCAGCGCTATGCGCTCACCGGACGCGACCAGGTCGGCGTCGTGTTCGTCAGCCGGCACAGCGCCAGGTACAGCGGGATGGGCGGGGTGTACGGAACCGTGCCGTCCGGCCGGTGGATGAGCCCGGGGACGTCCGGGGAGTCGGGGACGACCGCGCCGGTGGCGTACCGCGCGGGGGCGGGCCACTCCAGGGCGTAGTCGGAGTCGGACGGGACGATCCACCACCAGTGCGCGTCGTCGGCGTAGACGCAGCCCACGCGCGGCAGCCGGGGCATCACCAGGGGGCCGAAACGGGCGGGCACCGCCACCGCGTCGCAGCCCAGTGGGGCCGTCATTCCGTCCGGTACGAGCAGCCGCCGGGGCGTCCCGGGGGCGTCCAGCCGCCGCTGGAGGCGGACCAGTGTGTCGAGGCCGAGTGGCCGGATGCCGGACGCAGCCCTCACAGCCATGCGGTCCCCGTTCCGCGGCGGGCCTGCGGGTGGCGTCCCTCCGCCTCGCCGTCGTCGCCCGTGCCGTCGGCCGGGCCGGGCTTGGGGCGGGCGCCCCAGCCCAGGTCGTTGTGGGGCTCCGCCGGGTCGCGCGGGCCGTCGGCCTTGCGTGGCAGCTCCGCCCAGACCAGAAGTCCGGGCCCGTGCTCGTGGGCGCCCCACGCGTCGCACAGGGCGTCGACGAGGAGCAGGCCCCGGCCGTGCTCGTCCTCGGGCTGCTGACCGGCCTGCGGGTGTGGCTGACCGGGGGCGCACCCCTCGTCACGTACGGCTATGCGCACCAGGTCGGCACCGTCGTGCAGCTCGCACACTATGTGCCGGCTCGCGGTGTGCACGATCGCGTTGGTGACCAGCTCGGAGACGACCAGGGCCGCGGTGTCGCAGGTGTCCTCGCACACCGACCAGCCGTTCAGCCGGGCGCGTGTCAGGCGTCTGGCCTGCGCGGGCGACCCTGGATGTGCGGCCAGCTCGAACCGGAACCGGCGCTCGGCGGCGGTGGCCCCCGAAGGGCCGGCTCCCACGGCGGCGGCGAGGCCCAGGGAGCCCGCGGTGGCCTCTGTTCCTAAGGGCGCGGACGGAATCACGCTTGCCACTATCGCCCCGTCGTGAACACTTGGCAAGTGTCACTCTGAAAAATGCAGAGTGCGGTGTGACGGTCTGCAAGGCCGTGGCACACTGCTCGCAACAGCACGTCGAGCGGCGCCACTTCAGGTCACCGAAGGTCTGCACGGGCTTTCGAAAAGGTCTTCGAATGGCGCCGCCGGGCTGTGCGGCACCAAGACGCAACGGGCTCTTCGGGATCTTCAGGAGGTGGGCGGTGAGCGAGCCCCGGTCGGCGCCGACGGTCGGCCAGGTCGTCCTCGGCCGGCGCCTGCTGGACCTGCGCGAACGCGCCGGTCTCAAGCGCGAGGAAGCCGCCCGCGTCCTGCGCGTCGCCCCTGCCACGGTACGTCGGATGGAGATGGCCGAGGTGGCCCTCAAGATCCCGTACCTCCAGCTCCTGCTGAAGGCCTACGGCATCGGCGACGAGGAGGCCGACGCCTTCGTCCAGCTGGCCGAGGACGCCAACAGACCCGGATGGTGGCAGCGCTTCCACGACATCCTGCCGGGCTGGTTCTCGATGTACGTCAGCCTGGAGGGCGCGGCCTCCCTGATCCGCTCCTACGAGCCCCACTTCGTCCCCGGGGTGCTGCAGACCGAGGACTACGCGCGCGGGGTGCTCCGCTCCGGAGCGATCGGGCAGACCCGGCCCGACGACATCGAACGCCACGTCGACCTGCGCATGCAGCGCCAGGGACTGCTCACCCGCAAGGACGCACCCAGGTTCTGGGCCGTGATGGACGAGACGACGCTGCGCCGCCCCGTCGGCGGGCCGGAGGTGATGCGGGCCCAGATCGACAGACTGCTGGAGGCGACGGAGCTGTCCAACGTGACGCTGCAAATCGCCCCGTTCTCCAACGGGCCGCACCCGGGAACGTACGGCCCCTTCGTCCTCTTCCGATTCGCCATGCCGGAACTGCCGGACATGGTCTACAGCGAGTACCTGACCGGCGCCGTCTACCTCGACGCGCGCGCGGAGGTGGCGACCCACCTCGAGGTCATGGACCGCATGGCGGCGCAGGCCGCCACGGCACACCGCACGAAGGAGATCCTCCGGGACCTCCGCAAGGAGCTGTGAATGAGTCACATCAAACCCCAGCGCTCGCCACGCAACCGCAGCGAGCGGATCTACAACGGCATGCCCGCCCGTGAGCTGGGCAGCGAAGGCTGGCACAAACCGTGGAGCGGCGGCAACGGAGGGAACTGCCTGGAGGCCATGAAGCTCTCCGACGGCCGGATCGCCGTACGGCAGTCCACCGACCCCGACGGCCCCGCGCTGATCTACACCTCCGACGAGATGACGGCCTTCATCGAGGGAGCGAAGGCGGGAGAGGCGGACTTCCTGCTCTCCTGAACGTGCTCTGTTGCTGCTTGTTCTGCCTGTTCTAAATCTGTTTGTACTGGTCCAGCAGGACTCAAGGGAAAACTCGACATCTTGTCGGAGGGGCTTTCGCGGAGTGCTCAAGCCGTCATCGGCCGGTCGTACGGGCCGACCGGTGCCGGCAGCCGGGTACTGCCGCCGGACAGGTGGCGGTCGACGGCCGCCGCCACCGCCCGCCCCTCCGCGATCGCCCACACGACGAGCGACTGCCCGCGCGCCGCGTCCCCGGCCGCGAACACGCCCGGGACGTTGGTCGCGAACCCCCGGTCCCGGGCGATCGTGCCCCGGGGCTCCATCTCCAGCCCCAGTCCGCCGACCAGCCCGTCCTCCCGGTCCGGGCCCGAGAAGCCCAGGGCGAGGAGGACCAGGTCGGCGGGGAGTGAGCGTTCGGTTCCGGGCAGCGGCCGGCGGCCGGCGTCCACGGCGACCAGGTGCAGCGACCGCACACGTCCCTCGGCGTCACCGGTGAAACGGAGCGTGGACGCCGCGAACAGCCGCGCGTCCGCGTCCGCCGCCGGTGCGTACCGCAGGTCCCGTGCCTCCTCGTGGGCGGCCGACAGCCGGTACAGCCGTGGATAGGTCGGCCACGGCTCGGCCCCCTCGTCGCGCTCCGGGCCCGGTCGCGCGTAGATGTCCAGCTGGGTCACGGAGGCGGCCCCCTCCCGCACCGCCGTGCCGAGACAGTCCGCGCCCGTGTCACCACCGCCCACGATGACGACGTGCTTCCCGGCGGCGCACAGCGGAGAGCGCTCCAGATCGCCCTCGCACACCCGGTTGGCCAGGGGCAGGTACTCCATCGCCTGGTGGACACCTGCCAGCTCCCGGCCGGGCACGGCCAGTTCGCGCCACGCGGTCGCCCCGGTGGCGATCACCACCGCGTCGTAGCGGGCCCGCAGTCCGGCGGCGTCCACGTCCCGTCCGACCACCGTCGACGTGCGGAACCGCGTCCCCTCGGCCCGCATCTGCCCGATGCGCCGCTCCAGATGGTGCTTCTCCATCTTGAACTCGGGGATGCCGTACCGCATCAGCCCGCCGATCCTGTCGTCCCGCTCGTAGACGGCGACCGTGTGGCCGGCCCGGGTCAGCTGCTGTGCCGCCGCGAGTCCGGTGGGCCCCGACCCGATCACCGCCACCGTCCTGCCGGACAGCCGGTCCGGCGGCCGCGGCGGGGTGAACCCCTCCTCCCATGCCTTGTCGGCGATCGCGCACTCGACGTTCTTGATCGTGACGGCCGGCTGGTTGATGGCGAGCACACAGCCCGCTTCGCACGGCGCCGGGCAGAGCCGGCCGGTGAACTCGGGGAAGTTGTTCGTGGCGTGCAGCCGGTCGCTCGCCGCCCGCCAGTCCGAACGGGAGACCAGGTCGTTCCACTCCGGGATCAGGTTCCCCAGCGGGCACGCCTCGTGGCAGAAGGGGACGCCGCAGTCCATGCAGCGGTCGGCCTGCGGGCCGACGATCGGCAGCAGGGCCCCCGGGACGTACACCTCGTCCCAGTCCCCCACCCGCTCTCCGACCGGCCTCCGGGGCCACTCCTGGCGGGGCGTGGTCAGGAAACCCTTGGGATCGGCCATGACCGTCTTCCTTGCCTGCGGGGCCGGCCGTGCGCGTCGGGGCGGTGTTCGCTCCTGCGGCCACGATACGGCCCGCCGGCTCCGTGCGCAGCGTGCCCGGTGGCTCTCGCCGGTGGCGCGCGCCCCCTCAGACGAGGGCAAGCACGTACGCCACCGCGGCAGCGGCGGAGGCGACCGTGCGAACGTGGTTCCACGCCGTCCACCGACGAACGTACGTGGGCCACTGACCGGCCGCCTCCGCGGTGCCCGGCTCCAGCCGCAGCAGCGCGGTGTTGCGTGGCACATTGGCGGCCGCGGTCACCCCGAACGACCCGAGCAGGTAGAGCACGCTGCCCAGCAGCAGCTCCACCGCTGCCCCGTCCGGCCACAGCACGAACGTCACCACGGCGATCACCGCGGCCAGTACCGCCGTCCCGAGGAACACGAGCATGAAGGGCGGCCTCACCGCGGCCGTGTTGATCGCGTTCATAGCGGCGACCCCCTGCATTGGAGGGAGCGCCGCGAGCCCCCGCATCACGAACGTCGAGAAGGCGCAGAAGACGCCTGCCGTCAGGCCGGCGCCGAGCACGCCCAGCACCGTCAGCACGAGGTACGGTCCGTCGATCATGTCCTGTCAGCTCCCACCCGTCGAGTCGATGCCCGCGCGGTACCGGCGGCCGTCGACGACCCCAAGTCAACCTCGGTGCGGCCATGGTGACCATGGCCGGTCGACGCGGGCGCATGTGCGAGCGTCCACGCGGGCGGACGGGTGGGCGGAGCATCATGGGCGGGTGCGACTGGAAGCGATCACCTGGGACAGGCTCGGCGACCTGCTCGCCGAGCGCCTGCTCGACCTCGAGCCCGCCGACGGCGGCGACCGGCCACGCGTCGCCTTCGACGGCGCCCCCGCCGCCCGCCCCGGCGAACTCGCCCAGCGGGTGTCCGAAGCGCTGCGGATCCGCGGCCGCCCCTCCCTCGTCGTCGGGACGGAGGGCTTCCTGCGTCCCGCCTCGGTCCGGCTGGAGTACGGGCGCCAGGACGCGGAGTCCTACTACAGCGGCTGGTACGACACCGGTGCCCTGTGGCGGGAGGTCTTCGACCCGCTCGGACCCGGCGGCGACGGACGTGTGCTGCCGGACCTGTGGGACCCGGTCACCGACCGCGCCACCCGCAGCCCCTACGTCCACCTCCCGTCCGGTGGCGCGCTGCTGCTGCACGGCCCCTTCCTGCTGCGTCACTGGTTCCCCCTCGACCTCAGCGTCCACCTCGTCCTCACCCCCAAAGCCCTGCGCCGCCGCACCCCCGACTCCGAGCACTGGACCCTTCCCGCCTTCGAGCGCTACGAGGAGGAGACCGACCCCTCGGCCGCCGCCGACGTCCTGGTGCGCACCGACGATCCGCGGCATCCCGCGTGGAACGGCTGAGCCGCCGGCCGGTTCCGCCCCCGCTCAGAGCCAGCCGTTGCGCCTGAACCCACGGTGCAGCGTCACGCAGGCGACGGCTATGACGGCGATGACCATGCCGTAGCCGTACCGCCAGCCGAGTTCCGGCATGTGGTCGAAGTTCATGCCGTACACCCCGCAGACCATCGTGGGCACGGCGATGATCGCGGCCCAGGCGGTGATCTTCCGCATGTCCTCGTTCTGCGCGACCGTCACCCGGGCGAGGTGCGCCTGGAGGATGGAGTTGAGCAGTTCGTCGAACGCCGCGATCTGCTCCGCGGCCCGCAGGAGATGGTCGGCGACGTCCCGGAAGTACGCCTGTATCTCCGGCTCGACCACCCGGACCGGCCGCGTGGCCAGCTCGTCCAGCGGTCGGCCGAGCGGCACCACGGCCCGCCGCAGCTCCAGGAGTTCCCGTTTGAGCTGGTAGATCCGGCCCGGGTCGACTCGTGCGCCGTGCTCCGCGAACACCTCCGTCTCGACATGGTCGATGTCCGCCTGGAACGCCTCGATGACACTGAGGAAGTCGTCCACCACGTGGTCCGCGATCGCGTGCAGCACCGCCGACGGCCCCTTGGCGAGCTGCACCGGGTCGGACTCCAGCCCCTCCCGGAGGGGGCCCAGTGAGCCGTGCCGCCCGTGCCGCACGGTGATCACGAAGTCCCGGCCGACGAAGACCATGATCTCGCCGGTGCTCACCACCTCGCTCGTGGCCGTGAGCTGTTCGTGCTCCACGTAGCAGACGGTCTTGAACACGGCGAAGAGCGTCTCGCCGTACCCCTCCACCTTCGGGCGCTGGTGGGCCTCGATCGCGTCCTCGACCGCCAGTGGATGCAGGTCGAAGAGGTCCGCCACGCCCGCGAACTCCTGGTCCGTCGGCTCGTGCAGACCCAGCCAGACGAAACCGTCTCCCCGCCTGCGCATCCGCTCCACAACCCGGACCGGGTCGCCGCCCTCAGGGGTGCGGACACCGTCCCGGTAGGTCACGCAGTTCACCACCGAGGAACCCAGCGGCGAGCGGGCCGGGTGGCTCAGGTCCACCCGCGGGCGCCGTCGGGCCAGCCGTGCCACCTTGCGGAGGCCGCCGGTCCGTCCCAGGCCCGTGACCTTCCGCAGATTCCCTGCCATCGTCATCCGTGTCTCCCCGCGTGGGTCCCCTCGCGCCGTGCTTCCCGCGCCTTGGCGCGCCAGTCTGCCAGGCCGGCGCGGACGGCGGACGGGCCTGTGGAAAGGGAGCATTCCGCTTTGTTCCCGGCTGTGGACGGGTGGTTCGGAACCCCGTCCAGCCCCCTCCTGCTCCGCGGTCGGAGCGTCGACCACTTCGGGCAAGCGGGACAACTGGGATGATCGCCGCATGACGCGAACCGACGGGTACCTCCTCGACAACCGGCAGACCGAGGCGGCGGAGCGTTTCGACGCCTTCGCCACCCTCTTCGACCCCACGACCTTCCGACACCTCCAAGCGCTCGGCGTGGGGCCCGGGTGGCGCTGCTGGGAGGTCGGGGCCGGAGGCACCTCCGTGGTGTCCTGGCTGGCCAAGAGGGTGGGGCCGACCGGCAGGGTCCTCGCCACGGACATCGACACCTCGCGGGTCGCACCGGCCGGTCGCCATCCCGTCGAGGTGCGCGTGCACGACGTGGGCGCGGAGGAACCGCCGGGTGAGGGCTTCGACCTGGTGCACGCCCGACTCGTCCTGGTCCATGTGCCGGACCGCGATCGGGCGTTGCGGTCCATGATCAGGGCCCTGCGGCCGGGTGGCCGGCTCCTGGTCGAGGACGCCGACCCCGCGCTGCAGCCCCTGCTCTGTCCCGACGAGCACGGTCCCGAGCAGCAGTTGGCCAACCGGCTGCGGCACGGCTTCCGCCAGCTGCTGGCCCGTCGCGGGGCCGACCTGTCCTACGGCCGCCGCATCCCGCGTCTGCTCCGGGAGGCAGGGCTGCGCCGCGTGGAGGCCGACGCCTACTTCCCGGTCACCTCGCCCGCGTGCGCCGCTCTGGAGTCCGCGACGGTCCGTCAGGTCCGCGACCAACTGGTCGCCGCGGGTGCGGCCACCCACGACGACATCGACCGGCACCTCGCGAACGTGGCGTCGGGCAGCATGGACCTGGCGATGGCGCCGATGATCTCCGCGTGGGGACGCAAGGCATAGGGGAGCGGACCCGGGCCGGCCGACGGCTGTCGTCGGCCACATGCGACGTGCGCCGTCAACGGGGCCCTCCTGAACGGTTCGGGCGCGCCGGCGGCCCACGGAAGCCACTCGCGAGCCCCTTGCCCGGAGCCGTGCCGTCGGTCCTCAGCCCACCGCTTCCGGAGGTCTGGCCCCTATCCGCTCGACCGCTTTCGCCCTGGTCGGCGGCTGTCGTAGGCCCGTACGACGTGTGCCGCGAGCCGTCAGCGGTCCGTGGGACTCCCGGCCTTCCCGGACGGTGCGGTATGCGCTGGGCACGGGCGCGCCGGCGGCCCACGGAAGCCACTCGCGAGCCCCTTGCCCGAGGCCGTGCCGTCGGTCCTCAGCCCACCGCTCCCGGAGGTCTCGCCCCCACGCGCTCGACCGCCTTCGCCCCGGCTCGGCACCCCGCGGTGGCCGCTTCCTCCGGTGTCGCGCCCGTGAGGAGGGCGGCGAGGAACGCGCCGGTGAAGGCGTCGCCGGCGCCGGTACTGTCCCGTGGCGACGCCGGGACGGCGGGGACCCGCGCGCACACGGTGCCGGACCGGGCGACCAGGGCTCCCTCCGCGCCCTGCTTGACGATCACCAACGGAACGTGCCGGCTCAGCTTCGCCGCGGCGTCGACCGGGTCGGGCAACCCGGTCAGCAGGCACGCCTCGTCACGGCTGGGGAGCAGGATGCCCACTCCCTCGACCAGGTCGAGGAACCGGTCGACGCCCAGCTCGGTGAGGAACCCCGCCGACGCCGGGTCCAGACTCACCGGCACCCCACGCGCGTGCGCGGCGGCCAGGGCGACCGGCACCAGGGCGCGACTCGGCTCCGAGAACAGGAGGTAGCCCGACAGGTGCAGCCGGGCGGCACCGTCGAGCAGCGCGTCCGACCAGTCACCGGGGTCCAGCCGCAGGGACGCCCCGCTGTCCGTCAGGAACGTCCGCTCGGCCGCGGCGCCCGTGTCGACCAGGCAGATCACCGTCCCCGTCGGTGCGCTCGAGTCGACGACCAGATGGGGACGCACGCCGTGGGCCGTCAGCTCCCGCCGGTGCCAGCCCGCCGCGTCCGAACCGACCCGTCCCAGCAGCCGGACGTCCCGGCACCCGGCGTACGCGGCCCAGCAGGCCACGTTGGCACCCGCCCCGCCGGGCAGTCGGCGGATCGCGGCGGCCGTGTCCGTGCCGGCGGTCAACGGTCCCCGGTGCCGGGCGACGACGTCCGTCACCACGTCCCCGACGACCAGCAGCGCGCCGCCCCGTCCCGCCCCGGTCATGCCCCGGCCCAGGCCGCCGCGACGCGTGCCGCCAGCCGCACGTTCCCGCGCACCGCCGCCAGATTGGCCTCCAATGAGGCCCCGTCGGTGTGCCGTACCAGGTGGGCGAGGAGGAAGGGGGTGACCGCCTGGCCCGTGATCCCCTCCGCGTCGCACGCCCGCAGCGCGTCGGCGAGCACCCGCGCGTGGAGCGCGGGATCCAGTTGCTCCTCCTCGGAAACGGGGTTGGCGACCACGAGCGCGGACCGCGGGCCGCGCAGCGAGTCCTGGGCCCGCATGACGGCCGCCACCTGTGCCGGGGTGTCCAGCGTCCAGTCCACCGGGTGTCCCGAGTCGGACAGGTAGAAGCCGGGGAAGCGGTCCGTACCGTATCCGGCGACCGCGACGCCCAGCGTCTCCAGCCGCTGCAGTGTCGCCGGTACGTCCAGGATGGACTTCACCCCCGCGCAGACCACCGTGATCCGGGTGCGGGCCAGCAGGCCCAGGTCGGCGGACTCGTCCTGGGTGGCCGTCCACTCCCGGTGCACGCCGCCGAGACCGCCGGTCGCGAACACCCGCACCCCGGCCAGCTCCGCCAGCAGGGCGGTCGCCGACACGGTGGTCGCTCCGCTCGCGCCGGTGGCCACCGCGAGCGGCAGGTCCCGGTGGCCCAGCTTGCGGATGCCGTCCTCGTTCGCGACCCGCTCCAACTGCTGCTTGTCCAGGCCGACGTGAGGCCGTCCGTCCAGCACGGCGATCGTCGCCGGTACCGCGCCCTCCTCCCTGACCGCCTCCTCCAGTTCCCGTGCCACCCGCAGATTGCGCGGGCGTGGCAACCCGTGCGCGATGATCGTGGACTCCAGGGCCACCACGGGGCGCCGCGCGCCGATCGCCGCCCGTACCTCTTCCGACACCACCAGGGTCACGCGCCCGCCTCCTGTCGTCGGTCCTTCCTCATCCCTGGCGGGCGCGGGAGCGGGCCAAACCCGCACCCGGGCGCGGGCCGGACTTTCCCCGCTCCACGAGCGGCCTCTTGCGGCTCGCCCGGGAGGAAAGGAGTCTGGGCGCATGACGTCTGAGCGCATGACGGACCACACGACACGCCTCGACCACATAGTCCTCTGGGTGCGCGACCCGGTCGCCTCGGCCGGGTTCTACGAGAAGACCCTGGGGACGGAGCCCCTGCGGATCACCGAGTACGCCGCGGGAACCGCGAGCTTTCCCTCCGTGCGCCTCAACGAGGAGACCATCCTCGATCTCGCGCCCCGCTCCATGGCGGACCGGATGCGAATGATCCCCGGCGCCGACACGAGCGCGGGCCACCCCGTCAACCACATCTGCGTCTCCCTGTCACCGCACGACTTCGACGCACTCCGCGCCCGCCTGACGGAGCAGTCCGTTCCGGTGTCCGAGCTGTCGCACGACTCCTACGGCGCACGCGGCCTGGCGAAGCGCAGCTTCTACTTCGGAGATCCGGACGGCAACATCATCGAGGCGCGGCACTACGAGTAGCCCCCGCCCACCAGCACGCCGGGCGGTCGTTCAGAACAGCGGCTCGGGCAGCACACCCTCCAGCGCGAGCAACTGCCGCTTGGTGTCCACGCCGCCCCCGAACCCGCCGATGCCGCCGTCACTCCCGACGACCCGGTGGCACGGCACCACGACCGGCAGCGGATTGGCCCCCATGGCCGTGCCCACCGCCTGAGCGGCGCCCGGCTGGCCGACCCGGCCGGCGAGGTCGCCGTAACCGACGACCGAGCCGTACGGGACGCCGGACGCCAGCGCGCGCAGCACCTCCCGGTTGAAGCCCGAGATCAGCGACCAGTCCAGCGGCAGGTCGAAATCACGACGCCGACCCGCGAAGTAGGCCTCCACCTGCCGTATCGCCTCGGTCAGCAGAGGGGAGCCGGGCGCCTCGACGGGCTCCGTGCCCAGCCGGGCCGCCAGTCTTTCGAGGGCCTTGCCGCGCACGGCGCCGGTGGCGTGGAACACGACGTTGACCAGGCCGTCGCGCGTGGCGGCCAGCAGCAGTGGACCGATGCCGGTGTCGACGACGGTCCACACGATCCGCTGCTCGTACTGCCCATTGCTGTCCATGCGCCCAACGGTAAAGCCGGCCACTGACAACGGGTCACCAACCGGTGAGGAGACCGCCCCGGTCCTCGTCCTCACCCACGGCCTCGCGCACCACGTCGGGTTTGTTGGTGATGATGCCGTCGACGTCGTACCCGGCGACCCGCCGGGCGGTGGCCGCGTCGTCGACCGTCCAGGTGAGGACCTCCAGCGGACGGCCGTGCGGTCCCGTGAACGCGTGGACCGAGGAGACGTAGCTCATGGAGAGCGAGCCGTGCGAGGGGTTGATCTGGTCGGCGAACTCCGCGTACTCGGGCAGGTCCGACACGGACGGCGTGCCGAGGAATCCGGTCTTGACGGCCGGCTTGAGCTCGTGGACGGTCCGGACGCTGTCCGCGCTGAAGCTCTGCACGACCAGCCGGCCCGCCACGTGCCGCCGGTCGAGCCAGCCCTCGTTGGCGAGCACCTTGAGGGTCTGCTCCTCGATGCCCGGGTACAGCTCCGGATTCTTCAGCTCCAGGAGCAGTTTCTGGTGGTTGTCCTCCACCCGCTCCACGTACTGCTCCAGCGTCGGCACGCGCGCGCCCGCGTACTCGGGACCGAACCAGCTCCCCGCGTCCAGCCTGGCGATCTCCGCGGCGGTGAAGTCCTTCACCTTCCACGGAGAGCGGTCGGGGAAGACCTCCTCCACGTCGGTCGTGCGCCGCAGGCTGTCGTCGTGGAGGACCACGAGTTCGCCGTCCCTGGTGCGCTGGACGTCGTTCTCGACCCAGCGGATGCCCAGCTCGGCGGCCCGGTCCACGGCGGCCAGCGTGTTCTCCGGCGCGTACCCCGAAGCGCCCCGGTGGGCGACGACCACGGGCCCGTCGTCCTCACCGCTCTGGGGGGCCCGGGCGTGGGAGAGGGGAGTCAGCAGGGCGACCCCCAGGAACGCGGTGGTCGTCACGGCGACTGCGCGTGCGTACATGCGTGCTCCTCGCGTCGAGCGATCACGGACAGCATCACTGTGACATCAGAGAGTCAACGGAAGAGGGGTGCGGAGTGGCCGCGGGCTGAATGGAGATGCTCAACTCCGCTCACCGGGGCGGCACAAGTGGGGCAGGGCCGTGATTCTTTGCAGGAGAATCGTTCGACCATTCCGGTGGGCGTCATACTCTCTGCCTCGACCCTGGCCGTTCATTCGGCTCTGGGAGGGGGTGTACATCGGGACAATCCGGGGTGTATCCGGGCAGCAGGAACGCGGAAGGGCGGCCGCAGATGCAAGGCACGGTCGACGGATTCAGTTACGGACTGGTCACACCGCTGGTGGCCTACCTCATGGCCTGCCTCGGCGGTGCCCTCGGGCTGCGCTGCACCACCAGATCCCTGCGGGTCACCCGCTCCTGGCGTCCCGGATGGCTCGCCCTCGGCTCGGCGGCGATCGGCTCCGGAATCTGGACCATGCACTTCATCGCGATGATGGGGTTCACGATCGAACACACGCCGGTCCGCTACGACTGGCTGATGACCTTCGCCAGCCTGGCCGTCGCCATCGTCATGGTGGGCGTGGGCGTCTTCATCGTCGGCTACCGGGGGGCGCGGGGAACGGCCCTGTTCACCGGCGGCACCATCACCGGCCTGGGTATCGCCTCGATGCACTACCTGGGCATGGCGGGCATGCGCCTGGACGGGCAGCTGACTTACAACAACTTCACCGTGGCCGTGTCCGTCGTCATAGCCATGGCCGCCGCTACCGCCGCCCTGTGGGCGGCCGGACAGGTCCGGGGCTTCCTGTGGAGCGTCGGAGCCAGCCTCGTCATGGGGCTGGCCGTCACCGGCATGCACTACACCGGCATGGCCGCCCTGGAGGTCCACGTCCACGGTACGTCCGACCCCGGCACCGGCGGGTCGCCCGCCGAACTGCTCGCCCCGATGCTGATCGGCCCCCTCGCCTTCCTCCTCCTCGCCGCCGTGGTGGTGATGTTCGATCCGCTGATGGTCACGGGGAAGCCCGCCGGGGTCCCCGTCGAGCGGAAGCCCGGCATCCCCGCCCACTCCGCGGCCCCGCGCACGGTCCCCCGCCCGGCGCACCGTCCCGCGCTCCGCACCCGCCGCCCCCTCGCGCACCGCCGCTCCCGCACCCCGCAGAACCGCTGATCCGGGCCGGTTGTCAGTGGGTGGCCGTACCGTGGAACCCATGCGGCCCGTTTCCCAGATCGAACGCACGGTGGCGCCCTTCGAGGTCGTCAGCCCCTACCAGCCCAACGGCGACCAGCCGGCGGCCATCGCCGAGCTGGCGCGGCGTGTCCAGGCGGGCGAGAAGGACGTCGTCCTGCTCGGCGCCACCGGCACCGGCAAGTCCGCCACCACCGCGTGGATGATCGAGAAGCTCCAGCGCCCCACCCTCGTGATGGCGCCGAACAAGACCCTGGCCGCCCAGCTGGCGAACGAGTTCCGCGAGCTCCTGCCGAACAACGCCGTCGAATACTTCGTCTCGTACTACGACTACTACCAGCCCGAGGCCTACGTCCCCCAGTCGGACACCTACATCGAGAAGGACTCCTCGATCAACGAGGAGGTGGAGCGGCTGCGCCACTCCGCGACCAACTCGCTGCTCACCCGCCGTGACGTCGTCGTGGTCGCCTCCGTCTCCTGCATCTACGGCCTCGGCACCCCGCAGGAGTACGTGGACCGCATGGTCCCCCTCCGGGTCGGCGAGGAGTACGACCGGGACGAGCTGCTGCGCCGCTTCGTGGACATCCAGTACACGCGCAACGACATGGCCTTCACCCGCGGCACCTTCCGGGTGCGCGGCGACACCATCGAGATCTTCCCGGTCTACGAGGAGCTCGCCGTCCGCATCGAGATGTTCGGCGACGAGATCGAGGCCCTGTCCACCCTCCACCCGGTCACCGGCGAGATCATCAGCGACGACCAGCAGCTCTACGTCTTCCCGGCCTCCCACTACGTCGCGGGCCCCGAGCGCCTGGAGCGGGCCGTCAACGACATCGAGAAGGAGCTCGCCGAGCGCCTGACCGAGCTGGAGAAGCAGGGCAGGCTCCTGGAGGCGCAGCGGCTGCGGATGCGCACCACGTACGACATCGAGATGCTCCGCCAGATCGGCTCCTGCTCCGGCGTGGAGAACTACTCGATGCACTTCGACGGCCGCTCGCCCGGCTCCCCGCCGAACACCCTGCTGGACTACTTCCCGGACGACTTCCTCCTCGTCATCGACGAGTCGCACGTCACCGTGCCGCAGATCGGCGCCATGTACGAGGGCGACGCCTCCCGCAAGCGGACCCTGGTCGACCACGGCTTCCGGCTGCCCTCCGCCCTCGACAACCGCCCGCTGAAGTGGGAGGAGTTCCAGGAGCGCATCGGGCAGACCGTGTACCTGTCGGCCACCCCGGGCGCCTACGAGCTCTCCCGTTCGGACGGCGCCGTCGAGCAGATCATCCGCCCCACGGGCCTCGTCGACCCGGAGGTCGTCGTCAAGCCCACCGAGGGCCAGATCGACGACCTGGTGCACGAGATCCGCACGCGGACCGAGAAGGACGAGCGCGTCCTGGTCACCACGCTCACCAAGAAGATGGCCGAGGACCTCACCGACTACTTCCTGGAGCTCGGCATCCAGGTCCGCTACCTGCACAGCGACGTCGACACCCTGCGCCGCGTCGAGCTGCTGCGTGAGCTGCGCGCCGGCGAGTACGACGTCCTGGTCGGCATCAACCTGCTCAGGGAGGGCCTCGACCTGCCGGAGGTCTCCCTGGTGGCGATCCTGGACGCCGACAAGGAGGGCTTCCTGCGCTCCGGCACCTCGTTGATCCAGACCATCGGCCGTGCCGCGCGCAATGTGTCGGGCCAGGTCCACATGTACGCCGACAAGATCACGCCGGCGATGGAGAAGGCGATCGACGAGACCAACCGCCGCCGCGAGAAGCAGGTCGCGTTCAACCAGGCGAACGGTATCGACCCGCAGCCCCTCCGCAAGAAGATCAACGACATCGTCGCGCAGATCGCCCGCGAGGACATCGACACCGAGCAACTGCTCGGCTCGGGCTATCGGCAGGTCAAGGAGGGCAAGGGAGCCAAGGCCCCCGTCCCCTCCCTCGGCGGCGAGGCGGCAACCGGCGGCAAGGCGGCCAAGGGCAGGGGGAAGGCCAAGGAGACGCCGGTGACCGACCGTCCGGCGGCCGAGCTGGCCGCACAGATCGAGGACCTCACCACCCGTATGCGGGCCGCCGCCGCGGACCTCCAGTTCGAGATCGCGGCCCGGCTGCGCGACGAGGTCTCCGAGATGAAGAAGGAGCTGCGCCAGATGAAGGAGGCAGGCCTGGCCTGACGGCCCACCCGGGCACGCACTGTGTTGCAAGACCGACACAAAGTGCGGTCCTGGGTGGGGCGCTGTCAGTGCCCCTGCGTAGGGTTCTGGTCAACCGCGGGCGCCGCGGCAACAGGGGACAGCTCGAGAGGGGATCAGCGCGTGACCGTCAATATGACCAAGGGTCAGGCCATCAGTCTGCAGAAGGACGACGGCGGCAGCCTGACGTCGGTGCGCATGGGTCTCGGCTGGCAGGCGGCTCCCCGGCGCGGCCTGTTCGGTTCCCGCACGCGGGAGATCGACCTGGACGCCTCCGCCGTCCTGTTCGCGGACAAGCAGCCCGTGGACGTCGTCTTCTTCCGCCACCTCGTGAGCGACGACGGCTCGGTGCGCCACACCGGGGACAACCTCGTCGGCGGCGTCGGCCAGGGCGGTGACGACGAGGCGATCCTCGTCGACCTGCAGCGCGTTCCGGTCCACATCGACCAGATCGTCTTCACCGTGAACTCCTTCACGGGCCAGACCTTCCAGGAAGTGCAGAACGCGTTCTGCCGCCTGGTCGACGAGACCAACGGGCAGGAGCTCGCCCGCTACACGCTGGCCGGCGGCGGCGCCTTCACGGCCCAGATCATGGCGAAGGTGCACCGGGTGGGGCAGGGCTGGTCGATGACCGCCATCGGCTCCCCGGCCAACGGCCGCACCTTCCAGGACCTGATGCCGGCGATCCTGCCGGTCCTGTAACGGACGCAGCACGGGCGCCGCGCGTGACACAGACGCACGAGTGAGCACGAGTGACACAGGGGGAAAGGCGATGACGGCCGAGCTGACGCGGGGACAGAACCACCCGCTTCCCCGGGCTCGCCTGGAGATCCGGGTCTCGGCCGGCACGCCGGTCGTGGCAGGAGCCACGCTCGGCGACGAGAACGGCGAGGTCCACGGCGTCGAACGGGTGGCACACCCGGGCACGCCCACCCTGCCGGGGCTGGAGGTCTCCCGGCAGGCCGCCGCCGACCACCGCCTCGCGGTCGACCTGGACGCGGTGCCGGACGCCGTGCACCGTGTCAGCGTGCTGCTCGCCCTGCCCGACGGCGGCCAGGGACCTGCCCGCTTCGGAGCCGTGGCCGCCCCCTTCGTCGCCGTCACGGGCCTCGACGGCGACGAGGTCGCCAGTTACACCCTCACCGGCCTGGAGGCCGAGTCGGCCGTCGTCGCGCTGGAGCTCTACCGACGCCAGGGCGCCTGGAAGGTGCGCGCCGTCGGCCAGGGCTACGCGGGCGGGCTCGCCGAGCTGTTCACCGACCAGAACCTGCCCGAGGCCCACCGCCTCGCCGGCGACATCCAGGACGCGGTGGCCCGCGGTCTGGCCCGTTCCGTGCCGGCACCCCCGCCCCGCATGCCCGACGGGGACCGCTCCCGGCCCGCCACCGCCTCGGCGCACGATCCCGGCACGGCCGCGGCCCACGGCGCCACCGGCGGCGTGCCACCCACGCCGCAGACCGACCCCCAAGGCCCGCCGGCACGACAGACGCCCGCGGCCCCGGGACAGCACGCCACGCCACAGCCGTACCCGGGCACCACGGCGGATCCCTCCGCGACCCGCCAGCAGTCCGCGGCCACCGGCGGTGGCCCGATCGACTACAGCCACCCCCGCCGGCAGCACGGCGCTCCGCCCCCGCCTCCGCCGGCCGCGCCGCCGCCCGCACCCGGGCAGCCCGCACCACCAGTCGCGGGTGACGCCACCGGCTGGTCCATGGAGGAGCGGCTCTACAACCAGGTCTGGGGCATGTTCGAGGACCTGGCCCGCACGACTGCCGCCTACCGCAGCGCCGTGGACTTCGCGGACTCACGCATGGAGAAGGAGCTCGACCAGGTCCTTTCCGACCCGCGCAACCGGATCGGCGGTCAGGGCGACGCCGCCCGGGACGCGGCCCGCGCCCGGCACGAGCAGCTCGTGACACAGGCCGGGGAGGCCCTGGACCGGGACGTGGCCCAGCTCGCGGCCGAGGCAGAGGTCGTCGAGCCGGCCCTGCCGACGGCCTACGCGCGCTGGGACAGCCCCGTCTGGCACGCCTACCGCGTGCCCATGGAGATCCCCATGGCCGTCAGGCTGGGCGACCTCCATCTGTCCGAGGCGGACCGCATACGCATTCCGATGCTGGTCCGGCTGCCGCTGGAGCGCGGCCTGTGGATCGACAGCGGACGTGCGGCCTCGCTGGACGGCTCGTACACCGACCCGCACGAGACGCGGCGCCTGGGTCTGGAGACCGCGGTCGCACACGCGGCCCGGCTGCTCGCCGTCTACCCGGCGGGCGAGTTCACCGTGCACGTCGTCGACCCGGCCGGATCGGGGACGCAGCCGCTGGCACCCCTGGTGCAGTCCGGGGTGCTCGACGCCCCGCCGGCCCTGGGCGCCGCCGGGACCGCGGACGTGCTCGCGCGCCTGACCCAGCGCGTCGACCTGGTGCAGATGGCGTTGCGCGGCGGCGCTCCCGACGCGCTCCCGCCCGGTCTGGACACCTCCCAGCAGCTCCTGATCGTCAACGAATTCCCGCACGGCTTCGACGACCGGGCGGTGAACCAGCTGCGCTACCTCGCCGACGAGGGACCGGCCGTCGGCGTCCACCTGATGCTGGTCGCCGACCGTGAGGACTCCGCCGGGTACGGACCGCTGCTCGACCCGCTGTGGCGTTCGCTGCTCCGGCTGACGCCCGTCGCCGACGACCACCTCGCCGACCCGTGGGTGGGGCACGCCTGGACGTACGAGCCCTCGCTCGTCCCGCCCGGCAGCCAGGTGCTCCGGCAGGTGCTCGGCCAGGTCGCCGCAGCCCGCCGTTCGTGGCCTAGGTAAAGGGTTCTGAGCTGCCCTTTTGGGCTTTATTTGCGAATCTCTTTACCTTCCCTTGGGGAATGGGGTACTGTCGTCCGT
This sequence comes from Streptomyces sp. CB02414, assembly GCF_001905385.1. Classification (GTDB taxonomy): domain Bacteria; phylum Actinomycetota; class Actinomycetes; order Streptomycetales; family Streptomycetaceae; genus Streptomyces. Next base: position 195,738 of record NZ_LIPF01000001.1, on the reverse strand, counting down.
ACGGAGGGGAGTACTCCCTGCCAACTACTGCGGCGTACCCGTCAATACGGATCAGGCCAGATCCCGGGGCGTCGGCCCGTGGGTTCCGGACGCGTCACGCGTCCCGGGCACCCGGGGTGGAAGAGACCTCCGGCAGCGACGACGCTGACATCTGCCGTGTGACGTACTGCCGGAGGCGTAGTAGTGGAAGTTTCCATGACCCTGTGGGTCCTGACCGTGGTGGGCCTCGCCCTCCTGATCGGGGCCGACTTCTTCATCGGCCGCAAGCCGCACGACGTATCGATCAAGGAAGCCGGCATCTGGACGGCCGTCTGGATCGCCCTGGCGGGCCTCTTCGGAGTCGGCTTGCTCATCTTCGGCGGCGGCCAGCCCGCCGGCGAGTTCTTCGCGGGCTTCATCACCGAGAAGTCCCTGAGCGTGGACAACCTCTTCGTCTTCATCCTGATCATGGCGAAGTTCGCGGTGCCCTCGCAGTACCAGCAGCGAGTGCTCCTCATCGGTGTCCTCATAGCCCTGGTCCTCAGGGCCGTCTTCATCGCGGCGGGTGCCGCGATCATCGCCAACTTCGCCTGGGTCTTCTACATCTTCGGCGCCTTCCTCATCTACACGGCCTGGAAGCTCATCCAGGAGGCCCGTGCCGACGAGGAGGACGAGGAGTTCGAGGAGAACAAGCTGCTCAAGGCGGCCGAGCGCCGCTTCGGTGTCGCCGACCGCTACCACGGCACCAAGCTGTGGATCGAGGAGAACGGCAAGCGCGTCATGACCCCGATGCTGGTCGTGATGCTCGCGATCGGCACCACCGACGTGCTCTTCGCACTCGACTCCATCCCGGCGATCTTCGGCCTGACCCAGGACCCGTACATCGTGTTCACGGCCAACGCGTTCGCCCTGATGGGTCTGCGACAGCTGTACTTCCTCCTCGGCGGTCTGCTGAGGAAGCTGGTGCACCTCTCCTACGGCCTGTCGGTCATCCTGGGCTTCATCGGCGTCAAGCTGGTGCTGCACGCCCTGCACGAGTCCGGGGTCCACGTCCCCGAGATCAGCATCCCGGTCTCGCTCGGCGTGATCTGCTCCGTCCTGATCGTCACCACGATCACCAGCCTGCGAGCCTCCAAGAAGCAGGCCGAGGCGGAGGCCGCGGAGAGCAAGAGCGACGACGCCCCGAAGGACAGCATCGAGGCCTGACCGGAAACACCCGCCTCACCACGGGCGGGAGTGACCACCGAAAGCGGCGGGCGGCGAGGAGCCGCCCGCCGCTCTTCCGTCAGGGCCGTGAGGAGCCCTCGAAGCTGCTGTGGTCGGCCCGGCTCGTTGGCCCGGTCCGCGTCACAGCGCATGCCGGGGCCGTCGCCCTCTGCGACGATCGCGTCATGATCACTCGTCCCAGGGAGTTCCTCACCCAATGGACGGCCGTCACGCCCGTGGTCGCGGTCGTACTGCTGGTCTTTACCTGGGGACGCGATCTGCCCGGGGCCGTCGTCGCCCTGCTGACGATCGTCCTCGCCGTCTCCGTCCTCGCCGCCGTCCATCACGCAGAGGTGGTCGCCCACCGGGTCGGTGAGCCCTTCGGGTCCCTGGTCCTCGCCGTCGCCGTCACGGTCATCGAGGTCGCGCTCATCGTGACCCTGATGGCCGACGGCGGAGACAAGAGCGCGTCCCTGGCCAGGGACACCGTCTTCGCGGCCGTGATGATCACCTGCAACGGTGTGGTCGGCCTCAGCCTCCTGGTCGCCTCCCTGCGGCACGGCACCGCGGTCTTCAACCCGGAGGGCACCGGCGCCGCCCTCGCGACCGTCGCGACCCTGGCCACGCTCAGTCTGGTGCTGCCGACGTTCACCACGAGTGCGCCCGGCCCCGAGTTCTCCACCGTGCAGCTGACCTTCGCGGCGCTCTCCTCACTCGTCCTCTACGGCCTGTTCATCGCGACCCTGACCGTGCGGCACCGCGACTACTTCCTGCCGATCACCCGGCAGGGCGAGGTGATCACCGTCGAGAACCACGCCCACGCGCCGTCCGCCCGCACCGCGCTGATCAGCCTGGTGCTGCTCGCCCTGGCTCTGATCGGCGTGGTCGGCCTGGCCAAAGGGGTGTCGCCCACCATCGAGGACGGGGTGGAGGCCGCCGGGCTGCACCACGCCGTCGTCGGCGTCGTCATCGCCCTGCTCGTCCTGCTCCCCGAGACCATCGCCGCGGTGCGCTCCGCGCGCCGCGACCGGGTGCAGACCAGCCTGAACCTGGCCCTCGGTTCGGCCATGGCCAGCATCGGCCTGACCATCCCGGCCGTCGCCCTCGCCTCCCTGTGGCTCTCCGGGCCGCTGGTCCTCGGGCTCGGAGCGGTCCACATGGTGCTGCTCGCCCTGACCGTGGTGGTGGCCTCGCTGACGGTCGTCCCGGGCCGTGCCACGCCCTTGCAGGGAGGCGTCCACCTGGTGCTGTTCGCGGCGTACCTGGAGTTGGCGATTAATCCCTAGCACCGGCCGGTCCCCAGAACGCGGGGAGCGTCAGTACGTGACGGTGATGCGCCGCGCGGGCCCGTCGACCCGCACGGTCCCCCCGTACGGGACGACGACCTGCGGATCGGTGTGGCCGAAGTCCACGTCGAAGACGATCGTGGCCTCGGGGGCGTAGACCCGCATCGCCCGCAGCACCGCCTCGCGCTGCTGAGCCGCGTACCGTTCGCCCTCCTCGGGGCTGTTGGGGCGTTCGAAGGACCAGGTCTTCGGGCGGGCCATCAAGAGCGCGGAGAAGCGGCCGAGCAGCCCGCGCTCGCCCATGTTGCGCAGGGTGCGGAAGACCTCCGTCGCGCTCGGCATCTCCTCCGAGGTCTCCAGGAGCAGCACGCCGCCCTCGTACTCCGCCGGGTCGCGGGCGATCTCCCGGTCGGCCATCAGCAGCCAGGCCAGGATCTCCAGGCAGCCGCCCCAGGTCCGTCCCTCGACCACCCGGCCGGCGTTCACCCAGGACCAGCCCGAACCGGGCCGCATCGACGGCTCCGCCTCGAAGGTGGCCGGGTCGGCCCAGTCGCGGTTGACGTCGTTGACGTGCTCGGCGGGCCGAAACTCGTACGGGCCGGAGGTGAAAAGCGCCGCGCGCAGCGAGTCGGCGGTCTGCGGGTGCATGGCGACGGGACGTCCCAGCTCCACCATGACGCTCGCGCCGTGGTAACCGACGATGCCCGTGTTGCGCAGGTAGGCGAGCAGGTTGGTGTTGTCGCTCAAGCCGAAAAAGGGCTTCGGGTTGGCCCGGATCAGTTCCCGGTCCAGCAGTGGCAGGACGGTGATCTGGTCGTCACCGCCGATCGACGCGATGACGGCCTTGATCTCCGGATCGGCGAAGGCGGCGTGGACGTCGGCGGCCCGCTCGGCCGGCGTCGAACCCATCCTCCGCGTCGCCGGATACTCGACGGGCTCCAGACCGAACTCCTTGCGCAGCCGCTCCAGGCCCAGCTCGTAGGGGAGCGGGAAGAGCCCCGGCAGCCCGGAGGAGGGCGATATCACCGCGACGCGGTCGCCGGGCGACGGCTTGGGCGGATACTCGATCATCGTCATGGACGGAGGGTAGGGCCGGCCGGGCAGCCGGCGCACCGTGATAAACCGGGGTCCGAGCGGCGGCCCGTACGGGGACCGCCGCACCCGAACGGACCGGAGGAACCGTGCCCCGCACCCTGGCCAACGCCCCGATCATGATCCTCAACGGCCCCAACCTGAACCTGCTGGGCCAGCGCCAGCCGGAGATCTACGGCTCCGACACCCTCGCCGACGTCGAGGCGCGGTGCGTGAAGGCGGCGGCGGCACACGGCGGCACGGTGGACTTCCGGCAGTCCAACCACGAGGGCGAACTGGTCGACTGGATCCACGAGGCCCGGCTGAACCACTGCGGGATCGTGATCAATCCCGCAGCCTACTCGCACACCTCCGTCGCGATCCTGGATGCGCTCAACACCTGCGACGGCCTGCCGGTGGTGGAGGTCCACATCTCCAACATTCACCAGCGTGAGTCGTTCCGGCACCACTCCTACGTGTCGCAGCGCGCGGACGGGGTGATCGCGGGGTGCGGTGTGCAGGGGTACGTGTTCGGTGTGGAGCGGATCGCGGTGCTGGCCGGGGCGGGAACGGCCCGGGCCTGAGGCGCCGGGAGCTGCCCCTGCGTGCCGCGCGGGCTCACCAGCCGCGCGCGTGCCACTCCGGCAGGTGCGGCCGTTCCGCGCCGAGCGTGGTGTCCTTGCCGTGCCCGGGATAGACCCACGTCTCGTCCGGGAGCACATCGAAGACCTTGGTCTCCACGTCGTGGATCAGGCTCGCGAACGCCTTGGGATCGTCATGGGTGTTGCCCACACCACCCGGAAAGAGACAGTCCCCGGTGAACACATGGGGATGCCCGTGCGGGTCGTCGTACACCAGGACGACGGAGCCCGGAGTGTGTCCGGCCAGGTGGCGTGCCGTGAGCTCCACCTGCCCCACCCGGACCGTGTCGCCGTCGTCGAGGAGGACGTCGGTCGGCACGGGGATGCCCTCGGCGTCGTGCCGGCCGGCGTGGGTGCGGGCCCCAGTGGCCGCGACGACCTCGGCGAGCGCCTGCCAGTGGTCGCCGTGCCGGTGGGTGGTGACGACGGAGGCGATGCCGTCGTCACCGATCGTGCCGAGCAGCGTGCGCGCGTCGTTGGCGGCGTCGATCAGCACCTGCTCGTCGGTGGCCCGGCAGCGCAGCAGATAGGCGTTGTTGTCCATCGGGCCGACCGCGACCTTGGTGATCATCAGGTCTTTGAGTTCGTGCACGTCGGCGGGTCCGCCGACCCTGACCTCTCCGCTGTACGTCATGAAAGCCAGCCTAGCGCCGGGAGGTGGCCCGCAGACCGCCTCCCGGGGGCGGCGCTACAACGGAGGCAGCGCCGGCAGCGGGCCGCCCTCCACCGTCAGCGCGGAGCCCGCGCGGCGTCCGGCGAGCCAGCCGAGCAGGTCGGCCGGGCGTCCGGTGACGGTCACCTCGGGAGCCTCCGCCTCCCGGCCCGTGCGCCACGCGCGCGTGCCGTCGGTGAGCCGGGTGGGCACCACGTCCGGGTGTCCGGCGAACCGTGCGGCGAGGAAGTCGGTCTCCCGCTCCGTGAACTCCGCCGGAAGATCCTCCAGCTCGTACCCGATGCCCAGGTCCACGTGGTGCAGTTCGATCTCGACCCAGCGCCGGAACGGCAGCCGGGACGCCGAGTCGGTGATCCCGTTGCGCAGCTCCACCGTGCGCGACCAGTCCGCGGGAACGGCGGCGGCGTCCTGGAAGCGGGCCGCGCTCTCGCGCACGTCGGCGAGCTGGGCGTCGAGGGGGCGCGGCGCGTCCCGTTCGATGTCGGCGTCCCGGGACTCGCCGGAGACGTACATGGGGCGTCCTTCGAGGACGTTCACAAGGGCGTCCGCGTTGCGGGCGAGGTGGGCGAGGACGTGGCCACGGCTCCAGCCGGGAAGCCGTGACGACTCCGTCACGGACGCGTTGTCCAGTTTCCCGACCGCGCCGAGCAGCCGCTCGGTAGCGTCACGTACAGACTCCAGGTCATGAGCGTGATCAATCATGATGCTGACCCTAGACCGCGCCACACCTTCGGGTGAAGGTTGTGGACGACCCCCGCAATTCGAATGCACGTGCTATATGGTCGGAAGCGGCGTCGGGCATGCTGGGAAGTCGGGGTTTGTTGACAACCGGTGAATCCGACCGGCGTTGTCAGTGGCTCCCCCTAGTCTGAGAAAGACGGGGGCCTCGCCCCTGTCACTTCTCTCAAGAAAGGTGCGGACCGGCGTGGCCGACCGTCTCATCGTCCGTGGCGCGCGCGAGCACAACCTGAAGAACGTCTCGCTCGACCTGCCTCGTGACTCGCTCATCGTCTTCACGGGCCTGTCCGGGTCGGGCAAGTCCTCCCTGGCCTTCGACACCATCTTCGCCGAGGGCCAGCGGCGCTACGTGGAGTCGCTCTCCTCCTACGCCCGGCAGTTCCTCGGCCAGATGGACAAGCCGGACGTCGACTTCATCGAGGGACTCTCCCCGGCGGTCTCCATCGACCAGAAGTCGACCTCCCGCAACCCGCGCTCCACGGTCGGCACCATCACCGAGGTCTACGACTACCTGCGCCTGCTCTTCGCGCGCATCGGCAAGCCGCACTGCCCTCAGTGCTCCCGGCCGATCTCGCGCCAGTCGCCGCAGGCCATCGTCGACAAGGTCCTGGAGCTGCCGGAGGGCAGCCGCTTCCAGGTGCTCTCGCCGCTGGTGCGCGAGCGCAAGGGCGAGTTCGTCGACCTCTTCTCCGACCTCCAGACCAAGGGCTACTCCCGCGCGCGGGTGGACGGCGAGACGATCCAGCTCTCGAATCCGCCCACGCTCAAGAAGCAGGAGAAGCACACCATCGAGGTGGTCGTCGACCGCCTCACGGTGAAGGACTCCGCCAAGCGCCGGCTCACCGACTCCGTGGAGACCGCGCTCGGCCTGTCCGGCGGCATGGTCGTGCTCGACTTCGTCGACCTCCCCGAGGACGACCCCGAGCGCGAGCGCATGTACTCCGAGCACCTGTACTGCCCGTACGACGACCTGTCCTTCGAGGAGCTGGAGCCCCGCTCCTTCTCCTTCAACTCGCCCTTCGGCGCCTGCCCTGACTGCTCCGGCATCGGCACGCGCATGGAGGTCGACCCGGAGCTGATCGTCCCCGACGAGGAGAAGTCCCTCGACCAGGGCGCCATCCACCCCTGGTCGCACGGGCACACCAAGGACTACTTCGGCCGCCTGATCGGTGCCCTCGCGGACGCCCTCGGCTTCCGGACCGACATCCCCTTCGCCGGTCTGCCGCTGCGCGCCCGCAAGGCCCTGCTCAACGGCCACAAGACCCAGGTCGAGGTCCGCTACCGCAACCGGTACGGGCGCGAGCGCCGCTACACCACGGCCTTCGAGGGCGCGATCCCCTTCGTCAAGCGCCGGCACAGCGAGGCCGAGAGCGACGCCAGCCGCGAGCGCTTCGAGGGCTACATGCGCGAGGTGCCCTGCCCCACCTGTGCGGGCACGCGCCTCAAGCCGCTCGTCCTCGCGGTCACCGTCATGGGCAAGTCGATCGCCGAGGTCTCGGCGATGTCCATCAGCGACTGCGCCGACTTCCTGGGCGAGCTGAAGCTCAACGCCCGCGACAAGAAGATCGCCGAGCGCGTCCTGAAGGAGGTCAACGAGCGGCTGCGGTTCCTGGTCGACGTCGGCCTGGACTACCTCTCGCTGAACCGCGCGGCCGGCACCCTCTCCGGCGGCGAGGCCCAGCGCATCCGCCTGGCCACCCAGATCGGCTCCGGCCTCGTCGGCGTGCTCTACGTCCTCGACGAGCCGTCCATCGGCCTGCACCAGCGCGACAACCACCGGCTGATCGAGACCCTCGTCCGGCTACGCGACATGGGCAACACCCTCATCGTCGTCGAGCACGACGAGGACACCATCAAGGTCGCCGACTGGATCGTCGACATCGGCCCCGGCGCCGGCGAGCACGGCGGCAAGGTGGTCCACAGCGGCTCCCTGAAGGAGCTGCTGGACAACGCCGAGTCGCAGACCGGCCTCTACCTGTCCGGCCGCAAGGCCGTCCCGCTGCCCGACATCCGGCGCCCCCGCGACCCGGCCCGGCAGCTCACCGTGCACGGCGCCCGCGAGAACAACCTCCAGGACATCGACGTCTCCTTCCCGCTCGGTGTCTTCACGGCCGTCACCGGCGTCTCCGGCTCCGGCAAGTCGACGCTGGTCAACGACATCCTGTACACCCACCTGGCCCGCGAACTGAACGGCGCGCGCAACGTGCCCGGCCGGCACACGCGCGTGGACGGCGACGACCTCGTCGACAAGGTCGTGCACGTCGACCAGTCGCCCATCGGCCGCACCCCGCGGTCCAACCCGGCGACGTACACCGGCGTCTTCGACCACATCCGCAAACTGTTCGCCGAGACCACCGAGGCGAAGGTCCGCGGCTACCTGCCCGGCCGCTTCTCCTTCAACGTCAAGGGCGGCCGCTGCGAGAACTGCGCGGGCGACGGCACCATCAAGATCGAGATGAACTTCCTCCCGGACGTCTACGTCCCGTGCGAGGTCTGCCACGGCGCCCGGTACAACCGGGAGACCCTGGAGGTCCACTACAAGGGCAAGTCCATCGCCGACGTGCTCAACATGCCGATCGAGGAGGCCACGGAGTTCTTCGAGGCGGTCCCCGCGATCTCCCGGCACATGAAGACCCTCAAGGACGTCGGCCTCGGCTACGTCAGGCTCGGCCAGTCCGCGACCACCCTCTCCGGCGGTGAGGCTCAGCGCGTCAAGCTCGCCAGCGAGCTGCAGCGCCGCTCCACCGGGCGCACGGTCTACGTCCTGGACGAGCCGACCACCGGTCTGCACTTCGAGGACATCAGCAAGCTGCTCACCGTCCTGTCCGGCCTCGTCGACAAGGGCAACTCGGTCATCGTCATCGAGCACAACCTCGACGTGATCAAGACCGCCGACTGGGTCGTCGACATGGGCCCCGAGGGCGGCGCCGGCGGTGGCCTGGTGGTCGCCGAGGGCACGCCCGAGCAGGTCGCCGCCGTGCCCGCCAGCCACACCGGCAAGTTCCTGCGGGACATCCTCGGCGCGGACCGCATCAGCGACGCGGCCCCGGTGAAGGCCCCGCGCAAGGCGGCGGCGAAGACGGTGGCGGCCAAGGCGTCCGCCACGAAGACCACCACCAAGGCGGTCACCGGCACGGCGGCGAAGAAGCCCGCCACCAAGCCGGCCAAGACCGCCAAGACGGCCGCGAAGCCCGCCGCGAAGAAGACGGCGCGGACGAGCAAGGCCTGAACCGGAGCCGAGCCGGGCTCCACGGACGATCCCGTGGAGCCCGGCTCGGCGCTCGCCCGACCTGGCCGCTCAGGTACCCGCCGGCGCCCGGAGCGAAGACCAGACCGAAGTCGCCCTGCCGGATCTCACCCGTCGTCTCGGACCCGGCGTGCCGCCCGTCCCCACCGACGGACATGGCACCCAGCCCGTCGACTCCACGGCGCACGTCACCGGACGGGTCAGCTCGCCCTCCATGGTCCAGTCCCCGCCCCTGGCCCGACACCCTGGTCGAGGGGTAGGTTCTCGGCGTTCAGCCGGCCACCTCGTGGGCGTACGGCGGCTCCGCGCCCGCCCGCGAGCAGGTGACCGCCGCCGCGCGGGCGGCGAAGCCCAGCAGCCCGGCCCAGCCCTCCGCGCCCAGTGCGGACACCGCCTCCGCGCTGAGGGCGTCCCGGACCGCGAGGCCGTGCAGCAGCGCCGCGTTCACCGTGTCGCCCGCGCCGATCGTGTCCACCACGTCGACCCGCTCGCCGGGCACCGTGTACTCGCCCCCGTCACGGGTGTACGCCGTCAGTCCGGCACCGCCCCGGGTGACCACGACCGCCGCCGGGCCGGCCGCCAGCCATTCCCGGGGCGTGCCGCCGAGCCATTCGGCGTCCTCGGTGGACAGCTTCAGCAGGGCCACGGACGGCAGCCAGCTCTTGAACCGGGCCCGGTAGGCGTCGGGGTCGGGGATCAGGCCGGCCCGGATGTTGGGATCCAGCGCCGTGAACAGGCCCCGCGCGGCCGTCTCGCGCAACAGTTCCTCGTAGGCGCTCGCGCCCGGCTCCAGCACCAGCGAGCAGGTGCCGAAGGACACCGCCCGGGTACCGGACGGCAGCGCGGCGGGCACAGCGAACAACCGGTCCGCCGTCCCGTCCACGTAGAAGGAGTACGCGGCGGACCCGTCCGCGTCCACCGAGGCCACGGCGAGCGTCGTCGGCTCGGTCCCGCGCTGCACAGGGGACACGTCCACGCCCGTCTCGCGCAGCCGCTCCAGCAGGGCCTCGCCGAAGGCGTCGTACGACACCCGGGAGCAGAAAGCGGCGGGGGAGCCGAGGCGGCCGAGCGCGACGGCCGTGTTGTACGGCCCGCCGCCGAGCGCCGGCCGCAGTGCGGCCAGGGCTCCCGTCCCCTGCGGGACCAGGTCGATCAGGGCCTCACCGGCGACGACGATCACGGGAGCGTCCTTTCGTGAACCATTACGGGAACTTGCTCGGACTGCTCGGGGCAGCCGCACGAGGTGCGGTGCACGAAGGCGCACGGCAACCGCACCGTCCGGGCGGGCCGGTCCGGCTCGGCGAGGCGTTCCAGCAGCAGCCGGACGGCCCGGGCGCCGAGCTCCCTGCTGGGCTGCGCCACGGCCGTGAGCCGGGGGGAGAAGAGGTCCGCCCAGGGAAAGTCGTCGAAGCAGCACAGTGCGAGGTCGCCGGGCACGGACAGCCCACGGTCCCGTACGGCGCGCAGCGCTCCGATGGTCATCGCGTTGTTGGCGGTGACCAGCGCGGTGGGCGGCACCGCCAGGGACAGCAGGGCCGCTGCGGCCCGTTCCCCGCCGGCCGCCTCGGAGTCGCCGTGGACCAGGAACCGTTCGTCGAAGGGCAACCCGGCGGCGGCGAGGCCGTGCCGGTAGCCGGTGATCCGCTCGCGCGTCGTGCTGAGCCCCGGCCGGCCGGCGACCAGGCCGATCCTGCGGTGGCCGAGCCCGGCGAGATGGGTGACCAGCAGGGCCGTCGGCTCGGCGCCCTCGGCACAGACCTGGTCGAAGCGCGGAGTACCGTCGCCGTCCGGGACGTCCACGACCCGGTCGAGGAACACGGCGGGAACGCGGTGGCGGCCGAGATACGCGACGAGCGCGCGCGGGTCGGCGGAGGGCGCGACGATCATGCCGTCCACGCGCCGCTCGTGCAGCAGCCGGACCACCTTGCGCTCGTGTCCGGGATCGTCGTGCGGGTCGGCGATGAGCAGGCCGTAACCGTGTTCCAGGGCGGCGGCCTCGACGCCCTGGAGGATCTCCGTGAAGTACGGGTTGCTGATCGCCGACACCGCGAGCCCGATGGAACGGGTGCGGGAGGTCACCAGGGAGCGGGCGAGGGTGTTCGGGGTGTAGCCGAGTTCCTCGATGGCGTCCAGCACGGCCTGCCGGGTGCGCGGGAGCACCGGACGGGTGTCGTTGAGCACGTGCGAGACGGTCGCCACGGAGACACCGGCGCTTCGCGCGACATCGGCCATGGTGGCCATCGGCGGCTCCCCTCGTGTGCTGCCGCGCGTCGGCCTCGGTACGGCACGCGCGTGGCCGGTGGCGGGACCGTACCCCATCCCCTGCGGGTGCGTAAACGCTTGCGCAAGCGTTTACGCACCCCTCTCGTATGCCTTCCGCACGTCTACGCGTCCACGCCGACCCACCCCGCGGAGCGGCTCCGGCAGCCGGATATCGTCGGCCCGTACCCCCTCTTGACCAGTGGAGCCCCCATGCCTGGCCGTCCCGCCCCGAGCCGCCGTACCGTCCTGCGTACGGCGGCCCTCACGCCCGTCGCCGGACTCGGTGCGGCCGCCTGCTCACCGGGCGACGACGGTGCCGCGCCCGCCCGGCCGACCGCACCCGTCGACCTCGGCGCGGACGGGACTGTCGCCAAGGGGGCGACGAAGCTGGACCGCGACCACAACGTCGTGGTCAGCCGGGCAGACGACGGCTCCCTGAAGGCGTTCAGCACGGTCTGCACGCACGCGGGGTGCCCCATCAGGAAGCTGCAGGGAACGAAACTCGTCTGCCCCTGTCACGGCAGCGAGTTCGACGCCCGGACCGGTGAGGTGCTGCACGCCCCGGCGACCGTGCCGCTCATCGAGCTGCCGGTCGAGGTCAAGCAGGGCCGGATCGTCGCGAGCCCCGGGACCTGACCGGCCCGGACCGCAACCGCCCGCTCACTCCCAGTCCCACCCGATCCCCAGCATCCCCGACCGCATCCGCGGTTCCACGAGGTGCACCGAGTGGTGCTGCCCGCTGAGGACGAGCTCCTGCCGGCCGCCGCGCGGAGCCGCCGGCGAGTGCTGCGTGAACCGGTGGCAGCGCACCGGCAGGGCCGCCGCGTCGAAGCGCACCTGGAGGGCGTACTGCCCGCCCGCCGCGCCGAACCCACGGGTGTACTCGCGGCTCACGCCCGCCGTGCCGTCCTCGACGCCGTAGCGGAAGAGGTGGGTGTCGCCGGTCCGCAGACGCGTGTCGAAGAGCAGCTCGGTCACCAGCACACCGGTGTCGTGATGGGTGCGGACCCGTCCCGTGCGGCAGTTCTCCAGCGCGTGGACGGTCATCCGCGCGGGAGCGCAGCCCGGGTCGCCGTGGTGGACGGCGACGAAGCGGTCGACGCCGTCGCGGTGGGCGCGGACGATGTGATGCGACTCGCGGGCGGCGAGCTCGCGGCGGGCTCCGATCCGGATCCGTTCGTGGTGCCCGAGGACGTGCACCCCGCCGTCCGACGAGGGATGGTCCAGCTCGGCCAGCAGCCGCTCCAAGACGCCGGAGGCCTCCACGTGGGCGCGGTAGGAGCGGGCGGCGGGCCGCCGGTCCGAGGGGTCCTCCCCGGCCTCGGCCAGCAGACGTATCAGCGACTCCTCGGGCAGCTGGAGTATCTCCTCCAGGGCCCGCACGGCCCGCAGCGACTCCGGGCGCTGGGGGCGCCGGGCGCCCTGCTGCCAGTAGCTGAGGCTCGTGACGCCCACCTTCACCCCGTGGCGCGACAGATGGTGCTGCACGCGCTGCAGCGGCAGTCCGCGAGCGGCGATCGCGGCGCGCAGGGCCACGTGGAAGGGGCCACCGCGCAGGGCCGAGTCGAGTTCCGCGGTGGCGACGTCCAGGTGCTGGGTGGCGTGCGGCATGCAGGGGCCTTTCTGTGAAGGACACGACGGCTGGTCAGACCGTTCGGCGCGGATCGACCGGGGCCGCCCCCGGTCGCGGCGCAGGGGTCTGCACATCCGTACGCCGCGCTTCAGGGCCCCGAGTCCCCCCGCATTGAAGCGTGTTGGCCTGGCCCCGACAACACCTGAAGCCCGACCGTGACGCGCTCCTGGCCGAGAACGCACGGGCCGGGCGTCCCAAGGGCACCCGGCGTGACCGGCTGGCCCCGGACCGTCTCTCCCCGGCCGCCCGCCGGGGCCTCCACAAGCCCGCGCGACCGGTGGCCACAGGCCCTGGCGGAGGGTTGTCCACAGGGGCCCCGGCCCATCGTCCACAGCCCCGCCGCGGTGTCGGTCCCCGCCAGTAGGGTGTGAGTCATGGCCGACCCCTCCAGCTACCGCCCCAGGCCGGGTGAGATCCCGGACTCCCCGGGGGTGTACAGGTTCCGTGACGAGCACCGCCGGGTGATCTACGTCGGAAAGGCGAAGAGCCTGCGCCAGCGCCTGGCGAACTACTTCCAGGACCTGGCGAACCTGCACCCCCGCACCCGCACCATGGTCACCACGGCCGCCTCCGTGGAGTGGACGGTGGTGTCCACGGAGGTCGAGGCGCTGCAGCTGGAGTACTCCTGGATCAAGGAGTACGACCCCCGGTTCAACGTCAAGTACCGCGACGACAAGAGCTACCCGTACCTCGCGGTGACGATGAACGAGCAGTTCCCGCGCGTGCAGGTGATGCGCGGCCACAAGAAGAAGGGCGTGCGCTACTTCGGGCCGTACGGACACGCCTGGGCGATCCGCGACACGGTCGACCTCCTGCTGCGCGTCTTCCCGGTGCGCACCTGCTCCGCCGGCGTCTTCAAGAACGCGGCCCGCACCGGCCGCCCCTGCCTGCTCGGTTACATCGGCAAGTGCTCCGCGCCCTGTGTGGAGCGGATCTCCCCCGAGGACCACCAGGAGCTCGCCGAGGAGTTCTGCGACTTCATGGCGGGCCGCACCGGCACCTATCTGCGCCGTCTGGAGCGGCAGATGGCCGACGCGGCCGAGGACATGGAGTACGAGCGGGCGGCACGCCTGCGCGACGACATCGGAGCCCTGAAGAAGGCCATGGAGAAGAGCGCGGTCGTGCTCTCCGACGCGACCGACGCCGACCTGATCGCGGTCGCCGAGGACGAGCTGGAGGCGGCCGTCCAGATCTTCCACGTGCGTGGCGGACGGGTGCGCGGTCAGCGCGGCTGGGTCACCGACAAGGTGGAGGAGATCACCACCGGCGCCCTGGTCGAGCACGCCCTCCAGCAGCTGTACGGCGAGGAGACCGGGGACGCCGTTCCCAAGGAGGTCCTGGTCCCCGCCCTGCCCGACCCGGTGGAGCCGGTCCAGCAGTGGCTGACCGGGCGCCGGGGATCGGGCGTGTCGCTGCGCATCCCGCAGCGCGGCGACAAGAAGGCACTGATGGAGACCGTCCAGCGCAATGCCCAGCAGGCGCTGGTCCTGCACAAGACCAAGCGCGCCTCCGACCTGACCACGCGCTCGCGCGCGCTGGAGGAGATCGCCGAGGCCCTGGACCTGGACAGTGCCCCGCTGCGCATCGAGTGCTACGACATCTCGCACCTCCAGGGCGACGACGTCGTGGCCTCCATGGTCGTCTTCGAGGACGGGCTGGCCCGGAAGAGCGAATACCGCCGGTTCCAGATCAAGGGCTTCGCGGGACAGGACGACGTCCGTTCCATGCACGAGGTCATCACCCGCCGCTTCCGCCGCTACCTCGCCGAGAAGGAGAAGACCGGCGAGTGGGCCGATGGCCCGGACCCCGATGCGGCGGAAGCAGACGGTGCCGAGCGGCGCGCCGACGGCCGGCCGCTCACGGACGGCCGGGCCGCCCAGGACGACGGCGAGGCCCTCGTGGACGGCCCCGCCCTCAAGGACGACGACGGCCGCCCCAAGCGCTTCGCCTACCCGCCCCAGCTCGTCGTCGTCGACGGCGGGCAGCCGCAGGTCGCGGCGGCCCAGCGGGCACTGGACGAGCTGGGGATCGACGACATCGCCGTCTGTGGCCTCGCCAAGCGCCTGGAGGAGGTGTGGCTGCCCGGTGACGACGACCCGGTCGTCCTGCCCCGCACCAGCGAGGGCCTGTACCTGCTCCAGCGGGTCCGGGACGAGGCCCACCGCTTCGCGATCACCTACCAGCGCGCCAAGCGCGCCAAGCGCTTCCGGTCGAGCCCCCTGGACGACGTGCCCGGACTGGGGGAGACCCGCAAGCAGGCGCTGATCAAGCACTTCGGTTCGGTGAAGAAGCTCAGGTCGGCGACGATCGACCAGATCTGCGAGGTGCCCGGCATAGGCCGCAAGACGGCGGAGACCGTCGCGGTGGCCCTCGCGCGGGCCACTCCGGCCGCACCCGCCGTGAACACGGCGACCGGGGAGATCATGGATGACGAGGACGGGGCACCCGAGACGACGGCGGATGCCCCGGGGGAGCCCGTGCCCGCGGGCACCCCGGACGAACGACGGGGGCAGGAGAGATGACCGAGCACGAGGCACAGCCCACAGCGGGACGAGAACAGGCCCACGGCACGGCCGGCGAGGACGCGGACCCGCGGACGGCCGGACCGGGCCCGCGCCAGAACGACGGAGCACAGGTGAGTACGGGCAAGGAAACAGCCGGGGCGCACGAGGCGGCCATCCCCGAGCTGGTGATCATCTCCGGCATGTCCGGGGCCGGCCGCTCGACGGCCGCCAAGTGTCTGGAGGACCTCGGCTGGTTCGTCGTCGACAATTTGCCGCCCGCGCTGATCCCCACCATGGTGGAGCTCGGCGCCCGCTCGCAGGGCAACGTGGCGCGCATCGCCGTCGTCGTCGACGTCCGCGGCCGGCGCTTCTTCGACAACCTGCGCGAATCGCTCGCCGACCTCGACGCCCGCGGTGTCACCCGCAGGATCGTCTTCCTGGAGTCCTCCGACGACGCCCTGGTCCGCCGCTTCGAGTCGGTGCGCCGCCCGCACCCCCTCCAGGGCGACGGCCGGATCGTGGACGGCATCGCCGCCGAGCGGGAGCTGCTGCGCGAGCTGCGCGGCGACGCCGACCTGGTGATCGACACCTCCAGCCTCAACGTGCACGAGCTGCGCGCCAAGATGGACGCCCAGTTCGCCGGCGACGAGGAGCCCGAGCTGCGGGCCACCGTCATGTCCTTCGGCTTCAAGTACGGCCTCCCGGTCGACGCCGACCTGGTCGTGGACATGCGCTTCCTGCCCAACCCGCACTGGGTCCCGGAGCTGCGCCCGTTCACCGGCCTGAACGAGGAGGTGTCCTCCTACGTCCTCAGCCGGCCGGGGGCCAAGGAGTTCCTCGACCGCTACACCGAGCTGCTCCAGATGATCGCCGCGGGTTACCGTCGGGAGGGCAAGCGCTATGTGACCGTCGCCGTCGGATGCACCGGCGGCAAGCACCGGTCCGTGGCCATGTCGGAGAAGCTCGCCGCCCGGCTCGCCGCCGAGGGCGTGGAGACGGTGGTCGTCCACCGGGACATGGGACGGGAATGACAGGACGTACTCCGCGGCTGAGCAGGCTGCGCCGGGTGGTGCCCGAAGGGCGCGGCGGCAGACCCGCCGAGGCCCGCGCCGCCCGGCCCGAGCAGGCGCGCGGCGGCAAGCCGCGCCGCCGGGGCACCCAGCCCAAGGTCGTCGCCCTCGGCGGCGGCATGGGCCTGTCCGCCTCACTGGCCGCACTGCGCCGGATCACCGGCGACCTCACCGCCGTCGTCACCGTGGCCGACGACGGCGGTTCCAGCGGGCGCCTCCGTGACGAGCTCGGTGTGCTGCCGCCCGGCGACCTGCGCAAGGCGCTGGCCGCGCTGTGCGGCGACGACGACTGGGGCCAGACCTGGGCCCGCGTCATCCAGCACCGCTTCCAGTCCCAGGGCGACCTGCACGAACACGCGGTCGGCAATCTGCTGATCGTCGCCCTGTGGGAGCAGCTCGGCGACCATGTCCAGGCCCTCGACCTGGTCGGCAAGCTGCTCGGCGCGCACGGGCGGGTACTGCCCATGTCCGCGGTGCCGCTGGAGCTCCAGGCCCTGGTCAAGGGGCACGACCCGGAGCGGCCCGACGAGGTGGACACCGTGCGCGGGCAGGCGACCGTGGCCCTCACCCCGGGTGAGGTGCAGTCCGTGCACCTGGTGCCGAACGACCCGCCGGCCGTCCCCGAGGCGGTGGACGCCGTCCTGGACGCGGACTGGGTGGTGCTGGGCCCCGGCTCCTGGTTCTCCTCGGTCATCCCGCACCTGCTCGTACCCGACCTGCTGGACGCGCTCGTCGAGACCAAGGCGCGCCGGGTGCTCTCCCTGAACCTCGCGCCGCAGCCCGGGGAAACCGAGGGCTTCTCACCGCAGCGTCATTTGGAGGTTTTGGGACGACACGCCCCTAAACTCGCCCTGGACGTGGTGCTGGCCGACGAGGCCGCCGTGCCCGACCGTGACTCGCTCACCGATGCCGCGAAACGGTTCGGCGCCGCGGTCGAGCTGGCTCCGGTCGCCCGGACCGACGGGACCCCGAGGCACGACCCGGAGCTGCTGGCCGCCGCGTACGACCGTATTTTTCGGATGCATGGAAGGATCGGCCCATGGCGATGACGGCAGCGGTGAAGGACGAGATCTCCCGGCTCCCCGTCACCCGGACCTGCTGCAGAAAGGCGGAGGTCTCCGCCGTCCTGCGGTTCGCCGGCGGCCTTCACCTGGTGAGCGGGCGCATCGTGATCGAGGCGGAGCTGGACACGGCGAACGCGGCGCGCCGGCTCAAGCGGGACATTCTGGAGATCTTCGGGCACAGTTCCGAGCTGATCGTGATGGCGCCGGGCGGGCTGCGCCGCGGCTCGCGTTACGTCGTTCGGGTGGTCGCGGGCGGTGACCAGCTCGCCCGGCAGACCGGCCTGGTCGACGGGCGGGGCCGGCCGATCCGCGGTCTGCCGCCGCAGGTGGTCTCGGGGGCCACCTGCGACGCGGAGGCCGCCTGGCGTGGCGCGTTCCTGGCGCACGGTTCGCTCACCGAGCCCGGCCGGTCCTCCTCCCTGGAGGTCACCTGCCCGGGCCCCGAGGCCGCGCTCGCCCTGGTCGGCGCCGCCCGCCGGCTGTCGATCGCCGCCAAGGCCCGCGAGGTGCGCGGTGTGGACCGGGTGGTCGTCCGCGACGGCGACGCGATCGGCGCCCTGCTCACCCGGCTCGGCGCCCACGACTCGGTGCTGGCCTGGGAGGAGCGGCGGATGCGCCGCGAGGTCCGGGCCACCGCCAACCGCCTCGCCAACTTCGACGACGCCAACCTGCGTCGCTCCGCCCGTGCGGCCGTCGCCGCCGGGGCCCGGGTCCAGCGGGCCCTGGAGATTCTCGCCGACGACGTCCCGGAGCACCTCGCCGCCGCGGGCCGGCTGCGGATGGAGCACAAGCAGGCCTCGCTGGAGGAGCTGGGCGCCCTCGCCGACCCGCCGCTGACCAAGGACGCGGTCGCCGGCCGCATCCGCCGCCTGCTGGCCATGGCCGACAAGCGGGCCTCGGACCTCGGCATCCCCGGCACCGACGCCAACCTCGGCGAGGAGGAGCTGGCCGACAACCTCGTCGGCTGACCGAACGCGCAGAGCCTGTCGGCCGCCGGGTGCGCGCAGCCCACCGCCTGTCCGGGTCTGCAAGCCGGCCGCCTCGCGGGGTCTGTTAGCCGGTCGGTCGATTGGGCAGGCAGGCTGGTCGGCTTTCGGGCGCGTGGAGTGCGTCGGTTGTCGGGGTCTGCACGTTGGTCGGCTTGCGGGGTCTGTTAGCCGGTCGGTCGATTGGGCAGGCAGGCTGGTCGGCTTTCGGGCGCGTGGAGTGCGTCGGTTGTCGGGGTCTGCACGTTGGTCGGCTTGCGGGGTCTGTTAGCCGGTCGGTCGATTGGGCAGCCAGGCTGGTTGGCTTTCGGGCGCGCAAGCTCGTCGGCCGACCGGGTCCGCAAACCGGCCGCCGCACGGGGCACGGAAGCCAGTCGCCTCACGGGGCACGCAGGTCCGTCGCGGCCGACCGGCCCCGCAAGTCCGTCGGCTGACCGGGCCCGCAAGCCCATCAGCCGACCTGGCAGGCAAGCCCCTCGCCCGACCGGACAGCCGAGCTCGTCGCGCGACCGAACACACGACGGCCCACCGCACGCGCCCTCCCCCCCCCGACACACACGGGCCCCTGCCACACATGGGCCGACCTCGCCCCACAGGGCCCGCCCCCACCGCAC
>NZ_LIPF01000001.1:0-176698 GCF_001905385.1 Streptomyces sp. CB02414 | reverse complement strand
CCCCCACCGCCCGCCCCCCTGGCCCCACAAGGCCGGCCCCCACCGCCCCCCTCGCCCCACCCCCGCCCCACCCGAGCCGTCAACCACCCAGTACGGGCGTCCACTTGGGTGACCGGTACCGGCTTTCGCGTGTCCTTCCCGTGCTCTTGACTCGATCATGAGCTGTCATGAGCCTGGCATCTGTTCGCTGCTGTGGCGAACCCAGGCCTGTCGGACAGGCCCCATCTAGGGGGGTTCATGAGACGAAGAGCGAGATCGATCCTCGCTGTCGGCGCGCTCCTGATCGGCGGAGCGAGCTTCGCACCCATCGCCCAGGCACAACCCTCGGACACCGCGGACACCAACGCGAACGAGGCCAACGAGGTCAAGGTCTTCCGCGCCGACGTCACCCAGGAGCAGGTACCCCTGCTGCTGGCCGCCGGCCAGGACGGCCACGAACTCGGTGAGCAGGTCCCCGACAAGGGCACCGCCACCGTCGAGGTCTACCTCACCGACCAGCAGGCCGGAAAGCTGGAGAAACAGGGCGTCGACCTCAAGGAGCACACCCTCTCCACCCGGGCCGAGAAGCGGGTCGAGGACGCCGCCGAGGGCGTCTTCCGCCCCTACAGCGGCAGCGGCGGCCTCAGGGAGGAGATCCTCCGCACCGCCCAGGAACACCCCCGCCTCACCAAGGTCGTCTCCATCGGCAAGACGGTGAACGGTCAGGACATCCTCGCCCTGAAGCTCACCAAGCACGCGGACAAGACCCGAGACGGCTCCAAGCCCGCCGTCCTCTACATGTCCAACCAGCACGCGCGCGAGTGGATCACCCCGGAGATGACCCGGCGGCTGATGCACCACTACCTGGACAACTACAAGAAGGACCGGCGGATCAAGAAGCTCGTCGACCGCACCGAACTGTGGTTCCTGCTGTCGGCCAACCCCGACGGCTACGACTACACCTTCCAGGACGACGACAACCGCCTGTGGCGCAAGAACCTGCGCGACAACAACGGCGACGGCACCATCGCCACCGGCGACGGCGTCGACCTGAACCGCAACTTCGCCTACAAGTGGGGCTACGACGACGAGGGTTCCTCCCCGAACCCGACCAGCCAGACCTACCGCGGCGCCGGCCCGAACTCCGAGCCCGAGACCAAGGCCCTGGACCGCTTCCAGAAGCGGATCGGCTTCGCCTACGGCATCAACTACCACTCCGCCGCCGAGCTCCTCCTCTACGGCGTCGGCTGGCAGGTCGCCACCCACACCCCGGACGACGTCCTCTACAAGGCGCTCGCCGGCACGCCCGAGAACTCCGCGATCCCGGGCTACCGCCCGCAGGTCTCCTCGGAGCTGTACACCACCAACGGCGAGGCGGACGGCCACTCGGCCAACGTCAACGGCGTGGCGATGTTCACCCCGGAGATGTCGACCTGCCAGACGATCTCCGACCAGTACCCCGACGACGAGTGGAACGCGGCCGACTGCCAGTCCGGCTTCAACTTCCCCGACGACGAGAAGCTGATCCAGGAGGAGTTCGAGAAGAACATCCCCTTCGCGCTCTCCGTCGCCGAGTCCGCCGCGCACCCTGACCGGCCGTCGTCGTCCGTCGGCATCGAGGCCGCCGACTTCACCCCGGCCCCCTTCACCACCTCCTACTCGCGCGGCGCCGACCAGGAGGTCTCCGTCGTCGTACGCAAGTCGGTGCGCGACAAGGAGCTGAAGTACCGGGTCAACGGCGGACGCGTCCACGACATGGCCCTGAAGCCCTGGCGCGGCGGCGAGACGTACGGCGGTGAGGACAACCTGTACTTCGACGAGTACCGCGCCAAGGTCAAGGACGGCGACCGCGGCGACAAGGTCGAGGTCTGGTTCACCGGCGAGACGAAGAGGGGCAAGCGGACCGAGAGCGAGCACTTCACGTACACGATCGCCGAGCGGCCCCGCGCGGACGTCCTCGTCGTCGCCGAGGAGGGCGCGAAGGCCACACGGGCGCAGACGTACGTGGACGCCCTCAGGGCCAACGGCAAGCGGGCGGCCGTCTGGGACGTCGCCACCCAGGGCGCGCCCGACGCGCTCGGCGTCCTCGGCCACTTCGACACCGTCGTCCACTACACCGGCGCGGCGAACCCGGGCAACGCCACCCAGCTCCAGCTCCGCGCCTACCTCAACGAGGGCGGACGGCTGATCGAGGCGGGCGAGCGGGCCGGCGGCAGCGTCGACCTCGGCGACGGCACGCCGTCGAACGACTTCAGCCAGTACTACCTGGGCGCCTACACCCGCACCGACACCCCCGGAGCCACCGGATTCTCCGGCTCCGGCAAGCTCGGCGGCACCACCGGCGCCCTCGGTGACGCCCCGGGCAACCCGCTGGACGCGGCCGGGACCTACAGCGTCACCTCGGACCAGCTGTCGCCCGACACCTACCCCCAGTTCGCCAGCGCGGGCGCCGGGGAGTTCGCCGGGACGGTCAACCCGTACGGGCCCTACGCGGGCGAGTGGATGGCCGCCGCAGTCCACACCGACGACGCCTACAAGCGCCTCACGCGCACCATCGACCTCACCGGTGTCACCGCCGCCGACCGTCCCACCCTGC
The DNA here is from genome assembly GCF_001905385.1 of Streptomyces sp. CB02414. GTDB lineage: Bacteria > Actinomycetota > Actinomycetes > Streptomycetales > Streptomycetaceae > Streptomyces. The sequence goes on along the minus strand of NZ_LIPF01000001.1, from coordinate 174,123 downwards.
GCACCCAGCTCCTGTGGGACACCGAAGGCGGCTACGACCACGCCCTGGTCGAGGCGCACACCACCGGCGCCGACGACTGGACCACGCTCCCCGAGGCCGGTGGCGCGACCGGCACCGCCGTACCGACCGAGTGCGCGGCCGGCTTTTACATGGGCGAGCACCCCTGGCTGGAGCACTACCTGACCCTGTCCGACGACGGCTGCACCGCCACCGGAACCACCGGGCAGTGGAACAGCCTCACCGGCTCCTCCGGGGGCTGGCGGCAGGTCGAGTTCGACCTGAGCGCCTACGCCGGGAAGTCCGTCGAGGTCTCCCTCGCCTACGTCACCGACCCCGGCAGCGGCGGACGCGGCGTCCTCGCCGACGAGGCCTCGCTGGTCGTCGGCGGCACCGCGGCGCAGACCGAGGGCTTCGAGACCTCGCTCGGCGCCTGGCAGGTGGGCGGACCGCCCGCCGGTAGCCCCGCCGTCCTGAAGGACTGGACCCGCACCGGCACCCTGTTCCAGACCTACGGCGCCGTCACCACGGACGACACCGTGCTGCTCGGCTTCGGCCTGGAGCACCTCACCGAACCGGCCGCCCGGACGGCACTGGTCCGGCAGGCGCTGCGTGCCCTGGACGAGTGAGAACCGGGATCCGGGGGACTGACCCGGTGTAGCGAAATCGGGTGATCGGTCCCCGACGCCCGGGCGGTCCGTACCCCTACTGGCGGGTACGGGCCGCCCTGCCGGGAATGGGGCGTCTCGATGTCACCCCCGGAGCCCCGGAGAGGTAGGGTCGGAGGTGGTCGGGGACATCCCAAATACAGCTCGCCGGCACATCGGGCCGGCGTACCAACGAGGAGATCGGTTCGTGACGATCCGCGTAGGCATCAACGGCTTTGGCCGCATCGGTCGTAACTACTTCCGCGCGCTGCTGGAGCAGGGTGCAGACATCGAGATCGTGGCTGTCAACGACCTGGGTGACACCGCGACCACCGCCCACCTGCTGAAGTACGACACCATCCTCGGGCGCCTCCCGTACGAGGTCTCGCACACCGAGGACACCATCACCGTCGGCGACAAGACCATCAAGGTCCTCGCCGAGCGCAACCCGGCCGACATCCCGTGGGGCGAGCTGGGCGTCGACGTCGTCATCGAGTCGACCGGCATCTTCACGAAGAAGGCCGACGCCGAGAAGCACATCGCGGGCGGCGCGAAGAAGGTCCTCATCTCGGCCCCGGCCAAGGACGAGGACGTCACCATCGTGATGGGCGTCAACCAGGACAAGTACGACCCGGCGAACCACCACGTCATCTCCAACGCCTCCTGCACCACCAACTGCGTGGCGCCGATGGCCAAGGTGCTCGACGAGAACTTCGGCATCGTCAAGGGCCTGATGACGACGGTCCACGCGTACACGAACGACCAGCGCATCCTGGACTTCCCGCACAAGGACCTGCGCCGCGCCCGTGCCGCCGCGGAGAACATCATCCCGACCACCACGGGCGCCGCCAAGGCCACCGCGCTGGTCCTCCCGCAGCTCAAGGGCAAGCTGGACGGCATCGCCATGCGCGTCCCGGTCCCGACCGGCTCGGTCACCGACCTCGTCCTGGAGCTCGGCCGCGAGGTCACCAAGGAAGAGGTCAACGCCGCCTTCCAGAAGGCCGCGGAGGGCGAGCTCAAGGGCATCCTGGAGTACACCGAGGACGCGATCGTCTCCTCCGACATCGTCAACGCCCCGGCGTCCTGCACCTTCGACTCGTCCCTGACCATGGTCCAGGACGGCAAGAACGTGAAGGTCATCGGCTGGTACGACAACGAGTGGGGCTACTCCAACCGTCTCGTCGACCTCACGGTCTTCGTCGGCAACCAGCTCTGATCCAGCCGGACCCAGCAGGCACCTCGCATGCGACAGCAGGGCTCGGGCAGCGCAAGGGCGCGCTGTCCGGGCCCTGCGTCGCGTCCGCGGCTGCCCGCCCTCGTAGGATCACGAGCGATCCGAGAACCCAGGAGCCCACTGCATGAAGACGATCGACGAACTGCTCTCCGAAGGCGTCACCGGCAAGCGCGTCTTCGTCCGCGCCGACCTCAACGTGCCGCTGGACGGCACCACCATCACCGACGACGGCCGCATCCGCGCCGTGGTGCCCACCGTCAAGGCCCTGGCCGACGCGGGCGCGCGCGTGATCGTCGCCTCGCACCTGGGCCGCCCCAAGGGCGCCCCGGACCCGGTCTTCTCCCTCGCCCCGGCCGCCGCCCGCCTCGGTGAGCTGCTCGGTGCGGGCACCGGCGTCGCCTTCGCCGAGGACACGGTCGGCACCGCCGCCGAGTCCACGGTCGCCGGCCTCGCGGACGGTCAGGTCGCGGTCATCGAGAACCTGCGTTTCAACGCGGGCGAGACGAGCAAGGACGACGCCGAGCGCGCCGCCTTCGCCGACAAGCTCGCCGGCCTCGCGGACGTGTACGTCGGCGACGGCTTCGGCGCCGTGCACCGCAAGCACGCGTCGGTCTACGACCTGCCGAAGAAGCTCCCGCACTACGCCGGCTACCTCATCGCCACCGAGGTCGGCGTCCTGAAGAAGCTCACCGACGACGTCCAGCGCCCCTACGTGGTCGCCCTCGGCGGCGCCAAGGTCTCCGACAAGCTCGCCGTCATCGACCAGCTGCTCGGCAAGGCCGACCGGCTCCTCATCGGCGGCGGCATGGCGTACACCTTCCTCAAGGCCAAGGGCCACGAGGTCGGCATCTCCCTCCTCCAGGAGGACCAGATCCCGGTCGTCAAGGAGTACATGGAGCGCGCCGAGAAGAACGGCGTCGAGCTGGTCCTCCCGGTCGACGTGCTGGTCTCGTCCGAGTTCCCGGACCTGAAGACCAAGGCCCCGGCCAACCCCGCCACCGTCGCCGCGGACGCCATCCCCGCCGACCAGGAGGGTCTGGACATCGGTCCCGAGACCCGCAAGCTGTACGCCTCGAAGCTCGCCGACGCCGCCACCGTCTTCTGGAACGGCCCGATGGGCGTCTTCGAGCACCCCGACTACGCCGAGGGCACCAAGGCGGTCGCCCAGGCCCTCGTCGACGCCCCGGGCTTCACCGTGGTCGGCGGCGGCGACTCCGCCGCGGCCGTCCGCACGCTCGGCTTCGACGAGAACGCATTCGGCCACATCTCGACCGGCGGCGGCGCCTCCCTCGAATACCTCGAGGGCAAGACGCTCCCCGGCCTCGCCGCACTGGAGGACTGACCCCGATGACCACCCGCACGCCGCTGATGGCGGGCAACTGGAAGATGAACCTCAACCACCTCGAGGCCATCGCCCACGTCCAGAAGCTCGCCTTCGCCCTCGCGGACAAGGACTACGACGCCGTCGAGGTCGCCGTCCTCGTCCCCTTCACCGACCTGCGCTCGGTGCAGACCCTGGTCGAGCACGACAAGCTGAAGATCAAGTACGGCGCCCAGGACGTCTCCGCCCACGACGGCGGCGCCTACACCGGCGAGATCTCCGGCCCGATGCTGTCCAAGCTCCGCTGCACCTACGTGGCGATCGGCCACTCCGAGCGCCGGCAGTACCACGCCGAGACCGACGAGCTGGTCAACGCCAAGGTCAAGGCCGCATACAAGCACGGTCTGACCCCGATCCTGTGCGTCGGCGAGGAACTGGACGTCCGCGAGGCGGGCAACCACGTCGCCCACACCCTCGCCCAGGTCGAGGGCGGCCTGAAGGACCTCCCCGCCGAGCAGGCCGAGACCGTCGTGATCGCCTACGAGCCCGTGTGGGCCATCGGCACCGGCAAGGTCTGCGGCGCCGAGGACGCCCAGGAGGTCTGCGCGGCGATCCGCGGCAAGCTCGCCGAGCTGTACTCGCAGGAGCTGGCCGACAAGGTCCGCATCCAGTACGGCGGCTCCGTCAAGTCCGGCAACGTCGCCGAGATCATGTCGCAGGCCGACATCGACGGTGCCCTGGTCGGAGGGGCCTCCCTGGACTCGGACGAGTTCGTCAAGATCGTCCGCTTCCGCGACCAGTAGAACCGCCGGTCACGTCGACCGGTGAGTATGCGCTAGCGGCGATACGTCGTACCCTTGCGGGGGCATGGTGGCCTGCTGTCACCGTGCCCCCGTCGTTCATCCGAAGCCGAGGAAGTTGGTCCAGCCGTGGTTATGGGGTTCTCGATCGCCCTGATCGTCTTCAGCCTGCTGCTGATGCTGCTGGTGCTGATGCACAAGGGGAAGGGCGGCGGCCTCTCCGACATGTTCGGTGGCGGCATGCAGTCGTCCGTCGGCGGCTCCTCGGTCGCCGAACGCAACCTCGACCGGATCACCGTGGTGGTCGGTCTGCTGTGGTTCGCGTGCATCATGGTGCTCGGCCTGCTGATGAAGGCGAACAACTGACCCGTCACGCACTCCAGCACGTAAAGCCCCATGTCCGGTACGCGCCGCAAGGCGCCGCCTATCATGGGGCTTGCGTCTGAGCGCTGGAGCTTGTAACTCCAATCACTGGACGCGCGTTGGGCCTTACGTAGACTGAGGCGCCTCGCAGCGAAGCGAAACGCCGACTCGCTTCGCGGCACCATCACGCAGGGAGTTACACCGTGGCAAGTGGCAACGCGATCCGGGGAAGCCGGGTCGGGGCGGGGCCGATGGGCGAGGCCGAGCGCGGCGAGTCCGCGCCGCGTCTGCGCATCTCCTTCTGGTGCTCCAACGGACACGAGACACAGCCGAGCTTCGCGAGCGACGCACAGGTCCCGGAGACCTGGGACTGCCCGCGCTGCGGCTTCCCCGCCGGACAGGACCGGGACAACCCGCCGGACCCGCCGCGCACCGAGCCCTACAAGACGCACCTCGCGTACGTGCGCGAGCGCCGCAGCGACGCGGACGGCGAGGCGATCCTCGCGGAGGCGCTCGCCAAACTGCGGGGCGAGATCTAGTTCCGCAGCGCCATCCTTCTTCCGTACTGATCAATTAGGTTGGACCAGCCGGGACAGCTGGGACACCCAAGGAAGAAGGCTGACGTCCGACATGAACGCAGACGGCCGTACCAGGCTCGATCAGACGCCCGAATGGACCGCGCTGGCCAAGCACCGTGACCAGCTCGGCGAGGTGCGGCTGCGCGAACTCTTCGCCGCCAACCCGGACCGCGGCACCGGCTGCACGCTCCGGGTGGGAGACCTGTACGTCGACTACTCCAAGCACCTCGTCACCGACGAGACCCTGCAGCTGCTGCGGGAGCTGGCCGCCGCCACCGACGTCTTCGGCCTGCGCGACGCGATGTTCCGCGGCGAGAAGATCAACACCACCGAGGACCGGGCGGTCCTGCACACCGCGCTGCGCGCCCCGCGGGACGCGGTGATCGAGGTCGACGGTGAGAACGTCGTCCCCAAGGTGCACGCCGTGCTGGACAAGATGGCGGGCTTCGCCGACCGGGTCCGCTCCGGCGAGTGGAAGGGCCACACCGGCAAGCGCATCAGGAACGTCGTCAACGTCGGCATCGGCGGCTCCGACCTGGGCCCGGCGATGGCGTACGAGGTGCTGCGGGCCTTCACCGACCGGGACCTGACGGTCCGTTTCGTCTCCAACGTCGACGGCGCCGACCTGCACGAGGCCACCCGTGACCTGGACCCGGCCGAGACGCTGTTCGTCATCGCCTCCAAGACCTTCACCACCATCGAGACGGTCACCAACGCCACCTCCGCCCGGACCTGGCTGCTGAACGCCCTCGACGGGGAAGAGGCCGCGGTCGCCCAGCACTTCGTCGCCCTGTCGACGAACGCCGAGAAGGTCGCCGAGTTCGGCATCGACACGGCCAACATGTTCGAGTTCTGGGACTGGGTCGGCGGCCGCTACTCGTACGACTCGGCGATCGGCTTGTCCCTGATGATCGCCATCGGCCCGGGCCGCTTCCGCGAGATGCTCGACGGCTTCCACCTCGTCGACGAGCACTTCCGCACCGCCCCCGCCGAGTCCAACGTGCCCCTGCTGATGGGCCTGCTGGGGATCTGGTACGGCAACTTCCTGGGAGCCCAGTCGCATGCCGTACTGCCGTACAGCCACTACCTGTCGAGGTTCACCGCCTACCTCCAGCAGCTCGACATGGAGTCCAACGGCAAGTACGTCGGCCGCGACGGACGCGAGGTGGAGTGGCAGACCGGGCCGGTCGTGTGGGGAACGCCCGGCACCAACGGGCAGCACGCCTACTACCAGTTGATCCACCAGGGCACGAAGCTGATCCCGGCGGACTTCATCGGCTTCGCCCAGCCGGTCGCCGAGCTCAGCGACGAGCTGAAGGCCCAGCACGACCTGCTGATGGCCAACTTCTTCGCCCAGACCCAGGCGCTCGCCTTCGGCAAGACGCCCGACGAGGTGCGCGCCGAGGGCGTGCCGGAGGAGCTGGTCCCACACAAGACGTTCAAGGGCGACCACCCGACGACCACGATCCTCGCCCGCGAGCTGACCCCGTCGGTGCTCGGGCAGCTCGTCGCGCTCTACGAGCACAAGGTGTTCGTCCAGGGCGCGGTCTGGAACATCGACTCCTTCGACCAGTGGGGCGTCGAACTGGGCAAGGTCCTCGCCAAGCGCGTCGAACCCGCCCTCACGGAGGGTGCTGAGGTCCCCGGCCTGGACGCCTCCACCAAGGCGCTGGTCGCCGCCTACCGGGAGCTGCGCGGCCGGCGGTGAGCGGAGTGCGCGTGCGCGGTGGCCCGGCCGGTCCGGTCAGGCCACCGCGCTGAGCGTGTCCGCGAGCCGGCGCCGGGCCACACGGGCCGACGGCACCGCGGCCAGCGCCGCCGCACCGAGCACGGCAGCCGCGCCCACCAGCACCAGGAGCACGGGGGAGGGGGCCTGGGCGATCCCCGCGCCGATGCCGCTGGAGGCGCCCTGGGCGTCGATCAGCCAGTGGGCGAGCGGCAGCCCGAGAGCGGCTGCGAGGAGCACGGCCGCCAGGGCGGTGCACCCGGTGGCCGTGACCGTGATGCCGGTGATCTGGCGCGGGGACAGCCCGATCGCCTTGAGGGCGAGCAGGTCCCGTTCGCTCTCCCGGACGGTGCCGCCGATCGCGGTGAGCAGTTCGATCAGCCCGACGAGCGCGAGAACGGCGATCAGCCCGAGGACCACTGGGCGCAGCGGGGACAGCCCGTCGGCCGGGTTCGCCACGGCGTGCACGTCGAGCCGTCCCTGCCCGGCCTCGGCGAGCCGGCCGGCGACCTCGTCCGCATCGGCGCCGGCGTGCAGGCGCAGCTGGTAGAGGGCCGGTTCGAGCCGCGGGTCGTTCTCCCGGAGAGTGTCCAGGGACGTCGAGATGACCCGGCCCGCGTTCTCCGGCTCGATACTGCGGCCCACGATGTGCAGGATCTGCGGCCGGTCCCCGACGGTCATCCGCACCCAGTCGCCGACCCCCACCTCCAGCAGCTCCAGCAGCCCCTGCCCGGCCACCGCCTCGTCCGGCCCGTGCGCACGGCGGCCCTCGGCCAGCGCGTACGGGTACGGGTCCTCGCGGGTGCCGAGCCCGCGCAGCGCGATCGTCGCGGTCTGGCCCGGCACCAGGGCGGCCACCTCGACGCCCGGGTAGGCGGCGGCCACCCCTGGGTCGCGTTCCAGCAGGGCCCGGGTGCCGGCCGTGCCGGAACCGGCCTCGGCGCGGACGGTGAGCGCGGTCGGCAGGCCGATCTGCTCGGGGCGGTCGTGGAAGCGGTCGATGGTGGTCCACGCGCTCATCGCGACCACGATCAGCAGCAGCGGCAGCGTGAGGCGCGCGACCGTGGCGAACGAGCGCGGGCGACGGGCGAACGCCTTGTGCCAGCCGAGCACGAGCGCGGGCGGCACCCGCACCTCCAGCTCGCGCGCGCCGGATGCCCACTCGCCGGCCGCCCCGCGGCGACCGGTGCCGGCTCCTCGGCTGCCTGGGCCCCTGGCCTCGGCACGACTCGGGCCGTCGACCTCTCCGGCCCCCGGGCCGTCGCTGCCTCCGCCGCCCGAGAGGCCGGCGTCCCCGTGGCCCGGGGCGTCGGGCTTCGTCGGGGCGGGTGTGCCGGGGGCCGTGGTGGTCCGGACGCCGGGCTCCCCGGCACCCCGGTCACCTCGCCCCCGTAGCCGCACCGGCACCGGCACCCGGAACACCCGCAGCCCCAGCACCCCCCGGGCCACCCCCGACAGCCCGCCGCCCTGCGCCGCCGCCGGGCGCGGTACCGGGACCGGCGGCACCCGGCCCGCCCGCCAGGCCGCGAGGCCGGTGGTGGCGCCGATGAACAGGACCACGCACGCCGGTACGGCGAACAGCGCGACGGTGTGCCCGGGCAGCCCCTGCCACACGCCGAGCGCGTCCCCGAGCCGTCCCGGGACCCGGCTGCCGAGGGCCTGGGTGAGCCCGGCGGCGGCCACCGCGCCGAGCAGGGCGTAGGCCAGGTGCTGGAGCAGGAAGACCCGCACGACCTGGCCCGGGGTGAAGCCGATCGCCTTCAGCACCGAGATGTCCCGCAGATGACCGCGGATCCGGGTGCCGATCGCCCCGTGCACCGCCAGCCCCGCGGCCAGCAGCGCGCCCAGCCCGAACAGGCCGAGCACCTGACCGAGCAGCCGGTTGTCGCCCTGCGCCTCCGCACGGGCCTGCTCCCAGGTGGAGACCTGCCCGATGGCACCGGCGCCCAGCACGGTCACCGCGCGCTGCACGGCGTAGTCCGTCTCCCCGGGGTCGGTCAGCCGCAGCCCGATCACCTGACCGCCCGGGCCGGGCACCGCGTCCGGCGGCGCCCACACCAGACCCGGCTGCTCGCCCGGCCGGTAGCGGCGTTCGGGGCTGTCGGCGATGCCGAGCACCGTGAGGGTGCGCGGTGTGCCGGGCAGGGTGAGGGTGTCGCCGGGCTGGGCCAGCAGCGCGCGGGCGAGGCGGCTCTCCAGGACCACCCCGTCGGGGTCGTCGGCGTCGAGCCAGTGCCCGGCGGTGAGCAGCGGGCGCCCCACGTCGGGCTGCTCGACGGTGCCGCGCAGTTCGACGGAGGCGCGGGTGCCGCGTACGGCGACGGTGGCGGAGGCGGTGGGGTAGGGGCCGGCGACGGACTGGACGCCGTCCAGCGCGGCCAGCTTCCCGGTGTCGGCGGCGCGGTCGGTGTGCAGCCAGACGTGCGCGCCGCGGGCCTCGGTGAAGACCCGCTGCCAGGGGTTGGTCGCGTAACCGAACAGGGCCGTGGCCAGCAGCAGCGAGGCGACGATCCCGGCGGTGGCGAGGACGAGGAACAGCGCCTCGCCCCGGTGCGTGCGCAGATCGGAGTGGGCCCAGCGCAGGGTGGCTCGCACGGGCCTCAGCCTTCCGGTGCGCGGTGCGCGCGGTGGTCGTACGCCCGCATGTCAGTCCTTGAGTTCCAGCACGGCGGACGCTCCCGGGCGGCGGCGCGGCGGCGCACCCGCGTCCAGTTCGGCGTCGTCGGCGATCCGCCCGTCGAAGAAGCTGATCACCCGGTCGGCGGCGCTGGCGAGCCGCGCGTCGTGGGTGACCAGCAGGATCGTCTGGCCCCGCTGGTGGAAGCGGGACAGCAGCCGCATCACCTCGCGGGTGCCCTTGCTGTCCAGGCTGCCCGCGGGCTCGTCCGCCAGCAGCAGCGGCGGATGATTGACCAGGGCCCGGGCCAGCGCCACTCGCTGCTGCTCACCGCCGGACAGCTCACCGGGCATGCCGCGCTCCTTGCCCGTCAGGCCCAGCTCGGCCAGCAGCTCCTCCCGCTCGGCGCGCGCCCGCTTCGGCGGCAGCCCGGCGAGCAGGGCGGGCAGCTCGACGTTGTCGGCGACGGACAGGTCGGAGACCAGGTTGAAGAACTGGAAGACGATCCCGATCCGCTTCCTGCGCTCGACCGCCCAGCGTTTCTCGCTGTACGCGTCCGTGCACGCGCCGTCCAGCCAGAGGCGTCCGGCGTCCGGCCGCTGGAGCCCGCCGAGCAGATGCAGCAGCGTCGACTTCCCGGCACCGGACGGCCCGGTGATCGCCACGAACTCGCCCCGCCGCACACACAGGTCGACCCCGCGCACGGCGTGCGCCGGGGCGCCCTCGCCGTGGTGCGTCTTGACCAGGCCCTCGGCGCGCAGCACGGGAGCGGGATCGGCACTCGCGCCAGCGCTCACTCCAGCTCCTCCAGCTCTTCCTGGCACCGTTCCAGCCAGTCGAGGTCGGCCTGCAGGTGCAGCATCGCGCCCTCGATGAGGAGGTGGGCGACGCGGTTGTCCCGGTCTTCGGCGGCGGCCAGCTTCGACAGCTGCCGCATCGTGTTCAGGTACTGCCGCCGCTGCTTGTTGATCAGGGCGATCTGGTCGGCGAGCCCGGTCTGCGGAGCCAGGGCGAGCTTCATGAAGAACTCGTCCCGCACCCGCGGCTCGTCCGCCGTCTCCTCGTACCAGGCCCGCAGCTCCTCGCGCCCGGCCTCGGTGAGGTGGTAGACCTTCTTGTTGGGCCGGCTCGACTGCTCGATGTCCTCGCCCTCGATCAGTCCCGTCTTCTCGAGACGGCCGAGGGTGACGTAGATCTGGCCGACGTTCGGCTGAGGGTACGCGGAGCCCAGCAGTTGCTCAAGGTCCTGCTTCAGCTCGTAGCCGTGGGCCGGACCGCGGGCCAGGAGAGCCAGGAGGTGCAGGCGCACTCAGCCGTCCTCCCGCTTCTGTTCGAGTCCCCGGATGTGCTCCAGGCCCTAGTATCGCGCATACCTAACAGGTATACATGGGCCTCTGACCCGGGACGAGGACGCCCGGTGCCGGTGCGTGCCAGCGGGCCCGGTGTACGAGGGTGTACAGGGAGGAACCTATGCGGTGGATCCACGCCGCCGGTAGGGGCCTCCTCGTTCTCCTCGTCGTCCTGACCGGGTACGTGGCCTCCGGCGCCCGTGCGGACGAGGGTGCCGCGAGCGGTCGCGGACCGCTCACCCTGGCCACCGCGGGCGACCTCACCGGTTACCTCGGCCCGCTGCTGGAGGGCTGGAACCGGGCCCACCCCGGCGAACGCGTCACCCTCGTCGAACTGCCCGACTCCGCCGACGAGACCCGCGCGCAGATGGCCACCGACCTGCGCGACGGCGGACGGCACCGCTTCGACGTCCTCAACATCGACGTCAACTGGACCTCCGAGTTCGCCGCCGCCGACTGGATACGCCCGCTGCCCCGCGACCGCTTCCCGCTCGGCACCTTCCTGCCGCCGGTCGTCGACACGGCGACCTACGACGGCCGGCTCTACGCCGTCCCGTACGTCACCAACGCCGGTCTGCTCCTGTACCGCAAGGACGTCCTGGCCGCCGAGGGCGTCCCGCCGCCGCGCACCTGGACGGAGCTGGAGCGGTACGCCGAGACCATCGCTCCGAAGCACGGACTGGACGGCTACGCGGGCCAGTTCCTGCCCTACGAGGGCCTGACCGTGAACGCCGCCGAGGCCGTCTACTCGGCCGGCGGCAGCATCCTCGGCGACGAGGGCGAACGTGTCACCGTCGACTCGGCGGCGGCCCGCGAGGGCATCGGGTTCCTGGCGCGCGGGGTGCGCGAGGGCTGGATACCGCGAGAGGCGCTGGCCTACAAGGAGGAGGAGTCCAAGCAGGCCTTCCAGGACGGCCGCCTGCTCTTCCTGCGCAACTGGCCCTACGCCTACGTCGGTGCCTCCGCCCCGGACTCCGAAGTCGCCGGGAAGGTCGGCGCCGTGCCGCTGCCGGGTCCCCAGGGCCCCGGCACCAGTGTCCTCGGCGGCTCCAACCTGGCCGTGGGCGCCCACGCCCGGCACCCCGACTCCGCCGCACGCCTCATCGCCTACCTCACCAGCGAGCGCGTCCAGCGCCAGGTCCTCACGCGCGGCGCGCTGCCGCCCGTACGGGCCGACCTGTACGAGGACCCCGCGCTCATCGAGGCGTTCCCCTACCTGCCGACCCTGCGCGAGAGCGTGCTCGCCGCCGCCCCGCGCCCCAAGAGCCCGCGCTACGACCAGGTCAGCCTGGCCGTGCAGGCGGTCGTGCACGACGCGATGACCGGGCGGCAGACGCCCGAGGCGGCGGTGCGGCGGCTGGCCCGCGAGCTGGCCGCGATCTCCTAGTTGCACGTTAGGTAACGCCAGCGTCTCATCTGCGTCTGCTGTGGGACGAAAAGTCAGCATATAAGGACCCAACTGGTCAGTAGCCTCTGTCCCGTTCATTGACACCCGCGCGTCACCGCTACCTAACATGCATGCATAACAGCGACCCCTCTACAGACAGGTTCCCGGGGTGAACAGGCACCACTGGTGGCGTGACGCGGTGATCTACCAGGTCTACGTCCGCAGCTTCCTCGACAGCACCGGCGACGGCGTCGGCGACCTCGCCGGCGTCCGGGCCGGACTGCCGTACCTGCGCAAACTCGGCGTGGACGGGATCTGGCTGAGCCCCTTCTACCCCTCGCCCCAGCACGACCACGGCTACGACGTCGCCGACTACCGGGGCGTGGACCCACTCTTCGGCGACCTCGACGAGTTCGACGCGCTGGTCGCCGCGGCCCGGCGCCTGGGCATCCGGGTCCTGCTCGACATCGTCCCCAACCACTGCTCCAGCGAGCACCCGTGGTTCCGCGAGGCCCTGGCCTCCGCGCCCGGCAGCCCGGCCCGCGCCCGCTTCCACTTCGCCGACGGCCGCGGACCGGACGGCGACGAGCCGCCCAACAACTGGCACGCCATGTTCGGCGGCCCCGCCTGGACCCGCGTGACGGAGCCCGACGGCCGCCCCGGCCAGTGGTACCTGCACATGTTCACGCCCGAACAGCCGGACTGGAACTGGCGCACCCCCGAGGTCGCCGCCGAGTTCGACGGCATACTCCGCTTCTGGCTGGACCGGGGCGTCGACGGCTTCCGCATCGACGTCGCCGCCGGCCTCTACAAGCACCCCGGGCTGCCCGACTCCCCGGACCCGGAGGCCGACGCCCGCACCCGCGACTCGGTCAACCCGCTCGCCTGGAACCAGCCCGAGGTGCACGACGTGTGGCGGCACTGGCGCGCGGTCTGCGAGGAGTACACCGCCCGCGACGGCCGCGAACGCCTCCTCGTCGGCGAGGTCTCCGTCCCCAGCGCCCGCGAACACGCCCGCTACGTCCGCCCCGACGAACTCCACCAGGCCTTCTTCTTCGACCTCCTCGGCGCCCCCTGGGACCCCGACGCCTTCCGCAAGGTCATCTCCGAGGCCATGCAGGACATCGCCGGCACCGGCTCCACGGTCACCTGGGTCCTCAACAACCACGATCAGGTCCGCACAGTGACGCGGTACGGCGAGCCCGCCACCGACGGCAGCGGCCTCGGCACCGCCCGCGCCCGCGCCGCCGCGCTGCTGATGCTGGCCCTGCCCGGAGCCGCGTACATCTACCAGGGCGAGGAACTGGGCCTGCCCGAGGTCGTCGACCTGCCCGACGACGTGCTCACCGACCCGATCTTCCACCGCACCGGCAGCCGTGCCCGCGTCCGCGACGGCTGCCGGGTGCCGCTGCCCTGGTCGGGGCAGGCGTCCCCGTTCGGCTTCACCTCCGGCGACGGGAGTGCCAAGCCCTGGCTGCCGCAGCCCGAGTACTTCGCCGAGTACGCCACCGACCGCGCCCTCGCCGACACCCGCTCCTTCTGGCACCTGTACCGCGACGGCCTGCAACTCCGCTCCGAACTGCCCCAGCTGGGCGAGGGCACCCTGCGCTGGCTGGACACCCCGCCCGGCGTGCTGGCCTTCGTCCGCGGCGACGGTCTGGTCTGCGCCGTCAACTTCGGCACCGCCCCCACCCCCACCCCCGTCCCCGGCGCCCCGCTGCTCACCAGCGACGGGCCATGCCCGCCCGGCGTCCTGCCCGGCTCCACCGCCGCCTGGTGGATCGCCGACCTCTGACCTCGCTCCACCCGACCCTTCGAAGGGACATCAACGATGATGCGACGACGCACCTCCCTGCTCACCGGCTGCACCGCCCTCGTCCTCGCCCTCGGCGCCACCGCCTGCGGCGGCTCGGGCCCCGTCACGGCCGGCGGCGGCGACAAGGCGCTCAGCGGGCAGTCGGTCACCGTGGCCGGCGTCTGGTCCGGCACCGAGCAGGAGAACTTCCAGAAGGTGCTCGACGCCTTCACCGAGAAGACCGGCGCCAAGACCTCCTTCGTCTCCACCGGCGACAACGTCTCCACCGTCGTCGGCAGCAAGATCGAGGGCGGCAACGCCCCCGACGTCGTGATGGTCCCCCAGGTCGGCGTGCTCAAGCAGTTCGCCGGCAACGGCTGGCTGAAGCCGCTGTCCAAGACGGCCCAGAAGTCCGTCGGCACCAACTTCGCGGACGTCTGGCAGACGTACGGAACCGTCGACGGCACCCTCTACGGCCTCTACTTCAAGGCCGCCCACAAGTCGACCGTCTGGTACAGCCCCGACGCCCTCGCCCAGGCCGGGGTCGAGCCGCCGAAGACGTACGACGAGATGCTGAAGGCCGGGCAGACCGTCTCCGACTCCGGGCTCGCCGCCTTCTCGGTCGCCGGTCAGGACGGCTGGACGCTGACCGACTGGTTCGAGAACATCTACCTCTCCCAGGCCGGACCCGAGAAGTACGACGCCCTCGCCGCCCACGAACTGAAGTGGACCGACGCGAGCGTGGTCGAGGCGCTCACCACCCTCGGCAAGCTCTTCAAGGACAAGCAGCTGATCGAGGGCGGCCAGAAGGGCGCCCTGAACACCGACTTCCCGGGCTCGGTGGAGAAGGTCTTCGGACCGAAGCCCGAGGCCGGCATGGTCTACGAGGGCGACTTCGTCGCCGGGGTCGCCAAGGACCAGTTCGGCAAGGAGATCGGCAAGGACGCGAACTTCTTCCCGTTCCCCGCGGTCGACGGCGGCGAGGCCCCGGTGGTCAGTGGCGGCGACGCGGCCGTCGTCCTCAAGGAGGGCAAGAACTCCGAGGCCGGCATGGCGCTCCTGGAGTACCTCGCGACGCCCGAGGCCGCGGCCGTCTGGGCCGAGGCGGGCGGCTTCCTCTCCCCGAACAAGAACCTCGACCTCGCCTCCTACGGCGACGACGTGACCCGGGCCACCGCCGAGTCCCTCGTCGGCGCCGGGAACTCGGTCCGCTTCGACATGTCCGACCAGGCACCCGCGGCCTTCGGCGGCACCAAGGGCACGGGCGAGTGGAAGATCCTCCAGGACTTCCTGCGCGACCCCTCCGACCCGACGGCCACCGCCGCCGAGCTGGAGGCCGCGGCGGCCAAGGCCTACAAGGGCTGAGGGCCGACCGGTCATGACCTCCACCCTCGTGAAAGAGGCGAGCCCGCCCGCCGCTGCCGGCCCGTCGCCCCTGCGGCGCCCCCGGCGCCGCCGGGCGGCCGTCGCCCTCCTCTTCGTCCTGCCCGCACTGCTCCTGCTGGGCGCCCTCGTCGTCTACCCCGTGCTGTTCTCCGTCGGCCGCAGCTTCTTCGACGCCTCGGGCACGCGCTTCGTGGGCGGCGACAACTACACCGAGATGTTCCGCGACCCGACCACCCTCAAGGCCATCCGCAACACGGCGATCTGGGTCGTCGTCGCGCCCACCCTGCTGACCGGCCTCGGCCTGATCCTCGCCGTCCTGGTGGAGAAGGTCCGCTGGGCCACCGCCTTCAAGCTGCTCCTCTTCATGCCGATGGCGGTCTCCTTCCTCGCCGCCGGCATCATCTTCCGGCTCGCCTACGACCACGACCCGGACAAGGGCGTCCTCAACGCCGCCGTGACCGGTGTGCACGACGCCTTCGCCGGCACGTCGTCCTACCCGGGCGCCCGGGCGCGGGAGGGCCAGGACGGCGGCCTGGTCAACGGTGCCGACGGCTCGTACCGGACCGGTGCGGGGGTGTCACCCGGCGACACGGTGGCCCTCGGCCTGGTCGGCGTACTGCCCGACGACCTGCCGTCCGGCGCGAAGACCGCGTACGGGGCCGCGGACCAGGACGCCGCCGCCGACGAGGTGCGCGGGGTCGTCTACCTGGACTTCACGCCCGGCGGGGGAGGGGAGCAGGGCCGGGTGGACCGGCGGGAGAGCGGGCTGCCCGAGATGACGGTCGAGGCGGTGCGCGACGGCCGTACGGTCGCGACCACGACCACCGGGGACGACGGCTCCTTCCGTTTCGAAGGGCTGGACGAGGGCTCCTACACCGTGAAGCTTCCCGCCTCGAACTTCGCCCCGCCCTACGAAGGCGTCTCCTGGCTCGGACCCGCCCTCGTCACCCCCGCGATCATCGGGGCGTACCTGTGGATCTGGACCGGGTTCGCGATGGTGCTGATCGGCGCCGGGCTGTCCTCGCTGCCGCGCGACGCGCTGGAGGCGGCGCGGATGGACGGTGCCAACGAGTGGCAGATCTTCCGGCGGATCACCGTGCCGCTGCTGGCCCCGGTGCTCACGGTCGTCTTCATCACCCTCGTGATCAACGTGATGAAGGTCTTCGACCTCGTCTACATCATCGCGCCCGGCCCCGTGCAGGAGGACGCGACGGTACTCGCGACGCAGATGTGGCTGGTGTCGTTCGGCGGCGGCAACAACCAGGGACTCGGCAGCGCGCTCGGCGTGCTGCTCCTGCTGCTCGTCGTCCCGGCCATGGTCTTCAACGTCCGCCGCTTCAAGAGGAGTCAGCGATGAACGCCGTGCGGCGGTATCTGGGCAACGGGATCGTCCAGGCCTTCCTCGTACTCGTCGGGCTGGTGTGGATGACGCCGCTGGCGGGGCTGTTCCTGTCCTCGCTGCGGTCCGCCGAGGACACGGCCGAGGGCGGCTGGTGGACGGCGCTCGCCAGCCCCGGGCAGCTGTCCCTCGACAACTACTCCGCGCTGCTCGGCAACTCGGGCATCACGCAGGCCTTCTGGAACACGGTGCTGATCTCCGTGCCGACGACCGTCCTCGTCGTGGTCGTCGGAGCGCTCGCCGGGTACGCCTTCGCCTGGCTGGACTTCCCGGGGCGCGAGGCGGTCTTCCTGGTCGTCGTCGCGCTGCTGGTGGTGCCCGTGCAGATCGGGCTGCTGCCGGTCGCCAAGCTCTTCGGGCAGCTGGGGCTGTTCGGGACGATCCCGGGTGTGGTGCTGTTCCATGTGGCGTACGGGCTGCCGTTCGCCGTGTTCCTGCTGCGGAACTACTTCGCCGAGATGCCCAAGGAGATGCTGGAGGCCGCGCGCATGGACGGGGGCAACGAGTGGCGGATCTTCACGCGGCTGGTGCTGCCGGTCGGGAAGCCGGCCATCGCCAGCCTCGCCATCTTCCAGTTCCTGTGGGTGTGGAACGACATGCTGGTCGCGCTGCTGTTCGCGGACAGCTCGTCGCAGCCGCTGACGGTGGAACTCCAGTCGCAGATCCGGCAGTTCGGCAGCAACATCGATGTGCTGGCGCCGGGGGCGTTCCTGTCGCTGGTGGTGCCGGTGGTGGTGTTCTTCGCGTTCCAGCGGCACTTTGTGCAGGGGGTTATGGCGGGGTCCGTGAAGTGACGGCGGGGGGTGGGGCGGCGGGGAGGGGTTTCGCCCCCGCCGCCCCTTCCCTTCCCGTCCCTGGGGGCTGCCGCCCCCAGACCCCCGCTTTCGGCCTTGACGGCCTCGTCCTCAAACGCCGGACGGGCTGATCAGGCCGACGCCGGTGGGTAGAGGGATCTCGGCAACTGAGATGCCGCCGCCGTGTCCAGGAGCCACAGGGTGCGGGTGCGGCCCCGTGCGCCTGCCGCCGGGGCCTGGATCTCGCCCGCTCCCGAGAGGGCCATCGCCACCGCGTTCGCCTTGTCCTCGCCCGCCGCCAGCAGCCACACCTCGCGGGCGGTGCGGATGGCGGGGAGGGTGAGGGAGACGCGGGTGGGCGGGGGCTTGGGGGAGCCGTGGACGCCGATGACCGTGCGGGCGGTCTCCCGGACACCCGGGTGCTCCGGGAACAGGGACGCCACGTGCGTGTCCGGGCCGACGCCCAGGAGGAGGACGTCGAAGGACGGAACCGACGCGTGGTTCTCGGGGACCGACGCCTCGGCCAGTTCACGCGCGTACGCGGCGGCCGCCGCCTCCGCGTCGGAGCCGTGCGGACCGTCGGACGCCGGCATCGCGTGCACCCGCTTCGGGTCCAGCGGCACCGAGTCCAGCAGGGCCTCCCGCGCCTGGGTGAGATTGCGCTCCGGGTCGCCCTCCGGCAGGAAGCGCTCGTCACCCCACCACAGGTCCAGGCGGGACCAGTCGACGGCGTCCCGGGCCGGGGAGCCCGCGATCGCGGTCAGCAGGCCGTTGCCGTTGCGGCCGCCGGTGAGGACCACGGACGCCGAGCCCCGGGAGGCCTGCGCGTCCACGATCTTCGTGATCAGCCGCGCCGCCGCGGCCTCGGCCATCAGCTCCTTGTCGCGGTGCACGACCAGCTGGGGAGCACTCACTTCGCCGCCGCCTTCTTCACCGGTGCCTTCTCCCGCGCCGCCTTCTTCGCGGGAGCCTTCGCGGCCGTCTCGACGGGAGCGGGGACGGCGACCGCGGCCGCCTCGTCACCCTTGTCCCCGTCGGCCGGGTCGCCCGGCGTGTTCAGCCGGTTCACCCCGTACCGCAGCGCCGACGCGTACGTGTCGTCCGGGTCGAGGCGCCGCAGTTCCTCCGCGATCAGCTCGGCCGTCTCACGCCGCTTCAGCGCCACCGCCCGCGACGGCTGGCCCTTGATGGACAGCGTCGCCAGCGAACCGTCGGCCCGGTCCAGGACGACCGGGCCGCAGTCGGTGGCCATGCGGACCGCGGTCAGGCCGGGGCCCTCGGACGCGGTGCGCTGCACCGGGACGTCCAGCCGGTCCGCCAGCCACATCGCCAGCAGCTCGCAGCTCGGGTTGTACTCCTCGCCCTCCACCTCGACCGACTGCACCTCGCAGTCGACCTGGTCCAGGGCCGCCGCCAGCATCGAACGCCACGGCGTGATGCGGGTCCAGGACAGGTCGGTGTCGCCCGGGGCGTAGGCCTCGGCGCGGGCTGCCAGCTCCCGCACCGGCTCCTCGCAGGCGTAGGTGTCGGTGACCCGGCGCTGGGCGAGGGCGCCCAGGGGGTCCTTCGCCGGGTCCAGCGGCGCGTTCACCGGCCACCACACCACGACCGGCGCGTCCGGCAGCAGCAGCGGCAGGACGACCGACTGGGCGTGGTCGACCACGTCGCCGTACAGCCGCAGCACGATCGTCTCGCCGGTGCCCGCGTCGGCGCCGAGGCGGACCTCCGCGTCCAGGCGGGACTTCGTGCGGTCCCGGGGCGAGCGGGAGACGCGCTTGATGACGACCAGCGTGCGCGAGGGGTGCTCGTGCGCCGCGTCGCTCGCGGCCTTCAGCGCGTCGTAGGCGTTCTCCTCGTCGGTGACGATGACCAGCGTGAGCACCATGCCGATGGCCGGGGTGCCGATCGCCCGGCGGCCCAGCACCAGCGCCTTGTTGATCTTGCTGGCCGTGGTGTCCGTGAGGTCTGTCTTCATGGCCGGCGCCAGCTCCGTCCGTCTCGCTCGAGCATTTCGTCCGCCTCGACGGGTCCCCAGGTGCCGGCCGGGTACTGGGCCGGGACGCAGTGCTCGTCCCAGTACTCCTCGATCGGGTCGAGGATCTTCCAGGACAGCTCGACCTCCTCCGTGCGCGGGAAGAGGTTCGCGTCGCCCAGGAGGACGTCCAGGATGAGGCGCTCGTACGCCTCCGGGCTGGACTCCGTGAAGGACTCGCCGTACGCGAAGTCCATCGACACGTCCCGGATCTCCATCGAGGTGCCCGGCACCTTCGAGCCGAAGCGGACGGTGACGCCCTCGTCGGGCTGGACGCGGATGACGATCGCGTTCGAACCCAGCTCCTCGGTGGCCGTCGTGTCGAAGGGGGAGTGCGGGGCCCGCTGGAAGACGACCGCGATCTCGGTGACGCGGCGGCCCAGGCGCTTGCCGGTGCGCAGGTAGAAGGGGACGCCCGCCCAGCGGCGGTTGTCGATGCCGACCTTGATCGCGGCGTAGGTGTCGGTCTTCGACTTGGCGTCGATGCCGTCCTCGTCGAGGTAGCCGATGACCTTCGCGCCGCCCTGCCAGCCCGCCGCGTACTGCGCGTGCACGGTGTCACGGCCCAGGTCCTTGGGGAGGCGGACCGCACCGAGCACCTTGGTCTTCTCGGCGGCCAGCGCGTCCGCGTCGAAGGAGGCGGGCTCCTCCATCGCGGTGAGCGCGAGGAGCTGGAGCAGGTGGTTCTGGATGACGTCGCGGGCGGCGCCGATGCCGTCGTAGTAGCCGGCCCGGCCGCCGATGCCGATGTCCTCGGCCATCGTGATCTGCACGTGGTCCACGTAGGACCGGTTCCAGATCGGCTCGAACATCGTGTTGGCGAAGCGCAGCGCCAGGATGTTCTGGACCGTCTCCTTGCCCAGGTAGTGGTCGATGCGGAAGACCTGGTCCGGGGCGAAGACCTCGTGGACGATCGCGTTGAGCTCCTCGGCCGACTTGAGGTCGTGGCCGAAGGGCTTCTCGATCACCGCGCGGCGCCAGGAGCCGTTCGTCTGGTCGGCCAGCTGGTGCTTCTTCAGCTGCTGGATGACGACCGGGAAGGACTTCGGCGGCACCGACAGGTAGAAGGCGAAGTTGCCGCCCGTGCCCTGCGCCTTGTCCAGGTCGTCGATGGTGGCGCGCAGTCGCTCGAAGGCGTCGTCGTCGTCGAAGGTGCCCTGGACGAAGCGCATCCCCTGGATGAGCTGCTGCCAGACCTCCTCACGGAACGGTGTGCGCGAGTGCTCCTTGACGGCGTCGTGCACGACCTGGGCGAAGTCCTCGTGCTCCCAGTCGCGGCGCGCGAACCC
Source organism: Streptomyces sp. CB02414 (assembly GCF_001905385.1). GTDB lineage: Bacteria > Actinomycetota > Actinomycetes > Streptomycetales > Streptomycetaceae > Streptomyces. The sequence goes on along the minus strand of NZ_LIPF01000001.1, from coordinate 153,409 downwards.
GACGAGCGAGAAGCCCGGCGGCAGCAGACCCCGGTTGGCGAGGTCGTACACGGCGGGCATGAGCTTCTTGCGGGAGAGGTCACCGGTGACGCCGAAAATGACCAGACCCGACGGCCCCGCGATACGCGGGAGCCGTCGGTCTGCGGGGTCACGCAGCGGGTTGCTGCTTGACAATTTTTAGCCCTCCGAGGGAGCGAGGCGCTTGAGCTCTGCCTCCGTCGACTTGAGCAGGTCGTTCCAGGAGTCCTCGAACTTGTCGACGCCCTCCTTCTCCAGGAGCTGGACCACCTCGTCGTAGGAGATCCCCAGCTTCTCGACCGCGTCGAGGTCCGCGCGGGCCTGCTCGTAGGTGCCGGCGACGGCGTCACCCTTGATCTCGCCGTGGTCCTCGGTGGCGAACAGCGTTGCCTCCGGCATCGTGTTCACCGTGTTGGGTGCGACCAGGTCGGTGACGTACATGGTGTCGCTGTACGCCTTGTCCTTGACGCCGGTCGACGCCCACAGCGGACGCTGCTTGTTGGCGCCGGCCTTCTCCAGGGCCGCCCAGCGGTCGGAGGCGAAGACCTCCTCGTACGCCTGGTAGGCGAGGCGGGCGTTGGCGACGGCGGCCTTGCCGCGCAGCGCCTTGGCCTCGTCGGTGCCGAGCGCGTCGATCCGCTTGTCGATCTCGGTGTCCACGCGGGACACGAAGAAGGACGCCACCGAGTGGATCTGCGACAGGTCCAGGCCGCGCTCCTTGGCCTTCTCCAGGCCGGTCAGGAAGGCGTCCATGACCTTGCGGTAGCGCTCCAGCGAGAAGATCAGCGTGACGTTGACGCTGATGCCCAGGCCGATGGTCTCGGCGATCGCCGGGAGGCCCGCCTCGGTGGCCGGGATCTTGATGAAGGTGTTGGGCCGGTCCACCAGCCAGGCCAGCTGCTTGGCCTCGGCGACCGTCGCGTGGGTGTTGTGGGCCAGGCGCGGGTCGACCTCGATGGAGACCCGGCCGTCCTTGCCGCCGGTGTTGTCGTACACCGGGCGCAGGATGTCGGCGGCGTCGCGGACGTCCGCCGTGGTGATCATCCGGATGGCCTCTTCGACCGACACCCGGCGGACGGCGAGGTCCGAGAGCTGCTGGTCGTAGCCGTCGCCCTGCGAGATCGCCTTCTGGAAGATCGACGGGTTGGTGGTGACGCCCACGACGTGCTGCTGGTCGATCAGCTCGGCGAGGTTGCCGGACGTGATCCGCTTGCGCGACAGGTCGTCCAGCCAGATCGCGACGCCTTCATCGGAGAGGCGCTTGAGTGCGTCTGTCATGGAAAATGCATCTCCTACGTGTCGTGTGTGAGCGTCAGCGCTGGGCTGCGGCGATCGATTCCCGCGCCTGGGCGGCCACGTTCTCGGCAGTGAAGCCGAACTCCTGGAAGAGCACCTTGCCGTCGGCCGAAGCACCGAAGTGCTCCAGTGAAACGATGCGGCCGGCGTCCCCCACGTACTTGTGCCAGGTCAGACCGATCCCGGCCTCGACCGCGACACGAGCCTTCACGGACGGGGGCAGGACGCTGTCCCGGTACCCCTGGTCCTGCTGCTCGAACCACTCGACGGACGGCATCGACACCACACGCGTCGGCACACCGTCGGCCTGGAGCGCCTCACGGGCCTCGACGGCCACGTGCACCTCGGAGCCGGTGGCGATCAGCACGACCTGCGGCTCGCCGCCCTCGGCCTCGAACAGGACGTAGCCGCCCTTGGCCGCGTCCTCGTTCGGCTCGTACGTCGGCACGCCCTGGCGGGTCAGCGCCAGACCGTGCGGCTGGCCCTTGCCGAACTCCTTCGTCCAGCGGCGCAGGATCTCGCGCCAGGCGATCGCCGTCTCGTTGGCGTCGGCCGGGCGGACCACGTTCAGGCCCGGGATGGCGCGCAGCGAGGCCAGGTGCTCGACCGGCTGGTGGGTCGGACCGTCCTCACCGAGGCCGATGGAGTCATGCGTCCACACGTACGTCACCGGCAGGTGCATCAGCGCCGACAGGCGGACGGCGTTGCGCATGTAGTCGGAGAAGACCAGGAACGTTCCGCCGTAGATACGGGTGTTCCCGTGCAGCGCGATGCCGTTCATCTCCGCGGCCATCGCGTGCTCGCGGATGCCGAAGTGGATGGTGCGGCCGTACGGGTCGGCCTCCGGCAGCGGGTTGCCCGCCGGGAGGAAGGACGACGTCTTGTCGATCGTCGTGTTGTTCGATCCGGCCAGGTCGGCCGAGCCGCCCCACAGCTCGGGGATCACCGCGCCGAGCGCCTGGAGCACCTTGCCGGACGCGGCACGCGTGGCGACGCCCTTGCCCGTCTCGAAGACCGGGATCTTCTCCTCCCAGCCCTTGGGGAGGTCACCCTTGGCGACGCGGTCGTACTCGGCGGCGCGCTCGGGGTTGTTGTCCCGCCACTGCTGGTACGCCTTCTCCCACACCGCGCGGGCGGCCTGGCCCTTCTCCAGCGCCTTGCGGGTGTGCCCGATGACCTCGTCGGAGACCTCGAAGCTCTGCTCCGGGTCGAAGCCCATGACCCGCTTGGTCGCCGCGACCTCGTCGTCGCCGAGCGCCGAGCCGTGGGCGGCCTCGGTGTTCTGCGCGTTCGGGGCGGGCCAGGCGATGATCGAGCGCATCGCGATGAAGGAGGGGCGGTCGGTGACCTTCTTCGCCGCCTCGATCGCGTCGTAGATCGCGTTCGGGTCCAGGTCGCCGTCCGGCTTCGGGGCGACGCGCTGCACGTGCCAGCCGTAGGCCTCGTACCGCTTGCAGGTGTCCTCGGAGACGGCGGTCTCGGTGTCACCCTCGATCGAGATGTGGTTGTCGTCCCACAGCAGGACCAGGTTGCCCAGCTTCTGGTGGCCCGCCATCGAGGACGCCTCGGCGGAGATGCCCTCCTGGAGGCAGCCGTCACCGGCGATGCAGTACACGAAGTGGTCGAACGGCGACTCGCCCTCGGCGGCCTCCGGGTCGAACAGACCGCGCTCGTAGCGGGCGGCCATCGCCATGCCCACCGCGTTGGCGACACCCTGGCCCAGCGGACCGGTCGTGGTCTCCACGCCGGTGGTGTGCCCGTACTCCGGGTGGCCGGGGGTCTTCGAGCCCCACGTCCTGAAGGACTTCAGGTCGTCCAGCTCCAGGCCGAAGCCGGCCAGGTACAGCTGGGTGTAGAGGGTCAGGGACGAGTGGCCGGCGGACAGCACGAAACGGTCGCGCCCGACCCAGTCCGCGTCGGCGGGGTCGTGCCGCATCACCTTCTGGAAGAGGGTGTAGGCGGCGGGCGCCAGGCTCATCGCCGTACCCGGATGGCCGTTGCCAACCTTCTGTACGGCATCGGCGGCCAGGACGCGGGCGGTGTCCACGGCCCGCTGGTCCAGTTCGGTCCACTCGAGGTCTGTGGTGGTCGGCTTGGTGCTCACCCTGAGTCAGGGCTCCTCTCCACATGTCGGATGCCGGTGCGCGTGGCGCCCACCGGCTGCCGGCGCGTCCGTGAGATCGGCCGGCCGCTGCTGAGCCTACCCCCGTAAGTACGTGCGTTTTTCCGCTGGAAACCAGACTGCCGGGACTCTTCACGATCCGCCTGTCGACTGGGCGAAACCGCATTCGGCAAGTGAATACGGAGGCGCTCATCTGACCGCTCAATCGACTCGCCCGACGCACGTCGGAGCGCCCTTCTCAACACGACCCCACCCCCGCGAAGGCCGAGGTATGGGCAACGTCTAAAGTGGCGTGGTACGCGCGAGCCTTTACCGCCACTTCACACGGGGAGGCTCGCTGGGATGTCTCTGTCAGGGGTGTGCGTGACGGCCGTTGAATCCCGTCCTGCGGGGGTAATCGGGACGAGCCAGAGCCCGAGTCACCGGCCGTTCGGGGCCCGTGTCAAGGCGTTCGTGGCGTTGACCAAGCCGCGGATCATCGAGCTTCTGCTGATCACCACCGTTCCGGTGATGTTCCTCGCCGAGCAGGGTGTTCCGAATCTGAAGCTGGTGCTGCTGACCTGCGTCGGCGGCTACCTGTCCGCGGGCGGCGCCAACGCGCTGAACATGTACATCGACCGCGACATCGACGCGCTGATGGACCGCACCTCGCAGCGGCCACTGGTGACCGGCATGGTCAGCCCGCGCGAGTGCCTCGCCTTCGGCATCACCCTGGCGATCGTGTCGACGCTGCTGTTCGGCCTCACCGTGAACTGGCTGTCGGCCTGGCTCTCGCTCGGCGCGCTCCTCTTCTACGTCGTCGTCTACACGATGATCCTCAAGCGCCGCACCTCGCAGAACATCGTCTGGGGCGGCATCGCCGGCTGTCTGCCGGTGCTCATCGGCTGGTCGGCCGTGACGAACTCGATGTCCTGGGCGCCGATCATCCTCTTCGGGGTCATGTTCTTCTGGACGCCGCCGCACTACTGGCCGCTGTCCATGAAGGTCAAGGAGGACTACGCGCGCGTCGGCGTGCCGATGCTCCCGGTCATCGCCTCCAACAAGGTCGTCGCCCGGCAGATCGTCATCTACAGCTGGGTGATGGTCGCCGTGTCGCTGCTGCTGACGCCGCTCGGCTACACCGGCTGGTTCTACACGGCGGTCGCCCTGCTGGCCGGCGGCATGTGGCTGTGGGAGGCGCACGGCCTCCAGAACCGCGCCAAGGCCGAGGTCACGGGCGGCAAGCTCAAGGAGATGCGGCTCTTCCACTGGTCGATCACCTACGTGTCGGTGCTCTTCCTGGCGATCGCGGTGGACCCCTTCCTGCGCTGAGGTCTCTCCGTACGGGCGGGGTGCGTGGCCAAGGCCACGCACCCCGCCCGTCGCCGTTCGATCTACCCGTCGGTAGCATCCTGTCCATGGCAGACACGGAGCAGGCAGACACCCAGCGGGCCGACGCGAAGGCGGAGCGCGAGACCACGCGCCTCGCCCGGCGGATCGACTCCTTCTCCAAGGCGCACGGCGGTGCCGAGGGCCAGGTGGCCTACCTCGGCGAACGCGGCGCCCGGATCGTGCTGGTCGGTGAGGACGGCGCCTGGGGGGACGTGGTCGCACGCTCCTACGAGACGGCGCGCAAGGCGGCGGAGAAGGCCGGGATCACCGTCCACGAGGACTTCGACGGCGAGTTCGCGGCCAAGGTGACGACGGGCCGCTACGAGTGGTCGCGCATGGCCGGGATCCAGGTCGGCGGCCCGAGCAACACCTGAGACCGGGTTCACCCGTTAGGACCGTAGGAAGCCGCCCGGCGTACGAGCCGTGCGGCGCACGGTCCGACCGCGGGGAGTCCGGATGATCGAAACGCCGTCCCTGGTGGACCAGTACTGCCACGGCGTCCTGAGAACGGAGCTGGGCCTCGGCACCTTCGAGGCCCGGCTGGCCCGCACCGAGGGCCCGCCCGCCCCGGGCACCACCCTGTTCGACACCCAGACCGGCTTCGCGGTACGCCGCTGGTGCCCGCCCCTGCTCGGCCTGGAACCGCACTGCCCGCCCGCCCGCTACCTGGCCCGGCGCCGTGAGCTGGGTGTCCTGGAGGCCGACCGCCGGCTGCTGCGCGGCAGCGGCATCACCACCTACCTGGTCGACGCGGGCCTGCCCGGCGACCTCACCGGCCCCGAGGAGATGGCCTCCGCGGCGGCCGCCGACGCCCACGAGATCGTCCGCCTGGAGCTGCTGGCCGAGCAGGTCGCCGACACGTCCGGCACCGTCGAGTCCTTCCTCGCCAACCTTGCCGAGGCCGTCCACGGCGCCGCCGCCCACGCGGTCGCCTTCACCTCGGTCGCGGGCGTACGGCACGGTCTGGCGCTGGCGCCGGAACCGCCGGGGCCGGGCGAGGTGCGCGGTGCCGCCGCCCGCTGGCTGAGCGGACGCGAGGTCGGCGGCGAGCTGAGCGACCCGGTGCTGCTGAGGCACCTGCTCTGGATCGCCGTGGCCGCCGGACTGCCGCTCCAGCTGCACGCCGGCCTCGGCGAGCCCGGCCTGCGCATCGACCGCACCGACCCGGTCCTGCTCACCGACTTCGTGCGGGCCACCGCCGGCCTCGGCACCGACCTGGTCCTGCTGCACGGCTACCCGTACCACCGCCACGCCGCCCACCTCGCCGGCGTCTTCCCGCACGTCTACGCCGACTCGGGCGCCGCCCTGGTGCGCACCGGCGCCCGCGCGGCGTCCGTCCTCGCGGAGATCCTGGAGCTGGCCCCCTTCGGCAAGATCCTGTTCTCCAGCGGCGCCCAGGGCCTGCCCGAGCTGCACGTGGTCGCCGCCCGGCTGTTCCGCGAGGCCCTGGGACGGGTGCTGGGCACCTGGGTGGCCGAGGGGGCGTGGTCCCTGGGGGACGCGCAGCGGGTGGCGGGGATGATCGCGGCGGGGAACGCGGGGCGGGTGTACGGCCTGGAGGAACACGCCCCGGCGCACTTCACCGGGAACGTGAGCCCGCTCAGGCCCGGGTGAGCGTCGCCTCGACCGCCGGTCCGGGCACGCCGGCCGTGTCCTGCGGCCGCTCGCGCAGCGCCAGCAGCACCCTCAGTGTCGCGATCCACACCAGGCACGAACCCAACATGTGCAGCCCGACCAGGACCTCCGGGAGGTCGGTGAAGTACTGCACATAGCCGATGACGCCCTGCGCGAGCAGCACCAGGAAGAGGTCGCGGGTACGGGCCAGCGGGCCCTTCGGCGCGTCGACCGCCTTCAGCACGAACCACAGCGCGAACGTCAGCGTGACCACGACCCACGCCAGCACGGCGTGCACCTTGCTCACCGTCTCCCAGTCGACGGGCATCCGCGGGACCTCGCTGGAGTCGCCCGCGTGCGGGCCCGCGCCGGTCACCACGGTGCCGACCGCGATCAGCAGCACGGAGACCACGACCAGCACCCACACCAGCTGCTGGATCGCCTTGCCGACCAGGGGGCGCGGTGCCGCGTCGCCCTCCCGGGTGCGCTGCCACATCGCCGTGGCGACCGCGATCAGCGCGGTGGAGAGCAGGAAGTGCGCGGCGACCGTGTACGGGTTGAGGCCGACGAGGACCACGATGCCGCCGAGGATGGCGTTGCCCATCACGATCCAGAACTGCGCCCAGCCCAGCCGCGTCAGGCTGCGCCGGAACGGCTTCTGCGACCGCGCGGCGATGATCGCCCAGCCGACCGCCGCGCACAGCACGTAGGTCAGCAGGCGGTTGCCGAACTCGATGACGCCGTGGATGCCCATCTCGCTGGTGTTGGTGAGCGAGTCCTCGGTGCACTTGGGCCAGGTCGGGCAGCCGAGGCCCGAGCCGGTCAGGCGCACCGCGCCGCCGGTGACCACGATGACCACCGACATGACGAGTGCGACGAGGGCCGCCCGCCGGACCGTCCGGGGATCCGGGGTCCAGCGTGCGGCGATGAAGGCGAGCGGGTTGCGCACGGCGGCTGCGGCGTCGGCGCGGGTCACGTTTGGCACGCCGTCCATCGTAGGCGCCTGCTTGTGCACGCTTTCACGAGGGTCGGTTCCAGCATCGCGTCCCTACTCCCAGCGGAAGAACTTCCCGGCCGCCGCGATCCCCACGACGCCCCAGACGGCGAGGATGCCCAGGTCGCCCCACGGCATCCCGGCCCCGTGCTGGAGCACGTCCCGCAGGCCGTCCGACAGGGCGGAGATCGGCAGCAGCCCCAGCACGCTCTGCGCCGCGTCCGGGAACTTGTCCAGCGGCACGATCACCCCGCCGCCGACGAGCAGCAGCAGGAAGACCAGGTTGGCGGCGGCCAGCGTCGCCTCGGCCTTCAGCGTGCCCGCCATGAGCAGCCCTAGCCCGGAGAAGGCGGCCGTGCCGAGGACCAGGAGCAGCAGCACGGCGAACGGGTTGCCCTGCGGCGACCAGCCCAGCGCGAAGGCGATCACGGTCAGCAGGACGATCTGGAGCACCTCGGTGACCAGCACGGCCAGCGTCTTCGCGGTCATCAGCCCCCAGCGCGGCAACGGGGACGCGGCCAGCCGCTTCAGCACCCCGTACCGCCGTTCGAAGCCGGTCGCGATGGCCTGCCCGGTGAACGCCGTCGACAGCACGGCGAGCGCCAGGATGCCGGGCGCCAGGAAGTCGACGGCCTCGCCCGCCCCGGTGTCGACGATGTCGACGGTGCTGAACAGCACCAGCAGCAGCGTCGGGATGATCACCGTGAGGAGCAGCTGCTCGCCGTTGCGCAGCAGCATCTTCGTCTCGAGCGCGGCCTGCGCGGCGATCATGCGGCCGAGCGGCGCGGCGCCGGGCTTCGGCGTGTAGGTGCCGGTGGTCGTCGTCATGAGCGCAGTTCCTTGCCCGTGAGTTCCAGGAAGACGTCCTCCAGGGTGTGCCGTTCCACCGAGATCCGGTCCGGCATCACCCCGTGCTGGGCGCACCAGGACGTCACGGTGGCGAGGAGCTGCGGGTCGACCTTGCCGTTGACCCGGTAGGTGCCCGGCGTCAGCTCGGCGGCCGAGGAGTCGGCGGGCAGCGCCTTGAGCAGCGAGGCGACGTCGAGTCCGGGGCGGCCGGTGAAGCGCAGGGTGTTCTCGGCACCGCCCCGGCACAGCTCCTCGGGGGAGCCCTGGGCGATGACCCGGCCGTTGTCGATGACGGCGACGTCGTCCGCGAGCTGCTCGGCCTCGTCCATGTGGTGGGTGGTGAGGATGACGGACACGCCGTCGGTGCGCAGGTCCCGCACGAGGTCCCAGGTGGCGCGGCGGGCCTGCGGGTCGAGTCCGGCGGTCGGCTCGTCCAGGAACACCAGCTCGGGGCGCCCGACCACGGCCATCGCGAGGGCGAGCCGCTGCTGCTGGCCGCCGGAGAGCCTGCGGTAGGTGGTCCGGCCGCACGAGCCGAGTCCCAGCCGTTCGATCAGCGCGTCCACGTCCAGCGGGTGGGCGTGGAGCTTCGCCACGTGGCGCAGCATCTCGTCGGCGCGGGCGCCGGAGTAGACGCCGCCGGACTGGAGCATCACGCCGATCCGGGGCCGCAGCTCGCCGCCCTGGCGTACCGGGTCGAGGCCCAGGACGCGCACCGTGCCGGAGTCCGGCCTCCGGTACCCCTCGCAGGTCTCGACCGTGGTCGTCTTGCCGGCTCCGTTGGGGCCGAGTACGGCGGTGACACCCGCCCGGGCCACCAGGTCGAGGCCGTCCACCGCGGTCTTCGTGCCGTACCGCTTCACCAGGGCCTGGACCTGGACCACGGGCTCGCTTCGCATGGGTCACGAGTCTAGGTAGGCGGGGCAGGAGCCGGGCGTGGGGGTGCGGGAAGTCCCCCTCACGGGCCGGTGAACGCCCGGTCGCTCACTCCCGCGGCCGGTGCAGCGGCAGCCACCGTTCCGCGTACGCGACGGCGTCGGCCAGCGGGAAGAGGCGGGCCACCGCCGCGCCGACCCGCCCGCGCAGGACGGGCCGGTCCCGTTCGAAGTCGTCGCCCAGTTCGTCGAACCGCTCCGAGGTGATCGACACCTCGGTGACCCGCTCCCAGCCCACCGGACCCGGCCGCCCCACCTCCACCAGCGGGGAGGGAATCCGGTACTCGGCGAGGTGGAAGCCGGTGCACGCCTCGTAGCCGGCGCCGAGCAGCAGCACCCGGGCGCCCATCCGCTCCAGAGCCGCCAGCGGACTGCGCTCACCGAGCCGGCAGTCCGTCGAGTGCCCGGCGACGACCTCGGCGGCGCGCGGGCCGACGGCGGCGAACGACGTCTGCGGGTGCGCGCTGCGCAGGGCGCCCGGCCAGGTGCGCACGGTCTCGGGGAGCACGCCGACCCCGCGCGAGGGCGTGATCAGCGGGTCGTAGGCGGGCATCGCGGCGCGGACGGTGTCCCACCACTCCTCGGGCACCGGCGGGCTGCGCCACAGCGCCGGGTCCGAGAGGTCGCCGGTCTGGGTGGGGACCACCAGGGTGCCGTCCGGACCGAGCGCGTCGAGCAGCCCCTGGACCACCGCGACGGGCCCTCCGCAGACCCATCCGAGGGAGCTGAGGGACGAGTGCACGAGGAGCGTGTCGTCACTGCGCACACCCAGCTCGCGCAGCCCGGCGGCGATCGCGCCGCGGGTGACGAGCGGGCCGGTGGGAGGGGGTGCGGACATGCCGGGGAGTGTCCCGCAGCGTCGGCCCGGGCGCCACCCGATTGATCGATCAAAGATCGTTTCCGCAGGTCAGATTAGGTATGCCTAAGTGACGCAGGGCACCTTCCGGTGATCCGGTCGCGGCTTGCCCGGCTCCGAGGAATTACGCAACAATGGCGTTGTGAAAAACGTTGGCGAGGCTCCGCAGGAGGAACTCGCGACCGGTGAGCGGTCCACCCGCAACCGCGTCGCGCGCTCCATCCTGGACCACGGGCCGTCGACCGTCGCCGAGCTCGCCGGGCGTCTGGGGCTGACCCAGGCCGCCGTCCGGCGCCACCTCGATGCGCTGGTCGCCGACGACGTGGTCGAGGCCCGCGAGCAGCGGGTCTACGGCACGCGCACGCGCGGACGGCCGGCCAAGGTCTTCGCGCTCACCGACTGCGGCCGGGACGCCTTCGACCAGTCGTACGACAAGCTGGCCGCGGACGCCCTGCGCTGGATCGCCGAGCAGGAGGGCGGGGAGAAGGCGATCGCCGCCTTCGCCCGGGCCCGCATCGCCGGCCAGGCGGGCGCGTACCGCAAGGCGGTCGAGTCCGTGCCGCCCGAGAAGCGCACGGAAGCGCTGGCCAAGGCCCTGAGCGCGGACGGGTACGCTGCTGTCGCGCGGAGCGCACCCCGGCCCCAGCAGGGCGAGCAGCTGTGCCAGCACCACTGCCCGGTCGCCCACGTCGCCGAGCAGTTTCCGCAGCTGTGCGAGGCGGAGACGGAATTTTTCGCCGAGCTGCTCGGTACACATGTGCAGCGGCTCGCGACCATCGCGCACGGCGACGGGGTCTGCACCACGTTCATTCCGAAGACTTCGCACGCGCCGCCACCCGCGGCGCAGGCGCCCACGAATACCGCTAACGCATCTGCAAGCACGGCCGGGAGGAACCCCGCATGACTCTCCCCACGGAGACTGCTCACCCTGAGCTCGAGGGCCTGGGCAAGTACGAGTACGGCTGGGCCGACTCCGACACGGCCGGCGCCTCTGCCAGGCGCGGCATCGACGAGGACGTCGTCCGGGACATCTCCGACAAGAAGTCCGAGCCGGAGTGGATGACCAAGCTCCGCCTCAAGGGCCTCAAGCTCTTCGAGAAGAAGCCCATGCCCAACTGGGGCTCGGACCTCTCGGGCATCGACTTCGACAACATCAAGTACTTCGTGCGCTCCACGGAGAAGCAGGCGGAGTCCTGGGAGGACCTGCCCGAGGACATCAAGAACACGTACGACAAGCTCGGCATCCCCGAGGCGGAGAAGCAGCGCCTCGTGGCCGGTGTCGCCGCCCAGTACGAGTCGGAGGTCGTCTACCACCAGATCCGCGAGGACCTGGAGGAGCAGGGCGTCATCTTCCTCGACACCGACACCGCGCTGAAGGAGCACCCGGAGCTCTTCAAGGAGTACTTCGGCACCGTCATCCCCGCCGGTGACAACAAGTTCGCCGCGCTGAACACGGCCGTGTGGTCCGGCGGCTCCTTCATCTACGTGCCGAAGGGCGTGCACGTCGAGATCCCGCTCCAGGCCTACTTCCGCATCAACACGGAGAACATGGGCCAGTTCGAGCGGACCCTGATCATCGTCGACGAGGGTGCCTACGTGCACTACGTCGAGGGCTGCACGGCGCCGATCTACAAGTCGGACTCCCTGCACTCCGCGGTCGTCGAGATCATCGTCAAGAAGAACGCCCGCTGCCGCTACACGACCATCCAGAACTGGTCGAACAACGTCTACAACCTGGTCACCAAGCGCGCCGTGGCGTACGAGGGCGCGACCATGGAGTGGATCGACGGCAACATCGGCTCCAAGGTGACGATGAAGTACCCGGCCGTCTACCTGATGGGCGAGCACGCCAAGGGCGAGACCCTGTCCATCGCCTTCGCGGGCGAGGGCCAGCACCAGGACGCCGGCGCCAAGATGGTCCACATGGCCCCGAACACGTCCTCCAACATCGTCTCCAAGTCGGTGGCGCGAGGCGGCGGCCGCACCTCCTACCGCGGCCTGATCGAGATCGGTGAGGGCGCCCCGGGCGCCAAGTCCAACGTGCTCTGCGACGCGCTGCTCGTCGACACCATCTCCCGCTCGGACACCTACCCCTACGTGGACGTCCGCGAGGACGACGTGTCCATGGGCCACGAGGCGACCGTCTCCAAGGTCTCCGAGGACCAGCTCTTCTACCTGATGAGCCGCGGCCTGTCCGAGGACGAGGCGATGGCCATGATCGTGCGCGGCTTCGTCGAGCCGATCGCCAAGGAGCTGCCGATGGAGTACGCGCTCGAACTCAACCGGCTGATCGAGCTCCAGATGGAAGGCGCGGTCGGCTAGTCACCGGCCGGGGGCGGCCCACCGGCCGCCCCGCCGTCCCATCCAGCCCCATACGTAACGGAAAGCGAGCACTACGACAGCCATGGCTGAGGCTCAGAACATCCCGGTGGGCTCCACCACCGCCGGTGCGATCGCGGTGGCCGCCGAGGCCGACTCGACCGTCGCCACGCGCATGAGCGCGCCCCCGTCCTTCGACGTGGCGGACTTCCCGGTCCCGCACGGCCGCGAGGAGGAGTGGCGCTTCACCCCGCTGGAGCGGCTGCGCGGCCTGCACGACGGCACCGCCACCGCCACCGGCGAGGGCGTCAAGGTCGCCGTCGAGGCCCCCGAGGGCGTCACCGTCGAGACCGTCGGCCGCGACGACGCCCGGCTCGGCCGCACCGGCAAGCCCGTGGACCGCGTCGCCGCCCAGGCGTACACCGCCTTCGCGCAGGCCGGCGTGATCACCGTGCCCAAGGAGACGGTGCTGACCGAGCCCGTCCGCATCGCCGTGCACGGCGAGGGCGGCACGGCCTACGCCCACCAGGTCATCGAGCTGGAGGCCTTCGCCGAGGCCGTCGTGGTCATCGACCACACCGGTGACGCGGTGCTCGCCGCCAACGTCGAGTACGTCCTCGGCGACGGCGCCAAGCTCACCGTCGTCTCCGTCCAGGACTGGGACGCCAAGGCCGTGCACGTGGGCCAGCACAACGCCCTCGTCGGCCGCGACGCGAGCTTCAAGTCGGTCGTCGTCACCTTCGGCGGCGACGTCGTCCGCCTCCACCCGCGCGTGCAGTACGCCGGTCCCGGCGGCGAGGCCGAGCTGTTCGGCCTGTACTTCACCGACCAGGGCCAGCACCAGGAGCACCGCCTCCTGGTCGACCACAACGTCCCGCACTGCAAGTCCAACGTCGTCTACAAGGGCGCGCTCCAGGGCGACGACGCGCACGCGGTCTGGATCGGCGACGTGCTCATCGAGGCCAAGGCCGAGGGCACCGACACCTACGAGATGAACCGCAACCTCGTCCTCACCGACGGCGCGCGGGTCGACTCCGTGCCGAACCTGGAGATCGAGACCGGTGAGATCGTCGGCGCCGGCCACGCCTCCGCGACCGGCCGCTTCGACGACGAGCAGCTCTTCTACCTGATGGCGCGCGGCATCCCCGAGATCGACGCCCGCCGCCTGGTGGTCCGCGGCTTCTTCGCCGAGCTGGTCCAGCAGATCGGCGTCCCGGACATCGAGGAGCGCCTGCTCGCGAAGATCGAAGAGGAGCTGGAGGCGTCGGTCGCATGACCTTCGTACGCGTCTGTGGAGCGGGCGAGCTGGAGGAGGACACCCCCAAGCGGGTGGAACTCGACGGCACGCCGATCTCCGTCGTGCGCACCGAGGGCGAGGTCTTCGCGATCCACGACATCTGCTCGCACGCGAACGTCTCGCTCGCCGAGGGCGAGGTCGACGACTGCCACATCGAGTGCTGGCTGCACGGCTCGCGCTTCGACCTCCGCTCGGGCAAGCCCGACAGTCTGCCGGCGACGCGCCCCGTCCCCGTATACCCCGTAAAGATCGAAGGGGACGACGTGCTCGTCTCCCTCACCCAGGAGTCCTGAGGCACCCATGGCAACGCTTGAAATCCGAGACCTGCACGTCACCGTCGAGGCCGACAACGCCACGAAGGAGATCCTCAAGGGCGTCGACCTCACCGTGAAGCAGGGCGAGACGCACGCCATCATGGGCCCCAACGGCTCCGGCAAGTCGACCCTCGCCTACTCCCTCGCGGGTCACCCCAAGTACACGATCACCGGCGGCACCGTCACCCTCGACGGCGAGGACGTCCTGGAGATGTCCGTCGACGAGCGCGCCCGCGCCGGCCTCTTCCTCGCCATGCAGTACCCGGTCGAGGTCCCCGGCGTCTCCGTCTCCAACTTCCTGCGCACCTCCGCCACCGCCGTCCGCGGCGAGGCCCCCAAGCTGCGCACCTGGGTGAAGGAGGTCAAGGAGGCCATGGAGCGCCTCAACATGGACCCCGCCTTCGCCGAGCGCAACGTCAACGAGGGCTTCTCCGGCGGTGAGAAGAAGCGCCACGAGATCCTCCAGCTGGAGCTGCTCAAGCCGAAGATGGCGATCCTCGACGAGACCGACTCCGGCCTCGACGTCGACGCCCTGCGCGTCGTCTCCGAGGGCGTCAACCGGGTCCGCGAGACCGGTGAGGTCGGCACCCTGCTGATCACGCACTACACGCGCATCCTGCGCTACATCAAGCCCGACCACGTCCACGTCTTCGCCAACGGCCGCATCGCCGAGTCCGGCGGCGCCGAGCTGGCCGACAAGCTGGAGGCCGAGGGCTACGAGGCATACACGAAGGGTGGCGCATCCGAGTGACACAGCTGCCGGGCCTCCTCGACACCGAGGCGATCCGCAAGGACTTCCCGATCCTGGACCGCGTGCTCCACGACGGTAAGAAGCTCGTCTACCTCGACAACGCCGCGACCTCGCAGACCCCGCGCCAGGTCATCGACGTGCTCGACGAGTACTACGAGCAGCACAACGCCAACGTCCACCGTGGCGTGCACGTCCTCGCCGAGGAGGCCACGGCGCTGTACGAGGGCGCGCGGGACAAGGTCGCGGAGTTCATCAACGCGCCCTCCCGCGACGAGGTGATCTTCACCAAGAACGCCTCGGAGTCCCTCAACCTCGTGGCCAACATGCTGGGCTGGGCCGACGAGCCCTACCGCGTGGACCACGAGACCGAGATCGTCATCACGGAGATGGAGCACCACTCCAACATCGTGCCGTGGCAGCTGCTCGCGCAGCGCACCGGCGCGAAGCTCCGCTGGTTCGGCCTGACCGACGACGGCCGCCTGGACCTGTCCAACATCGACGAGGTCATCACCGAGAAGACGAAGATCGTCTCCTTCGTGCTGGTCTCCAACATCCTGGGCACCCAGAACCCGGTCGAGGCGATCGTGCGCCGCGCCCAGGAGGTCGGCGCGCTCGTCTGCGTCGACGCCTCCCAGGCCGCCCCGCACATGCCACTGGACGTCCAGGCCCTCCAGGCCGACTTCGTGGCCTTCACCGGCCACAAGATGTGCGGCCCGACCGGCATCGGCGTCCTGTGGGGCCGCCAGGAGCTGCTGGAGGACCTCCCGCCGTTCCTCGGCGGCGGCGAGATGATCGAGACCGTCTCGATGCACTCGTCCACGTACGCCCCGGCGCCGCACAAGTTCGAGGCGGGCACGCCGCCGGTCGCGCAGGCGGTCGGTCTGGGCGCGGCGATCGACTATCTCAACTCGATCGGCATGGACAAGATCCTCGCCCACGAGCACGCGCTCACGGAGTACGCCGTCAAGCGGCTGCTGGAGGTCCCGGACCTGCGCATCATCGGCCCCACCACGGCCGAGGAGCGCGGCGCGGCGATCAGCTTCACGCTCGGCGACATCCACCCCCACGACGTCGGTCAGGTCCTGGACGAACAGGGCATCGCGGTCCGGGTCGGCCACCACTGCGCCCGCCCCGTCTGCCTGCGCTACGGAATTCCTGCGACCACGCGAGCGTCGTTCTATCTGTACTCCACGCAGACCGAGATCGACGCCCTGGTCGACGGTCTGGAGCACGTACGGAACTTCTTCGGCTGACGGGACGAGCGAAGAGCATGAAGCTGGACTCCATGTACCAGGAAGTCATCCTGGACCACTACAAGAACCCGCACGGGCGGGGCTTGCGGGATGGCGACGCCGAGGTCCACCACGTCAACCCGACATGCGGCGACGAGATCACCCTCCGCGTGAAGTACGACGGCACGACGGTCAGTGACGTCAGCTACGAGGGGCAGGGCTGCTCGATCAGCCAGGCCAGCGCCTCCGTGCTGAACGACCTGCTGGTCGGCAAGGACCTGGCCCGGGCACAGCAGATCCAGGAGACCTTCCTGGAGCTGATGCAGTCCAAGGGCAGGATCGAGCCCGACGACGCGATGGAGGAGGTCCTGGAGGACGCGGTCGCGTTCGCCGGGGTCTCGAAGTATCCGGCCCGGGTCAAGTGCGCCCTGCTGAGCTGGATGGCCTGGAAGGACGCGACGTCCCAGGCACTGGACGGAGCCGACGCCGAGAAGGAGACGACGGCATGAGTGAGACCGTGGAAATGAAGCCCGCCTCCGAGGAGGAGGTCCGCGAAGCCCTGCTGGACGTCGTGGACCCCGAGCTGGGCATCGACGTCGTCAACCTGGGCCTGATCTACGGCGTCCACATCGACGACGCGAACATCGCGACGATCGACATGACCCTGACGTCGGCGGCCTGTCCGCTGACCGACGTGATCGAGGACCAGGCCAAGTCCGCCACGGACGGCCTCGTCAGCGAGCTGCGGATCAACTGGGTCTGGATGCCGCCGTGGGGTCCGGACAAGATCACGGACGACGGCCGCGAGCAGCTGCGCGCGCTCGGCTTCAACGTCTGAGACACACCGCTCGAAAGAACGGCGGCGCCCGATGGGCGCCGCCGTTCTCGTGCGTGCGGACGCTTCGTTATGTACGCTCGTACACATGGGATATCTGCTCCTGGCCGGAGCCATCGCCGCCGAGGTCGCCGGCACCACCGCCATGAAGTACAGCGAGGGCTTCACCAGGCTGGTCCCCTCGCTGCTGACGGCACTCGCCTACGTCCTCTCCTTCACGCTGCTCGCCCAGACCCTGAAGACTCTCGCCGTCGGCACCGCCTACGCCATCTGGGCCGGTGTCGGCACGGCGGCCATCGCCGCCATCGGCGTGGCGTTCATGGGCGAGGGGATGACCGTAGCCAAGGCCGCCGGCATCGCGCTGATCATCATCGGCGTCGTCGTCCTCAACCTGGGCGGCGCGCACTGATGCCCCGCCGCCACGACCCCGAGCGGCGTCAGCGGATCATCGACGCGGCGATCCGCGTGGTCGGACGCCAGGGCATCGCGGGCCTCAGCCACCGCACGGTAGCCGCCGAGGCGGACGTCCCCCTGGGCTCGACGACGTACCACTTCGCCACCCTCGACGAACTCCTGGTCGCCGCCCTGCGCCAGGCCAACGAGGGCTTCGCCAAGGTGGTCGCGGGCCACCCGGCCCTCGCCGACCCCCGCGCGGACCTCCCCGCCGAACTCGCCCGCGTCCTCGGCGAGTGGCTGGGCGGGGACCGCACGGGCGTCGAGCTGGAATACGAGCTGTATCTGGCGGCCCTGCGCCGTCCCGCGCTGCGCCCGGTGGCCGCGGAGTGGTGCGAGGGGGTGGGCGCGCTCCTCGCCACCCGGACGGACCCGGTGACGGCGCGGGCGCTGGTCGCGGTGCTGGACGGGATCTGCTTGCAGGTGCTGCTGACGGACTCGGCGTACGACGAGGGGTACGCGCGGGAGGTGCTGGCGCGGGTGCTGGGCTGAGGCGGGCGGGTGCGGGCCGGGGCGGGGGGCGACCGGCACGTGAGATGCCCGGCGGCCGGTTCGCAACCGGACCCCCCAGCCGGTTAGGTTGCCCTCATGACCGACACGACTGCTTCCCGCACCACCGGCGCCGTGGCCGCCGGGCTCGCCACGATCGCCGCCGACGGCACCGTCCTCGACACCTGGTTCCCGGCCCCCGAACTCGCCGCCGAGCCCGGCCCGTCCGGCACCGAGCGCCTCACCGCCGAGCAGGCCGCCGAACTCCTCGGCGGCGGCGCCACCGCCGCGGTCGGTCCCGACGCCCGCCGCGGCGTCGAGGTGGTCGCGGTCCGCACGGTCATCTCCTCGCTGGACGAGAAGCCGGTCGACACGCACGACGTCTACCTGCGCCTGCACCTGCTCTCCCACCGTCTGGTCAAGCCGCACGGCCAGAACCTGGACGGCATCTTCGCCCACCTCGCCAACGTCGCCTGGACCTCGCTCGGCCCGGTCGCCGTCGACGACATCGAGAAGGTGCGCCTCAACGCCCGCGCCGAGGGCCTGCACCTCCAGGTCACCTCGGTCGACAAGTTCCCGCGCATGACGGACTACGTCGCCCCCAAGGGCGTCCGCATCGCCGACGCCGACCGGGTCCGGCTCGGCGCGCACCTGGCCGAGGGCACCACGGTCATGCACGAGGGCTTCGTCAACTTCAACGCCGGCACGCTGGGCACCTCGATGGTCGAGGGCCGCATCTCCGCGGGCGTCGTCGTCGGCGACGGCTCCGACATCGGCGGCGGCGCCTCCACCATGGGCACCCTCTCCGGCGGAGGCAACGTGCGCATCGTCATCGGCGAGCGCTGCCTGGTCGGCGCCGAGGCGGGCGTCGGCATCGCGCTGGGCGACGAGTGCGTGGTCGAGGCCGGTCTCTACGTCACCGCGGGCACCCGGGTGACCATGCCCGACGGCCAGGTCGTCAAGGCCCGCGAGCTCTCCGGCGCCTCCAACATCCTCTTCCGCCGCAACTCGGTCACGGGCACGGTCGAGGCCCGCCCGAACAACGCGGTGTGGGGCGGCCTGAACGAGATCCTGCACAGCCACAACTGACCGGCGACGGCAGAGCGCCGAACGAGTTGCCCGAACGCCCTCCCGACCCGCCCGTGCGCGGCGCCCGGGAGGGCGTTCAGCGTTTCAGGGCCCGGTACCGCTTCAGCAGGGCGGTGATGCGGTCCCGGTCGGCCGCGCCGTTCAGCTCTGTCAGGAGGTCGTCTGGGCACAGCTCGTAGTGCTCGCCCCAGAAGCGGCGGCTCCGGTTGTCCCAGATCCGGTACCCGCCCGGAACGCCCCGGGCCACATAACGTCGTCTGCTCACCGCGAGACCCTAGGCGCGCGGGTGGCGTCCGGCCAACACGATTTGCCGCCGCGTGCCTCGAGCGCCCCCGGCACATACGGATGACGGCCGTGACCTTCCGGTGGTCTTGGCGGATGAACGGGTGGACGCAGAGTCCGATCAGACGCCGATCCGACGAAACGAGGACCTGGTATGACGAACGAGCGGGCGAGGACCGTGGCGCGTTGGCTGGCCGGGGCGGGCGCCGCCGTGCTGGTGTGCTGGGCCCCGGCGGGGGCCGCGCACGCCGACGAGACCACCACCGGTTCGCACAACGGTCCCCGGGTCGGCCTCCTCAACGTCAACGTGGGGCAGATCGACGACCCGGCCGAGGACGTACTGGAACACACCCTGCTGCTCGGCGACGGCTACACCTGGAGCTGACCGGTGCCAACGACCAGCTCCTCGTACGCCGTCAGCAGGGCGCCGGTCGTCTCCCGGCCCGCGGCCCGCAGCGGGGCCCGGACCGGCCCCGCGGGCAGGTCCAGCGCGCCCAGCAGCGCCTTCGCGGTGACCGTGCCGGGCAGACCCGCCGCCATCATCGCCTCGATCAGCGGGACCGCCCGGCGCTGCAGCAGGGCGGCCCGCCCGGTGTCGCTCGCGTCGAAGGCGTCGAGGACGGACCGGAACAGCTCCGGTACGACGTTCGCGACCGTGCTGACGCAGCCCGCCGCGCCCACCGCGTACAGGGCGAGGACCTGCTCGTCGCAGCCCGCGTAGTAGGCCAGGTCGGTGCGGGCGAGGACCTGCTGGGTGCCGAGGAGGTCGTAGGAGCAGTCCTTGACGGCGACGATCCGCGGATGGTCCGCGAGCCGGACCAGTGTGGCCGGCTCGATGCGGGTGCCGGTGCGGCCGGGGATGTCGTAGAGCACCAGGGGTAGACCGGACGCGTCCGCGACCTCCCGGAAGTGTGCCTCCAGGGCGTCCTGCGGGGGCCTGCTGTAGTAGGGCGACACCACCAGCAGCCCGTCCGCGCCGGCCTTCTCCGCGGCCAGCGCCAACTCCACCGTGTGCCGCGTGTCGGCGGTGCCCACCCCGGCGACCAGCGTCGCGCGCTCGCCGACCGCCTCGCGCACCGCCGTGACCAGCGCCGCCTTCTCGGCGTCCGTGGTGGTCGGCGACTCGCCCGTGGTGCCGGACAGCACCAGACCGTCGCAGCCGCCCGACACCAGCCGGTCGGCGAGCCGCTGCGCACCGTCCAGGTCGAGCGCGCCGGACTCGGTGAAGGGCGTGACCATGGCGCACAGGGCGCGGCCGAAAGGAGCGGGGGAGCGGTGGTCCGTCGTCATGGAAGTAGTGTCGGCACGGCGACCGTGCAGCTCTACTTAAATCTGCTACGAGGTACCGGTAAGGGATGCTGCGGTATCGGTGGCCGGACACCGGCAGGGGTAGCGCCGGTCGGCCGGGGGTACCCGGGGTGCTCCGAACCGAGAGGAGGCGGAACCGTGACCGGGACCATGCACACCAGGCCGGTGCGCGACGAGCAGCAGCACTCCGTGGGCGAACTCGTCGGTCAGGCCACCGAACAGCTCTCCCGGCTCGTGCGCCAGGAAGTGGCCCTCGCCAAGATGGAGCTGGCCGAGAAGGGCAAGCGCGCCGGGCGCGGCGGCGGGATGCTCGGCGCCGCGGGAGCCATCGCGTACGTCGGTCTGTTCGCGCTGGCCGGCACGGCCACCGCCGCGCTCTCGCTGGCGCTGCCCGTCTGGGCCGCGGCGCTCATCGTGACGGCGGTGCTCTTCGTGATCGCGGGCGTACTGGCCATGATGGGCCGCACCCAGCTCCGCCGCGCCGTGCCCCCGAAACCCGAGGCGACTCTCGGCAGCGTCAGGACCGACGTGGACGTGATCAGGGAAAGGGCGCATCGATGACCGACGCGACGAGCGGGGACGGCACGAGGGCCGGCTCCACCGCGCAGCCCGTGGGCGGGGCCAAGGGCCCCGACGAGCTGCGGCAGCAGATCGAGCAGACCCGCAGCCAGCTCGGCGACACCGTGGAGGAGCTGGCGGGCAAGGCGGACGTGAAGGGCCGTGCCAGGGCCCGGGCCGCCGACCTCAGGGACAAGGCCGGCGCCATGACCGTGCAACTGCGCAGCTCCGCCGCGCACGCCGGCCACGCGGTGCAGGGCAGGGCGAGCCGGACCGGTCACGCCGTGCAGGACAAGGCCGGGCAGGCGGGTCACGCGGTGCAGGACAAGGCCGGGCAGGCCGGCCACACCGTGCAGGACAAGGCGGGCAGGGCCGGGCACACCGTCGAGCGGCGCGTGCCGCAGCGGGCTCGCGGCGCGGTACGGGCCGGGCTCGGGCATCCCCGGGCGGTGCTGGTCGCCGGGGCGGCGGCGGGCGCGGTCGTGGCGGCGGGCGTGCTGCGGCACCGTCACCGCGGGCACTGCTGAGGGGCACGGCGTGAGGAGGGGCCTGCGAACGGGCCCCTCCTCACGCACGTCCGGCCCGAGGTCACTTGACCTCAACCTTGGTCGAGCCCCGAGGGTGGTGCGTGCACCCGACGACCACCCACCGATGGAGGCCGGCATGACCCGCCGTACCGACGCCCACCCCGAACTCGCCCGCCCCGACGTCCGGGCCCCCTTCTTCAGCACCTGGTCGGTGGGCACCCCCGAACGGCAGCGGCAGACCGTCGACGCGATCGCCCGCACCTGGGAGCGCAGGCCCTGGCCCGCCGACGACCTGCTCGGCTACCACGTCTACACCGGCCACGACGGCAGCACCCTGCTGCACCACTCCCAGTGGGCCGACGAGCAGGCGTACGAGGCCTTCGTCACGACACACCGGCAGGAGCGCGTCGACGAGATCGACACCGCCGTGCCGGGCATCGAGCGGCTGTGGCTCGGCAGGTACCGGCACTACCGCGGCCTCACCCGCGAGGACGGCACGGCGCCCGTCCCGGGCTGCGTCGTCATCGTCGACGTCGAGTTCGAGGGCCCGGACCCCGACCGGCAGCGCGCCTGGGTGGACGCCGTCGTCGAAGCCCTGGAGAGCGAGCCCGAGCAGCACCCCGGCGGCATCTCCGCCCACTTCCACCTCAGCACCGACGGTACCCGCGTCCTCAACTACGCCGAGTGGGAGAGCGCCCAGGCGCACATCGACGCCCTCGCCGCACCGGGCGACGGCGTCGGTTCGGGGTCCGCCCAGTGGGAGCGGGTGCAGAACTGGCCCGGTCTGAAGAGCAGCGCGGTCAACCGCTACGACCACGCCCTCGGCCTCGTGCCCCGCTGAACCCGCCCCCACGCGGTACGGGTTACGGGCGGAACCGCAGCACCTGCGGGTCGTGGTCGCTGATCTGGTCGTGGAACTCGGCGTTGACGTGCACGCTGTCGTACGACAGCCGCCCGTGCCACCGGATCGACGGGCTGACCAGGATCTGGTCCAGGACCTGGCTGTTGCCCTGGTAGACGTACGAGTAACGCTCGCTCCTCGGCAGCGACTTGACCGCCGACCACAGGGCGCCGTCGTCCTCCAGGAGGCGGGTCGTCCTCGAGAACTCGAAGTCGTTGATGTCGCCGAGGGCGATGACGTCCGCGTTCCGCTGGACGGCCAGGATGTCCTTGACGAAGGTGTTCACCACCTTCGCCTGGGCGTGGCGCTGCGTCTCCGAGCCGCGCGACGGCGGCTGGTACTGCGCCGTCAGGCTCTGGTCGCCGCCCTTGGAGTTGAAGTGGTTGGCGATGACGACGACGGTCCGGCCGCGGAAGACGAACTCGCCGGCCAGCGGCTTGCGGCTGTCCTCCCAGGCCGCGTTCGCCGGGTCGACGCGGCCGGGGGAGTGGGTGAGCGCCGCCTTGCCGCGCACCTTCGTCACCCCGGTCGCGGTGGTCGCGTCACCCGCCCCGCGGTCGGTGAAGGAGACCCGCTCGGGGTTGAACAGGAACGCCTGGCGGATGTTGCCGCCGGGCTGGCCGCCGTCCTCGCCGTCCACCGGGTCGATGCCCCGCCAGTCGTAGCGCGGGCCGCCGGCCGCGACGATCGCGTCGATCAGCTTGCCGACCGTCGCGCCGGCGGTCACCGTGCCGTCGTCCGTGGCGCCGTTGTCGTCCTGGATCTCCTCCAGGGACACGATGTCGGGCGAGGCGAGGTTGTGCACGATCGCCTCGGCGTGCGCGGCGAAGGTGTCGTCGGACGGGTCGAGGTTCTCGACGTTGTACGTCGCCACCGCCAGCTCTCGGCCGCTCTGCCGGCGCGTCGACTCCCGCTCCAGGCCCCCGCTCCGAAGGGTGCCGATCTCGCTCGCGACCATCGTGTAGCCGCCGTACTGGCTGTAGTCCAGCGGGCCCGCGGTGGTGCCGGCGAGGGTGTCGCCCACGTTGGCGTCGGGGAAGTCGGCCGGCTTGCCCAGGGACTGGATCTGGAGGCGGCCGGTGTTCTGGGAGTCGTACGAGCCGTAGACGGTGCCGCCGCGGCGGTTGGCGTTCTCCCAGGGCTTCACCGTGACCCACAGCTCGGTGTACGGGTCGGAGGCGCCGACCACGCGGGCGTCGGCGACGCGGACGTTCATGCCCTCCAGCGACTCGTAGTGGTCCAGGGCGTACTTCGCGGGCCGCAGCGGCAGGCCGTTGACCGAGCCGTTCGCGGCCTCGTCGCCCTCGGGGGCGTACGCGCGCGGCACGGAACGGGCGGAGATCGTCGTCGGCGCCGGGACCTCGTTGCCGCTGGAGACGACCGTGAACACCGGCCGGGTGATCTCGGTCAGCGACTGGTTGCCGGAGGAGGTGCCGCCGGGGACGTACTCCGAGACCGTGCCGGAGACGGTGACCGCGTCACCGACGGCGACGCCCTTCGGGGTGGAGCCGGTGAAGACGAAGACGCCCTCGCTGGTGGCCGGGTCGGCGTCGGGCCGCGGATCCTGGATCCAGAAACCTCTGGAGGAACCGTAGCCGCGGACACCGGTGACGATTCCGGCCACGTCGGTGACCTGCTCGCCCGCGTACGGCGACAGCCGCGTGCCGCCCTGGATGTCGTGGATGCGCACGGAGTCGGCGTGCGCGGGCGAGGTGAGCACGATCGTGGACGCCGCCGAGCAGACGGCGGCGACGGTGAGCGCGGCGAGGCGCGCGGAGGACTTGCTGGCCAACGGAATCCCTCCGGGGACGTGACGGAGCACCGGGACGAGGGTGGGACGTGGGGCGTGGGACGCGAGGGGCCGCCGGGCACACGGGGACCTGAGTGCGTGGACCTGGGTGAACACTTGTCCCCCCGCTTTCTACGCGCGTCAATCTCCTGCCTGGCCAGGCCAGTTGTCAAGGTTTCGGCCATGTACTGCACCCGTCGGGGAGATGAACCGGGCGGCATGGGTGTAATTCCGTCTAGGCTGAGCGGCTGAGCCGTACGGCGTCCGGAACGCGCGAGGAGAAAACAGCCGATGTCAGACCGCTCCACCCTGCCGCCCGCACGGTTGCGCCCCGAGGCGGAGCTGGCTCGCGACGCGCTGGCCACACCGCTGCTCGCCCGGGCCGCCCGGCTGGCCCGCTGGGCCGGCCCGGAGACCCGCGTGGACGCCGGCGGCGGGCTCGTCGAGGAGCAGCTGCCCGCGGCGGCCGGTGAACTCGGGCTGACCGGGGACGACGCCGCGGCCCACGCGAGCGAGGCCTGGCGGATCGCCGTGGATACCGGGCTCGTCGAGATCACCGACGAGGAGGCGGGCACCGTCGAGCGGGGCGACGACCTCGCCCTGCTCACCGGCGGCTCCCCGCAGGACGTGCTCGGCGTGTGGCTCACCGCGCTGGAGACGGTGCTCGCGGACGCGAGCGTGCCCGACCTCGACGACCTGGTCGACGCGATGGCCGACGGCGGCACGGTCGACCTGTCGTCCCTGGACTGGGACCCGGAGGCCGAGGCGGAGTTCCTCGACGGGGTGCTCGGCAACCTCTACCTGCTCACCGTCGGCGAGGACGGGGCCGGCGACACCCCGGTGCCGCTGCCCGCGCTGGCCGCGTCCGTGATCGTGCCCAGCGACATGGGCGAGCCCACCAACGACGTTCTGGAACAGGTCTCCGACGCGATGATGCGGCTGGACGACCAGTTCCGGATGCTGGAGCCGGTCGGCCTCGTCGCCTACCGGCCGGTCGACGAGGCCTTGATGGCCGACGCCGACGAGGAGCCGGCGGCACCCGACGACGAGGCCGACGTCGCCCGCTACGGCATGGTGCGGCTCACCCCGCTCGGACTGTACGGACTGCGCACCAGGCTCCGGGAGGCCGGCTTCGACGTACCCGTCGTCGGAGACCTCGCCGGCAAGGGCGCCGACGCGCTGCTCGACGGCACGGCACCCTTCCCGCCGGCCGCGGCCCACGCCGAGACCGAGCTGTGGCTGGCCGGCCGCGGTCCCCTCGACGCCGCCCGCGAACTCCTCGCGGCCGCCCGCGGCACGGACCCCGGCGCGCCCCTGCGCCGGCTCCGCTGCCAGCAGGCGCTGTCCCTGGTCGGCACCGAGGCGGAGCCCGCGCTGCGGGAGGTCCTCGACGACCCCGAGCTGGGCGGCCTCGCCCGGGTCTGGCTGACCGAGCACGGCGCGCGGGACGTGCCGGCGCCGCCGCAGGAGATGGTCTTCTGGCTGACCATCGACACCGTGGCAGCGCAGCTCGCGGCGGAGGGCAACTCCGACGAACTGCGCGCCCTGGTGGAGGGGCTGGCCCAGCAGCACAGCGGGTTCTTCGACACGGCCTGGCGGGTCGGCCACCCGGCCACGCCGGACGTCCTGGAGGCGATGGGGCGGCTGCACCCCGACAAGAAGGTCGCCAAGGAAGCGCGGAAGGCGGCGTTCAAGGCGCGGTCGCAGCACGGGGGCTGACGCCGGGCGACCGGGGCGCGTGAGCGGAGGCGGCGCCCCGCCCGTGCCCGTGGTTGTGCGGGCTGCCCGGCGGGCGCCGACCACCGTTCAACTCCCGTTCAGGCGCGGGCGCCACCGTGACGCCGAACGAGGTCCGCCACCCTCCACGGCACGTCCACCGTCACAGGAGACACCATGTCGCTCACCCGCAGGGACTTCGCCGGCCGATCCGCGCTCACCGGCGCCGGGATCGCGCTGGCGGGCAGCGTCGGCGCCCTCGCCACCGCCCCGAACGCCCTCGCGTCCACGGACACCGAGAGCGCGGCGGAGGGGCACGGCAGAGGCCACGGACACGGACACGGGCACGACCACGGCGGGGTCGGCTACGGACCGCTGCTCCCCGACCCGGACGGCATCCTCGCCCTCCCCGCAGGCTTCCGGTACGAGATCATCACCTACTGCGGCCGGACCAGGCTGGAGTCCGGCGAGTACACCCCGTCCAACCACGACGGCACCGCCGCCTTCGACGGCCCGCGTGGCACCACCCTCCTCGTCAACAACCACGAGATCGGCGGCCACCGCGACGACTCGCGGCACCCCGTCCCGCTCACCGAGGGCCTCGTCTACGACCCCGCCGCCGCCGG
This sequence comes from Streptomyces sp. CB02414, assembly GCF_001905385.1. Taxonomy (GTDB): domain Bacteria; phylum Actinomycetota; class Actinomycetes; order Streptomycetales; family Streptomycetaceae; genus Streptomyces. The sequence goes on along the minus strand of NZ_LIPF01000001.1, from coordinate 126,868 downwards.
CGGCTGCACGGTCGTCGAGGTCCGCCGCGGCGGCCACGTCGCCGAGTGGGTCGGCATCGCCGGCACCGCCACCAACTGCGCGGGCGGCAGCACGTCCTGGGGCACCTGGCTGACCTGCGAGGAGACCGAGGACAAGGCCGGCGATGAGGGGATGACCAAGGACCACGGCTACGTCTTCGAGGTCGACCCCGAGGACCGCCGCGCCAACCGCGACCCCAAGCCGGTCAAGGCGCTCGGCCGCTACGCCCACGAAGCCGTCGTCATCGACCCCAAGCGCGGCCACGCCTACCTCACCGAGGACGCCTCCGGCCCCAACGGCCTCTTCTACCGCTGGGTCCCGCCGCAGGGCTTCCGGCACGGCCGCGGCCGGCTGCGCACCCTCGCCGACGACGCCGGGGTCCTCCAGGCCTTCAAGTGCTTCGACTCCGGCGGCAAGTTCGTCGACGACCTCTCCCGCGCCACGAAGACCGGCACGGTCTACGGCGTCGACTGGGTCGACGTCCCCGACCGCGACGCCCGGGACACCTCCGTGCGCAGGCAGTTCACCGACGGCCAGGTCACCCGGGCCCGCAAGCTGGAGGGCATGTGGTGGGCCGACGGCGGCGCCTACGTCGTCTCCTCCTTCGCCCGTGACGAGAGCCCCGGCCGCCCGCACGACGGCCAGGTCTGGTTCTACGACCCCGCGCGCCGCACCCTCACCCTCAAGGTCCTCCTCGGCGTCAACCCCGACCCGTCCGAGGACGGCGCCTTCGACGGCCCCGACAACATCACCGTCTCCCCTTACGGCGGCCTCGTCATCGCCGAGGACGGCGACGGCGTCCAGCACCTGTTCGGCGCCACCGACCGCGGGCGCACCTACCCCATCGCCCGCAACGAACTGAACGTCGGCAGCGACGACGACCCGGAGTACAGCGAATTCACCGGCGTCACCTTCTCGCCCGACGGGAAGACGCTCTACGCCAACATCCAGGACCCCGGCATCATGCTCGCGATCACCGGGCCCTGGAAGCGCCAGAAGCGCCGCTGATTAATTCGCTCGCCCGAGCGGTGGCCGCCCTTTTAGAGTGATGAACGTCCAGGTGCGAAGGCAGGACCTACTTCCACTCATAATGGGGCGGCCACGGGTTCGAGTCCCGTCACCGGCACAACGCGCCGGTGTAGCTCAGGGGTTAGAGCACCTTGTCGGTTCCGCCGACCTGAACTCTGGACACCCAGAACTTCACGCACCTCCCGGTGCGCAGGCCGCGGCTACTTCGTTGTGATCGAATCAGACGCCGCGGCCGACTTGAACTCGGGAGGCGCGGCAACTGGTGGGTGCCCGGTGCGCAGGCAGCGGATACTTCCTTTGATCGGACGGTTGCGGGTTCGAATCCCGTCATCGACTTCGGGTCGGTGTAGCTCAAACGGCAGAGCATCCGAATGTTCCCGTCGCCGATCCCGACCTCGGGCACCCACCTTCCGCCGCGCCATCCCGCCGAAGAGAATTCGGGGGAATTCACCATGGCGCGTTTCAACACCAAGGCCGCGAAGGCGCAGCCCACCTCGCGCGTGACGTCGACGGGCCGCGTACTGCGCACCTACGAGGGCGGCCGGGGCCACGAGCGCGACGCGCGCTCCGAGCTTTTTCTGCTGTCGGTCGCGAACTTCGTGTCGCAGCAGACCTTCTACGAGTCCGGCGCCGCCCGCGACGACCGGTTCGCCACGCTCGTGCGCGAACTCGCGGTCTCCGACCCGGCCTGGACGGCCGGCCTGCTCGGCTGGCTGCGCGGCGAGGGCAACCTGCGCACCGCCTCGATCGTCGGCGCCGTCGAGTACGTCGCGGCCCGCCTCGACGCCGGCGCCACCGGCGGACCGACGAACCGGCAGGTCGTCGCCTCCGTCCTCCAGCGGCCCGACGAGCCCGGCGAGCTGCTCGCGTACTGGACGTCGACGTACGGGCGTGCCGTGCCCAAGCCGGTCAAGCGGGGGATCGCCGACGCCGTACGGCGGCTCTACCACGGCAAGTCGCTGCTGAAGTACGACACCGCGTCCAAGGGCTACCGCTTCGGCGACATCCTCAACCTGGTGCACGCGGCGCCGGACCCGGACAAGCCGTGGCAGGGCGAGCTGTTCCAGTACGCGCTGGACCGCCGCCACAACCCGGACACCGCGGTGCCGCCCGCCTCGAACCGTGTCCTCACGGCGCACCGGGAGCTGATGGCGCTGCCCGTCCAGGAGCGGCGAGCGGTCGTCACGGCGCCCGACGGTGCCGAGCGGCTGGCGGCGGCGGGCGTCACCTGGGAGATGCTGGCCGGCTGGCTCCAGGGGTCGATGGACAAGGCGGCCTGGGAGGCCGTGATCCCGTCCATGGGGGTTATGGCGCTGCTGCGAAACCTCCGCAACTTCGACGAGGCCGGGGTCTCGGACGAGGTCGCGGCCCGGGTGGCGGCGCGGATCAGCGACCCGGCCGAGGTGGCGCGGTCGCGGCAGTTCCCCTTCCGCTACCTCGCCGCGTACCGGCACGCGCCGTCGCTGCGCTGGTCGTACCCGCTGGAGCAGGCGCTCGGGCACTCGCTGGCCAACGTTCCCGCGCTGCCCGGCCGGACGCTCGTCCTCGTGGACCGCTCCGGCTCGATGTTCTACTCGCGGATGTCGGACCGCTCGGAGCTCACCCGGGCCGACGCGGCGGCGGTCTTCGGCACGGCGTTCGCGCTGCGGGCGGCCGACGCGGACCTCGTCGAGTTCGGTACGTCGAGCAACCGTGTGAAGTACCGCGAGGGCGAGTCGGTCCTGAAGGTCCTGGAGCGCTTCGGTGACCTCGGCGGCACCGACACGACCGACGCGGTCCGCCGGCACTACAAGGGGCACGACCGGGTGCTGATCGTCACCGACGAGCAGTACGCGCACAACCGGCACGGCGACCCGACCGAGCAGGTCCCCGCACACGTTCCGGTCTACACCTGGAACCTCGCCGGGTACCGGGCGGGCCACGGCCCGTCGGGCAAGGCGAACCGGCACACCTTCGGCGGCCTGTCGGACGCGGCGTTCCGGATGGTTCCGCTGCTCGAAGCCGCCCGGGACGCCGACTGGCCCTGGGCGGCCTGACCCGCGAACGCGGCGTCCCGGGCGTCAGCCGCTCCACCACGTCTCGAAGGAGGCGACCCACCAGGCCGCCGCCGACAGGACACAGAGCTGCGCCACCGCAGCCGTCCACCAGCGGAAGAGGACCGCGACGCCGCTCGTCCACCACATGACGGTGAGCAGACCGTGGACGGCGTCGTCCTGGTAGGAGGCGGCGGTGGTGTCCATCATGCGTGCGTCGCCCATCCAGTCCTCGGTGAAGACGCCGTCCTGACCGAGGAGCAGGATCAGGGACACCACCCACAGGTCGAAGAGGACCAGGCACAGGGTCGCGATCCGGTCCAGGCGCAGGTAGGCGGGTGTCGGGAACAGCAGTCGCACCGCCCGCGGCCCCTCGTCGCGCATCAGGTCCACCGGCCGGGTGCGCGCGAGCGCGCCCAGCAGGTAGCCGAAGGTCACGAGGACCGCGATCCATCCGCCGACCGCGTACAGCACGAACAGCAACATCAGCAAGGCAGTCATCCCTGGACAGGAGACCCGCCGGAGCGGAGTGGTTCCCTCCGTTCGTGCGGGCCGGGCGGCGGCGCACGGGCGCGCGGTAAGGTTCGGCGGAAGACCCCGGTGTGCAGGGAGTAGTGGGATGGCGCAGGTCAGGGCCATGCGCGCGGATGCCCGCCGCAACCGTGAGCGGCTGCTGGAGGTCGCGGCGGCGGCCTTCGCCGAGCACGGTGAGGGTGCTTCCCTGGACGACATCGCCAAGCGCGCGGGCGTCGGGACCGGCACGCTGTACCGGCACTTCCCGACACGGCAGGCTCTGTTGGAGGCCGCCTACCTCGACCGGATCGAGGCGATCGCGGCGCGGGCGGACGTCGTCGCGGCCGAGCGGGCGCCGGGCGAGGCGCTGCGGGAGTGGCTGGAGGAGCTGGCCGCTGGAATGATCCAGGTCCGCGGGATGAAGGCGCTGCTCGGCACCGCCGTCACCGCCGGGGGCTCGACGGTGGACACGGCGTGCGGCGACTGTCTGCGCGACGCGGCCGGCCGGCTGGTGCGGGCGGCGCAGGAGGCGGGGGCGCTGCGGCGGGACGTGGAGCCGATCGAGGTGCTGCGGCTGGTGCACGGGGTGGCCACGGCGGCCGGGGCGAGCGACGGGGAGGACGGAGAGCCGGTGTCGGTACGCCGGTATCTGTCGCTGGTGTGGGACGGGCTGCGGGCGTAGACCACGGTTCGTGGGGCGCTCCGCGTGCGGAACGCCCCACCCGGCTGCCTACAGCGCCTTCGCCGCCGGCTTCACCATGCCCCGGACCGTGCGGGACTTCACGAACTCGCCCATGGCGGTCATCTCCCATTCCCCGGAGTACTGCCGGATCAGCTTCGCCATCATCACGCCGGTCTGCGGCTCGGCGCTGGTGAGGTCGAAGCGGACCAGCTCCTCGCCGGTCGCGGCGTCCAGGAGGCGGCAGTACGCCTTGGCGACCTCGGTGAACTTCTGCCCGGAGAACGAGTTCACCGTGAAGACCAGACCGCTGACCTCCTGCGGGAGCCGGCCCAGGTCGACGGTGATCACCTCGTCGTCACCGCCGCCCTCGCCGGTCAGGTTGTCACCGGAGTGCTTGATCGCGCCGCCGACGATGGACAGCTTGCCGAAGTAGCAGCTGTCGATGTGGTTGCGCTGCGGGCCGTAGGCGATGACCGAGGCGTCGAGGTCGATGTCCTTGCCGCGGTACGCCGGCTCCCAGCCGAGGCCCATCTTGACCTGCGAGAGCACCGGGCGGCCGCCCTTGACCAGGGAGACGGTCTGGTTCTTCTGGAGGCTGACCCGGCCCTTGTCGAGGTTGATCTTGCCGCTGCCCGGCGCCGGGGCCGGCGGGGCGGCCGGAGCGGCGGGGGGAGCGGAGGGCATCGTCGGCGCGGCGGCGGGCGGGGGCGGAGGAGTGGCCGCGTGCGAGCGCGCCGGGGGCGCGGGCTGTGCGGGCGCGGCGGGCTGGGCCGGGGTGGCCGGCTCCTCCACCGTGACACCGAAGTCGGTGGCGATGCCGGCCAGGCCGTTCGCGTAGCCCTGGCCGACCGCGCGGGCCTTCCAGGCGCCGTTGCGCAGGTAGACCTCCACGATGACCAGTGCGGTCTCGGTGCCGAGCTGCGGCGGGGTGAAGGTGGCGAGGACGGAGTTGTCGTCCGCGTTGCGGATGGTGGCGGTGGGCTCGATGCCCTGGAAGGACTGGCCGGCGGCGTCCGGGCTGGCGGTCACGACGATCTTCTCGATGCCCGCCGGGACGGCGGCGGTGTCCACCACGATCGCGTCCGGGGCGGTGCCGCCGCCGGAGCGGTACGTCACGCCCTGGCCGGTGGGCTGGTTGTAGAAGATGAAGTCGTCGTCGGAGCGCACCTTGCCGTCGGCGGTGAGCAGCAGGCCCGATACGTCGAGCCGCACGGGCGCGGCGACGTCCACCGTCACGCGGGCGGCGGAGAGGGGGATGTTCGAGCCGGGGGTCATAGCTGTCATGCCGGGTGAACGAGCGAGGGCGTTTTACCGTTCCCTTACCCGGGGGCCAATCGGGTCAGCGGCGGGGCCGGGGGTTGTTCCGGGGGTTGTTGCGGGGGTGGTTGCGGGCCGTGCGTTCGTTTCCGTGTTTGTAGTTGCCCGTCCAGCGGGCCATGACCAGCTGGGGGTCGCCTGCTGTGACCTCCTGGAGGAAGCGGGCGGCTCGGGAGCCGTTGAGGGTGGTGGCGGGGTGGTTGTGGTGGGTGATGTGGACGGTGCCGGTCGCGGTTGCGGTGTAGGCGAAGCCGTTCGGTTTGGGCATGCGGGAATCGTAGGAGGGGTGCGGGTGGGGGGCCCAGGGGTTTTCGCCCCCGCCGCCCCTTCCCTTCCCGTCCCTGGGGGCTGCCGCCCCCAGACCCCCGCTTTCGGCCTGGACGGCCTCGTCCTCAAGCGCCGGACGGGCTATACGGTCACGGCACGACCACGATCTTGCGGCCCACCCCCGCCGCGAACTGCTCCAGCGCCTCCGGATAGCGGGCCAGCTCGATGCGGTCGCTGATGAAGACGTCCGGGTCCAGGACACCGTTCGCGAACAGCTCGGCCGCGCGTTCGTAGCTGTGCAGGACCGCCATCGAACCGGTGATGGTGATCTCCTGGTTGTAGATGCGGTACGGGTCGATCTGTACCCGGGTCGCGTAGTCGGCGACGCCGAACTGGAGGAAGGTGCCGGCCTTGGCGACGCGGTCCAGGCCGTCCTGGATGGCCGCGGCGTTGCCGGTGGCGTCGATGACCAGGTCCCAGCCCTGGGGGCGGTCCAGTTCGTCGGGGGTCGCGGCCGAGGCCGAGACGCCCAGGCCGCGGGCGGTCTCCAGGCGGGCCGGGTTGAGGTCCACCACGTCCACGCTCGCGGCGCCGGTGCGCTTGGCCAGCTCCAGCATCATCAGGCCCATCGTGCCGGAGCCGTAGATCAGGACGTGGGCGCCGAGGCGGGACTGGAGGACGTCGTAGCCGCGGACGGCGCAGGACAGGGGTTCGATCAGGGCGGCGTCCTGGGTGCGGACGTGCTCCGGGAGCTTCACGCAGTTCGCGACGGGTGCCACCGCGTACTGTGCCGCGCCGCCCGCCGTGGTGACGCCGATGGCCGCCCAGCGTTCGCAGAGGTTGTTGTGGCCGGTGCGGCAGTAGCGGCATTCGTAGCAGTAGAGGGACGGGTCGACGGCCACCTGGTCGCCGACCGCCACCTCCGTGACCTGGGCTCCGACGCCGACCACCTCGCCGGCGAACTCGTGGCCCGGCACGATCGGGAGCTTGGGCGCGAACTCGCCCTGGAGGATGTGCAGGTCGGTGCCGCACAGGCCGCAGGCGGCGACCTCGACGACGACCTCGCGCGGCCCTGGCGTCGGGTCGGGGACCTCGGTGACGACGGCACGGCCCACGGACTCGATGACGGCGGCCTTCATTTCACGGCTCCCAACGACAGGCCCTGGACCAGTTTGTCCTGGGCGGCGAACCCCGCGGCGAGCACCGGCAGGGAGATGACGAGCGACGCGGCGCACACCTTGGCCAGGAACAGGCCCTGGCTGGTGATGAAGCCGGTCAGGAAGACGGGGGCGGTCTCGGCGACCACGCCCGTCAGCACCCGGGCGAAGAGCAGTTCGTTCCAGCTGAAGATGAAGCAGATCAGGGAGGTCGCGGCGATGCCGGGCAGGGCGATCGGGGCGACCACCCGGGCGAGGATGGTCGGCAGTTTCGCGCCGTCCACCCGGGCCGCCTCGATGATCGCGACCGGGACCTCGGCCAGGAAGGACTGCATCATCCAGACCGCGATCGGCAGGTTCATCGAGGTGTAGAGGATGACCAGCAGCCAGATGTTGTCCAGCATGTCGGTGTTCTTGGCGAACAGGTAGATCGGCAGCAGGCCCGCCACCACCGGCAGCATCTTGGTGGAGAGGAAGAAGAAGAGGACGTCCGTCCACTTCTTCACCGGGCGGATCGAGAGGGCGTACGCCGCGGGCAGGGCCAGGACCAGAACGAGGAGGGTCGAGGCGACCGACGCGACCGCCGAGTTGATCAGCGCGGGCCAGGGGCTCGCGCCGCCGTCCGCGCCGAAGAACTCGCGGTAGCCGTCCAGGGTGAGGGAGGCCGCGAAGGACGGCGGGTTGGTGGCGGCGTCCTCCTCCGAGTGGAAGGAGGTCAGGGCCATCCAGGCGATGGGCAGGAAGAAGACGATGCCGGCCAGCCAGGCGACCAGGCCCAGGCCGGCGCCCGCCTTGCGGCGGGCCCGTACGGGCTTGTCGGTGGTGGCGCCGGTGGCGGCGGGGCGTACGGCGGTGGTGGCGCTCATGCGCGGCCGACCTCCTCGCGGAACAGGGACGACACCACGCGCAGCGCGAAGGTGGCGATGATGATGGAGCCGATGACGACCAGGACGCCCGCGGCCGAGGCGAGGCCGTTCTCGTGGGCCTGGTAGAAGCTCTGGTAGACGGTGTAGGGCAGGTTGGCCGTGCCCAGGCCGCCGGAGGTGATCGTGAAGACCGCGTCGAAGTTCTGGACGATGTAGATGGAGCCGAGCAGGGCGCCGAGTTCCAGGTAGCGGCGCAGGTGGGGCAGGGTGAGGTGGACGAAGATCTGCCAGTCGCTCGCGCCGTCCACCCGGGCGGCCTCGATCTGCTGCTGGTCCCGGCTCTGGAGGCCGGCGAGCAGGATCAGCATCATGAAGGGCGTCCACTGCCACACCAGCGCGGCCTCGACCGCGAGCAGCGGGGTGTTGGATATCCAGTCGGGCTGCGGGCCGCCGACGTAGTGCAGCAGGCCGTTGAGCAGGCCGTACTCCGGGTTGTAGAGGACGTGCTTCCAGAGCAGCGCCGCCGCGACCGGGACGACCAGGAACGGCGCGATCAGCAGGGTGCGCACCACGCCCCGGCCCTTGAACTTCCGGTCCAGGAGCAGGGCGAGGGCCAGGCCCAGGACCAGGCTGGCCAGGACCACCGCCACGGTCAGCAGGATCGTCGTCCACACTGACTTGCGCAGCGCCGGGTCGGACAGCACGTCGCCGTAGTTGCCGAAGCCGGTGAAGGAGCGGGCGTCGGGGTAGAGGGCGTTCCAGTCGAAGAAGGAGATCACCAGGGTCGCCACGAAGGGCAGCTGGGTGACCACGATCATGAAGATGAGGGCGGGGAGAAGCGGGGCCCGGGTGGCCCATGCCTTCAGCCGTGGGGACGGCGGGCGGACGGGGGTGGGTACGCGGTCGGGTGCGGCCGAGGGGGCCGTTGTCGTGGCGCTCATCGTCCCTCGTACTCCTCGGAGATCTGCTCGGCGAGCTGCTGGGACTTCTTCAGGGCCTCCTCGACGGACTGGCGTCCGGCGATGGCCGCGCTGATCTCCTGGGAGACCTTGGTGCCGAGGTCGGTGAACTCGGGGATGCCGACGAACTGGATGCCGGGCGCGGGGCGCGGCTGCACGCCGGGGTCCTTGGGTTTGGCGCCCTCGATGGCCGCCCGGGTCATCTCCTGGAAGGCGGCGGCCTCCTTGACGTAGTCCGGGTTCTCGTACGTCGAGGCGCGCTTGCCGGCCGGGACGTTGGACCAGCCGATCTCGTCGCCGACCAGCTGCTCGTACTCCTTGCTGGACGCCCAGGAGACGAACTGCCAGGCCTTGTCGGGGTTGCGGGAGGCCTTCTGGATGCCCCAGGCCCAGGTGTAGAGCCAGCCGGAGGAGTCGGTCTTCTCCACGGGGGCGGGCGCGTAGCCGATCTTGCCCTTGACGGGGGAGTTCGCCGACTCCAGGGAGCCGGCCGCGGAGGTGGCGTCGTACCACATGGCGACGTTGCCCTGGGTCATGTTGTTCAGGCACTCCGCGAAGCCGGACTGGGCGGCGCCGGACTGGCCGTGCTCGCGGACCAGGTCGACGTAGAACTTCGTCGCCTTCTCCCACTCGGGGGAGTCGAGCCGGGCGTTCCAGTTCTCGTCGAACCAGGTGCCGCCGAAGGTGTTCACGACCGTCGTCAGGGGCGCCATCAGCTCGCCCCAGCCGGGCAGGCCGCGCAGGCAGATCCCCTTCATGTCCGGCTCGGCGCCGTCGAGTTCGGCCGCGAGGTCCGCCACCTGGGTCCAGGTGGGACGCTCGGGCATGGTCAGGCCCTCCTGCTCGAACACGTCCTTGCGGTACATCAGGAAGGACGACTCGCCGTAGAAGGGCTGGCCGTAGAGCTTGCCGTCGTCGCCGGTGAGGGACTCGCGCATCGGCTTCAGGATGTCCTGCTGGTCGTACGCCGGGTCGTCGGCGACGTAGGAGTCCATCTCGTGCAGCCAGTCGTTGCGGGCGTAGATCGGTATCTCGTAATTGGAGAGGGTGGCGACGTCGTACTGGCCGGCCTGGTTGGCGAAGTCCTGGCTGATCTTGTCGCGGACGTCGTTCTCCGGCAGGACGGTGAAGTTCACCTTGATGCCGGTGTCCTTGGTGAAGTGGTCGGCGGTGAGCTTCTGCAACTCGGCCATCTGCGGGTTGTTGACCATCAGGACGTTGATGGAGTTGCCGCCGGATCCGGCGCCGCCCGCCCCGACCCAGCAGCCGGAGAGCAGCGGGGCGAGCAGCGTCCCTGCGGCGGCCATGGCGAGCGTGGCTCGCGGCAGCCTCCGTCGGCTCTGGGTTCGCATGGATCGCTCCTGAACATATGGGGAGGTATGGGGCAGCGGAGGGTGTGGGGTGCCCTCCGGGGGCGTGGGTCGGTGTGTCGGTGGTTCGGTGTGTCAGACGCGGATGACCTGCGGGCCGAGCAGTGAGTAGCGGTGGGCTTCGGCCGTGGGCAGCAGGGTGCTGGTGACGATCGCCTCCAGGGCGCCGACCTCCGCGAACCGGCAGAAGCTGACCGCCCCGAACTTGGTGTGCGTGCCCGCGAAGACGGTGCGGCGGGCGGCCCGGATGGCCTGGGCCTTGACCTCGCTGACCGCCGGGTCGGGGGTGGTGAGGCCGTGCTCGCGGGAGATGCCGTTGGCGCCGATGTACGCCAGGTCGATGACGAAGCCGGCCAGCATCTTCGTCGTCCAGTGGTCGACGGTGGCCAGCGTGCCCGAGCGGACCCGGCCGCCGAGCAGCAGGACGGAGGTGTCCGAGGACTCGGCGAGCGCGCCGGCGACCGGCAGGGAGGCGGTGACGACGGTGAGCGGGCGGTCCCGGGGCAGGGCCTCGGCGATGAGCTGGGGGGTGAAGCCCTCGTCGACGAAGACCGTCTCGGCGTCGCCGAGCAGTTCGGCCGCAGCGGCGGCGACCCGGCGCTTCTCGGGCACGTGGCTGGTGGCGCGGAAGGCGAGCGTGGTCTCGAACCCGGCGCTCTCCACGGGATAGGCGCCGCCGTGGGTGCGGCGGACCAGGCCGTGGTCCTCCAGGGCGCGCAGGTCCCGGCGGACGGTCTCCTTGGCGACGCCCAGGTCGGCGGCGAGCGCGGTGACGTCGACGGAGCCGGTGGCTCGGGCGATCCGCACGATCTCCCGCTGGCGTTCCTCCGCCGTCCTCGTGCCCATGCCGAACACCCGCCTCACCGCCTCGTCGCCGTGACCTTGCCCGTTCGGGCCCGTGGGACCCATGGGGGAAGTTGTACAGCGGCCGTGCGGCACTGACCAGGTCTGTCGCGGAGCCGATGCTGCCCGTTTGTGCCCGTTCCGGTCGCCGGGTGCCCGTCCCGGACCTGGCAGTCGGCGGCGGGGAGGGTGGGAACGGGCAGTGCGGACGCCCGCATGCCGGGGCGGGCGGGCCCGTTCGGTGCCCGCCCGCCCCGTTGGCCGACCGGTTCCGGTCAGTACGGCCAGATCGGGGGGTCGGTCACGAAGTGACCGCCCAGGCAGGCGTGTGCCGGATCGTCCGGGTCGAGTTCGCCCTGTTCGGCGATCAGCTTCGCGGCGTACGGCTCGGAGTCGTCCTGCGGTGCGTAGCCGAGCGCCCGCGCGGAGGTGAGGTCCCACCACAGGCGGGTGTTGGCGGAGGAGCCGTGGACGACGGTGTGCCCGACGTTCCGGGCGGTCAGGGCGGCGTCGAAGAGCCGGGCGCCGTCGGCGGGGCTCATCCACACCGAGAGCATGCGCACACTGGTCGGCTCGGGGAAGCAGGAGCCGATGCGGACGGAGACCGTCTCCAGGCCGTGCTTGTCCCAGTAGAGCTGGGCGAGGTCCTCGCCGAAGCACTTGGAGAGGCCGTAGAAGGTGTCGGGGCGGCGCGGGGTGTCGACCGGGATGAGCGGGTCGCCTCCCCGGGGGCGCGGGGTGTAGCCGACGGCGTGGTTGGAGGAGGCGAAGACGATGCGGGCGACGCCCTCCTCGCGGGCGGCCTCGTAAAGGTTGTACGTGCCCTCGATGTTGGCCTTCAGGATCTTGTCGAAGGGGGCTTCCAGGGAGATGCCCGCGAGGTGGATGATCGCGTCGACGCCCCGGACCGCCTCGCGCACCGCCGCCCGGTCGGCGAGGTCGGCGACGATCGCGTCCGGCTCGCCCTCGACCGGGTGCAGGTCGAGCAGGCGCAACGCGTAGCCGTGGGCGGGCAGCAGCTCCCGCATCAGGGTGCCGAGGCCGCCGGCGGCGCCGGTGAGCAGGACGGTGCGGGGAGCGGGCATCCTTCGGGACTCCTGAGTTTCCTGAAGCGGCGACAGTTGTACGGATCCGTGCCTGGTGTTCATATGCGTGGACACGGTAAGGAGCGGGTGGTCGGGCGTCAAGAGGGCGCCTGCTTGACGGTGTTCACGGAGCCGCTTAGCGTGGTCGCGTTCAGAAATGTAGACGCATATCATACATATGGAATGGGGAGCGCCCGTGACCTCAGCCCCTCTCGCCGCCCGGCTCACCGTCCCCAGCGGGCCGCTGTTCTTTCCCGTCACGGCCTACGGCCCCGACGGCGGAGTGGACCTCGACGTCTACCGCGCGCACGTGCGCCGCGGGGTGGACGCCGGTGCCGCCGCCGTCTTCGCCTGCTGCGGCACCGGCGAGTTCCACGCGCTGACGCCCGAGGAGTTCGAGGCGTGCGTACGGGCGGCCGTCGAGGAGACCGCGGGACGCGTCCCCGTCCTCGCCGGAGCGGGCTACGGCACCGCCCTCGCCGTGCGCTACGCCCGCCTCGCCGAGGAGGCCGGGGCCGACGGCCTGCTCGCCATGCCGCCCTACCTGGTCGTCGCCGGGCAGGAAGGGCTGCTGCGGCACTACCGCGAGCTGGCCGCCGCGACCGCCCTGCCGGTCGTCGTCTACCAGCGCGACAACGCCGTGCTCACCCCGGAAACGGTGGTCGGGCTGGCCCGCACGGACGGGATCGTCGGCCTCAAGGACGGCCTCGGCGACCTCGACCTCATGCAGCGGACCGTCAGCGCCGTGCGCACCGAGGCCCCGGACGACGACTTCCTCTACTTCAACGGGCTGCCGACCGCCGAGCAGACCCAGCTCGCCTACCGCGCCCTCGGCGTCACCCTCTACTCGTCCGCCGTCTTCTGCTTCGCCCCCGAGATCGCCCTCGCCTTCCACCGGGCGCTGCGCGAGGACGACGACGCCACCGTGCACCGTCTGCTGGACGGCTTCTACCGGCCGTTCGTCGAACTGCGGGCCAAGGGCCGCGGGTACGCCGTCGCCCTGGTCAAGGCGGGTGTACGGCTGCGCGGCCTGGACGTGGGGGAGGTGCGGACGCCGTTGCAGGAGCCGGCCGAGGAGCACGTGAAGCAGCTCGCCCTGCTGATCGAGCGGGGCCAGGCGCTGCTGGACGCGGAGGGCGACCAGTGAGGGCGTCGGCGTTCGTCTACCCCTGGGACGTCAACGGGGACCCGGCGGCGGCGGAGCGCGTCGCGGACCTCGGCGTGGAGCAGGTGACGCTCGCCGCCGCCTACCACTCCACCCGCGCCCTGACCCCCCGCCACCCGCGCCACCGCGTCGTCACCGCCGAGCACGCCGCCGTCCTCTACCCGCCGGACACCGCCCGCTGGGAGGGCCGCGAGCCGCACCCGTACGAGGCCGGCGACTGGGCGCCCGGCGACGCGTACGGCGAGGCCGCCGCCGCGCTCGCGGACGCGGGCCTGGAGGTGCACACCTGGGTCGTCCTCGCCCACAACTCCCGCCTCGGCGCGGAGCACCCGCACACCTCCGTCGTCAACGCCTACGGCGACCGCTACCCGTGGGCGCCGTGCATCGCGCAGCCCGCCACCCGCGCATACCTCACCGACCTGGCCGCCGAGGCGGCGACGCGTCCCGGGGCACGCGGCACCGAGCTGGAGTCCCTCGGCTGGTACGGCCTCGCCCACCTGCACGCCCACGACAAGACCGGCGGGGTCGGTCTCGGGGACGCCGGGCAGTACCTCATGTCCCTGTGCTTCTGCCCGCACTGCCGGGAGGGCTACGGCACGCGGGGCCTCGACGCCGACGCACTGGCCGCCGCCGTGCGCGCCGCGCTGGAGCCGGTGTGGCGGGGGAGCGCACCGTCGGACGGGGGCTGGGCGGGCGTGGAGAAACTGCTCGGCGAGGGGGACGCGAACGCCACGCGCGCCTGGCGGGACGAGCGGGCCCGCACCCTCCAGGAGGCGGCGGTCGCGGCCGTGCGCGCCGCCGCTCCCGACGGCTTCCGGGTCCTGCTGCACGCCGACCCGGTGTCGTACCACTGCGGCGCCAACGCCGGTGTCGACCCCGCGCACATCCTCTCCGTCGCCGACGGCGTGGTCGTGCCCTGCACGGGCGGCGCGGGCCTGCTGACGCCGTTCGCCGAGCAGGGCCGCGACGGGGCCGTCCTCGCGGCCAACCTCACCGTGGTCTCCGGGATGGGCGGGCGCCCGGACACGCTCGCCGCGGACGCGGCACGGGCGGGGGAACTGGGCGCGACGGAGCTGCGGCTGTACCACGCGGGGCTGGCGTCGGACGGGGATCTGGCGGCGGTGCGGGAGGGGCTGCGGGTGGGGTGAGTGGGGGGCGGGCTCGTGTTCCGGGTGCGGGTCGGTGGGGGCTGGTCGCGCAGTTCCCCGCGCCCCTTTCAGGGGCGCAGTTCCCCGCGTTCCTTCCAGGGGCGCCGCAGTGCCGCCGCCGTCGCTGCCAGGAGCACGCCCAGGGCCGGCATCAGCAGACGCAGGTCGACCGTCTCGACCAGCACGGCGCCCACGGCCAGCCCGAACACGTTCGGGGCGAAGACCAACGAGTTGGCCGTCGCGGTCACCCTGCCCAGCAGCGCGCCCGGCGTCTCGTGCTGGACGGCGGTCAGGGACGCGATCAGCACCGCGGGCAGTCCCGCGCCGATCGCCGCGCCGGACGCCAGGGCCACGGCGTCGTACGGTGCCGCCCGCGCCGTCACCGCCACCGCCAGCAGGGCGATCCCGGCCGCCGCGAACCGTCGTCCGCCCAGCCGTCGCAGGGCCGGCCCCGCCAGCAGCCCGACCACCACCGACCCGGCGCCCTGGACGGCGTACAGCGCGCCCGCGTACGCGGGGGAGTGCCCGAGGGCGTCGACGACGGCGTAGGCCGTGGCGCCGTTCACGCCCGCGCACAGCATCGTGACGCCGCCCGCCAGGACGAGCGGGCGCAGCCGGGGGTGCCCCCACAGGTACCGGGCGCCCTCGGCAGTCTGCCGCCGCCAGTTCGCCGTGGGCCGTTCCGGCTTCGCCTCCCGTACGCGCAAGGCCGCGTACACCCCCGTGGCCAGCACGAACGTCGCCGCGTCCAGCAAGGCCACACTCGCGCCGCCGTACGCCGCGTACAGGCCCGCCCCGGCCGCGGGAGCAACGAGCTTCATGCCCTCGTTCGCGGTCGTGCGCAGCCCGTTGAAGTCGCCGAGCAGACGGGTGTCGACGGCGGAGGCGACGAGCGCCGACTCGGCCGCGTCGTGCACGACGCCCGCCGCGCCGTACACGAGCAGCACGGCGAACAGCAGCCACAGGGTGTCCGGCGAGTCGACCGCGAAGAGGGTGAGCAGGAGGGCGGCCATCAGCAGGCTGGTGCCGATCAGCAGGGGCCTTCGGCGAGTGCGGTCGGCGAGCGTGCCCAGCGCCGGGCCCACCAGCGTGGGCGCCCACATCGCGAGCATGGACAGCGCCGCGAGTCCGTCCGAGCCGGTGAGGTCCTTCACCCAGACGCCGGCCGCCAGCCACAGCGCCGAGGTGCCGAAACCGGACACCACCACCCCGGCGAGATACAGGCCCGCGTTGCGGTCGCGCAGGACGCGGGGCACGGGCCATGCCCCGCGCGTCGTCTTCGTCGTGTGTGTCTTCCTTGCCGTCATGCCTGGTCATCGTCGGTCTGAGGGGCGGCCGGCGGCATCGGGCAGATGCCGTAGGCGCGGGCGTGGCCGCCGATGAGTTTCGCGACCGTGATCGGTCTACCTCCTGACAGAGCCGACCGCCCGTTCCCGAGGAGCAGCCGATGACCGCCGACCCCGCCACCCCCGACCTCGGACCGCAGACGCGGGTCCTGGCACGCCTCGCCGAGGGCGTGAGCGACGCGCGGCTCGCCGACCCGACCCCCTGCCCGGACCTGGCCGTCCGCAACCTGCTCGGCCACCTCACCGGCCTGGCCGTCGCCTTCCGCGACGCCGCGCGCAAGGAGCTGGGCCCCACCACCGACACCAGCCCCGAGGCGGCCGTGCCCGACATCGGCCCCGGCTGGCGCGAGGAGCTGCCGAAGGTGCTCGGCGAACTCGCCGAGGCCTGGCGCGACCCGGCCGCCTGGACCGGCATGACCCGGGCCGGTGGCGTCGATCTGCCCGGTGAGGTGGCCGGCGCGGTCGTCGCCGACGAGCTCGTGATCCACGGCTGGGACCTGGCTCGCGCCACCGGCCAGGAGTACGACCCCGACCCGGCCGCCCTCCAGGCGGCGTACGGCCTCCTCGCCGCCTCCGCCGAGGAGTCCGACCGGGACGCCGGCATGTTCGGCCCCGTCGTCCCCGTGCCCGCCGACGCGCCGCTGCTCGACCGGGCGGTGGGCCTGAGTGGACGCGACCCGCGCTGGACGCCGCCCGCCCGGTAGCGGCACCGGAACCTCCCGGTAACGGCACCAGAACCTCAACTTCCTTTGTCAGAAGCATTGACGCCGTCCCGCGCCCCTCTTACCTTCAACGCGTCGTACTCCGTACGTCATATATGAGACGCGATACGCGATATCCCGAGAGGCGCGCATGACCTCTGTGCCCACGCCGATCCCCTCCCGCACGCAGTACGTGCTGGAGGAGATCAAACGCCGCATCCTCACCGGCCGGCTCACCCCCGGCCAGGCCCTGGTCGAGACCGACCTCGCCGCACAGTTCGGGGTGTCCAAGACACCGGTGCGCGAGGCGCTCAAGACGCTGGCCGGTACCGGACTGGTGGTGATGAACCAGTACAAGGGCGTCACGGTGCGCATGGTGGACGCGGACATGGCGCGCGAGGTCTACGACGTGCGGCTGCTCCTGGAGCCCGAGGCGCTCAAGCGCGCCGTGCGCCGCGGAGCCTCCCTGGACGCCGCGAGCGACGCGCTGACCCGGGCCGACCGGGCCACGGACACCGCCGAACGGTCGCTGGCCAACCGGGAGTTCCACCGCGCCCTGTACGTGCCGTGCGGCAACCCGCTGCTCGGCCGGATGCTCGACGAGGTCCGCGACCAGGCGGCCCTCGTCTCCGCCGTCGCCTGGGCCGCCGACCCCTCCTGGGAACGGGAGGCCGGCGAGCACCAGGAGATCCTGCGCCTCGCCCTCGCCGGTGACGCGGACGGCGCGGCACGCGCCCTGCACGCGCACATCGCGTCCTTCGTCGAGCGGGCCTTCCCCGAAGCGGGAGACCAGGCCCAGGAAGAGGACGGTCAGGCATGACAGCGACGTTCGAGACCCAGCGGGCGGCCCTGGCCGACGTGGTGGCGATCCCGGTGACCCCGTTCGCCGAGGACGGCTCCGTCGACCCCGCCACCTACCGGGCCCTGCTGCGTCGTCTTCTCGACGGTGGCATCACGACCCTCACCCCCAACGGCAACACCGGCGAGTTCTACGCCCTCTCCCCGGCCGAGCGCAGCCTCGTCACCGAGCTGACGGTCGAGGAGGCCGGCGACCGCGCCGCGATCCTCGTCGGAGTCGGCCACGACGTGCCGACCGCCGTCGCCTCCGCCCGGCACGCACGCGAACTCGGCGCCTCCATGGTCATGGTCCACCAGCCGGTCCACCCCTACGTCTCCCAGGGCGGCTGGGTCGACTACCACCGCGCCATCGCCGAGGCCGTGCCCGAGCTGGGCGTCGTGCCCTACCTGCGCAACCCGCAGCTGCCCGGCGCCCGCCTCGCCCAGCTCGCCGACGCCTGCCCCAACGTCATCGGCGTCAAGTACGCCGTCCCGGACGCCGCCCGCTTCGCCGCCTTCGCCCGCGACGCCGGCCTCGACCGCTTCGTGTGGGTCGCCGGGCTGGCCGAGCCGTACGCGCCCTCATACTTCTCCGCGGGCGCCACCGGCTTCACCTCGGGGCTGGTCAACGTCGCCCCGGCCGTCTCGCTGAACATGATCGAAGCGCTTCGAGCCGGCGACTACCCGGCCGCCATGAAGGTCTGGGAGCAGATCCGCCGCTTCGAGGAGCTGCGCGCCGCCAACGGCTCCGCCAACAACGTCACCGTGGTCAAGGAGGCCCTGGCCTCGCTGGACCTGTGCCGCCGGGAGGTCCGCCCGCCGAGCAAGCCGCTGCCCGAGGACGAGCGCGCCGAGGTCGCCGCCATCGCCGCGGGGTGGTCGATATGACAGCCCCGGCCGGCCGGAAGTCGCCCGAGCAGCTCCGCAGCCACCAGTGGTACGGCACCGACGGCCTGCGCTCCTTCAGTCACCGCGCCCGCACCCGCCAGCTCGGCTACCTGCCCGAGGAGCACCTCGGCAAGCCCGTCATCGCCATCCTCAACACCTGGTCCGACATCAACCCCTGCCACGTCCACCTGCGCGACCGCGCCCAGGCGGTCAAGCGGGGCGTCTGGCAGGCGGGCGGCTTCCCCCTCGAATTCCCGGTCTCCACGCTCAGCGAGACCTTCCAGAAGCCGACCCCGATGCTCTACCGCAACCTCCTCGCCATGGAGACCGAGGAGCTGCTGCGCTCCTACCCGGTCGACGGCGCGGTGCTGATGGGCGGCTGCGACAAGTCCACCCCCGCGCTGCTCATGGGCGCAGCCAGCGTCGACCTGCCCGCCGTCTTCGTGCCCGCCGGGCCCATGCTCCCCGGCCACTGGCGCGGCGAGACCCTCGGCTCCGGCACCGACATGTGGAAGTACTGGGACGACAAGCGGGCCGGCCTCATCGGCGACTGCGAGATGCAGGAGCTGGAGAGCGGCCTGGCCCGCTCGCCCGGCCACTGCATGACGATGGGCACCGCCTCCACGCTGACCGCCGCCGCCGAGGCCCTCGGTGTCACCGTCCCGGGCGCCTCCAGCATCCCGGCCGTCGACTCCGGCCACGACCGGATGGCCGCCGCCGCCGGACTGCGCATCGTCGAACTGGTCCACCGGGACCGGAAGCTGAGCGACATCCTCACCGCCGACGCCTTCGAGGACGCCGTCACCACCGTGCTCGGCCTCGGCGGCTCCACCAACGCCGTGATCCACCTGATCGCCATGGCGGGCCGCGCCGGCGTCACCCTCACCCTCGACGACTTCGACCGCGTCGCCCGCACCGTCCCGGTCCTGGCCAACGTCCGCCCCGGCGGCCAGACGTACCTGATGGAGGACTTCCACTTCGCCGGCGGCCTGCCCGGCTTCCTCTCCCGCATCCCCGACCTGCTCCACCTGGACCGGCCCACCGTCTCGCACGACACGATGCGCGAGCAGATCGCGGGCGCCCGGGTGCACCACGACGACGTCATCCGTCCCCGCGACAACCCGGTGGCGGCCGAGGGCGGGGTCGCCGTCCTGCGCGGCAACCTCTGCCCCGACGGCGCCGTCATCAAGCACGTCGCCGCCGAGCCCCACCTGCTCAAGCACACCGGCCCCGCGGTCGTCTTCGACGACTACAAGACGATGCAGCGCACCATCAACGACCCGTCCCTCGGCATCACCGCCGACAGCGTCCTGGTCCTGCGCAACGCCGGCCCCAAGGGCGGACCGGGCATGCCCGAGTACGGCATGCTGCCCATCCCCGACCACCTGCTCAAGCAGGGCGTGCGCGACATGGTCCGGATCTCCGACGCCCGCATGAGCGGCACGAGTTACGGCGCGTGCGTGCTGCACGTGGCCCCCGAGTCGTACGTCGGCGGACCGCTCGCCCTCGTCCGCACCGGCGACCCGATCACCCTCGACGTCGAGGGCCGCTCCCTCCGGCTCGACGTGGACGACGAGGAGCTGGAGCGCCGCAGGGCCGCCTGGACGCCGCCGCCCGCCCGCTACGAACGAGGCTACGGCGCCCTCTACAACGAACAGATCACCCAGGCCGACACCGGCTGCGACTTCGAGTTCCTGGCCCGCCCGGGCAAGGTGCAGGACCCGTACGCCGGCTGAACCCCGTACGACACGAACACCCCCGCACACCTCTGCACGGCGAGAAAGCGCTTCCTGCGCGAACCGCTTCCCGCACGACCCGAGAACGAGCGACCGCACGACCCACGCACTGACGTACCAGAACGGAGAACTGTCATGGCCCAAGCCGCAGCCGTGGCGAAGCCGCCCGCGCCACCCCGGCGGCGCCGTGCCTCCGCCACACCGCGCAGGCTCCCGTACCTGCTGATCGCACCGGCCGCCCTGCTGATGCTGGGCTTCATCGCCTACCCGGTCATCAGCGTCTTCTACTACAGCCTGCAGGAGTACAACCCCACCAAGCCGTGGCGGAACGGCTTCGCGGGCTTCGACAACTTCGTCAAGATCTTCACCGACGACCCGATCTTCTGGGACACCCTCGTCTTCAGCGCCAAGTGGGTCTTCGTCGAGGTCGGACTCCAACTGCTCTTCGGTCTGGCACTGGCGCTCATCGTCAACCAGACCTTCGTCGGCCGGGGCATCGGGCGCGCCCTGGTCTTCTCCCCCTGGGCCGTCTCCGGCGTGCTGACCTCCGCGATCTGGGTGCTGCTCTACAACTCCCAGACCGGCATCACCCGTTACCTCGCCGACCTGGGCATCGGCGACTACGGCACCAGCTGGCTGTCGGACACCTCCACCGTGTTCTCCGCCGCCGTCGTCGCCGACCTGTGGCGCGGCGTGCCCTTCTTCGCGATCCTCATCCTCGCCGACCTCCAGTCCGTCTCGAAGGACCTGTACGAGGCCGCCGAGGTCGACGGGGCCAGCCGGATCAAGCAGTTCTGGCACATCACGCTGCCGCACCTGAAGGACGCCATCATCCTGTCCACGCTGCTGCGCGCGGTGTGGGAGTTCAACAACGTGGATCTGCTCTACACCCTGACCGGCGGCGGTCCCGCGGGAGTCACCACGACCCTGCCCCTCTACATCGCCAACACCAGCGTCGACGCCCACGACTTCGGCTACGCGTCGGCCCTCACCACGGTCGCGTTCGTAATCCTGCTCTTCTGCTCGATCGTCTATCTGCGGCTGAGCAAGTTCGGAGGCGAGAACAAGTGATCACCAAGGAGGCCACCGCGCCCGCCCCCGCGCCCGCGCGGGCCGACCACGAACCGCCCCGGCCGGCGAAGAAGCGCCGCCCGGCCTGGGACGAGGTCCCCCGCTGGCAGATCTACCTGCCGCTCGGCGTCTACCTCGTCTTCACCCTGGTCCCGTTCTACTGGATCCTGCTCTTCGCGCTCCGCCCGGCCGGCTCGACCTCGCTCGTGCCCTGGCCGATGACCTTCGACCACTTCGAGAAGGTCTGGAACGACCGGTCCTTCGGCACCTTCTTCGAGAACAGCGTGTACGTCGGACTCGCGACGCTGGTGATGACCACGCTCGTCGCCCTGGCCGGCGGCTACGCCCTCGCCCGGTTCGACTTCAAGGTCAAGCGGGTCTTCATGCTGGCCCTGCTCTGCTCCCAGTTCGTACCCGGCGCGCTGCTGCTGGTCCCGCTGTTCGAGATCTTCGCCGAACTCCAGCTGATCAACTCACTCGGCAGCGTCATCATCGCCGAGACGGTCTTCCAGCTGCCGCTGTCGATCATCCTGATCAGCAACTTCATCAAGAACGTGCCGTACTCCCTGGAGGAGGCCGCCTGGGTCGACGGCTGCGGGCGGATGCGGGCCTTCCTGGTCGTCGTCCTGCCGCTGCTGCGGCCGGGCCTGATCGCCGTCGGCTCCTTCGCCTTCGTGCACTCCTGGAACCACTTCCTGTTCGCCCTGATGTTCCTCAACAACCAGGACAAGCAGACCATCCCGGTCGGCCTCAACACCCTGATGAGCGCGGACAGCGTCGACCTCGGCGCGCTCGCCGCCGGCGGCATCATCGCGGCCGTGCCCGTCGTCCTGGTCTTCGCCTTCATCCAGAAGTGGCTGATCACCGGCTTCAGCGCGGGGGCGGTGAAGGGATGAGCCCGGCCCCCGGAACGAGCCCGGTCCCCGTCGTCCTCGCCGGCGCCCGCGGGCACGGCCGCTGGCACGTCGCCAACATCCGCCGCCTGGAACGGGCGGGACTGGTCCGGCTGGCCGGCGTCTGCGAACTGACCCCGCTGACCGAGGAAGAGGCCGGCGGGCAGGTGCCCGAGCAGTCCGCCGACCTCGGTGCCCTGCTCGACTCCACCGGCGCCCGGATCGCCGTGATCTGCACGCCGATCCCGACCCACACCGACCTCGCGCTGACCGCCGCCCGCCGTGGCGTCCACCTGCTGCTGGAGAAGCCCCCGGCGCCGTCGTACGCCGACTTCCGCCGCATGGCCGACGGGGTCGCCGAGGCCGGCGTGGCCTGCCAGGTCGGGTTCCAGTCGCTGGGCTCGCACGCCCTGCCGGCGATCCGCGCGCTGATCGCCGAGGGCGCGATCGGGGAGGTCGTCGGCATCGGCGGGGCCGGCGCGTGGGTGCGCGACGAGGCGTACTTCCGCCGGGTGCCCTGGGCGGGCCGGCGGCGGCTGGACGGCGCCGACGTCATCGACGGCGTGCTGACCAACCCGCTCGCGCACGCCGTCGCCACCGCCCTCGCCCTCGGTGGCAGCACCCGTGCCGAGGACGTCACCGGCATCGAGACCGAGCTGAGCCACGCCAACGACATCGAGGCCGACGACACCTCCTGCGTACGGATCGGCACCACACGCGGCCACCGCGTCACCGTCGCCGCGACCCTGTGCGCGGAGCGGGCGGACGATCCGTACGTCCTGGTGCACGGCAGCAGCGGCCGCGTCACCTTCTGGTACAAGCAGGACCGCGTCCTGCTCCAGCGCGGCGGCCACGGCCCCGAGGAGTACGAGCACGGCCGCACCGACCTGCTGGAGAACCTGGTCGCCCATCTCACCGACGGCACGCCCCTGCTGGTGCCGCCCGAGGAGACCGGCGCCTTCATGCGGGTCGTCGAGGCGATCCGCCGGGCCCCCGACCCCGACCGGCTGCCCGACGCGGCCTGGCGCCGCGTCCCCGGCGAGGCCCGCCGCGTGGTCCCCGGCATCGACGGGCTGGTGGCCGCCGCGGCCGACACCCTCTCCCTCTACTCCGAACTGGGCGCCCCCTGGGCTCCGCGCACCGAGCACCCGCTGAGCGAGGTGAGCACCCGATGACCGGCCACGACTCCCTGATCCTGCGCGTGGCGGGCCGCCCCGTCGGCCGCTACGTCACCCGCCCCGAACTGCCCGCCCGGCTCTCCCCACGCCCCTGCCTGCACCCCGTCACCACCCTGGCCGGCACGGCCGTGACCGAGTTCAGCCCCGCCGACCACCTCCATCACCTCGGCGTCGGTGTCGCCGTTCCCGACGTCGAGGGGCACAACTTCTGGGGCGGGCGCACCTACGTACGCGACCAGGGACCGACCGAGCTGGACAACCACGGCGCCCAGCGGCACACCGCCTTCCAGCTCCGCGACCCCGACGGCTTCGTCGAGGAACTGCGCTGGGTCGCCGCCGGCACCGAGCTGCTGCGCGAGCGCCGCACCGTCGCCGCCACCGGACTCACCGCCACCGCCTGGGCGCTGGACTTCACCTTCTCCCTCACCAACGTCACCCCGGCCCCCCTCACCATCGGCAGCCCCGCCACCAACGGGCGCCCCGGCGCGGCCTACGGCGGCTTCTTCTGGCGCGCCCGCAAGGAGGCCACCGCGCCCCGGGTCTTCACCGCCGGCCGCGAGGGCGAGCCCGAGGTCCACGGCAGCCGCGCCGACTGGCTCGCCCTGACCGGCGACACCTGGTCGCTGGTCTTCGCCGGGGCCACCGAGCGGACCCGACGCGACCCGTGGTTCGTGCGCACCGAGGAGTACCCGGGCGTCGGCTCGTCCCTCGCGTACGACGAACGGCCGGCGATCGCCCCCGGCGACACCCTCGTGCGCCGGATCGTCACGGTCGTCGCCGACGGCCGCCTCGGCCCCGACGACGCCGAGACCCTCGTACGGAAGGCGGTGAGCCCGTGAGCCCCGAGCACCTGCGTGCCGAGCCCCCGGACACGTACACCAACCCCGTCCTGAACGCCGACTGGTCCGACCCGGACGTCGTCCGCGTCGGCGACGACTTCTACCTCACCGCCTCCAGCTTCGGCCGCGTCCCCGGCCTGCCCCTCCTGCACTCCCGCGACCTGGTCAACTGGACGCTGGTCGGGCACGCGCTGCCCCGCCTGGAACCGGCGGAGGCCTTCGCGACGCCGCGCCACGACTGCGGCGTCTGGGCCCCGTCCCTGCGCCACCACGCCGACCGCTTCTGGATCTTCTGGGGCGACCCCGACCACGGGATCTTCCAGGTCAACGCCCCCGAGATCCGCGGCCCGTGGACCGCGCCGCACCTGGTGAAGGCGGGCAAGGGTCTGATCGACGCCTGCCCGCTCTGGGACGAGGAGAGCGGGGAGGCCTACCTCGTGCACGCCTGGGCCCGCTCCCGCTCGGGTATCAAGAACCGCCTCACCGGCCACCGCATGCACCCCGACGGCACCAGCCTCCTCGATGAGGGCAAGGTGATCGTCGACGCCGACCGCATCCCCGGCTGGTTCACCCTGGAGGGCCCCAAGCTCTACCGGCACGACGGCTGGTTCTGGATCCTGGCGCCCGCCGGGGGAGTGGAGACCGGCTGGCAGGGCGCCTTCCGCTCCCGCGACTTCTTCGGACCGTACGAGGAGAGGGTCGTCCTGGAGCAGAAGGACACCGACGTCAACGGCCCCCACCAGGGCGGCTGGGTGCGCACGCCATCCGGCGAGGACTGGTTCCTGCACTTCCAGCAGCGCGGCGCGTACGGCAGGGTGGTCCACCTCCAGCCGATGAGGTGGGGGACGGACGGCTGGCCGGTCCTGGGCGACGACGGCGCCCCGGTCGCCGAGCACGCGCGTCCCGCCCTGCCCCCGCAGCCGCCGGCCGCGCCCGCGACCGACGACGACTTCCCTGGCGGACGGTTCGGCCGCCAGTGGTCCTGGACGGCCAACCCCCGCGACGGCTGGGCCACCCAGCACTCCGGGGACGGGCTGCGCCTGGCCTGCGTCCGCTCGGCCGACGCGCACGACCTGCGCAGGCTGCCGAACGTGCTCACCCAGCGGCTGCCCGGCGTCCCCTCGGCCGTCGAGGTCGACCTGCGCCTGGACGCCGAGGAGCCGGGCGCGCGGGCCGGGCTGGCGGTGCTCGGCGACGCCTACCGCTGGATCGGGCTCCAGCGGGGAGCGGACGGGACCGTGCACCTGGTGCACCGGTTCGCCGAGACGGTGGCCGAGACCGAGCGGGACGCGGACCACCCGCGGGTCGCACCCGGGGGACGCGTACGGCTGCGGATCGAGACCGCGCCCGGCGCCCGCTGCCGGTTCTCCTACGACCTCGGCGACGGCCCCCACCCCACCGGCCAGGTCTTCGCCGCCACCCCCTGGCGCTGGGTCGGCGCCCTGCTCGGCCTGTTCGCGCTCGCGCCCGCCGGCGAGGGACACGCCGGCGCCGCCACGTTCACCCGGTTCCGGAACGGACCCCGGTAACCACCGACCTCATCCGTACGCCTGTTGGGAGAGCCGCAATGACGCACCTCCGTAGCAAGCGCTTGCCGGGGACCGGCAGGGCGTTGGCCGCCGTACTCGGCCTGGTGGCCGCCCTGGCCCTGGGGGCGGCCGGGGAGGCCGGGGCCGTCCCGGCCGAGCGTACGGCAGCACCCCGCCACTCCGACCGGCCGCACGGTTTCGCCTCTCTCGCCGGCGGCACCACCGGCGGCGCGGGAGGTGAGCTCGTCACCGTCACCGACCAGGCCGCGCTGGCGAAGTACGCGGCGGCCGAGGAGCCGTACGTCATCCGGGTGGCGGGTTCGATCGAGGTCGCGCCCTTCGGTTCGGACATCGTGGTCGCCTCCGACAAGACGATCGTCGGCGTCGGCGACACCGGCGAGATCGTCCACGGCGAACTCCACCTGAATCCGGGCACGCACAACGTCATCATCCGCAATCTGACCATCCGCGACAGCTACGTCGAGGGCGACTGGGACGGCAAGACCAACGACTTCGACGCGATCCAGATGGACTCCGTCCACCACGTCTGGATCGACCACAACCGCCTCACGCGCATGGGCGACGGACTGCTCGACATCCGCAAGGACAGCGAGTACATCACCGTCTCCTACAACCGGTTCGAGAACCACAACAAGGCGCTCGGCATCGGCTGGACGGACAACGTCCGCACCCAGATCACCATCGACCACAACTGGTTCACCGGCACCAAGCAGCGCAACCCGTCCGCCGACAACTGCGCCTACGCGCACCTCTACAACAACTACCTCTCCGCCCAGGTGTCCGACGGCGACCCGCGGTGGACGTACGGGAACTGGGCGCGCGGCGCGACCCGGATGGTCATCGAGAACAGCTACTACGACGGCGTCCAGCACCCGTACCAGGCGGACGCCACCGCGGAACTGGTGCAGCGCGGATCGATCCTGAAGAACACGACCGGCCGGCACGACGCGTGGGGCGACGCCTTCGAACCGGGCGACTTCTACACGTACCGGCTGGACCCGGCGGCCGCCGTCCCGGCCCTGGTCAAGCGCTTCTCCGGGCCGCAGAAGCACCTCGGCACCCACGCACACACCCACTGACCCCCCCCACGTGTCCAGCACGTCCGAAAGAAGAGAGCCGACCAATGAAGATCAGCAATCGCAGCAGCAGAGGCACGCGCGCGGGCCGGACCTCCGCCGCCGTGGCCCTGGGGGCCGTACTCGCGCTGACCGCCACCGCCTGCGGTGACGACGGCAGCGGGGCGGGCGGCGACAAGGGCGCCGAGGGCAGCGGCACGGGGACGATCACCTTCTGGGACAACAACGGCGGTATCCGTACGGCCGTCTGGAAGGAGATCATCGCCGACTTCGAGAAGGCGAACCCGGACATCGACGTCGAGTACGTCGGGATCGCCGCCACCGAGTACCAGTCGAAGGTCGACACCGCCATCCAGGGCGGCGGCCTGCCGGACGTCGGCGGTGTCGGCGCGGCGATGCTCGCCGGCTTCTCCGCCCAGGGCGCCCTCGAACCGCTGGACGACCGGCTCGCCAAGTCCTCCCTGAGCGGCAAGCTCAACAAGGACATGGTCGAGTCCCTGAAGGCGGCCGGCGGTGGCGACGGCACGCTGTTCTCGGTGCCGACCTCCGCCAACAACGGCGTCCTCTACTACCGCACCGACCTGTTCGACAAGGCCGGGCTGGACGGGCCGACGACGTGGGACAAGTTCTACGACGCCGCCGAGAAGCTGACCGACGAGGACAAGAACGAGTTCGGTTACACCATCCGCGGCGGGTCGGGATCGATCGCCCAGGCGCTCGACGCGATGTACGGGCAGTCCGGCATCACCTCGTTCTGGACCGAGGACAAGAAGACGACGACCGTCAACGACCCGAAGAACGTCGAGGCGCTGGAGAAGTACGCGGCCCTCTACAAGAAGGTCACGCCGGCCGCCGACGTCAACAACGACTTCGCCAAGATGACGGCCCAGTGGGACACCGGCACGATCGGCATGCTCAACCACAACCTGGGCTCCTACCAGGACCACGTGAAGGCGCTCGGCGTCGAGAAGTTCCGCGGCATCCCGCAGCCGGTCGGCGCCTCCGGCAAGCGGGTCCAGGTCTCCAACCCGGTCGACGGCCTCGGCATCTTCAAGAGCTCCAAGAACAAGGAGGCCGCCTGGAAGTTCATCGAGTTCGCCACGTCGCACGAGCAGAACTCGCGGTTCAACGAGTCGGCAGGGCAGGTGCCGTCGAACACGGAGGCCGCGAAGGACGCGTGGATCCAGAAGGCGGAGCCGACGAAGCTGGCGGCGGAGGCGCTGAACGACGGGTCTACGACCATTGTTCAGCTGCCGTACTACCTGCCGGACTGGAACACGCTGTCCAAGTCGGAGAGTGAGCCGGGGTTCCAGAAGGTGCTGCTGGGTGAGATGAGTGCGAAGGACTTTCTGGACGACCTGGCCGAGAAGCTGAATGAGGCACAGGCCGAGTGGACCGAGCAGATGGGTTAGTTGTTCTCCGGGTTTCGCCGTGGGGCGGCCCGTGGTTTGCGGGCTGCGGGCCGCCCGTGGCTGGTCGCGCAGTTCCCCGCGCCCCTGGGGGACTGTCCATCTCTCTCTTGAAAGGCACCCGACGTGTCACTCAGCCGAAGACAAGTCACCGCAGCCGCCGTCTCCGCCGTTCCTCTGGCGGTCGCCGCCGCCGGTACCGCACGTGCTGGCGGGCGCCACCCCCGCACGCTCTACATCGCCGGTGATTCCACCGCCGCGCAGAAGTACGCCGATGCCGCGCCCGAGACCGGGTGGGGGATGGCGTTGCCCTTCTTCCTTCGCAAGGGGCTTCGGGTCGCCAACCATGCCGTGAACGGGCGGAGTTCCAAGAGCTTCGTCGACGAGGGGCGGCTGGAGGTCGTGCTCGGCGCGATCCGGCCCGGGGACTTCCTCCTGATCCAGTTCGCGCACAACGACGAGAAGGCGGAGGACCCCGCCCGCTACACCGAGCCCTGGACGACGTACCAGGATCATCTGCGGCTGTACGTCGACGGGGCGCGGGCCCGTGGGGCGCGGCCGGTGCTGGCCACGCCAGTCGAGCGGCGGCGGTTCGACGCGGCGGGCGACGCGCGGCCGAGTCACGGCGAGTACCCGGCGGCGATGCGGGCGCTCGCCCGGGAGGAGGGCGTGGCGCTGCTCGACGTCCAGGCGCTGTCGCTCGCGCTGTGGCAGCGGCTCGGTGCGGAGGGGACCAAGGCGTACTTCAACTGGACCGCCACCGAGCAGGACAACACCCACTTCAACCCGCCCGGCGCGATCGCGGTCGCCCGGCTCGTCGCGCGGGAGCTGCTGCGCACGCGGGTGCTGGCGCACCGGGACGTGCGCCGGCTGGACGAGGAGATTCCCGAGTCCTGGATCGACTGGCCGGCGTCGGCCACCGAGTAGTACCCCGACACTTCCGGAAAAGGAGAGCCGCACCATGAGCACTTCGAGATGGCATGGGCATGCCACAAAGAGAACCGCCGCCCTCGTCGGCTGCACCGCCCTCGTCCTGAGCCTGACCGCCGCTGCCACCGCGCAGGCCCGTCCCGGTCACCACCACCCCCGCGACACCGCCCGGCAGACCCTGCCCGCCAACGACGGCTGGGCCTCCCACGGCACCGGTACCACCGGCGGGGCGGACGCCGGCCGGGAGCGCGTCTTCACCGTCTCCACCTGGGCCGAGTTCAAGGCCGCCCTCGCGGTGGAGGGCACCGCGCCGCGGATCGTCAAGGTGAAGGGCACGATCGACGCCGTGTCCGAGGGCTGCGAGGCCTTCGCCGCGCCCGGCTACGACTTCGACGCGTACCTGGAGAAGTACGCACCGGAGAACTGGGGCAGGGAGACCGACCTGAGCGACGAGCCCGACGACAGCCCCGAGGGGCTGCGCCGCGCCTCGGCCGAGCAGCAGGACCGGTCCATCAAGGCGAGCGTCCCCTCCAACACCACCATCATCGGCGTGGGCCGCGACGCCGGGCTCAAGGGCGCCAGCCTCCAGATCAAGGGCGTGGACAACGTCATCGTCCGCAACCTGACCTTCGAGAGCCCCGTGGACTGCTTCCCGCAGTGGGACCCCACCGACGGGGACAAGGGCAACTGGAACTCCGAGTACGACAGCGCCGTCGTGTACGGCTCGACGCACGTGTGGCTGGACCACAACACCTTCACCGACGGCGAGCACCCCGACAGCGCGGCGCCCACCTACTTCGGCATGCTGTACCAGCAGCACGACGGCCAGCTCGACATCGTGAAGGGCGCCGACTACGTCACCGCCTCCTGGAACGTCTTCACCGAGCACGACAAGACGATCCTCATCGGCAACAGCGACAGCGAGTCGACGGCCGTCGTCGACCGCGGTCACCTGAAGACGACCTTCCACCACAACCTCTTCAAGGACCTCGTCGAGCGCGCGCCCCGGGTGCGGTTCGGCCAGGTCGACGTCTACAACAACCACTTCGTGGCCGGCGAGGACTACTCCTACAGCTTCGGCGTCGGCAAGGAGTCCCAGCTCGTCGCCGAGCACAACGCCTTCACCCTGCCGGACGGCGTCAGCCCCGCGAAGGTCCTCAAGAAGTGGAGCGAGGCGCCGGTCACCGCCGCGCACAACCGGGTCAACGGCCGCTCCGTCGACCTGATCGCCGTGCACAACGCCCAGGTCCCGGACGAGACCCTCCAGTCGGGCGCGGGCTGGACACCCACCCTGCGCACCAAGGTCCTCCCCGCCTGGGCCGTCCCCTTCGTCGTCGGCCACGGCGCGGGCGCCGGCCGCCTGCGCTGACGCCCGCCCCCGAACCGGGCCGGGGCGCCCGCACCGCCCCGGCCCTTCCCTCCCGCGCCCCGAAGGAGAGCACCCGCATGCACCGACCCGCCCTGTCCCGCCGAGGCTTCCTCCTGACGACCGCCGGCACGGGCGCCGCCCTCGGCCTCGCGGCCGGCCCGGCCGTCGCCGGCGGTCCCCGCCGCCCGCGCCCGTTCGGCCGGTACGGTTCCCCGGCCGACCGCCGCACCCCGAAGACCCTGTACCTCGACCCGTACGGCCGCGGCGACTTCACCTCCGTCCAGGCCGCCGTCACCGCCGCCGAGGGCCCCGGCTGGACGCTGGTCCTCGCGCCCGGCACTTACCGCGAGACGGTGTCGGTGGCCGCCGACCGCACCGACGCGACCTGGATCGGCGCCTCCCACGACCCCCGCGACGTCGTCATCGTCTACGACAACGCGGCCGGCACCCCCAAGCCGGACGGCTCCGGCAACCACGGCACCAGCGGGTCGGCCACCACCACCGTGCGGGCGGACGGCTTCACCGCCCACCGGATCACCTTCGCCAACGACTGGCTGCGCGCCGACCACCCCGGCTTCAGCGGCACCCAGGCCGTCGCCATCAAGGTCCAGGGCGACCGCAGTGCCTTCCACCACTGCCGCTTCCTCGGCCACCAGGACACCCTCTACGCCGACACCCGCGACCTCGGCCACTTCGCCCGCCAGTACTTCGCCCACTGCTACGTCGAGGGCGACGTCGACTTCGTCTTCGGCCGGGCCACGGCCGTGTACGAGGACTGCCACTTCCGCACCCTGGTCCGCACCGACCTGTCCGGCGCCCCGTACGGCTTCGTCTTCGCGCCGTCCACCGCCGGCGCCAATCCGCGCGGCTACCTGGTGACGCGCGGCCGGGTCACCAGCGAGGCCCCCGACGGCTACTACAAGCTGGCCCGCCCCTGGGTGCCCAGCTCCGACACCACCGCCCGCCCCATGCTCACCGTGCGCGAGACCCGCCTCGGCGCGGGCATCGACGCGGTGGCGCCGTACGCCAACATGCGGGACGCCCACCCCTGGCAGGAGCAGCGGTTCGCCGAGTACCGCAACACCGGGCCGGGCGCCGCGGTCACCGTGCCGGAGAACCGGCCGCAGCTCACCCGCGCCGAGGCCGCCGCCCACACGCGGGAGGCGTACCTCGGCGACTGGCGGCCGTATGAGCGCCGGAGGTGATCCGCCGGGTGTGCTCCCCGGCTTCCACCCGGCGCTCAAGGACGAGCTGACCTTCCCGCTCGCCTGGGGCACCTCGCCGGTCCGGGACTTCGAGGCGTGGCGGCGGACCGCCCGCGCCACCGTGGAGGCGCACCTCCTCGTCGACCGGCAGGACGACACCCCGTACGCCCCCGAGTTCACCGCCCGCGAGGACGGCGACGGGTACACCCGGGAGCTGGTCACCCTCTCCCTCACCCGGTACGGACGGGTCCGCGGGGCCCTGCTCACCCCGCACGGCCCCGGGCCCTTCCCGGCCGTCCTGTTCCTGCACGACCACGGCTCGCGTTTCGACATCGGCAAGGAGAAGGCGGTCCGGCCCTGGTACGACGACACCCGGCTCGCCGCCGCCGAGGAGTGGGCGGACCGGCACTTCGACGGGCGCTTCCCCGGCGACGAGCTGGCCCGGCGCGGCTACGTGGTGTTCTGCGCGGACGCCCTGGGCTGGGGAGACCGCGAACCGCTCGCCTACGAGCGGCAGCAGGCCCTCGCCAGCAACCTCTTCCACCTCGGCAGCTCGCTGGCCGGGCTGCTGGCCCGCGAGGACCAGCGCGCCGCCGGCTTCCTGGCCGGCCTCGACCGCGTGGACGCCCGCCGGGTCGCGGCCGTCGGCTTCTCCATGGGCGGCTACCGCGCCTGGCAGGCCGCCGCCCTCAGCGACGACGTCGCCGCCGCGGTGAGCGTGTGCTGGATGACCGGCCTCAAGGGGATGCTGGTGCCCGGCAACAACACCCTGCGCGGGCAGTCGGCGTTCCACATGCTGCACCCCGGGCTCGCCCGCCACCTCGACCTGCCCGACGTGGCGAGCATCGCCGCACCGAAGCCCATGCTGTTCCTCGGCGGTGGACAGGACCCGCTGTTCACCGCCGAGGGCGTCCGCACCGCCCACGCCCGGCTGCGCGCCGTCTGGCACTCGCTCGGCGCCGCCGGCCGGCTGCGCACCGAGACCTGGCCGGACGCAGGGCACGCCTTCCCGGGGCGCATGCAGGACGCGGCCGTCGCGTGGCTGGATTCGGTCACGGACGCCGGGTCCTGAAACGGGGAACGCCCGCCGGTCGTTTCACGAACCGCCGTCGCGGGGTGCGAAGTCACCTCGCACCGAGAACCCGCCGGACCCGCCGGTGGCCGTCGCGGTGTAGCGGTCGTCCCGCGCGTCCCGGCCCCCGCGGTCGTGGTCGTACTGGCCGGCGAACATCCACTCGCCCGCCGGGACCGTACGGCCCTCCTTCAGCGTCCACCGGTACACCAGGAAGCCGTCCCGCTCGCCGACGGCGAAGGCGAAGTCGTCCTCGGGCAGGGAGCGCCAGGCGCCGGTCGAGGCGACCCCGCCGGTCTGCGCCACCCTCAGTTCCACGGTGAGCGCGGTCAGGGGCTCGGCGGTCCTGAGGGTGACGTTGCTCTGCGCCCAGAACTCGTGGCTGTGCGGGTCCACCGAGCCGTCCGACCACAGCGGGCCGTCGGCCACGGCGGGGGCGTCCGGGGCCTTCGACCGGGGTGCGGTGCTTGGGGCCGACGAGGTGGTGGCGACCGAACGCCGCCCGGGAGCGTCGTCCTTCACCGCGGAGGCGACCGCGTAGCCGCCGACGGCGAGGACCCCCGCCACGGCGGCCGTCGCCCCGGCCACCCGCGCCCAGCCCGGCAGCGGCGGACGCGTCGTCCGGTGGTGGACCGGGCGGTCCCCGCCCGCCATTCCGCGCTCCACCCGCGCCAGGATGCGCGTCCGGTCGGGCCGGTGCGCACCGGCCGCCTCGTGCAGCCGGGCCCGCAGCTCCTCGTCCACGTCCCGCCGCCCGGTCATCGGTTCCTTCCCGCGGCCCCGCCACTGCGCGCGATCGCCGCGTGCACCTGCCCGACGGCCGCCCGCGTGCCCAGCAGCCGCTGCAGTTCGGCCATCCCCTTCGACGTCTGGCTCTTCACCGTACCCACCGAGACGCCCAGGGCGAGCGCCGTGTCCTTCTCCGAGAGGTCGAACGCGTGGCGCAGCACCACGCACGCCCGCTTGCGGAACGGCAGCCGGCGCAGCGCCTCCTGCACGTCCACCACACCGGCGACGTCCGGGTTCTCCGTCCTCTCCTCGCGCTGCGACCAGAACAGGGCGACCCGTCTGCGCTCGCGCACGGCGGTGCGGACACGGGTGCGGGCGAGGTTGGCGACGACGCCGCGCGCGTACGCCGCCGGACGGTCGGCGGCGCGGACCCGGTCCCAGCGGTGCCACAGGGCCAGCAGGGCGTCCGCCGCGAGGTCGTCGGCGGCGTCCGGTTCGCCGGTCAGCAGATGGGCGAGCCGGGCGAGTTCCGCGTAGTGGCGCTCGAAGAAGGCGTGGAACTCCGCGGAGGCGGCGTCGTCGACGAACGTCCCCACGGGCGGACCCTCCTCGCAGCGGCTTCCCCGGCGTCGAACAGCCGTGCGCCGGGCCGGAGTCCGGAACTGTAGCAGCGTCCGACGCACCACCCGTACGGTGCGTCGAACGCCGTGTGACAAGCCGAACCGGCCGCAGAAGCCTGCCCGTTGGGTCAGCTCTTGAGCGCCGCCTCCATCATCGCCTTGGCCACCGGGGCGGCCAGGCCGTTGCCGCTGACCTCGGAGCGGGCCGCGTCGGACTGCTCGATGATGACCGCCACGGCCACCTCCCGGTCCGAAGAGTCCGACTTGGCGTACGAGGTGAACCAGGCGTACGGGGTCTTGCTGTTGTTCTCGCCGTGCTGGGCGGTGCCCGTCTTGCCGCCCACGGTCGCGCCGGAGATCTGCGCGTTGGACCCCGTGCCCTTCTCGACGACCGTCTGCATCGCCGACCGCAGCTGCTCGGCCGTGTCGGAGGAAACGATTCGCTTCGAGTCGGGGTCGGTGTGGTCCTCCAGGACCTCGCCGCCGCTGTCGGTGATCTGCGACACCATGTGCGGCGAGACCAGCTCACCGCCGTTGGCCAGCGCCGCCGACACCATGGCCATCTGCAGCGGGGTCGCCGTCACGTCGAACTGGCCGATGCCCGTCAGCGCCGTCGACGACTTGTTCATGTCCTTCGGGTACACGCTGGTGTAGGCGCGCACCGGCACGTCCTGCGTCTCGTCGTTGAAGCCGAACTTCTCGGCCATCGCCCGCAGCTTGTCTTGGCCGAGGTCGACGGCCATCTTCGCGAAGACGTTGTTGCACGAGTACTGCAGCGCGGTGCGGATCGTGGCGTCCTCGCAGGGCGCGTTCGGGTTCTCGTTCGTCAGGTCCGTCACGGTGCCCGGCAGCGTGTAGGGGTCCGGGCTGTCGGTCTTCTCGTCCACCGACCCGTACAGCCCGTCCTCCAGCGCGGCGGCCGCCACGACCAGCTTGAACGTCGAGCCCGGCGGCAGCGGCTGGCGCAGCGCGCGGTTGGTCAGCGGCTTGTCCGGGTCCCTGGTCAGCCTCTCCCAGGCCTCACCTGCGGTGTTGGCGTCGGTCAGCGACGTCGGGTCGTACGACGGGGTCGAGACGACCGCCAGGATCTCGCCGGTCTTCGGGTCGATCGCGACGGCGGCGCCCTTGGTCTCGCCCAGCGCCTCGAATCCGGCCTTCTGCACGGCCGGGTCGATGGTCGTGACCACGTTGCCCGGCTCGGCGCGGGTGCCGGTGACCGTGTCCATCACCGTCTTCAGCCGCGGGTCGGTGCCGTTGAGCACGTCCTGGTAGATGCCCTCCAGCTGCGTCGGCGCGTACGCCTGTGAGGCGTAGCCCGTCACCGCGGCGTACAGCTTGCCGTTCTCGTACGTCCGCTTGTACGCGAGGTCACCCCCCTCCGTGGGTGCCGAGCCGGTGACCGACCGGCCGGCCACGATGATGTTCCCCAGCGGCTCCGCGTACGTCTCGATCGCGTTGCGCCGGTTTTCCTTGTCGTCCGCGAGTGCCTCGGCCTTGTAGAACTGCACCCAGGTCGCCCTGACCAGCAGAGCGAACACCAGGAGCAGCGTGAAGACCGATGCGCGCCTGATCGTCTTGTTCATCCCGCTTGCAGGACGAACGGGGCGGAGCGAAACGTTCCCGTGTGCCCGTTTTCTCATCGTCCGTTCATGAAGCCGGCCTCGTAGGCCCGGATGACCGCCTGGGTGCGGTCGCGGCTGCCGGTCTTCGCCAGCACCGACGCCACATGGGTCTTCACCGTGGCCGGCCCCACCCGCATGCGCCCGGCGATCTCGGCGTTGGTCAGCCCGGTCGCCATCAGGCGCAGCACCTCGGCCTCACGTCCCGTGAGCCGTGCCGCCCACGCCGGCGGGGCGGGGTTGGCGCGCGCGTGCTCGGCCGCCAGCGCGCGCACCGCTGACGGGAACAGCAGCGTGTCGCTGTGCGCCACCAGCCGCACCGCCCGGACGAGCGTGTCGGCGTCGGCACGCTTGAGCAGGAAACCGGCGGCCCCGGCGCGCAGGGCGTCGTAGACGTACGCGTCGTTCTCGAAGGTGGTGACGACCACGACGCGGGGCGGGTCGGCGAGCGTGGCGAGGATCTGCTCGGTGGCGCGGATGCCGTCGGTCCCGGGCATGCGGACGTCCATCAGGACCACGTCCGGCAGGGTCTCCCGCACGACCGAGACGGCCTCGGCCCCGGTGGCCGCCTCGCCCGCGACCTCA
Organism: Streptomyces sp. CB02414; assembly: GCF_001905385.1. GTDB lineage: Bacteria > Actinomycetota > Actinomycetes > Streptomycetales > Streptomycetaceae > Streptomyces. The sequence goes on along the minus strand of NZ_LIPF01000001.1, from coordinate 90,762 downwards.
AGGTCCGGCTCGGCGGAGAGGATGGCGCGCAGGGCGGTGCGGACCATGCGCTCGTCGTCGGCGAGGACGATCCGGACGGGCGGGCGGGCCGCCCGGTCCGCTGCGGTCTCCTGCGATGCCGTCACACGGTCTCCTTCGGTCTTCTCCCGCGACCGCGGTCGGTCACGTGGTGCTCGCCAGGGGCAGCCGTACGTGGAGTCGCCACGTCCGGCCGACGGGACCCGCCTCCGCCACCCCGCCCAGCAGGCGGGCCCGGTCGGCGATGCCGCGCAGGCCGTGGCCGCCGCCGGGGCGCGGGATGCCGTCGGACGGGTGGGCCGCCTCGCCCGCCGGGCCGACGGGGTTCTCCACGGTGATCCGCAGCTGGCCGTCCCGTACCTCGACGCACAGGGCCACGGGGGTCTGGCCGCCCGCGTGCCGCAGCGCGTTGCTCAGTCCCTCCTGCACGATGCGGTACGCCTCCCGGGACACCGGCGGCGGCAGCGCGCGCGGGTCGGCGGCGACGGTGGCCGTGACCCGCAGGCCGCCCGCGCGGGTGCGGTCCAGCAGGCCGTCGAGGTCGGCGGCGAGGGTGGGGGCGGGCGCGGTGCCGGGCGCGTCGCCGTCGCGCAGGACGCCCAGTACGGCGTCGAGCTCGCCGACCGTGCGCCGCGTGGTGTCCTCGATCGCGGCGAGGGCCTCGCGGACGAACTCCGGGTCGGAGTCCAGCAGCCGGCGGGCCGCGCTCGCCTGGAGGGTGACCGCGCTCAGGGCGTGGCCCACGGAGTCGTGCAGTTCGCGCGCCAGCCGGTTGCGGACGGCGAGGTCGGCGGCGCGTGCCTCGGCCGCCGCCACCCGGTCCTCGGGGGAGGGGCCGAGCAGGGCGGGCGCCCACCGGGCCAGCAGCGTGCCGCACCCGGCGGCGCACGCGGCGAGCGCGACCAGCATCACGGCACCCGCGACCGGCGCGAGCGCGAGCGCCCACGCGTGGTCGAGGACGCCGGGCAGCCCCGCCGGGTCGTCGCGCAGCGCCGGCACGAAGGGCAGCGCGATCAGCGCCGCCGCGAACGGCGGCACCGCCAGCGACATTCCCGCGACGATCCCGCCCAGGCCGAGATGGAGCGTGAACCAGGCCGCCGTACGCCCCTTCTCACCCTTCGTCCGGGCGGGCCCGTACGCCAGCCGGTCCGCCCCGACCCCGCACAGCCACCGCACCACGCCGGACTCCAGGGGGCGGGTGAGCGGGAACAGCGAGGTGACCGCGGCGAGCGGCAGGCCCACCGCGAACGAGGCCAACTGGAGGGTGAGCGACCCGAAGACGTTGTCGACGCCGGTGAACGGGCCGACGACGACCGAGCCGACGAGGACGTACGGCATGGCGAGCGCGCCGCCGAGGATCAGGTGGATCCACCGCAGCCGGGCCCGCCGGCCGAACAGGAGTCGGACGAGAGCGGTCACGGCCGGACGCGGGCCTTGGCCGACCGCCGGGCGAGGAAGTGGGCGCCGACTGAGGCGAGGAGGAGGCCGACGGTCATCTGACCAGCGTAGGTGAACGTCATCAGCGCTGTGGGGCGCTCCGCGGAATCGTCCGCCGGCAGCAGCGCCGCGAGCAGCACCCAGCCGCCCCAGCAGGCGGCGGCGCCGGACCCCACCCAGGCCGAGGCGAGGGGCATCTTGACCGGCAGGATCCGCGCGCCGCGGAAGGCGAGCAGCAGGGTCCCGGCGACCGCCGCCGCCAGGAAGGCGACGTGCATGGCCTCCAGCACCCGGAAGCCGGCGGTGCGCTCCCCGTCCCCGAGCCCCGTGATGCCGCCGCACGCCCAGTACAGCCGGACCGCGGCCGGGAACGACGCGAGGACCGCCCCGACGACGGCGAGCGCCTTGTACGGCGCCCCGACGGAGCGCACCGGCAGGTCCCACACCCGCCCGCGCCACAGGTGCCCCCAGCGGCCGCGTGCGTAGAGCACGAACAGCGCCCCCAGGGCCAGCCCCTGCACGATGAACCCGGTGTACACGACCGTGAACACCCATGGGTCGAGGAAGGGTTCGCTGCCCGAGCCCGACGCGGACACGTCGTCCCCGCCGAACGCCCGCGTCAGGAGCTGCAACGGGAACCCGGCCATGATCGGCGCGAGCAGCCCCGTGGCGACCCACACCGGGAACGCCAGCGCCCACGCGGGCACCCGCAGGCCCCAGGGACGGGTCAGCACCAGGGTCAGCACGATCACACAGCTGTCCAGCAGCAGGGTCAGTGCGTTGCCCACCGCCATGGCCGTCCGGTGCTCCAGCAGTACGCTGCCGTCCGGTATCCCGAGGTGACTCCCGGCGATCCAGGCGACCTTGAGCCCGAGGTAGGGAAGGCAGGCGGCGACGGCGGTGGCGCGCAGCAGCCGGTGTGTCCGGGTGGTGCGGCCGGGAGCCGGCGCGGAGGCGGGTGCGAGCGTCTGCGTCATGGCTCCACGCTCCCGTGTCCGGCCCCGCGGGCGCGTCCTGCGCCGCGACGATCCGCCTCCGCCGCGCGGCGGAGAGCCGGTCAGCCCGCGAGGTGCAGCACGACCTCGTCGATCTCCTCGCCCCGGGCCCGGGCGAACCCGCGGGCCCGGGCGGTCGTCTCGAAGCCGCACTTCTCCAGCACCCGGCGCGATCCGGCGTTGTCCGCCGCCGCGCGTGCGTACAGCGGGCGGTCGCGCACCTCGGAGAGCAGGGCCCGCAGCGCCGTCGTGGCCACCCCGCGCCCCCAGTACGCCCGGTCGATCCAGTACGTCACCTCGCGCTCGCCCGGCTCCCCGTACACCGCCGTGCTGCCGATCACGTCACCGTCGCCCAGGATGGTGCGCACGACGTCGCGCGAGGCCCGGATCTTGCGCCAGTGCGTCGTGAACGCGTCCCAGTCGGCGGGGTCCGGCGGGGTGAAGGCCGCCATGCGCAGGGCTTCCGGATCGTTCATCTGCCGGAAGAAGACGGGCAGGTCGCTGTCGTGTACCTCGCGCAGTGCGATGTCCATGGATCAGAGCCTACGCGTGGCCAGCGTCAGCCGGTCCCGCGCGTCGAACAACGCGTCCTTCACCATCTGCTCGTGCGCGGGCGTCAGCCGCGCCACCGGCACCGAGCAGCTGATCGCGTCCCGCGCGGGAGTGCGGTAGGGCACCGCCACGCCGAAGCAGCGCAGGCCCAGCGTGTTCTCCTCGCGGTCCACGGCGAAGCCCTGCTCCCGCACCTGGCGCAGCTCCTCGATGAGCTTCTCCCGGTCGGTGATGGTGTGCTCGGTCAGCGCGGGCAGCGTCTCCGGGAGCATCTTGCGCACCTGCTCGTCGCTGTAGGTGCTCAGCAGCGCCTTGCCCAGCGACGTCGAGTGCGCGGGCAGCCGGCGGCCGACCCGGGTGAACGGCCGCAGGTAGTGCTGCGACTGCCGGGTGGCGAGGTAGACGACGTTGGTGCCGTCCAGCCGCGCCAGGTGGATGGTCTCCGTGGTGTCGTCGGAGAGCCGGTCCAGCGTGGGCCGCGCCGCCGCGACCACCTCGTCGCCGTCGATGTACGACGTGCCGACCAGCAGCGCCCGCACGCCGATGCCGTACCGGGTGCCGGTCGAGTCGGTCTCCACCCAGCCCAGCTCCACCAGCGTGCGCAGCAGCATGTAGAGGCTGGACTTGGGATAGCCCACGGCCTCCTGGACGGACGCGAGGGAGTGCATACCGGGGCGTCCGGCGAAGTACTCGAGCAGTTCCACCGTCCGCACGGCGGACTTGACCTGCGCTCCGCCCCCCGTCTCGCCAGCCGACATCGCCCTTGACCCCTTCGTTCGCCGGGAAATAGTCTCCAACAGCATATTCATCATGAGAGACAGCGTTCAGTATATCGAACGAGCCCGATGTTGAGCACGTGGAGGGACCGCGGTGGCAGCAGCACCAGTCTGGAGTGTCGACCCCCGTACCGGGAAGCAGCGTGAACAGGTCGCGGTGGAAGCCACGGCCCGGGAGGTGGACGCCGCCGTACGCGCCGCGCACGCCGCCCGGGACGCCCTCGCCGACCGCACCGTCCGCGCGGCCTTCCTGCGCACCGCCGCCGAGGAACTGAAGGCGGCCGAGGCCACCCTGGTCGAGGCCGCCGACGCGGAGACCGCGCTCGGCCCGGTCCGGCTCACCGGCGAACTCGCCCGCACCTGCTACCAGCTGCGCGCCTTCGCCGGCATCGTCGACGAGGGCGAGTTCCTCGGCGTCGTCGTCAACCACCCCGACGACACCGCCACCCCGCCGATCCCCGACCTGCGCCGCTACAAGGTGCCGCTCGGCGTCGTGGCCGTCTACTCCGCCTCGAACTTCCCCTTCGCCTTCTCCGTCCCCGGCGGCGACACCGCGAGCGCCCTCGCGGCCGGCTGCCCGGTCGTGGTCAAGGCCCACCCGGACCACCCGGCCCTGTCCGAGCTGGTGGCGAAGGTGCTGCGCCGGGCCGCCGCGCGGCACGACCTTCCCGAGGGCGTCATCGGCCTGGTGCACGGCTTCGACGCCGGCATCGAGCTGATCAAGCACCCGCTGGTCGCGGCGGCCGGTTTCACGGGGTCGGTCCGCGGTGGGCGCGCGCTGTTCGACGCGGCGGCGGCACGTCCGGTCCCGATCCCCTTCCACGGCGAGCTGGGCTCGCTGAACCCGGTCGTGGTCACGGAGGCGGCGGCCGCGGAGCGGGCGGAGGCGATCGGCGCCGGGCTGGCCGGTTCGATGACCCTGGGCGTCGGCCAGTTCTGCGTGAAGCCCGGCCTGGTCCTGGTCCCGGCGGGTGACGCCGGGGACGGCCTGGTCAAGTCCCTCACGGACGCGGTCGGCACCACCGACGCCGGGGTGCTGCTCGACCACCGGATGCGGGACAACTTCGTCGCCGGGGTCGCCGAGCGCGCGGCGCTGCCCGACGTGGACTCGCCGGTGACGCCGGGCCCGGGCGGCGAGCACACCGTCAGCGCCGGCTTCCTGACCGTGCCGGCCGCGCGGCTGGCGGCCCGGGGCGAGCACGACCTGCTGCTGGAGGAGTGCTTCGGGCCGGTCACCGTGGTGGCCCGCTACGAGGACGAGGCCGAGGTCCGGGGCGTGCTGTCGCGGCTGCCGGGGAACCTGACGGCGACGGTCCAGCTCTCCGCCGGGGAGGCGGCGGGGGACGGGGCCGGGGCGGCCCTCCTCGCCGAGGTGACGCCGCTGGCGGGGCGGGTGCTGGTGAATGGGTGGCCGACGGGGGTCGCGGTGGCGGCGGCCCAGCATCACGGGGGGCCGTACCCGGCGACCACTTCGACGTCCACGTCGGTGGGGGGTACGGCTGTTGAGCGGTGGCTGCGGCCGGTCGCTTATCAGGGGGTGCCGGAGGCGTTGCTGCCGGCTGAGCTGCGGGACGGGAATCCGCTGGGGCTGCCTCGGCGGTTCAATGGGGTGCTTGAGCGGTAGCGCCGTGGGGGTGCGGTTCGTATGCGGGGTGCTGCGCCGTTGTGGCTGGTCGCGCCCACGCGGCGGAGCCGCACATCGATGCAGCCCCGCGCCCCTGGGTGGGATCCGGCGGCCTGAGAGGATCATGCAATGTCGCTTGAACTTCCCGAACTGCCCTTTCCCCTCCGTCCATACGGCCCCGACGGCGATTGGGCCTACGAGGACGGTGTCCTCACCGGGACCGCCGGGCCCCGGCAGGACCGGTTCGTGCCGCCGACCGGGGAAGCACTGGACCCCGCCTCCGACGCGCCCCGGCTGCTGGGTGCTCCCGAGGGGGACTTCCAGCTGATCGCCCGTGTCACCGTCGGGTTCGGGGCCGCCTTCGACGCCGGGGTGCTCTACGTGCACGTCGGCGAGCGGGCCTGGGCCAAGCTGTGCCTGGAGTACTCCCCGGACGTGGCCACCGTCTGCACGGTGGTCACCCGGGGGCACTCCGACGACTGCAACTCCTTCACCGTGGACGGGGACTCGGTGTGGCTGCGGGTCAGCCGCACCGGACGGGCCTTCGCCTTCCACGCCTCCCTCGACGGCGAACGCTGGACCTTCGTCCGGCTCTTCACGCTGGGCGACGAGGAGGAGACCGGCACCGCCCTGGTCGGCTTCCTGGCGCAGGCGCCGACGGGCGAGGGCTGCACGGTGACGTACGACCGGCTGGAGTTCCGGCCGGCCTGGCCGGCGGATCCGCGGGACGGCAGCTGAGGCGGGAATGGGACCGGCTGGTTGAAGGTTCACCCAGGTAGCGGAGGGGGCCTCCGCACCGTACGACCTGGAGAAGAGCCGAGACATGCGCGTCGAGATCTGGAGCGACATCGCCTGCCCGTGGTGCTATGTGGGCAAGGCCCGCTTCGAGAAGGCGCTGGCGGCCTTCGAGCACCGGGACGGCGTCGAGGTGGTCCACCGGTCCTTCGAGCTGGACCCCGGGCGGGCCAGGGACGACGTCCAGCCCGTGCTGACCATGCTCACCGCGAAGTACGGCATGAGCGAGGCGCAGGCCCAGGCCGGTGAGGACAACCTCGGCACGCAGGCCGCCGCCGAGGGCCTGGACTACCGCACCCGGGGCCGCGACCACGGCAGCACCTTCGACATGCACCGGCTGCTGTACCTCGCCAAGGACAAGGGCCGGCAGGAGGCGCTGCTGGACGCCCTGTACCGGGCCAACTTCGCCGAGGAGCGTTCCGTCTTCAACGACGACGAGCGCCTGGTCGGCCTGGCCGTCGCCGCCGGTCTGGACGCGGAGGCCGCCCGCGCGGTGCTCGCCGACCCCACCGCCTACGCCGACGAGGTCCGCGCCGACGAGCGCGAGGCCGCGCAGCTCGGGGCGACGGGTGTGCCGTTCTTCGTACTCGACCGGAAGTACGGTGTCTCCGGCGCCCAGCCCGCCGAGGTCTTCGCGCAGGCGCTGACCCAGGCGTGGGGCGAGCGCACGCCCCTGAAGCTGATCGACGACGGGGGCGCCGAGGCGTGCGGTCCGGACGGGTGCGCGGTGCCCGGGCGGTGAAGCCGCAGGTGGGCGCGCTCGCATAAGCGTCCCTTGGAGGTACCGCGTAGAAATACGCGATGGACGGGGAGATCCCGGGGCCGCACAGTGGTCCCATGGAGAGCTTCGACAATCTCGTCCGTACCGAGTTCGCCCCGAAGACCACGTACCTCAACACCGCCAGCACCGGTCTGCTCCCCGCCCGGACCCTCGTCGCCATGCGGGACGCGGCGGCCTCGGCGGCGGCCGGGCTGCCGTCCGACATGTTCGCCGACGTCGAGGCGTCCCGGTCCGCCTACGCCCGGCTGACGGGGGTGCCCGTCACCCGGGTCGCGGCCGGCGCGTCGGTCGCCACGTACAGCGGGCTCGTCGCCGCCTCGCTGCCCCAGGGCGCCGAAGTACTCACTGCCGAGGGCGACTTCAGTTCCCTGGTGAATCCGCTGTACTCGCGCGGTGATCTCAAGGTGCGCAGTGTGCCGCTGGAGCGGGTCGCCGAGTCGGTGGGCCCGGACACCGCGCTCGTCGCGGTCAGCTCCGTCCAGTCCGCCGACGGGCGGATCGCGGACCTCGCGGCGGTGCGGGACGCCGCCCGGGCGCACGGGGCCCGGACGCTGGTCGACGCCTCGCAGTCGGGCGGGTGGCTGCCGCTGGCCGCGGACGACTTCGACTTCGTGGTGGCCGTCGCCTACAAGTGGGTGCTCTGCCCGCGCGGCGTCGCCTTCCTCGTCGTACCGGAGGACCTGGGCGAGGCGGCCGGGCTGACGCCGCTGTTCGGCGGGTGGGCGTCGGGGGAGCGCCCCTGGGACAGCTGCTACGGCCGCGTCGAGGAACTCGCGCACTCCGCGCGGCGCTTCGACGAGAGCCCCGCCCTGTTCTCCTACACGGGAGCCCGGCACTCCCTGGCCCTGATCGAGGAGCTGGGCGCCGACGCCGTGCACGCCCACGACACCGCCCTCGCCGACCGGTTCCGCGCGGGGCTCGCCTCCCTGGGCCACGAGCCGGTGCCCGCGCCGGGCTCCGCGATCGTGTCCGTGCCCGGACTCGGCCACCGCCAGGAGGAGTTGGGCCGGTCCGGGATCCAGGTCTCCGACCGGGCGGGCAACCTGCGGGCCGCCTTCCACGTGTACAACACGGCGGCGGACGTGGACCGGCTGCTGGACGTGCTGGCGGGCTGACCCGGCAGGTCCGGGAAGAACATCGGGCAGGGGCCTCCCGTCCCACACGAAAAGGCCCCTGCCCGAGATCAGACGCGGGTCACTTCACCGGCGTGAAGTCCCGCGCGCCGATGCTGTCATCTCCGGGGGACAACCCCCGGACCCCCGGCCGAGCCGGGTCACCGGACGGGAGTGAAGTCCCGCGCGCCGATGAACTCCGGCCGCCGGATCGGTGCCGCGAACGGCTCGACCGCCGTGTTCTCCACGCTGTTGAACACGATGAACACGTTGCTGCGCGGGAACGGCGTGATGTTGTCGCCGGAGCCGTGCATGCAGTTGCAGTCGAACCAGGTCGCCGAGCCGGCCTTGCCGGTGAACAGCTTGATGCCGTACTCGGACGCCATCTTCGTCAGCGCCTCGTCGGACGGCGTCCCCGCGTCCTGCATCTGCAGGGACTTCTTGTAGTTGTCCTTCGGCGTGGCCCCCGCGCACCCGAGGAACGTCTTGTGCGACCCCGGCATGATCATCAGACCGCCGTTGGTGTCGTAGTTCTCGGTGAGCGCGATCGAGACCGAGATCGTGCGCATGTTGGGCAGGCCGTCCTCGGCGTGCCAGGTCTCGAAGTCCGAGTGCCAGTAGAAGCCGCTGGCGCCGAAGCCCGGCTTCACGTTGATCCGCGACTGGTGGACGTAGACGTCCGAGCCGAGGATCTGCCGGGCCCGCCCGACCACGCGCTCGTCGCGCACCAGCTTGGCGAAGACCTCGCTGATCTTGTGCACCTCGAAGACCGACCGGATCTCCTGGGACTGCGGCTCCACGATCGAGCGCTCGTCCGCGCGGATGGCCGGGTCGGTGGTGAGCCGCTCCAGCTCGCGCGCGTAGACCTCTACCTCGTCCGGCCCGATGAGCTGGTCGATGGCGAGGAAGCCGTCGCGGTCCAGGGACTGGAGGTCACCCGCCGAGACGGGACCGGGCGTGTCCGGGGAGCCCCAGACGACCGGGTCCTGCCGAGGAGTGGCCACCTCGGTGGCGCCGCGGGTGGGATAGAGATCGGTGACGTTCGTGGTCGTGGTGGTCACGGTGACTCACACCTCCTCGGTGAGCAGCGGGTAGACGCCGTTCTCGTCGTGATCCTCCCGTCCGGTGACGGGCGGGTTGAAGACACAGATGCAGTGGAAGTCCTCCTTGACCTTGAGCGTGTGCCGCTCGTGGCCGTTGAGGAGGTACATGGTCCCCGGCGTGATGTGGTAAGTCTTCCCCGTCTCGCGGTCGGTCAGCTCGGCGTCGCCCTTGGTGCAGACGACTGCCTCGATGTGGTTCGCGTACCACATCGACGTCTCCGTACCCGCGTACAGGATCGTCTCGTGGACGGAGAAGCCGACCTTCTCCTTCGCGAGGACGATGCGCTTGCTCTCCCAGGTGCCGGACGCCGATTTCACGTGCCGGTCGGTGCCTTCGATCTCCTTGAACGAACGGACGATCACGGTGTTGCGATGCCTCCTAGGTGAAGGGTGTGCAATGGTCCCCGGCGCCTTCGGCCGCGCGGGCCGAAGGCGCCGGAAGCAGTGGTGGTGTCAGGCGGTCTCGCGCACGGCCCGCGCGAGGGTCTTCATGCCCTCGTCCAGCTCGTCGGGCGTGATGGTGAGCGCCGGCAGCAGCTTGACGACCTCGCTCTCGGGACCGGAGGTCTCGATGAGCAGCCCGAGCTCGAAGGCGCGCTTGGCGACCCGGCCCGCACGCTCCTTGTCGTGGAACTCCAGGCCCCAGACCAGGCCGCGGCCGCGGTACTCCTTGACGTCGGCGAGGTTCTCCTCGGTGATGGCGATCATGTGCTGCTCGACCTGCTCACCGCGGGTGCGGGTCTGCTTCTCCATCGCCGACCCGTCGGCCCAGTACGTCTCCAGCGTGGCGGTCGCCGTGACGAAGGCCGGGTTGTTGCCGCGGAAGGTGCCGTTGTGCTCGCCCGGCTCCCAGACGTCCAGCTCCGGCTTGAACAGGGTCAGCGCCATCGGCATGCCGTAGCCGCTGATCGACTTGGAGACGGTGACGATGTCCGGCGTGATGCCCGCTTCCTCGAAGGAGAAGAAGGCGCCGGTACGGCCGCAGCCCATCTGGATGTCGTCGACGATGAGCAGCATGTCCTGGCGCTCGCACAGGGCGGCCAGGGCGCGCAGCCACTCGGCCCGGGCGACGTTGATGCCGCCCTCGCCCTGCACCGTCTCGACGATCACGGCGGCCGGCTTGTTCAGGCCGGAGCCCTGGTCCTCCAGCAGCCGCTCGAACCAGATGAAGTCCTCGACGGTGCCGTCGAAGTAGTTGTCGAACGGCATGGGTGTGCCGTGCACCAGCGGGATGCCGGCGCCGGCCCGCTTGAACGCGTTGCCGGTCACCGCGAGCGAGCCCAGCGACATGCCGTGGAAGGCGTTGGTGAAGGACACGATCGACTCGCGCCCCTTCACCTTCCGCGCCAGCTTCAGCGCGGCCTCGACGGCGTTGGTGCCCGTCGGGCCCGGGAACATGACCTTGTAGGGCAGGTCACGCTTGCGCAGGATGATGTTCTGGAACGTCTCCAGGAAGCGGCGCTTGGCGGTGGTCGACATGTCGAGCCCGTGCGTGACGCCGTCCCGCTCCAGGTAGTCGATCAGCGCGCGTTTCAGGACGGCGTTGTTGTGCCCGTAGTTGAGCGAGCCCGCTCCGGCGAAGAAGTCGAGGTACTCGTGGCCGTCCTCGTCGTACATGCGGCTGCCGACCGCACGGTCGAAGACGGTGGGCCAGCCGCGGCAGTAGCTGCGCACCTCGGACTCGACGGTCTCGAAGACGCTGAGGTCGGGCTGGGTGATGGTCACGACGAATCGCTCCTCGTTGGGTGAGGGTGGGAGAGGAAGGTCGTACGGGTCCGGGGGACCGGTGCGGTCCCGGCCGGGAAGTCTGAGGGGCCGGACTGGCACGGGGTGCCGGGCTGTCCGGCGCGCCGGTCGGTCAGCGGGCGGTGGCCCGCAGGGGGCCGATGCGGTACAGGACCTCGGGCTCGTGCGGCCCGTCGGGGAACAGGCCGGTGTCGAACAGCACCTCACGCTCCAGCCGGGCGCCGTGGCGCTCGGCGAACGAGGTGAACAGCCGCTGGGATGCGGTGTTGTCCGGGGAGATCGTGGTTTCCAGGGTGGTCAGTCCGCGCTCCGCGACGGTGCGGGCGGCCAGTCCGTCGAGCAGGGCGGCGGCGAGCCGGCGTCCGCGGTACGCCTCGTCCACCGCGACCTGCCACACGAGGAGGGTGTCCGGCCGGTCCGGCCGGACGTACCCGGTGACGAAGCCGACCGGCTCCCCGCGCTCGTCGCGGGCGACGGCCGACGTGGCGGCGAAGTCACGGCACCAGAGCAGATAGCTGTAGGACGAGTTCAGGTCGAGGACCTTGGAATCCCTTGCTATCCGCCACAGGGCGGCCCCGTCGGCCACTCTCGGACGGTCGATTTGCAGGTCTGCTTGCGCGGCAGTCATGCAAATTGAATTTACCCAGCGAAATTCGAAATTGCATCGCCGTGTGGGGTTACGTATGGGAGCGTCGTGTGTTATCACGCGGGCGCGTGCCGCCGCGCGAGGCGACGGCGTTATGTGGGGGTTTCTGCCGGGCGTAAGCCGCAAAACGGGCAGCATGTGTATCGGGTCACAATCACGTAACTCGCGCGAGACGTGCCCGAAATGTGTAGCTTGGGCTTCGCGGAATCTTTGTGTTTAGGTCCCGGAAAAGCGGGCAGAAGAATACGGGAAGCTGTGCTGAGCGTAATTCCTTAATTCTGTTTGTGTGAGCGTCGGGAATTACCCCGAATTCACGCGCCCGTCCCCGCCGTCGAATGGCCGGGACCGGCCGGCCCGTCCCAGGCGTCCTCGACGGCCCGCCGGGCGGCCTCCAGATCGGCCTTCAGCCCCTTCTCGGCCAGCGCGGCACCCAGTGCCGCCAGGGAGCCCTGAACGGCCCCGGGCGTGGCGTCCGGGCCGTAGTGGTTGACGCGGATCATCTCCGTGGCCAGCGCGCCCCCGCCCGCGGCCAGCGGCAGCGCCGGGTCGGACGCCAGGGCGCGGGCCACCAGTTCCGAGGCGTCCACGTCCGGCGGCGTGCGCAGCGTCGTCGCGACCGGCGCCGCGTCCCGCGCCTCGTGCACGTACGGCTCCAGACCGCCCAGCGCGAGCACACCGGCCCTGGTGGCCGCCGCGGCCGACGCGTGCCGCGCCGTCACCTCGTCCAGCCCCTCCGCCTCGATGCGCTCCACGCACGCCTCCAGCGCGAGCATCTCCAACTGCGCCGGAGCGTGCAGCAGCGCCTTGCGCCCGCCGTCGATCCAGCGCTCCTTCCAGTCGAGGAGGGACAGGTAGGAACGTCGCGGGGCGTTTGGGTTCGCCGCCATCCGGGCCCACGCCCGCTCGCTCACCGACACCGCCGACACCCCGGCCGGGCCGCCCATCGCCTTCTGCGCGCCGATCACGCACAGGTCCACGCCCCACGCGTCCGGGAGCACCGGCTCGGCGCCCACGGAGGCCACGGCGTCCAGGTAGAACAGCGCGCCGTGCGCCCGCACCGCCTCGCCGATCTCCGCCACCGGGTTGGTGTTCCCGGTCGCCGCCTCCGCGTGCACCAGGGACACGAAGTCGATCTCCGGGTGCTCGGCGAGGGCCGCGCGGATCTGCTCGGCCGACACCGCCGTGTGGAACGGCACGGCGAGGTCGTGCACGGTCGCGCCGCAGTCCCGCAGCCAGTTGCCGAACGTCTGCCCGTACGGCCCCGTGATCACGTTCAGGGCGACGGTCCCCGGCCCGGCGGCGGCGCGGATGGCGCCCTCCAGCGGCAGCAGCGCCTCGCCCTGCATGATCACGACGTCCTGTCCCGTGCCGAGCAGGCGCGCGACCAGGTCCTCGATCGCGGCGAAACGGCCGGCGCTCAGCGGGGCGAGGTCCAGGAAGGGGTGGGTCACGGCGGTGCTCTCTTCAGTAACGGTCAGGTGTACGGCGCGTACGCAGTCGAGAGTAACCACCGCCCCCGCCGCCACTCGCGCCGGAGGGCTTCCGTTGCGACACCCCCACGCCCGGAATTGTGGCTTCCGCAACAGTCACGGTGATCGTCGGGGTGATGGACTCGGCCCGTGATCCTCCTTCTGCTCGTCCTCGTCGCGGTGGCGACGGCCGCCGTCCTGCGCCGGGGCGCCGGCGCGTATCCCCGTGTGCGGACGGCCTCGGCCGTCGTGCCCGCGCCGCGCAAGCCGGGCGCGCCCTTCCGCGTCGTCGCCGGGGTCGCGGGCTGGGCCGCCGCCCTGCTGTACCTCTGGGGTCTGCTGGGCGTGGGTCTCGCGGCCCTGGAAGCGGAGGACGGCGGGGCGGGCTCCTCGCCGCTGCGGCCGTGCCGTGCCGGCGTGTCCCCGGAACTGTCCGGTCAGGTCATCGACTACTCCGTCTCCTACCTGCCCCTGCGCTTCAGCTGCGAGACCGTCGACGGCGAGACCTACGACACCGCCGACGTCCCCGGCTACGTCAACCCCGGCGTCGCCGTCCTCGCCCTGACCGCCGTCGCGAGCGCCGTCGCGGCCGGGTACGCGACCGAACTGCGCGCCCGCGCGGCAGTACGGCGGGACGGCGGCCGGTGACCGGGCCTTCGAACGGCCCCGGGACCCGGTCTAAGGTGCGGGACATGAGCGATCGCACGGTGCTGCACGTCAAGGGTCGGGTGCTCGTCGGACCGGAGGACGTCCGGGACGAGCTGTGGGTGGTCGACGGCAGGGTCTCGTACGACCGCCCGGCCGGCGCCGCCGACATCCGCACCGTGCGCGGCTGGGCCCTGCCCGGCCTGGTCGACGCCCACTGCCACGTCGGGCTCGACCAGCACGGAGCCGTGCCCGAGGACGTCGCCGAGAAGCAGGCGCTGACCGACCGCGAGGCGGGCACCCTGCTCATCCGCGACGCCGGCTCACCCTCCGACACCCGCTGGATCGACGACCGCGACGACCTCCCGAAGATCATCCGGGCCGGCCGGCACATCGCCCGCACCCGCCGCTACATCCGCAACTACGCCTGGGAGGTCGAGCCCGACGACCTCGTCGCCTACGTCGCCCAGGAGGCCCGGCGCGGTGACGGCTGGGTGAAGCTGGTCGGCGACTGGATCGACCGCGACCTCGGCGACCTGTCCGCCTGCTGGCCGCGCGGCGCCGTGGAGGCGGCCATCGCTCAGGCCCACCGCCTCGGTGCCCGCGTCACCGCCCACTGCTTCGCCGAGGACTCCCTGCGCGACCTCGTCGAGGCCGGCATCGACTGCGTCGAGCACGCCACGGGCCTCACCGACGACACCATCCCGCTCTTCGCCGAGCGGGGCGTCGCCATCGTGCCGACCCTGGTCAACATCGCCACCTTCCCCGCCCTCGCCGACGGCGGCGAATCCAGGTTCCCCCGCTGGTCGGCCCACATGCGCCGGCTCCACGAACGCCGCTACGACACCGTGCGCAACGCCTACGACGCCGGAATCCCGGTCTTCGTCGGCACCGACGCGGGCGGCTCGCTGGCGCACGGCCTGGCGGCGGCGGAGGTCGGGGAACTGGTCACCGCCGGCATCCCGCCCGTCGAGGCGCTGGCCGCGACGACCTGGGCGGCCCGGCGCTGGCTGGGGCGCCCCGGCCTGGACGAGGGCGCGCCGGCCGACCTGGTGGTGTTCGACGAGGACCCGCGCGCGGACGTGCGCGTGCTCCGCGCTCCGCGCCGGGTGGTGCTGAACGGGCGGGTCGTCGGTTAGCCGACCGGAGTGACGGCGGGGAACACCCGTGCCGTGGGATTCGAAAAGACGGGCGGAAACCCCACGAAGGGGTGAAGTGCCCCGCTATCGCTGACGGTTCGCCGTGCGCGGCGACATCCTTTCCGGGTCCCAAGCATGTCGCTCATGCGTGTCCCGCACGCATGTCTCACTGGGGGTCCCACCACCTTGAACGGCAACACCTTCCGCATGCCCGCACGCCGCCTCGTGACCGTCGCGGCGGCCACCGCCCTCGCCGCCGGTCCCGCGGCGCTGGCCGGCGCGGGCACCGCACAGGCGACCGGCGACCACGGCCGCGCGAGCGCCACCGTCCTGCGCACCGGGCTCGACGTGTCCCTGCTCAACAAGACCGTGAACGTCCCGCTCACGGTCACCCTCAACGAGGTGCGGGCACCCGAGAGCGCCGAGCAGACCGCGCTGACCGCCCGCCTCGACGGCGTCGACGGCGGCAAGCCCTTCAGCGTCCTGCGCGCCGACGTGGCCCAGGCGAAGGCGACGGCGACCGCGGCGAAGAGCGAGGGCCGCACCGAACTGGCCCACGCCAAGGTGCACGTCCCGGGTCTGCCCCTGCTGTCCCTGATCGAGGTCGGGAAGGTCACCTCCACGGCGACCTGCGAGGCCGGTAAGGCTCCGGTCGCCGACGCCAACCTGCTGGGCGCGGTGACCGTCCTCGGCAAGAAGGTCACGCTGACCACCGGCGGGCCGACGGAGGTGAAGGTGCCCGGCGTCGGCGAGGTGCGGCTCGACCTCTCCAAGACGCGGACCACCTCGACCACGGCCGCCGCCACCGCGCTCGAACTCAAGGTGTCCGTCAACCCGCTCGACCTGAACGTCGCCGAGGTCGACGGCACCCTGACCCTGGCCGAGGCGACCTGCGAGTCCCCGGCCGCCCCGGAGCCGGAGGCCGCACAGCCCCCGGCGAAGGGCGAGGAGCCCCCCGCCGCCGAGCAGGAGGCGGAACCGGCCGCCGACGTCCAGCCCCAGGGCGCCCGCGCCGAGGCGGACCTGGCCGAGACCGGCGGCAGCTCGGCCACCCCGTACATCGCCGCGGGCGCCGCCGCGCTGGTCCTGGCGGGCGGCGGCTCCCTGGTGCTGGCCCGGCGCGGACGCGGCTGACCGGCGACGGGGGCGGCGGCCGGGCGGTTCCGGTTCCGGTCCCATTCCGGTCTGGTTCCGGTTCCGGGAGGGAGCAAGACCGTGCCGGGCTGCGGGCGGAGCACCGCGCGAAGCTCCGGGGGAGGCGCGAGAGTCCGGCGCGCTGGCCCGGCACGGCTCCTGGGGGCGTGGGGCCGGTCCGGCTCCTGCGCGCAGGCTCTGAGGGACTCCGCACGGGGCCCGGGAAAGGTGCCTGTCGGACGCACGCCGGTCCGCGCGGTCCCGTCGGCCCGACGGGGACGGCTGCGCGTCCGGCCCGGGCGGGGCACTCGGAACGGCCGTGAGGCTCGCAGGCCGCACGGTCCCGCCCCGCTCACGGAGACTCCGCCACCGCCCGCCCCAGCGCCCCCAGGAAGCCGTCCGTCGTCGCCCGGTCCCGTACCGCCAGCCGCAGCCACTCCTCACCCAGCCCCGGGAAGGTGTCGCCGCGCCGTACCGCGTACCCGAGGTCGCGCAGCCGGTGGCGTACGGCGGTGGCCCGCGGGAGGCGGAGCAGGACGAAGGGACCCTCGGCGGGAGCCACGACCCGCAGGCCGGCGCCCGCGAGGTCCGCGAGCCCGGCGACCAGGTGGGCACGGTCCGCGGCGATGCGGTGGGCCGCGTGTGCGGCCTCCGCCAGCGCCCGCGGCGCCACGCACGCCTCGGCCGCCGCCAGCGCGGGCGTGGACACGGGCCACAGGGGCTGGGCGCGTTCCAGGTCCGCGATGGTGTCCGGGGCGGCGAGGACGTACCCGATGCGCAGCCCGGCCAGCCCCCACGTCTTGGTGAGGCTGCGCAGGACCACCAGCCCGGGGACGTCCGTGCGCCCGGCCAGCGCCTCCCGCTCACCCGGCACCGCGTCCATGAACGCCTCGTCCACGACCAGCGTCCGCCCGGGACGGGCGAGCCCGGCGACCGTGTGCGCCGGGTGCAGCACCGACGTCGGGTTCGTCGGATTGCCGACGACCACCAGATCGGCGTCCTCGGGGACGGCGGCCGGGTCCAGCCGGAAACCGTCCGCCTCCCGCAGCAGCACCCGGCCGACCGTGTGCCCCGCGTCCCGCAGCGCCGCCTCCGGCTCCGTGAACTGCGGGTGCACCACGACCGGCCGGCGCACCTTCAGCGCCCGCGCCAGCAGCACGAACGCCTCCGCCGCACCCGCCGTCAGCAGCACCCGCTCCACCGGCAGCCCGTGCCGGGCCGCCACCGCCGCCCGCGAGGCCCGCCCGTCCGGGTAGGCCGCGAGCGAGCCGAGCGAACCGGCGACGTGCTCGCGCAGCCAGGCCGGGGGAGTGTCCGCGCGGACGTTCACCGCGAGGTCCACCAGCGCCGAACCGTCGTCGCGCACCTCGGCGTCCCCGTGGTGCCGCAGGTCGGGCCCTGTGTGCTCAGCGTGCGGCCCCCGGGCCTCAGTGTGCGTGGGAGTGTGCGTGTCCATGCCCGTGATGGTGCCCGTGGTGGTGATGGCCGTCGTCGTCGGGGTGGAAGTGCGGCTGCTGCGGCAGCCCCACCTTGTCCTCGAACCCCGGCAGCGCGATCCGGTACACGCAGGAGTCGCAGTTCATCCGAAGGTCGCCCTTCACGGCCTCCTCGTACCGCTCCCACACCAGGTCCAGCAGCTCCGGCTCCGGGCCGATCACGTCCGCCGACCGCACCTCGGTCTCCGGGTGCGCGGCGGCCCACTCCTCGGTCTGGTGCCGGACCCGGTCCGGGAGGATGCCCGTGAACAGGAAGTACGGCAGCACCACGACCCGCCGCGCCCCCAGCCGCACACACCGCTCCAGGCCGCCCGGCACGTCCGGCTTCGCCAGCGACACGAACGCCGTCTCCACGGCCCCGTACCCGCGCCCCTCCCACAGCAGCCGCGCCGCCTTGAACACCTCGGCGTTGGCGTCCGGGTCCGTCGACCCGCGCCCCACCAGCAGCACGGTCACCTCGGCGGGGTCCCAGGCCGGGTCGACCGCCTCCGCGAGCCGCCGCTCCAGCACGCGCAGCAGCGCCGGGTGCGGGCCCAGCGGACGCCCGTAGGTGTACGAGACGCCGGGGTGGCGCTCCTTCTCGCGGGACAGCGCCGCCGGGATGTCGCCCTTGGCGTGCCCGGCGGACACCAGCATCAGCGGCACCGCGGCGAACCGGCGCACCCCGCGCTCGACCAGCTCGGTGACGGCCTCGCCGAGCGGCGGCGGGGACAGCTCGATGAAGCCGCCCGCGACGGGCAGTTCGGGGTGGCGGCGGCCCAGCTCGCGCACGAAGTCGCGGAACGCCTCGGCTCCGGCCTCGTCCCGGGTGCCGTGTCCGGCGACGAGCAGGGCGGGCGGGGGGGTGGTCACGATTTCTCCTCGGAATGCTCGGGATACTCGGAGTGCTCGGAGTACGAAGTGGGGTGGTACAGCAGGGCGTTGAGCGCGGCGGCGGCGACCGCCGAACCGCCCTTCTCGGACACGTTGCTGACGGCGGGCAGCCCGCTGTCGCGCAACGCGGCCTTGGACTCGGCCGCGCCGACGAAGCCGACGGGCAGACCGATGACGAGCGCCGGGTCCGCGTCCAGGGTGAGCAGCTCCTCCAGGGCGGTCGGCGCGTTGCCGATCACCCAGAGGGCACCGGGACCGACCTGCTCGTACGCGAGCCGGATCGCGTGCGCCGAACGGGTCAGACCCGGCCCGGCCACGGCGTCCTTCAGCCGGCAGACGGTCTCCCGCCGGGTGATCCCGGCCGCGACCATCTCGACGTCCACCACGACGGGCGCCCCGGCGTGCAGCGCGGCGTACGCCTTCTCCAGCGCGGCCTCGTCGGTGACGAGGTCGGTGGCGTACTCCAGGTCGGCGGCGGAGTGGATGACCCGCTCCACCACCGCCCGGGTCAGCGGCGGGAAGTGCGAGGTGTCCAGCCGGGCGCGCAGCCGCCGGTAGGACTCCTGCTCGATGGGATGGACGACGCGGTTCATGCTGGCTCCTCCTGCCACCGGTAACCGCGCGGCGTCACCATGCGCCCGGCGATCTGCCGGGTCGCGGTGTTGCCCACCGTCACGACCGTCATCATGTCGACCGTCGCCGGGTCGAGGGCGGCGAGCGTGGTCAGCCGGCTCGACTCGTCCACGCGGGACGCGTTGCGCACGACACCCACCGGCGTCGCCGGCTCCCGGTGCTCCGCGAGAATCGCCAGCGCCTTGGGCAGCTGCCAGTCGCGGCCCCGGCTGCGCGGGTTGTAGAAGGTCACGACGATGTCCGCCTCGGCCGCCGCCCGCACCCGCCGCTCGATGACCTCCCACGGCGTGTGCAGGTCGGACAGGCTGATCGACACGTGGTCGTGGCCGAGCGGCGCGCCCAGGATCGCCCCGGCCGCCAGCGCCGCCGTCACGCCCGGCACCCCGACCACGTCGATGTCGTCGGACGCCTCCGCCAGCGCCGGCGAGGCCATGGCGTACACCCCGGCGTCCCCGCTGCCGATCAGCGCCACCGCGTGACCCCGCCGGGCCTCCTCGACCGCCGTCCGGGCCCGCTCCTCCTCGGCGCCGAGCCCCGACTCCAGGACGCGCGTGCCCGGCCGCAGCAGGTCGCGGATCTGGTCGACGTACTGGTCGAGCCCGACCAGTACCGACGCCCGCCGCAACTCGGCCTGCGCGCGCGGCGTCACCAGGTCCCGGGCGCCCGGCCCGAGCCCGACCACCGCGAGCCGCCCGCGGCCCGGCCGCCGTACGACCGCGCAGGTCGCCATGGCGGGCGACGCCGCAGACTTCCGCTTGGGCACGAGGAGTTCGCCGCCGCGCACCAGCGCCGCCGCCTCCGCGACCGACGGCGTGCCGACGGCCGCCAGCGGGGCGTCGGACGGATTGGGCACCTCGACGCCCGCCAGCTCCCCGGCGGCGTACGTCACCAGCGGCACGCCCAGCCGCTCGGCGGCGCCCACGATGCCGGGCTCCTCCGCCTTGGCGTCCACGGTGGCCAGCTCGGCGACCGACGCGACGGACAACCCGGCCTCCCGCAGGGCCTCCTCCACCAGCCCCAGCACCTCGTCGACCGGCGCGCCCTTCGAAGCGCCGACGCCGACGACCAGGGACGGCGGGCGCAGCACGACCTCGCGCTCGGGGGCCGGCTCCACCAGACGGTCGGTCACCCGGACCGTGTGCGCCCCCTCTCCGGCGACCGGCAGCGGCGGCAGCGGCCAGCTCACCTCCGCCCGCAGCGCCACCGGCTCACCGTCCAGCAGGGCCCGCGAGACCCCGGCGACGTCACCCTCCACGGGCAGCCCGAGCGTGTCCAGGCCGGGCAGGCCCACGGCGTCCGTCGCCGTCGTCACCACCGGCTCCGCGCCCAGTACCTCGCCGATGGCGCGGGCGAGTTCGTTGGCGCCGCCGCCGTGGCCGCCGACCAGCGACACGGCGAACCGCCCGCCCTCGTCGACGCAGACCACACCCGGGTCCGTCCGCTTGTCGTCCAGCAGCGGCGCCACCAGCCGGACCACGGCCCCCGTGGCCAGGAAGCACACGAGCTGCTCGCACTCCGCGAACGCGGTCCGTACGGCGTCCGCGACGGGACCCCCGTACACGCGCGTGCGGTCCGGCCACGCCGCGGCCAGCCGGTCCCGCGCCGCCGCTCCCGCCGCGGTGGCGGAAATGAGGCCGATCAAGGGGCAACTCCTTCGGTACGGCTGTGGGGCCTGACGCCCCACAGCAGGAACACGGGATTGGTGGCCGCGAGCCGGGTCACGTCACCCGGCAGCGGCGCCAGCCGGGACGACTGCAGCAGCACCCCGTCACACTCCAGCCCGGCGTCGAGCAGCGCCTCGCGGGCCGCCGGCACCCGGTCCAGCGCGGCCATCGCGACGACCACGGCCCGCCGGGCGCGCCGCGCGCAGGCGGCGACGATCGACGGCAGTTCGCGCCCGCCGCCCCCGACGAACACGGCGTCCGGATCGTCCGGAGCGTCCAGGCCGGACAGCACCGCGGGCGCCGCCCCGTGCACCACCCGCACGTCCACGCCGTGCGCGGCGGCGTTGGCGCGGACCCGCTCCACCCCGTCCGGCGTCTTCTCCACGGCGGTGACGGCGGCGCCGAGCCGCGCGCACTCCACGGCCACGGACCCCGAGCCCGCCCCGACGTCCCACACCAGGTCCCCGGCCCGGGGCCCGAGCCGGGCCAGCGCCAGCGCCCGCACCTCGAACTTGGTGATCATCGAGTCGCGGTGGGCGAACTCCGTCTCGTCCAGGGCCCATCCACCGGCCCCCGGTCGCGGCCCGGCGACCGCGCGCACCGGCCCCAGCGCCCGCGCCTCGTCCAGGCACAGCACCACGCTCACCGCCGCCCCCCAGTCCCGCCCGGCGGCCTCGGCGGGCGTCACCCGCTCCACCCGCTCCTCGCCGGAGCCCAGAGCGGACGCGACGACCAGGACCCGGGCGTCGGTGCGCAGCGCGGCGCCCAGCTCCGCCGGGCCGGCCCCCGGCCCGGTCAGCACGGCGACCTTCGGGTGCGCGCGGCACAGGTTCACCGCCGTCCGCAGGTCCCGCCCGTGCGCGCTGGCCACCACGGCGTCGTCCCACGGCAGCCCGGCCCGCGCGAAGGCGGCGGCGACGGAGGACACCCCGGGCCGCACGTCCAGCCGCTCCGACCCGAACCGCTCGGCCAGCACCCGCACGATCCCGAAGAACCCGGGGTCGCCGGAGGCCAGCACGACCACCCGCCGCCCCTCCGCGACGTACTCGGCGACCGTCTCCAGGGCGGGCGCCAGCGCCCCGAGCACGACCCGCCCGGCCCCCTCGGGCAGCCGCACGGCGTCCAGGTGGCGCCGCCCGCCGACGACCAGCTCGGCCCCGGCGGTGACGTCCTCGCCCGGCGGCGCCCCGGCCCCCATTCCCACGACGGTGATCACGTGCTCGCGCCCCGCGCACGCAGCTCACGCCGGGCCTCCGGATCGGCCTTGCGGTAACCGTGGAAGTGCCCCGGGTGGTACAGGTGCGACCGCGTGCCGCGCGCGTCGAGGGCCGGACCGACCAGGAAGAGGGTGTGCTTCCAGAGCTTGTGCTCCTTGACCGTCTCCTCCAGCGTGCCGACCGTGCACCGCACGACCAGCTCCTCCGGCCAGGTGGCCTGGTACGCCACGACGACCGGCGTGTCCGTCGGATACCCGCCCTCCAGCAGCTCCCGCACCAGCTGCCCGCTGCGCGCCGCCGACAGGAACACCGCCATGGTCGTCCCGTGCTTCGCGAACTCGCGGACCTCCTCCCCGGGCGGCATCGGCGTCTTGCCGCCGCCGAGCCGGGTGAGGACGACGGACTGCGCCACCTCCGGGATCGTCAGCTCACGCTGCGCCAGTGCGGCCACGGCGGAGAAGGCGGAGACGCCGGGCACGACCTCGGTCGCGATGCCGATCTCCGCGCACCGGTCCAGCTGCTCCTGCGTACCGCCCCACAGCGCCGGATCGCCGGAGTGGATACGGGCCACCCGCAGCCCCTCCGCCAGCGCCCGCCGGTAGACGGCCATGACGTCCTCCAGCGACATCGTCGCCGAGTCCAGGACCTGAGCACCCTCCCGCGCGTGCTGGAGCACCTCCGCCTGCACCAGGCTCGCCGCCCAGATCACGACGTCGGCCTCGGCGATGGCGCGCGCCGCGCGGAACGTCAGCAGATCGGCGGCGCCGGGACCGGCACCGACGAAGGTCACCTTGCCGGTACGGGCGGCGGCATCACGGGCCACGGAATCCATGGGACGGGGTCCTTTCCTACGCATATTTACTGCCGTTGCTGCTGTCGTGCGCACGGATTCGCGCTCCGATCGGATAGCAAGGGCCCATGGCGGTCTTCGTCGCGCTCGGCGCGTTCCTGATGACGCTGGCCGGCGGCTGGACGGCACAGCGGGTGACCGACCGGCGCCACCTGGTCCTCGGCCTGGCCGGCGGCCTGATGCTGGGCGTGGTTGGCCTCGACCTGCTCCCGGAAGCCCTGGAGGCGGCCGGCGACGAGGTGTTCGGCGTGCCCGAGGCACTGCTCCTCTTCGTCGCCGGTTTCCTGCTGGCGCACCTGGTGGAACGCCTGCTGGCCGCCCGCCGCGCCGCGCACGGCGCCGAGGAGCACGGACACCGCTCGCCCGAGGTGGGCCTGACGGCCGCCGCCGCGATGGTCGGGCACAGCGCGATGGACGGCGTGGCGATCGGCGCGGCCTTCCAGGTCGGCGGCGGCATGGGAGCGGCGGTCGCGATGGCCGTGATCGCCCACGACTTCGCGGACGGCTTCAACACCTACACGCTCACCAGCCTGTACGGGAACGCCCGCCGCCGCGCCGTCGCGATGCTGTTCGCCGACGCGGTGGCCCCCGTGGCCGGTGCCGCGTCCACGCTCCTGTTCGAGATCCCCGAAGGCGTACTCGGCGCGTATCTCGGCCTCTTCGGCGGCGCGCTGCTCTACCTCGCCGCCGCCGAGATCCTCCCCGAGGCCCACCACGAGCACCCGGCCCGCTCGACGCTGCTGTGCACGGTCGCGGGCGCCGCGTTCATCTGGCTGGTGGTCGGCGTGGCGGAGTGACGAACCGCGGTTCACAACTTCCCGCCCCGCCCGCCCTCGCGCCGGGCGGGCGCGATGAGCGTCGAGAGGTAGGGCAGCGGCCCGCCGTCCAGCTCGGCGGCCGCCCGCACGGACTCCTCGGGCAGCCCCAGCGCCGACCCCCACACGGCGTCGTCCAGCCGCCCGGTCTCCCGCAGTGCCTCGGCCACCTCGGCGGCCTGCCGGCCGAACTTGTAGGCGACCACGGTCCCGGGCCCGTTCAACGCGTCCTTGAGCACGGCCGCGCCCGCCGTCACCGGCACCAGCGTCAACGGCTCGGTGCCCTCGGTCAGCACGGCCCCCGACCGCGCCGCGAGGTCCTGCATCGCGGTGATACCCGGCACGGTCTCCACGACGGTGCCCGGCACCAGCTCACCGACGGTCTGCGCGAGATAGGTGAAGGTCGAGTACACGTTCGGATCGCCGATGGTGGCGAAGGCGACGCTCCCGTACTCCCGCAGCAGCCCGGCGACCCGCTCCCCGGCCGCGTCCCAGGCCGCCTCGCGCCGCGCCCGGTCGGTGCGCTCGTTGAGCGCGAACACCACCCGTACGACCTTCTCGGCGCCCACGTAGTGCAGCACGGTCGCCTCGGCGCGCCCGCGTTCACCTGTGTCCATCACGGGTACGACGACGACATCGGCGGCCCGCAGCGCGTTGACCCCCTTGACGGTCACCAGCTCGGGGTCACCAGGGCCGACCCCGACCCCCACCAGCCTGCTGCTGCTCATGACGTCCGGCACCTCTCCACGAACCGACGGGCGACACCGGGCTCGGACGCCCAGTGCGTGTGCAGATAGCTCGCGTGCACACCGCGCTCCACGAATCCCTCGACGCGCCGCTCGGGCGCCCGCATCCCATACGCCGGCGCGGCTCCGGCCCCCGGCTCCACCACGGTCCGGTGGAACTCGTGCCCCCGCATCCGCGTCCCCGCGACGGCCAGCGCACTGTCGGACACGGCGACGGCGTCCCGGTACCCCAGGGTCAACCGCTCCGACATCCGGGCCGAGGCGTCCAGCACCCCGCACATCGGCAGCCCGTCCAGCTCCCGGCACAGGTACAGCAGCCCCGCGCACTCGGCGGCGACGGGAGCACCGCCCAGCGCCAGCTCGGCGACGGCCTTGCGCAACGGCTCGTTGGCGGACAGCTCGGAGGCGTACACCTCGGGGAACCCGCCTCCGAGGACGAGCCCGGCGGTTCCCTCGGGCAGCTCCTCGTCCCGCAACGGGTCGAACGTGACGACCTCGGCCCCGGCAGCGGCGAGCAACTCGGTGTGCTCGGCATAGGAGAAGGTGAAGGCCGCTCCTCCGGCGACGGCAACGCGTGGCGTCGACTTCTCGTCCGACCGAGACGGGTGGTGGGTGGGCACAGGCCAGGGGGCCCAGGGGGCGGAGCCCCCAGGCAGCGGCCCGGCAGCCCGCGCCAACCCGACCAACGCCTCCAGATCACACCCACTGGCGACCTGCGCCGCCATCGCGTCAACGGCGTCCACTGCCGCTCCCCGCCGCTCGGCAACGGGAACCAACCCCAGGTGCCGGGCGGGCACATCCACCTGCGGAGCCCGCCGCAACACCCCCAGCACCGGCACCCCGACGGAGTCCACCGCCTCCCGCAACAACCCCTCGTGCCGATCGGACGCGACCTTGTTCAGAATCACGCCCCCGACCCGCACCTCCGGGTCCCAGGACACGAATCCGTGCACCAGCGCCGCCACCGACCGCGACTGCGCCGACGCGTCCACGACCAGCACCACCGGCGCCCGCAACAGCTTCGCGACCTGCGCGGTGGAGGCGAGTTCGCCCTCGCCCGCGGCCCCGTCGTACAGCCCCATCACGCCCTCGACCACGGCGATGTCACACCCGCGCGCCCCGTGCAGGAACAACGGCCCGATCAGCTCGGGCCCGCACAGGTAGGCGTCCAGGTTCCGCCCCACCCGCCCGGTGGCGAGCGCGTGGTACCCGGGATCGATGTAGTCGGGCCCGACCTTGTGCGGCGACACGGCGAGCCCGCGCCCGGCGAGCGCGGCCATCAGCCCGGTGGCGACGGTGGTCTTGCCGCTCCCGGACGAGGGCGCGGCAATGACCAGCCGAGGAACACCGGAATCCGGAGAGGTCACCACTCGATGCCCCTCTGCCCCTTCTGTCCCGCGTCCATCGGGTGCTTGACCTTGGACATGTCGGTGACGAGGTCGGCGAACTCCACCAGCTTCTCCGGCGCGTTCCGCCCGGTGATCACGACGTGCTGGGTCCCGGGCCGCTCCCGCAGCACGGACACGACCTCGTCGGTGTCGATCCACCCCCAGTGCATCGGGTAGGCGAACTCGTCCAGCACGTACAGCCGGTACGTCTCGGCGACCAGGTCCCGCTTGACCTGCTCCCAGCCCTCCCGGGCCTTCTCCTCGTTGTCCATCTGCGCGTCCCGCTGGACCCAGGACCAGCCCTCGCCCATCTTGTGCCAGTCGACGGACCCGCCCTCACCACTGGCGCCCAGCACCCGCAGCGCGTTCTCCTCGCCGACCTTCCACTTCGCCGACTTGACGAACTGGAACACCCCGATCGGCCACCCCTGGTTCCAGGCACGCAGCGCCAGCCCGAAGGCGGCGGTGGACTTGCCCTTCCCGATGCCCGTGTGCACGACGACCAGCGGACGATTACGGCGCTGACGCGTCGTCAGGCCGTCGTCCGGCACGACACTCGGCTGCCCCTTCGGCATTACGCGGCCCTCCTGGTCCCCTGCACGTCCCTCACCAAGCCGGCGATAGCGTCCGCCTGCAGCTCGTCCAGCGTCACCGCCGTACCGCCCAGCTCACCCGCGAGCTGCCCGGCCAGCCCCAGCCGCACGGGTCCCGACTCGCAGTCCACGACCACGGACGCGGTCCCCTCGGCCGCGAACAGCCGCGCCGCCCGCCCCGCCAGCGCGACGGGCTCGGGACCACCGGTGGCCCGCCCGTCCGTCACCACCACGACCAGCGCCCGCCGTGCCGGGTCCCGCAGCCGCTCCACCCGCAGCACCTCGTGCGCCTTGAGTAGCCCGGCGGCGAGCGGCGTGCGCCCCCCGGTCGGCAGCGACTCCAGCCGCACCGCCGCCGCGTCCACCGAGGAGGTCGGCGGCAGCGCGACGTCGGCCGCCGAACCCCGGAAGGTCACCAGCCCCACCTTGTCCCGCCGCTGGTAGGCGTCCAGCAGCAGCGACAGCACGGCACCCTTGACGGCGCTCATCCGCTGCCGCGCCGCCATCGACCCGGAGGCGTCGACGACGAACAGCACGAGGTTGCCCTCACGCCCCTCACGGGTCGCCTGCCGCAGATCGTCCCGCCGGACCACCAGACCGCGCCCCGCCCGTCCCCGCGCCCGCTGGTGCGGTGCGGCGGCCTGCACGGTGGCGGCCAGATGCAGCTTGGTCAGGGCACCCTGCGGCCGCCGGGCGCCCGTGGTCCGTCCGTGCTCGGTCCGCGCCCGCGAACGCCGCCCGGCGGCACCCTCGCCCAGCCCCGGCACGCTCAGCACCTTGGTGCGGAACGGCTCGGCGGCACGCGCGGGGGACTGCTCGCCGGCGCCACCTGAAGGCTGCGGCTCCCCGCCCTCCCCGGCCTCGGGCCGCGCGGCGGTGTCACCGTCCCCCTGCGGCGCGTCGTCGGGCTCCGGCTGCCCGCCGGGACCGCCGGGGCCGTCGGGGCCCGGGTCGGGATCGTCGTCCCCGCCGCCGTCCCCGTCCTGCCCGCCGAACTCCTCCAGCGTCTCGTCGAGCTTGTCCTCGTCGAGACCGGGCGCGTCGAACGGATTCCGCCGCCGCCGGTGCGGCAGTGCCAGCAGCGCGGCCTGCCGCACGTCCTCAGCCAGTACGTCGGTCCGCCCGGCCCACGCCGCCAGCGCGGTCGCGGTCCGCGCCATGACGATGTCGGCGCGCATGCCGTCCACCTCGAAGGCGGCGCAGGTCGCCGCGATCTGCCGCAACGCCCCGTCCCCGAGCCGGACCGAGGGCAGCAGCTCCCGCGCCGCCACGATCCGTGCCCGTACGGCGGTCTCCTCGTCGGCCCAGCGCGCGGCGAACCCGGCCGGGTCGTCGTCGTAGGCGAGCCGGCGCCGCACGACCTCCACCCGCTGGTCGGGCTCGCGCGAGGCCGAGACCTCCACGGTCAGCCCGAACCGGTCGAGGAGCTGCGGCCGCAGCTCGCCCTCCTCGGGGTTCATGGTGCCGACGAGCAGGAACCGCGCCGCGTGCCGCACCGACACGCCCTCGCGCTCGACGTACGAGGCACCCATCGCCGCCGCGTCCAGCAGCAGGTCCACCAAGTGGTCGTGGAGGAGGTTGACCTCGTCGACGTACAGGATGCCCCGGTGCGCGTCGGCCAGCAGACCCGGCTCGAAGGCCTTCACACCCTCCGCGAGCGCCCGCTCGATGTCGAGGGCACCCACCAGCCGGTCCTCGGAGGCACCGACGGGCAGCTCCACCATCCTGGCCGGCCGGGATCCGGAGGCCCCCGGCTCGTGCGGCCCGTCCGGGCAGGCGAGGTCGGGGGAGCCGGGATCGCAGGAGAAGCGGCACCCGGCCACGACGTCCACCTCCGGCATCAGCGCCGACAGCGCACGCACGGCCGTCGACTTGGCGGTGCCCTTCTCGCCGCGCACCAGCACACCGCCGACGGCCGGCGAGACGGCGTTCAGCAGCAGCGCCAGCCGCAGGTCGTCCTGACCGACGACGGCCGTGAACGGGAACGGGGTACTCACTTCTCGTCACCCTCCAAGTCGCCCTCGAGCTCCAGATACGTGGCGCGCAGCCGCTCCAGCGTCTCCGCGTCCGGTTCGGCCCACAGGCCCCGGTCGGCCGCCTCCAGCAGCCGCTCCGTGATGCCGCGCAGCGCCCACGGATTGGACTTCTTCATGAAGTCCCGGTTCTCCGCGTCGAAGACGTACTCGGCGCTGAGCTTCTCGTACATCCAGTCGTCCACGACCCCGGCCGTGGCGTCGTACCCGAAGAGGTAGTCGACGGTCGCCGCCATCTCGAAGGCACCCTTGTAGCCGTGCCGCCGCATCGCCGCCATCCACCGCGGATTGACGACCCGCGCGCGGAAGACCCGGTGCGTCTCCTCGCCCAGCGTCCGCGTCTTGACCTGGTCGGGAGTGGCCGAGTCGCCGACATACGCCTCCGGGCTCTCGCCCGTCAGGTGCCGCACCATCGCCACCATGCCGCCGTGGTACTGGAAGTAGTCGTCGGCGTCGACGAGGTCGTGCTCGCGGGTGTCGACGTTCTTCGCCGCCACCGCGATCCGCCGGAACGCCGTCTCCATGTCGCCGCGCGCCGCCCGCCCGTCGAGCCCGCGCCCGTAGGCGTAGCCGCCCCACACCGCGTACACCTCGGCGAGGTCCGCGTCGCTGCGCCAGTTCCGTGCGTCGATCAGCGGCAGCAGCCCGGCACCGTACGCGCCCGGCTTGGAACCGAAGATGCGCGCCGTGGCCCGCCGCCGGTCGCCGTGCTCGGCCGCGTCCTCCTCCACGTGCGCCCGTACGTAGTTGGACTCGGCCGGCTCGTCCAGTTCCGCCACCGCCCGCACCGCGTCGTCGATCAGCCCGACGACGTGCGGGAACGCGTCCCGGAAGAAGCCCGAGATGCGCACGGTGACGTCCACGCGCGGCCGGCCCAGCTCGGCCAGGGGCACGATCTCGAAGCCCGTCACCCGGCGCGAGGCGTCGTCCCAGACCGGACGGCAGCCCAGCAGCGCCAGGATCTCCGCGATGTCGTCGCCCTGGGTGCGCATCGCGGACGTGCCCCAGACGGTGAGGCCGACCGACCTCGGGTACTCGCCGGTGTCGGTCAGGTACCGCTGGACCAGCGAGTCCGCCAGTGACTGCCCGACCTCCCAGCTCAGCCGGGACGGGATCGCCTTCGGGTCGACGGAGTAGAAGTTCCGGCCGGTCGGCAGGACGTTGACCAGGCCGCGCGTCGGCGAACCGGACGGTCCGGCCGGGACGTAACCGCCGTCCAGGGCCCGCAGGATGTGCCCGATCTCGTCCGTGGTCCGGGCCAGGCGCGGCACGACCTCCGTGCAGGCGAACTCCAGCACCGCGACCGCGTCGGGGAGTTCGGCGCCCAGCACCTCGCCCACCAGGCCAGGGGCGGCGGCCGTGTCCCAGGCCCGCAGCTCCATGCCCTCCGCGATCCGCCGGCACAGCTGCTCCAGCAGGTCGATCGCGTCGGCGGCCGACCGCGCCGGGCCGTCCACCAGGTCCGTCAGCTCCACCGGCACCTTCACCGGCGCGCCCGGCTCGGCCAGCAGCTCCTTCTCCACCAGCCCGAAGTGCTCGGCCAGCGAGGCCCTGAGCCCCGGCAGTGCGTTCGCCTGCCCGCCCCAGACCTGCGAGGCCCGCAGCACCGCGAGCACCAGGTTCACGCGCGGCTCGCCGACCGGGCCGCCGCCCAGGATGTGCAGGCCGTCGCGGATCTGCACGTCCTTGATCTCGCAGAGGTAGCCGTCGATGTGCATGACGAACTCGTCGAACTCGTCGTCGTCCGGCTGGTCGTCCACATGCAGGTCGTGGTGGAGTTCGGCCGCCTTGACCAGCGTCCAGATCTGCGCGCGCACCGCCGGCGCCTTCACCGGGTCCAGGTCGGAGACGAGCGCGTACTCGTCGAGCAGCTGCTCCAGCTTGGCCAGGTCGCCGTAGGTGTCCGCGCGCGCCATCGGCGGCACCAGGTGGTCGACGACCGTGGCGTGG
Organism: Streptomyces sp. CB02414; assembly: GCF_001905385.1. Lineage (GTDB taxonomy): Bacteria > Actinomycetota > Actinomycetes > Streptomycetales > Streptomycetaceae > Streptomyces. The sequence continues at coordinate 60,532 of NZ_LIPF01000001.1, read as the reverse complement.
CCGCGCCGCTTGGCCTGGGTGCCCTCACCGGGGTCGTTGACGATGAACGGGTAGATCAGCGGCAGGTCGCCGAGGACCGCGTCCGGCGCGCAGCCGGCGCTCAGGCCGAGGCCCTTGCCCGGCAGCCACTCCATCGTGCCGTGCTTGCCCATGTGCACGATCGCGTCGGCGCCGAAGCTGTTCTCCAGCCAGCGGTAGGCGGCCATGTAGTGGTGCGACGGCGGCATGTCCGGGTCGTGGTAGATCGCGATCGGGTTCTCGCCGAAGCCGCGCGGCGGCTGGATCATGACGACGACGTTCCCGAACTGGAGGGAGGCGAGGACGATGTCGTCGCCGTCCACGTACAGCGAGCCCGGCGGCTCGCCCCACGCCTCCCGCATCGCGTCCCGCAACTCCGGGTCCAGCTTCTCGAACCACGCCCGGTAGTCGGCCAGCGGCACCCGCGCGGGCGCCGCCGCGAGCTGGTCCTCCGTCAGCCACTCGACGTCGTGACCGCCGGCCTCGATCAGCCGGTGGATCAGCTCGTCGCCCTCGGCGGGGTACCCGGTGACCCCGTACCCCGCGTCCCTGAGCGCGTCCAGCACCCGCACCGCCGACGCCGGGGTGTCGAGACCGACCGCGTTGCCGACGCGGGAGTGCTTGGTCGGGTACGCGGTGAAGACCAGCGCGAGCTTCTTGTCGGCGTTCGCCTTGTGCTTCAGCGCCGCGTGCCGTACGGCGATCCCGGCGACCCGCCCGGCCCGCTCGGGGTCGGCGACGTACACGGGTACGTCGTCGGGGCCCTGTTCCTTGAAGGAGAACGGCACGGTGACCAGGCGCCCGTCGAACTCCGGGATGGCGACCTGCATCGCCGCGTCCATGGGGGAGAGAGCGGCGTCCGACTCCTCCCAGGCGGCCCGGGAGGAGGTCAGGCAGAGCCCTTGCAGCACGGGGACGTTCAGGTCGGCCAGGGCCCCGATGTCCCAGGCCTCCTCGTCGCCGCCCGCCGACGCCTGCGAGGCGTGCGTGCCGCCGGCCGCGAGGACCGTGGCGACCAGGGCGTCGGCCCGGCCCAGCAGCTCGTACAGCCCGGCGTCCGCGCCGCGCAGCGAACCGCAGTACACGGGCAGGGCGTTGGCGCCGCGCGCCTCGATCGCGTCGCACAGCGTGTCGACGAAGGCGGTGTTGCCGCTGAGCTGGTGGGCGCGGTAGAAGAGCACGCCGACCGTCGGGCGGCCCTCGACCACGTCCCGGGAGCCGTGGACGCCGTACTCCGGCATCTTCTCCGGCTCCTCGAAGCCCTCGCCGGTCAGCAGCACCGTGTCGGAGAGGAACCGGGCGAGCTGGGTGAGGTTGGCGGGCCCGCCCTCGACGAGGTAGCGCAGCGCCTCCGCGACCACGCCGGCCGGCACCGAGGACTCGGCCATCAACTCGGCGTCCGGCACGCTCTCGCCGCCCAGCAGGACGGTCGGGACGCCGGCGGCCTTCAGCGCGGCGAGCCCGTCCTCCCAGGCGCGCTTGCCGCCCAGGAGGCGCACGACGGCGACGTCCGCGCCCTCGACGAGCCCCGGCAGTTCCTCCCGTACGTCGACCCGGGTCGGGTTGCCGATCCGGTAGGCGGCGTCCGACGCGCGGGCCGCCAGCAGGTCCGTGTCGGCGGTCGACAACAACAACACTGTGCTCATGCGGGCGCTCCCGGTGGAATGAAGGGCAGTCCTTGCGGCGCGCCGGACTCGATGAGCCGCCACAGCGCGTCCGTGTCCGCGTGGTGTTCGATCAGGTCGCCGAGCCGGTCGAGCTGCTCCTCGCGCAGCGCGGCGAACGAGGTGTCGGGAGCCGGCACGAAGCGGCGGCCCGCGGCGGCGGCCACCTCGCGCAGGAACGCCCGCCGGAAGCCGTCCGACTCCAGCGAGCCGTGCCAGTGCGTGCCCCAGGTCTGGCCGACCCGGCAGCCGTCCAAGAAGGGTTCGCCCCCTACGACTTCGGCGACCCCGTGGTGGATCTCGTACCCCTCGACGTGCTCGCCGAGGGCCTCGCCGGCCGGCCGGGTGAGGGTCTTCTCGCGGGCGAACCGCACCCGCACGGGCAGCAGTCCGAGCCCGGCCACGTGCCCGGCACGCGACTCGACCTTGTCCTCGATGTGCTCGCCGAGCAGCTGGAAGCCGCCGCAGATGCCGAGGACGGGCCGCCGCTCGGCCACCCTGCGCGCGACGGCGTCCGCGAGTCCCCGCTCCCGCAGCCACTCCAGGGCCCGGACCGTTCCCCGCGTCCCCGGCACGATGACGAGATCCGCGTCGGCCAGTTCCTCCGGCCGGTCCACGAACCGCACCACGACACCGGGTTCGGCGGCGAGCGCGTCCACGTCCGTGAAGTTCGACATGAGCGGGATCGCGCAGACGGCGACCCGCAGCACGTCCTCGCCGACCGGCGGCGCGACGACGGACTCCCGCACGGTCCCGCGCAGGGAGACCCGCAGCCCGTCCTCCTCGTCGATGCCGAGCCCGTGCCGGAAGGGCAGCACGCCGTACGTGTGCCGCCCGGTGAGCCCGTGCAGCATCTCCAGCCCCGGTTCCAGCAGCGACACGTCGCCCCGGAACTTGTTGACGAGGAACCCGGCGACCAGCGCCTGGTCCTCGGGCGCCAGCAGCGCCACCGTCCCGAAGAACGAGGCGAAGACCCCGCCCCGGTCGATGTCGCCCACCACCAGCACGGGCAGCCCGGCGCCCCGGGCGATCCCCATGTTCACGATGTCGGTCCGGCGCAGGTTGATCTCGGCCGGACTGCCCGCCCCCTCGCAGATCACCGCGTCATACGTGCCCCGCAGTTCGGCCAGACAGTCCAGCACGGTGCCGAGCAACCGCTGCTGCCGTCCGCCGTGGTAGCCGCGGGCGCTCATCTCGCCGACCGGCTTGCCGAGCAGCACGACCTGGCTGCTGCGCTCCCCGCCCGGCTTCAGCAGCACCGGGTTCATCTGCGCGGTCGGCTCCACCCGGCACGCCTGGGCCTGCATGGCCTGCGCCCGCCCGATCTCCGCGCCCTCACGCGTCACGAACGAGTTGAGGGACATGTTCTGCGCCTTGAAGGGCGCGACCTTCACGCCCTGGCGCACCAGCCAGCGGCAGATCCCGGCGGTGACGACGCTCTTGCCGGCGTCGGAGGTGGTGCCGGCGACGAGGAGGCCACCGTTCATGACGTACGTCCCTTCTTGACGACCCCGCGGACGAGCAGCCGCGCGCCCGCGCACGCGCCGAGCGCCAGCCAGCCCACGCGCCGGGAGAGCCGCACGGCCCGCTCGATGTCGCCGGAACCGGCCCGTACGGGCCGCCCCGCCGCCCCGTTGAGCACGGGCCGGTGCTCGACCCGTCCGCCGTAGGAGAGCGTCCCGCCGAGCCGCACGCCCAGGGCGCCCGCGAACGAGGCCTCCACGGGACCGGCGTTGGGGCTCGGGTGCCGCGCGGCGTCGGCGCGCCAGGCCCGTACGGCGCCCCGGGGATCGCCGCCGGCCGCGGTGGCCAGGACGGCGGTGAGGCGGGCGCCCGGCCAGCCCGCGAGGTCGTCGAGCCGGGCCGAGGCCCAGCCGTAGCGGCGGTACCTGGGCGACTTGTGGCCGACCATCGCGTCCAGGGTGTTCACGGCCCGGAAGCCGGCCAGTCCGGGCACTCCGGCCACCGCGCCCCACACCAGGGCGCCCACGACCGCGTCCGAGGTGTTCTCGGCGACGGACTCCACGACCGCCCGCGCGATCCCGTCGGCGTCCAGGGCCTGCGGGTCCCGCCCGCACAGGTGCGGCAGCCGCGCGCGGGCGGCCTCGACGTCGCCGGCCTCCAGGGCGCGGCCGACGGCGCTCGCCTCGCGGGCGAGCGAGGTGCCGCCGACGACCGCCCAGGTGGCGGCGGCGGTCAGCGCGACGGAGGCGGCGGGGGAGTGGCGTACGGCGCGGTCGGCGGCCAGCCCGAGGGCGGCGGCGCCCCCGGCGCACACGGCGGTGTGCAGCGCGCCCCAGCCTCGGTGGTCACGCCACAGCACCCGTTCCACGGCACCGGCGGCACGGCCGAACGCGGCGACCGGGTGTCCGCGGCGCGGGTCGCCGAGGAGGAGGTCACCGAGGAGGCCGGCGGCGGCGCCGTACGCGAAGACGCGTTCGGCGCGCACGGCTCAACCGGCCGTGGGGAGGGAAAGACGAAGAGTCTCGCTGGTGAGCCTGGAACGGCAGCCGCGCATGGCGATAGGTCCTCACTCAGGGTGTCCGCGCCCTGGTTAGAAGAGAACGGCGGTGGGAGTTCCTGGCTCCCGGGGATCGCTCCCCGGTCACAGTGGCGGGACCGCGCCGGATTCACACCGGGCTTCCTCTCCAGCCGCCGCATTGGCTCCGGCAGTCCACCACGCGCCGCGAACACCCGTCAACTTGCCGTTGACCTGCGAGGGGGGAGTGTGCGAAGGCCCACACGCGGGCGGCGTGCGCGGGCGCGGGGGAAGAGTGCGCGGGGAACGAGAAGAGCGGGGCGCGGGACGGACCTCGGAGTCCGTCCCGCGCCCCGCACCACGGTGTGCGCCGCGCTGCCTTACCGGCTCAGGCGACGATCAGGTAGATGCCGTACGCCACCGCCGCCGCGCAGGCCGCGAAGCACGCGTACGCGCCGGTGACCGCGAGGCCCGCGGAGCCTCCCTCGGCGGCGGCCCGCTCCTGGCGGGAGAGGCCGGCGATGCCGAGGGTGAACAGGCCCACCAGGGCCACGGTGGCCACGAGGCTGACCCCGAAGACGGAGCCGAGAGCTGCCCAGTCGATGCTCATGGAGGTTCGTTTCCTTCGTACCCGGGGCGCGGGTTCAGACGGTGGTGGCCGAGGGGGCCTTGGACTCGGACGACTCCGGCGACTCGGCCACGGAGGACGCGACGGCGGCCACCGGCTCCTCGGTCACGCCCGCCGGGGGCGGGGTCACGGCGGCCATCGCCTGGGTCACCACGCCGGACTGCTCGGGCTCGTCGGCGTCGATGACGTTGGTGTGGTCGACGACCTCGCGCCGGGAGAGCTTCCAGATGGCGGCGCTGGAGGCGACCAGGAAGACCGCGACCAGGGCGGTGCCCCAGTCACCCAGTCCGCAGACCCACTCGGCGATCGCGGCGACCAGGGCGGCGGCCGGCAGGGTCAGGCCCCAGGCGACGAACATCCGGGTGGCCGTGGACCAGCGGACCACGCCGCCCTTGCGGCCGAGGCCCGCGCCCATCACCGCACCGGAGACCGAGTGCGTGGTGGAGAGGGAGAAGCCGAGGTGCGAGGAGGCGAGGATGACCGTCGCGGCGCTGGTCTGGGCGGCGAAGCCCTGCTGCGGCTGGAGGTCGGTCAGGCCCTTGCCCATGGTGCGGATGATGCGCCAGCCGCCGAGGTAGGTGCCGAGCGCGATGGCGATGCCCGCGGAGAGGATGACCCACATGGGCGGGTCGGAGTCGGGGGCGAGCGAGCCGCCGGCGACCAGGGCGAGGGTGATGATGCCCATCGTCTTCTGGGCGTCGTTGGTGCCGTGGGCCAGCGAGACCAGACCGGCGGAGGCGATCTGCCCGGCGCGGTAGCCCTTCGCGGCGGCCTTGCCGTCGGCCTTGCGGCCGAGCCGGTACGTCAGGCGTGCGCCGAGCATCGCCGCGACACCCGCGACGAGCGGGGCGGCGATCGCGGGGATCAGCACCTTGGTGACGAGCGCGTCGCCGTTGACCGCGCCGACGCCCGCCGAGGCGACCGCGGCACCGATCAGACCGCCCATGAGGGCGTGGGAGGAGCTGGACGGGAGTCCGACCAGCCAGGTCAGCAGGTTCCAGAGGATCGCGCCGACCAGAGCGGCGAAGATGACCTCGGGACGGATGCCGGTCTCGTCCACGAGACCCTTGGAGATCGTGTTGGCGACCTCCACGGAGAGGAAGGCGCCGACAAGGTTGAGGACGGCGGACATCGCCACCGCCACCTTGGGCTTGAGCGCACCGGTCGAAATGGTCGTTGCCATCGCGTTGGCGGTGTCGTGGAAACCGTTCGTGAAATCGAACGCGAGAGCGGTCACCACCACAATCGCGAGGATCAGCGAGAAGCTTTCCATTTACCCAGGCAATCGTTCGAGGTCATTGGCTGGACGAACGTAGGTAACCATGGTGAACGGAAGATGAACTGAGCAGGGCGCCACGGTGACCGGAACCGGCGCCACCGCCTCCCTCCGCGTGTCCGCCCCGATGCTCTCCGGAGACGTGCCTGGCAGGATCGCCGCGACGCCGGTCGGCGGCGGCCGGAAACGGGCCCGGAGCGGGCGGGGAGGAGACGGTGACTGTGACGTATTCGCGGGCCGGACGGGCGGCCGGACAAACGGAACCCGAAGAGGAACGGGACCGGAGGGAGGCCTGGGAGGCGCTCGTCGCCACGGCCCGGCGGACGGTGACGGACGGGCTGGTGGTCGGCACCTCGGGCAACGTCTCGGTGCGCGTCGGCGACACGGTGCTGGTCACCCCTTCGGGTGTGCCCTACGACCGTCTGGCCCCCGGGGACGTCACCGGCGTCGACCTCGACGGCCGGCAGGTGCTCGGCACCCTCGTCCCCACCAGCGAACTGCCCATGCACCTCGCCGTCTACCGAGCCACCGACGCCCGCGCCGTCGTCCACACCCACGCCGTGCACGCCACGGCCGTCTCACTCCTCGTCCCCGAGCTGCCGCCGGTCCACTACATGACCGCGGCGCTCGGCGGCCCCGTCCGCGTCGCCCCCTACGCGCCCTACGGCACCGACGCACTGGCCCGCCACATGCTCGACGCCCTCACCGACCGCACCGGCTGCCTGCTCCAGAACCACGGCACCCTCACCTACGGCACCACCCTGGACCAGGCGTTTGACCGCACCGCCCAGCTGGAGTGGATGTGCCGCCTGTGGCTGACGGCCTCCTCGGTGCCGGGCAGATCGCCGTCACTGCTGACCGAAGAGCAGCTGGCCGAGGTGGCGGACCGGCTGCGCGGATACGGGCAGCGGCCCTGACCCCCGCCCCGGCCCCGTTGATCCGAACGGGCCCGCGCACCCGCCGTCCCGGTGGCTTACTCCGCGGCCCCCCGGGAAACTGAAAGGCGTGCGCATCCTCCCCGCGACGGCCGCCGCCGTCACCGCAGCCCTGGCCGCAGGGGCGGCGAGCGTCGCCGCCGGACGGCTCGCCAGCGACGCCGCGCTCAAGGCGCCGCCCGGCCGGCCCCTGCCCACCGAACCGCGGCTCACGGTGCACGGCACCGCCGCCGGCCAGATCACCCTCACCCGGGACCTGGCCGCCCTGCGCCCCGGCCGTTACGGCCTCGCCGGCGACGGCTCCCACGCGGTCGTCGGCCCCGTCCTCGGCACGGCCGACCACGGCGCCGACACCGTCGTACGCCGCCTCGAACGCGTCACGCACGGCACGCTCTCGGCCGGCGACCGCGCCTGGTTCACGCCGAACCTGTACGTCGGCAACCCGGGCACCGCCCTCGACCTCGAGTTCGCCGACGTCGAGGTCCCCGGCGAACTCGGGCCGCTCCCGGCCTGGTTCCTGCCCGGGTCCCGGCCGACCTGGGTCATCGCCGTGCACGGCCTGGCCGCCACCCGCGAGCACGCCCTGAACCTCATCGCGCCCCTGCACCGCCGCAGCGTCCCGGTGCTCGCCCTCGCCTACCGCGGCGACGTCGGCGCCCCGCCCTCGCCGGACGGCCTGCACCACTTCGGCGAGACCGAGTGGCGCGACGTGGACGCGGCCGTCCGCTACGCCGTCGACCACGGCGCCCGCCAGGTCGTCCTGCTCGGCTGGTCCACCGGCGCCACCATGGCCCTGCGCACCGCCGCGCTCTCCGGCGTACGCGAGCGCATCGCGGGGCTCGTACTCGACTCCCCGGTCCTCAGCTGGGAGACCACCCTGCGCGCCCTGGCCGCCGCCCGCCGTACCCCGGGCGTGCTCCTGCCGCTCGCCGTCCGCGCCGCCCAGGGCCGCGCCGGCCTGCACGCCGACCACGACGCGGGGACCGCCGGCCTCTACCGCCCGGCGGTCCCGACCCTGATCTTCCACGGCCCCGACGACGCGGTCTCCCCCTGGCGCCTCTCCCGCCGCCTCGCCGACACCCACCCCCGTCTGGTCGCCCTGCACCCCGTCAAGGGCGCCCCGCACGGCGCCATGTGGAACGCCGACCCCGACGACTACGAAGAGACACTGCGCCGTTTCATGACCCCGCTGGTGTGACTCCGACGGTCTCCGCGCCGGTCGCCTCCGGCGGTCCGTCCCGGGCACTCCGGCGCGCACCCGTGCCGGTACTCCCTCGAACCCCCTGCTCGGTGCCTCCCGCGGGCCTGTTCCCTGCCTCGTCGGCGCACCGCGCCGGCCCAGACGGCGGCTCTTCGCCGCCCGCCCCGGGCGGCCTCCCCGCCGGCGCCTCCGGTGGGCCGGTCCGGTGCTGCCGTGCACTGGTGGCCCCGTGCCCCGTACCGGGTACGCCCCGGACGCGTGCCTCCGCCGAGTCCGTGCCGCGCGTATCCGCCGGGCCTGTCGCGTACTGCCGGTGATCGCGTGTCCGCCGGGCCTGTCGCGTACTGCGGGTGACCCTCGCCGTCCGCTCCGGGCGCCGCCCGGCCGGTGTCCCGGGCGACGGGTGCCGGGCGGCCCGGCGGGACCGTGCCCGTCCTGCTCCCTACCGGTTCCGTTTAATGCCGTACCGGTGGCTTGATCGTGCCCCGGAGGGCGTTCCAGGCCGATACGTCCCCCGTGCCGGACGGGTGGCGTCGCATTCCGTTTGGGTTTTCGGACGGTCAACCGGAAGACTGCACCCGTGACGTCCCGTATCCCGCGCGACTCCAGGCTCCGACTCGTCCGCCCGCGACCCCTGGCCGCCGCCCCCCAAGCGATGACCCAGCGGCGTCCGCGCCGCGCCGCGCCCCGGCCCCCGGAGGGCACACCCGCCCGGTCGGAGCTGGCCAGAATGGCGCGCTCCGGCCTGGCCGACGCCGCCCGCGTCGCCCGCTGGGCCGACACCGCGCTCGGCAGCGGCAGCGCGACCGCCGACGGCAAGGCCACCCTCTCCGACGCGACCGCCGACCGCGCGGCCCGGGAGCTGGGCCTGACCCCGGCAGAGGTCCGCGCCGACTGGGACACCGCCCGTCTCGCCGGACTGGTCGAGGTGCACGGCGACAGCGCCCGCCCCGGCTGGCGGCTGCGCGCCTGGAACCGCGACGACAGCGCCGTGCTGCGCGGCTGGGTCGCCCTCTTCGACGCCTGGTCGCTCGCCCACCCGGAGCCCGCCGGGCAGGAGCCCGCCGCCGTGGCCGAGGTCATCTCCGCGATGCCCCAGGTGCTGTCCTTCCTCCAGCTGTCCGCCGGACCCGTTCCGGTGGCGCAGCTCCTGGACCTGCTGGAGCAGCGCGTCACCGAACTGCGCACCGAGCGCTGCGAGGTGCCCTACGGCCCCCGGCTCGAGCCGGGGACCCCGCAGCCCGCCGAGGCCGCCCCGGTCCCGGACACCGCCCCCGGCACCCCCCTCGCCCCCCTCCTCGACTGGGCCCTGCACGCCCTCGCCTCCGTCGGCGCCCTCACCTGCGGCGACGGTCACGCCACGCTCACCCCGCTCGGCAGCTGGGCGGTCTGGGTCAAGCTGGAGCAGATCTGCGTCGCCGCGCAGAGCCCCGCCGGCAACATCGAGCAGCCGGCCGAGGACATGCTCCGGGGCTGCGGCCGGCTCCGCCCGAACGCCGCCCGCGCCGAGTACCGCGCCTGGCTCGCCGCCCGTCCCGTCGGCAGCGCCGTCGCCGAGCTGATCGGTGCCGCCCGCGGCGAGGACGCCCTGCTGCGCGGCCTCGCCTTCGACGCGCTCCGGGTCGTGGGCGCCCCCGCCGAGCCCGACGTCCGCGCCGTCGTCGAGGAGCCGGCGCTGCGGCCCTACGCCCTCCTGTGGCTGGCCGAGCACGACGGCGCCGACCCCGAGGACGCCCACCACGCCCTCACCCGCCGGGAGGCCACCTGGCTGTGGGTCGACACCGCCGCCGCCGTCGCCGACCACGGGGAGGCTCCGCTGCTCGTGCGGCACCTGGAGTCCGCGGTGCAGCCCACCGTCCCGGCCCTGCTCGACGAGGTGCGGGCGGTCGGGCATCCGCGCACGGTGCAGGTCCTGGTCGCGCTCGCCGCCGCCCACCCCGACCCCGCCCTGGCCAAGGCCGTGCGCCGGGCGGCGTTCCAGGTGCACACCGGAGGCGGCTGAGGGGCGGGCCGAGGGCGTCGGCCCGGGTTCAGGCGCGGATCTCCGGAGCGTAGGTGCCGAAGCTCCAGATGTTCCCCTCCAGGTCCCGGGCCATGTAGTCCCGCGAGCCGTAGTCCTGGTCGGTCGGGGGCATCAAGATCTCCGCGCCGTGCTCGGCCGCCCGACGATGGTGGGCGTCGACGTCGTCCACCACGACGTACACCCCCGTCGTCCCGGCGTTCTTCATCGCCTCGTCGAAGCGACTGCCGGTGCCCTTCGAGCCGAGCATGATCGCGCCGTTGCCCTGGGCGAGTTCGGCGTGGGCCACCGAGCCGTCCTCGCCCTCGTACACGGCGAGTTCCGTGAAACCGAAGGCCTGGGTGAGCTGGCGGACCGCCGCCTTGGCGTCCGCGTACAGCAGCGTCGGGTAGACGCTGGGACGGCCGCCGTCCATGCCTGCCATGCCGATCACTCCCTTGTGAGCCGGTGTCGGGGGCCGGACGCCGCGAGGACCCCGGGAAGCCAGTGAAGTCCTGGAATCCAGCCCTGTGGCCAGTCTGGCACCGCCCACTGACAACGGCCCGGACCAGCGCTTCCGAACAGGGGAGCCCCGAACAAGGGACCGCTGACGGCCGGACCCGGGAAAAGTGCTTGCACGGCCCCGTTAGACTGGCCCCATGGCCATTCTCCTCGCGCATTAGACGGCGGGAACGTCCTCCAGCCGCCCGTCCCGCCACCCACCCGCCCAGGAGTCTGACCGTGATCTCCGCCTCCGGCATCGAGCTGCGCGCCGGTGCCCGCGTCCTCATCGAAAGCGCCACCTTCCGCGTCGCCAAGGGCGACCGCATCGGCCTGGTCGGCCGCAACGGCGCGGGCAAGACCACCCTCACCAAGGTCCTCGCCGGCGAGGGCCAGCCCGCCGGCGGCACCGTCACCCGCTCCGGCGAGGTCGGCTACCTCCCGCAGGACCCGCGCACCGGCGACCTCGACGTGCTCGCCCGCGACCGCATCCTCTCCGCCCGCGGCCTGGACGTACTGATCCGCAAGATGCGCGAGAACGAGCAGCGCATCGCCAACGGCCAGGGCGCCACCCGCGACAAGGCGCTCAGGCAGTACGAGCGCCAGGAGACCGAGTTCCTCACCAAGGGCGGATACGCCGCCGAGGCCGAGGCCGCCACCATCGCCGCCGCGCTGAACCTGCCCGACCGGGTGCTCGGCCAGCCCCTGCACACGCTCTCCGGCGGTCAGCGCCGCCGCATCGAGCTGGCCCGCATCCTGTTCTCCGACGCGGACACCCTGCTGCTCGACGAGCCGACCAACCACCTCGACGCCGACTCGATCATCTGGCTGCGCGACTACCTGAAGACCTACCGCGGCGGCTTCATCGTGATCTCCCACGACGTCGAGCTGGTCGAGACGGTCGTCAACAAGGTGTTCTACCTGGACGCCAACCGCTCCCAGATCGACGTCTACAACATGGGCTGGAAGCTCTACCAGCAGCAGCGCGAGGCCGACGAGAAGCGCCGCAAGCGCGAGCGCGCCAACGCCGAGAAGAAGGCCGCCGCCCTGCACTCGCAGGCCGACAAGATGCGCGCCAAGGCCACCAAGACGGTCGCCGCGCAGAACATGGCCCGCCGCGCGGACAAGCTGCTCTCCGGCCTGGAGGCGGTCCGCCAGTCCGACAAGGTCGCCAAGCTCCGCTTCCCCGAGCCCTCACCCTGCGGCAAGACCCCGCTCACCGCCGAGGGACTGTCCAAGTCGTACGGCTCCCTGGAGATCTTCACCGACGTCGACCTGGCCATCGACAAGGGCTCCCGGGTCGTCATCCTCGGCCTCAACGGCGCGGGCAAGACCACCCTGCTCCGCCTCCTCGGCGGCGTCGAGAAGCCCGACACCGGCCAGGTGATCGAGGGCCACGGCCTCAAGCTCGGTTACTACGCGCAGGAGCACGAGAACCTCGACCCCGAGCGCACCGTCCTGGAGAACATGCGCTCGGCCAACCCCGACCTGGACCTGGTCGAGGTCCGCAAGACCCTGGGCTCGTTCCTGTTCTCCGGCGACGACGTCGACAAGCCGGCCGGTGTCCTGTCCGGCGGCGAGAAGACCCGCCTGGCGCTCGCCACCCTGGTGGTGTCGTCGGCCAACGTGCTGCTGCTCGACGAGCCCACCAACAACCTCGACCCGGCCAGCCGCGAGGAGATCCTCGGCGCGCTGCGCACCTACAAGGGCGCGGTCGTCCTGGTCACCCACGACGAGGGCGCCGTCGAGGCGCTCCAGCCGGAACGGATCATTCTGCTTCCGGACGGCGTCGAGGACCTCTGGGGCGCCGACTACGCGGATCTCGTCGCCCTGGCTTGATCGAATGGATGATCCACCGGTATGGATCATTCGGTCGATCCGTGATCCACCATCTGTGTGAGATCTCCTCATCACGACGTGTGTCCTACACGGATTTCGCGGCCGGACCCCCATCGCCGGGGGTCCGGCCGCGACGCCTTTCTGACCTGGAACTTCGTGGAGAAACCCGTTCGGGTGTACGGACGCGAACCTCTGGAATCCAGGATTCCGTATGTGGGGACCCGCTCCTGTCGTCACAACCTTGTCTCATCGACCTTGCCGAATGGGTGGCCATCAGGGCCGGGAGGGGTGATCATGAGGAGACCAGAGCGCACTTCCCATGAGGAGGCACGGGTGGCCGAGACTCTGAAGAAGGGCAGCCGGGTGACCGGCGCCGCGCGCGACAAGCTCGCGGCAGACCTGAAGAAGAAGTACGACGCCGGTGCAAGCATCCGGGCGTTGGCCGAGGAAACCGGCCGCTCGTATGGCTTCGTGCACCGCATGCTCAGTGAGTCGGGCGTCACGCTCCGAGGGCGTGGTGGGGCTACCCGGGGCAAGAAGGCCACATCGGCCTGACGCTCCGGGCGACCCCTCGGCTCCGAAAGTGAAGGTGGTCACCCGGTCGGTCGTCGGACCGTCCGGGTGGTTACTGTGCAGTCACTTAGCTCCGTCGTCGCACGGCGTGCAAGCCGGCGTACGACGGGGACGACGACCGCACCTTTCGGAGGCGCCCCATGGCTTCGCCCGCCCACGACCCCGGTCCCGCACTCGACAAGGACGGCGTGCGGCTCACCGTCGACGACGCGATCGCCACGGTGACACTGACCAACCCGGCCAAGCGCAACGCGCAGAGTCCCGCCCTGTGGCGGGCGCTCACCGAGGCCGGCCGGCTGCTGCCGGGTTCCGTCCGGGTCGTGGTGCTGCGCGCCGAGGGCAAGTCCTTCTCGGCCGGGCTCGACCGGCAGGCGTTCACGCCCGAGGGCTTCGACGGCGAACCGTCGTTCATCGACCTCGCCCGGGGCGGCGACGCCGAGCTGGACGCGACCATCACCGAGTACCAGGAGGCGTTCACCTGGTGGCGGCGCAGCGACATCCTGTCGATCGCCGCCGTGCAGGGGCACGCCATCGGGGCGGGTTTCCAGCTGGCCCTCGCCTGTGACCTGCGGGTCGTCGCGGACGACGTGCAGTTCGCCATGCGCGAGACCAGCCTCGGCCTGGTGCCGGACCTGACGGGCACGCACCCCCTGGTTTCCCTGGTCGGCTACGCCCGCGCGCTGGAGATCTGCGCGACGGGCCGCTTCGTCATGGCCGAGGAGGCCGTGAACACCGGCCTGGCCAACCTCGCCGTGCCCGCGGACCAGCTCGACGGCGCCGTCCACGACCTGGCCTCCGCCGTACTCGCCGCGCCGCGCGACGCCGTCATCGAGACCAAGGCGCTCCTCCAGGGCGCCGTCGGCCGCGACTACGAGGCCCAGCGCGCCGCCGAACGCGCCGCTCAGGGACGCCGCCTGCGCGACCTGGCCGGTCTCGGGGAGTGACCGGGAGCACCGGCGCACGGAAGTAGCCGGTGCGCCGGTCCGGTCAGTCGACCGCCGTCACCAGTACCGCCACCGAGGGGCGGTCCGGCAGGGCATCGGACACCGCCGTGCGCACCTGCCGGGCCACCTCCACCGCGTGGTGCCCGGCGTGCACGGCCAGTTCCACCCGGACGTGACGGCGCGGCAGGGCGGACGCCTGCGGCAACTCCGCCATGTCCACCGGATGGCCCAACGCCGCAGTCAGCCGGGACACGCCCGGGACGGCCAGCGCCACGTCGGCCACGCGACCCGCGTCGCCCTCCCCCCGGCTGACGGCGCGGCCGGACCCCGGCTCGCGATCCGGGGCCGGAGCCGGTCCCTCGGCGGGCCCCGCAGCCGCATCCAGCAGGGCCGTCGCCCGCAGATCCACGTCCGTCACCGTCAGCCCCAGCCCGCGGGCCGCCGTCGACAGCGCGGCGCGCAGCCGGGCGGCCGTCACCGGCAGCGGCTCCGCCGCCGTCGCCGCGAAGTCGGCCGTCACCCGCAACGGCCCGGGCGACAGGGCACTCGGCGGTGCCGGCACCACGGGTTCCCGCGCGTCACCCGGATCGGCGGGTGCCACGCGCAGACCGTCCGGACGTACACCCGCCACGGCCCCGGCAGCGGCCAGCAGCACGTCGCGCACCGCCCGCTCCGCGATCCACGCGCCGTCCCGCGGTCCGCCCAGCGGCAGCAGCCTGCCGAGCCCCAACTGTTCCCGCACCGCCCGCGCCCACCGGTCCGCCGTCGTCATTCCTCCACCCTGCCGCATCCCCGGCGCGCGATCGCGCAACCTTGCTTACGGTGGTCGAAGAAGGACGGACCGGGAAAGGACTGCGGCGATGAGTGACCTGACGGAGAAGGACACGCCCGAGACCGGGGCCCAGCGAGCACAAGGTGTCCGGCGCGCCGGGGGAGCCCCCGGCGAGCGGGGCCGCACCACCATCGCCGACGGCGTCGTGGAGAAGATCACCGGAATGGCGGCACGCGACGTCGCCGGTGTGCACGCCATGGGCAGCGGCATGTCCCGCACCTTCGGCGCCGTGCGCGACCGGGTGCCCGGCGGGACCAAGTCGGGGGTGACACGCGGCGTCAAGGCCGAGGTCGGCGAGAAGCAGACCGCCCTCGATCTCGAGATCGTCGTCGAATACGGCGTGTCGATCTCGGATGTCGCCCGTGACGTGCGGGAGAACGTGGTGGCGGCGGTGGAGCGGATGACCGGCCTCGAGGTCGTCGAGGTCAACATCGCGGTCAGTGACGTGAAACTGCCCGACGAGGAGGACGAGGAGCCGGAGCCTCGGATCAAGTGACATCGAGCGACATCAAGTGACGCGGACGCGGACTGAGGGGAGCGCACCATGAGCATGGCCGTGGTCGGCCTGATCGCCGGCATGGCGCTGGGTTTCGCCGGGTACTTCGGCGGCTTCGGGGCCTTCGTGCTGGTGGCGGCCCTGGGAGCCGTCGGCTTCGTCGTGGGCCGCCTGCTGGAGGGGGACATGGACCTCGGCGACTTCTTCCGCTCCCGCGACGACCGGCGGCGGTGACCGGCGTGAGCGGTGGGGCCGGTGAGCTCCTCGAACCCCCGACCGTCGTACCGCCGGGCGAGCGCGGAGCCACGCGGATCGCCGACCGGGTCGTCGCCAAGGTCGCCGCGCGGGCGGCGCGCGAGGCGGTCGGTCCGCTCCACCCGGACGCGGCACGCCCGTACGCCACCGTCGCGGTCCACCACGACACCGCCCGCGTCCGGGTCCACCTCGAACTGGACTACCCCTGCGACATCGGCGCCCGCTGCGGGCAGGTGCGTCACCAAGTCGTGCAGCGGGTACGCGCGTTGGTGGGCATGGCGGTGCCGGAGGTCGCCGTCCAGGTGGAGCGGCTGCACCTGGCGGCGGAGTACGGCGCGAAGCAGGGGAGGGCGCGATGAGCGAGCCCCAGGGCACCGAGGGCACCGAGGGCAGCACCCGGCGGCTGCCCGTCATGGAGCCCGGCGCGGAGACCGGTACGGAGGGGAAGGCACCCGGCGCCGAATCACCGCCGGAGCCCGGACCCGACGCCGCCGACGGACGGGCCGGCCGCTTCTGGTCGGCACGCCGCGTCCCCGCGGGCATCGTCGCGCTGCTGCTCCTGCTCGTCGCGGCCGCCTTCCTCTACGACGTCGTCGCCGTGCGCACCGGCCGCTCGGCCCTGGGCTGGCGCCGCGACCTGGCCCGGCAACTCGCCGAGCGGCCCCTCGACGACACGTGGGTCCTGGTCGGCGCGGGAGTCGCAGCGGCCCTCGGGCTCTGGCTGCTCCTCCTGGCCCTCACGCCCGGCCTGCGCAAGGTGCTGCCGATGCGGCGCACCCTGCCGGGCGTACGCGCCGGGCTCCATCGGGACGCCGCCGCGACGGTGCTGCGCGACCGGGCCATGGAGGTCGCCGGGGTGCAGGCGGCGCGCGTGCGGCTGCGCCGTCGCAAGGCACGCGTGCGCGCCCTGTCCCACTTCCGGGAACTGGACGACGTACGGACCGATCTGGACGGCGTGCTCGACGACGCGGTGCGCGGGCTGGGGCTGGCCCGGCCGCCCGCCGTGTCCGTCAGGGTGGCGCGCCCCGGAAAGAAGGGGTGAGGGCGGTGCTCAGGACCGTCGACCGAGTGCTCCTGGGGCTGGTGGGCCTGATTCTGCTCGCCCTCGGCGGCTCGGTGCTGGCCATCGGGTTCGGCGCCCCCGCGCCCTCCTGGTGGCTGCACCAGGGACCGCACGACGTGCTGCTCAGCGCCGCCGAGCGGACCAGGTGGCGGGAGGCCGGCTGGTGGTGGCCGGTCGTGATCGCCGCGCTCGCCGTTCTGCTGCTGCTCGCCCTGTGGTGGCTCGTGGCCGTGGTGCGCCGCCGCCGGCTCACCGAGGTGCTCGTCGACACCGGTGACGGCGAGGGCGCGGCACTGCGCGGCCGGGCCCTGGAGGCCGTCATCGCCCAGGAGGCCGACCGCGTGGACGGGGTCGAACGGGCCAGGGTCCGGCTCACCGGCCGCCGCGCCTCCCCGGCCGCCCGCGTCCGCCTCCTCCTCGCCCCCCACGTCGACCCCGGCACCGCCCTGGACGACCTCACCACCCACGCCCTGACCCACGCCCGCACCTCGGCGAACCTCGCGGCCCTCCCGGCCGAGGTCCAGCTCCGAGGCGTCAAGCACGGGGCCGAGCGGGTCAGCTGACCGCCGCGAGCGGGGACCGTGCCCCACGATTCCGGGCTGCCCACCGCCACGGACCGACCGTCGCCGCGCGGAGTCTGCCGGCGGCGGCCGACCGGGGCGAGGGCCGTACGGCCCCTGGCGCAGCTAGAACCCGTGGCGCATCCCGCCGTCCACCGGCAGCATCACGCCTGTGACGTACGACGCCGCGGGGGACAGCAGGAAGGCCGCCGTGCGGCCGAACTCCTCCGGGGCGCCGTAGCGGCGCAGCGGGACGCGGGACTCGGACGCCGCCCTCGTCGCCTCGGGGTCGGCGGACATGCCGTCCAGCTCGCGCACCCGGTCGGTGTCGATGCGGCCCGGCAGCAGGCCGACGACGCGGATGCCGCGCGGGCCCAGTTCGTCGGCGAGGGACTTGGCGAAGCCCGCCAGGCCGGGCCGCAGGCCGTTGGAGATGGTCAGGCCCGGGATCGGCTCGTGCACCGAGCCCGACAGCACGAAGCCGACGACGCCGCCGCCCTCCAGTTCGGCCGCCGCCGTCCGGGCCAGTCGCACCGCGCCGAGGAACACCGACTCGAACGCGGCCTGCCACTGGGCGTCCGTGTTGTCGGCGGCGAACCCGGGCGGCGGCCCGCCCACACTGATCAGTACGCCGTCGAAGCGGCCGAAGTGCTCACGGGCGGCCGCGATCAGCCGGCCGGCGGCCTCCGGGTGGGCGTTGTCGGCGGCCACGCCCACCGCGTTCGGCCCCAGCGCCGAGGCCGCCTCCGCGACGGTCTTCTCGTCCCGTCCCGTGACGACCACCTTCGCGCCGTCGGCGACCAGCTCGCGCGCGGCGGCGTTGCCCAGGCCCCGGGTGGCTCCGGTGACGACGTACACCCGGTCCTTCAGTCCAAGATCCATGGCCCTATCCTGCCTCTTCGTCCCCGAACAGGGCGAGGGCCGTGTTCACCAGGCCGACGTGGCTGAACGCCTGCGGGAAGTTGCCGAGCTGGTGGCCGGCGACCGGGTCGTACTCCTCGGCCAGCAGCCCCACGTCGTTGGCGAGCCCCACCAGCCGCTCGAACAGCGCACGGGCCTCCTTGGTCCGGCCCGTCGCGTGCAACGCGTCCGCGTACCAGAACGAGCACACCAGGAAGGTCCCCTCGCTGCCCGGCAGCCCGTCGACCGGGTCGCCCTCGGTGCTGTACCGGCGCACGAGCCCGTCCCGGGACAGCTCCGCGCCGATCGCGTCGACCGTCCCCACGACCCGGGGGTCGTCCGGCGGCAGGAACCCCACGCGCGGGATGAGCAGCAGCGAGGCGTCCAGCTCCCGCGAGCCGTAGGACTGGGTGAAGGTGTTGCGCTCCGGGTCGTAGCCCTTGTCGCACACCTCCCGGTGGACCTCGTCGCGCAGCGCCCGCCAGCCGTCCGGGTCACCGCCGCTCAGCTCGGGATGGTTCTCCAGGGTGCGCACCGCCCGGTCCAGCGCCACCCACGTCATGACCTTCGAGTGCACGAACTGCCGGCGCCCGCCGCGCACCTCCCACAGCCCCTCGTCGGGCTCGCGCCACGCCGTGGCCAGGAAGTCCATCAGCGCGCACTGCAGCTCCCACATCTGCGGCCGCGGGTGCATGCCGGCCAGCCGGGCCAGCGACAGGGAGTCCATGACCTCGCCGTACACGTCCAGCTGGAGCTGGTTCACCGCGTCGTTGCCGACCCGTACGGGCGTGGAATCGGCGAAGCCGGACAGCCACGGCAGCTCGAACTCCGGCAGCCGCCGCTCACCCGCCAGGCCGTACATGATCTGCAGGTCGGCCGGGTTGCCCGCGACCGCGCGCAGCAGCCAGTCGCGCCAGGCCTCGGCCTCCTCCAGGTACCCGGCCGACAGCAGGGCGCCCAGGGTGAGGGTGGAGTCGCGCAGCCAGCAGAAGCGGTAGTCCCAGTTGCGCACGCCGCCCGGCTCCTCGGGCAGCGAGGTGGTCGGCGCGGCCACGATGCCGCCGGTGGGCTTGTAGGTGAGCGCCTTCAGGGTGATCAGCGAGCGGACGACGGCGTCCCGGTGCGGACCGTCGTAGCGGCAGTGCGCGGCCCAGGCCCGCCAGTCCTCGACGCTGTGCTCCAGGGCGATGAACGGGTCGATCAGCGGAGGGCGGGGTTCGTGCGAGGGGTGCCAGGTGAGGACGAACGCGACCTTCTCGCCCTCGGCGACCGTGAACTCCGCGTGCGTCCCGAAGTCCTGCCCCCAGCTGCGCACCTCCGGTTCGCTGCGCAGCCACGCCGAGTCCGGCCCGGCGACCGCGACCCGGTGGCCGTCGGCCCGGCGCATCCAGGGCACGACCGAGCCGTAGTCGAAGCGCAGCCGCAGCACGCTGTGCACGGTGACCTCGCCGCGCAGGCCCTCCACGACGCGTACGAGGTCGGGGGCGCGGTCGCGCTGGGGCATGAAGTCGGTGACCCGGACCGCGCCGTCCGCGGTCTCCCACTCGGTGTCCAGGACCAGGGTGTCCGGCCGGTAGGCGCGCCGAGTGCAGCGCTGAGCCCCCTTGGGGGCGATGCGCCAGTGACCGTTGTCCTCGTCGCCGAGCAGCTTGGCGAAGCAGGCGGCGGAGTCGAAACGGGGCAGACAGAGCCAGTCGACGGAACCGTCCGTGCCGACCAGACCCGCGGTCTGCTCGTCGCCGATGAGCGCGTAGTCCTCGATGTGGGGGTGCACGGGGTCCGTCTTCCCGACGAGGAGCGGAGCAATCGGGTCCGTCGGGAGGACGGGTCCCGTCGGGCGGCTACACCTTCGCGGGTTCCGCCGGCGCCGGTGCCACGTCCTCGGCGGTCTCACGTTCGCGCTTCTCGCGACGGACCAGGAACCACCAGCCGACCGGTACGGCCGCGGCGAACAGCCACCACTGGATCGCGTACGCGAAGTTCAGCGCGGCGTCCGCGTTGCCGGGTTTGCCGATCCGCTCCGGGGTGTTGTTCTCCGGCTCCGGCTCGATGAGGGCGACGTAGCCGCCGAGGACCGGGGCGTCCAGGCGGTCGGCCTGCTGCTCGCTGTTGATGAGCATGATCTGCCGGTCCGGCAGGCCCTCGAGGTCCTTGATGCCGCTCGCCTCGGTCGTCTCGTCGGGCATCAGCCGCCCGGTGACGGTGATCTCTCCGCCGGGCGGCGCGGGAATCTCGGGGAACGCGGTCTGGCTCGGGCCGTCCGCGGGGATCCAGCCCCGGTTGACCAGCAGGATCTTGCCGTCGTTCAGTACGAACGGGGTCAGCACGTGGTAGCCGATGTTGTCGTCGGAGTCGGTGCGGCGGCGGACGACGACCTCGCGGTCCGTGTCGAAGTGACCCTTCGCGGTGACGGTCCGGTACCGCTCACTCGTGGTGATCTTCTTGCCGGGAGCGGTCAGCGACTCGGCGGGCACCGGGGCCGCGTCGAGCGCCCGCGCCACGAGGTCGTTCCGGGCGGTGCGATCCTCGTAGCGGTGCATCTGCCAGAAGCCCAGCCAGATCATCGTGGGGATGAGCAGCACGGCGATCAGGGTGAGGATCACCCACTGGCGGGACAGGAGGAAGCGGTACACCCCACGACGGTACAACTCGGTCGTGGGGTGCCATGCGGCGGGTACGCCTTCGGGAACTAGACCTTGTCGACGATCCCCGCCCTCCCCTCCGCGCGGGCGCAGTGGGCGCCGCAGTACCAGTGGCCCTCGACCTCGACGCCCTGGCCGATGATCTGCACCCGGCAGTGCTCGCAGATGGGGGCCATCCGGTGGATCGCGCAGGAGAAGCAGTCGAAGACGTGCACCGCTCCCTGGGCGTGGACCTCGAAGGTCATTCCGTAGTTGTTGCCGCAGACTTCGCATGTCGCCATGCGCCACAGGGTGAGCCGTCGCCGCGACGCGGGCGAGCGGGCGCCGGGCGAGTCGCCCGGAATCACCCGTCCGTACGGCTCGCCCGTGATCCCCGCGCGGCCCGGCTCAGGGCTTGGCGTCCGCCGGTTCGACGTCCCTCAGGAGCTGGCCGAAGGCCGCCTCGTCCACCACCGGCGTCCCGAACTGGCGCGCCTTGACCACCTTCGATGTGCCCGAGTCCGGGTCGTTGGTGACCAGCAGGCTGGTCAGCCGGGACAGACTGGTGGCGACATGCAGCCCGGCCTCGGTGGCACGGTCCTCCAGCAGGTCCCGCTCGACGGAGGTGTCACCCGAGAAGGCGACCCGCATGCCCTGCTTGAGCCCTTTGCCCGCTTCATACCGGCCCGGGTTGGGATAAGGGCATGCGGGCCTTTTGCGGGAGGGGCGCCAACTCGTCGGCCGGTAGCCGCCGTAACCGGCCTGCTGTCCGATCCGGGGGGCGGGCGCGTCCGACCACTCGGTCAGCGGCCGGCACTCGTGCAGCGGCAGTCGCAGACCTCCCGCCGCCGCGGCGACCAGGCTCGGCCGGAACGCCTCCGCCAGTACCCGCGCGTCGTCCAGCGCGTGGTGCGCCCGCTGCTGTACGACGCCGAAGTGGGCGGCCAGCGACTCCAGCTTGTGGTTGGGCAGCGGCAGGGCCAGCGCCTTGGAGAGCGCGATGGTGCACAGCCGTTGCCGCACCGGGGCCTCGCGCCGGGCGCGGGCGTACTCGCGGGCGATCATCTGCCAGTCGAAGACGGCGTTGTGCGCGACCAGCACCCGCCCGTCCAGGCGGGCGGCGAACTCCTCGGCGACGTCCGGGAAGAGCGGCGCGTCCCGGAGCACCTCGCTCGTCAGACCGTGTATCCACACCGGGCCCGGGTCCCGCTGGGGATTGACCAGGGTGTACCAGTGGTCCTCGACCTCGCCGCGGGCGTCCAGACGGTAGACGGCCGCGGAGATTATCCGGTCGTCGCGGGCCAGTCCGGTGGTCTCCACGTCGACGACCGCGTACCCCTGCGGATACGCGGCCGGCCACGCCGTGGCGGACGGCGCTGCGGTCGTGCGGTCTTCGAGCATGGTCCATGAGGATACGGGCCACGACCGACACTCCGGTGCGGCAGGTGCCGCACGGCGCCCAGGCGAAACGGTTCCTCCGTCAAGCGGCCGACCGGGGGCGGGCGTTGCGGGACTCACCACCGGGTCACCACCGGATCGGCACCGGAAGGGCCGTCAGCAGTCCCGAGACCGCGACCACCACACCGAGGACGGCGACCTCCGCGCGCGCGGGGGAGCAGGCGGCCAGCGGGTCGGCCGCGCGGCTCAGCCGGACCCTGGCCCACAGGGCGAGAGCCGCGACCGCGACCATCAGAATCACCTTGGCGAGCAGGACCCGCCCGTACGCCGTGTCCGTCAGCTGGTCCGTGATCGTGCCCGGCGGCATCCGGCGCAGCGAACTGCACACGCCCGTCGCCGTGATGGCCGCCAGCAGAACGGCCGCCACGCGCGCGTAGAGGCCCAGCAGCGCGGGCCCCGTCTCTGCGTCCCGCCAGGTGCGCAGGGCCCGCAGCACGTACAGCAGGCCGCCCACCCACAGGGAGGCGCACGTCAGGTGGACGAGGGTGAGGCCCGATCCGAGCAGCGGGCTGTACTCGGTCGTGGGGTGCGCGCGCAGCGCCTCGGCGACTATCACCGCGGCCAGCGGCCAGACCTGGAGGCCGGGGCGCCGGGAGCCGGCGCACAGGCCGGCCGCGAGGAAGCCGTTGACCTCCAGGAGGGCGAGTTTGCCGTCGCGGGACGAGTACAGCCCGCCGACGTCGATGTCGGCGGCGCCGTCCGGCACCAGGTTGCCTGTGGCCACGACCGACGCCAGGCCCAGCGCGGCGACGAAGCCGGCGGCGCTCGCGTACGGCGCCCAGCTGCGGGGGCGCTGCGCCGGAGCGCCGGGGAGCGTCTTGGCGAGCCGGTTCACGAAGAGTTCGCCGAGCGGGACGCTCAGGGCGGCGAAGAGCACCGTGCGCAGCAGGGCTATGCCGCCGGTGCCGGGGGCCTCGGCCTCCCCCGTGCCGTGCAGGGCGGGGGACGGGCCGAGGACGGGTATCAGTGCGGCCAGCACCACCAGCACGAGCACGGCCGCGGCCCGGCCGGTGCCGGAGGGCCGCGCGTGCCGTCCGGTGCCGGTGGTCCGGGACGGGGGTCTTGTCAAGGTCACCTCGAGATCTTCACCAGCTCCCCCAGATCCGGGCAAGTTCCGGAAAACAACTGGCGGTCCGGCATTCCGCACATGAGGACGTTTTCGGCCGCCGTACGGTTCGAGGGAGCCGGGAAGGGAGTGAGTGACGCGTCACACCCCGGTACGCACACGGCGGGCCGGGAGATCACTCCCGGCCCGCCGCACGCGCGCGTGGTGACCGGCGCGGTCACCGTGCACGGACTACCAGGTGACCGCGTCCAGCGCGTCGGTCATGCCCCAGCCGTAGAAGCCGTTGCGGTTCTTCGGGCCCTCGCACACCGCGTCGGCCTTGCCGTCGCCGTCGATGTCGTACGGCTTCGTGCACGCGGTGGCGTCGGCCTGGGCGTACAGCAGGGCCTTGACCATGGCCGGGGGAGCGTAGGGGTGCGTCGACTTGATCAGGGCGGCGACGCCCGCGACGTGCGGGGACGCCATCGACGTACCGGCCATGTAGCCCCACTTGCCGCCGGGCAGGGTGCCCAGGATCAGTCCGCTGGTGGCGGGCGGCTCGGGCGTCTGGTAGGCCGTCGAGTCGCCGCCGGGCGCGGCGATGTCGATGACGCCCAGACCGTGGTTGGAGAAGGACGACTTGAGGCCCTTGGCGCCGGTCGAGGCGACCGTCACGACGCCGGGCAGCTGGGTCGGGATGTCCAGGCACTCGGACGGGTCGACGACCCGGTCGCCGGGCGTGGTGTCGTTCGGGGAGGACGGGTCGGTGATCTCGTCGGAGGAGAGGTCGTAGTTCTCGTTGCCGGCCGCGGCGACGTTGACCGCGCCCTTCCGCTCCGCGTACCGCGCGGCCCGGCTGACGGCTTCGACGAGGGCCTTCTGGTCCGGGTCGTTCTTGCAGTTGAAGTACCAGGGGTCGGTGTAATAGCTGTTGTTGGTGACGTCCACGTCGTGCTCGGCCGCCCACATGAAGCCGCAGACCACGGCCTCGGCGTAGAAGAAGCCGTCGGGGTTGGACACCTTGATGCCGGAGACCTTCACCCCGGGCGCCACGCCCGTCATGCCGACGCCGTTCTTGGCGGCGGCGATCTCCCCGGCCACGTGGGTGCCGTGCGGGCTCTCCGCCGCGCTCGGCCGCCAGGCGCCGTCGGTGGTGTCCGGCTTGCCGGAGACGCAGTTGACGGAGGCCTCACGGTCGAAGTTCGGGGCGATGTCCGGGTGGGTGTCGTCGACGCCGGTGTCGATGACCGCGACGGTGACGTCCGCGCTGCCCAGCGACTTCTCGTGCGCCTTGTCCGCCTTGATGGCGGGCAGGTCCCACTGGAGGGACTGCAGCGGGTCCTGGCCCTCGGCGGCCTCGGCGGCGGCGATCTCCTCGCCGCTGAGCACCTTGGGCGCACCGGTGTCGGTGGTGGCGGCCGACGGCAGCGGCGCGGTGCGGGTGGCGCCGGCCGACTGCACGCCGCGCGCCTTGCGGACGGTCTTGGCGAAGTCCGCGTTCGAGGAGTGGACGACGACCACGCCGATCCGGTCGTACGACGTCACGATCGTGCCGCCGGCCTTGGCTATCGCCCGCTTCACGTGCGCCGAAAGGCCGTGCCCGGGGCGGACGTTGACGACGTAGCTCATCGAGGACGACGAGTCCGCCGACAGCGTGGGAGCGGCCTCCGCGGCGGAGGCCGGGACGCCCGGCAGGAAGGCCAGCGACGCGGCCACGGCCATACCGGCCGGGATCGCGAGGGCACGGCGGTGACGCGGGTGAGGAGCTGTCATGTGCGGTGTCTCCAGTTCGTTCGTGCAGTCGTTGCCGGAAGGGAGAGGAAAGCCTTGTGAGCGGTGAGCGGTGAGCGGTGAACCGGGCGGTCACTTCACCGCGCGCAGCGCGTCGACGATGCCGAAGCCGTAGAAGCCGTTGACCCGCTTGCCGCCCTCGCAGTCGGCGTCCTGCGTGCCGTCGCCGTCCTGGTCGTAGGAGGCCGGGCAGCCCGGGTTGTCGGCCTGGGCCTTCAGCAGCCACTGGAGCTGCGCCGGGGACGCCCAGGGGTGCTCCGACTTCAGCAGCGCGGCGACGCCCGCGGCGTGCGGGGAGGCCATCGAGGTGCCCTGGAGCCAGGCGTACTCGTTGTTCGGCATGGTCGACAGGATGCGGCCGTTCTTCGACGGCGTGTCCGGGGTCTGGTAGCGCCCGTCGCCGCCCGGCGCGGCGACGTCCACGACGCCCTTGCCGTACGAGGAGTAGTAGGACTTCTCCTTGTCGACGCCCGTGGCGCTGACGGTGACGATGCCGGGCAGCTGGGTCGGCACGTCGAAGCACTCGTGCGGGTCGATGGTCCGCGTCACCGGCGTCGAGTCGTCGGGGCTGGAGTCGTCGACGATGGCGTCGGAGTCCAGGTCGTGGTTGGAGTTGCCGGCGGAGGCCAGGTGGAGGGTGCCCTTGCGCTGGGCGTAGAGCTGGGCCCGGTTGACCGCGTCGACGATGGCGCGCTGGTCCGGGTCGTCCATGCAGTTGTACAGCCAGGGGTCCACGTAGTAGCTGTTGTTGGTGATCTCCACGCCGTGGTCGGCGGCGAACATGAAGGCGCAGACGACGTTCTCGGGGTAGAAGAGCCCGTTGTCCGGGTCGCTCACCTTGATGCTGGAGACCTTCACGCCCGGTGCCACACCGGCGACACCGATGCCGTTGCGGGCGGCGGCTATCTCACCGGCGACGTGGGTGCCGTGGTAGTCGTCGGCGGTGTACGGCCGCCAGGCGCCCTCGCTGGTGTCCGCCTTGCCGCCGACGCAGTTGGCGGACTGTGAGGCGGAGAAGTTCGGGGCGAGGTCGGGGTGGGTGTCGTCGACGCCGGTGTCGATGACGGCGACGGTGACCCGGGAGCTGCCCGGGTTGATCTTCGCGGCCTTGTCGGCGCCTATCGCGCGCAGGTCCCACTGGTCCGCTTCCAGCGGCTCGCCCGCCCCGGCGGCCTCGGACGCCTTCGCGGTCCGCGCGGCCTGCTCGTCGGTGAGCAGCTCGGCGGCGCCCTGGCCGGTCGTCCCGGCGGCGGACAGCGGCGCGGTGCGGGTCGCCCCCGCGGACTGCACCCCGCGGGCCTCGCGTATCTCCTCGCCGAAGTCCGGGTCGGCCGAGTGGACGACGATCACGCCGATCTTCCGGTAGGTGGCGACGACGCTGCCGCCGGCCTCGGCTATCGCCCGCTTCACCGACGCGATCGTGCGGTGGTCCGGCCGCGTGTTGACCACGTACGCGAGGTCGGGCGCGTCCGTGGTCCCGGCGGTCCGGGCGGCCTCCTGGGCGGTGCCCGCACCCGGTGCGGCCGAGGCGGCGGCCGGCAGGAAGCCGAGGGACGCGGTGAGCGACAGCACGACCGGTACGGCGAGAGCGAGCCGCCGTCTGGAACGCGGCGGCCGCGACGAACGCGTCGAACGCAGATGATCCATGGGGTCTCCACATCATCCGGAAAAGGGACCGGCCCGAGACACGGGTGGTGACCGGGCAGGTACATGACGGAGTGGTGCAGGGTGAAGCTATCCCTCGTAGCCGCCGGCCAGCAATGACCCGCAACGGGTGACTTCGGAAAGTGCCGCTCGGGTTGAACCGGTGCCGGTGGGGCGCCGTGTCGTTGGTCAGGGAGTCCGAGCACGATCAGGCCCCCGCGAGAACACCGAGGTACAAGCCGTCATGTCCGTCGTACGAGGAGACTCCGTGGCCACCGACGCTCCGCCCCCCTCGAAAGAGGAACGCCATCTTCCGTCACCCGAGGAGTTCTCCGAAGTGCAGCGGAGCGCTGAGTTCGCCGAACTGCGCCGCTCCTTCCGCTCCTTCGCCTTCCCGCTGACGATCGCCTTCGTCGCCTGGTACCTGCTGTACGTGCTGCTGTCGAACTACGCCGGCGGCTTCATGGGCACCAAGCTCTTCGGCAACATCAACGTCGCCTTCGTCTTCGGTATCGCCCAGTTCGTCACCACGTTCCTCATCGCCTGGTGGTACTCGCGGCACGCCGCCGCGAAGCTCGACCCCAAGGCCGAGGCCATCAAGTCCCGGATGGAGGGCGGCGCATGAGCCCCGCACAGACCGTTCTCGCCGCCGAACTCGCCGCCAACGAGGCCAGCGAGCACCGGCCGCTGATCATCACCCTCTTCGCCCTCTTCGTCCTGGCGACGCTCGGCATCACCGTCTGGGCCGGCCGCCAGACCAAGGACGCCGCCGACTTCTACGCGGGCGGCCGGTCCTTCAGCGCCTTCCAGAACGGCCTCGCCGTCTCCGGCGACTACATGTCGGCCGCGTCCTTCCTCGGCATCGCGGGCGCCATCGCCCTCTTCGGCTACGACGGCTTCCTCTACTCCATCGGCTTCCTGGTCGCCTGGCTGGTCGCCCTGCTCCTGGTCGCCGAGCCGCTGCGGAACTCCGGCCGCTACACCATGGGCGACGTCCTCGCCTACCGCATGCGCCAGCGCCCCGTGCGCACCGCCGCCGGCACCTCCACCATCGTCGTCTCGATCTTCTACCTGCTGGCCCAGATGGCGGGCGCGGGCATCCTCGTCTCGCTGCTGCTGGGCATCACCTCCGACGCGGGCAAGATCCTCATCGTCGCCCTCGTCGGCATCCTGATGATCGTGTACGTCTCCATCGGCGGCATGAAGGGCACCACCTGGGTCCAGATGGTCAAGGCCGTCCTGCTGATCGGCGGCACCATCCTGATCACCTTCCTGGTGCTGCTGAAGTTCGACTTCAACATCTCCGACCTGCTGGGCACCGCCGCGGAGCGCAGCGGCGAGGGCGCCGCCTTCCTGGAGCCCGGACTGAAGTACGGCGCCACCGGCACCACCAAGCTGGACTTCATCTCCCTGGGTCTCGCCCTGGTGCTCGGCACCGCCGGCCTGCCGCACATCCTGATCCGCTTCTACACGGTGCCCAACGCCAAGGCCGCCCGTAAGTCCGTGAACTGGGCCATCGGCATCATCGGCGCCTTCTACCTGATGACCATCGCCCTCGGCTTCGGCGCCGCCGCCCTCGTCGGCAAGGAGGAGATCATCGCCTCCAACGCCTCCGGCAACACGGCCGCGCCGCTGCTCGCCCTGCACGTCGGCGGCGTCGACTCGGCCTGGGGCGCGATCCTGCTCGCCACCATCTCGGCGGTGGCCTTCGCGACCATCCTCGCCGTGGTCGCCGGCCTCACCCTCGCCTCGTCCTCGTCCTTCGCGCACGACATCTACGCCAACGTCATCCGCAAGGGCAAGGCCACCGAGAAGGAGGAGATGAGGGCGGCCCGCTGGGCGACCGTGTTCATCGGCATCGTCTCCATCGCGCTGGGCGCCCTCGCCCGCGACCTGAACGTGGCCGGCCTGGTCGCCCTGGCCTTCGCGGTCGCCGCCTCCGCCAACCTGCCGACGATCCTCTACAGCCTCTTCTGGAAGCGGTTCACCACCCAGGGCGCCCTGTGGTCGATCTACGGCGGCCTGATCGTCGCCGTCGGCCTGGTGCTGTTCTCGCCCGTGGTCTCCGGCGACCCGAAGGCGATGTTCCCCGACGTCGACTTCGCCTGGTTCCCGCTGCAGAACCCGGGCCTCATCTCCATCCCGTTCGGTTTCCTCATGGGCTGGCTCGGCACGGTCCTGTCGAAGGAGGAGCCCGACACGGCGAAGTACGCGGAGCTCGAGGTCCGGTCCCTGACCGGCACCGGAGCCCACTGATCCACCCCGCGCGGGGGCCCCGTCGTAGAGATCTACGACGGGGCCCCGCCGTACGTCGTAGGGATCGGCCCGCTGTCGTTGTCGGACCCGTCACGTAGGCTCGCAGGTGTCGGAGGAGAGAAGTGCTCCACCGATCCGCGTCGAGGGAGGGGGCCTACGTGCTCATCGACACCTACGGCCGAGTGGCCACCGACCTGAGGGTCTCGCTGACCGATCGCTGCAACCTGCGCTGCACCTACTGCATGCCCGAAGAGGGCCTCCAGTGGCTGGCCAAGCCCGACCTGCTCACGGACGACGAGATCGTCCGCCTCATCGACATCGCCGTCACCTCCCTCGGTATCGAGGAGGTCCGCTTCACCGGCGGCGAGCCCCTGCTGCGCCCCGGCCTCGTCGGCATCGTGGAGCGCGTCGCGGCCCTGGAGCCGCGCCCCCAGATGTCGCTGACCACCAATGGCATCGGTCTGAAGCGCACGGCGCCCGCCCTGAAGGCGGCGGGTCTGGACCGGGTCAATGTCTCCCTGGACACCCTCCGTCCCGACGTCTTCAAGACCCTCACCCGCCGTGACCGGCACAAGGACGTCCTTCAGGGTCTGGAAGCGGCCCGCGAGGCCGGTCTGACCCCGGTCAAGGTCAACTCCGTCCTGATGCCGGGGCTCAATGACGACGAGGCCCCCGACCTGCTCGCCTGGGCCGTGGAGCACGACTACGAGCTGCGCTTCATCGAGCAGATGCCCCTGGACGCCCAGCACGGCTGGAAGCGCGAGGGCATGATCACCGCCGGTGACATCCTCACCTCCCTGCGCACCCGCTTCGAGCTGACCGCCGAGGGCTCCGAGGAACGCGGGTCGGCCCCCGCAGAGCGCTGGCTCGTGGACGGCGGCCCGCACCGGGTCGGCGTCATCGCCTCGGTCACCCGCCCGTTCTGCTCGGCCTGTGACCGCACCCGCCTGACCGCCGACGGCCAGGTGCGCACCTGCCTGTTCGCCACCGAGGAGACCGACCTGCGGGCCGCCCTGCGCTCCGACGCCCCGGACGAGGAGATCGCCCGGATCTGGCGGCTGGCCATGTGGGGCAAGAAGGCCGGCGCCGGCCTCGACGACCCGACCTTCGTCCAGCCCGACCGGCCGATGTCGGCGATCGGGGGATAGGGGCAGCCCAACAGGGCGGCCCCTAGGAGCCCGCGGGGGCTTCCCACTCGTCCAGCGGGACGACGTCCTTCAGGAAGCCGCGCACTCCGAGGAACTGCGACAGGTGCTCCCGGTGCTCGTCGCACGCGATCCACGTCTTGCGCCGCTCCGGCGTGTGGATCTTCGGGTTGTTCCAGGCCAGCACCCACACGGCGGCGGTGCGGCAGCCCTTGGCGGAGCAGATCGGGGCGGTCTCCGGGGCGGTCTCGTCACTCACAGGTTCGTCTCACAGGTCCACACAACAAGGCGACGCCGAGCAGCCACGGGGGGAGCTGCCCGGCGTCGGTCCGTCGCTCCGACGGGGGATGCGGAGCGCGTACGAAGTATGTCACGGGTCACCCATCGCCCGGCACCCGAACCACATGATTCATCTGAGCATTTCTTCGGCCTGGCGAGGAATCGACGTGCGTCCCGCGGTCAGGCGCGTGCGCGGGGTTCACCAGCGGCGCCCGGAGCCGCTTCGGGCGTGGCGTCCTCCGGGTCGGATTCCGCCGGACCGTCGTCGTCGCGGGGCGGCGTGATCATCGGGGCGGTCGGCATGGTCACGAACGTCGACGGCAACGATGGCGCGTTCTCGCGCCCGGCGTTAGCGATCACCACGGCGATGTACGGCAGTACCGCGCCCAGGATCAGCGCCACGATCGCCACGTGCCGTTCCACATTCCACAGGCAGGCCGCGAGGACCACCGACAGGGTACGGACCGACATCGAGACGATGTACCGGCGCTGCCGGCCGCGCACGTCTTCCTGGAGGCCCGTCCGGGCCCCGGTGATCCGGAACACCTCGGCCTTGCCGCCAGCACTCTGCTTCCGCATCTGGTTCCACCATCCGCCCGCATCGGACTCTCCCCGCCCCGCTCCCGTCCGCGGCCGCACGGGGACTCCGGTCCCGGACAACTCTCCACGTTACGCCGCATCTGCGCCGTCCACGAGACCGGGGCACCCTCCGGCCCGCCCGCAGGACCTGCGCCGCACCGCGTAGCCCCGTACCCCATTCGGCCGTACCCGCCATGCGCCGTACGCGGTACGGCCGAAGACTGGCGGTATTGCTCGCGTGGAGCCGAATGAGGAGGCAGCCATGGGCTGGTTGTGGGCGATCATCGTCGGATTCGTGCTGGGTCTGATCGCCAAGGCGATCATTCCCGGGAAGCAGCACAGCCCCCTGTGGCTGACCACCATCTTCGGCATGCTCGGAGCCATCGCCGGAAACGCGATCGCACGGGCCGTCGGCGTTGAGGCGACCCGCGGCATCGACTGGTGGCGGCACCTGTTCCAGCTGGTGGCCGCGATCATCATCGTGGGCGTCGGCGACGCGCTCTACATGGCGGTGCGCGGCAACAATCGGCGCGAACGGGCCTGAGCGTCCGCACGGTCCCGTACGACGGTCTCGTACGGCGGTCCCGTACGGCGAAGGGGCGGCCTCCGGCAGCCGCGTGGCACCGGAGGCCGCCCCTGACGCGTGCGCTCAGCCGCCGGTGACCTCGACCGCGGCCAGGTTCTTCTTGCCGCGGCGCAGCACCAGCCACCGTCCGTGCAGCAGCTCCTCACGGGCGGGTACGGCGTCCTCGGCGGCGACCTTGGCGTTGTTCACGTAGGCGCCGCCCTCCTTCACCGTGCGACGGGCGGCGGACTTGCTGGCGACCAGGCCGACCTCGGCGAACAGGTCCACGACCGGGGCCGGCTCGGCGACCTGGACGTGCGGCAGCTCGGACAGGGCCGCGGCCAGCGTCCGCTCGTCCAGCTCCGCCAGGTCGCCCTGGCCGAAGAGGGCCTTCGAGGCGGCGATCACGGCGGCCGTCTGGTCGGCGCCGTGCACCAGCGTCGTCAGCTCCTCGGCCAGC
This sequence comes from Streptomyces sp. CB02414, assembly GCF_001905385.1. Lineage (GTDB taxonomy): Bacteria > Actinomycetota > Actinomycetes > Streptomycetales > Streptomycetaceae > Streptomyces. The sequence continues at coordinate 28,526 of NZ_LIPF01000001.1, read as the reverse complement.
GCGCGCTGCGCGGCCCGCGCCTGCGGACGCTCCTCGGTCTGCTGCTCCAGCTGCTCCAGCTCCTCGCGGGACCGGAAGGACAGGATGCGCATGTACTTCGAGATGTCCCGGTCGTCCACGTTCAGCCAGAACTGGTAGAACGCGTACGGCGTGGTCATCTCCGGGTCCAACCAGACGGCGCCGCCCTCGGTCTTGCCGAACTTGGTGCCGTCCGCCTTGGTCATCAGCGGCGTCGCGTAGGCGTGCGCGGACGCGTCCGGCTCCAGCCGGTGCAGCAGGTCGAGGCCGGCCGTCAGGTTGCCCCACTGGTCGCTGCCGCCCTGCTGCATCGTGCAGCCGTAGCGCCGGTAGAGCTGGAGGAAGTCCATCGCCTGGAGGAGCTGGTAGCTGAACTCCGTGTAGCTGATGCCCTCGGAGGACTCCAGGCGCCGGGCGACGGAGTCCTTGGTCAGCATCTTGTTGACCCGGAAGTGCTTGCCGATGTCCCGCAGGAACTCGATGGCGGACAGGCCCTCGGTCCAGTCGAGGTTGTTGACCATCAGGGCCGCGTTCTCGCCCTCGAAGGACAGGAACGGCTCGATCTGGCCGCGCAGCCGCTCGACCCAGCCCGCGACGGTCTCCGGCGAGTTCAGCGTGCGCTCGGCGGTCGGCCGCGGGTCGCCGATCTGGCCCGTCGCGCCACCGACCAGCGCCAGCGGCCGGTGCCCGGCCTGCTGGAGCCGGCGCACGGTGAGCACCTGCACCAGGTGCCCCACGTGCAGGGACGGCGCGGTCGGGTCGAAACCGCAATAGAACGTGACGGGACCGTCCGCGAGCGCCTTGCGCAAAGCATCCTCATCGGTGGACTGGGCGAACAGCCCACGCCACTTCAGCTCGTCGACGATGTCCGTCACGGTTCTCGTGTCTCCTACATGCTCATGATCTTCGGCAGCCAGGTGGCGGCCGACTACGAGGTTATACGCCCTGACTGACAGAGCTCATATTGAAGTCCGGCACCCTCAGGGCGGGCATCGCAGCCCTAGTGAACCAGTCGCCCCACTCCCTGGGCAGCGTCTTTTCCGTCCGCCCGGCCTCGGTGGCCCGGCCCAGCAGGCTCACCGGCGACTCGTTGAACCGGAAGTTGTTCACCTCGCCGACCACCTCGCCGTCCTCGACCAGGTAGACGCCGTCCCGGGTCAGCCCGGTCAGCAGCAGCGTCGCCGGGTCGACCTCGCGGATGTACCAGAGGCAGGTCAGCAGCAGCCCGCGCGAGGTGCCGGCGACCATCTCGTCCAGGGACCGGTCCGGGGCGCCGCCGTCCAGGACCAGGTTGCCGATGGCGGGCGCCACCGGGAGCCCGGTCAGCCCGGCGCTGTGCCGGGTGGTGGTCAGCCGGTGCACCTCGCCCGCGCGGATCCAGTCGGTCGCCGCGACCGGCAGCCCGTTGTCGAACACCGACTGGTCACCGCCCGAGGAGTGCGCCACCACGAACGGCGCGCACTCCAGACCCGGCTCGTGCGGGTCGCTGCGCAGCGTCAGCGGCAGCTCGCCCAGCCGCTCGCCCACGCGCGTGCCGCCGCCCGGCTTGGAGAACACCGTGCGCCCCTCGGCCGCGTCCCGCCCCGACGCGGACCAGAACTGGTAGATGAGCAGGTCAGCGACCGCGGTGGGCGGCAGCAGAGTCTCGTACCGCCCCGCGGGCAGCTCCACCCGCCGCTCGGCCCAGCCCAGCCGTACGGCCAGCTCGGCGTCGAGCGCCGCCGGGTCGACGTCCTTGAAGTCCCGCGTGGCCCGCCCCGCCCACGCCGACCTGGCGCGGTCCGGCGACTTGGCGTTCAGCTCCAGCGTCCCGTTCGGCTGGTCGTGCCGCAGCCGCAGCCCCGTGGACGTGCCCACGTACGTGGACGTCATCTCGTGGTTGGCGAAGCCGTACAGCTCCCGTCCACCCGCACGCGCGCGTGCGAACGCCTCCCCGAGGGCGGGCGCGAAGTCGGCGAACACGGCCGACGAGGTCTCGGCGGGCGCGTCGGTGAAGTCGGGCGACGCGGGCACGTCCGTGACCAGCGGCCGCGCGTCCTCGGCCGGTCCGGCACCGCGCGCGGCGGCCTCGGCGGCGCGCACCAGGGGCTCCAGCTCGTCCACGGTCACCGCGGAACGCGACACGACGCCGGACGCCGTGCCCTCCCGCCCGTCGACGGTGGCGACGACCGTGAGCGTGCGCCCGCGCGTGACACCGTTCGTGGTGAGCGCGTTGCCCGCCCAGCGCAGGTTGGCGGTGGACTCCTCGTCGGCGATGACGACACACCCGTCCGCCCGGGACAGCTCCAGCGCCCGCTCGACGGTCTCGTGCGGCCTGCTCGTGCGCGCGCTCATCGACCCGCCTCCTGGGTGGTGTTGAGGATGTTGACTCCCTTGAAGAGGGCGGACGGGCAGCCGTGCGACACGGCCGCCACCTGCCCCGGCTGCGCCTTGCCGCAGTTGAAGGCGCCGCCCAGGACGTAGGTCTGCGGGCCGCCGACGGCCGCCATGGAGCCCCAGAAGTCGGTGGTCGTCGCCTGGTAGGCCACGTCCCGCAGCTGACCGGCGAGCCGCCCGTTCTCGATCCGGAAGAACCGCTGACCGGTGAACTGGAAGTTGTACCGCTGCATGTCGATCGACCAGGACCGGTCCCCGACGACGTAGATGCCGCGCTCCACGCCCCCGATCAAATCCTCCGTGGACAACCCGCCCGGATCCGGCCGCAGCGACACGTTGGCCATCCGCTGCACCGGCACATGGGCAGGGGAGTCGGCGTACGCGCACCCGTTGGACCGCTCGAACCCGGTGAGCCGCGCGATCCGCCGGTCCAGCTGGTAACCCACCAGCGTCCCGTCCTTCACCAGGTCCCAGGACTGGCCCGCCACGCCCTCGTCGTCGTACCCGATGGTCGCGAGCCCGTGCTCGGCGGTGCGGTCGCCGGTGACGTTCATCAGCTGCGAGCCGTAGCGCAACTTGCCGAGCTGGTCGAAGGTGGCGAAGGAGGTGCCGGCATAGGCGGCCTCGTAGCCCAGGGCGCGGTCCAGCTCGGTGGCGTGCCCGATGGACTCGTGGATGGTCAGCCACAGGTTCGACGGGTCGACGACCAGGTCGTACAGGCCCGCCTCGACGCTCGGCGCCCGCATCTTCTCGGCCAGCAGCTCCGGGATGCCGGCCAGCTCGGCGTCCCAGTCCCAGCCGGTGCCGGTCAGGTACTCCCAGCCGCGCCCGGCGGGCGGCGCCAGGGTGCGCATGGAGTCGAACTCGCCGCTGGAGTCGTCCACCGACACGGCGGTCAGCACCGGGTGCAGCCGCACCCGCTGCTGTGTCGTCACGGTCCCGGCGGTGTCGGCGTAGAACTTGTTCTCGTGCACGGTCAGCAGCGAGGCGTCCACGTGATCGACCCCGTCGGCCGCCAGCAGCCGCGCGCTCCAGTCGGCCAGCAGGGCCGACTTCTCGGCGTCGGGCACGGTGAAAGGATCGATGTCGTACGCCGAGATCCACGTCTTGTCGGCGTGCACGGGCTCGTCGGCGAGCTCCACCCTCTCGTCGGACCCCGCCGCCTTGATCACCTGCGCGGACAGCTTCGCCATGGCCACCGCCTGGGACGCCACCCTGGCGGCGGCGTCCATCGTCAGGTCGACCCCCGACGCGAAGCCCCAGGTACCGCCGTGCACCACGCGCACCGCGTACCCGAGGTCGGTGGTGTCCGAGGACCCGGCGGGCTTGGCGTCCCTCAGACGCCAGGAGGCGCCCCGCACCCGCTCCAGCCGGAAGTCCGCGTGCTCGGCGCCGAGGGCACGTGCGCGGGCCAGGGCGGCGTCGGCGAGGGCGCGCAAGGGGAATGCTGTGAAGGCTTCGTCGATGCTATGGGGCACCTGCGTCTCTTTCTGTCGACTGGACGAGGTCGGGGCGCACCGGGCCGGTGTGTCCGTGGTCGCTCCGATCATGTCGCCCATCTCGCTGCCGGACCAGAGGTTTCCGAACGGTACGCGCACGGTTCTGTAGGGATCCGACAGTCACTCCCGTAAGCCACTGTGGGCGCCCGAGTCTTTGAGGACAGACGGGGACCGATAGGTTTTCGAGGAAGCCGCCTGCTCTCCACGGGTCCGGGCGGGTGTGCCAGACCGCTATTGAAAGGGTGATCCGTTGAGCCGCTCGGTTCTCGTCACCGGAGGAAACCGGGGCATCGGCCTCGCCATCGCCCGCGCATTCGCAGACGCCGGCGACAAGGTCGCGATCACATACCGCTCGGGTGAGCCCCCCGCCGGCTTCCTGGCCGTCAAGTGCGACATCACCGACAGCGAGCAGGTGGAGCAGGCCTACAAGGAGATCGAGGAGACGCACGGTCCCGTCGAGGTCCTCGTCGCCAACGCCGGCGTCACCAAGGACCAGCTCCTGATGCGCATGTCGGAGGAGGACTTCACCTCCGTCGTCGACACCAACCTCACCGGCACCTTCCGCGTCGTCAAGCGCGCCAACCGCGGCATGCTGCGGGCTAAGAAGGGCCGCGTCGTGCTCATCTCGTCGGTGGTCGGGCTCCTCGGCTCGGCGGGGCAGGCGAACTACGCCGCCTCCAAGGCCGCCCTGGTCGGCTTCGCGCGCTCCCTCGCCCGTGAGCTGGGGTCGCGCAACATCACCTTCAACGTCGTCGCGCCCGGTTTCGTCGACACCGACATGACCCGGGAGCTCACCGAGGAGCAGCAGACGAAGATCCTCGCGCAGGTGCCGCTGGCGCGGTACGCGCGACCGGAGGAGATCGCCGCGACGGTGCGGTTCCTCACCTCGGACGACGCCTCGTACATCACTGGAGCCGTCATCCCCGTTGACGGCGGACTGGGAATGGGTCACTGATCACCATGAGCGGAATTCTCGAGGGCAAGCGCGTCCTGATCACCGGTGTGCTGACGGAGGCCTCGATCGCCTTCCACGCCGCCAAGCTGGCCCAGGAGCAGGGCGCCGAGGTCATCCTGACCGCGTTCCCGCGGCCCACGCTGACCGAGCGCGTCGCCAAGAAGCTGCCCAAGCCCACCAAGGTCATCGAGCTGGACGTCACCAACGACGAGCACCTCGGGCGCCTGGCCGACGTCGTCGGCGAGGAGCTGGGCGGCCTCGACGGAGTCGTCCACTCCATCGGCTTCGCCCCGCAGGACGCCCTCGGCGGCAACTTCCTGAACACGCCGTTCGAGTCGGTCGCCACCGCCATGCACGTCTCGGCGTACTCCCTGAAGTCGCTGACCATGGCCTGCCTGCCGCTGATGCAGAACGGCGGCTCGGTCGTCGGCCTCACCTTCGACGCGCAGTACGCCTGGCCGCAGTACGACTGGATGGGCCCGGCCAAGGCCGCGCTGGAGGCCACCAGCCGCTACATGGCCCGTGACCTGGGCAAGCAGGACATCCGCTGCAACCTGGTCTCGGCCGGCCCGCTCGGCTCCATGGCCGCCAAGTCCATCCCCGGCTTCGGGGAACTGGCCTCGGTGTGGGACAGCCGGGCCCCGCTGGAGTGGGACCTCAAGGATCCCGAGCCGGCCGGCCGCGGCATCGTCGCGCTGCTCAGCGACTGGTTCCCGAAGACCACGGGCGAGATCGTCCACGTGGACGGCGGTCTGCACGCCATCGGCGCCTGACCGGACGTCCCCCGAGGGCCCGCACCCACCCGGGTGCGGGCCCTCGGCGTGTCACCCGTTCGGCCCAGTCGGCCGGGCGCCCGGACCGGCCGCCGCGCACGCTGAGGTACGAGTTCACCACGCGCTTTCCCTCCCCAGCCGGCCGAGGAGGTCCCTTGTGCGTCCACTCCACCGTCTGGCCCCGGCGGCCCTCGCCGTCGCCTGCGTGCTGGTCCTGCCGTACGAAGCGGTGTCCCACGCGCGCGTGCCGGTCATGAAGGCCGGGGAGAGCGGGAACGCCGAGCCGTTCGGGGCCGCGTGCCGGGTCCGCGTCGACGAGTCCGACGTGACCGCCCACTGCCACAACCCCTACCCGGAGCCCGACCACGTGCGCCTGCACATCGAGTGCGAGCGCTGGTGGGACCTGGACACCGACACCTCCCCGGTGGAGGCCGCTCCCGCGCAGACCGTGCGCCTGGACGGCCGGTGCTGGAAGGAGGTCCGGGCGGCCTGGGTCAGCCACGCGCGGGGGAGCTGATTCAGCCGATCCGGCCCGCGCGGCACTGGAACGGGTAGCCCGCGGCCTCCGCGTGCGCCGTCTCGGCGTCCCCCGCGCGGATCGCGTCCACCAGCCTGGTGTGGTCCATGCGTGTCTCCGGGGTCAGCTCGCCGCCGACGTCCACGCGGAGCCAGTCCCGCATCACCTCGCCGAGGTCCGCGTACATCGCGGTCATCACGTCGTTGTGCGAGGCCGCCACGACGGCCAGGTGGAAGGTCGAGTCCGCCGTCACGTACGCCTCCGCGTCGCCCGTCTGCCACGCTTCCTCACGGCGCGCGAGGAGCGCGTCGAGCTGCCTGAGGTCCTTATCCGTGCGCCGCTCGGCGGCCAGCCGGGCGGCGGCGGACTCCAGGGTGGAGCGCAGCTCGGCGATGTGCCGCGGGTCGGCCTCGGCGAAGCGGCGCTGCATCACGCCGGCCAGCTCGCTGGTCGCCACGACGTACGTGCCGGAGCCCTGGCGGATGTCCAGCAGACCGTTGTGGGCCAGCGCGCGGACCGCCTCGCGGACCGTGTTCCGGGCGACGCCGAGCTGGTCGACCAGCTCGGGTTCCGTCGGGATGCGGGAGCCGACCGGCCACTCGCCCGAGGCGATCTGTTGCCGCAGTGCCGCGATGACCTGCTCGGACAGCGCCGAGCGACGGGGATGGCTCAGAGGCATGGCTCACCTTCACGCGCGAGTCGACAAGCGAGTGGACAATCAATCATCCCATGATTCTATGATGGGTCTCATGGCTAGTGACGAGACCCGGACCGACACACGGACGGAGACGCGGACGGAGACCCGGACGATGCGGCAGACGGAAACCACGCGGTCGACGACCGGCACGCGCGCGTGGACGCCGTGGATGACCCGTCTGCTCGTCCTCGGCATCGTGCTGGCCGCGGTCAACCTGCGCCCCGCCATCACGAGCCTGGGCGCCCTCCTGGAGGAGGTCCGCGACGGACTCGGCATGAGCGGCAGCGTGGCCGGACTGCTCACGTCCGTGCCCCCGCTCTGCTTCGCCGTCTTCGGCGTCGCCGCCCCGCGCCTGGCCCGCCGCTTCGGCCCCGGCGCGGTGGTCTTCGGCGGCATGGTCGCCATCACCGCCGGCCTGCTGATACGCCCGTACGCGGGCGGTACGGCGGGCTTCCTGGCCGCCACCGCCCTCGCCCTGATGGGCATCGCGCTCAGCAATGTGCTGATGCCGGTCATCGTCAAGCGCTTCTTCCCCGACCGGGTCGGTTCCATGACGGGCCTCTACTCGATGGCCCTCGCCTTCGGCACCTCGATCGCCGCCGCGGCGACCGTGCCCGTGACGAACGCGCTGGGCGGGCACTGGCAGCCCGGCCTCGCGGTGTGGGCCGTGCTGGGCGCGGCGGCCACCCTGGCGTGGATCCCGTTCGTACGGGCCCGGAAGGCGTCGGCGTCCGCCGAGTCGGCCGAGTCCGCAGGGTCCGACGATCGGCGTGCGGACGCCGACGGCCGCCGGGCCGAGCAGCCCCGGCTGCGCATCACCCGCAGCCGTACGGCCTGGGCACTCGCCGTCTTCTTCGGCCTCCAGGCCACCGCCGCCTACATCACGATGGGCTGGATGGCGCAGATCTTCCGGGACGCCGGCGTCTCCGCCGGCACCGCCGGTCTGCTGCTCGCCGTCATCATGGTGATGGGCGTGCCGCTCGCCTTCGTCATCCCGCGCGTGGCCACCCGCCTGCCCCACCAAGGGCCGATCGTGGTCGTGCTGGGCGTGTGCGGTCTGGCCGGATACGCCGGGCTGTACTTCGCCCCGGTCGGCGGCGCCTGGGTCTGGGCCCTGCTCCTCGGCGTCTCCAACTGCGCCTTCCCGCTCGCGCTGACCATGGTCGGGATGCGGGCCAGGACCGGCGCGGGCGTCGTCCAGCTGTCCGCCTTCGCGCAGAGCACCGGCTACCTGATCTCCATCCCGGGGCCGCTGCTGGTGGGTGTGCTCTACCAGCACAGCGGGGGCTGGGGCCTGCCGATCGCGTTGATGAGCGCCCTCATGGTGCCGCAGATCGTGGTGGGCGTGCTCGCGGGACGCGACCGCACGGTGGAGGACGAAGCCGTCCGCTGACCCGGACCCCCGTCCCGGGCGCCGGCGGCGGATGCGAGACTTGCCGTATGCCAGTCCTCGACCCGAACCCCCAGCACGGCCAGAAGAAGATGCTGATCGTCTTCGGCTCCTTCCTCGCGATCTTCGTGATCATCGGCATCGTGGCGACGATCGCCTCACCGTGACGCCGCCCGGGGGTGGGGTTAACCCCCCATCCCCTAGGGGGTGAGGGTCAGGGTCAAGTGGGTGGACCTCCGGATGGGGCGGGGCCCGCGAATTCCGTAGCTTCGAGATGTGCCCGCTTCAGGCGGGCCGCGCAGCACGGACCAGGGACGCCCGAAGACCCGCGGAGGCACTCATGCCGGCCCCTACCCACACCCGGCCTCCCCAGGCGACCAGGGGCGCCGTCGACATCCGGCTGCCCTGGTGGGCCCTCGCCCTGCCCGTGCTCGCCTTCGTGTTCCTGTTTCTGCTGATACTCAATCCCGCCGACGCCCACGCCGCCGCGGGGGAACCCGGGATCGCCCACCTCGTGGAGTGGCTGCGGCAGCTGATCGTGCGCTGAGGACGGACCACGGCGCCGGACGCGCGCCGATGGGGGTGAATCCGCATGTCAACTCCCTGCGCCCCGTGGCCTGTTTCATGCGAAGCTGGATGCCATGAGCGTCGCAGAATCCCGCAGGATCGTCCTCTTCCGGCATGCGAAAGCCGACTGGCCACAGGTGACCGACCACGAGCGGCCGCTCGCCGAGCGGGGCCGCAAGGACGCGGCCGAGGCCGGACGCCGGCTCGCGGACACCGGAGTCCCCTTCGACCAGGCCCTGTGCTCCACCTCCACCCGGACCCGCGAGACCTGGAAGCTCGCCGTCGCGGAGTTCCCGCAGCGGCCGAAAACCGTCTACGAGGAGCGGATCTACGAGGCGTCGCCCGGCGAGCTGATCGCCGTGCTCAACGAGACCCCCGACGACCTGCGGAACGTACTGGTGATCGGCCACAACCCGGGCATGGAAGGACTCGCCGAGATCCTGGCGGGCTCGGCCGAGGACGACGCCCGCGAGCGGATGGGCCGCCGCGGATTCCCGACCGCCGCCTTCGCCGTGCTGACCTTCACCGGCTCCTGGAAGGACGTGGAGCCGGGCGTGGCCTCCCTCGTCGACTACTGGGCGCCGACCGACTGACCCGACCCGCGCGACAGGGCCCGGCACTCAGGGGTTCCGGGCCCTCGCCACAGTGGGCTGCCCGCCCGTCGGCCGGTCGCGGCCAGGTGCCGGGCAAGGCCGGTCAGATCCGGTCGAGGGGCTTGCCCAGGCTGTCGCCGAGGCCCTCTTCCAGCGTGTCCGCCGCCTCGACCTCCTCGCGGGTGATGCCCAGCAAGTACAGGACGGTGTCCAGGAAGGGCACGTTCACCGCGGTGTGCGCCGCCTCGCGGACCACCGGCTTGGCGTTGAAGGCGACGCCGAGCCCGGCCGCGTTCAGCATGTCCAGGTCGTTGGCCCCGTCGCCGATCGCCACCGTCTGCGACAGCGGCACGCCCGCCTCGGCGGCGAACCGCCGCAGCAGCCGCGCCTTGCCCGCCCGGTCCACGATCTCCCCGGTGACCCGGCCGGTCAGCTTCCCGTCGACGATCTCCAGCGTGTTGGCCTGGGCGAAGTCCAGCCCCAGCTTCTCCCGCAGATCGTCGGTGACCTGGGTGAAGCCGCCGGAGACGACCCCCACCTGGTAACCGAGCCGCTTCAGCGTGCGGATCAGCGTGCGGGCACCCGGCGTCAGCCGCACCTCGCTGCGCACCTTGTCCACCACGGAGGCGTCCAGCCCCGCCAGCAGCGCCACGCGCGCGTGCAGCGACTGCTCGAAGTCCAGCTCCCCGCGCATCGCGGCCGCCGTGACCTCGGCGACCTTGTCCTCACAGCCGGCGTGCGCGGCGAACAGCTCGATGACCTCGTCCTGGATCAGCGTGGAGTCCACGTCCATCACGACCAGGCGCTGCGCCCGCCGGTGCAGGCCGGCCGACACGACCGCGACGTCCACACCCAGCGCGGCGGCCTCGGTCGCCAGCGCGGTGCGCAGCGGCTCGGTCTCCACACCGGACACCGCGAACTCGACGGCGGTCACGGGGTACTTGGCGAGCCGGAAGATACGGTCGATGTTGCTGCCGGACTCGGTGATCCGGGCCGCTATGGCGGCCGTCGCCTCGGCGGTGAGCGGGTGGCCCAGCACCGTGACCAGGGAGCGGCCGAGACCACGCGGCCGGTTGTCACCGATGCCGGAGATGATCTCCGCCTGCAGCTTCAGCGACTCCGCCCAGCTGTGGACGGTCGCCCGCAGACCGCCCTCCAGACCCCGGGGCGGCTCGGTCACGAGCGCGCACAGGACGATCCGGCCACGGGTGACGACCTGCTCGATGTCGACGACGTCGACGGAGTAGGCGGCGAGGGTGTCGAACAGGCCGGCCGTGATGCCCGGTCGGTCCTTGCCGAAGATCTTGACGAGAAGCGTGGGAACGTCAGAGGTCTGCGAAGCGCTCATGGTGCCCCAACCGTATCCGGCACCCGGTGCCTTCCGCCCGTGAGGTCCGCCTGACGGACAGCGCGGTCGTGGCGGGCCCGCACACCAGCACCAGCCGTACGACAGCGGCCGCCCTGCCGCCGCGGCGGCTCTGGCGGGCGCGCCCGCGGTCCGCCGCCGCCCGGTCATCCGCCCTTCGGCCGCCGAGGGGGCGCCGGAGGCGGGGGAGGAGGCGGTGGCGGGCCCTCGCCCCAGCGGGACGCCGGCCTGCCCGGCCGCTCCCCGGGGCGCGGAGGCCGCCGCGGTGGTCCCAGCGGCCCGATGACGGTGGGAGCGCCGTACACGTCCTCGTCACCGGGATCGTCCTCGCCGCTTCCGGACGTTCCGTCCCCGCCGCCGGTCCACCACTCTTCGCCGGGCGACCGGCGTTCGCTGCCGGGCTGCTGGTCTGCGCCGTGTGGCGGCCATTCAGGGGTGTCGTGCGGTTGCGCGCCGGGTGCGGGCGACCTGCTTTCGTCGCCGGGCGACCGGTCTTCGCCGTCGGATGGCCCGTTTCCACCACCGGGCGACCTGCTTTCGTCGCCGGGCGACCGGTCTTCGCCGTCGGATGGCCCGTTTCCACCGCCGGGCGGCCTGCTTCCGTTGCCGGGCCACCGGTCTTCGCTGCCGGGCTGCTCGTCTCCGCCGTGTGGCGGCCACCCAGGGGCGCCGTGCGGTTGCGCGCCGGGTGCGGGCGACCGGTCTTCGCCGTCGGATGGCCCGTTTCCACCACCGGGCGGCCTGCTTCCGTTGCCGGGCCACCGGTCTTCGCTGCCGGGCTGCTCGTCTCCGCCGTGTGGCGGCCACCCAGGGGCGCCGTGCGGCCGAACGCCGGGTGCGGGCGGCCCGCTCCCCGCAGCGCGGCCCGCATCGGACGGTGGCCGGGTGCGTGCCCACTCCGGCCGTGCGTCCTCTGGTTCCCCCGCCACCTCCAGCCGCAGGTACGGATTGGTGTCCGGGTTCGGCGGCCGGTGCGGAGGCTCCGGCCAGTACGGCCCCGAGGGCTGCCCCGCGCGAGCCGCACCGCCGGGAGCCCTGCCACTGCCACCCCCGCTATCGGCGTGGCCACTCCCGCCCGGGCCCCCCCCTCCCGCCTCAGCGGCACCGCTGCCCCCGCGCGGGGTACCGCCCCGCCCACCACCGGAGTCGCCCCCACCCGGGACACCACCCCCGGCACCAGCGAAACCGTCACCCTCGTCCGCGCCACCCTCGTCGGCACCCGTGCCGCCCCAGTCCCCGTCACCCCCACCCGATGCCCCCGCCCCCACCACCCCGGCACTCCGTGCCACCGCCGCAGCCCGAGCGCCCGCCGCCCCGCTCGCCCCCGCCAGCAACGCCCCGGCGGCCCCCGCCCCCGCGCCCCACACCGCACCCAGCAGCAGTGCCGTACCGAGCTGCCCGCGCAGGTCGACGCCCGCGCCGAACGCGTCGACGCCGAGCACGGACAGCGAGGCGTCCACCGACACCTCCGTCAGCCGGGCCAGCAGCGGCAGCGTCACCGCGGTCGCGATGCCCAGCCGCACGGCACATCGCCCGGCGAAGGCCGGGGAACGCGCCTCGTCGGGCGCCACGGGTGTCCGCACCGCCGTCAGCACCCCGGCCAGCAACATCACCAGCACCGCGGTCACCCCGAGCAGCCACACCCGCCCGTCCAGCTCCGCGAGCCGCCCGAGCGTCACCGGCTCCCGCCCGCCGGCGCCCAGCAACTCGTCCAGCGGGTCCGGAAGCACTCGGACCAGTGCGCCCGTCGCGCGCCCCTCCCACGGCATGAACAGGCCGAGGGGAACGCCGAGCCAGACCCCGTTCGGCGCGCCCAGCAACGCGGCGCCGAAGATCCGCCGGGGATGGTCGTCGCCGATCGCCGCGTACGCCGCGGCCGCCCAACCGGCCGCGACCGCCGTCAGCGCCACCGTGACCAGGGCGGACACGGCCGGACGGACCACCCGGTGCACCGCCTCGCACCCGCGCGGCAGGGGAGTGCGGCGCGAGGCCAGCAGCGCGATCAGCAGGACCCCGACGGACCAGACCAGCCCGCCCAGCAGCGTCGGTCCCGTGTCGACGGAGAAACCGACCGCCGCCTCGGCGTCGACCAGGCCGGCGATCCGGTCGGGGAGCAGCCCGCCGATGTCCCCGATGTCCCCCACGTCGCCGAGCCCGGGAATCTCGATGCCCCCGGTACCGCCCTCCGGCAGGTCGTCCAGTCCCAGCGAGCCGCCGTCGATCGTGACGACATCGTGACCCACCCAGGCCAGTCCGCCCAGCATCGCCACGAACAGGGCGACCACCGCACCCGCGCGTGCCAGCAGTTCCGCGGGCGAGACCACAACTCCGGCCGCCCGCAGGGACCGTAGGAAGAAGAAGGACAGGAAGAGCGCACCGACCAGCCCCACGCCCAGTGGCGTGATCTCGACGGCCGTGTGCGCCTCGGCCCCTTCCAGCCCGAAGACGGACACATCGCCGGCCGGTGACACCGAACCACCCGCACCGAGCGCCACCACCGCCGCGGTCATCGGGCCCAGCGCGCCCGCCGCGTCCGCGCCCAGCAGGCGCAGACCGAGCGCCGCCGTGCCCGCCATCCCGATCAACGCCCAGCTCACGGAGGCGATCGCGGACATCAGGACATCGCCCCACGGCACCCTCGTGCCGTACCCCTCGGTGCCGACGCTCGTGGACGCGCTCATGGCAGACCCCCCGATCCGCGGCGCGGCGGAGTTGCCGCGCATGTCCCCCTCGCGTGGAATACCACTCTCCGGGCAGGTTTCAACCCCGTCAACGGGATCGGCCGATGGGCGCCTACGCAAGTTTCACAAGGCCCGACTTTCGGTCAGGGGGCCGAGCCTGAAATAGTTCCCCCCGATGTTCGACATCCCTAGACTCCCCGCGACGGGGGTACATCGGGGGACAACTCAGTGGGGCTTGGAGTGCCGGAACTCGTACTGGAATCCAATGGACAGACCTGGACGCTCGATCCGTCCCGGTCATACGCGCTCGGACGCGATCCGCAGGGGGAACTTGTCTTCGACGACGCCAGGGTGTCCTGGCGTCACGCCACGATCAGCTTCAACGGCCGCAGTTGGGTCGTCGAGGACCACGGCAGCACCAACGGCACGTTCGTGCACGGGCAGCGCGTCCAGCACGTGGAGCTCGGCGCCGGCACGGTGCTCAACCTGGGCAACGCCACCGACGGACCGCGCGTCAGCCTGACCGGCGCGCAGGCCCCGGTCGGCACGGCGCAGGGACAGCAGCAGCCGTACGCCGCGCAGGGCGCGAACGCCGGCTGGGCCCAGCAGGCGCCGCCGGTCCAAGAGCCGCAGCAACAGCAGGCTCCGCCGCAGCACGGGCAGCAGCCGCAGCAGGCCGGCTGGCAGCACCAGCAGCAGGCCGGGTCACCGCAGGCCGCGCCGCAGCAGGGCGCATCGCACTTCCCGCAGCAGCAGGGCTCCGGCGGCGCGGCGGGGGCGTCACCGGTCCACGGCGACCGCAGTCCGACCACGTTCCACCAGTTCTCGCTCGGTCGCGTGATGCGCATCGGACGTGCCCTGGAGAACGAGCTGGTCGTCTCCGACCTCCAGGTCAGCCGCAATCACGCGGAGTTCCACTCGACGCCCGACGGGCGCATGGAGATCCGCGACCTGGGCTCGCACAACGGCACGTACGTCAACGGTCTGCCGATCGCCAAGGGCGGCTCCCAGCTGCTCGGCCCGACCGACATCGTGGGCGTCGGCCACTCGACGTTCCGGATCGTCGGCGACCGGCTCGAGGAGTTCGTCGACACCGGTGAGGTGTCCTTCTCCGCCCGGCACCTGACCGTCACGGTCGACGGCGGCAAGCAGATCCTCAAGGACGTCTCCTTCGGCGTCCCCGAGAAGTCGCTGATCGCGGTCATCGGCCCCTCCGGCTCCGGCAAGTCGACCCTGCTCAAGGCGCTCACCGGCTACCGCCCCGCCAACCAGGGCGAGGTGCTGTACGACAACCGGAACCTGTACAAGCAGTTCGCCGAGCTGCGCCAGCGCATCGGTCTGGTCCCGCAGGACGACATCCTGCACAAGGAGCTGACCGTCAAGCGGGCCCTGAAGTACGCGGCCAAGCTCCGCTTCCCGGCCGACACCACGGCCGCCGAACGCGACGCCCGCATCGACGAGGTGCTGCGCGAGCTGAAGCTGGACATCCACAAGGACAAGAAGGTCACGTCCCTGTCCGGCGGCCAGCGCAAGCGCGTCTCCGTCGCCCTGGAGCTGCTGACCAAGCCGTCGCTGATCTTCCTGGACGAGCCGACCTCCGGCCTCGACCCGGGCATGGACCGCGACGTCATGCAGCTGCTGCGCGGACTCGCCGACGACGGCCGCACCGTCCTCGTCGTCACCCACTCGGTGGCCGAGCTGGCGATCTGCGACAAGCTGCTGGTGATGGCGCCGGGCGGCTCCGTGGCCTACTTCGGCCCGCCCGAGGAGGCGCTGAACTTCTTCGGCTACGACACCTGGGCCGACGTCTTCTCCGCCTTCGAGAACTACCGCGACTACGACTGGGCGGGCCGCTGGAAGGGCTCGCAGCACTACCAGATGTACGCCGCGGACATCGACGCCGTCGCCCCGCAGTCCGTACAGGTCCCGGCGATGCAGGCGATGAAGCCGCCGAAGCCGCAGGGCTGGATGTCGCAGTTCGTCACGCTGGTGCGGCGCTACGTCTCGGTGATCGTCTCGGACAAGGGCTTCCTCGCCCTGATGGTGATCCTCCCGGCGGTGCTCGGCGCGGTGAGCCTCCTCATCGACGCCGACAAGGGCCTGCTGCCCAACCCGCCCAACGCGGCGGGCCGGATCATCCCGAACGGCACGGCGACCACGGTGCTGCTCATCCTCGCGGTCGGCGCCTGCTTCGCCGGCGCCGCGAACTCGGTCCGCGAGCTGATCAAGGAACGGGTGATCTACGAGCGGGAGCGGGCGACCGGCCTGTCCCGGTCGGCGTACCTGATGTCCAAGGTGTTCGTGCTCGGCATGATCACCGTGCTCCAGGGCCTGCTGGTCGGCGTCATCGGCTTCGCCTCCCGGGAGATCCCCGAGGAGGGCCTCGTCCTCGGCGGGCTCACACTCGTCGAGCTGTCGCTGCCGATCATGGCGCTGGGCTTCACCTCGATGATGTTCGGTCTGATCATCTCCTCGCTGGTGAAGACCGCCGAGAAGACCATGCCGCTGCTGGTCATGTTCGCGATCATCCAGGTCGTCTTCACCGGCTGCCTCTTCGCCCTGAACGGCGCGGTCGGCGTCAACCAGTTCTCGTACCTGATGCCCTCGCGCTGGGCGGTGGCCGCGGCCGGTGCCACGCTGGACTTCAACAAGATCAGCCCGCCCGAGAAGGGCGCCGAGGTCGACCCGCTGTGGGAGCACACCGTCGGCGCCTGGGCCATGGACATGGCCGCGCTGATCGCCCTCGGGGTGATCTGCGGGTTCTTCGTGGCGCGCTTCCTGCGCCGCCACGAGCCCGAGGTCATGCGGAAGTGACCGCGGGGGCCCGTCGGCCCCGTGAACGCCCCGAAGGGCGGCACCCCGTCAGGAGGGTGCCGCCCTTCGGCGTACGGTGCGGCGTCGGCGACGTCGTGAAGAGGTCCGCGCCGACCTCAGTACGCGCTGTCGACGTTGTCCATGGTGCCGTACTTGTCCGCCGCGTAGTTGCACGCGGCGACGATGTTGGCGACCGGGTCCCAGATGTTCTTCGGGGTGCCGGCCACGTGGTAGGCCTTGAACGTCGGCGGGATCACCTGGAGCAGACCCTTGGACGGGATGCCGTTCTGGGCGTTGATGTCCCAGAGGTTGATCGCCTTCGGGTTGCCGGAGGACTCCCGCATGATGTTGCGGTGGATGCCCTCGTAGGAGCCGGGGATGCCGTGCTTCTTCATGATCGCCCGGGCCTCGCGGATCCAGCCGTCGAGGTTGTCGGGGTAGGACTTCTTGACCTCGGTGCGCTCGGCGGAGCGGCTGGCGGACTGCTTCGCCTCACGCTTGGCGGCGGCCTTCTCGGCGGCTGCCTTCTTCGCGGCGGTCTCCTTCTTGGCGGCCGCCTCCTGCTTCGCCTCGATCGCGGCGACCTTCTGGCTGGCGCCGGCGAGCTGGCCGGTGACGCCGGCGTGCACGTCCTGGATCTGCTGGGTGCTGTACGCCACCTTGGCCGTCGGAGCGGCCTCGCTCGTGGTCGTCGTCTGACCGCTGGCCGGGACCGCGGTGAGCGCGACGGCGGCGGCGCCGAGCGCGCCGACACCGGCGACCGCGATCTTGTGCTTGCGGTTCAGGGGAAGACTGCGACCACGGGTGAAGATGTTCTTGGGCATGGCGGGATAGACCTCTTCGAATAGCGCGGAGGTCGCTCTCGTCCGGTGGGGACAGTTGATGTTCCGGCACGAACGCCGCGGGGAAACGACCCACGGCGTTGAGCGACGAGAGCAATTCTTAGCGGCCGCAAAATTCGGAGGCAAAGGTGTGACGTACGATCCGAGGTAGTGGATCAGGGATGGGAGAAACGGGACAGATTGGACCATCTGCCCCGCTCAAAACGGACGAGTCGTTCTCCTACTCCCCTTCGTACGTGACGTGGGCCCTATGCGCGGGCTCACACGCACCCCCCGCCCTTCTCACTGTTGGTTGCTGGAGCAATGCAGTGGGTGAGGGGCTGGTCGCCGCCCTCCTACGGCAGGAGGAGATGGACGTCGCCGAACTCGTGCCACAGGTAGCGCCCGCGCACCGCCGCCTCGTACCCGCGGTCGATCGCCGCCCGCCCCGCCACCGCCTCCAGCATCAGCAGATGCGAGGCCTCCGGCTCGTGCAGCCCCGTCAGCAGCCCGTCCACCACCCGCACCCCCCGCCCCGGGGTGACCACCAGATCGGTCCACCCGGCCCGCGCCCGCACCACGCCGTCGCCGCCGGCCGCCGACTCCACCGCCCGCACGGCGGTCGTCCCCACGGCCAGCACCCGCCCGTCGCCCGCCCGGGCCGCGTTGATCAGCCGCGCCGACGCCTCGGGCACCCGGAAGCGCTCCGGATACGGCGGCTCGTGCGACTCCGCCGAAGCCACCCCCGTGTCCAGCCGCACCGGCGCGAACTGAACGCCACGGCTCACCAGCTCCGCCACCAGCCGCGCCGTGAAGGGACGGGCCGCGCTCGGCATCTCGGCGCTGCCCGTCCCGTCACCGGACGGCAGCGCGAACACCGTCTGGTACACCGACAGCGGCTGGTCCCGCTCCGTGTACGAGTAGCGAATGGGCCGCCCGTGCTCCCGCAGCAGCACCGGCACCCCGGCCCCGTGCACGCGCGCCCACCACAACCGTCCCGACCCCGGACTCAACGGCTCCTCCAGCACCAGCCGCCCGCCACCCGGCAGCCGCACCTCCAGCCCATCCCCCTTGTCCGCACGCGCGCGCGTGGTGCCCCGCCCGTCCGGCTCCCGCAGCTCCACCGCCCACCGGCCGTCGTCCCCCCGCGTGGAGAAGTGCACCACCACGCGCGCGTGCCCCGCCCGCCCGTCCACGGCGGCGGCCAGCGTCGCCGACGTGTTGACGACGAGCAGGTCCCCGGCCCGCAGCAGCCCCGGCAGCTCCCGGAACCCGTGGTGCGACACCTCGGTGCCGCGCGACACCAGCAGCCGTACGTCGTCCCGCTCCAGACCGGGCCCCCGCTGCTCGGCCGGCACCCGCGCCGACAGCTCCTCCGGCACCCGCACCGCCAAGGTCATCGCCGGCCCTCCAGCAGCGCCGGCGCCCCGTAGCGGCCCCCGGCCGGCCGCTCGTCCAGCAGCCGCAGCAGCGCCGGGACGACACTCACCGGATCGGGCCGCGGATCGTCGTCGTCCGGTACGGCCGCCGCGTACAGGTCGGTGGCCATGTCCCCCGGATCGACCGCCCAGACCCGCAGCCCCGGCTCCTCCACGCCCAGCACCGCCACCAACTGGTCCAGGGCCGCCTTGGACGCCCCGTAGCCGCCCCACGTCTCGTACGCCTCCGCCGCGGCGTCCGAGCTGACGGCCAGCACCGCGCCCTCCGGGGCCGCGCGCAGCAACGGCAGTGCCTCCTGGACGAGGCCCAGCGCCGCCACCACGTTCACCTCCAGCGCGCGCCGCAGTCCGTCCAGCGGCAGCTCCTCCAGCCGCACCAGCGGCTCGGCCCCCAGCGCGCTGGCGTTGCCGACCAGCAGATCCACCCCGCCCAGCCGCCGGGCCTGAGCGACCAGCGCGGCCCGGTGCCCGGCGTCCGTGACATCACCGGGCAGCGCCCGCACACGCGTGCCGTACGCCTCCAGCGCCGCCGCCGTCTCCTTGAGCACGTCCGGCGTCCTGGCGTCCAGCACCAGGTCCCAGCCCCGCGCCGCCAGGGCCTCGGCCAGCGCCCGGCCCAGCCCCTTCGAAGCTCCCGTGATGATCGCAACCGGCATGACACACGTCCCCTCGTCGTCCACGCCCCCTGATCGGGCCGGCGTGGTCCTCAACGTAGGAACCGGACCGCGCGGGCCGCCTCGGGCACGGGCCGCAACCGCGCGGGGCCCTTCGCCCTAGGACCGGCCGACGGGACCTCGGACCTAGGCCCACCGTCCTAGGCGGCGGCGTCCACAGGCCGATCCCGCCGTCACACCCCGCCGGTACCGTGAGGACATGAGTCACGGCCCCCGGTCCGGCCTCGCCGCGGTGAGTTCCGCGCTGCTGGCCATGAGCAGGCACCTCGAGGTGCGCGACGTCCTCAAGACGATCGTCGCCTCGGCCCGCGAGCTGCTCGACGCGCAGTACGCCGCCCTCGGCGTCCCCGACGACCACGGCGGCTTCGCCCAGTTCGTGGTCGACGGCGTCAGCGACGAGCAGTGGAAGGCCATCGGCCCCCTGCCCCGCCAGCACGGCATCCTCGCCGCGATGCTGCACGAGGCCACGCCCCAGCGCCTCGCCGACGTCCGCAAGGACCCCCGCTTCGAGGGCTGGCCGTCCGCCCACCCCGACCTCGTCGACTTCCTGGGCCTGCCGATCAGGGACGGCGACGAGGTCATCGGCGCGCTGTTCCTGGCCAACAAGAACTGTCCGAAGCCGACCGGTGGCTGCGGCTTCACCGCGGACGACGAGGAACTGCTGGGCATCCTCGCCCAGCACGCCGCCATCGCCCTCACCAACGCCCGCCTCTACGAACGCAGCCGCGAGCTGACCATCGCCGAGGAACGCTCCCGTCTCGCCCACGAACTGCACGACGCGGTCAGCCAGAAACTCTTCTCCCTGCGCCTGACCGCCCAGGCCGCCGCCGCCCTGGTCGACCGCGACCCCGCCCGCGCCAAGGGCGAGCTGCAGCAGGTCGCCGCGCTCGCCGCCGAGGCCGCCGACGAGCTGCGCGCCGCCGTCGTCGAGCTGCGCCCCGCCGCCCTGGACGAGGACGGCCTCGTCGCCACCCTCCGCACCCAGATCCAGGTCCTCGACCGCGCCCACACCGCGCGCGTGACCTTCGCCGGGCACGGCGTCAAGGCACTGCCCGCCGCACAGGAGGAGGCGATGCTGCGCGTCGCCCAGGAGGCCCTGCACAACGCCCTGCGCCACTCCGCGGCGGACCACGTCGACGTGACACTGCACCGGCGCGGCACCCAAGCGGTGCTCCGGGTCACCGACGACGGCACCGGCTTCGACCCGCGCACGGTACGCCGCGCGGGACGCCACCTGGGCCTGGTCTCGATGCGGGACCGCACCAACGGCGTCGGCGGCAGGCTCACCGTGGAATCGGCGCCCGGCAAGGGCACCACGATCGAGATGGAGGTCCCCGGTGGCTGACGGAATCAAGGTGCTGCTCGTCGACGACCACCAGGTGGTCCGCCGGGGCCTGCGCACCTTCCTGGAGGTGCAGGACGACATCGAGGTCGTGGGCGAGGCCGCGGACGGCGCGCAAGGAGTCGACCGCGCCGAGGAACTGAAGCCCGACGTGATCCTCATGGACGTCAAGATGCCGGGCATGGACGGCGTGGACGCGCTGCGCAGGCTCCGCGAGCTGGACAACCACGCGCGCGTGCTGATCGTCACCAGCTTCACCGAGCAGCGCACCGTGGTCCCGGCCCTGCGGGCGGGGGCCGCCGGGTACGTCTACAAGGACGTCGACCCCGACGCGCTGGCCGGCGCCATCCGCTCCGTGCACGCCGGCCACATCCTGCTCCAGCCCGAGGTGGCGGGCGCCCTGCTGGCCCAGGAGGAGAGCGGTTCCGGTCCGGGCCGGGCGGGCTCCCTCACGGAGCGGGAGCGCGAGGTGCTGGGCCTGATAGCGGACGGCCGCTCCAACCGGGAGATCGCGCGCGCCCTGGTCCTCTCCGAGAAGACGGTGAAGACCCACGTCTCGAACATCCTGATGAAGCTCGACCTCGCGGACCGCACCCAGGCCGCGCTGTGGGCCGTACGCCACGGTGTCACCGGCTGAACCCGTACGCGGCGGCAACCCGGAGGGTTCCCCTCCGGTGCGAGATTCATACCGTCGTGGGAATGTCCCCCATATGGCGCATCCTCTCCGGCGCCCGGCCGTTCTCCAGTGCGTGCTGCGGCGACTGCCGCGGCAATCGCAAGGAGGGCTTGTAAGTGAAGAACCTGAAGAAGGCAGCGGCCGTGACGATGGTGGCCGGCGGGCTGATCGCCGCCGGCGCGGGCATGGCCTCCGCCACCGACGGCTCCGCCGCCCACGGCGAGGCCATCGGCTCCCCGGGCGTCGCCTCCGGCAACGTCGTCCAGGCGCCGGTCCACATCCCGGTCAACGCCGTGGGCAACAGCGTCAACGTCATCGGTGTCCTGAACCCGGCCTTCGGCAACCTGGGCGTCAACCACTGACCCAGGTCCCAGGACCCACAGACCCCCGGCCTCCCGGCCCCACCCGGGAGGCCGGTCGCCGTCATGCCGTCGGTGCTTCCAGCCCGTCCGGCGATTGAGGACGAGGCCGTTCAGGCCGAAAACGGGGTCTGGGGGCGGAGCCCCCAGGACGCTCACCCGAACGTGGGGCACGGGTCGGTCAGACGCTCACCGCACCCCCTTCTCCCGCTCCTCCACAACGGAGTTGTACGCCGCGACCTGCGCCCGCCGAGCCGTCCGCTCCACCGGCCGCAACGCCTCCCCCCGAGCCGCCATCTCACCGGCACTCACCGCACCCCCGTGCCCGTTCTCGTACGCCAGCGAGATCAACATCCCCACCCGCTGAGCCATCTCCAGCACTCGCACCGCCCGCGACGGATATCCCGGAGCCAGCACTTCCCGCCCCTGCTCCGCCCGCGCCCGGTACGCCGCGACCGCCGCCTCCGCCACCGGCCCCGACCCGGCGACGTCCAGCCGCGTCAGCACCTCCGTCGCGTCCCGCAGCGCCTCCGCCAACTCCCGCTCGGCCTCCCCGAGCGACGGCACGTCCGCCGGCGGCGCCTCCCGTACCGGCAGACAGTGCCAGACGACCTCGACGTGCACGTCCCCCTCGGGCCCCGCCTCGTACACCTCCGGCACCAGCCCCAGCGCCGCCCCGTGACAGACCACCGCCTCCTCCGCCTCCAGCGCCCGCGCGTTGAACTCCGGCGGCCCGCTCAGCCCCAGCGGATGCCCCGGCGCGGGCAGCGCGACCCGCAGCCCCCTCGCCCCGAGCGCCCGCAGCCGCCCCAGCGCCAGCGTGAGACCGACCGGCGCGTCTTCACCCGGCAGCCCCTCCACCCGATGCACCGCGTCCTCGCCCACGATCGCGATCGCGGCGTCATCCGGCGAGACCATTCCGGCAATAAGGGCATTTCCCCAGGCGGCAAGGCGCCCAGCGCGTGGTTCCGAGAGCATGCCCCCACCCTAAGGACCGGACCGATGGAACGGTGAAGCCGACCAGTGGCGTAGATTTCCTGGAGGGCCTGCGCCCACCGGCGCGGCGGCCCGAGCCACAGGCGTACGCGACAGCCGAGACCGGCCACAATGCAAGGGGAGACAACGCGCTCATGAGCGATGTTCTGGAGCTTCAGGACGTATCCGTGGTCCGCGAGGGCCGGGCTCTGGTGGACCAGGTCTCCTGGTCGGTGAAGGAGGGTGAGCGCTGGGTCATCCTCGGCCCCAACGGCGCCGGCAAGACCACCCTCCTCAATGTCGCGTCCAGCTACCTCTACCCGAGCACGGGCACCGCCACCATCCTCGGCGAGACCCTCGGCGAACCCGGCACCGACGTCTTCGAGCTGCGTCCGCGCATCGGCATGGCCGGCATCGCCATGGCCGACAAGCTGCCCAAGCGCCAGACCGTCCTGCAGACCGTGCTCACCGCCGCCTACGGCATGACCGCCGGCTGGCAGGAGGAGTACGAGGACGTCGACGAGCAGCGCGCCCGCGCCTTCCTCGACCGCCTCGGCATGACCGAGTACCTGGACCGGAAGTTCGGCACCCTCTCCGAGGGCGAACGCAAGCGCACGCTGATCGCCCGCGCCCTGATGACCGACCCCGAGCTGCTCCTCCTCGACGAGCCGGCCGCCGGCCTCGACCTTGGCGGCCGCGAGGACCTCGTCCGCCGCCTCGGCCGCCTCGCCCGCGACCCCATCGCCCCGTCGATGATCATGGTCACCCACCACGTCGAGGAGATCGCCCCGGGCTTCACCCACGTCCTGATGATCCGTCAGGGCAAGGTCATGGCCGCCGGCCCGCTGGAGCTCGAACTCACCTCCCGCAACCTCTCCCTCTGCTTCGGACTCCCGCTCGTCGTCGAGCAGGCCGGCGACCGCTGGACCGCCCAGGGGCTCCCGCTGTCCTGACCGCCCCCCGTGCGCCCTGTCCCCGGCACACCACCCGGACCTACCATGACCATGTGAACGACATCGACGCATGGGTGTGGTGGCTCGTCGCCGCGGCAGCGCTCGGAATCCCGCTCGTCGTGACCGCGATGCCGGAGTTCGGGATGTTCGCCGTCGGCGCGGTCGCCGCCGCCGTCGCCTCCGGCTTCGGCGCGGACCTCGTCGTCCAGGTACTCGTCTTCGTCATCGTCTCGGTCGCCCTCATCGCCGTCGTACGGCCCGTCGCCGCCCGGCACCGCGCCCAACGGCCCCAACTGGCCACCGGAGTAGACGCCCTGAAGGGCAGACAAGCCGTCGTACTGGAACGGGTCGACGGGGCCGGCGGCCGCATCAAGCTCGCCGGCGAGATCTGGTCGGCGCGCGCCCTCGACACCGCACGCGCCTACGAGGCGGGTGAGGAAGTGGACGTCGTGGACATCGAGGGGGCAACGGCGATCATCATGTGACCTCGCCGGACGTATGCCGGACACAAGTGGACCGAACACCCACCAGGGCACACGACGGTCTGTCAGACTCGACGGGACAAGATCCTCAACATCCTCAACAGCCGTAAGATGCACAGCAGTCAGGGTCAGTAGGATCTGCCGGAGCGCCGAGGCGGAGAAGGGGACGGACAGCCACTATGGAACCGGTCATCATCGTTCTGATCATCCTGGTGGTGTTGGTCTTCATCGCCCTGATCAAAACCATCCAGGTCATCCCACAGGCCAGCGCCGCCATCGTCGAGCGTTTCGGCCGCTACACGCGGACCCTCAACGCGGGCCTCAACATCGTCGTCCCGTTCATCGACACCATCCGCAACCGCATCGACCTGCGCGAACAGGTCGTCCCCTTCCCGCCGCAGCCGGTCATCACCCAGGACAACCTGGTCGTCAACATCGACACCGTCATCTACTACCAGGTGACCGACGCGCGCGCCGCGACCTACGAGGTCGCCAGCTACATCCAGGCCATCGAGCAGCTCACCGTCACCACCCTCCGCAACATCATCGGCGGCATGGACCTGGAACGCACCCTGACCTCCCGCGAGGAGATCAACGCGGCCCTGCGTGGCGTCCTCGACGAGGCGACCGGCAAGTGGGGCATCCGCGTCAACCGCGTCGAGCTCAAGGCCATCGAACCGCCCACCTCCATCCAGGACTCGATGGAGAAGCAGATGCGCGCCGACCGCGACAAGCGTGCCGCGATCCTCCAGGCCGAGGGTGTCCGCCAGTCCGAGATCCTGCGCGCCGAGGGTGAGAAGCAGTCCCAGATCCTGCGTGCCGAGGGTGAGGCCAAGGCCGCCGCCCTGCGTGCCGAGGGCGAGGCCCAGGCCGTCCGCACCGTCTTCGAGGCCATCCACGCCGGCGACCCGGACCAGAAGCTGCTCTCCTACCAGTACCTCCAGATGCTCCCGAAGATCGCCGAGGGCGACGCCAACAAGCTCTGGATCGTCCCCAGCGAAATCGGCGACGCCCTCAAGGGCCTCTCCGGCGCCATGGGCAACATCGGCGGCCTGGGCGGCGGCTCGGGCAACGGCGGAGGCGCGAGCGTCCCGGCCCAGGAACGCCGCGAGAAGCCGTCGATCGACTAGCCGGCAACGCCAGTTAAGGGGCGCGGGGAACTGCGCGACCAGCCACAGACCGCCCGCACCCGG
Organism: Streptomyces sp. CB02414; assembly: GCF_001905385.1. Lineage (GTDB taxonomy): Bacteria > Actinomycetota > Actinomycetes > Streptomycetales > Streptomycetaceae > Streptomyces. The sequence continues at coordinate 3,366 of NZ_LIPF01000001.1, read as the reverse complement.
GCACACGCCCCAACCCCTACGGCGGACCCCTCACGCAGCGTCCAGCACCAACCAATCCGGCAGCGCCTCAAGGTCGTCCCTGGCCAGCGCCAGCAACATCGCATCCGCAGGCGTCGGCTCGAACGGCTCCCGCAGCAACGGCATCCCCGCCTGCGCGGGCGTCCGGTTCGCCTTCCGGTGATTGTCCTCCGCACAGGAGGCCACCGTGTTCAGCCACGTGTCCTGCCCACCGTGCGACCGCGGCACCACGTGGTCCACGGTCGTCGCCCGCCGCCCGCAGTACGCGCACCGGTGCCGGTCCCGGACCAGCACACCCCGCCGCGACCACGGAGCACGTCTTCGAAAGGGCACCCGTACGTATTGGCACAGCCTGATCACCCGGGGCGCCGGCATGTCGAGCGCGGCTCCGCGCATCCGCAGGGAGGGGTGGGCCTGTTCGACGACGGCCTTGTCCTGGAGCACCAGAACGACGGCTCGATTCAACGTCACCGTCGACAACGGCTCGAAGCTCGCGTTCAGTACCAGCGTGTCCCGCATACCAGCCCACCTCCCGTGTGCACCGGCCCACCCCCTGGCGGGCTGGGATCAACTCTGGCCGGGCACGCCGAGATGGACAACGCAATATCTGCTGCTCCTACGGGGGACGCGCCCCCACCACCCCCGCAACAAAAATGCCCGCCCCTGATCCATTCCAAGACCAGGGGCGGGCAAACGTTCCATGAACGCTCGGGACACTCAGCCCTCGGCGGGCACCTCGTACTCACCGATCAGCTGCGCACGACCGATCGTGTGGAACCGAAGGTTGAAGCCGACGAAGGCGGGAGTCGCCTCCGCGTCCGGACCCAGCTTCTCCTCGTCCACGGCGTACACCGTGAACACGTACCGGTGCGGCCCGTCGCCGGCCGGCGGCGCGGCACCACCGAACTCCTTGGCCCCGAAGTCGTTGCGCGCCTGCACGGCCCCTTCCGGCAGACCCTCGAACTTGCCGCTGCCCGCGCCCACCGGCAGCTCGGTCACCGAGACCGGGATGTCGAACACCACCCAGTGCCAGAAACCGCTCCCCGTCGGGGCGTCCGGGTCGTAGCAGGTCACGGCGAAGCTCTTGGTCTCGGCCGGGAAGCCCTCCCACCGCAGCTGCGGCGAGGTGTTGCCGGCCGCGTAGACCTGAGCGTCCTTGAGCGTCGCCCCCTCCTGGACGTCCGTGCTCGTGACCGTGAACGACGCCACGGGCGGGTGGAAGTCATGGGGGAGCGGACGCCGCTTGAGCTCGGTCACCTCGGTACCTCCTGATGGTTCGGTGCAGTGATCTCCGAGCCTAGGACCCTCAGAACCAGTTCCGCTTGCTGCCGACCTCGGACAGCCACTGGTTGAGGTACGCCGTCCAGTCGGTGCCCTGGTAGTCGTCCAGCCCCACCTTGAAGGAACGGAACGTGTCGCTGCCCTCGCTGAACAGCCCCGGCTTCTTGTCCATCTCCAGCACGACGTCCATCGCCTGCGCGTCGGCCACGAAGCTCAGCTCGACCTGGTTCAGCCCCCGGTACTGCTGCGGCGGGAAGAACTCGATCTCCTGGTAGAAGGGCAGCTTCTGCCGCGTGCCCCGGATGTGGCCGCGCTCCATGTCCGCGCTCTTGAAGCGGAAGCCCAGCCCGATGAACGCGTCCAGGATCGCCTTCTGCGCGGGAAGCGGGTGCACGTTGATCGGGTCCAGGTCACCGGAGTCCACCGCGCGGGCGATCTCCAGCTCCGTGGTGACGCCGATGTTCATACCGCGCAGCGCCTGCCCGTCGATCATCGTGATCGGCGTCTCCCACGGGATCTCGAGCCCGAACTGCACGGCGTGTACCGCGTTCGCCTTCAGCTCGAAGGCACCGCCGAGCCGGCTCTTGGTGAACTCGATGTCCTGCTTGTACTCCTGGTCGCCGCTCTCCACCTCGACTTTGGCCTGGAGCCCCACCGACAGGGCCTCGATCTGCTGGTCGACGGAGCCACCCTGAATCCGCACCTCGCCCTGGACGACACCGCCCGGAACGACGTTGACCTCGCTCAGCACGGTCTCCACCGAAGCCCCACCGGCCCCCAGGCTCGCGAGCAGCTTCTTGAACGCCATGTTTTTCCCTCTCCAGGCTTTGCGTGTGAACCCTTGATCCCTACAAACGCGATCCGGCCATGACCGGTTCCACGCCCCACACCCTGGCAAGGGCGACGAGCCCTGGCCACCCCTCCCACGGACACACCTGCGTTACGCTCGGAAGGCATGATCGCGAGCCCCGACCGTACGCCTCTGCCCAGGGATTTCTTCGACCGCCCCATCCTCGACGTGGCCCCCGACCTCCTGGGCCGCGTCCTCGTGCGCAGCACCCCGGACGGTCCGATCGCCCTCCGCCTGACGGAGGTGGAGGCCTACGACGGCCAGAACGACCCCGGCTCCCACGCCTACCGGGGCCGCACACCCCGCAACGACGTGATGTTCGGTCCCCCCGGACACGTGTACGTCTACTTCACCTACGGCATGTGGTTCTGCATGAACCTGGTGTGCGGACCCGAGGGCCGGGCGAGCGCGGTCCTGCTCCGCGCCGGCGAGATCATCGAGGGCGCCGAGCTGGCCCGTACCCGACGGCATACCGCTCGCAACGACAAGGAACTAGCCAAAGGTCCGGCCCGTCTCGCCACCGCCATGGACGTCGACCGCGCGCTGAACGGCACGGACGCCTGCACGACGGAGGACACTCCGTTGCGCATCCTGACCGGCAGCCCCGCCCCCGCTGACCAGGTGCGCAACGGTCCCCGCACGGGCGTGGCCGGCGAAGGCGGCGTGCATCCGTGGCGCTACTGGGTCGCCGACGACCCGACGGTCAGCCCCTACCGGGCCCATGTGCCCAGGCGCCGCCGAAGTTGACTCTCCCTTGGGGGGGCGCGTAATGTAGCCCGAGCCGCTTGACCCGGGTACGGCAATCGCCTGCAGCCGGAAGCGGCCAACCCACTACCTACGGCTTCCCCTCAGCGGGGGCGAATTCGGTGTGCCTTGCATGCCCGAATTCAATCTCGCGGGACTCGATTATGAGTCTCCGGAGAAATCCGCTAACGTAGTGAATGTCGAAAGGCCGACAGGCGAAAGCCGGAAGCCGACGACAAACCCCGCCGACCGGGAATCGGATCCGAAAAGGATCTGATAGAGTCGGAAACGCAAGACCGAAGGGAAGCGCCCGGAGGAAAGCCCGAGAGGGTGAGTACAAAGGAAGCGACCGTTCCTTGAGAACTCAACAGCGTGCCAAAAGTCAACGCCAGATATGTTGATACCCCGTTACCAGCCATTAGGCTGGTACGAGGTTCCTTTGAAAAAACACAGCGAGGACGCTGTGAACGGTC